>CAVSDR010000001.1:0-39552 GCA_963726745.1 uncultured Verrucomicrobiae bacterium
TCGCAGAAAGCAGTGAAGCTCTCGGCGGCATCCGCGCGCCCTTGAAAACGGGCGAAAGCTTTCTCGAGCAAGGCGCGCTTTAGCTTCCGCACCTCCCGGTAGCTCACCGGTCCCGTGCGCAATTTAGCCAGCGAGATGTGGCTAGAACCTCATCGTAATCTTCTTGCGTAAGGTCCTCTGGCGAGCCCGGGGCAAGATGTAAGGTCAGCGGCTCGATCGCAGTCGCGCTGATCGCATTATAAGGGCTGTTGTCCCCGCCGGTTTCGTTGATCGGGAGCAACTGCACGAGCTTGAACCCAATACTCGCGGCCCAATCGACGAACTGCCGGAGCGCCGCGAGGTCGCCAATCCCGAGGTCGTCCTCTGTGCGCAAGGCGAAAAGCGGAGTGAGCACCCGGCTATTTTTTGGTCAGGGGTGAGGGTCATTTGGGTCCACAGATTACGCAGATTTCACGGATCGTTTTACCAACAGATTCACCACAGAGAACTGCACTCATCGGCGGGATCTGTGGGACAACTCACCGCCGCGAGACCTGCCAGTCTTCGAGGAGCTCGGTTGGGATCTCTTTCAGGAAGCGCGAGGGGCGCTGGAACATCTCGCCGTAGCCGGCGTTCAGGCGCATGTGCGGGTAGGTCAGATAAAGCTCGTCGCGGGCGCGCGTGACCGCGACGTAAAACAGCCGGCGCTCTTCCTCGATCGCTTCGCGGGTGTCGAGCGAGCGGGTGCTCGGAAACATCCCATCGGTCAGCCAGATAACGAAGACGGTGTGATACTCCAGGCCTTTCGCCTGGTGTACCGAGGAAAGATTCACCGCTTCCTTGTCCTCGTTAGGCTGCGGCGCGGCCTCGGCGTCGACGTTGCTGATCAAGGCGAGTTGCGCGAGGAACTCGTTCACGTCTTTGAACTGGCGCGAGAAAGCTGCGAGCTGGTTCAGATCCTCGCGCCGGAGCTCGTAGTTGCTGAAGTTCGCCTTGGCGTAGTCGTCGTAGATCGCTTCCACGATCGAGATGATCATTTCCGCGGGCGGATTCGGCACTCCGCCCGGAGCAATCTCGTCCAAAGTGTAGGCTAATTGCTCCCACGATTTCTTCGAGCGCGCGCCTACCGGCAACGCGCGCAGGCGTTCGCCCCAGTTCTTCAGGTCGCCGTCCGCATCGAGCGATTTTTCCCAGGCGCTCCAGAGCCCGTCGGCGCTTTTGTTCCCGATACCGGGGAGAAGTTTTACCATCCGTTTGAACGCCACTTCGTCGCGCGGGTTGGCCACGAAACGGATGAAGGCGGCCACGTCCTTGATGTGCGCCTGCTCGAAGAAACGCACCCCGCTGGTGATCTGGTAAGGGATGCCGCGGCGCGAGAGTTCGAGCTGCAGCTCGACCGCGTGATAATGCGCGCGATAAAGCACCGCGATCTCGTCCAGCTCGATCCCCTCGTCGCGTAACTCCAAGATGCGCTGCGCGACAAAGGCGGCCTGCTCGCCGCCATCGTTCAAAGCCACCACCGCGGGTTTCAGCTCATTCGTCGGCCGCGTGGAGCTGAGCTCTTTTTTGAACTGCTCGACGTTCGGCGCGATCGCTGCGTTCGCTACACTCAGAGATCTCCGGCACGCTCCGGTAGTTGAGCTCGATCTTGAAGACCTGCGCGTCCGGATAACGATCGGGAAAGGCGAGGATGTTTTTGAAGTTCGCCCCGCGCCAGGAGTAGATCGATTGCGCGTCGTCGCCTACGACCATGACGTTCCGATGCTCGGCCGCGAGCGTGTCGATCAGGTCGGCCTGGATCTTGTTCGTGTCCTGATACTCGTCCACGAGGATGAACTGGAACTTTCGCTGGTAGAAATCGGCCACCTCGCGGTGCTCCTTCAGCATCCGCAGGGTCTTCTCGAGGAGATCGTCGAAGTCCATCGAGTTCGTCGCCTTTTTCTTCCGCTCGTAGCGCGCTTGCACGTCCTTGATCTGCTCGATCAAGGGCAGGAAATACGGGAACTTCTCCGCGAGGATTTCCTCCATCGTGCGCTCGGTGTTCACCGTGAAACTGAAGAGGTCGGCCAGCACATCGCCTTTCGGGAAACGGATTTCCTTGGGGTTAATTCCGGCCGCCGAGACGACGGTGTCGATCAGATCTTTCTGGTCTTCGCGATCGAGAATGGTGAAGCCGCTGGAGTAACCGAGCACGCTTCCATGGCGCCGCAGCATGCGGTTACCGATCGAGTGGAAGGTTCCGCCCCAAAGTCCGCTCGCGTCCACCGGGAGCAGGTTGGCCACGCGGTCGAGCATCTGGCGCGCGGCTTTGTTGGTAAAAGTAAGCAGCAAGATGTTGCGCGGATCGACCCCGTTCTCGAGCAAGTAGGCCACGCGATAGGTCAGCGTGCGCGTCTTCCCGGAGCCCGCGCCCGCGATCACCAGCAACGGCCCGGGCGGCGCCGTGACTGCGGCATGCTGCTGCGGATTCAGCTCTCCGGCATAGTCGATATGAATGCCCGTGGCCGAAGGAGCGCGTTGCAGGATGTACTCGCGAGGCATGGTAAAAAAATGGGATCAACGGTCCGCTGATCGGGCAGCGCTCGTGATCTTGATTACGTTCGGGGTCACCACAGGATTGAGCCACAGATTAATACGGATGAAACACGGATTCGCAGGCGCTCAGCCGCCGACGATCACGCTGACCCACGGGCTCCATTGACCGACGCGGTTGTCGCGAACGCAGTAGCTTTGCTTGGTAGGTCCACTTTGCGGGGACGGCTCCGGTGGTTCTCGGTGCCCATTTTTGCGAGTAGGTTTTTGCCGTGCGTCTTCACGGTTTCGACGCCGAGAGTGAGAATGTCGGCTATTTCTGCGTCGGTTTTCCCGGAAGCGGGGTTCCTCGAAAGAGGGAGATTTGATTGGCCGATGGGCCCGGGAGTTATCCGTTCTTTACATCGACGACACGGGATGGGCTTGCATCTAGAGCGCGTAAGTAGTCGGATCAATCATTGAGTTCGCGCGGTCGGCGCGGGCCTCCTTCTTGTTATGATTTCACTCGGCCTTGGTCGCGCTGTCTCGTCACGGATTGTTAGCCTTAGCTTCTGGCTTGCGGCGGCGGCTCCGCTTATGCCCGGTATTTTGTTCGGCCAGACGGACAAGGCTTACGTCGGTCCCTTCAATGGGAACTGGAATAATGCCGCAAACTGGAGCCCGGTTGGTGTCCCCGCTTCCGTCGACAATGTCATCCTCGGCACCAATTCGACCACGTTTCAAAGCGGTCCCGCGGTCGTCGATTTCGATTATTCCTATGCTGGACAGACGTTGTCCAACCTGACACTGGACGCGACGGGGGTGAACAGTTCCATCACCTTGCGCCAGTCGTCCGCTGATTCAGCGATGGTCGCGCTGCAAGTGTACGTCGGCAACACCGTCGGCGGTAATTTCTATACACAAAGTGCGGGGAGCTTTAACGCGCAGCTGTTTTTGGTCCTAGGGAATGAAGCGGGATCTTCAGGCGCTTACACGCTGACTGGCGGCACCTTCGCTGCCAGCAACCTATACGTGAGTTTCAGTGGCAATGGAACTTTCACGCAGAGCGGTGGCACCATTACGATCCCAAGCTCAGTTGGTACCGGCAACCTGTACGTAGGGTTCATTGGCAATGGAACTTTTACCCAGAGCGGCGGCACCAACACGATCTCAAATACTTTGTATCTGGCCGCCCAATCGGGGGCCGCACATGGAACTTATACGCTGAGCGGCACCGGCGTTCTTCGCGCCACTTCTGAACACGTGGGCGAGCAGGGGACCGGTATCTTCACGCAATCCGGCGGCACGCACACGGTCTCGTCGATGTTTGAGGTTGGACAGGATAATGGCAGCGGAACCTTCAACCTCGATGGGGGCACTTTGGAGGTGCCGGCAATCTCCATCGGCGTCAGCGCGAAGGTCTCGCGCTTTAACTTCAACGGCGGCACTGTGCGCGCGCGAGCGAGTAACGCGAATTTCTACGACGTCGCCCCGCAAAATGTCGCGACTGCCGCAACCGTAAAAACCGGCGGCGCGATCTTCGACACGAATGGCTTCGACATCGGCGTGGCGCAGCCGTTGCTCCACGACACGGATTTGGGAAGCGCGGCCGATGGCGGGCTGGTGAAAAGAGGTCTTGGAACTCTGACCTTGAAAGGTGCGAACACCTACACCGGTCCGACCCACGTGGTGAATGGCACGGTGGCCGCTGGCATTGCGACGAATGCCTTTGGCAGCAAGTCGGCCGTGACGCTTGATAACACGGTGGGCGTCACCTTGGACCTCACTGGCTTCAATAACTCGATCGGCTCCCTCACTGGCGGCGGCGGCAATGGCGGCGGAGTAAGTCTCGGCGCGGCGACGCTGACCATCGGTGGCGATAACACCAGCCCCGCTGCTTATGCAGGCCTGATTAGTGGGACCGGCGGCGTGACCAAGACCGGCACTGGCACCCTTACACTCACAGGGTCGAATGCCTACAGCGGTAACACCGTAGTGACCACCGGCACCCTGCTGGTGGATAACCCACGTGGCTCAGCAACGGGAACAGGCGCGGTGTTTGTCCAGGGCTCGCAATTGCAAGGTGCGCCGCGGCCGACACTGACGGGCGGCGCAGGTGCGAGTAATGGCGGGAGTCTTACCATCTTCAAAACCTACGGCAGTGGTCGAGGGACCATCGCCGGGACTGTATCCCCCGTGCTGCACGGGATGATCGCGCCCGGTAACAACGAAATAGGAACCCTCACGGTTGGCGGCCTCAACCTGGTCGGCACTTCGGATCTCAACTATGACATGTCCGCGACGGCGAATGACGCCATTTTTGTCACCGGCACGAACGCTCTCACGATCAACGGCGGCACCATCTACCTCTACCAGGCAGGCACGACGAACAGCTTCGCCACGCCTGGGCTCTATTTCGTCCTGGCCTACAACGGCGCGCTGCAAGGTTCGGCCAGTAATCTCGTTGTGGGGAATCCCGTCGCAGGGTTTACCTACACGTTCGCGGATAACGGGGCCGGCTCCGTAGTGCTAACCATCGCCCCGACTCCGACTCCGACTCCGACTCCGACTCCGACTCCGACTCCGACTCCGACTCCGACTCCGACTCCGACTCCGACTCCGACGCCAACTCCGACGCCAACGCCAACGCCAACGCCAACGCCAACGCCAACGCCAACGCCAACGCCAACGCCAACGCCAACGCCAACGCCAACGCCAACGCCAACGCCAACGCCAACGCCAACGCCAACGCCAACGCCAACGCCAACCCCGACACCAACCCCGACACCAACCCCAACGACACCAACCCCGACACCAACCCCGACACCAACCCCGACACCAACCCCGACACCAACCCCGACACCAACCCCGACACCAACCCCGACACCAACCCCGACACCAACCCCGACACCAACCCCGACACCAACCCCGACACCAACCCCGACACCAACCCCGACACCAACCCCGACACCAACCCCGACACCAACTCCGACTCCAACTCCCGTCCCGTCGCCGGTTCAGGTTGCTAATATGTCCACTCGCGGACGGGTCAGCTCAGGAGAGCAGGTCCTCATCGGAGGTTTCATCATCACTGGCAGCTCTCCGAAGGAAATCGTCCTGCGCGCTCTTGGGCCAAGCCTGCAGACAAAAGGCATCAGCGATCCGTTGCCTGACCCGGTCCTCGAATTACACGGAGGCGACGGCGCTCTTTTGCTGACGAATAATAACTGGGGCGACACTCAGGGAACTGAGATCACCGCCACCGGTCTCGCCCCGGCTGATCCGCGCGAAGCCGCAATCCTGTTCGAAGCGTCGCCCGGGACTTACACCGCGGTCGTGACAAGCCACACCGGCGAGAGCGGCGTGGGACTCATCGAAGCCTACGATCTTAATCCGACCTCGAAGTCGAAGCTCGCGAACATCAGCACCCGGGGCCTGGTGCAGACTGGCACGGATGTCCTCATCGGAGGCCTGATGTTAAATGGAACTGGCGGCACGGCGTCGGTCGTGGTGCGAGGCATCGGTCCATCCCTTGCCGCTGCCGGAGTAAAGAACCCGCTGGCCGACCCAACGCTCAAAGTCCACGACGGGAATGGTGCGCTCATCTTCGCGAACGACAATTGGCTGGATGACCCGGTGCAGGCTGCCCGGATCGCAGCTGCCGGCCTCTCGCCGACGAATAGGATGGAGTCAGCGATCATTGGAGATCTTCCGGCCGGGAACTACACCGTGGTCTTGAGCGGCCAGGCAGGAGCCACTGGGATCGGATTGGTTGAGATCTACACGCCGGTGGGACCGGCGGCTTCGTCTCGCGCGGACGTGACGGGAGCTAAGTAACGCTCATCGCGGTGCTGAGCGACCATCGCCTGAGATAAGGCCGGTGCGAGCCATGTTAATCAGCTCTCTTCCCGCGTCCCTGGCTACTGAGTTCCTCGAGCAACTCGATCTGGATCTGCTGAATTTCGAAGAGTCGCTGGTATTGCCGGCGCAAGAGGTGATCCACCTTCTCGTGCAAGTGGCGAATCTCGAGCTCGGCCTTCAGGTTCACCTTGTAGTCGTTTTCCGCCTGGAGGCGATCGCGCGCCTGCGCCCGGTTTTGGCTCATCATGATCACCGGCGCCTGCAGCGCCGCGAGGCAGGAGAGAATTAAGTTCAGGAGAATGAACGGGTAGGGATCGAAACCTTTCTCCGCCAAAGCCACCGCATTGAGCACAATCCAACCAACGAGGATGGCGCCAAAGAGCAGGATAAATCGCCAGCTGCCGCCAAATTCCGCGATCCGGTCGGAAAGGCGCTCGCCGAAAGTAAGCTTGCGTTCGAACCGGTGCTCGATGTTCTCCGAGAGCAGCTCGTGCTGCTGCAAACTCTCGACCACTTCCTGGTCGAGCGTGGAGAGCTCGCCCAGCTCGTCCTGCAGGGTGCGCTTGACGTATTCCTTCCGGAAGCGGCCCAGGTCCTCGAGGCAAATCGGTTGCCCGCTGTCCCATCCCGGATGCTCCGCGGCGATGAACTCCGCCAGCGAAGGCCGCAAGCTTTCGCCGATCGCGACTTCGTCCGGGGCTTTGGCGCGGCCGCAGATTTGGCAGACGACACTTTCAGGGCCAGCCATGGTCGCGCCAGAATATCGTTCGCCGGCTTCCTGTCGATTCCTTGGTTGAACCAACGGGCGCGCTTTCTACCGTCACGCGCCATGGAAGAAATCGAAGTGCCCCTGGAGCATTGCCACGAGCAAACGCATCACGCTGCCGAGCATGGCGGTGCGCCATGGATTTCGTGGGTCGCATTGAGCACCGCGATTCTGGCGGTGCTCGCGGCTATCACTGGTTTGCTTTCCGGCACGCGCGCGAATGAAGCCGTCATGAGTCAAATCGAGGCGGCCAATCGTTGGTCCTACTACCAGGCCAAGGGAATCAAGGCCGCGGTCCTCGACGCCAAGATGACCCTCGGCGCTGCGCCCACAGAGCAGGATCGCGAAAAGGCGCACCGCTACCAGGAAGAGCAGGCCGAGATTCAAAAAGAAGCGCGCGAGAAAGAGACGGAAGCGAAGCATAACTTCCACCAACACGAAGTCTTCGCGCGCGGCGTGACCATGTTCCAGGTCGCGATCGCCGTTTCCGCAATCGCCGCGTTGACCAAGCGCCGGCGCTACTGGTTTCTCGGGCTCGCGCTCGGCGCCGCCGGCGGCGTCTTTCTCGTGCTCGGATTTCTCACGCACTAGCGGGCGGCCGCGCGCGCTCCTAGTTTAAGGGCGATGCGTGTCCTCGCGATCGATGCCTCCCTGCGTTGCTCCGGTGTGGCCGTGGTCGATGCCGGCGCGGGGAAGCCGCGCGCGCTTTATTTCGGCGTGATCCAAAACCATTCAAAGCTCCGGCCTTCCGCCTGCCTGGTGGCCATCCGCGAGCAGCTCTCCGATTTGATCCAGCTGCACCAGCCGGATTGCTGCGCGCTCGAGTCGGTCATCTACGTGCAGAGCCACAAAACAGCCATCGCTCTCGGCGCGGCGCGCGGTGCGGCCATCCTCGCGGCCGCAGAGCGCGGGCTGCCGATTTTCGAATACGCGCCCACGCGGATCAAGCAGGCCACGGTCGGCCGCGGCAGCGCGGACAAAGGCCAGGTCGCGTTCATGATCCGCGCGCTGCTCGGGTTAACCGAAACGCCGCAGAGCGACGCGGCCGACGCGCTCGCCATCGGCCTGACGCACCTGCGCGCGCAGGAAGCCGCGAAGCTCGGCGTGCCTACGGGAGCGCAGATTTGAAAGCGCGCTGGCTTGGTCGCATCGGCTACGGCGAAGCGCTCGCGCTCCAGGAGGAGATCGTCGCGCGGCGTAAGGCCGACCCCTCGTTAGGCGACGAGCTCTTGCTCCTCGAGCACGAGCCGGTCTACACCATCGGCCGCACGCCCGACCGCTCCAGCCTGCGCGACGCGGAACACTTGCCGCATCCGCTTTTCCCGATCAACCGCGGCGGCCAGGCGACCTACCACGGACCGGGCCAGCTTGTCGGCTATCCGATCATTAACCTGCGGCCCTACGGCCAGGATTTGCATCGCTACCTCCGTTGGATCGAGGAAACGCTCATTGTCCTCCTGGCGGAGTACGAGGTCGGCGCACAAACGCGGGCCGGTCTCACCGGTGTCTGGGTGGCGGAACGTAAGATTGCCTCCATCGGCGTCGGCGTGCGCCAGTGGATTACGATGCACGGCTTCGCGCTTAACGTCGGCGGCGACCTCTCGCCCTTCGACCAGATCGTCCCCTGCGGAATCGCAAACGTGGCCATGACTTCGATCGAAAAAGAGTCCGGCGCGGCCCCGACGGTCGAACATGTGGCAAGGAGCGCCGCGCGGCTGTTCGCCGACCGGCTGCCGCTCCTGCAACCAGCATCCATCGCTTTATGATTCCACTGGAAGACAACGCTTTCGACATCCTTGGCAAGGCTCAGCGCGGCCTCGGCCTTTCCGACAGCCAGCTGGCCGAGAAGTCCGGCCAAACAGTTGAGCAAGTGCGCCAACTCCGCGAAGGCCGCCTCAACGAGGCAACGGTGCGCGCGGTTGCGCCGATCCTTGGACTGCACACCGACTCCCTCTTGAAACTTGCGCGCGGCGAGTGGCAACCGGAAGCGGTCACGCCGCCCGAGGGCCTGGCGATGTTCAACACCACCTATGGCGACATGACGGTGAATGCTTACCTCATTTGGGATCCGCAGGCGCGCGCCGCGATTGCCTTCGATACCGGTGCGACCTGCGCGGAAATGCTCCAGCGGATCGAGCAGGAGAAGTTGTCGGTTAAATTCATCCTGCTCACGCATGCGCACGCCGACCACATCGAGGATCTCGCGAAGCTTCAGGAAAAAACCGGCGCCCCCACGTATCTCTCGAGCAAGGAATCCGCCCGCAACGCCCAGCCGATCGAGGAAGGAATGCATTTCGAGTGCGGCGCTTTGCAGGTCGAGGCCCGCCTGACCTGCGGCCATTCCGCCGGTGGCATGACTTTCTTCATCAAGGGGCTCGCCCAACCGATCGCGGTGGTGGGCGACTCGATGTTTGCCGCTTCCATGGGCGGCGGCTCCGTCTCCTACGCGGACGCCATTCGGAACAACCTCGAGAAAATCCTGACTCTGCCTAACGAGACCATCATTTGCCCGGGCCACGGCCCGCTCACGACCGTAGCCAAAGAGAGAGCGGAGAACCCGTTCTTCGCCGGGAGGATTGCCCCGTGAACATTGGCTTTGTCGGCGTCGGCCGGATGGGCGCAAACATGGCGCGTCGCCTGAAGGATCGCGGCTATCACGTGACCACGCTTTACGACGCGCATCGCCCAAGCGCGACCGCGCTCGCCCAGGAAATCGGCGCAACCGCGGCGCCGACGTTGGGCGACGTGACCGCGGGCGCGGATGTGATTTTCACCGTGGTCACGGACGACGCGGCGATGCGCGGGATCTTTTCCGGCGAGGACAACTTGCTGGCTAATTCCCGCGGGAAGATTTTCGTAAACTGCGCCACGGTCTCGCCGCAGGTGCATGAGGAGGTGGAAGCGCTGGCGGAGAAAGCTGGCGCGCGCAGCCTCGAAGCCTGCATGGCCTCGAGCATCACCCAGGCTCGCGAAGGTTCGCTTTACCTGATGTGCGGCGGGAAGCAGGAGGTCTTCGCGCAGGTCGAGCCGCTCCTGAAAGATCTGAGCAGCTCGCTCCGTTTCGTCGGCCGGGCCGGCGAAGCCGCAAAGGTGAAAGCGCTGGTTAACATGGTGATGAACATCAACACCGCCGGCCTCGCGGAAGGCCTGGGTCTGGGCGACGCCCTTGGGCTCGACCTGACGATGCTGCGCGAAGTTTTTGGGCAAACCGGCGCCGCTTCCCGCGTTCTCCAGACCGACGGCGAAGACATGCAAAACCGCGACCACGCTTGCTTCTTCTCCGCGGCACATGCGGCCAAGGATAGTGGCATCGCGCTCGCGCTGGGCGACGAAGCCGGGCTCGACCTCCCGCTGGCGCGCGCGACCAAAGCGCAGTTTGAGCGCATGATCGCGGCCGGATTCGGCGAGCTGGATAAATCGGGCATCGCCGAGCTGACTTTCCGGGGACGCGGCCAAACGAAAGGCTGACGCAGTGGAAGGAACGTGCGCGATCTGTGGTCGCGAGGAGACGCTCACGCGGCATCACCTGATCCCGCGCACGCGGCACCACAACAAACGGAACAAGCGCGAGTTCGAGCGTGCGGTCGTCCGGCAGATCGTCGGCCTCTGCCGGCCGTGCCATTCACAGATTCATCAACTCCTCTCGGAAAAGGAACTCGAGCGCGAATACCACACGGTCGAGAAACTGCGCGCCCATCCCGGGATCGCGAAATTTGCCGAATGGATCGCAACCCGGCCGCGCGGTTTTAAGGCGGCGATGCAACGCGCGCGGGCGCGGAAGTTGGCGTGAGGATTCGCTCCGCGCCGGCGTAGACGTTCATCGTTTGGCCGCGCAGGAAGCCGACGAGCGTTTGCCCGCTCTCGGTCGCGAACTCGACGGCTAAACTCGTAGGCGCGGAGATCGCGGCCACGATCGGGATGCCGGCGGCGAGCGCCTTTTGCATCATCTCGAAGGAAACGCGGCCGCTGAGCAAAAGCACGCGTCCGCGCAACGGAAGCGCGCCCTCGAGAAAAGCGCGGCCGATGATTTTATCCAGCGCATTGTGCCGGCCCACGTCTTCGCGCGCGACTTCCAGGTTGCCGTCTAAATCAAAGAGCGCACAGGCGTGGAGGCCGCCGGTGCGGGCAAAAGTTTCCTGCGCGGCGCGCAGCGCATCGGGCAGGCGAAACAACGTCTCCGCGGACACGTGGCACCCGTCGGCAATGGCCGGAAAGCTTTGTTGCACCGCCGCGATCGTGGCCTTGCTGCAGATGCCGCAGCTTGAAGAGCTGAAGACATTCCGCGTGAGCTTTGCCGGATCGAAGGCGGCCGGATTGCGCAGGGTGACGTTAACCACCTGGTCGCCGGTCTCGCCGCATTGCGTGATCTCGAAAAGGTCGCGCGGATCGCGCAGCAGATTTTCCGTGAGGAGAAAACCAGCGGCGAGCTCGCGGTCGTGCCCCGGGGTGCGCATGAGCACGGCGACGCTCTGGCCTTCGACGCGCAATTCCAGCGGCGCTTCCGCGGCGACTTCATCCGGTTCACGGCGCGCGGCGCCGTCGGCGTGCAGGCGCAAAATCGAAATCGGCGAACTCATGGCAGATCGGCGGGCGTGTTGAGATTGGTGAACAGCGGCGCCTCCTCCTCGGTGATGGGTTGCGCCCTAACGAGTCCTTCCAGGAGGCACTCGCGGACGAAGTGTTGCAGCGAGAGTTGGCCGGTAGCCAGCAACTTCTCCGCGAGCGGCCGTGAGCTTGCCGGGTAAACCGCGCAGAGCGGCTCGAAAAGATCCGTGCGCTGCGGGACCACACCCTCACCCCGGGCAAGCAAAGCTTGCAGATAATCCGCCCGCATCGCTGGCAGGTCGACCGCGAGCACGAGCAGCCGCGTCGTCTGCATGCGCCGCAGGCCGGCGACCAAACCGCCAAGCGGCCCACAACCCGGCAAAGCGTCGGCTAAAATTTCGTAGTCGCTCCATTCCGCCCGCGGCGGCCCGGCGAGGAAAAGCTCGACCGGCGCGAGCGCCTGGAGCAATGCGCATTGCCGCTGCCAGAGCGGCTGCGCCGTCGAACTCGAGGAAGGCCTTGTCGCGGCCCATGCGGCTCGACCTTCCGCCGGCGAGCAGGAGCGCGCTGAAGGCGGCGTTCACGCGAGGAGCGCAAGCTCGGCAACACCGGTGGTGAGCCAGCCATCCGAGAGAATCTCGGCGCGCAGACCACCCTTCCCTTTCAAGGCCTCGAAAGCGCCGGGGGCGAAGGCGGTGTCCATCCAGAAGCACGGCTTGCAGTGTTGCGTCCCGCGAAAGCGCACGCCCTGGAGCTCGAATTCTTTCCCGATCAAAGCCTGGAGATCGGCGCCGGAGACAAGGACGTTTCGGCGGAGCGCGCCGGCTGATTTCTCCACGCCGGGAAATTGCGCCTGCAGCCACTCGAAAACCTCACGCGCGAAAAACGTGACCTGGCCCTGGTAGTCGTCCTTGAAATCAAAGAAGCGATCGCCGCGCAGGCCGCGGCCGGCGACGCACTCGACGCGCGCGACTTCCTCGAGCGGAAATTGATCCGGCTCGCGCCCGGCGTGGCCGAAGTAGTTGTGACCGGCCGAAATGAAAATCTGGTGGATGATCACGCCGGCAAAATAGCACACCCGCCTTGCACCCAAAGCCTGCGTCACGGACTTTTCCGGTCCATGGGAACTGTCTGGCGAGTCTTTGCCTACCTGAAGCGTTATCCGTTGCTCGCCGCCGGGACGATGACCTGCGCGATCGTGGGCACGCTCATGGTCGTGGTCTTCCCGGCCGTCACCAAGGTGGTGATCGACGAGGTGCTGGTGAAAGGTCGGGCGGAGCGGCTGACTCCGCTGGTCCTGATCGCGGCACTCGCCTTCGTCCTGCAGCACGGGCTGAACGCGGTCCGGATTATTTTAAACAACACTTTCGAGCAGAAGGTGATCTTCGACCTGCGGAGCGATCTGTATTCGCACATCCAGATGCTCCCGCTGCGGTGGTTCGACAATCGCGCCACCGGCGACCTGATGACGCGCATCCTCGAGGATGTGAACTCGGTCGAGCGGATGCTGATCGACGGCGTGGAGCAAGGCGTGGTCGCGCTCCTGCAGGTGGTGATCGTGCTCGGGATGATGTTTTACGTGAGCACCTCGCTCACGCTCGTGGGCCTGGCGCCGGCGCCGTTCCTCGCGGGCGGCGCGCTCTGGTACACGCTCACCGCGCACCGGCGCTACCGGCTGCAGCGGCGCGCTTCCTCGGCGATGAATTCGCTCCTGCACGACAACCTTGCCGGCATCCGCCAGATCAAGAGTTTCGTGCGCGAAGCGGAGGAGCACGGGCGTTTCAACAAGGTCAGCGACCAGCTCCGCCACGCGACTCTGGTGGTGATGAAAGTCTGGGCGGTCTATCACCCGTCGATGTATCTCATCGGCTCGTTAGGCATCGTCCTCGTGGTCTGGGTGGGCGCACGCGGGGTGCTCGCCGGCTCGATGCAGGTGGGCGACTTGATCGCGTTCCTGATGCTGACCGGTTTCCTCTACGAGCCGATCAACAAGCTCCATCAACTCAACCAGCTGATGCAGGCCGGCCGGGCCGCGGGCGAACGGGTCTTCGAGATTATCGACCAGCCGATCGAGCCGGGCTGGGAGACCGAGACCGCGGTCGTCCCGGTGACCGGCGACGTGCGCTACGAGAATGTCGGCTTTAACTACGGCGACGAGAACGCGCCCGCGCTCCAGGGAATTACCTTCCACGCGCGGCCCGGCGAAACGATCGCGCTCGTCGGGACGACCGGCGCAGGGAAATCGACATTGGTGAACCTGCTCACGCGTTTCTACGAGCTGACCGCGGGAGAAATCCTGGTCGACGGGAAACCGATCCGCTCCTACGGCGTGCGCACCTTGCGGAAAATGGTGGGCCTGGTGACGCAGGAGAGTTTCCTCTTCAACGGCTCGATCCGCGAGAATCTGCTCATGGGCAATCCGCAGGCGACGGACGAGGAAGTCTTGCGCGCGGCGGAAGCGGCAAACGCGCGCGTCTTCATCGATCGCTTGCCCGAAGGACTCGGCAGCGTGGTCGGCGAGCGCGGAGTGAAATTGAGCGTGGGCGAGAAGCAGCGGCTCTCGATCGCGCGCGCGCTGCTGAAGGACCCGCCGATCCTGATTCTCGACGAGGCGACCGCGAGCGTGGACACGACGACCGAGCGGTTGATCCAGGAAGCGCTGGAGCATCTAATGGCGCACCGCACTTGCTTCGTGATCGCGCACAGGTTGTCGACTATTTTGCGTGCGGACCAAATCCTGGTCCTCGAGCGCGGCCGGATCATCGAACGCGGGACGCACGATGAGTTGGTCGCCCTCGGCGGAAAGTATGCGCGCCTTTGGGAACAATCTTTCCTCGACGCGACGACTGGCGCGCCGGCGGAAGGCGCTGCGGCCTAACGAGCGATTTTACTCGGACTGTGCGGCCAGCAGCTCGGCGTATTTCGCCTCGAGCTCGCGGTAGCGCTGCTCGGCCTCGGCCGCGGCGCGGCGTTCCTCGCGCAGCGCCTGCTCGAGGTCGCGGATGCGCTCCTGGACGGCGATCGACATCCCGGTGGACCCGGGGCCGCTGATGAACTCCCCGGTTTGCTCAGCCTCATCCGCGGCTTCGAAAAGCGGCGCGAGGTCGGCGATTTTTTGCCGGGTGGCGTCGCAGGAATTGATCACGCTGGTCTGCTCGTCGATCTCCTCCAGGCGAAGAAATTCCCGGATCGACCCGAGGGTGGTCGGGCCGTAAAGCCGCTCGCTCGTGACCTCGACGATCCAATCCATTCCCAGCTCGGGGAGCATCGGCGCCTTGATCCAATGCTCCTGGTCGTGGGAGATGGAGTCGTTAGGCGCGACTTGTGCGGAAGAGGCCCAGCGGGTCAACTGGGCGAAAGGCATCGGCCCAAAGACACTGCCATCATGCTGTTTCCGGAGAAACCATTGATGGACTGCGGGAGACTCGATCATGGATTAGGCGACGGGCTGGGCGATGCGGACGCGCCCGGCGTGGGAATTTGAATCGTCTGGCCGATCTGGAGCGCGCGGTCGTTCTCGATGTGGTTAAAGCGCTGCAATTCCTGCACCCCCACTTTGTAGGCCTTGGCGATGGAAGTCAGCGTCTCGCCTTTCGCAACCACGTGGCTGTTGCCGCCGGAGACCGCCGGGGTCGCGCTCGCCGTGGCCGCGGCGGAGGCGGAAGCGGGCGCAGGCGTGCTTTCGCCGATCATCACGCCGGGACGTTGGCTCGTGAGCATCTGCTCGAGCTTCAGGATTTGCTGGGAAAGCGCGTCGAGCTTCAGGTTTTGCTCGTCGATTTTCTTGGTCAATTCGGCGAGCGCCGCGGCCTCGGAGCGTCCTTCAGTGACGGCACTTTGCGCGGCGGCCATGGGGAGGGAGTTGAGCGCGAGCAGAACGAGGGCGGTGTGCGCCAGGAGCAACTTCATGGGCAGGGAGCTTGGCACCGGCGTAGAAGCGTGGCAAGCCTCGCGCACGGTCGTGGGCGGCTTGCACTGCAGGGCAATCTTCCATAGCTTTTTCCCATGCCAGAGCGGATCGAGAAACCGACGGTGCCGTGGGGCCCGAAGCAGGGCGGCGAGGGCGACGGGCCGAAGGCCCCGGACATCACCCGCCCGGACACGCGCGATCTTCTGAAGAAGATGCGGAAGGTGGATCCGAACCAGTCGAAGCGCTATCGCCAGCGCACCGGCCAGTGATGGACCAGCCCGGGGTGGCGAGCGGTGCGGCGGATTTCGTCGCCTTGCTCCAACGCACGGGAAATCTCGGCCTAACGAGTCTTCCGACCACGGCTTCGCCCGCCGCGCTCCCACCACAGACGCAGGCGACCACCATCCTGGCGTTTAAGTTTTCCGGCGGCGTGCTTGTGGCCGGCGACCGGCGCGCCACTGCGGGCAATACCGTGGTCTACGATCGCGCCGACAAGGTGCTGGAGATCGACCGGCACTCGATCATGGCGATCGCGGGCGTGCCTGCGACCGCCTGGGAGATGGCGCGCGTGCTCGAGCATTCCTTCCAATTTTTCCGGCGCACCCAGCTCCAGGAGATGAGCGTGGACGGCAAGGTGAGAGCGCTGTCTAAATTGCTGCGCGACAATTTTGGCTTCGTGATGCAGGGCGTGGGCGTGGTCGTGCCGATCTTCGCGACCTACGACGCCGCGGGTGAAGGCGGGGCGCGGCTTTACTTTTACGACGCCATGGGCGCGAATTTCGAGGTTGCTGAATATGCCGCCACCGGCTCCGGTTCACCCGCAGTCCGTGGTGTTCTCTATTACGAAAACCAATGGGGTCCAAAGCGGCTCGCGGAATTGGACCGCGACGAGGCGGTCACCCTCGCCCTGCGCGCACTCGACACCGCGGCGGAGGCGGACACGGCCACTGGCGGAGTCGATCGACACGGGAAAATTTTCCCGGTGCTGAAAGTGGTCGCGCGCGATGGCATCACAACATTGCCGGACGAGGAGATCTCGGCGCTCTTCGGGCGCGGAGTTGCTGGACGATGACCGAGGAGCCGTATCGCTGGGTAGAAGCGGTGGCGAACCGCCGGGAATACATCGAGACGCAGCTCGCGGAAGGGCAGCCGATCGTAGCCCTCGCCTGCGCGGAGGGAGTCCTCCTGGTCACGCTCGGGAGCACGCGGCAGAAGTTGTTTGAAATCTACGATCGCATCGCCCTCGGTGCGATCGGGCATCCGGGCGACATCGAGCGGCTCCGCATGGCGGCGATCGAGCTCGCGAGCACGGAGGGTTTCACCCGCTCGGCCGCGGATGTGTCGCTCCGGCGGCTGGCCTACTACTCGCTCAGCCCGATGCTCAAGGGCGCCTTCGAGCAAATCTACGGCGCGCCTTTTCTCGCGCGGATGCTCTTTGTCGAAATCGGCGAGCGCGCGGAAAACGATCTTTTCCTGCGGGTGGAATACGACGGCGCGATCGCGACCAATGGCGCCACGATTTCGGAAAGCCGGCAGGAGTTCGGGGTTTTAAGCGGCACTTTCGCCTCTGCGGAAATGATGGAGACGTTTCTCCGGCGCGAGCACCAAGCGTCCGCGCCGCTGAAGGATGCGCTGCAAACCGCGATCAACGCCTGGACCGTCGGGAAGCATGGCCCTCGCCGAAAACAGCGCGCGCGAACTCCCGGCTGCGGAAACGATCGCCGCGCGGCGGCGGGAACAGCAGGGCGCGGTCGAAGCGGTCCTGCTCGAGCGACACGCGCGCAGCGCGCTCTGCTACCGTCCGCTGACGCCGGCAGAGATTGCTGCCTAACGAGTGCTGCCCCATGCCTCCTGGAACTCCCACGGTCAGCGCGCCTTTCCGGCGCTGGTTGCCTTGGCTCGGGCTCGGGTTGATGGCGGTTTCCTCTCGCCTGGCTGCAACTCGTGCCGCCCCGCGCGCGCACCACCGCGGCCACCGCCGACGCGCGCGATTCGCGAAGCCTCGCGCGGGTGGTGATCGATGCCGGGCACGGTGGAAAGGATTCCGGCGCGATCCGGCGCGGAGTGCAGGAAAAAGATCTCACGCTCGACGTGGCCCAGCGGGTGGAGCGCCTGCTCCAAACCAAAGGGTTGGACACGATCATGACTCGGAGCCGCGACGATCGCGTCTCGCTGGCAGCGCGCGCGGCCCTGGCGAATCGCGCGCGCGATTGCGTCTTCGTGAGCATCCACTTTGACGAAGGGGCACGCGCCAGCGCCACGGGCGTGCAAACCTTCTACGCCGCGCGCCAGGCGCAGGACTCGATCATCCCCAGCTGGCTGCCGTTCCTCCAGCCGGCGGCTTCGGCGGAGCCAGGCACGCGCAGCCAAAGCCTCGCCGGCTTTGTGCAGGAGGCGCTCGTTAGGCAAACCGAAGCGGTCAATCGCGGAACGCGCGCGGAGCAATTCTACGTGGTCGCAAACGTGCGGCACCCCGCGATTCTGGTCGAGGGCGGGTTTCTTTCAAACGACGCCGATCTCGGCAAGCTGACCGACCCGGTCTATCGCGAACAGCTGGCCGTGGCGATTGCCGACGGCATCCTGCGCTACGCTGCCGCCACAGCCGTGCCAGCCATGGTCGCCCGGGCTGAATAGCGTGTCGCCGCCGGCGTCCAAAAACAAAACCACATGATGAAACAAGCGCTTCTCCCCCTGCTGGCCGCGTGCCTCCTCCTGCCCGCGAGCGTGCGCGCCGATGCCGTCCTCTCGACCGTGCAGCAAAAACTCAAGGACCAGGGCTTTTATTACGGCGAGATCAGCGGGCAAAAAGATACCGACACGACCGCGGCCATCCGGCGCTATCAAATTCGGAACGGCCTCCAGATTACCGGCGAATTGAATGCGGAAACGCAGAAGTCGTTAGGGGTGAAAGGCGCCGTAGCCAGCGCCCCGCCCCCGGCGGCCACGCCCGCGCGAGTCGCGCCGCCAGCACCGCCCCGGCCCGCCCCACGACCGGAGGAAACCGCGAACCTGCAGGCGCCGGCTCCCCGCGGTTTCGAGGAAACGACCGCGCCTAACGAGAGCCGGATGACGCTGTCTATTTTTGCCGGCACGCCCTACGAGGGAGCGCCGGCGGAGGTGCAGCAACGCGTGGTCGTGGGCACGCAGGTGCTCCTGTCGCGCCAGGGACTTTATCGCAGTGGAATTGACGGCAGCTTCGGGCCCGGGACGGCCTTCGCGCTTGCGAGCCTTCCAGGCGCGCCTCGGGATGGAAGCGAACGGCCGCCTCGACCTGCCCACCCTGGCCGCGCTCGGTCTGCTCCCGGGCCAGCAGTCGCCCGGGATGGTGGTTCCGCGGCGCGGGAACAGCGTGCGCCGCCCGCTGCGGTATGCGCCCACTGGCGAGCCGGTTTACCAGGGTCGCTAGGCTGCCGGATCAGGGCTTGGCCACGCCGCCCTCGAACTGGACCGACTGCAATTCCAGAAACACAGTCCCCAGGAAGATTTGCGACTCCGCGCGCAGGATGAGGCGGTCGTTGTCGTCCGAGAGCCAGGCGGTGGCCTGCTTGAATTTCTTGTGCGGCTGGAGCACGTGCTGGTCATTTATCTTCTGCAACTGCACGTCGACCTTGATCGCCGGAAAGGTGCCCAAGGGCACGGTGATTTGCTCCCGGCCCAGCACCGTCACGGTGCAGAGGTAACCGGTCGTTTGGGGATAAACGACCACGCGTTCGACCGCGCCTTGAGCCAGCGGTTTCGAACGCAGGTAGAGGAGCGCCGAGCTAAGGCTCATGGTGTCTGGCAGAGTGAAGCTGCGGGTCTTATCCTTCGATTGCCCGTTCTTTTCCTCCAGCCGCCGACTGGTCGCGCCCTGCGGGGTGAAAGTAATTTCAGTCGTTAGGCGCTTGTTTCGCGCGCGCTCCACTTCCCGCACCTGGATGGGGCGCAGGGTGCGTGGCTCCGCCGTGCTCCGGTGCTCGACCTCGAATTTCCAAAGCTTGCGCGCCAGCCCTTCGGTGCGGCCGGTGGCCTCGAGTTGCAAAAGTCCCTCGGCGGTGCGCGAAAAGCGCAGTTCCGCGGTCGCGGCGGTGACTCCGTTCCAGCCGAAATTGTAGTGCGCCCGCGCGGGCCGCAGCTCCGGAAAATTGCCGGGCGCATACGGGCCGAGGGTGGCGCGCCATTCTTCGCCGGCGCGGAGCCCGCCCAGACCGGCGCACGCGAGCGCGAGGACGAGGAGGAGGCAGGCGGAGAATTTGCGGGACAACATTGAGTGGAGATGCGCGTGGTAATATCGCCCGGGATGGCGCGACCGGCACGGAGCAAAAAAAAACACACGCAGGCGAACCTACGTGTGTTTTTTCTAAAGCAGGAAAGCGCTTAGGGCTTCTTGGCCGGGGCGGGCGTGCTGCTGGCGGCGGCCGAGGCGGCCGGCGAAGCATCGGCGGTCGAGACCCGGCCGGGCTTGTTGAGCACGGCGACGATGTCGTTGGTGAATTCCATCGGCTCGCGCGAATACATCAGGACGGGGACGCCATTAAGGCTCATGCCGCTTTTGTCGAAGACGAGGTCGAGGTTATTAGCCTTCACTTTGTCCATCACGATGTCGGTGATTTCCTTGACGATACCTTCACGCATGCGGAGCGCCTGCTCCTGCAACTGACGCTCGCGCGTCTGGCGGAATTCGTTGATCTCGCGCTCCATGTTCTTGATGTTCGCGATCTTTTCGTCGCGCTCTTTGGCCTTCTGCGTCTTCGCATCGGCGCTCAAGGTTGGGCCTTCGAGCTGCTTGTTGAGATTGTTGATCTCGTCCAGCGCCTTCTTGTAAGACTCGGCGCGATCCTCGTATTCCTTGCGCGCGGCGTCCTTGGCCTGGTTGATCTTGGCCTCGGCGTCCTTGGTCTTGTTATATTCTTTGAAGGCCATGTTCATGTCGACCGTGCCGACTTTCAGATTGCCCTGAGCATAGCTCGCGAGCGGAAGGGCAATCGAGGCGAGGACGGCGACAGTAAGGAACTTTTTCATAAACGGGTAATTAAGAGAGGGTATAGACCGCAGGGTTGTCGGTTCGTTCAAAATTGATAACCGACATTGAAATTGAAGCGGCCGGAGCTGCTGTTATTTCCGCCAGTCTGAACCGGGAAGCCGTAATCAATACGGATTGGTCCGATTGGCAAGTCCAGACGCAGCCCGATGCCGACGTCGGACGCGAGGCGTCCGCCAAGATCAAAGGCATTCGGATCGACGAAACCGGCGTCGGAAAAGACCGCGCCGCGCACCTTCTCGATGATCGGGAAAGTCAACTCCACGGTCATGCGCGCAAGGGTGCGGCCGCCGATGGGCTCGCCGTTGGCGTCCTTCGGTCCGACATCGCGGAAGTTGAAGCCGCGGAGGTTATTTGCGCCACCGAGGAAGAGGCGGTCGAAGAGGGGCACGTTCTTGGCCGAGCCCCAGGTGTCGATCGTCGCCAGCTCGCCGTTGACCAGCACGATGAGGTCGTAAGGCAGCGGGATGTATTGCGACATTTCCAGATCGCCGCCGAAGGTTTGCGTACTTCCACCGAGGAAGCCGCCGGCGATGAAGGGCGTGAAGACGATGCGCTGGCCGCGGCGGGAAAGGAAGGGATTGTCGCGCGTGTCGAGCAGGAGCTGAGTCGAAACCTGGCTCTTGGTGCGGGAACCGGCCTCAATCTTGATCAACGAAGAGGCGTCCTGCGAGACGTTGAAAATGTCCACGTCTTCCAGGCGATACTCCACGCTGGCGGACATGAAGCGGCCGATGCCGCGGCGGGCCACGACGGAGAAGCCGTAGTTCCGCTGGTCGTAGATCGAGCTGAGGAAGTTTGCCTCGCGGTAGTAGGCTTCGCCGCCTAACGAGAGCTGGCGATCGAGGAAATACGGCTCGGTGAGCGAGACGACAAAGTCTTTCCGCTGCGAGCCAAACTGCACGCGGGCGCGGAATTTCTGGCCGCCGCCGGTGAAGTTCGGCCAGTTCATCAGGTCGAAGTTGCCCTGCGTCAGCTCGATGAAACCGATCACGCTATCGATCGTGCTGAAGCCGGCGCCGAAGTTGAGCGAGCCGGTGCGCTTCTCGTCCACCTGCACGACCAGGTCCTTGCGGCCGGCCACGCCGGTGTCTTCCGGGAACGTCTCGACGCGCGAGAAATAGCCGAGATTCTCCAGGCGCTTCTTGCTTGTTTCCACGCGAGTGGTGCTGAAGACATCGCCGGGTGCGATCAAAACCTCGCGGCGAATGACCTTATCCTTCGTGCGGGTGTTGCCGATGATGTTGACCCGTTGCACGAACGAGCGCGTGCCTTCCTCGATCTGGTAATTGATGTCGATCTTGCCCGGGCCGCTCGGCACCCCTTGCGGCTGGACCACGAGGTCGACGTAGCCGCCGCTGCCGTAGCCGTCCGCGATGCGCTTGGCGTCTTCGCGAATCTGTTTGGGCGAATAAGGATCGCCTTCCTTCATCTTGATCAGGAGGCGGACCTTGTCGGCGGGCGCGACCTTGGTGCCTTTGATCACGATTCGGCCCACGTGATACTGCGGCCCTTCATTGATCGCCACGATCAGGATCATCCGGCCGCCCTGGCGCTCGCGGCGGGTGTCCTTCACCTCGACGTCGATGTAGCCCTTGTTCTGGTAAAACTCGCGCACCGCGTCCACGTCTTGTTGCAATTGGACCTCGTCGAGTCGGCCGGATTTATCGAGGAAAGAGATGAGCGTTTTGCCCTTGGTCTTCATCTGCTTGCGCAGGATGTAATCGCTGAACGCGCGGTTGCCCTCGAAGCGAATCCGGCTGATCGCGCCCTTCTGGCCTTCGTTGATCGTGTAGACTACGCGCGAAGTGCCGCGCGCTTCGTTCGTCTCCACGCGATACTGCACGTCGACGTCGTTGAAGCCTTTCGCGCGATAGGCATCGATGATCTCCTGCTTGCCTTTCCCGAGCGCGTCTTCGTCCAGCGGCGCGTTCGGTTTCGCGCCGATTTTCTTGCGCAGAAATTTAGCCGACAATTTGGTCGCGCCGTTGATCTCGATCTCGTGCACGAGCGCGCGCGTCTGCACGGCCACGATCACCCGCACGCCTTCACCGGTGGGCTGGCCGAAGATGCGGACGTTCTGCACCTGGCCGGTGTTGTAGAGATTCTTGATGTCCTGCTCGACGATGTTGTCGGAATAATTCTGCCCCACCTTCGTGCGCATCTGCGCGAGGATGCGGTCGCGGCTGATCGTTTCCGGACCAGTGTATTGCACCTCGATCGACCGGATGGTCATGCCGCTGTTCTGCGCCGAGAGGGGCGAAAGTGGGAGCAGCGCCAACAGCAGAGTGCAAAGGGCCAGGAGGCTGCGAACGGGACCAACGGAGCTTTTCATAAAAACAAGGATTTGCGCGGGCCTGTCAAAGCCAGCCCGGTGCAGGCGGTATTAGTTGGTAGTGGCAAGGGATCGTCAAGGCGGATTTCCCGCGGACGCTTTCGGTTTGGCGCGGGGGAAGAACGCATTCCGCGGCTCTAATTCAAGAGTTGATACCAATTATTCCGGCGGCGCGGCTCGTAGCCGGCCTCGCGGATCAGGCGCTCGATGTCCCCGGCGGTCAGGCGAAACGTCGTGCCTGCGCTGCTGACCACGTTCTCCTCCATCATCACCGAGCCGAAATCATTTGCCCCGTAGCGCAGCGCGATCTGGCCAATGTCGGGCCCCTGCGTGACCCAGGAGCTTTGCACGTTTGGGAAATTATCCAGGAAGATGCGCGCGAGCGCCTGCATCCGGAGATACTCGGCCACGCCGGCGCGTTGCTTGATTTTCAAGACCGTGTTTTCCGGCTGGAAGGTCCAGCAAATGAACGCGGTGAAGCCGCCGCTCGCATCCTGCTGGTCGCGCAACCGCTGCAAATGCTCGATCCGGTCCTCGATCGTCTCCACATGGCCGAACATCATCGTCGCGCTCGAGTTCAGGCCGAGCTCATGCGCGATCTGCATCACCTCGAGCCATTGGTCGGAGTTGCACTTCAAGGGCGAGATCCGGTTGCGCACCCGATCGACCAGAATCTCCCCGCCGCCGCCCGGGATCGAGCCCAGGCCTGCGGCCTTGAACTCGCTGATTATTTCCCGCAGCGATCGCCCGAAGACCTTCCCGAAATGCTGGAACTCCGGCGGGCTGAATCCGTGGATGTTGATGTGCGGATACTTCGTCGCGGATATGCCGCAGGAGATTGAGATACCACTCGAAGTCCAAGCTTCGGATGATGCCCGCCCTGCATCAAAATTTGCACCCCACCGACTGCGGTCAGCTCGTCGAGCTTCTGGTCGAGTTCCTCAAAGCTCAACACGTAATGATCGGCATCCTTTTCCGTGCGGTAGAACGCGCAGAACTTGCAGTAGACATTGCAGACGTTGGTGTAGTTGATGTTCCGGTCGACGATATAGGTTACGGTTTCGTCCGGCACCGCGGCGCGGCGCCGCGCATCCGCGAGTGCGCCCAGCTCGGCCAGCGGCCAGCGATAAAGCTCGAGCGCGTCGGCCGCGGAAATGCGTTCGCCCGCGAGCACGCGCTCGCTCAAAGTTTGTTCCGTCGCCAGGGCTACCATCGAGCCAAAGTGTAGGTTAATCCCCCGCCGCGCGCATCAAGATCCGCGCGCCGAAGTTGCCGGCTATTTTCGCAGGAGGTCGTGCTTGGCGGCGAACTCCAGGAGCGCGTCATTGAACTTCTGCGGCTCGTCGATCATCAGGAAATGCGAGACGCCGCTCCAGACTCGGTAGTCCAGATTGGGGCAAAGCGAATGCGCGAATTCTTCATACTCCGCGGTCCAGGCCGGCTGCTTTGCCATTAGCATCAACACCGGCACCTCGATCCGGTCGGGCTTCCACAAGTCCGCCTCCTGCATACTTTCCATCTCGCTCACGGCCACGTTCTGCGCACCGCGCTGCATCATCGCCCGCACCTGTGCGCGCGCATGCTCGTCCTTCATCGGTTCGGTCATCCCGTCGACAAATCGTCTCACCGTCGCGGCGTACTCCGGACCGCGCAGCGGCGCGATAAATCGCTCCATCATCGCCGCATCGCCAAACGGCCGCAGCGCCCCATCCACGATCACCAGCGCGCGCACCTTCGCCGGAAAACGTCGGAGAAATTGCCGGATCACCGGCGTGCCGTTGCTGTGGCCCACGAGGATCGCAGCGGTCACGCCCGCATCGCGCAGGACCGCGTCGAGCGCCTCCGCCTGCCGATCCATGGTATAGTTCACCGACGGCCGATCGCTTTCGCCGTGGCCCAGGAGGTCGACCGTGAGCACGCGCGCCTTTTCCGTGAGCGCGAGGATTTGGCGCGTCCAAACGCTCTCGTCGCAGTTCCAGCCGTGCACCAGCACGAAGGCCACCGGGCCTTCCCCATGGCTGCTGTAGTGCACCTTGGCGCCCTCAAACGCGGCGAACCGCGAGACCCGCGGCACGCTCGCGGACGCGACCTCCCCGAGGCAAAAGAACAGCGCCGCCACCAGCCGAAGTTTTCCTTTCGACACGCTCGCGAGGTTATGGTTCCGCTCAGGCGCGTGCAATTCGAAAGCGGAAGCGAGATCGCGGTCATCGGCGCCGGCGTGGCCGGGCTCACCTGCGGCATCTTGCTGGCTAAAGCCGGCGCGCGCGTGCGGCTCTACGCGGAGGAAACCGGCGCACGCACTACTTCCGCCGCGGCCGGCGCGATCTGGTTTCCCTACGATGTCGAGCCGCTCGAGCGCGTCCTCCCCTGGGCGCTCGCGACCTTTGAAACACTCCGTGGCCTTGCGCGCGTGCCGGGCACCGGCGTGCGCTTGCTCGAGCTGCGCTGCTTTGCCCGCGCGGGCGAAATCGCAGTGCCTTCGTGGGCCAGGCAGCTCGGAGCGCGCTGCCTAACGAGCAGTGACTGCGCGCTTCACGGCTTCGCCAGCGGCTACGCGCTCGAGGTGCCGATGATCGATACCGGGATCTACCTCGCCTGGCTGACGGATGAACTCCTGGCCGCCGGCGGAAGGATCGAGGGCGGCATCCGCTTCGCGCGGCTCGAGGAGGTCCCGCGGAAACATCCGCTCCTCGTGAACTGCGCCGGCGTGGGCGCGCGCGAACTGGTGCCCGATCGCGAGGTCGAGCCGCACCGCGGCCAGGTCGTGCTGGTCGCAAAATACCCGCTCGCTTACGCGATCGTCTGCGACGATCCGCCGTTGATGTACGCCTTCCCGCGCACGCACGATTGCGTCCTCGGCGGAACCAACGAGCTCAGTGCCGACCGCACCCCGCGCCCGGCCGAGCGCGCTTCTATATTAGAAGCGTGCGCGCAGGTCCTGCGCTGGCCGGCACCGCCGGCAATCCTCGGAGAACGCGTGGGGCTGCGGCCCTTCCGCCGGACCGGCGTGCGGCTGGAGCGCGCGTCGTTAGGCGATGGCCGCGCGGTGATCCACAACTACGGCCACGGCGGCTGCGGCTTTACCCTCTCGTGGGGTTGCGCCGCCGAGGCGGTTGAACTTGCCGGCTAATTTTGCCGCGGTTACGTCAGCGAGATCGCCTGGAACGAGCTTACGACGTCGTCCGGGCCGGCATCGGTGAAGAAGCACTCGTAGAAGCCCGGGCCGAGATCCCAATGGTCGCCCTTGTAATAATCGTCGCGATAGAAGCGCCAGACGCCGCTGACCACGATGAGCGAGCTGATCCGGTCGTTCCAATAATCGCCCAGGAAATGGAAGCTCAGGTTAGTCCGCGCGTAGGCGCCCTTGAAGCCGGCGTGATCGTAGATCACCACTTCCGGCAGGCGCACCAAGCCCTCCGCCGGCTTGTCCGTCATCATCTGCGCGGCGCAGGCATGATAACTCAGCGGCCCGACTTTCCATTTCGTGTCGATGATACAGCCATTGTCTGGCGACAGCTCGGTCTTCGGTAGGTCTCTCATGGTCGTGGGGAATTCCAGCAGTTGCTCTTGGGGTTGTCGAGTTTTTCGAAGGCGCCGGCTAAATCCGGTGCTCCCGGTTCGTCGAACGTAATCGGATCGTCTTGTTCTGCAGGTCGTGCTGCGCACGGATGAAGCGCACGGTTTTGCTCTTCGCCCGCATGAGCACGGAATGCGTGATCGTCTTCGCACCGCGCGTTTTCACGCCCGGCACGAGCGCGCTGTCGCTGATCCCAGTCGCGCAGAAAATGATGTTCTTCCCATGCGCCAGGTCGTCGGCAAAAAAGACCCGCCCAAGATCGTCGCCGTAGCCGTCGGCGATCAACTGCGCGCGCTCCTTCTCATCGCGCGGCCACATCCGGCACTGCATGTCGCCGCCCAGGCACTTGATCGCCGCCGCCGCCAGGACCGCCTCCGGCGAACCGCCAATGCCAAGATAAAGATCGATCCCGCTCTCCGGAATCGCCGGCCCGATCGCGGCCGCGATGTCGCCATCGCTGATCATCCGCAGCGACGCGCCGACGCGCCGGATTTCCGCGACCATCTCCTTGTGCCGCGGCCGGTCGAGCAACATCACCACCACATCCTGCACGCGCTTGTTCAACGCCTTCGCCACCGTAATCAAAATCTCCTCGATCGGGCTCTCGAGCTTCACGCTTTGCAACCCGGAGATCTGCATGCTCCGCACCACTTCCGGTCCGTAGGCCAGCTTCATCATGTAGAACGCCGGGATGTCGCGCAGCGCGACTTTCACTCCTTCTTCTGGGCTCGCGGCCGCGATGCAGGCGATCGAATTCGGCGCGCCTTTCGAGATGTTCGTCGTGCCGTCGATCGGGTCGAGCGCGATGTCGAACGGCGGGCAACCCGGCAGCCACGTGCCCAGATGTTCGCCTTTGAAAATCCCCGGCGCGTCGTCCTTGATCCCCTCGCCGATCACGACCTCGCCGCAGATGTTCATCAAGTCGAACATCCCGCGGATCGCATCGCAGGCGGCGGCATCAGCCAGCTCTTTCTCGCCGCGCCCGAGCCATTGGAGGGAATTCAAAGCCGCGGCTTCGGTCGCGCGCACGAAGTCGAATTCAATGATGCGCTCGATGTCCTGGTAGGCCTGCCGCTGGAGTCTCATGCGCGCCTACTCTGCGCCGGATCGACGAAGCGCCGCAAGCCGCAGTTTCCGCTGGAGGCCGGTTTTAGCGCAGGCGGATCAAGGCCTCGTTCCGACGCAGGAAGAGCGGCGTCCAAGGCGGGTCGTAGTAGGCCACCCGGCCTTCCTCTGCGGCGGTCAGGCCATTGGCCGTGATCCAGGCGCGCAATGTCTCCAGCGCCTGGCGCGCGTTTTCCGGAGAGGCGTTTCCGCGAAAGCGGTAGCTTGCGAAACGCCCGGCTGGAATCACTTCCTCCAACAGCGCTGGATCATTCGGGCGCGTCTTCGTGCTCTCGTTAGGCAAAATGAAACTCATCCGCGCCGTCGTCTGCAGCACCGGCGAGGTCATGGGAATTTTCTCGCCGCGGGCGTTGGCCCCGGAGATGAAGCGAAAGAGCCGGCGGAAAGCTCCCTCGCGTTCCCCCTCCTCGCCGTGCAAGGGCGCACTCACCGTCACCAGCTGCCCGTAAAGTCGCACCTCGAAGCGCTCGCTTTTTATCAGCACCTGGTATTCCGGCGTCGCTGTGGCCGCCCGGGAATTCCGCATCGTCCAGAACAAGCCGCACGCGAGCGCGATCGTGCCAAGGAAAAGTGCGCGACGAGACATCGCAAAAGTTACGTCCGGCAACGCCCGGAGGCTGCTTTCAAGGAGCGAATTTTCGCTCGTGTTCCAGGAGCCACTTCTTGCGCCACAAGCCGCCGCCGTAGCCGCAGAGCGTTCCGTCCGCGCGGATCACGCGATGACACGGAATGATGATCGCGAGCATATTGGTGCCGTTCGCGCGCCCGACTGCGCGGCGCGCGCCGGGGATCTTCAAGCCGTCGGCCATCCAGGAATACGAGCGCGTTTCCGCGACCGGGATCGAGCGCAGCAGCTCCCAGGTGCGCAATTGAAACTCGGTCCCGACCGGCGCGAGCGGCGTGCGGAATTCCAACATCTCGCCGGCAAAATAGGCGGCAAGTTCAGCGCGAATTTGCGCGAGAAAACGATGCTCGCCGGGAACGATCGAGCGGCCCAGGCGCGTCCGCAAAAGCCGCAGCTCCCGCTCCGTCGCGCGGCGATCGGCAAACTCCAGCAAGCGCAGGCCGGCGTCGTCCGCCACCGCCAGCATCACGCCGAGCGGCGTCTCGATGCGCTCCGCAAAGAGGCAGCCGCGCGCCTTCGCATCGCTCGGCGGCTCGCCAAAAATCCGCACAAACGCTTCGCGAAATCCGCTGGCGGATTCGAATCCGCTCTCGCCTTGCGCTTCCTCGACGCGCGCGCCATTCCGCACTTCGCGCAGGGCCAGACCCATCCGCCGCGCGCGATGGTAGGCCTGGAAGGTCATGCCGTAATGCCGCAGGAATTGCCGGCGCGCGGTCGAGGGATCGATCGCCAGGTCGCGCAATTCTTTCTCCGTGATCCGGCCACCCGGCGCCCTCTCCACTTCCGCGCGCAGGCGCTCGATCAAGGCCGGCGCGCGTTGCGCCGGATCCATCGGATGGCAGCGCAGACACGGCCGGTAGCCGCCCAGGAGCGCATCGGAAGCAGTCGCGAAAAACTCCACGTTTTGCGGCTGCGGCTTGCGCGCGCTGCACGTCGGACGACAAAAAATTCCGGTTGTGCGAATGCCGGCGATGAAGATGCCTTCAAAGCTCGCGTCCCGCTCGCAGAGCGCGCGATACATCGTGTTCGGGGGAGGGAGAAGTTCCATGACGCCAGCTTACAAAGCGCAGCCTAAACCCCGCATCCACGAAGATCAGGCACGGAATTCCTCCGGCGCGAGCGTGCCGGAAGTCACGCCTTCTGGCGGGACGACATCCGTCTCGTGAGGCGCCGTCGCGCGCGGGATCGCCGGGCGCCGCGCGATCCGCGTGGCCAGGAGCATGGAGAGGAAAAGCAGCGCGCCGGCGAGATACCAAGGCGCTCCGGGCACGTGCCAGCGGCGCGCCGGATTGATAAAATAAGCGAAGGTAAACGTGAACAACCCCGGCCCGAAAAGCACCGCGAGCGAGCGCAGACTGCTGATCGCACCCTGCAATTCCCCCTGCTCCTGCTCGCGCACCCGATGGGTCATCATCCCCTGCGCCGCCGGCCCGGAGATGCCCCAAAGCGAGAGCACCGGGATCGAGGCCAGGAGCATCGGCCCGCTGCGCGCGAGCCCGGCCAGCACCATCCCGATGGCGCCAAAAAGCTGTCCGTAATAAAGTGTCCGCCGCTCGCCCAGCCAGGCGACGATCCGCCCCACGAAGAAGCCGGAGACAATCACCGACATCGCGCCAAAAACCGCCAGCGAGAGGCCGATCATCCCCGTGCTCCAGGTGTAGCGATAGATCGAGTAAAGCGCCCAGACGGTGAAAGCCTCGTGCGCCAGGTAGCCGATGAATTGCACCGCCGCGAGATGAAACAACTCCGGATGCGACCGGAGCAAAACCAGCGAGCCGACCGGATTCGCGCGGCGAAAAGTAAAGGCCTGGCGCTTCTCCAGCGCGAGCGATTCCGGAACGAAGAAGTAGCTGTAGATTGCATTCGTTAGGCTCAACCCGCCGGCGACCCAGAACGGCAGCCGCGGATCGGCGTTGCCCAGGAGCCCGCCGAGCGCCGGCCCGAGGATGAAGCCCACCCCGAAGGCCGCGCCGACCAATCCGAAGGCGCGGGCGCGTTGCTCCGGCGCGACCACATCGGAGATGTAGGCCATCGCCGTGCTGATGCTCGCGGCGGTGATGCCCGCGAGCACCCGGCCGAGAAAGAGCCAGCCGATGGTTGGCGCGAGCGCCATCACCAGGTAATCCAGGCCCAGGCCGAGATTAGACAGCAGGATGATCGGCCGGCGCCCGAAGCGATCCGAGAGGACGCCCAGGACCGGCGAAAAAATGAACTGCATGAGCGCGAAGACGGTCCCGAAAATGCCGAACCATTTCGCCGCCGAGGTGGAATCGCCCCCGAGGAAATCGAGCACCAGCCGCGGCAGGACAGGCGCGATCAAGCCGAGCGCGAGCATGTCGAGCGCGACCGTGACCAGGACGAAAAAGACCGCTGCCTTGCGTGCGCGCATCTCCCGCGAATGAACAGCTGCATCGCGCCGCCGCAATCCAGCGTGCGCGTTAATTCCCGTCGCGCCGCTGGGATTTCGCGCTCATCGTTTCGCATGGCCAAAGGCGAAACTGATTACGTCCTCGGGACGCACGATGAAGAAGTGGCGCGGCTCGGCTTGCAGCATCGCGTCTGGCGCGCGGCCGCGGCGGAAAGCTGGCGCACGGCCGGGATCACGCACGGCACGCGCGTGCTCGATGTCGGCTGCGGCCCGGGCTACGCCACCGCCGATCTCGCCGAGATCGTGGGCCCGACCGGCGCCGTCCTTGGGATCGAGCGCTCGGCGCGCTTCCTCGATTCGGCCCGGGAACGTTGCCAGCGCCGCGGCCTGGCGAACGTGGAATTCCGCGAGGCCGACCTGATGGAGCACTCGTTAGGCGAGCTCGGCTACGACGCCAGCTGGTGCCGCTGGGTGGCCTCGTTCGTGAGCTCGCCGGCTAAATTAGTCGACACCCTGGCCGCGGCCCTCCGCCCCGGCGGCCTCGCGATTTTCCACGAATACAGCGACTACGAAACCTTCTGCTTCATGCCGCGGCAGCCGCACCTGGAGGGCTTCATCCGCGAGGTCATGGACAGCTGGCGCGCGGCCGGTGGCGAGCCAAACATCGCCAAGGAACTGCCGCGCTTGCTCGGCGCTGCCGGCTTCCGCGTGCGCTCGATCCGCCCGCAGGTGCGCTGCGTCACCCCGCGCGATTTCACCTGGCAATGGCCGAAAAGTTTCATCGAGATCAACGCCGCGCGTCTGGTCGACCTCGGCCGCGTGACCCCGGAATGGGCGGCCGATCTCCGGCGCGAATTTGCCGCCGCCGAAGCCGACCCGCAGACCCTTTTCACCACGCCGATGTTTCACGAAATTATCGCGGAGAAAGCGTGATCCGGTTCGCGCTCCTTCTCCTCCTGGCCGGCACGCTCGACCTGCGTGCGGAAGAGGTCTTGCTCCTGCAACCGGCGGCGGTTTTCGATGGCCAGGAGATGCACCCCGGCTGGAGCGTGCTCGTGCGCGGCGAACGGATCGCGGCCGCCGGTCCCTGCGGTGGAGGCGCCGCCCGAAGCGCGCCCGATCTCGCTGCCTAACGAGACCTTGCTGCCCGGCTTGATCGAGGGCCACGCACATCTTTTCCTCCATCCGTATAACGAGACCAGCTGGAACGACCAGGTCTTGAACGAGTCGTTAGCCGAGCGCGTGGCCCGCGCGACGGTGCACGCGCGCCGAACGCTCGCGGCCGGCTTCACCACCGCGCGCGACCTCGGGACGGAGGGCGCAGGCGACGCCGACGCCGGCCTGAAGCGGGCGATCGAGCTCGGCGTGATCCCGGGCCCGCGCCTGCTCATCGCGACACGCGCGCTCGTGGCTACCGGCAGCTACGGGCCGAAGTTGCTGGCTAATTTCCCAGTGCCGCAGGGCGCGCAGGAAGCGAGCGGGGTCGAGGAATGCACGCGCGCGACCCGCGAGCAGATCGGTAAGGGCGCGGACGTGATCAAGGTCTACGCCGATTATCGCTGGGGCCCGAACGGCACCGCGCAGCCGACTTTTTCGCAGGAGGAATTGAACGCCATCGTGCAAACCGCGCGCTCCGCCGGCCGCCCAACGGTAGCGCACGCAACCACCCCGGAGGGGATGCGCCGCGCGGTGCTGGCAGGCGTGGAAACGATCGAGCACGGCGACGAAGGCACGCGCGAGATCTTCGATTTGATGAAGCAAAAAAGCGTCGCGCTTTGCCCCACGGTCGCGGCCGGCGACGCGGTCTCGCGTTATCGCGGCTGGAAGAAAGGGAGCGAGCCGGAGCCGCCGCGGATCGCCCAGAAACGCGCGAGCATGAAAGCCGCGCGCGCCGCCGGGGTGACCTTTGTTTTCGGCGGCGACGTGGGCGTTTTTGCGCATGGCGAAAACGCGCTCGAGGCGGAGCTGTTGGTGAACGAATACGGTTTCACGCCGCTGGAAGTGCTGCGGCAGGCGACGAGTGGAAATGCGGCCGCGTTTCATCTGGCCGATCGTGGATTCGTTAGGCCAGGGCTGCTGGCCGACCTGGTCGCGGTGGAAGGCGATCCGTCCAAGGACGTGAGCGCGCTGCGGCGGGTGAAGCTGGTGCTTAAGGGCGGCGTGGCCGTGCCCTGATTTCCGAGAAGCGCCTTCCGCTCGCCCGCGCGATCGGCTAAAAACGGGAGCGTGACGTCGGACGCAACGACCCCGGCAAGGCCAAGACGCTGGCCGCTGGGTTTGCTCGTGGGCTTGCTCACGGGTGCGGCGGGCGCGTTCCTCGCGATCCCGGTTTCCGACTGGGCGATGCAGGCGCACCACGTCTCGGCGATGGAGGGCCAGCGGGCGTGCGCGGCCGTAGGGCTCTGGGCGCCGCTGGCGTTCGTGGCCGGCGGGCTCGTGGGATTACTCGTTAGCCTGCTCCTTGGCGGCACTGGTTTTGCCGGCTACTTGCGACGGCAAGGCGTGGCCTTGGCCGCGATCGCGCTCCTGGTGCTGGGCGCGGGTGGCCTCGGCTATCTCACGGCCGAGCATCCGCCAACGCTCGACGGAAAAGCGCTCGCGCTTGAGATCGAAACGCGCGTGCCTGCGGCAGGACGAACCGTGGCCGAGCTCCGGGCGGCCGAGTTCAACGTGGCCCTGCTGGTGAGCGCCTCGGATCGCAGCTACGCCGAGATCCGCTGGAGCGAGGCGCGCAGCGAAGAGGATGCGATCATCGTGCCGGCCTGGGCCGCGCTGCGCTCGCGCAATTTCAGCCGCGAAATCTCCGCCGGGCCCGCGGGGGAAAATCTCCAGCTGTTCCCGGTTGCGCTCCCGGCTTCGCCCCGAGCAGCCGACCGGATGTGGTCTGGGTGGATCGCGCCCGACCGGCGTTTCGAGGGCGGCCCGCCGCCGCCGCTCGAGCAATATCGCGTGCGCTACCGCGTGCGCCTGGCCGAGGAACAGCCGCCCGCGGAGGTGGAGCCATGAAGATGCGTCCGCACCTGGCGGTTTCCATCGGCGCGCTCGGCGCCGTGCTCCTCCTGGCCTCGGGGGCGGAGGCGCAGGAAGCGCTTTGGAAAACCTACCTCGAAACCGCAAACCAGGCCTCGACCGACCAACGCCACGCGAGCGCGGAGACGCTCTACCTCGCGGCCTGCGCGGAGGCGGCGCGCCTGGGCGGCGGCGCGCCGCTGGCAACCTGCCGGGCATACCTGGCGCAACTGTATTTCCAGACGGATAAGGAAGCTCGCGGCCGGGAGGAGCTCGCGGAGGCGCTCGCCCTTTGGGAGGCGGCGGGGAAGCCGAGCGTGGAGTTTGCCAGCGCGCTCAACCGCATGGCCGGACTGCGCGAAGAGGCGGGCGAAATGGCGGAGGCGGAGAAGCTCTACACGCGCGCGGTGGAAGTGCGCGAGCAAGTGCACGGCGCGGATTCGCTGGAGTTGATCACGCCGCTCACGCGCCTGGCTTACCTGCTCCAGAACCAAAAGGAATACGTGCGCGCGGAGGACCTTTATGCGCGCGCTGATCGTATCGCCCGGCAGTTCCCGCTCTCGACCCGCGCCGAGGTGGCCGCGCTTCTATTTACAATGGGGCGGCCTGCGCAGTGCCCAGCGCCATTATGCGGAGGCCGCGCCGCTCTTCGCGCGCGCCAGCCAGCTGGCGGAGAAAATCCACGGCGCCAACGCCAGTGAAACCGCCGGCGCACTGGCGACCGAAGCCTCGAATCTTTTCCTCCAAGGCGAGTACGCCGCCGCGGAAGCGCCCGCCCGCCGGGCAAACGCGATCATCGAGAAACTTCACGGCGTCGACTCGGCGGAGGCCGCGCTCGGGCTCGCGCTGGTGGCGAACATCGTTTGCCTGCGCGAGCGCGGCCCGGAAGCGGAAGCGCTCTACCAACAAGCGCTGGCGATCATCGAGAAATCGCCGCACCCGGAAAGCGCGCGCAACGTTCTCCTGATGTATGCCGGCTGCCTCCGGCGCGCCGGACGCGAGGCCGAGGCGGCGGCGCTGGAAGCGCGCGCCCAACCTGCACCCTAACGAGTCCTCTCCGCGGCGGGCAGGGCCTCGAGACGGGCCCGCTCCACCGCGATCGCTTCCTGCCAGCCGGCAAAACGTTCCGTCGCCGCGGCCACGCTCCAGAACTCGAGTGCGCGCGCGCGCGAACCGAGACGAATGATCGTGCGCGAGACCGGTTCGAAAGCCGCAGCCAAGGCGGCCGGCGAGGGCGGGGCCGCGCTCGTGAGGACGGCTTCGAGGCTTTGCCAATAGGCCTGGAAAGCCTCGCTTTTTTTCGCCCGCTTCATCTCGATGTCGCCCACCACCCGCAAGCCCGCGGCCAGCCGCTCCTGGATCTCCGGCGCCGGCCGACCGAGCGCCTGCTCGAGGCGCGCCCGCGTCTCATACCACTTCGCCTGGTCGTTCTTGATCGCGATCGCTTTTTCCAGGGAGGCGAGCGCTGCCTCCGGCTTCTCCTGGTCCTGGTAAATCTCCGCGATCTCCGCGTGCACGTGGGGCAGGTCGAAGTAGCCGATGTTGGCGGTAAGCGCGCGCTCGAGGAGCGCGAGCGCTTCCGCCGGCGCGCTCCACCGCACGAGGGAACTCAGGCGCCGCATGGCTTGGGCGTCGAGCGGAGAAATCTCGAGCACCTTTCGGAGGTCGGCGATGACTTCCTCGTTAGGCGCACGCAGGCCTTGCTTTGCATAGGCACGATACGAATAGGCGTTGGCTGAGTTCGGCGCCTGCTCCAGAACCGCATTTGTATCCGCGACGCTGGCGGCATACCAGAAGGCGTTCTCGGGTTTGCCTTCGCTCTCGAGCTTCCAGGCGCGGCGCGCGTCGAAAGCAGCGCGCATGAGCAGGTATTGCACGTTCTTCGGACGGAGCGCGACCACGCGATCCAGGCAGGCTTGCGCTTCCTCCCATTCCCCGCTGTTCTCGTGGTCCCAGGCGTCGAAGACGAGCGTGTCGGGATCGCTCGCCGGCTCCGGGAGTTTTTCATCCTGCAAGGCGCGCAAGCGTCCTGCGACCCAACGGCTGAGCTCGGCGTAGCGCGGGTCGCGCGCTTGTTCATGTCGCTGGCTAAATTCCAGGAAGACGCGCCGGGCCCACGGCTTATAGCCAGCGCCTTCCCACCAGGCGCCCTGGGCGGCGAGCGCGCCGTAATCTTGCGGGCGGAATTTCAACTGCAGCCAGCACCAGTTGATCGCGGTCAGGTAGGTTTCGACTTGATGCTCGGACCGGTGCACCGCGCGCACCGCCTCCTCGAATCCAGCCACGCCTTCGAAGGCCTGGAAGTTTGCCATGGCCGCGGCGGAGGCCTCATGGACCGCGGCGTCCTCCACCAACAAGACCGTGCGGCCGGTGGCCTTTGGGATGTCGGGCGCGAGGACCGTCTCGAGGAACTCGATTCCTTCGGGATGAAAAGTCTCGTCCGCTTTTGCCAGCGCCTTCTGCGCCTCGTGGAAACGCCCGAGCCCGGCCAGAGCGATCGCGCGATTCTGGTGGCCTACCCAGCTGTTCGGGTCGGCCGCGAGCGCGCGCTCCGTGTGCTCCAGGGAAGGCGCGACTTTCCCCGCCACGAGATAATGATAACCCAGGCTAAAGTGCGCCGCGGCGTCGTCGGGATTTTGCTCGAGGATGGCCTCGTAAGTCTGCGTGGCCTCGTCGTGCTTCTGCAGCCAGGAGAGCGCGTTCGCCTTGCTCGATTGCCACAGCGCCGCCTCCTCCGGCACGGTCAACTCCACCAGCCGTTCGGCCATGGTCACAAAGGCAAACTTGTCCAGGTTCTGCCGGCGCACGCGCAATTGCTCGCTCCGCGCGGAGCGTTCGCCGGCGAGCGCTTTTGCTTCCGCGCGCTCCGCTTTCTTCCGGGCCACGCGCGCCTGGCTGGCGAAAATCCAGGAGACGATGCAGCCGATCGCGAGCGCCGCGATGACGCCGTGGCGCAGGAGGCGGCGTTGCCGGCGGTCGCGTTCCTCGGCGGCGCGCGCGCGCTTTTCCGCGGCCTGGCTTTGCTCGAGAAAGGCGAGCGCGCGGGCGAAATCGGCCTGGTAACGGCGGGCCCAGGTTTCCGTGGGGGCGTTGCGCGTGCGCCAGTCGAGCGCGAGCTGGAGATCGGGGTCGCGCCAAAGCCCGGCCTGCCCGGCGGCGTGCAGCTCCGCCGTCTCGGCCAGGCGGTGATACATCTCGGCGGATGCGGCTTCCTCCTCGACCCAGGCGCGCAGCCGCGACCAGCCGCGGATCAAGCTCTCGTGCGAGATATCGACGGATGAATCCGGCGCGAGCACGCGCCCGACCGGCGGCATGAGAAACGAACGCCCGGGCGCGCGGAAGACCTCGATCACCGCGACCACTTCCGCGACGCCGGCGCCGCTGACTTCGGCCAACTCCGCGACCGTCGCGGGGCGGCGGACCTCACGATTGTCGGCGCCTTTCTCGGTCAGCCGTTTAAAGATCCGCGGCGCGAGTTCCTGCCCGCGCGGCGTGAGCTCGGCGAAAGCTTCGTCAGCTTGCTGGTTAAGCGCGCCGGTAAGCGTGCCGATGCGCTCGTAATGCTCGAGATCGATCGCGCCTGCGGGCGCGCCGGTTTGCCAGCAATCCCACATGCGCATGAGCGCATGCTGCAACAGCGGAAGCTGGTCGGGATTGTCGCCGACATCGTTTAGCAGCCGGTTCACCAGTCGCGGCGCGATCGCCCCGCCCCCGACCGCGACTGGGCCGGTGATGGCTTCACGGCGTTGCTCGCGTGTCATCCGCGGAATCAGGTAAAGCCCTTCGTTGATCGCCTCCGGCAAGCCGCCGAATTGCGCGCAATCGCCCAGGTAATCGCTCCGCATGGTCAGGACCACGTAGATCGATTGCTCGCTTTGGCGCGCGGCCTCGAGCAACAACCGCACGAACGCCGCGGCCTCATCTTCCGGATGGCGCGCATCGGAGACCTCCTGGAAACGGAAGACCTCCTCGAACTGATCCGCGACCACCAGGAGATTGCCGGGCGCGCGTTCCTGCCGGACTGCTTCCACCAGGCCGAGCGCGCTCCGGCGCAGGGTGCTCTCGATGATCGGCGCTTTCCCGCCTTCTTCGCCAAACGCTTCCGGCGCACTCAAAGCGCGCGCTAAATTGCCGACCGGATCATTCCCTGGCTTGAAGAGCGCGACCCGCCAGGCCGAGCCCGCGCCGACCATCAGCCCGCCGTAAATATCGGGAAGCAGCCCTGCCCTAACGAGCGATGATTTCCCGCTTCCGCTCGTCCCGACGACCGCGAGGAAATGGAAACGCCGCAGGCGCGCGAGGAGCTCATCGGTCTGTCCGTCGCGTCCGAAGAAAAGGTGATTTTCGTCGAACTCAAACGGCCGCAGCCCCGGGAACGGATTGGGCGAAGGATCAGGCGCCGCCATGTTTTCCCTGTGCCTGCGTCTCCAGGATTTTGCCGACAAATTGCGCGAGCGCGCCCGCGTCGAAAGCGCCCGGCATCCGGATCACCTCCGCCTCATGCGTGCGGAAGGCGGCCTTCCCCGGCGTCTCCGGCGGGCCGAGGACAATCGCCTGAAACTGCAACGGACGAGTGCGGAACGCGGCCGCCTTTTGCAGATCGCGCCGCTTCGTCCGCAGCCAGATTTCGCTCGCGGTGCCTTGGTAAATCACGACCGCATCGCAAGTGCTCAGGTTCTCTTTATGATCTTCGCGCACCTGCGCTTCCTCGCCTTCGGTCGCGGGCAGGATCGTCTCCAGGCCCGCGGCAAAAAGGTGATCGGCCAGCGGCGCCACCGCCGCCGCATCCGCTGGGTCGCAGATCAGGTAAACTCGCGGCGGGCTGGTCTCGTTAGGCAGCACTTTCTCCGGCGCCGGGCGCTGCAGCGCGGCCAGGGTTTCGCCCACACACGTCTTGAGCTTGTCGAGCGAGCCTTCGATAAATTCGACTCCGCTCTGCGCCGCCGGATCGGACTTCAAATACTCGAGAAACTTCTGCTGCCGCTCGTCCGCCGGTTCCAATCCCGGCGGCAGCCAGACGATGCGCGCGCCGCCGCGCTGCACCGCAAACTCATTTTGCAGGTCCACGATTGAGCGCTCCTCCCGCTCTGGGATAAGGCCGTAATTCTGCCCGATGAGATGAATCGAAAGCTGCGTGCGCGCGAGGTCGGCCTCGACCGCGGCGGTGAAATCGGCCGCGGCGATCAGCGGCTTATTCGGCAGGATGGTGCAGCCGCGTTCCTGGAGCTCGCGGCGGATGGCGTCGCGCGCGGCGTTTTGGTCGGAAGTGGTCTCCGCAAGGTAAACTACCGGTCCCGCCGCCGCCGGCACCGGCTCACCCGCTTCCCGGCGTTTCAATAACGACAGGAGCTCGGCGACGTCGTAGGCAAGGTCGCTGATTTTTTCGAGATACTTTCGCTGCGCCTCCTCGCCGAGCGCGGGATCGAATTCCCGCGGCTTGTTCGTCATCACGTCGATGCGAAAGAACTCGTAGCCGATGAAGTCCTTCACTTCCGGCGGATGGCGCTCAAGCGGGATCAGGGTTGGCAGAACTTTGAAGAGCCGCGTCTTGTCGTCTGCGACCCGTAGTCCGCCGCTCTCCTCCGCGACCGCGCAAAAGGCGCGCAGCTCCGTCAGGCAGGAGTTCGACTCGAGATAACGCGGCGAGATGATCGAGATCAGGATCGCGACCTTCTTGATCTCGTTCCTGAGCTTGTCCCAGAGGACTTCATTCCCACCGAGCGCAATGTCCCGCCAAATCTCCGGATCCACCCCCAGCCGCCGCCGCAGATAGACCTCCAGGGTCCGGTGAAACGACGAGACCCAACCAGGCTGCCCCTCAATCAGCGGCTCGTCATCGAAATGCGAGTAGCTAATGAAGATGTCGTCCTGGAATTTCGCGAGGTAGGCCATGGGGAAGGCTCTTTGCGCCGGATGCTAGC
>CAVSDR010000002.1:0-414205 GCA_963726745.1 uncultured Verrucomicrobiae bacterium
TCACGCCAGGCTGGATCCCAATTCTCGCCGACCCTGACGACGAGCCGCTCGTGCAACTTGCCTACGACTCCGGCGCACGGCGCATCATCACACACAACCAGCGCGACCTCGCGCCCGCACGCTCCCTCGGCGTCGAAGTGTTGCCTCCGCGCGCGTTTTCAGCCATGCTCGTTACGTCATGACGCTCCACGTCAAGCTTCCCGAATCACTGGCCGCGCAAGCGCGCGAGCTCGCCGAGCGCGAGCACACGACAGTAGATGCTCTGATTGCCTCCTCGCTTGTCGCGACACTCGACCACTCGCCACATCGGCCGACAATTTCCGAGCGCGCTGCTCGGGTCGATTGGGCGAGAGTGGACGCCATCCTCGCGCGCGTAGCAGAGGTCCCGCCCGAGGCGGGTGATGAGCGGTGAAGCTCACGACACCGCTCGACCGCATCGACCTGTTCGAGTTGAACGAGGCGTTCGCCGCGCAGGCCCTCGCCTGCCAGCGCGAGCTGGGCATCGACAACGCAAAATTGAACGTCAACGGCGGCGCGATTGCGATCGGTCACCCGCTTGGTTGCAGCGGCGCCCGCCTGGCCACGACGCTGATCCACCAGATGGCTCGCACCGGCGCCTCGCGCGGCATCGCGTCGCTCTGCGTCGGGGTAGGACAAGGCTTGGCGACGGTCTTCGAACGGGAGTGAGTTTGGAAGTGGGCCTGACGGTCAGATCGTTCGAGCGCCCGGCGCCTCTGCAACGCATCCCACGGCAACAACAGGCGTGTTGCCGTCTGGGAAATTTACCCGCGATGCGGCTGTCGATGAATCAACCGAGCGCTCCTGTTCAGACCGCAAGCGGATGGAATGATGAATTCGCGACGGTCTGCAGACCGTAAAGGACCGCGAGGCAGGTTGGCGTGCCCAGATTCTAGAGCTAACCCGTTTGTGTACGCTCGTGCTATACAGCAATAATTGCGTGTGATCGTCCCTGCGCCGTGCGGCATCTGCTTCAAAGAGCGCCAAGCGAAGGGCGACAACACAATCCCAATCATTTTCTGGCCGGGTCGTGTTGCGGACGAAGGCTATGTGAGCGTTCAATGCGCAAATGGGCACCAAACAGTCGTTCTCTATGATGAACGTAAACACGACATCCTTTTTCACTCCGCCTGCCATGCACTTACTGCTGGGTACGAGCGCGAGGCAGTTTCTAGTTTTGCCGCAGCTCTAGAGCGCCTCTACGAGTTTTTTGTTCGTGTCGGAGTACATCATCATCGACTATCAGATGACGCTTTCACACCGACGTGGAAAGCAATGGCACGGCAGTCGGAGAGGCAGTTCGGCGCGTTTCTGATGATCCACCTCCTCGTTTCCGGCACTGCATATCAAATGAATCAAAAGATGGTGGAATGGCGGAACAAGGTCATTCATCAGGGTTATATTCCGAAACCGGGCGAGGCAGAGTCGTATGGCGAACACGTGTTCAACCAGAAGTTCGCATTGATGCACTTACTCACAGATAAATGCGCGCCAGCGATATGCGCTGAGGAGGAGGCGCAGGCGCAGGATATGCGACGTGCCGCACCGGCAAACGTCCCGCAAATCGGATTCAAAGCGACACTCGTAAACGTCCCAAAAGGTTCTAACGTCGCGGAAGAGATCACATCGTTTCAGGAGTACCTGCGCGGAGTCTTTGAAAGCGTCGTTCGCAGAGAGGAAGATATCCTGCGTAGCCGGGAGCGGCGACGTAAAACTTGATCGTGCGGAAGTTTCAGACTCATGCGGATCGACCGGATTCAGATTTCTCATTTTCGGAACTTCAAGTCGCTTGACGTGCGGCTTGGTGGTCATGCCGTGATCGTTGGCGAGAATCGCGCTGGCAAATCAAACCTGCTCCACGCGCTTCGACTGTTGCTTGACCCCTCGCTACCCGACACCGCGCGACAGTTGCGCGAAGAAGACTTTTGGGACGGATTAGAGCGGCCTTTAACAGCGGATGATCGCATTACGATCTCAGTAGACTTTGCAGATTTCGAGAACAACGAGGCGCAGCTCGCGAGCCTGGCTGAACATCTTATCTCGTCCGAGCCGATGATCGCCCGCCTCACGTATGTTTTCGAGCGGGTCGCAGGTTCGGAAGATGAGAACGACTGCGATTTCTCCATCTACGGCGGTGACCGTCCGGAAAATGTAGTGCATTCTGAGATCCGCCGTCGACTTCCGCTTGATCTCCTGCCGGCGTTGCGGGACCCGGAAAGTGACCTGGCAAATCGACGCCGTTCTCCACTTGGCGCGCTCCTTGATCAAGTCGTCGCAGATTCCGATGAAGAGGAGTTGGGGGAAATCGGCGAGCGGGTTGCGGATGCGATGACCGCTCTCGCGGAGATATCTGAAATCAAAGACCTCGCCGATGACGTTACCGAGCGGCTGGTTAGCATGGTGGGCAGCGGACATGCAGGCGATTTCCAACTCGGCGTCGGCCCAACGGACCCGCAGCGGCTAATTCGCGCGCTACGTCCATTAATTGACGCGGGGCGGCGCGGCATCAGCGAAGCCAGCCTCGGTTCGGCCAGCCTCATCTTTCTCGCACTGAAATCACTAGAGTTTGAATTGCTCGTCGATGAGGGCCGGCGTGACCACACGTTTCTCGCCATCGAGGAGCCGGAAGCGCATCTGCATCCGCATCTGCAACGTCTCACTTTTCGACATTTCTTGGAACAACGCGGCGCGACTGGAAACACTTCAATTCTCCTTACGACGCATTCGCCACACATCGTCAGCGTGGCTCCGCTGCGGACACTCGTAGTAATTCGCCGGGCCGCCGATGGCGAGAGCACTGAAGGCGTTTCCACGGCGAGAGTGAACTTGTCTGACGCCGACGTGGCAGACTTGGAGCGCTATCTCGACGTGACACGCGGCGAGATTGTTTTCAGTCGCGGGGTTCTACTCGTGGAAGGCGATGCTGAACGGTTTCTCCTGCCAATCCTGGCGTCATTGAATGGCGTTAATCTCGATCAGCTCGGAATCACCGTTTGCTCCGTAGCCGGCACAAACTTTCTGCCCTACACGAAATTCTTGGGCGCGAGCGGGCTGCAGATTCCACACGCTGTCATCACAGATTTCGACCTTAAGGATGGTCTCAGCTACGGCGCCGGTCGCGTGCGCGAACTTCTACAGTCAATCGGCGAAACGGTCGCTCCGAAAGCTGACGCCGACGAAATTAGCACGCAGGGTGAGGCGCACGGTTTCTTCCTCAATGAGTCCACGTTCGAAGTGGACCTGTTTCGTTGCGGACGACATAACAGCATGACGCGCGCGCTCCATGAGCTGACAACGGTCGGAGTTGCGCAAACGCGGGCTAAAAAGTGGAAAGATGATCCCGCCAGTCTCGATGAAACGCGCTTTCTCGCCGACATAACGGAAATTGGAAAAGGCCGATTTGCGCAACGGCTCGCCAACATTATCGCGGGCATGACGAGCAAGAAATGCCCGGACTACATTCTTCAAGCGATTAACTATGTTGCGGAGCGCGTCCAATAATCGACGGCGGAGCTACCGCGAGGCCGCTGAAGATTTCCGAGACAATGCAGGCCAGCTTCACGCGTACGAGTCCGTAGGGGACTTCGTCGTCCTCGCCGGACCAGGCAGCGGTAAGACGAAAACCCTCACCGTCAAACTTGCCCGCATGTTGGCCGAGGATGTCCGCCCGCCTCAAGGGATCGCCTGCATCACCTACAACCTGGAATGCGCCAGCGAGCTGCGGCAGCGTCTGGCAGCGCTCGGCGTCGAAGAGAGACGCAACGTCTTCATTGGGACGGTCCACTCGTTCTGTTTCAAGAACATCGTCCTTCCCTACGGCCATCTTTCAGATCTGGGTTTGCCGCTGAATCCAAGCGTCGCCACCGACTCGCAACGTGAAGAGCTGTTCGCAAGAGCGTTGAAAACGGCTGTTGGGGCGGATGAGAATCCCGCCTACTGGCGTGTCCGTTGTGAATGCTATCGCCGAACGTTTCCTGATCAGGACAGTCAGGATTTTCAAGAGAAGGATGCTCCTGCCGCGGCCGTCGTGCTCGCTTATGAAAAAGCGCTCCGAGAAGCCAACGTGATCGACTTCGACAGCATGGTGCTTGACGGTCTGCGGCTCGTCGAACGGCACGAATGGGTGCGGAAACTGATCCATGCTCGTTTTCCTATACTCGCAGTGGACGAGTACCAAGACCTCGGCCTGCCGCTGCACCGCATAGTTACCAGTCTTTGCTTTGATGCAGGCATTCGGCTTTTTGCGGTCGGCGATCCCGATCAGTCGATTTACGGGTCATTTGGCGCCAAGCCGGAGTTGCTGCAAGAACTCGCGGATACCGAGGGTATGGAGTCGGTGCGGCTGCAATTCAACTACCGCTGCGGCCAAACCATCGTGTCGATGTCGGAGACCGCGCTGGGCGAGGAGCGTGGCTACCAGTCAAAAGCTGCACAGCAAGGCGATATATATTTTCACGAATGCCCAGACGGACGCGAACAACAGGCCGCGCTGATTTGCGAGGAGATCATTCCAGCTGCGCTTGCGCGTCGGCGTGGGCGAAAGCTAGGCGACATCGCCGTGCTTTACGTGGATCGCCACGATGGCGAAATCGTTGCCCAAGCCGTCGCCCGTGCCGGCATGAAATACATCCGGATCGACAAGGGTGCGCCGTATCGTCGTACGCCACTAACGCGCTGGATCGAGGATTGCGCGGCTTGGTGCAGCGGAGGCTGGGAAAAGGGCCTACCGCGTCTGTCCCTCATACTTCGTTCGTGGGTCGGCTTCGACCCGACTTTGCGTTCCGACTCTGCTCGCCGCGAGCGCCGGACTGAGCTGGTTCGCTTTCTTTTCGCCCGACGTGATCGCTCAATCCTACTCCGCGATTGGCTGAAGGAACTGGCAGCTACTTCCCTCTCCGCGGTTCTAAACCGCGAGCCAACATTGGCCGATGAAGATGACGCTCTTGATGAACTCCAAGCTGCGTGCAGTGAAGATGGGAAGCTTGAGGGTTTGACGATTGCCGGTTTCTCGGGCCAGACCGGCTCACCGGAACATCTCAATCTGATCACACTGCATTCCGCCAAAGGGCTCGAGTTCGATGTCGTTGTAATGATGGGGATGGAGCAAGGACGACTACCTAGTTGGGCAGCAAGAAAAGCGTCCGAAAAGCGGGAAGCTCGCCGGTTGTTCTATGTTGGCCTCACCCGCGCCCGCCACGAAGTGCATATGACTTACTCCGGCTGGACGCAGAATTGGAAAGGCACAGTGTTTCGCAACGGCCCTTCCGAGTTCCTGCTCGAAGTACAACGGAAGCTCGCGGAAACGGTGTAGTCGTAGAACGCTCAGCCCATCGAAGCCAGCTTGGCAAAGCCGGACTGGTACGCCCCGACCAGCGTGTCGATCTCCGCTTCGGTCATCGGCGTGGAGAACACGCACGTGCCCGTGCTGATGATACTGCAACCTTCGTTGTAAAGGTGTTCGAGCAATGCCTTGAGTCGGCGCGACTCGTCGGGGGTCGGGTACACATCGCGGTAGTTTGAACCTCTACGGATGTGCTAATATAGCGTACCCTCAATTATGAAATCGAAACGCACGCCTGCCAAGCCCTACGCGACGACTGAACCGGACGAGCATTCGAAGACTGTACAAAGAACCCGGACAGTGGTCAGAGCCTCAACATGCGACGACTGAGCCGCCGGACGGCATTCCAAGACGTAAAAAGAACCCGAACAGTGGTCAGAGCCTCAACACGCGACGACTGAGCCGCCGGACGAGCATTCCAAGACGTACAAAGAACCCGAGCAGTGGTCAGAGCCTCAACACGCGACGACTGAACCCCACGAGCATTCGAAAACGTATAAAGAAGCTGACTAGACTTTCAGAGTTCCAGCCGCGCTGCGACGGGCTTGACGTGACGATAATACCGCTCGCTCAGCCCATCGAAGCCAGCTTGGCAAAGCCGGACTTGAACGCCCCCACCAGCGTGTCGATCTCCGCTTCGGTCATCGGCGTGGAGAACACGCACGTGCCCGTGCTGATGATGCTGCAACCTTCGTTGTAGAGGTGCTCGAGCAACGCCTTGAGTCGGCGCGACTCGTCGGGCGTCGGGTAGGCTTCGCGGTAATTTCGTGGCGGCGTCTCCTTCATGTGCACCAGGAACATCGAGCCCGCCCCGGTGACGCTCGCGGGCGCGCCCGTCGCGCGGATCGCGCCTTCGATGCCGTTCCTGGCCCGATCGGTCAGCGCGTTCAGGCGCGCCACCGCGGGTTGGTCGAACTTCAGCATCGCCGCCATGCGAGGACGGCGGGGCCTTGGGAGACACTGCTGGTCAATCTTCGGGCGTGACAAACGGCGGGCCGGTCTCAGTGTCGGCGGGATGATCAACAAAAACATCGGAATGCTCTTGCTCGCGATTTACCTCATCCTGGTGGGGCTGGTCGGTATCTTCGGGTTCAGCCTTGGGGCGGCGGCTATTGTTCTGCCGATCCTGGCGCTGATCGCTGGGATTATGATTTTGCTGGGGAAGTAGCGGTGCTGCGTGAAACGCTGAAACGCTGAAAAGCTGAAAAGCTGAAATCGGACGGAGGCCGGGGTGGCGTCGCCGAGGCGGGGCACAGCCTTGCGGGGCTCGGAGGCGCGAACCTATATTCCCGGAGAGGCGGCGCTGCGCAGGGCGGGCCGTTTTTTCTGCACCCGAAAGGAATCTTTATGAGCACGACGACCGCAATCGAACCGCAACCGACCCAGGGAAAGGCCAGCGTGGCTGAGCGCCTGAAGGCGGAGCACCAGCCGGAGCAGGATTTTCTCCCGCTCCAGGGGACGGATTACGTGGAGTTTTACGTGGGGAACGCGAAGCAGGCGGCGCATTATTACAAGACGGCGTTTGGCTTCCAGAGCCTGGCCTACGCGGGGCCGGAGACGGGGCAGAAGGATCGCGCGAGCTATGTGATCCGGCAGAATAAATTGACCTTTATGCTGACGACGCCGCTGCGGCCGGGGAACCCGATCGCGGACCACATCGCGAAGCATGGCGACGGGGTGAAGGTGCTGGCGTTGAAGGTGAAGGATGCGACCTCGGCCTGGCGGGAGACGACGAAGCGGGGCGGCAAGAGCTACCTGGAGCCGACGACGCTGGAGGATGAGCAGGGGAAGGTGGTGATGAGCGGGATCCACACCTACGGCGAGACGGTGCACCTGTTCATCGAGCGGAAGGATTACCAGGGCGTGTTCATGCCGGGCTTCCGGAAGTGGGAAACGTCCTACAATCCGCCGGAAACGGGGCTGCTCTACGTGGACCATTGCGTGGGGAACGTGGATTGGAACCAGATGAATCCGTGGGTGAAATTCTACGAGGAGGTGATGGGCTTCCGGAACATCCTGACCTTCGACGACAAGGATATCTCGACCGAATACTCGGCGCTGATGAGCAAGGTGATGAGCAACGGGAATGGCTTTGTGAAATTCCCGATCAACGAGCCGGCCGAGGGCAAAAAGAAATCGCAGGTGGAGGAGTATCTCGACTTCTACGGCGGCGAAGGGGTGCAGCATTGCGCGCTGGCGACGAACGACATCGTGAAAACAGTCAGCGACTTGCAAAGCCGCGGGGTGGAGTTCCTCAAGATCCCGGCGAGCTACTACGAGACGGTGCTCGATCGCGTCGGCAAAATCGATGAGGACCTCGAGCCGCTGCAGAAACTGGGCATCCTGATCGACCGCGACGACGAAGGCTATTTGCTGCAGATCTTCTCGAAGCCGGTGGAGGATCGGCCGACGCTTGTTCTTCGAGATCATCCAGCGCAAAGGGGCGAAGAGCTTCGGGAAAGGAAACTTCAAGGCGCTCTTCGAGGCGCTGGAGAAGGAGCAGGACGCGCGCGGAAATCTGTAGGGTCTAACGAGGAGAAGGAATCGCACATGCCGCAATACCAAAAGCTCGGGCAAATCCCGCGGAAACATCACGTTTGGTTCCACCGCAACGGTGCCGGCCCGGGCTACAAGAACGAGGGCATCTACTACGAGCACGTGATCACGACCGAAGGCTTTAACGAAGCCTACTCGATCATGTATCACCTGCGGCCGCCGACGCGGGTGCGGAGCGTGGAATTGATCAAGTGCGAGGAGCTGAAGAAGGTGACGGACGCGCCGCTGCGGCATCATCACCTGAAGGCGGCGAACGTGCCGCGCCAGGGCGACCTCTACACCGGGCGCATCCCGATGCTCTTCAACCAGGACATGATCGCCTACCGGCACAAGCCGGCGACGACCTACGGCGAATACGAGTATTACCGCAACGGCGGCGCGGACGAGATCATCTTCGTCTTCCACGGTGCGGGCACGCTGGAGTCGCCTTTCGGCAAGCTGCGTTATCGTGCGGAGGATTACATCGTGATCCCGCGCGGGATTACCTACCGGCTGGTGCCGGACAAGGTGGAGGAGGAGGATTACCTGATCCTGGAATCGACCGGGCCGGTGCGCATTCCGCGGCGCTACCTGAATCACGAGGGCCAGATCCGGATGGGCTCGCCGTATTCGGAGCGCGATTTCCACGGGCCGTCCGAGACGCTCGTGATCGACCGGGACGAAGACGTGCCCGTGCTGGTGAAGGATGGCCCGCGCTGGACGCGGGTGGTGCACGCGCACCATCCCTTTGATGTCGTTGGCTGGGATGGGTTCGTTTACCCGTTCACCTTCAACGCGCAGGACTTCGAGCCGATCACTGGCTTTGTCCATCAGCCGCCGCCGATCCACCAGACCTTTGAGATTCGCGGCTACGTCGTCTGCACCTTCGCGCCGCGGATGCTCGATTACGGGCCGGACGCGGTGAAGATCCCGTGGGTGCACGATAACGTGGAGGCCGACGAGGTGCTCTTCTACGTGCGCGGCAATTTCGGTTCGCGCAAAGGGATCGAGGCGGGCTCGATCACGCTCCATCCGCGCGGGATCCCGCATGGGCCGCATCCGGGGACGATCATGGCGAGCAAGGATGCGACGCGCACCGAGGAATTAGCCGTCATGTTCGACACCGAGCACACGCTCGAGTTGACCGAGCAGGCGGTGTCCCTGGACGATCCGAAGTATCCGCTGAGCTGGGTCGACTAGCGCCAGCCGACCGTCGGTCTGCGAGCTTGTCGCCTCGATCGGCGGTTTCTATAATCGCCGGTCATGAAGGCGTGGTGGTGCTTGTGCCTGGCCATGGGCGGTGTCGTGAGCGTGGCGGCGCAAACCGGGGGCGGCGTCTGGCAGGGGCTCGCGCCGATGCCGACGGCGCGCCAGGAATTATGCAGCGCCGTGCTCAACGGGAAGGTCTACGTGATCGCGGGCTACGACGAGGATGTGCGTTCGACCGACAAGGTGGAAGTCTACCATCCAGCGACCGATACCTGGAGCACGGCACACCCCATTCCGGTAAAGAATAATCACAACGCCGCCGCGGTCGCGGCCGGGAAGCTCTATTGCTTCGGCGGCATCTCGAACTCGACTTTTCTCTACGACCCGGCGGCCGATTCCTGGTCGAACGTGGCGACCATGATCTACGGGCACTCAAACACGCCGGCGGTGGGCGTGATTGACGACAAGATCTACGTGGCCGGCGGCGAGACCGCGCGCACGGCCATGGAGGTCTTCGATCCCGCGACGAATACCTGGACCAGCCGCGCGCCGATGAGCGTCGGGCGCAATCATTGCGCCGGAGGCGTGCTCGACGGGAAGTTCCACGTCGTCGGCGGGCGCGGGAATGGCGCCGCTCCCACGGCCCACGAAGCCTACGACCCGGCGACCAACTCCTGGAGCACGCGCGCGCCGATGCCGACCGGGCGCTCGGGCATGGCCGCGGGCGTGGTCGGCGGCGAGCTCTATGTCTTTGGCGGCGAAGGCGACGCCCTGCACGGCGAGGTCGAGGTTTACAATCCGCGCACCGATAGCTGGCGGCGCCTGCCAGACATGCCGGTGCCGCGGCATGGGATTTGGGCGGCTGTGATCGGCAACCGCATCTTCCTCCCCGGTGGCGCCGCCGAGATCAATTTCGCGGCCGCGGCCTGGACCGATGTCTTCACGGCCGATCGCCAGGCGACGTTCGGGAATATCTCTTCCCGGCTCAAAGTGGAGACGGGAGACAAGGTGATGATCGGCGGGTTTATCGTCACCGGGAAAGGCTCGAAGCGGGTGATCTTGCGAGCTACTGGACCCTCTGTGCCGGTGACCGGCGCGCTGGCTGATCCGACGCTGGAATTGTACAATGACGCCGGCCAACTGGTGGCCATGAACGACAACTGGCAGGACGCCCCAAACCACGAGGAGATGGCCGATTCCACCCTCGCTCCGGCGCACCCGCGCGAGGCGGCGATCCTCACACGACTCGCGCCGGGAAATCACACCGCGGTCGTCCGCGGAGCGAACGGGACCACCGGTGTAGGCCTGGTCGAGGTCTACGATCTCGAGCCGGGCTCCGACGCGAAGTTGGGCAACATCTCCACGCGCGGCTTTGTCCAAACCGGCGACAACATTCTCATCGGCGGCTTGATTCTCACCGGGAGTTCACCGCTGCGCGTGCTCGTGCGCGCGCTCGGTCCGTCGCTGCCGGTGGCCGGCGCGCTGGCTGATCCCACGCTGGAATTGCGCGACCGGGACGGCGCTCTCCTGGCGAGCAACGACGATTGGCGGAGCACCCAGGAAGCAGAGATTATCGGGACCACGTTGCCGCCGCCTTCGGAGCGCGAGGCGGCGATCGTGCGTACGCTTCCACCGGCCTCGTATACCGCGATCGTCCGCGGCGTAGGCGGGAGCACCGGCGTGGCCCTGGTCGAGGCTTACACCCTCGAGTGAGGCGCGCGCTGCCCGGTTGTGCCGCCGCGCAAGTTCGCTAATCTTGCGCGATGCGCGATGGCGAATCGGAATTCGATCTCGAGGAACGTTTGACCCGGCAACCGAATCGCCTCGGGAGCGAGCGGCTGGAGACTTTGGCGCGCTCGTTTCGCCAGGTGCTGGAAGCGATCGGGGAAGACCCGCAGCGCCAGGGCTTGGCAAAAACGCCGGAGCGCGCAGCGCGCTCCTTTGAGTTCCTGACCCAGGGTTACCGGCAGGATCTCGATGAACTCGTTAACCAGGCGATCTTCGATTCCGACGCGAGCGAGATCGTGCTGGTAAAAGACATCGAGCTCTACTCGATGTGCGAGCATCATCTCCTGCCGTTCATCGGGAAGGCGCACGTGGCTTACATCCCGAACGGGAAAGTCATCGGGCTCTCGAAAGTGGCCCGCATCGTCGACCTCTTCGCGCGCCGCCTGCAGATCCAGGAGCAATTGACCCACCAAATTGCCGACGCGCTGATGAACGCGCTCCATCCGGACGGCGTCGCGGTGGTGATCGAGGCGAAGCACCTCTGCATGATGATGCGCGGAGTGGAGAAGCAGAACTCGACCATGACCACCTCGTGCCTGCTCGGTTCCTTCAAGGAAGACGCGCGCACCCGCTCGGAATTTCTCTCGCTCCTCAAAGGCTAGCACGCCCGGCGCTCCCCGATGTTCCTGACGGTAAGCAAGCGGCTGGAGTTTTCCGCATCTCGCCGGCTCTTTTTGCCTAACGAGTCGGAAGCAGAAAACCGGCGCCGTTTTGGCGAAGAAACGAGCGCGCAGCACGGCGCCGGGCGGAACTACGTGGCCTGGTTTGTCTTCACCGGCCGGGTCGATTCCGGCACCGGGATGCTGATGAACATCAGCGAAATTAAACAGCGCGCCGGCGCGGTGATCGACGATCGCTATGACCACCGTTTCCTGAACGAGGACAACGCCGCTTTCCGCGACCGCGTGCCGACGCCGGAGAACGTCGCGCGGCAATTGCTCGTGGACGTGGCCCCGCTTTTCGAAGGCTCGGGCGCGGAGCTAACGAGTGTGTATCTGGAGGAAACGCCGCAGCGCAGCGCGACCGCATTTGCCAGCGGCCGGGTGGAGGCAAACTTCGACTTCCGCTTCTCGGCCGCACGGCAGACGATGTCGCCTCAACTCACGACGGAGGAGAACGAGAAGCTTTTCGGCGTGGCCGCTTCGCCGCATGGGCATGGGCACGATTACCGCGCGCGCCTGACTCTGGCGGAAACGCCGGCGCAGGAAGTCGTCGACCTTTGCCTCGCGAGCTTGATGGCGGAGCTCGACCATCGGCATCTCAACCTCGAAGTGCCGGCGCTCGAGCAGCGGCCGAAGACGACCGAGGTGCTGGCGCAATATCTCTTCGAGCGCGCCCGCGCGACGCTCCCGGTCGCGCGCGTGCGCCTGCATGAGCGGGCGGATTTTTTTGCAGAATACGACGCTGGCGGCGCGTATCGCCTGTCGATGCAGATGCCATTTAGTGCGGTCCACCGCTTGCAAAGTTACGAGCGGACCGAGGCGGAGAACGAAGCGATGTACGGGAAATGCAACAACCCGCGCGGGCACGGCCACCTCTACGTGGCCGAGGCCACGATCGGCGGCGCGCTCGACGCCCGCAGCGGCACGCTCTACGACTTTGCGAAATTTGCCGACGCTTTGCAGGAAGCGGTTGCGCCCTGGCATAATCGGCACCTTGACCTGGAGGCGCCGGAGTTCCATCGCCGCCCGTCGACCGGCGAGAACATCGTGCAGGCGCTTTGGGAAAAACTCGATCCGCTGCTCGACCAGCGGCTCGAGCGGCTGCGGCTTTGGGAAACGGCGAACAATCGCTTCACCTTGCGGAGAAGCGTCTAGGTGAACTCGCTGCCTAAGATCGCGGAGCCTCCGCTTTGCCCGCCGCACGCCGCGCGTCTCTGCCGCCGGGTGCACTTTGCGCTTAGCGCTGTCGTGCTCCTGATCGGCGCAAGCAATCTCGCGGTCTGGCTCCTTCACCTGGAGCATCTGCCGTTCGTCACGGTCATGCGCTTCAATGCCGCGCTGGGCCTGACCTTCGGCGGGATCGCGCTTTTCCTGTGGCGCGAGGAGAGGTTGACCGCGCGCAAGGCGGCCGTCGCGCGCGTGCTCGGCTTGCTCGTCCTGCTCATCGGCGGGCTTACCTCTGCGCAGTATTTGTTCGGGATCGATTTCGGGATCGACCAGCTCTTCGGCCCGCAACTGGGCGATCGCGTGGGCCTGAGCACGGTGCGTCCCGGGCGCATGAGCTTGAACGCGGCGCTGACTCTTTTTGCCGGCGGCCTTGGGTTGCTCTTACTCGACCTGCCGGCGGCCTGGAGGCGCCAGCTGCGCTTCTCGGTTGCGCCGTTGCTCGCGATCGTGGGCGCGTTGCCAGTGCTGGCGGGGCTCGTCGGCCACGGCATCGGGCTGGCGCATTTCACCGGGATCCTGGGATCAACGAACATCCTTCTTCATACCGCGGTGGCGGAGTTTGCGCTCTGCGCCGCGATCCTGACCGCGCGGCCGGAACGCTGGCCCATGCGGTTGGTCGTGGGGTCGGATGCGGGCGGCGTTCTCCTGCGCTGGCTGGGCCCGGCGACGGTTGTCTTTCTGCTCGCGCTCGGCTGGCTGGTGCACCGCGGGGAGATGGCCGATTTCTACGGCCCGCGCGAGGCGATCGCGATCATGATCTTCCTCGGTCTTATCCTGCTCGGCGCGCTTCTGCTCGCGGCCGCGGCGGCGCTTGCCCTCGCGGAAAAACGCCGGCAGCGCGCGGACGCCGCAGTGCGCGAGCAGGAGGAACGCTTCCGGACTTTAGCCGACAACATCTCGCAGCTCACCTGGATGACCGATGAGACGGGCGCGATCGTTTGGTATAACCAACGCTGGTTCGAATTTACCGGCACCAAGCGCGAGGAGATGCTCGGCTGGGGCTGGGAGAAGGTGCACCATCCCGAGCATCTCGAGCGGGTGAAGCAGCATTTCCGCGAAGCCATCGCCGTGGGCAAACAATGGGAAGACACCTTCCCGTTGCGCCGAGCCGATGGCGAGTGGCGCTGGTTCCTTTCGCGCGCGCTTCCGCGGCGCGACCCGTCCGGGCAGATCATCGGCTGGTTCGGGACCAACACCGACATCACCGAGCAACGTGCCGCCGCGCAAGCCCTGGCCCAGGCCAAAGAGAGCGCCGAGCGCGCCAGCAAGGCGAAGGACGAATTCCTGGCCGCGCTTTCGCACGAGCTGCGCACGCCGTTGACGCCGGTGCTCATGATCGCCGAAGAGATGTGCCATGACACCTCGCTCTCGACGGAACTGCGCGCGCAGCTTCGGATGGTCCGGCGCAATGTGCGCCTCGAGTCGCGCCTGATCGACGACCTGCTCGACCTGACGCGGATCGCCCGCGGTCGCCTCGGCCTGGAAGCGGCGCCGACCGACCTGCACGAGACTTTGCGCGAAGCGATCGAGATCGTGCGCGACGACGCCGGTGCGCGCTCGCTCCACCTGGTGGAAAAATTGGATCGTGCCCCGGCGTGGATGCTGGGCGATCGCACGCGGCTCGAGCAGGTTTTTTGGAACCTTCTGCGCAATGCAGTCAAGTTCACCCCGCCGGGCGGACGCATCACCGTGAGCACGCGGCAGGACGACGCGCGCCAGCGTTGGTTGCTCGAGGTTTCCGATACCGGCATCGGGATCGCGCCCGAAGTTTTGCCGGTCCTCTTCGAGAAGTTCGAGCAAGGCGACCGGACGAACGATCACCGCTTCGGCGGACTCGGTCTGGGGCTCGCCATCTCCAAGGCGATCGTCGAATTGCATGGCGGCGTGATCGAGGCGGCGAGCGAAGGGCCGGGCCGCGGCGCGACTTTCCGGGTCGAGCTCGGGCCGCTGATCGCTCCGCCGGCAAACGCAAGTCTGCCGGGCGAAGCACCGCGGGCGCAGGTGCAACTGGCGCCGCTGCGCCTGCTCCTGGTGGAGGATCACTCCGCGACTTCCGCAGTGATGGCGCGCCTGCTCGGCCGCGCAGGGCATCACGTGACCACGGCTGACAGCGTGGCGGCAGCGTTGGCGGCGGCGGAGCGCGAGGCTTTCGAGATCGTGATCTGCGATCTCGGTCTGCCCGACGGCACCGGGCACGAACTGATGCGGCAACTGCGCGAGCGTTATCCGCTGCGCGGGATCGCGGTTTCCGGTTACGGCATGGAAGAGGATGTGCGCCGTTCGCGCGAATCCGGCTTTGAAGCCCACCTGACCAAGCCGGTGGAATTCGCCGAGCTGCACGCCGCGCTCGCGCGCCTCGCCCAAGTGGCCGTCTAATTTTTCGGCTGTGACCAACCGCTCGTTAGTCGCGGCCCGGAAACTTCGCGCAGCGGTGGGGCGCCTCCGTTTCGCTCCGCCGGTGGCCTGCGTTTACAACCCGCTCGACTACGCCTGGGCGGCGCACGCCGAATACCTCGAACGCTACGCCATCGGGCGGAAGCGGATCGTGTTTCTCGGAATGAACCCGGGCCCGTTCGGGATGGCGCAAACCGGCGTGCCCTTCGGGGAAGTGGCGGCGGTGCGCGACTGGCTCGGGATCAAGACCGCGGTCAAAAAGCCGGCCAGCGAGCATCCGAAGCGTCCGGTCACCGGCTTCAGCTGCACGCGCAGCGAAGTGAGTGGCCAGCGGCTGTGGGGACTTTTCGCGCAACGTTTCGGCACGCCCGCGCATTTTTTTGCCGACCACTTCGTGCTCAACTATTGCCCGCTGGTTTTCATGGAAGCGAGCGGGGCAAATCGCACGCCGGAGAAGTTGCCCGCGGTCGAGCGCGAGCCGCTCTTCCGCGCCTGCGATGCTCATCTGCGCGCGGTCGTGCAGGCTCTCGAAGCCGAGTGGCTCATCGGCGTGGGTGATTTTGCGATGAAGAGAGCGCTGGCTATTTTTGCCGACGCGCCGGTGCGCGTGGGGCGCATCCTCCATCCGAGCCCGGCGAGCCCGGCGGCTAATCGCGGCTGGGCCGAAGCAGCCACGCGCGATCTGCAGCGTCTCGGGGTCTGGCGCTAGTGCGCCGCGGTCTGCAGCCCGGTCTTGTGATAGGTCACGAGCCGGAAGCCCCATTCGATCAAGGTGGCCTTCTCGCGGTCGAGCTGCTTCCGCTCGTTTAAGAAGGCCATGATCTTTTGCTTGAGCGCGTTTTGTTCGCCGGCGTCGTCAAGAATTTCGAAGATTTCCATCGAGAGCAGCCAGTCGTCGCCGTGCTCGGCCTGCTGCGTTTCCCAGATTTCGCCAAGGCGTTCGTAGCCGACCTTCCGGTCGCGGATGTCGCGCACCTGCTGGTAGAGGTTCTCGAGTTTTTTGCGCTTCTCGTCTGACGGAACCTTGATCGTGCGCTCCTTCGGGATGACCGCGACCTGGTTGTAGGCATCCTTGTCGGCTGCGCCATTGAAGACGGAGACGATGCGCTCGCCCACGGCCATGTCGTAAACGCCCCACGCCGGATCGAAGAGGACGCGGTCGCCCTGCCGGGCAGTGCAATCGCGGAAAGTGATGAGCTGCATCTGTCCGTCGGCGCCGCGGAGAATCTTTTCCACTTCGCCCTCGACCACGATGTCGCTGGCAAATTCCAGCCGCGCGCGCTTCCCTTCGCGCACCTCGGTTTCCTTCCAAGCGCCGATCGGCGAACCGAAACCCTCGGCATGATGATCGATCCCGTGGCCCGGCAATTGTTTCCCATCAAGCGCGAGCGCCGTCGGGCCGGTGGTGCGCAGATAGATCGGCGCGTTGTTGGCGTCGGTCAGCACTTCGGTAAACGTCCCGCTGACCTGAAGGCCGGAGGAGTATTCGCAGGTGGTGGTGTTCTTGCAGTCGATCGCTTTCTGGATGCCTTCGAGACCGCCAACGCGGAAAGCCATCTTGCTGGCAAATTCTTCGAGCACCTCGGTGAGATGCTGGAAATCGCGGCAAACAAAGAGCTGCGGCTGCTTCGTGGTGATATCGAACGCCTGGTGCGCGGCCTCGACGGAATACCAGCGCTTCTCGACGTGCGGCTCGAGGCAGGAAACCGATTCGCCGATCGAGGAGAGCAGGCCGGCGCCGTAAATCTTCGGCTGCTCCAGCGTGCCGATGAGGCCGTATTCCACGGTCCACCAATGCAGGCGCGAGAGCAGCGCCATCTCGGAGGGTTCGCCGAGATTTTGCTGGCGCTCCTCGACCAGTTTCGTGGCCGCGGCGAGCTCGTCCGGATCGGAATCCGGCAGCTCTTTCAAGATCGAGAGATGGCGGATCGCCTCATACAACTCGAAGTCTTTCTTCGATTGCATCGCCTTCGCGCCGACTTCGCCGAAGCGCTGGAGATAACGCGAATATTCCTGGTCGACAATGATCGGCGCGTGCCCCGCGGCCTCGTGGACAATGTCCGGCGCGGGGGTGTATTCGATGTGATGGATCTGGCGCATGTCGCACGCGATCACCAGAACCTTGTAGGCCTGGAATTCCATGAACGCCGCCGGCGGGATGAAGCCATCCACCGCCACCGCGCCCCAGCCGATGCGCCCGAGAATTTCGTTCATCTCGCTGATCCGCGGGATGCGCTCGAAGGAAATGCCGGTCTCGAGCAGGCCCTGGAAGTAAACCTTGTGCGCGTATTCCTTCAGGAAAAACATGTTCTGCCGCATGATGAAGCGCCAGACCGCGTGGTCGACCGGGGTGTATTCATCGAAGCGCTGGTCGACCGCGAATTGCAGCAGGTGTTTCGGGAGCGCGGCCACGGCCGCATTGTCGAGAGAGATGCCGTTCGAGTTCATAAAAGGAAGAGGCGCGAGACGCGTGTAGTTTAACGCATGATCGAGGTCGGGGCGAGTGAGTTTGCGGTCGCGCAGGGGAAGGCGTGGGCTGGTTTTTGGGCGCCAGTCTGCTGGCTAAATCTCGTCTGCCTGGATGCGCCGCTCGTAGCCATGGGCTGGCAATGGCTCTTCGCGCGCAGTGCCGGGCAAACGGTCGCGCCCGGGGCGAGCGCGGCGCTTTTCCTGACTGCGTGGCTGATTTATCTCGCGGACCGTTTTGGCGACAGCCTCGCGACCGACCCGGCGGCACCGGTCGCGCGTCGCGAAAATTTTTGCCGGCAACATCGCGGCGCCTGGCTAGGGGCGATCGCACTGGTGGCGCTGGCAGACCTGGCGGTGATCGCGCTCTGGCTCGCGTGGCCGGCGATTTTAGCCGGCACTTTCATCGGCCTGCTCGCGCTGGTTTACCTCCTGGTGAATCAGCTGCGCCCGCAGCTTTGGCGCGTGCTTCCGCTCAAGGAAACCACCATCGGTTTCCTCTTCGCCGCGGGCACAGATCGTCGGCCTAACGAGCGCTCCGTCGCGCCTCGCGTGGCTGTTGTTTGCCGCGCTCTGCGCGCTCAATTGCATCAGCATCGCGGTTTGGGAGCGGGCGCTCGATGCCGGGCAGCGCCGCGTCTCGATCGCGACGGTCTGGCCGCATGCGGGGCAGTGGCTTGTGCCCGCGTTGCTCCTCCTGGCGGCGCTCGGTTTCGCTTCGAACATTGCCGTTGGAGTAAGCGCTCTGCTCCTCGCTGCGGTGCACCTTGGCCGTGACCGCATTCCTGCCGATGCCCGCACCGCCTTGGCGGACGTGGTCCTCCTGACGCCCTATTTCTTCCTGGCGAGGCAGCCGTAATCCGGGGAGCGCAGGCTGCCAGCCTGCGGGTCGCGGCAGCTTGCTGCGACAGTCTTCTCTGCCGCGCGCGCCGCGTCCCGGCGCCGCGTTTGACCCCGTCGAAAGTTCGTCGCCGCAGGCTGCGGCGACCAGCAGGCTGGCAGCCTGCGCTCCCCAGGCTTCTGCTGGCGCGCGTTACTTGGCGCGGGCTTTTCGGACGCGGCGGACGACCCAGATAACGACCGCGAGCACGAGGACCCACGGCGCCACGAAGGCGAGCGCGACCCCGATCATGCGCAGGCTCCACATGAGCGCGCCGAAGCCTTGCATGAGCGTGCGCCGCACGGTCGCGAACAGGCCGCTTTCGTCGGAGACAATATCCGCCCGGCTGTAGATGCGGATCTGAATGTCGGCCGGCGCGGTCGCTTCGTCGATCGTCCCGCGGCGATCGTCACGATGCACGCTCACGTCTTTGACCTTCCCGAGACCGTCGAGTGAGCTCATGAGCGCGGGGTAATCTTTCATCGGCAAACGGAGCGCGACGTCGGCGTATTCCTCACCGTTCGGCTGGCGGTTGAAGGAGGAGTTGCGGATCTCGGCGCCGAATTTGCCGGCACTCTCTTTCAACTGCTGCACCCGCTGCGCGACCTCGCCAGTGAGGATGCGCAGGCTGGTCGTCTGCAACGCCGGCTCTTCTTCGTTGCGAGAGATGACCACGCTCAACTCCACCTTGTCGCGCTCGACCTTGGCGCTCTCCGCCATCCCGCTGCCGCCTTGCGCGATCCGGTCGGTCTGCTCGTTATAATTTTGCACGCGGCCCATCCCTTTGATCCGGGCGATGACCGCGTCCGCTTCGTCCGGCGCGATCAGGAGGACGAGGCGCGCGGTCGCTTCGCCGGCGCTGTCGCGATCGAGTGAGGAAGAAGAAATCTGCGCCTTGGCGCCATCGATCACGCCTTTGGCTTCCGCGAAAGTTTTCTCCACGTCGGTGGAGAAGAGCGCCAGCTGCGCGCGGCGTTTCAGGAGAAAGGCCGCCGGCAAATCCATGTTCTTTTCCGTGAGCGTGATCGTGACCGTGGCAAAGGCGACGAGCGCATCGAGATATTTCAATTCGCCCTGCATTTGCTCGATCGAGGCGCGCACCCGGCCGAGTTCCTTCTCCACCTCGAGCAGGTCGGCGACTTTGCTCGTCTTGGTCTTAAGGATCTCGAGCAGGCGCTGCTCCATGGTGCGCGCATTCTGCATGCGGGAGTCGGTGTCGAGGTATTGCTTGGTCACGTCGTCGGTGCCGAGCGTCTGATTCTTCACTTCTCCGAGCTCGCGCAAGCGGCCGAGGAAGCCGTCGAGCGTTTCCGGTAAAACTTTGACAACAACTTCGCCGCGCAGTTTGCCGTTGGCCAACTTCTGCGAGCTGCTCGTGGCCACGTAGCCGCGACCTTCCGTGGCTAGCGCGGCGATGCGCTGCACCGCGTCGTCAAACTTCAGCACCTCGAGGTCGACGCGCGCGTTGCGGATGAGTTTGCGGCCGGCATCCGGCGCGATCACGCTCGCGGGTTCGTCGGGAGGCAGGCCGGCGTTGCTTGGTTTCTCTCCGTCCGCCGAATCTCGTGCGACGTTCTGCACTCGTTGTTCCCGGGGAGCGATCGGGGACGGCGGAGCAGCCGCCTTCGCCGCGCGGCGCCCGTTCTCGGCGACATCCGCGGCCATGGCGGAGGCCAGCTCTTCCCGCTCCTGCTCCGGAATGTATGAACCAGTGACAATCACCCGCTCTTTCTGGCCCGCCGCGGCAGCGGGCTGAGGGCCAGCATACGTTTCCTCGGGAGACTTTTCCTCCGTTCCGGCGGTGCGATGAGACGGAAGCGGAGCAGGCTCGTGTGTAATTAGCCGCCCCATTTGCACAAGCGAGAGAAGCACCGCGGCCGCGGCCACGAACTGCGTCGCCCGCGACCGCCAAAGTACGGCCAAACCGCTGGCAAAGCTGGTCCGGACGGGGGCGACGTGGCGGAAACCGGAGACAACGCGCTGTTCGAAAGCGAGGTCGGGGCGGGCGGGATCGAGGGATTGCGTAATCATTTTATGGAGGGCGATTTCTTGTTGGTAAAGCGCGCGGCATTCGCCGCAGCCGGCGAGATGTTGCTCAAATTCGGCGCGTTCCTCCGCGCTCAGTTGGCCGTGCACGGCGGCGGCAAGCCAGTTATCAGGGTCGTGATGAATTTCCGTGGAATGGGACATGTCGTTAGTCCTGGGCAGCGGCGAGCGCCGGCTGGAGGCGCTGGCGCATGGTTTGAAGGGCGCGGCCGAGGATGCCGCGCAGGGCGCCGTTCGTTAGGCCGAGCGTTTGCTCAATTGTGGCGTAGTCGAGGGAATCGAAATAACGCAGGGTCAAAGCCACGCGATGCGCCTCCGGCAATTCCGCGAGCGCCGCATGGACCTCGCGGCTGACATCGCTCTCGCCAGCGTCGCTTTCGTCCAAAGTGTCGGCTAATTCTTCGCCCAACGGCACGGTGCGCCGGCGACGGAGGAGATCGCGGGCGCGGTTGCGCGCGATCGTGGCCAGCCAGGCCGGGACTTTCTCGGGATCGCGCACCCGCCAGCGCGCGCTCCAGGCCTTGAGGAAGGAATCCTGAACGACATCCTCGGCCTCGGCGCGATCCTGCAGGACGCCGTAGGCGATCGCGAAGAGCGCGCGGCTTTGCCCGCGAATCACGAGCTCGAAAGCATCGCGGTCGCCAGTGAGCGCAGCCCGGTAAATTTCGCGATCGGTTCGGTCCATGCGTCGTCCTTCACCAGCCTAGACGCACGACCGCGCGAATCCGCGCGAAAAAAGTTTTCCGGGAAGTTGCCGGCTAAAAAATCTCCACCGTGGCCCCTTTGCTCACGAGGTCCTTGATCCGGGCGGCGTCCCAATTGGCCGTCCGGATGCAGCCGTGGCTGGCGGCGCGGCCGATGGTCTCGGGATTGTTCGTCCCGTGAATGCCGACATGCGGTTTGTTCAGGCCCATCCAGAGCACGCCGACCGGATTGTTCGGGCCAGCGGGGAGATTGTAGAAATTGTCCGTGCGCACGCCGCTGTTGAGCACGCCTTCGTCGTGGCGGAACCACGGGAGGGTGGCGATGCCGAGAATCTTCCAGGTGCCAATGGGCGCGGGCAGGGTGGTGGAGCCGGGGGTGATGGGGAACTCGGCCACGATTTGGTCGTTCTCGTCGTGCACTTCCAGGAAGCGCTCCACGGTATCGACCACGAGCTTGCGGCTGGCGAGAGCGGGGTTCTCGGGCATGAAGCCTTCCTTCAGCTCTTCGATCTTGAAGGGGTTCACGTTCGGCACGCGCACGGTGTCGCCCGGCTTCAGCGCGTCGAGGTTCATCCCGGGGTTGAGTTTGCGCACGAAAGTTTCCGCGGCGTGAAAGCGCTCGCAAACCAGCTCGAGCAGTGAGCCATACTTCAAGGCCTTGAACTTCGCCTGCTCCGACGGCTTGCCCGAGGTTGGCCCGACGAAGTTCTCCGCTTCCGGCGGGATCGTCCAAGTGGTGTAGGCCTGCGGGACTTCCGCGAGGAGCTGGGCATCGACGCCGCCGGTCGGCGGCATTCCATGCGAGCGCTTGTACGAGAGGAGCGCCTTGCGGAAAAATTCGCCCATCTGGCCGTCTATTTTCCCGGGGCCGAAGTTGTGGTTATCGAGGAAAATCTGCAGCCGCGTGCTCGTTTCCTCGTCGTAATTTGGCAGCGCGACCAACGGCGTAGGCGCGGGCCGCGGGCGCGGCGGGACGACTGGCTTGGCCTTTGGCTTCGGCGCGACCACCTGCGGAGCGGGGGCCGGCGTGGGCGTGGGTCGGCGGAAAAGCGGGAACAAGCCGCGCGGTTTTGGCGTGGGCGAGGGGGCTGCGGAGGCGGCGGTCGCGACCAGCGCCAGGAGCAGCGGGAGCAGGATCTTCATGAGCCGAGAGTAATCGGCGAGATCGCGCCGCGGCGCAATGCAGCCGCGTGGTCTAACGAGCCGCGCCCGCGGGGAACATGACCTTCTCCGGGGCGGCGTTCAGGGCCGCGAGCAGCTGGACCATCAAGCGGGTCTTGACTGCACCCGCCTCGCGCGGGGCCACCAGGTAGCGCACGATCGCGTTCAGCCAGGTGGCTTCATCCGCGCGGAAGATAACCCGCGGATGCGCCCGGACCTCGAGCTCGTCGACCGGCGTCTTCGCCAGCACCTGGCGATAGACTTCGATGCGCTCGCGCATCGCCAGGCCGATCTCGGCCTCCACCACGCGCTGCATCGTCTCGGCGATGAAAGCGAGATCGCTTTGGTAAGCGACCTGCAGTTTGATCTCATTCCAGATGTAGGGAAAAAGCGGCCAGGAATAATTAAAGACCACGCTGTCGAGCACCTTGGAGTTGGGGAACTTGATCACGCGGCCGCTCGGGTGATCGGAGGAAAGATATTTGCCGCCAAATTCCCAGAGGGTGGTGTCGAGATAACTGATGTCGATCACATCGCCGGTGGCCTCGCCGATCTGGATCCGGTCGCCCACGCGATACGGCCGGCGCACCAGCAGATAAATCCAGCCGATGAAACTCGTCATGGGTGTCTGCACCGAGAGGCCGACGATCACGGAGACCACGCCTAACGAGATCAGCGCCGTGTACCAATTGACGAAGAGGACCGAGACGGCCACCAGGAGGACGAGGACCGTGAGCACAAGTCGCTGGATGCGCCGGAGGGTGAAACGCGTGGCCGCATCCGCGACGCGCCCGATCCCGTAAACGCTGAGCGCCTTGGCCAGCGCGAGCAGGAGCACGACCATGGCCGTGCCGCGCAAGACCCGGCGGAGGAGGTCGAGGCTGCTTTTAGGCAGCGGGATCACGCCGGCGTTGATCAGGAGATAAAGCGCCGCGCAGCCCAGGAGAATGAGCGCGTGGGTGACAAACCAAAACTTGTCCGCGGCCTGCGCCTTAACCGGCGTCTTCGCGCCCGCGCCGGTTTGGTCGAGGGCCTCGCGCACCTCTGGGCGCTGCTCCACTTCCTGCACGCTCTCGGCCATCGCAAAAGATTCGCAGGCGAGGGCGCTTCTGCGTGTCGGCTAACGAGCGAACTCGAAGACGATCTTGCCGTCGCGCCGGCTTTGCATCGCATGTGCAATCGCCGCGGGCGCCTCCCCTAACGAGTACGTCTGCTCGACCTTGCTCCGGAGCAGGCCGCTGATCGCCATCTCGAAGAGCGGCGCGAAGGTGGCCGCGCGCTCGGCCGCGGTCGCGTGGTCATACCATTTGTTCACCCAAAAGCCGGTGAAGCGGAGATTTTTGAAAATCAGCATCCCGTTCGGGATCGTCAGCGGCTCCAGGCTCATCGCGCCGTAGGTCACGACCACGCCCTCGGGCGCGAGCGTTTTGCTGATCCGGAGCGCGCTCTCGCCGCCGACCGCGTTCAGCGCCAGGCGAATCTCCGCACCTTGCGTTTGCTCGGCCACGGCCTCGCGCAGGTTGTCGTCGTCCAGCAGGACGACGTCGCCGCCTTCGGCGCGCAACTCTTCGATTAATTCCGGGCGCCGGACGACGTTCACGCTCCGGTAGCCGAGCGAACGCGCAATCTGAATGGCCGCGCGGCCGGCCGCGGAATTGGCGGCATTTTGAATGAACCAGCCGCCGCGGCCTAACGAGACAAAGTCGTGCAGCATCCGGTAGGCGGTGATCGGGTTAACTTTCAACATCGCCGCCTGCACCGGGTCAATCGCCGGGGGCACGACCACGAGCTGGCTCGCCGGGACCGCGCAGACTTCCCGCCAGGTGCCGAAATTATGCGGCAGGATCACGAGATCGCCGACCGCGATCCCTTTGACTTCGGCGCCGATCTCTACGACCACGCCCGCGCCCTCCATCCCGGGAACAGCCGGCAACTTCGGCCGCACCGGATATTTTCCCTCGATTGCGTTCACATCCGCGGGATTGAGCGGCGCGGCGCGCATCTCCACCAGCGCTTCATCGGCCAGCGGTTGCGGGCGAGGCTGCTCGACCACGCGCAAAACTTCCGTGGGATTTCCGTGCTTTTCGTAGACTGCGGCGCGAATAGTTTGGCTCATCGATGTCCTCTGCGCCGCAGCCTACAACGAAGAATCCGGCCAGCAATTTGCAAACCGGCGCGCGGGTCGCGCTGCTCGGCATGGTGGTGAACACGCTGCTCGCGGTCGCGAAGATCCTGGCCGGCGTGCTTGGCAATTCCTACGCCTTGATCGCCGACGGGATTGAGTCCGCGCTCGACATCGGCGGCTCGGCGGTCATCTGGGGCGGGCTGCGTTTCGCCGCGCGGCCGCCGGATGCGACTCATCCCTACGGGCATGGCAAGGCCGAGCCGGTGGCGGCGGCGATCGTCTCGGTAGGCGTGGTTTTCGCGGCGATCGTGCTCGCGGCGCACAGCGTGCAGGAGTTGTTCGTCCCGCACCGGGCGCCGGCGCCATTCACCCTCGCGGTGGTGATCACCGTGGTGATCGTGAAGGAACTGCTTTTCCGCTCAGTCATCCGTCTTGGGCGCGAAGCCGAGAGCACCGCGATCAAGACGGATGCCTGGCACCATCGCTTTGATGCGATCACGTCGATCGCGGCCTTCATCGGCATCAGCCTCGCGCTCCTCGGCGGGCCCGGCTGGGAACGGGCGGATAACCTGGCGGCGCTTTTTGCCTGCGTGCTCATTGCCTTCAACGGCGCCCGGCTGCTCTATCCGGCGCTGCACGAAATCATGGACACCGCCCCGCAGGGCGACCTGCCGCAGACGGTCTGCGCGGCGGCGACCGATGTGTCCGGCGTGGTCGAGGTGGAGAAATGTTTTGTGCGGAAGATGGGCCTGCAATTCTACGTGGACCTCCACGTGCGGGTGGATGGCGAGATCAGCGTGCGCCACGGGCACGACATCGCGCACGAGGTGAAAGCGGCTATCCGCGCGGTCGATCCGCGGATTGCCGACGTCCTGGTGCACGTAGAGCCGGCGCGAACGAACGCGTTCTCACAGGCCCGCGAGCAGCCGGTCGAGACCGTTCGTTAGGCTTATGCGCGCCGCGGCGATTTCTTGCGCGAAGGCGAGCAGGCGCGGGATCGCGGCCGGGTGCGTAGCCAGGTAAAAGGCGAGCCGCAGGGCCGGCGTGCGCTGGCGCTCGAGATCGAAAAGCACGTGCGGCGGTGCGGGGAGCGGATGCGCTGGCGTGTCGGTGATCACCCGCAGCGAGAGCAGCGGGACGCCCGCGCGGGCGCATTCCGCGGCGAGCGCTTCCGTTTCCATGTCGACCGCGCGCGCGCCGGTCTTTGCTGCCAACGCCGAACGTGCAGCGGCGGAATCGGTCACCGCCAAAGTGCTGGCTAATTTTCCCACTTGCGCCTCCGGCAAGAGAGCGCGCGCGGCCGCGGGGTCGAAGTTGTCGGCTAAAAAGAGCTCGCCGACCTGCAGGCTGGGATCAAGCGCGCCGACAAAGCCCGCGCTCAGCAAGAGGCGCGGCTTCGGATTTTCCGCGAGGAAGGCGCGCATGCGGGCGCTCGCGATTTGCGGCCCGACCCCGGTATGAAGCACCGGGACGTCGCGCCCGTGCCGGCGCAGGAACTCGGAGCTTTCCGCGGGAAGCGCGAAAGCCACCGCGATCATCGCGCGCTCTCGGCGATCCGCACCTGCACGATCGTGCGCTCGTTAGGCCGCACGTTTTCCGCCACCGGCACGGGGGAAGCGGCGGGGAGCAATTGCTGGCGAAAGGCCGCGCGCTGCGCGCTCGGGATGTCGACCATGACCGTGAGACCGGCCTCTTCCGGCAACCCCCGGGCTGCGGTCCCGCCGGCCTGTTGGGCCGCCGCCTCCACGCGCGCGGCCACGGCGTCCCACTCGGCCCGCGGGGCTACCAGCGGGATGACCGCATCCTCGACAAAAGTCGGCAACGGAAGCGCGTTCTTCCCGGCGGCGCCGAGCGACTCCGCGAGCTGCCGGCGCATAGCGGTTTCGCTCGGATCGGTTGCGGGCACTTTCGGGCGGCTTTGTTTCCAGCCGATCACCGCGATGCCCGCGGCGACATTCAGGACCACGAGGGCAAAGGCCGCGGTGAGGATCTGCCGGCCCAGGCGGCTGGCTTTGGGCTTGGGCAGCATTTCCTCCTCGAGCAGGACCTCGTGCTGTGTGCCGCCGCCGCTGCGATGGATCTGCCGCGCGATCTCAAATTCCCGCCGCAACTGCGGGTCGCTCATGAGCTTTTCCTCGAGCGCGCTGCGATCCGCTGGCGAGAGCCGGCCTTCGAGGTAATCGAACAGTTTGTCAGGATTCATGATCGGGCAAAAAAAGAGCGCGCGCCCAGCAGGACTCGAACCTGCGACCGACGGATTAGAAATCCGTTGCTCTATCCGGCTGAGCTATGGGCGCTCCGGCGTGCCCAAGATGCTTTCGCCCGCGGCGGAGCGCAAGATGCCTCAGGCCGGAACCAGCTCGGGCATGCCTAACGAGATTTCCTCCTCGACCGCTTCCTCGGTGGTCGTGAGCGGGGCGAAGCGATCGGCCCGGAAACCGCGCTCGATCCCGTGCGCGTTATCCGGCCCGCGGATCTCGATCAAATAGACCGCAATCTCACCTTCCTCGCCGGTCAGGCCGACGCCGGGAACGATGTCGCGGATGGTGTAGGTGGAGCCTTCCTTTGGCAGCTCCGCGTAAAGTTGCTCGATCCCAAGCGGGAACTTTCCATCCACGCAGACGACCTTTTGGTTCGGCAAAAACATGCGCTTTCACGATAGCACATGGAGCCGGGGCGCAACTGCCGGCGGAGAAACTCGCGGGCGCGCATTGCCGCAGGGCGCGCTTTCGGTAACGTGTCGCTCGTTATACCGCGCATGAAGAGCATCAACTACGCTTGGCACCAACGTTTCCGGGAACTTTACGACAAGGCGCTGGTTAAGTACCGCAACGAGCACCGCAACATCGAGGCCTTCTTCACTCCGCGTGAGGCCGGCGTGCTCCGTTCCTTTGGCGCGAAGCCGATGGAGCTCTTCGATTACGCGGAAGATTCCAGCGATCTCGATCCCGAGACCGCGCTCCTGATCACCGCCGCGCGGCGCGATTATTTCGTGGTCGTGCAGAACGGCGAGTGGAGCGAGAAGACGATCAAGGTCGAGGCTCTCCCCGCGAAAGAGGATCAACTCGGCGGCATCGCCTGGCTCCCGCGGGTGATCGAGAAAGCCAAGGGACGACTCCGGGGCGAACTGCCTAACGAGTTGATGTATTGCTGCGGCGGCGACCGGCGTTTCTTCCGGCAGCACGACATCCATCCGGCGGATTTCCTGCGCTTCGTCTGGTCGGCCAAGGGCAATTCCGACAAGATTTTGGCCTACGTCAAAGGCCAGCGGTAGCCGCCTCGCGGTGGGGTTTACAAAACCCGCTGTTGGGGCGCGAACTGCGCGGATGGATTTCCGTAGGGTGAGGAAATCCCATGAAATCGACGGCCCGGCTTCTTCTCTTCGTCCTTCTCGGCATGTTCCGCTCTGCGGCTTCCGCGGAGGTGCTGCCCTTCATGCGGCCGGCCTTGATTGGCCTCGGTCGCTCGTGAACCTGATCGACACGCAGGGGTTGGTGAAGCATGGGCAAGGGAGGGGCGCTTCAATCATGCGCGCACGAAGGCGTGGCCATGCTCCGGCTGGGGGTCAATGCGGACGGCAAGGTGACCTCGTCCAAGATTGCCTATGAACATCCGGCGGGCTTGAAGTTCGGCGGCGCTGTCCTCGGGCCGATCCGCGATGCGGATTTCATCCCAGCCTATCGACACGGACAACCGAGCGCGTGCCAGTTTGATTTCACGCTGATCTTCAATGGACCCGGGGTCCAGATGAAGACGGGCTAGGCCTCGTCGTCGGCCCGCTCGAGATCGAGCATGGTCCCGCGACAGTTCTCGCTGCCGCAGCGGCAGGCGAAATCTTTCTCGAGCTTCTTCGTCCGCTTCTCCGCCGGGATGATTTTGTAATCGTAGAAGAGCTCTTCGCCCGGGCGGATGGTGCGGAGGGCGTAAACAAAGATGCGGTCGTCTTCCTCGGTCGTCTCGCAATTCGGAGCGCACGAGTGATTGATCCAGCGGGCGTCGTTTCCGCCGTCGCCGGCGTCGATCACGTCGCCATTATCGAGCGAGAAGAAGAAAGTGTGGTGCGGATCGTCCGGGTTGTGTGCCGGCAGGTCCATCGCCTCTTTCCACGGTTTGTGCTTGCCGGTGTATTCGATGATCCGCGTGCCCTTGCGGATCATCTCGGTGGCGTAGACGCCGCGGCCGTGCACGCCTGATTTCCGCACCGCCAGCCGTTCGATGCGGCGGCGTGCGCTTGCTTCCATTGGTTCCGGCCTTCCCTTCGCTGTGCCGCATCCCGGCGAGAATTACGCATGCCCACCGCTAGCTGGCCGTAAGCGCCGCGCGTTCGTCGCCCACGACGACGCCGCTTTTCTCGAGGAAATAATCGTAGCCGCCAGGGTAGGGGGTGACGGTGCCGTTGTTTACGTGCAGGACCTTGTTCGCCAGCTTCCGGATGAAATGCACGTCGTGCGAGATGAAGACGAGCGTTCCCTCGTAGGCGGCGAGCGCGAGGATGAGCGATTCGACCGCGTGAATGTCGAGGTGCGTCGTCGGCTCATCCATCAAAAGCAGGTTCGGTGGATCGACCAGGAACTTGATCAAATTCAGCCGGCTCTTTTCGCCCCCGCTGAGCACGGCGGTTTTCTTGTAGATGTCGTCCTTGCGGAAGAGGAACGAGCCGAGAATGCCGCGGGCCTCGTTCTCCGCGAGCGTCGGCGCGGCGTCCATCACCTCCTGGAGGACGGTGTTGCTCGCATTCAGGGTATCGGCGCGATGCTGCGAGAAGTAACCGATCTTGGCGTTGTGCCCGAGGTTGCGCACCCCTTTCTGGATCGGGATAACGTCGGCTAAAATTTTCAGGAGGGTCGACTTGCCGGCACCGTTCGGCCCGACCAGGACCGTGCGCTCGCCGCGTTCCACCGTCAGGTCGAGCCCGGTGTAGACCTTGTGCTCGCCGTAGGCCTGGTGCACGCCTTCGAGCGAGATTGCGCGCTGCCCGCCACGCGGCGGTTGCGGAATGTTGAAGCGGAAGGGCTTCTTCGGCGGCGTCGGTTTCTCGAGCAATTCCATGCGCTCGATCTGCTTGAGTTTGCTCATCGCCTGCGACGCCTTGGAAGCGACCTGGCGGAAGCGATCGTAAAACTCGCGCAAGCGCGCGATCTCTTTTTGCTGGTTGCTATACGCCGCTTGGGCCTGTTCGTAGTTCGCGTCGCGCTGCTCGAGATAAGCCGAGTAATTCCCGGTGTAGGCGACGAGCTTTTGCTCGGCGATTTCGTAGACGCTCTCGACCACTTCGTCCATGAACTGGCGATCGTGCGAAATCATAAGCACGGCGCCGGAATAGGTTTTCAGGTAATCCTGCAGCCAGAGCAGCGAAAGCAGATCGAGGTGGTTCGTCGGCTCGTCGAGCAGGAGCAAGTCGGGCTCCATCACCAGCAAGCGCGCCAGGTGCGCGCGCATCACCCAGCCGCCGCTCATCTCATTCGCAGGCCGCTCGAAATCGGTGTCGCGAAACCCGAGGCCGCGCAGCATCTTCTTCGCCTTCGCGTCGACCTGCGGATTAGACAGCGCCTCGTGTTTCGCATGCGCCTCGAGGTAGTCCGGGCTGCTGACATCGCCTGCCTGCTCGAGCCCGTGCAACTTCTTCTCCAGCTCCTCGACTTCGCCCGCGCGGCCGGTGGCCACGTCGAGCACGCTTTCCGCGCCGACCGCCTCCGCCTCCTGCGGAAGGAAGCCGACCATCGTCCAGGCGTCGCGCTCGACCAGGCCGGAATCAGCGTCGTCCTGGCGCAGGATAATGTTGAAGAGCGTCGACTTGCCGGCGCCATTCGGGCCGACCAAGGCGACGCGCTCGCCGTAGTTCACCGTGAGCGACGCATTCTCGAAGAGGGTGCGGCCGCCAATGGTCTTCCTGAGATCGCGAATCGTGAGCATGCTGGGTGTTTTCCCGCCGATCCGGCGGGCGCGCACGTTACCGCTTCGCGGGCTGGCTCGCAAACGCGCGCACGCCTGCGACCCAGGCCCTTAATTCCGCGAGCGGGAGGAAATTTAGGATCCGTTCCGGTGGGATCTTCGCGGCGCAGGCCGCGCCTAACGAGAGGTCGATGTAAGCGAACTCGTCCGGGTGATGCGCATCCGTCCCCAGGGAAATGCGGCAGCCTTCCGCGCGCGCGATTTTCAACAAGCTCGCGCGCAAATCCTGCCGGCTGGGATCGCCATCGATCTCCACCGCTTTGTCGAGGCGCGCCGCTTCCGCAAAGACGCGCGCCCAATCCGCCTGCAACCCGAGCCGCCGGTCATACATCCGCGTCTGCGGATGCCCGAGGATTTGGATGTCGGGATTGCGCAGGCCCGCGAGGTAGCGCTCGGTCTGATCCTCAGTCCGACGGAGCGCGGAATGAAAGCAGCCGAGGACGAGGTCGAGCTTCCGTAACGCCGGCGCCGCCATGTCGCTTGCGCCCGCGGTGGAGAGGTTCAATTCTGCGGAGCGGAGCACGGTCAACTCGGTGCCGGCGCGCTTCAGCTCGCTGTTTAATTTTTTGATCGCGCGTCCCTGTTCCGCAAGGCGCGCTTCGTTCATCCCGCCGGCTATTTTCAAGCCCTTGGTGTGATCGGTGATCGCGATGTAGCGATAGCCGCGCGCGGCCGCGCCTTCTGCCATCTCCGCGAGGGTGGTCGCGCCGTCGCTCCACTCGGTGTGCATTTGCAGGTCGCCCTGCAGGCGCTCGCGCCAGCGCGGATGCTTCGCGAGGCAGCAGCGGGCTTTCGCCACGCTCCAAAATTCCCGGCGCAACGGCGGCGGCGTGACCCGCTTTGGCGGCGCCTCGATCCAGCGATGCAGCAGGCGCGCAATCGAGGGACCAACACCGGCGAGCTCGGTCAGCGAGCGCCTGGCCGCGTGCAGCGCGCTCGCTTCCTCCGGCCAAAGAAACGCCTGCCGGCTGGCGCGGCGAAAAGCGAGCTGCCGGTGCCCTTCCGCGGCCTCGGCTTCGCGCGCGAGCAGCTCGGCCAGGGCGACGTTATCGAGCGTCCGCGCCATCGACCACGCCCAGCGCCGCCAGCCCGAAAGCGTAACGGAAAGCGACCTCGTGCAAGCGATCGAAACGCCCGGAGGCGCCGCCGTGGCCGGCGTCGAGGTTGATCTTGAAGAGGAGCGGATTCTTGTCCGTCTTCAGCGTGCGCATCTTGGCGGCAAATTTCGCCGGCTCCCAATACGGCACCTGGCTGTCGTTCAAGGAAGTAGTCAGCAACATCGTGGGATACTCCTTCGCCGCGATGTTGTCGTAGGGGCTGTAGGTCTTCATGTAGTCGTATTCCGACTTCACGTTCGGGTTGCCCCACTCGATGTATTCTTCGGTCGTTAGGGGAAGAGTCGCGTCGGACATCGTGTTCATCACGTCGACAAACGGGACGTCGAGAATCGCCGCGTGCGCCAGGTCCGGGCGGAGGTTGATCGTGGCGCCGATGAGCAAGCCGCCGGCGCTTCCGCCCTGGATCAGCAAACGCTCGCGCGCGGCGTATTTCTTCTCCACCAGGTAATCGCCACAGGCCGCGAAGTCGGTAAACGTGTTCCGCTTCGTCATCATCCGGCCATCATCGTGCCAGGCTTCGCCGAGCTCGCCGCCGCCGCGAATGTGCGCGATCGCGAAGACCACTCCACGATCCAGGAGCGAGATGCGCTCGGAGGAAAACGACGGGTCGATCGAGATGCCGTAGGAACCGTAGCCGTAGAGCCAGCAGGGCGCCTGGCCGTCGAGCGCGACGTCTTTGCGGCGGACGATGTCGAGCGGGATTTCCTTCCCGTCGGCCGCTTTCACCCGCACCCGCTCGACCGTGTAGCGCGCGGGATCGTAGCCGCCGAGGACTTCGTTGCGCTTGAGCAATTTCTGCTCGCCGCTCGCAATGTCGTAAGCATAAACGCTCGGCGGCGTCACCGGCGACTCGTAGTCGAAACGGAAGACGCCCGTATGGAATTCCGGGTTGTGCTCGCTGTCGGCCGAGTAGGCCGGCTCCGGCAATTCGATCCGGCGCGAGGTCTTGTTCTCGTAGTCGGTCACGCGGAAGCGCACCAACCCTTCCGCGCGCTCGACCACTACCGCGTGGTCCGCGAACGGCTCAAATTCCTCGATCGTCACGCCCGGCTGCTCGGGCACAAGTGGCTGCCAATTTTCCACTCCCGGCGCGGTCACTGGCGCGGTGACCACGCGATACTCTTTCGCGCCGTCGTTTGTCCGCAGGTAGAACAGGTCGCCGCGATGTTCCGGGTAATACTTGATCTCGTCGCGGCGCGGCGCGATCACCTGCCACTCGCCCGCCGGCTGGTCGGCCGCGAGGAAACGAAACTCGGAGGTGCGGCTGCTTTCGCTCCCGACGAAGAGAAACTTCCCGTCGCGCGAGCGGCCCAGGCCGACGTTGAAGAGCTCGTCCTTCTCCTCGTAAAGCGCGGCCGGTTTTTTTTCGCCGAGGGTAAAACGCCAGACGCGATTGCTCCGCTTGGCCGCGTCTTCCGTGACGTAGAAGATCGTCTGGTTGTCCGCCGCCCAGACGAGGTCGGCCACTTTGCCGATCGGCGTTTTGATCTCCTTGCCGGTGGCGAGGTCCTTCAGGTGAAAGTCGTAATCGCGGTGGCCGTTGACGTCGGTCGAGTAAGCCAGGAGGGAGTTGTCGTCGCTGTATTCGAACGAGTGCACCGCCATGAATTTCTTCCCCTGCGCGAGCGCGTTCACGTCGAGCACGACCTCTTCCGGCGCCTCCAGGGTGCCCTTCTTCCGGCAGAAAATCGGATACTGCTTCCCCTCCTCGGTGCGGCGGTAGAGCCAGTAGCCGCGCTGCAAATAAGGCGCGGAAACGTCGGCCTGTTTGATCCGGCCGAGCATCTCGTCGTAGAGCTTTTTCTCGAGCGCGGCGAAGGGCGCCATCACTTTGGCGGTGTAAGCGTTCTCCGCCTTCAGGTGTGCCAGGACCGCCGGGTTGGTTTTCTCGCGCAGCCAGAAATACGGATCCTCCAGCTTGTCGCCATGCAGGCCGACGATCTTCGGTTTCTTGGCGGCTTGGGGCGGCGTGCCGGCGGCGGGATCGAGCCCGGCGGCGTGGAGCGTGAGGGTGGAAGTCATGAGCAAGGCGAGGGCATGGGCGCGCATCGACGGTCACCTAGCCAGAGCTTCGCGTCTTTGCAAAGTCGCGAGTGGCCGCGTCCTGCGTTACAGGGAAAAGCCGATGCACCCGGGACGACTCAACTTTCGCGTGGAAGCGACCGCCAGCGGTTCGCAGGCGCGCGCGGCCACCTTCCGCACGCTGCACAACGAAGTGCAGACGCCGCTCTTCATGCCCGTGGGCACGCAGGCCACGGTGAAGGCGCAGCTCACGCGCACGCTCGAGGAAGCCGGGTCGCAGATCCTGCTGGCTAATACTTACCACCTGCTGCTGCGGCCGGGCGCGGAGGTCTTCCGCAAGCTCGGCGGGATTCACAAGTTCATGAGCTGGGAGCGCTCGGTCCTGACCGATTCCGGCGGCTTCCAGATTTTCTCCCTGCCGCACGCGCGCGAGATGAGCGAGGAAGGGGCGCGCTTCCGGAGTTATCTCGACGGCCGGCATGATCCACCTCACGCCCGAGCTTTCGATCGAAACGCAGCGCGCCATCGGCAGCGACATCATGATGGTGCTCGACCAATGCATCGCCTCGACCGCGGACGAACCGACCGCGCGTCTGGCGATGGAGCGGACGCATCGCTGGGCCGCGCGCAGCCTGGCCGCGCGCGAGGATTCGCCGCAGGCGCTTTTCGGAATCGTGCAAGGCGCGCTCTTCCCCGAGCTCCGCCGCGAAAGCGCGCAGGCCTTGAGCGCCTTGGAATTCGACGGCTACGCCATCGGCGGGCTCGCGGTGGGCGAGGGGAAAGAGGAGCGCGAAGCCATGTGCGAATTCACCGCCAATCTGCTGCCCCACGACAAGCCGCGCTACCTCATGGGCGTGGGCACGCCGCTCGACATCCTCGAGGCGGTGCATCGCGGAGTGGACATGTTTGACTGCATCATCCCCACGCAGGTGGCGCAGCGCGGCGGTGTCTTCACTTCGCGCGGTTACCTGCAAATGCGGCGCGGGATTTACAAGTTTGCCGACGAACCGCTCGACCCGGAATGCAATTGCCCGACCTGTGCGCGCTACTGCCGCGCCTACCTGCATCACCTCACGAAAACCGGCGAGACCCTCGGCTGGCAATTGCTCGGGAAGCACAACTTCCACTTCTACCACCAGCTCATGCGCGAGATGCGCGCGGCGATTTTAGCCGACAAGTTCACCGAGCTTTACCGCGAGAAACGCGCGTTCCTCCACGCGGTCGACCCGGACAACCCGGTGCTTCCGCCACGCCGAAACAAGCCGCGCATCCGCTCGTTAGGCGCTTACGAGATCCACGTGGCGCGCGAAGGTTTTGCCAGCATCCGGCACGTGGCCTCGGGCGAAATCATGCACTCGCGCACCGACCCGATGGAGGAAGCGCGCCGGCTTTATGTGGAGCAATCGCGCCTGGCCGAGCGGCTGGTCGAGGCGGAGAGCCCGCTGGTTATCTGGGATGTCGGCCTGGGCGCGGCGGCGAATGCGATCGCGGCGATTCGTTGCTACGAAGCGTCGGAGAAGCCGCGGCCGCTGCGGATCATCAGCTTCGAGAACGATCTTGATTCGCTCCGGCTCGCCTTTCAGCGAAGCGACCTCTTCCCTTACCTGCGCCACGGCGGGCCGGCCGGAGTTTTGAAAGAAGGCCGGTGGCAATCGCGCACGCATCGCTGGCTTGAGCTGGGAACTGGTGCAGGGCGATTTCCCGGCGACAATCCCCGCCGCGCCCGCGCCGCCGGACCTGATCTTCTACGACATGTTCTCGAGCAAGACCTGCTTCGACCAATGGACGCGCGCGACCTTCGCGCAGCTCTTCGCGGCTTGCGCGGGACGGGCGGTGGAGCTCTTCACTTACTCGTGCTCGACGGCCGCGCGCGTGGCCTTGCTCGCGGCTGGCTTCCACGTCGCGCGCGGCCGGAACGCGGGCGAAAAAGAGGAAACCACGATCGCCTTCACGCCGGCGGCTTACCGTGAAGGGCTCGACATCTTGTCGGCTAATTTCCTCGAGAAATGGCACCGCTCGGGCGCGAAATTTCCCAGCGAATTGCCCGAGGCCGAGCGCGCGGCCTTCGAGCGCCTGATCCTGGAGCACGCGCAATTCACGGGCGCGCCTGCAGTGCCCGCAGCGGACCCTCGATAGCCGCGAGCGTCTGGTCGCGGATCGGTTCCGGCGGCAGGGGGCGGAGAATTGCCTCGGCGGCGCGGTAATGCTCCAGCGCCTCTGCCGTGCGTCCGAGATTTGGGCCGCCCGGCTGGCCTAACAAGTCGGCCATGTGCTGGTGGCTCAAGGCGAGGGAGCGTTGCGCCGAAGTGTTCTTTGGATCGATCTCGGCCAGGTGCTGGAAAACTGCGAGCGAGCGCTCCCGGGAGGCAAGCGCGCCCGCGAGATCGCCTGAGGCCTCGAGCACATTGGCCACTTTTTCATCGGCCACCGCAGCATCGCGCACGACGTCGAAATGATCGCGATGCGCCGCCGCGAGCTCGAGCCGGATGCGCTGTGATTCCGCATACGCGCGCCGCGCCTCCTCCAGGTGGCCGGCACTTTCATGCATCGTCCCGAGGCGCTCGTGCAGCAGGCCGGTGAGGCGGGTGGTCTTGAAAACGTCGCCGGCGCCGGCGGGGATCGATTGGAGGATGGCGAGCGCTTCCTGATAAAGCCGGAGCGCGCCGGCGGCGTCGCCATTATTCGGAAAATTCGGATGCCCGAGGACGTCGGCTGTTTTCAACGAACTGATCGCGAGCGCCTGCTGCGCCGCGGGGTCGCCGGGCGCCTGCGCGGCTAACGAGCGGAAGACCGCGAGCGAACGCTGCGCGCTGGCCACGGCTGCCCGCAGGTCTCCCTTTGCGGCTTGCACTTCGCTCATTTTCTCGTCGATCACGCCGAGGATACGGTAAGCCTGGGCGTCGGCCGGGTGCACCGCCAGCAGGCGCTCGGCGATCTCGCGCGCGGTCGCGAATGTCGTGAGCGCGCCGTCGATGTCGCCGAGGTTGGAGTTGTTCGGATTGCCCTGGACGTTGCCCACGCGGATGTAGGCGTTCGCGAGTTCGCGCGAAAGCGACGGATCGCCGCCGGCTTCCTGCGCGAGACTGTTCAGGTAAGCCAGCGCGCGGGTGACGATGAGCTGCCGCGTGGTCGTGGAGCCGGGGAGATCGGCCACGGCATCGTGAATCTCGAACATGAGCGCGTGCGCCAGGCCGCGCAGCTCGCTGAAGCGGCGCTCGGCCAGAGCGCGCGCGTGCTCGGCTTGCCGCGCCTGCCACGAGGTTGCGAAAATGCCGGCTAAAAGCGTGATGAGGAGAAGCAACGTGCCGGCCGCCGTCAGCTTGTTCCGCTGGAGAAAGCGCGCGCTCCGGTAGCTCCAGGTGTCCTTGCGCGCGAGCACCGGCCGGCCTTCCAGAAAGCGCTGGAGGTCCGCCGAAAGGGCCGCCGCGGAAGCGTAACGGCGCTCGGGTTCCTTCCGCATGGCCATGAGCACGATCGTGTCGAGATCGCGCGGGAGCGAAGGGCGCCCCTGGCTGGGCGGCGGCGGCTCGGTTTCGCAAATCGTGCGCTCCGCCTCCTCCGCGCGACGACTCGTTAGGCGGAAAGGTTTCTCACCGGCGAGCAGCTCGTAAAGAATCACGCCCAGGCTGTAGACATCGCTCGCGGTGGTCATGCGCTCGCCGCGGATCTGCTCCGGGCTGGCGTATTCCGGCGTCATCACCTTAGTCAGCGAGATGGTGAAATCGTCCGCGCTCTCATCGATCAGCCGGGCGATCCCGAAGTCGAGCAGCTTCGGCTCGCCTTCCGGCGTGAGGCGGATGTTGGCCGGCTTGAGGTCGCGATGAATTACCAAATGCTGATGCGCGTAGCTGACGGCGGCACAGATTTTTTGGAAGAGCGCCAGCCGTCCGCGGAGGTCGAGCCGGTGCAGGTCGCACCAGACGTCGAGCCGCTCGCCGGCGACGTATTCCATGACGAAAAACGGCAGCCCGGCCGGGGTCACGCCGCCGCCGTAGAGGCGCGCGATGTGCGGATGCGTGAGGCCGGCGAGGATGCGTTCCTCTTTCCCGAACTGCCGCAGAAAGCTCGCGCGGCCGTAAGCGCGCTTGATCAACTTGATCGCAACCTGGCGGCCTAATTCCTCGTCTTGCGCGAGGTAGACTTCTCCCATGCCGCCTTCGCCAAGCAGCGCGCGGATGGTGTAATGCTCGAGGCGCTCGCCCGGCTGGAGTTCGCTCGAGGAGGCGAGCGATTCGGCCACGAGTTCATAGGCCGGGCCGCCGATGAAGCGAGTCGCTTCCTGCTGGAAACGGAGGAGCGACTCAACCTCGGCGCGCAGAGCTGCGTCCTCGCCGCAGGCGTGCGCGACAAATTCCTGCTGCGCCTCGCCCTCGAATTCCAAGGCCGCTTCCACGAGTTCCGCCACGCGCTCGGCAGTGGACGATTCGTCGGGCATGCGCGGAAATCAGGCGGCGTGGCCGCTGAGCGCGCGGCAGAGCCAGAGCTTGGCGAAACTCCAATCGCGCAGGACGGTTTTCTCAGAGACCTGGAGGACCTCGGCGATTTCCTTGGTTTCCATCCCGCCGAAAAACTTCAGCTCCACGACCTCGCTTTTCCGCGGGTAGGTGACGGCAAAATCTGCCAGCGCTCCGTCGACCGCGAGCAAGTCGCTGCTGCTTTCGCAGGCGAGCGCGCGCGCTTCGTCGAGACTGAATTTGCGCGCATGGCCGCCGCGTTTCTCGGCGTGATGCGCGCGCGCATGATCGACCAGGATGCGCCGCATCAGACGCGCGGCGATCGCGTAGAAGTGGGCGCGATTTTGCCAGCAAATTCCGGTCTCGCCCACGAGCCGCAGGTAAGCTTCGTGCACCAGCGCGGTCGCCTGCAGGGTGTGATCCGCCCGCTCGCGGCGCAGGTAATCCCGGGCCAGGCGCCGGAGTTCCTCGTAGACCAGCGGCATCAGCCGGTCGGGCGCATCGGTCTCGCCCGCGCGCCAGCTGAGCAGAAGGCGCGTGACTTCCGGTTGGCTGGGGCTTTCTGATGGGAGAGCCATCGGAGGGGAATCTATTTAGCCGGCAATTTCATAGCCAATCTATTCCTGCGCGTCGCCGCGCGTTTAAAGCAACTCGGCGATCTGGACCGCGTTCAAGGCCGCGCCTTTAAGGAGCTGGTCGCCGGAAATCCAGAACGCGAGCCCGTTCTCCAAGGCGCAGTCGAGCCGCACACGCCCGACCTGGCAGTTGTCCTTCCCCGCGGCCGCGAGCGGCGTGGGATATTGATGCTCCGCGGGCGCATCGACGAGGTCGAGACCGGGGGAATTAGCCAGCACTTTGTGCGCGGCCGCGACTGTCACCGGCCGCTCGAATTCCGCATGCACCGCGACCGAGTGCGCCCGGTAAACCGGCACGCGCACGCAAGTAACGGAAGCGCGGAAATCGGGCAGGTGCATGATCCGCCGGCCTTCGTGTTGCATCTTCATTTCTTCCTTGGTGTAGCCGTCGGGGAGGAAGGAATCGACCTGCGGGAGGACGTTGAAAGCGATCGGGTGCGGGTAGACTTCCGGCGGCGTGGACGGATCGGCTACTTGCTGCCGGAGTTCCTCGATCGCGCGCGCGCCGGTGCCGGAAACCGCTTGATAGCTCGCGGCAAAAATGCGCCGCACGCCGAACGCCTGATGCAACGGATAGAGCGCCATGAGCGTGACCGCGGTGGTGCAATTGGGATTGGCGATGATCCCGCGATGCCCGCGCACGTCGTCGCCATTGATCTCCGGGACCACCAAGGGAACCGCCGGATCCATTCGAAAAGCCGACGAGTTGTCGATCACGACCGCGCCGGCGTCGCGCGCGATCGGGACGAACTTCCGGGAAATGTCGCCGCCGGCGCTGAAGAACGCGATCTCGCAGCCGGCAAACGATTCCTCCGTGAGCGCCTCGATTCGGACTTCGCGGCCGCGGAATTTTGCCGTCTTGCCGGCAGAACGCGCGGAAGCGAGCAGGCGTAGATCGCCCACGGGAAAATTGCGCCGCGCGAGCACGTCGAGCAACTCCAGGCCGACGGCACCAGTCGCGCCGACGATTGCGATCTTGTAGCTTTTGCTCATCGGGGCGGCCACTGTATGTCCCATTAGACGTGAAGCAAACCCAGCCCCGGCACATCCACATTTCCGTCGCGCGCCAGCGCCTGGCCTTGAAGCGCGGCCGTCGCGTTGAGCGCGCCTGGCCGGTCTCCACTTCCGCCTCCGGCCTCGGCTCGGAGGAGGGGAGCAACCGGACGCCGCTGGGCCGTTTCCGCATCGCGGAAAAGTTCGGCGCCGGGATGCCGCTGGCGACCGCGTTCAAGAGCCGCGAGCCCGTGCCGCTCACTCCGCAGATGCTCCAGGCGGAGGATTTGATCATGGCGCGCATCCTCTGGCTCGACGGGCTCGAGCGGCAAAATGCGAATACCCATGCGCGCTACATTTACATCCACGGAACGAACCACGAGGAGGCCATCGGCACGCCCGCGAGCCATGGCTGCATCCGCATGCGCAACGCCGATGTGGCCGAGCTTTTCGAGCTCGTAGAGGTCGGCACGCTGGTCCGGATCGACGCGCCGCGCCGCCCGCGCACCCCGGCGAAATAGCTGAGAAAAATCATTGCGCAGGGGAAGTGACCTGACTAAATGACGGCAGCAACTTGCTGGGAAAGGAGGCGAAATACTGAATGAATTTCATCAAATTAGTCGTCGTTTTGGCCGTGGCGGCCAGCGCTCTGAGCTTGGGCGCATGCGCGCAGAAGAAAGAGGCGAGCATGTCCACCAGCGCATCGACCCATAGCACCTACTCGAAGTAGTCCCGCTCGGTAGTCCGGGGAACGGATACCTTTTTACCTGAAGGCCAGGTCGTTCTGCGACCTGGCCTTTTTCGTGCCCGCGACGCCACGCGCTTTCCTTTCGCCTTTGGCTAATTAGACTGCGCCCTGTGCAACTCGCCGGCCAACCGCTCACCCTCGTCGCGATCGCGGAAGTCGCGCTCGGCGGCACTGCGGTTGAACTCAATCCGGCAGTCCATGCGCGCATCCGGCGCTCGCGGGAATTAGTCGACGAGATCACGCGGAGCGACGCGATCGTTTACGGGGTCAACACCGGCTTCGGAAAGCTTTCCGAGGTGCACATCGCGCGCGAAGATCTCCGGCAGCTCCAGCTCAACCTCGTGCGCAGCCATGCCTGCGGCATCGGCGCGCCGCTCTCCGTTCCCGAGGTGCGCGCGATGATGCTCCTGCGCGCGAACGTGCTCACGCTCGGCTTTAGCGGGATTCGCCTGGAGGTGATCGAGCTGCTTGTGGCGATGCTCCAACGCGGGGTCACGCCGGTGATTCCAGAGAAGGGGTCGGTCGGCGCCAGCGGCGATCTCGCGCCGCTGGCGCACCTCTCGTTAGGCTTGATCGGCGAAGGGGAATCTTTTTTCAAAGGCGAGCGGCTCCCCGGCGCGGAAGCGCTCCGGCGCGCCGGCCTGGAACCGGTCACGCTCGAGGCCAAGGAAGGGCTCGCTTTGCTCAACGGCACGCAGGCGATGCACGCCGTGGGCGGGCTCGCTTTGCTCCGCGCGAAACGGCTTTCGAGAATAGCCGACGTCATCGGCGCGATGAGCCTCGAGGCGCTCAAGGGCACGCCGACCGCGTTTGACGAACGCATCCAGGTCGCCCGGCCGCATCCCGGCCAGGCCGCGGCCGCGGAGCATCTCCGCGCCTTGTTGCGCGACAGCGAAATCCGCGAATCGCACAAGACCGGCGACCCGCGGGTGCAGGATGCCTACAGCCTGCGCTGCATGCCGCAGGTGCACGGCGCGGTCCGCGGCGCGTTCGCGCATTGCGAGGAAGTGCTCGAGACCGAGTCGGCTTCGGCGACGGATAATCCGCTCGTTTTCGCGGCGGAGGGCGACGTCATTTCCGGCGGCAATTTTCACGGCGCGCCGCTGGCCTACGCACTCGATTACGCGGCGATCGCGCTGGCTGATCTGATGAGCATGAGCGAGCGCCGGACCGATCGCCTAATCAATCCCGACACCAGCGAAGGCCTGCCGCCGTTCCTCGCGCGCCAGGCCGGGATGCAATCCGGCTTCATGATTCCGCACGTCGCCTCGGTCGCGCTCTTGAGCGAAGCCAAGGTGCTCGCGCATCCCGCGAGCGTGGACAATTTGCCGACGTCAGGCGGCAAGGAGGATCACGTTTCCATGGGGATGACCGCGGCGCTGAAGCTGCGCACGATCGTGGAGAATGCCGAGCACTTGTTTGCGATCGAGTTGCTCGCGGCCGGGAGCGCGCTGGAATTTCGGCGGCCGCTCAAGGCCGGTGTGGGCGTCGAGCGGGCGCATGCGACGCTGCGCGCACTGGCGCCGGCGCTGGAGGAGGATCGCTCGATGGCCGACGAGATCGCGCGCGTGGCCGCGGCGATTCGCGCGGGAGAATTTGACAGCGAGATGACGATTTTATGACAGGGAGCCGACTCGTTAGGGCCCCGCGGGGCACGGAGCTCAGTTGCCGGGGCTGGCAGCAGGAAGCCGCCCTGCGCATGCTGATGAACAACCTCGACCCGGAGGTCGCGGAAGCGCCCGATCGCTTGATCGTCTACGGCGGCACCGGGCGCGCGGCGCGGAACTGGGAAGCGTTTGACGCGATCGTGCACACGCTGCGGAACCTGGCCAGACGATGAGACCATGCTGGTGCAATCGGGCAAGCCGGTGGGCGTCTTCCGAACGCACGAGGAAGCGCCGCGGGTGCTGATCGCAAACAGCAATCTCGTTGGCCAGTGGTCGAATTACCCGGAGTTCAATCGCCTCGAGAAACTTGGCCTAACGATGTATGGCCAGATGACCGCCGGCTCGTGGATTTACATCGGCAGCCAGGGGATTGTGCAGGGGACCTTCGAGACCTTCGCCTCCGCGGCGGAAAAGCATTTCGGCGGCTCGCTCGAGGGAAAGCTGCTCGTCACCGGGGGCCTTGGTGGGATGGGCGGGGCGCAACCGCTGGCGGCGACGATGAATGGCGCGCGCTGCCTCGGGATCGAAGTCGATCCGGCGCGAATCGAGAAGCGGCTTGCGAGCGGCTACTGCGATCGGATGGCGCATTCGCTCGATGAAGCGATGGCCTTGCTCGAAGGACAGAAAGGGTTGTCGGTCGGGTTGGTCGGCAACTGCGCCGACGTCCTTCCGGAAATGGTCCGGCGCGGGATCGTGCCGGATATTTTAACCGACCAGACGAGCGCGCACGATGCGCTCAACGGCTACGTGCCGCACGGGCTGAGCCTCTCGGAAGCGCTCGCGTTGCGCGTGAGTGATCCGGAGGAATACGTCCGGCGCGCGATGCACTCGATGGCAGTGCATGTGCAGGCGATGCTCGATTTGCAGGCGAAAGGCGCGATCACTTTCGACTACGGCAACAACCTGCGCACGCAGGCGCAGAAGGCCGGCGTCAGCAACGCCTTCGACATTCCCGGCTTCGTCCCGGAATACATCCGACCGCTCTTTTGCGAAGGGAAGGGGCCGTTCCGTTGGGTCGCGCTGAGCGGTGACCCGGCGGACATCGCGCGCACCGATCGTCTCGCGCTGGAGATGTTCCCAAAGAACGAAATCCTCCATCGCTGGATGAAGCTCGCGCAGGCGCGGATCCAGTTTCAGGGATTGCCGGCGCGCATCTGCTGGCTGGGCTACGGCGAGCGCGCAGAGTTTGGCCTCGGGATGAATGAACTCGTGCGGCGCGGTGAAGTGAAAGCGCCGATCGTGATCGGGCGCGACCATCTCGACACCGGCTCGGTCGCGTCGCCTTACCGCGAGACCGAGGGGATGCTCGATGGGAGCGACGCGATCGCGGACTGGGCGTTGCTCAATGCGCTGGTTAATACTGCGGCCGGGGCGTCGTGGGTTTCGATTCACAACGGCGGCGGCGTCGGCATCGGTTATTCGCAGCATGCGGGCATGGTCGTGGTGGCCGATGGGACCGAGAGTGCGAAGCGACGGCTCGAGCGCGTGCTGACGAGTGATCCCGGGATGGGCGTGATCCGCCATGCCGACGCGGGATATTCCCGCGCGATTGCTTTCGCCGAGGAAAACGAGGTGCAGTTGCCCATGAAACCCACGCCGCGCGATTGAACCGCGAAGATCAAAACTGGCCGCGCGCTTCGCATTGGCTCGCCGGCGGGAAAAGTCCGAACGCGCCGGTCTTGCTGGGGATTTTAGGCATCCCGCTCAATGGCTCGATCACTCCCGGGCGTTGCGATCTCGCGCCCGACGCCATCCGCAGCGCGCTCGAGCGGCACAGTCTTTACGATGCGGATGCGCGCGTTGACCTGGGCGCGGTGCGGGCGCGCGACTGCGGCAACATCGCGCTCGTGGGCCATTCGGTGGAAGGGAATTTTTTCCGCTGCGTCGACCTGATCAAACGCGCGCTCAACGGGATCGGGCACGGCGTGCTCCTGGGCGGAGATAATTCGGTCACCCGGCCGGGGGTGCACTCCATGGGCGTGCCGCTGGCGCGCGCGGGTTTGCTGACCTTTGATGCGCATCACGACCTGCGCACCCTGGAACATGGCCTAACGAATGGTAATCCGGTGAGTGCGCTCCTGCGCGACGGCCTGCCGGGCGAGAACGTGATCCAAATCGGCATCCAGCCCTTTGCCAATTCCGCGGCCTACGCCCACACCGCCGCGGAGGCCGGGATTCAGGTGGTCACGGCCGACCAGGTGCACCGGCATGGGATGGAAGCGGTGCTGCACGAGGCGCTGGCTAATTTAAGCGAACGCGCGGATGCGATCTATGTGGACCTGGACGTGGACGTGCTCGACCGCGCCTTTGCCCCGGCCTGCCCAGGCTCGCGGCCCGGCGGTCTCCTGCCGTGGATGCTGCGCGACGCCGCGCGAATCTGCGGGCAACATGAGCGGGTGCGGATGATGGACTTGGTGGAAATCGATCCGACGAAGGACATCGCCGATGCGACCACGCTCGCGGCTGCGTCCTTCCTCCTTGCTTTCATCTCCGGCCTAACGAGTCGTTATCTCGCGTGAAAACGCTGGCGGTTTTGCATGCGGCGCAGTTGGTCACGCTCGCGGGACCCGCCCGGCCGCGGAGCGGACGGGAGCTGGGCGAACTGGCAATCGTGCGCGATGGCGGAATGCTCGTGCGCGACGGCATGATTGTGCAGGTCGGGCCGTCACACGAGATCGAGACCGGCGGCGCGGAGATCGTCGATGCCGCCGGCTGCGTGGTCTTGCCGGGTTTCGTCGATGCGCATGCGCACCCGGTTTTCGCCGGGAACCGGGTCGGGGAATTTGAGGACCGCGCGCGCGGGGCTACTTATGAGGAGATCGCGGCGCGCGGTGGCGGGATTCGTTCCACCGTCGGGCATACGCGCGCCGCCTCGGAGGCGCAGTTGCGCGAAGAGTCGTTAGGCCATCTCCGGTGGTTTCTGGAATGCGGCACGACTACGGTCGAGGCGAAGTCGGGCTACGGGCTGACCCTGGCCGATGAATTAAAGATCCTGCGCGTCATTCGCGATTTGCAGGAGGCGACGCCCGTGGAATTGGTGCCGACATTTCTCGGGGCGCACGCGATTCCCGCGGAATTTGCCGGGACGCCGGCACGCTATGTCGCGCTGGTGGTGGAAGAGATGTTGCCGGCGGTTTCGGCCGAAGGGCTGGCGGAGTTTTGTGACATCTTTTGCGAGCGCGGCTACTTCGATGTCGATACCGCGCGCAACATCCTGACCGCGGCGCAGCGGCACGGGCTCGGCTTGCGGATGCATGTTGATCAGTTGAGCAATTCCGGAGGGGCGCAATTGGCCGCAGAACTCGGCGCGGCGACCGCGGATCATCTCGAGTGCACGGAAACCGAGGGCATCCTCGCGCTGGCGCGGGCCGGAGTGCAGCCAGTGCTCTTGCCGGGCTCCGTTTACGCTTTGGGCAAAACGCGTTATCCGCGCGCCCGGGAGATGATCGACGCCGGCCTCGCGATCGTGGTGGCGACCGACTTCAATCCCGGATCGTCGCCAACGCCATCGATGCCGATGATTCTTTCACTGGCTGCAACGCAAATGGGAATGACGCCTGCGGAAAGCCTCTCCGCGGCAACGATCAACGCGGCCTACAGTCTTGGGCGCGGCGGGCGTGTCGGCTCACTCGAGGTCGGCAAGCTCGCAAACTTTGCCCTCTTCGATTGCGCCGATTATCGCGAGATCGCCTATTGGTTTGGCCGGCCGCAAACGCGCGCGGTCTTTGTGCGTGGAGCACAGGTTTTTGGTCGTTAGGCAACGCGGCAGTTTGCGCAGGCGGGCGCGCGCCCTTACGGTCGTGCGCACATGAAGATCGAAGTCGAGACGCAGCCACAAAGCGTCGCCACCCTGCGCATTGAATTGCCGCCTGAAGAAGTCCGCAAAGAATGGGATGCGATCGCCGCGAGCTACGCGAAATACGCCCGCATCCCCGGCTATCGCCAAGGCAAAGCGCCTAAGCCGGTGATCGAGAAAAAATTCCGCAAAGAGATCGAGGAAGAGCTGACCAAGAAGCTCGTTTCCAAGAGCTATCACGAAGCGATCGCGGAGAAGCAGCTGCGTGTCGTCTCGCTGACTAATCTCGAGGACGTGGAGTTTGGCGACGATCGCTCGATGCGTTTTCGCGCCACGGTGGTGACTGCGCCGGAGTTTGAGCTTCCGGACTACAAGGCGATTCCGGTGCAGGTGCCGCCCGCCGAAGTGAAACCAGCGGAAGTGGACGCAGCGCTCGAGCAACTGCGCGAGCAGGGCGCGGATTTTGTCGACGCCGAGGAGCGCCCGCTGGCGATGGAAGATTTTGCGGTGATCGACTTCGAGGGCGTAGTCGACGGCGTGCCGATCGCCGAGCTGGCGCCGGACGCGAGCAAGAATCTCCAAGGCGGGAAGAAATTCTGGCTGCGCCTGGCGCCGGATAATTTCCTCCCAAATTTCTGCGAGCAGCTCGCGGGCATGAGCAAGGGGGAAACCCGAAGCGTGCAGGTGGATTTTCCGGCTGAGTTCCCGGTGACGACTTTGGCCGGCAAAAAGGCTGACTACGCCGTGACCTTGAATGAGGTCAAAACGCGTGTGCTACCGGAATTAGACGACGCTTTCGCGGCCAAGCTTGTTGCCGGAGAAATCGCTCGCGGACCTGCGCCATACGCTGGAGCACAACCTCGAGCACGAGAAAGAACACGCGGTCGAGCGGGCCAAGGAATCGGGCGTGATCCGTTATCTGCACGAGAAGATCAGTTTCGATTTCCCGCCGGCTTTGTTGAAGAACGAAACCCGCCGGGCCTTGAACGAACTAGTGCATCGCAACCGCGAGCGCGGGGTGCCGGATGAAATGTTGAAGGAGAAGGAAAAGGAATTGATCGAAGGCGCTGGTTCGCTCGCGGCGAATCGCTTGAAAACGAACTTCATCCTCCATCGCATCGCCGAGCAGGAGAAGCTCGAGGTCACCCGTGAAGAGCTGGATGCGCGGATCCGCGAGGACGCGGCGCGTTACAACGTGAGCCCGGAAAAGATGCGCAAGGAATTGCAGGAACACGACCGTTTGGATGCGCTCGCGGAGGAGATCCTGCTGGGTAAGACGCTTGATTTCCTGAAGTCGGCCGCTACTGTCGAAGTATCGTCCGAAGGGGCGGCCGCAGCCCAGCCTAACGACTAATTTTTCATGACTACCAACCAATCGAATCGCTCCCAATCCGTCCTTGTCCCGATGGTCGTCGAACAGACCGGGCGAGGGGAACGGAGCTACGACATCTACTCGCGGTTGCTCAAGGACCGGATCGTTTTCATCGGCACGCCGATCGATGATCACATCGCCAATTTGGTGATCGCGCAGCTGCTCTTCCTGCAAATGGAAGACGGCAAAAAAGACATCAGCATCTACGTGAATTCGCCGGGCGGTTCCGTTACCGCGGGCCTCGCGATCTACGACACGATGCAATTCCTGACCTGCGACGTGACCACCTATTGCCTCGGGATGGCCGCGAGCATGGGCGCGGTTTTGCTGTGCGCCGGGACGAAGGGCAAGCGCTACGCGCTTCCGAATTCCGACATCATGATTCACCAGGTTTCGGGCGGCGCCCAAGGCCAGGCGAGCGATGTCGAGCGCACGGTGGAATACATGTTCAAGCTGAAGAAGCGGCTTATCCGCATCATCTCGCAGCACACCGGCCAACCGGAGGAGAAGGTGAAGCTCGATTCCGATCGCGATTATTACATGTCCGCGGCCGAGGCGAAGGATTACGGCCTGGTCGACGAAGTGATCAAGTCACGCAAGGAAGCGAAGCTGCTCGACGGGGTCGTTCCCGAGCGTTCTACCGCGATCGCGGAGGCCGCCTTACCGACCAAGGTTGAGGAATAAGACCTGCTCTAAAAGGCCCTAACTAATGGCCCGCGCTTCCAACCTCACGATGTGCTCCTTCTGTGGCAAAAGCCACGCGGAGGTGCGGAAATTGATCGCCGGCCCTGGCGTCTATATTTGCGACAGCTGCATCAACGTCTGCAAGAGCATCCTCGATAAGGAACTGAGCGAGGATGCGCGGCGGCAGTCCTCGAACATCCGCGTCCCGAAACCGGCGGAAATCCGGCGTTCGCTCGATCAATACGTCATCGGGCAGGACACCGCGAAGAAGACTCTCTCGGTCGCGGTGCACAACCATTTCAAGCGCGTCCTCCAGAGCGCGCCGCCGGCCGATTCCTCGGCGGCGTTTCAGCCCGATCCGTTTGCCGATGTCGAGATCGAGAAGAGCAACATCCTCCTCATCGGCCCAACCGGTTCCGGCAAGACGCTGCTCGCGAAGACGCTGGCTAAAATTCTCGACGTCCCGTTTTGCATCGCCGATGCGACTACGTTGACCGAGGCGGGTTACGTCGGCGAGGACGTGGAAAACATCATCCTGCGCCTCCTGCAGAACGCCGATTACGACGTCAAGCGGGCGGAGATCGGGATCGTTTACATCGACGAGATCGACAAGATCGGCCGCAAGACGGACAACGTTTCGATCACGCGCGACGTCTCCGGCGAAGGCGTGCAGCAGGCCTTGCTCAAGATTCTCGAAGGCTCGACCTGCAACGTCCCGCCGCAGGGCGGCCGCAAGCATCCGCACCAGGAATACATCCAGGTGAACACGGACAAGATTCTCTTCATCTGCGGCGGGGCCTTTGTCGGCCTCGAAAAGATCGTGCAGAAGCGCATCGGCAAACGCACCATGGGCTTCAACACCGACAATCCGGAAGTCGAGGAAGCGCTCGCCAAGCAGGCGGTGCGGCACGTGGAGCCGGAAGATTTGCTCAGCTTCGGGATGATCCCGGAGTTCATCGGCCGTCTCCCGGTTCTGACCGCGCTCGACGCGCTCACCGAGGAGGAGATGGTCATGATCCTCACGGAGACGAAGAACGCGATGATCAAGCAATACACCAAGCTCTTCTCGATGGAGGGAGTGCGCTTGAGTGTGACCAAGGATGCGCTCAAGGCGCTCGCCGCGCAGGCGGTGACGAAGGGCACCGGCGCACGCGCGCTTCGCTCAATGCTCGAGCGGATCATGCTCGACATCATGTATGAGGTCCCGAGCCGCGAGGACATCGCGGAGGTGACGATCAATCGCGCGGTCGTCGAAGGCAAAAAAGTCCCGCTGATTCGCAAGAAGCAGGACAAAGACGCCGCGTAAGGGTAAGGCCCTGCGGGTCGAAACGTCGAACTCTGTCGCAGGCGTGCGCGGGTTCTTTTCTCGGTTCGGAGTTGGACGTGCGACGTTCAGCATCCGACGTTCAGCGCTTCATGCGCGCTTTCGTCATCAACACCGGCACCGAGCTGCTCCTCGGCAACGTCATCAACACCCACCTGACCTTCATCGCGCGCGAGCTTTTCCCGCTCGGCCTGCGGATCGAGCGCCAGATGACCGTGCCCGATGGCGGCGCGATCGGCGAAGCGCTGGGCACGGCTTTGCGCGAGGCCGACTTGATCTTCGTGACCGGTGGCCTCGGGCCCACAACCGACGACATCACGCGCGAAGCCGCGGCCGACTTGTTAGGCTTAAAGCTCTTGCAGGATGCCGAGGTCGCGGAAGCCATCCGCCTGCGCCTGCGCACCCGCGGTTTCCCAATGACCGACCGCATCCTGCGCCAGGCCGACGTGCTCGAGGGCGCGCAGGTTTTGCCGAACGGCAACGGGACCGCGCCGGGTCTCTACTTCAAGAAAAATGGCCAGGGGCGCGCGCAACATCTCTTCCTTCTTCCGGGCCCCCCGCGCGAGCTCGAGCCGATGTTTCGCCGCTCGGTCCTGCCGTTGCTTCTCGAGATCAATCGCGACAAGGCCGAGGTTGAGTGCCGCACCTTCCGGATTGCTTGCGTGGGCGAATCGGTCGTGGAAGCGGCCATCGGGAAACAACTCGTCGCGCTGCCTGAGGTCGAGCTCGGCTATTGCTCCCGTCCCGGCGAGGTGGATGTACGCGTCATCGGTCCCGCGCCCGCGCTCGCGGAAGCGGAGCGAATCGTGCGCGGCGGATTCGCGCGCCAGATTTTCAGCACAAACGACGAGCAGCTCGAGGAAGTAGTCGTGCGTTTGCTCACCGAGCAGAAGCAGACGCTCGCGCTCGCGGAATCCTGCACCGGCGGCGCGCTGGCTCATCGCCTAACGAATGTTCCCGGCGCTTCCGCGGTTTTTCTCGCCGGCCTGGTGACCTACGCGAATGAGGCCAAGAGCGCCTTCCTCGAGGTGAACCCAGAGTTGATCGCCGAGCACGGCGCCGTCAGCCAGGCGGTCGCAGAAGCGATGGCCCTGGGCGCGCGGATGCGGGCCGGGAGCGACTTCGCGCTCGCGACCACCGGCATCGCCGGGCCTGGCGGCGGCTCGCCCGATAAACCGGTCGGGACCGTCTTCATCGCGCTCGCTTCGGCCGAGGGCGTGGAGGTGCAGCGCCGCCATTTCCCCTCGGATCGCTTGAGCTTCAAGCAACTGGCCACCGAGACCGCGCTCGAGTTATTGCGCGAACGTCTGGTCGATCTCGCTGGCTAAGGCACGATCTGGACCGGGGTGCCCACGCGCACCTTGGCGTAGAACATCTCCGCGCCCTGCGACGGCATGCGGATGCAGCCGTGCGATGCCGGGTAGCCCGGGAGAATGCCTACGTGCATGCCCACGCCGTCGCCGGTCAGGCGCATGAACCAAAGCATCGGCGCGCCCACAAAGTGCGTCCCGCTCGGCGCGGAATCGATCTTCGTGCTCACGCCGCCGCGCACCGTCCGGCCGGCGCGATCCTTGAAGTCGCCGTAGACGCTCGAGCGATGGTCCTTGTCTTTCTCCATCACTTTGAAGCTCCCGGTCGGCGTCATGCCCGAGCGTTTGCCGGAGGAAATAGGCGTGTCGATCGCGACCTCGTCGCCATTCAAAAGCGTGGCGCGCTGTTTAGACAGCGAGATGACCACGCGCGCATTCTCCGGCGCGAGCGACGCGTAGGCCGCCTGGTTCACGTTGATCGGAATCTGCCGGCTGATTAACTCCGAGGGTTTCCGCATCGGCTGCGCCGTCGCCGCGGGCTTGCGTGCGGGCGCGATCGTGGGCCGCGCCTCGGAGACCGGGCGACCGCCGGGCGCGCGCGGAATTTGCGCAGAGCTCGAGGACGCGAACAGCGCCAGCGCCAGCGCTGGAAAAGTGAACCGCAGGAGTGGGGGAAGCACGCGCATCAATGTGTGTAGCTGGCGACGCGCTGCAACCATCCCGCGAGCCAGCGCGACTCCTTCCGCTCTGGCGGCGAATTCCGCACGCGTCGCGTGAGCACCGCGCCGGCGGAGCGGGAGAATTCTTTCGCGGCGGCTGGACCGCTGGCGCTTCCCTCCATCCCCTCGAGCACCTGGAGAAGGCCCCAGCCCTGGCCGCGATAGCGCTCCGTCTCGAGCACGCCTTCGCCTTTGAAATTCACGTAATCGACCAGCGCGTAGGCGCCCGCAGCGCTGCCCGCCACGCGCTCAAATTGCCGGCTAATTTTCGCCCGTTCGTCTGCGGGTGCCGCGCTCAACATCTTCGGCAGCGCCGCCTGCAGCCGCCGCACCAGGAATTCCGCCTGCAATCCCACCGTCTCGGCGAGAAATTTCCGGAGCGCGCGCATCGGTGCGGAGTCGCTCGCGGCCTGGAATTCCGCGCGCGTCTTCCACGGGCAACCGCTCGCGCGATTCGCCGCCACCACTTCCGGCAGATCGACACCGCGCTCCGCCGCGAAGGCCGCGAAATCCGGGAAGCTTTCCTCGAACGGCCCGCGCACGCCCTTGGGATACCAGATGAAATGGCCAATCCCGAGCGAGGCAAAATTTTCCCCGCCATTCCACGAGGTCAGGCCGGCGATGGTGCCGCCGCACTCATTTTGCCAGACCTTTCGGCCGATCCGTTGCGCCTCGGCCGGGGAGAGCTCGAGCGCCGGCGCGGCGGTCGCGCCCCACAGGAGAAGGAGGGCGGCAAAGGTGGCCGCGCGCCGTCTTGACGGCATGGCATTCTCCATTAGCATGCACCGTTCTGCAGCCGTTCTGAGTGGTTCAGAGCCGGCTTTGGTTCGTATTTCTCTCATGAAAAAGACTCTTGTTTTCCTCGCGGCCATCGCCCTCGCGGCGCCCGTTTTCGCCGAGCCCACCACCGAGCTTAAAGACGAGCGCGATAAAGTTAGCTACAGCATCGGCCTCGATATCGGAAGCACCTTCAAGAAGCAGGGCATGGATATCAACTCCGACGTGCTCCTGAAGGGCTTGAAGGATGGCGCCGGCGACGGCAAGCCGCTCATGACCGAGGATGAAATCCGCGCGACCATGACCGCCTACAGCAAGAATATGATGGAAAAACAAGCCGCCAAGGCCAAGGAAGCTGCGCAGAAAAACGGCGCCGTCGGGGAGACCTACCTCGCCGAGAACAAGAAGAAAGAGGGCGTCAAGACGACCGCGAGCGGCCTGCAATACAAAGTGCTGGCTGAAGGCTCCGGCGCGAAGCCGAAGGAAACCGACACCGTGGTCGTGAACTACAAGGGCACACTGATCGACGGCAAGGAATTCGACAGCTCCTACAAGCGCGGCGAGCCCGCGACCTTCCCCGTGAATCGCGTGATCAAGGGCTGGACGGAAGCGCTCCAGCTCATGAGCAAAGGCGCCAAGTATCAGCTCTTCATCCCAGCCGATCTCGCCTACGGCGAACGCGGCGCCGGCCAGGACATCGGGCCGAACGAGACCCTCATCTTCGAGGTCGAATTGCTCGAGATTAAGCCGGCGGGCGACGCCGAGGGCAAGCCAGCCGCCGGCGCTTCCCCAGCGAAAGCGGACGCGAAACCCGCGGCGAGCGCGCCGCAGGCGAAGCCTTCGATGACCAAGCCGGTCGAGCCGTCGCCGAAGCCCGAGAAGAAGTAGCCGCCTAGGCGGTGGCTTCCCAGGCGAGCCGCGGGGCGTCGCCCCAGAGATCCTCGAGACTGTAGAACTCGCGCTTCTCCGCGTGGAAGATGTGCACGATCACCTGCAGGTAATCGAGCACGATCCATTGGCTCGCGGGAAAGCCATCGACCGCCGTCGGGCGCGTCTGGTGGTCCTGCTTCAGCGAAGCCTCGATCTCACCCGCGATTGCCTTCAGTTGCGGCTCCGAGGCCGCCGAGCAGATCACAAAGAAATCGGTAAAGGTCGAGATCTCCCGGAGATCGAGCACCACGATGTCCTCCGCCTTCTTGTTCGACGCGAGTTCGGCGCAGGCTTTGGCTAGTGCTTCTGAGGTTATTTCCGGGGCTCCTGGTAAAGCGCGCGGCGCAGGATAATCTCCTCCACCGCTCGCGGAACGAGATAACGGACGGAGCGCCCCGAGGCAACTCTGTTTCTGATCTCGGTCGAGGAAATATCGATCACGCGGTGAACCACCGGATATGGGCTCTCCGCCGGCAGCGCCCCGCGCTCGAGCAAAACGAACTGCACCAGCCGCTGCAACTCCTCGAAGCGATGCCAGCTCTCGAGCCGCGGGAGTTGATCGCCACCGATGAGGTAGAACAACTCCGAGGCCGCATCTTGCTGTCTAAATTCCTCGATCGTATCGATCGTGCGGGAAGGCGGCGGGCGGCGCAGCTCCCGCTCGTCGAGGGCAAAGCCCGGCTCGCCCGCGAGCGCCGCGCGCAGCATCTCCACCCGCGCCTCCGCCGGCGCCGGCTGCTCCGTGAGCTTATGCGGCGAGATCGCCGCGGGCAGGAAGAGCACCTGCTCGAGCTCCAGTTGCTCGCGGGCCGCGCGCGCCAGGATGAGATGCCCGTGGTGCACCGGGTCGAAGGTGCCGCCGTAGATGCCGATGCGTTTCAACGCTGGCATCATCGCGCAGACCTCCTAACTTGCCAGCCGATGAAATCCGATCGCCTTGGCCAGTTGCTCCTCACCGGTGTGCCCGGGACCGAACTCGATGCGGAAACGGCCGCGCTTTTCCGGCGCGTCCAACCCGGCGGCTTCATCCTTTTCGGCCGCAACATCCAGAACGCGCCGCAGCTCCGGAAATTAATCGACGACCTGCGCTCCCTCAGCCACGCGGAGCCGATCATCACCATCGACCAGGAGGGCGGCCGGGTCTCGCGGCTGCGCCTCATCGGGAACGAGCCGCCAAACGCGCAGCAGCTCCGCGAAAAGGACGATGAAGCACTCGTTAGGGCACACGGCGAGATCACCGGCCAGCTCCTGCGCCTCTTCGGTTTCAATCTCGATCTTTGCCCGGTGCTCGATCTTTCCTTCGACGACGAGGCGGATAATTCCCTCCGCGGCCGCTGCTACGGGCGCGATGTCGCGCAGGTGGTGCGTTTAGCCGGCGCCTTCAACGAGGCCCTGCGCGCGCAAGGGATCGCGAGCTGCGGCAAACATTTTCCCGGCTACTCCGCGGCCGAGATCGATGCCCACCATGACTTGCCGAAGATCGAGCGCACCCGCGAGGAGTTGGAGGAGCACGAGCTCGCCGTCTTCCGCCAGTTTGCCGGCAAAGTAGACAGCATGATGATCTGTCACGGTTGGTATCCCTGCTTCGAGCCGGAGAAGCTGCCCGCCTCGCTCTCGCCGCGCGTGGTCACGCAGCTGCTGCGCGAGGAATTGCAATTCGACGGCCTGATCATGACCGACGACCTCGACATGGGCGCGATCTATAATGAATACGGCCTCGACGAAACCATCCGCCTCACGCTCGCGGCCGGGAACGATCTCGCGATGATTTGCCATCGGGTCCACGAGATCGGCCAGGCGCTCGACGTCCTCCGGACTTTGCCGGCAGCGCAGACCACGCGCGCACTCGAAAATGTCGCCCGCTGGAAGCAGCGCCTCGCGCCACCGGAAGCCTTCTCCGAGGAAAAATTCCGCGAGCTCGACGCGCGAGTTTGGGAGCTGCGCGTGGCCGTGCTCGGCGAGGAACGCGCCGCGGAACGCAGCCCGGAAGACGGCGCCCGCTCACCCGTGGAGGTCTATTAGCCAGCACTTTGGCGGGGCGATTGACGGCCTCGCCCGCAACCCATAATCTTCGCGCGATGCAACCGGAACTGGAGCAATTGCTGATCCTGCAAAATCGTGATCAGAAGATAAAACAGATCCAGACGGAGCTGAAAACGGTGCCGCTGCAGCGCGCGCAACTCGATGCACAATTGACCGCCGCCGCCGCCGACCTGGAGGCGCACAAGCTGGCCGCGAAGCAGGTGGAAGTGGAGCGCAAAAAGCTCGAGCTCGATGCCGGCACCCGCACCGATTCGATCAACCGCCTCAAGACCCAGCAGTATGAGACCCGGAAGAACGAGGAGTTCCGCGCCATGGGCAACGAGATCGAGCGTTACGGGAAGGAAATCGCGCAGATCGAGGACAAGGAACTCGAGCTCATGGAGCAGACCGATAAGCTCAAGGCCGAGATCGCGCTCGAGGAAAAGAAAGTCGCCGGCGCCCGCGAGATCGTGGCTGGCCAGATGAAAGATCTCGCAGCGAAACAGCAGGCGCTCGAGACCCAGCTCGCCGAGCTCCAGCAGGACCGCACCGGCCTCGCCGGGCAGATCGATGAGGACGTGCTCGAGCGTTACGACCGGCTCTTTGCCAGCAAAGGCAACGCCGCCGTCGTCGCCCTGGAGCATGAGGTCTGCACCGGCTGCCACATGAAGATCACCACCCAAACCGCCCACCGCGTCCGCAGCGGTAAAGAGCTCGTCAGCTGCGAGCAGTGCGGCCGCATCCTCTACGAAGGGTAGGGGAAGCTGTCATCCCGAGCGAGCGCAGCGCAGTCGAGGGATCCCGCAAGCCGCGTGCGGGAGGCAATCATCGGTAACTCGCGGGGTCCCTCGACGCCATTCCGCTGCGCTCCATTCCGCTCGGGATGACAGGAAAACAGCCAGCGCGCTGGCGGCAGCTAAGCCCATCCTCCAGCAGGACTCTGAATCCGGTTCATCCTGAAAATCCCGTAAATCCTGTCTAGTTCGCTCAGACGTTAAACCGAAACTCCACCACGTCCCCGTCCCGCATCACGTATTCCTTGCCCTCGATCCGCAGCTTGCCCGCTTCCCGCGCCTTTGCCTGCGAGCCGAGCGCCACCAGGTCGTCGTAGTGCACCACTTCCGCGGCGATGAAGCCGCGCTCGAAATCGCCGTGGATCACCCCCGCCGCCGCCGGCGCCTTGTCGCCTTCGCGGATCGTCCAGGCCCGCGTTTCCTTCTCTCCCGTGGTCAGGTAAGTGCGCAGGCCTAACAAGTGGTAAACCGCGCGGATGAGCGCGCTCACCCCACTGCTCGCCACCCCGAGATCGCGCAAGTATTCCTGCGCCTCCGCTTCCGGCAGGTCGACCAGCTCGCTCTCAATTTGCGCGCTGATTACCACCGCCTCGCTCCCGAAATGCTGGCGCGCGTATTCCTCCACCGCCTTTACCTGCGGATGCTCCGCCGCCTGGGCCAGCTCGGCTTCGGCCACATTGCAGGCGAAGATCGTCGGCTTATCCGTGAGCAGGAAAAAATCGCGCGCGATCACCTTTTCGTCGTCGCTCAGCGGGGCGGTTATGGCCGGTTTGCCCGCGTCCAGGTGCGGGAGCAATTTCTCGATCACCGCGTGCTCCGCCTTGGCCGCCTTTGCGCCCATGCGCACTTCCTTTTGCAGCCGCTCGCGCCGCTTTTCCAGCGAGGCCAGGTCGGCCAGGACCAGTTCGGTGTTGATCACTTCGATATCGCGCACCGGATCGATCGTCCCGCTCACGTGATGGATGTCGCCATCCTCAAAACAGCGCACCACCTGCACGATCGCGTTGACTTCGCGGATGTGGCTGAGGAATTGATTGCCCAGGCCTTCGCCCGCGCTCGCCCCTTTCACCAGGCCGGCGATGTCGACAAACTCGATCGCCGCCGGGATGATTTTCTGCGAGCCGGAGAGTTTACTCAGCACCTCGAGCCGCGCATCCGGCACCGTGACCACGCCCAGGTTTGGATCGATCGTGCAAAACGGATAATTCGCCGCCTGCGCTTTCCGCGTGCGCGTGACCGCGTTAAAGAGCGTGGATTTCCCCACGTTGGGCAGACCGACGATTCCAGCGCTGAGCATAAGGCGCGCACGCTACGGCGACCCGGCGCGGCTGGCAACCAGGAGGCCGCCGGCGAGCCCTGCCTTTCGCACCCCCCGGGGGAAACAACAAAACCGCGAGCGGCCCTGGGGCACACTCGCGGTTTGCTGGAAGAAGGATGCTCTTGCTGCCCGGTGCTTACACCAGCGCCGGAAGGCGGCTTCCATTCGCCTGCCCGTTCCCATGGCTCCCGGGCATGGTTAGGGAGGCCGCGGCCATGTTTGCCGGCGCACCTGCCGGGGCCAGTGCCTTGTTTGCGGTGGCCGCGTAGACCACCGGAGCGCTCGCCACCCCCTGGCGGCTCCCGTTCACTGCCTGCACGATGAACTCCACCGCGGCCTCGTTAGGCACTTCCACCTGCGCCAGCGGCTCCTTTGTGCTCGCCACCAGCTTGTACTCACTCTGCACGCCGATGATGCGCATCCGGAAACGGTAGCGCGAGGCGAAAGGCGTGGCCTCGCAGCTTAGCAGCACCTGGTGCGTGTTCGCGCTGCCCTCCACCGCAGTCGCCCCGGTGGCCGCGCGCGCCGCGACCTCGAGTCCCGCCGGTTGCCCCGGGGTGGTCCGGTTTGCCGGCATCTCCAGGCCAAAGGCCAGCCACCGCGGATCATCCGCCTTCAATAGTTGGCCCAGCACGCCCACCAGGAGGCGCATGAGCGAAGTTAACGCCTCCACCGCGCTGCCCCGGGCCACCCCTTTCTCCTCCAGCGCCGTATCCGCCGCCGCCGCCAGCGCGTGCCTCGAGACCGCCGCGTTGCGCAGCGCCGCGCCTGCTGCCGCCGTCACCCCCAGGGTGGGAGCCTCGTAGCCCGGTGTGCTCGTTAGGCAGTCGATCATCCGCAAGGCCAGCGCCAGGCGGTCGTTAATCGTCGCCGGGATGGCGATGCTGGGCGTGGTGAAACCCACCTGGGCCCACTGCCGGTTCCAGCGCTTGCCGAAGAAGGCACTCAGTGCGCCCGTCACCTTGCCCAGCCATCCAGTTAAGGCACTATCCGCCGCATGGAAGTTCGCGTAGGCCGTCTCCTGCGCACTGCGGGCCGCGTTAAAGTTCCGATCCGCCAGGACCAGCGCATCCGTGGCCGCCTTCATCTGCGGGGCGTCCACTTGTTTTAGGTCCAGCGTGGTCCCGTAGGTTACCAGGCCCTGCTCCATTTCTCCGCCCAGCACCACCAGGTCGGCGATCGTTCTCGGTATTTGACTGTAGTATTTCATATTTAGATGGGGCCTTGTTCTAGCAGCCCCAGTGCCAATGGTGGTTCGTTAGGTAGAAACTTTTTTTTGGGCCACCAGGGAAACTCCCTTCCTCGGCGAACTCACCGGGCTTCGTTTCCCTGGGCGGCAGGCAGCACTTTCTTCCAGTGCATTTCTTTCCCGGGTGAAAACGGAATCCATTTCGCCTCGGAATTCTGTTCCCGGGTGAAAACGGAATCCGTTTCGCCTCGGAATTCCGTTCCCGGGTGAAAATAGACCTCTTCTCTACCGGGAATTGCCCCGGATACCGTCGCGGCGTCCTCGCTCACTTGAAAGGCGACTACCGCCTCATGGCCCCCTTTTATATGGCAGTGGCCTGCGCCTCCTCGAAATGGACATGGCCCCGAAAGGGGTGAGCACCGGGGACGGTGCGAATCAATGCGTTCGCCTGCGCATTAAAGACGTTGACCTCGGGTATCTCCAGCTCACCATCCGCGACGGCAAAGGTGGGCGGCGCGCATCGCGAGGGCCTGCCGGTGCAGCCAGGAACTCCGCGTCTTCGGGTTCGATCCACAGTCATGAGGCCTCCGGAGCGCCAGCCTAACCAGGAGATGGAGCGAACGGCGGACCGCTGTGCGCGCCACCTTTGAGAGGACTTCCATACTTTTTCTCCGAGCAACGCGCACCCTCGCCCGCCGTCGCATCACAGCGCCTTCGCCGAGATCGACCGCGAAACGAATCAAACGGCAATTGCTTTTGTGACCTCGCGTATCGCACGCAGCCGAGATTCCGGACGGTCTTCGACATGACGACGCAGCTAACCAGGCGATAATATAGAGAACTGCCTGTCCGCTCCGCTGTTCGCAGCTGGGCTCTTGCAATCATAAAGGACAGGCGGACGAACAGAAGAATGCGGGGCCTGATATTCCTCGGAGACAATTCTAGCAGGCGAGAAATAAAATTTCCGAGGGTTCCCATTCCGGCGCCCGGCGGCGGCACGCCATCCGCGACGTCACGAGTGACCACTAACGGGAGAATTTGGCTTGCCGCAGGCGGGGGAGCTGAGTTGAATCGGGCCCGATTAGTTCCTAACCCATCAATAGACACTCGAGGTAAACCTTATGAATCTTGGTTGCAGCAAATTTCCCGCTATCTTTTCAGTCTTCTTCTTTCTCGTGACCGGTGGCGCGATGCGGTCATCGGCCACAACGGTGCTCTACGACAACTTCAATCGCAGCGGGGCGCTCAACGGGACTGCGCCGACGATTAATAACGGCCAGACGTGGACTGCTACGGGCGCTTTTTCGACGGACGGCACCCGGGTAGTGGGCGCGGGAGCTTTTCTGCAGGCGGCCTATCTTCCTCTGCCCACCGCGATCCAGTCGGGGTTCGTCTACACGCTTTCGGCGACGGTTTACTTCAATCCGGCCACGAACGACAACACTGGGTTCATGTTGATCGGGTTTTTCGATAGCACTCCCTCCTGGGATGGGAGCACGACTTATGATGGTGGACGGACCATCGGGATGGGCCCGAGGAGCGGCGTAAATTCGGTAGCGGACGCGCGTGATGGTCATACTCATCCCTCGGACATTGCTTCCCCTGACGGAACGAACGGCGTCACTTTTGGACTTCGGTTAGCCGAATCGGCGCCTAACGTATGGATGGCAGACGTGCTGGAGCTGGCGCCCAATAGCCGGGTGCTGACAGCGATAGCACCATATACTTCGACGCCAGTCTCCGTTTCCCAAATCGCAACCATCGGATTGCTCTCCGCTTCCACCAACTCGCCGTTCATCGATAACTTCACGTTGGACGTCTCGCCGGCCGTCCCGGAGCCCGGCACAGTCGCCCTAGTCTTAGGCGGGGCGATGGTCGTCATCGTATCAAAGAAGATGCGATTAACCTCCAAGGCCGCCAGGGAGCGTGGCGCCGCCGAGTCTTAAGGTCGCGCTGGCCGACCAGACATCTGGGCGGGGCGTGTGCCCTTGCCCTGTCTCCGTCCTTGATGGCATCCTCCTCACCATGCGGCGAGAGAAACGCACCGAACCAGGCATTGCAGCGAACGGCGGGACCGCGGTGCACGCCACTTTCGACGATGACGGCAACCCATTGATAGGATCGCGTCTGCCGAGACTCGCGCGCCTTACCGATCCAGCCGCACAAAGAGGAGGCGCAGGCTGTTGAGCACGACGACGACGGTGCTGCCTTCGTGCGCGACGACGCCTAACGAGAGCGGGATGCCGCGGGTGAGGGCGAGCAGCGCCATCACCAGCACGGTTCCGAGGGCGACGGCGATATTCTGGCCGATGATGCGTTTGGCGCGGCGGCTCAACTCGAAGGCGATGGCAAAATTCTCCAGCCGATCTTTCATTAAGACCACTTCGGCCTGCTCCATGGCAGCATCGGAAGCGCGCGCGCCCATGGCCACGCCGACATCGGCGGCCGCGAGGCAGGGAGCGTCGTTCACGCCGTCGCCGATCATCGCCAGCTTGCCGCCTCTTTTTTTCAACTCCTGGACGGCGCTGACTTTTTGCCCGGGAGAAAGCTCGGCCCGCACGTCTTCCACCCCAGCTTCGCGGGCGATCAATTCCGCGGTCGCGCGGCGATCTCCCGTGAGCATGACGGTGTGCATCCCGAGGCGACCGAGCCGCGCGATCAAGGCGGCGGCTTCCGGCCGCAAACGGTCGCGCAGGAGCAGCCGCCCGCAGAGCCCCGGGCCGCCGATCCAGACCTCGGCGACATCGTGTTCCTGGGCCGCGGCAGCATCGCAGGACTGCCCGATGCGCTCGCGCACGAAGGCCCGGCTGCCAAGGGCAAAAAGCTGACCGCGCCGGCGTGCGCTGATCCCGCCGCCGGGGAGCGAATCCGCGTGGCTGAATTCCTCGGTCGCGAGTTGCCGCCGGAGGCCGATTTTCTCGATCGCGCGGGAGAGGGGATGGTGCGAGAGGCGGGCCAGATTAAAGGCGGCCGCGAAGAGCGCCTCTTCGGTGCCGCTAAAAGCCTCGAGCCTAACGAGTGCGGGCAGGCCCTCGGTGAGCGTGCCGGTTTTATCGAGCGCGACCGTGCGGACATCCGCCAGGGTCTCAATGGCCGCGCCGCCGCGGAAGAGCACGCCGCGCCGTGCCCCGGAGGCGATAGCCGACAAGATGGCGGAGGGAACGCTGAGGACGAGCGCGCAGGGCGACATGACCACGAGCAAGGTCATCGCCCGGTAGAACGCGCTCGGTTGCCCGCTGGCGTGCTGGAAGGGCGACCAGCCAAGAACGAGCCAGCCGACGAGAAAGAAGGCCGCGGCGGAGAGGAGCACGAGGTAGGTGTAGCCGGTGCCAAAGCGATCGCTAAAGCGCTGCGAGGGCGCCTTGAAATGTTGCGCCTGCTCGATCAGGTAGACGATCTTTTGCAGCGCGCTTTCCCTGGCCGGCCGCAGCACTGCGCCATCGAGCACACCCCAGACATTCAAGGTGCCGGCCAGCGCGAGATCGCCCGGCGCCTTCGGCATCGGGCGGGATTCGCCGGTTAAATTCGACTCGTCGCAGGCGCTTTCGCCGCGGGTGATGCGGAAGTCGACCGGCACCTGCTCGCCCGCTTTCACCCGCACCTGCATCCCCGGTTCCAAGGCGTCAACCGCGCGCTCGCTCTCCTCGCCGTTAACGAGGACGGTTGCGGTCTTGGGCGCGCCACGGAGGAGTGCGCCGATCTCGCGCTGGGTGCGCGCCCCCGCGAAATGTTCCATCGCGCCGGAGGCCGAGAAGAGGAAGAGCAGCAGCGCCCCTTCTGCGTAGGCACCGATCGCGGCCGCCCCAAGCGCGACCGCGAGCATGAGGAAATGAATCTCCAACTCGCCGCGCCGCAGGCGTGCCCAGGATTCAATCGCCGCATCCCAGGCGCCGGAGAGATAGCTTAGGGCGAAAAGAGACAGCACGATGGCCGGCGCGGCCTGCAGGCGTTGCGCCGCGAGCGCGCCGAGACCGGAGAGGAGACAGGCGAGCGAGAGCCAGGCGAGCTGCTTCCACTCATCGGGGTCGGCATCCGGCCCGCTGTGGCCGCAACAACTGCCGGCCCGGTCCGGCCGCGGCCAGCGGAGCTTGTTCCACTGCCAAAATCCGACCGCGGTGCGGCAGGTCAATTTCTCGATGACGGTGTTCCCGAGCACGTCCTTGACCACGACGTTGGCGTTCCCGACCTGGCGCGATGGCGCTTCGCCGCACTGGGCGCAGAGACCTTGGGAATCGAGGACGCCGCAGCCTTGCTCGCGCCCGGCCACGGCCTCGCTCACGCGTTCCGCGATGCGCTGCCCGCGGTCGTCCCCGAGCGTGGCCACGGAGAGCAGTTGGTTCTTCGATTGAAACGCGACCGCTTCGAGCTGCGGCTCTTCGCTCATCAAGCGGGCGACTTTCCGAACCACGCACGATCCATCCGCGCGCGCGACCGGCGGGCGGGGACTGGTTTGAGACTCGGAGTCGTCCGGCATCCGCGGGCAAGGATACGCAGCCGCGAGGACCGCTCTAGTGAAAAGCGGGGCGGACGCGGGCGAAAAGATCGGGCCGGCGAGATTTGAACTCGCGACCTCTTGAACCCCATTCAAGCGCACTACCAAGCTGTGCTACGGCCCGTTTTCGGTCGCGCACTATCAGCTTGGGCCGCCGCAGTTGCCAAGCGAAGTTTTTGCCGCGGTCTGCCGCGCTCGGCTGCGCTAGAAATTCGTGCCGGTCTGGCGCGCGCCGTTGGTCTTCCAGGTCGAGCTGGTGCTCGCGGGCGCCCCGGTCGTGGCGGTGGTTTTCTTCGCCGAAGTCGTGGTCGTGGTGGTGGTCGTGGGCGTTTCGCAGCTCGTGAGCGCCACGGCGGCAGCGGTGAGGAGGAGGGAAGAGATGATTTTTTGCATCGGCGAGGGATAAGGAGACGCCGCGAATCTGTCAATCTTCCTGGAGGTCGCGCCCGCCGATTGCCCCGGCGCACTTCCGCGCCATCCTTAGCCGCACATGAATTATCGACGTCTAGGCCGGTCCGGTTTGAAAGTCAGCGAGCTCTCCTTCGGCGCGTGGGTCACCTTTGCGCAGCAGATCACCGAGGAGACGGCCGAAGAGCTCATGACCGCGGCCTACGACGCGGGCGTGAACTTCTTCGACAACGCGGAAGTCTACGCCGCCGGCAAGGCCGAGATCGTGATGGGGAACATTCTCAAACGTCGCGGCTGGGCCCGCGACACTTTCATCGTCTCGAGCAAGGTCTTTTGGGGCGGCGAGCGGCCGACGCAGGAAGGCCTAAGCCGCAAGCATGTCTTCGAAGCGTGCGAGGCCGCGCTCCGCCGGCTGCAGGTCGATTATCTCGATCTCTATTTTTGCCATCGCCCTGACCCGGAGACGCCGATCGAGGAAACGGTGCGCGCGATGAGCGATCTCATCCGCCAGGGGAAAGTGCTCTACTGGGGCACGAGCGAGTGGAGCGCGGAGCAAATTCGCGAAGCGGCCACGATTGCGCGCGAGCTGCACGCGGTCCCGCCGACGATGGAGCAGCCGCAATACAACATGTTTCACCGCGAGAAGGTGGAGCGGGAGTTCGCCCCGCTTTACGCCGAGATCGGGCTGGGCACGACCATTTGGTCGCCGCTCGCCTCCGGGTTGCTCACCGGGAAATACAATGACGGCGACCCGGGCGACACCCGCATTTCCCTGAAGAATTACGAGTGGCTGCGGAAGGACTTTGAGAACGCGGAAGCGCGTGCGCGCCTCGCGAAAGTGAAAGAGCTGGCAGGAGTAGCCAGCGATCTCGGGACCACGTTGCCGCGCCTCGCGCTCGCCTGGTGCCTCAGGAATCCGAACGTGAGCACGGTCATCACCGGCGCCTCGAAGCCGCAGCAGGTGCGCGAGAACATGCAGGCGAGCGAGCTCGTGCCGAAATTAACCGACGAGATCATGCAGCGAATCGCTGCCATCCTCGGCTAACGAGAGGTCCAGCCGACTAGGAAAGCGTCGACTAATTCCGGCAGGTCATCGCTGTAGCCGCCTTCGAGGATCGCGCCCACCGGCAGATCGAGTTCCGCGAGCCAGCGGCCGCATACCGCGAAGTCTTCCGCCTCGAGCGAGAGCTGTGTGATCGGGTCGCGCGCGTAGGCGTCGAAGCCGGCGGAGACTAACAAGAGGTCCGGCTGGAACTCGAGCAGGGTGTCGAGCGCGCGCCGGATCACCGCCATGTGTTCCGCGCGCGGCGCCAGCGGTGGCACAGGGAAGTTGTGGATGTTGCCGAACGACTCCAGCCCGGTCCCGGGATAGAGCGGCACCTGGTGGATCGAGGCGAAGCGCACGCCTTCGTTGTGGGCCAGGATCGCCTCGGTGCCGTTGCCGTGGTGCGCGTCGAAATCCCAGATAGCCACGCGTTCAGCACCGTTAGCCAGCGCCTCGAGCGCGGCGACCGCGATGTGATTGAAGTAGCAAAAGCCCATCGCCTGGTCGCGCGTGGCGTGGTGCCCCGGCGGTCGCATCAGGCTAAACGCGCGCTCACCACGTAGCGCGGCCTGCGCCACTTCCACGGCTGCGCCAGTTGCCCGGGCGGCGTGGGCGTAGGTCTCGGGGTAAGCCGGGCAATCGGGATCGAAGTCGCCCGCGGCGGCGGCGATGTGTGCGAGGTGCTCTGCCGAGTGCGCCCGCAGGAGCATCTGCTCGTTCGCCGGTTGCGGCTCGCGCCACGCCCAATTCGGATGGCCCGCGCGCAGCAGCGCCGCCGTGTGCGCGACGCGTTCAGGGCGCTCGACGTGCCCGGCGCGGGCATACTCCGCCGCGCGCGGATCGTGAAAAATCAGCACGCCGCCGCCTCCATCTCGCTGTCTAAGTGGTGAACTTCTTGAACAGCCAGATGGCCAGGAAGATGAGCGCCAGGACCCAGACGACGTGCAAGACCACGCTCGTAATCGCGAGGAAAAACTTCAGGACGATCCACGCGATGATCAGAACGACGGCGAGCCAGATAAGGGAATTCATACACCCTGATTCGCATGCGCCCGGGCGGCTGCGTGTCGCTCGTTAGCCCTTCTTCTCCGCGGGGGCTTCGCCCGTACCCGGCTCCGGACTCGTTAGGCCGCGGCGCTCGAGCAGTGGCTGAATGTCCGGGCCGCCGCCGGTGAAGTTCTTGAATTGTTCGAGCGGATCCTCGCTCCCGCCGCGCGAAAGCAAAGTCTTGCGGAACCGATCGCCGTTTTCCCGCGTCATCCCACCGTGTTCCTTGAACCATTTCACGGTGTCGGCATCGAGGACCTCGCTCCAGATATAGCTGTAGTAACCGGCCGAGTAGCCGCCCGCGAACGCGTGCGAGAAATACGGCGTGCGATAACGCGGCGGCACCGGCTCGTAGTCCAGGCCCACCTTCTTGAGCGCATCGGCCTCGAAGCCGAGGACGTCTTTCGGAATCTCGCCCGGCTTGAGCTGATGCCAGGCCTGGTCGAGCAGCGCCGCCGCAAGGTATTCGGTCGTCTTGAAGCCCTGGCCGAATTTTTCCGAGGCGGTCATCTTGTCGAGTAACTCCTTCGGCATCGGCTCGCCGGTTTGGTAATGCTTCGCGTAATTCTGCAGGACTTGCGGCCAGGTGGCCCACATCTCGTTCACCTGCGAGGGGAACTCGACGAAGTCGCGCGGGACGTTCGTCCCGGAAAAGCGCGGGTATTTTACGTTGGAAAACATCCCATGGAGCGCGTGGCCGAACTCGTGGAACATCGTCCGCACTTCATCGAAGGTCAGGAGCGTGGGCTCGCCTTTTGGTGGCTTCGGGATGTTGAGGTGATTCGCCACCACCGGCTTGGTCTTGAAGAGATCACTCTGCGAGACGTATTCGTTCATCCAGGCGCCGCCGCGTTTCGAGGGCCGGGCATACATGTCCGAGAGGAAGAGCGCGAGCGGCTCGCCGTTGGCGTCGAAGACTTCAAAGACGCGCACGTCCTCCTGGTAAACCGGCAGATCTTTCCGCTCCTTGAAGGTCAGCCCATAGATCTGGCCGGCGGCGTAGAAGACGCCGTCTCGCTGCACATGGTCCAGCTCGAAGTAGGGGCGCAGCTGCCCTTCGTCGAAGGCGTATTTATCCTTCCGCACCTTCTCTTCGTAAAGGCTCCAGTCCCACGACTTCAGCGGGAACTTCTCATTCCCCTGGTCGATCTGCTGCTGGATATCGGCGCCTTCCTTCTTCGCGTTGGCCACCGCCGGCGGCGCGAGTTGGCCTAACAACTTGTTCACCGTCGGCACGTCCTTGGCCGTCTGATCCTCGAGCTGGTAGGCGGCGTGCGTCTCGTAGCCGAGCAGATTCGCGCGCTCCGCGCGCAGCTTTGCGATTTGCTTCACCGTCTCGCGCGTGTCGAACTGCCCGCCCTGGCTGTTGCGGTTGAGCGAGGCTTTCATTAAGCGCTCCCGCAGCGCGCGGTTTTGCAGCGATGAAAGGGCCGGCTGCCCGCTGGTGTTCTGCAGCGCGATGACAAACTTGCCCTCTTTCTTCTCCGCTTTCGCGGTGTTCGCGGCTGCGGCGATTTCGTTGTCGTCCATGCCGGCGAGCTCCTCGCGCTTTTCCACCACCACGCCGTTGGCGTTTTTTTCCTTGAGCACGTGCTGGCTGAACTTTGTCTCCAGGCTCGCGAGCTCGCTGTTCATCTTCTTGAGCTTCTCCTTATCCGCGGCCGAGAGTTTTGCGCCCGCGCGCACGAAGTCCTTGTAGTAACGCTCGAGCAGGTAGGCCGATTCCGCGTCGAGCTGTAGCTCCGCTTTCTTGTCGTAGATCGCCTGCACGCGCTGGAAGAGTTTCGGGTTCAGGTAAATCGCGTCCTGATGCGCGGAAAGCTTCGGCGCCATTTCCGTCTCGGTCTTTTGCAGGACGTCGTCGGTGTTTGCGCCGGTGAGGTTGCCGAAGGTGTTGTTCACCCGGGTGAGCACCGTCCCGGATTTCTCCAGGGCCACGATCGTGTTTTCGAAGGTCGGCTCGTCGGTGCTGTTCGCGATCGCTTCCACTTCCTTCAAGTGCTCCGCGAGCGCGATTGCAAACGCGGGCGAGAACTGCTCGCTCTTGATCTTGTCGAAGGCCGGCATCTGATACGGCAGCGTGCTTTCGGCGAGTAGCGGATTGGCCGCGGTGGCCTCCTTATTATCCGGGACGGCGGGCGCTTTTTTAGGCGGAGCAGCATGCATGGATTGGAAAGTGAAGCTCGCCGCGAGGGCGACGAGCAGGAGGCGCGGAAGCAGATGCTTGGACATAAGTGTGAGTGAGACGATGGAGTGACTCGTGGGGAATGTAAACGAACGGAATCAATCGGTCCTGGCCACGCTCTTGCGTGAAAACCCGGTGGTCGTGACCGGCCTCGGGGCGCTCTCCGCCGCGGGCGGAAATGTGGCCGCGCTCTGGGCCGCGGCGGCGGCCGGACGCGTGCCCGCCAGTTATGCGGTCGCGAAGATTCCGGAGACGCCGGCGCGTTTCCGGCGGCTCGATCGCGCGGCGCAGCTCGCCTGGTGCGCCGCGGCCGAGGCGCTGGCGCAGGCTGGCTTGGGGGAAGTGGGCACGCCCGAGCGCGTCGGCGTTTTCGTGGGCACCGCGGGCGTTCCGCAGCGCTCGTTAGGCCAGGCGCCCCGCCCTTCCACGGCGGCCGATCAATCGTTCAGCGCCATCGCCGGGGCGCTCGCGCGGGACTTCGGTTTCCGGGGGCCGTGCGTGACCGTGGCCGCGACCTGCGCCTCCGCGGCGGTGGCCATTGCGCAGGGCGCAGAGCAGATCTTGCTGGGTAAAATAGACGTCGCCCTGGTGGGTGGCGCCGAGGCGCCGCTTGCGCCGGGACGCATGGCGGAGTTCGCCGCGGCGGGCGTGCTCGCGCGGGAAAGTTGCCGGCCGTTTGATCGGGCGCGCGACGGCATGGTCCTGGGCGAGGGGAGCGGCTTCCTGGTCTTGGAGTCGTCGGGCCATGCCCGCGCGCGCGGGGTGAAGTGGCTGGCTAATTTCTCTGGCTGGGCCTACGCGAGCGATGCCCGCAGCCGCACGGCCAACGGCACCGCCGGCCTGGCCCGCGTCTTGCAAGAAGCTTGTGCGCTGGCGCCCGGCCCGATCGATTACCTCAATCTCCACGGCAACGGCACCGTGCGCGGCGATCGCGAGGAAGCCGAAGCCGTGGCCCAGCTTTTCCCGGGCGTCCCATGCAGTTCAACGAAGCCCATCACCGGTCATTGCCTGGGGGCCACGCCCGCGCTGGAAGCGATCATTGCCATCGCAGCGCTGCGCGCACAAACCATCCCGCCGAGCGCGCACTGCGACGCGCAGGACCCAGCCTGCGCCATCTCGCTGGCTAAAACCGCCCGGCCCGCAGAGCTGCGCACCATCCTTTCGAACTCGTTAGGCTTCTGGGGCCAAACCGCCGCGCTCCTTTTCGCGGCTCCGGCGACTCGTTAGGCGCGAGCTAGTCCGGCGCGAGCGTGGTGACCACGGCTTCGAACCCGGGATCGCCCCGGAGCGGGTCCCAGAATGGGTGCAGTTTAAGGTGCCCATAGCTCCAGTAGCTGTGCACTTGCGTGGCCTGGTGCAGTTCCTCCGCTGCGAGGTCTTTCTCGCCGGCCCAGCCGTAGATGATCGCGAGGTAGCCGTGGAGGAGGGGAGCATCGACCGCGTCTTGCGAGATGGGAGTGGCTTCCACGGCGCGGCGCCCTTCGGCGATCGCTTCCGCCTTCTGGCCGAGCGCCGCGCGCGCCATCGCGACGGCGCAAATCGCGCCGCCGTAGCGCGGCTCTTTCTCCAACTGCTCCTGCGAGAGTCGCAGGGCCTCGGTGAAGTGAGCGCGCGCTCCGGCTTCGTCGCCCGCGAGGCGCGCGACCACGCCCTGGCACCAGCTCATGGGGAAGGGGACGCCTTCGGCATTGCAGCCCGTGGAACCGAAGGCCTCCATGGCGCGCTCCGCCTCGGCCGGCTTCCGTTCGCAGAGCGCCAGTTGGAACCAATACTCCGCGATCGCGCGCCCATCGCCCAGGCTTTGTTCCAGGACCTTTCGCACGGCCGCGCGCAGCGGCGCGGTGTCTGCATGCCAGTCCAGCTCGACCGCGGCCGCTTGCACCTGGGCCAGCGGATCCTCCGGCGCAAGGCGGAGGACGCGGCGCAGCACCGCGCCCATTTCGTGGTAGCGCCGCTGGCATTGATAACTGAGTGCAAGCTGGCGCAGGATCTCGAGATTTTCCGGATCCAATTCTGAAGCGCGCAAAAAATTAGCCGTGGAATCGCGCCAGTGTCCCTCGCGTCGCTGGATGTAACCGAGGAGCAGCGGCACAAGCGGGTCGTTAGGCAGCTTTTTCTGCGCGTTTTCCAACTCGAGGCGCGCCTTCGGATGGTCGCCCAGGGCCCAGTAGTAATGTTTTGCCTTCGCCAGGTGGGTCTCCCCGGCATTTGGCTGCAGAGAATCGAGAACCTGCAATTGCGCCTCGGCCTGCCGGAGCCGCACCGCCCCTGGCTCGAAGCGCCGATAGAGCTGGTCGTAGGTATGGGCCAAAAGATAGTGCGCGAGAAAAAACTGCGGGTCTCGGGTGGTCGCCTCTTCCAGGTTGCGCGCGGCTCGCTGTAAATCTTCGTGGGCCGCAGAACTGAAGACGGCGTCGCTGATCAAGCCCCGGGCGTCGATGTATTTCGAGTATGCCAGCTCGTCGCGTGTCGGGCGCTTCCTGAGCGCGGCCCGCTCCTGCGGCGAGAGCTGGACCTTGAGCTGCGCGGTGATGCGCTGGGCGATCTCGCTTTGGATGCTGAAAAGGTCGGACTCGTTGCTGTCGTAGCGGTCGGACCACTGCTGGGTCTCGTGCTCCCCTTCGATCAATTGCACGAGCACACGCACGTGCTCTCCCACCCGCTGGACATTCCCTTGCAGGAGGTATTGCACGTCCAAATCATGAGCAATCTTCCGCGTGTCCCGCGGCTGCCCGGGAGAGTAGCGCGCGCCCGACACGACCTTGAGTCCGGAGACGTGGCCGAGGTTGGTTACGATCTCCTCCTGGAGGCCGTTGACGAAATGCTCGTTGCCCTTTTCGTCGCTCGCGTTTCCGAAAGGGAGCACGGCGATGCTGGCCGGCTGATGGCGCACAGCATATAAGCCGAGGGCGGCCGCCGAGAGCGCAAGGAACGCGACCAGGGGCTTCCACCCCCAACGCTGGCCGGCGGTGGAAGGGTCTTTGCCGCGGGGCCACGCGGCCCAGCGGCGTTTCTGTTGCGCGAGTCGCGCGGGCACGGCGGGGTTGCCCAGGCCATCCTTGCAGACGTTCACCAGGCTGACGCGCAGCCCGTGTTTGACGACACATTCTCCGAGCTCGGTCAGGTGAGGATTCCAATGCCGATACGGGCCGAGGTCGTCGGCGGTGCGCTTGGAAAGCAGAATGTGCCCGGCGTCGCCGCAATCGAGCACGCGTTGGGCGATGTTCAAAGCAGAGCCGACATAGTTCTTGCTGCCGTTCACATCCTTCACTTCCCGGATGGGCCCGCTGTGCACGCCCATGCGCAGATGCAGTCCCGGCTCCTCCCGGAGCGCCTGCGCGATTTCGAGCGCGCATTGCACCGGGGACTCCGGGCTGTCGAAGAAGAGCAAGGCCATGCCGTCGCCCGTGGGCAGCCGGACGAGGTGGCCGGCGCGCTCGCTTTGCAGCACCCGGCGCGTTTGCCTAACGAGTGCATTCATCCGCTCGACCAGGCGGATTTGTTCATCCACCAACAGCTTGGCGTAGGCGACGATGTCGAGCAGGAGGACGTGGGCGATCTCCGGCTCGAGATTTGGTTCTGGCTCAGTTGCCATGGGGGCCTGCGCGGGAGCTCTGTCGCGCCACTTTGGCGAACTAGCTCCCGTTTCGTCGAGGCGAAAGCTTATCTCGCCGCTGGTGCCGCCGTGGCTCCGCGCTCCGGCGCGAAGGCCGCGAGGTTCAGCACGATCATCGCGCTGGCAAAAAGCGGCATGCCCATGAGCAGGCCAATGCCGAGATGCAGCAGGCAAATTGCGGCCAGCCAAAAGGGTCGTGTCCGGCGGGGCCAGATCATGAGCGGGAAGGTTAATTCCAGCAGCCAGAGGGCGATTCCGGCTGCGGGGAGGAGAAAGCGCAGCGCCGCCAGCCCATCTGGCGGGAGCAGGTCAAAGGGCGGACGCACCAGCGCGCGCCAAAGACTGTTGCCGTTCCACCAGCCGGGTCCCAAGGCTTTTGCGAGCCCGCTGAAGAAATACAGCAGGCAAAGATGAATCTGCAGGGCACGCCGGATGAGGATCGGGGCCGCGGGCGGCACCGCGCGGCCGAAGCGGTGGTCCAAGGTCCAGCGATCCGGCGTGGGCGCGAGCACGAGATAGAAGAGTCCGATGGTCATCGCGCTATCGACCCCATAGCTCAGCAGCCCGCTGCTTTTCGCCACCAGCAAATGGAGCAGCCAGCCGGAAATCGCGGCCCCGCGGGTGAAAAGTCCCAAGACCAGGAACAGCCCCGAAAGCAGGAGCAGAAGCCAGAGCCAGTGGAGCGCGGTCTCCGCGGGAAACTCCCCGAACGCTTTGGCCAGCCACCCGAGGTGCGGCACAAAGACTCCGCGCGCCTGCCACCACGCGCTGCTGATCTCGCTGCCTAAAAATCCGCGCCCACCCGCGCCCAAAAGAAAAATCCAGGAAGGCCGCAGCGCCAGGCAGAACAGGATCAGCTGCAAGCCCATGCCGCAGCGGAGGACCGCTACCCACGAGAGCGACGCCGGCGCAAAGAAGAACCGCTCGAGGGTCGCTCTACTCACCGTGCTCTTCCGCCGTCGTCAGGTCGTAAAGGCGCACCTCCTCGCGCCTGGGTCGCGCCCCGTCCGCATACTCGGCGGCAGTCGGCAGGCTCAGGCGGACCAAGGTCACGCGCACCGCGGTGGTGCCCAGGTGCTGGCCCAGCATCCAGGCAGCGGCTCTTTGCACGAGCAGCTCGCGAAATTCCTCCACCTCCGCGGAGCCGAGGGTGTCGAGCAAGGCCCCCAGACGCAGGTCGCCCTCGCGGGAACCGCTCGTTAGGCTGGGTCGCTCGAGATAACCGGTGGAATTGGTCAGGGCGAAATCGAGCCGGAAAGCTTCCGGGACATTCGGCGCGAAGTAGCTGGAGCCGGCCTCGCTCCCGAGATAATGCCCATAGCTTCGAAGCGGGCCGAGCTGCAACCCTCTCGCAAGGCTTTCCGCTACCTTGGCTGCGCCGCTCGCCACGGCTGCTGGCAGGACCGTTCCTCCCTGGCCCGTGACTCGAAGCAAATCCTCCAGCGCCGTCGCGAGGACGAAAGCAAAGTGGGCCAGGAAAGCCAGCAGGCAGAGGGTCCGTCCCACGCGCTACGGGCGCCGTGAGGCCGGGCGCGAGGAATCCTCGCCGTGCAGGCTTTTGTCCACTTGGGCGAAGAACGCCTTCATGGCTACGGTGCTGGGGAAGTTCGCCATTTGGGTGTGGTTGGTTCCGTTCAGCATGTGCATTTTTTGATTGAGCAGCGCGCAGTCGAAGTTATCCAGCGGCCAAATCTGAATGCCGTTGTACTTAATGAACGAGCCGTTTTTGATGGCGTACCTATCGAGCGCCTGTCGCAAGGCCTGGATTTGGGCGCAATCCGCAATTCTCAAGAAGCGCACTTTGACCGCGAAGGGGGCGGTGCTGTTGATCGGGAAGCAATTCAGGCAACCCTGGAAGCTCAGGGCAACGGCAAGGATGGCCGCGGCTAAAGCCGCGCGTTTTCCGGGTCGGATGGAGTTTTTCATATTCTGAGGGAGGGGATGTAAGACTGCTGCTAACCGTTTATACGGAATTGCGGCTTCCGGGTTCCGAAAAACTTCGCGGGAGCCTGGGCCATTGAATAACATGAAGGCCCCAGCGTGAACTACCGAAATTTTCTTCTCGCGATCGGCCTGGCCGCCCACGCCTCCGCCCAGAGTATTGCCCTGCCCTGGAGTGGGCATGGGCACGATCCGCAACACAGCGGCATCTCGCGTTTTCCGGCGCAAAGTTTGGAGCAGGTGCGCTGGCAGATGCCGGTGGATCTCGACCGCACTTATTGGGGCACGCGTCTTCTCATTCACTACGGCTCCGCGGTCGTGACCCGGGCGAATACGGTCATCGTGCCGGTGAAAACCGGCGCCGACGATGGCTTCCGCCTCGAGGCGCGGGCCGCGGCCGATGGCGCGGTGCGGTGGATCCTGCCGACCGATTACTCGCTCCCGCCGCATAGTTGGGTCCCGGCCTGCGGGATCGCTTTGACGCCAAAGGGCCGGCTGTTTTTCCCTGCGGCCGGCGGGACGGTCCGCTTCCGCGACGATCCCGACGCGGCCAGCGGCGCGACCGGGCAGATCGCGTTCTATGGCGCGGCGCAGTACGCCGCAGCGCCCGCCACCTTCAACAGCAACGTTAAGATCTCTACCCCGATCACCACCGATCGCTACGGGAACCTCTTCTTCGGCTTTGTGGTCCTGGGTCCGAACCCAGCCAATCTCCAAAGCGGGCTCGCCCGCATCGGGGAAGATGGCGTCGCCACTTGGATTTCCGCCGCCACCGCGGCCGCAGACAGCAACATCACCCGCGTGCTCATGAATTGCGCCCCCGCCTTGAGCCACGATCAAAAAACGCTCTACCTCGCCGTCACCACGGCCGGCGACTACGGCAGCGGCTACCTCGTCGCCTTCGACAGCCGCACGCTTGCGCCGCTCCACCGCGTGCTCTTGAAGGACGCCCGGGACCCCACGCGCAATGCCATCTTGCCCGTCGATGGGAGCAGCTCGCCCACCGTCGGGCCGGATGGCGATGTCTATTTTGGCGTGCTCGAGCAGCCGTTCTACTCGAATAACCTCCGCGGCTGGCTGCTGCATTTCGACAGCTCGTTAGGCGAGACCCGCACGCCGGGCGCCTTCGGTTGGGACGATACCGCCACGATCGTGCCCGCGAGCAGCGTCCCCGGCTACGCCGGCGCCTCCTCCTATCTCGTGATGACAAAGTCGAACAACTACGTCTCCGGCGGCGGCGATGGGGTGAATCGCCTCGCGCTTCTCGACCCGCAAGCGACCATGACCGACCCGGTCACAGGCATCGCCGTCATGCAGGAAATCCTCACCGTCGCCGGGCCCACGCCGGATTGGGAATATCCAAACGTTCCCGGCGCCGTTCGCGAATGGTGCGTCAATGCCGCCGCCTACGACCCCGTGACCAGCTCGGTCTTCGCCGCAAATGAAGATGGCAAGCTCTACCGCTGGGACCTCGCGAGTAACACCCTCGCGCAGGTCCTGACCCTCACCGATGGCATCGGCGAGGCCTACACGCCCACGGTCATCGGCGTGGATGGCACCGTCTACGCCGTAGCCAATGGCCTCCTCTTCGCCGCCGGGACCGCCGCCTCCCCATGAGCCGCCACGCGCCAAAGTGCTGCCTCTTTTTCCTCTTGGCCGCGGCCACGCTGGCGCGCGCCGAACTCACGGTCGCGTTAACCGCAGCGGTGCAGAATAGCGCCCGCGGCCGCGAGGTCGTCCTTCGCGGCACGCTCATCAACACGAGCGCGTCCGGGAAGCTTTACCTCAACAACATCGACGTCACCTGGAGCGGCCAGGCCGCGGCCCAACTGAGCCTGCTGCCTAACGAGTTCTTCGCCAATGTGCCCGGCGTGCTCCTTCCCGGCGAAGCCTACACCGCCTCCGATCTGGTCCACGTTTCCCTCAGTCCGACCGCGCCTGCCGGCGACTACAGTGGCACACTCTCGCTAAGCGGCGGCAGCTCGATCTCCGCGGAGGACGAGCTCGCGGTCGCCGCTTTCACCGTGCTCTCGCCGGAGCGTGAGCGTCGCTGCCACGGATGCGAGCGCGGCCGAGTTTCCCCTCGATCCGGGCACATTCACGCTCACGCGCACCGGGGGCACCGCGATCGAGTTGCCGGTTGTCTTCGAGCTTGCCGGGAGTGCGCTCAACGGCGTCGCCTACCAGGCGCTTCCGGCGCAGTGGGTTATTCCCGCCGGCAGCAGCACGGCCACGCTCACGGTCATGCCGATTCCCAATCAGCTCGCCGAGGGCGACCGCCTGGCCGCGCTCAGCCTCACGGCGACGCCGGCTTACAACCGCGCCGCGGCTGCCGGCGCCAGCGCCACGATCACGATCCACGACAAGCCAGCCGACGCCTGGCGTTTTGCCCACTTCGGCGCGCAGGCGAACGATCCCGCCGCGGCCGATGCCGCCGATTGGGACGGCGATGGCCTAACGAACCTGGAGGAGTTCGCGCTCGCGCTCGATCCGAAAGTGCCTGGCCGCGCAGGCCTGCCCGAGGCCGCGAAGAGCGCTGGCTATTTCACTTTGTCTTTCCTCCCGAATCCCGCGGCCATAGACGTCCTCTTCCTCGTCGAAGGCTCCGCCGAGCTCGGGAGCTGGAGCGTGACGCGCGCCCAGCAGCTTCTCCTCGTGGACCCGCAGCCGCCCGGCCTCCGGGTCTACCGTTACGTCGACCCCATCAACGTCGCACCCCGCGGCTTCCTGCGCCTGCGCCTCGACCGGCTCGACCTCTAAGCCGTCTGCCGGCAACATGTAGCCGCCCGCGGCGTCGGTGCGCTCCTCTTCCGCGCCCCCGTTTTTCCTCTGGAAAGCGCCCGACGTGCGTCTATCTTCGACGCCTTTGCGCGATTAGCTCAGTGGTAGAGCGCTTGCTTCACACGCAAGAAGTCGCAGGTTCGAACCCTGCATCGCGCACCATCTCCCGGCCGAGAAGTTGCCGCCTATTCTCCGCCGAGCGCATTTCGCGCCGCGATCCATTCCTCGACTGGCTTCCCGCCCAGCAGATGCTCCTGCACGATCCGCTCGAAGCGTTTCGGGGTGACCTTTCCATACCAGACGCCCTCCGGGTAGACCACCAGCCACGGCCCGGAGTGGCAAATGCGAAAGCAGGCTGCCTTGGTTCGCAGGAGCGGCAGATCGAGTTCCTTCGTCCGTTGTTTGATGTATTCCCAAGTGGCCTGCCCCTTCTCCAGCGCACAACAATCCGGCCCCAGGCAGAGAAACAAATGCCGCGTGGCCCGGGCCACCTGCGCTTTGCGCAAACCTTGCTCTACCTGCGGATTCATTGCCCGAAGCTTACCGCTTCCTCCTTTTGCCGAAAGCGTCGGTTGTTCAAGAGAAAGGGAACTGGAAACGAAACGCCCTAGGTGAACGGCTCGCCGCCGGCCCGTTCACGAGCACTCTCGGCGGCCATCCGCGCCGCGAAGGCCTCGAATTCCCGGAGGTCTGCCTCCTCTTCTTCCGGGGTTAAGACTCGCGGAAAAGTCCGCCCGGGATGAAAGAGGTCGGTGCCGTCTGGACGGCGCAGGTAAGAATCGCAATCGCAGCAGAACACGCAGGAGTAATGTTTTCCCGTCGCCTCCAGCTCGTCCCAAAGATCATAACTCTCCTGATCCATCTCGTGGAGAAACGTCCCGGGGACCTCGAGCAGCGGGAGGCGTTCCCGGTCGTTCTCGTCGAACCGCATCACGCTCACCGGGCTCCGGTTGAGCGTCGGTTGTGCGATCCACCAGGCTTCTATTTGGGCCGCCGTCTGCGGCACGATCCAGAAGTCGCGGTCGTAATCCGCTTTGTTGATCCGAAGGACGACCAGCTTGTCCGGATTGGCCAAGGCTCGGCGCACCTTCTCCGCGGTGAAGGATTCGCTCATGGGGCGGGGATGGTCGGACGACCGAGGGTTCCTTGCAAGCGCGAAAATGACAAGCCCACCTCTCCCGGCAGGCAGTGAGCGAATGTGCTAATGAATCCAAGCCTGGGCCGCGTAACCCGCCGAGACTTACTGACTCGTTAGCTGCCGGGAGTATGCGCTAGGGTTGCGTGCGCTCTTTGATCAAACGGCGCTGCGCGTTGGCAAACTTGGCGCTCGCCCCGCCGACGCCCGCTCTTCCTCGGCGCCGGGCCGCTCGGCCGCCCGCGCGCGCGGGGCGAGGGGAACACAAGAGCGTTCTGCCGCTCTTTAGTGGAAACGCTCGGCCGCGACCTGCGCCTTGCTCTACCCTTAGATCCGGTGATTCTGCGTGCTCCCTTCGCGAACGAAAGCGGAGGGAGGAAGATCGAGATCGGTGGAAGGTGACCCGCTTCGCTAAGCTTAGCTTACTCCCTATGATCGGGGTCTGGTTTTCGAACTCATCTGCCTACCTCATTTCGCTGGTCGTCCCTTTCTGAAGCCTTAGCTCCATTGAGTTGCCACAGTTGGTAGCTCCACCACGCGGCGAATATTAGGTAGCCGCCATAGATGAGGAATAACCCCGCGCCGAAAGGATAGGCGGACCTCAGAAAGCCGACGAGGACCGCGACAAGGAGGGCGTAGGGAATGAAGGCACGAAAGCTGAGCCGAAGGTCGCGCCAACGAAAGAAGAAGACGTTCCAAAGCGCGTTCGCGAGGAGCACAAGCAAGAGCAGGCAAAAGGCCGTGCGCGCTCCCGGCGTGAAGGCGCTCGCCAGGAGCGAATGGAGGACGATAAAGCCGAAGGCGTAGAACGCGCCGCCAATTGCAAGCCAGAGCGGAAATGGCGGGGAGTAGGGCGGGAGGCGCAACTCCGCGAAGCGTTGCCGTACTCCTCGACCAGCTGCCGCGCCCTCCAAGGCAGCCGCCACCAGGCAAATGAGGAGAGCGATAAGCGTGGCTTTCACTTGGTGCTCGCTATTCCGCGCGCGGGGCATGGAGCGACGCTGTCCGAAAAGTCCTCGCGCCGGCGGCAAACCTCGAGCGCCGGCCATGCCATGCCCAAGCATGGGCGCCGACGACCTCGGCTGGATATCGATCCGTCGGCACAGGCTTCATTTAGATTCGAGTGCAGGCGGCTCGTGCGCCGGCAACGTAAGCCGCGCGCCGTCAACGAACGTCCAGGTAGCACCGTGGTTTCCAGAGACGGTCACGAGCGGGTTGCGAGCGGCCCGGGGCGTTGGTTCCGGCAAGGATGCGCTCAAAAGAGTAAAGGCTTGATCAGCTCGGTGCGCCAGTTTGCAGGGTCGGGGCTCGACTCCGGTCCGGTAAGGTAACACTGGTAGAGGTCGGCCGCGGGGTTGTGGCCGTGGGCCTCGATCCAATCGAGGAATTCGCTCCAAGCCACGCCGAGTTCCTCGTAGTCGCCATGAAAGACCGTGCGGGCGGCGCGCATGGCGGGCCACTGGCCGGACTGGACACGGCCGGCTGGGGCGACCGGCGCGCTCAGGGGGACGCCGATCTCGAAATCCCAGTGGTCGGGGGCGATGGCGAAATGGTGGTCGAACCATGATCCAGTGGGCTGGAGGCCCTGAGCAGAAACGGTGGACATGAGTTCGCGGAGGCTTGGACCCATCACGTTTCGGATTTCATCCTTCGGGATGGTGAGATGAATCAGGGCGATAAGGCGAGTTTCTGTCTGGATGATCTGGGGCTGGTCGAGCATGAGCGATGAGTGGGTCGGCATTTTTTAAGTGGATTGGGAACGGCTAACGAAATGAGTAACTAAAGCTGGCAAGCAAGAGTAAGGTAGAACGCACCAGCGGAGTCCGGGCATGGCTACGGTTCGCTCATCGGCTGTCGCAGGATGGTTCTCCAATTCAAGGGGTTCGCACGCCGGATATCGCTAAGGTAGATCTCGTGGTGCTTTCCGGCCAGGCTGGCGCGGGTCTCGATATGGGCATGCAGTTTCGCGATCGTAGGACCTTCCGTGGTGAACGGGCCGACGTGAAGAATTTGCGCACAGCGTCCTTCGGCGAACTCCTGCAGCCGCAGTTTCTCGAGCGCGGGAAGGTTCTTCTTTCGCCGGACGGCGGCGATGGCTTCCGTGATGGTGCCCTCCCGGACGAACGAAGGCTGCAGGATCATCATGGTCCACTGCCAGTGCGTCTTATCTCCTGTGAGGAAAGCGGACATGTCGTCGGCCCACCAAAGTCCTTCGAGCGGCATGACTGCGTAGTCAATTTTCTGCGGCCCTTTCTTCACGGCAAACTTCGCCGTGTAGGAGACGCTGAATAAGGCTTCCACCGCCTGCGCATAGTCGGGCGAAGTGTTCGGATCGCCGCAGCCGTCGAGCATGAGATAACGCAGCGGCGGGAGGGTGACTTCCGCGACTTCCCTGGCTGAGACTTGGTAGAACTCTTTTAGCTCCTTCTTCAGGTCGATCTTTCCCGTCGAGGCTGCGGCATTGACGCGCCCACCCTTCTCAGCGCGCGTAATCATTCGGCGTCTGATGCGGGAAGGCTCCGTCGCCGTAGGAGCGAAGCACCTCGGAGATGACGATATGGTAGCCCTTATACCAGCGGGAATACTGGCGCTTTGCCTCCAGGTGGGCGGGGTGATTAGAGAATTCTTTTAACGATTCGAGATCATCCCAGTAGTAGGTGGCATTCCGGCGCCGGCCGTCGGGCGAGACCCAGGAATCCACTCCGCGGAAAGCGCGCAGGGAACGGGCGACTTCGTCGATAAGGGCGTTCAGCCGATGAAACTCTTCGTCGTAGTCGCCCGGCTCGAAGATGAAGGCGGCGGAATACATCGGCGGAAGGGAAGACAAGGTCGTCGGGCGAACAATCTCTCAAGGTAGCGCCACGCTGCAAGTGCTCTGGGATTTCCGCGGAGCCTACGGTGCCTTTGACGGCGGGATGTCTTCCTCGTGCACACCGGGCTCGGTGGAGCCGCGCTCGTGTTCTTTCCCGCGCGTGACCGAAGCATCCGCGGGCCGGGTTTCCTCTTCGTGCAGGCGCTCGAGCGCGAGGCGGGTACGGGGGAGACTGCCGGGGTGATGTTGCCGGATAAATTCGATCAAGCCCTCGCGCACCTCGCAGCGGAGGTCGAAGGTTTTCCCTGGGCTGGAGCTGCTGACGACGGCGCGGACCTGGACGGTGCGCTCGTTCGCCTCGGTCACCTGGAGGGCGCAGACTTTCCGGTCCCACTTATCGTTGCTTTCGAGGAGGCGCTTGAGCTCCCGGCGCAATTCGCCCAGCGGCACCTGGTAATCGAGATGGAGAAAGACAGTACCTAACAAGTCGGTAGAGACGCGGCTCCAGTTCTGGAAAGGCTTCTCGACAAAGTAAGTAATGGGCAGAACCAGGCGGCGCAGGTCCCAGGTGCGCACGGTCACGTAGGTCAAGGTGATCTCTTCGATCTGCCCGTACTCGCCTTCGACCAGGACGAGATCGTCGAGGAGGAACGGTTGAGTTAAGGCGATCTGGATGCCGGCGAGTAAATTACCCAGCGTTTTCTGCGCGGCGAAGCCAAGGACCACGCCGGCGATACCCGCGGAAGCGAGAATGCTGGTGCCGAATTGCCGGACCGGGTCGAAGAGCATGAGGATGGAGCCGACGGAAAGCACGACCACGGCGGCGACGACGATCTTCCGGATGACAGAGACCTGGGTGTAAATGCGGCGCGCGGAGAGATTGTCGGCGACATCGAGGCGATGCTTCCGCAGGAGCGCGCGCTGGACCGAGCGGACCCCGCGGATGATGAGGAAGGAAAGTCCGGCGATGAGGACCATGGCGAAACCCTTTTGCGTGACCCAGGCCCATTCAGCCGGCAATTTCAGCAGCGGCAGGAGAAGGATCACCGCCAGCAGCGGGACGGCGAGACGCAGCGTTTGGCCAAGGACAGGGGCGAGAACATTGTTGAGCACGCTGCCGCTGCGCTCGGCCCATTGCCGGAGCTTTTTCTCGACCACGCGCGCGCCGCGCCAGAGGACCCAGAAGACCGCGATGACGTTTCCCGCATAGAGAATCCCGGTGAGGAGGCCGGCGAGGAAGAGCTTGGTCGAGCGGGGCTCCATGCCCTCGACCACCGGGATGAGCGCGAAGAAACCGCCCACCAGACAGGCGAAAAGCGCGAACGGCTTTCGCACCGCGGCCGCGGTTAAGGCGAGCCAGGTCTGGTGCTCGGGCGATTCGATCCGCCCGGCGCGCCACCGGACGAACCAGAGGAACAACGACGTCAGCCCGGCGAGCAGCGCCAGCAGACCGCCGCTCGCGAACAGGCGCATCCAGGTCACGCGCCCGCAAACGCGCTGCTGGAGGAAAGGGCGGCCGCTTTCCTTCGCCAGGCGGTCGAGCCAGCGGCTAAACTCGACCCCGCGCTCGTAGGTTTTGGTGCGCTCGGCCGCAGCCCGCTCGGCCGAGAGCTCGGCCAGGGGTGGGACGAGGAAGGATTCCTCGGTGGACGTCCCCGGCGAGGGTGAAGGATTCGGCTCCGCCGCGAAAGCCACGGCGCAGGACGACAAAAAAAGAACCGAGACGACGAGCAGCGGGCCGGCAATCGCCCCGCAGTGAACGCGGACGGTGCGCGAGAGATGCATCGTTCATCCATCACACAGAGGCAGGCTCAATGCACCTGCGCAGGGAGAGACAAAACTCGCGGCCCGGAAAAGAGGCTCCTCTTTTGGTGGCCCAGTCCTTCCCCCGTCGCTTCGAGGTCGGGTTGCGCAGCGAGGGGCGCATCTTTATAGAGACGAATGTCCGAACACAAAGTTTCTCTGAAGTGGGAACGCGGCGAGGCCGAGTTCTCCTATCAAAAATATCCGCGCGATCACACCTGGACCTTTGATGGCGGCCATTCGATGACGGCGACCGCGGCCCCGGCCTACCTGGGCAATCCGGCGAATGTGGACCCGGAGGAAGCCTTTGTAGCTTCGCTTTCGAGCTGCCACATGCTCACCTTCCTGGCGATCGCGTGTAAGCAGAAGTTCGTGCTCGAGTCCTACGAGGACGAGGCGGTGGGCCACATGGAAAAGAACGCCGACGGCAAAATGGCGATCACGCGCGTGGAGCTGCACCCGAAGATCAAGTGGGGCGGCGAGCGGGAGCCGACGGCCGAGGAGCTGGAGAAGATCCACCACGCGGCGCACGACAATTGTTTCATCGCGAACTCGGTCAAAACCGAAGTCACGGTGAAATAGCCAGCGCTTTCACTTATCCCCAAACGACGGCCGGCACGCTCTCGGGTGTGCCGGCCGTTTGCTTTACGGCTTCGGCTTGCGCGGATCTTCGGCTGCGTTGGAGTACTCCATCCCGAAGGGGCCCATGGTGGTGATCTGGACGACCGTCGGGCCGGTAAAGCGGGCGTAGTGCGGGAGATTAGCCGGCAGGACGGCGTAGTCGCCGGCTTTCATCTCGGTGCCTGCGCCCGACGTTGCGCCCATGCCGAGATGCGCGGTGCCGGAAAGGACGGTGACGTGCTCGCTCGCAACATGTTGGTGCGCCGGAATCTGGTAGTCGCCAGTGGTCTGCAGGCGAATGGTGAAGAGGCCGGCCTTGCCGGGGTCGCCCTCGAGCACGGTCATCTTCGCGCCGGGCGGAAGGGCCGGCGGGACGTCGCCCCATTTGAGATCGGCGGCCTTGAGCATGATCGGCTGCGCGCTGGCAGCGGTGGTCGGGGCGGACGTTGCTTTTTCTTCGGAGGCGCGGGCGCAGAGCGCGCCCGCGAACGAGAGGGCGAGGATGGTGAGGAGGCGTAGTTTCATGGGAACCTTTCGGGTTGAGTGGCGACTGCCCTCTTTTGACCTGCCGGAAAGAATTTCCGCGGACAGGCAGCCGGTCGGGAGCATCTGCTGGCCGACGTGCGAACGAATGAACCTCGCACACATATGACCAGACCCAACCTTGAAGACCCGACGACGAAATATCCCCGGCCTCCTTTCCAAGAGCAAAAGCAGCCCTGGCCGGGATTAGCCGGCAAGATGGAGCCGCGGCCGGATCACGGCGAGGAGAGCTACCGCGGCTCGGGCCGGCTCCAGGGACGGAAGGCGCTCATCACCGGCGGCGACTCTGGGATGGGGCGTGCAGCCGCGATCGCCTATGCGCGGGAAGGCGCAGACGTGGCGATCAATTATTTCCCGACCGAGGAGCCGGACGCGCAGGAGGTGATCGCGCTCATGAAAGAGGCGGGCGTCAAAGCCATCGCGCTGCCGGGCGATTTACGCGAGGAAGCGTTTTGCCGAAAGCTGATCGCCGATGCGGTCGAACAGCTGGGCGGGCTGGACATTCTCGTTTGCAACGCCGCGCGCCAGCAAACCGCGGAATCGATCCTCGATATCACCAGCGAGGAGTTCGACGCCACCATGAAGACGAACATTTATGCGCCCTTTTGGATGATCAAAGCCGCGCTGCCGCACTTACCGCCGGGATCATCGATCATCGGCACGACCTCGGAGCAAGCGTCCGATCCGTCGCCGGAACTTTACGATTACGCACAAACCAAAGCCGCGACGACGAACTACGTGAGGTCGCTGGCAAAACAGCTCGCCTCCAAAGGCATTCGCGTGAATGGCGTCGCGCCGGGGCCGATCTGGACGCCGCTGCAGGTGAGCGGCGGTGCGACGATGGAGAAGCTAAAGCAATTTGGCGGGCAGACGCCGCTGGGTCGCCCCGGACAGCCCGTGGAGCTGGCTTCGATCTATGTGCAGCTGGCCGCGAATGACGCCAGCTACGCGACCGGCCAGGTCTACGGTGCAGCCGGTGGCGCCGGGCAACCGTAGCGCGCGCCCCAAATCGTTTGCGTTCGGCGGAGCGCTGTCCCATTGATTCGCGATGAGCGCCGAGAAGCAGCCGACCGACCCGCAGCGGATGGAACGAATCGTGAGCCTGTGCAAGCGGCGCGGGTTCATCTTCCAGGCAGGCGAAGTTTACGGCGGGCTCAATGGCGTCTGGGACTTCGGCCCGCTGGGCGCCGAGCTGAAGCGGAACCTGAAGGACTATTGGTGGCGCACGATGGTGCGCGAGCGCGAGGACGTGGTCGGGCTCGATGGCTCAATCCTGACGCACCCGGCGGTGCTCAAGGCCAGCGGGCATGTGGATACTTTCAGCGATCCGATGGTCGATTGCCGCACCTGCAAGGCGCGGCTGCGGGCGGACCAGATTCCCGAAAAGCATGGCGCCAAACAGTGCCCGCATTGTGGCGGCCAGGACCTGACGGAAGCGCGCCCGTTCAATCTCATGTTCTCCACGCAAATGGGCGCATCGGCCGATCCGGAGTCGATCGCTTATCTGCGCCCGGAGACGGCGCAGTCGATCTTCGTCCAGTTCCGCAACGTCCTCGACACCTCGCGCAAGAAGTTGCCGTTTGGGATCGCGCAGATCGGGAAAGCGTTTCGCAACGAAATCAATCCGCGCAATTTCATCTTCCGCTCGCGCGAGTTCGAGCAGATGGAGCTGGAGTATTTTTGCGCGCCGGAAGATGGCGCGAAGTTGCTCGATTACTGGCTCGAGGAACGGCTGAAGTTTTACGAGAACATCGGGATTCCGCGCGCGAAACTGCACGTGCTCACGGTGCCGGAGGCAGACCGGGCGTTTTATAGCAAGGGCACCTACGACATCGAATACGCCTTCCCTTTCGGCGTGCAGGAACTCGAAGGCGTCGCCTACCGGACCGACTACGATTTGACCCAGCATCAAAACGGGAGCGGCAAGCCGCTGGATTATTTCGACGAGGAAAACAAACAGCGCTTTGTCCCGCACGTGGTTGAGCCAAGTGCCGGAGTCGATCGCACGCTGCTCGCGCTTATCTGCGAAGCCTACGACGAGGAAACGGTCACGGACGAGAAGGGCAAGGCCGAGACGCGCACGGTCATGCGTTTCCATCCGCGGATGGCGCCGATCAAAGTGGGCGTCTTTCCGTTGCTCAAGAACAAGCCGGAACTGGTCGCGAAAGCGCGCGAAGTGCACGACCTGCTGAAGCGCCACATGATGTCGTTCTATGATGAGAGCGGCGCGATCGGGCGGCGCTACCGCCGGCAGGACGAAGCGGGCACGCCCTTTGGCCTAACGATCGATTTCGAAACGCTCGGCGAACGTGGCGATGAACTGCGCGACACCGTGACCTTGCGGCATCGCGATTCGATGAAGCAGGAGCGGGTAAAAATAGCCGACCTCCTGGGGATGCTCCTGCCGCAGGTGGTGTGATGCAGGCGGATAATTTCCGCGAGTATTGCCTGGCGAAACCAGGCGCGACCGAGGAGATGCCGTTCGGGCCGGATAACATCGTTTTCAAGGTAGGCGGCAAGATGTTCGCGCTCCTGCCATTGGATGAGATTCCGCCCTCGGTAAACTTGAAGTGCGATCCCGATCGGGCGCTTGAATTACGCGACCGCTTCGAGGAGGTGCAGCCGGGTTATCACATGAACAAGCGGCACTGGAATACCGTGCAAATTTCTGGAGCGATCCCGGAAAGCGAGCTGCGGGCGATGATCGACCACTCCTACGAGTTGGTCGTGGCCAGCTTGCCGAAGGCGGCGCGTGAGCGGCTCGGCTAGCTGACTTTGCGCAGCTGCACTTCGCCGATCTCGAGCGCAAGCGCGGCGTGCGCGATCTCGAGAAAAGCGTCCGGCGGATCCGTGAGCGCAACCTGCAATTTGCCCTCGCCCGCGGGCGCCTCCAGGCCTTCGCGGCCTAACAAGTCGTGCACGGCGCGGGCGCAATTCTCGGCGGAGTCGACCAGCGTGATCGCGCTGCCTAAAAGCCGTCCGATCGCGGGACGGAGCAGGGGATAATGGGTGCAGCCGAGGACAAGCGTGTCGATCCCGTCGTCCAGTAGCGGCTGCAAGTATTGCCGGAGAATTTCGTCGGTCACTGCGCGGTCGAGCCAACCTTCCTCGATCAAGGGCACAAGCAGCGGGCAGGCCCGCGCGGTCACCCGCACGCCAGGGTTAAGCGCGCGAAGCGCACGTTCGTAGGCGCCACTTTTGATCGTGGCGCGCGTGCCGATGACGCCAATGTGCTGGTTGCGCGTAGCCGCGATCGCGGCCTGCGCGCCGGGTGCGATCACGCCCACGACCGGCACCGGCAAAGTCGTCTCCAAAACTGCCAGCGCATTGGCGGAAGCGGTGTTGCAGGCGACCACGATCGCCTTGGCCTGCTCGCCCAAGAGCAGCGCGGCGATCTCCTGGCTGTAACGCTGGACCGTGCTCGGGCTTTTCCCGCCATACGGGACCCGGGCGGTGTCGCCTAAATAATAAATCGACTCGTTAGGCAAGGCCCGCCGCAGGGCGCTGACGACGGTGAGCCCGCCGATGCCGGAATCGAACACGCCGATCGGCCGGGCATCGTGCCTACGGTCCGGCATTGATGGAGATGGAAGGGGTTTGCGCCGGGCGCTCCGCCGGCGGCTCGGGAGCGCGCAGCGGCTCGGCAATGGAACGGCGGTGAAGCGGCAAAGTCATGCGCACGGCGGCGAAGGTGGCATTGGAAGCGCGGTAGTTCACGGCCGCATTGTAACTTTGCACGCCCTGGGCAATGGCGGCGCCGAGCTGCTGACGATATTGCGCGGTCGCGATCCGCATTCCCTCGGTGGGATCGTTGAGAAACCCGGCCTCAAGGAGAATTGCGGGGAGGTGCAGATTGCGCAGGACCTTGAAGCGCGCGTGCCGGACGCCGCGATCATAGGCGGCCACTTTCGAGAGCACACTGGCATGGACCGCGGCCGCGAGGGCGATGTTCTGGCTGTCCTGGAGGTTGCCGGCATCAGGCTCATTCTCGTTTGCGGCCGCGTGGTGCTCGCCGCCGGTGGCCGCATTCGAGGGCACGCCCTCGGGCGCAAGCGCGTAACTTTCCACGCCGGCCCCGCCGCTTCCGGAGTTGAAATGGATGCTCACATAGACAGCATTTTGGAAGCGGTTCGCGAACGCGATCCGATTCTCGAGCGAAACCAGGTTGTCCCCAGCGCGGGTCATCTCGACCTTAAAGCCGGCGCGCTCGAGCTCCCGGCGCGCGTGCCAGGCCACATCGAGCGCGAAACTTTTCTCGCTGCCCCAGCGGCTCGAGGTGCCCTGGTCCATCCCGCCGTGGCCGGGGTCGAGGATCACCGTCTCGACCGGCTGCGCGTTCTCGATGCGGCTCGGCCGCAGAACTGGCTCGATAATTTTGCCGACATCCGTCGCGGAAATAAGCTGGCCTTCGCTCCGCTCGAGCAACGGGTAATGCGTGAAGAAGCGCACTCCGTTAATGAAGATGTCGCTGGTGCCGACTTGCGCGCGGATGGTGCGATGCTCGCCGCGCAGGGAGATGGTGCGATTGCCGTGGCTGTAATCGGGGAAGCGATAGAACTCGGCCACGTTCTGGAAGCTGACGTAATCGCGACCATTGTATTTCAGCACCTGCCACTCCGCGGCCCGGGCCGGCAGGGCCAGCGCGCCGGCGAAAACAAGCAGCAAGATGTGGAGCCCAGCCTTCAAGCGCGGGCACCCTACCAGCCTTCCCGGCAATTTGCATTCAAGGCCGTCGCTCTCGATGATTGCCTCCCTGTGGCCGAACTTTCCAAGACCTACGATCCCACCGCGGTGGAGCCAAAGTGGTATCAGCGCTGGCTGGACCGCGGCGATTACCGCGCGGACGCGCATTCGCCGAAGCCGGCGTTCTCGATCGTCATCCCGCCGCCGAACATCACCGGCATGCTCACTCTGGGCCACGTGCTCAACAACACCATCCAGGACATCCTCGCGCGGCGGGCGCGCATGACCGGGCACGAAGTGCTCTGGCTTCCGGGAATGGATCACGCAGGCGTGGCCACGCAGACCGCGGTGGAGAAGCACCTTTGGAAGACCGAGAAGAAAGCGCGCCGGGAGATCGGGCGGGAGGAATTTCTCCGCCGCGTAGTCGAGTGGCAGGATAAGCACGGCGGGATCATCATCGAGCAGCTGAAACGCCTGGGCGCTTCCTGCGATTGGTCCCGGCAGCGCTACACGCTCGACCAGGATTACCTGCGCGCGGTCCAGCAGGTCTTCGTGGACCTTTACGCGAAAGGATTGATCTATCGCGGCCGGCGCATGATCAACTGGGATCCGGCAGCCTTGACCGCGCTCTCCGACGAGGAAGTCATCCCGACAAAACAAAAGGGCAGCCTCTACTACGTGCGCTACGAGCTGGTCGATGAGCCCGGGCGTTTCCTCGAGGTCGCGACCACGCGGCCGGAGACGATCATGGCCGATGTCGCCCTGGCGGTGCATCCGCAGGATCCACGTTACCAGGACTTGTTAGGCAAAATGGTCTGGCGCCCGCTGGATCGCGCGCAGATCCCGGTGATCGGCGACGAGGTGATCGACCGCGAGTTTGGCACCGGCGTGCTCAAGGTCACCCCGGCGCACGACAAAGTGGACTTCGAAATCGGCCAGCGGCACCAGCTTCCGATCATCGAGGCGCTGCACCCCGACGGCCGGATCCATGCCCCCGGCGTGCCGGAGCTGGACGGGGTCGAGCGCTTCGCCGCGCGGAAATTAGCCGGCGAGATGCTGGCCGCGCAGGGCTCGTTAGGCCGGGAGGAGCCGTATGAAAATACCGTCGGCTTTAGCGAGCGCGCGGGCGTGCCGATCGAGCCGCGCTTGAGCGAGCAATGGTTCCTGCGTTATCCGAAAACCGAGGAAGCGCTCGCGGTGGTGCGCGAACACCTGGTGCGTTTTTTCCCGGCGCACTGGGAGAAGGTCTACGCGCAATGGCTGGAGAAGATCCAGGATTGGTGCATCAGCCGGCAGGTTTGGTGGGGCCATCGCATCCCGGCTTGGTATGGCGACAACGGCGAGATCCGCGTGCAGCTCGAATCGCCCGGAAGCGGTTGGCGGCAGGATGAGGATACGCTCGACACCTGGTTTTCCTCCTGGCTCTGGGCCTACGAGACGATGGACCCGGAGACGCGGGCGAAATTTTACCCGACCTCGGTGCTGGTGACCGCGCCCGACATCATCTTCTTCTGGGTCGCGCGCATGATCATCGCCGGGCTCGAGTTCCAGCCGGGGAAAGATGCCAGCGTCGAGGCCAACATCCCGTTTCGCGACGTCTTCTTCACCGGACTGATCCGCGACCCGAAGGGCCGGAAAATGTCGAAGTCGCTGGGTAATTCACCCGATCCGCTGGAGCTGATGGCGCGCTTCGGCGCGGATGGTTTGCGCTTCGGGCTGATGCGGATCGCGCCCAGCGGGCAAGACATTCGCTTCGACGAAAAGCAGATCGAGGAAGGCCGGAATTTTGCCACCAAGCTCTGGAACGCGGCGCGTTTCCGCCAGATGCACGGGCCGAGCGAAGCCGCGCCGGACCTCGGTGCGCATCGGCTTTCGATCTACGCCACGGAGGTGCTGGCGCGGTTGAATGAAACCATCGCAACGGTCGCGGCGGCTTACGAAGGCTATCGCTTCAACGAAGTGGCGCAGGCGCTCTACGATTTCTTTTGGAACGACTACTGCGACTGGTTCGTGGAAGCGTCGAAGACGGAAATCTTCAGCGAAGATCCGGCGCGGAAAGCCTCGACGCTCGCGGTGATGGATCACGTCCTCTCCGCGGTCTTGCGGCTCCTGCATCCGCTCATGCCGCACATCACCGAAGAGCTTTGGTCGGTGCTCGCGCTCGGCGGGGAGACGATCCAGTTCCAGGCGCCTCCGAGGGCGCTGGAGAATTTAGACAGCAACTTCCGCGGTCGCGTGGCCGCGGTTTACGACACCGTGCGCGCGGGGCGTAACCTGCGCGCCGAGACGGGCGTGGCCTCGAACAAGAAAGCGCAGTTTGTCCTGCGCACTTCGGTCGACTGGCTCGCGGCGGAATTGCCGACGCTTTCACGCCTCTTGAACGCCGAGGAGATCGTGTGCGACGCCCATTTCCAGGCGGAAAGCGGGATGCCGCTGGCGCCGACGCCGCTGGGTCAATTGCACCTGCGGATCGCCGCGAGCGACAAGGCCGCGGAGCGCGAACGCCTCGAGAAAGAGATCGCGAAAATCCAGGAGGAACTGCGCACGGTGAACATGAAGCTGGCGAATTCCTCCTTCATCGACCGCGCGCCCGCGGCGGTGGTCGAGGAGCATCACCGCCGAAAGAAAGACTTCGCGGAAAAGCTGGCCACGCTCACGCAAGCGCGCGCGGCCATGGAGTGAAGACCACGCGGTGGTGATCGATGGTCGCGCCGCGCTCGAGGAAAAACGCCCGCAGCTCCGGGGTGAAATAACCGTAGCCCTCCGGGTTTAATTCCAGCCAAAGCTTGCCGCCTGTTTTCATGCGGCTGGCGACGTCGTCGAGGAAGAACGACCACTCCTCCGGCCCCCAGACATCGGGGCGATGGTGGTTGTTGAAACAGATCATGTAGGCCGTGACCACGTCGAAGCGCGCGCCGAGATCGGGCAGGGGAGTGAATGGCGCGATCCGCCAGACTTTGCGCGGGACGCCGAGCGCGCGCGAGAGGTCGGTGAACATGGGCAGCTCATCGATGTCGAGTCCGAGGACGTCGTGCCCGAGCCACCGGCAGATCCAGAGAAAATAGCCGACGCCCATGCCGAGATCGAGCACGCGGCGGCGCGGCCCGAAGTCGAGCTCGAGCTCGCGCACGCGGCGAAGATTGACCTTCAGCCAATGCGCGAGATCGACGTATTTGCGCGAGGTTTTGCCGGGATTCGCCTCGCGATAGCGGGCGGCGAGCGCGGGAAATTCCGTCTGCTCGATCTCCCGCTGCAGGAGCTCCGGCGTAAGCCGCGCGACGAAGCGGCGCGGGCGAAAGGTGCGCGCGGTGCGCCGGCGCGCGCTGGTGAAGGCGCGAGGCGTGGCGGCTTTCAAGAGCTTGTCGAGCAGGCGCAAGCCGTATCGCTACGAGGCGCCCTCCGGCGCGTCAACCAAGAGCGCTCTGGTCGGGCGCGGGTGCTTTGTGTAATTTCCCGCGCGTCGCCATGAGTCTCGCGAAAAAGCTTCTCTGGATAGCCGTCACTTTGTTGGGCCTCGGTTGCATCTGCGTGCTCGCGTTTGCCCGCGGCGAACAGGTGAGCGCGCTCTGGATTATCGTCGCCGGGCTTTGCACGCTCGCGATCAGCTACCGCTTCTACAGCCGCTGGCTGGCGGTGCGCGTGCTCGAGTTGAATGACGACCGCGCCACGCCCGCGGTGGTGCAGGAGGACGGGAAAGACTTTGTCCCGACGAATCGCTGGATGGCCTTCGGCCACCACTTCGCGGCGATCGCCGGGCCGGGGCCGCTGGTCGGCCCGGTGCTCGCGGCGCAGTTTGGATTTTTACCCGGCACTTTGTGGATCTTGATTGGCGCGACTCTCGGCGGCGGGGTGCACGACATGATTGTGCTCTTCGCCTCGGTGCGGCGGCGCGGAAAAACGCTCGGGCAGATGGTCAAGGAAGAGATCGGCCGCGGCGTCGGCGCGCTCGCCTTGATCAGCGTGCTCGCGATCATGATCATCCTGATGGCGGTGCTCGCGCTCGTGGTGGTGCAGGCGCTGGCCAAGAGTCCGTGGGGCGTTTTCACCATGGCCACGACCATCCCGGTGGCGATGCTCATGGGCCTGGGCCTGCGCTCCGGGCGGATCAGCGTGAAATGGATCACCGCCTTCGGCCTGCTCGGGCTGGGCTTCGGCGTTTGGGGCGGGCAATTCCTCGCGCACTTCCCGTTGCTCGAGGCCTGGTGCACGCGCGACGGGAAATGGCTTGCCTGGTCGTTGATGTTCTACGGCTTCGCGGCCTCGGCCTTGCCCGTCTGGCTCCTGCTGACGCCGCGCGATTACCTGAGCACTTTCCTGAAACTCGGGACGGTCGCGGCGCTCGCGGTGGCGGTCATCGTGCTCCGGCCGGTGCTGCTGATGCCGGGGATCTCGCGCTTCATCGACGGGAGCGGGCCGGTCTTTGCCGGGCCGGTTTTCCCGTTTGTTTGCATCACCATCGCCTGCGGCGCGGTCTCGGGGTTTCACTCGCTGATCGCCTCCGGGACGACGCCAAAGATGATCGCGCGCGAGTCGCGCATTCGCGACATCGGCTACGGCGCGATGGTGGTGGAAATGATGGTCGCGCTGATGGCGATGATCGCAGCCTGCGTGCTCGAGCCGGGAGAATATTTCGCGATCAACAGCAAGGGCGCGCCGGCTGAAGTGGTCGCGCAGCATCAGCGCCGCCGGCTTTCCCGGTGACGGAGGCAGGAATGGCGACAATTAGCCAGCGACTTGGGCGAGACGACGATGTTCAATCGCGCGGGCGGCGCGCCGACTTTTGCCGTCGGGATGGCGCACATCTTCGCGCGCGTCTCGACGAACCCGACCGCGCTCGCGCTTTGGTATCACTTCGCGATCATGTTCGAGGCGCTGTTTATTTTGACCACGATCGACGCCGGGACGCGGGTGGGGCGGTTTCTGCTCCAGGACTTGTTAGGCAACATCTGGCGGCCGCTGGGCGACACGCAATCGTGGTGGGCCAACTTGCTTTCGAGCGCGCTCCTGGTCGCGGCCTGGGGTTGGTTTCTCTACCAGGGGGTGGTCGATCCGCTGGGCGGGATCAACACGCTCTGGCCGCTCTTTGGCCTGGCGAACCAGCTCCTCTCGGTGATCGCGCTCTGCTTCGGGACCACGCTCCTGATCAAGATGGGGAAGACGCGCTATGCCTGGACCACGCTCGGGCCGCTGCTCTTCATGTGCGCGGTCACCTTCTCGGCCGGTTACCTGAAAATCTTCTCGCCCGATCCGCGGATCGGATTCCTGAGCGGGGCCAACTCGCTCGCGCAAAATCCGGAGATGGCGCGACAGGCAGCGACCTGGCGGCTGGACGCGCTCGTGGCCGGCTTCTTCCTGCTGCTGGTGATCCTGATCGTGGCCGGCTGCGCGCGGGAATGGTGGCGCCTGCTCCGCGGGACGAAAGCGGCGGTGCTGCACGAGGCGGAGTTCGTCCAGCTGACGCCGGCGCGCTCCACCATCAGTTAGTCGGGCGGCGAGGGACTAGCGACGGTGGAGCGGCACGGCGATTTCTTCATCGCGGCGGCCGAGCACGACCTGGCCATCCTCGATCGCCTTGACCGTCATCTGGAAGGTCTGGTTGCCGAGTTGCAAGCCGAAGACCTGGCCTTCGCTCATGACTTTGCCGTTGATAATCGCGTAGCGGCCGGAAGCGTCGACGGTGATGGAGCTGACGACAAAAGCCTCGGGCGAGATATCGGGGCCACTATGGTCGTTTGGGTTGGCCGCGGCGTTTGCTTTGGCGGCCGGCTTCCAGCCGATCGGCCAGAAGGGATTGCGGCCGCTTTCACCGAGCTCGAAGGAGGAGCGGTGCTTCAGCTCGAGCGGCGGCGTCTCGGATTTGCCGGCCTCTTCGGCGGCGGGAGTCTCGGAGGCAGCGCCGGCGCAGGCGAGGCCGAGGCAAAGGGTGAGGAGGCTGAGGGAGAAAACTTTCATCGCTTCAAGATGGCGGTGTTGGCCATGAGGGTGACCTGCTGGAACTCGGGGTTTTCGTTGACCGGACGGATGGTGACGTGGCTGACGTAGAGCAGGGGCTCGGAATTTTCCAGCTCGGCAATGGCTTTGCCTAACGAGGCGTAGTCCACCTGCGGAAGTTCGACCGTCCAGGAGTAGCGATTCCAATTGGCCAGCTCGGCCTCGGGGTAAGACGAAGTGTTGGCGAGGCGGGCCGAGGCTTTGTCGATCTCCTTTTGGGCGAAGAACGCTTTCAGGTGCGGCGGGAACCAGGCAATGGGCGCGCCTTCGGGAGAAAGTTTCTCGAAGAGGGCGTAGCGGGTGGTCGCGGCGCTGGCTTCGGTCTCGAGCCGGGTGGCCTTGGAGATATTCGTCTTCGAGGAAGCGAGCTTGCCCTGGAGATCTTCGATCGATTTTTCGACCGTGGCCCGGGTCTTGGCGAGCGGGGCGAGGAAGAAATTCAGGTAAACGTAGATCAGGACGATGAAGCCCATCCCGCTAAGGACGATTTTCTGGAGCTGGTCTTTGCTGAGCTTTGATTTGGTCATCGCTTGGTGCGGGGGGCTGGAGTGGGAGTAGGGGCGGCGCCAGCCTGGCTGAAGGTGGCGGTGAGGGTGAAGTGGGCCATGGCCATGTTCGCGCCCGAGACTTTGACGATCGTGTCGAGGTCCTCGAGGACGCGGAACTCGACTTTCACCGCGGTGTAATCCTGGGCGAATTGCTCGTTCAAGAGTTGGCGCAATTCCTCGGCCGCAGCGCGCGGCTCGCGCCCGGCAGCGGTGCCTTCGACCGTGAGGGTGACGGTGTGATTGTCGTCACTGACGACGCCGTCGATCGCGGTGAGCTGGACATTCGGGGCGACGCAACGCGAAACGCGCTGGAGGATGGGGCCCCAGTAGAAGCGGCCCTCGATGATCTGGTCGAGCACCTTGGTGGTGCCGATGATGCTGGTTAATTCCGTGGAGCGCTTCTGCGCGGCGGTCACTTTTGGTTCCACCTGGCTCCACTGCCGCTGGACGTCGGCCAGGCGGTGCTTGACCTCGAGCGTCTGGTAGCCGCGGATCATGTAAAAGCCAACCATGACCACGCCGATGGCGACCGCGGCATACATGCTGAGCTTGAGCGGGTCGCGTTGCCGCTGCCGCTTTTCGGCGATCTGCTCGTGAAGGAGATTGAGTTGGAGGGGCATGACGGAGATTTAGTTCCGGAGGTATTCGAGGGCCGCGCCGCAGGCGACGTTGAGGGAGACGAATTCACTCGGAAGCGCCTGGCGCTTGGCCGCGGGCAGGGCGACTTCGCAAGTCTCGAGCGGGTCCCAGATTTCGCAGGGCAAGCCGAGTTCGTCGCTCATGCTTTGCAGGACCAGCTCAGTGCGGGCGAGGCCGCCGGAAACAAAGATGCGGTGAATGCTTTCCTCGCTCTGGCCTTCGAAGAAGCCGATCGAGTTGCGCACTTCGGTAGCGAGGCGGGCGAGGGAAGCGCGGCAGAGCCCGGCCAGGCCGGCATCGCCCTGTTCCAGGAGGACGTTGGCCGCGGCGGCATCCATCGCGCCATCGGCGGTGAGCATTTCCATGAGCGCTTTGCCGCCGTAATCAATGCTGCGCACGAGCACGAGCTCGCCCTTGTTGCCGATGAGGACGGAGCTTTGCAGGTGGCCGAGGTCGAGCAGGAGGAAAGCGTCGTTCGTGAAGATCTGCGGGTAGGCGAACTCGAAAGCATTGAAGGAGCAGATCGGCGCGAGTTGGAGAACCTCCGCGGAGATGCGGCTCTTGGTGACCGCTTCGGTGATTTGCTTCACGCTCGGGCGGAGCATGCCGGCAACGAGATACTTCGTGGCTGTGAGCGTGGCGTATTGCACTGCGGTATTGCCCTCGCCGGCGCTGTCGCCGGAGACCGCGGGCGCGGTGGTCGAGGCGGCGGCGGAGAGCGGGGCGCAATCGAGCACGAAGTTTTTGCAGTCCTGGTTCAGCATGGTCATGCCATTGAGCTGCAGGGCGCTGCGGAGAAGCTCCACGGGCGTCTCCGGCTGCTCGATGATGCGGAGGAGCGCATCCGGGTCGGAAACGGCGAGCGCACAGGCTTTGCCGGAGCCGCCGAGTTCTTTAACCAGCGACTTCAACTCCTGCGCGAGGGCATCGGGATTGCTCAAGTCCTCGGGCACAGGGCGCGAGGCGTAGTTGGTGAGGACGAAACGTGCGTCGCCCTTTCGCTGCAAGAGGACGCCCTTGAAGGCGTGCTTGCCAAGGTCGATGCCGATAACGGAAGTGCCGCGCTTTGCCATGGTGGTGCCTTCCCTAAAGCGGGAAGCGTGCCGCCCACCGCGGTCGCCCGGAAAAAGCTCCCGCTGCCCGGGGAAACCTAACCCTCCGCGCTCCGCCGATAGCCGAAGAACTCCCGCGCCTTGATGATCTCCGCGACCTCCCGCGGGACCATGTGTTCCCAGCCACCGTCGCCCTTCTGGATGCGCGCCAGGACTTCCGGCGGGTGAATCCGCAGATACTCCGGATTGAACTCCGAGACCTCCTGGATGAACTCGTTGTCGATCAGGTATTCGAAAAGCGCGCGCAGGTTCGGCGCGACCTCGATCTTCTTCGCCGTGATCAAGGCGCCGCTGGCGTCGTCGATCATCGGGTAGACGTAAAGCTTGAGCCCGCTCTTAAACATTCGCCCGAGCGCCTCAAGGATGCCGCCCTCGAGGTTCAGGTAATATTTCTCGTCGAAGATCTCGAGCAATGAGGGCACACCCATGACCAGGCCGATCATCTTGTTCGTGTAACGCGAGAGATAGGCCGCGAGCCGGTAGTATTCGCCAAACTTCGAGATCAAGACCGTGCGCCCGAGCGACCCCAGGATGTCGACCCGCGCGAGGAAATCGGCGTGGTTCAGTTGCCCTTCCGAGAGCAAATTTTCCAGCGTCATCTCCATGAGCACGATCGTCTCTTCCTCGGAATACTTGTGCTGCTCGAGGAAAACGCGGCGCGCGCCGTTGAGCATGTCGTTGGTCGCGTAGGTCACCGGGCGGAAGCTGCCGCGCTCCACGATGATCGCTTTTTTGTAGAAGACTTCCGCCGGCTGCACCGTCTCGCCCTGCGGGTCGAACATGATCGCGTTCGTCAGGCCCTGGCTCACCAGCTGCAGGCTCATGAGGCGATTGTCCACCTGCGCATAGGCCGGGCCGGAAAACTTGATCATGTCCACCTGGATACGATTCTCCGCCAGGTTCTCCTGGAGCGAGGCGATCAGCTTCTCCGGCTGCTGATGGTAGAACGCGCCGTAGACCAGGTTAACCCCGACGACGCCGAGCGCTTCCTGCTGGTCGACGTTGGCCTCGTCGAGCATGCGCACGTGGACGATGATCTGGCTCGGTTCGCCGCGCGTTTCCGTCTGGAAACGCACCCCCAGCCAGCCGTGCGATTCATTGTGCTGCTTAAAACTCCGTGCGGCCACGGTGTCGGCAAAAACGAAGAAGGTTCGCTCGCTGCCGAGCTTTGCGTCCAGACGCTCGACCAGCAGATTGTATTCGTGGTCGAGCATGCGCGTGAGCCGTCCGCGGCTCACGTAGCGGTCGGCGGTCCCGTAGATCGCATCGCTGAAAGTCATGTCGTAGGCCGACATGGTTTTCGCGATCGTCCCGGCGGCGCCGCCCACGTGAAAGAAACGCCGTGCGACTTCCTGCCCCGCGCCGATCTCCGCGAAAGTCCCGTATTTCTTCAGGTCGAGATTGATCTGGAACGCCTTCTTGTTGGTTCCGACATCCATCTCCGCGTTCATAGGCGGACCATGCCGGACAACGCCGCGCTTCTCAACCGGCCGGCTCAGGAATCTCGATCGTGGCCGGCTCCTCCGGAATCGCGGCAGGAATTTCGAGCCCGAAACGCCGGGCCACTTCGGGCGCGTAACGCTGGAGATCGCGCCGGAGCCGCAGGAGCGCGAGATCCTTTGATTTCGCTTCCAGCATGACGTCAAACTCCAGGCCTGCGAGCGCGCGCATCATCGCGATGAACTCAAAGGGCTGGCAAAAATCCGCGTGCCCGGTCCAGACCGGCGGCTGGAGCACGAGCTTCGTCTTTCGGCTGCCGCGCACCTTGCGCTTGAGCAGACGCAGCTCCGTCCGGGGCGAGGAAAAGTGAAGTTTCGGCCGCACGCCGCGCGGCCAACTGCGGAGGAATTGCTCCACCGTCGGGCGCAGTTCGAGCTGCTCGGGGTTGAGGCAGCAGAAGTGTTGATGATCGAAGACGAGGGGCACGCCGCAGGCCTGGTGAATCCGCAAGACTTCCGCCGCGCTGTAGCGCAGATCGTCATTTTCCAAGACAAGTCGCTGTCTAATTTCCGGCGAAAGCCGGCGGTAGGTTTCAATCCAGCGTGCGCTGCCCGAGGCAACATCGCCATAGGTCCCACCGGCATGGACGATCAAGACCGCTTCAGGCCCCAACCCCATCAGATCGAGCATGCGCGTCTGCGCCGTGAGATCAGCAATGCTCTTTTCCACCAACACCGGGTCCGGGCTGTTCAAGACGATGAACTGCGACGGATGAAACGAGAGCCGCAGCCCGCTGCCGTCGCGCGCGCGCCCCGAGCGCGGCCAGTTCCTCCGCGCATTCCTCGATCATGCCGTGGAACTGCGGCATCTCCGGATGCGTCGCATACGGCGCGATGTCCGAAGACATCCGGTAGACCCGGATGGCGTTGGCCTCGAGGTAATCGAAGATCTTCGCCAGATAACCGAGCGAAACGCGCAGGTGCGGCTCCTTGTTGCCAGCGCCGGCTGTCGTTACTCTTCAGCCCGGGCGCGCCCAGCACTTTGACGGCGAAGCCAAGCTCGAGCGGCGCGGCGGCTTTGGCTTTTTTCGGCAAAATCTAGAGACGCACGCGTTCCGCGCTCTCCGCCGGGATCCAGCCGCGGAGGTCGTTTGGCAAGCACGGCGTAACTCCAGCCGCCGCGGGTGCTCAGGATTTTCACTTCGCTTCCCGGCGGCAAAGTGAGAACCGTTCCGGCGCTTTCCGCCGTCGCCAGGCGCGCATCGACTTGCTTCCCCACGATGATCGCCAGCCCGCGGCCGTTTGGCCCCTGCTCGAGTGCGTAGAGCCCGTAGCCCGCGCCCGCGAAAAGCGCGAGCCCAAGCAGGCAGCCCACGACCGCCAACGCCGAACGCCGGAAGAGAAACCAACCCGCAAGCGCGAAGACCGCGAGCCAAAAACCGAGCGCGGCCACACTCGCGAGCATCGTCGGCGAGGTCCGGGCGAGCGCTTGCTCCAGGCGATTCCCGCGCAGCTCCAGCGCGCGCGCTTTCTCGCGCACCAGGCGCAGATTCGCGACCGCTTCCGGTTGCTGCGGCTCGAGCGCGAGCGCGCGCTCGTAGTTCAAGATCGCCGCGCCCAATTCATTAAGCCGGTAATGGGCATTGCCGAGATTATAGAAGAGGGCCGCGCTGGTTTCGCCGGCTTCGACCAATTGGGTGTAACCCGAGACCGCGGCCCGGAAGTCGCCGGCCGCATATTTCGCATTCGCTTCCGCCCAGCGATCCTGCGCTTGGGCCTGGGAAGCGGCGAGAAAAAGGAGGCCAATGAAAATTAGCCAGCGACTTCTCATGACCGCAGTTCCTCCACCAGCGCGCGGATTTCTTCGCGTCGTTCGGCGGAGAGCTCCGCCCCGCCGTTGCGCCCACCGCTGTAGCGCAGCTCATCGCTTTCGGCGAACAAGCGCTGCAGCCGCATCCGTTGGTCCGCATTTGCCTGGAACGCCTCCGCTGCCACCTCGGCATCCACCGCATCGGGATCGACCTCGCGCGCGAGCGCGGTCTTCAATTGCACCGCGCGCGCCGCGCTGGCGACATACTCGCGCGGGCTTTCGCCATTGCGCCGCAGCTTCCGCTGCAACTCCGCGGCTTCCTGCTGCAGCCGCGCGATGCGCTGCGCGGCGCGATTCCCGGCGCGAGCCTGGCGCATTTTCCAACCGACCAAGCCCGCGAGCGCGAGCAGCGGCAAAAGCTGCGCCGCCCAGAAGGCCGGACGTTGATAAATCGGCGTAAAACTCTCGGGATGCGCGGGACGCTCGGCCAGTTGGTAGAGGATGTCCTGCTCGGTTTTTGCCGGCGCGGGGATGGCTGGAGGTTGCTGGCTATTTGGCGACGCGGAAGCAACCGCGGGCGTGGGCGTGGAAAGGGGCGCGCCTTCGATCTGCAGCGGGATTGGGTCGCTCTTGAGCGCGACGTAAGTCTCCTTGATCGGGTCAAAGAAGGCAAAGCTGACCGGCGGCAGTTGCGTCTTCCGCTCCTTTGCGCTCAGCACGGTCTCAAACGTCTTGGTGCCGCTAATCCCGACGTCGTCGTCCTGCTTAAACTTGTCGGAAGGCGGATAGCTGTGCCAACCCTCGTCATTCGTTAGGCTGGGCGCGGTCACGCGGTCGAAATTGCCGCGGCCATTGATCGTGGAGACGACCGTGATCGGGTCGCCCACCTGCGCTTTCTTCGGATTGGCCTCGGTCTTGAGGCTGAAGTTGCCGACCGCGCCGGAGAATCCCGCGGGCGCGTTCGGAGGCAGCGCTTTCACTTCCAGGGTCGTGCCTTCGCTTTGCAGTTTCACCTCGCGCGGAATCGAAGGGGCGAAGGCCGGGATCGTTGAAAAATTGGTTAAAGAAAGGGTCGTCAAACATGTCGCGCGGGACCGCCGGATTCCGTCCGGGGCGGGCCACGCGCACCGTGGGATTGATCTCTGCCGGGCCGATCTCCAATTGTCCCGCGCGCACCGGCGAGATCGCGGTATTGAAGATGAAGACCTGGTAAGTGCGGCCGTTCACCGTCTCCATCGTCTGCCGCGGCTCGGTCATCTTTTGGGTGGTGAAGCCTTGTCCGGAAATTTGCACCCCGCTGCCTAACGACTCCACCGGCGCGCGCGTATTCAGCCCCACGCGCACCTGCACCGGGATCATCTCGCCGATGTAGGCGTTCTGCTTCGGCAGGATCATTTCCACGAAGCCGATCTGCGACGGATCGATCTTCACGTCGCGGCCGGCGTTGCTGTTCCCGCCGCCGCCGCGCGGGCCGCGCGAACTCTGCGCGCCCTGCGAATTAGCCACGTTTAAGGTCAGCTCCGGCGTCTGCAGAGTCTGGCCGCCGGCCTCCACTCGCTGCGGCGGGATGCGGAAGGTGCCCGGTTTTAGGGGCATGATCGTGTAGCTAAAGGTGAAGCTGTAGCTCACGCTGAAATTCCGCATCTCATACTGCCGCGAAGTCCCGGCCGCGCGGATGTCGAGGCCGTCGATCGTGATCTCACCGGGCGGCCGGGGATTTGAGGTGCCGGTCACTTGAATCTGCAATTGCACCGGACGTCCGACGACCGTTTCGCTCTCGGTCAGGACCGCGGTCACACTCGGGTTTTCCGCCCGCGCCGGGGCGAGCCACGTCCAGCAGACGAGCGCGACCAAAAGCGGGATGCGGGTGCGAGTGAACATCATCTTCTCATCAACTATCAACGCGGCGGCATCAACTCAGCCGGCCTACCAGTCCTTATAGACACGGCGTACCGCCTTGCGTTCATCGAGCTGCACGCGGGCTTCCTCGTCTTTCATCGAACGGAGCAAGCGCTCGGCTTGTTGGGCGTTCATCGTGCCCTCTTCGGTCGGTTCGGCTTCGGCGGCTGACTCTTCCTTCGGCGGTTCCTTCGGTTGCTCTTCGCCCGCGCCTTTTACGTCGCCGCTCGGCTTTTTGTCCGGGGTCCCGGAAGGCGTCGCGGTCGGAGTGGGCTGCTCGCCGCCCTCGCCATTCTCGCCTTCGCCAGGTGACGGCGTGGGCGAGGCGCCCTGCTGATCTTGGCCCGGAGAAGGCGAGGGGCTGGCGCCATTTTCGCCTGGGCTGGGGCTGGGCGACGCGCCGCTTTCGCCGGGGGATGGCGAAGGTGAAGGCGTCGGCTGATTTTCGCCGGGGCTGGGAGAAGGCGACGGGCTGGGCGATTGGCCCGGTTGGTTTTGTTGCGGCTGTTTTTGATCCTGCCCTTCGCCAGATTGGTCCTTTTGCTCCTGCTGCTTCTCTTTGTCCTGATCCTGCTTTTGCTGATCCTGCGGCTGCTGCTTCTGGTCCTTGTTTTTGTCGTCTTTCTTCTGGTCTTTGGGCGAGGGAGAAGGGGAGGGCGACGGAGTGGGCGTGGGCGTGGGCGTCGGCTTTTGTTCCTCTTCCCGCTTCAGCTCTTCGATCTTCTTTTTGACGTAGTCGCGATTCTCCTGCGCTTCCTTGTTCTCGGGCTGGAGCTTCAGGGTCTGCTCGTAATGCTCGAGGGCGCCGGTCCAATCCTTCAGCTTCGACTCCGGCGTTTTCTGGCCTTCGCCACGCTGGTAAAGCGTGTTTCCGAGGTTGTAATGACTCTGGCCTTGGAGCTGCAGATCCTTCGAAAGCAACGCCTGGCTAAAGGACTCAAGCGCCTTCCCGTAATCCTTCAATTTGTAAGCCGCCGCGCCGGCATCGAAGTGCAGCTTGTCGGCCGCGTGCGAATCCGGATGCGCCTCGAGCGTTTGCTGAAAGCGCTGGAGCGCCTCCTGATATTTCTCGTCGCGATATTCGTCGAGGCCAGGCGCCGCGGCCTGCGCGCCCTGCGCAAAAATAAGCAGCAAGATGGCGCCCGCGAGCGCGCGCTTCGGCTCGCGAGCGGTCGCGCGCACCGGCCGGCGTTCGCTGATCAAGAGCGACGCCATGAGCGCGAGAATCGCGGCGCCGAGCGGCCATTGATAGCGCTCGATCGGCTGGCGCGAAGCGCGCGCATCGATCTCCGCCGCCTGCATGTGCGCCAGTCCTTCGTCGTAGAGCCGGCGCATCGTCGCCGGGCCATGCGCCAGCGGTAGGTAAATGCCGCCGGTCGCTTCCGCGATTTCGCGCAGCCGCTTTTCGTCGAGTTTCGACTTCACCACCTGGCCGCCTTGGTCCTTCACAAACGCAGTCCCGTTCGTCGCCTGCAGGGGAATCAACGAGCCTTCCGGCGTGCCTACGCCGATTGTGAAAATGCGCACGCCGGCGTCGGCCGCGGCCTTCGCGACCTTGGCGGAATCGCCCGCAAGCTCCTCGCCATCGGTGAAGACGATCAAGGCGCGATTGCCCACGGCGGATTTGCCGAAGGTCTGGACCGCGAGATCGATCGCCGCGGAGATGTTGGTCCCGCCTTCCGGGATGATGTTGGTGTCTAATTCAGTCACGGCCTCGGCCGCGGCGCCGTAGTCGATCGTGAGCGGCGCTTGCAGAAACGCGCGCCCGGCAAACGCGATCAAGCCGACGCGGTCGCCGCGCAGTTCGCCCATCAGATCCTGCACCGCCAGCTTCACCTGCGTGAGGCGATTCGGCGGCACGTCGTTCGCCAGCATGCTGCGCGAAGTATCGACCGCCACGAGCAGGTCGAGCCCTTTGCGCTTCACCTCCTCGTAGCTGTAGCCGTAGCGCGGCTTGGCCAGACTAACGAGTGCCAGGCCGATCCCCAGGAGCAACAAGCCGAAGCGGAAAAGCCGGCGTCCGCGGCTGACGGTCGCCCCGAGTTCGCCGAGCAGACGCGGCGAAACAAATTGCCGCAAACGCGCCGCGCTGCGCGCTTCTGCCTGCCAGAAGAGGAGCGCGAGCACCGGCAGCAGCAGCAAGCTCCAAAGCCAGAGAGGTGCGCCGAAGCTCATGGCAATTTTTTCCAGATGGTTTGCCCGAGGAGCATCTGTGCAATTAACAGACCGCAGCCCGCGGCGATGCACGCCGGGAAGAGATCGCGATACTCCTGATATTTGTGCACGCTCACAGTCGACTTCTCGAGCTGGTCGATCTCGCGATAAATTTTCTCGAGCGATTCGGTGTCGGTCGCGCGGTAGAACTTCCCATCCGCGATCTGCGCGACCTCCTTCAGGCCCTCCTCGTTGAAATGTACCGGCTGGTTCTGGTAGAGGAGATTGCCGCCGAGATCGGTCAGGAAGCCGCCGCGCCGATCGGGCACCGGCGCAGGCGCGACGCCGTTGATCCCCGCGCCGATGGCGTAGAAGTGAACCTTGAGCGCCTTGAGCGCTTCCGCCGCGGTCTTCGGCGGGATTTTGCCGGCATTATTCTCGCCATCAGTCAGCAAGACGAGCACGTGGCTCTTGGACTTTTTGTCGTTCAAACGGCTCGCGGCCGCGGCAATCCCGGAGCCGATCGCGGTGCCATCTTCGACCAGGCCAATCCGGAGACGGTCGAGGTTTTTCATCAGCCAATCGTGATCCAGGGTCATCGGACTAACGACATAAGGCCGGCCGGCGAAAGCGATCAGGCCGATGCGATCGTTCGGCCGCGCCTCGATGAATTTCCGCGTCACTTCGCGCACCGCGTCCACCCGCGTCGCCGGATCGCCGCCGACGGTGAAATCCTTGATCAACATCGAGCCCGAGACGTCGATCGCGAGCATGATGTCGATCCCGCTGGCTTCGACTTGCGTGAGGCTTTTGCCGAGGCGCGGACGAGCGAGCGCGATGATGAAGCAGGCCAGGCTAACGAACAGCAGCGCGCGCAAAAACTTGCCCGCGCGGCTGGTGCTGCGCTTGCCGAGCCCGCGCAAGATCGTGGTCGACGAAAAGACGAGCGCCGCGGCCGGGCCACGCTGTCCGCGCAGGTAAGCGAGCAAGGGCAACGTGAGCAACAGCAGCAAGAGCCACGGCTGCGCGAAGGTCAGGCCGCTGTCCTGCGGCCACCAGGCGCGCCAATCAGGCAGCCGCAAGTTGGCCTCCCTTCACGAAACGCATCGCCTCATCGAGCAAGAGTTCGCTGTCGGCGGTGGTCGCGTCGTAGCGCGCGAACTTGATCAAGTCGCAGCGGTTCAGGAAATCGCCCAGCAGCTCGCGCTCGCCGTCATTGAAAGTCCGCGCCTTCGAGATTGCCTCGAGAAATTCCACCGAGGTCTGGCGGGTGATCGGCAGGGCGTATTCCTCGACGACGTAGCGCCGCAGGATATCCGAAACGCGGATGCTGAACTCATACGGCGTCTCGCGGGCGATCTCCGGTCGCGCCGCTTCCAGCAACTCGAGCGCGCGCACTCGCGGCGGGCGCGGTGGAACCGGTTTGCGCTTTCGGCGCAGGAAGGCCCAGACGAGCAACCCGAGAATCGTTAGGCCAACGAAAGCGCCGGCAAACACGACCCACGGCGGCAGGAGCGAATACTCCACCGGCGGCGCGATATCGTGAAATTCCTGGGCGAGGATGAACATCTTGCTGGCTAAATTTTAGCGGATCGCGAGGCGGCGTTCGCGTTGCTTGAAGAAAGCGCGCAAGCCCGGGAGGTAATCCTCGCCGGTCTGGAGCGCGATCGTGTCGATGTTGTTCCGGCGCAGGGTGCGCTTCAGATCGGCCGCCTGCGCTTCGGCTAATTCCGCAGAAATGCCGGCGGAGCGAGCGGTCGCCGGTGTTGATCTCGATCTGCTCGCCGGTCTCGGCGTCCTCGAGCGTGATGATCCCGATATCAGGCAGCACTTTCTCGCGCTCGTCCTGCACATGGAGCGCGATGAAATCGTGCCGCCGGCCGGTGATCGCGAGCTCGCGCGAGAAGTCGCCCGCCTGGAAGTCGGAGACGAAAAACACGACCGCGCGACGCGTTTGCACTTTGTTCAAGTATCGCAGCGCCAGCGCCGGATCGGTCCCGCGGCTTTGCGGTTCGAAGAAGAGAATTTCGCGGATCAAACGGAGCGTGTGCGAGCGGCCTTTCTTCGCCGGGATGTAGAGCTCCACCTGGTCGGTGAAGAGGAGCAGCCCGACCTTGTCGTTATTCCGGATGGCGCTGAAGGCGAGCAGGCAGGCCACTTCCGCCGCGAGTTCGCGCTTCGATTGCGAGACGCTGCCAAAACTGCCGGAGGCGCTCACGTCGACCACGAGCATGACTGTGAGCTCGCGCTCTTCGGTGAACTTTTTCACAAAGGGCACGCCGAGGCGCGCGGTCACATTCCAATCGATCGCGCGAATCTCGTCGCCCGGCTGATACTCGCGGACTTCGTCGAAATTCATCCCGCGCCCCTTGAAGACGCTGTGATAATCCCCCGCAAAAACCGTCTGCACCAACCCGCGGGTCTTGATCTCGAGCGCGCGGATTTTGGCGAGGATTTCGGCGGGCGTCTGCTGGCCTGCGGCGTCGCCGTTTTTCATCACGGGACCGGCAAGCCGGCGAAGATCCGGTCAATGATCGTTTCGCTCGAGATAGTCTCGGCCTCGGCTTCGTAGCTCACGATGATGCGGTGGCGGAGGACGTCGTGGCCGATGCTCTTCACGTCCTGCGGCGTGACATAGCCGCGGCCGTTGAGGAAGGCGTGCGCGCGCGCCGCGAGAGCGAGGAAGATGGTCGCGCGCGGCGAGGCGCCGTAGCGGATGAGGCCGTCGAGTTGCAGGTTGTAGGTCGCCGGTTCGCGCGTGGCCCAGACGACGTCAACGATGTAGTCCTTCACCCGATCGTCGATGTAGATGCTGTTCACCACCTGGCGGGCGGCGACGATGTCCTTCGGGTCGACCACGGGCGAGACCTGGAGATTCGGCGCGGAGGTGGCCATGAGGTCGAGGATCTGGCGTTCCTCGGATTTCTGCGGGTAGCCGACGTTAAGCTTCAACATGAAGCGGTCGAGCTGCGCCTCCGGAAGTTGGTAAGTGCCTTCCTGCTCGAGCGGGTTTTGCGTCGCGAGGACGAGAAAAGGATCGGGCAGGGGATAGCTTTGGTCGCCGAGCGTGACCTGGCGTTCCTGCATCGCCTCGAGGAGCGCGCTCTGCACCTTGGCCGGCGCGCGGTTGATCTCGTCGGCTAAAATTAAGTTGGAAAAGAGCGGGCCGAACTTGGTGGTGAATTCGCCGCTGCGCGGGTTGTAGATCAAAGTGCCGACTAAATCCGCGGGCAGGAGATCGGGGGTGAACTGCAACCGCTGAAAGCCGGTCTGGATGGCATTAGCCAGCGTCTTGATCGTGAGCGTCTTCGCCAGGCCGGGCACGCCCTCGAGCAGGAGGTGGCCATTAGCCAGCAGGCCGAGGAGCAAGCGGTCGACCAGGTATTTCTGGCCAATAACCACGCGGCCGACTTGCTCGCGCAGCGCAGGAATCCACTGACCGAGCTGCTGCACTTCCTGGGTGATTTCCTGCGTAGATTTCATAGAGATGGTTGAGACAGGCGACCGCGCGGAATGTTCGAATTCCTACTTTTCTTCGCTGGTGCGCGCGCGGCAGGTGAGCAGCACCGGCAAGCCGGGATACGGCTCGAGCTCGCGAATCCGTCGCTCGAGGTAACGCCCGTAGGTATCGCTCAGGAGTTTCGGCTGATTCACGAAAAGGATGAACTTGGGCGGATCGATCGCGCGCTCATTATCGCCGCCGGCCTGGGTGGCGTAGAACAACTTGAGCCGCTTGTTCCCGATCGTCGGAGGAAGGGTGGTGTCGAGCGCCGCGCGGAGCATGCGATTGAGCACGCCGGTGCCGATGTGTTTCCCGGCCGCGGTCTGCACTTCGTCGATCAACTTGAAGAGGCGGTCGACGTTCTCACCGGTTACGGCGGAGGTGATCAGCACTGGGGCGTAGTCGAGGAAGAAGAGATTCGCGCGTGTCTGGCTAACGAGTTCTTCCTGCGAGGCCTTGGCCCCGCGCTCCGGTTTCACCAGGTCCCATTTGTTCAGGACGATGATCGACGGTTTGCGCGACTCCTGGATCAGGCCGGCTATTTTTTTGTCCTGCGAGGTCACCCCGCAGGTGACGTCAATCACGAGCACGCAGAGGTCGGCGCGGCGAATGGTGCGCTCGGCGCGCATGACGCTGAAGACTTCCACCGAAGTGGAATGCTTACTCCGCTGCCGCATCCCGGCGGTATCAATCAAGAGATAAGACTGACCGTTGCGCTCGTAGGAAATGTCGACCGCGTCGCGCGTGGTCCCGGGGATGTTGCTCACGATCGTGCGCTGATCCTGGAGGACGGCGTTGATCAGGGAACTCTTGCCGGCGTTTGGCCGGCCGATGATCGCGAGCGCGAGCGGTGGCTTGGCCTCCTCCCTGGGCGTGTCGCTTTCGGTCGCAGTCTCGGCCGGGAGCAGTCGCTCGATCACCCCTAACAAGTCATTAATCCCGCGACCGTGCGCGGCGCTGATCGGGACGGTGCGCTGGAAGCCGAGCTGCGAGAACTCCGCCTCGAGCGGTTCGTGGTTCGGATGGTCAATCTTGTTCACCACCAACACGACGGGTCGCTTCGATTTCCGCAGCATGCTGGCTAATTCCTGGTCGATCGGCGCAAGTCCATGCTGCGCATCGACCACGAAGAGGATGACCTCGCTCTCGCGCATGGCGGCGTCGGCCGCGGCGCGGACCTCGGAGTTGAGCTCGGTCTCACCGGCGCCGCCGATGCCGCCGGTATCCCAGATGACGAAGGGCCGCGCACCTTTGTTGCAGGGCGCAGCCAGGCGATCGCGCGTGATCCCCGGCTGGTCGTGGACGATCGCGATGTTGCGCCCGGCCAGGCGATTGAAGAGCGCGGATTTCCCCACGTTCGGACGGCCGACAATGGCGACGCGTAATTGCGGGGAATCTTCCATAAGCTTGCGGGGCGCGCCGTTATTGGGCGCTTGATTGTCCATGCGCTCCGAGCTGCCGGAAGCCATCCATCACATAGAGGATGCCGGAGACGAGGGTGAAGAACCCGGCCGCGAACACCACATAGATCAACGGGATGACCATTAACTGCAACATCACCCATGCGATCGCCGTCATTTGCAGGAAGGTCGCCACCTTCCCGGTCCAGCTCGGCTGCACGTGCACTTTCCCCACGAGAAGATGCAGGATCGCGCTCCCGACGAGGATAACCACGTCGCGGCTGATCACGAGCACCGGGAACCAGGCAGGGAAGCGGCCGTATTGCGGGTCGACATCGCTCCAGTTGCTGATGCTCAACGTAATGAGCGCGCTCAGGAGCAGGCCCTTGTCGGCGATCGGGTCGAGGATCACGCCGAGCGCGCTCCGCTGGTTGTAACGCCGGGCAATGTAGCCATCGAGCCCGTCGCTCACCGCCGCGACCAGGAAAATGGCGATCGCGGTGAAGCGCTGCCATTCCTCCGGCTCGCCGCGGCGAATACTCTCGCCGTAGTAGATCGCCATCATGACGAACGCCGGGATCATCAGGATGCGGGCGAGCGTGATTTTGTTGGCTGTGGTCATGGGGGCGCGCCGTGCGACTTGAAATTGCCTGCGGCCTTGCGGCCCGCAAATCATTTGGTCTCGGGCAGTGATTGGGTAAAGGTGGGGCCGCACCGCCGCTGTGGCGAAATGGCAGACGCAACGGACTTAAAATCCGTTTCCATTCACGTGGAGTGCGGGTTCGAGTCCCGCCAGCGGTAGGGCCCTGAGCGCTCGTTAGGCGGCAGGTTCCGGGGCTGCGAAACGGTGGTCGTTTTTTCTATTCTTCGCATGCGGTCCTTTTCTCCATGAGCTTCGGCCTGGCGCTCCCGCCGCAGCACCGGGTCTACGCCGGTTTTTTCATTTACGCCTTCTGCATGGGGAGCCTGCCGCCGCGTTTTCCCGCGCTGCAGCGGATGATGCAGGTGGAGGAAGGGGCGTTCGGCCTGGGTTTGATCGGGGTTGCGGCCGGGACGCTTGTCTCCCTGAGCGTGGCCGGGCCGTGGCTCGAACGGCTGGGCTACCGGCGCGCGCTCCTGGGCCTGATTCCGCTGCTTGCGCTCCTCTACGCCGGCGCCACCTGGGCCACCGGACCGCTCTCGTTTTTCCTGCTCCTGTTTCCAGCCGGGCTGGTGGTCGGCGGGATCGAAATCATCCTCAATCTCGAGGCCGACCGGACCGAGCACCTGGTCGGTCGACGGATCATGAACCGCGCGCACGCCTTCTGGAGCTTCGGCTTTTTCACGGCCGGCATTTTCTCCGCCTTAATCGCGCAGCTCGGCGTGCCGCCGCGCGTGCATTTGAGTTTGATGGTCCTGTTGGTGGCCGCGGTGGTCGCCCTCCTGCTTGGGCGCTTCCAGGCAGCGCCGCATCGCCCGGTGCTGGAAACGGTGAAGCCGCCGCCGTTTGCCCGGCCGACGCGCGCAATCCTCCTGCTGGTGGGGGTGACGCTCAGCGCGATGATCATGGAAGGAGCGGGGATCGACTGGTCGGCGATCTACATGCGCGACTTGTTCGGGGTGTCCCCATTTCTCTCCGGGTTTGCCGTGGCGCTGGGCGCGGGGGCGCAGGCGCTCACGCGTTTCTTTGCCGATCCTTTCGTGGAGCGCTATTCCCCGACCACGGTTTCGCGCTTTCTGCTCGCAGTGCTCGGGGCCGGCGTGGTGGTCGTCTTCTGCGCGCCGCTTGGCGGAATCGCCCTGCTGGGCTTCGCGCTCATCGGCGCCGGGACTGCGGTCATCTTTCCGCTGGCGATGTCTGCCGCGGCGCAACTGACCGACCGCGCGCCGGCGACCAATGTAGCTTCGCTCGCGCAAATTTCCTTTGTCGCTTTCCTTCTCGGTCCGCCGCTCCTCGGTTACGTGGCCCAGCATTGGGGTATCCGCTGGTCTTTCGGCATCGGCTTGCCCTTGATCCTCCTGAGTTTCGCATGCGCCGGCATTCTCCGGGCCCGGCCGCACGCTTCTGCCTAACGAGCGGAAAGACCCGCGAAAAGGGCGGCGAAAATCTCGATCCCTTCCCAGAGATTCTGCAGGCGCAGGTTTTCGTCCGCCGCGTGCTGATTGTCGTCGTGATTGGCGATCGGTAGGCCGATCGCTGGAGTGTCGCCCGGTTGCTGGAAAAGATACATCGGGATGCTGCCGCCGATCGTCGGCAAGAGCACGGGTTCGCGGCCGGTGGCGCCCAAAAGCGCGATGATCTCGCGCGAAAGCGGGGAATCCAGCGCGGTGCGCGCCGGCGGGTAGCCTTGCCCCCATTGCACGCGCACGAGCTTGGGAAACTTCCGCCGCGCTGCGGCATCCGGAATTTCGCGCACAACTTCGTAGCCCTGCGCGCGCAGGTGCGCTTCCACCAGCGGCTGGATCGACTCCGGGGTCTGCGCCGGCACCAGGCGGAAATCGAGCGAAGCGCGCGCCTCGGGCGGGATCGTGTTGGTCGCCTGCGCGCCGACGTGGCCTGCTTCCAGGCCGCGCACATTCAAGGCAGGCTGCAGCAGGAGTTCGTTCAACGGTCGGCCGCCCCCTTCGGTTCCAGCGATTTGGAATTCCGCGCGCAGCTCTGCTTCGACCCCGGGGATTTTAGCCAGCGCTTTGCGCTCTGCCTCCGTCGGCGGCCGGACGTCTTCGGCAAATCCTTTGATCAAGATGCGCCCTTGCTCGTCCCGCATGGAGGCGAGCAGATGCGCCAGCCGCACCGCCGGATTCGGCACCCAATTTCCGTAGTGTCCATCGTGCAACCCACGGATCGGGCCGTAGAGCGTCAGCTCGAGATCGACCGTTCCGCGCGCGCCAAAGTAGAGCAGCGGCCGGCGGCTTTGATGCACCGGGCCGTCGCAAAGAATCCAGCCATCCGCCTGCAGCGCCGCGGCGTTTTTCGTCAAATAGCCAGCAAGATGAGGCGAGCCGGATTCCTCTTCGCCTTCGAAAACAAAGCGTAAATTCACCGCCGGTTTGGTCTTCGCTGCCTGGAGCGCGTCGAGCCCGGCGAGCAGGGCCACGATCGGCCCCTTGTCGTCGCCCGAGCCGCGCGCGTAGAGCCGCCACTCGGGGTCGATCGCTTTCTCGTCGGTCCAATCGATCTCCTGCCCGGTGGCGTCGCGCATCACTGGCTGCCAGGGATCGCTTTGCCAGCGAGCCGGGTCGACTGGCTGCCCGTCGTAATGGGCGTAAAACGCGACTGTGCGCGTGGCTCCCGGCACCCGCAGATCGGCCACGACCAATGGCGGCGCGCCTTCCATCCGGAGCACTTGCACCGCCAGGCCGCGGCGGGCGCACATCGCCTGCAAATGCTCGGCATTCCGCTCGAGCCCCGCGCTGTCGGCGGCCACATTCGGCAGCCGGAGGAAGTCGGAGAACTCGCCGAGAATTTCGCGCTCATGCGCCGCGCGCCATTCCGCCGCCGGCGAGGCCGGGGCGTGGTTTGCCAGGGCAAAAGTGACCATCGAGCAGACCAGCAAAGCCTCGTATTTCCATCTGCGCATGCCGCAAGCTCCCGCGCCCGACCGGCTTCGTCGAGCCCGCGCGAAAAACTTTGCTGCCGGCAGCCGCTGTCCTCGTTAGCTTGTCGGCTAATAACCCCAAGCCGATGAAGAAACTCTACCTCCCGATCCTCCTCGGTACCCCGCGCCAGGGCCGCCAGAGCGAGCACGTGGCGCATTTCCTCCTCGAGGAAATGCGGAAGCGACCAGAGATCGAAACCGAACTGATCGATGTGCGCGCCCTGAAGATGTCGCTCGAGGATGCCGGCACCCAAATGCAAGATCCCGAGTATGCGCAGCGGATGGCGCGCGCCGACGGACTCGTGATCGTGGCGCCGGAATACAACCACTCGTTTCCCGGCCCCCTAAAGCACGCGCTCGACATGTGTCTCGAGGAATACATTCACAAGGCGGTCGCGTTTTGCGGCGTCTCCGCCGGGCCGTTCGGCGGCGCGCGCGTGATCGAGTCGCTGGTCAATGTCGTCCGCGAGCTCGGCCTGGTCGCGACCTTCACCGACCTCAATTTCAGCCGCGTGCAGGATGCCTTCGATGAAAACGGCGCGCTCACGGACGAAAAATACGTCGGCCGCGCGGCCAAGTTCATCAACGAACTCGTCTGGATGGCGCGCGTCCTCCGCGAAGGGCGCGCGCAGGTGCCGCCGCTGTAAGCGCCATGGTCTTGCGCGAGGAGGATCTGGAGGAATCGTTCGCCCGCTCCAGCGGCCCGGGCGGGCAGAACGTGAACAAGGTTTCCACCGCGGTCACGCTCCGCCATCGGCCCAGCGGGCTGAGCGTGACCGTGCAGGACTCGCGCTCGCAGGCGACGAATCGCAAGCTCGCGCGCGAGCGTCTCGCGGCGGCAATCGACGCGGCGCGCGCGCGTTTCTTCGCCGCGAAAAAAGCCGAGCGCGAAAAGAAACGCCGCCAAAACGCGCCCCGCCCGCGCGGGGTCAAGCGCCGCATCCTGGAGGACAAGCGGAAGCATTCCACGCTCAAAAAACTGCGCAGCGGTCCGGTCGAGTGAGCTTGCTGGCTGATTGACAAGCGCACAGCTTTCCGCTCCTCATCTGCCGCAGATGGCGCATCTCCAACAGTTGCTGATCTTGCTCCTGCTTTTCGGCAGCGCGCCAGCCCGCGCGGGGATGGATTCCGCCCTGCAGGCGCGCGGCACCGCCGAGGCCGACGCGGCCTTCGCGCGCGGAACGCTCGAGCTGCAGAATGTCACCGGCGCGTTCTTCTTCTTCGACACCACTCGCAATCACCGGCCTTCGGTCGACTTCGCGATCAACAGCCTGCGTCTCGGCACCATGCTCTCCAGCCCGGCCGGCCCGGGACTCCTGCGTGGCAACCTCGAGTTCCTCGGGGAAGCTTTTGCCGGCGGCATCTTCACTGGCCCGGGCCACGTGCTTGCAGGCGCGACCATGCTCCTGCGCTACAACTTGGTGCAACCCGGCGCACGCCTCGTTCCTTACGGCCAGGTCGGCGCTGGCCTGGTCTACACCGACATTCCGGAAGGCGCTTCCGGCGGGCTCATCAGCCTCCCGGTGGAGTTCAATCTCCAGGCCTCGCTCGGCGCGCGCTGGATGCTCGACCGCACCTGGTCGCTCGTCGGCGAGGTGACCTACCGGCACATTTCCAACGCCACCATCCGGCTGCCTAATTACGGTATCGACTCGTTAGGCGGCAGCCTCGGCTTTGGCCGGTCCTTCTAGATGGGGCCAAGCGTTCGCCTGGGAGTCATCGGCACCGGCTGGCCGGGGCAGCAACATGCGCGGGTCATGCCGGCCGTGCCGGGCGCGATTCTGCACGCCTGCGCTGATCTCGAGGAAACGCGCCGCCGCGCTTTCGTGCAGGACTACGCGCCCGCGAAATCCTTTGCCGATTACACGGAGATGCTGCGCGATCCGGACGCTCGATGCGGTCATGATTTGCCTGCCAAATTTCCTCCATTTTCCGGCCTCGCTCGCGGCGCTGGAAGCGGGGAAGCATGTCTTCTGCGAGAAGCCGCCGACGATGAATGCGGCCGAGATGAAGGTGCTCCAGGAACAGGCAGCCAGTCGTGGCCTGGTTTACTTCTTCGGGCGGCAATTTCGTTTCACCCCGGCGATGCGCGCAGCCAAGGAATTGATCGAGGCCGGCCGGCTTGGGAAGATCTATCACGCGAAAGCCACCTGGGTGCGCTCGCGCGGGATTCCGCAGGGAATCGGCGGCTGGTTCACCGAGAAGCAGCGCTCTGGCGGCGGCGCCTTGATCGACATCGGGGTGCACGCGCTCGATTCCGTCTGGTATCTCATGGGCACGCCGCGGCCGATCTCGGTGAGCGCGCAGGTTTACCGAAACTTCGAGCATCTCGTCGCGGGGTCGAAGTTCGATGTCGACGACGCAGCCTTTGGTTTCATCCGTTTCGCCAATGGCGCCGTCGTCGCCCTGGAAACTTCCTGGGCCGGGAATTTAACCGACGACATCCCGCAAGGCGATGTCTTCGGGCGCGAGCTGAACAACTCTGTCGTTTTCGGCACCAAGGGCACCATCCGGCTGAAGCCGCTGACTCTTTTTGAAGACCGGGAGGGCGCGCTGGAGACGGTCGCGATCGCGCCCCCGGATGCGGCCGATAGTTTCCAGCTGCAGCTCCAGAATTTTGTCGACGCGATCAGCGGTCGAGCGGCGCCTGTGAACAGCGCCGAGCAGGCTTACCAGCTCATGGAAATGCTGGACGCGATCTACGCCTCGAGCGCGCTCGGCCGCGAAGTGCCGATCGCCTAACGAAGCGAGCGCGCGCTCGCTGCGCGCTTCGGGCCGGGGCCATCGCAAATTAGCCAGCAACTTGACCCGGAACGTATTGGTGGAAATCCAGGCTCGCTTGGAGCAACGTCCTGCCCCTTCCGCCGATGCTCCTCGACCAGATCAAACGCCGCCGCACCTTCGCGATCATCTCGCACCCGGATGCCGGCAAAACCACCCTCACGGAGAAGCTCCTGCTTTACGGCGGCGCGGTGCAGCTGGCCGGCTCGGTGACCGCGCGGAAGAAGCAGCGCGCGACCACTTCCGACTGGATGGAGCTGGAGAAGCAGCGCGGCATTTCCGTGAGCTCGACCGTGCTGCAATTCGAGTATCGCGATTGCGTGGTCAACCTCCTGGACACGCCTGGCCACAAGGATTTCTCCGAGGACACCTACCGCGTGCTCACCGCGGTCGATGCCGCGATCATGGTGATCGACGCCGGCAAAGGCATCGAGTCGCAAACGCGGAAGCTCTTCGAAGTTTGCCGGCGCCGCGGGGTGCCGATCTTCACGTTCATGAACAAGCTCGATCGCCCCGCGCGCGATCCGCTGGCCTTGATCGATGAACTCGAGAGCGTCCTCGGGATTGGCGCCAGCGCGATGAACTGGCCGCTCGGCCAGGGGCCGCAATTTGCCGGCGTCTACGATCGCCTCCGCCGCGAGGTCCACGTCTTCGAGCGCTCGGCGCACGGGACCTATCGCGCGCCGGTTTCTGTCGGCGGGATGGACGACCAGTTTGTGAAGGATCGCGTGGATGAAGCGTCACGTCTGCTCGCGGTCGAGGAGATGGCGATGCTCGATGGCGCGGGCCATGAGTTCGATCCGGCAGCGCTGGCGCGCGGCGAGCTGACGCCGGTTTTCTTCGGGAGCGCGGCGAACAACTTCGGCGTGCAGCTGCTGCTCGACGCGTTTCTCGACTACGCGCCGCCGCCGCAGCCGCGGCCTTCGCGCGGCGTGATGGTCGAACCCGGCGACCGACAGCTTTTCCGGCTTCGTTTTCAAGATCCAGGCGAACATGGACCCGCGGCATCGCGACCGGATTTGCTTCATCCGGATCGTCTCCGGCCGCTTCGAGCGCGACATGCAGGTGACCTTAACGCGCACAGGCAAGATCGTGCGGCTCTCGAATTCGCAGAAGCTCTTTGCGCGTGAGCGCGAGACGGTGGACGAGGCTTTCGCCGGTGACGTCATCGGCATCGTGGGCAATCACGGCTTCCAAATAGGCGACACTTTGGCCGCCGATCCGACGCTCGCGTTTGACGAGATTCCGCGCTTCCCGCCGGAGTGTTTCGCCTACCTGCGAAACACGAACACGGCGAAGTCGAAGCGCTTCCGCGAAGGCCTCGAGCAGCTTCTCCAGGAAGGCGTGGTCCAGAGTTTTTCGTTCCCGCATGCGGCGCAGCGTGTGCCGTTGCTGGGGGCGGTCGGGCCGTTGCAATTCGAGGTGGTGCAGGCGCGGCTCGAGGGCGAATACGGCGCGGAGGCGAAGGTGGAAACCGCGCCCTGGCAGATCGTGCGCTGGCTGCGCCGGAAAGACGATCAGCCGGTCGCCAACGGGATCGCGCTGCCGACGGGCACGACCCTCGCGGTCGATGAAAACAATCGCCCGGTGGTGTTGTTCCCTGATTCCTGGCCGCTGCGCTTTTTCCCGGAGCGCAACCCGGAGGTTGAGCTCTCCGAGTTGCCCTTCGGCGCAGTTGCCGCGGAATAAATCGCCGCTAGAAGTCGCTGGCTAATTCGCGTCCGCTTCCGTTTCGACTTCCGCCTCGTCGATCACGTCGCTCACCACCGGCGCGATCGCCTGGAGCTTCTCGCCCGATTTCAGGTCCATCAATTTTACGCCCATGGTGTTCCGGCCGACGGCGCGGATCTCCTTGATCCGCGTGCGCACCATCTGGCCCTTGGTCGTAATCAGCATGAGCTCGTCGGCGTCGGTCACGGTGAGAGCGCCGACGACTTTGCCGGTCTTGTCGCCCGTTTTCATCGTGATGATGCCTTTGCCTCCGCGGGACTGCGTGCGGTAATCGTCGAACGGCGTCCGTTTGCCGATGCCGTTCTCGCCGGCCACGAGCAACATGGCATCCGTGTTCACGATCGCACTCGCGACCACGTGATCGCCTTTCACCGGGCGAATGCCCCAGACGCCCACGGTGTTGCGCCCCTGGTCGCGCAGCTGATCCTCATGGAAACGCAGGCTCATGCCGTTGCGCGTGATCAGGACGATCTGGTCGTCGCCGGTGGTTAGTTGCGCGTCGATCAGGCAATCGTCTTCCTCGATCTGGATGGCAATGATGCCGCCTTTCCGGACGTTGGAGTAATCGGAAAGGTTCGACTTCTTCACGATGCCGGTGCGGGTGGCGAAGACGATGTGCAGGTTTTCGTCCCAAGTAGTGTCAACCGCGTTCGCGCCGATGCCGGTGCGCTTCGACTGGATGCGGATGGTCGCGGCGATTTTCTCGTCGCTCCGCAGTTCGAGCAGGTTCGCGATCGAGCGACCTTTGGCGGCGCGGCCCATCTCCGGAATCTCGTAGACTTTCTCCACGTAGCAGCGGCCGCTCTCGGTGAAGAACATCAGGTAATCGTGCGTCGTCGCGGTGAAGAGATGCTCCACGAAGTCGCCCTCGTCCTCGTCGCGCGCGCCTTCGCGGGCGACCATGCCGATGACGCCTTTGCCGCCGCGACGCTGCGCGCGGAAGGCGCTCACCGCGGTCCGCTTGATGAAGCCGCCGTGGGTAATGGTGATGATCGTCCCTTCGTTGGCGATCAAGTCTTCCATGTTGATCTCGCCCTCGTCGGGGACAAGCTGCGTCAGGCGCGGGCCGGCGTACTTCGTCTGGATTTCGCGCAGCTCGGCCTTGATGATCTCGAGCACGCGCGACTCCTTCGCGAGGATGTCGCGCAGGTCCTTGATCCGCTCGATCAACTCGTTGTACTCCGCCTGGAGCTTCTCGCGCTCGAGACCGGTCAGCTGGTAAAGGCGGAGATCGAGGATCTGATTCGCCTGGTGTTCGCTGAAGGCGTAACGGCCGTCGACCAGGCGCGCTTCGTTGCGGATCAGGATGCCGATCTGTTCGACCTGTTTGCGGGTGAACTCGAAGGCTAAAAGTTTGACCCGCGCTTCTTCGCGGTTGGCCGAGTTGCGGATGATGCGGATGAACTCGTCGAGATTAGCCAGCGCGATCAGGTAACCTTCGAGGGTCTCGGCGCGGTCCTCGGCTTTGCGCAATTCGAAGCGCGTCCGGCGCAGCACGACCTCGCGGCGATGCTCGATGTAAGCCGTGTTCGCGTCCTTCAGGTTGAGCAGCTTCGGCCGGCCGTGATCGATCGCGAGCATCGAGGCGGCGAACGAACTCTCGAGCGCGGTGTGCTTGTAAAGATTGTTGATGACGACCTTGGGATTGCCGTCGCGCTTGAGCTCGATGACCACGCGCGTGTTCTCATCGGACTCGTCGCGGATCGCGCTGATATCAGTCAGCACTTTGTCGTTCACCAGCGAGGCGATCCGTTCCACGAGAGTGGCGCGGTTCACGTTGTAGGGAATCTCGGTGATCACGATCTGCTCGCGATTGCCCTTGAGCTCCTCGACGCCGGCTTTGCCGCGCACTTTCATGCTCCCGCGGCCGGTCTCGAGGTATTGCTTGATCCCGCTCAACCCGCAAAGGGCGCAGCCGGTCGGAAAGTCCGGGCCCTTCACGTATTTCATCAGGCCTTCGACCGTGATGTCAGGATCGTCGATCTGCGCGCAGATGCCGTCGATGACTTCGCCGAGGTTATGCGGCGGGATGTTCGTGGCCATGCCGACGGCGATGCCGGTGCCGCCGTTAACCAGCAGGTTCGGGAAAGCGCTCGGGAAGACCGTCGGCTCGGTGCGGGTCTCGTCGTAGTTCGGGACGAAGTCGACCGTGTCCTTGTCCATGTCGACCATGAGCGCGGCGCCCAGGTGCGTCATGCGCGCCTCGGTGTAACGCATCGCGGCCGGCGGATCGCCTTCCACGGAACCAAAGTTGCCCTGGCCGTCGACCAGGGTCTCGCGCATGGCCCAGTCCTGCGCCATGTGCACCAGCGTCGGGTAAATTACCGCCTCGCCGTGCGGGTGATAGTTACCGCTGGTGTCGCCGCAAATCTTGGCGCACTTACGATGCTGCCGGTTCGGGAAGAGCGAGAGGTCGTGCATCGCAAACAGGATGCGACGCTGCGAAGGCTTGAGCCCGTCGCGCGCATCGGGGAGCGCGCGCGAGATGATGACCGACATGGAGTAATCGAGGAATGACCTCGAGACTTCTTCGGCGACGTTGATGGGCTCGATCTTTTCGTTGGGGTTATACACGGCGGGTTCGAACTAGACAGGATTTACAGGATTGTTTGGATGAACAGGATGATGCAGATCGACTCCCTCGGGAGCAGACGTTTGCCGGCGATGCTTGCGTTTGAACTGCAGGCTGGGAGTTCCGAAATTCAAGAGGAGACCGATGTCGTGCTGAGTCGCGGTCAGGTAGTTCACTAGCTGCACTTCATCGGCTTTGCTTAAGGCACTCGCTGCTTTCAGTTCGCAAAGGATGAAGCCATTCACGACGACGTCCGCGATGAAGTCGCCCACAATGACGTGCTCGTATTTGACCGTAATCCGTTTTTCCAGTTCGACGGAAAGGCCAGCGCGCCGGAGCTCAAAGGCGAACGCGTTTCGATAGACGGATTCAAGGAACCCCGAGCCTAGTCCCCGGTGCACCTTCATGGCGCATCCGATGATCCTTTCGGTGAGCGCGTGATCTTCAGTGAAATCCAATCCAGTAAATCCTTTGAATCCCATCAATCCTGTCTAGTTCGCTAGACGTCGAGATTGCGGACGTTGAGCGCGTTGTCCTCGATGTACTGGCGGCGCGGCTCGACCACGTCGCCCATCAGGCGGGTGAACATCTGATCGGCCTCGACGTTGTTGTCATCGTTCAGGTCGACCTTGAGGAGCTTGCGCTTGTTCGGGTCCATCGTGGTGTTGAAAAGCTCCTTGGCGTTCATTTCGCCCAGGCCCTTGAAGCGCTTGATCTGCACCCCGCGCCGGCCGATCTCGACGATCTTCTGGTGGATCTCCGGGATGGAGAAGAGCGGGTGCACCGTGGCCTTGTCGCCTTCGCCTTCGATCAACTCGAAGATCGGGTGATCGGCCGCGGCGTAGTGATCGACCTTCAAACCTTTGCGCGCGAGCTCGCCGATTAATTTCTGGATCGAGGTCGACTCGTGCAGCTCCACCTTGGTCGCACGCCGGCGGATGCCGTTCGCTTTCGGCGAGGCTGCAGGCGCGAGCGGCAGGAGATCCTGGCCCATCTCCACGTCATAAAGATTCAGGTCGAGGTTTGCTTCGTGGAAACGCCGCAGCTCCTGCTCGTCGTGGAAGTAGTGGATCTTCTCGTCATTGCCTTCGCGCACTTTCACGAGGTAGTTCGGCAGCTTGCCGGTCTTCTGATCGCGCTCGGCGAGGAAGGTCTCGAAGTCGCCGCCATGCCGGCGGACGGATTCGCTCAGCTTCGAGAGGCGCTCGAGCGATTCGAGGATGTCCTTGAGCTGCGCGGTGCTCAGTTCCTTGCCGTCGGCCAGGTTGCGCAACTTCGTGTCTTCGGTGCCTAACGAGATCAAAATCTTGTTCAGCTGCACGTCGTCATCGACGTATTCCTCGCGCTTCTTGCGCTTCACCTGGTAGAGCGGCGGCTGGGCGATGAAGATTTTCCCAGCGCGCACCAGCTCGGTCATTTGCCGGTAGAAGAACGTCAGCAAGAGCACGCGAATGTGCGAGCCGTCGACGTCGGCGTCGGTCATGATGATGATCCGGCCATAGCGCAGCTTGGTGATGTCGAAGGTGCCTTCGTCTTTCCCTTCCTTCACGCCGGTGTCTTCCTTCGGCTTGCCGATGCCGGTGCCGATGGCGGTGATCATCGACTGGATCTCGGTGTTCTTGAGCGCCTGGTCGAGACGCGCCTTCTCGACGTTGATCAGCTTGCCGCGAATCGGCAGGATCGCCTGATAACGCCGGTCGCGGCCCTGCTTGGCGGAGCCGCCGGCGGAGTCGCCCTCGACAATGTAGAGCTCGGTGAGCGAGGGATCACGCTCGGAACAGTCAGCCAGCTTGCCGGGCAAACCGCCGCCGGTGAGCGCGCCTTTGCGGATGGTCTCGCGCGCTTTGCGGGCGGCCTCGCGGGCGCGGGCCGCAGTCAGCACTTTCTCGAAGATGCGTTTGGCGACCGGAGGATTCTGGTCGAAGAAAGTCATCAAGCCTTCGTAGACGACCGAATTCACAATCCCGTCGATCTCCGTGTTCACCAGCTTCACTTTGGTCTGCGACTCGAAGCGCGGATTCGGCAGCTTGATGCTCAGGACGCAGGTCAGACCCTCGCGCGCGTCATCGCCCGAGATCGCCGGATCCTTGTCCTTCATCAGGCTGTTGGCCTTGGCGTATTGGTTGACCGCTTTCGTGAGCGCGGTGCGGAATCCGGTCAAGTGCGTGCCGCCATCGGGATTCGGAATCGAATTCGCGAAGCACAGGATCTGGTCGTTGTAGCTGTCGTTATACTGCAGAACGACGTCGACAAAAACCTCGTCGCGCTGGCGTGAGAGCACCACCGGCTTCGGGTGAATCACCTGCTTGTTCTCGCCGAGCTGCTTTACGAATTCCTCGATGCCGTGTTTGTAAAAAAACGACTCCTTTTTGCCGGTCTCGCCGCGCTCGTCGGTCAGCGCGATTTCGAGGCCAGGATTGAGGAAAGCCAGCTCGCGCAGGCGGCTGGCTAAACGCTCGAACTTAAACTCGGTCGTGATCGTGAAGATCGTCGGGTCGGGCAGGAAAGTGATCAGCGTCCCGGTTTGCTTCTTGTTCTTCAGCTCCGCGATCACCTCGAGTTTCTGCGTGGTTTTCCCGCGCTCGAAGCCCATGTGATAGACCTTGCCGTCGCGCGAGACCTCGACCTTGAACCAATCCGAGAGCGCATTGACGCACTTCGCGCCGACGCCGTGGAGGCCGCCGGAATATTTGTAAGCGCCCTGGCCGAATTTGCCGCCCGCGTGAAGATTCGTCAGCACGAGCTCGACCGCCGGCATCTTGAACTTCGGATGCATGTCGACCGGGATGCCGCGGCCGTTATCGCGGATCGAGACCGAGCCATCGACATGCACGACGACATCGATCTTGCTGCAATAGCCAGCGAGATGTTCGTCGATCGAGTTGTCCAGCACCTCGAAAACGCAATGATGCAGGCCGCGTTCATCGGGATCGCCGATATACATGCCGGGGCGCTTCCGCACCGCCTCGAGGCCCTCGAGTTTATCGATCTGCGCGGCGTCGTATTTTTGCTCCGTGCCGATGTTGGTGGCCGCGTCGCGGGCGGATTTTGAAGCGGTGATTTCGTCCTGAGTTTCGAGCATAAAACGGCAGGGAAACTGCCGGCCGAAAATCTAGAGGAGAAAGCGTTGGGCAACAACGGATTTTTCCGGTTTGGAACCCGGTATTTTCCGCAACAAATAGTGCCCGGGACCACGGCGAGCGCGCTATCTTGTGCCCCGTCGAGGTTTGGCCCTGCCGGCTCGGAGAGGACGCTTGACCGTCTCCGTTCCGCCCTCGAACCTGTGGGCGAAATTATGCGCTGGCAGACACTTTATGAAGGCCGTTGGATCTTCGCCATTCTCGCCCTGCTGGCGCTCATCTCGCTGTTTATTTTTCCGTGGCTCGCGCTGCTTTTCGTGGCGCTGATTGTTTACACGCTGGCCTTCTTTCGCGACCCCGAGCGAACCACGCCGCCGGATGCGCAGATCGTGGTCGCCGCGGCCGATGGTGTGGTTGCCGACATCATGGAAATCGAGGAGCCGGAAGTGCTCAGGGCGTCAATGAAGCGCGTCGGCATTTTCCTCTCCGTCTTCGACGTGCACACGAACCGCGCGCCGGTCGAAGGCCGGGTCAGTTATCGGCAACATCACGAAGGTCTTTGCCTCGATGCGCGCAGCCCGGAGTGTTCCGGCAAAAACGAAGCCATGACCTGGGCGTTTGAGAATCCGCGCGCGGTCGTGGTCGTGCGCCAGCTCACCGGCGCGATTGCCCGGCGCATCGTCGGCTGGTCCGAGGTGGGCGATTACCTCGCGAAGGGCGAACGCTTCGGGATGATCCGCTTTGGCTCGCGCACGGAAGTCTACCTGCCGCTCGAGGCGGAGATCACGGTGAAGGTCGGCGAGCGCGTCGTCGGCGGAGCCTCGATCATCGCGCGGCTTCCCTAACGCATGTCCGACGAGCAATACCCGAAGATCTACCTGCTGCCGAACTTGATGACGGCGGGTAACCTCTTTTGTGGGTTCGCGGCCACGCTGAAGATCGTCCAGGGCGCGCTTTTGCAATCGACGCAGCCGGATGCCGCTTCCGCGCTCTTCCATGCGGCGATTTGGTTCATCCTCGGCGCCTGCGTCTTCGACTTGCTCGATGGCCGCCTCGCACGGCTCGGCGGGCAGGATAGCCCGTTCGGGCGGGAGTTCGACTCGTTAGCCGACATTGTCTCGTTCGGCCTGGCGCCGGCGCTGATGGTTTACCGGATTGTCTTGATCGACTTTCCGCCGGCAGCCGGCTCGGTGATTGCGTTTGTCTATCTCGTTTGCGGCGCCTTGCGCCTGGCGCGTTTTAATTGCATCGCCGCGGCCGGGAGCTCCGGTGGACGGGACAAAAACTTCCGCGGCTTTCCGATTCCTGCGGCTGCGGGAGTGATCGCGTCGCTGACGCTTTTCATGCTCTGGTGGACTGGGGAGCGCGACCACGAGATCGGTCGCTGGAAGTGGGTCCTGCCGCCGCTGATGGTCTTCCTTTCGTTCATGATGTTCAGCAAGTTCAGCTACCCGAGCTTCAAGGGAGTGAACTGGCGGACAACACGCTCGGTGCCCGCGTTTCCTCGCGATCAGCCTCATCCTCATCCTGACGGTGATGAACTACGAGTGGATGCCGGCGGTCCTCTTCCTCGCGTATCTGCTCTACGGCTTCCTGCGGCCCTGGCTTTCGAAAGCCTGGCGGCGCGAAATCGAGGAAGAGATCGGCGAGGAGATCCCCGGCGAGTCGGCCGATGACGCTGTCTAGCCGTTGAGCTGGGCGAGAACTTCCGGGTCGCGCACGTCGGCCCAATCGCCCGTCAGCTCGAGCGCCTGAACTTTGCGGCCAGAATGCGCCAGGGCGCGGATGGCGTCGGTTAGTTCGTATTCGCCGCGGGGCGAACGCTCCAGCTTGGCGGTGAACTCGAAAATGCTCGGGCGAAAGGCGTAGACGCCGGCGTTATACCAGGGGCTCGTTGGCTCGCCCGGGAGCGGTTTCTCGCGCAGGTCGGTGAGCTCGAATTTGTCATTCACAAAGACCGCGCCGCCCTGGCTGACGTCGTCGGAATGCTTCACCGACACGATCGCCTCGGTCTCGTTAGGCAGCGAGATCAGGCGTAGGTAATTCTCCGGGTCGAGCAGGATGTCGCCGTAGCTCAAGAGAAATGGATTCGACCCGCAAAAGTCGCGCGCTAATTCGACCACGCGGCCGGTGCCGTCCTGCGTCTCCTGGATGGCGTAGCTCACCCGCGCGCCGAGTTTCCCGCCATCGCCAAAGAATTCCCGCACGACCTCCGCGCGCCAGCCGACGATCATGAGAACGTCGGCAATGCCTGCGGCCTGCATGCCCTCGAGGATGTGCTGCAGGATCGGCTTCCCGCGCACCGACAGCATCGGCTTTGGCAAAGCGCTCGTTAGTTCGCGCATGCGCGTGCCCCGGCCGGCGGCGAGAAGGACAGCTTTGCGGATCGCGCTCATCCTCGAACGCTTCGACGCGCTCCGTTTCATTTGCAATCTCTCTTTGGATTCGCCAGCGTCCGCCCCATGCGCATGCAATTCCTGGCGAAATACCGTGAGACCGGCCTCCTCCTGATGCGCCTTGGGCTGGGCGTGCTCTTTATCATCCTCACCGGACCGGTGCTGCTCGGCGGGCCAAGCCGCTGGGCCGCTTTTGGCAACGGCATCCGGCATCTTGGCTTGCACTCGCATTATCAGTTCTGGGGCTTCCTCGGTGCGCTCATGGGCTGCGCCGGCGGCGCCTTGATGATTTTTGGGCTGTTCTTCCGGCCGGCGGTGCTGCTCGTTTTTGCGCTCACGTGCATCCACTTGTTAGGCGCGCTCGACGGCGCAAGCGCGTGGCGGGCAAACCTGGCCGCGGTGGAGCTCGCCCTTATGCTCCTCGGCCTGCTCTTCGTGGGCCCAGGGAAGTACAGCGTGGATAAATCCTAGCGCGCCGGTGCCGGTGCGAGCCCGACCGGGGCCGCGACTGGCGCGATCCGTGGAACCGCCACGGCCACGGGCGCAGCTGGCGCAGCTTTGGTCACCGTCTGCAAGCCGAGACCAGACGGCGCCTCGACATCGGACAAGCCCTGGATCTTCTTGGAGGCGTCGAGACGCTGCAGCATCCGGCTCTTGTTTGAGCAATAGAGCAGGGTGGCTTCCTCGGAGATCTCGCCGGCCTCGAAGGCGCGCAGCAGCGATTGGTCAAACGAATGCCAGCCCATGGTGCCGCCGGCTTCGATAATGTCGACAAACGTCCGGTTTTCATTTTCCCCGTAGAGGATCACTTCGCGCGTGCGCAGGCTGCTGCCCATGATCTCGCTGACCATGAGCCGACCACCGCCGACCTTGCTGACAAGGCGCTGGCTAACGACATACCGCACGGTCTCGGCAAGGCGCTGGCGCAATTGTTGTTCTTCCTCGCGCCCGAACATGCCGAGGATGCGGTTGATCGTCTGACCGGCATTGATCGTGTGCAGGGTCGAGTAAACCACGTGGCCGGTTTCCGCCGCGGTCATGGCGATCTCCATCGTCTCGCGGTCGCGAATTTCACCGACAAGGATGACTTTGGGCGCTTGCCGGAGCGCGGCCCGGAGGCCGTCGGCAAAAGTGAAGAAATCCTTCCCGAGTTCGCGCTGGCTCATGGCGGCCATGCGGTGTGGATGCAGGAATTCGATTGGGTCCTCCAGGGTAAGGATGTGAATTCCTTGGGTCACGTTCAGCTCGTTCAGCATCGCGGCCAGGGTGGTCGTCTTGCCGCTGCCGGTGCCGCCGGTCACGAAAACGATCCCGTTCTTGGCCTTGATAATCTCGCGGAAAATAGGGGCCATCCCAAGCGCGTCGAGGCTGGGGATCTCGGATTGCAGCTTCCGCATCACAATCGCGTGGCGGCCGCATTGCTTAAAGACATTGACGCGGAACCGAGCCACCGGCTCGAGCGAGTAACTGCAATCGCAGGAGCCAGTGTTGCGCAAGTCGGCTTGCAGGCGCTCGCTCCCGTCGAGGATCAGGTCGGTGATTTGCTGGATGATCACGCCGTCGAGATCGCGATCGGTGGGGAAGGGTTGCAGCTGGCCATGGCGCTCGATCAAAGGCGGCTTGCCGGAGATAAAAAGTAGATCTGAAACCCCCGGGCCGCTCTCCAGCATTCCCGCCAACAACCCGTCGAGCGTCTCTTTCCTCATCTTGCAGGAAAAGAGCTAAGAACGTGCCGAAGCCGCGGGTAAAATCGGACCGTTAAGGAGCCCCTGAAGCCAGGAGATAAGAGGTGACTGCCTGCTCTTGCGTTGGAGTTAATCCGGAACGTTTGGCCATTTTCGCGACCAGTCCCGGCCATGCTTGCGGGCTATGGTCAGCCACGGCCGGAAGCGCATGACATTTCGCGCAGCGCGAGAGGTAAAGCTGCCGGCCCTGGGCTAGCGCCGGACGGCCACTGACCGCGGGCGCCGCGACGTTAGAGGTGGCGGGGCCGCTGGATTCACATCCGACAAAAACAGCCGACAAGATCACCACCGCGAGCACGAGCGCCGGTCGCATGCGCTAGAATGAGTAACCGGCAATCGTACGCACCTGGAAATCGGTTTCGTCTTCCACGCCGGTGAGCTGCGCGAGGGCGGTCGCGGTAAGCCACCAATTGCCCGCGCGCACCGACAGGTTCGGCCCGGCGTAGACCACGTTGTCGCCGCGACGTTCCCATTCGGGGAAGCCGACTTCGTGGAGCAACTCGCCGCCGACAAAAAATCGCGGCGACACCTGGTAGCTCAAGCCGGCGGTTTGCTGGAACTCGCCGTTGCGCTCCTCGTAGTTGTGGCCTTCCCACTCGCCCTCGAGCGTGGCGTTATAGGCGAGCATAAAGCGGCCAAGATTTCTCTGCAGGATCACCTTGCCCTCGAGTTCGACCAGCTCGTCGCCTACCTTGATCTCGCCATAAATGGCCGAGCCAAGCGCGGAGGTCTCGGGATTGGTTAGATTATACATCACCTCGACCGCAGCATCGTGGAAGCGCGCGCGATCATCCCGGGTGAAGTAACTCCAGTCGGCCACGTAGAGCGCGAGCTGCAGGCGGTCAGTCAGGCCGAACTCGATCTCGTGCCGGAAGTCGAAGCGATGCTCCTTCCAGGTGACCCAAGTTTCGAGCTCGACCGTGCCGGGGGCGGCGGTGGTCGATTCGTAGACGTAGGTGAAACGGCGATTGTTCGCCTGCGCCGGGAGCGCGCAGACGCAGGCCAGAGCGAGGACAACAAATAGACGCAGTGGTTTCATGATTAAGGAACTGATCGTTAGGGAAAGCGCGCGCTAAACCAGCTTGGCCGGCTCGGATTCGAGCGCTTCCGGAATGACGACATCGCCCTCGGGCGTGCCGCCGCTGAGCATCTGCGCGCCATAGTAGGAACCAACGACGAGGATGGCCGCGATCGCCTGGGCGAGGAGCGTTTCAACCGTCGGGAAGACAGCGAACCACATCCCCATCCAGCCGGGGATGACGTTTTCGAGTGCCGGGATCGGCGTGGTGCCGATCCAATGCGCCAGCTGCATTTCCTGCGCTTGCTCGCCCACCATGACCAGAAGGACGACACCCAGCAAGATGCCGGTGGTGATGAGCATTTTCCGGTAAGGCAGCCGCTGTTGCAGCGCGAAGGTGAGGATGGCGACGAAACCGGTGAGCGTGAGGCCAAGCAGCGCCCCTTTGAGAACGACGCCGCCACCAAGGCGCAGGTTGTAGCTTTGCAGGAAGAGGACAACTTCGAAGCCTTCGCGATAGAGCGAGGTGAAGCCGAGGAGAATGAAGCCCCACCAGAGACGCCGCGGGGTGATCACGGTGGCACCGGCATTGGCCAGCAACGCCTTGCGCCGGCGATTGTGCGCCTTGATCCAGCCGCCCCAGTAAATCTTGTGGAAGAACCAGTTCATGATCACGAGCAGGACAATGACCGCGAGCAAGCCGGTGGCGGCCTGCAAATCGAGCGCAGGCACGCTTTCGGTCAGCTGGCCCATGATCCCGACGGCGATGAACCAGGTGACCAGCGACGCACCAAAAGCGATCGCCGCGCCGAGCGCGACCGGCCGGCGGTGCGCGCGTTTCGCGCCGACCATGCTCGCGGTGATCGCGGCGAGCACCAGAATGCACTCCAACCCTTCGCGAAAGACGAGCACGCCGATGTCGAGAAAAGCGACGGTCGAGGAAGTGCGCGGGCGGAGCGGATCGGGCTCGCCATGCGAGTGGATGCCTTGCCAGACGAGCACGCCCACGATCGAGAGCATGGCGACGGAAAGGAAAATTTTGACCGCGAGACGGTAGGGAGACTTCGCTTTTTTCGGCGAACGCGCGGCGGTAGGCGGAGGAGTGGAGGTCATGCGCGGGCGGAGCGTCGGTTGAGACATTGTAGCCGTGGATTGCATTACGGCGACAGGTTACGCAGGCCGCGAGCGCCCTGCTGCCGTTCACTTGCTAATTTTTAGCGGCCGGTTGCGCAGGCTCCCGCGGACGCGCAAGCGGACGCCGGTCTGGTTGTGATCACGCGTGCCGAAGATTACCGTGGCGCATGCGGACAAACCGGAACGCGTTCACGCTCATCGAGCTGGCGATTGCCGTTTTTATTCTGCTCATCATCCTGATGCTCGGCGTGCCGAGTTTAAACGGCGTGCTCGCCGATCGCCGGCTGCGCCGCTCTTACGAGGGGCTGAACAATCTCGTGCGCCAGGCGCAGGAACGGGCGATCGCCGATCGCCGCACGTATCTGATTCGCTGGGATAAAAAGCAAATCACGCTCGAGCCGGAAGCGCTGATCAAAGGCGAGAGCAAGGAGCCGGTGGCAACCCTCCCGCTACAAAAAGGCGACGCTTTCATTCTCCAGTTGCCCGCGGCGTTGCTCCCGGAGCCGCCGGCCGAGTGGGCCTTTTGGCCGTCGGGCACCTGCGAGCCGGCGCGGGTGCAATTCAAAGGCGTGGACGGCAGCTGGACGGCAACTTACTCCCCGCTAACCGCGCGCGGCGAGCTCACGAATTATGTCGCGCAATAACCGCCGCGGCTTCGCGCTCTACGAAGTCCTCATCGGGCTGACTATTTTTGTCGTGGGCGTGCTCGCGCTCGGGCGCTCGGTCGAGAATTGCATGAACGCGAGCGCGCTGAGCGAGCAGGAAGACCGGGTGCGCCAGGCCTTGGCGAATCGCATGGCCGAGATCCAGGCGACGCCGGGACCGCCGGATGAGAAGCAGGAAGTGACCGTGGCCACTGGCTACGGCGAGGTGAAAATTAGCCAGCAAACTGCGCCGGCCGGCTTGAAGGGCGAAAAGGACGTGGAGCTGGGCGGCTTGAACAAGGTCACCCTGACCGCAGCCTGGACGCGCAGTGGCGTGGCGCAAAAGCGCACGCTTCAATTCTATGTTTATCGCGCGGGTTAAGCAGCGGCGGCGGCAGCGCGGTTGGGCCTTCACGCTGCTCGAGATCATGCTCGCGGTCGGCATCCTCGGGATGATGGCGCTGGCGATTTATCGCTTTGTGCAGACGAACATCATCGCGCTGCGCATCTCCGCGGAGAACAGCGTCGTCGACGCGCAGTATTCCGGCTTCGAGCGTCTGCTGAGCACGCAGTGGCAAAGCCTCCCGCCGGGAACGGGCGCGCTTCTCGGCGAGCCGTTTAAGTTTAACGACAAGCCGCGCGACGAGATCACCTGGACGGCGAGTGCGGGCGCCCGGCGTGCTCACGCGTTACGCAGCGGGGGAATTTAGTGTGAGCATGCGGCTGCGGCCGGTGTCGAAGGAAAGCAACAAGATGGAAATTGGGTTGCTGCGAAAGCCGCGGGGCGAGACCGACACCGTGACCGAAAACGAAAGCTGGATTCCGCTGCTGCCGGACGTGCAGAGCTTGCAGATTCGCTACTTCGATCCGCGGCTGAACACCTGGGTCGATCGCTGGACGGACACGCTCGTCCTGCCGCGCCTGGTCAAGCTCACGATCGCGCGCACGAACGACTCCGTGCCGTGGGAATCGATCATCGCCCTCGGGAGAACCCCGTTATGAAAGCGCTGGCTAATTCCCGCAGCGGCGCGGCGCTGATGCTCTCGCTTTGGGCGCTCTTTGTCCTGAGCGCGATGATTATTTCCTGGGCCCTGAACATCAACGCCCGCCTGGTGAACAACGGCCGCGACGCGCGCGCGCTCGAAGCCGAGGCGATGGCGTGCTCGGGCAGCGAGATTGCCTTGCACCCGGCGGTAAACGCCAGCTCGGCCGCGCTCCACGGCCGCATCAGCCCCACGCAAAGTTACGATGCGCGGATCACAGGGGAAGGCGGGCGGCTCAACATCAATTGGGTGGTCGCAGGGGAAAACCCGCAGCGGCTCGAACTGCTCCGGCGTTTCCTGGAAGTGAAGGGGATCGACTTGAACGAACGCGAACACATGATCGACACCCTGCTCGACTGGGTGGATGCGGATAATCTGGTGCGGCTCAATGGCGCCGAGGAGGAACCAAATTACCATCCGATGAACACGCTCTTCGCCCGGTTGGACGACCTGAAGCGCGTCCGCGGCTGGGAGGAATTCACTTCGCGGCCGGATTGGGATGCAGAGCTTACGGTCAACAGCACCGGCCCGATCGACCTGCTCTGGGCCTCACGCGACCTTTTGCTTTCGCTCCCGGGAGTCAACGAACAATTAGTCGACCAGTTCCTGAAACTGCGCGCTGGGCCGGATGAGATCGAAGGCACAGAGGACGACGCGGAGTTCAAATCGATCGACGAAGTGCGGCAGGCGCTTGGTTTTTCCACGGAACAGTTTAAACCCATTGCGCCGCTGGTTGGGTTTAAGGACCAAATCCTGCGTGTGACTAGCGTGGGAAGGTCTGGCGAGGTCACGCGCACTGTGCAAATGATCGTGCGCAAGGCCGGGAACGTGCCGCAATTAATCTCTTGGAAGGAAATCTAAAATTCGATGCGGCCCAGGCGCCGGTATTTCTCGTGCCCGCGGCGCAAGGCTGGAACGTCGTGCGCGCTTCGAGCAACAACGGCCATTGGGATGTGGATGCGGTCGGGTCGATCGAGGAATCGCTCCCGTTCTTAGCCGGTCGGAAGAACCTCGTGCTCGCGCTGCCCGTGAGCGCCATCCTCGCGCAGCGCCTCCGATTGCCGAACACGGAGCCGGAGGAATTCTCCGAGATGGTCCGCATCCAGGTGGAGAAAGCGCTCCCCTATGCACCCGAGGAGGTGACGACTGATTTTGAGATCATCGATCAATCCGAAGAGGGGAGCGTAGTCTCCGCGATCGCGGTGCATAACGAGCGACTCTCCGAGCTGGCCGCGCCTCTGCTGGCGCGTGGGATCATTCCTCGCCAGGTCACGGTCTACGCTGCGCAACGTGCCGCGACCCACGCCGCGGATGGCCGGGCGTTTCTCATTTACCAGGAAGACGACGCGCTCGTGTGCGCGATCACGGAGGAGGGGAAGGTCGGCTTTACGCGCGCGCTCGAGGGCCAGGATGGCGGGCAACTGCAGCGCGACCTTCCGCAGTTCGCCCTCAGCGCGGAACTTCAGGGGATCAACACCGCGGTGCCGCTGGTCTTGCTCGATCAGAATTTGCTCGAGATGCGCGAGGCGGTGCAGGGCATGTTCAGCGCGCGCGCGGACATGATCTCGCTGGAAACGCCCCCAGCCGCGACCAAGCTCAACCTCCTGCCCGAAAGCTGGCGGCGGCGGAGCGCGGAACTGGAGCGCCAGGCGCAATGGAAGCAGCGTCTCCTCTGGGCCGGCGCGCTCTACGGCGCCTTCGTCTTGCTCGTTGCGCTTTACGTCGGGTTCCTCCGCTACCAGGTCGGGCGGCTCGAGCGCCGCCTCGCCAAGGATGAGCCGCAGACGGCCTTCGTGAAGAAGATGGACGCCACCTGGAAGGCGCTTGCGCCCGCGATCGATCCGCATTTTTACCCGATCGAGGTGCTGCTGAACATCTACCAAAGTCTCCCGTCGCCCGACGTGCAGATCACCTCCTTTAACCAATCGGCCCGGCAGGTTTCGATCGATGGCGAAGCGCCCAACGCGGCCATGGCTTACCAGTTTGCCGATGCGGTGAAGAAAAACCCCGACCTGAAAACGTTCCAATTCGAGATGGCCGCCCCGCGCATCCTGCCGAACGAACACGCGCAGTTTCGTCTGGAGGGAAAACCGAAATGACGCCCGCCTTTCTCCAGCGAATGAATCCGCGCGAGCGCGTGCTTGCCCTGGTCATCGGCAGCCTGCTCTTCTTGCTGATTAATCTTTACCTCTGGTCGTCGCTCCTCGGCGCCTTGCGCGCCGCCCGCGCGGAGATGGCCGAGCGCCAGGGGTTGCGCGCCCAGCAGCAGGTTTTCCTGCGCGAGCGGAAGCTTTGGGAGAAGCGCGCCGACTGGCTGGCGAAACATCAGCCGGTGATGAAGAGCCCGGTCGAAGCCTCGACCTTGCTCGACGAGGTCAAGCAGGCCGCGGGCAAGAACAAGATCGTGATCGAAAATCCGGTGATCGGCGCGAGCGAGGCGACTCCAAATTACCAAGCCGTCTTCGCCTCGGTCGAAACCAAGAGCGGCTGGCCGCCCCTGGTGCGCTTCCTTTACGATGTGCAACAGCCGGATAAATTTGTCGTCTTCGAAAGCGTGAACCTGCAGATCGATTCGGCCGACCCCACGAGCATGCGGGGCAAGTTCAAGATCGCCCGCTGGTTCGCTCCCAAGAAATGAGAACTCGCCGGCTGTTTTTGGTTTCGTTAGGCAGTGCCGCCCTGGCGGCGATCGCCGTCCGCGCGGCGGACGATCTTCCGCAGGGTCAGGCCTTCGCGCGCTACGAGCCGATGATGAACCGCTCGCCTTTCGCGGTCGCCACCGCGGCCACCCCGCCGCCGCAGGCGCCGAACTTCGCCAAGGATCTCTACATCGCGAACGCGGCGAAATTGGCCGACGAAGCGGTGGTCACGCTTTCCTCAAACGTCGACAAGAGCCTCAAGGAATTCCTCAGCACCAAGGCCCCGAATAAATCCGGCTACAGCATTTCGAACATCGAGTGGTCCGATCGCGTCGGCGCGACCAAGGTCACGATCACGAAAGACGGGCAGGTTGCGACCTTGTCCTTTAATGAAGCGCTGCTGGCGCAACCAGTCGGCAATCATGCCATGCCGCAGCAACCGCAAGCCCAGCCGCAAGTGCAAGCCGTGCCGCAAGGCATCCCCGCCCAGCAATTGCCCGCGCCCGGCCAGCAGATCCCGCAGCCGGCGCCGAACTTCAATCAAACCACCATCCGTCCCGCGCCGATTCCGACATTGCCCACGCCGCCACCGCGCGTCCGCGGCGTCATCCGTCGCAACGCCGACAACGTTCCCGCCACGCCCGATCCCCAAGGCTTAATGCAGGAGCAGTAAGCGCGCGGCGCCGAAGTGCTCCGCACGTTATCTCGAGCGCAGCGAAGCGAAGTCGAGAGACCCCGAGGCTGTAGGGCGACTTCCGCAAGTTGCCGGCTAAATTAGCCAGCAAGATCACCGCGGAGAGACGCTAGTTGCCCCAGTTGTCGTCGGCCGTGTCCGGCTTCCGATCGGGCCCCGCGGAATAGAGATCGAACCCTGTCGGGTTCTTCCGGCCGGGGGAATAGTAGATGTAGTTATTTCCCCACGGGTCCTGCGGCAGTTCCTTGAAGAGCTGATACCAGCGCGTCGGCTTCGGATCAGTTTCCGGTGGCGTCACCAGCGCCTGCAAGCCCTGCTCCGTTGTCGGCAGGAAACCGTTTACGCTTTCGTAAAGCTTCAGTTGAGTCGAGATCGATTGGACATCGGCGCGCACGCGCATGTCCTTGGCCACGCCGGTGGTGTTGCCCAATTTGGAAACGGCCACGCCCAGAATGATCACGATGATGCCCACTACGAGCATGATCTCGAGGAGGGTAAAACCGGCCTGCCCGCGACGAGCGGAGCGCAGGGTTATTTCGGATCGAGAAGGTAGTCGGATTTTTCCCACAAGTATTTCAGTTGAATTTGCGTCGCGCGAATCGCCGCGGCCGGGGTGCCGGGCGCGCCGAGGACAATCACATCATTTGTCCCCGCTCTCAAATGCCGCGCGGGCACGAGCAGCTGCGCGCGCAGCCAGCCGGTGTAGCGGAAACGCATTCCGTCGACTAAACGCCGGGCCTCGCCGCGGTAAGCGGGATCGGCCAAGTCCGTGAGCACGAGCGAAACTTTGCCGACATTTTCACCGTTCACATAGACCACCGGCGGCGCGTCGACGCGCGCGCTCGCGATTTCAAAAGTGAGCAGCGCCGCCACCGGCTGGCTCTCGATCCCGAACCGGAAAGCGGCGCCTTCCGCCATCGTCGGCCCGATGCGGATGGTCTCCTGCGCGAGCGTGGCGGTGACGGTGCCGAAAGTTTCCGTGTCCTGCTCCGGCGAATGCAGCGGCGAGGTGGCCGCGAAACGCTCCGGCAAAACCTCGTGCTCCTCCGCCCCCAGGGGCTGGGCCACGCGGCGGCTCGACATCCAGTCGAGGTAAAGCCCGCGCACGTTTTTGCCGTCGCCATTGACCTCGACGTCGATGCAGCTCACGCCCAGCATCGGCAGGATGACGCTGTCGGAAGTGGGCAATTCAATCCCGGCGCCGAGCGCAGTCGAGCGGAGAATTTGCGAGCCCGATTCATCCCAAATGATCACGATTGGCTGCTGATCTTTTTTGTCGTCGAAGAAGAGCCGCAGCAAGAGGAGCTGGAGGTCGCTGCGCGGATGGGCGACGCGAATCCGGAAGACGGTGCGTGCGGGCGCGTCGCCCTTTGCAGCGAGGGGCACGAGCGTGACTGCCTCGACCCAGTTCGGCGTGCTTTGCGGAGTGGAATGCGTGGCGGCGGTCTGGCGGAGATCGATCCAGGCGCTCGGGGCAATTAGCGGCGTGGCATTCGGCCGCCCGGCCAAACCTTGGCCGATCGCTTCCTGCGCGCGCACCGTTCCGCCGGCGCAAAGGAGCGCGAAGCCCAGAAAGAGGCGGAGCAACATCGCGGCGATGCTAACTCAACGCGGACGCACCTGTAAACTGCTCGTCATTTCAAAGACGGCGCTGAGGATGCTGAAGACAACGAAGCCGACCACGATCGCGATGATCACGATGATCACCGGGGGGATGAGCGCAGAGATGATTTTAACCGTGCGATCGAGCTCACGCTCGTAGACATCGGCGATCGCGCCCATGGTCTGCGCGAAGTGGCCGGTCTGCTCACCCACCGCCATCATGTCGGTGAAGAGTTCCGGGAAAAGCTCCTGCTGCGCGAGCGCCACCGAGAGATTCGCGCCGTCGATCACCGCCCTGCGCACGTCTGTTAGTTTCCGCTCGAGGTAACGGTTGCCGGCAATCTCGGTGACCAGGTCGAGCGCTTTCAAGAGCGGTACGCCGTTCTCCATCAAGGTCCCGAGCGTGCGCGAAAATTGCGCGTAGTAGCTGTGCTTGATCACCCGCCCATAGCCCGGCGCGGAGAGCCGCAGACGATCGAGCGCGACTCGCCCTTCCTCCGTGCGCGCGTAGGCGCGCACGCCGATAAACGTGCCCACGGCCACGATCGCCGCGATCCACCAATAAGTCGTTAGGGCATGGTGAAAGGCCACCAGCAGGCGCGTGGGCAGCGGCAGCTCGCCGCCATTCTGCGACATGAACTGCGTCAGCTGCGGAACCATGAAGGTGATGAAAATAGTCATCAAGATGGCGCCGGCGACTGCCAGAAAGGCGGGATAAATCAGCGCCTGTTGCACCCGGTCGCGCAGATTTTTTGCCTGCATCAAATGCTCCACCAAACGGCGCAAAATCTCCGAGAGCGCACCGCTCGCTTCGCCCGCGGCGATCAGGTTCACGTAGATCGCCGGGAAGATGCGCGGGAAATCGCGCAAGGCCTGAGAGAAGCTGCGGCCATCGATCAGCGCCTGGTGCAGGGCCGAGGTCATCTGCTGCACGCGCGGATGCTTCAGGCGCTTCCGCAAAACCGCAAGCCCTTCGTCCAAGGTCATACCTGCCTGGAGCAGATGCGCGAGTTGCTCGGTAAAGATGAGGAGCTGGGTGTGCGGAATCTTGAGGCTCTGCGTCGCCGCGGGCACCACCGCGCTGGCCGCCGGCGCGCTGGTTACGACTTGCGGCGCGCCGCCGATCGCCTCGATGCGCACCGGGATGTATTGCAGTTGCTCGATTTGCCGGATGGCCATGCCGCGATCCGCGCAATCGAGCGTCCCTTCCACCAGGCCGCCCTGCAGGTTGCGCGCGCGATAGGAAAACTGTGGCATGAACGCGCCCACCCTAGCACAGGCGCCCGCCGCGTGCAGGGCCGCTCTAGGGCGCGGGCACTTCTGGCGCGAGGAGGAAACGCAGCTCCCGCTCGTATTCCGGCTTCGCCTTGGCGGCGGCTTCCGCAAGCGTCTTCGCGGCCTCGGTTTGCCCGGTGGATTGCGCGTAGACCGCAGCCAGCCATTGCCGCTCCGCCGCGTCGGGCGCGCCCGGGCGAATGAAGGCGTTCGACATCGCGAGCAAGGTCGCGGGCGCGAGGCGATCCCATTTGAACGGCGCCCCGCCATAGGGCGCAATGCGCAGGGTAATTTCCGCGCCGTTCGCGCCAACCACGCCTTGATAAGTCGTCGCGCCCACCGTCACCGGAGTCGCGATAGCGCCCGCCTTGCAGATCGGCGATCAGGCGCGCCTTCCACTCGGTCAGCCAGGTCGGGCGGCGGCGGGCAAACTCCGCGGCGGCTTCCTTTTCATGCGCAGCGGTTTCCTCTTTTGCAAGGCGCTCGGCGCTGGTCGCGAGGCGCTGCGCTTCATCGTTGAGGAAGGCGCCGAGCGCCGCGTCGTCGCGCGCGCGCTCCTGCAGCGCGCGCAATTTTTCCAGGGCCGACTGCGCCACGGCCGCGGTCGTGAGGCGCTGCGGAATGGCCTTGGCCTCGGCATAGACAGCGTGATCCGCGAGGAACTTGCGCGCAAGCGGTTGATAGTCGGCGATCCACTTTTGCTCGTTAGGCGGCGTCGCTCTCGGCGAATTTCCGCAGGTAAGCCGCGGCCTCGTCGAACTCGCGCAGCTGCCAGTCTTTCACCCCGTAAAGGAAGAGCGCGAAACTGTTCCAGCCCGTGGCCTCGGCCTCGGCCGCGCCGCGCACCGGGCCGCTGCCGGCGAGGGCGCGCGCGGTCTCGGTGAAGAAGCGCGGGAGATCGGACTCGGCCGGCTTCGCAGAGAAGGCGGCGCTCCGCTGGAGCTGCTCGAAGCTGTCGCGCGCGGGCGCGATTTTAGCCTGCAACATCTGGGCGAGCCCGAGGTGGAGCCGGGCCCAGTTTTGCAACGGTTGTCGGTCGCCCGCTTCCTTGATTAGCTTCGTGAAGCTGGCGGTCGCGGCTTCCAATTTGCCGTCTAATAATTGCCGGCGCGCTTCCTCGTAGCGCTGCTGGAGCGCGGTGCTGTTGTCGGCCCCCGGCAGCGGGCGTGCCCGGCGCCACCGCGGCGGACGGGGCCGCCGGCTTGCGATGAAGCCAATAATAGCCGCCGCACCCGCGAGGAGCGCCAGACTAACGAGACCAATGACCATCGGCTTGAGCCACGAGCGTTCCGCCGGCGCGCTCCCATCCGCCGGGAGCGCGCGCCAGGCGCGGCGCAATTCATCGACCAGGTGCGCGTAGGAAGTAAAGCGGTTCGCCGGGTCCGGGCGGAGCATGCGGTCGATCACGAGCGCGGTTTCCTTCGACACTTCCGGCGCGAGCGAGCGCAGGCTGGGCGGCGCGCTTTTTAGCCGGCGCAATTCCGCGGCCGAGGTGGTCTCCGCTTCCATCGGCGGGCGGCCGGCGAGCGCGTGAAAGAGGGTCGCGCCGAGGCTGTAGATATCGCTGCGAAAATCCTCCGGCGCATTGTCCAGGCGCTCAGGTGCGACATAGTAGGGCGTGCCCCAAATCTCCTGCTGCGCTTCGGCGTGTTGTTCCGCCGCGCCGGCGAGACCGAAATCGCCGATCTTCGCGGTCCGCGCATCGGAGAAGAGGATGTTGGCCGGTTTAACGTCGCGATGAATCAAACCCTTTTCATGCGCCGCCTCCAGCCCGCGCGCGACCTGGATGCCGGTCTCGAGCACCTGCCGCTCGGGCACGCGAGCGTGCTGCGCCATCAAGTCGTCGAGGCTCCCGTGATCGACCAATTCCATCACCAGGTAGATCTGCCCGTGCGCCGTGCCCGAGGAGTAAAGCTGGACGACGTTGGGATGATTGATCGCCGCAGTCACGCGCGCTTCCTGTTCCAAACGCGCCGCCTCCGCGGGATCGGCGCTCAAATCTTTACGCAGCAACTTGAGGGCAACGAAGCGGCCCAGCCGCGTGTCCTGCGCCTTGTAAACCGAGCCCATCCCGCCCACGCCGAGGGTTTCGGTGAGCTTGAAATTATCGAAGGCCGTCTCGACGCGGAATTTTTCCCCGCACTGCGGGCAGGCGATCTTCGCCAGCGGTTCCGCTTCGGAGACATCGACCGCAGTGCCGCACGCGGGACAGGTTTGCGGCGGCACTTGGAGAGCGTCGGGCATTGTGATCGCGTATCATTCGCGCGATTCCGCGAAAAGACCAGCACGGGCCGCAAGCATGATTGAATTACTCGTTCCCCGGGAACGCGCCGGCCTGCGGCTGGATCGCTTCCTCGCGCTGGAATTGCCGGATTTTTCGCGCTCGCGCCTGCAGGCGTTGATCGAGGGAGGATTCGTTAGGCTAAACGCCGCGGTGCCGCGCACGCGCGAAATCGTGAAGACGGGCGATGCGGTGACGCTGGAAGTGCCGGCGCCGGAAAAGATCGAGGCCGAGGCGGAAGAGATCGCGCTGCAAATTCTTTTCGAGGACGACGATCTCCTGGTGCTGGACAAGCCCGCGGGGATGGTGGTGCATCCGGGCGCGGGCAACCGCGAGCACACGCTGGTGAACGCGCTCCTGCACCATTGCACCGCGCTTTCCGGCATTGGCGGAAAGGAGCGGCCGGGGATCGTCCATCGTCTCGACAAGGAAACCAGCGGCTGCCTGGTGGTGGCGAAGAACGACCAGGCGCACCGCGAACTTTCGCGGCAATTTGCCGCGCGCACGATGACGAAGACTTATCTCGCGCTGGTCGCGGGGCGACTCGAAAAAAGCCAGCGGCACGATCGACGCGCCGATTGCGCGGCACCCGATCCATCGGCAGCGAATGGCGATCGCGCGCTCGACCCGTGGGCGCTCCGCGCGGACCGATTACAAAGTGGTGCGCGCGGGCACCAGCGCGAGCCTGGTGGAGTGTGCGCTGCACAGCGGACGGACGCACCAGATCCGGGTGCACTTGCATCATCTTGGGCATCCGGTTTTAGGCGACAAGCTCTACGGCGCGCGCTTGGCGAAAGCCTATCCACGCCAAATGCTGCACGCTTGGCGGCTGGGGTTCACGCACCCGACAACGGGTGAAGCGATGCAGTTCGAAGCGCCGCTGCCGGCGGACTTCAACGACGCGCTCGAGCTTCTGGACTAGGCGCAAAAAAGCCGCGGCGCTCACGAGGAACGCCGCGGCTTGAAGTTGCTGTCTAAATTAGGCGGCCTGCCGGCGGCGCAGGAAGATCGCCCCGCCGATCAAGCTCACCGCGAGCAGCGCGTAGGTCGAAGGCTCCGGGACTACGGCGATGTCGCGCAGCGCTGCGCCGTTGAGCGTGCTCACGGGCGTAAGCACCGCGGTGGTGAGGTTAAGCGTGTAGAGCGAATTGCCGCTCGAGAAGTAGGCGGTGTTCGTGCTGCCGCCACCGTGGTGAGCACGTCGAGACCGGTGATGCCATTGAGCGCATCAAACATCACTCCACCGAGCATGAGCGTGCCGACGGTCGTGAGCGTGGAGAACTGCGGCGCGGTCGATGTGGAGGATGAGCGCGTTCAGGGTGGCGTCGATGCTGTAAAGCGCGGTCGAAGCGGGCCCGGCGATGTTGTTCGTGTAAGCCGCGGCGACCAGGTTCGGGGTCGCGCCTTGATTCGGATCGCCCGCGGCGAAGGTGAAGGCTCCATCCGAGGTCACCACGCCAGTTCCGGGCGTGAGGCGGAAGTTATTCGTGCCGGCGAAAGACGCGCAGGCGGTTAGCCGGCGGGATTGAAGTCAATCACCGTCGCTCCGGGGACGGCGTTGTTAACGTCGAGCGTGGCCGCGCCCGTGGAACTCAAAGTGTAGAGCGATCCGCTCGAACCCATGCCGTAGAGGAGGCCGTTGCTGGAGGAGAAGTAGTCGATCCCGATCAGGCTATCGCCAGCATTCAGTCCCGTGATCGGGACGGTCGTAGGAACGGAAGCCAGGGGAGCTATAGAAGGAGAGGGAGGTCCCGGCAGCGCCGAGACCCACGAGTGACTGCGCCTGCGCGAAGCCGGCCAGGCCGACCAAGAGGAGAGCGGAGGTAAGGCTAACGAGTAGTTTTTTCATAGGGATTGAGTTCTGGGTATCGCGCGGTTTTTCGCCACTGGTTCGAGCTTGGATGCACGAAAATCGCCAGTCGAGAAAATTAGGCGCGCGCCGGCGCCGGATCTTTTTCTTCAGGCGAGCGAAGCAAAAAGAAGGCAGTCGCGACCAGGGGCGGCAGGATAATGATGCCGCGCATCCAGAGTTCGGCGTGCCAGGGCAGGAGGAAGAGGCGCTCGTTCCAGAAGAGGAAGTAGGCGAAGAGCGTAACGGAGAGCATTTGCCAGGGCTGCGCCCCGCGCCAGGCGGCCAGCGGAAGGATCCAGGTGAGATACCATGGGTGCAGGACCGGACTGAGAATGAGGGCAATCCCGAGCACCCAGAGCATCCCGCGTCGCCAATTGCGAAAGAAGACGAGCGAGAGCAGGAGCACGGCGACGACGATGACGACATTATACTGGTAGTTCTTTTGCCGGATGTTCGGCCAGACGGTCTCCTCGATGATCCACCAGAAGAGATCGTTCAAGCGGGTGACGTAGGCGAAGTTGCCTAACGACTCCCAGATGTCGATCTGCGGATAGCCGTAGAGCAAACTCAACCCGCCCGGGATGGCCGCGCTCAGGAGCAGGGCGGGGGACCGCCCGCGGAGTGCGAAAACAGCCAGCGGAATGAGCAGGACGGGGATGAGCTTGATCGAAATCGCGACCCCGAAGAGCGCCGCCGCGCCGAGCGCCAGGAGCCACCGCTGCCGCGCGTCCGGTGCGCTCTCCTGCCGGACGAGCAAGAGGATGCCGCCGAGCATGGGCAGGATCATGAGGCTGTCGAAATGCGCCGCGCCGGCAAAGCTGTAGAGCACCAGCGGATTCCAGGCATACCACGCGGCCTGCGCATAACGTCCCGCGCCCGGAAGCAGGAGCAGGAGAAGGCCGGCGGTGGCCAGATCGGCCGCGGCGAAGAGGAGCTTGTAGACCAGCGGGCTCCCGGTCACGCGGCTTAACCCCGCGAAAAGCAGTTCGGTGCCCGGCGGATAAATCGCGCGGAAGTCGCGGTGGTTGATCTTGTAGAACTCGGGAAAGGTCGCGCGCAGCGGCGCAAGGGTGACGTCGTCCGGCGCGGTCACGTAAGGATTGAATCCGGCCTGCTGGATTTTGCCTTCCCATTGGTAACGCCAGAAGTCGTCGCCCGGTTCCAGGGGCAAAACGACCAGCCGCAAGGCAATGGCCACGGCCCAAAAGAGGGCTGCCTGTTTCCGCGGCGCTCAGCCATTCCGGGAAAGCGCCGGCCGCGAAGAGAAATGCGACCCCGCAGGCCATCCCCGTCGCGACGAAGCGCACCGGCATTTCCTGCAGGCGCCAATCGTCGAAAAGATTCGAGCGTCGCAGCCAGGGCGAACTCGCAGGCGAGCGCGCACGACGAAGCGAAGCAGCAGCGCCCGACGCATCGCTTCAGCCGGGCAATTCTCGAGGCCGTGGTGGCGTTGCCCTTGATCCGGCTAAGGCCGAGACGATAGGCAGCGAGATCCACCAACTCCGCCACGCGTGACTTCAACTGCCGCGCGCGCAGAGCCAGGAAGGTAATGAACACGGCATACGGCAGCAGGATCCATGGCTGCGCGTTGGCGGTGTTGAGCTGGTGATAGATGAGAAGCGTAACGATCACGAGATTGATGATCACCGTGGTCGGGACGAAGCGGTGCCGCAGCCGCACGCGCGTGAGGCATTTCGGACCGCCGTGATATTCGGTCACGCTTTGCAGAGTCACGCTCCACCAGAAGTTGCCGTAGATTTGGATATCCCACTCGTTCCACCCGGTGTCGCTGCTGTAGCGCCAGCCTTCCTCCTCGAGCAGGGCAAAGATCACCCCGAGGAGCTGATGCCGATCTTTGCTCTCCTCGCTCCAATAGCTTCGGCGCTCCGGCGTTTCCGCACCCGCTGTCTCCGGCGGCAGAAGTTCATGGGCGGTAATGACGGCGCGCGGGGTGCGCTTAAACTGCAACCAGGTGAAGTAACGCGACCAGCCGCGGACGAGCGGTTGCGCGATCGCGAGGAAAGTGACGAACAGACGCGCGGCGACGGTGTCGAACTTCGGCTCGATGCGCGCGCGCAGCATGTAGGACATGGCCACGCAGAGCGTGCCGCCGAGCATCAGGTACGGCACGATGCGCACCTCCGGCAGGAAGATTCCGAGCCCGAAAAGGAAGACCGTGAGCGCGAACCACTCGACGCTGCCCAGATAGGCAGCGAGTTCACTTTGCGGCGTGGGATAGATCGATTGGAAGAAGCCGTCGCCAAAAATGCCGTGGTAGATAATCGGGCGATTGATAAACCAGCTGAAGCGCGGCGTGCCGTAGATCTGCCCGCGCCATTTCGCGGTGCCGGTGGGCCCGAAAAAGATCAGGTGCTTGAAGCGGAGCATCGACTCCGCTTCGCCGTAGCCTTCCTGTTGTTTCCGAAAAGCCTTGAGGGTGAAACGCCGGTAATGCCAGACAATCGCGGTCGGGCTGAAGGCAATCTCGAAGCCGGCCTGCTGCACGCGCCAGCAGAAATCGACGTCGTCGCCAGCTTTGTGATACTCCGCATCGAAGCCGCCCACGTTTTCAAAAGCCCAACGCCACCAGGCCATGTTACAGCCGGGAATATGCTCGGCGACGGTATCGGTCAGGAGCACGTGGCTGGGCCCGCCGGGCGCAGCGGCGACGCAGGCTTGGACCCAATTTTGCGCCGGCGGCGAGATGTTTGGTCCGCCTACCCCCGCGTAATCGCCGCTCAACAAAGTGCTGACTAAAAAGTAGAGCCAGTCGACATCGGCCATGCAATCGGAGTCGGTGTAGGCAAAGATTTCGCCGCGGGCCGCGGCCGCGCCGGTGTTGCGCGCGTGGCTCAGGCCGTGGTTCGTCTGGTGGAGATAACGCACGCCGGGAAAGCGGGCGGCGATTTCCGGGGTGTTATCGGTCGAGCCGTCGTCCACCAGGATGACTTCGTAATCGGGGTAATCGATTTTGCCTAACGACTCCAGGCAAGCTTCGAGCGTGGCCGCGCCATTATAGGAGCAGACGATCACGGAAATCGAAGGCGTGCGCGCAAGCGGCACCCGCTCCAGCGGCTGCTCCGGCGCGCCCAGGCGATCGCGGAGCGCGTGGAAGGATTTCTTCGGCTGTCGATCGCGCGTGACCAAGCCAAAGGCCCAGTCGGTAATTTCCTGGTCGCCGGTGAACCATTCGTCGGTCCAGGCGAAGAAGATCGTCCCGGCAAGCCCGCACTTGAGCACGCTGTCGACGTGCCAGCAGAGCATCGCGGCCTGCTCTTCCTCGGGGTGGCGGATCGTGTCCATGCCGAACTCGCCCAGGATGAGCGGGCGGTCTTCCGCGAGATTCTGCAGGCGGAGGAGGTAGCGCTCGAAGTCGCGCTGGTTATGCAGGTAAACGTTGAAGCAATAGAAGTCGACGTTCTGCGGCAGGAGGAACTCGGTCGGCGGAAAGCTGGCGTAGGAGAAGAGGACGTGGGGGTTTTCCGCCCGCCCCACGCGGATGAGGTGCTCGAGGAATTCCGTGACCCGGCGCACGCCGAGCCAGCGGACCATGTTGCTGCTTATTTCGTTGCCGACGAGGTAACCGAAGATCGCCGGATGCCCGGCGTGCGCGGCCACGGTCGAGCGGACCGCTTCCGTGATGGCGTCGCGCGCGCTCTTTTCGCGAAGGAATTCAATGTGCTTGGCCCACGGGACGGTGATGAGCACGCGCACGCCGGCGGCCGCGCAGCGATCGAGGAACCACCGCGGGGGGCAATGATAAATGCGGAGGACATTAACCCCGACGTCGCGCATGAGCCCGAGGTCGGTCTCGAGTTTTTGCGGGTCGCCGAGGTAGTGGCCTTCCGCGTCCGGCCGGAACGGTCCGTAGGTGACTCCTTTGACGAAGAATTTGCGGTCCCCATCGAAGAAGAACTTTGCGACTGCGCGCACCGGGCCAGGACTCGGGGAACTCACAAGCGAGTTTCCTAGTCCACGCGCCCGGGCGGCGCAAAGGATTTACCGCGCGGCTAGAGCTTCGGGCCGATGATCTGGCGCAGCTTCATCATCCCGCGGCGGATACGAGCCTTGACCGTGCCGAGCGGCTGCCGGAGTTGCTGCGCGATTTCCTGCTGCGTCAGGCCGCCAAAGAACGCCAGCTCAATCGCCTTGCGCTGGTCGTCGGAAAGTTGGATGACCGCGCTCCGGACCATTGCCTGCGTCTCGTGCGCGCTGGCTTCATCGGAGGAATCGATCTCGGTCATGCGGTCCCAGATTTTCGCCTCTTCTTCGATCTCGTCGTGTAAACGGCGACGGCGCTGGAGACGGCGGAGGCGATCGATCGCTTTATTGCGAGTCAAAGTCATCGCCCACGTAAGCGGTTTACCGCGGCGGACATCGTAGACGGAAGCTTTCTCCCAGATCTGGACAAAAGCTTCCTGCACCACCTCCTCGGCATCGCGGGCATTATTCAGCACGCGGAATGCAGTGGCGAGGAGCACGCCGGAATAGCGGCGATAAAGCTCGTTCAAGCTGCTGTGATCTCCGATGGCGGCCCGGCGGAAGAGTTCGGTGTCTTGGAGAGGAGAGGAATCGAGGGTGGTGGTAGACATACATTAACCTTTCGGTAGACAAAAGGTAGACGGATGCCTGACGACGTAAAGTTTTTTCGAAATCTTTTTCCAGCTTCTAGGCGCCCGGGGTGCGCCACCCCTCGGCCATCACCGCGGTCGTGCGGCTGATGTCGCCGGCTGTGTGGGCGGTGGAAATGAAACCAGTCTCGAACTGCGACGGCGCAACGTAGACGCCATGATCGAGACAATGCCGGAAGAAGTGCGCAAAGCGGGCGCGATCGCTCCGTTGCGCCGTGGCCAGGTCGAGCACGGGTTCAGCGGTGAAGAAGAGGCAAAACATCGAGCCGATGCGATGGAAAGTGAAGCTCTCGTTCGACCGCCGGAGCGCGGCGCGGGTCTCCCGCTCAAATTGCGCACCCAGAGTCTCGAGCAAGGCCCAGCCATTGATCCGCTCAAGCTCCCGCAATTGCGCCAGCCCGGCGGCCATTGCCAGCGGATTCCCGGACAGGGTGCCAGCCTGGTAGACGGGGCCGAGCGGCGAAAGGCAATCCATGATCTCCGCCCGCCCGCCGAACGCGCCCACCGGCAGGCCGCCGCCGATGACTTTGCCGAGTGCGGTCAAGTCGGGCGTGATTTGGTAAAGTTCCTGCGCGCCACCGCGAGCCACACGGAATCCGGTCATCACTTCGTCGAAAATAAGCAGCGCGCCGTGCCGGGTGCATTCTTCGCGGAGCTGCGCGAGGAACTGATCGCGCGGGAAGAAGAGGCCGGCATTGGCCGGAATCGGCTCGAGAATGATCGCCGCGATCTCGTCGGTGTTTTCGCGAAAGGCGGTCCGCACCGCCTCGATGTCATTAAAGGGAAGCGCGATCGTGAGATCGGCGAAGCGCGCTGGCACGCCTGCACTATCCGGAGCGCCATGGGTGAGCGCGCCGCTCCCCGCGTTCACCAGGAGCGAGTCGACGTGCCCATGGTAGCAGCCCTCGAACTTGATGATTTTTTCCCGTCCGGTGAACCCGCGTGCGAGTCGGATGCAGGACATGGTGGCTTCGGTGCCGCTGTTGACCATGCGGACCTTCTCGATCGAAGGCACCCAACGGCAGATTAATTCCGCCATCTCCACTTCGAGCGGGTTGGGAATGCCAAAGCTCACTCCGCGCGCGGCCGCCGCGCTCACCGCCTCGACCACGACTTTCGGCGCATGCCCGAGAATCGCCGGGCCCCACGTGCCGACGTAGTCGATGTATTCATGGCCATCGACATCCCAAAGGCGGGCGCCTTCCGCGCGCTCGACAAAGAACGGCTCGCGGTCGAGCCCGCGGAATGCGCGCACAGGGGAGTTCACGCCACCCGGGATGCGTTTCTGGGCGGCGGCAAAGAGATCGGCGGAGGATGCGGTCATGGTTTCGGCAGAAAGGTGCGCGCTTCTCGAATTCCCGTCCAACGATCAGGCTGCGCGCGTTGACAGTACCGCGGCGTGCTCCTAATCTCCCGCTCGCGCAATGGCGGGGTAGCCAAGTGGTAAGGCAGCGGTCTGCAAAACCGCTATTCGTGGGTTCGATTCCCGCCCCCGCCTCTCCTTCGCCGAAGCCAGCATGCCAGCGCGAGCGCATTCGGCGTATACACGGCTGCGGCCACGCTTGGCCGATCTTCCGCAGCTTGCTCGGCGATGGCAGGGTGCCGTCTACCGCGTCACCACTTTGGATTACCCGAGCGCCGAGGCAATTCTTTCGGGGCAGGGGAGCTTTTCGCACGTGGAAGCCGGGCTAGGAGAAAATCACCGCATCTCGCCGTTACGAGGCATTGCGCAGGAGGGCCCACAGGCGGAACGCTTCGTGCTTTTTGAAAGCGCGTGGCGAGGAAATCAAATGGCGGGAAACCATACGAGCGCACCTTATCGCTCCGTGAGCTCATGCCGGCGGCGCCTTTTGCGGATGGGCTCGGTTTGGCAGCGGTGCCCATCCGAGGTGAGGGGCCATCCCGGTGCAGTGAGCGTCGTTTTGGCAGCGGACGGAGCGCGCTTGTTATCACCTTACTGGCGGCGATCGCTTTTGGCGGCGGACTCATCCTTGCGCTGGTCCCGGCGCGCGGTGGGGGTCGCCCGAGCCTGATGGCCGGGCGCGAAGCCGAGGTGATCTATCTCCCGCCGGCGCGGACCCACGCCGTGGCCGGGGAAAGGGCCAGACCCGGCCTGCCTGACCTGGTTTTTGCGCAGCGTGCGCTCGTTAGCCAGCAAGTTGGAAGCGTGCTGTCTTCTCCCGATTCAACGCCATGGAAATCGAGCGACGCGAAGTCGTCCGAGGCCGGCCAGGTCGCCGCTTCGGCACGCCTCCAATACGAGACCTTGCGGGAGCATTACCTCGAGGCGACGCAGTTCGCCGCGAACGGAACCTGGCGCGCTGGTGGCCAGGGAAACGCCGACGGTGGATCGACTTCCGCGGGCTTCGAGGCCGTGCAGATCGCGGCGATTCCGGAAGTCCCGGCGGTTGGGCCGGTCGTTGCGGGACTGCTCGCGCTCATCGCCTGGCGGCATCGCCGCCAATCAAGGCGCGGCTAAGTTTCCCGCACGATCACGCGTTGCACCTCGGCGAGCGGCGCGCCCGCGCGTTCGAGGAGGAATTCCACCTGCGCGCCGGCCGGCAGTGCTGCGGTCGCAAGATCGGCGAACCATAGCCCGAGGCCGGTCCCCTGGGCGTGGCTCTCCTGCGGCGCGGGGGCGCCCGCCGCGGTCCAGCGCACCGTCGCCTCACCGTCGGTGATGATCCGCAACGTCCGGCCGGGCGCGATTCGATCCAGGCGATGGGCCAGGGTCCACATCTCGAACTCCGAGCCACGACGCTGTTGGCGCACGTAGCGTTCATAGGCTGGCTGCACCCGGTCGCACGGTCCGCCCTCGGCGCGGCTGCGGACTAACGAGAGGTATTCCGCATGCGTCCAACAGAGTGGCATGGCCGAGCCGGTGGGCGCGCCCGGCAGATAACCGCGCGCGGCTTCGCCAAACCAGACCTGCTCCGGGAGCATGTCGCCGGCATTCGCAAAGCGCTCGAGCGCCTGAATGAAGGGGAGCGGATCGCGCCCGGCGGCCAATTCATAATGACCGCGCTCGCCGGTAAGCAGCGGCCAACAGCCGCCCACACCCGTGCCATCAAAGGCGCTCCCATCCGCTTTCTGCCCGTAGCCATCGTGATTGTAACGCCGCCAACAAGGCCCTTGTGGCAGGTCGAAGCGCAGCGCCGCATCCAGCACTTTCACCGAGTCGGCCACCAGTGGATCGTGCGCGTCGCGCAAACCCAGCCTAACGAGTTGCAGAAAATCGCCGCCGACGATGTTGCGCGCCGGATGCAATCCGCCGCCGTTGGCGATCTGGAGCAGCGCGGTGTCCGGCTCGCAGGTGAAGCGCGGGTCGGCCGGGTCCGAGGGCGTGATCCGCAGGTAATGCCGCGGCGTCCCCGGGAGGAGTTCCCCGCGCGTGGTCGTGGTCCATTCTTCGAGGTGCGCCGAGAGCCAGTCAGCATATTCATAGGCAAACCGAGCGCTCGCTTCCTCGCCGCGCGCGCGGGCAAACTCCGCCGCGCAAACCATCGCGGCCGCAATCACCGCGAGTGTCCCGGGAGAATAGCCAGCCGCTTCTTCCCAGCGATCCTGCCCCGTCACCGGACCGCGCAAAACCAGGAAGCGGGCCGCGCGGCTCACCAGCGTCCAGGGATCGAAAAGCCCGAGCGCGTCGAGTTCCCGCAGGCGCCAGGCAAGCAGGACCGGCGCGGCGATTTCATCAAGCTGCAGCCCGGTCCAATACGGCTGGCCATTGATCCAACTATTCTGTGGCAGGAGACCATCGCGCTGTTGCAGGCAGGCCAGCCAGATGAGCGCGCGGCGGGCGGTGCCTTTGCGTCCGCTCGCGAGCAGGCCGAGCGCGCTTTGCACAATGTCGCGCGACCAGACGAGGTGGTAGCCGCCGAGTTCATCGTCGCCCTTGGCTTCGCCCCACGGGATGCTCATCGAGGCCACCAGCGCGCCGACAAAAGTCTTGTCCTCGTGCGCCAGCAGGACCGAGCGGCTGACCCAAAAAAGCCGGCCGCCATCGCCAGTGTGCGCGTCGAGGTTTTCCTCCGGCAGGGCCCGGCGCCATTGCTGGACGAAGTCCGCGCGCTGCTCGGTGAAAGTGCTGCCTAACGACTGCAGGAGCTTGGTCACGGCGCTCTGCTCGCTCCGGCCCATGGCCACGGCGACGAGGAAGTCGTGCCCGCGCGAGAGATCGATTTCCGCGGTCAGGGCGACGTTGCCATCGAGCGCCTGGTCAAACTCCCAGTCCATCCGGAAATTCTGCAAGTCCTGCCAGCCATCGCTCGCGCCGACGTAGCCGACCGAGCGCCGGAGAAAGCCCGGCTGCGCTCCCAGCACGAGGTGAATTTCCTCACGCCAGGCGTGCAGGAGATTGGCTCCGCCGACGTCGCACACGGCGGCGTTGTTGTGCATCCCGCCCTTCTTCAAATGCGGTGCGAGCAAGGCGAAGACGCGCAGCTTCGAGCGCAGGCTTTCATCCGCGATTTCGATGCGCGTTTGCACGAGCAAGACCGAGGAATGCGGATCGGTCGCGATCTCCTTGATGATCCGGTAGCGCCCCGCGCGCTCGGAATTCGTGATCCGATAGAGGAGCGCGCCGCGCTCGGGATACTCGATCTGATGATCGAGATCGCGCCGTTCCTCGTGGCAGAATGTTTCGCCGTCGGTGATGAGAAACTGGAAGTCGCGGGTGCAGGGCTGGTCGACGTGCGGGTAGTAGATCTCGTTCACGATCCCGTGCGAAAGGGTGAACCAGAGACGGCAACTGGTGTGATACGCCGTGCCGATCCCTTCCTTCGTGCTTTGGGTCCAGCGCGCTTCCGCGCCGGGCGCGCCAAAGGCCGTCCCTCGCTCCACCTCGGTCATGCGCTGATTACGCGACGATTTCACGCGGCGGGCAATCCCCGAATCGCTCTTCGTTTTCCCGCGACCCGGTGCTAATGCTCCCGCATGCCTGCCCCGCGTCTCATCGCCGCGCCGAAGATTCCACATCGCTCCGATGATGAATTGCTCGAGCGCGCGCTTTCGTTTCACGCGGAAATGCAGCGCCGCCGCACGATCCGCGAATTCTCTCCACGGCCGGTTCCGCGCGCGTTGATCGAGCTTTGTCTGCGCACCGCCGGCACGGCGCCCAATGGCGCGAATCTGCAGCCGTGGCACTTCGTTGCGATCAGCCAGGCCGCGATCAAGCAGCGCATTCGCGTCGAGGCCGAGGAGGAGGAACGCGAATTCTACCAGCACCGCGCGCCGGCCGCGTGGCTCGAGGCGCTGGCTCCCATTGGGACTGATTCGAACAAGCCCTTCCTCGAGATCGCGCCCTGGCTGATCGCGATTTTCGCGCAGCCGTTTCGCCTGCTGCCCGATGGGACGAAGCTGAAGCACTACTACGCCACCGAGTCTGTCGGCATCGCCACCGGACTACTCGTTAGCGCGCTCCATCATTGCGGGCTCGCCGCGCTCACGCATACGCCCAGCCCGATGGCTTTCCTGAATAAAATTCTCGGCCGCCCGGCGCACGAAAAGCCATTCATCTTGCTGGTTGTGGGTCATCCGGCCGACGACGCCATGGTCCCGGACATCCAGCGCAAGCCGCTGGAAGAAATCAGCTCATTCGTAACGTAGCGCCTCGATCGGATCGAGCGCCGCCGCACGGCGTGCCGGGTAAAATCCGAAGAACACACCCACGGCCGCGCTGAAGAGAAACGAAACCACGATCGAGCTGACGGAGATCAAGGTTGGCCAATCGGCCACGCGCGAGAGAATCTGCGAGGTCCCGAGGCCGAGGAGGATGCCGATCACGCCGCCGATGGAGCTAAGCGCCACGGCCTCGATCAAAAATTGCATCAGGATATCGCGGCCATGCGCGCCCACCGCGAGCCGCACGCCGATCTCGCGCGTTCGCTCGGTGACGCTCACGAGCATGATGTTCATGATCCCGATGCCGCCGACAATCAGCGAGACGCCCGCGATCGAGCCGAGGAGCAGCGTCATCACCCGCGAGGTCGCGGTCGCGGTCTCGGCGATTTCCTCCTGCGTGCGCACGGTGAAGTCGTCGTCTCTGCCTTCGCGAATGTTATGCCGCTGGCGCAGCAACCCGATGATCTGCTGCTGCGCCGGCGCGAGGTCGGGCGCGCTTGCGACCTGCACGTTGATGTTCCGCAAAGTCACGCCGCCGCCGAGCACGCGTTTCATCGCGCTGGTGTAAGGCATGATCACGATGTCGTCCTGGTCGGTGCCCTGCGGACTAAGGCCGCGCGGCGCGAGCACGCCGGTGATGACAAACGGCACATTCTTGATCCGCAGAATTTGGCCGACCACATCCTCGCTCCCGAAAATCTGGGTCGCGGTCGTGCGGCCGACCACCGCGACCTTGTTCGAGCTGCGCACATCTTGCTCGGTAAACTGCGCGCCCGCGATCAAGGGCCATTGCCGCAGTTGGAAATAGTCAGCCGATTCGCCGTAGATGCGGGTGAACCAATTCTGATTTCCGGCCGCGACCTGCGCGGTCGAGACGACTTCCTCGCTTACCAAAGTGACGCCTGGCACTTCGCGCCGGATCGCTTCCGCATCCTCGATCTTGAGCGTGCCGGCGCCGCCCCAGCCGGTGCGGATCCCGCTCGCGGTGGTGCTGCCGGAAAAGATCAGAATCACGTTCTCGCCCAGGCTCGCGATCTGCGCTTCCACCTGCGCCTTGGCGCCGTTGCCGATGCTGACCATGGCGATGACCGCGCCCACGCCGATGATAATCCCGAGCGCGGTCAACCCGGAGCGCAGCTTGTTCCGGCGAAGGGCGCGCCCGGCGATCTTGAAGGTGGAGACGACGCGCATGATTCGTTAGGCCGCGTGGAGTTTCGCGAGTTCTTCCGGCGCATGCAGGCGATGGGCGACCGGCGCGTCCGTCAAGACCACGCCGTCGCGCATGACCACATTGCGCTTCGCGTAAGCGGCGATGTCGGGCTCGTGCGTCACCATCACGATGGTGATCCCGTTCGCGTTCAGGTTTTGGAAAATCTCCATCACCTCCACGCTCGTCCTGCTGTCTAAATTCCCCGTCGGTTCGTCCGCGAGCAGGACTTCGGGTTCGTTGATCAAAGCCCGCGCCACGGCCACGCGCTGCTGTTGCCCGCCGGAAAGCTGGCTCGGGTAATGGTCGCCGCGGCCCGCCAGACCCACAGCCGCGAGCACGCGCTCGGCCCGCGCGCGCAGTTCGCTGTTGCTCAGCCGCCGCGCCGCGTAGAGCAAGGGAAGCTCCACATTCTCGAGCGCGGAGGTGCGCGCGAGCAGGTTAAAATTTTGGAAAACGAAGCCGAGCTTTTGGTTGCGCACATCGGCCAGGCGATCGCGCGTGAGCCCGGAGACGTCCTCGCCATCGAGGAGATATTTTCCCGCGGTCGGCCGGTCGAGGCAGCCGAGCAGATTCATCAAGGTCGACTTGCCGCTGCCGCTCGAGCCCATGAGCGCGACGAATTCGCCCCGCCCGATGCTCAGGGAAACTCCGCGGACCGCGCGCACCTCGACTTCGCCGGTGTGGTAGGTCTTTTCGACCTGCCGCAATTCGATCACAGGCGACTCGTTAGGCACGGCGACAAAGGGAAGGCTACGGCCGGCCGCGTCCGCCGCCGCCGCTGAAGGGATTATTCGTGGGCGACCGCGGGGCCGCCGCGCCGGCCTGGATGCTCCCGGTGATCGCCGCGTCGCCTTCGCGCAAGCCTTCGAGGACTTCGGTCACGGCGCCATCGCTGATGCCGGTCTTGATTTGCACCGCCTTGGGCTCCGCGTCCGGGGACGGGAGGACGTAAACGGTGCGCTCCGGACGCCGTTCTTCGCCGCCGGGACCGCTGCGTCGCCCGCCGCGGCCGCCGCGGCCTGCGCCACCCGCCCCGCCGGCGGCTGGCGTGCTTGCGACCGTCTTGTCGACATTCGGCGGGCGGAAACGGAGGGCCGCGTTGGAAACTTTGACGACATTTTCGCGCTGAGCCACGACGATGGAAACGTTCGCGGTCATGCCGGGCTTCAACTTCCCGTCGGGATTGCTGACGCTGATGACGGTGTCGTAGCTGACGACATTCTGGACGGTGATGGGCGCGTTCCGCACCTGCTTCACTTTTCCGTGGAAGGTCTGCGTGGGAAAGGCGTCGACCGTGAAGTCGACCGGCTGGTCGATCTCGACCGCGCCGATGTCGGCCTCGGCCACGTTGGCGTCGATCTGCATATTCGTGAGGTCGGCCGCGACGGTGAAAATAACCGGCGCATTCAGGCTCGCGGCCACAGTCTGCCCGACGTCGACATTCCGGGAAATGACGATGCCATCGATCGGCGAGGCGATGGTGCAATTATTCAAATCGACCTTCGCTTTCTGCAGCGCGCCTTCCTTGATTTTGACCGCGGCTTCCGCCTGGTGGAGCGAGGCCGTGGCCTGGTCGAGCTCGGACTGCGAGGAGTTTTGCTTGGCCACGAGCGACTGCGTGCGGCTGGCGTTGAGTCGCGCGAGCTCGAGCACGGCCTGGGAGTTGGCCAGGTCGCCTTCGGCTTGCGCGACGTTGGCCTGGTAGATCGAAGGATCGATCTGCGCGATCACTTCGCCCGCTTTCACGGGGGAATTAAAATCCGCGAAGAGCTTCTGGATTTGCCCGGAGATCTGGCTGCCTACTTGCACGTTGACCACCGGGTTCAATGTCCCCGTGGCCGTGACCGCCTGGGTGAGCGGGCCGCGCGTGACCGGCGCGGTCTGGTAGGAACTGCCGGCGCGGCCGCGTCCCTTCCAGCCGAAGTAAAGCGCGAGCGCGATCAGGGCGAAGGCGAGGAGGATGAGGACCGCGCGTTTCAAGAAAAGGACTGGGAGAAAATCATGCTGGTGTCCTGATACAACCACCGAATAGATACACAAGTTGCGCCCCGGACACGCCCAAGATGTCCCGCGGCGCGAATCTCCTTGGGGTATGAGGGAAATTTTTGTGAGCTTCGTTTCGCCGGTGGAGCTGTCGCTCCCGGGAAACGTCGTCACCGCCGGGCGCCGTTGATTCGTTAGGCGCCCCGCGTCGCAGCCTCCTACATTCGTCGTTCCGGGGTTTTTTTGGTTCGGGGGAATCCAAAAAGTTCTGGGCGGCGAATGTAGGTTGATGCTCGGACGTCCCGATGAGCCCGAGGAAGAGGTGCCCATGCCTTCCTCGCCACAGGAGTTGAATCAACTCCTGCTTTTCGGTAGTCCCTCGACACGCCGCCGGTTTCTCAAACAAATTGCCGGCACCGGCGCAGCCCTCGCCGTTGGCTCGCGGTTCTCCGCCCTGGCGCAAAATTCTCCCGCCGCGGTCGCCTCGCCCGCGGCGGCGAAGGCGGCAGCGGCGTCTCCGGCTGTTCCATTGAAGTTCCAGCTGAACGGCAAGGAGGTCGCGCTCGAAGTCGACCCGCGCACCACTTTGCTCGATCTCCTGCGCGAGAATCTCCAGCTCACCGGATCGAAGAAGGGCTGCGATCACGGACAATGCGGCGCCTGCACGGTGCTGGTGAATGGCCGGCGTGTGAATTCCTGCCTGAGCCTGGCATTAATGAATGACGGGCTCGAGGTCACCACGATCGAAGGCCTCGCGGAACCGGGCGGCCAACTGCACCCAATGCAGGCGGCCTTCATCGAGCACGACGGTTTCCAATGCGGCTACTGCACCTCCGGGCAGATTTGTTCCGCGGTGGCTTGCGTCCAGGAAGGCCACACGCGGAGCGACGCGGAGATTCGTGAATGGATGAGCGGCAATCTCTGCCGTTGCGGCGCCTATCCGAACATCGTCGATGCGATCAAGACCGCGCGGGCGAAAGGGGCGGGCGCGTGACTCCCTTCACCTACGCCCGGGCCACCGACGCAGCCAGCGCGATCAGCGGCGTGGCCGACAATGGGCAGGCTAAATTTCTCGGCGGCGGAACGAATTTAGTCGACCTGATGAAGATGGGCGTGGAAACGCCGCGGCATCTCGTCGATCTCAATCGCCTGCCGCTCGCGCAAGTCGAGGAACTCCCGAATGGCGGCGGCGTGCGCCTGGGCGCGCTCGCGCGCAACTCCGATGTCGCCGAGCATCCGTTGATCACCGCGCGCTATCCCGTGCTGAGCCAGGCGCTGCTTTCCGGCGCCAGTCCGCAGCTGCGGAATCTCGCGACCACCGGCGGCAATCTCCTCCAGCGCACGCGCTGCTATTATTTCTACGACCCCGACTTTCCCTCATGCAATAAGCGGCAACCTGGCAGCGGCTGCGGCGCGCTCGGCGGATTCAATCGCATTCACGCGATCCTCGGCCAGAGCGAGCAATGCATCGCCACCAACCCGAGCGACCAAAACGTCGCGCTGGTCGCGCTCGAGGCGGTCGTGCGCGTGCAGGGCCCGCAGGGCGAGCGCACCATCCCGATCGCAGATTTCCATCGCCTGCCCGGAAGCACGCCGAACGTGGAGACAAATCTACGGCCGGACGAATTGATCATCGCAGTCGATCTTCCGGCGACGCCGTTCCTTGCGCGCTCGCATTATTTGAAAATGCGCGACCGCGCGAGTTACGCCTTTGCGCTCGTCAGTGTGGCTGCGGCCTTGGAAATGGAAGGCGACAAGATCAAAACTGCGCGCCTTGCCCTTGGCGGCGTGGCGCATAAACCCTGGCGCGCGAGCAAGGCGGAGCAGGCGCTCGTAGGCCAATCCGCGACCGAGAAGAATTTCCGCGCCGCGGCCGAGGTGGAATTGGCCGAAGCGAAGGCTTACGAGCACAACAAATTTAAGATCGAGCTCGCGAAACGCTCGATCGTTCGGGCGCTGACCACGGTCGCGGGGATGTCCTGATTATGGCGGAGCCAGGCAAAATCATGGGCCCAGCGCGGAGTCGGGTCGACGGTCCGCTCAAAGTCACCGGCGGCGCGAAATATGCCGTGGAATTTGAGGTGCCGAATTGCGCCTTTGCCTGGCCGGTCGAGAGCACGATCTCGAAGGGTAAAATCCTCTCGATGGACACGGCCGCGGCGGAGGCTTCGCCCGGCGTTTTGAAAGTGCTGACTCCTTTCAACGCACCGCAGCCAAAGGAAGCGAAGGCCAAGGAGGAACGCCAGTCCGGCTCCGGCATTCGCAACGAGGAGCGCAATCCGCTGAGCGACGACCAGGTTCATTACGGCGGGCAATACATCGGCCTGGTGGTGGCGCAGACGATCGAGCAAGCGCGGCACGCGGCTGATTTAGTGAAGGTGAGCTACGCGCCCGAGACGCCAGTCTTGACCATGGAAGCCGCGCGCGACGAGGCGACCAAGCCGAAGAAGAACAACCAGGAAAAGGTCCAGGTGGACAAAGGCGACGCCGCCAAGGCGCTGGCTAATTCCGAGCTCGTGCGCGTGGAGCAGACCTACCTTACGCCGACTGAAACGCACAACCCGATCGAGACTTCAGGCACGATCGCAGTCTGGGAAAACGACGACAAGCTGACCGTGTTTGACGCCACCCAATTCGTCAAAGGCGTGCAGAGTTTGCTCGCCCGGACCTATGGCTTGGAGACGGAAAACGTGCGCGTCATTTGCCCCTTCGTCGGCGGCGCCTTCGGCTGCAAAGGCGCGCTCTGGCCGCACGTGCTCCTCGCCGTCATGGCCGCGAAAGAAGCGCGCGTGCCGGTGAAGTTCCACCTGCCGCGGCGTTCGATGTTTACCAGCACCGGCCATCGCACGCCCACGCGGCAGACGATTGGCCTGGCCGCGACGCGCGACGGGAAGCTGCAGGGCATGCGGCACGTGACCGAGACGCTGACTTCGCCCGTGGGCGAATACACCGAATCCTGCGGCACGCGCTCGACCGGCTCGCTCTACGACTGCGCGAACATTCGCATCGAGGAAGTTGTTTACCCGCTTAATGTCGCCACACCCACCTTCATGCGCGCGCCCGGCGAGTGCCCCGGCACTTACGCGCTCGAGTGTGCCCTGGATGAATTAGCCGACGCGCTCAAGCTGGACCCGGTGCAGCTCCGCGTGATGAATTACGCGGCCAATCACCCCACAAAGGAAGGCAATCTTCCCTTCAGTGCGAAGCACCTGAAGGAATGCTACACCGTCGGCGCGGAGCGTTTCGGCTGGGCCAAGCGCAACGCCAAACCGGGCAGCATGCGCGATGGCGACCAACTCGTCGGCTGGGGCATGGCCACCGCAACCTATCCTGCGCACAAGCGCAACGCCGCGGCCAAGGTCATCCTGCGCGATGACGGCAGCTGCACGGTGCAATGCGCCACGCACGATCTCGGCACCGGCGCTTACACCGCCTTCACGCAGCTTTCCTCCGAGTTCCTCGGGATTCCTTTCGAGAAAATTACCTTCGAGCTCGGGAAGTCCGACTTCCCTTACGGCCCGGTCGCCGGCGGGTCGAACTCCACCGCAACTGTCGGGACCGCGATCAGCGAAGTCGCCACGCTGCTGCATCAGGAGCTCGCGCGGCTCGCGGTCAAGAGCCCAAACTCGCCGCTCTTCAAGGCGGAGGCGGCGAACCTCTCTTTGGTCGCACCGGGGCGGCTCGGCTTGAAATCGGAGCCCGCGAAGTCGGACGCCTTTGCCGACATCGTCAAGCGCACCGGCAAGCCGACCGTAGTCGTCGAGACGCAGCTTAAGAAAGCGGACGACGCGAAGAAGGAGTTCGCCTTTCAATCTTTCGGCGCGCATTTTGTCGAGGTGAAGATCGATCCGCTGTTGCCGCGCGTGCAGGTCACCCGGGTGGTGAGCGTGATCGATTGCGGCCGCGTGGTCAGCGCGAAGACCGCGCGCAGCCAGATCATCGGCGGAGTGGTCATGGGCCTCGGCATGGCTTTGATGGAGGAGACTTCCTACGATCCGCACACCGGCCTGCCGGTGACGCGCAACCTGGCCGACTACCACGTGCCGACCAACGCCGACGTTCCCGAGATCGACGTCCACTTCGTTGGCGCGCCCGACTTTGCTTTCAACCCCGCGGGTGCGCGGGGCATCGGCGAGATCGGTAATACCGGCATCGCTGCGGCGGTGGCAAACGCGGTCTACCACGCCACCGGCCAGCGCGTGCGCGATCTGCCGATCACGCCCGACAAGCTCCTGGTGTGAAAGAGCTCGCGGAAATCCTGCGGCTCTCCCAGGAAAAGCGCGGCCAAAGTTTTGCGCTGGCCACGCTCGTGCGGGCCACCGGCAGCAGTTATCGGCGGCCGGGGGCGCGCATGCTCATCGCCGGCGATGGGACTTTAGCCGGCTCGCTCAGCGCCGGATGCCTCGAGGAGGAAGTGGCGCTCGCAGCGCGTGAAGTCCTGCAGAGCGGTGCGGCGAAGTTGCTTTCGTTCGACACGCGGCGGCGATTTGGCTGTCACGGCAGCATCGAGATTTTCCTCGAATGCGTGGAGGAAGCCGCTGCTCGCGGGGGTCGCGGAACGAGTCGTTAGGCGGGAGCCGTTTCTCCTGGCGACGCGTTTTGCCGGTGCCGGCCCGCTCGGCACTTCGCTTCCGGAATTCGCGCCGGCGGACGCGGAAATCTTTAGCCAGCAAGTTGAGCCGGCCGTGCGCCTCCTGGTTTTCGGAAGCGGACCGGACAGCGCCGCGCTGCAGGCGCAGGCCACGCTGCTCGGCTGGGAAGCGGAGCAACACGAAAGCATCGCGGAATGGCCAGGCGGCGTGGACGCCTGGACCGCGGCGGTCATCGCGACGCACAACTACGGGCGCGATGCTGCGGCCTTGCGCCATCTGCTTCCGCTCGGCTTGCGCTACCTTGGCGTCGTCGGCCCGCGGCGGCGGCGCGAGGAATTGCTCCTCGATGTGCTCGATAGCGGCGCGGCGCCCTGCTCGGATTTGTTCGCTCCGGCGGGATTGCATCTGGCCGCGGATTCTCCGGCGGAGATCGCGCTCTCGATTGTCGCGGAAATCCAGCGCGTCTTCGCCGCGGCTACGGGCGTTTCTCTGCGCGAACGGCGCGAGCCGATTCACCAGCCACCCGGCGCCCTCGCGCTTTAGCCGGTGGCGCACGCGGCCATCGTTCTCGCGGCTGGCGGCTCAACCCGCTTCGGTCGGCCAAAGCAACTCGCGGAACTCGCCGGTGTGTCGCTCTTGGAACGTGCGATTGCCTGCGCGCTCGCGGCCGGCGCCGAGCCGCTCGTGGTCCTCGGCGCGGAGGCGGACCGGCTTGCGCCCCTGGCCAAAAAGGCGGGCGCGAGAGCGGTGGTTAATTCGCTCTGGAGGCGCGGCCTCGGCACCTCCATTCGCGTGGGCGTGGAGCATTTAGACAGCGAGATCACCCGCGTGCTCCTGATGGCTTGCGATCAGCCACTCGTTCCAGCGGCGCATCTGCGCGCTTTGCTGGCCTCGACGGCGCCCGTGGCTGCGAGCCGCTACGCTGGCACTCTGGGAATTCCCGCGGCTTTCGCGCGCGCGCGCTTCGGCGACTTGCTCTCGTTAGGCGACGAGGAGGGCGCGAAAGGCCTTCTAGCGGGTGCGGACGAGTTCCCCGCGCCCGCCGCCGCCGACGACATCGACACGCCTGCGCAGCTCGCGGAGATCGCTGGCAAAGTTGCGCGCGCATGATTGTTCCCCTTACTTGAACGTTCCGGCGCGCGCCTGCGCCCACCACTCCTATGAAGCACACTCCACTCCTCCTCGCCCTCTGCATGACCACGCTCTCGGCCACCGCCGCGGACCAGAAAAAAGCCAATCCGCTCCTGACTCCGAGCAAGCTGCAATACGAGTATCCGCCGTTCGACCAGCTCACGAATGCCGACTTCCAGCCAGCGATCGAGCAGGGGATGGCGGAGCACCTGAAGGAAGTGGAAAAAATCGCCGGCCAGAAAGAGAAGGCCACCTTCGAGAACACGATCGTCGCCCTGGAAAAAAGCGGCCGCCTCCTGCAGCGCGCGAATCGCACTTTCTCAAACCTGAACGCCTGCAACACCAACCCGGAGATGCAGAAAATCGACAAGGAACTGGCGCCAAAACTCTCCGCCCACCAGGATGCCATCCGGCTGAACGGCGCGCTCTTTGCCCGCATCTCCAGCCTTTACGACGCGCGCGAGAAGCTCGGCCTGGATAAGGAATCAAACTTCCTGCTCGAGCGTTACTACAAGGATTTCGTGCGCGCCGGAGCCAAGCTCGCGGATGCGGACAAAACCAAGCTCAAGGCGATGAACTCCGAGCTGGCCACGCTGCAAACGAAGTTCGAGCAGAACGTCCTTCAGGAGAAGAACGCCTCCTCGATCGTGGTCGACTCGAAGGAGGAACTCGATGGCTTGAGCGACAACGCGATCGCCGCAGCGGCCAAGGCGGCGAAGGACGACGGGAAGGAAGGCAAGTTTGTCATCCGTTTGCAAAACACCACCAGCCAGCCGCCGCTGGATTCGCTGAAGAATCGGGCGCTCCGCGAGCGCATCATGCAGACCTCGCTCACGCGCAACAGCAAGGGCGGCGAGTGGGATAACCGCGAAGTCGTGAGCCGGATCGCCAAGCTGCGCGCAGAACGTGCGACGCTTTTAGGTTACCCGAATCACGCCGCTTACCAGCTCGAGGACCAGACCGCCGGAAGCGTGCCGACGGTGAACAAAATGCTGGCTGGGATCACGCCGCCAGCTGTGCGCAATGCGAAAAAGGAAATCGCCGACATGCAAAAAGTGATCGACGAGCAGGGGGGCGGCTTCCAGCTGCAGCCGTGGGATTGGGACTTTTATGCCGAGCAAGTGCGGCAGGCGCGCTACAAGTTCGACGAGGGCCAAATCCGCCCTTACCTCGAGTTGAACCACGTCCTGATCGACGGCGTTTTCTTCGCCGCGACCAAGGAATACGGGATCACTTTCAAGGAACGCAAAGACCTCCCGGTTTACCTGCCAGACGTGCGCGTCTTCGAGGTCTTCAACGCCGACGGCTCGCCCCTGGCGATCTTCATCGCCGATTACTACGCGCGGCCATCGAAGCGCGGCGGCGCCTGGGCCACGGCTTACGTGGGGCAGTCAAAACTGCTCGGGACGCGGCCGGTGATCGCGAACCACCTCAACATCCCGAAGCCGCCGGAGGGCCAGCCGACGCTCCTGACCTGGGACGAAACCAAGACCGCTTTCCATGAATTTGGTCACGCGCTGCACGGGATGTTTTCAGATGTGAAATATCCGCGCTTCAGCGGCTCGAGCGTGCCGCGCGACTTCGTCGAGTTCCCATCGCAAGTGAACGAGATGTGGCAGGCCTGGCCGGAAATCTTGAAGAACTACGCGAAACATTATCAGACCGGCGAGCCGATGCCGCAGGAGTTGCTGGATAAAGTTTTCGCGGCGGAAAAGTTCAATCAAGGGTTCAAGACCACGGAATATCTCGAAGCAACCTTGATCGACCAGGCCTGGCACCAGCTCGCCCCGGCCGATGTGCCTAACGACACCATGGCCTTTGAGGCGGAAGCCTTGAAGAAAGCCGGGATCGACCTCCCGGTGGTCCCGCCGCGTTATCGCAGCCCGTATTTCTCGCACAGTTTCGCGGGCGGTTATTCGGCCGGTTACTATAGCTACATCTGGAGCGAGGTGCTCGATGCCGACACCGTGAAGTGGTTCAAGGAAAACGGCGGCCTTACGCGCGAAAACGGCGACCGCTTTCGCAAGACGCTACTCTCGCAAGGCGGGAGCAAGGAAGCGATGGAGCTCTTCCGCGACATGGTCGGGCACGATCCGCAGATCGAGCCGCTGCTGGCGCGCCGTGGCCTCGAAGCTGACCTCGTTCCGGAAGCGGCGCCGCCGCCAAACGCGAAATAGCCGGCTACTTCTTCGCCTCGAAACGCGCGCGGCCTTCGTCGATGTAGGTGCGGCCGCCCGCGTGTGAGAGCTCGAGGGTTTGCTCCCAGGTTCCGCCGGGAAATTCCCGCTCGGTGCGCACGGTTTCGCGACGTTCCGTCGGCGCGGCTGCGGCGGAAGGAACCAGCGCCTCGTGCAGCACGCGGCCGTCGAGCGGCTCCGGCGGCTGCAGCTGGAGGAGATGCATGATCGTGGCGGCGACGTCCAGGTTCGAGCTGGGAAGATCGCTCGCAAGGCCGGGGCGAAAATCCGGCCCGGCGGCGATGCAAGTGTTGTGGAGATCGAAGGGGCTGAGCGAGCCGTGCGTGGCCAGGTTGTTGTCTGTGCCGGCGCTCGATTCGACCAGCCCGGCGACGCCGTGCCGGTTGCGCTCTCGCGTCCAGCGGAAGGGGACGATCACATCGGGACCATTGGCTGCGTCGAGATGAAGCTCCGCCAGGGTGAAAGTGCCGGCTATTTTTTCGCGGGCAAAAATCGGCCCGGCGACGTCCGATTGCTGCAAGGCCTCGACCAAACGCGCGATCGTTTTCGTTTCGTGCTCGCCCACATACAGGAAGCTCACCCCGCCGTTGCCTACGACCTTGATCTCGCCGGGCGCGAGGCGGTTCGCCTCCTTGCCAGCGAGATGGAAGTCCCGCGCACCGAGAAATTCCTTGAGATCCACCCGGCGCGCGATCGTGGAGAAGCCGTGATCGGATGCCACCAGCACGTCGGTCGCGGCGCGCACGCCCTTCTCCTCGAGCGCCGCGAGGACGCGCCCGAGATTGTGGTCGACCGAGCGAAGCGCGGCCAGGGCCTCGGGGCTGCCGGGCATGGTCGCATGCTGGGCGTGGTCCGGGTCGCTCATCCAGAGAACGGAGAATCGCGGCACGCCCTCGGCCCAGAACACCTCGGTGAGCGCACGCGTGGTCCACTCATCCTCGACGCCATTCGCGGCCGCGCCTTCGGCCGGGAATTGACCCAGCAACTTGACGAACCGGTCGAGCGCCGACGGGGGCTCGCTCTCGCCCTTGAAAATTGTGACCGCACCGGGGCCGCGCGGCCGGCGATCGTGCAAGAGCCCGGCGGACTTGGTGCCCGCGACTGCGACTTGCCCGCCCGCCGCGCGGACGAGCTCAGCGATCGTGGGCGCGCCGAGGTAATGGCCCTCGGTGAGCGCGTCGCCTTTGCGGATGGTCTCGGCGTCGTCCATGCGCGCTGGTTTTTCGCCGGCGAGATCGGGGCGAAAGGCCCAGTTCGCGATCACCCCGCTTCGCTGCGGGAAGACGCCGGTGGCGAGGGCGGTGGCGTTGACACTCGTTAGGCTGGGATAGACGGAGTGATGCCGGCGGAAGGTCACGCCCGCCTGGGCGAGCTGCCAGAGCTGCGGCGTGTTCTCGGCGCTGACGAAATCCGGCCGCATGCCATCCCAGACGATGAGGACCACGTGCCGCGCCCGCGGCGCCGTCTCGCTGTCTGTTTTCGCGAGAGCGGCAAACGGGAGTGCGGCCAGCAGGGCAATACGGCAACAACAGCGCAGGCGCATGAGCGGGAGCTTCGCACGAAGGGCGCGCATCTGCGCGGCTACTTCGCCGCCTTCGGCAGCTTCCCGGCGACGGCGGCGGTCAGATCGGGAATGTCATGCACATTGAGGACCACCGGCGTCATGCTCGTGGTTCGGCCGCTGGTGTCGAGGACGGCGTTGAAGCTGCCGGCGCGCGCGACTTCGCCCACAACGGCGATGATTTCCTGGATGATCGGCTGGCGCTTGTGCTGGAGGAGATTCGAGATTTGCGCCTGCTTCTCGCCCCGTTCCAACGGGCTCAGCGCGGCCATTTCCGCGACCGCGTTTTTCGTGGTCTCCTGGATTTCCGCCTCGGCCTTTTTGCCGTTAGCCGACTCTTTGTAGAGCCGCTCGATGTCGACCAATCCGAAGCGCAGTTCGCTCGAGAGCACGCCGGTGGTGGCCGTTCCTTTCGTGGCCGTTTCGCCGTTGACCGCCGCCACCAGGTCGCTGGTAAAATCCGGCAGTCCCTGCGAAAAAACGAGGAAGGGGACGGTCGACATGCCCTGGCCGGTGCGGTCGAAGAGCAAGGAAACGCGGTCGCCCGCGATCTTCTCGAGCGTGCGCGCCATCTCCTGGACGATCGGCTGGCGCGCCTCGAGCATGGCCTGGCCGATTTCCTTCTCCTTCGCGGTGCGGAATTGTGCGAGCTCTTCCTCCAGCTTCTGTGCTTTCGCTTCCTGGGCGGCCCGCGCGGTCTCGGCCAGGTCGGCGATCCTGGCGCGCTCCGCTTTCAAGGCGCTGGTTAATTTCTCGTTCTCCGTGCGGGCGCTTTCCTGGGCGTTCTTCAGTTTCTCCTCGGCCGTCTTGGTTTGCCGGAGCTGGGTGAAGACACCGTTGAGATCGATCGTGCCGACGCGCAGGCCGCGCACGGAATTGACGTTTCCGGCGTCCTTGCCCTCGAGCGCGCTCGCGAGCCGCGTGGTGATCTCCGCCTCGGAAGGATGGAGGACAACGAAAGGCACGCCGCTGACGCTCAAGCCGCTGAAGTCGAAAACGAGGCCGATGTTTTGCGCGAGGCGGTTCACTGCGCCGTTGACGTCGCGCAGGATGGTCTCGCGCAGGGCGGTGCCTTGTTGCTGGATCTCGGCGGCGCGGGCCTGCTGCCAGAGGAGAATCTCGGCCTGCTTTTCCGCGACCGCCGTCTTGTCGGTTAATTTCTTCAGCTCGGCCTGGCGGCTTTCGTATTCCTTGAGCGCGGCCTTGCTCGCTTCCTCGACTTTGGCGGAGGCTTCCTTGGTTTGCGGGAGGCCCTTGAAGAGCGCGTCCAGGCTCACGAAGGCGAAGCTGGGATCGCGCCCCGATTTCTCGGTGGCCGGCGCCGGCGAAGGCGATGCGGCGGGGAGGGGCAGGGCGCTAAGGAGCACCAGGCCGGTGCAGACGAGAACGGTTTTCATGCAGTGAATCTAGCTCCAGACCGGGCGGATGGCAGTGGCAGGTCGCTGGCAAAATGCCTCGAAGTCTTCCCGCGACCAGAGCACCCGGCAGATGCCGCCATCGAGTCCCGCGAGCTGAGCCCGCTGCCATTGCTCTGCCCGAACGGTGAAAGGCCCCACGCGGCCTAACGAGTCCGCGCAATCGGCGTTGTCGGAATCGGAAGCCACGTAGGCGCCCTCCGGAAGCGCGCACAACAGATCGCGGGTCAGCCGGGCGTGCACCACCGTGCCCCAGGTGATCGGTGCATCCTCGATGTCGCGGATGCGCGCGGCCGGCTGTTCATCGAGGTAGGAAAGCGTGGCGCCAAGCTCGATCGCCTTCGCCTGCAGCGGCTGCACGAGCGCGCAAAGATTTTCGCTTTCGCCATTCTGCAGCCAAACGCGCAGGCCGCCATCGGTCCATTGCGCCAGCGCCTTCCAGCCTCGCCGCCGCGCCTGGTCGCAAATGGAAACCGCGAAGTCCTCCACGTCGCGGCGCGTCTCGACCTCGCCGGGGCAGGTGAGCAGGAAAACGATCTGGCGGGTGCGGTTATCGGGAGGAGCGAGAGTGGCCACGAAAGCGCAGGCTAACAAAGGCTGCGCGCGCGTGGCAAGGCCCGGGCAACGCAGGCTAAGCGGGTTTCTTTTTCGCAGCGGCGGCAGCCGCGAGGCGTCCGTCGACCTCGGCGGCCTCCACCGGGTGGATCGCGTGATAGTATTCGTTAGACTTCGCCAGCTCCGGCTTCTCCAGGAGGAAGGCGTCGAAGCGTTCCCGCCGGCTTAGCTCGAAAACCTTGTCCATCTTGATCGCCTCAAACGGGCATACTTCGACGCAAATCTGGCAGCTCATGCAGACCGAGATATCGATGTCGAAAGTGGCTGGATAAAACTGCGGCTTCTCCAGGTAGTCCGGTTTTTTGTCCGTGCTCTTGACGATGTAGATGCACTGCGGCGGGCATTCTTTTTCGCAGATCTTGCAGGCGACGCAACGCAGCCCGGCCTCGGCGTTGTCGCCATCGAAGACGAGAAAAGGGAAGTTGCGGTAGTTCTCCGGCAGGGGCGCGCGCTCCTCGGGATACTGCACGGTCGTTAGGCGGTCCTCCTCGAAATAGCTTCCGACAAAGTTCCGCAGGGTCACGCCCATGCCCTTGAGAATCCCGGTGCCGATCATGTTCGCCCTCAGGAGTAGCGAATGCGCGCGCCGCTGGCAAACATCCGCTGACCGCGGCGGCGGCGTATTTTCTTAACCATGAGCTACATCAAACAAATGTTCGAAACGCATCCGGTGAACCCCTCGTCGGACCACGCGGTCGCGATCGAGTGCATCACCGCCTGCTATTCCTGCGCGGAAGCGTGCAACGCCTGCGCCGATGCCTGCCTGGGAGAGAAGGATGTCAGCGCGATGGTGCAATGCATCCGCAATTGCACCGATTGCGCGGACGTTTGCCTGGCGACGGCGCGGTTGATCTCGCGCTTCACGCGGACCGACAAGACGATCGCCGGCGCGCTTGCTCCGGGCTTGCATCACCGCCTGCCACGAGTGCCACCGCACTTGTGCAGAACATGGCGAGATGATGGAGCATTGCCGCGTTTGCGCGGAAGCATGCGCCCGCTGCGAGAAGGCGTGCGAGGCGCTGCTCGCGGAGTAAGCGCTCGTTAGCCGGCTCAGCGATCGACTTCGCCCATGACGATGTCGATCGAGCCGAGGATGACCATGACGTCGGCGACGGTGTGGCCGAGGCACATGTCCTCGAGAATCGTCAGGTTAATGAAGCTCGGCGGGCGCACGCGGTAGCGGTAGGGATTCGCGCTGCCGTCGCTGATCAGGTAGAAGCCGAGCTCGCCCTTCGGGCTTTCGATCCGACCGTAAGCTTCGCCGACCGGCGGCTTGAAGGCGCGCACTTTGACCTTCGGATTCATCACCGGACCGGCGGAGATTTGCGCGAAGGCCTGGTCGAGGATGGCGAGGCTCTCGCGGCATTCGAGCACGCGCATCATCAGGCGATCGTAGCAATCGCCGTGGTCGCCCAGCGGGATGCGAAATTTGAAGCGCGAATAGATGCCGTAGCCATCCACTTTGCGCAGGTCGTAGTTCACTCCGCAGGCGCGCAGGATCGGACCGGTGAGGCCGGCATTGACCGCCAGCTCGCTGCTTATTTTGCCGACCTCCTGCGTGCGCATGAGCAGGATTTCGTTCGTCGTAATCAGCTGCTCGAACTCGTCGAGGAAACGCGGGAACGCGGCGGCGACGCGGCGCGCGTGCTCCATCCAGACATCGCTCGGGTCGACCCGGCAGCCGCCGAAACGCATGTAATCGCACATCATGCGCGAGCCGCTGAGCGACTCGAAAAGGTCGAGGATTTTCTCGCGTTCGCGAAAGGCATACATCAACGGCGTGCCCCACGCGCCCATGTCGCTGAGGAGAAAACCAAGCAGCGAGATGTGATTTTGCAGGCGGGTGAGTTCCGCGAGGATGACGCGCAGATACTCGGCGCGCTCGGGCACTTCGATGCCGGCGAGCTTCTCCACGCTGAGCGCGTAGGCCCAGTTATTGGACATGGAGCAGAAGTAATCGAGCCGGTCGGTATACGGCATCGAGCCGAGGTAGCTCGTGCCTTCGCCGATCTTTTCGTGGTTGCGATGGAGGTAACCAAAGACCGGCTTGAGCTTGCGCACGATCTCGCCCTCGAGCGCGACGTTCATCCGGAAGACGCCGTGGGTCGACGGGTGCTGCGGGCCCATCGAGATCTCGAGCAACTCGCCCTCCAATCGCGAACTCATCCGCGGAGGAGCTTCGTGCAATTCCTGGAAGCCGGGAGTCATTCGTTAGGCGTCAGGGCCTGGTCGGCTGGTCTGGCGCTCTGGTGCGCCTTGGATTTAGCCAGCACTTCGTCGTGCGCGGTCGGCTCGTATTCGTAGTCATCCGGCTCGACGTAATCTTTCCGCATCGGGAAGTCGGTAAATTCGTCCCACATGAGGATGCGGCGCAGGTCGGGATGGCCGTCGAATTGGATCCCGTAAAGGTCGAAGATCTCGCGCTCCTGGAATTCCGCGCTCCGCCAAACCGGCGTAAGCGAAGGGAGATGCACCCGCTGCCGCGCGATCGCCAGTGCGCAGGCGAAGGATCACCGGGCCGTGCTTAAAGGCGATGGAGTAAAGATGGTAAACCGCCTCGAGGTGGCCAGGGATCGTCTCCTCCGTCACTTGCTCGACTTCCTTCTCCTCGCCTTCGACGACCTGCTTCACTTTTGCCGTCCGCTTCACCTTGCGCTCCGGCCAGTCGACCCCGGTCGCGTTCGAGCAGAAGTCGAGGCGCAAGGCGGGATCGTCGTGCAGGAAACGCGCGACCCGCAGCGCGTGCTCCGAGTTCAGCAAAAGCGAAGGCTGATTGGCCGGGCCAGGATTCGCGATGACTTCGATCTGCGCACCGGGCACCGCCGCTTCCACGCGCGCCTTGATTTCCTCGAGCGACTCCATTCGTTAGGCACGCTCGACCACCGGCGGATGGAAGACCTCCGGATTCAACGGCGGCTCGAGGTCGTGCGCACCGAAGGCCGGCACCGGAAACTCGCTGGGCTGCGTCGCGGTCGAGGTGCGCCGCTTTCATCTCGCCGGTTAATTTTTGCCCGTCGATCTTGCGCTGTAGTTCCATGAAAGCATGGAGCAACGCCTCCGGCCGCGGCGGACAGCCGGGAATGTAAACGTCCACCGGAATGTAGCGGTCGATTCCTTTGAGCACGTTGTAACCTTGCTTGAACGGTCCGCCGGAAATCGCGCACGCGCCCATCGCGATGACGTATTTCGGATCGGGCATCTGGTTGTAGAGCCGGACGATTTGCGGCGCCATTTTCTTGGTCACGGTGCCGGCCACGATCATGAGATCGGCCTGGCGCGGCGAGGGCCGAAAAACTTCGCCGCCGAAGCGCGCGAGATCATACTTCGAGGCGGCGGTCGCGATCATCTCGATCGCGCAACAGGCGAGCCCGAACTGCAGCGGCCAGATGGAATTCTTGCGGCCCCAATTATAGAGCTCCTGCATCGAGGTGACCCAGATGCCTTGCTTCTGGAGTTCGCTTTGCAGGTTGCTGTCTATTTCTGTGCTCATTGAAGAATTCGGAGAGGAATGAATTTGGAAACCAGGAAACCAGAAAGAGGAGCTTTGTCTTTTTCTGGCTTTCTCCTTTCTAAATTCCTCCCCCTATCGCGACCAGTCGAGACAACCTTTGCCCCAGGCCCAGACCAAGCCTTCAAGCAGCAGAAGCACGAAAACAAGCAGCGCGATGAAAGCGCCCACCGGCAGGCCGGTGAAGGCGACCGCAAAGGGGACCAGGAAAATCGCCTCGACGTCGAAGATCAGGAAAATGATCGCGTAGAGGAAATACTGCGAGCGGAACTGCACCTGCGCTTCGCCTAACGACTCGATGCCGCATTCGTAGGTGGCGTTTTTGCGCGCGCCCGGCCGGGGTGGTTGAAAAAAGCGCCGCCAGAGCCAGGCGAGCGCGAGCGGGAGCAACGGGAAAACCAAGGCCACGCCGGCAAAAAGGACGATGAAGAAGTAAGGATCGGGCGCAGTTCCCATCGGGCCTCGCAGTTCTACTCAAAGCCCTCTCGGCGCGGCCAGTCTTTTCCTTTCACTCGCGCGGCAATCGCCGTATGGAAGCGCCCTGGATGGTCGATGAAGAATTAACGCGGGCCGAGGAGGCGGTGCGCAAAAGCGAGGAGCGCTACCGCGAGCTGCTCGCCTCGATCACCGACTATATCTACAGCGTGCGCTTCCAGAATGGCGTGGTCGTGGACACGCAGCACGGTCCCGGTTGTCTCAACGTCACCGGTTACCGCCCGCAGGAATACAGCGAGGATCCGGATCTCTGGCACCGCATGGTCCACCCCGACGACCGCGCCGCCGTGACCGAAAATGTGATGGCGATGACGCAGGGAAAAGTCCCGCCGACGATCGAGCACCGCATTTTTCACCGCGACGGCTCGATCCGCTGGGTGCGGAATCAGCGCGTGCCGCATTACGATGCGACCGGCGCATTCTCCGGCTACGACGGTTTGGTCACGGACGTCACCTCGCGCAAGGAAGCGGAGGAACAGCTCACCGCGGCCAATGCGCAGCTGCGCGAAGTGCTCGCGAGCCTCACGAAAAGCCACGAGGAGCTGAAGAAGACGCAGCTGCAATTGATCGAAGCCGAGAAGCTCCAGACCGTGGGCCAGCTCGCGGCGGGCGTGGCCCACGAGGTCAAGAATCCGCTGGCTGTTTTGCAGATGGGGCTCGGCTACGTGAGCGCGCACCTGCCGGCGGATGACGCGCAAATCGTCGGCGTGATCCGCGAAATGAATGATGCGATCAAGCGCGCCGACGCGGTCGTGGGTGGCTTGCTGAAGTTCGCCGCGCCCAAGGAACTCGACCTGCGGCTGATGGAGATCGAGCCGCTCATCCGCCGCGCGCTCACGCTCGTGCGGCACGAGATCAAGGCGGCCAAGATCCAGGTCGTGACGGGCTTTACTCCGCAGCTGCCGCGGGCCGCGCTCGATGCCGGCAAGATGCAGCAGGTCTTCGTAAATCTTTTCACGAACGCCTGCCACGCAATGTCCGCCGGCGGACTTCTCTCCGTGACCACCCAGTCACGCACCCTCTGCGACCAGGAGGCGGACATGCTCGGCGGGAACCGCGCGGGCACGCGCCTGCGCAACGGCGACCGCGTGCTCGTGGTGCAGATCGCGGATAACGGCAGCGGCATTCCGCCGGAACATCTCGCGCGCGTCTTCGATCCCTATTTCACGACCAAGCCGACAGGCAAGGGGACGGGACTGGGCTTGACGGTGACCAAGACCATCATCGATATGCACGGCGGCCGGATCCATCTGCACAATCGCGAGGAAGGCGGCGCGGTCGCAACCTTGTTGCTCCCCACTAATGAGAAATAACAAAGCCAAGATCCTGATCGTGGATGACGAGCGCAGCTTCACCAAGTTGACTCGCCTGGCGCTCACGCAATACGAGATCCGCGAGGAGAACGACCCGTCGCAGGCCGTCGGAGTGGCGCGCGAGTTCCAGCCCGACCTGATCCTGCTCGATGTGGTCATGCCGGAGTTCGACGGCGGCGACGTGGCGGCGCAACTGCGGGCCGATAGCTCCCTGGCGAAGATTCCAGTGGTCTTCCTGACCGCGATCGTGACCGAGCAGGAAACCGAGAAACACGGACTTTTCGGCGGTTACCCGTTCATCTCGAAGCCGGTTAGCGCCGAGCGGCTGGCGGAGGCGATCGAGCGCCATCTCGCTGCCTAACGAGACGGCTAGACCACGCCCTGGTCCATCATCGCGTTCGCGACCTTGAGGAAGCCGGCGATGTTCGCGCCGTTCACGTAGTTCCCCGGCGTGCCATACTTCTCCGCGGTCCGATGGCAGACTTCGTGGATCGTGCGCATGATGTTGAAAAGCCGGGTGTCGACTTCTTCGCGCGTCCAGGAGAGGCGCATGCTGTTCTGCGCCATCTCCAGCCCGCTCGTGGCCACGCCGCCGGCGTTCGCGGCCTTGCCGGGGCCGTAGAGAATCCCGGCTGCGAGGAACTGATTCACGCCCTCGATCGTCGTCGGCATGTTGGCTCCTTCGGAGACGGCAAAGATGCCGTTGCGCAAGAGGTTCGCCGCGTCGCGGCCGTTGATCTCGTTCTGCGTCGCGCTCGGGAAAGCGCAGTCGGCCTTGTGGTCCCAGAGCGGGTTGTGATCGAGCGCCGGATCGACCGGCGTGAAGACGGCGCCCTGGAAGCGCTCCGCGTATTCGGCGATGCGGCCACGACGCGCGTTCTTCAGGTCCATCACGAAGGCGAGCTTTTCGCGGTCGATCCCCGCTTCGTCGAAGATGTAGCCGCCGGAATCGGAAAGCGTGACCGGCTTTGCGCCTAACGAGATCAGCTTGTCCACGGTGTATTGCGCGACGTTCCCGCTCCCGGAGACGAGGCAGACCTTGCCAGCAAGTTCTTCCTTTCGCGTCTTCAGCATTTCGGCGGCGAAATAAACCGCGCCGTAGCCGGTCGCTTCCGGCCGGATGACCGAGCCGCCCCAGGTGAGTCCCTTCCCGGTCATGACGCCGGTAAACTCGTTCTTGAGCCGCTTATACATCCCGAAGAGGTAACCGATCTCGCGCGCGCCGACGCCGATGTCGCCCGCGGGCACATCCGTGTCCGGCCCGATGTGGCGTGCGAGTTCGCACATGAACGCCTGGCAAAAGCGCATCACCTCGCTGTCGCTCCGGCCGTGCGGATCGAAGTCGGAGCCGCCCTTGCCGCCGCCCATCGGCAAAGTAGTGAGCGCATTTTTGAAGACCTGCTCGAAGGCGAGGAACTTGAGGATGCCGAGATTGACCGATTGGTGGAAACGGAGCCCGCCTTTGTAGGGCCCGATCGCGCTGTTCATCTGCACGCGGAAACCGCGGTTCACGTGCAGCTCGCCGGCATCGTCCTGCCAGGGGACGCGAAAGATGATCACGCGCTCCGGTTCGATGATCCGCTCGATGATCTTCGCCTTCCGGTATTCCGGATGCCGCTCCAGCACGAGGGCGAGCGACTCAACCACCTCCTGCACGGCCTGGTGGAATTCCGGCTCGGCGGGATTCCGCCGCTTCGTCTCCTCGATCAGCTGGGACGCGTAGTCGTTCACAGGCCTTGAGGCTGCGAGGTATCGCGGAAAGGGGAAGGAAAGAGAAGGACGAAGTAGCGCAGCCGATCACGGGGCCGGGGCTGTCGCGGCTTGATCTTTCGCGCGGTGGTCTACCGTTGCGCTCAATGATCGTCCACCTGATTGACGGCACCTACGAGCTCTTCCGCCACTTTTACGGCTTGCGCCGATTCAACAAGGGGGTGGACAAGCCTTACGGCGCGGTCGTCGGCGTCTTGCAGACAGTCCTGCAGATGCTCGAGAACGGAGACAGCTACCTCGGGGTCGCGACCGATCATGTGATCGAGTCTTTCCGGAACAAGCTTTGGGCCGGTTACAAAACCGGGGCCGGGATCGAGCGGGCGTTGCGCGCGCAGTTCGAGCCGCTGGAGGAAGCGCTCGTGGCGATGGGCGTGGTCGTCTGGCCGATGGTGGAGCTCGAGGCGGACGATGCCCTTGCTTCCGCCGCGCGGCTGGCCGCGAAGGACCGGAAGGTGGAAAAGGTCGCAATCTGGACGCCCGACAAGGACCTGGCGCAATGCGTCCGCGGGGAGCGGGTGGTGCAGATCGATGGCCGGCGTAAGACGATCCGCGACGCGGCCGGCATTCGCGAAAAGTTCGGCGTTGAGCCGCCGCTGATTCCCGATCTGCTCGCGCTCGTCGGCGACGCGGCCGATGGCTACCCGGGCATTACCGGGATCGGCGCGAAGGGCGCGGCCACGCTGCTAAATTGCCACGGCCCGATCGAGGACTTCCCGCCGAACGTTCTCGGCCAGGACCGCGAGCTGGCATTGCTCTTCAAACAGCTCGCGACCCTGCGGACCGACGCGCCGCTCTTCAAGAAAGTGGCGTCGCTTCGCTGGCGCGGCGCGACGCCTGCCTTTGCGGGTTGGGCCGAACGAATGGAAGCGCCGCGGCTGCTCGAGCGCTGCGAAAAACGGCACGTCGACGGTTGGCGGCGCTTGAGCGGCCGATTCGGCGCTTGCTTAAAAAATCGCCGGTCGCTTTTCTTGCGCACGGATGCCCGGCGAATTCCTCGACCAGATCTTCGTGCGCACGAAGGGCTGGCTGCTTTCGTTCCTCGACGGCGCGCCGCCGTGGCTCCAGCAAGTCGCTTCCAGCTTGCTGACTATTTTGCTGCTCCTGCACGTCTTCCTCGCGCTCTTCGCGCTGATGTCGCTGCTCGAGCGGAAAATTCTCGGCCGGATGCAGAATCGCTACGGACCGAATCGCGTCGGCCCTTTTGGCCTGCTGCAACCGGTGGCCGACGGGATCAAGATGCTGATCAAGGAAGACGTGGTCCCGCTGCGCGCGGACAAGGTGCTGCACTTCCTCGCGCCCATCCTGGTTGCGGCCCCCGCGATCCTCGCGCTCGGCGTGATTCCTTACGGGCGAAACATGACGCCCTTCGCGATCGATGGCGGGATTCTCTTTTTCTTCGCGGTCGGCTCGATGACGGAGCTGGCCGTTTTCATGGCGGGGTGGGGGAGCAACAACAAGTTCAGCATGCTCGGCGCGATGCGCGCGATCGCGCAGATGGTGAGCTATGAGCTACCGCTGATTTTGACCGTGCTGCCGGTGGTGATGATCGTCGGCTCGCTCTCGGCTGATCAGATTGTGGCGGCGCAGTCGCGTTACTGGTTCGTGCTCACGCCGTGGGGCGCGGCGGCATTCCTCCTGTTCTTCGTTTCGGGTTTAGTGGAGTCGAATCGAACGCCCTTCGACGTCCCCGAAGGCGAATCGGAAATCGTCGCCGGCCACATGACCGAGTATTCCGGCTTCAAATACGCCATCTTTTTCCTCGCGGAATACTTTGGGATGTTTGCCATCGCTGGGCTCGCGGTCACGCTCTTCCTCGGCGGCTGGCACGCGCCGCTGCGTTTCCTCGAGTTTATCCCGTCGTGGATTTGGTTTGCCGGCAAGCTGGCGGTGTTGCTCTTCGTCTTTGTCTGGATTCGCGGGACCCTCCCGCGCACCCGGGTGGACCAGGTGATGAACTTCGCCTGGAAGTTCATGCTTCCGATGGCGTTTGCCTGCATTCTCTCGGCCGCGGCCTGGCACTACGGCGCGCACGGCCTGCGCGGCTGGCTGTGGTCGTTAGGCCCGCTCGTGCTCGCTTTCTTCGCGCTCACGCGGCTGCTCGACACCGGGAAGAAATTTGCCCCGCGCACTTATCGTTTCGCCGAATGAGCAACGTAGCCTTCCTTCTCATCGCGGTCGGCACGCTCGCGGCGGCGCTGGCCGCGGCGACCTTGCGGAAGTTGATCCACGCCGCCTTCGCGCTCGCGCTCGCCTTCGTCGGCGTGGCCGCGTTCTACTTCTGGTTAGGCGCGGAGTTCGTGGGGCTGGTGCAGGTCTTTGTCTACGTGGGTGCGGTCGCGATCTTGCTCGTCTTTACCATCCTGCTCACGCCGCGGGCTGCGACCGCCACCGACAGCCGGTGGCCTTGGGGCGGTATCGTGATCTCGCTGCTTGTTTTCGCCGCCCTCGCCTGGTCGGTCTGGCATACGCCGCTTGCCGGCAGCGCGCCGGTGCAGGCACCGCTGAGTGTCCGCCAGATCGGCGAAGTGCTCATGACCGCTTACGTCTGGCCGCTGCTCTGCGTAGGCGTGCTCCTGACCGTGGCGTTGATCGGCGCGCTCGTGCTTGTGCTGGAGGAGAAACGTCCATGACGCCGACGCTCCAACACGTGCTCCTGGTCTCCTCGGCGCTCTTCGGCATCGGCTTGCTCGCGGCGCTTAGCCGGCGGCATGCGATCTTCATCCTCATCGGGATCGAGCTCATGCTCGCGGCCGCGAACGTGAACTTCATCGCCTTTTGGCGCTTCGCGCCGGAACCGCATCCGCCCACCGGCGTCATGGTCGCGATCTTCAGCATCGCCATTGCCGCCGCCGAAGCCGCGGTCGGGCTGGCCCTGGTGATCGCGGTTTACCGGCACTACCGCACCACGCAGGTCGAGCAGCTCGACCAGCTCAAGGGATGAACCACGCGATGGTCGACTTCCTTTGGGCGATCCCGCTGGTGCCGCTGGCGGTCTCGCTGCTCGTGCTGGCCTCTTCGCGCAAGCTCGCGGCCGCGCTCGCGATCGCGGGGCAGACAATCGCGCTGCTGCTTTCGATCGCCGCCTTCCACTCAACCATGGTCGCGCCCGGCCATCTCGCGGTGCGCAATTTCACCTGGTTCCATTTTGGCGACCAGACGCTCCGGCTCGGCCTGCTGCTCGATCCGCTGACCGCGGTGATGCTGGTCATGATCACTTTCGTGGCGCTCTGCATCTTCGTTTTCAGCGTCGGCTACATGGCGGCGGATAAAAATTTCGGCCGCTTCTTCGCTTACCTTTCGTTCTTCACCGCGGCCATGCTCGGCGTGGTCGTGGCGAACAGCTTGCTGCTTGTTTTCATCTGCTGGGAGTTGGTCGGGCTTGCGTCGTATTTGCTGATTGGTTTCTGGATCGAGAAGCCGAGCGCCGCCGCAGCCGCGAAGAAGGCTTTCATCACCACGCGCATCGGCGACCTCGGATTTTTCCTCGGACTGCTCTGGCTCTACCGGACCACGGGGACCACGCTCTTTTACGGTGAAGGCGGGGGCGCGTTCGCGTTGCTCCCGGGCGGCAGCACCGCGATCGCGCTGCTTATTTTCTGCGGAGCGGTCGGGAAGTCGGGGCAATTTCCGCTGCACGTCTGGCTGCCCGACGCGATGGAAGGGCCCACGCCGGTGAGCGCATTGATTCATGCGGCCACGATGGTGGCGGCGGGGGTTTTCCTGGTCGCGCGGAGCTATCCGCTCTTCACCGCCGAGGCGCTCCAGGTGGTCGTGTGGGTCGGGGTACTGACTGCTTTCATCGCCGCGCTCATCGGGCTGGCGCAGTTCGATCTCAAGCGCATCCTGGCTTACTCGACCGTCTCGCAGCTCGGCCTGATGATGGTCTCGTTAGGCGTGGGCGGAGTGAGCGCGGGGATCCTGCACCTGCTGGCACACGGCTTCTTCAAGGCGCTGCTTTTCCTCGGCGCCGGCTCGGTCATCCACGGGACGCACCACGAGCAGGACATCCGGAAAATGGGCGGCCTGCGCGGGGCCATGCCGCTGACTTTTTTCACTTACGCCATCGGCATGATGGCGCTGAGCGGCGTGCCGCTGTTCTTTGCCGGCGCCTGGACGAAAGAGGAAATCCTCCACGCGACCGCGGCCTGGCCGGTCTCGCGCCTGCCTTACTATTTCACCATGGCCGGCGTGGTCCTGACCTCGCTCTACATGACCCGGCAAATGATCTTCGTTTTCTTCGGACAACGGCGGGGCGGCGAGGCGCATGAGAGTCCGCGGGTGATGACCGGGCCGTTGATCTTGCTGGCTGTTTGCACGGTGGCGCTGAGCGCGCTGCTCACGCCGGCCTGGCCGTGGCTGCATGCGTTTCTCCTCGGCGAACCGGCGTCTTTCCGGCCGGGCGAATTCATCCAGCCCGCGCTCTTCGTCTCGCTCCTGCTGGTCGCGCTCGGGATCGGAAGCGGTCTGCTTTTCTATCGTGGCGCGGGCGAGCGGGACCCGTTGCAAACCCGCTTTCCGGCGCTCTTCCGCTTCCTCGAAAACCGAATGTGGCTCGACGAACTTTACGCGCTCACCGTGATCGCGCTGGCCCGCGCGGCGGCAGCGATTTCGTCCTGGATGGATCGCTTTGTCTGGGATGGCGCGGTGCGGGCCGTTGCCGGTTGCGGGAAATTAGCCGGCACTTTGAGCAAGGGAGCCGATGAGCACGGCTTCAATGCCGCGGGCGATCTTTCGGCCGCGAGCACCGGCGCGCTCGGCCGGCTTTTTTCGCGCCTACATTCCGGGCAGGTGCAGGGATATCTCGGGGCGCTCGCCGTGGGCATGCTCGCGCTGCTTTTGCTCTTCGCCTGGCTGGCATGATCACCGCGCTCCTGCTCCTGCCACTGATCGGCGCACTGTTCGTTAGCCTAATGCCGGCGACGCGGGCGCGCGGGACGGCGCTCGGATTCAATTTACTCAGCGCGATCGTGGTCTTCGCAATCTGGCGGCGTTTCGACCCGCAGCTGGTCGGCCTGCAGTTGGTCGAGCGGCACGACTGGATTCCTGCGATCGGCGCAGAGTATCTCCTCGGGGTCGACGGCCTGAGCTTGCTGCTGGTTTTGCTGACCACCATCGTGATTCCGTTCGCGCTCCTGGCGCAACGGATGGAGCGCGGCTTCTGCTCGTTAGTCCTGGTAACGCAGGCGGCGCTTTACGGCACTTTCACCGCGCAGAATTTTGTCCTTTGGTTCCTCTTTTACGAGATGAGCCTGCTGCCGGCTTTTCTCCTGATCAAGCTCTGGGGTGGGGAAGGCCGGGACCGTGCGGCGACGAAGTTTTTCGTCTACACCTTCCTCGGGAGCGCGGCCATGTTGCTGGCTTTTCTCGGGATCTTTTTCGTGCGCCACACCTTTGATTTCGCGGCGCTGGCGCAAATCGGGAAGAGCGGGGTGCTGAGCGGGAAGCTCGCGTGGTTTTGTTTTGCCGGCATTTTCCTGGGGCTGGCGGTGAAGGTGCCGCTCTGGCCGTTTCACACCTGGCTGCCGGACGCTTACGCGAGCGCGCCGACCGGCGGGTCGATGATCCTGACCGGTCTGCTCTCGAAGATGGGGCTGTATGGATTTCTCCGGCTGCTCCTGCCGCTCTTCCCTAACGAGTTGAAGCTCGCGGGCCCGTGGCTGCTTGGCTTGGCGGTGGCCTCGATTGTTCTTTCCGCGTTGGCCGCGTGGGCCCAGCGCGACCTCAAACGCATGGCTGGTTATCTCTCGATCAATCACCTCGGTTATTGCCTGCTCGCGCTCTTCGCCGTCACCGCGACCGCAGCCCGCCCAGGCGCCGATGTGCAGGCAGCACTTGGCGGCGTTTTCCTGCAGATTTTCAATCACGGCCTGACCGCGGCCGCGCTTTTCTACTTCATCGGCCTGCTCGAGCAACGCCGCGGGACCCGCGGTCTGGAGGACTTCGGCGGGCTGATGCAACGCGCCCCGCTCTTCTGCGGCTGGATGAGCGTGACCATGTTCTCCTCGTTAGGCTTGCCGGGGTTGAATGGCTTTGTCGGCGAGTTCCTGATCTTCAAGGGTGTCTTCGCGCTCGCGCCCGTCTTCGCGGCGGTGGCCACGCTCGGCCTCCTTTTCACTGCCGTTGTTCTCCTGGGAGCGATGCAGAAGATTTTCAGCGGCCCAGCGCGCGGGGAATTCGCGGACTTGCACCGCGGCGAGTTGCTCGTGGTCGTGCCGGTGACCTTGCTCCTGATCGCGCTCGGACTTTTCCCGCAGCTCCTGCTGCACTTTCTCAACGCCACCGTCGCCCAGATGGCGCGACTTTTCGCATGAGCTCCCTCGCTGCCTGGAGCATTCCCCTGACCTTTGGCGGAGCGCTGCTTGCGCTTTTCCTCCCGCAGGTGTGCGCGCGTTGGATCGCACTCACGACCACCACGGCCGGCTTCGCGGTCAGTGCGCTGGCTCTCTTCGCGGAGAAAGTGCCGGCTGCCTTTACCACGATCGTGCGCATACCCTGGGTGCCCGCGCTCGGGATGGAATACCACCTCGCGGCCGATGGCATCAGCCTCACGCTGACCCTCGTGACCGGGCTCACCGCGGTCTGCGCGGTCTTGTTCTCGTGGGATGAAACGCGTCGGCCAAATGAGTTCTTCTTCTGGCTCCTGCTCGTGGTGGGCGGGTCTTACGGCGTCTTCCTGAGCGCGGACCTCTTCCTCTTCTTTGTCTTCTACGAGCTCGTGATCGTGCCGAAGTATTTCCTGATCGCGACCTGGGGATCGACCCGCAAGGAATACGGCGCGATGAAGCTGACGCTCTATTCCTTCGCGGGGGGCGCGCTGGTTTTCGTGGGAATCCTCGCGGCCTATGTGAGCAGCGGCACGCTGGACCTGCAGCGGCTGGCGACGTTTGCCTTCCCGCCGCAACTCCAGGCCTGGGCCTTTCCGGTGCTCTTTCTCGGCTTCGCCATCCTCGCCGGCCTCTGGCCGCTGCACACTTGGGCGCCGACCGGCCACGTGGCCGCGCCGACGGCTGGCTCGATGCTGCTTGCCGGCATCGTGATGAAGCTGGGCGCTTACGGCGCGCTGCGGGTGGCGGTGAATCTTTTTCCGGAAGGTTTCGCGTTTTGGAGAAAGTGGATCGCGGTCCTGGCGGTTATCGGCATTCTCTACGCCGCGGCGGTCGCCCTGCGGCAGCGCGACCTGAAATTCGTCATCGGTTATTCGAGCGTGAGCCACATGGGCTTCATCCTCCTCGGGCTGGCCGCGGCCAACTCGTTAGGCGTGGCTGGCGCGGTCCTGCAAATGTTCTCGCACGGCGTGATCGGGGCACTGCTTTTCGCGGTCGCGGGCCGGATGATTTACCCGCGCACGCACACGCGCGACCTGCACGAGCTCGCCCGGATGAACCTCGGCCGCGCGCTGCCGTTTGCGGCCGCTGTCTTCGTGCTCGCCTCCGCGGCTTCGATGGGGCTTCCCGGCTTTAGCGGCTTCGCCGCCGAGATCACGATCCTGCTCGGCGTTTGGCAGCATTTTCCCGCGGCGGTCTGGTTGACCGGCGTGGGCATGGTGCTGGTGGCGGCGTTTTCGCTGCGCGCGCTCAAGCTGACCTTCTTTGCCGACAACCCGTCGCCGCCAGCCGCGCTCGAGCCGATCACCCTCCCGGAAAAGCTGGGCGCCGCGCTTCTCCTGGCCGCGACCGTGGGCGTGGGAATTTACCCGACCAGCTTGCTCGACCGCATCCTGCCGGCAGTCCAGGCGATGAGGTTCCTCCAATGAGCTACCTCGAGCTGCTGCGCTTGACCGCGCCCGAGGGCACGCTGCTGGTGAGCGCGCTGGCTATTTTGGCCGTTGGCCTAACGAGTCCAGGACGGAGCGGCTTGATCGCGCTGCTGGCAGCGGCGGGGGTTGCGCTGGCTCTTGGGGCCGTTTGGACGCTGCCCGCGCAGGCGACGCTCCTCGGCGGGATGCTGGTCGTTTCGCCGCTCAGCTCACTCCTGAAGATGGTCTGCCTGGTGCTCGCGCTGGGCGCGATTTTGCTGGGTGCGCCGGGGCGGCAGCACGCGGAATTCGTAGGGCTGACTTTGCTCGCGACGATCGGCCTGCTCCTGCTCGTGGGGAGCGAAGAACTGCTGATGATCTTCATCGGGCTCGAGCTCACCGGGCTCTCGCTTTATGTCCTCACCGCGTGGGACCGCGAGCGCGCGGCCTCGGCGGAGGCGGGGCTGAAGTATTTCCTTTTTGGGAGCACTGCCAGCGCTTTCACGCTCTTCGGCTTGAGCCTGGTCTATGGAATGTGCGGGAGCACCAGCCTCGCCGGGATCTCCTCGAGCCTGGCGGCGCAAACCCTTTCGCCGCTCCTGGCCGCGGGCCTGGTCATGACCACGGTCGGTTTTGCCTTCAAGATCGCGGCTGCGCCCTTCCATCTCTGGGCGCCGGACGCGTATGAAGCAGCGCCCGTCGCAGGCGCCGCTTTCATCGCCTCGGCCTCGAAGGTCGCGGCTTTCGCGGTTCTGGGAAAGCTGCTCCTGGCCGGCTTCGCCCCAATGCGCGGAAGCGCGGATTGGCAGGCGTTTGCCGCCGGATGGGCGCCGCTGCTCGCAGTGCTGGCGGCGTTCTCGATCCTGCTCGGGAGCCTGGTGGCGCTGGCGCAAAAAAATCTCCGCCGCCTGTTGGCTTACTCGGCGGTGGCGCATGCGGGCTACACTTTGATCGGACTGGTGGCGGGTGGCCGCGAGGGCTTTCGCGGCCACGCTTTTCTACACCACGAGCTACGCGCTTACCTTGCTGGGAGCGTTTGGCGTGGTGGGGATCGTGCAGCGCGCGACCGGCGGCGACGACTTCGCGCAATTCGCCGGCTTGCGCACGCGCTCCCCGCTGCTCGCGGGCTGCCTCGCGATCTCGTTGCTCTCGTTAGCCGGGCTCCCGCCACTGGCCGGTTTTTTCGGGAAGTTTTATCTTTTCGCGGCCGCACTGCGCGCCGGGGAAAATCACGGCCTGCTCTGGCTGGTGGCGGTAGCGCTGCTGGGAAGCCTGGTCTCGCTCTATTATTACCTGATGGTCTTGAAGGCCATCCTGGTCGACCCCGCGCCGCCGGAGGCGCCACTCGTTCGGGCGAATCCCGCGCAAGCCATCTTGCTGGCTATCCTGGCGGGCTTGACGGTGTTCCTGGGCGTCTTCCCGGGGCCGTGGCTGCGCGCGCTTTTACAGGCGCTGCCGTAGCGGTTCCGTGTATGGTGCAGCTCCGATGAATGCGCCGGATTCCCTCACTGCAAACGGCTCGCCGCGGCGCTTTTGCCTGCTGCTGGTGAAGCCGGCGCATTACGACGACGACGGCTACGTGATCCAGTGGCTGCGTTCCGCGATCCCTTCGAACTCGCTCGCGGCGCTCTACGGCCTGGCGCGCGATTGCGCCGAACGCAAAACCCTCGGGCCGGATGTGACCCTCGAGATTCACGCCTTTGACGAGACGAACACGCGCATCCGCCCGGAGCGTCTCGCGCGCATGATTGAGGAGGCGGGCGCCGGGATGGTGATGCTCGTCGGCGTGCAGTCGAATCAATTTCCGCGCGCGCTCGACCTGGCCAAGCCGCTCCTCGAGCGCGGCGTGCAGGTGGGCATCGGCGGGTTCCATGTCTCCGGCGTGCTCAGCATGCTCGACGGGAACGATCCCGATCTCCATCGCGCCAAGGCCATGGGCGTATCGCTCTTTGCCGGCGAAGCCGAAGGCCGCCTCGAGCAGGTGCTGAGCGACGCCTACGCGCGGAAGCTGAAGCCGCTGTATAATTTCATGGCCGACCTTCCGGGAATCGAAGGCGCGCCGATTCCGCTGATCAGCGCCACGCGCGCGGCCCGCACGCTCGGGCGCGTGACCAGCTTCGACGCCGGGCGCGGTTGCCCGTTCCAGTGCTCCTTTTGCACGATCATCAATGTGCAGGGCCGGAAATCGCGACGCCGTTCGCCGGACGACATCGAGCAGATCATCCGGGAAAATTTTGCGCAGGGACTGCGCAGTTTTTTCATCACCGACGACAACTTCGCGCGTAATCAAGACTGGGAAAAAATCCTCGATCGACTGATCCAGATGCGGAAGGGCGAGCGGATGAATTTCTCCTTCATCATCCAGGTCGACACGCTTTGTCACAAGATCCCAAAGTTCATCAAGAAGTGTAAAAGCGCAGGCGTGAAGCGGGTCTTCATCGGGCTGGAAAACATCAACCCCGAGAGCCTTGCGGGCGCGAAGAAGCGGCAGAATAAAATCACCGAATACCGCAAGATGCTGCAGGCCTGGAAAGAGGCGCGCATCATCACCTACGCGGGATACATCACCGGCTTCCCGAACGACACCGTGGAGTCGATCCGGCACGATATCGAGATCATCAAGAAGGAGCTGCCGGTCGATTTGCTGGAGTTCTTCTTCCTCACGCCGCTGCCGGGCTCGGCCGATCACCAAGGGCTGCACCGCGCCGGCTCGCCGATGGATGCGGACCTGAACCGCTACGACTTGAATCACGCCTGTGCGCCGCACCCGAAGATGTCGCGCGCCGAATGGGAGCAGGCTTACCACCTCGCGTGGGACACGTATTACACGTGGGACCATGTGGAGACGATCCTGCGCCGCTCGGCCGCGAAGCAGACGAACATCAGCAACCTGATCGCGCTGATCGCGTGGTTCAAAGGCTCGCTCAAGATCGAGAAGATCCATCCGCTCGAGAGCGGCGTTTTCCGGATGAAATTCCGGCGCGACCGGCGGCCGGGTTTTCCGATTCTCCCGCGCTGGAAGTTTTACCCGGCTTACCTCGCGGAAACAGCCAGCAAGCTCACGCAATGGGGCCTGCTGCTCCTGCGCCTGCGCCGCATCCAGCTGCGGGTGAAGAATGATCCGCGGAAGCTCGAGTATATGGACCTGGCGCTGACCCCGGTGAACGAGCACGACACCGAGGAGCTGGAGATGTTTCACAATCCCGCGGCGGAAGCGTTCGTCGCGCGGGAGCAGCGGCGGCAGGCGCCGGCCGCGGTCGGCGTCTAGGCTCGACCACTCGGCATCGAGGGCGGTAATCTCCTGTTCGGGGAGGCGACCGCAATGAACCCAGCAGACCTGACGATTAATGAAGAAAAGCTGAACGCTTTCATGGGCCGCGCGCTCAACGACATGGGCGGCGCAATCAACACCAGCCTGATCCTGATCGGTGACCGGCTGGGCCTTTACAAAGCGATGGCGGGCGCCGGCCCGCTGACCGCCGCAGAAGTTGCCGGCAAAACCGGCACGAATGAGCGCTACGTGCGCGAATGGCTCTCCGCGCAGGCGGCCGGCGGTTATGTGGAATACGACGCGGCGGCGGAGAAATTTACCCTTCCGGATGAACAGGCGATGGCCCTCGCAGTCGACAACAGCCCGGCGTTTATTCCGGGCGCTTATCAAATCGTCGCCTCGACGGTGATCGACGAGCCGAAGCTGCGCGCGGCTTTCCAAAGCGGCGAGGGCGTTGGCTGGCATGAGCACAACTGCAATCTCTTCGAGGGAACGGAGCGCTTTTTCCGGCCGGGCTACTCCGCGCGTTTAGTAAGCGAGTGGCTCCCGGCGCTCGAGGGCGTGCAGGCGAAACTCGAGCGCGGCGCGCGCGTGGCCGATGTCGGCTGCGGCTACGGCGTGTCGACTATTTTGATGGCGCAGGCTTACCCAAACTCGAAGTTTTTCGGCTTCGATTATCATGAGCCGTCGATTGCATGGGCGCGCCGCTCGGCGGAAAAAGCCGGTGTGAGCGATCGGGTGACCTTCGAGGTCGCAGCGTCGAAAACTTTTCCCGGCCAAGGCTACGACCTGGTCGCTTTCTTCGATTGCCTGCACGACATGGGCGATCCGGTAGGCGCGGCCGCGCACGTGCGGCAAACGCTCAAGCCGGACGGCACCTGGATGATCGTGGAACCGTTTGCGAACGATCGGCTGGAAGACAATCTCAACCCGGTCGGCCGCGTCTTTTACTCGGCCTCGACCTTGATCTGCACGCCGGCCTCGCGGGCGCAGGAAGTCGGGCTGGCGCTGGGCGCGCAGGCGGGCGAGAAACGGCTGCGCGCAGTCGTGACCGAAGGCGGCTTCACCCGCTTCCGCCGCGCCGCAGAAACGCCGTTCAACCTTATTTTGGAAGCTCGACCATGAACCCACCCGATCACACCATCTCCCGGCGTGCCTTTGCCCGTTTGTTAGGCGCAGGCGCGGCCCTGGCCGTCACTGGCCCGAAATTTTCTTTGGCGCGGGAGGCAACGCCGGCCGCGGCTAGTGGCGTGGTGCGCCTTAGCTCGAACGAGAATCCGTATGGTCCGTCGCCGCGGGCGCTCGAGGCGATGCGCGAGGCCTTTGCCATCGCCAACCGTTATCCCTTCGCGGATGAAGAGAAATTAGCCGACGCCTTGGCAAAACTTTACGCCGTGGAGCGCGCGCAGGTGTTGCTGGGCGATGGCTCGGGCGAGATTTTGAAGCTGGCGGCGGTCGCCTTTACCGGACCGAATGATCGCCCGTTAGTCGCCGCTGATCCGACTTTCGAGGCGATCCTGAAACATGCCGCCGTGAGCGGCGCGGAGGTGGTAAAGATTCCCCTAACGAGCGGTTACGCGCACGACCTGGAGAAAATGTCCTCCGCGGCGAAGAGCGGCCTGGTTTATCTCTGTAATCCAAACAATCCGACTGCGAGCATTACGCCGAAGGCGGCCGTGCGGCAGTTCCTCGCCAAGTTGCCGGCAACTACCACCGTGCTGGTGGACGAAGCCTACGCGCACTACGCGGAAAGCCCGGAGTTCGAGAGCGTCGTGCCGCTGATTGCGGATCATCCCAACCTGATCGTCACGCGGACATTTTCGAAAATCTATGGAATGGCGGGATTGCGTTGCGGTTTTGCCCTGGGGCAGAAGGAGATGATCGGAAAAATGGCGCGGCACCAGCCCTCAAACAGCGTCAACTGCATGGCCCTGGCGGCGGCGGTCGCAAGCCTGGCGGATGGCGCGCAGGTGACCGAGGGAAAGCGCCGCAACACGGAAGTGCGGCGGTTCGTGAGCGCTGAGCTGGCGGGTCTGGGCTACGAGCTGATTCCATCGGAAGCGAACTTCATCATGTTCGACCTCAAGCGGCCGGTGGTGCCGGTGATCGCGGCGTTAAAAGAACGCAAGGTCCAGGTAGGCCGCCTTTTCCCGACGCTGCCCAATCACCTGCGCTTGACCATTGGCACGCGTCCGGAGATGGAGGCTTTCCTGGCCGCCTTCCGCGTGGTGATGGCTTGATCTTTGGCCGGCGGGGCCCAAGAATCGGCGGCATGAAAACCCCCGCGACACATCTTGTCTGCGCGGCCTTGTGCGCCGCCTGGTTGACCGCTCCTGCCTCTGCGCAGGAGAAAACGAAATCTCCCGCAGTGGCGGCTTCGCCGGCGGCCGCCGCCTCGGCGACGGGTGCGCCCGACGATGCCGAGATGATGAAGCAAATGATGGAGCTCTCGAAATTAAACGAGAACCACAAACTGCTCGCGCAAATGGCCGGCGACTGGACCTACACGATGAAGATGTGGATGGCGCCGGATGCTCCGCCGACGGAATCGAAAGGCACTGCGACGCGCAAGGCGATCATGGACGGCCGCTACTTTACGGCCCACTTCGACGGCAAAGCGATGATGCCGGGGGCCGATGGAAAACCACAGGAGTGGGACTTTCACGGCATGGCGATCGAAGGCTACGACAATGTGCACCAGAAATTCGTCTCCACCTGGATCGACAACATGTCGACTGGCATTTTCATGTCGCAAGGGACTTACGATCCGGCGACCAAAACTTTCACCTACCAGTCGGAGATGGAAATGCTTCCAGGGATGAAGACCAAAGTGCGCGAGACCGTGAAGCTGGTCGATGCCGACCACCACACCTTTGAGTTCTTCGAGGATCGCGAGGGGAATGGGAAGGAAATGAAGACGATGGAGATGAACTACACGCGCAAGAAGTAGCGGCGACCGGGAAAGCTTGGAGCGAATTGAAGCGAGCGCGAAGAAGTCGCGAGCTTTTTCGCAAATCTCTGTTACAGTGCGCGATGCCCAAACCTACTGGCGCGTCGTTCACGCGTCGCGCTCCCGACAATATCACTGAAGAGTTGGTCGCCGTTCTTTCCTCGAAATCCTCTTTCGAATTCAAGGCGCTTTTCGAAATCATTTTTTCCAATCTGCGGGAGCGGAATGCAGCCAGTGGGGGCGAGGAAATGCTGCGCCTGCGCGCCTATGAGAAACTGCAAAGTCTCGTTAGCCAGGGAGCGGTCAACCGCACGGTCAACGGCGCGGTGAAGAAATACAAAGGCGTGAGTGCCCGTCTTTCCGTCCTCGCGGCCGAGCAGAAAGTGCTGCGTGCGGAGTGGGATCAGCGCGCGCTGGCCAAGGCTTCGGCCGCAGCCGCGGCCAAGTAACGCCCGCAGTCAGGAGCGGTGAAAACGCTCTTCCTCACGAACGAGTATCCGCCAAACGTCTACGGCGGGGCTGGCGTCCACGTCGACTATTTGTCGCGCGAACTCGCGCAGCTGATGTCGGTGGAAGTGCGCGCATTTGGGACGCAGGATGCGCAGAGGGGGAACCTGCGTGTGCGCGGCTTTTCGGTCGATCCGGCGCGGTATCGCTGCCCTGAGCAACTGCGTTCGGTCTTTGGCGCCATCGAGCGGTGCACGGACTTCAATGCCGCCGGGATCGATGCCGATGTGGTGCATTGCCACACTTGGTACAGCCATTTTGGCGGCATCCTGGCGAAGCTGAATTATGGACTTCCGCTCGTCATCACGGTGCATTCGCTCGAGCCGCTGCGGCCATGGAAGCGCGAGCAACTTGGCGGCGGTTACGATTTTTCCGTGTGGCTGGAAAAGACCGCGCTCGAGATGGCCGATGCGGTCATCGCGGTCTCCGGCGAGACGAAGCGTGACCTCGAACGCTTGTTCTCCATCCGCCCGGAGCGTCTCCATGTGATCCATAACGGGATCGACCTGGACGAGTATCGTCCCGTGAAAACAACCGACGCGCTCACGCGTTACGGGATTGATCCGGCGCGGCCGTTCGTGCTCTTTGTCGGCCGGATTACCCGGCAAAAAGGAATTGTCCACCTGGTGCGCGCGATTGCCTCGATGGATCCCGGCTTCCAGGTGGTGCTCTGCGCCGGCGCGCCGGACACGCCGGCGATTGCCGCCGAGATGGACGCAGCAGTGGCGGAGGCGAGCGCGAAAAGAGACGGCGTCATCTGGATTCGCGAGATGGTCGACAAGCCGACCGTGATCGAGCTTTACTCGCAGGCGGCGGTCTTCTGCTGTCCCTCGGTCTACGAACCGTTCGGCATCATCAATCTCGAGGCGATGGCCTGCGAGACCGCGGTGGTGGCAAGCGCGATCGGCGGCATTCCCGAAGTGGTGGTCGATGGCGAGACCGGCTTCCTGGTTCCGCTGGAACTAAAGGAGGGCACGTTCGAACCGCGCGACCCGGAGCGTTTCGCGCGCGACCTGGCGGCGCGAATCAACCAGTTGATGTCGAATCCGGCGCAGCGCGCAGAGTTCGGCCGGGCCGGCCGGAAACGGGCGGTGGAGCACTTCAGCTGGCGCGCGATCGCGGCCGAGACGGCCAAACTTTACGCAACTTTAACTCGTTAGGCGGCGACTTCGGCGCTGAAAAGTGTAGGGTGCTGACGCCGGAACGGCCCACCTCATGTTTGTCGATCGAATCAAAGTTTTCGCCCAGGCGGGCAATGGCGGGCGCGGCTGCGTCAGTTTTCGGCGGGAGAAATTCGTTCCGCGCGGCGGTCCCGATGGCGGGGACGGGGGGCAGGGGGGCGACATTATCCTGCAGGCCGACGTGCACACGGATAACCTGGCGAACCTTTTCTACGAGCCGATTATTAAGGCCAAGCCCGGCGGCCATGGCATGGGCAAGAAGATGCACGGCCGCGGCGCGCCCTCGAAGATCGTGAAAGTGCCGGTGGGCACCGTGGTTTACCGCGCGCCTGCGCCGCCAGCCCCGCTGGAAGAAGTGCGGGACGAGAACGTGACTTTCGTTCCGGAAGTGGAGGCACCTTTCGAGCCGGAGCAGCTCGCCGACCTGACCGATGATGGCCAGCAATTTGTCCTCTGCGCCGGCGGTCGTGGCGGCAAGGGGAACGTGCATTTCAAGAGTTCGCGTAACCGCGCACCGATCCAATACACCGAGGGCGAGGAAGGCGAGCAGGGGCATTTCCTGCTCGAACTGCGCACGATCGCGGATGCCGCACTGGTGGGTTATCCGAACGCCGGCAAATCGACACTGCTCGGCAAACTTTCCGCGGCTCATCCGAAGGTGGCCGCCTATCCTTTCACCACCTTGCGGCCGAGCGTGGGCGTGGTGGAACTCGACGACTATCGCCGCGCGACCGTGGCCGACATTCCCGGCTTGATCGAGGGCGCGCATCGCAACGTGGGCTTGGGGCACGATTTTCTGCGCCATATCACGCGCTGCCGTTACCTGCTTTTCGTCCTCGATATTGCGGGAAGCGAAGGGCGGCATCCGATCGAGGATCTGCAGAGCCTTCGCCGCGAGATCGATCTTTACGATGAGCGCCTCTCGCAGCGGCCGTGGGCGATCTTGGCGAACAAGATCGACTTGCCCGGAAGCGAGGAAAATCTCGAGCAACTGCGGCAGCGTTTTCCGGCGGTGAAAGTGCTGTCTATTTCTGCACGTGAAGAGCGGGGCATCGCCGATTTAAAAGAACACCTGGCCCAGTGGCTGACGACCGCCGAAGCCTCGGAAGCGGCGACGGGTTTGGCCACCGCTGGGTAAATCGATGAGGGATTCGGGACACAACGGCGATCATTCCGGCGAGCGGGTCGTGGCCAGCTACTGCACCACTTTCCTCAAGCGCGAGATGCTGCACATCTATCGCCAGGTCACGGCGCTGGAGAGCTACCGCACTTTTGTGATGACGAAGTCGCTCCAGAACACGGAGCTTTTCCCTTTTAGCGACATCGAGCTAATCCCGAAACCACGGCGCAACCCGGTCCGGCACGGCTGGCTCAAGTTCATCCGGCGGAAGCCGCCGATCGTCTACCGCGGTGAATACCAAATGCTCACCCGCCTGCTTGAACGCCGGGGAGCGGACTTGATGCACATTTATTTCGGGCACACCGGGGTGCATCTCTTGCCGTTCATTGAGCGCTGGGACAAGCCTTGCGTGGTTTCCTTTCACGGCGCGGACGTCGCGCGCAAGGCGGACATCCGCGATTACGCGCTGAAATTAAAAACGCTCTGTCACGCGGTCCCGCTGGTGCTGGCGCGGTGCCAGTCGTTAGCCGACCGTTTGATCGAGCTCGGCTGCCCGCCGGAACGCCTGCGCATTAGCCGCACAGGCGTCCCGCTGGCGCAATTCCCGCATGTCCGCCGGGAGGCGCCGGCCGATGGGCGCTGGCGGCTTCTGCAAGCTTGCCGGCTAATTCCCAAGAAAGGCGTCGCGACCACGCTTTGCGCCTTTGCGATTTTCCAGAAAGAATTCCCGCAGGCGGAATTGATCATCGCCGGGAAAGGCCCGTTGCAGGCGCACCTCGAAGAGCTGGCCGAGGAACTCGGGATCGCAGCGAAGGTGCAATTTCCCGGGTTTTTGTCGCAGAGCGAATTGCGCGAGCTTTACGCGAGCGCACATCTGTTCATTCACCCGAGCGAAACCCCGCCCGATCAAAATCAGGAAGGCATTCCGAACTCCGTCCTCGAGGCGATGGCTACGGGGCTGCCGGTGCTGGGCACGCGGCATGGCGGCATCCCGGAGGCAGTCGAGCATGGGCGGGCCGGCTTTCTCGTGGAAGAGCGCGATTTCGAGGCGCTGGCGCACGCGATGAAAGGGATTGCGCGCTCTGCCACTGGCTTCCGGGAGATGGGTTTGCTCGGGAGTGAATTCGTTCATGCGCACTTCGAGCAGCGCGCGCAGATCCGGCAACTCGAGAGCTACTATGATGAGGCGGTGACGCTCGCAGCGGAGGCGCGTGGCCATTCTGCCCGGTCCGCAACGGTCCCGCCGGCGGCGTTTCCGGCGCACGCCTCGGCAAAGTAAGCCGCGGCTAACGACCAGTTCTGTTTGTCGCAAATAGTCTCTTGTCATTGCGGCAAAACACGCTTTGGTAACGCGCTTGCCGCCCCTGCGGGGTGCGCGATCTTCGCGATCGCTGCGCTTCGGGAATTGAATCGGGGCCGCGGCATTTTACGCCACCAACCGATGTCGTCTCGCTTTTCATTTTTGCCGCTGCTCGCGCTGGTCCTCTTCGGGCTGGGTAGTTTTGCCGACCACACGTTTGCCGCGGAACCGGCGCACGCCGAAGCGGCGGCGCATCACGGCGGGGAAGAGCACCACACCCTGCCCTTGCGGCCACCGGAACTTTTCCATTTCGGGAAATTCATCGTGACCAACTCGATGGCGGTGACTTGGTTTGTCGCCGCCGGGATCATCCTCCTGGCCCAGTTGGCCACACGAAAAATCAAACCCGTGCCGACGGGTTTGCAGAATTTCTGGGAATGGATGGTCGAGAGCCTCTACAACTTCCTCGAGGGGATGATCGGGCCGGACTTGGTGAAGAAGACCTTTTGGTTCTTCGCCACGATCTTCATTTTCATTCTTTTCCTTAACTGGTTCGCGCTTATCCCGGGCGTCGGCACGGTGGGCTGGGGACACCCGACCGGTAACGGCGGATTCATCGTCTCGACGCCGCTGCTCCGCGGCGCGAACGCCGATTTGAACCTGACCTTTGCGATGGCCTGCACGTTCTTCGTGCTTTGGATGGTCTGGGCGGTGCAGTCGAATGGCGTCGGCGGCGTGATCATGCATCTCTTTGCGCCAAAGGGCGACACCAAGGGCGTCTTGAAGATCCTGATGATCTTCATTTTCTTCATCGTCGGCTGGCTGGAAATCGTCTCGATCCTCTTCCGCCCCATTTCGCTCAGCTTCCGACTTTTCGGCAACGTCTACGCGGGTGAGATTATGCTCGAGTCGATGGCGGTGGCTGGTGGGCAATTCTTCGCCTGGCTGATCTCGATCCCGTTCTACTTCCTCGAAGTGCTCGTCGGCTTCGTCCAGGCGCTGGTCTTTATGCTTCTGACGGCGGTCTTCACTCTCTTGATTGCGGCGCACCACGACACCGGAGGCGAAGCGGCGCATCACTAAAACTTTCGGCCATATGACCGTGGTTTCCGCGGAGTGGCTGAGAACAACCAACCAACCAAAAAACACACTATGATACTTCCAATCCTCGCAGAACTTGACCGGCAGCCTTCACGTCGGTCTCGCAGCTCTCGGCGCCGCCATTGGCGTCGGTTTGATCGGTATGGGCGCCGCCTCCGCGGTCGGCCGCAACCCTGGCGCCGCCACCCCGATTCTGGTGCAGGCGATTCTCGCGATCGCGCTCGCAGAAGCGATCGTGTTCTACGCCTTGTTCCTCGTTAAGTAAGCGACGGTCGCACCTTTCGTTGCGCCGGTTTCATTACCCATGAACCTATTCCTCGCTCAAGCAGGTGGCCTCACGGACATCGCCCGTTCCACGGGCGAGACCTTCGGCTTCAACCTGTGGATGTTCCTCTCGCAGGTGGTCAGCTTCGTCATTGTGGCGCTGCTCCTGCGGCAATTCGCCTACAAGCCGATCCTCGGGATTCTCGAGGAACGCCGCCAGCGGATCGCTGAAGGATTGCTGAACGCGGAGAAAATTAAGCAGCAACTTGCGGAAGCCGAGCAGCGCTACGCCGAAATTCTCGCGAAGGCGAACACCGCCGCGCAGAAGATGATCGACGACGCGCGCGAGAGCGCCGGGCACGTGGCCGAGCGCAAGGAGCAGGAAGCCATCGCCGCGGCCGAGCAGATCGTGGCCAAGGCACGCGAGGCCAGCGCGATCGAGCACGAGCGCACGATGTCGGAATTGAAGCGCGAACTCGGACGCCTGGTGATCGACACCACCTCGAAGGTCACGGGCAAAATCCTGACGCCGGACGATCAGCGCCGGTTGCAGGAAGAAGCCTCCCGGCAAATCGCTGCCTAACGAATGAAGAGCAAGAAGGAGATTCGCCAGGCTTCGAAAGAGCTCCTGCGCGCCAGCTTCACCGATGGCCAGCTCGACAAGGGCCGAATCAGCCACTTGGTGAAGTCGCTCCTGGAGAAGCAGCCGCGCAATTACCTGGCGGTCCTGGAGGCCTACAAGCGCCTCGTGCGCCTGGAGGTGGAGAAGCGCAGCGCCACGATCGAGACCGCCAGCGAGCTTTCGCCCGACGCCGGCAAGCAGATCGTGGAGAATCTCAAGAGCGCGCTACGGCAGTGATCTCGACGCCACCTTTGTGGTCAACCCCGAGCTCCTGGGCGGCATGCGCATTCGCGTAGGCAGCGACGTCTGGGACAGCAGCGTGCGCAATCGCCTGCAGCGTCTCGCACAGCAACTTTAACCAAACCTAATTATGAGCAGTATTCTGGAAGACATCGAAACACAGATCGCGGGGCTGAAAACCTCGACGACCAAGAGCAACGTCGGCATCGTCCGCGACACCGGCGACGGCGTCGCCCGCATCGAAGGCCTGAGCGACGTCATGCTCAATGAGATGATCGAGTTCTCGAGCGGCGTCTATGGTCTGGCGCTCAACCTCGAGGAAACCGAGGTCGGCGCGATCCTGCTCGGCGACAACATTTCGGTGAAGGAGGGCGACGAAGCCCGCACCACCGGCAAACTGCTCCAGGTCCCCGTGGGCAAAGGCCTGCTCGGCCGCGTGGTCAATACCCTTGGCCAGCCAGTCGATGGCAAGGGCCCGATCAAGTCCGACGTCTCTTACCCGGTCGAGAAAATTGCTCCCGGCGTGATCAAGCGTAAAGCCGTGAACCAGCCGGTGCAGACCGGCATCATGGCCATCGACGCGATGATCCCGATCGGTCGTGGCCAGCGCGAGTTGATCATCGGCGATCGCGCCACCGGCAAAACAGCCGTCGCCTTGGACGCGATCATCAGCCAGGCGCGTTTGAACAAAGCCGCCGAAGAAGGCCGCCTGGCGGATCATCGCCCGCTGTATTGCATCTACGTGGCCATCGGCCAGAAGAACTCAAACGTGGCCCGTGCTCTCGCGGTGCTCGAGCGCGAAGGCGCGATGCCTTACACCACGATCATCTCGGCACCGGCCTCCGATACTGCGACCAACCAATATCTCGCGCCGTTCGCCGGTGCGGCCATGGGCGAGTGGTTCATGGATAACGGCATGGATGCGCTCATCATCTATGACGATCTTTCCAAGCATGCCGTGGCTTATCGCCAAGTCTCGTTAGTCTTGAAGCGTCCTTCCGGCCGCGAAGCTTATCCGGGCGACGTTTTCTATCTCCACTCGCGGTTGCTCGAGCGCAGCGCGCGCGTGACCGAAGAGGCAGGCGGCGGTTCGTTGACGGCGCTGCCGATTATCGAGACCCAGGCGGGCGACGTCTCGGCTTACATTCCGACGAACGTGATCTCGATCACGGACGGTCAGATTTATCTCGAGACTGATTTGTTTTACCAAGGGGTGCGTCCCGCCATCTCGGTGGGTCTCTCGGTTAGCCGCGTCGGTTCGGCCGCGCAGATCAAGGCGATCAAACAAGTTGCCGGCAAAATTAAGCTCGATCTTGCGCAGTTCCGCGAGCTCGCGGCGTTCGCGCAGTTCGGTTCCGATCTCGATGCCGGCACGAAGGCGCGGCTCGATCGCGGTGCGCGCATCGTGGAGCTCTTCAAGCAGGGCCAATACAATCCGATCCCGGTGGAAGACCAGGTCGCGATTCTCTGGGCCATGCAGAATGGTTATCTCGACAGCGTCCCGGTGGAGAAGGTGAAAGCCTTCCAGCTGAAGCTGCAGGATTACCTCCGCACGCGGAAGGAAAGCATTCTCACTTCCATTGTGAGCAAGAAGGCGATCGACAAGGATCTCGAAGGCCAACTGGCCGCTGCGCTCGAAGAATTCAAGAGCACCAATCCGGTCTAACCAGTGGCGAATACGCAAGACATCCGGCGCCGGATCAAGTCGATCCGGAACACCGCGCAGATCACCAAGGCCATGCAGATGGTCGCGGCCTCGAAGATGCGCAAGGCGCAGCAGCACGCCCTCGCGGGCCGCTCCTATGCGAGCCTGATGAATCGTGTGCTCGTCTCGCTGCAAAAGCGGACCGATCCGAAGCTGCATCCGCTGCTTCAGGTCCGGGAAGTGAAGCGCGAGCTCGTGATCGTAGTCAGCACGGATAAAGGCCTGGCCGGTGCGCTGAACACCAACCTGCTGCGCGAAGCGGCCAACTTCGACGCGGCGAAGACCTCTTACATCGTCGTCGGTCGCAAGGCGCGGCAGTTCCTCGCGCGGACCAAGCGCGAGATTTTGGCCGACTTCGAGCTGAAGGACGCGCCTTCGTTTCCCGAGACCAAACAGGTCGCGCAGTTTGCGACCGAGAAATTTCTCAGCGGCGAGGTCGATCGGGTTTCGGTGCTCTACACGCACTTCATCAATACGATCAACCAGAAGCCGATCGTGCAGACGATCTTCCCGATCTCGGACTTCGACGTCATGGGCGCCGAGGGCCAGCCGACCGCTGAGACTTCAGCGAGCGACCCGATGGGCGGCTACGTTTTCGAGCCTTCGCCGGAAGCGGTCCTTGACGTCATCCTGCCGTATTACGTGCAGTATGAAGTCTTCCAAATGATCCTCGACGCGCGGGCTTCGGAGCACAGCGCGCGCATGGTCGCGATGAAGAACGCGACCGATAACGCGAAGCAATTCATCAAGGACCTGACCCTTGAATACAACAAGATGCGCCAGGCCAGCATCACCACCGAGCTCCTCGAAATCGCGACCGCGCAGATGGCGCTCGGGAGTTAACCAGCACTTTCACTCTTTCATATGAACACAGGAAAAATCGCTCAAGTCATCGGCCCGGTGGTCGACGTCGAATTCAAAAGCACCAAGGAGCTGCCGAACATCTACAACGCCCTCGAGATCGAATACGAGGTCAACGGCAACCCGACCAAGCTGACGCTCGAAGTGCAGCAGCACCTCGGCGAAAACTGGGTGCGCTCGATCGCGATGTCTTCGACCGAAGGTTTGAAGCGTGGCATGCCGGTGAGCGATACCGGCGGCCCGATTTCGGTTCCAGTGGGCGAGGGGACGCTTGGTCGTGTTTTCAACGTCACGGGCGATCCGGTGGACGGCCGCGGTCCGGTGACGTTCACCAAGCGTTACCCGATTCACCGCAAGGCGCCGGAACTGACCGAGCAGGACACTGGTTCCACCATTCTGGAGACTGGCATCAAGGTCATCGACTTGATTTGCCCGTTCACCAAGGGCGGCAAGGTTGGCGCGTTCGGCGGCGCCGGCGTCGGCAAGACGGTGGTTATTCTTGAGTTGATCAACAACATCGCCAAGGGCCACGGCGGCTTCTCGGTTTTCGCGGGCGTGGGCGAGCGCACCCGTGAAGGCAACGATCTTTACACCGAGATGAGCGAGGCGGGCGTCATCGACCAGAAGGACCTGAGCAAGTCAAAGGTCGCGTTGGTATACGGCCAGATGAACGAACCTCCGGGCGCACGTTTGCGCGTGGCCCTTTCCGCGCTCGCGATGACGGAATACTTCCGCGACGAACGCAACCAGGACGTGCTCCTTTTCATCGATAACATCTTTCGTTTCTCGCAGGCCGGCTCGGAAGTGTCTGCGCTGCTCGGCCGCACGCCTTCGGCCGTCGGTTACCAACCGACGCTGGCCGCGGAGATGGGCGATCTCCAGGAACGCATCACTTCGACCAAGAAAGGCTCGATCACTTCCGTGCAGGCGGTTTACGTCCCAGCGGACGATTTGACCGATCCGGCGCCGGCGAACACTTTCGCGCACTTGGATTCGACGATCGTGCTCGAGCGCTCCATCGCGGAGCTCGGCATTTACCCGGCAGTCGATCCGCTGGCTTCGACCTCGAAGTCGCTCGCGCCCGACATCGTGGGCGAGGAGCATTACGAAGTGGCCCGCGGCGTGCAGAAGGTGCTCCAGCGCTATCGCGATTTGCAGGACATTATCGCGATTCTCGGCATGGACGAACTGAGCCCCGAGGACAAACTCTCGGTTCTGCGCGCACGCAAAATCCAGCGCTTCCTCAGCCAGCCGTTCGCGGTCGCGGAAGTCTTCACCGGCACCAAAGGTCAATACGTGACCATTCCGGAGACGATCCGCGGCTTTAAGGAGATCCTCGACGGCAAGCACGATGACGTGCCGGAATCGAACTTCTACATGAAGGGCGGGATCGACATGATCCACGACGCCGAGACGCGCTAATGGCCCACACGCTTCGACTCGAGATCGTCACTCCGGAGGCCACGGCCTACTCGGAAGACGTGGAGATGGTCACCCTCACCGGTGCGGAAGGTGAACTCGGTGTCTATCCGAATCACGTCCCTTTGCTGACCACTTTGCAGCCGGGCGAATTGCGCGTGCTCAAGGGTGGCAAGGAGACCTTTCTCGCAGTCGGCGAAGGCTTCGTCGAGATCAAGGCGGATGCGGTTTCGGTTTTAACCGACGTCGCACTGGAAGCTTCGAAGATCGACTTGGGTGCGGCGGAGGCGGCCGTGGCCCGGGCACAGGCGGCAATGAAGGAAGACCACACCGCCGAGGAAGTGGCCTCGATCCAGGCGAGCCTGCAAAAAGCGCTGGCGCAGCTCCACGTCAAGCGTCGCCGGCATTCCTAGGCCGCGTTCCTTCCCGTGCATGCGCCGCCGGTTCTCGGCCTGATTGCCGGGAGTGGCGTTTATCCAAAACTGCTCGCGGAAGCGGCGCGCCGCGCCGGGGTGGCGCGGATCTTTGCTGCGGCCTTTGAGGGTGAAACCGATCCCGCGCTGGCAGAATTAGTCGACGAGATCGAATGGATGCGGGTGGGCCAGCTTGGCCGGCTCTTGAAGTTTTTCCAGCGCGCGCAGGTGGCGCAAGCGATCATGGCCGGCCAGATCGCGCCGAAGAATCTCTTCGATTTTCGGCCGGACATGAAAGCGCTGGTTGTGCTCGCGCGCCTGCCGCAGCGCAACGCGGAATCGCTCTTTGGCGCGATCGCCAACGAACTCGCCGCGGTCGGGGTAGAGTTGCTCCCGGCGACAACCTACATGGATGAATTCCTGGCCGTGGAAGGTTTGATCGCCGGTCGCGCATTGAGCCGGCGCGAGGGCGCGGATGTGGCTTATGGATTTCGCATTGCGAAGGAAATTAGCCGACTGGATGTGGGACAGACGGTGGTGGTCAAAGGAGGGACAGTGCTGGCGGTGGAAGCTTTTGAAGGAACAAACGAAGCGCTGCGGCGCGGCGCCGCGCTCGGCCGAGAAGGAGCGGTCTTGGTGAAAGTCTCGAAGCCGGATCAAGACATGCGTTTTGACGTGCCGGTGATCGGGCTCGAAACGGTGCGGACCGCGGCCGAGGCCAAACTGCGGGTCTTGGCGGTGGAAGCAGGCAAGACCTTGCTGCTCGAGAAAGCCGCGCTGCAGGAAGCGGCGACGCGCGCTGGGCTGACGATTTTTGGTTGTCAGGCTACTGCGTAGGCGGCGGCTCCGGCACTTGGTAGACTTCAAGCAGAGCCGTGCCGGAAGTGGCATTGAGGCCGCGGGCGACGGCGGTATATGTGCCGGGCAAGAGGCTGGTGAGGATGGCCGCCTCCAAGGTATTCGGCGGAGCCAGGCCAGTCTGCTGAATCTGGAACTGCTGGTCGTCCTGCCAATTGTTGTTTTGTCCAATGAGCTGGCCGTTGGCGTTGAAGACTTCGACCATCGGATCTTGCAGCGCATCCGTGATCCCGACCTGACTGAGCGACGGCCCCAGGAGTCGCACCAGCAGCCGAAGCTCGCCGCTACCACCCCCAACGATGAAGCCGCTGATGACAAGGTTATCGCCGGTGCCGACATAGCCGCGCGTGCTTAGGTTCCTCAAGGCGGCGGTGCTACCGGCATTGAGATCGTAGAGTTCGATCACACCGATGCCCTGAGTGGAATTATTCCCGCGGAGGATGGTGGTGTAGCTGCCGGCGGCGAAGGTGTGCACGATCGCGGATTCGAGGTCGTTCGAAGGAGCGGCGCCGGTGGCTTCGATCTGAGTTTGCTGGCTATCCTTCCAGTTGTTATTCGAGGCGAGGGTGGTGCCGCCGGAAAAGAGCTGGAGCGTCGGATCGGCCAGGCGGCCGGCGAGCGGAACGCCATTGATCTGCAACGAGGGGCCGATGCCGCGGACCAGGATGTCTTTGCCATCTCCCTGGATGATGAAGCCGGCAATGGCAACGCGGTTGCCCGTGCCGACGTTCGCCCGGGAGGAGATGTTCAGGAGCTTGCTGGGCGTGTCGACCGCGAGGGCGAGCGGCGCGAGGAGGAAACCAGCCAGCAAGATGGCGGGCAGAAGAAGCAGGAGGCGGGGAGTTTTCATGTTGGGGGAAGAGCAGCCCGGGTGCAGTGGCGGGAGGCTCCAGAAAAGAATCGAATCTCCGGCGGGGAATGGTGGCAGCGAGCCTGCCAGAAAACGGAAAAGGGCGCCGCCCGTGCGGCGCCCCTCCGGGGGAATCAAGTCGCGGAATCGTTTATGGCCCGGTCACGAGAATGCCGGCGGTGCGCGCATTTGTCGGTCCGGTCGCGGTGATGGTGACCACACTGCCGAAGCCCGCGGGGGCCAGGGTGACGGTAAACGAAGGCGAGACCGACTGGCCGGCAGCGATAGTGGCGCTGGCCGGCAAGGTGGTATTGGGCGCATCGCTGCTGCTGAGTGCCGCGGTAATCCCACCCGCGGGAGCAGGAATCTGGCTGGTGATGACGCCGCTGTATTGGCCAGGCTGACCGGAAACAGGAGTGAGGACGAGCCGGGCCAGCTCGACCGAACGCGAGGTGACAGCGGCGACCACCAGGTTATCGAAGGCCACGCCGGAGGTCGCGAGGGTCGGATCGCTCAGGTTCTGCGGACGAACGTCGAAGGCGGTGCCGCCGCTATCCTGGGTGTATTCGAAACGCAACTGAACGACCGAGCCGGCAAGGCTCTCGCCCGAGGCAACCGCGGATAAGTTTGTCCCGGGCAGTTTCACGCGGACATGCTTGAAGCCGCCGGAATATCCAGCCCAAGCCGAGAGATCCTGCAGGTAAGCCGAGCTGTTATTGCGCGGCATATGCTTCGGGTAATGCTGCAGGGCGCCAGTGGCAAATTCCTCCGCGAAGGCTTCGAGCAAGACCGAGCGCAGGACGCGGGTGCCGCCAGATTGATCGGTCACGCGGAGGAGGAAGCCGTCGTAGCAAAGGATGTTGTAGCTCGGATCGTCCTCGGTGTTGTAAGCCACATCCATGTCGAGGGTGACGTATTCCGCGTTCGTGGGGATGGTGATGAGCGGGCTGAAGAGGCGCTCGAAACGCGTGGGATTGGTCGCGTCGTTCGCGTTCACATGGAAGGCCGCATTATTCGGCGAGCCGGATGGGCGAAACGCGGTATTGCTGGTGGTCCACGGGACGGTATTGGTTCCACCTCCGTGCGAGGTGGTCCAGCCGACGGGGAGGGCGCCGGGAGCAACGCCGTCGAAATTCTCCGAGAGAAGAAGCGTCGTCACCGGGCTGCCGGTTGGCTGCTGATAGGTAAAGGTGCGCGTGCCTTGGTTTGTAGTCACCGTGAGCGTGAGCGGCAGGCGGGTGCCAGGAGTGAATCCCGGTCCGACCTTGAAGACGAAGGTGTCGGTGTTGCTGGTCGTGGCATCGGGAGCCGCATTCGGGTAAGAGGAGGTGGCACGGAGGAAGGTCACGTTCGGATCCGAGCTGGAGAGGGTGGCGCTGATGCCGGTAATGGTCACGGGCGTCGAGACCGGATTGGTGACATAGTTCCGCAAAGGAATGGTCATTTTCACCTGGTCGCCAGCGTCGACGATGCCGTTTCCACCGCTTTCGGTGAAGGAAACTGCTTCCAGTCCGCGACTTGCGGGGAAGGCGAAGTAGGTGAGCTGCAAGGACGGCACCGGGGGCGCAGAAGTGCGGCGGAAGAAGTCGTCGGGTGTGGTCATGCTCCCTGCGTTGGCGTTACCTGCGGGAATCTGGCCATCACCGTAAGGCTTCAGTTCTGTGATCGCGTGAATGGAGAAGAGTTCGCCATTTTGGGCCACAGTTTGATTGTAATCGCCGAGGTTCGGCTGGCCGGTGTCATTGCCCCAGCCGGCCTTGAAGGGAGCGAAGCTCAACGGTTGCGGCTTGCTGAAGGTGACGCCGCCGTCATTGGAAGTAACCACGGTGATTTCGGTAAGGTCGCCGCTGGTGGCGATACCTTGATCGAAGTAGGTGATGAAAATGCGACCAGTGCTTTGGTCGACGGCAACGGTCGGGAACCACTGGCAACGGTCGTTGCCTGGCCGGCTATTGACCAGGACGGGCGCGGAGAAGCTGACGCCGCCGTTTAGGCTGCGCTGGAAGGCGATGTCGCCGCCATCGAGGTTGGCATTCGTGGAGTAGACGACGTAGATCGGCTTGGGAGTCACCACGAGGCCGCCCGGCGACCGGCGAACACCATCGCGACTGCGGACACCAGTGGCAGGAGCACTCGAGGGACCGACAGCGATGAAGGGAAAGGAGTGCACCCGGTCATTTCCGAGGACTTGGTCGAGCATCCGGAAAGGCGCAGCCAGCAAGTTGGTGGGTGTGCCCCAGGTAGCGCCGTTGTCGGTCGAGGAGTTAAAGCCCTCGTTGTTCTGAGTGTAGCCACTCGGGTCTAACGGAGTGGCGTTGCGGGCGTTGGTCACCGCATAAAGCGCAGAGCCATCCGGGGCGAAACGCGGCTGAATGCCTTGGGGGAAGCCGCCGTTGAAAGTGGACGGAAAGACCACTGCGGCCGCGGACCATGTAGGCGTGGCGCTGGTGGGATTATCGCAATAGGTCGACACGTTTTCGGCGCCGCCGCTGCCGATAAAGTTAGTCCAGGCTACAACCAGGCGGCCGGTGACGGGATGGATGTCGAAGAATTCCTTGTCGGCCGAATCCGTGGTCGTGCGGGGCCGGGTGGCGCCGGTGATCTCAAACGGTCCCTGCCAGGTGTGGCCAAAGTCGGTCGAACGATGCAGGCTGAGCGTCTGGGAGGTCGCGGGCAAGCCCGTCGCCCCCATGTTGTTCTTCACCATGATGGAGGTGTAATAGAAAGTGCTTCCGCCGGCGTAGCGGATGTCCGGGTCGCCGAAGATCTGCGGGTAGAGCGTGCCGCTGAGCGACGTCGTCGGTCCAGGCGGAAGGCTGCCGCCATCGACGAAGGTCGCACCGCCGTCATCCGAATAGTAGTAGCCGGAAAGCTGGAAGGGGCTCTTGTTGAACCCGCGGGTGTCGTTGAAGCCGATGACGATGTGCTGGCCGGTGCTGTCGACCGCGATGGAATATTCCGCCTGTCCGCCGGGAATGGCGAGGGCCCAATCCGGGTCGCCATCGCCCGCGCGATCGAGGTCCGGGCCGGTGGGTGCATAGGGGCTGGGCACGAAGACAAGCTGGTTGCCTTCCACCCGACCACTGCCGCCGCGTTCAACCCATTGCGAGTAAATTTTTGCGATCCGGCCCATGTCGCTCATATGCATCGTCGGGTCTTGCGCGACCTGGCCCTTGGCCAACGTCTCGATGCGGGCGCGGATCCCGGCGCGCACATCGCCTTGCGCATTCGCGGCCGGAGACAAAAAGATCGGCGCAATGGCCGCAACCCCCACGGTGGCGAGAGCAGCGCTCCGTGTTCGGAACCGTCCAAAGAAGCGAGCAAAGCCCGCCACGGCCGCCAGGCCGAGAGCCAGCAGGATGAGGCCCGAGGAGGATTCTGGGACTGCAGACGGCGCGTTGGTGGTTCCGAAGTTAAATCGGATAGTCTGCTCCTTGGCCGAACCGCCAGTGGTGCTATCGAGGTTGAGGGTCAGATTGACCACCCCCGAGGTGATCGGGGTGGGATTAAGAAAGCTAAGCGAGAAATTCGACGCATTGGTTGAAAACGGGACGTTGTTGAAGTTGCTCCAGCTCAGGGTCCCGTTAACAAACCCCGGACTCGTAAACAACCCCGTCAGATTCATTGAAAAGGCGTTGATGATCTGCCCAGCCATCGCGGTCACTGGGATGCTGACGCTGAAGGTGCCGACAGGATCGAAGGCGGCGGTGCTGTAATTAGGCAGCGTGATCGTCCAGGAAGTGGGGGTGGTGACGACACTTTGGCCGGTCAAAAATGCGGGATTGGACGCCGATTGAGTGGCTGGTCCATACGTGACCTGAGCTTGCGCCGCCGGCGCGCTCCAGAGGAATACTGCGAGACAAGGCAGGAGGATGGAAAAGGCGAACTTGGTGCGCCGGGTCGGGCATGGGGTGAGGGAAGACATAAGAGCTGCAGGTCCTTTCGTTGATGGGAGGCGTGCCCTAGCCTCAGGAATCCGGAAATCGCATAAGCCTATCCCGTGCCTAAGTTTATCTGCTAAACGTGTCCAAATAGTCCTTAACCGACGGGAGGGCAGATTGTTACGGCCCATTCCCGTAGACGGAAATTAGCGGTTTAGCATTTCTCGCTTTGCGACAAAACGTAAGCTATGCCGACAATGCCCTCGCAGGTATTTGCACTACTGAAGGTCGATCGTGCGGAAGAACAGCCGCGACGGACGCGGCTCACTGACCCGATAGTATGGGATCACCGTTGGGTCGACCGAAAGCCACGTCTTCAGGTCGAACGATTGCTGCAACTGCCCCACGAAGTTCACCACGATGGCGCCGTTGGCATCTCTCCCGACCGCGGCGAAGGGCGCCGCTGGCGGCAGCATCGCCCCGGTGGCGACCGGCCGCGGGGTGTTCGAGGCACCGGTGAGTTCCTGCCAGTCGTAATCGACGAAACGAGTAAGCCGGTTGCCGGACGCATCGAAGACCTCCTCGTTCCAGAGCTCGGCCCAGCCGCTCCCGACCGCGGTGAAATTAGGCCCGGATGAAGCTGTGGCCGCGGCACTGAGCGTCCAGTCGAGCGTGAAAGCGCTGCCAAAAGTGATCGGGAGCTGGACCGTGCTCCAATCCGCCATGCCCGCGTCACTCGCGAGATTCCCGGTTCCGTGCAGCGTCCGGGAAAAGGCGTCGCCGCCGCCGGCGCCGTCGTCCATGAGCAAGCCCATGTCGAGCGAGGCGCTGTCAAAACCGCGCACCCGCTGCGCCCAGTGATAGCGAAAGGTGAAACGGATGCTGCCTTCCGCACCATCGAGCCCGGCGCGCAGCGGCTGCACCACGAACGTCCCGGTGCGATGCAGCGCGCTCACCGCCGTGGCCGCCGCCGGGCTGCTCGCGGCGGGCTGGTCCGCCTCCGACCGGACGTAGGACTTCTCGGTGATCACGAAGTCTCCCGCCGTGGGAAACTGCGGCAGCCCGCCGAGCGAGATGCCGCTGGTAAAAACCTGGCCGGAAACAAACTGCTCCGGCGACAGAATCATCGCTTCATCCGTCAAGAGTCCCGCGCCGGCGGATTTCGTGTGGATAAATCGCTGGCCCGCATAGAGGTCGAGCCGCGAACTGGTGGAACTGGCGAGAGAGGCGGAGGTGAGCAGGCCAAGACAAAGGAGGGAAGGAAGGGAAATGTTCATGGGACAGGGACATGACGCGACGCTGTCGCTGCGCGAAAAAGGAGAGTAACGTAAACCCATGAACGCGTGCACGCACTACTGGCAATTCGCCAGGAGCGTTTCCCGAAAGATTAGCCGGCCACTTCATCTGCCGGTCGCTTCGATGGCTTTACTTGTTTTCTGCGGGCTGGCCCAATCAAACGCTGCTCCCGAGAAAGCCACCCCCGAGACCGAGCGCGGCATCACGCCCTCGCCGGCGCCTTCTCTCACGCCCACCGCCACGCCCGCGCGACCCTCGTCCGACGAGGAAGCTTTCGAAGCCGCCCGGCGCCGGCGGGCGCTCGAACGAGGCCGCGAAAGGGGCGGCAGCGAGCCCGCGTCGCCCTCGCCGAAGCCGTAGCGCGCGCCGAGTTGCAAACCGCATTTCCATATCTACAGTCAGCGGTTCCGCGGGGTCTTAGCTCAGTTGGTAGAGCGCCTCAATGGCATTGAGGAGGTCAGGGGTTCGATTCCCCTAGGCTCCATTTCTCAGTCCGTTCAAGCGACGGGCGGCGCAGCCAGCAATAGGTTGCCTTGCCCGGCAATCTGCGGATAGGTGCGGCATGCTTTCTCGCTTTGTTCTTGCCCTGGCTGCTACGGCCACCTTCGTCGCTGCCCCTCGTGCTTTAGCTCAATCGGTCGTCGCCGATTATCGCGTGCAAGACACCTTCAACTCTTCCGTCGGCACGATCGGGCCGCTCGTACCTGTCGGCGCCGGGATGGTGACCTTCAACGACGCCACGGTGGACGGACAAATGCAGCGCGTGCTCACGATTACGACTAATTCGACCGCTCCTGGCTCCGACTCCGGCGTGCAGACGCAGGCGGTGGGCGTGCTCAACCCGGCAAACTACTCGGTCGTGCTCCTCTCGGACTTCGTGATTAATCCCGCCAACGTCGTTGCCACCAAGATCTTTGACTTCAAGAATCTCAGCACCGATGCCGGGCTCTACGTCAATGCCGCGGACGGCACGCTCGCGTTCATCGACGGCATGGGAGTGGTCCAGGGAACCGGTGGGGCGGCCATTTCCAGTCTCGAGTTCGTGCAGGTGGTGCTCACCCGGGCGGCCGCGACTGGCCTAACGAGTATCTACTTGAATGGAATGCCGGCCTTTTCGTTTGTCGACACCACCGGGCTGGCAATCCTGGGTGACGCGACCGCGACGGGTAACGCCTTCCTCACGCTCTATAAGGACGACGGCATGGGGCTGGGAGGAAGTGTCCTGGGCGAGGGGACTCAAGGCGACATCGCACGACTGCGGTTATACGACGGCGTGCTCTCGGCGGGGCAGGTGGCTGGCCTCGACCGCGCCATCCCGGAGCCCTCGACCTACGCGCTGCTGGTCACGGGCGTTCTGCTCGTGGGCGCCTGGCGCCGTCGGCGTCAAAGCGCTGGCTAATTGAGGGAGCGCCGTTCGGCGACGATGGCTTGCGAGATCTGCTCCGCGAGCTGCTGGCGATAGTTCGGGCTTCGGGCCAGGGCGACGTCCTGCGGATTCGTGAGGAAGCCACACTCAGCGAGGACTGCGCGGATTTTAGTCGAGCGAAGCACCCGGAAGCCGGCGCGCTTTACTCCGCGGTTGGTCCCCGTAGTTGTCGCCGCGAGATTGCGCTGGATGCGCATCGCGAGGGGCGCCTCCGAAGGCGCGGTGTAGTAGGTTTCAATGCCGCGCGCGCCCGGACGGGTCGCGGAGTTAAAGTGGATGCACATGAAAATGGCGTCGCGGAATTGATTGGCGATCGCGACACGTTGATCGAGCGGAATGAAGCGGTCGTCCGAGCGCGTCATGACCGTGCGAAAGCCGGAGCGTTGCAGGGATTTTTGCAAGCGGCGCGCCACATCCAGGGCGACGTCTTTTTCCGGGATGAGATTCTGCCGGATGCCGCCAAAGTCGCCACCGCCATGGCCGGCATCGATGATCACGGTGGAGAATTGATTTGCCGAAACCGACTTCGCAGGCAGGCGATGCTTCTTCCCGGCATGCCGCCGCGCTCGGGCATCGGCCTGGTGCAAACCAAGGAGGAGGCAAAAACCAACGGCAAGGAGCGTGCGGAGAGGAAATGGGCCGGGCATGCGATCTTTCCAAGCAAGTTTCGCTCCGGCGGGCGCCTTTGGACGCGCCGCAAAAGGATTGGCGCCCGCGACCTCCCCGCGTAACTTCCGCCCCTGCGCCTCCCATGGCCGCGTTTTTCTCATGATCAATCTCCTCCGCAAGAACCAAAAAGGGCTCTGGATCGTCATCGCACTGCTCTGCATTCCATTCGTCTTTTACTTCAGCAATTCGAAGGTCGGGCCGATCGGTGCGAACCAATTCGGCCGCATTTATGGGCGGGCGATTCCGATCGCGGAATTCCAGCGCAGCGTGCGCCTGTTCAATCTCGCGCGTGAGCTCGGGATGTTTACTCTCCTGCAGGAGATGGTCGCGGGGGCGCAATCGGAGACGGAAGCCTATTCCGAGTTCACTTGGAATCGCCTCATTCTCCAGCACGAAGCTGAGCGGCTGGGAATCCAGCCAAGCGCCGGGGAAATCGCCGAGGTCGTTAAGGGGCTTTATCCTTTCCGCGGTCAGGCCGGGTTCGACTTGAACAAGTACACCGAATTCACCCAGAACGTTCTTCCCTCGTTAGGCTTCACCGAGTCGCAGGTGGAGGAACTCGCCGCCAGCCAGCTCATTCTCCAGCGGATCAAGAACATCGTCGGCGTGGGCGTGCACCTGCCCGAAAGCGAGAGCCGGGAGAACTTCGAGCGCGCTTACGGCAAAATGAACGTCGCCGTGGTCCGCTTGAACGCCGAGGACCTGGCGAAAGACGTGCAGGTGAGCGACGAGGAAATCGCGAAGTATTACGAGGCTCATCAAGCCGAGCTCAAAAGCCCCGAGAAGCGCAAGGTTACCCTGGTGAATTTTCGCCTCGCGGATGAGCAAAAGAAACTTACCGGCAAGGAGCATATCGAAGCGCTGCAAAAATTAGCCGACCAGGCGAACGAGTTCACCCAAGCCCTGCACGATAAAGGCGCCGATTTCGCGCAGCTCGCAGCCAAGTTCAATCTCCCGGTGCAAACTACCGGCGACTTCACTCGCAGCGCGCCGGATCCGCTCCTCCAGGGCGACCCGAAGCTCGTCGCCGCCGCCTTCCAGCTCACGGCCGAGGAGCCGAACAGCGAAGCCACCCAGGCCGCCGACGGCTTCTCGATCATGCATCTCGCCGGCGTCGAAGCGGCACAACCGCTCGCCCTCGAGGCGGCGAAGCCGCAAATCGTGAACGCGCTCAAAAACCAGCGCGTGCAGGAACTCGTCGCCACCAAGGCCGCCGCCGCCGCCGCCACTTTGCGCGATGCGCTCAAGGCCGGCCAGCCGCTCGACGCGGCCCTTGCAAAAACCGGTCTGCCGCACGAGAAGCTCTCGCCTTTCGCGCTGGCCGATCAAGCGCCAGCTCCGGCCGCCCCGGGCCAAACCCCCGCGCCCGAGACGCCCGATTTGCAGACGATCAAGGGCACGGTCTCGGAGTTGAGCCCGGGAGAAGTGAGCGAGTTCGTGCCGACCGCGAAGGGCGGCCTCGTGGCCGTGCTGGAGAAGCGTGAGCAACCCGAAGCCGCGACCTACGAAGCCGGGAAGCAGACCTTCAACAATCGCTACCTCGACAGCAAACGCGAGGTCGCCTTCTTCGAGTGGCTGCGCGAACGCCGCCGCGAAGCCGGCGCGCAAATGCAGAGCGGCGTGCTCGACGCCGGCTAACGGGTGGTCGGCTAATTTTCCCCCGCGATGGCCGAGCTCGAGGATCTCTTCGACGACGCCACCGGCGATCTCGCGGTCGGCGAGCTGGAGAGCGCGGTCGGGAAATATCGGGCGTGCGTGGAACTTGACCCGGAGTTCTTCGATGGCTGGCACGCGCTCGGGATGGCCTTGATGAAACTCGGCCGCTTCCCGGAAGCGATCGAGGCCGGGCTGCGCGCGACCGCGCTTCGGCCTAACGACCAGATCGGCTGGACCAGCCTCTCCCTCTTCTACAATCGCAACGGCCAGATCCCGGAAGCCGAGGCCGCCGGGACGAAGGCGAAGATCCTTTCCTGGGGCGGCAAAATCGCCAAAGAGTGAGCGTGCGAAGTTGCTGGCTGTTTCTTGCTCTCCTGGCCTGCGCGGCGCGGGCGCAAGAGCCGGACGATTGGGAGGCTGAGCACCGAAAAACCGCCGCCGAGTTACTCGAGCAATGGAGGAACGCCGCGACCCCGGAAGCCCGGCAAAAATTAGCCGACCCTCTGCTCACGGCCGCGGTTTACTCCGGCCAGCCGGAAGTCGTGACCGAGGTCGTCACCGGCGGCAAATTTGCTGAGCGGGAGATTGCTTTCCCGGCAACCACGGAACGGGTCGCGCTCCAGCCATTGCAGACCTTTCCTTACGACCAGCGCCCTTACTCAAACGGCCCGAGCTGGGTGGTCCGCCGCCTAACGAGGAATCGCTTCGAGCTCTGGATTCCATCCCACGGCTGGCTCTTCGATCGCGCCGGCCGTTTACTCAACGAAGCGCGGCCGCCGCGGCGCGATGGCACGGGCCGCGAATGGTATGGCGCCTTCCTGCCCGACGGCCGCTGGGTCACGACCGATCTCTGGGAAATGGACAAGACGCTGCATTTCTTCTCGTCCGCGGGGAAGTGGGTCCGCGACGTGAAAGCGCTCGACCTCGTGCCGCTGGGCCATCCGGACGGGATGAGCACACTTTCGCTCATTGGCTGGTGCCGCAGCGACCGGGAGGGCCAAGGATTTGTCGTCAGCGTGGGCGATAATGGCGGCCGCGGCCTTGCCTGGGTCGACGGAAAGGGAAACCACCGCCTGCTCGCGCCTAACGAGTCGCCGTGGGCGCTCTGCTATCCGCGCGATCTCGAGCCGAAAGGGATGTATCTCCACCTCACACGGCCGAGCGACGACGGCGCTGCCTGGGCCACGCGCGACGAGCCGGGGCACGGGATGTTTGTCGGTTATCCACGTTACGAGTGGGGGCCGCCGGCGCTCACGGTTCCGCAAGGGCAAACCTTTGGCTTTTGGCCCGGAACGCACGAGGTCTATGTCGTGACGGAAAATTACGTTGAGCCGAGAGCCGCGCGGACCTGGTTCTTCAGCGCGGCGGGGGAGTTCCAGGGATGGGTGGAGGCCCGAAGATTAGCCGACGACTCGGCAACCAGCGGCATGCTCTTCGCCGCCGCGGATGGGCCCGTGGTCACTTTGTCGAACCAGCGCCAGGTCGAGCGCGTGCGGACCTTCACCTGGGAGAACGGCGAGGTTGCCGTGCCCTTTTCCATCTTCCCGGATCTCCACCGCGGATTCTTCACCCGCGGGAAGGAGCTCGTGCTGGCGCGCTGGAAATGAAAATGACGCTTACTTTTCGCCGTTACGATTTGCAGTTAACCCACAACTGGATGGTCGCGAGCAGTCAGGCCAGCGGCGGGAAAACGATTTATCCCGCCGTCTTCGTCGAGCTGCGCGATGCCGACGGCGTGCTCGGCCGCGGCGAGGCGGCGCCGTCCAATCGCTACCTGGAAACGGCCGACACCTGCCTCGCGTTTCTCGAGAAAGTGGACGCCGGCCGGCTGAGCTTTGACGATCTCGCCGGGAGCATGGCTTATCTCGAAAACCTGACGCCGGGCGACTTCTCGCCCAAGGGCGCGGTCAACATCGCCCTGCTCGACGGCGCGGCGAAAAGAGCCGGCCAGACGTTGCACGCTTTCCTCGGGCTGCCTTTCCACGAAGGCGCGCACCTCACTTCCTTCACCATCGGCATCGACACCCCGGAAATGATGCGCCGGAAGACCGAGGAAGCCGCGACCTTCCCGGCTTTGAAGCTCAAGGTCGGCTCGCCTAACGACTCGATCAATCTCGCCGCCTTGCGCGCGGTCGCGCCGCAGAAGCGCCTGCGGGTGGATGCGAACGAAGCCTGGCTCACGAAAGAGGATGCGCTCCGGCGGATCGAAGAACTGGCGCGCGATCCGCAGATCGAATTCATCGAGCAACCGCTGCCGGCCGCGAACCCGCCGGAGGATTTCATCTGGCTAAAGGAGCGCTCGCCGCTGCCGATCGTGGGCGACGAATCTTTTCATCGTGCGAGCGACGTCCCGCGCTGCGCGGAGTGCTTTCATGGGGTGAACATGAAGCTGGCTAAAACCGGCGGCGTCCTTCGCGGGCTCGAGGCGCTGCAGGCCGCGCGCGCTGCCGGCTTGAAAACGATGATCGGCAGCATGGTGGAGTCGAGCATCCTCACTTCCGCGGGCGCGCATCTGGCCGCGCTGGCGGATTGGCTCGATCTCGACGGCATGCTCCTGATCCGGAACGATCCGTTCCGCGGCGTGACGGCCGAGAGTGGGATAATGTCCTTCGCGCAAGCCGCGGAGCCGTGCGGTCTGCAGGTCGAGCCGCGCTGACTGGCGGATTAAACGCGCTCGTCGCGCGGCGCCGGCTCTTCCATCGGCGCAGCCGCGGGCGCAGGTGCGGCGCGCGGCCGGCGGGAGCGAGTGCGGCACGCGATCATTCGCCGGCACGGGCGCATTCGTCGGCGTGTGCGCGGTTTGCAATTCCGTGGTGAAGTCGTCCTTCGCCTTGTGGAATTCGCGCATCGCCTGGCCCATCCCCTTGGCCAGTTCCGGGAGGCGCTTGGCCCCGAAGAGCACGAGCACAATCAGCAGGATGACGATCAGGTCGGGTCCGCCGAGATTCGTTAGGCTGGCAAGAAGTTCGAGGTTCATAGGAGCATCCTGGTTGCGAAACTAAGCGCCGGTTTTGGCCTTCGCGCAATCCTCTTCGTGCCGCCGCTGCATCCAAGGGGTGGAAGACACCGTATTCCCCCCGTGCGCCGTCTTCCGTATTTTTTCCTTCTCGCCATCGTGGTCGTGGTCGGCGGGTGGATTTTTTCGCGCGGGCTCGCCGTCGCTCCAACGCCTCGCGCAGTCGTGAACGATCCGCTGGCGGTCGTCCTGACTCCCTTGGTGGGCGACGGCGAGCTCGATCGCGAGATTGCGAACTTGCAGGGGCGGATTAAGACCAGCCCTGACCGCAAAAGCCTGCTCGAACGGCTCGGCTGGGCCTTTGTCGCGAAGGCGCGCCTAACGAGCGATCCTGGTTTCTACAAGCTAGCCGAGCAAGCGGCTCAGGCGATCACCGACGAGACACCGGAAGATCCGGCGGCGGCTTTGCTCCTCGGCCATGTTTATCACGCCGAGCATCGCTTTGCCGACGCGGAAAAAATTGCGCGCACTTTGATCGCGCGGCGGGAATTTGCCTTCGACTACGCGCTCCTGGGCGATGCGCTCATGGAGCAGGGGAAGCTGGCGGAGGCGGTGCCGGCTTACCAAAAAATGGTCGACCTGAAGCCCGGCCTCCAGACTTACAGCCGGGTGGCCAATATGCGCTGGCTCAAAGGCGACCTGGCGGGCGCGATCGCGGCCAGCCGGCGCGCCGTCAGCGCCGGTTCGCCGCGGGAACCGGAGCCGACCGCTTGGGCTTACACGCAACTGGCCCACTACCAAACCGCGGCTGGCGAACTCGAAGAGCGCCGCGACCAACGTCTCGTTAGGTCTGCAGCTGGCGCCGGACTACGCGCCCGCTTTGTTGCAACAAGGTAAGATTTTCTTGGCGCAGGGTCGCGGTGCGGAGGCGATTGCCGCGCTCGAGCGTGCAGCCGAAATCAGCCCACTGCCGGATTACCTTTGGTCGTTAGCCGACGCTTTGCGCGCGCAAGGCCGGGAGGGGGAAGCTGGCCAGGTCGAGCGCCGCCTCGTGGCCACGGGGGCGCAGTCCGATCCGCGCACCTTCTCGCTGTTCCTAAGCTCCCGCCGGCAGAATCCCACGCTCGCGCTGCGCCTGGCGCAGGAGGAACTCGAGAATCGCCACGACATTTTCACTTACGACGCGGTCGCCTGGGCGCAATTAGCCAGCGACATGGTCGGGCCCGCGCGCGAAAACATCGCGCTCGCTCTCGCTGCCGGCACGCAGGACGCGCGTCTTTTCCAGCACGCGGCCGAGATCGCTGCCGCCGCGGGGGACCAGGCCCAGGCGCTCGAATTTTCCCTCAAGGCCCGCGCGCTTGAGCAGAGCTTGCTCCCTTCCGAACGCCAGGCCCTTGCCCGCCGGTTCCCCGCCGACGCGCGCACTGCTGCCTCTGACTAACCAAACCAAACCAAAGAAAAACCGACCCATAATGAAACCGCTCCCAATTCCCGGCACCGGCAAGTTGCTGGCTGCGCTCTGCGCCGCCACCTTCGCCGCCGCTGTGCCACTGCACGCCTCCAGTCACATGGATGCACCGCTCATCACCCTGGACCCGGCCGCGAACACGACCGACGTCTACGCCTTCGTGGCCATGCGTGGCACCGATAACGCCAAAGTGCTGGCTACTTCCCTCGCGGTTTATCCGTTCGAGGAGCCCGGCATCGGGCCGAACAAGTATAACTTCGACGACAACGTCCTTTACCAGATCCACGTCTCGTTAGGTAACGACCTGGCCGCGGGCGTGCCCACGATCTCCTACCAGTTCCGTTTCACCACGAGCTACAAGAACACCGGCACCATCCTGCAGTCTTATCTCGGCGTGGTGAATGACGTCGACGATGCGAATCAAAACCTGACCCAGAACTACACCCTGACCAAGGTTGACCGCCGCACGAACACCACCACGGTGCTCGGCACGGGGGTTGTCCCGCCGAACAACCAGGGCATCGCGACGCCCTTCTATAACACCGGCGACAGCGGCGAGGCCGTGGCCAAGCCGGGTGTCGGGCCTGGAGGCACGCTGGATAAATACACGCGCCAGGCCATTGCCAGCTTCACCGCCGGGAGCGCGACTTATCGCAGTTTCGCCGGTCAGCGTGAGGACGGTTTCTACGCCGACATCCAGTCGATCTTCGACCTGCTGCAGTTGCGCAGCGGCAAGGCGACCTTCGATAGCCAGGCCGGCTTCAACGTCCACGAAATGGGCCTGGAAATTCCCATCTCGGAACTGGGTAACGACCAGCAGATCGTAGGCGTTTACGCGACCACTTCCCGTCAGTCGATGCGCGTTCTGACCGATGGCACCGCCTCCACTGACCCCGCGAACACCGGCGCGTTTGTGCAGGTCGGCCGGCAGGGCAATCCGCTCTTCAACGAAGCGCTCGTCGCCATTACGGACAAGGATCTCTACAGCCGCACGCAGCCCGAGCGCAGATGCCAGCTTGTTCAAGAAATACGCCGAGACTCCTGAGCTCGCGAAGTTGATCAACGCGATCGTCTTCAAGGGCATGGGACCGGCGCCGGAAACCAATCGCACGCGATCTCGTCGGCATCTTCATTCCCGACTTGATCAAGGTCGACCTTTCGACGGCTCCGGCGCGGCTGGCCGGTGGTGGCCCGACCTTCGCCGCGAACCCTGATGACGCTGGCTACAGCCGCCTGGGCATCTTCGGTGGCGACACCCTCACGAGCACGGTGCAGGCCGGCTTTGGCAGCGGCACGGTCCCCGGTGGCTGGCCCAACGGCCGCCGCTTCGGCGACGACGTGGTCGACATCGCGGTGACCGCGATCATCAGCGACCTGCGCACCAGCCCGCCGACGATCCGGTCGGCTGATGGGATCGATAACGTGAGCAAGAACGACAGCGTTTACAGCCGCGTTTTCCCTTACGCCGCGACGCCGCATAACGGCCGCAATCACGACCATCACAACACCGGACGCCGCAGGCGGCGCCGCGAGCTCGAATCGCTTCCGCAACCTGGCCACGCGCGGTCTCGTGCAGTCGGGCGACAATGTCCTTATCGGCGGCATCATTGTCGGCGACGGCGGAAACAAGAGAGTGCTCATCCGTGGCGTTGGACCTTCGCTCTCGACCAAGGGCATCTCCAATCCGCTGGCTAATCCTGTGCTGCAGATCTTCCAAGGCGGCACCAAGATCGCCGAGAACGACGACTGGAAGAGCACCCAGCAGGCGGACATCCAAGCCACTGGCCTCGCGCCGACGGACGATAAAGAAGCTGCAATCCTGATCGACCTCGCTCCGGGGAGCTACACCATGATCGTGCGAAGCAAGGACACGACTACCGGCATTGGCCTGGTCGAAGCCTACGAAGCGAACTAAGCCCAAACTAGAACAACGCGCGGGCCGGTCTGGCGAAAGCTGGACCGGCCCGTTGCCTTTCTTTAGCTAACGTGGAGTTTTCCTTTGCCTTGAATGCCGGCCGACGACCCCTTGCCTTTCTCGGCTTCTTTTTTGCCCTGGTTTTTCCGGTCTGGGCTCACGATCCCGGACTGAGTTCGGCAAACTTATCCCGCACGCGAGATGGCTTTGAGCTGGTCCTGACCTTTAACCAACAGGAGGTGGCCCAGCTCCTCGAAGTGAAGCCGGAAAATCTGGACGGCAGACTCGAGCCCCTGGCCCGGCGCGGGGCCACGCTGGAAGTAGGCGGCGAGATCGTGGCGCCGGACAAAGTCGAGGCGCGCGTCGATGACAACCGCAACGTCGAGTTCCGTTATCGTTATCCCGATCCCGCAGGCCTGAACGACGTCCGTTTCACCTCGCGGCTGCTCCCGGAGCTGGCTTTCGGCCATCGACAGGCCTTCGCCGCGCATGGAGAGCGCGGGGAGGAAATTGTGCGCTCCATCTTGAGTGCGCGCGACAGCGGTGTGGCGGTGATCTTCGATGCCCCGGCGCCGGCGACTTCATCGCGCTTCCTCGACTTCTTTTTGCTCGGCGTTCGCCACATTGTGACCGGTTACGATCACCTGCTTTTTCTCTTCGGTCTGCTCTTGGTCTGCCGCACGCCGCGGGCGGCGCTTCTGCTGGTGACTTGTTTCACCGTTGCGCATTCGCTTACGCTTGCGCTGGCGACCTTTGGCTTGGTGGAACTGCCGAGCCGCTGGGTGGAGGCGGCGATCGCGGCCTCGATCGTCTATGTGGGCGTGGAAAATCTCTTTCGCCACGAGGCGCTGCTGCGCGGACGTGGATTGCTTACTTTTGCTTTCGGCCTGGTGCATGGCCTGGGTTTTGCCAGCGTGTTGCGCGAGATGGGCATCGCGCAAACCGGCTGGAACGCCGCGGTGCCGCTGGTGGCATTCAACGCCGGGGTCGAGACCGGGCAGCTCGCGATCGCCGCCGATCTTGCTGCCTCTTCTTTGGCGGCTGCGCGCGCGCCCGGCGTTCCTGCGGGTGGGCGTGCCCGCCGGTTCCCTGGTGGTCGCGCTGGCTGGGGCTTACTGGCTCCTCCAGCGCACCCTTTTTTCCTAGGAAAGAAAAACGCCGCCCGCCCGCGCTTGCGGACGGACGGCGTCATGCCTAACGAGTGATGTAGCTGGCTAAAACTACCAGATGCTCACGATCTGGTCCGCCGGACGCACCATCGGGCAGTTATCCGGCAAGCCGAAGGCTTGCTTGAATGCCGGAGTGTTCGAGAGCGGGCCATTTGCGCGATACTTACCCGGCGAGTGCGGGTCGGTATTCAGGCGCAGCTTGAGCGCTTCGTCGCGCATGTTTGCCCGCCAGACTTGCGCCCAGCCGAGAAAGAAACGCTGCTCTGGCGTAAAGCCGTCGATCTTTTCCTGCGGCTTATCCTTCAGCGCCTTTTGCAGCGCGGCGAAGGCCAGCTTGACGCCGCCATCATCTGCGATGTTCTCGCCCTGGGTCAGCTCGCCGTTAATGTGCATCCCGGGGAGCGGCTCGTAGGCGGCATATTGTTTCACGATCTTATCGGCGCGTTCCTTGTATTTCTCGGCCGATTCCTTGGTCCACCAATCGCGCAGATTACCTTCCGCATCGTATTGCCGGCCCTGGTCGTCGAAGCCATGGCTGATCTCATGGGCGATGACCGCGCCGATGCCGCCGTAGTTGATCGCGTCGTCTGCGTTCGCATTAAAGAACGGCGGCTGGAGGATGCCGGCCGGGAAGACGATTTCGTTCATGTTCGGGTTGTAGTAGGCGTTCACCGTTGGCGGCGTCATGCCCCACTCATTACGATCAACCGGCTGGCCGATTTTTTTGAGCTCGCGATTGGTTTCGAACTTGGCCGCGCGCATTGCATTCAAGACAAACGGGCCGCGATCGATCTCCAGCGCGGAGTAATCGCGCCACTTGTCCGGGTAACCGATCTTGACCGTGAAAGCCGCGAGTTTCTTGAGCGCCTCGGCCTTGGTCTTCTCGTCCATCCAGTCGCGCGACTTGATGCTATCGGCCATGGCGGATTGCACGTTCTTGACCAACTCGATCATGCGCGCCTTGGATTCCGGCGGGAAGTTATCGGCCACATAGATTTTGCCGAGGGCTTCGCCGAGCGCCTGGTCGGTCGAGGTGACGACGCGTTTCCAGCGCGGCTTGAGTTCCTTCGTGCCGGTGAGGGTCTTGCCGAAGAACTCGAAGTTCTCGTTCACGAAGTTGCTGGCTAATTCCGGCGCGGTCGCGTGGACCAGGTGCCAGCGGAGATAAGTCTTCCAGTCTTCCAGCGGAGTCTTGGCGAAGACGGTATTCGCCGCCTTGAAGAAGTCCGGCTGGCCGACGTTGATGTCGGCCGGTTCGGCCAGGTCGATCGCCTTGAAGTAAGACTTCCAGTTCCAGTCCGGGGTTAGCTTTTGCAAGCCGGCCACGTCGACTTTGTTGTAGTTCTTCTGCGGGTCGCGCAGCTCCACGCGGGTGCGGGCCGGCTTCGCCAGCGAAGTCTCCAGGGCCATGACCTTCTTCGCGTCCGCGCCGGCTTTGTCCGCCGGTTCGCCGAGAAGCGTGAGCATCTTGGTCATGTGGGCGACGTATTGCTCGCGCAGTTTCTTCGAGGCTTCGTCTTCCTTGGTGTAGTAATCGCGATCCGGCAGGCCGAGCCCGCCCTGGTAAGCCTGGGCGATGACCATCTTGCTATTCTTATCGTCCTGCCCGGAGGTGAAGCCGAAGAAGGCACTTACGCCGAGGGAATGCAGATGCGCGATCTCCTGGAGGAGGTCTTCCTTCGTCTTGATCGCCTCGATCTTTGCCAATTCGTCGGCTAACGGCTTCGCGCCTGCTTCATCGATCGCTTTTTCGTCCATCCCGCTGGCGTAGTAGTCGCCTACCTTCTTCACGTCGGGCTCGGACGCGGCCTGACCGGCAGCGGCTTTCTCCGCGGCGACTTTGAGCGCGGCGTTATTTTTCTCGATCAACTCATTGAAGCTGCCCCAGCGCGATTCTTCCGGCGGGATGGGGTTGTTCTTCAGCCAGGTGCCGTTGGCGTAGGTGTAGAAATCCTCGGAAGGCTTCACCGAGGTATCCATGTTCTTGAGGTCGAAGGCGGGCGCGTTCTTGCTCGGGGTCGCGGCCGCGGCAGCAGCGTCATTCCCCGCGGTGACTTTCTCGGGAATGGTCGCGGGCGGGGGGATTTGATCGCCGCTCGGCGGTTGCGAAGGCTTGTGGACTTGCGGCGGCGGGGTGGCGCTGCCGATGGGCTGGGCGTTTTTCTGTGGCTCGCTCTGCGCCTGCACCGAGCAGGTGAGAGCAACGCTCGCCAGAAGAAGCGAGGTGGTTTTGAACATCGCCTAACAAACCGTGGACGCGGGACCTTGTCCAATCGCCCCGCGACCGGGCCTGATGCAATCCGTTGTCAGCTTGGTCCGCGTGTTGCATAATACGCGTTCATGCATTGGGCCCGGCAGATCATTTTCCTCCTCCTTCTGGGCGCGTGCTCCGTCGTCGGGTCGGCTTTCGGCGCGGCTGACTGGAAGGTGGTCAAGGTTTCCGGCTGGGATTACCTCTCGGTCGAGAACGTGGCCCGCTTCTACGGCTTTGCCGGGAGCGTCGAGCCGATCAATCGCACCGTGCGCCTCGATAACGGCGCCAACCAGCTCGAGGTCACGCTCGACAGCCGCGAAGCGATCGTGAACGGCGTGCGCAATTGGCTTTGCTTCCCGGTGATCGAGCGCGAGGGGAAATATCTCATCTCCCGGATCGACCTCGCGAAAACGATCGAGCCGCAATTCCGCCCGCACATGATCCGGAATCTCGGGCGCCTGAAGACGGTGGTGATCGACCCCGGCCATGGCGGCCCGGAGAACGGCGCCGGCAGCAGCTTCGGCCGCGAAAAAGATTTCACCCTCGACGTCGCGAAGAAGCTCAAGCCGCTCCTGGAAGCGCGCGGCCTGCGCGTGGTCATGACCCGCGATCGCGATGAGCTCGTGCCACTGCCGGAGCGCGCCAGAATAGCCAACAACACGCGCGACAGCGTCTTCGTGAGCATTCATTTCAACGCCACCGATTACAACTCCAGCGCCACCGGCTTTGAGATCTACTCGCTCACCCCGCGCGGCGCTCCCTCCACGCAGGATAACGCGATGCTCTCGCACTTCGTGAACATGCAGGCCGGGAGCGCAGTCGATGCGAACAGCCTGGTCCTTTCCACTTCCGTCTACCACGCGATGCTCGGCTACCTCCCGGAGTTCGACCGCGGGATCAAGCGCGCCCGCTTCGCCGTGCTCCGGCTCACCAACATCCCGGCGATCTTGGTGGAGGGCGGATTCCTCACGGAACGCGACGAGAGCAAGGAGATCGCCGATGCGCAGTGGCGCACCAAGCTCGCGGAAGCGATCGCCACCGGGATCGATGGCTACCGCAACTTGCTCGAGAAGAAACAGCGTCCGCTGCTCCTGGCGGATTATCGCCGGCAATTCGAGGGCGTCCTGGTGGCGCGCGATGCCACCGCGCCGCTGCCCGGGTCGACACCGCCGGTCTTCCCCGCGAGCAACCCCGCCGTGGGCGCGCAGGTGACGCAGCCGCTGCACCGCCAGCCTTCGCCGCAGATCACGGTCACGCCCGAGATGGCGGCTGCGCTCGAGTCCGCGCCCAGCCACGAAGGGGACGAGGGCGTCGAGTCCGCGGAGGTCGCGGCTAATGCGGCCACGCCAGCCCCGGTGGAAATAGCCGACGAGATGCCTACGGCGGCCGCCGCGCCGGAGACTCCGGCGGCCACGGCGCCGACCCCGGAGATCCCGATCGTCTGGAAGGACGAGGCCGCGCCGGCGGCAGCGGCGCCAATGGTGCGTCGCTCCTGGGTGCTGAAATTCGATCCGCCGCCGAAGTTCCGGGAATAGCCGGCATTCTCTCCGGCCATGCTCGGCCGGATTCTCCAGCGTTGACGCTGCGGGTCGGCGTTCGTTAGGCTGAGCGCTCAGACTCAACCAAAGGAGAACCATGAAAAAACTGATCTCTGTCGCAGCGCTTCTGCTGCTTACTGCCATCCCGGCCGCCTTGGCCGCGCCCGACGCCGCCGCCATTGAAGCCAAGGAGAAGGCTGCCTGGGAAGCCTTCAAGGACAAGAAAGCCGACGACTTTAAGAAGGTCGTCGATCACGACCTGGTCGCGGTTTACTCCGACGGCATCGCCGACATGGCGAAGGAACTGTCCGACATGCAGAAGTGGGACATGAAATCGTGCGCCATCAGCGATTTCAAATCGCACTCGGACGAGAAGGACGTCGTCGTCACCTCCTACAAGGTGACCATCCAGGGAACGATGGATGGCAAGGATGCTTCCGGCGTCTACCACGCTGGCACGGTCTGGAAACAGGAGAACGGCCAGTGGCTGGCCATTTTCCACACCAATGTAAGAGCGGACGCGCCCGCGAAGTAGCGCCCCGCCCATCGACTCTCGATGCCGCCGCACGCAGCGTTTCTTGCGCTGCGTGCGGGGCATTGACTTCCCCCGCGGTGTCCCGCATCGTGCGGGAACAACTGCGGGGGAGCCAATGGCTGAGAGTTCGGCGAGCAATTCGCCGGAGACCCTTTAAACCTGAAGCGGGTAATGCCGCCGTAGGGAGCGAAGAGTTCGGATTTTTCAGGCCATGCGTTTCTCGCGCATGGCTTTTTGTTTTGAAATCGAAGGCAGAAACGAATTTGGAAACCACAAATCCAGAAAAGAGAATCTGCCTTCCTCCATTTCTGGTTTCCTGGCTTCCAAATTAATCCTCCTCTTATGATCGCGACCAAAGACACCCTCGAACCGAAATCCTCCGACTACGTGATGCCGAACAGCCAGCGCGTTTACGTCGAGGGCGAGATCCATCCCGACGTCCGCGTCCCGTTCCGCGAGATCAGCCTCGCGCCGACGAAAGATTTCAGCGGCAAGCTCGAGCCGAACGAACCCGTCCGCGTCTACGACACCAGCGGACCGTGGGGCGATCCGGATCAGTCGCCGGATTCCGCGAAAGGCCTGCCCGCCCGTCCGCGCGGAATGGATCAGCGGGCGAGGGGACGTCGCCGAGTACGACGGCCGCGAGATCAAGCCCGAGGACAACGGCTACCTCACGCGCGGCCACGAAGAATTCGCCAGCACCGCCGAGCGCAAGAACCGCCTCGAACAGTTCAAGGCTCCAAGCGCCGCCCGCTCCGCGCCAGCGCCGGCCATCCCGTCACCCAGCTTTGGTATGCGCAGCAAGGCATCATCACGCCCGAGATGGAGTTCATCGCCATCCGCGAAAACGGCCGCCGCGCCGCGGCGAACGGAAGTCAGGCTTCCAGCCTGACTCGGCCGACAGGCTTCCAGCCTGTCGCACCACGGAACGGGCAAGATGCCCATTCGCCAGACAGGCAGGATGCCTATCCTCCGCGCAACTCGCTAGCGCACCAGCACCCCGGCGAAAGCTTCGGCGCCTCGCATCCCCAAAGAAATCACCCCCGAATTCGTCCGCTCCGAAGTCGCCCGCGGCCGCGCCATCATCCCCGCCAACATCAACCATCCCGAGCTCGAGCCGATGATCATCGGCCGCAATTTCCTCGTCAAAATCAACGCCAACATCGGCAACAGCGCCGTCGCCAGCTCGCATCGAAGAAGAAGTCGAGAAAATGCGTTGGGCCACCAAGTGGGGCGCCGACACCGTCATGGACCTCTCCACCGGCAAAAACATCCACGCCACCCGCGAATGGATCATCCGCAACTCGCCCGTCCCCATCGGCACCGTCCCCATCTACCAGGCGCTCGAGAAAGTGAACGGCCGCGCCGAAGACCTCACCTGGGAAATCTTCCGCGACACCCTCATCGAGCAGGCCGAGCAAGGCGTCGATTACTTCACCATCCACGCCGGCGTCCTCCTCCGCTTCGTCCCCATGACCGCGCGCCGCATGACCGGCATCGTCAGCCGCGGCGGCTCCATCATGGCGAAATGGTGCCTCACCCATCACCGCGAGAGCTTCCTTCTATGAACATTGGGACGACATCTGCGACCTCATGGCCGCCTACGACGTCAGCTTCAGTATTGGCGACGGACTCCGCCCCGGCTCCATCGCCGACGCCAACGACGAAGCGCAATTCGCCGAGCTCAAAGTGCAGGGCGACCTGACCAAGCGCGCCTGGGCCAAAGGCGTGCAAGTCATGAACGAAGGCCCCGGCCACGTCCCCATGCATCTTGATCAAAGAGAACATGGAAAAACAGATCGAGTGGTGCCACGAAGCGCCCTTCTACACCCTCGGCCCGCTCACCACCGACATCGCCCCCGGCTACGACCACATCACCAGCGGCATCGGCGCCGCCATGATCGGCTGGTACGGCTGCGCCATGCTCTGCTACGTCACCCCGAAGGAACACCTCGGGCTTACCAAACAAAGACGACGTCAAAACCGGCGTCATCACCTACAAACTGGCCGCCCACGCCGCCGACCTCGCCAAAGGCCACCCCGGCGCCCAATACCGCGACAACGCCGTCAGCAAAGCGCGCTTCGAGTTCCGCTGGGAAGATCAGTTCAATCTCTCGCTCGATCCCGGAAACCGCGCGCGAATTTCATGACGAGACGCTCCCGCAAGAAGGAGCGAAAACCGCGCATTTCTGCTCCATGTGCGGCCCGCACTTCTGCTCCATGAAGATCACCGAAGACGTCCGCAAATATGCCGCCGAACAAGGGATCGCCGAAGACGAAGCGCTCGCGAAGGGCATGGCAGAGAAATCCGAGGAGTTCGCCGAGCGGGCGCCGAGATCTACGCGAAGGCGTGATCTGTCCGGGTAGCGGTCGCCGCGGCGACCTGGTGACGGCGCCCTCGCCGTCACGAACTCTTATCGATAGCCTGACGCAGTGACTGATTCAGCAATTTCAAAGAACGGATTGGCGATCCGCCTCACCGATGAGCGTTGGGTTCACATCACCGAAGAACATGCCGAACTTGCCGGTCATCGTCTCGAAGTTCTCGAAGCGATTGCCGAACCCGAGCGAATCGTCGCCGGGAACGAACGCGAACTGTTAGCGATCCGAACACAGCAGGATGGTAAGATAATGGTCGTCGTGTATCGTGAGCTGTCGAACGACGGCTTTGTGATTACCGCATTTATGACGCGACGCGCAGCATCGCTGAACCGGAGGACGCAGATATGGCCATAACGGAGATCAACGAATTTCTAAAAATCGTGCCCGCGGTGATGCGGTCGCCTGGCAACTACCTTTGGTCGTCCTACGACGCAGAGGCCGACGTGCTCTACATCAACTTTAAAAAACCAAGTCACGCCACCGACAGCGATCTGACTGAGAACGATGTGATCGTTCGCTACGAAAACGAGGCTGTCGTTGGTCTGACCGTGCTGCACGCAAGCAAACGTTAATCCACTTGAGAGCCGTGAAGAACAAAGGCTCCGCGAAAGAAGCAAAAAGCGATGACTTCATCGTGGCGGCGGAGCGCGCCTTCGCTCGCGTTGCCCGCAACCTCCGCGCTGAAGATCGTGCGCTGAGCGGGAAGATTGGGAATCCGCTAAAAGTGCCGTTCGGCACCGCAAAGTTCTGCCGCCTGCGGAATGCGCGCTACCTGACGTGGCGAGACGCGTTCGAAGTCGAGTTCGAGGACGGCATCGCGTTTCTGGAGACACACCAAGCGATCCGCAGGGCAAACAAAATCAAACGCAATGCATCGCCCGTTCAAGTGAAGCTAGAACGGCAGCTGCGCAGCGGCTTCTTTGTGCATTACGACAACGGCCAAACGGCCGAAGTCTCATGGTCCTTCATCCGCGAGCTGGCGCCGAAGGATCGGAACAAGTGATGCCGTCTCTGTCCGCCAACTCACGCGTTAGCCCTAATTTTGTTAAGCCGTCCCTGAACGAAAGGAAAATCACAGGGAGAAATGGATGATTGAAGTTTTGCAAACTCAATCGTGGTAATCATCTTAGCGATCATCGCCTCGTGGATGAGATTCACGCTGTCGGCTATTTGCTGCAGTGAACTAAAGATACCGCGCGCATCGATTTGCGAGCTCAGGAATGTGTCAATGTCCCGGTAGTTCGCCTTGATTCGCTTTCTATAGAGCAAGCTTAGGAGAGACGTCCGGCCGAGGCGCTCTGAAACCTGTAACCAATCGTGTTGATCGAACTCACGCTTCCGTTTTCCTCCTTTAGTAACAAGTTTCAAATCTTTCTTCTTTTCGCCCAGATTCTGCTTCCGCGTTCCACTAAGAAAGCAAGCAATCATCTTGTCGGCTGTTTCCAAGTTGTACGGTTTGGTAAGCGTCGAGAATCCCGAGTCATGCAGAACTCCGCTGAAAATGCATGGTCTTCCAGATGCGAAGAAAGAGACCGACTGAGGATATTTCCCCTGCGCGACAAGCGAACCAAATTTTCGAATAACAGATGTATGGGACGATTCTGTGTATCCAGCGACTTTGAAATAGCCCAAGGCGATCGAGTAAATTGAGTAGTACGCCATAGGAAAACCCCACTGGAGGCCACTCTGCAAAGCATCAGCCGTTAGATTGGTGGCAGTCATTCGCAGCATTCGCTCTGTGTTCCAGCCATTGATTAAGTAATTCTTAATCTCGCCTACATCAGCAGGCTGGCGAGGCGACAGTGAAAGGAAATGAGGTAGCTGGCGCAGTTCGCTCAGAACAGCATCGGGTTGAATCTTAATCGCAAGCGCAGCAAACTCGTTGTTGGTGGTAATTGCAGCGTGATCCCGCTCGTCATAGATAGACTGTCCGATGATAAGAGGCACAATAACTTCGATCTTGGGCTAGGCGGCAACGCAACAGCGCGATTAGGGTTGGACCTATTGTAATGAATGATCGCTAGACCAATAATCCAACTAAAGTGGCGTTGACGTTCGTCTTAACGATACTCGCCTGTTCAGGCACGAGGAGTTCAGAATTGGCCAATGCGAAGATTAAGTAGTCGAGAATAGCGACTACTTTTACATCGCCGGCGTGTTCCAAAAACTCGCGGTAGAACGGATGCTCACGATTATAGGTGACGGTGATCGTGCGACCCTCCTGCCTAACTAAATAGAACGGGCTTTGTTCTCCGTAATCCCCTTCGTCAAAAGCGACCTTCAGCCCCGAAACAGTTCGCAGATCCGTCACGTGTGCGGTGCGCGATTTATCGCCGGTTCCAGCCGAGTGCGTGCCTTTGCGTTTGCGCGGCGCTCGCTTCTCGATTAACGCTTGCGGCTTCGGGATAAGCGACGCACGTCGGGTGATGTTTGCTTCGGCGGTTGAATGGTCAATCTGACCTTTCTCGACGTTCGCACGGGCTCTCCCTTCACGCGCTGACTCAGTTATTAGGGCTTGGCTTGCCTGGCGAAGCTTGTCGAGAAAGCTTTGTGAAGGTTGAATCGTCATCTTCTTCACGTCTGTGTGGAAATGTGCGTCTAGGGAACCGTCGAACGAAAGCTCCGCACGAAAGTGTGAAAAGTCCGGGTGCTTCTTGTAAAAGTCGAACGTGTGCGCATCCATGATCTCGCGATTGTTGCGCACGATGTAGAAGCCGGAATTCTGAGCGATGATTCCGGCGGCCTTATTTCCAGCGCCTCCGAAATCCGGTAGATCTACAACGCGTAGCGTAGCGCTTCCCTTCCCATCGATCGGAATTTCCGTATCAAGCACAAGTCGCGTTTTCGGGTCGCTCAGCATGAGCGGATCGATAGGTTCAACTACCTTGCCGTTGACGGTAATGGTAACGCCGCTCTTCAGGAACTTGCGAAAGACTTGTCCGAACCGGGATCGTAGCGTGTTTGCGAAGGTGCTCACATTTCGGTTACTGATCCGGTCGGTCTTGGAGAGCCGCACGCGCGTACCCTTTGTACAGACCAAAGCTTGCTTGCTGGCTTGCGGTAGCTTCGCCAATCCATTTAACGAAGCGGTTTTGCGCGGCTATCTCCTCAAGATCAAAGCCGCCGAAGAACAGCGCCCCGTCAATCTCCGTCGTTAAGACCTCAACGCGCTGTGACAACCCGATGGATGCCGTCACAAGTCCCATTCCAAACTTACCCAGATCTGCCGCGTCCCGTTCAGTGTCCGAACCAAGACGCAGAGCTTCGCTCAGCGTTTCTTCGTCCATGCCGGTCCCGTTATCATCGATAGTGATGATAATGTCGCCGTTCTCCTCCTTAATCGTGATGTCGATCTTCGTTGCATGCGCATCGATAGGATTATCGGTGATGTCGAGTATCGACGAGTAGCTGTCGTATCCGAGTTCGCGCAACGCCTCCATTGTTCGGCGTGCATTTGGCTGGTTTTCCAGCAGACGGCTGGAAACTGCAGAGCGAGGCTCTGCACTTACATTAGTAGTGCTCATATATTCTCCTGCCTTCGATGGCCTAAGCGACCAAAGGACTTGGTTTACTGTTTCTGATCATCCGATCATCACGATCGAATGAACGAGACGAAGAACGCACGCTGGCGTCGACTCGTCAAGCCCGCTCGAAATGTGACTCTCTCACACGCGAAATCGAATCGTCGTTTAATACACGCCAGCTCGTCGTGAACCGCAGTGATACGCGCTGCCTGTCTCATCGTGGGTAAAGCACTGTGCGGCTCCGGGTTTTACTAAATGAATCGGACCCTGGTCGTGGCGCTGCCCATCCGCGCGATCGCCGCTCTCAAAAAGCAGTGCGCTTGACCGGCGCGCAGCGGGCACTATCGAGGGCGGATGAACGAGACGAGGCGGACGCATCTCGAGGCCATCCCGCCGGTTCCGGCGATCCTCGGCGCCATCGTCAGCGTCCAAGCCGGCGCGGCGCTGGCCAAGGGCCTCTTTCCCGCGCTCGGGCCGATCGGAACGGTGGGGCTGCGGGTCGTCCTCTCCGCGATCATGCTCATGGCGGCGTTCCGTCCCGGGCTGCGCGCGTTGTCGCCGGCGCAGTGGCGGGCGGTGATTCCGTATGGCCTGATCCTCGGCACGATGAATATCGTTTTTTACCTTCCTCTCGCTCTCGCGGATCCCGCTCGGAGTCGCGGTCACGGTCGAGTTCATATCTTTCCGCTGCGACTCGGCGCAGCCGATTCGTTTCGACAGCAATGCTGGTCCGTTTGTCTTTGAACGCATCTAAAAGGCAAAAGTGGATCAGCCGTTCTTCATAGAACGCTTCGAGATAGCAGCGAGGTGGTCGACTCTCGCCGAAAGCAGGTCGGCTCTCGTCAAAAGCGGGCCGACTCTCATCAAAGGCGGGCGGCGTCATTCGAAAGCAATCGAGATCGGACAAGGCGGATCATCCCGCTGGCCGGAATCTTGGCGTTTTTGTGCGGTGTAGTTTGTCGCGCTTTCTTCCAGCCGTGACTCCCAGCCCACCCGTGTGACGCACGAGCGATGGGAAGACAGCTTGTCGACAGGGGGAGTGGTTCCGCGTCGAAGCGATCTCGGGTACCGAAACCTCCCGGATGGTCTCAGTCCGCCGCGCTCTACGCGCGCCGTGCGCGCCGCCAACCGGCGAGACTCAGCAGCGAGATTCCTAAGAGAAGCATGCTGCTGCCGGTTTCAGGCGCGGCCGAGACCGTGTTGGTCACATTGAAGTTCAATTCACCCGTGGTGGTGCCGGGACCGTGCCGAGTAATTGCGACGCCGATGGTCAAGCCAAACGGGTTTGTGCTGGGAGAAAAGGATCCGCCCACCGAGTTTGCAAAAGGAGAGCTGAAATTGGTAAAGGAGGCGAGAGGATTGGACAAATCAAGATTACCATTGGAGTTACCGCCCCAAGCCCCGGCGGTGACAGAGGAGCCCGTTCCGAGCGGCGGTTGAGTGCCTCCGAGAGTTAGCAAAAACGTGTTACCGGCGATGAAGCCGGTGTTACTCGCATACATGTAGAGAGTGTGCGTGCCGTTGTCGCTGGTGACGGCGCTGAAAGACAAATTAAGCTGCGGCTGTGAGGATGACCCGATCAACGGACTGCTTTGGGCTACGTTGGTCGCGATCGTAAAACCGCCTATGTTCAACCCACCGGCGTTGATCTGACCGACTATGGCGGAGCCTGGAAAATTATCGCCCACTCCCTGGTCGACGACGATGACGTCGCCACCGCCGCTGCAGAGCGCGTCGTCGCAGATATAAACGATGAAGGCCGCACGGGCGTTCCCGCACACTCCGGCGAGACAGAACAAGGCGAAAAGCGCCCCGAGAGAGCGCGAAACGTTTGCGTTATTTTTCTTATGCATATGGGGGTATGCCTCAGATGATGGCCTCGACACGGAGCGTCAGGACCAATTGTTGGAATTTCCGATACAGTGACTGAATCTTGAAGGTCGAGCCAAGCATAAAATTCGCGAAGCAAAGCACCATGATGGCAGCCGAGTGCTCCAAGCGCCGGCGCCTTTGACGTTGCGGGCACGGACACGCACCCACACGTCTTTGCCGCGGGTCAGTGCGTTTTGCATGCTGCGCGGATTCGGGACGATGAAGGTCTCGCTCCAGTTCTCGCCGCTCGGGTCGAGGGTCCACTGGGCCTCATAGACGCGGGCGTTGTTGGCGGCCGGGGTGCGGCTCTCGAAAAGCAGCTGCGCTTGACCGGCGCGCAGCGGGCACTATCGGGGGCGGATGAACGAGACGAGGCGGACGCATCTCGAGGCCATCCCGCCGGTGCCGGCGATCTTGGGCGCCATCGTCAGCGTCCAGGCCGGCGCGGCGCTGGCCAAGGGCCTCTTTCCCGCGCTCGGGCCGATCGGAACGGTGGGGCTGCGGGTCGTCCTCTCCGCGATCATGCTCATGGCGGCGTTCCGTCCCGGGCTGCGCGCGTTGTCGCCGGCGCAGTGGCGGGCGGTGATTCCGTATGGCCTGGTCCTGGGCACGATGAACATCCTGTTTTACCTCTCGCTCTCGCGGATCCCGCTCGGGGTCGCGGTCACGGTCGAGTTCATCGGGCCGCTGGCGGTGGCGGTGTTCGGCTCGCGGCGCGCGGTGGATATCGCGTGGGTCGTTTTGGCTGCGGCAGGGATCGCGCTGATCACGCCGTGGTCGGGCGGCGGGACGGACGCTTTCGGCGTCGCGCTCGCACTTCGCTGCGGGCGGGTGCTGGGCTGCTTACATTCTGCTCGGCGGCCGGGTCTCACGCATCATGCCCGGCGGCGCTTCGGTGGCGACGGGAATGCTGATCGCTTCCTTCGTGGCGCTGCCGGCCGCGATGGCGACGGATGGGTTCGCAGGGCTGACGCTGCCGCTTTTCGTGGCGGGAATCGGAGTGGCGCTGCTCTCGAGCGCGATCCCTTACACGCTGGAGATCATCGCCCTGCGGGGACTTCCGGCACGCACCTTCGGCATCCTCATGAGCCTGGAGCCGGCGGTCGCTGCGCTCCTCGGCCTCGTCATCCTGCACGAACTGCTTTCCTCCCGGCAATGGGTGGCGGTGGCGCTGATCATCGCCGCGAGCACGGGATCAACCCTGACCTCGCGCCGCCCCGCGCCCGTGGTTGCGGGCGAGGCCGGAGAAGGCTGGCAGGGAGGATGAGGAAAAGGATGAAGGAGCCGCGGCGTGGGCGGAGCGCAGCTAAGGTTGCTGGCGCAAACGCGGGCGCGAGCGTGCGAGTGATGTCGGCCACGCGCGAGATGGCTCGCAGTCATTCGCATTGATTGGAGGTGCCAGAGCCGCAAACGCAGCTCAAAGAGTTTTATGGCGGAGCGATCTGAAAGGCGCATCGCGCAGCGGCCATACCATAATTGACTCGGACAATGTTTTCCTGCTCCGACCAGCGACTTCAGGGTCAGGTTTCGCGCTTTCTAGTTCAGGCAAAAAAACGACCGAAGCTAACGAAAGCAGCGGTGGAATCGTCGTGCAACGAGCTATCACCTCCGCGGTGAGCCGACGCGGTGACCGCTTTCTCGCAGAAGAGCTTAGGCCAAGCCTGGCAGCTGAAGCTATTCCACGTCGAGGCGCGCGAGAGCACGTCGGCGGAGCCAGCGATGTGTCGGAGTGATCACGGCGAGGGAGTAATAGACCCAGCCGCTCCATCCGATCAGCGCCGGTGGCAGGGTCAAGGCAAAGACCAGCGAGACCAAGCCCACGCACGTGGGCAGCGCCCAGCCGCGTGCTTCCTGCCAGGCCATGAGTTGTTCGCGGTGATTCAAGCGCAGGGCCATGCGCAAACGCCATGCGTGGAGATTCAACAGGGCGATCTCGAGCGCGATCGCGGTGAAGCCGAGCGCAAACGCAGCGAAAAGCTCCCGTGCCTGCCCGATCGACTCGATGAGGAGCGGTTGCCCGACGCGCCCGCCGGAGAGCGGAAAAAACATCGCACCGAAGACGACCTTCAGCGGGTAAACATAGATCAGCATGGTGAAGATCATCGCCCAGCTGATCATGACCGAGGGTCCGTCCTCGAGGCCGAAACGCCGGCTCCAGAGCCAGTGGCCGCGCCAGAAAAGCGCGAGGACAAAAACGCTCGCCGCGAAAGCCGGCACATTGTTAAAGGCGGCAAGGAGCGACTTCACGTTCGTGGGCGGGTCGCCGGCGGCGATCACGAGCGTGGTAATAGCGAAGGCAAAGGTCGCATCGACGAAGGTCTCGAGCCGCGTCATCTCCATCCCGCGCAGGCGGAAGCCGCGCAGCCGTGGCAGCGCATCCAGGTCTGCCGGCAGCGCGGAGGCGATTTCTTCCTCACGGGAGTTCACGTGCGGGAGGATAGCGCGGTGCGATGCGGTGTCAGTCCCAGAATGTCGCGGGCCGCAGTGCTACCTTAGCCTTGGCTGCGGGCCGTTCGTCGGAGGGTTGGCGAGGGCGCCCGGGCGAGCTAACGAAAGGATCACTCCCTCGCTCGGCCATGCGCGCTGTCGGCCGCGTGACTTCCTGGAAGAAGCTGAATAGCTTCCGTCGTGGCTCCAATGGGTGCGGCGGCATTTGCAATCAAAGCGGAGCTACCGGAGGTGCGGGCGCGGACCTTCGTCTTCCGTCACCAAAAGACGATGTATGGCGGCAAACAGATCAAGCCGGGCGACACCATCTTCCTCTTCGCGAGCGAGAACGAAGGCGGGCAAGGTTTGATCGCCTGCGGGGTGGTTACTTCTGCCCAGGTGAGTGCCCTCCAACCAGGAGTCGCCCGGCAAACTCCGCGGGTCAGCCTTGCGGTGCGAAGAACGGGGCTGGCAAAACGGCCCCTTGGACGCCGCGAGCTCAAGCAGTTCACCGATTGGGCCGATGGACGACCTGAGACCGAGCTCAACTTCAAACTCTATCGTCAGGCCACCAACAAGATCGCGGGTATCTCGGAGCAGGCGACGCGGTTCTTGCGTGGATTTTTCAGCTGAACAATCAGAGAAACGAAACCTGACCGCGAGTGAGCTAGCCGAAGCGAAGCAGCGCCAGTGGTCGCAGCCGCGCCCGTGGCGGGGAAATTAGACATCAACTTGGCGACGCCTTCCGAGCTCGTGCGGCTCCCGGGGATTGGGCCGGCGATGGTCGGCCGCATCGTCGCCGCGCGCCCTTCCGCGAGCCGCTGTTCAGCGCAGCATCTTCTCCGGGAACGGCGCGCTTTGCTCGCGGAAGAGGATACGCTGCTGGCGCTGCCGCAGGGCCGGCCCGGGCTTTGCCGGATTCCAGCCTTTCGGGTTCGGCAGGACCGCGGCGAGGAGGGCGGATTGATCTCTCGTTAGGCCGCGCGCGTTTACCCCAAAGTAATGCTGCGCCCCTGCTTCCACTCCATAGATTCCGGGACCCATCTCGATCACGTTCGCGTAAAGCTCGAGGATGCGCCGCTTCGGCAGGAGCAGTTCCATCCAGACGGTGTAGTAGGATTCGAGCCCTTTCCGGATCCAGGAGCGCCCTTGCCAAAGGAAAAGCGAGCGCGCGCACTGCATCGTGATCGTGGAGACGCCGCGCACGGGCTTGCCCGTCCGGTCCGATTTCTTCCGCGCGGCCTCGAGTTCCTTCCAGTCAAAGCCAGCGTGCTGGAAGAAGCGTTGATCTTCCGAGACCCAAAGATGTTTCAGGAACATCGTGGGCACCTGGGGCAGGTCGACCCAATGATAACGCAGCGGCGCAGTCGCGTGCACTTGCTCGAGCAACATCGGGAGCGTCCGCGGCGGGTCCAGAAACCGAACCAGCAAAACTTCCAGCACCGGAAGAGACAGCAAGATGGCCAGCGCGATCAGCAGCCAGCGCCCGCGATGGAGTTTAGCCGACTGCTTCTTCAAAGCGCGGGGCTTCCTCTTTTTCTCAACGGCGGGCATTCGGGTGGCCACCCTCGATGAGTTGGCTGGAAAAGGGAACGCGCTTTCGAAAAATCAGCGCCCTCGCGGCGGCGTTTTCTTCCGCGCCGCCGGCGGGAGCGACTGCGGGTAAAGCTCGGCGAAACTCTTCGGGCCGCGCGGCACTTCCGGTGCCGCCGCGGGCGCCGGCGGCAGGACGGTATCCAGCTGGCCCAGCGCGGAAGGCGGAAGCGTCCCGAGCTTGCCGGCCGGTTCGGCGGTGGGCCCCGCTGCGAGATGGACGTTCATCGCCCGCCGAAGCGCGCTCTCGCTCTCCTCGGCCAGCAAGGACGCGAAAAGCCCAAGCGGAAGCTGCTGCATTTCCGCTCGCGCCGTGATCACGGTGTAGCCGGCGTGCGAATCAAATCCTTCCGAAGCCTGGAAAAGCAGCGCGCCCCGGCTTCTTTGGAATTCCAGCACGCGATGCAGCAGCGCCTTGATGATCCCGCCGTCGCCGGTCGAGCCGTAGCCATGGATGACGGCAAATTTCCGCAGGGCCGTCGGCAAGCGGACGATCTTCCGGTAGTCGGCCGCGAAGCGGACCATGGCCTCGGACGCGGTCAAGCCGTGATAATCGAGTTCGCGCAACCTCCGCATCCCCGGCGAATAAACAAAACCGCCGATGCCCTCAAGCGAAGAACTCCTCCCGGCGTTCCGTGAGCGACCGCGAGGGGCGCAGGTGCTAAGGTCTCCCGAGGTCATGCAACGCCGCGTCCGCTTTTCGATCTTCGCCCTGCTGCTCGTGGCTGGAATAGCCGGCTACCTGTTCTGGCCGCCGGCGGCGCGCGCGCCCGTTTCTCTCGCGGTCGACGAATCTCTTGCGGCGTCGCCGATTCCGCCCGCGGCGGCAAGCGACCCCGATCCGGCGTCCTCGCCGCCGGCGACGAGCGCGGGTGCTTCGCGCGATGCTCTGCTCGATTCGCTGCGTGCGAAATTAGCCTCGGGAAACATGGCCCGCGGGGAAGCGATCCTGACCTTTCGCGATGCAGAGGCGCGGGCGCGTTTCGCGCAGCGCGCGGCGAGCTTCGGGCTGGAAGTGATCGCGGAAATTCCGCAGCTCGATTCCTTGCGCGTGCGTTACCGCGAGCTGGAAGGCTTGCGCGATGCCATTGCCGCCGGCGGCGGCGAATTGGCAAACGTCGAGGGCAACCTCTGGTTAGGCATTCCGGGAACGACGCCTGTCGCCGACCCGAACAACCAAGGCGGCCGTGCGCCTTTTGGCCGAAGCACGCTCGAGGCGATCAACGCCGTGGGCGACCGAACTTCGTGGGGCGGCCGCGTGACCGTGGCGGTGCTCGACACCGGCATTCTCGCGCATCCGACGTTTGGTTCCGGGCAGATTACGCACTTGGATTTGGTGAATGACGGACTCGGATTCAATAGCCACGGGACGAGCGTGGCCTCGATCATCGGCGGGCAAAATCCGCAGGCGCCCGGAGTGGCGCCGGGCGCGAGCATTCTCGATATCCGGGTGGCCGACGCCGAAGGTTACGCGGTTGGCTCCAGTCTCGCGCAGGGGATCGTGACTGCGGTCGATCGCGGCGCCCAGGTGATCAACGTGAGCCTGGGCGGCTACGGTGGCAGCGCCTTGCTGGAACAAGCGGTCGGCTATGCTTTGCAACGCGGCGTGGTCGTGGTGGCGGCCGCAGGGAACGACGCCTACGGGCAACTCGCGATTCCCGCAGCCTATCCGGGCGTGCTCAGCGTCGGCAGCGTCGATGCCAACAACCGGCAGGCTTACTTTTCCAATAGCGGCGCCGGGCTCGCGCTGGCGGCGCCGGGAGTGGGGGTGATCTCCGCATGGGAGACGGACAAGATCGCGCTCGTAAGCGGCACGTCGCAATCCTCCGCGCTGGTCACAGGCGCGGTTGCCACTTACCTCTCCTGGGGCGTTTCGGCGAATCAGGTGGGCCGGCAATTGCAAATCGATGCGCGACCGGCATTCAACGATGCGGGCGCGGCCACCGGCGTGGGCATTCTCACGATCAAGCCGCCGACTGCTCGATGATTTTATTTTAGGCTGCGTGCCCTGCAGCCTCGGCGGTCCTCGAGCGCCGCTACACCTATCAACCCGCCGGCTACTTCAGAAAATCGTTTAACGCCTCGCGCGTGATCCGCCAGCTGCTCCCGATCTTTTTTCCCTTCAAGTCGCCCGCGTCGAGGCTCTGCTGGACATCGGCCTCGCTCACGCCGAGCGCTTCGGCCGCCTGCGCCGGGCTCAGCAGCTCGGGCAAGCCGGTGGCGCCGGCGGGCGCCGCCGCGGCGGTAGACGGCGAGATGGATTGGGCGGAGCCTTGCTGTTGGATGATTTGCTGGGCCATGGCGATGCCGACCGCCATCTCGGTGGCCACGCCGCCAGCGCTGCCGCCTTTCTCCATGCCTTGGGCCATCTGGAACTTCACGTAATCGTTCAAGTTGCCGACTGCGGCCATGCTCGAGCGTTTGTCGATCGCTTGCTCGACTTCCGGCGGGACGCTCACGTTCTCGAGGATGAAGCTCGGCAGCTCGATCCCGTATTTCGCGCGGATGATCGGGTTGATGATCGGGAGCAACGCTTCGCCGACTTCCTGGTAACGCGAGGCGACGTCGAGCACCGGGACTTTCGCGGTCGCGAGCGCGTCGCTGAAGATGCTGACAATGCGCGAGCGCATGGTGTCGGCAAATTCTTCGAGCCGGAAATTCTGGTCGGAGCCGGCCACTTCCTTGAGCATCAATTTCGGATCGACCACGCGGAAATCGTAGGTCCCGAAAGCGCGCACGCGCACGATCCCGAAGTCCTGGTCGCGGAGCATGATCGGGTTCGAGGTGCCCCACTTATTCCCGGTAAAGAGCCGCGTGGTGACGTAGTAGACGTCCGCTTTGAAAGGGGACTCGAAGCCATATTTCCACGACTTCAGATTCGTGAGGATCGGGATGTTATCGGTCGTGAGGGTGTGTTTTCCCGGGCCGAAAGTGTCGCCAAATTCCCCCAGGTAAACGAACTGCGCGACCTGCGACTCGCGCACGATGAGCTGGGCGCCGCGCTTGATCTCGGCGTCGTTATCCGGGAAGCGATAGGAGATGGTGTCGCGCGAGTCATCGGTCCACTCGATGATGTCGATCGTCTGTCCGCGGAGGTAATTCATCAGGCCCATGGTGGTTTTCCTTTCAGAGAAATGAGGGGTTTTGCTGGCGCACAGCTTAGCCTTTTCCGGCGGAGCGCAATGCCGATTTCGTGACGCGCCCGGAGCGCTCAGGCTGGTTCGTCTTCGTAATAATGCTCGCGCACTTTGCCGGCCCAGCGTTGGAAGACCTGGCGCAGGGCCGCCTTGGCCGCGCCGGCGATTTCCCCTTCCGGGATCGGGTGCACGAAGACGTCGGAGACGCCGTGATCGAAGACTCCGCCGCTGATGCTTTCCTCCCGGAAGACGAGGATCGGCACGCGCAGCCCAAAGAGGATGCCGGACTCGAGATGATTCCACGGGGTGGGGAACGACATCGGAACGCTGAAGCTTTTCTCCGCGGGAGTGCCCGGTTTTACCAGCCCGCTGGCGGCGCGGAATTGCTCGAAGCCAAGGATGACGCCGCCGAAGCAATGCCGCGCGATCAAGAGCACTTCGCGCAGCGGGAGCTCGGTGGGATAATCGGAACGGCCAAGGGCGCGCGGTTCGAGGTCGTTGTCCTCGAGTTGCTGGATGATGACGCTGCGCGCAGCCTCTTGCCCCGGCGAAAGGCTCGTCGGCGACGAAACGAACACGGGAATTTTCATGGGGGAAACTCCATGAAGGGCGATCCCTCCCGCGGCGGCAAGCCGATTTTAGACAGCGAGATGTACTCTCGCTAGCCCTGCACGAGCGCGCGCACGCCGGCGAGGAGGCGATCGACTTCCTCTTCGGTGGTGTAACAGGCGCAGCCGGCGCGAAGGACGCCGTGGGGCGCAAGGCCCAGGCGGTCGATCACCGTCATGGCGTAGAAGTGTCCATCGGAAGCGAAGACACCTTGCCGGACCAAGGCGCGGGCGACCTGGGCCGCCGTGTGACCCTGCACGGTGAACGCGATCGTCGGCGTGCGGGCCGCGCCCGGTGCCGGGCCGAAAGTGCGGACGCCGGGGATTTCCTGGAGCCCGGTCCACATCCGGGCGAACAACTCCGAGCCGCGGCGATGGAGTTCGCCGAAGGCCGACTCTAATTTTGCGCGCCGCGTCGCGCCGTGGCCTAACGAGGCCAGGAAGTCGACTGCGGCGGCCGCGCCGGCCATGCTCTCGAAGCTTTGCGTCCCGGTCTCCACGCGGTCCGGCGCCTCGTCAGGGGCGGGGATGAGCTTCGGGAAATCAACTTTAGCCAGCAACTCGTGCCGGCCGAATAGAATCCCGGTGTGCGGCCCGTAGAACTTGTAGGAAGAACAGGCGAGGAAGTCGCACTCAAGCGCGCGCACATCGACCAGGGTGTGCGGCGCGTAATGCACCGCATCAACGAAGGCGAGCGCGCCGACGCTGTGTGCCAGGTCGGCCGCGCGGCGGACGTCGCTGATCGTGCCGATGGCGTTCGAGGCCGCGCCGACAGCGACCAATTTCGTGCGGGCGTTCACCTGCTGCTCGAAGTGTTCCCAATCGAGCTGCCCGGTCTCCGGGATCGAGGCGGACAACGCGGATGGTCACGCCGCGCTCTTTCTCGAGCGCGCGCCAGGGGGCGACGTTTGCGTGGTGATCGAGCTCCGTGATCACGATCTCGTCGCCTGCGCCCCAACCGCGCCCGAGCGCCCGGGCAAGATGAAAGGTGAGCGAGGTCATGTTTTGCCCGAAGGCAATTTCATTCGCTTGGGCGTTGAGGAAATCCGCCAGCGTGGCGCGCGCGCGCAGGACGAGCGCGTCGGTCTCCGCGCTCGTGGGGAAGGACCAATGCGTGTTCGCATTGTGATGGAAAAGGTAATCGGTCATCGCTTCCGCGACCACACGCGGCACCTGGGTGCCGCCGGGCCCGTCGAAATAGGCGACCGGATGTCCGGCATGTTCGCGCTCGAGCGCCGGAAACGCGGCCCGGATTTGAGCGACGGAAACGGGGGCGGCCTGCGGTGCGGTGGCGGGAGCGAGCGTGGTCATGGAGCAGATGCTCCGCGCGGGCCGGCGCGATCGCAAACGCCGCTTTGGCCGCCGGATAATGCGATGGCCAGTCGCGCCTCGCCTTGCTACGATCGGCTTCCCCTCCCATGAAAAAATTCCTCCTCCTGCTTTTCCTCTCGGCCTTCCTGGCCGGGGTGGGCGCCGCGCAGACGACGCCCTTCAACCAGGCCTTTGGTGAGCGCTTTCGCCCTGGGCCGGACAATCGGCCGCCTCTGCCGCATTTCGGACAGGAAATCACGCACCGCTGGAACTTGATCGCGATCAATGCCACGGGGCTCGATCACACGCCGGTCGGTCCGGGCGAGGCGCGCGTCTTCGGCGAGCAACTCGGGCCGGGCCGCGCGAGCCGCGCGATGGCCATCGTGCACATTGCGATCTTCGATGCGGTCAATGCCATCGTCGGCCAGTATCAAAGTTACACCGGGCTTTCGCGCTTCCGTCCCCGCTGCTCGATGGAGGCGGCAGTCGCGCAAGCGGCGCACGATACCCTGGTTGCGCTCTATCCTTCGCAGCAGGCGAGCTTCGATGCCCGGCTGGCGGAGGATCTTTCCGCGATCCGGAATTCCGCCTTGCGCGATGCCGGGATCGCACTCGGGCGGCGCGCGGCGGCAGCCATCCTCGCGCTCCGCTCGGGCGACGGCGCGGAAGTGCCGGAGCCGCTCATGGGCACGGGATGGATCCCCAGTCTCGAGCCCGGTCATTGGCGGCAGGATCCGGTGAGCCAGGTGCCGATCGCGCTCGGGGCGCATTGGGGCGCGTGCCGGCCGTTTGTGGTCGAATCACCGAGCCAGTTTCGCGCGCCGCCGCCGCCAGCGCTCACCAGCGCCGAATACACGCGCGATTACAACGAGACCAAGCGCCTCGGCGGCGACGGCATCACGACGCCGACCGAGCGGACCGCGGAGCAAACTTTTATCGGCACCTTCTGGGCCTATGACGGCACGCCCAGCCTTTGCGCTCCGCCGCGCTTGTATAATCAGCTCACGGTCCAACTGGCCGACCGCGCGCACTTGAGCGGGGTGGAGTTGGCTCACCTCCTGGCGTTGGTCAACGTCAGCCTGGCGGACGCCGCCATGAGCGTCTGGGACTCGAAATATCACTACGATTTCTGGCGCCCGGTCACGGGCATCCGCGAGTCCGATGTCGGCACGGGCCCGACCGGACGGGGCGACGGGAATCCCTCCACCGTGGGCGATCCCGGCTTCATGCCTTTGGGCGCGCCCGCGAGCAATCTCACCGGGCCCAACTTCACTCCGCCCTTCCCGACTTACCCTTCCGGCCACGCCGGTTTTGGCGGCGCGCTCTTCCAAGTGCTGCGCCGCTACTTCGGGACCGACCGCTTCCCGTTCATCTTCGTCTCCGATGAATTCAACGGCACGACCTACGACGCCAACGGCAACCTGCGACCCTACCTGCCGCGCTTTTTCCGCTCCTTTTCGGAAGCGGAAATGGAGAACGGCCGCAGCCGGGTCTACCTCGGGATTCACTGGAATTTCGACAGCACTGAGGGCATCGCCCTCGGGCGGCGGGTGGGGGATTACGTCTACGATCACGTCTACCCTCCGGCCCGTCGTTAGGCGCGAAGCTATTCCCTCCCGCAGCAAGAGACAGCGAGATGAACCCGGGACAAAAACGGTGTTCAGCGCCGAGGCATTGTGCTTAAGCTCGACCTTCCCTCGAATTCCACTCCCGCATGATGATCCCTAAGACCCTCCTCCTCGCCTTGGCTGCGCTGGTTTCCTCGAACCTCGGCGCGGCGCAAAACAATTCCCTCACCCAAGCTTACGGCCCGCGTTATTCGCCCGGGCACGACAATCGCCCCGACCGTCCGCGGAAGGGCACCGAGATCGTCCACCGCTGGAACACGATCGCGATCAATGCCACTGGGCTGGACCACACGCCGCCGCGCCCGGGAGAAGATCGCGCTTATTACGAGCAACTCGGCCCGGGCCGCGCCAGCCGCGCGATGGCGATGGCGCACATCGCGCTCTTCGATGCCTACAACGCGACCAGCGGCGGAAAGTATCGCGGCTACACTTCCGTCGCGCCGGCGCGCGGGAACGTCTCGCAGGAAGCGGCCGTGGCGCAGGCGGTGCATGATACCCTGGTGGTGCTTTTCCCGGCGCAACGGAATCTCCTCGATGCCTCCCTGGAAGAGGATCTCTCCGAGGTGAAGAACGCGAACGCGCGCGCCGCGGGCGTGGAACTCGGCCGCCGGATCGCGGCGGAGCTCGTGGCCTTGCGGCAGGACGATGGCTCGGAGAAACCGGAGGTCTTCCATGGCGCTGGCTATTCCACGAGCGACCAGCCCGGCCATTGGCGCCAGGACCCGGTGAGCCACGAGCCGCTCGTGCTCGGGGCGCATTGGGGCGCGTGCAAGACCTTCGTGGTCGAGTCCTCGGCGCAGTTCCTCGCGCCGCCGCCACCGCCGATGAACTCGCCGGAATACACCGCCGCCTTCAACGAAACCAAACGCCTCGGCGGCGATGGCGTGCAAACGCCGACCGAACGAACCGAGGAGCAAAGTTTCATCGGCACCTTCTGGGCCTACGACGCCACTCCCAGTCTCTGTGCGCCGCCGCGCCTTTATAATCAGTTGCTCGTGCAAGTAGCCGACAACACCAAGGTCAAGGGAATCGACCTCGCGCGCCTGCTGGCCATCGCCAACGTGGCCATGGCCGATACCGCGATGACCGCGTGGGAATCGAAGTTTCACTACGACCTTTGGCGACCGGTGACCGGCATTCGCGAAAGCGATCTCGGCACCGGCCCCACGGGCCGGGGCGACGGCAATCCGCACACGGCCGGCGATCCCGGCTGGATGCCGCTGGGCGCGCCCGCGAGCAACTTAAACGGCCCGAATTTTACCCCGCCATTCCCGACTTATCCGTCGGGTCACGCCAGCTTCGGCGGTGCGCTCTTCCAGGTGCTTCGGCGTTTCTACGGGACCGATCGCATGCCCTTCACTTTCGTTTCAGACGAATTCAACGGGACCACGCACGATAACCAGGGGAACCTGCGGCCCTATCGGCCGCGCTCCTTCCGCACCTTCAGCGAAGCCGAAGCCGAGAACGGCCGCAGCCGAATTTATCTCGGGATTCACTGGAGCTTCGACGCCTCCGCTGGCATCGGCCTGGGCCGCCAGGTAGGCGACTACGTTTTCGAGCACGTGTTCCGCGAGAACAAGCACTGAGCCTTGGCCGCGTCTCGCTTGCCCCGCAGCGATTGACCGCGAAGCTCCGCGGTGCGCGCGAAAAAGGGGAGCGAGGAACAGGCGACACTTTCTGCTGGGCTGGCCACGCTGATCGCCTTCGCCTGCGGGGCGATGGTGGCCAACATCTATTACGCGCAGACTTTAGTCAGCGAGATCGGGCCGGAGATTGGGCTCTCGAAAGCATTGGCGGGCGCCATCGTCACGCTGACGCAGCTCGGCTACGGGCTGGGCCTGTTCCTGGTCGTGCCGCTGGGCGATCTCTTCGAGAATCGGCGTCTGGCTTTGCTCATGACCGGCGGAACGGTCCTGAGCACGCTGGCGATCGCGCTTTCGCAGGGGCCGTGGACTTTCCTCGCGGCCTCGCTCGTGACCGGCGTCTGCGCGAGCGGGGCGCAGGTGTTGTTGCCACTGGCCTCGCATCTCAGCCCGCCGGAGCGGCAGGGGCGCGTCATCGGCGGAATCATGAGCGGCTTGCTTGCCGGGATCATGCTCGCGCGGCCGCTGGCCAGTTTCATGGCGGAACTCGCCGGGTGGCGCTCGATCTTTTTCCTCTCGGCTGCGCTCATGCTCGCGCTCGGCCTCGCCCTCGCGCTCACCCTGCCCACGCGGGTGCCGCCCTCGCGGCGGAGCTATCGCGAGATCCTCGCCTCGATGTTTGCGCTCACGAAAGAGCATGCGTCGCTGCGCCTCCGGGCGCTTTACCAAGGCGCACTCTTCGCGGCCTTCAATCTCTTCTGGACCGCGGCGCCGCTCGTCTTGCTCCAGCGCTTTCATTTTACCCACAATCAAGTCGCGCTCTTTGCGCTCGCCGGGGCCGGCGGCGCCTTGGCGGCGCCTCTCGCCGGGGTGCTGGCCGATCGCGGGAAGACTCGCCTAACGACCGCGCTCGCGCATGGGCTTCTGGTGGTTTCCTTCCTCGCGGCCGGCGGCGCGGTCGCAGCGGCGAGCGCGATCGCGTTTGCCGTGACCGCCTTCTTGATCGACGCCGCGGTCCAGCTGAACCAAATCACCGGGCAGAAGATTGTCTTCGATCTCTCGAGCGAGGCGCGCAGCCGGCTGAACTCAATTTATCTCACGGCCATGTTCGTCATCGGCGCGACCGGTTCGCTCATCGGCTCGGCCGCGTTTGCCGCCGGCGGCTGGATGCTCACCGCAGGAATCGGGGCCGCCATCGGGACGATCTCGCTGGTTATTTTCCTGCTCTGCGATCGTGGGCGCTCGGGCCAGTGAAAGCCGTTCCGCCGCGGTCCGTTCTCTGCTAAAGTCCCACGCGATGGCCCGGGTGGTTCTCCTTTCCGCAACCCCAGACGACGACGGGACTGATTACAATCTCGCGCCGCTGCGCGCGCTCCAGAAAAGCGCCACGGTGGATCGCTTCCGCAAGCACACTTTGATCGAGGATGCCTCGGCGGCCGACGTCATTCTCTTCGCGGAGTATTACGGCGGCGGCTTCCACTTCGAACGGCTGCGGCGGCATCCGCTGGTGCGGGCATACCGGGAGCGGTGCTTCCTGTTTTCTTCCAATGCCTATGCGGTGCCTTTCCTCCCCGGGATTTACGCCTCGGTCGAGCAGCGCTGGTCCTCGCGTCGCACCTGCGGCGGCTTCTACCTCGGCCTGCCGCCTAACGAGTTCACCACCTACACGCCGCCGGACGACGACCTGCCTTACCTCTTCAGCTTCATGGGCTCGACCGCGAACGCCCCGGTGCGCCGCGCGCTCGCGCAGCTCCGGCATCCGCGCGCTTTCTTCCAGGATACCGCGGAGGAATTTAGCCGGCTGCTTGAGCGCCAGATGTCGCCGCGCGAGCGGCGCGATTACCACCGCCGCTACGCGGAACTCACCAAGGCGAGCAAGTTTGTCCTTTGCCCGCGCGGACTCGGGGCGGGGACGATCCGGCTTTTCGAAACCCTGCGCATGGGGCGCGTGCCGGTGATTCTCTCCGATCAATGGGTGCCGCCGGACGGCCCGGCCTGGGACGAATTTAGCCTGCGCGTGCCCGAGCGGGAGCTGGCGCGGCTCCCACGCCTGCTCGAGGAACGCGAGCCGGAGGCGGTCGCGATGGGAGAGCGCGCGCGGCGCGTGTGGGAAGATTGGTTTTCCGAGGAAGTGGCCTTTCACCGCGTGGTCGAAAGCTGCCTGGCGCTGCGGGAACGCCGGCGCCTGCCCGAAGCGCTCGCGCGCTGGACGGCCTACGCGCACTATGCGCGGCCGTTCCATTTCCGTCGGCTGCTCCGGCGGAAATACGAGGCGCTGCGCGGCCGCCTGAGCACGCAGCCGGCGCCGCGTGCCTCTGTTTTCGAAAGCGCCTAACGACTGCTTTCGCGCGGCCCGAGGAGCTCTGCGACCGCGCGCTCGATCTCGGCAATGGCCACCGGCTTGCGCAGGTAGGCTTCGCCGCAAAGCGCGACTGCGCGGGCATGTTCCGCTTCGTCGCCGTAGGCAGAATAGTAGAGCACCGGCACCTCCGGGCGGAGCTCGCGAAGTTGCTGGCAAAGTTCCACCCCGGTGCCATCCGGGAGACGGATGTCGAGCAGGTAAAGATCGAATGGAATCTCTTTCGCCAAGGCCAATCCCTCTGCTACCGAACCGGCCGTCAGAACTCCGTAGCCGGCATCCTGCAGGAGCGCGGCCATGATCAAGCGCGTGTCCTGGTGATCGTCCACGTGGAGAATGCGCGCCTTGGTTTCCGCGGGTTTCATCGTTCGTTAGGCGTCGTTTTGGCGGGTGGTGGCGAGCTAGTCCCGGCGCATGGTGACCACGCCGTCACCGACCTCGGCCACCTTGAAACCAAACCGCTCGTAAAGCCGGATCGCCGGATTGCCCGGGCCCACGTGCAGGCGCACGGCGGATTGCTCGGGATGGCTCCGGACCAGATGCGTAAGCAGCGCGGTGCCGAGGCCACGCTTGCGCGATCCGGGCTTCACCGAGAGCGCCAATTCCGGGAGGCCGCCGCTTGCTTCGCCCGCCATTTGCCGCACCCAGACCGCGCCTAGCAACTCGCCCGTGCCGTCGTCGTGCGCCACAAACCCGAGGTCGCCCGCGCGGCCCCAGCTTTCGAAATAGCGGGCATATTGCGGCTCTTGCACGATCTCGCGCGGTGGCCGTGGCTGACCTGCGAGCCCGCTCAAGCCTTCGTAGACCATCTCGGAAAGAAGGCCGACGTCGACGGCGGTGAGGGAGCGAATCGTGTAGGTCATCGGGAAGACGCGACGGAACTTGTTAAGCGAAGGAAGCTCCCCACGCGAGAGCCTTTTCGCGGCGCGCCTGGCGCGGCCGGCCACGGGCCCGGTCTTGCGCTCGTTAGGCAGCGGGCTTGGCGCCGGCGATGGCGCAGCCATTGGCCCAGGCTCACGAGGCCCAGGAAGCCGCCGCAAAGCGCCGCCGAAGGGGCCGGCTCCGGCACGACTGCAAAGGCGAGACCGTTCAAGCCCGCGAGGTCGATGCCGCCGCCGCCGGTGTTCCCGTCGGTGGTCGTCGGGTAGAAGGTGGCATTCGTCCAGTCGAGGAGCTGCGTGGAGTTGGTTGCGGTCACGTCGGCGGCCATGAGCGAATAGCCGTAGATCCGCGTCCCGTTGGTCAAGCCAAGGTCGGCGGGGGTGATCACGATCCCGCCGATTCCCTGTATCTGCGTCGTGCTGCTGTCGGTGTTGGCGGTGAGGTTGTCGCCATTGCTGTAGCGGAAGAGGCGAAAAGTAAAATCCGCGATGGGATTGCTCGCTCCACCCCAACCCGCGGCGACCTTCAGAAGGGTGCCGTAAGCGGTCGGATTACCCGAGGCATCGATGGCCGTCACAGCGGCAATGGCGAAGGAATCGTGCACTCCGACTGCGCCGCGATCGAAGACGGCAAAGGCGAGGGCATTGCTCACCGTCAGCCCGCTGTTCCAGGTAAAATCGAGCCGCTCGATGTTACCCGTGGGCGCGGTCGTGCCATTCGCAAAGGTGTTATCCGAGCCGACGTTGATATCGTTGCTCGCGAGCAAGGCGCCATAGGCGGTGGCGTGCGGCGCGCTGAGATTCGTCCCGGTGCCGCTGCCGGTATACCAGACGGAGGACTGGTTGCTGTTGACCGCGTTGCGCCGGATGAAAACATTGTTGGCCGCGCCCGTGATGCCATAAGTCGAAGCACCGGCCACCAGGCCGGTCACGCTCTGTTTTTTGCCTTCAAACGTGTAGCCCTCCGTGGTCGACGCGGTGTTGGTGACCACGGTGGTGGTCATGCTGGTGACATCAAACGTGGCTCGCAGCGTCGTCGCCGTGGCAAACAAACAGAGACCAATGAAAAGCAAACCTTTGGCAAACACTCCGTCCCTGAAAGCAGTCAGCGTGCCTCCAACTTCCAAGCTTTGTCAGCTCGAGAGAGAAAAGGCGCATCCAGCAGCGTTCGTTCGGTCGTTTTTCGGGTTATGGGAACAAATCGACGGGAGGAAGTGATCGAATGGTTAAACGATGCCTACGCCATGGAGCGCGGGCTGGAAGTGACCTTGAAGAAGCAGGCGGAGAACCAGGACGTGCACCGTGCCGTAAGGGAACGCGCCCGAATTCATCTCGACGAAACAATGGCGCACGCTGAGCGCTTGGAGCAGTGCTTGAAGCTGCTCGGGACCACACCGTCGACAGTGAAAAGCGCCACCGGCCAAATGCTCGAAATCGGCAAAGGCTTGCTGACCAAGTTTGCGCGCGACGAGCGCGTGAAAGACTTCCTCGCCGCCTATGGTGCGGAATATTTTGAAGTGGCTTGCTACAAATCGCTCATTGCCGGCGCCCGCGCGGCCGGGGAAGAAGCGATCATTCCGCTGCTGGAGCAAAATTTGAAGCAAGACCAGGCCATGGCGGAGTGGCTCGACATGAACATCGACGCGGTCACGCGGGATTATTTGAATAACGCCGTCGCAGCTTGAACCGGCGATGATCCGGCAAGGTTTGAGAGCTGAAGTAGCTAGCTAAAAATTACTCCCGCCCAGCCGACCTAACGAGTCTTGGGCGGCTCGGGCGGGAGCACCTGACCATAGGACGAGCCAGGTTTCATTTCGACTGCGAATTGCGCCGACGGAATCGGTGCGCCCGGACCGTAGATATAACGCACCACCCCGGTTTCGCGGTCGAGCGTCACAACCGCGTGCTCATTAGGAAGCACGGTCATTTCATAGCGCCCGTTGCTGCCGCCGAGGCCTTGCACGAAGTGGTAGGTAGATGAAGCACCCGCCGCCACTCCCAGCAGCGAGGTCAGCAGGAGAGTCTTGATCATGCACGGGATGATGCCGGAAGTGCGCCCAGCGAAGCAAGCGCGGCCTTGCCCGCTGCAGACAAAAGCCGCGGCTGTAGGGACACCAGCGACCAAAGCGTCGTCGTGTGAACGTTAACCCCGCGCGGCTCAGGCTTAGAAAAGCCAGGGTCGAGCCCTCTCCGGCGCCGCGGCCACCCGGCCGACGATTGTGAGTTTGCGCGCCTGTCGGGCTCGTCGCCGTGGCCGCGCAGCTGTCATCAACGCGCTCCCGGTGTTCAGGCGGACACCGTAGGAATACGTATCATCGGTAGTCCCGATCAGCTCGTGGGCTTGCTGAAGCTATCTATCGGAGTTGAGCTAATATTTTTGACCGCTCGAATCGGTAAAGCAATCAATCGGCAACGTTTCTCCCACATCCAGACCGGTGAAGGTAAACGAGATGGTGACGGAGATGTAGGGCGGCGCGGGGATTTGTCCGGTGAAGTCGAGATCGATCATCAGGTCGCTCGCGGACGTTGAGCCCACCGGCACGGTGTACTACGCGCGCGCTGGAGACGCTAGCCAGCCTGTTGTCAGACTGGGCTCGTCGAGCACAGGGCTTCCCCGGGAAAAAAAGAGCGGGACCATTTCTGGTCCCGCAGAAAGCTAACGGAGGTGAACGTTAAGTTTAGTTTGTTTTAAGTGGCCACCGAGCTTCGATTATGATTCAGCAGTCACTGTGCCAGCCGGGCGCGGATTTAATCCGGATACTCGTCGGAGCCCTGCACCCAGAGGAAAGACTGGAGGTCGATCAGGTCGCGCGGACGCAGATCATGCAAGTCGCGCCGCACCGTTCCGGCGAACGCCAGCAGCGCGGAGTAGGTCTCCCAATTCGGCTTCGAGCGATACGGCAGATCCAAGCCGTAAGCGGCCGCGGCGCGGCGCGTGACCATCGGCTTAAGAAAGATGTGCTCGTTAGGTTGCGCGATGAAACCCCAGACGGTCACCAGCGGCCAGGTAAGGACGCGAGTTTGCCGGCGGGGCAGGGCGGCTACGACGGCGCACCAGCGCTCGAAGCGCTCCCGCATTTCGCCGCCCCCGTGGAGGAAATCATAGAGCCCCTCGGCAAACGCCTTGGCCCCCGCCGCGGGCTTGACCGCATCGCGCAGGGCCATCTTCTCGAAGGAGAAAATCATGCTGTGCCGCGATTGCTGTTCCACCCGCACGGCTTTCGCCGCGATCTCGGAAAATTGGCGCGCGCGCAGGAGTCGGCGGAATTCCTCCTGGTTGAGCACCGCTTCCCAGCGCTCGTGCGTCTCCCACTTGTAGTCGCGTTCCCATTCCAGATAGGTCGGGTCGCGGAAGCCGCCCGGGAAATACCGGAGAAACTTCTTCCGCGCCCGGCCTGCCCCGGGGCTGGTCCCTGCCTCCCTCCGTCCCATGCCTTCTATTCGCGCATGGACTGGCAGCCTGATGCCTCTTTTCCGAGGACGGGACCAGGACGGGTAGTCGTTAGCCGACCGGCTCAGTCCTGCGAAAGGACAAAGCGATTCCCCTCGCTGTCCCGGAACATCGCATATGAGCCCCACGGTTCCTTCTTCGGCGGCCCGTCAAATTCGACTCCACGCCCTTGCAATTCGGCGTAGGTCCGGTCGAGATCGTCGCACGCATAGGAGAGGTTCATCATCGACCCGATCCGCTGCTCCTCGCCCTCGGCTGTGAAAAGCACCACCCGCGTCTCCGCCTTCGGCACCCGCAGCTCGATCCAGCGCTGCTTCTCGTCGAACGGTTGGTCGGTGATAATGGTGAACCCGAGCTTCTCCGTGTAAAAATCCAGTGCCCGATTCTGGTCGGCTACCGGGATGCTGATGAACTTGATTTGTTTGATCATGGCAACCCAAGCGTAAGAGCCGCCTCGGACCCGCGTCCAGTGGCACCCGCTTAGCGTGCGCAGAAAGTGCTGTCCGTTTATCGGTATAGCATGCGAGGTCTGCGGGCACGCAACCGAGGTGCTGATGAACTAAATTTGATCAATTTGGCTGACCCTTGGGTCAGCGCTGTCTTTAGCGCATCACCTCGTGGGCAACCGCCCAAAGCGCGCAACGAAGGGGTCGCTTTATCGGGATGGCATACAAGGTCAACGATGCGGCCACGGGGCTTCTAGTGAATTGAGATTTTTCTTTGCGGATCGCGATCGACCGAAGAGTGCCTACACAGGGCCGGTGTTATGCGAGCGTCACATGTCCGAGCTAGGAGGGTAACGAGCCGCGGCGGCGGCCCAGAAGAACAGAGAGTTCGTCGGTCCTCGGATTAGACTGCTTCCTTTTCGCGGCCACTACGCGCTCTGAAAGCAATGTGCTTTGATCATGTCAATCTGCAGCAGCCTCCGCGAACTCGCGCTGCGGCACCCGCCTACGCGCGCACAAACTTCGCGAGAGTCGCCGATCGCCGTCGCCATCTATATCCTTCTTCGGGACGGGTTTTGAGCCGCCGGTCATGGCCACTCAGTCGCCAACAAAATTGATCCTTTGATCCGTAAGCCGTCGTTTAGCGGCTCCCGGAGAAGCTATCCTTTTAGCGGGATAGAGGTGAAGCCTCTGCTACAGCGACATCGAGGAGCTGCTGATCGAGCAAGGTACGAGCGGCTAGCACCTCGGGTGCTGACGAACGAGATTCATCCGATCAGCGCAATCCGTGAGTCAGCTCATTGAAAAAGATCGAGGTATCCTCCGCCCTCGCACCTGCTGTCCGCGGCCAATCCTCACCTTGGGCGCGCACAAATGTGCTGTCCTTTTATCGGTATAGCATGCTAGGCCTTCGGTTGGTATGTCGCGCTCTCGGGAAACGGTGCCGGTAGATGATTATGTGCTCGATGTGCTTATGCGCGATCTCGTAGGGCACGACCAGCAACCGGCGGCCTACCTCGTCTATCTTTACCTTTACGGGAAGGCGGCGCGCGATGGTTGGCGACCGTTTGGGATCAGCCTTCGGGCCCTGGCGGAGATGACCGGACTCTCGAAGAGCGCGGTGCAGAGCGCGCTGACTAATTTGCGCCGCCGCCAGCTGATCGAAACGACCAGCGCTCACGTGACCGCAGAGCAGCGCCACCGGGTCCTGCGGCACTGGCATAAGCCCGAGGCGCCGGCCCCGCGGGCCGTGCGGAAGCGTTGACGCGGAGCCGGTCACCGGATCCTTAAAGACGGCGAGCGACGAGGCGAAGGTAACGACTGATCACGCGGACAGCTTCGAAGCGGTCGATGCTCTCGGTATCGCCTCCCGGTAAGGCGGCGGACTCGCACCGCGGACGACTCGTTAGCCGATCGCTGGCAGCCCGCCGGCCTGGAGCCGTTCGATCCGGCGCTCGAGGTCCGCGCGGCGAATCAAGTCCACCACCCGCACGCGTCCCGGCTCGAGGGCGAAGAGCAGGCGATATTTGTCGGCCACGCGCGCGCGCAGCACGCCAGGATAAGCCTTCAATTGTTTGACCCGCTCGAAGGCCTCCGGTTCGCCTGAGGCAATCCGGCCCATACGAGCCATCGCCGCACGACCGACGTGGCGCGGGTAGCGGGACAGAGTTTCGGCAAAATCTTTCGGAAAATCGAGTAATCGCACGGGCTGGTTCCCCGCAACCGCAAAAGCTTCATCCCCCTCGTCGACAGCGAGGGGCACCTGGCTGCTGGCCTTGAGCGCTTCGTTCTCGCGGTGGCTCGCCTCCAGTGCGCGCCGCAGTTGCAGCCGCTCTTCGCCGCGCTCTTTTACCAGCGCGTCCAGCCGCTCGAGTTTCGCCTTGAGCTCGGCCCGTTCCTGGGTGGCGACTTGATGCGCGGAAGCGGTCACCTGCGCCCGCTCGCGCCGCTCGTGCCGGCGATGCAGCGCCAGCTCGCGCTCCAGGCGCGCCCGCTCTTCTTTCGCGCGGCGCAGCTCCGCGATCTTGCTGCTTAATTTATCCTGCGCGTCCTGCATCGCCGCGGTCTCCTGCTGGCGCGCCCGGCGCAAGGCGCGCTGGTCCATCCATTCGCTGAACGGCTCCTCCGGCGGAAGATTCAACTTCGCGCGCGCCTCCAGGATTCCCTCGAAAATCCCCGAGACATACTTCTCCTCCGCGATCGGGAGCAGACTGCGCGCAAAGACAATCGCGAGCGCGCGATAGGGCGAGTCGAGGACACACCACATGAGCCGCTGCAGTTCCTCATGGTCGCCGGACGCGAGCAGTCGGCGCGACTCGCTCTCCAGCGTTTCGAGGAACTGGGCCGGATCGTCGCCCACCAGGAGCAACCGGATGCCGGCATGCGCTTTTGTGCCCAGTGCTTCTTCGGCATTCGGGAAAACTTCAAGCAGCGCGCGGGCGATGTCGGGCCGCCAGGCGGTGGAGACTTCTTCGAAAGTCTGGGACCAAACCCCATGCAGCCGCGGCGACACGCCGAAGTGCCGCAACGCCGCGATCGTCTTCTCGTATTGCTTCAGCACCAGCAGAACGGAGAGGAACTGCACCTGAAGCTCCGGCGGCACCCGGGCGGGATCGATCTGGGCCGCCGACAGCCCCATTGCCTCCAACTGCGCGGCGGTTAGCGGGGTGACGGCGTGGGGCGCAATCTCCTGCCGCGTGACTCCCGGCAACGCGGAGGAAAAGCGAAGGCGCTCGCGGTCCTGCGAGGCGCAACAATGCTTGTATTTCTTCCCGCTGCCGCACCGGCACACTTCGTTGCGGCCGATCCGCTCCACTGCGCGCCGCTGCGGCTGCCGGCCGCGGTATTCGCACGGCATCTTTTCATAAACGAATTTTTCGTAGGGCCCTTCCAGGAGCGCGAACATCCGGCGCAATCGCTCGCGAGACGCCGCCGGCGGCAACGGCGCCGCCACCTGCACCCGCGCGCGTCCGCACTCCGCCGCCAGCAAGCTCGCGAGATTCTGTAAGATGAGCTGCGTTGCCGCCTCGCGCGTTTTCTCTTTTGCGAGCTCGTTCGCAAGTTGCAGGATCTTCGTGGGCCACGCCTCCTCTGGGCGATGCTTTTGCCACCAGGCTGCAGCCACGAACAAGGCCAGCGCGCGCATTTCCGCGCGGTTATAGACGACATTTTCCAGGCCGCGCAAAAGCTCCGCAGTGACGTCGCCCTCCATCCGCCACGCCACCCAGGCCAGATTCCAGGGCCCCTCCCGCAGGGCCATCGCCGCCGGAATGAGAGCCGCCGGCAGGATGCGCCCGCTCAGGGCCGCGGCGGAGAAAAGCATCCGGAACGCACCCTCCTCCAGCGCCTCGCCGGCCCACGCGAGCCAGCGGTGCAGCACCGCATCTTCGGCCGGGAGGAACGCAGCGAGCTGCCGCAGGCCGGGACGATCGTAATTCCCGGCATCGATCAGCTCGCGCACTTCGTCTGGCAGGACGCGCTCTTGGAGGTCAGCGACCATGCTTACTTCTCAGCAAGACCGAGGCCACGGAGGAGGGGAGGGGTCGCGGACGGTAATTTTGTTTCGCCTTCGGACAGCGCGCAGATCGTCCGTTAGGCTGGCCCGTCCGCGCTGGCCCGCAGCTTAAGCGAAAGGCACATCTGCCTCCGGAACGGCGGACGATCTAACATAGAAGGTAATGAAGACGACCACCCTGACCTTCCCGGAGTTAATCCTGATCGCCGCGACGCGTGGGATGCTCGGGGCGGGAATCGCGTTGCTCATCTCGAAACGCCTCAGTGAGGAGCAGCGCGTCACGGCCGGCATTCTCCTCACGGCGATCGGCGCCCTATCTACCGTGCCGCTGGTGCTGGAAGCGGTCGGCAAAAGCGAGAACACCTAGCGAGCGGCGGGCATTGGGCCGCGCGTGCCTCCTAGCTGGATCTTCGGGGTCCACTGCGCCTCCGCGGTCGAGCAAGGCAGCTTGACATCGCCCGCACCGAGCAGCGACAAAGGCGACCCATGGCTCCACGCAAACGTCTTTTCTCCGCGGCGCCGGAGGGGACGGCGGTGCTCTTCTTCATCCAGATCTTCGCGACCCTCGGGTTCGCGGTGCTTTACTCGACCCTGGTTCTTTACGCGACGAAGCATCTGCAATTCTCCGCGAAAGAAGCGACCACCTTGATGGGCGTCTTCGGTGCTTTTAACTACGGCCTGCATCTCTTTGGCGGCTACCTCGGCGGGCGCTTCCTTTCGAACCGGAATCTTTTTGTCGGCGGGATGGCCGCGCAGGTCATCGGGTGCGGGCTGATCGCGCTCGGGACCACCGCGATGTTCTACCTCGGCCTGGCCTTCTTCCTCACCGGCAGCGGGCTCAATGTCACCTGCATCAACATGATGCTGACGCAGCGTTTCGCCCCGGAAGATCCGCGGCGCGAAGGAGCCTTCCTCTGGAACTACGCGGGGATGAACGTTGGCTTCTTCGTCGGCTTCAGCGGCGCCGGGTACTTCCAGGGCACCGAGAGTTACATCGCCTTGTTCCTTTTCGCCACCGTCGGGAACCTCATCGCCATCGTGCTCGCCTGGTTTTCCTGGCAAACCCTGGCCGACCGGAACACGCCCTTACTCGAGAAAACCCCGAGCCAGTTCCAGCTTCGGCTGGTCGCCGGCATCGCCATTGTCATCGGGCTGGTGCCAGTCGTGTGGTTCCTGCTCCAGCGGCCGGACGGCACCGGCACGCTGGTTAAAGCCATCTGCGGCGCGGTCGCCTTGACCCTGGTCTACCTAACGATTCGTCACCCGGATCGGCGCGAGCGGCGGAATATGACCGCTTACCTCATCCTCGCCGTCGGCTCGCTCGTCTTTTGGTCGCTTTACCAGATGGCGCCAAGCGGCCTCATGCTCTTCGCGGTGCACAATGTCGACCTCATCATCGGCGGAGTGGAGATCCAGCCGCAGTGGATCCAGAACATCAACACCGTCTGCATCGTCGTCGGCGGTCCGCTCCTTGCCGCCTGGTTCACCCGGATGCGTGGACGCGGCTGGCGGATCGATATTCCGCAGCAGTTCGCCACCTCGCTCCTGCTCATGGCCCTCGGCTTTCTCCTCCTCCCGTTAGGCATCAAGCTCGCCGGGCTCGATGGCCGCAGCGCCTTCGTCTGGCTCTTCGGGAGCTATGTCCTGCAAAGCATCGCCGAGCTGCTCATCTCGCCGATTGGTTATGCCATGATCGGCAAGCTCGCCCCGCGCCAATACCAGGGCGTGATGATGGGCAGCTGGATGCTCGTCACCGGCCTCGCTTCACTTTTTGCCGGCGACTTCTCCGGCATGATCCCCGAGCCCGCCGGCACCACCGCCGCCGCGACCAACCCCGAGTATGTGAAACTCTTCGGCGCCCTCGGCCTGGGTGCGCTCGCCGTCGGGATCGCGCTTATCATCCTCATCCCATTCCTCCGCCGCCTCATCACCGATAAAGCCCAGCTCCCGCCCGAAACGCTGGAGGCGACCACCGTCGTCCCGGTGACGTGAAGGCCGTTAACCTAACGACAAGTTCTTAGCCACGGATGGGGAGAGGACTGAATCAGGAAAGCAGGAAAAAAGGAAGGGCCGCATCCAGATCACCATTCCTGCTTTCCTCCTTTCCTGATTCAAATCTCCCTTTCTGGCTTCCTGGTTTCCAAATTCAATCTCCCCGGGCCAGCATCGCCGCGTATCCCACCTCGGTGAACCAAAGCCACAGCCTTTTCCTGCGTTCCTCCTTTCCTGATTCAAATCTTCCCTTTCCGGCTTCCTGATTTCCAAATTTAATCCTTCGGAATCCTAGCCCGCAGCCGCCTGTTCCAGCCGGGCGAAGTCCAGCTTCTCCATCTGCCAGACCTGCGCGGTCACGCGCTGCACCCGCGCCGGATCTTTCCCGTCCAACCAGTCCCAGATCGGCGCCGGCACGATCTGCCACGGCAGGCCAAACTTATCCCGGAGCCAGCCGCATTGAATCTGCTCGCCGCCATCCGCACTGAGCTTCTCCCAGAAGTAATCGATCTCCTCCTGCCCAGTCGCAGTTCACCACCAGCGAGACCGCGTTCGTAAACGGAAAGCCCGGCCCGCCATTCAAGGCCACGAACTGCTGGCCCTTTAACTCAAAGGCGATCGTCATCACGGTGCCCGGCTTATTGTCCCCGGGCGATCCCTCCGGGAAGCGCGCGGTGCTATGAATCTTCCCATCCCGAAAGACCGAGAGGTAAAACTCGACCGCTTCCTCCGCGTTCCCATCAAACCAAAGAAAAGGCGTGATCTTTTGCATGGGGAAAGCATGACCGTCGCCCGCACTCCGAAGCAACCCGGTGAAGGGCGCCGTACGCGTTTGGGCGTATGGTCGATCTCTGGCCCGCCCGCCAGACTCCGCCGCATCATGCGTCGGCAGAAATCGCGTCCTCCCGGCCAGCCGCCTGCGAAGACCCCTGCGTCTTCCGGCGTGCGCTACGATCCGGATGAGCCGGCGGCGTCGGCTCCTGCGCTCACCGTGCGTGAGGAAGAGATCTGCTTCTGGGTGGTGCGCGGAAAGGAGAACGAGGAGATCGCCCGCATCCTCGATGGCAACGCGGAGACCGTCCGCAAGCATGTCGAAAATATCCGCGAAAAGTTCAAGGTAGAATCGCGGCTGGCGCTCCTCGCCGCCTATTGGCAGCGCGAGGTGGACCGGCGCGACCGGCGCATCGCCGAGCTCGAGCGGCGTTTGAAAGGGCAGGGGTAATGCCGACCACGCCGCGCGTCTCCAGCATCGCCGCGCGCGCCGGAATGTCCGCTGCGCGCGCCGCGAGCTTCCCCACGCACGCGCCGGACTTCCCCACGCGCGCTGCCGCTCTCGCCGCGCCGCGCGCCGAACATCCCGGCGCACGCGTCCAGCTTTCCCGCGCCCGCACCGAAGGTCGCGGCGCACGCCGCCAGCTTCCCCGCGCACGCGGCGAGCTTCCCCACGCGCGCGTCCGCCTTTGCGGCGTGCGCCGCGACGCCTCCGATCCTCCGTTTTCGCAGTGAACCCTAGATAGAAACAGCAACACCCACCCAAACCATGGCAAAAACCACCTACCTCGTGGCGAGCGATGACGGCTTCGCCCATCAACTCCAAACCTTCAAGGGCGCCATCGGCGCCTACGCCACCACCCTCGGCCTCCCCGCCGCGCAAGTGACGGCGCAGGCGGCCGATGCCGATTACTTCAGCTACGTGCTCGCCTGCCAAAAGCTGATGCAGAACGGCGCCAAACAATGGACCGCCTGGAAAGACCTCGAGCGCGCCGGGGGCGACCCGCCCAGCACCGGCACCCCGGTCGCGCCCGTCTTCCCCGCCGCCGTCCCGCCGGTCGCGCCGGGCATCGAGCCGCGCTTCCGCGCGCTGGTCAAACAGATCAAGGCCAACGCCAACTACAACGACGCCATCGGCCAGGCCCTCGGCATCGAAGGCTCCGAGCAAACCGGGCCCGACTACGCCACCCTCGCGCCCAGCCTGCAGGCACGGCTCAGCGGCGGCCAGGTCACGATCGATTGGGGCTGGCAAGGCTACAGCCAGTTCCTCGACCAATGCGAACTGCAGGTCGACCGCGGCGACGACAAAGGCTTCGCCTTGCTCGCGATCGACACCACCCCCGGCTACACCGACACCCAGCCCGCCCCCGCCGCGCCCGCGAAGTGGACCTACAAAGCCATCTACCGCGTCGGCGACCAGCGCGTCGGCCAATGGAGCGCGCCGGTGAGTGTGACCGTCGGCGGCTGATCGGCTAACCGAGAATCAAACGAACCAGGCGGCCGGATGGGAAACGTCCGGCCGCTTTTGCACGGCGCGGACGTCGTGCCCCACGCGAAAGTTTCTAGTAAGCCGAGAACATCTCGCTAAATGACAAGCGAGGATGAGCTTTCCCAAACAGAGCGAAGTCGAGTTGCCGCTACTGAAGGTGCTTCTCGAACTCGGTGGAAAAGCAGCGCCGAAGGAAATCTATCCGCGTATCACGAGTATGTTCCCGCAGCTGACTGACGAAGACAAAGCCGCGCGACTCCCAAGTAGTCCGTCAACATTTCGCTGGCACAATCTTGTTCAGTGGGGTCGACAGCGACTGGTCGACAAAGGCGAAATCGACGCTTCACAGCGCGGTGTGTGGAAGCTGACGCCACGTGGTCGTGCCCGTGCTCAAGGGGCTGATGCACAATCGCCGACGGAACTCCTGCTGGCCCACCAAGCGACGTTGCAGGACCTCGTGAGTGACAACGAGTCCGAGGTTAAGCGGCGCATTGCTTCGGAGCTGCAAGCGCTACGGCCTATCGATTTCGAGCAGTTCTGCCTCTCGTTCCTTGGGCCACTCGGGTATGAGCAACTCGAAGTAACAAACAAAGGTGCCGACCGCGGAATCGATGGGCATGGCCTGTTCCGCCAAGGAGTCGTTTCGATCCGCTCCGCTTTTCAGGCCAAACGCTGGCGAGGCAATCCGGTAAGCCGACCCGAAATCGACAAATTCCGAGGCGCCATCCAAGGCGACTACGACCACGGCGTTTTTCTGACGACAGGCAGATTCACCGCTGACGCCGAGGCGGCTTCAATCAAGAAGGGCGCTATTTCGCTTCTACTCCTGGATGGAGCGGCGATTGCCGAAAATATGATCCGGAACAGCATCGGCGTCCGCACCAGGCCCGTTCAACTTTTTGATATCGATCCGGAGTTCTTTCGGTTCTCAGCTAGTGAGACCCTGCTATGATGGGGCCCTTAGGTGCCATCGCTTGCGAGTTGACTCATTCTCAGACTTTGCGAAAGCCGGCCGGAAATGAACGATTTCTTTAAACGACTGAAGCAGCGCAAGCTTGTACAATGGGCGATCGCGTACACGGCCGCGGCGTTCGTGCTGCTGGGAGGGGTGGAAAATGTTGCGCATAGTTTCGCATGGCCGGGGGCCATCGAGCGCGGGTTTATCATCGCGGCCTCTGTCGGGTTCTTTTTTGTGTTAGTCCTCGCATGGTATCACGGCGAGCGCGGGGCGCAGCACGTGAGTGGAACAGAGCTTCTTATTCTGGCGCTGCTTCTTACACTCGGTGGCGCCCTGCTTTGGGGCGTCGCTGGCAGAACCGGGGCTAGTGCCGATCAGCGGAAAGCCCGTTTTTTGAACGAGCCCAGCGTGGGAAAAGCAGACGCTTCGACGCCCAAGCCGATTCCTATCGTCAACACCTCGGCGCATCTCAACGATCGACCTTGGCTAAGCGTTGAAATAACCCCGTCCGGGGTAATCAAATACTATGATCAAGGAGGACTTAACTTTTCGCTCAGATTTCGCGTAACGAACCATGGCCATTCCCCGGCAACCGATGTCAGGATAAAATCCGAACTCGTTTTCAGTGCTTTCAGTGATGCTATAAAGGAGCAACAACGAGTTGCTCATCGAATCGCGGGAGGCCAAGCATTTGGTTCTGGGGTCGTGTTCCCCGGGGTTCCCGTAGAGGTGGAGCTAGTTCATCTTTCTAACATCAACGAAGCGATAGCATCCATCCCTGAACCGGAGCGGCGCGGGAAAACCATGCCTCGCTCGCTAAGCGAAGCCAGAGAGTGGAATGAGTTCGTCCGTCCGTCGATTGCAGGCTGCATCACCTACAAGTTTGGGCCACCGGAAGCACAACTCGTTGGTGAGACAGGTTTTGTTCGGATGATCATGCAAAGGCGCGAGAACACTCCCGGATTTTTTTTATTAAAATTGGGCGAAGACGTCCCGCAGGAACTCGTTTTGATCGAGACGTATCCCCAAGGAGGGGATTACGCCCGATAAAATAGAGAGGACGGACAAGGAGTCAGTCCTAAAATCCTGGTAGCGTCCAGGCGTGCGAGACGCTGCCGTGGCAGGGTAGCCGAGGCAGCGCAGGAATTCATCGCAGTCCTGCTAGCGTAATCCCAATTCCGCGACATCGGCCAGCCCAAGGCGCCCGGTGATCTCGGAAAGGAGTTCGGCATCGGCAGGCTGGAACGCTGCTTCCATCATCGTCTGCTCAGCCCAGTGGACAAGTTCCGCTTCGCGGAGTTCGCCGTCCAGGTAGTCTGCGATTTTTCCGGCCGTGATGTGACGAGTGATCTTCATCTGGGAATCAGAATGACAGATCGACAGTTGAGACCCGGAACTCTGGCGAGGGCCTGATCGTTAGTCCAAAGCGCGGTCCCGAATTCCATTGAGGTCGCACAGACAACGGCGTCTGGCAGCTTCAAATGCTGCTCCTTCCGGAGCGTCACCGCTCGGGCGCGAATGGGGGGAGTCAGTTCGCAAACAATGAGCTGCTTCAAGAACTTGCGAATCCGCTCCTCTTCCTCACGCGTGAGTGAGGGCCACGCGAGCAATTCCATCTCGGTGATGACTGAGATCCCGTAATCGCCCATTGGGAGAGGCGTAGCCAAACGGCCGCCGAGCAAGTAAAGGGCGACGTTGGTATCGAGCAGGCCAGTCATTTACCACTCGCCGCGGACGCGCTGCTGCCAGGTAAGGGGGTCTTCGGACAAGCGGATCGCTCCGGCGAATTCGCGCAGGTCACTCGGGTTATTTTCGACCGAGCCGCCGTTCACGCGCGACGCCAGAAATGCGATCAGTTGCTTTTTCTGATCGAGCGGCAGCGCATCGGCCGCGGCTTCAATCTCTTGGAGCGTGCTCATGGGCAAACGATAGCATTCGACGTCTGCGCCTACGAGGATAACGATGGCGAGGAAAAGGTTCGTGCCTGCGGGGGCCGCAGGCACCAGCACGCCGGAGGCATGCGCTACCCGCACCGGATCACAACGCGTGGTGCGCCCTACTTCATCCGGTCGAAGGTTTTCTGGAGCAACGCGAGATCGGTGGGCTGGCCCAGCTTCTCGCGGGTTTGGTCGACCCACTTTTTCTCTAGGGCGTTTTTCGTCGGCCGGTCGTTTTGATAAAAAACGCCAAACACTCCCGGGAACGGTAACTTCGCCAGCTTGTAGGCGGCAATTTCGTCGGTGACTCGTGGCGGGCTTCGTCCTCGGGGGTGTTGTCGTATTTTTTCTCGTCGATCACCGGGAAGGCGCCGCCTTTCCGCGGGTTGGCCGGATCGAAGGCGCCGGGGAAGAATTCGACACACTCGCTGAGGCACTCGATGACGCTGAAGCCCTGGTGATCCATCGCGCGCTCGATCATCGAGATCATGTGGTTGACCTGGCTGGCGTGGGTGCGCGCGACGAAGGTGGCGCCGGCGGTGATGAGTTTGGTCATCGGGTTGACCGGGTGGTCGATCGCGCCTTGCGGGTCGGTTTTGCTCTTGAAGCCGATGGGGCTGGTGGGCGAGGTCTGCTTTTTGGTCAGGCCATAGACGAAGTTGTCCATGATGACGTAGGTCAGGTTGATGTTCTTGCGCGCGCCGTGCTCGAGGTGGTTGCCGCCGATGCTGAAGCCGTCGCCGTCGCCGCCGAAGAGGAAGACCTGGAGGTCGGGGCGCGAGAGGCTGACGCCGCTGGCCAGGGGGACGGCGCGGCCGTGGATGAAGTGGGCGCCGTAGCTATTGACGAAATAGGGGAAGCGCGAGGAGCAGCCGATGCCGGCGAGGGTGACGATCTTCTCGTGGTCGAGCTGGCGTTTCTCGAGGACTTTGTAGTAGCAGGCGAGGACGGCGAAGTCGCCGCAGCCGGGGCACCACGTGGGGTGATCGGCGGTGATGGCTTTCTTGGTGAGCTTCTCGCGTGCGGGAAGCTCGGCGGGTGCGGTCAGGGTGTCGGTGCTCATGATGAAGGATTCGTTAGGGGGCGCGGCGCTTATTTTTCCAATTCGGTCTCACGGGTTTCGTTTGTCCCGGAGGAAGCGCGGATGGCTTCGGTGCCGGGCTTCGTCGGCGTGTTGTCCTGGGCGCGGTCGCGCGCGGGGGAGACGGTGGCTTCGGCGCGTTCAGTGGTGGAGGCGACGCTGGCGGTGGCGCCCTGGCCGTTGCCATTTCCATTGCCCGTGAGGCGCGGGGCCGCGGCCGGCGGCGTGAAGCCGTCGCCTAATCCGGTCGAGGATTTCGCGGACGCGATAGGTCAGGCCGTCGGTCTTGCTCAGGCTGGTGATCTTCGGGTCGCAATAGCGGGCGCGCAGGATGGTGGCGAGCTGGCCGTAGCCGTAGACGCCCTGGTCGTTCATCTCCACGACGACGATGCGGCTGAACTTGCTGAATATTTTCTCGAGACCGTTCGGGAGCGGATGGATGTGGCGCAGATGGATCGCGGCGATTCGGTGGCCGTGCTTGCGTCCGAGTTTCACGGCATCGTGGATCGGGCCGTAGGTGGAGCCCCAGCCGATGAGAAGCATCTCGCCCTCGGCTGTCGCCGTAGATGTCCGGCACGCGGCAATTCCTCGGCGAGCTTTTGCAATTTCACGCGCCGCTTTGCGGTCATGGCCATGTGCAGCTTCGGGCTGCCGGTCGGGTGGCCCATGCTCGTCGTGCTCCAGGCCGGTGACGAGCGGATATTTGCCGTCGAGGATGCGCGTGCCGGGCGGCGACGTGCTGGGTAATGGCGTCGAGCGGGTAGGGCTTGAAGGTCGCGCGCGGGGTGAGGTCGAGCTTAGGGTCAACCATCGATCTTCTCGAGCTTCGGCTCGTCGAAGGCCTCGATGCGCGTGGCGAGCGAGGTGTCGCTTAAGATGAAAACGGGCGTGCTGTATTTGCGCGCGATGCGCGCGGCTTCGAGCGCGATGTAGAAGCAATCCTCCACCGTCTGCGCGGCAAGGACGACGCGCGGACTGTCGCCGTGCCCGCCGAAGATCGCCTGGTGCAGGTCGCTTTGCTCCACGTTCGTCGGCAGACCGGTGCTCGGGCCGCCGCGTTGCACATTGATAATGATCAGCGGCATCTCCGCCATCGAGGCCCAGCCGATCGCTTCGGTCTTGAGCGAGATGCCGGGGCCGGCGCTGCCGGTGACCGCGAGATGGCCGGCTAACGAGAAGCCGAGCGCAGTCGAGACGGCCGCGAGTTCATCTTCCGACTGGACGAAGAGGCCGCCGTATTTCGGAAGCTCGCGCCGGAGGATTTCCATGACCGACGACCACGGGGTGATCGGGTAGCCGGCACCGTAACGCACGCCCGCGGCGAGGAGGCCGTAGGCGAGCGCCTGGTTGCCGTCCATCGTGATCTGGTCGCGCGCGCCCGGCTTTTTCTCGACCTGCTCGAACTGGTAGAGCCGCTCGAGGACATTGCCGACCGGGTAATTGTAGCCGGCCTGGAATCCCATGAGCGCGGTGTTGACGATGCTCTCGTCTTTGCCGGCGAACTTCTCGCCGATGAGCTTCTTCAGCTTGTCGACATCGAGGTGGAAAATCTTCGCGATCAACCCGAGGACAAACATGTTCTTGCCCTTGTCCTTCGCGGTCCCGCCGAGCGCCTCGACCGTGAGGCCGGTGATCGGCACGCCGACGTAAACGAAGCGGCGATCGTCGAGATCGGGCTCGACGTTGTCGGAGTCGTAAAGGAGAACGCCGCCCTCCTTCAGGAAGCTGATGTGGTCCTGGTAGCTGTGCTGATAGAAGGCGACCAGGAAGTCGGCTTCGTCGCCCGCGGAGAGGACTTCGCCCGTGCCGATGCGCACCTGGAAAATCGACGGCCCGCCGGAAATAGTCGACGGGATGGTCATGTAAGTCATGACGTCCTGGTCGCTCCGGCCGGCGAGCCGGGCGAGGAAGGCGCCGGCGGTCTGGATGCCGTCCTGCGAGTTGCCGGCGAGACGAATGACGGCGTCGTCGATGTGTTCCGCGCCGAAGATCGGCGCGGTCGTTAGGCGCAGGGGCGCCGGTGGAAGTTGCGGCAGGCTTGGCGACGGGATCGGTAGGGTTCACGGCGTTTGGGTGGCCCTGAAAACTGCGGCAACCAGCGGGGTTTGGCCAGCGCAAATCCGGCGCGCGCGGCGGCGCATCTCCTCGGTCAGGCCGCGGTGGTGGCCATGACCACGTTGCTGTAGCGCGCGTCGTCCGAGACATCCTCGCCGAACCAATCCGGCGGGACGAAGGCCTGGCAGCTCGCGAGATCGGGGAACTCCACCTCGACCACGACCACGCCCTCGTGCCGGCCGGAATAGACATCGACTTCAGCCACGCGCTCGCCCAGCGGCATGTCGTAGCGCGTCTTGGTGAGGCGGCGGCCTTCCGTGCCCGGCCAAAGCGCGGCAAACTGCTCCGGCGAAAGGGCGATCTCGCGCTCCTCGCGTCCATCGGTCCGGTCGCGCTTGTAGGTCAGCGAACAGGCGTCGCCTTTCCGGCGCAATCGCACCTGCACCCCGCCGCGCTCGATCGCGAGATAGCCTTGCTCAATCGCGGCGTGCGGATGGCTCGCGAGGCCATCCGGCAGGCGACGCAGGAGAAACTTGCGCTCGATCTCGCGGGCTGGGGTGGCAGAGGCGGACATGAAGCTTTGCTTAACGAATCCGGCGGCGATTGCACTCGCAATCTTGCGCCGGGAAGCTCACGTCGCACGACCGACGGCGCCGCGCGGCGCGATGCGGTTTGCATGAACCAGATCATGCTCATCTCCGCCTACGTGCACGGCGGGCAATGGGTCTTTGATGACGCCGACCGCGACCTGGTGAAAGAGCCGTTTGTTTGCGGTGCCGACCTGGTCATTGACCGGCTCTGCCTGAAGGCCGGCCTCCCGGAGCCGGTGCGGCGCGAGGGAAACCAGGCGACACTGCTCTTCTCCGCAGGCCCGTTTCCTGGCGCTTCGCGCTTGCGACTGCTGCGCCCGGAAGCGGGCGGGAATTGGTATAAGTCCGAGGAGTTCGGGATCGAGGGCTGGCTCTGTCCGGCGATGTTCCGGTTCTTCGCCGAAACACCGCCGGAGATCTACGCCATCGCAAAGCCACCCGGCGAGGCGTGAAGAATTTAGCCAGCTAGTTCAAGCGAAAACGCGGCTCGGGATTTTCCGCCGGCCGGGCCGGGTCCAGGTTCATCGCCTTCTCCGGCTTCATCCCGACGAAGAGGACCGCGGCCAGCGCCGGGATCGCGGCATCGACCACCGTGTGGTGCGCGCCGAGCAGATGGCGCGAAGTTTCCGGCGGCAGTTCGCTGCCCGGCGCGAGATGGTGGCTGGTGTGGAAGCGCAGCTCGCCGTCGTCGCAGTCGAAGTCGAACGAGCCGATGGGCAGGGCAAAGTTCAACCGCGCGACCAGCTCGGCGCAGGCGCGGCGCCGGCTCTTCGGGGCGGTCAAGGGGAGCAACGAGAGGCAGGAGAAGCGGCCGTCGTCGTCCTCCATCGCCACGCACCGCCAGCGGCCGTGGCGGCCCTGGATGTAGAAGTCGATCACGCCCGCGTCGGTGTCCGTCGACCACCGGCATTGTTCCTCAGCAAGGACCTGCTGGAACGATTCCAAGGATTTTTTAATCACGCGCCGAGGATAGCGGAAGGGGGCAGACATCTGCTGACCCAGGGCGGAATTTTCTCTTTTTGAGAATTAGTCGGCAAGATCACCGGCTGCGGCGTGCCGGCGCATCCAAGAGTGGCTCCTGAGGTAGGACTCGAACCTACGACCAATCGGTTAACAGCCGATCGCTCTACCACTGAGCTACTCAGGATCGTTTCCGTCGATTGACGGGCGTATATCTTGACCACATGTCGGGCGGCGGCAAGTGCGTTTCTTTCGCTTGGTGCGCGGCGCGCTTTAGCGCATCTGGCCGGTGCCGCGGAGGAGGTATTTGTAGGTGGTTAATTCCTCCAAACCCATCGGGCCGCGGACGCCGATCTTGCCGGTGCTGATCCCCATCTCGGCGCCAAATCCGAACTCGCTCCCGTCGGTGAAACGCGTCGAGGCATTCCAGTAAACCGCGGCGGAATCGACCGCGCGCAGGAAGCTTTCGGCGGCGGCTTCATCGGCGGTAACGATGGCGTCGCTGTGGTGCGAGCCGTGCGTTTCGATGTGCTCGATCGCGGCCGCGAGGTCGTCCACCACGCGGACGGCGAGCTTCAACTCGAGGAACTCCGTGTCCCAATCGGCCGCGGTTGGCCCGGCGGAGCCGGGAATAGCCGGCAACTTCGAGCAGCCCGAAGGCGGTCTCGTCGCAGCGCAGTTCAAGCCCGGCCTGGGCGGCGCCGGGAGCGAAGCGCCGGAGGAAACTGCCGGCAATTTCACGATGCAGCAGGAGCGTCTCGGCAGCGTTGCAAACGCCCGGCCGCTGCGTCTTGGCGTTGAGCACGATCGCCTCGGCCATGGCCAGGTCGGCCGCGCGATCCACGAAGATCGCGCACAGGCCATGCGAGTGTTTGATCACCGGCATGCGCGCATGTTGCACCACGGTGTTGATCAAGGCCTCGCCGCCGCGCGGGACGATCACGTCAAGGTAGCGCTCCATCTCCGCGAGCAAACGGACCGCGGCCCGGTCCGTCCCCGCGACCAGCTGGATGCTGTCGTTAGGCGCGGCGGCCTGGAGCGCGGCGACAATCGCGGCGTTGGAAGCAGCGGCTTCGCTGCCGCCGCGGAGGATGACCGCGTTACCCGTCTTGAGACAGAGCGCGGCCGCATCGCTGGTCACGTTCGGGCGCGACTCGTAGATCATGCCGACGACGCCGAGGGGGACGCGTTGTTTGCAAATGCGGAGGCCGTTTGGCCGGGTCCATTCGCGGATGATTTCGCCCACGGGATCGGGCAACGCCGCCGCGGTGCGGATGGCCTGCGCCATGGCCGCGAGGCGCGCGTCGTCGAGGCGGAGGCGGTCGATCAAAGCGCTGGCTAAATTCTGCGCCTCGGCGCGGGCGACATCCTCGGAATTAGCCGACAAGATGGCGGCGCGCTGCGCTTCCAAGGCATCGGCCATGGCCCGGAGCGCTTCGTTTTTTTCCGCAGTCGTTAGGCCGGCCAACGCCCGTGCGGCAGTGCGCGCCCGGCGTCCGAGATCGAGAATGTGCTCCGCGAGGTCCATCAACGGGGCAGGGGAAAGCGGGTGCCGACCGCCTGGCCGGCGACGGCCTGGGCGATCCGCTCGGGGTGCCGGCCATGGATGATCGTCGTGGGAATGCCGGCCGCGACCGCGAGCTGCACGGCCTGAAGTTTCGAGACCATGCCGCCGACGGAATGAGCGCCCTTGGCCGCGGAAGCAAAGCTCTTCACACGCTCGATGTCGCGCACCAGCGGGACCAAGCGGCCGGCGTCATCCATTAATCCATCGACCTGCGTGAGGATGAGCAGGAGGTCGGCGCGCGCGAGCATCGCGACCTCGGCGGAGAGCCGGTCGTTGTCGCCAAACTTCAATTCCTCGACCGCAATGGAGTCGTTCTCGTTGATGATCGGGATGATGTTGCCGGCTGCGAGCAGGCGTTCGAGCGTGCCTTTCGCGTTTGCGTGACGCATGCGGCTGTCGAGATCGCCGTGCGTCAGGAGCAGCTGCGCGACATTGAGCCGATGCCGCGCGAAAGCGGTTTCGTAGGCGCGCATGAGCTTCGATTGTCCGACGGCGGCGGTGGCCTGGAGGGTGGCGAGTTCGCCGGGGCGCTCGGCGAGGTTCATCGCGCTCATCCCCGCGGCGACCGCGCCGCTGCTCACGAGCACGCATTGATGGCCCGCCCTAACGAGGGCTGCGACCGCGCCGCTCAGTTGCGCGAATTGCTTCAGGTCCAGGCCGCGGCCGGCGGGGCGCGTGAGAATGCCGGAGCCAAACTTCAGGACGATGCGTTTGCGGGTGCGCGCCATGGGCGGCCTAGAAGACTGGAGAATGCCTGCGCGCACAAGCCTGCAACGGAAACTCGCCTTGTCCCCAAACCGCTTCACGAAAACGGCCAAACAACGCGGTCGTGCAAATCGCTGCTTAACGATAGGGTGCCGCGTGAACCGTCTCGAAACCCGCACGATCGCGCCGCAGAATGAAGCGCTCCGGCGTTTGCCGCCGTATGTCTTTGCTGAGCTCGACCGCCTGAAAGCGGCCGCGCGTGCGCGCGGGAAAACGCTGGTCGATCTCGGCATCGGCAGCCCGGATCTGCCGATCGCGCCGGCCGTGGTCGAGGCGCTCGCGGCCGCCGGACGCGATCCGCTGACGCATGGTTACCCAGCCTTCCGCGGCGCGCCGGCTTACTTCGAGGCGATCGCCGAGTTCATGCAGGGGCGTTTCGGCGTGACGATTGACTCGACCGAGCAGGCGATGGCCCTGAGCGGGGCGAAGGAAGGGCTGGCGCAACTCACCCTGGCCATCTGCGCCCCCGGCGACCTGGTGCTCATCCCGGAAATCTACTATCCGGTTTACGCGCGCGCGGCCTGGCTCGCAGGTGCGGAAGTGCGCTGGGTGCCGATGCGGGCGGAGGATGGTTTTGTCGTCGACCTGGAGGCGATCGCGCCGGAAGACGCGCTTCGGGCGCGCTCGTTAGTCGTCAATTACCCGAACAATCCCACCGGCGCTCGCGTGGAGCGCGCTTTCTTCGAGCAAGCGGTCGAGTTTGCGCGGCAGCATCAGGTTTTGCTCGTGAGCGACCTGGCTTACAGCGAGCTGACTTTCGGCGGCACGCCCGCGCCGAGCGCGCTCGAATGCGATCCGGAGCACGAGGTCACGATCGAGTTTCATTCCTGCTCGAAGACGTTCGGGATGGCCGGGCTGCGGGTGGGCTTCGCCGTGGGCAACCGCGCCGCGATCGAGGCCCTGGCGGCTTACCGCACCAACGTCGGCTACGGCACGCCCACCGGCGCGCAACACGCCGCGGCTTATGCCTTGAATCACCGCGAGACGCTCGTCCCGCCGACGGTCGCCGAATACCGCCAGCGCCGGGACAAAATGTCGGCTGTTTTTGCCGCGGCCGGCTGGCCGATCACGGTGCCCGACGCGGCGATGTATCTCTGGCTTCAGGTTCCGGAAGGGGTGGACGATTGGACCTGGGTGAAAACGCTGATCGATCTCGACGGCGTGGTCGTTACGCCTGGGGTCGCCTTTGGCCATGGCGGCCAGGGGTTCTTCCGCATCTCGCTCGTGCGCGATGCCGCCACGCTCGAACGCGCCGCTGCGCTGATCACCGCCCGCGCCCGCAGCCTAACGAAAGCCTGAAATCATGACCGACAAACTCCAGTCCGCCCGCAGCCGGCTCGACGAACTCGATGAACGCGTGGTCCACGCGCTCGCCGAACGCCAGCGTTTGGTCGAGGAAGTGGCCGCGCTCAAAAGCGATCCGACCCTCCCCTTGCAGGATGCGACGCGCGAACACGACCTGCTCGCGCGCGTCGCCAAATTGGCCGAAGCGGAAAAGCTCGACGGCTATTTCGTGCAATCGCTCTACCGCCGCATCCTCGAGCATTCGGTTCGCTTCCAGGCCGCGCGCCAGGGCGAACCGGCGAGTGATTCCGCGCTCGTCGTCGCCTACCAGGGCATCGAGGGTTCCTACAGTCATGCGGCTTCGCGTGCGCATCTCGGCGCTTCGCCGCGCGAGGTGCGCTATCACGGCTACCGCTCGTTTGGCTCGGCCATGGATGCCGTCCGGCGCGGCGATGCCGAGCTCGCGATTCTGCCGATCGAGAACACGGTCGTCGGTTCGATCACCGAGACCTACGACTTGCTCAGCCGCGCCGATCTCCATCTCGTGGGCGAGGAGATTCACCGCGTGGAGCATTGCCTGCTCGCGCTCGAGAATGTGCCGCTCGGATTAATCCGCCGCATCGGTTCGCATCCGCAGGCGCTCGCGCAATGCAGCACCTTTCTGGAAGCGCTCGAAGATTGCCGGGTCGAGTTTGAAGAAGACACCGCCAGCGCCGCGATGCTCGTGGCCGAGAGCGGCGATCTCTCGCGCGGCGCGATCGCGAGCGAAGAAGCGGCCACGCGCTACGGCTTGCAGGTTTTGAAGCGGAGCGTGGCCAACCAGAAGGAAGTCTTCACCCGCTTCGTCGTCATCGCGCGCCAGCCGCGCACGGCCGACCCGCGTTTGCCGCACAAGACCTCGCTCCTGGTGACGATCAAGCACGCGGAAGGTTCGCTCGCGCGCGGTCTCGATGTCCTCGCGCAACACGGAGTCAACCTGACCAAGCTCGAGTCGCGCCCCAGCCCGGAGCGCAGCTGGCAATATCTCTTCTACATGGATTTCGAAGGTGGCTTGCACGAGCCGCAGGTCGCGCAGGCCATGACCGAACTGGCGAAACATGCCGAAGCCGTGCGCGTTCTCGGATCGTATCCGCGCGCCGTCGCGGGCCAGCGCCACGAAGTGCAATACGTCGCGGCCGCGCGGAACAACGCCGCCGCGCCGAACTCCAAAACCGCCGCGCCGGCCGCGAAGGAAAACAAATCCTACCGGCTCGCGTCGCGCGCCAGCCAGAAGGGCGACAGCGTGGTCGAGATCAAGAACGCGCGCATCGGCGGCGACGCACCGTTCGTTCTCATCGCCGGTCCGTGCTCCGTGGAATCGCGCGAGCAAATCACCGCCTGCGCGCGCGCCTTGCACGAGGCCGGCGGACATCTGCTTCGCGGCGGCTGTTTCAAACCGCGCACTTCGCCCTACGATTTCCAAGGTCTCGGCTTCGAAGGCCTGACGATCATGCGCGAAGCCGCCGATGCCTACGGCCTCGCGATCATCACCGAAGTGGTTCACCCGGGCGATGTCGATGCGGTCGCGCGCGAAGCCGATGCGCTCCAGCTCGGCGCGCGCAACATGCAGAACTTTGCGCTGCTGAAAGCGGTCGGCCGGACGCGCCTGCCGGTCGTCCTGAAGCGCGGCCTGATGTCGTCGGTTGATGAATGGCTCGCGGCCGCGGAGTACATCATGAGCGAAGGCAACTCGCGCGTGATCCTCTGCGAACGCGGCATCCGCACCTTCGAAACCGCGACGCGCAACACGCTCGACCTTTCGGCTGTGCCCGTGCTTCAGGAGCGCACGCATCTCCCGATCATCGTCGACCCGAGCCATGCCGCCGGGCGGCGGGAATGGGTCGCGCCGTTGCTCCGGGCCGCGCGCGCCGTCGGCGCCAGCGGCGCAATGATTGAGTTCCATCCGGACCCGGAGACCGCCCTCTCCGATGGCCGGCAGTCGCTCGACTTCGAGCAGTTCGCCGCGCTCGCGACGGAGATCGCGCAGGCGAGGACCTAACGAGGGGTTTTCTCGCGCAGGAGCGCCGCCACCCGCGACGGCGGCGGCACGAGCACGGAGAGCATCCCGGCGGCCTGCGCCGCTTCCTGACCGATCAGCGTGTCCTCGAAGACGAGGCATTTCTCCGGGGGAACGCCGAGCTTCTGCGCCGCGACCAGGAAGGGATCAGGCGCGGGTTTTCCTTGGGGATAATCTTCCGCGCAGACGACCGCGGCGAACTTCTCGAGCAGGCCTAACGAGCGGAGGGTGCGCGTGACCACATGGCGATTCCCCCCGGAAGCGACCGCCATCGGCAAGCGCCCGCTGACCTCGTGGACGATGGCGACGACCGGCTCGATCGGTTTGATTCCTTCCAGGAGATCGAGGAAGACGATCTCTTTTTTGTGCGCCGTTTCCGCCGGCGGCATCGCGTGGCCATGACGCGCATTGAGCAACTCGACGATCTGCACCGTAGGCATGCCGCCGAGTTCATAGAAGAGCGCCTCGGGGAACTCCGCCGCGTGTTCCCGCAGCACTTCGCGCCAGGCCCGGTAATGCAGCGGCATGGTGTCGGCCAGGGTGCCATCGCAATCGAAGATATAGGCGGCAAAATCACCCTGGGGGATTTCCATCGCGCGCAGGATCATGCAAAACCGCGGGCGCGTCGCTCGCAATTTACGCGCAAGCCCGCCGCGGGAGCCGTTTCTTTGGAAACTCAACCAACAAGGAGACCAGGGAATGAAAGCAGTCGTGTGGCATGGCAAAGGGGATGTGCGGGTGGACAATGTGCCGGACCCGAAAATCGAGGAGCAGGGAGACGTGATCGTGAAGATCACCGCGACCGCGATCTGCGGCTCGGACTTGCATCTCTTCGATGGGTATCAACCGACGATGGAGTCGGGCGACATCCTCGGGCACGAACCGATGGGCGAAGTGGTCGAGGTCGGCCGCGAGGTGAAGAATCTTCGGAAAGGCGACCGCGTGGTGGTGCCCTTCGTGATTGCCTGCGGCAAGTGTTGGTTCTGCGAACACACCTATTTTTCCTGCTGCGATACGACGAACCCAAACAAAAAGATCGCGGCCGAAGCGATGGGGCAATCGCCCGCGGGCTTGCTCGGCTTTTCGCACATGCTCGGCGGATTCTCCGGCGGCCAGGCGGAATATCTGCGCGTGCCGCATGCGGATGTCGGGCCGGTGAAGATCGAGTCCGGTTTGCCCGATGAGAAAGTGCTGTTTCTTTCCGACATTTTTCCGACCGGCTACATGGCGGCGGAGAATGCCGAGATCGAGAAAGGAGACACGGTCGCGATCTGGGGCTGCGGCCCGGTCTCGCAGTTTGCCATCCGCAGCGCGTGGATGCTGGGCGCGGGGCGGGTGATTGCGATCGATCGCGTGCCGGAACGGCTGGCCCTGGCGCGTGAAGCGAATGCCGAGACGATCAACTTCGACGAGGAGGACGTTTACGAGCGCCTGATGGAGATGACCAAGGGCCGCGGACCGGATCGCTGCATTGATGGCGTCGGCTGCGAAGCGCACGGGTCGGGCTCGTTCGATGCGGTGGTCGATAAAGCGAAGGCCGCAGTCATGCTCGGGACGGATCGCGCGCACGTCTTGCGGCAGGCGATCATGTGTTGCCGCAAACAGGGCACGATCTCCGTGCCTGGAGTCTACGTCGGGATGTTGGACAAGATTCCCTTCGGTGCCGCGATGAACAAAGGCCTGACCTTCAAGATGGGCCAGACGCACGTGCAGCGGTATCTGCGTCCGCTCCTGCAAAAGATCGAGGAGGGCGAGATCGACCCGTCGTTTGTGATCACGCACCGGCGGCCGATCGAGGAAGCGCCCGAGCTCTACAAGACCTTCCGGGACAAAAAAGACGGCTGCATCAAAGTGGTGCTGAAACCGTAAAGCGAAGCGCCTCGCCACTTCGGAGAAATGAAGTGGTTGCGGGGGCGGGATTTGAACCCGCGGCCTTCAGGTTATGAGCCTGACGAGCTACCAGACTGCTCCACCCCGCGTCCTTGAAGGCCCTAGTATGGGACGCGTCGGATTGATTGCAAATTGAAAGTCGGGCTCGCCTGCCGGTTGCGTGCGCGCACCGGCGGGCGCATCTCTCTGCGTGGCCGCACCGGCAGCAAAACATCGCCTTCTCGTGGGCACGGCGAGCTGGACCGATCCCGGCTTTGTCGAGTGCTGGTATCCGAAAGGGATGCCAGCGGCGGACCGGCTGGGCTGGTATGCGGAGCAATTCGAGATGGTGGAGGTGAACTCCTCTTTCTACGCGATCCCGGAGCCGCGGATGGTCGAGCGCTGGGCCGCGATCACGCCTAACGAGTTCATTTTTGACGTCAAGCTGCACCAGTTGCTCTCGCGCCATTCCGTGGCCGCGAAGTTTCTCCCGCGCGCGCTGCAAAAGCGGGCGGAGACGGATGGGAAGGGGAAGGTGCTGCTCGAGCCGGAGATCGAGGCCGCGGTGGCCGCGGAATTCCTCCGTGCGCTCGAGCCATTGCGGGCGAGCGGGAAATTGGGCGCACTCCTCCTGCAGCTTTCGCCTGCGTTTTCTCCGCGGCAGCACTCGTTAGGGGAATTGCGTCCGCTCTTCGCCCAACTTGCCGGCTATCGGCTGGCGGTCGAGGTGCGGAACCGCGGCTGGGCCGAAGGGGAACGGCTGGCGGAGTTGCTCGAGTTCCTGCGCGAGCACGGCGCGGCCTTCGTCGCGGTGGATACACCGAAGGAAAAGCATTTCACGATCCTCCCGCCGGCGCTGAACGCGGTGACCACGCCCGACCTGGCTTACCTGCGCCTGCACGGGCGCGATCTGAAGGCGTACACCACCGGCAAAACCGTGGCCGCCCGTTTCCACTACGACTATCGCGACGAAGAAATCGAGGAAGTCGCGGAGCGCGCGGGGAAGCTGGCGCACGAAGCGAAGGAGGTGCACGTGGTTTTCAATAATAACGCGCAGGATTTCGCGCCGCATGCGGCGTTGCGATTGCGTGCGGCGCTCGGCCAGATCGCGCGCGGGCCCGCGCGGCAGGCGGAGCTGTTCTCGAAATGAGCGACCCGCGCCCAGGCCGCTGGTGGCCGCGATTCAAAGCCTGGTGGCGGGCGCATCATCATCGCCTGATGTCGATCGAGGCCTCGCCGCATGCGATCGCGCTCGGCCTGGCGATCGGGATTTACTTTGGCTTTACGCCGCTTTGGAGCTTGAAGACTTTGCTCTCGATCGGGATCGCCTGGCTCTTCAACAGCAACAAAATCGCGGCCGCCCTCGGCGTGACCCTGCACGATGTGATCCTGCCGTTTATGCCCGCGATTTTCCTGTGGGAATACAAGTGCGGCTACTACGTGCTCCATGGAACGATGCCCGCGCGGATGCACCTGGGACAGATCACGCTCCAGCAGTATTTGCATTGGAATGTCTTCGTGAACTTGATCTGGCCGACGCTCGTGGGCTCGCTCCTCCTGGCGCTGCCGCCGACGGTCGTCTCTTACTTCCTGGTGCGCGCGCTCATTCGCCGGCGGCGGGCGCACCGCCCGCTGGAGAGCGTGGCGGAGTAATTAGCCGCGCGGGCGGCACGGGAGTTGCATCACAGGCTGCAACGAATATGCCGGCTGTGTCCTTGCGACCAGCGGGTCGCCGAATCCAGCCCATCACCTAATATGAAATCCTTCCTCGCCCTCCTCTCCAGCAGCATGCTCCTGTGCTCCTGCGCCGACATGTACGTCTCGAACGCGCAGGTTAATGGCACCGCCCGCACCGGCGCGATCGACGCCAAGGACTACGCCTCCGCCGGCATTCACATGACCAGCTGCGGCGTCGGCGCGCATCACCCGCGCGCGATTTACATCCGCCCGTTCTGCGTGGACAACGCCACCTTCACCGGCGACGTGGCCCACAGCGACGGGGAAATGCCGATCCGCAAGGCGCTCACGCCGGTGGCCTTCTCCGCGATCCTGAAAGAGCAGCTCGAGAAAATCGCGCCCGCCCGCGTCCTCGAAGAAGACGAAAGCCCGCGCGTCGGCTGGCTGGTCGAGGGCGACTTTCGCACCGTCGATGGCGGCAGCCCTCTGGCCCGGTTCTTCTTCGGACAATTCGGCGCCGGCCGGTCCTTCATGGTCCTCCACGTGCGCGTGACCGATGTCAGCAGCGGCGCAGTCGCGTATGAATTCGATGTCTCCGGTGGCAGCCGCCTCCAGGGCAAGCTCGGCACGCTCCGCGCCAGTGGCCTCGGCCGCGCGGTCTCCTTCGACCTGCATAATGCCGCCGAGCGCATCTACCTCGCGCTCGAACCGGACGCCTTCCGCTTCGGCGCCCGCAGCGGCCTCGCCCTGCGCTAGTCCTTTCCCTTGAAGGGCGTCCCGGGCGACCGGGCGCTCTTCGTCCGGGGGGAATCGGCGGTTGCGATTGGAACCGCACCGAATAAGGTGCGCCGCCGTGCATCCTCTTCGCCAAAGTTCGCTCCGTTTCCTCACTCTCTGCTTCCTTCTGCTGGGCGCAGGCAGCGCTTTCGCCGCCCCGTCGTTCCTGATCGTCGATGGCAAAAGCGGCTACGTTTTGCAGGAGCGCGACTCGCGCCAGAAGCGGCAGGTCGGCAGTTTGACGAAAATAGCCACCGCGATGGTGGCGCTCGATTGGATGGAGCATCACGCGGGCGATCCAAACCAGCTCGCGACCATTCCGCCGGAAGCCTTCGGCAGCGGCGGCGAAAACCTCATCGGCTTCCAGCCGGGTGACCAGGTGGCCGTGCGCGACCTGCTTTACGCGGCGCTGGTGCAATCCGACAACATCGCCGCCTACACCCTCGGCCATCATTTGGGCCAGGCGATCCAATCCGTGGTGCCGGCGGCGCCGGGCGGCAATCCCGTGGCCACCTTCGTCGTGCAAATGAATGCGCTGGCTAAATCCTTGAAGATGGAGCGCACGCTTTTCGTGAATCCCAGCGGCGCGGATGCGAACACCAAGCCGCTTCCATATTCCACCGCGGCCGACATCGCCCGGCTCACGCGCTACGCGCTCAACAAGGCGGGCTTTCGCTTCTACGTTTCGCAGAAGCAACGGCAGATTTCCTTCACTAGCGGTGGCAAGAAAAAGGAATACCTCCTGAAGAACACCAACGAGCTCCTCGGCCAGAACGGCGTCGATGGTGTGAAGACCGGCCGGACGGCGCGCGCCGGCGATTGCCTCGTCCTTTCCGCGCAGCGCGAAGCCGAAGTGGTGAAGACGGGCGAGAATAGCGCCCAGGTCACGCCGCGCACCCTGGTCATCGTCCTGCTCGGGAGCACGAACCGCTTCGAGGAAGGCCGCCAGCTTCTGAACCTCGGCTGGCAGCTCTACGATCAATGGGCCGCCGGCGGGCGGAAGATCGAGCCGCAGAAAGTGCTCTAGCGAACGCCCCGGGCGCGCTGCCATGAAACGACGCATCGGGGTCCTGACCAGCGGCGGCGATTGCCCTGGATTGAACGCCGTCCTGCGGGGCGTGGCCATGGCCGCGGAGAAGCTCAACCTCGAGGTCCTCGGCTTCCTCGACGGCTTCGAGGGCCTGCTGCCGCCGGGTAATTTCGTCATCCTCGACCGCCGGACGACCAGCGGGATCATGCCGCGCGGCGGGACCATTCTCGGCACGACCAATCGCGGCCATTTCGTCGCCAAAGTCGGCGCGGGCAATCGCGCGGTGGTGGCCTCGGACGTGATCGCGGATGCGCGCCGCGTGCTCGAGCGCGAGCGGGTGGAAGCATTGATCATCGTCGGCGGCGACGGTTCGATGACGACCGCGCTGCAATTGCAGGAAGCGGGGATCAATTGCATCGGCGTGCCGAAGACGATCGATAACGACCTCGAAGCCACCGCCATGACCTTCGGCTTCGACTCCGCGGTGGCCTCGGTGGTCGATGCGCTCGATCGCCTGCACACCACCGCCACCAGTCACAAGCGGGTCATGGTCCTCGAAGTCATGGGTCGGCACGCGGGCTGGATCGCGCTCCACGGTGGCCTCGCCGGCGGGGCGCACGTCATCCTCATCCCCGAGATTCCGTTCCACTACGAGAGCATCATGGAAGCCCTGCGCGTGCGCGCAGGGAAGGGGAGCATCTACTCGTTAGTCGTGGTCGCGGAGGGGGCCTGCCCGGCCGACGGCCAGACCATCCGGCGGAAGATGCAGGGAGCGGAGGATCGCTTTGGCGGGATCGGCGATGTGGTCGCGGCGGAGATCGCTGCGCGCACCGACCAGGAAACGCGCTGCACCGTTCTCGGGCATCTGCAGCGCGGCGGCGCGCCGACCACGCTCGACCGCATCCTCGGCACCCGCTTCGGGGTGATGGCGGCGAAGCTGGCCGCGGAAGGAATTTTCGGCTCGATGGTCAGCTACCAGAACTACCAGGTGCGCCACGTCCCCATCGCCGATGCGGTCAATCGCCTGCGCCTGGTCGCGCCCGACAGTCAGATGGTGCAGACCGCGCGCGACGTGGAGATTTCCTTCGGCGATTAGCCAGCATCCTCTTAAGCTCGCGGGCATGGACTACCGCGATGCCTTCCGTGTGAAACCCGGCAGCCGCCTGCGCCTGGCGAAGCGCGACCCGCGGGCCGATGGCGGCACCGACAAGAAAGCCGCGGCGCGCCGGCTCGAAAAACTCCAGCGCCGGATCGACGAGCTGCAGTTTCTCCTCTACGCGGAGAACCAGCGCGCGCTCCTCATTTGCCTGCAGGCGCCCGATGCCGGCGGCAAAGATGGCGTCATCCGCCATGTCTTCGCGGCGATGAATCCGCAGGGCTGCCGCGTGGTCCCGTTCAAGCAGCCCTCGACGGAAGAGCGGGCGCACGACTTCCTCTGGCGCATCGAGCGGCAGACGCCGCGCGCGGGTGAAGTGGTCGTCTTCAATCGCTCGCACTACGAAGACGTGCTCGTGGTGCGGGTGCATGGCCTGGTGCCGGAGAGCGTCTGGTCGCAGCGCTACGCGCAGATCAACGATTGGGAACGCCGCCTCGCTGCCAGCGGCACCACCATCCTGAAGTTCTTCCTGCACCTCAGCCCGGAGGAGCAGCTCGAGCGCTTCAAGGCGCGGCTCGATGACCCGACGCGCCACTGGAAGATTAGCGAGGCCGATTACTCCGAGCGGGAGCACTGGGACGCTTACCAAAAGGCTTACGAAGATGCGCTCAACCGCTGCAGCACCGCGGCCGCATCCTGGTTCGTCATTCCGTCGGACCGGAAATGGTTCCGCAATCTCGCGATCTCGGAAATTCTCGTGCAGACGCTGGAAGGCATGGGCATGAAGACGCCGGAGCCGACGGTCGATCTCGAGGAGATCCGGGCGAAGTATCACGCCGCGAAAACGGCGGCTGCAGCCAACGGCGAATGAAGCTTGCTGTCTTCAGCACCAAGGCCTACGACCGCACCTTTCTCGAGGCAGCGAATCACGCCCGGCACGAGCTGCATTTCTTCGAACCGCGCCTCGGCCTGGAGACGGTGGTGCTCGCGCAAGGTTTCGGCGCGGTCTGCGTCTTCGTGAACGATGTGCTCGACGCCGCGGTCCTCGAGCGACTCGCGGCCGGAGGCACGCGGATGATCGCGCTGCGTTGCGCCGGCTACAATAACGTCGACCTCGCCGCGGCCGCGCGCCTCGGCCTCCAGGTCGCACGCGTCCCGGGCTACTCGCCGCATGCGGTCGCGGAGCACACCCTTGCGCTCATCCTCGCGCTCAATCGCAAGCTGCACCGCGCTTTTAATCGCGTGCGCGAAGGGAATTTCTCCCTCGCCGGGCTCCTCGGATTTGACCTCTACGGCAAAACCGCCGGGATCGTCGGCACTGGCCGCATCGGCCTCAATGTCGCCCGGATCCTGCGCGGGATCGGCTGCCGGGTGCTCGCAGCCGACCCGCTGCCTAACGAGGAAGTGCGCGGGCTTCGGGGTGGAGTATGTCGAGCTCGCGGAACTTTTCGCGCAGGCCGACATCGTGACCCTGCATTGCCCGCTTTTGCCGACGAATCGGCACCTGATCGATGCTGCGGCGCTCGCGCAGATGAAGCGCGGGGCGATGTTGATCAACACCAGCCGCGGCGGTCTGGTCGATACCCGCGCAGTCATCGCGGCACTCAAGAGCGGTCAGCTCGGCTATCTCGGCCTCGACGTTTACGAGGAGGAAGAGGCGATCTTTTTTGAGGACCGCTCGGGCTCGATCCTGGACGACGACGTCTTCAGCCGGCTGCTGACTTTTCCGAACGTGCTGATCACTGGGCACCAGGCCTTCTTCACCCGCGAAGCGCTGGCCAACATCGCCGCGACCACGCTGGAAAACATCGACCGCTGCGCCGCGGGCGAGCCGTGCACCAACCTCGTGCCCGCTCCGGCCTAACGAGTGGCGTCGTGCACGATCTCGCCGCCTACGATGGTCAGGACGCATTTAGCCTGCAAGATCGCAGGCGCGGGAATCTTCATGATGTCCGCCGAAAGCACCGTTAGGTCGGCTAATTTTCCCGGCTCGATCGTGCCCTTGTCCTTCTCCTGGAAGGCCGCAAACGCCGGCCAAAGCGTGAACATTTTCAGCGCTTCTTCCCGCGTGACCTTCTGCTCCGGATGCCAGCCGGGCCCGCTTTTGCCCTCCTGGCTTTGGCGCGCGACGGCAGCGTAGAACTCGATCATCGGCTCGCCGCGTTCGACTGGCGCGTCCGAACCGCCCGCGACGATCGCGCCGCTCCGGAGCAGACTTTTCCAGGCGTAGGCGCCGGCCAGCCGCGCCGGTCCGAGCCGGCTGGGCGCGAAGAAGAGATCGCTGATCGCGTGCGACGGCTGCATCGATGGGATCACACCGAGTTTCGCGAAGCGCGGCAGGTCGGCCGCGTCCAGGATCTGCGCATGCTCGATCCGCCAGCGCGGCTCCGCGACTTTGCGCTCGCGTGGCGGCACCGCATTCATGGCGGCCTCGTAGAGATCGAGGACCACGCGGTTGGCCCGGTCGCCGATCGCGTGCGTCTCCACCTGGATGCCCGCGCGCAGGGCGCGTTCGAATAATGCACGCAGCTCGTCTTCCTTGTTTTTCAGGAAGCCGGAGGTCTCGGCGTCAGAGTACTTTTCGAGCAGTGCGGCGCCGCGCGAGCCGAGCGCGCCATCGGCGTAGCACTTGATCGTGCGCTGGGTGAAACGGTCGCCCATGGTCGCGCCGTCTTTGAGCAAACGCTCCGCTGGCTCGCCCGGGCCGGAGACGGCATTGTAAAGGCGCAGCTTTGCCTGGCCGGAAGCGATCAGCTTTTGCATGAGCGCGGATTCCTCAAGCGAACTGCCGGCATTTTGCACCTGGCACCAGCCGAGCGCGAGGCTGCGCTGCACGCCGCGGAGGAAGGCTTCCTCTTGCTCGGTCGCGGTCACGGGCGGGATCTTTTGCGCGACCAATTCCATCGCGTTGTCGATCAACATGCCGCTCGGCTTTCCGCTCGCCTGCAGGATCTCGCCGCCGAATGGCGCCTTCGTCTCGGGCGTGATCTCGGCTACGCGCAAGGCGGCGCTGTTGGCGATCGCCGCATGACCGTCGGCGCGCGTGAGGAAGACCGGATTTTCCGGCGCGATCTGGTCGAGCTCGGCCGCGGTCGGGAAGCTCGGCGGCTCCCAAAAAGTTTCGATCCACCCGCGACCGACGATCCACTTCCCGGGAGCGGTCTGCGCGACGCGTTCCTTGACCTGCGCCAGGAAAGCGGCGCGCGTCTTCGTGCCCTCGAGGTTCAGCTTCATCTCGCGCTCGCCGATGCCGAAGATGTGCGCGTGCGCATCGGTCAAGCCGGGCAGGATGGTGCGGCCGGTGAGATCGAGCACGCGCGTCTCCGGCCCGCGAAATTTCGCGGCTTCCTCGTCGCTCCCGACGAAGAGAATGTGCTCGCCTCGAAGCGCCACCGCGGAAGCGGTCGGCTGTTTTTCGTTTCCCGTATAGACGGTCGCGTGGAGCAACAAAGTGTCGGCTAATTCTCCAGCATGGGCGATCGGCGCGAGCAGGACTAACGAGAGCAAAAGCCGCTTCATTGGCCACCACCGGCCGGGAGATTCGCGGCCTTCCAATCCATCGCCATGCGGATGCGGGCGCGGCCGCTGGGATGATCGAAAAAGATCCATTCCTCGAGCGGCGATGGATCGAGCTTGCGGTAAGTCCCGAGCTTGAGCGAGACCGTCGCCATTGCGTCCGGCTCGCGGGCGGTATTGATCCCGAAGGCGTCGGCTTCGACTTCGGCCACGCGAGTGATCGTGTTGCTGATCGGCGTGAGCAGGAAAGAGAGCGTGCCGAAGATGAGCGCGAGTAAGGGCAGTCCGGCCGGGTCGGCGATGCCGCGCACGCCCCAACGCGGCCCCCAGCGATCGACCGCCCAGCCAAAAGCGACCCGCGCGATGGCAAAAAGAAGCAGCAAGATGACGGCAAAATTAACCAGCATCTTGGCCACGTGGTTGAGCACGTAGTGCCCCATCTCATGCGCCATCACGTGCCGGATTTCGGGGAGCGAACATTGCTTGAGCAGGTTGTCGTTCAGCGCGATCCGGGTGGTGCCGAGGAAACCGGCCACGTTCGCGCTCACGCGGTTCGACTGGCGGGAGGCGTCGACTTCGAAGACCTGTTTCACTGGAATCTGGTTGGCTCGCGCCATCGTCAGGATCGGCTCCGAAATGCGCGCATCCTCGAGCGGCCGGTATTTATTGAAAAGCGGTTCGATGAAGACCGGCGCCAGAAGCACGCCGACGAGGAGAAAGCACACGCCCACGGCGGTGCCCCAAACCCACCACGTGCGCGGCGCGCGCCGGAAGACCGCGTAGAGCGCCACCAGGAGCAGTGTCACGACGACCAGCGTGACCGTGAGCGCGGTCGCTTGTTCGGCCAACCAGGCGCCGAACTTTTGCGTCGCCAGCCCGTAGGCATGTTCGCGGAAGAAGTGCTCGTAGACGTTTAACGGGAAGCCGACCGCGGTCGTGAGCAACAGATAAGCGAGGGCGTAGAGCGCGACTTGCAATGAGCGAGAGCGCGTCCGGCGTTCGGCAAAATCGCGCATCCGCGCGGAGAGCCCGGTGCTGAGAAGCGCGAGGGAGATTGCGGCGCCGAGCAGGTAATTCCAGAGGATGAGCCAGTAGCCGCCCTCGAAGTAGGCATCGGACGCGGCGCGCTTTTCCGGCGGGACGGTGTCGAGCCAGGCGCGGGTCGCCGCGGCTGGATCGGCGTGCGCCGGGATCGCCGGAGTCGCGGCCGGCGAGAGCTCCTGCGCAGGGGCGCCGACGGGCAGGACCAGGGAAATAAGCAGCAGGAGGAAGAACCAGCGTTTCATCCGCCGGAGCGTAGGGGTTGCGCGCGAAAAGGGAAGCGCGCGCGTGCGCTAGACCAGCGCACCGCCGCAGCTCGAGCCAGCGCCGGCAGTGCAGCCGAAACAATGATCGCCGGTGAGAATCTCGCGGTGCTCGACCTCCGCGGGATCGAGGTCCCAGAGCGAAAGCGCGCGATCGCCGTCGCGCCAGTGCAGCTTCAGCATCTGGTTGAAGTCGCAGTCAAAAACTTCGCCGGTCCAGCTGACGTTGATCGTGTTCCGGCACATCAAGCCGGCGACGGTCGCGGGATTGAAGGCGTCGTTCAAGAGCAGCATGTAATCGCCGAGCTTGTTGTTGTTCCGCAACCAGGAGGCGAAGCGCGCGACCGGCAGGTTCGTGATCGTAAATAGCTGGTTGAAGACGATCCCAAAGTGCTCGCGGAGCTCGCGCTTGTAGTCCGCTTCCAGTTCGGCTTGGGGCCCGGGGAGGACGGCGCCGTTGGGATTGAAGACGAGATGGAGTGGCAAGGCCGGATCGATCCCGTAGCCTAACGAGTTCAAGAGTTGCAGGCCCTTGATGCTGCCGTCAAAAACGCCGTCGCCGCGCTGCGCGTTCACGTTCTCCGGCGAGTAGCAGGGCATCGAGGCGATGATCTCGATCTGGTGTTGCGCGAGGAAGGCGGCGTAATCCTCAAAGCCGGGCTCGAGCAGGATGGTAAGATTGCAGCGGTCGATAATGTGCCGCGGCGGCGTAAGCGCTTTCAGCCGCTCGACGAAATACTTGAAGTCGGGAATCATTTCCGGTGCGCCGCCGGTCAGGTCGACCGTGGGAATGTCGGTCTTCGCCAGCCAATCGATCACGCGATCGATCGTTGCGCGCGACATGATTTCCTTCCGCTTCGGCCCGGCGTTCACGTGGCAGTGAATGCAGGTGAGGTTGCACAGCTTGCCCACGTTGACCTGCAGGATCTCGGTGCGCGTGTGCCGCAGCGGCAGGCGATGCTCCGCGAGTTTGCGGGCGAAGGAATTTTCGGCGGTCAAGTTCATGCGAGGCGCAGGAGAGTATACGCGAGCGCGGCCAAAAGCGCAGCGCAGGGAAGGGTCACGATCCAGGAGAGGGCGATGTTGCGCATCACCCGCGGGTTACTCTGCGCGGTCGTGAGGCCGATGCCGAAAAGCGCGCCCACGGAGACATGCGTGGTCGAGACGGGAAGGCCGAAGAGGCTGGCTAAAATGACGAGCAAGCCGGTGGCCAGATTGGCCGCGAAGCCCTGGCCGTGATTCATCGCGGTGATTCGATGGCTCATGGTTTCGGCGATGCGGCGAGCATTAAGCAACCCGCCCAAGGCGATGGCGAGCGCGACCGCGAGGAAGCCCCAGCGCAGGTCGAGCGCCTGCAGGACGAGGAGCATGGCAACCATCTTCGGGGTGTCATTCAAGCCGCGCGCAAAACTGACCACGCCCGCGCTGAGGAAATGCGCCCCGTCCATCGCCGGCTGACCGCGGAGGCCGAGGAAATTGCCGGCATAACGTTCGCGGCAATCATCGAACTCGCCCACGCTCAGATTGACTGGGAACGGGCGCGAGCGCAGCGCCAGGATCGAGCCCGCCGGCTGGGCCACCACGCGTTCTTCGCGGCCAACGCAGACGCACCACTCCTTGCCCACGCCGAGGAGGACGCGCCCGGCATGCAAAAGGAAATAAAGCGCCGCGCCCAGTGCGATCGCCAGCACCGGGCCAAGCACGAGCGGAAGGAAGAAGCCTTTCCCGAGCGCGCTGAAATTGACCTGCCCGCCGACCGCTACCAGCCCGCTGCCAACCAACGCGCCCGTGAGCGCATGCGTGGTGGAAATGGGAAACCCGAGCCGCGTCGCGAGGAGGACCGTGACCGCGGCCGCCAGGACCACCGCGAGCAAAAAAGCGGGCGAGGCCACAACGACGTCGGGCACGAGGCCTTTGCCGGAAAACTTCTTCAGCAATCCCTGCGCGAGAAAGATGGACGCGAGCGAACCGGCAAAGGTGGTGACCGTGGCCCAGGCAATCGCGCTGCGGTAGCTGCAAGTGCGCGAGCCATAAAGGGAGGCCACGCCTTTGAAGTTATCGTTCGCCCCGTTGGACCAAGCGAGGAAGACGGTAGCGAGGAAGAGAGCGAGAGCGATCATACGCGATAGCCGGTGCGAAAGAAGAGCCGATAGATCGCGCCGCCGCAGAGGCCGCCGACGATCGGCGCGACAAGGTAAACCGTGAGCCAGCCGAGCCCATTGGCGGTGAAGGGCACGCCGCGCCAGCCAGCAAGCGAAGAGAAGAGGCGCGGCGCGAGGTCGCGCGCGGGATTGAGGCAGGCCATGGTCATCGGGCCGAGAAGCGAGATCAGGATCGTGACCGTGAGGCCGATGGTCGCGGCCGTGAGGAGTTGCGGGCGATTGGCGTTGCGCTCGTCGGTGACGCAAAAGATCACCAGCAGGAGAATGGCGGTGCCGACGACCTCGGCGGCGAAGGCGGCGCCGGGCGAGAGAATCGCGCGTGTCTCCGGCGTGAGTGCCTTGCCGCCGGGATTCGGGAAAAATTCGCCGAAGATCATGGCAGTGGCTTCGCTCCCGGCCTCGCCGCGGATGATGTTGTGCTTCGTTTCGTAGCTACGAATGGCGCCGCCGTAGAGCGCGAAGACCATGGCCGCAGCGGCGAAAGCGCCGACTAATTGCACGCCGATATAAGGCAGGACGAGCCGCGCGGGGAAACGCGCGAAGGCGGCCGCAGCGATCGTAACCGCGGGGTTGAGATGCGCGCTGCTGAGCGAGCCGGTGAGATAAATCGCAGTCGCCACGCCCAACCCCCAGACGATCGCGACCTGAAAGACGCCCACCTGCGCGCCGGTCGTGACCGCGGCCGCGCCGCAACCAAGACCGAAGAAGACGAGCAGGAAGGTGCCGAAGAACTCGCCGATGACCCATTTTGGAATGGGCGTCGCAGCGAGCTCGATCTCGGCCTCGGCGTGCGGCGGCGGCTCCGGTCGCGTCGCGCGAATGAACTCGGCCATGTTGCCGGCTAAATTAGCAGCAGCCGCCGGCGTCGCAGCACGAGCTCGCGTCCGTGGTGACGGAATAATCCTGGCCCTTGGTCTCGCGCGGATGCCGGAGCGCGGTGCGGGTGCAGTCAAAGGGCTGGGCCTCCGCGAGCGGGATTTCGGTCATCGGCTCGATGAACTCGAACGACTGCGCGTAAGGCGCCTTGCGGTAGAGATTGAAGGTCTTGTCGCACACCGCGTAGCGCACGCCGCGCTCCATCCGGTGATTGTCGTCATCGAGCACTTCTCGGAAGGGACCACGATAAACGACCGCCTGGTTGCGCTCGAAACAGGGGCCCTGCTTGCCCTTGAAGGCTTCGATCGTGACCGAGCGAAACTCGATGCCTTCGACCGTTTGCCACGGCTGCGCGTCGCGCTTGAGAATCTGGATGCCGTAGAAGCCGGCCTCGCTGAACGCCTGGAGGAAGCCTTCCTCGGTGAGCGCGCCGGAGATGCAGCCGCTCCAAAGTTCTGCATCCTCCTGCAGACGCTCGGGCACTTCTTCGTCGGAAACGATATCGGAGATGACCGCGCGGCCGCCGCGGCGGAGGACGCGGAAGATTTCCTCGAAGAGCTGCCGCTTGGCCTTGGCCTCGACAAGATTGAGCACGCAGTTCGAGACGACCACATCGACCGACTCCGTCGCGACCAGCGGAAATTTCACGCGCAATTCCTGCGCGAGTTCATCGGCGCGCAGAAAAGAAGCCGCGTCGGTGATGGGCGAGTTCTTGAGCTCGTCGTCTAATTTATCGAGATCGAGCGCGAGGTCCTGGATGCGGCCTTTGCGAAACTCGACATTGGCGTAGCCGAGGCGCTCGGCCACGATCGGCGCGTTCCGCCGCGCGACGCTGAGCATCTCATCGGTCATGTCGACCCCAATCACTTTGCCGGAAGAGCCGACCACTTGCGCGGCGATGAAGCAGATTTTCCCGGTGCCGCTGCCGAGATCGAGCACGGTTTCGCCGGCCTGCAGATACTTGCTCGGGTCGCCGCAGCCGTAATCGCGCTCGATCACTTCGGCGGGAATGATCTTGAGGAACTGCGGGTCGTAGTCGACCGGGCAGCAAAGCTTCGCTTCTGCGGCTTGCGCGCCGGCGGCGTAACGTTCGCGGACGGCGCTTTCGGGATTCAATTTGGGGGTGCTCATAACTTTTTCGGCGCAGGCGCTCGCCTGTCCTAGCGGCTATCCGTCGTTGATACAAAAACGGATGCAACCGGGCGATAAGAGTTTTCATCGCGCCGGGCGGCGCTGGAGGATTGCGCACCGCAGTTCGAGCGCTACTCTGCCGGGCATATGAACGCTCCTGACCCCGCTCCCACCACGCGCGCCCGCTCGATTTCGCCCGAAGCCTTGATCGGGACCGGGATCACGATCGCGATGGTTGGATTGCTTTTCCTCCTGCTCGGCTGGGCGCAATACATGCGCCTGGTGCACGACGCGGCCATGATCCTCGGCGCGTTGGGCGCGGCGCTCGCGCTCCTCGGCGTGATCATCTGGATCAGCGGCGCAGCGAAGCAGCGGAATTAGCCAGCTAGCTGGGGGCGCCAAGTTTGTCGGTGCGCGCTTTCACGATTGCGCGGACGAGCTCGGCTGGATCGACTGGCTTGGTCAGGTATTGATCGAAGCCGCACTCGAGGGCGCGGGCGCGATCCTGCGCGCTGGCATAAGCGGTCAGGGCAATGATGGGCAGCAGCTGGCCGTTGTGTTGCTCGTGCGTGCGGAGCGTGCGCACAAAGGCGTAGCCATCCACGCCCGGCATGGCGACATCGCTCACGATCACATCGGGATGCACCTCGGGCATGAGCGCGAGGGCATCGGCCACGGACTCGGCCACGGTCACGGAGGCGCCGCATTTCGTCAGCGTGAGGGCGACGATCTCCCGCACACTCGCTTCGTCGTCCACCACCATCACGTGCACGCCGCGCAGGCAATTTTCCGGGAAGTTCCGCTCCGTTGCCGCGAGCTCGCGGAGCGGTTTTGCCTGCCGGGTGTCGAGCGCCACGATCGGCAACAGGACGGTGAAAGTGCTGCCTCTTCCTTCGCCTTCGCTTGCGACTTCGATTTGCCCGCCATGCATCATGACGAGCTGATGCGCGATCGTGAGCCCAAGTCCGAGTCCGCCGTGATGGCGCGTGGAACTGCTGTCGCCCTGGCGGAAACGCTCGAAAATATGCGGCAATAAATCCGGGCCGATCCCTTTGCCGGTATCGGTCACCTGAATGACGGCGTGGGCGCGTTCGCGCACTGCGCGCAAGCGCACATGGCCGCCGCGCGGGGTGAACTTGACCGCGTTCGTGAGAAGATTCAGCACGACCTGCTGGAGGCGCATGGCGTCGGCCTCGACCAGGAGGTGATCCTCGTCGCCGAGCGCGATCTCGAGGCTCACGCCTTTCAAATCGGCCGAAGGACGAACCGCTTCGAGCGCCTCGCGGACGACACTGATGAGGTCGAGCACGGTGCGGTCGAGGGTGAGCTTGTGATTGATGATGCGGGTAATATCGAGCACGTCCTCGATCAACCGCGCCTGGGACTCGGCGTTGCGCATGATCGAGTTGACCGCCTCCACTCGCTCCTCTTCGCTGAGGACGTTTTCCTGCATCAGGCGCGTCCAGCCGAAGACGGCATTCAAAGGCGTGCGCAGCTCGTGTGAGATCATGCCGAGGAACTGATCCTTGTGGCGGTTCTCGCGGCGCATGTCGTCGCGCGCCTGGCGGAGCGCTTCCGCGGCCAGCTTTTGCTCGTGGATATCGGTGCAGGTGCCGAACCAGTTCACGATCTCGCCCGCGTCATTCCGGAAAGGAAGCGAGCGTCCGAGGAACCAGCGATACTCGCCATCGCTCGCGCGCCGGAGGCGGAACTCGATTTCGTAGGGCAGGTCGGTGCGCATGGCTTCGTCCCAGGCGCTGTTGGCGCGCTCGCGATCTTCCGGATGGAGGAGATGATTCCACGCATCTTTCCCCGAGGTTTCCAGGGTGAGCCCGGTGTATTCGGTCCAGCGGCGATTATAAAACTCGTGCGAGCCATCGGGCCGCGCGACCCAGACGATTTGCGGCAGGTTGTCCGCCAGGGTGCGCAGGATCTCGAGTTCGCGCGGGAAGAGTTCAGCCTCGGTGGGCAGGTCGTTCATGGAGGGCGCGAGGGACACTTCGTCTTTTTGGGAGCACGAATTGTTCTTAAAAACCGCTCCGCCTGTCCACCGGGAAAGTGCGCCAATCAATCCGCGCCGGAGACCTCGAGGGCATAACGGCGCCGGATGCTGGAGCCAAGTGCCCGAATATCGGCGCCGTAGACATGCACCGAGACGGCCGTCTCCTGGCCGGCATTGGCTACCCGATGAATGTCGCCCGGCGGGATCAGCGCGGCGACCGATCCGCCAGGATTTACCTGGTGGCCTCCGGGAAGCAGATGGAGGGTGCCATTTTCCCCAGCGAGAGTGTAAACCGTCTCGGACTCCTCGCCGCGATGCACTCCGACGACACACCAGGAAACGTGATCGTGGATCGGCGTTGACTGTCCCGGCAGCCAGACCAGGGCGACGACCGAAAAACTGCCGTCCTCTTCCACGTGGAGAACGTGCTGGCAATAATCGCAGGTCGTGGGCGCAAGTTCCGCCAGCGCGAGAAAATCCTCGCGACCCAGCAGCGGTCGAAGCAGGTCGGCCACCATTGTTCCGACCGCGTGGTCATCCAGCCCGCCCTGCACGGCGGACCGCACGTCTTCCACAAATTTGCGGAAGGCCGGCGTTTTTTCGCTGCGCGTTGCTTCGATCGTGACAGCCATTTGCTTTCTTCGACTCCCGAAAGTTCACTACCTCCGCCGCCGACGTTTGTCGACGGCGGAGAAGTGAAAGGCCGCGCGCGTGAAAGGGCTGGCTATTTTGTCTTCACGATGGTGGCCGAGGCCGTGCGGGTCAGCGCAGGCGAGCCGCCGGTGCCGGTGACGGTGAAGTTGTAAGTGCCTTTCGCGGTCGAGCTGGCCACGTTCACGCTCAAGGTTGAAGACGTGGTCGCCGGGTTCGGGCTGAACGAAGCAGTCACGCCCGGAGGCAGCGCCGAAACGCTCAAAGTAACCGGCGAATTGAAGCCATTACTCTGCGTAATCTGCACCGTGTAGGTGACCGTGCCGCCGCTGCGATTCACGCTGCGCGAGGAGGGGCTGATGGTGAGCGTGTAATTAGGTGCCGGCGTTGGTGTCGGCGTCGCACTTGGCGTTGCCGTCGGAGTCGGCGTGGCGCTTGGCGTTGCGGTCGGAGTGGGAGTCGGAGTCGGACTGCCGCTCGCGATCTTGAAACTGCCGATGCGGGTGCGCCAGTTGTACGTCCCCGTGGTCGCGTAGTATTCGCTCGTGAACCAGAAGGTGCTGTCGTCTACCGGATCGACCGTGAGCGAGGCATAGTCGCCCCAGCGGTTGCCGGTGCCGCTCTGGCTGCCGGTGCCGTCGTAAAGGTGCGTCTCGCCCTGCGTGAGGGTGTTCAAGGGATCATTGGCAAGACGTGCGTTGTAGCGCAGCTGCGGGTTGATCGATGAACTCGAAGCGCTGTAGGCGAGGGCAATGTTTCCCTGGCCATCCATGGCCGTGCTCGGGATCCAACGCCAGGTCGTGTCCGGTTGGTAGGTGCTCTCCTGGTAGACCTGCACCGGGCCCGCGGTCACGCCGCGAAGCTCGAACCAGCGAATGCCGGCCACGCCGTTCGCGCTCACCGTGTAGGCGCCCACGACCGCTTCATGATCGCCGAAGTTGCGATAGGCCAGGCGGAACATGAGACGATCGCCGCTGGCATCGAGATTATTCGCCGAGGTCACGCCAGCTTGCGGCACGCAGGCACGCGTGCTCGGGCAGAGCATGGTGAAGCCAGCGGCCGGCGGATTGGCAAAGGTGGTGAAGGTGGAGTTCGCCGGCGTGGTGAAGTCGGCGTGGAAATGATACGTCGTGTAGTTCGGGCTGGTCGATTGGCCTGGGAAACCGACGAACGTCGCGGGCGCACCGCTCGGCGGCAGCGTGGGACCATCGAGATCGGCCGGCAGGAACGGATCGACCGTCCCGCCGAGCGGGGCCTTCGGACTAACGAAGGTAGCCGGCTGGTTAACCAGCATCTTGGCACGATCGAAAGCAAACGCCTGCGGCCCGAGATAGGAAGTGCCGGCGGCGTTGAAGACGTTCATGCTCATATAATAGCCGTCCGGCCACACGCTCAGGTGCGGGTAATCGTAGAAGTTTGAGCCGAGATGGAAGCCGTAGCGCGCGTAGGTCCCGGTTGCGTCCGCCGTCGTCGAGATGGCCACGCACTCGTCGGTGATCGCACCGTTTGAGGTTGCCTTGGCAAATTGGCTGATCAGCCAGCGATCGGCCAGCCGGTCATACAGCACCACCGGATCCCCCGAGCCGCCGGTCTCGCAAGCGCCGCCAAAGCCGGTCCAAATCGAGGAGATGCTCTTCGGCCCGAGCACGGAAGCGCCCGTCACTTTATCGAAGACTTGATAGCCTTCGTTGACGATCTGGACGTACTGCGTTTTGCCCACGGCGCCGTTCGTATCCGGCGGCGCGCAGCTGCAACCAACGCCAGGGAAGGGGATGCCATCGAAATTTTGAATTGGCGCGCTCAAGCTCGGCGCGAGGGCGTTGAGCACTGAGGCGCGCCCGACCTGCTCGTGCTGAATCACCGGGTCGGCCACGTCTTCGTGGCGCCGCGGGATTTGCGGGTTCTCATTCGCTTCGTGCTCCTCTTTATAAGAGCGGCGATTTGGATTCTCCGGGATGTCCCGCGCTGCCGGCGAGATGTCATTCTTGTAGGAAACCCCCACGTCCATCGGCGGACTCTCTCGTCGCTGGCTGGCCTCCTGGGCCAGGGCGTGGCTGGGGCCGAAGACGCCGAGACCGAGAAGCGCAAGCAGGCAGGCGCAACCCGCGAGCAACAAGGCGGCGAGCACGCGAAGATGGAAGAAGGCAGAACGCGACGAGGTTTTCTTTTTCATAATAGAGAGAGAACTGGCTCCCGTTTCTACGCCCGTTTCTTACGTGAGTTGAGTTATTTTTCCGTAATCCTCTCCGCCCTCCGGCCGCGCGCGTAGAGTAGTGCATGAATCCCGCTCTCCTCTGGCGTGCCACCCGCGCTTACTCGCTCCCGGCGAGTGTCGTTCCAGTCTCGTTAGGCACGGTGCTGGCCGCGCGCGGCTACGGGGCGCTCGGCGGCGGGGCCTTCCACGCCGGCACTTTTGCGCTCACTCTTCTGGGCGCGATCCTGGCGCACTTCGGCGCGAACGTGCTCAACGATTACTTCGACTTCGTGCAAGGCGTCGACACCCGCCCGGAGCACGGCAGCGGCGTGCTCACGAGCGGCGCGATGAGTGCGCGCGCTGCGCTCATCTACTCGTTAGTCCTGTTCGCCGGTGCGGCGCTTTGTGCGCTTCTGCTCCTGCGCACGCGCGCGCATACGGTCGTGCCGCTGGCGTTCATCGGCTTGTTCTGCGCGGTGGCTTACCCGGCGTTTCTGAAGCGTTTTGGGCTCGGCGACCTGCTCATCATCGTGGCGTTTGGTTTCGGCCTTACACTCGGGGCCTACGCCGTGCAGGTGGGCGGAATCGACCTGCGCCAGGGGCTGCTGGTGGCGCTCTATTCGCTCCCGGTTTGCCTGCTGGTCGATGCCATCTTGCACGCTAATAACCTGCGCGATGCGGCCGATGATCGCGCCGCGCGCGTGCGCACCCTGGCGACGATGCTGGGGCCAAAGCTGGGCCGCGCGCTCCAGCTCGCGCTGCTCTTCGGGCCGCTCGCGTTCATCTTGCTGGCTGTGGCCCTGCGCTTTCTGCCGTGGTGGAGCTTGCTTGCGCTGTTGGCGACACCGCTGCTCCTGAAAGCCGCCCGCAGCGGCAGTGTGCCCGGGACGGCGCAGGCGCATCTCGTCTTTGGCCTGCTTTACACCGGCGCTTTCTTGCTCCCGGCGGGCGCTCGTTAGCCCACGGGCCCGAGCGGTTCCGCGCAACGCCGGCAAAACCGCGCCCGCACATCGGCCTCGGTGGTGCCGCAACGCGGGCAGGCGCGCGCATTCCGCAGTCGGCTGGCTTCGCGCAGCTCAAGCGAGAAAATGCCCGTGGGCACGGCGATGATTCCGTAGCCCATGATCATGATCAAGCTGGCCACGAACCGGCCCAGCGCGGTCTGCGGGGTAATGTCGCCGTAGCCCACGGTCGTGAGCGTGACGATCGCCCAGTAGACCCCGTGCGGGATGCTATCGAAGCCGTGCGCTTCGCCCTCGATCAAATACATCGCCGTGCCCATCAGGATCACGAGCGTGAAGACCGCGAAAATGAAGACCAAAATCTTCCGCTGGCTCGAGCGCAACGCGAGCATCAGCGTGTCCGTCTCCTCGAGGAAATGGGCCAGCTTGAGCACGCGGAAAACGCGCAGCAGACGGAGCACGCGCACCACGATGAGGTAATTCGCCGTCGTGAAAAGGCTGATGAAACTCGGGAGCACCGCGAGCAGATCGACCACGCCGTAGAAGCTCCAGGCGTAACGTCGCGGCCGCCGCACGCAGGCCAGGCGCGCGAAATATTCCACCGTGAAGAGCACCGTGAAGATCCACTCGAGCACCCGCAAGAGATGCCCGTAAGCCGCTTCCACCGCGTGCATGCTCTCGAGCATGACCACGCCCACGCTGCCCGCGATCGCGAAAAGCAGGACAATGTCGAAGGCTTTGCCGGCCGGCGTATCGCTCTCGAAGATGATCTCGAAGAGAACCCGCCGCCAGGGCGATGCGCCCGCTTCCGGTCGCCACTCGTTAGCCGCGGGCGTCGCCATCTCGTCGGCTAATCCAGCGGCCGCACAATGTAAGTCCCCACTTGCTTGTCGGCCTCGAGCTTGAGCAGGCCGCGCTTTTCCGCTTCCTGGAGGACGTCGTTGAACGCGCGGAAGCCGTGGGCCCGCTCGTCGAAGCCGGGATTGCGCCGCTTGATCGTCTGCTTGATCAGCGATCCGCGAATTTCGTAATCGTCGCCCCGTTCCGCGCGCAGCGCTTCGAGCGTCTGGCTGACTAATTCCAGGGCGCGCTCTTCTGAGGGCCCATGCTCGACCGCCGCCGGCTCCGCTGGTTTCGCGACGACACTCTTGGCCGAGGTCCGGCGGCGCCGCGCCACTGGTTCCACTCGCACGAGATCATCATAATAGATAAACTCATCGCAGTTATTAATGAAGAGATCGGAGGTGGAACTCTTCACCCCCACGCCGATCACCGTCTTGTCGTTCTCGCGCAGCTTGCTGACTAAAGGCGAGAAATCGGAGTCGCCGCTGATGACCACAAAGGTGTCGACGTGGCTCTTGGTGTAACAGAGATCGAGTGCGTCCACGACCATCCGGATGTCGGCTGAGTTCTTGCCCGACTGCCGCACGTGCGGGATTTCGATCAACTCAAAGGCCGCCTCGTGCAGGCCGCGTTTGAAATCCTTGTAGCGCGCGAAATCGCAGTAAGCCTTCTTGACCACGATGTGGCCCTTGAGCAGGAGACGCTCGAGCACCTTCCCGATCTCGAAGGCCGGGAACTGCGCATCCTGCGCGCCGCGGGCGATATTCTCGAGGTCGAGATAGACCGCCATGGTCGCGTCGGTGTGAGTGTGATTGGCCATTACGCTGGCTAAATTAGCTGCGCCCCGCGCCGCTGCCTAACGAAAAGAGACGCGGCGCTGCCTAGAACTCTTCCGGCGTTTGCTGCGCCGCGAGGAAGATCCCGAGCGCCAGCTCCGCCGCATAGACTGCGCGCGCGGTTTTCGGATGCGCCGCCAGCTCCTCGGTGGCCGCCTTGGCCAACTCCGGACCGACATGCCACAGGAGCGAATGCCAGCGCGGCTTGATCAATCCCATGACGCCATCACCGATCAAAAAAAGCGCGCCGGCCTGGACCAGCCGCCGCACTGCGAGGTTGTTTGTCATCCGATCTATTTGCGCGCAGCCCGGAAAGATTCAAATACTTCAACCGTGAGCGCCCCGGCCAAAGTGATCCTCGAGACGGAACGCCTCCGGTTGCGCACGATGTCGACCACGGACGCCGCGCTCATCCTTGAGCTCTTGAACGATCCCGCGTTCATCGAGTTCGTAGCCGATCGCGGCCTGCGCACGCTCGAAGATGCCGCGGCTTACATCGAGAGCCGGGTCTTGCCGAGTTACCAGCTCCACGGCTTCGGCTTCTACGTGGTCGAGCGAAAATCAGACGGCGAGCTCATCGGCATCTGCGGGCTTGGTCAAACGCGATGGGCTTGAGGATGTCGACCTGGGGTTTTCCATTCGGCGGGAATTTTGGGGCCAGGGCTACGCCACCGAAGCCGCGCGTGCGGTGCGCGACCTCGGCGCGTCCACCTTCCAGCTTCCGCGCATTGTAGGCCTGGTCTCGGAACGCAATGTCCGCTCCATCGCCGTGCTCGAAAAGCTCGGCTGGCGGCACCGAGAAACCGTCCAGCTTCCCGGGCAGCCGCACCCGAGCAGAGTCTTCGCTTGAGTTTCCAGGCCGCGCGCGCCTATTGAGCGCCGTGAGCAGCAGCCTGCGCCTCGGAGTGAATGTCGACCATGTCGCGACCCTGCGGCAGGCGCGCTATGCGGCCATGCCCGATTCACGCAACGCCGAGCCGGACCCGGTGACGATCGCGAGCATTTGCGAACACGCCGGCGCCCACGGGATTACCGCGCACCTGCGCGCCGACCGCCGCCACATGCAGGATCGCGATCTGGAACGCTTGCGCGCGAACGTGATGACCAAACTCAATTTCGAGATGGGAAACACGCCGGAGATTGTCGACTTCGCCCTGCGCATCGTGCCGGATGAAGTCTGCCTGGTGCCGGAGAAACGCGAGGAGGTTACGACCGAGGGCGGGCTCGACCTGGTGAAGCACGCGCGCGAGCTCGCACCGACCATCAAACGCCTGCATGCGGCCGGTATTCGCGTGAGCATGTTCATTGACCCGGAACTCGCGCAGGTCGAGGCCGCGGTCTCGTTAGGCGCCGACATCGTGGAGCTGCACACCGGAAAATTAGCCAACGCTTTCACCGAGAAATTCGAGAAGCAGGAACTGGAACGCCTGCGCGAAGCCGCCGTGCGCGCCTTCAATTTCAACCTCCAGGTCAACGCCGGCCACGGGATCAACTACCGGAATATTGTCCGCATCCACAAGATCCCGCACCTGACCGAACTGAACATCGGCCACTCGATCGTGGCGCGAGCCGTCTTCACCGGCTTCGAGGCGGCGGTCAAGGAGATGCTCGCGGCGATGGAGGGCTACAAGGGGTGAGCGTCCTCGGCATCGGCGTCGATATCGTGGAAACCGTCCGCATCGAGCATTCCCTCGAGCGTTTCGGCGAGCGCTTCCTCCACCGCATTTTTACTGAAGGCGAGATCGCCTATTGCCAGTCGATGAAGTATCCCGCGCGCCATTTCGCCGCCCGCTTCGCGGCCAAGGAAGCGGTCTCGAAAGCTTTTGGCACCGGCATTGGGAAGGCGATGGGCTGGCGCGACATCGACGTGCACCGCAAGGAAAGCGGCGAGCCGTTCGTGGTCCTCGAAGGCGGCGCCAAAGCGCTGGCGGCGGAGCGCCATGTCTCCGCGGTCTGGATCAGCCTCAGCCACACCGATCATCACGCCACCGCGATGATCGTGCTCGAGCGCTCGGCTTGACTCGTTAGGCGCGCCGACGGCGCAGCCGGGCGAGGCCGAGCGCGCCGCACCCGATGGCCAGGAGCGCCAGGCTCGAGCCCAGCTCCGGCGCGGCCGCCGGCAGGAGGAAGCCCCGAATTTCACCGCTCGGAAACACGCTCGTGTGAATATTCAGGTAGGCCTTGCCGGCGATAATCGCGGCCACAAAGGCGTTCTCCGCGCCCGCGGCGGTGCCGCCGTTGGCGGTCACATAGGCCGGGTTCCAGGTGCTCGATTGACTCATGTCGAAGGTATTGCTGTAGCTGCCGCTGGTGACGCCGGTGGGGAAACCGGAAAAGGTCGGCGTCTGCGTGGCGACGCCGGCGGTCCCGGTGCCGGGGGTCGCAGTCGCGGCATGGATGTGCGCCGCGGTGGTCGTGCCCGAGAGATTGCTGAAGGAAAACTGCACCTGCAGCATGTGCGTCGCCGGATTGATCGTCACCGTGGTGAAGCCGGTCCCGACGGAGGCATTGGGAGGCGACTCCGCTGGACCGGAGAGGAAGGCGGTGAAGACCTGGGCTTCACTGCGCGAGACGTAGCAGAGGAGGGCGAGCGCGAGGGGCGCCGCCAGGGAAGTGCGAAGTTTCATCTGGGAGAGAGTCCTTTCGTGGTGGGAGGTTGCTGGCCTTCATACCAAGACCGCCGGCGCCACCTCAAGACTTATCGTTAGGCCGCGGAGCCACTCGGAGCAGGACCACTCCATGACCGGGGACGGTGCTTTCAAAGAAGTCCGCGAAAACCCCGAGGTCCTGCTGTCGCCAAAGGTCGCGCACTGCCGGCGCGCCGGTCAGTCCGAGGCTGGACCAGGTCACCCGGACGGTCGTCGGCTGCGTGCCGCGATTAAAAAGGCCCACCGCCCACGAGCCATCAGCCAGCACTTTGGCAAAAATATCCGTCTGCCAGCCGCCGCCCACGCGCGTGGCCTGTTTGCCGAGCGCATCCTGGTCGACCTCGAGCACCTCGTCATTCGTCAGCAGGCCGAGGGTAAAGGGATCCAGCTTCTCGAGGTCGCAACCGAGCAGAAGCGGTCCGCCAAGCAGACACCAAAGGCTCATGTGCGCATATTGCTCATCGGAGGAGAGCCGTGTTGGCCGCATCTCCTTGCCCCAACCGAGCGTCCCGAGCACGAGCATGTCGGCATCGTTGTAATGCCCGGGACGTTGCCAGCGCGCCCAACGATCGCGCGTGAATCCGGAGCGCACCACGTCCCGCCACGAATCCTTCACATCACCCGAAGTCCGCCAGGCCTGGGCCAGCGGGGCGATCTCCCCGGCCAGCGAAAACGGCGTGTTATTGGCTACGCTCAAGACAATGTCGCGCCCGGCACTGGCAAGGGCGCGGGCCATCTCCGCGGTATGTGGCCGGTCCACCGGCACCCAATCATACTTCACGTAATCGACGCCCCAGGCGCTCCATTGCCGCACATCCTGAGTGACGAAGGACACCTGGCCAAAGGTCCGCAACTTCCGCGTGATCGCTTCCATCCAGCGCTCGCGGCGCCATCGGGTCAGCGGCTGGAGCCAGGAAAATTTAGCCAGCCACATCTCCGGTTCCCGGGGGAAACGGAACTTGAAAAATTGGTTGTGCTGCCCGCGCTCGATCCAGTCGTAGTGGCCGTCGGCGGTATCCGCGCTCGAGCCGATCTGCCCGTAGAAACTTGTCCGCCAAGGCGTCGAGTAAATCCCGAGCTTCAGGCCTAACGAATGCAAATCCGCTGCCAGCTTTCCGATGTCGGTGAACTTCGCGTTTGGCTGGATGGCGTTAAAAGGGCCGCCGCGCACCCCTTGCCAACCATCGTCGATGTTCACGTAGGTCCACCCATGATCGCGCAGCCCGCTGCGCACCAGCGCCTGCGCCGCCGCGCGCACTTTCTCCTCGGTGACGGTCCCGCCCCAGGCGTTCCAACTGTTCCAGCCCATCGGCGGCGTAAGGGCGATCTCGTCGCCCACCACGATCGTGAGCGTGCGCTCGGCGGTGCCGCGGGCGTTGCGCGCGCGCAGCAGAACCTCGTGCCGCCCGGCATCTGCGAGTTGTCCGGTGATCAAGCCGCTCTCCGGGTCTAACGAAAGGTTAGACGGCAAGTTCACCGCCTCGAATTGCATCGGCCGCTCGCCGCTGGCCGCGATCTGGAAGAGGAAAGGGGATCCCGGGCGCACGCCGAAAACTCGCGCGCCATGGATCCGCGGCGCGGGCGGCGCGGGCGGCGTGAGGATGGGAAACGCGTCCGGCTTTTCGGCCGGGCCGCACGCCGTCGCGCCGAGGCAAAACGCGGCCAGCACCAGCCGCGCGCAGTTGCGTTTCCCCTTCATTCTTCGAATCTCTCGGCTCGATGCCGAAGACTTTTTATCTCACGACTGCGATCGATTACACCAATGGCGCGCCGCACATCGGGCACGCCTACGAGAAGGTGTTGGCCGACGTGCTCGCCCGCTTCCATCGCCTCCAGGGCGAGGAGGTTTTCTTTCTCACGGGAGTCGATCAACACGGCCAGAAGGTGCAGCAATCGGCCGAAAAAGCAGGCGTCCCGCCGCAGGAATTTGTCGACGAGCTCACGGCAAAGTTTCTCGCGCTCTGGGAAAAACTCGACGTGCGCTACGACCGTTGGGCCGCCACGACCGACCCGCTGCACCGGGCGTGCGTGCAAGGGAATTCTCCAGCGCCTCTTCGACGAAGGCCAGATCTACAAGGACAAGCAGGACGGCTTCTACAGCGTGCGGCAGGAGCAATTTCTGACCGACAAGGAGCGCGGGCCGGACGGCGAATTCGGTCCCGAGTGGGGCGAGGTCGAGCAGCGGACCGAGGAAAACTACTACTTCAAACTCGCGGAGCACAGGGACTGGCTGCTCGCATATCTCCGCGCGCCATCCGGACTGTGTCACGCCCGACTTCCGCCAGACCGAGCTGATCAACGCGGTCGAGAAATTAGGCGGCGACCTCTGCATTTCGCGGCCGAAATCACGGCTGAGCTGGGGGATCGAGCTGCCCTTCGACCGCGACTACGTGAACTACGTCTGGTTCGACGCGCTCACGAATTACATCAGCTTCATCGGCTACGATCCGGCGCAGCGAGAGTTTGCGCAGCAGCCAGCGGAGTTCCGGGAGAAATGGCCCGCGCTGCACATCATCGGCAAGGACATCCTGATCCCGGCGCACGGGATTTACTGGCCGATCATGCTCCACGCGCTCGGCTTCCCCGATGAGCAAATGCCGAAGTTCCTCGTGCACGGCTGGTGGAACATCAGCGGCGCAAAGATGAGCAAGTCGTTAGGCAACGTGATCGATCCCGATGAACTGGCGGATAAATACAGCCCGGAGGCCCTGCGCTATTATTTAACCAGCGACATCGTCACCGGGAAGGACGCGGATTTCTCCGAGGAACGCCTGACTACCCGCTTCAATTCCGAGCTCGCAAATTCGTTAGGCAACCTGCTCAACCGCGGCCTGGCGATGATCTGGAAGTTTCGCGAAGGCCAGCTCGTGCGCGCGGCGGTGCCGGGCGAAGAATTGAACCCGGGCCCGGAAACGATGGTCACGGCGCTGCGGCTGGCGGGCGATTGCAACGAGCGGATCGACAGTGAAAAGCCGTGGGTGCTCGCGAAAGATCCGGAGAAGCAGGCTCAGCTCGACGCCTTGCTTTACCGCCTGGCCGATTCGCTCCGGCTGATCGCGATTCTCATTTCGCCGGTGCTGCCAAAAGCAGCGCACGGCATTTTCGACCAGCTCAACTGGAAGATGGAACAGGCCGGGCAGGAGGCGCGCTTCTCGTTAGGCGATGCGGTCTGGGGTCAGCTGCCGGACGGCCACCAGGTGAGCAAACCGACGCCGCTTTTCCCGCGGATTGAAATCAAGCCACCGGCCTAACGAATCCCGGTGTCGCAGGTCCATTCGACCGCGGTCATCTTGCCGGCAGTGACCTCGACCTCGAACGGCCCGTAGCGCCCGATGCGTGCCGCCGGTCCCTTGCGTGCGACTGTGTAATGGCCGGGCGGAACGGTCACGCGAAACGCGCCCTGCGCATCGGTGGTGAAAGCGGCCACAGTTTTCTCGCCCTGCTGCACGACGAACTCCACCCGGCTGAGCGGCGCGCTGTCCGGCACCCCGAGGCGGCTCGGTCCGCCCCGCGCCGGGCTCACGGAAATGACGCCGGCGATCCCGGTTTCGTCGGGCGCGGCCTGCAGGAGGGCGCAGGCGAGCAAGCTCAGGAAAAAGAACGTGCGCATGGCGAGAGCATGCCGCGAAAAGTCACTGCGTGCACTCTTCAAACGCGGCCGGTTCGCCGCGCAGATGCGCCAGCGCTTCACCCGCGAGATGGAGCGACCCGGCGATTAAAACCGGGCGCGCCATCTTGCTGGCTAAATCGATCGCAGCGCCCGTCGAGTCCGCGAGCGTGGACGGGATTTCCGGGGAAATCTCGGCGACGATCCGCGCCAGTGCCGCCGGCGGCAGCGCCCGCGGGCCGCGGAATTGCGGGAGAAAAATTGCGGCCGTGATGCCGGCTAATTCTCGAAAAATCGCGGCCGCATCCTTGTCGGTGAAGACACCGAGGATGAGCGCGGCCTGTTCGCCCGGGAACTCTTCCCGCCAGGTCTGCGCGAGCACGCGCGCGCCCGCGGGATTGTGCGCGCCATCGATCACGGTGCGCGCGGCAAAGCGCTGAAAGCGCGCCGGCCAGGCGACGTTCGCGAGGCCGCGGCCGAGCGTGGGAAGATCGATCGCAATCTCTGCGGCGGAGAGCGCCGCTGCTGCGAGGGCGGCATTTTCGCGCTGGTGTTTTCCTGGGAGCGACGAGTCCAGGGCCCCGCGGACGAAAGTCAGCGGCGCGCCGCGTTCCGCCGCCGTTTGCCGTATGACAGCAGCCGCTTCCGGCAATTGCGGCGCGGAGACGACCGGGATGCCCGGCTTGATGATGCCGGCTTTCTCGCGCGCGATTTCGCGGAGGGTGGAGCCGAGCCATTTCTGGTGATCGAGCGCGATCGGCGTGAGCACGGAGACGATGGGCGTGACCGCGTTGGTCGCATCGAGGCGGCCGCCCATGCCGGTCTCGAGGACCGCAAAAGCGCACGCGCGTTCCGCGAAATGAAGCAGGCCGAGCGCGGTCGCGATTTCAAAAAATGTCGGGTGCGGATCCCACTCGGCCACGAGCGCGCGGATGCGCGTGAGACCGCGCGCGACCTCCGTTTCCGCGATCATCTCGCCGTCTACCTGGATGCGTTCGCGGAAGGTGACGAGGTGCGGCGAAGTGAAGCGGCCGGTGCGATGGCCGGCCGCGCGGAGAATGGCATCGAGCATCGCGCAGACGGAGCCTTTGCCGTTCGTCCCGGCGACGTGGAGGATGCGCTGGCCCGCCGCAGGCAGCTCGAGCGCGCGCAGCAGGCGCTGGATGTTTTCCAGGCCGAGCTTGATTCCGAAAAGCTGCGTCCCGAAAAGCCAGGCGAGCGCCTCGCGATAGTTCACGAAGCGTCGGCGGTGGCCGCGGGCGCGTCCTCGACGTTCGCGGCCGGGGCAAAATAGCCGAGCAATTGCCCGAGCTGCGCGCGCATCCGCTTGCGGTGCACGATCAAGTCAATCAAGCCATGCTCCTCGAGGAACTCGGCGGTCTGGAAACCGGAGGGTAAATCCTGGTGCGTAGTTTCCTTGATCACGCGGGGCCCGGCGAAACCGACCATCGCCCGCGGCTCGGCCATGATGATGTCGCCTAACGAGGCAAAGCTCGCCATCACGCCGGCGGTGGTGGGATTAGTCAGCACACTGATGTAGGGCAAGCCTTCGCAGGCGTGGCGGGCGAGGGCGCCGCTGGTCTTGGCCATCTGCATGAGGCTGAGCATGCCTTCATACATGCGCGCGCCGCCGGAGGCGGAAACGATGATGACCGCAGCGCGATGGGCCGTGCCCCATTCGATGATGCGGGTGATGCGCTCACCCACGACCGAGCCCATGGTCGCGGCCAGGAAGCTGAAATCCATCACCGCGATGGCGACCGGGTAGCCTTCGATCGCGCCGTGACCGCTCAGGACCGCATCGGTCAGGCCGGTGCTGGCCTGGTATTTCTTCAAGCGATCCTCGTAGCTGGCCATGCCCTGGAAGCGGAGGGTGTCGATCGAGCGCAGGTTGCTGTCGTGCTCCTCGAAGCTGCCGGGATCGAGCAGGTTTTCGATCCGGTCCTTGGCCGTGAGTGAGAAATGGTAATCGCACCGCGGGCAAACGCGCAGGTTCTGCGTGAGCTCGATCTCGTGCACGACTTCGTTGCAGCCGGGACATTTCTGCCAAAGGCCTTGCGGCATCTCGCGCCGGCGGCGGCTCTCGGTTTTCAGGTCGGGACGCTTGAAGATGGCCATGGATTCTTGGATTCGTTAGGCGCGGGCGGCGGTCGCGGCATGGACCGAGAGCGCGCCCGCTTTCCGGAGCACGCGGGCGCATTCGCTCAAGGTCGAGCCGGTCGTTAGAACATCATCGATCACGAGCACGCGCAACCCTCGCACGTCCGCCTTTTTTCGTAAACGAAACGCATCGCGCAAGTTTTCCATGCGCGCGCTGCGATCGAAAACCGTCTGCGTGGTGGTAAAGCGGATGCGCTCGAGCACCGGCGCGAGCGGGAGCTGGCGGCGCGCGCAGAGGAGCTCGGCCAGAAGCGCGGCCTGATTGAAGCCGCGTTCGCGTTCCCGCGCGGGATGCAGCGGCACCGGCACCACGAGATCAAAACGGCGGCCGCGCAGTCGCGGGTCATCGAGCGTCTCGCAGAGCCAGTCGGCGACTGGATGCCGCAGATGGAGCGCGTGTCCGTATTTGAATTGGTGGACCAGCTTCCGCACCAGGCCGCGGCTGCGGTAGGCTGCGACCGCGCATTCGAAATGGAGACGGCGACCGGCGCAATTCGCGCAGGAAAACGTCTGCGTGATCTCGCCGGCAAACGGCTCCGAGCAGGTGGCGCAGAACGGCGGCGTGATCCGCGGCGCCTTCGCTTGGCAGCCCGCGCAGAGATATTCTCCAGCCGCGATCGGCCGGAGGCATTCCTCGCAAAGGCTAGGGTAAAAGAGGGAGGCGAGAGCTTCCAGCGGACAGACGAGTGCGCGCGTGAACATGCCAGAGGTGCAGGAGCAGCCAGCTAAGCAGCGCCACCGCCAGCGGAGCAATCCCAATCAGCAGGCTCTTGCCGATCCACGGGAGCGCGACGAACTCGCGCCGGGCGATTTTGTTGAAGAGCGCGCTGGCAAAAATCCAGCCGCCGTGCAGCCCGATCGGCAGCCAGAGCGAGCGCGTGCGCAGGCGCGCATCGGCCAGGATCCAGGCGAGCAGAAAAAGCGTGGTGAAACCGGCCAGGACGAGGAGCGGCTCCTGGAACTGCGAAAAGGCGTGGCCGATCGAGACCAGACCGGAATTCCACGCGACGACGGGCGAAGTCTGCTCGGGCGCTTTCAGGAAATGCAGGATCGAGAAAAGCGCTGAGCTAAAGAAAGTGGCGAGCATGGGCGTCGTCGTGCGCAAGAGCGCGCCGAGGATGAGCCCGCGGAAAAGCGGCTCCTCGATGAACGGAACGACGACAGCCGACAAGGTGCGCGAGAGAATTTCCCCGATGGGAAAATGCCCGCGCAGGCTGTAAACCCCCAGCGAGATCAGGAGCCCGCCCAGGCCGAGCAGGGGAACCGCAGCGATCCCGAAGCCGGCGCCCAAGTCGCGCCAGCGGCGGGGATTTTTCTCCAAACCCAGCTCGCCGAGGCTCCGGATTTTAAGCGACCGAAGCAGCGGCCAGAAGAGCAGCAGCGCCCAGACGAGGAGCGCGCGATGGAAGAATGTCTCGAAGTCGTAGCGCGCGAGGAAAGCGAAGCGATCGTGCGTGAGCCAGTAGATCCAGGGCGCGGTCAAAGCCCCGAGCAGCAAGGTGGCAACGAAATAGCCGAGCAGGCGGGCTGCGTCTTTCAAGATTCTATTGTAGGGTGGCGCGCCGATGCCTCAACACGTTTGGAAAGAGAAGGACGCCGAAGGTCGCAAGCGCGAGGTGCGCGTCACCAAGTTCGGCGGCGAATGGAAGTTCCAGGCCAAGTATCTCGACGAGGGGATCTGGACCTACTACGACCGGCCGCTCCCGGACGACCTGACTTACCTGCGCGATCTCATTTTCCGAAAATACCAGCGCCGCCGTGCTTCCTCGGAGGACGTGGAGGCGATCGATCGGCTGCTGCAGATCTATGCCGCCGAAGGCTAAGTGGGAAACGGCAGCCCTGCGCGCGGCGGATCAGCGGCACGTCTGGCATCCGTTTACCGCGATGACGGAGTGGTGCGCGCCGGAGCACGAGCCGATCGTGCTCGTGCGAGGCGAGGGGGCGCTGCTTTGGGACAGCGAGGGACGGGAATACCTCGACGGGAATTCCTCCATCTGGACGAACATCCACGGGCATAATCATCCGCGCATCAACGCGGCGATTAGACAGCAACTTGAGCGCGTGGCGCACACGTCCTTTCTCGGGTTCAGCAATCCGCCCGCGATCCAGCTCGCGGAGAAAATCGTGGGTCTTTTCCCGCCGGAAACCCTGAGCCGCGTCTTCTTTTCCGACGACGGTTCGACCGCGATGGAGGCCGCCTTGCGGATGGTGGAGCAATATTGGCAGCTGGAAGGCGAACCGCGCGGGGAGTTGGTTGCCTTCCGGCAGGGATACCACGGCGATACCGCCGGCGCCGCCAGCCTTGGCGCGCACCGGATGTTCCGGGAGAATCGCACCGCGTGGCGGTTTCCGGTCAGGCAAGTCGCGAGCGTGGCGGAACTGGACGGATTTACCGAAGACGAGCGCGCGCGGCGTGGCGGCGGTGGTGATCGAGCCGCTGGTCCAGGGTGCCGCCGGGATGAGACTTTGGCCAAAGGGGATGTTGCGGGACCTGCGGGCCTGGTGCGACCGGGCTGGGGCCCTGCTGGTGCACGATGAAGTGCTAACGGGATTTGGGCGGACGGGCACGATGTTCGCGGGGGAACAGGAGAACGTCACTCCGGATATTTGTATTCTCGGTAAAGCGCTGACTGGAGGCTATCTTCCGTTGGCATTAACTCTCACCACGGAGAAAGTATTCGCGCCCTTTCTGCGCCGTTCTGGCGCGGAATCGACGCTCTTTTATGGTCACAGCTATAGCGGAAATGCGCTCGGGGCTGCGGCGGCACTCGCGAGCTTGCAAATCTTTCAGGAGGAGAAAGTGCTGGCTAATTTGCAGGGGAAAATCCGCCTGTTGGAGTCGGGACTGGCGGCATTGGCCAAGCTTCCAGAGGTGACGGAAACGCGGCAGTGCGGCTTCATTTCCGCGGTCGAGCTCGCCGGCGACGCGGCGGACGCTCGCGCGGTTTGCGTGGCCGCCCGCGCCTTTGGTTTGCTCACCCGGCCGATTCAAAACAGCGTCGTTCTGCTCCCGCCATTCTGCATCACGGAGGAGCAGTTGCGGCAAGCGACAACGGCAATTGGCCGGGCGATCGCGCAGGTGTTTGCGGCCGCGCCGCGGGAGGCGGTGAGCGTCTAGCGATGGCCAGGCGGATGCGATTGGATACGCTGCTGGTCGAGCGCGGACTTTGCCCGAGCCGCGAACAGGCGCAGCGCGCGGTCATGGCCGGGCAGGTGCGCACGGGCGACCGGGTGCTCTTGAAGTCGTCGGTTTTGCTCGAGCCGACCGCGGATTTAATCGTGGCTGCGCCGCCGAAATACGTCGGGCGCGGCGGCTTCAAGCTGGAAGGGGCGCTGGAGCATTTCGCGATTGATCCTGCTGGCAAAATCGCCCTCGACATCGGCGCGTCCACGGGCGGCTTTACCGATTGCCTGCTGCAACGCGGGGCGGCCAAGGTCTACGCGATCGACGTGGGCCACGGCCAGCTCGCCTGGAAAATCCGGAATGACCCGCGCGTGGTCGTGCGCGAAAACCTGAACGCGCGCCACCTGAGCGCGGACGATATTCCGGAGCCGATCGATCTCTGCGTAATCGATGTCTCGTTTATTTCCCTGACTTTGATCTTGCCGCGCGCCTTCGAGTTGTTAACTCCAAGCGGAGTGGTCCTGGCGCTGATCAAACCGCAATTTGAGCTGCAATCGGCCGACGTCGGTCGCGGCGGGATCGTGAGCGACCCGGCACTGCACGGGAAAGCACAGCGGAAGATCGAGGAATTCGTCCGCGCCGCGGGCGAGGAAGTGGTGGGGCTGGTGCCGTCGCGGATCACGGGAATGGATGGGAACCAGGAGTTTTTTTTATGCGTCCGCAAAGCATCGGCCTGATCGCGCACACGGGAAAGCCGGGGGCGGCGGAGCTGGTCCGAGCGGTCATGGAGGAATTTGCCCAAGTCGGGCTCCCGGTGCTGCTTGAGAAAGAAACGGCGCGCCTTGCTGGGCTCGCGTCGGAGTATTCAACGAGCGATCTCGGGCGCAAGACCGACCTGCTCGTGGTCCTCGGCGGCGACGGCACGATCTTGAACGCCGTGGGGCAATTAGGCGACGAGATCAAACCGATCTTTGGGATCAACATCGGCTCGCTCGGCTTCCTGACCTGCGCCGCCTCGAGCGCCTATCGCGAGGCGGTCGCAAGCATCGCCGCCGGGCGGATCGAATTTAGCCAGCGCGCTCTACTCGACGTGCAGCTCGACCCGGTGGGGCCGGCAAAGGACCGCGTACTGCGCTGCTTGAACGATGCAGTCTTCAGCCGTGGCGAGATCTCGCGCCTCATCCGGCTGGTCGTGCGGGTGGATGGCGAGGCGCTCACAGAATTTAACGCCGACGGCTTGATCCTGGCCACGCCCACGGGCTCCACCGCTTACTCGCTCAGCGCCGGCGGACCGATTCTGGCGCCCAATTCCGGTGCGTTTGTGATCACCCCGATTTGCCCGCATACGCTCTCGAACCGTTCGATCATCGTGCCGGATTCCGCGGTCATCGAAGTGGAGGCGGCGGAGCGGGATTACCCGGTTTTCCTTACGGTCGACGGCCGGGAGCCGGTGCACGTCGAGCGCGGCTCAGTCGTGACTGTCCGTAAAGCGGCGCAATCGCTTCCGCTGGCGGCCTTGCCCGGCGTTTCCTTCTTCAGCGTCGTCCGGCAGAAACTGAAGTGGCGCGGGAGCAACGTTTAGCCAGCGCTTTCACTGGACGGAAAAAGGGCCAGCCGAACAATCCGCTCAGCTGGCCCTCGATTCGAACGGAGCGCCACGGCTCCGTAGCGGGAAAGTTACTTCACTTTCTTATACTGCATCGCCGCGCCCGTCGGGCCGGTCATCTCCATGGTGTCGCCGCTGATTTTGACCGGGAAGGTCTGTTCGCCCATGGCCGCCATGGCGCCTTCAAAGGTCACTTTCACGTGACCCGCGTCGGGCATCGAGTAGGTGCCGGTGACAACGTCGCCGCTGGAGAGCTTCTCGGTCATTTTGCCGTCCGCGCCGTAGGTGATGGTCTCTGCGCCGTCGGCGTCCTGCCAGGTGCCCACGAGGGCGTTTGCGCCTTTGGCGGGAGCGCCTGCTTTGGCGGTGCCGGTGGTCTTCTCGGCCGAAGGCGTTGGCGTGGCGTCGGCCTTATCGGATTTTGAGCACGAGGCGAGGGTGGCCAGCGTTGCCGCGGCCAAGGTGAGAGTGGTGAGTTTGTTCATCGAAGTGGATCCTGCTGTCTAATTGGTGGTGATGTGGTGCCCTGGCACGTGGAGGCGCGAACAGGGAACCGCGCATACACAGCATAAACGGCCCCAGCGCAAGTCACTAAGGCGGTTCGCTGCGAGAATTTCCTTCTGGGAGCGAATCGCTGTCCTCCCACGGCACGACGGGTGCTCCCCAAGGACGCGATGAGTTTTGTAAGAGTCCGTCAATTCGTGGCCATGATGACCTTTGCCGCAGGGGCGCAGTTCGCGCCCGTGGCCAAAGGGAGCGTCATTTTCCGTTACGATTTCCCCGGCACACCCGGAAACGGAGCCGTCTCCGCACAAACTTCGCCGCAGCCAGCTGGCGCCGTCTTCAGCGATTTCGTGCGGGTGAACCTGACGCCAGATCCAAACGCTTACGCAAACGAATTTACCTCGATCGGCTACGCCCATCCGACGCTCGACCTGACGCAATACGCCGGATTCAGCATCAACGCTCAGCCCGGGCAGACCCTGAACCTAACCAGCCTGACCTTCGACACGATGCATCACGCGTCGGGACCCACGAAGGAATACATTTACCTTTATCTGAATGGCGACTTTTCCACGTCCTATGCCAGCCAGTTCTTTAGTGGCACCACCACCGTGGACTTTATATTCACCGCGCTGACCTCGGCAGATAATGTGACCCGCGTCGATTTCCGTTTCTATGGCTACAACGCCGGCAAACCAGAAGGCTCCAACGGCCTGGGGAACGTGATCATCAATGGGGATTTCGGCATCGCTCCGGTACCCGAAGTTTCCGCTCTCGTCCCGCTGGTGGCCCTTGGAATCGCCATTGCCTTACACGCAAACCGCCGGCGGTTAGCTCCTTCGCGAAAGCTCGCTAAGACACTCTCCGGAAGCGATCGCCGCGATTCGGCGTGCGCGTTTGTCGACGCGGCGAGACCGCCACCTCCGAAACGGCGGCGCCGGCGGATAGTCTCAACGACGAAGCGCTGATCGTCGGGCTGGCGTCGTTGTTTAAGCGGCCCACAACGACCGCGTGTGACCTGGCAGGGGATTCAATTAATGACAGCTGCGCACACACTCTTTGGATTTCATATGACATATATTGTATGACGTTATCGGACAGGGTTCTGAGCGACCCACTTTTCTGTCAAAACACTTCCTAAATAGCGGTAGCAGCCGCTTCACCCGTCTATAGCGGGCGTAGGCAACAAAGATCACAAAACAGACTGAAAATTTCTCGTCACAACTACAAGTATCTCATTTCGAACAACTTACTGGAGTGCAGTAGCGTTGACGGATCAGCTCAGAGCTTTACAATTGGAGCCGACCGCCGTGGTAGAAAGGAAAGCATACCACCGCTAAAGCCTGACGTTGGCCGACGCCAGCTAGGTGGAGATACAGGTTCAAATCCTGTCGGTGAGTCGTCAAGCTTCATCTCGTCCGGTGACCTCCCAGTCCTCATCCGTCTGCTTTCCGAGTGATAGCTTCATCCTGCGAGCGCCGGATTCCCCGATTGAATGGGAGCGCTATTTCGACCTTCGTTGGCGAATCTTGCGGGAGCCTTGGCAGCAACCTCGCGGCAGCGAGCGCGACGCCTTGGAGGATTCCGCGACGCAACGCGCACTTTGGACGCCGGACGCGGTGCCCGTGGCGATCGGCCGGGTGCATTTGAACGGCGCGACCGAAGCTCAGGTTCGCTATATGGCGGTCGAGCCCGCGTTTGCCTGCCGCGGCCTGGGATCAAGAGTCCTCCGTGCCCTCGAGTCGGCGGCGATCGACCTTGGCGCCCAGACCGTGATTCTCAATTCGCGCCGCGGCGCACAGGGTTTTTACGAGCGGCACGGCTATGCAGTGGAAGGTCCGGCAGAGACCATGTTCGGTAGGATTGAGCACGTCCGAATGCAGAAAAACCTCCGCCGCAAAGCGGTTTAGGCGACATTTTGTCAGATTGTCGGAATTTGCGAAAACCATCCGGCCCGGTTGGGACGTAGATTGAACAATGAAAAACTACCTCATGCCCTTGGCTCTGCTCACCCTGACCGCCATCCTGGCCGGTTGCGCCGCAGATACCACCACGACGACGACCACGACCCGGACCGATCGCACAAAGACCTCGATGTACGCCCGCTAGGCGCCACCTCCGAGTTTTCCCCCGCAAAGCCGCGGCTGCCTACGGTCGCGGTTTTGCGGGAGCCGATCCGGCAAAGTTGGTGAGCTTGAAGGTCTGGTGCGTCAGCCGCGCCGCGTTGTCGGCGTCTTTCTCGGCAATGACCACGGTGATTTTGATCTCAGAGGTCGAGATCAATTCAATATTCACCTTGCCCTGCCCGAGGCATTCGAAAAGCCGAGCCGCGACCCCGGAATGCGAGCGCATGCCAATGCCGACGACGCTCAGCTTGGCCATGTCGCCCTGAGAAATCAGCCGTTTCGCGCCGATTTCCCGCGCCACTGGCTCCAGGAGCGCCTCGACGCGGGCGCGATCGTCTTCGTGGACGGTGAAGGAAATATCGGTCGTGTTCCGGTCCGAGGCGCTTTGCACGATCACGTCCACGGAAATATTAGCCGACGAGACGGCGCTGAAGATTCTCCCAGCCGCGCCCGGCGTATCCGGCACGTCGTCGAGCGTCACCTTGGCCTGCTTCCGCTCGATGCTGACGCCGCGAATGACGACGTCCTCCATGTGCGCGGTCTCTTCCTTGGCGATCGTGCCCGGGTTGCGGTTGAAGCTCGAGCGCACCTCAAACGGGATGCCGAACTTTTTCGCAAACTCGACCGCGCGCGATTGCATGACCTTGGAGCCCGAACCGGCCATCTCCAGAAGCTCGTCGTAGGCGATTTCGTCGAGCTTGCTCGCGTCTTGCACCACCCGCGGATCGCAGGTGAACACGCCGTCGACATCAGTGTAAATCTGGCAAGCCTCGGCGTTGAGCGCGCCTGCCAAGGCGATCGCGGTCAAGTCCGAGCCGCCGCGGCCGAGCGTAGTGGTTTCGCCCTCGATCGTCTGCCCCTGGAACCCGGCGACCACGACCACGAAGCCGTCGGAGAGCAGCTCGTGGATCGCCTTTGGGTTGATGTTCGCGATCTTCGCCTTCGTGTGGTGGCGATCGGTCACGATCCCGGCCTGCGCGCCGGTGAGCGAGATCGCTTTCCCGCCGAGCGCATTTACCGCCATGGCCACGAGCGCAATCGAGGCATGCTCGCCGGTGGCGAGGAGCACGTCCATCTCGCGCTCGAGCGGCTGCGCCGAGATCTGGCGCGCTAATTTCACCAGCCCATCAGTCACGCCCGCCATTGCCGAGATGACTGCGACCACGCGGTGGCCTTCGCGCTGTGTCTCCAGGAGACGCTCCGCCACTTTCCGGATGCGTTCCGGATTACCGACGGACGTGCCGCCGAATTTTTGGACGATCAAAGGCATGATGAGGCGCGCGGGATTTGGACCTTATATCGGCGCGAGTGGCAACCGTTTTTCGTGAACCAGCTAGAATCCGATCGCGCGCAGGACAGCCGCTTCCTCGGCGGCTACGGGCGGCGCCGCGGCGCAACGGATCGCCTCCGGATCCTTCAGGCCGTGCCCGGTGACCGTGCAGACGATCCGGCTCCCCTCCCCGATTTGGCCTAACGAGTAAACCGGCGCGCGCGCCGGGTCGCAGCATTTCAAGAGTCCGGCAATCGAAGCCGCGCTCGCCGGCTCCACGAAAATTCCCTCTGCGCTTGCCAGCCAGGCCTGCGCCTCCAGAATTTCCGCGTCGCTCACGATATCGATCGCGCCCTGCGAATCCCGCAGCGCCTCCTTCGCCTGCTCCCAGCTCGCGGGATGGCCAATGCGGATCGCGGTCGCGAGCGTCTCCGGTTTGTCGATCACGCGGTCGTGAAAAATCGGCGCCGAACCGGCCGCCTGGAAACCGAGCATCACCGGCCGCCTGGTCGCGCGGCCGAGCTCAGCAAACTCGCGATAGCCCGCCCAATACGCCGTGATGTTGCCCGCGTTGCCCACCGGCAGCAGGTGAAACTCCGGCGCGTCGCCGAGCTCTTCCACAATCTCGAAAGCCGCGCTCTTTTGCCCGGCGATCCGGTCGGGGTTGATGGAATTGACAATCGCAAATTCCGGCCGCTTCCCGAGTTCGCGCACGATGCGCAAAGCGTCGTCAAAGTTCCCCTCGATCGCCACCACCTTCGCGCCGTAGGCGAAGGCCTGGACCATCTTCCCGCTGGCGATTTTGCCGGCCGGCAAAATCACCGCGCAACGAATCCCCGCGCGCGCGGCATACGCCGCCGCGGAAGCGGAAGTGTTCCCGGTCGAGGCGCAAACGACCGCCTCGGTCCCCTGCTCGACCGCTCGCGAGACGGCCACGGTCATTCCGCGATCCTTGAACGAGCACGTCGGGTTGAGCCCTTCGTATTTCACGAAGACCTCGCAGCCGCGTCCGACTTTAGCCGACAACTTGGGGCACGGGATCAACGGCGTGTCCCCTTCGCCTAACGAGACGATCGGCGTCCGCTCCGTCACTGGGAGATGCGGGCGCCAGCGCGCGATCACTCCGCGGGCGGGTTCGGGGGTCGGCTGCATGCGCGGGCATTATACAGAGAATGCCTGCGCTGCCAGTTGAGAGTTGCGCGGGCTGCGGCGAGAATCCCGCCTGCGGCCGACCACGCCCGCCTTTCATCTTATGCCTACGCTCTCCAAGGAAGACAAACTGCGCCTCCTCACCATCCTGCTCGAAAGCCGCCACGGCGACCTGCGCGAACAAAATTTGAATCGCCAGGGCAAGGGGCATTTCCACGTTTCCGGGATGGGCCACGAAGGCCTGGCCGCGCTCGGCGTGGCCATGACCGAAGGCGATTACGTCTGTCCCTACTACCGCGATCGCGGTCTGGTCCTCGGTCGCGGAGTCGCCTCCGCGCAGCTTGCGCTCGATTATTTCGCGAAGCGCAAAGGCCAAAGCCACGGCCGCCAGATGCCGTCGCATTACAGCTACGCCGACCGCGGGATCTGGAGCGTCCCCACGCCGACCGGCGCGCAATTGCTCCCTGCCTGTGGCATCGCCTGGGGCATTCAGTTGGATAAAAAACCGAACGTGGTCGTGACCACCATCGGTGACGCGGCTACGCGCCAGGGCGATTTCTACGAGGCGGTCTGCTTCGCCAAGGAGCGCAAGCTCCCGGTGCTTTTCGTGGTCGAGGATAACAAATACGGCATCAGCAGCCCCACGCGCAAAATCACTCCGCGCGCGCTCGACGTCCTCCAGCCGACCGATTGGCAGGAAGTGGACGGGAGCGACGTGCAGAAAATCTACGACGCCGGCGTGGCCGCCTTTGAGAAGATGCGCACCGGCGGCGGGCCGTCGTTTTTCTGGGTGCAGATGGAGCGGCTCTCCAGCCACACCAGCTCGGATGATCACAAGCTCTACCGCAGCGCCGAGGAAATCGCCGCGCTCGAGAAGGGCGACCCGCTGCGCGCCTGGAGCGAGCGCCTAATTGCCGAAGGCGTGATCTCGCAGGCTGATTACGAGGCGCTCGACAAGGAGATCAAGGAGCGCGTGCGCAAGGAATTCAACGAAGCCGAGCGCGCCGAGGATCCGCGGGCGGACGAGCTCGAGCTGCAGGTCACCGGCGAGCTTCCCGACCTCGACGAGGAGGTTTTGCCGCCCGGCAAATACCGCATCGGCGACACGGTCAATCGCACCCTTCATCGCGGCCTCACGAGCAGCAAAGACCGGATCATTTTCGGCGAGGACGTGGAGGACCCGAAGGGCGGCGTCTTCCGTCTGACCCAGAAGTTGTCGACTGAATTTCCCGCGCAGGTCTTCAACTCCCCGCTGGCCGAGTCGACCATCGTCGGCGTTGCCTGCGGCCTCGCTTCCTACGGCAAGCGCCCGGTCTTCGAGCTGCAGTTCATCGACTTTATCGGGCCGGCCTGGAACCAGGTGGTGACCAATCTCTCCAATCTCCGTTGGCGCTCCTTCGGCACCTGGAAATGCCCGCTCGTGATCTACGCTCCCTACGGCGCCTACCTCCCCGGCGGAAGCCTATGGCACAGCCAGGCGAACGAGGCCGCGCTCGCGCATTTCCCGGGGATCAACGTCGCCATCCCGAGCACGCCCGAGGACGCCGCCGGCCTCCTTTGGACCGCGATGCATTGCGAAGATCCGACCTTTGTTCTCATCCCGAAGCATCTCCTTTGGGCGGAACACGAATCCACCGAGCCCGTCCGCAGCGTCCCGCTCGGGGTTGCGCGCAAGCGGCACGCCGGCTCCGAAGTCACCCTCGTCGCCTGGGGCAACACGGTCGAGAAATCGCTCGAGGCGCTCGAGCAGATCGGGCACGACGTGAGCATCGACTTGTTAGACCTGCGCTCGATCGTTCCGTGGGATCGCGCTGCCGTCGAGGAATCCGTCCGCCGCACCGGCCGCCTCGTGGTCGTGCAGGAAGACAGCGAAAATTGCAGCGTCGGCCAGATGATCATCTCGCACATCGCGGCGCAGCCGGAGATCTGGAATGAACTCGTTAGTCCGCCGATTTTAGTCAGCAAGAAGAACGTTATGATCGGCTACAACCCGATCTATGAATACGCCGCCCTGCCCGACGTGGAGCGCATCGTCGCCGCGATCCGCCGCGCCATGGCGACCAAGTCCGAGCGTGCCGCGTTGGCCGCCGCGCCGCTCGCATCCGATGCCGTCGCCGTCGAAGCGAAAACCGCCGCTGCTTCCCCGGCCCCGCGCAAAACAGCCGGCAACACCACCCACAAAATCGTCGTCCCGATCATGGGCGAAGGCATCCGCAACGCCAAGGTCGTGACCTTGCTGAAGCAGCCCGGCGATTCGATCGAGCTCGACGATCCGCTCTGCGAAGTCGAAACCGACAAGGCGGTTTACCCGATCGAGTCCTCCTTCGCCGGGACCATGGGCGAGTGGAACACCGAAGTCGGCGCGACCGTCGATATCGGCGAGGAAATAGGCAGCATTCTCGGGAGCGGCGACTCGTTAGCCGACCAGATGGAGGCCGCCGCCGAAGTCTCGAGCAACGGCCACGCCGAGGTCGCGCCGGTTAAGCGCACGCCTTCCCGCCAGCCCGCCGCGATCGAGCCCGCGCTTTCGCCCACGATTGTTCGACGCCTCGGCCGCGTGGTCCCGGCAAATTTGCAGATCGACGCCCGCTGGGATGCGATCAGCGCCGCGCGCCAGGCCGCGAAAAAAGCCGACGCCAAGAGCGCGGCCACGCCCTCGGTCATGCTCGCCTGGGCGGTCGTGCGCGCGATGGAGAAACATGCGCCCTTCCGCCGCGTGATGCTCGAGGACGACAGCATCGTCGAGCACGCGGAATTCGATCTCGGCATTGCGGTTTCGCTGGAAAACGATCGCCTCGCCACCGCGGTGATCTCGAAGGCGAACCAGCTCGACTGGCCCGACTTCGTTCAGCGCTACAACGAGACCGTAAACGAAACCCGTGGCGGCCGCGTCGATGCGGTCAACGCCCCGCTCGTGATCAGCAGCCTTGGCGCCTTTGGCGTGCGCGCGGCCGCGCCGATCGTGGTCCCGCCCTCGGTCGGCACGCTCTTCGTCGGCTCGGCCCACCAGGAGCTTTCCGGCGACGGGAAAAAGGACGGCCGCACGGAAGTGATCACGCTCTCGCTCACCTTCGACCACCGGGTGGTCAACGGCGCCGGCGCGGCCAACTTCGTGCACGACGATCAAGCAGGAGATCGAGAAGTTCGAGCTCCCGACCGTCGCCGCCTAACGAGCAGCTTTCAGCTTTCCCTATTCGGCCTTGGGCGGAGCGTGCTCTTCGCTCTTGCTCAATTTGTCGCCTGCTTCCTGCGGAACCGAGGGCCGATTCGTCGGGCTGATGAATTCCTCCTGCGGCGCGTCGGTCGTGGCTGCGGTGACGTGTTTCTCGTCGTCTTTGTGGTCGCTCATGCCCTTGAATCGTTTCCCGCCGGCGCTCCGGGTCTAGACTTCGGAAGTCCAGCTCTTCGAGAGTCGCGCGCCGGGCACCTGCGGGAGGATGTTGTAGTGCGAGGTGTCGTTAAAGAGCGTCAGCCGCGCGCGCGACGGATCCTTGAAATCGACGATCGTGAGCGAGGCCGGCTCGAGGTCGAGATTGTCGCGGTAACGCCGCGGATCGAAGCCCAACAAAGTGCTGACTAAAAGCCGGATGGTCGCCTTGTGCGAGACCACCGCGACCACTTCCCCCGGATGCGCACGCACGATCTCGAGCAACACCGGGAGCGCCCGGGCGGTGACCGCGAGCCCGCTTTCACCGCCGGCCGGGCGCGAAGGAAAAGGGGTCGCGCTCCCATTCCGCCGTCTCTTCCGGGAAACGTTCCTCCACCTCCTGCCGGGTGAGCTGCTCCCAGCGGCCATGAGAAATTTCTCGCAAGCCGTCGCGCAACTGCACTTCCAAACCATGCGGCTGGGCGACGATCTGCGCGGTCTCGACTGCACGACCAAGCCCCGAGGCATAGACCGCCGCGAGCCGCGTTCCCTTCAGGCGCTCCGCCAGCGCCCGCGCCTGGGTCGCGGCCGAGCTCGGCCAGCGCGACGTCGGTTGCGCCCGCGAAACGGTCCTCCGCGCTCAGCACCGTGGCGCCATGGCGGATGAGGAAGATGCGTGTAGCCGCACTCATTGCTTGGTCGTTGGCAAACTCCGCGGCGGCGCGACCGGCGCGCGTCCCCGTGGCGAAACAGCCTTGAAGAAGATAACCGCCGGTCGGCGCTTCCCAATCAATCATCTCGCCGGCTACGAAAACGCCGGGGAGTTTTGCGAGCATGAGGTTGCTGTCTAATTCCGCCCAGCGCACTCCGCCGGCGGAGGAAATCGCTTCCGCGATCGGTCGAGGTTTCGTTAGGCGAAGCGGGAAATCCTTGATCCGCGCGAGCAGTTTCTCGCGGTCGGCCAACTCGTCGGCAAAATAAGTTTCCAGCAACGCTGTCGCTGCCGGACTCATCTTCAAGGCCACCGGCCAAGGCTCCGAGCGCGTTGTCAGTCGCTCACGCAGCGCTTCCGAGGACAGTTGCGGTTTCAGGTCAAGCCGCAGCTCCGGTTGCGCCATCGCGCGCAAGATGGGCGTGAGCCGGTAGACCGCGCCGCCTTCGATCCCGTAGCGCGTGATCAGGAGCTCGCCGGAAATCGAATCGTCGCCGGCTTTCACCAGCAGATTCTTTAATGGCATCCCTTCGGCGCGCGCCCGCAACGCTTCCGGCCAATCGATTTCCCAGCCGCAATTCGTCGGCTCAAGCGGTGCGATCTCGATGCCTAATTTCTCCAGGAGCGCGGTCCACGCGCCATCCGAACCGGTCTCCGGCCAGGAAGCGCCGCCGAGCGCCAGCACCACGGCGCGGGCCACGACTTCCGCGCCATTGGCAAAGCGCACCCGCCATTCCTCCCCCGCCCGCTCGAGGCCTGCGAGCTGCATCCCGGTGCGAAATTCCACCCCGCGTTCACGCAACCGCTGGGTCCACGCGCGCAAGCAGGCCGGCGGCTTTCTGCCCTTCCGGAAAAACGCGTCCGCTGGTGCCGACATACGTGGCCACGCCCAGCTCTGCCGCCCAGGCGCGCAATTCATCGGGACCAAACTCCGCGAGGAGATCGCGCCAGCGCTCGGCTTCCGCGCCGTAACGGGCGGGGAAATTCTCCACCGGCTCGCTGTGGGTCATGTTCAAACCGCCACGCCCGGCGACGAGGATCTTTTTCCCGACCGCGCTCTCCTTCTCACAAAGGATCACCGTCGCGCCGCCGGCGCCGGCCACCTCGGCCGCGCGCAAACCGGCCGGTCCGCCGCCAACGATGACCACCGGGCGGTCAGGTTCAAGCCGCCACGACCAGCAACGAGGAGCTTTTTCCCAACCGCGGATTGCCCTTCGCAGAGAAGAATATTCGCCCCCGCCGCCCGCGCCACCTCCGCCGCACGCAGCCCCGACGGGCCGCCGCCGACCACAATCAGAGAAGGACCATGCGCTGACATGGCGAGCACTCTAAACCAAAACGCATTGACCTCGGATGGATTTTCTCTACACCGGGCGCGTCGATTGGCTGCTTCACGGGCGGCATGGGAGGCAGTTCGTCGTCTCTATGATCGCGCCCCCTCTGCTGCATCGGCTCTCCGCAAATTTTCGCGAACTCCGAGGGCGGATTTCCGTAGAACATGGTGCAGCAGCCGCGCGCTCGCCCCACCTGCCACCGCCCCGGACCTTTCCGATGACCAACCCCCGACTCAGACCATCCCCTCCACCATGCACCCCAAAACTTCTCCCGCGTTCGTGCTTCCGCGCACGATGGTTGGCACGCTCGGGGGTTCCGGCACCGTGGGTGCCAGCGGGCTGTTGCTCTGGACCGGCGGCACGATGAGCGGGAGCGGAGTGACCAACGCGAACGGCGGCATGACGATCAACAGCAGCGGAGCCAATTTGTTTCTGGACAGCCGCACGCTCAATAATGCCGCCGGGCAAACCGCCACCTGGACGGGGGACGCCAATTTCGGCGGCGACATCCGCTTTCAAAACGGCGCGACTTCAACAACAACGGCACTTTCCTGGCCCAGAGCGACCAATACCTCTACGACTTTTCGGGCACCGGAGCGTTCAACAACGCCGGCACCTTTACCCGCAACAACAACCCGGGCACGCTCACCCTCTACAACCTCGCTTTCAACAACACCGGCACAGTGAATGTCCAGACTGGCACGCTCGCTTTGCAGGGCGGCGACGGCGGCAACACCACCGGCGCTTTCAACATCAGCTCAGGAGCTGTCCTCAACTTCGCCAGCGACTTTACCCTCGCCGCGGCCTCCGCCGTCAGCGGCGCCGGTGGGATAAACTTTTCCAATGGCACGACCAATATTGCAGGCACCTACAACGTAACCGGCACGAGTAGCTTCTCAGGCGCGACGGTCAACTTTAACAGCGCCATCAGCAGCCTCGGGACTGGTCCGCTCAATATCAGCAGCGGAGCGGTTAACTTTAATTCCAACAACATCACCGTCGCGGCCATCAACCTCTCCGGCGGAACGCTCGGCGGGACTGTGGCGAGTGTGACCGCCAGCGGCCTCTTGAGCTGGACCGGCGGCACGATGAGCGGGAGCGGAGTGACCAACGCGAACGGCGGCATGACGATCAACAGCAGCGGAGCGAATTTGTTTCTGGACAGCCGCACGCTCAACAATGCGGCGGACAAACCGCGACCTGGACGGGGGACGCCAATTTCGGCGGCGACATCCGCTTTCAAAACGGCGCGATCTTCAACAACAACGGCACTTTCCTGGCCCAGAGCGACCAATACCTCTACGACTTTTCGGGCACCGGAGCGTTCAACAACGCCGGCACCTTTACCCGCAACAACAACCCGGGCACGCTCACCCTCTACAACCTCGCTTTCAACAACACCGGCACAGTGAATGTCCAGACCGGCACCCTCGATCTGCAGTCTGCGAATGTAACTCAATATGCCGGGTACGCGCTCACAGCCGGCGTTTGGTCCATTAGCGCGGGCGCGCAGCTTAAACTCCCTGCGACCGGCAGTGGCGTGGTCACGAATCAAGCGGACGTGACCCTGAGTGGGAGCGGGAGCGCGCTCATGGCGGGGTCACCCAGCGCCACGCTGGAGGGCACGATTGCGAGCAGCAGCGGCGCGCTCCGTATCCTCGCCAATCGCAGTTTCACCGCCGCCAATGATTTCAGTACAAGCGGCGTGGTCAGCTCGGCGGCGGCACCCTTGACGCGACCAGTCTGGCGGTGGCCGCCTCCGGTGAACTCTTCGGATTTGGGACGGTCGCAATCCGGCCGACCAACTCTGGTCTGATCCGTTCCGCTGGCGGGACGCTGGCGTTTTCCAATGGCATCCTGGGAGGAAGTGGCACGGTGCAAATCGACGCGGCAAGCACGGTGAACTTGAGCAGCGGCGCGGCCGCTGGAAGTAACGCGGACTTTCTCGTGCACAACGGAACGACGGCGGGCAGCTTAAACTTGGGTAGTAAGACTTTTACTGCCGCGGTCGACTATACCAATGCGGGCTTCGGCACCGGCAACACTTTCGATCCGCGCGCCAGAGTCACTGGGACCGGGGGAATTTTAGCCTCGGGCGGCACCGGCCAGACGGTCTCGGGAACCGGGATCACTGGTGGCACCTCGGCGACTCCGGCGCTCGCTTTCGGCAAGGTGCATGTGGGCAGCACGAATACCCTCAACTATCAGATCAACAATACCGGTGCCAGCGGATCGAAGTTGCGCGGCGCCATCCAGACAACCGTCAATGGGGGCAATATCACCGATGCCCGTTTGAGTGGCGCGGGGGTGACTCCGGCGAATTTCGGCCCGGTCTCGCCGGCCGCGAACACCGGAAATCTGGCCGGTCGTCTTCACCCCAGGAAGTGCTGGCGCGCTGACTTCGCAGACGGTTCGCCTCATGAATAATTTCGACAACGTAACCAATCAAACCCTCTCCATGACTGGTTCGGCCTATCGCTATGGCGACGGCTAGCGCACACGCCCCGGAGCCGATGCCATTTCGGCAAATTTTCATGTCGGCGACACCGTGCCCCTGCAAGGCCTTGACCATGAGCGAACACGGCGGCGAACGACGGATTTTTCGGAAGCGCTTGAATGCCAGCATTGGCAGCCCGACTGGCGGCAGTGACGACCAACGGCGGCTCGTTCACGCTCCTCGGGTCCTGGCGCTTCCAACAACGGCACCCTCGCGGTCGGCTTGAGCACCGCCTCTGCCGGTTCGAAGAACGGCACGGCCACGATCAGCCTAACGAGTGATGGCACCGGGAGCAGCGGTCTGGGCACGACAGCGCTGGCCGCACAGACGGTCAATGTCACCGGGAGTGTCTATCGCCTCGCGCAGGCTTCGCTCCCGGGCGGGACGACGATCGACTTCGGCACCGTCCATCTGGGCGAAAGTCAGCAGCGCACCGCCTCAGTCAGCAATGCGGCGGCGGCCGATGGCTTCTCGGAAACGCTCGACGGCAACTTCTCCGGGTCCACCGGCAGCGTGTCCACCGCGGGTTCATTCGTCGGGCTCGCCGCCGGGAGTTCCAGCAATGCGCCGGTGGTCACGCTGGACACCGCCACGACCGGCGCCAAGACGGGAACGGCCACGCTTGCCTTCACTTCCAACGGCGCCGGGACCAGCGGCCTCGCCAGCACCACTTTGGCTTCGCAAACGCTGAACCTTTCCGGCCAGGTGAATAATTTCGCCGCCCCCCAGTTCCTCTTCGATTCCGGCGCGGCCACCTTGAGCGGCAGCGGGACGGCTTACACCCTGGAGTTTGGCCGCCGCACCATCGGCGAGACGCTGCCCTCGGCTGTGGTGAAAGTCCGCAACAACGCCGCGGCGCCTTCCGACACGCTGGCGGGGTCGTTCACTCTGACCGCACCGCATTTTAATCTCGCGGGCTTCAGCAGCTTTGCCGGGATCGCCGCCGGCCAGGATTTGGCCAACCTGAGCACGACCCTGCAGACGGCGGCGCTGGGTGATTTCTCCGAGACGATCACCCTTAATCCGCGGAGCCAAAATGGCAGCGGCTACGACGGCGCGCTCCCGAGCGTCATCCTGACCTTGCACGGAGTGGTCGCGCTGCCGCCAGCGCTGAAGATCAAATTGAGCGGGAGCAACGTCATCCTCTCCTGGCCTCTGGCGGAGCAGAGCTGGACGCTCAAGCGCACGACCGATGTGCGTGGCACCGCTTGGAGCACGGTCGCGCAATCGATCATCGATACCGCCCAGGAACACACCGTGACCTTAGCGCGCGCAACGGAGCCGGGGCTTTTCTTCCGGCTGGAAAAATAGCTAAGCGGCGTTTTGATGCCGCAGGCGCGGAAGGCGCACCAGCCGCGGAGCGCCTCGAAGAGGGTGAAAACTCCCGACAAGATCAAGACCACGCTCAGCCAGCGGACATCATTCCAGAGAAACCACGCGCCGAGAAAAAACGTCACCGCGAGGGTTGCGCGCATGGCGCGGCCGGCGCCGTTGATGTTGGGAGCGAGGGAGCTTTTCATCGCGAGGGATACGACCGCGAAGATGAAATCGATGCCGCCTTGAGGCAAGCTCCGGTGTGCCTGCCGCCGCGCCACCTCGCGCCATCATCCATCTCGACATGGACTGCTTTTACGCGGCCATCGAGGTGCGCGACCGGCCGGAGCTGCGCGGGAAACCGGTGGGCGTGGGCGGGCGCGGCCAGCGCGGCGTCCTTACGACCTGCAACTACGAGGCGCGGAAGTTTGGGGTGCATTCAGCCATGCCGACGTTCATGGCGCTGCAACGCTGCCCGAAGTTGATCATGGTCCCGACCCGCTTCGACATCTACAAGCGCGACTCGCAGATCATCCGCGAGATCCTCCATCGCTTCTCGCCGCTGGTCGAGCCGCTCTCGCTCGACGAGGCCTACCTCGACGTGAGCGCGCATCCCGGCGCGCCGGGACCGCTCGCGGAGGTGATCCGCGCGCTCATTTTCCGGAAGACCAAACTGACCGCGTCCGCCGGGATCGGGCCGAACAAGTTGATCGCAAAAATAGCCAGCGACTTGAACAAGCCGAACGGCCAATTCGAGGTCCGCGCGGAGGACGTGCCCGAGTTTATCCGCGAGCTGCCGGTGCGGAAACTCTGGGGCATCGGCGCGGTCACGGAACAAAAGCTCGAGCGCCTCGGCGTGACCACCTGCGCGGAGCTGCAGCGCTTTTCGCGCGCGCAATTAATCGACCACTTCGGAAAGTTCGGCCTCGAACTTTACGACCAGTGTCGCGGGCTCGACGACCGCGCAGTGCACCCGGATCGCGAGCGGAAATCGCTCAGCAACGAGGAGACGTTTTCGGTCAACCTGCATTCGTTAGGCGACTGCGAGGAGAAATTGCCGGAGCTCTACGAGGAACTGGCGGCGGAGTTGCAGCGGAAGGCGGCCGACCGGGTAATCACGAAGATTTTTGTGAAGCTCAAGTTCACCGACTTCAAGCGGACCACGGTGGAACGCGCCGGGCGGAATCCGAGCTACGAGGAGTTCCGCTCGCTCCTCGCCGAAGGCTGGGCGCGCACCGGGAAAAGCGTGCGCCTGCTCGGGCTCGGCGTGCGCTTTGCCGCCACGGAAGAGGCGGAAGCGGAGCAGCTGGCGCTGCTCTAGGCGCAGGCGCGATTGCTTGCGCCCGCGGGGTTCCCGGCCAGCGTATCGCTTCCTCTATCCATGGAATCGAAACTCTTTGCTCCGCTCCGCCTGCGCGACGTCACCCTGCCCAATCGCATCGGCGTTTCGCCGATGTGCCAGTATTCCAGCCAGGACGGCTTCGCGAACGACTGGCATCTCGTCCATCTCGGCGCGCGTGCGGTCGGCGGTGCGGGTTTGATTCTGAGCGAAGCCGCGGCGGTCACGCCGGAAGGCCGGATCAGCCCGCAGGATCTCGGGATTTGGAAAGACGAGCACGTCGAAATGCTCGCGCGCATCTTCCGTTTTCTTTCCGCCAATGGCTCGATTCCCGGCGTGCAACTGGCCCACGCGGGACGCAAGGCAAGCACCTCTCCGCCGTGGAGCGGCGGCGAGGCGGTGAGCGAGGAAGACGGCGGTTGGCGGCCGATCTTTGCGCCGAGCGCGCTCCCGTTTGCCGAGGGCGACATCGTCCCGGAAGCGCTCGACCAGGCCGGGATCGCGCGAGTGGTCACGGCTTTCGCCGATGGCGCTCGGCGCGCCCTCCAGGCCGGTGCGCAGGTGGTCGAGGTCCATGCCGCGCATGGCTACTTGATCCACGAGTTTCTCTCGCCCTTGAGCAATCGGCGCACGGATGAATATGGCGGCTCGTTAGGCAACCGCATGCGCCTGGCGCGCGAGGTCGTCGAGGCCGTGCGGCGGGTGTGGCCGGAGCATCTCCCGCTCTTCGTCCGCATCTCGGCGACCGACTGGGCCGAGGGCGGCTGGGACATCGATCAATCCGTCGCGCTCGCGCAGGAACTGAAGCCGCTCGGCGTGGACCTGATCGATTGCTCGACCGGCGGCGCCGTGCCGAAGGTAAAAATTCCCGTCGCGCCCGGTTATCAGGTTCCTTTCGCGGAACGGATCCGCCGCGAGGCGGAAATCCCGACGGCGGCGGTCGGCATGATCACCGCGCCGCAACAGGCGGAAGAGATTCTCGAAGCTGACCAGGCCGATCTGATCCTGATGGCGCGCGAGTTCCTCCGAGAGCCGTATTGGCCGCATGCGGCGGCGATCGAGCTCGGCGCCGAGCCCAAGCCGCCGGTGCAATACGGCCGGGCCTTCCAGTAAAATTAGCCGGCAAGATGTCCTGGCCCGTCATCCTCTTTTACAAATATGTCCCGTTGGCGGACGCGGAGACCTTCACCGCGGAGCAGCGGGCGCTTTGCCAGTCGTTAGGCTTGAAAGGGCGCGTGCTGATCGCGGCGGAAGGGATCAATGGCACGCTCGCCGGCCCGGCGGAGGCGATCGACGAATACCAGGCCGCGCTCCGGCGGGACGCGCGTTTCGCTGACGTCGACTTCAAGGTCAGCGCAGGCGACGCGAACACCTTCCCAAAATTAGTCGTCAAGCTCCGCCGCGAGATCGTGACTCTCGGGATGCCGGAACTGCCGCCGAACTTCGAGGGCCAGCTGGCGCCCGCGGAGTGGAAGCAGATGCTCGAGCAGGACCCGGAAGTGGTGCTGCTCGATGTGCGCAACCGTTTCGAGTCGGACGCCGGCCGCTTTGAAAACGCGGTCGTGTGCGAGATTGAAAACTTTCGCGATCTCCCGGCCTACGTCGAGCAGCTTGCCCCGCTCAAGGAGAAGAAGGTGCTGATGTATTGCACCGGCGGGATTCGTTGCGAGAAAGCGTCGGCGCTCCTGCGCAGCCGCGGCTTCGCGCAGGTCTTCCAACTCCGCGGCGGGATCGTAACTTACCAGGAGGAATTCGGGAACGAACACTGGCAGGGCGAATGTTTCGTCTTCGACCAGCGCATGACCGTGAAGGTCGATGACGGCCTGGTGCCGATCGGCCGTTGCGCGCACACCGGCCTAACGAGCAGTCGCTTTGTCAACTGCCTGCATGACCCGTGTCACAAGCTGTTCATCCTCGCCGAGGAGACGGAGCGCGCGAACCGCGATTTCCTCCTGTGCCCGGAGTGCTACGCGGCGGGGCGGCGCTGGGAGACGGCGGAGCGTCCGCCGCGTTGAGCCGCTCGCCCACGTAGATCATGTGCTCGTAGCGCTTGGCGCGCTCGTGTGATTTTGCCGGATAAGACTCGGTCTCAAAGCCGGCGCGCGTAAGCATCCCGGGGAACTGCGGCTCGACCGCGGCCGACCAGAAAGCCACGCGACCAGCCGGGCGCAGGGCGCGGTGGATCATCTCCAGGCCACGCCGCGAGTAGAGCCGGGAGTTGGCCGACTGCACAAAGGAGGTTGGCCCGTTGTCGACATCCAGCAGGATCGCGTCGTAAGCCTGCTCGCCGTGGCTGCGTTTGATGATCGCATGGACGTCGGCCACGAAAATCTCCACGCGCGGATCGTTCACCCAGCCCGCGTGCTTCGCGCCGAGCAGCTCGCGATTCCACCGCACCACTTCCGGCAACAGTTCCGCCACGTGCACCACCCCGCGCTCGCCCACCAGCTCGAGCGTGCGCTGCAGGCTAAAGCCGAGGCCGAGCCCGCCGATGAGCACGCGCGGCGCGGTCCGTGAGGCGACGTATTGGCAGGCCTTGTCGGCGAGCATAATCTCCGAGCTGGTCGAAGTGGTGCTCATGAGCTGGCGGCCGTTGAGCTTCAGGAAATACTCGCCGTCGTGCTCGTGCAGCGAGAGGCGCGAACCGTCGGGCGTTTGCACTTCACCGAGATTGCGGAACGGGATCATCGCATGAGCCTTTCGAGGTCGACTGGAAGCGGCGATTCGAAGCGCATCTCTTCGCCGGTGACAGGATGCGGGAAGACCAAGCCGACCGCGTGCAGCGCGAGGCGATGCGCGGGGTTGGTCTTCGCATGGTATTTTTCGTCGCCGAGAATCGGGTGGCCGAGGTCAGCCAGTTGCACGCGAATCTGGTGGCGTCGGCCGGTTTCGAGTTCCAACGAAACCAGCGTGCGCTTGGCCGCGCGCTTGAGCACGCGGTAACGGGTGAGCGCGTGCCGCGTTTGCTCGCTCCGCGGCGCGCTGTGCACGCGGTAGGGATTGGTCTCGTCGAGGTGGGAATCGAGCACGCCCTCGTCGCTGGCCATGCGTCCTTCCACGATCGCCTCGTAGCGCTTGGTCACGTTTTCCCAGCCGCCTTGCAGGGTCGCTTTCGCTTCCGGCGTCTTCGCGAAAACCATCAGCCCGGAGGTTTCCTTGTCGAGCCGATGGACAATCCAGATGCGGTCGCGCGCGTGATCCTTCCCTTGCCGCAAGTAGGCGGTCAGCTGGAAATAGGCGGTCTTCTCATCCTCGGCCACGCTCGCCACGCTCAGGAGATTCTCCGGCTTGTCGATCACGATCAAGCTGGCGTCCTCGTGATAGACCTTCATCCCGGAGGCGAGTTTGGTCTTGGGGATGGCAAAGCGGTCGGTGCGAATTGCGACCACGTCGCCCGCGGCTAACGAGTGGTTGAATTGCGAGGTCGGGCGACCGTTGACCGTGACGGCCTGATGCTTCAGCCAGGTGCGGATCTGCTTCTTCTTCAGTTCCGGCCACTGCGCGAAGAGGAAGCTGAGTAATTCAGCCGGCTCGGCGACAGTGACAGGCTTGGGCACAGGGCTACTTCGCCCAGTTTGGCGGACGTTTCTCGAGAAAAGCGGCCACGCCTTCCTTCGCTTCAGAGGATTCGCGCGCCTGCATGTGGTGGCTGAGCGCGTGCTCGATGTCCGCCTTCACCGGCGTGCTCCAAAGCTGCTCGAGCAGGCGCTTGGAATTAGCCAGCGCGCCGGGAGCGCCTTGCCGAATGTTGTCGGCTATTTTTTGCACCTCCGCCTCGAGCGCGTCGGCGGAAACGACCCGATTAAGCAGGCCGATCTCGAGCGCGCGCCGCGCGTCGATGATCTCGGAAAGGAGCAGGAGCTCGCGCGCGTCGCGTTCGCGAAGTTGCCGCCGGAGGAAAGTCATGACCAAGCCCGCGACCAGGCCGCGACGCACTTCCGGGTAGCCGATCTTGGTCCCCTCGGCCGCGACTGCGAAGTCGCAGGCCGACATGATTCCTGCGCCGCCCGCCACGGCCGCGCCGTGCACTTGCGCGATCGTGATCAGGCGCGTCTGGCTCAACGCGAGCAATGTTTTCGCCACCAAACCGGCGGACTCGTGTGCGCGTTCCGGGATCTTGGTCTCGTTCATGTCGAGCCCGGCGCAAAAGGCCGGGCCGGCGCCGCGCAGGATCAGGATGCGCTGCGTCTCATCCTTCTCCGCGGCGCTGATCGCGTCGGTTAATTCCGTCATCAATTCGATCGTCAGGGCATTGCGCCGTTCCGGGCGATTCAGCGTCAGGCGGGTCGTGTGCGGCGTTTGTTTTTCGATTTGGACGACGGGCATGCTAAAGGGTTCCGTCATGAGCGAATCCGTCAAGCTGATCGAATGTCCGCGCGACGCCTGGCAGGGCCTGCCGGACTTCATTCCCACGGAGCGGAAAGTGGAGTATCTGCGCGGGCTGATCGCCGCCGGCTTTCGGCATCTCGACGCGGTCAGTTTCGTTTCGCCCAAGGCGGTGCCGCAGATGGCCGACAGCGAGGAAGTGCTCGCGCAACTCGGGCCGCAGCCAGGCGTCGAGATCATCGGCATCGTGGTGAATGAAAAAGGCGCGGAGCGTGCGCTCGCCACGGGCGCGGTGACCACGCTCGGCTTCCCCTGCTCCATCTCCGAGACTTTCCTGCAGCGAAATCAAAAGCAGTCGTTAGGCGAGAACGCCGCCATGCTCGAGAAAATTAGCCGGCAAGCTCACGCCGCCGGCTTGCAGGTGGTCGCTTACATCTCGATGGCTTTCGGCAATCCTTATGGCGACCCGTGGAGCGAAGCCGCGGTCGCGGAAGCCGCCAGGCGGCTCGCGGCTGTTGGCGTCGAAGCCGTTTCGCTCGCGGATACCACCGGCGCGGCCGATGCAGCATTGGTCGCGCGGGTGGTCGCGGCAGTGCAGCTCGATTGCGAAGTCGGCGTGCACCTGCACAGCACGCGCGCCGCGGCCGCGGAGAAGATTCTCGCGGCCTACGACGCCGGTTGCCGGCGCTTTGACTCCGCGCTCGGCGGACAGGGCGGCTGCCCGTTTGCGCAGGATGAACTCGTCGGCAACCTCCCGACCGAGGAAGTGGTCGTCGCACTGCGGCAACGAGGAGTCGATCCGGGCGTTCGGACAGATTTACCGTTGGTCAACGGTAGAAATACCGGCTAAGCTCAAGCCATGGCTCGCAGCTCGACTCTTCGCAGGACAGCGCCGGTTCCGCGTGTGGCCACACTCGCTGCTCTGCCTTCGCTCGAACAGATCGACGCTATCCGCGGCGGCGTCGCCGCCCAGATTTTCGACCAGATCGCGACCGCACTCGGCGTGGCCAAGGAAACGCTCGCGCGGGCCTTGAACATCAACGCGCAAACCTTGCGGAAGCGGAAGTCGCAGATTCTCTCGGCCGACGAAGCGGAGAAGACGCTCCGAGTCGCGCGCGTCTTCGCCTTCGCCGCGGAAGTGCTCGGCGGCGAAGAAGAGGCGCGCACCTGGCTAAACCAAAAAGTCCCCGCACTCGCAGGCAAACGGCCACTCGATTTGCTCGACACGGATGTCGGCGCGCAGGAGGTGACGAACCTTCTCGGCGGCATCAAATGGGGCCTGTATGCGTGAAGTTGTATCGTCTCGAAGCACTCGCGCGCGCGAAGCCGGCGCAGGCCTTTAGCGGCGAAGGCGGCCTCCATTTCGCCGGTCGCTGGAATTCGCGCGGCACCCGGATGGTTTACACGTCCAGTTCCGCCGCGCTCGCCTGCTTGGAAACGCTGGTGCACATGCAGGCGCTACCGGTGCCGGCGGAGCGCTGGCTCTTCACGGTCGACGTGCCGGATGAATTCGTGGACACGCTCCCATCGCCGCCCAAAGGCTGGGACGTCGAGCCGGCTGGGCCCGTGAGCCGAACCGCGGGCGATGCCTGGGTTGCGGCTGCACGCAGCGTGGTCTTGCTGGTTCCGAGCACGGTCGTGCCGCTGGAGCAAAACGCGTTGCTCAATCCGCGGCATCCGCAGTTCAAGCTGAGCTGGGTCGGGAAGCCACAGCGCTTCCGCTACGATCCGCGGCTAAAATAGCCGGCAATCTCAGACCTGGACCACACCGGTGTGGAAGCGCGCCTTCGGCATCGGCCGCGAGACGTAACCCAGCAAACGCGTGAGGACGTCGCGGGTCTCGTGCGGCTGAATGATCGCGTCGACCCAGCCGCGCGCGGCGCCGTAGCGGATGTCGGTTTGCTCCTCGTAACTTTTTTTCACCGTCGCGCGCAGTTCCTCGAGCTCTTCTGGAGTCGACTTCTTGTCGCCGCGATCCCGCGCGCGGGCGAGCACGCTGAAGACGGTATCGGACGCCTGGGCCGCGCCCATGACCGCGTAGCGCGAGTTCGGCCAGGCGAGGATGAAGCGCGGATCGTAGGCCTTCCCGCAGAGCGCATAGTTGCCCGCGCCGAAGGAGCCGCCGACGACCACGGTGATCTTGGGCACGGTCGAGTTGCTGACGGCGTTCACTAATTTCGCGCCGCTTCGAATGATCCCGCTTTGCTCGGCATCGCGTCCGACCATAAAGCCGGTTACGTCCTGGAAGAAAATGATCGGCAGCCCGGTCTGGTTGCAGTCCATGATGAAACGCGCGGCCTTGTCGGCGCTGTCGGCGTAAATCACTCCGCCCATCTGGATGCCTTCCTTTTTCGTCCGCACCGGCTGGCGCTGCGAAGCGACAATGCCAACCGGCCGACCGCCGATGCGCGCGTAAGTCGTAACCAGCGTCTTGCCGTAGTCGGCCTTGTATTCGTCGAGCGAGTCGGCGTCGATGATCGTCGCCAGGAGGTCGCGCGTGTCGTAGGTCTTGTGGCCGTCGAGGCTGATGATGTCGTAGACCGCGTCGGCTTCCTTTGCGGCCTTGAACTTCTCCGGCTTGGGCGCGTGCTTCGCGGCCTCGGCCTCGGGAAGAAGCGCGACTAACGAGCGCAAACGCTTGAGGCAGGACTCGTCGTTCTTCTCGTAAAAGTCGACCGTGCCGCTGATCTCCGCGTGCATCTTGGCGCCGCCAAGTTCCTCGGCCTCGATCTCCTGGCCAATGGCGGCCTTGACTAACGAGGGGCCGGCCAAGTAGAGGCCGCTCCCTTCGGTCATGAGGATCTTGTCGCACAGCACCGGGAGATACGCGCCGCCCGCGACGCAATTGCCCATGATCGCGGCGAACTGCGGGATGCCTGCGGCAGAGATCACGGAGTTATTGCGGAAGATGCGCCCAAAGTCGTCTTCATCCGGGAAAATCTCGTCCTGCATCGGCAGGAAAACGCCCGCGGAGTCGACCAGGTAGATGATCGGCAGGTTGCACTCGAAGCCGATGCGCTGGGCGCGGATGAGCTTTTTTGCGGTCTGGGGGAAAAACGCGCCGGCCTTCACGGTGGCGTCGTTCGCGATGATCATGCAGGGAATGCCCGCGACCTTGCCGATGCCGGCGATGGAACCGGCGGCGGGGATTTTGCCCCACTGCTCATACATCTTGTGCGCGGCCCAGAGGCCGACCTCGAAAAACTGCGCGTCCTGGTCGAGCAGCCGCGCGATGCGTTCGCGGGCGAAAAGGCGGCCGAGCTTGTGCTGGCGATCCTGGCCGGCTTTACCGCCGCCTTCGCGAAGGACGGCTTCTTCTTCGGCAATGGTGGCGCACCAGGCGCGGAGGGAATCAGACGACGAGACGGCAGCAGCGCGAGACATGAGGCAAGACGGGTAAGCCGCCGGCTTGCCGGAAGCAAGCCTCGGCGCGCCCGCTAGTAGATCTCGTCGTCTTCCGAGCTATAGCCAGAATCGCCCCGGATCGAGCGCAAACGCGCGCGCGTCGCCCGGTCGGACTCGGGGCGATTGATCCGCTCCATCGCCAGCCTAACGAGCAGTGGCACAGCCGCAATGGCACCGACACTGACGAGCGCAATCGCGGTCGCCTGCCGCACCGGCTGGCGGATTCGGTCGGCTACCAGCATTCCGATGCCCAGCCCGAAAGCGGTGCGCGTGAGAAGCAAAAGTCCGTCCAGCGGAACGGGATCAGCCGTTTTCGGAATGGATATCGAGAGAGACATCGCTACCCTTATACAAGCCGCGCCCCAAAAATAAATGGGAAATCTCCAAGCTCTTTCCGATCGACCCGCGCGGCCTCGTTAATCCGAAAATGGCACAAGCAATCTATACCTTGATCCTGGCCGGCGGCAGCGGTGAACGCTTTTGGCCGCTAAGCCGGCGCACGCGTCCGAAGCAATTGTTGAAGCTGGTTTCGGAGAAAACGCTCCTCGAGGAAACGGTCGCGCGGCTCGAGGGCTTGGTGCCGCAGGAGCGCATCCTCATCCTGACGAACATCGAGCAAGTGACCGCGGTGCGGACGCTCCTGCCCGATTTTCCAGCCGACAACATCGTGGCCGAGCCGGCGAAACGCGACACCGCCGCAGCAGTCGCATTGGGCGCGGCCTGGGTGGCAGCGCGCGATCACATGGCGACAATGGTGGTGCTGCCGGCGGATCACGTGATCAAGGACACGGCGGCGTTTCAAGCGACCGTGCGCACGGCGGCAGCGGCCGCGGAGGAGATGGGCGCGCTCGTGACCATCGGCTTGAAGCCAACCTGGGCCTGCCCTGGCTTTGGCTACATCGAGGCGGGCGAGCTGGTGAAGCTGCGGACGGCGCCGAAGCAGACTTCGGAAGTCCGACGCGTGGTTCGCTTTCGCGAGAAACCGAACCCGGAGCTCGCCGAGACCTTCATTCGCCAGGGCAACTTTCGCTGGAATGCGGGCATGTTCGTCTGGTCGGTGCCGACGGTCTTGAGCGAATTTAACCGACACGCTCCAGAGCTCGCGAGTTTCATCTCGCAGGCTTCATCGAAGGAGCGCTTCGAGAAAACGCTCGCGGAAAAGTTCGCCGCGCTGCCGAAGATCTCCTTCGATTACGCGATCATGGAACACGCCGATCGCGTGCTTGTGGTGGAGGCGGCGTTTGATTGGGACGATGTCGGCGGCTGGCAGGCGGTGGCTTCTTATTTCGAAAAAGACGCGCAAGAGAATGCGGCCAATTCCGAGATCACCGCAGTCGATTCGACGAACAACATCGTCTTCGACCAGGACGGCACCAAGGTCGCGCTCCTCGGGGTGCACAATCTTATCATCGTGCGCACGGGCGACGCGCTTCTGGTTTGCCATCGGCACCAGGCGGAGAAAATCAAGGAGCTGATCGGCCAGTTGCCGCCGCAATTGCAATGAGTGGCTTTGCCCTCATGCGTCGGCTGCTCGGCGTGGATTACGGCCAGGCGCGCATCGGCCTGGCGATATCCGACGAGCTCGGAATGCTGGCGCATCCGCTGGAAACGATCCCGGCCGCGCGACTGGACGAGGCCGCCAAGCGAATCGCGGAGATCGCGCGCGAGCGGGACATTGGCGGCGTGATCCTTGGGATGCCGCGGCACATGAACGGCGAATTCGGCTTGAGCGCGGAGGAGGTGAAGAAATTTGCCGACAAGTTGAAGCCGTTGCTCACGTGTGAGGTCACGCTCTGGGACGAACGCCTGACCACGACCGCGGCCCATCGCGCCTTGCGCGACGCCGGCCGGAAGACAAAGAACACGCGCGGGATCGTCGACCAGGTCGCGGCGCAGATGATTCTGCAGGGCTACCTCGATCGCTCGCAGGCGCTCTTACCGCCGCAGGATTGAATGCCGCAGCGGCTCAAGTTCCTCGTCGCTTACGACGGCCGTGATTTCGACGGCTGGCAAAGCCAGGCCAGCGGGAACGGCATCCAGGATGTGCTCGAGCGCGCCTTCGAGTCGGTCTGCGGCGCGAAGCTCCGCGTGCATGGCGCTGGGCGCACGGATGCCGGGGTGCACGCGCTCGCGCAATGCGCCCATGCGGACGTCCCGCAGCGCAAGCTCGCGCCCGAGACCTGGAGTGCGGCGCTCAATGCCTCTCTACCCCCGGCGATTCGCGTGGGTCGCTGCACCTATGTGAGCGACCGGTTTCACGCGCGCTTCTCGGCGCGGGGGAAGCTCTATCGCTACCGACTTTGGAATGATCGCTTCCTCTCACCATTCGAGCAGGGCCGCGCCTGGCACGTGGTGTTGCCGCTAGATTTTGCCCTGCTTGAGCGCGAGGCGCAGCGCTTCGTCGGGCAGCACGATTTCGCCAGCTTCGCCGCTAACCGCGGGACGCCGGAGCAGGAAACGACGCGCACGATCGAAGCGGTGACCGTGCGCCAGCGCGGCTGCCTCCTCACCGTGGAAGTCGCGGGCGAAGGATTTCTCTACAAGATGGTGCGCTTGATGGTCGGCGCGCTCGTGCGCTGCGCCACAGGCCGCGGACCGGAGGAGGAAATCGAGGAACGGCTGCGAAAAGCCGAGATCAAGGGAGCACGCCCAGCGGCTCCGGCTCAAGGCCTTTATCTCGTGCGCGTTCGCTACTGAAACGAGGGCTGCTTTCCGAGGAAGTGTTTCCGTTGGCAGAAGACCTGCTTTCTGGAAATTCGAATGATTCCTCAGGATGAGAGCGCGGGGGAGACGCATCTCCAAGACAAGAAACAGCCCTTCCGGCAGCGCTGGACGCGCCGCTTGTTTAGCCAGCGGCATTTCCACTTTAAGCTGCTTTCGGGGACTGCTGCAGGCATCTGCGCGATTCTTTTTTTCGCGGCGATCTTCGGGCTCACGACTTATCGGGGTTACCGCCAGGAAGCGCTCCGGGCGCACACGATCGAGGTCATGCGCCTCAGCAGCGTGATCCTGAACGACCTCGCCGTGCTCGAGACGGAGCATCGCAATTTCATCCTGACCAAACAGCCGGTTCACCTGGCGCGTTTCGAGGAGCGTCGGGTCAATCTCAAAGGCCGCGTGGAGGATCTGGTCGAGTTAATCAACAGCGACCTCACCCAGCGCAAGCGCGTGGTCAAAATGCAGGATATTGCGCTTCGCTGGGTTAACCAGCACGCGCTCCCGATGATCGCCGCTGCCCAGGGAAACGCAGCCCTGCAGTCCGGTCCGGTGGCGGAAAAGGCGCTCGGGAAGCCGCTGCTCGATGAGGCGCGCGAACTCCTGCAGAAGCTGCAGAACGAGGAGCAGATCATCCTAAACGAGCGCATGCACGACCAGGAATGGGCCACGCAATCGACCCAGATTCTCGAGGCCTTGCCGAAGCTGGAACGCTCCGTGGTGGAGATGGAGCGCGAGAAGCAGGGATACCTCCTTACCGGCGATTTCAGTTTTGTGGAAGGCTACAAACGGGCCGCCAACGCTTTCACGAACTATCACGGCTACCTCTCGATTCTCGTCGCCAACAGTCCTCCGCAGACCGCGTCCTTGAATGTCATTCGCGCCGCGGTGGAGCGTTGGGGCAATACCGCGGCCGTTCCTGCGATTGAGGCCAAGCGCAACGGGCTCGATCCCGCCGCCGTGGAGCAAGCCGCTGGCGGCGAAGCGCTGATGAATCTGATCCGGGAGCAGCTGACCCGCTTCGAACAGGAACAGCTCGACCTCTACGAAGTGCACACCCTGGCCGCCGCCCGCCAGCGTGTGATTAAGATCGCTGCGCTCGGTCTCCTCTGTTTCCTCGCCGTCACCCTGCTCCTGGCCTCAAACAGCTACAGCTGGGTCCTGGTCAAGCACCAGCTGAGCAAACTCGCGAACGCCGAGACACGGATCAATTCCATCATCCAAAACATTCTCGATGGCATGATCACGGTCGACGAAGACGGCGTGATCCGTTCGATGAATCCCGCGGCCGAAAAGATGTTCGACTGCATCAACAACGAGATGATCGGGCGGAACTTCACCAAGCTCGTCCCACGCACCTTCCTCGGCGGCATGGAGAGCGAGGCCAAGCAGTGCGCCTGGAGCGACCTGGCCCGCCGCACCGGCGGCACCATGATGGCGCTCGGCCGCACCCGTCGTAACGCCACCTTCTCGATCGAGATTTCCCTCAGCGAAATGATCGTCGACGGCAAGCTGCTTTTCGTGGCCATGATCCGCGACGTGACCGAGCGGAAACACTTCGAGCAAGAGATCGCCTCGGAGAAAGAAAGCCTCGCGGTCACCCTCGCCTCGATCGGCGACGGCGTAATCACGATCGATGCCGCGGGCAAGATCATCATGATCAACAAGGCTGGCGAAGGCCTGACTGGCTGGGAGTCGAGGGACGCCATCGGCCAGCCGTTGAAGACCGTATTTCACGTCGCCAGCGATTTGAAAGTGCAGGCTAAAGTCCAGCGCACCGGCTATCGGAATGAGGCCCAGGCGATCCTTCTCAACACCCCGGAGAACGCCACCCTCGTCTCGCGCGACGGCACCGAGCGTCTGGTCGAGCAGGTCGCCTCCCCCATTCGCGATAACAAGAACGAAGTCTCCGGCGTGGTCCTCGTCTTCCGCGACATCACCGAGCGCCAGCGGATGGAAGCCGAGCAGCGCAAAGCCGACACGCTCGAACAACTCGGCCTGCTCGCCGGCGGCATCGCGCACGACTTCAACAATCTTCTCACCGCGATCATCGGCAACATCTCCCTCGCCTCCCTGCTCCTGCCGCCGAACGACGAGATGGGCACGCGCCTGAACGACGCCAAGAACGCCTCGCTGCGGGCGCGCGATCTCGCCCAGCAGCTCCTCACCTTCGCCCGCGGCGGCGCGCCGATTAAGAAAACCGCCAGCATCGCCAAGCTGATCCAGGACACCGTCAGCTTCTCCCTCCGCGGCACGCATAGCCGCAGCGAATTCAACTTCGGCGAGGAACTCTGGCCGGCCGAGATCGATTCCGGGCAGATCAGCCAGGTCATCGGCAACCTCGTGGTCAACGCCGACCAGGCGATGCCGAATGGCGGCACCCTGCGCATCTCCTGCGAGAATTTTGTCTACGACCTCGAGACCGTCCCGCACGTGCCCGATCTCCTCCCGGGCGATTACATCCGCGTCTCCATCCGCGATGAAGGGGTCGGCATTCCCGAAGGACACCTCAAGCGCATCTTCGATCCCTACTTCACCACGAAAGCGAAGGGCAACGGCCTCGGCCTGGCCACCACCTACTCGATCATGAAGAACCACAACGGCCTCATCACCGTGGAGTCCGCGGTGCACTTCGGGTCGACCTTTGTCCTCTACCTCCCGGCGCTGCGCCACGAGGTCCTGCCGATGGATCCCACAATCAGCAGCAGCCCGGTGCTCAGCGGGAATGGCCGCGTGCTCGTGGTCGACGACGAGGAAGCGATCCGCGCGCTCGTGGAATTTACCCTCAGCCGCGTCGGCTACGAAGTCACCGAAGCGGAAACGGCCGAGCAAGGCGTGGAGCTTTATCGCGGGAAACTCGAATGCGGCGAACGCTTCGACGCGGTCATCCTCGACCTTACCCTTCCTGGCGGCATGGGTGGCAAGGAAGCGCTCAAGCGCTTGATTGAGATCGATCCGACGGTGAACGCCATCGTCTCCAGCGGCTACGCGATGGATTCCACCATGGCGCGCTACCAGGACTTTGGTTTCCGGGGCGTCATCGCCAAGCCTTACGAAGCCTCCGAGCTCGCGCGCACGGTCCACGAAGTGATTCAGTCCAGCCGGGTAAACCTGACGGAAGACTTCGACGGCGGGCGCCTCGCAACTCGCGTGGCCTAGTCAATCGCGGCCGGTTTAGCCAGCGAGTTCACTCGCGCGTAGACGCGGGAGCAGTTGCTCAAGAATCGCGGCCACCGAGGCTTCGACTGTGAGTTGGTCTGTCCGGACGTTAATCTCCGCATCTTCCGGCGCCTCGTAGGGCGCGTCGATCCCGGTAAAGTCGCGGATCTCCCCTGCTCTCGCCTTTTTGTAGAGCTGCTTCGGGTCGCGCTCCTCGCAGACCGCGAGCGGCGCGTCGACGAAGACTTCGATAAACTCCGCCTTTGCTTCCAAGGCGACGGCGCGCGCGCGTTGCCGGTCGATCCGATACGGCGAGATGAATGCGGTGATCGCGACCGTGCCGGCATCAGCCAGCAACTTGGCCACCTCGCTCACGCGCCGAATGTTTTCCACGCGGTCCTCCGGCGAGAAGCCGAGATTGGCGTTCAGCCCATGGCGGATGTTGTCGCCATCGAGCACGTAGGTATGCATTCCGCGGCTGAAAAGTTCCACTTCGAGAGCGCGCGCGATCGTGGACTTGCCGGCGCCGGACAATCCAGTCAACCAGACGACCGCGCCGCGATGCCCGTTTTGTTTCGCGCGCGCCTGCGCGGTCACCTTGCCTTCGCTCCAGAAAATGTTCTGGCTCTTCACCGCCTGCCGCGGCGTGTAGGTCCCGCCCACGACGATGCCGCCGCCGGCAATCCGGCCATCGGCCACGAGGACAAAGCGGCCCAGCGTGGGCACGCGGTCGTGATTATCCATCACCAGGGGCGCGCGCGTTTGCAGGATCACCCGGCCGACTTCGTTGCGCGCGACTACTTCCGCTTCGCCCTCCGAGAGCGCGAGGGTGGAGGAATTCATCACCTGCTCGATCGCCGAGACCTGGCATTTCACCTCCTGGGTCGCGAGGCGCAGGGTGTATTGCGTCTCCTTACGCAGGGGCGTCTCCGCAATCCAGAAAATCTCTGCGTGAAAGCGGTTCGCCTCGATCGGCGAGCGCGTCCTGGTGCGCCCCCACGTAACCGCGCTCGAGGAAGATCTGCTCGTCGAGCGTCAGGCCGATGGCGTCGCCCGCGATCGCCTCGTTAGGCAGCACTTTGGCGTTCCAGCTTTCGATCGTGGCCACGCGCGCGGACTTGTTGGCCGGCGCGAAAACCAGCTCGTCCCCCACCCGCACCGTCCCGCTCTCGATCCGGCCGGCAATGATGCGGCGCTCGTCGAATCGGTAGACATCCTGCACGCAAAAACGCAGCGGCTGCTCCACCGGTGCGCTCGCTATTTCCAATTCATCGAGCGCCGCCAGGAGCGTGGGGCCGGCATACCAGCCTAACGACTCTCCGCGCCGGGCGACGTTCTCCCCCGCGCGCGCCGAGGCCGGAATAAAGCGATGCGCGGAGATCTGCAGCGACGCGAGAAACTCGCGGTATTCCGCCTCGATCGTCCCGAAGGCTTCCGCGGAATAGCCGACGAGATCCATCTTGTTCACCACCACCAGCACCTGGCGAATCCCCAGCAAGCTCAAGAGGTAAGCATGCCGCCGGCTTTGTTCGCGGATGCCTTCATTGGCCGCGATCACCAGCACGGCGGCATCCGCGCTGGCCGCGCCGGTGATCATGTTCTTGAGAAACTCGCGATGCCCCGGCGCATCGATGATCACGTAATTCCGCGCCGCAGTGCGGAATGGAATCTGGGTGGTGTCGATGGTGATGTTCTGCGCCTGCTCCTCCAGCAGCGCATCAAGCAGGAAGGCATACTCGAACTCCATCCCCTCGGCTGCGCAGGCCTGCCGGATGGAAGCCACCTTGCCCTCTGGCAACGAGTCGGTGTCGTGGAGAATCCGCCCGATGAGCGTCGACTTTCCGTGATCGACGTGGCCGACGAAGACAACCTTGAGACGCGCGGCGGTGTTGCTCACATGAACCCTTTCGCGCGCAGCTTTTGCATCGCATTCCGCTCGTAGTGATCCTGCGCGCGCCCGGCGCGTTCGCTCGTCTTCGTGGCATCGAGCTCGGCGATGATTTCCTCGATCGTGCTCGCGTGGCTTTCGATCGGCTTCGTGATCGGCCAGCAGCCTAACGAGCGGTAACGCTTCCCATCGCGCGCGAAATACATCTGCGGGATGGGAATTTTCTCCCGCTGGATGTAGCGCCAGATGTCCGCCTCGGTCCAATCAAGCAACGGCTGCACGCGCACGTGCTCGCCGGGTGCGGGGCTGGAAGTGAACTGGCCCCAGAACTCCGGCGGTTGATCCTTGTAGGACCATTCGCTCTGCGCGTTGCGCGGCGAGAAGTAACGCTCCTTCGCGCGGGTGGAATCCTCGTCGCGGCGAATGCCGGTGATAAGCGCGTCCCACTGGTGCTCCGCAAGCGCCTGCTGGAGCGCGAGCGACTTGAGCTCGTGGGTGACCGTGACCGGATCGTGCGTCTCGTAGCCGACGCCGCGCGCGCGCGCCTCTTCGTTGATCTTCACGATCAGGTTGAGCTTGTAATGCTCGACCGCCCAGGTGCGGAACTCGAGCATCTCGGGAAACTCGTAGGTCGTGTCGATGTGCAGCACCGGATACGGGATCTTTCCGAAGAACGCCTTGAGCGAGAGCCAGATCAGGACATTTGAGTCTTTCCCCATCGACCAGGGCATGGCCAGGTTCCGGAAAGCGTGGAAAGCCTCACGCAGGATGAAGAGGCTCTGGTTCTCGAGTTGGTCGAGATGGGTGCGGGGCGTTTCCATCGAAAAAGCGGCTCTTTGCTAAAGCTGGGAGCTTGCAGAGAAGCAAGCGAACTTTACACTGCCGCATGCTCGAGCACCGCCCCGTGGCCTACGATTCCAAGATCGAAGGCAACGTCATTTTCACGCGCGTCGATGCGGCCATGAACTGGATGCGCAAGAATTCGCTTTGGCCGATGCCAATGGGCCTGGCCTGCTGCGCGATCGAGCTCATGGCCGCCGCGGCCTCGCGCTTCGACATCTCCCGGTTCGGCTCGGAAGTGATGCGGTTTTCGCCGCGGCAATGCGATGTCATGATCGTCGCCGGGACAGTCACCTACAAGATGGCGCTGGCGGTGAAGCGGATTTACGAGCAAATGCCGGAGCCGAAATGGGTCATCGCCATGGGCGCCTGCGCCTCGACCGGCGGGATGTATCGCTCTTACGCGGTCCTCCAGGGAATCGACCAGCTTCTTCCGGTGGACGTCTACATTTCCGGCTGCCCGCCGCGGCCCGAGGCGCTGCTCGAGGGCCTGATGAAGTTGCAGGATAAAATCGCAGGCGAGCAATCGTTCGTCGCGCAAAAGCGCGAGCTGCTCAAGGAATACGACCACGTCTTCGCATGACCGGCGCCGACCTCCTCGCCTCGTTAGGCAAACTTTTCGGTGATCGGATCCTCGCGAAGACCGAGTTCCGCGGCGAGACCAGTTTCCTGATTGCGCGTGAGCACCTGCGCGAGGTCGCGCGTTTTTGCCGGGACGATCTTTCTTTCGATTACCTGATCGATATCTCCAGCGTGGACCACGCCGGGATCGATCCGCGCTTCGAGGTGGTTTACGAGCTTTACTCGCTCACGCTCGCGATCCATCTGCGGATCAAGGTGACCGCACCGGAGGACGATCCGACGGTCGACACCGTCTCCGACATCTGGCCGACGGCGGATTGGCACGAGCGGGAGATTTACGACATGATGGGGCTGCGGTTTAACAACCACCCTGATCTCCGCCGCATTCTGATGTGGGATGGGTATCCCTACTTCCCGCTGCGGAAAGAATTTCCGCTTCAAGGCCTGCCGAGCGACATGCCCGATGTCGCTTTCACTTCGGCCGCGCCTTTGGAAGGCGGGCCGTTTGTCACCCGGCCAACGACCGCGACGACGAAAGATCGTGAGCCGCGCGCCCGCGGTCCGCTTAACGAGTAGCGCCTGCGCCGATCGCAGTGGCCGCTTCCAAAAGGCGCGCAAAATCTTGCGCCGCGGCGCGTCCCACTTCGAGCACATCGGCGTGTGAGAGCTTCTCGTGCCCCATGCCCGCGGCCCAGTTGGTGAGACAGGAAAACCCGGCCACTTCCAAGCCGAGCGCGCGCGCCTGAATGGTCTCGAGCACAGTCGACATGCCGACCGCATCCGCGCCCAGGAGCCGAAGCATGCGGATCTCCGCCGGCGTCTCGTATTGCGGGCCGCAAACCCCGGCGTAAACGCCTTCCGGCAAATGGAGGCCGAGCTGCTGCGCAGCGGCGAGGAATTGCCGGCGCCAGCCTAACGAATAGGCCTCGGTGAGATCGACGAACTCGGCCGCGCCGGCAAGCGGGCTGCAGCCGGTGAGATTTAAGTGATCGCTCAGCATCATCCAGCTCCCGGGCGGAAACTTTGGGTTCACCGTCCCCGCGGCGTTCGTGAGAATGACTCGCCGCACGCCGGCCTGCGCGAGCAGGCGAATCCCCGCGGTGACCGCCTGCGCGGAGTAGCCCTCGTAAAGATGCGCCCGGCCTTGCGCGAAGATCAGCGGCCGCCCGCCAATTTCCCCGCGCACAAAAGAGCCGGCATGACCGGGAACGCGCGAGACCGGGAGCTCGGGGAAGTCGCCGAAAGGCAAACGCGCACTCGCGTGAGCTTCGGCCACGAGCGCGTTCAAGCCCGAGCCGAGGACGACCGCGGTGTCCGCTTCCCACTCACGCAGGCGTTGCCAAGCGGGCGAGTTCACGCGCGTTTACGCCGCCGAAACAGGCGGCGCATTCTCGGGCTTCTTGTGCCCGGCCATGATGTCCGGCCGCGCCCCGTCGTCGCGGAGCGGCCCGGTCTTGGCCTCCTGCTTCGGATAGGCGATGCGCGTGTGCAGCATGGTCATGAGGGTAAAACGGAAGCGTTCGCGAATGATATCCAATTCCGCCAAGGTCAGGTCGCACTCATCGAGCTGGCCATCGGCGATCCGCGCGGCGATCAACTCGTCGACTAATTGCTCCACCTTCTGCGGCGTTGGTTTTTCCAAACTGCGCGAAGCGCTCTCGACCATGTCCGCGAGGCTAATGATCGCGCTCTCTTTCGTCTGCGGTTTCGGGCCGGGATAACGGAAGCTCTCTTCGCTCACCTCCGGCACATCGGCATCGCGCAGGTTCATGATCTTGCCGCCGGCGCGCGCGTCTTCCTGCTGCTGGAGGGCGCGCTTGTAGAAATAGTAAACCAGCGACGTGCCGTGATGTTGCTGGATCACGTCCACGATCTGGCGGTTGAGGTCGTGCTTGAGCGCGAGATCCACCCCTTCCTTCACGTGCGCGATGATAATCAGCGCGCTCATCGTCGGCGCGAGATCGTCATGCGGATTGCGCTCGAAGTTCATGTTCTCGGTAAAGTAATCCGGCTTCACCAGTTTGCCGACATCATGGAAGTAAGAGCACACGCGGCAGAGCGTGCCGTTGGCGCCAATCTTCTCCGCAGCCGCTTCCGCGAGATTCGCCACCACCAGGCTGTGGTGATAAGTCCCCGGCGCCTCGATCGTCATCCGGCGAAGGAGCGGGTGGTTCAAGTCCGAGGCTTCGAGCCAGGAGATGTCGGTGGTGATTCGGAAGGCGTGCTCGAGCATCGGCAAAATGCCGCCGACGATGGTCGCGGTGATGATGCCGTTGCCGATCGCGAGCGCGCTTTGCAGGCCGAGCATGGGCCAGTCATTCGCGCTCCAGGCGAAGAGATCGATCGGGCCGATGACGCCGAAGGCGAGCGAGCAAAGCCAGAGCGCCAGGCCGACGCCAAAACCCGCGCGCAAGAGCCGGCTGCGCCGCCGGACTTGGAGCGTCAGGTAAACCGCGACAAACCCGGCGATGACCGCAGAGGCCAGCAGCGGCGCATCGAAAGCGCCGAAGAGAATGCGCGACCAAAGACTGACGAAGATCGCCGCATAGAGCCCGTGGTTGCGCCCCAAAAGCACGCTCAAAACCAGCGGCGCAAAGGCGTAGGGCGCGATCAGCGCGGCCATCTCCGGCTTGAAGCTTTCGAACATTTTCCCGTGCCCGAGAAGGATGACCAGCTTGGTCGCGAGGAGCTGCAGGAAGATGACGCCAAAGACGAGAATCAGCCGCGAGCTGCGCTTGAAGGTTGCTGGCTGATTGATCCAAAGCTGAATGATGGCCGCGCCCAGGAAGAGCAAGGCGACGACAAAGTTCTTTGTCGGCTCCGGCTGGTGACCGTTGAAAATCAGGAGCGCGAGCAGCAGCGCGAAGACCGCGAAGATGATCGCCTTGGCGAAACCGGCGTGCTCCAGCCGATTGGTCCACTCGCTGGTCCCGCGGCGGCGCCGGGTTTTCCCGGAAGCGAGGCCGCGTTTGACCAGCTCCTTGCGCTTGAAAAACTTGAACATGCTCCTACTTGCGCGAGCCGCCGCCGTGGTTGGCGGGCGAACGGTGCTGCTGATAGGCGTTGATGATCGCCCGCACCAACTCGTGCCGCACGACGTCGCGTTCGTTGAAGTAAACCATACCGATGCCGGGCACCGACTTCAGCGCCTGCAAGGCTTCCACCAAGCCGGAACGTTTGTTCGAGGGCAAGTCGATTTGCGTCACGTCGCCGGTGACGACGCACTTGGAATTTTGTCCAATGCGCGTGAGCAACATGAACATCTGCTCCGTGGTCGTGTTCTGAGCTTCATCGAGAATGACGAAGGCATTGCTAAGCGTGCGCCCGCGCATGTAGGCCAGCGGCGCGACCTCGATCACCTGCCGCGCCATGTGCCTTTCGATTTCTTCCGGCTCGAGCATGTCGCGCAGCGAATCGTAAAGCGGGCGGAGGTAGGGCGTGATCTTCTCCTGCAAGTCGCCGGGTAAAAACCCGAGCGCTTCGCCCGCCTCGACTGCGGGGCGCGTGAGCACGATGCGGCTGACCTGGTCTCTTTTGAGCGCTTCCACGGCTTTCGCCACTGCAAGGTAAGTTTTGCCGGTGCCGGCGGGGCCGATGCCGAAAACGATGTCGTGCTTTTGGATCGCTTGCGCGTAATTGCGCTGGCCGGCGGTCCGCATCACAATCGGCGCCTTGCGCGAGGACGTGACGATCTTGACGTCGACGACGTCGGCTAAATTCTCCGCGCGCGCCTCAGCGACAGAGTCGAGAGCGTAGTTGAACTGCTGTTTCTCGATGGTCACACCTTTCAGCCGCGCCTGCTCGAGTTGGTCGAAGACTTCCTGCGCGCGCTCGATCTGCTCCCGCTCGCCCTCCAACTTCACCCAGCCTTCGCGCGTCGTGACCTTGACCCCTAACGAGTCCTCGAGCGACTTCAGGAGCTTGAGGTCGTTCGCATAGAGCGACTGCAGCGCGCGGGCGCTCTCAAACTGCAACGTGCGGGATTCGGGCATCAGCAGCCTGGGTGCGGCCGGTCGGGAGTTTTAGCGGAAACCGTAGACCAGCGCCCAATGAGTGCGCTCGTCCGGTGAATCTTCGATGCTGACGATGATGAAGTAGCTGCCAGTGGTCTGCGGGATGATGTGGGCGGCGGCGAAGTGGCTCTTCTGCCAGCTATCGGGCTGTTCCACCAGCTTACCCTCGGAATCGTAGATGTGGACGGAGATTTTCGCCTTCTCCACTTCCGTCCCAAGCCAGAACCAATATTCGTTGCCCTTGAAAAGCTGCTGGCGCACAGCCTTTTTTTCGCCCACGCCGAGGTCGCCGCCCCAGTAATCTTCGCGCACCTGGAAGCCGTCCTTCACATAGGGCTCCGCCGCCTGCAGGGCGAAAGATTGCGCGTCGTCCACCGAAGCCTGCGCGCGCGAGAGGCAGGCGCCCACCACCGCCAGGCAGAGGGCAGCGCGCACGGAAAGTTTGAGCAAAGCCATATCTATTTCGTGGAAATCGCCTGGTCGAGCCGCGTGGTAATCTCGTTGATTCGTTTGACCGACTGCGCAGAGATGCCCCCGTCGGCTACATCGATCAAAGGTTTTACCTCGACCAACCCGGCGCGGATGTCCTGCAGAAGCTTGGAATTGAACTGCGGCATGGAGCGCAACCGCTCGTCGAAGTAACTCAGAAGATCTGGCTGATGGAGCAGTTCGGCGCCGTCGCTGGAAAATTTCTTGTTCACCACCGAGGTCAAAACCTCCGTGCCGCGGAGCCAGCCGCCGAGGCTGACCAAATGCGAGAGCTTCTCGTCATCCACTTCGCGCATCGCCTGCTGCACGGAGTTTTGGGTCCGGTCGAGTTCCTGTTTCACCGTCGCCCAGTTGCGCTTATCGGCGGCTTCCGTGATCGCCTTCGCGTGCGGGGTGATTGAATTGCCCACGCCGATTCCCTTGGCGAGGCCGAGGACACGCTGGCCGATATCCTTCACCGTGGGCGCGTCTTCCGCCTGCACCGCAATGAAGCCGTCGGCAATCACCGTCCCGAGCAGCAGCGCGATCCGCGGGCGCTCGGTGAAATTGTTCCCCTTGTCGTTGCGCACGTATTCCTTCCAGTTCACCCCGCCGAGCTTGTTCAAGGCGCCGAAGATCTCGTTAGGCAGCGGCACGACTACATCCTCCACCCGCTTAAACGGTTTCAGATCGATTTGTCGCGGAGCGTCCGCGGCCAGTGTGGTGAGGGACAGGCCGGTCGCCGCGAGCGCGAGCAGCTTGAGAAAATTTGAAAAATGGATCATCCGGAGCTTCGACTGTTGATTTGGACTTCTATTCAGGATTAGTGGTTAACTCTAGGCGGAACTTGGCAGCGCACAATTTACCCCTCGGCGACATTTTGACAGTCCTATTTCGCAATGCCTCGCCGAGCTGTGTCGCCGGCCCCTTTTCTCCAGCATGACGCCGGCGCGCCTCGACCAAATCCTCTCCCGCGCCGCCAGCAAGCGCATTCTCGTAATCGGCGACCTGATGCTGGACGAGTTTGTCTGGGGAAAGGTCGGCCGCATCTCGCCCGAGGCACCCGTGCCGGTGGTCGAGGTCACCGGCGAGAGCTTTTATCCCGGCGGCGCGGCCAACGTCGCCCGCAACCTTCGCGAATTTAGCCAGCAACCTTTGGTCGTCGGCCTCGTCGGGTGCGATCGCGGCGGAGTGGAACTTTGCCGCCTGCTCGAGGAGTGCGCCATCGACACCTCGAGCACGCTGCAGGACGCCGCTTTCCCTACGATCGTAAAAACGCGCATCATCGCCCGGCAGCAGCAGGTCGTGCGCGTCGACCGCGAGCAAATCCGCCCGCCAAGCGCGGACCAGGTCAACGAGGTGGTCGAGCGCCTGCGCGCCCGCATGGACGAGATCGATGCGCTCGTGTTCGAGGATTACGGGAAAGGCTTCCTCTCTGCGGAATTGGTCGCGCGCGTGACCGAGGCCGCCGCGGGCAAGATCATCACGGTCGATCCAAACCCGCGGCACGCCGTTGCTTGGAAAAACGTCACCGCGGTGAAGCCCAACCGCCTCGAGGCCTTTCACGCTGCCGGCCTTCCCTGGACCGATCCGGTCGAGCCTGCGACCGCGGACCAAAGCCTGCGCGAGGTTGGGCAGAAGTTGCTGGCTAAATGGGGCACGCAATACCTCCTGATCACTCTCGGCGAGCAGGGCATGATGCTTTTCGAAGGCGAGGAGGTGCGCCACATCCCGACAAAGGCGCGCCAGGTCTTCGACGTCTCTGGTGCGGGCGACACCGCGATTGCGCTTTTTACCCTCGCCCTCTGCGGCGGAGGGAGCGCTTTCGAAGCGGCGGACATTGCCAATCACGCCAGCGCGGTCGTCGTCGGCAAGCTCGGCACGGCCACGGTCACGCGCGCGGAACTCGTCGCCAGCTACGAGGATGACTTCGCAGCCTAACGAGCGCATTCCCGCGGTTTTCCTCGATCGCGACGGCACGATTATGCGCGACGTGGAATACTGCAGCGATCCCGCGCGCGTGGAGGTATTTCCCGGTGCAGCCGCGGCGCTCGCGCGCTTGCGCAAAGCAGGCTACAAGCTGGTCATCATCACCAATCAGAGCGGCCTTGGGCGGGGCTATTTTACCGAGACGGATTACCACGCGGTGGAGCGCGAACTGGACCGACAATTAGGCAGCCAGCTGATCGATGCGCGCTATTTCTGCCCGGACAAACCGGACGCCGCGAGCGCGCGCCGGAAGCCGGGCATCGGCATGATCCAGGAAGCGGCTCGCGACCTCGAGCTGGATCTCGCGCGCTCCTTTTTCGTGGGCGACAAGGCAATCGATGCCGAGTGCGGCCGCGCCGCCGGCTTGCGCACGATCGTCGTGCAAACTGGCCTGCGTGATGAAAGCGCCGCCGGCGACTGGGCCGCGCGCGACCTCGCGGAAGCGGCGGAAATCATCCTGCGCCATGGCGTTTAAAGCGCTTGGGATTATTCCCGCCCGCTGGGGCTCGACGCGTTTTCCGGGAAAGCCGCTCCATGAAATCGCCGGCAAACCGCTCCTGCGCCGCGTCTGGGAACGCGTCAGTCAAGGCCAGGTTGATCGATGAGGTAATCATCGCGACCGACGACATGCGGATCGCCGAGGCGGCGTTTGCTTGGGGTGCGGAAGTGGCGCTGACCTCGAGCAAACATCAAAGCGGCACCGATCGCGCCGCGGAGGTGGCGCAACACGCGCGCAAGTTCACCCACGTGATCAACGTCCAGGGCGACGAGCCGATGATCGACCCGCGCTTGATCGATCGCCTGCTCGGGGCGATGCGGCGCGACCGCAAGATCGAGATGATCACCGCGGCGCATCCCTTCGAGAAAACAGCCGACATTCTCTCGCCGCACCAAGTGAAGGTGGTGCGCGATCTGGCCGGTCGTGCGCTCTATTTTTCGCGGAGCGCAATCCCCTTTCTGCGCGAGGAGAGCGCGCCGGTCACGCCGCTCCGGCACCAGGGAATCTACGGTTACCGACGCGATCTTCTGCTCCGTTTCGTCGGCTGGAAACCGTCGCCCTTGGAGCGCGCCGAAGCGCTCGAGCAATTGCGCGCTTTGGAGAATGGCGTAAGCATTCACGTGCTCCTCACAAAGACGGGTTCGCCTGGGATCGACACCCCGGCGGACGCGATCGCGCTCGAGAGAATTCTTCGGCCGAGAGCACGCCAAAGCGCGCACTCATGAAGTATATTTTCGTCACCGGCGGCGTGGTTAGTTCGTTAGGCAAAGGCCTGGCCGCGGCGGCGCTGGGCACGCTCCTGGAATTGCGCGGCCTGCGCGTGGTCTTCCAGAAGTTCGACCCGTATCTCAACGTCGACCCGGGGACGATGAACCCCTTCGAGCATGGCGAAGTCTATGTGCTCAACGACGGCGCCGAGACCGACCTCGACCTCGGCCATTACGAGCGTTTCACCAACTGCGTCCTCTCGCGTCACAACAACCTGACCAGCGGCCAGGTCTACGAAAGCGTGATCGCGAAGGAGCGGCGTGGCGATTACCTCGGCAAGACCGTGCAAGTGATCCCGCACGTGACCGACGCGATCAAGGCACGCATCCGCGAGCTCTCCGACGAGAGCCAATACGACATCGTCATCACCGAGATCGGCGGAACGACGGGCGACATCGAGGGCCTGCCGTTCCTCGAAGCGATCCGGCAGTTCATCCTCGAGGCTGGCCCGCAAAACGTGGTCAACATGCACGTCACCCTCGTGCCCTACATCCGCGCCGCCGGGGAGTTAAAGACCAAGCCGACGCAGCAAAGCATCGCCAAACTGCGCGAGATCGGCCTGCAGCCGCAGGTCTTGATGTGCCGCACGGAATATCCGCTCGATGCCGAAACGCGCCAGAAGCTCTCGTTATTCTGCAACGTCACCCCGCAGGCCGTGATCGAGGCCCGCGACGTGCAAAACACGATCTACGAAGTGCCTTTGCTGCTCCATGAGGAAGGGCTCGATGAACTTGTCTGCGAGTTGCTCCACCTTCAGACGCCGCCGCCCGATTTGGCGAACTGGAGAAAATTTGTCGACCGGATCATTAACCCGAAAAAGCAGGTTAAGATCGCCGTGGTCGGGAAATACATCGACCTGCAGGACGCCTACAAAAGCATCTACGAATCGCTCACCCACGCGGCCGCGAGCCAGGATTGCGGGATCGATCTGAAACTGATCGACGCGGAGACCTTGCAGGACGGCGTCGACAGCGAACTCAAGGACGTCGCCGGCGTGCTCATCCCCGGCGGCTTCGGCGAGCGCGGGGTCGAAGGAAAGATCCGCGCGGCGCGTTTCGCCCGGGTAAACAAGCTGCCGTATCTCGGCCTGTGCCTCGGGATGCAGGTGGCCACGATCGAGTTTGCCCGCGACGTCCTCGGCCTGACGAAGGCCAACAGCACCGAGTTCGACCAAAACACGCCGGACCCGGTGATCTCGCTCTTGGACGACCAGCGCGAAGTCTCAAACAAAGGCGCCACCATGCGCCTCGGCACCTGGCCGACGAAGATCGAGCACGGCACGCTCGCCGAGAAAATTTACGGCGCGGACCACGCGCTCGAGCGCCATCGGCATCGCTACGAGTTCAACATGAAATACCGCGAAGCGATGCACGAGAAAGGCTTCCAGATTTCTGGGACTTCGCCCGACGGCTCGTTAGCCGAATTGATCGAGCTGCGCGACCACCCGTACTTCGTGGCCTGCCAGTATCACCCGGAATTCCAGAGCAAGCCGAACAAGCCGCACCCGCTTTTCAAGGGCTTCATCCAGGCCTGCCTGGCGCACCAAAGCTAGCGCGTCGCCGCGCGCCGCAGGCGGTCCATGATCGCGCGCCCCAGACCGATTTCCGGGACGCTTTCCGCGACGATCAAATCGAGGCCGGCCGCATCCAGTTCGCGCAGGCAGCGAAACAAATTAGCCGCGGCTTCGCGCAAATCGCCGGCGGCGCTAAGCGTGCGCACGGCGGTAAAGTTGCTGGCTAAGTTTTCACCAAAAACCAGCGCGCCCACCCGGCCTGCCGGCGGCATGAACTCACGGAAATTAGCCGGCAAGATGAGCCGCGTGCGTGGCGCGTAGTGCGACGGCAACATTCCCGGCGCTTCCGGTTGGGCACCGGGCGCAGCGGCTTCGCGCACCTCGCCAAACTCCGCGAGCATCTCCGCGGTGATCGGCCCATGGCGCAGAATCTCCAGCCCGCCCCGGCGCGGCGCCACGATGGTCGACTCGACGCCGTGCGCGCTCCGGCCGCCATCGACAATCAGCGGAATGCGCCCGTCGAGTTCCGAGAAAACGTGCGCCGCTTCCGTGGGACTGATGCGCCCAAAACGATTTGCGCTCGGCGCCGCCAGCGGGCCGGCAAATTCCTCGATGACCGCGCGAAACACCGGGTGCGCGCTCATCCGCACCGCGACCGTTTCCAGGCCGGCGGTGACCACATCGGGCACCAGCCCAGTCCGCGGGAGCACGAGCGTCAGCGGCCCGGGCCAGAAAGCGTCGGCTAATCTGCCGGCAACCTCACCCGCACTCGTTAGGCGCGCGAGCCAGCTGCGGTCCGGCAGGTGCACGATCAACGGGTCGAAATGCGGCCGCTCTTTCGCCTCGAAGATTTTCAATACCGCGCCGGCCTTGAGCGCATCGGCCGCGAGGCCGTAAACCGTTTCCGTGGGGAGCGCGACCGGCTCGCCCGCGCGCAGGAGCTCCACCGCCCGCGCTGTCGCGGTGGTGATTTCCGTTTTCACTTGGTCGCGGTCAGGGCTGCGCGGGCCTGGGTGACGCGCGCGATCGCATCTTCCACGGTGTCGCCCATCGCGGTCAGGTGGCCCATTTTGCGTCGCGGGCGCGGCTCGGATTTGCCGTAGAGATGCAAGTGAATCCCCTCGCTCCTGCAAGGCCTCGAGCCAGCACGGTTCGCCTTGTTGCCAGACGCCGCCGAGGATGTTCGCCATCGCCGCCGGGCGGAGGATTTCGGTCGAGCCAAGCGGCAACCCGCAGACCGCGCGCAGCTGTTGCTCGAACTGGCTGGTGGCGCAGGCCTCGATCGTCCAATGCCCGGAATTGTGCGGGCGCGGCGCCAGTTCGTTGACTAAAATCTCGCCGCCTGGTTTCACGAACATCTCGACCGCGAGCAGGCCGACGAGCCCGAGCTTCTCGGCGATCTCGCGCGCAAGCGCCGCCGCATTCGTGGCCACGCTTTCGCTCACCCGGGCAGGCGCCACCGTGATGTCGAGGATGTGGTGCTTGTGGATGTTTTCGCAGACCGGGAAAGTGCTCATGGTCCCGTCCGGCGAGCGTGCGACGATCACGGAAATCTCGCGCTCAAACTGCACCGCGCCCTCCAGAACCATCCCTTCGGCGGGCGCGCTCCCCCAAATCTCATCAAAGTCTTCGCGCGAGTTGATCGTCTGCTGGCCTTTGCCGTCGTAGCCGAACGCGGCGGTCTTCAAAATCGCCGGTCGCCCGATCTGCTCGATCGCGTTGGCTAATTCCTGCGCGCTCCGGACGGCGCGGAACGGTGCGATCGGAACGCCAGCGCTGGTCAGGAATTCTTTTTCGCGCAGGCGATTTTGCGCAATGTGCAGAATCGAGCCGGCTGGACGGACGTCGCGCACCTCGGCGCACCATTCGACCGTCTGCGCGGGGATGTTCTCGAACTCGAACGTGACCACGTCGACGTCGCCGGCGAACTTTCGCACAGCCGCTTCGCTACCGTAATCAGCGATGCGGGTAAGGTCAGCGAACTGTCCCGCTGGGCTTTCTTCCTCGGGGGTGAAAACCTCGACGCGGTAACCCATGCGACGCGCTTCCATCGCCAGCATGCGGCCCAACTGGCCGCCGCCCATGACGCCGATAACCGAGCCCGGCAGGTAAGTGCTCATGGGAGCTTTTGCGCGAGCACCGAAGCGGTCTGCCGTTGGCGAAACGCCTCCACGTTGGCGCGCACCTTGGCGTTCGTTAGGCCAACGATGCTGGCGGCGAGCAGGCCGGCGTTTTTCGCGCCGGGAATGCCGATCGCGAGCGTGCCGACGGCGATGCCGCCGGGCATCTGCGCGATCGAAAGGAGCGAGTCGAGCCCGTTGAGCGCCTTCGATTCCACCGGCACGCCGAGGACCGGAAGCCAGGTCTGGGCCGCGATCATGCCGGGTAAATGGGCCGCGCCACCCGCGCCCGCGATGATCACCCGAAGGCCGCGCCCGGCGGCTTCGTGGGAAAATTTAGTCATCAAATCGGGCGTGCGATGGGCCGAGACGATGCGGTTTTCATTCGGCACCCCGAGTTCCTCGAGCATCTCGACCGCGTGCCGCATGGTCTCCCAATCGGACTGGCTGCCCATGACCACGGCGACGAGAGCGGAGGATTTTGACGTGGCCATGATCTGCGAAAAGATGACTTCCCGCAGACGAGCGGGTTGTAAAGAGTTTTTGCGTTGGGCGAGGGTCCTCGATGGTTCCGAGGAGCTCGATTGCCAGCGTCCTCTCGGGCTCCGAAGTTGAGTCATGTCGGATCGCGGAAAAGCCACCGTTCTCATCGGCTTCATGGGCGCGGGAAAGTCGGCTGCCGGCCGCGTGCTCGCGGAGCGGTCAGGGCTGCCGTTGCGCGAGACCGACGAGCTGGTCAGCGCCCGCACCGGGCGGACGATCACGCAGCTTTTTGCGGAGGAAGGCGAAGCTGCTTTTCGCGACGCGGAGAGCGCGGTGATCCACGCGCTCGCGGCGGAACCAGCGATCGTCGTCACGGGCGGCGGAGCGATTTTGCGGCCGGAAAACGTCGCCTGTTTTCGGCGTCTCGGGCAGGTGGTGCACCTCACCGCCGACCCGGAAATTCTTTTCGGCCGCGTCTCCGGCGAGACGACGCGCCCGCTCCTCCTCGGCGAGAATTCGCGCGCGACCTTTGCCCGCTTGTTCGCAGAACGCGCCCCACTCTACGCCGCCGCGGCCGATTGGACGATCGACACCGCCGGGTTAACGCCGGAGGAAGTGGCGGAGGAAATCCTGCGCCATGAGTGAGTTGAAAGTGGAACTGGTCGAGCGCGCGCTCGCGCTGGGCTTCGATGCCTGCCGGGTGGCAGCCGCGCGGTCGCCGCGTCACACCGCGGAGTTTCGCGAGTGGCTGCGCGACGGCGCCGCCGGCGAGATGAGCTGGATCGAACGCGGTGCGGAAAAGCGGAGCGACCCGCAGCTCGTGCTGCCCGGCGTGCAGTCGGTCGTCGTGCTGGCGCTGAATTATTGGCAAGGCGACACGCCTTCGCCGCCCGCGCGCGGCCGGATCGCGCGCTACGCCTGGGGCGCGGATTACCACGACATCATGCTGCCTAAATTGCGCGCGCTGGATGAATTCCTCCGCGAACACGGCGGCACGCAGCGATGCTACGTCGACACCGGCCCGGTGCTGGAGCGCGATTTCGCGGCCGAGGCGGGGATCGGTTGGCAGGGAAAAAGCACCATGCTGCTCGATCGCCGGCTCGGGACCTGGTTCTTCCTCGGCGAGATTTTGACGACGCTTTCACTCGCGCCCGATGCACCGCAGACAGCGCATTGCGGCAGCTGCACCCGCTGCATGGCGGCGTGCCCCACGAGCGCGATCACCGCGCCGCACCGGCTCGATGCGCGGCGCTGCATTTCCTATCTCACGATCGAACTCAAAGGCGCCATCCCGCTGGAGCTGCGGCCGCTCATCGGCGATCGCATTTACGGCTGCGACACTTGTCTCGACGTCTGCCCGTGGAACCGCTTTGCCGCGGTCGCGCGCGAGACCGCGCTGCACGCGCGCCCGGAAGTAGCGGCGCTGGAACTGCGCGAGTTCCTTGCGCTGGACGACGCGCGCTTTCGCACGCTTTTTCGCGGGTCGCCGATCAAGCGGATCAAGCGCCGCGGCTTCCTGCGAAATGTCTGCGTCGCGCTCGGGAATGTCGGCACGCGCGACGATCTCCCGGCGCTCGCGCGCGCCGCGGCCGATCCCGAGCCGTTGATCGCGGGACACGCGGCCTGGGCGATCGCGCAAATCGAGGCGCGAGCGGTGGCGACGGCGACGGAGTTTGCAGAAAGCGCCGCCGCGCGCACAGTCAGCGCTATCGCATGAAACTTCTTTTTCTGGCCGCGCTCGCAGGTGGCGGCTCTTGTTCTCGGCGGTTGCGCCAGTGGTCTCGAAACCGACGACACCGACCGCGGCCCGGCGGCCTTCTCCGCCGATCCGATGGGCCATATCCCGGTGCCGCGGGAGAGCCATTTCGCCGATCCGCGCTAACGCTGGCGCCGCCCGTTTTTTCGCTTTTCCCGCTTGAACGCCGCGCCTCGAATCGCGGTCTGAGAAAGCTACCCATTCGCCTGGCCTTCCGCTAGGCTCCACCCCCTGATGCAACAAACTCTCTCCCGGCCAGCCGCGTCCACCGCGCCGGCCGAGCCCGCGCCGGTCTCGCCGCTCGCTTCGAAAAAGAAGCGTTCGCGCCGCCGGCGTTATCTCATTATTGGAATCGTCGGCCTGCTCGTGGCCTGGCTGGTGATCTCGATCATCAACGGCAAACGCGAGAAACCACTCCCGGTGCAAACCGAAAAGGCGATCCGGCGGACGATCATCCAGACGGTCTCGGCGACCGGCAAGATCCAGCCCGAAGTGGAAGTCAAAATCTCCCCGGAAGTAGCCGGCGAGATCACCGAGTTGCCCGTGGAGGACGGGATGAAAGTGAAGAAAGGCGCGCTCCTCTTGAAGATCCGGCCGGATAGCTACAAGGCGATCCTCGAGGCGCAGGAAGCGTCGATCAGCTCCGCCCGTGCGACCAGCTTGCAACTGAAGGCGGCAGCCTTCAAGGCCGACGCCGATCTCAAGCGGGCGCAGGATTTGTTTAACAAGAAGATGATCTCGGAATCCGAGATGGTCGCAGCGCAGACGACGAACGAAGTGGCCAAGGCGAACTTTGACAGCTCGCTGCACGAGATCGAGCGCGCCGAAGCCGGGTCCAGCCAGGCGCGCGACCAGCTTTCCAAGACCACCATCTATTCGCCGATCGATGGCACGGTCACGGTCTTGAATAGCAAGCGCGGCGAGCGCGTGGTCGCGACCAACCAATTCGCCGGCACCGAAGTGATGCGCGTGGCCGACCTGACGAACATGGAGGCGCGGGTCGACGTGAACGAGAACGACGTGGTCAACGTAAAGGTGGGCGACAAAACGATCATCGCGATCGATGCCTACGGAGAGCGGAAATTCCACGGCACCGTCGCGCAGATCGCGAACACCGGGAAAACCACCGGCGCGGCCACCCAGGAAGAAGTGACCAATTTTGAGGTCAAGATCCACATCGACGACAACGATGTGCAGCTTCGCCCGGGTCTGAGTTGCACTGCGGATATCCAGACCGACATGGTCGAGAACGCCGTCGCCGTGCCGATGCAGAGCGTGACCATTCGCACCGGAGACAGCAACTTGAGCCCGGAAGAAATCGAGAAGCGCAAGGCGAAGCAGGCCGCGAGCGACAAGGGCGATAACGCCGCCGAGCTCACAAACGAGCGCCAGGAAAAGCGCGCCGAGCGCGAAGAGCGCGAGAAGATGTCCAAGGGCGTCTTCCTCAAAACGGGCGGCGTGGTCAAATGGCAGAAGGTCACCACTGGAATCGCCGACGACACTTTCATGGAGATCAAAAGCGGGGTGCAACCCGGCGATGAAGTGATTTCCGGGAGCTACAGCGCGATCAGCCGCAAGCTCAAGGATGGCGCCAAGGTGGAGATCGAGAAGGAAGCGAAGAAGTAGCGGCGCGCCGGCATGTCCCCCGTCGTCATCGACATTCGCGAAATCACGAAGCACTACGTGATGGGCGAGGAAACCGTGCATGCCCTGCGCGGGGTGAGCCTGCAGATCCGGCAGAATGAATACCTCGCGATCATGGGGCCGAGCGGCAGCGGCAAGTCGACGCTCATGAACATGCTCGGCTGCCTCGACACGCCGAGCAGCGGACATTATTTCTTCAACGGCAAAGACGTTTCCGCGATGGATGGCGACGATCTCGCGGAGATCCGGAATAAGGAGATCGGGTTCGTCTTCCAGACGTTTAATCTCCTCCCCCGCTCCACCAGCCTGCGGAACGTCGAGCTGCCTTTGATCTACGCCGGGATCGACCCTGCGACCCGCGAGGAGCGCGCCGCCGAGGCCTTGCGCAGCGTGGGCCTGGGCGACCGCCTGGGACACAAGCCTAACGAGTTATCCGGCGGGCAGCGCCAGCGGGTCGCGATCGCGCGCGCCCTGGTGAACAATCCGTCGATTATTTTAGCCGACGAGCCGACGGGAAATCTCGATTCGAAGACCGGCGAGGAAATCATGGCCTTGCTCGAGGCGCTCTATCAGCGCGGCAATACCATCATCCTCGTGACCCACGAGCCGGATATCGCCCGCCACGCGCGCCGCGCGGTTCACCTGCGCGATGGCGTGATTGAAAGCGACGAGTCGAGCGAACTCGCGACCGCGGAGGCGATCACTTTCAGCGCGTGAAGCGGTTTCTCTACGAGCTGAGCGAGAGCTGGAAGATCGCGCTCGCGCAAATGGAGGCGAACAAGACGCGCTCCATGCTCACCGCGCTCGGCGTGATCATCGGGATCGTCGCGGTCACGCTCATGGGCACGGCCATTACCGGAATCCAGAGCGGCTTCGACAAGAGCATGGCCATCCTCGGCGATGACGTGCTCTACGTGAGCCAGTTTCCCTGGGCGCGGGTGAATGATTGGTGGAACTACCGCGACCGGCGCGAGATCAAAACGGAGTATGCGGAAACGCTCAACCGCTTAATCGCGGCGACGCCCAACAGCAATCTCCTGCTCGCGGTGCCGACGTCGAATGTGGTCCGCACGGTCAAAGCCGGCGACAGCCAGGTTAGCAGCATTTTCATTCAAGGAACCACCGCGGAGTATCCGCTCATCTCCACGGTGGACTTCGACGAGGGCCGCTTCTTTAACGACGCCGAAACGCGCGGCGCAGCCAATGTCTGCCTGCTCGGTTACGACGTCGCCGATGCGCTTTTCCCCGGCGCCAGCCCGATCGACAAGGCTGTGCTGATAAACGGACAGCAACTCAAAGTCATCGGCGTGGGCGCGCGGCAGGGATCGTTTCTCGGGCTCTTCAGTCTCGACTCGATCGTGATCGTGCCGCTGCCGACGTTCCGGAAATATTTCAGCTCCAAGAGCGAGTCGGACGTGCGGGTGAAGGTGAAGGATAAAACCAAGCTCGAAGAAGCGAAGGATGAGCTGACTGGCCTGATGCGGCGGGTGCGCGCGCTGCCGCCGGAGAAGAAAAACGATTTCAACATCAACGAGCAGCAGGCCTTTAAGAGCACGCTCGATCCGGTGAAGAACTCGATCGCGATTGCCGGCCTTTTCATTACCGGGCTTTCACTTTTTGTCGGCGCGATCGGGATCATGAACATCACTTTCGTGAGCGTGAAGGAACGCACGAAAGAGATCGGCACACGCAAAGCGCTGGGCGCGCGGCGGCGCACGATTCTCCTGCAATTCCTGATCGAGTCGACTGCGCTTTGCCTGGCCGGCGGGCTCATCGGCCTGGCTTTTGCCTACCTGATGTCGGTCGGGATCGGACGCGCCTTCCCCTCCTTCCCGGTGCAGTTTTCCATGGCTCTCGTGCTCGTGAGCATGCTCGTCTCGGTCCTCACCGGCCTCATCTCCGGCTTCGCTCCCGCCTGGTCCGCCTCCCGCCTCGATCCCGTGACGGCGCTGCGTTATGAGTGAGCGCGGATTAACCACCGCGGGCAGGGAGAACACCGGGGTTCCGGAGGGAATCAATCGAACCACGGAAGTGATGATTGATGCGGCCTTGGAGGTCCATCGCGCTCTCAGCTAATTATTTCAATGCGCTATCGCGAAATCATCTCCATGGCTTTGCAGTCGTTAGGCGCGAATAAGCTGCGCTCTGGGCTGACCATGAGCGGGATCACCATCGGCGTTTTTTCGGTGATCTCGGTGATGACCGCGATCGCGGCGCTTCAGACTTCGATCGAGAGCGGGATCAGTTTTCTCGGGTCGAATATTTTTCAATTTGCGAAATATCCCGTGAGCGGCGGCGCCGGCGGACGGAACGCGGAAAAGTATGAGAACCGGCGCAATGTGACCTACGCCCAGGCGTTGCGTTACTACAGCTTGATGGAGGAGGTGGCGGCGGAGATTTGCCTGAAGACTTTCGACTTCCGCGGCCAGGCGACTTACAACGGCCTCAAGACCCCGCCAAGCCTCACCGTCGCCGGGACGAACAAGAGCTTCCTCATCGCGAACTCCTACACCCTGGCTTACGGGCGGAACTTAACAGATGAGGACGTGGAGCTTTCGCGGCGCGTGGTGGTCGTCGGAAAAACGCTCGAGAAGACGCTCTTCCCGCACGAATCGCCCATCGGCAAAACGATCAAGCTCAACGGCCACCCGGTAACGATCATCGGGGTAATGAACGAAAAAGGGACCGCCTTTGGCCAAAGCCAGGATGACATCTGCGCGATGCCGATCACGCGTTTCTTCGAGGACTTCGGCTCGGCCAAGCGGACGGTTAATATCGCCACGCAGGCGCACTCGCAGGAGACCTACAATCGCACGCTCGACAAGGCGATCGGCGCGATGAGGATCGCCCGCGGGCTCAAGCCAAATCAGCCAAACGATTTCGAAGTCTATTCGAACGATTCCCTGAAAAGCGCCTTCGCCTCGATTGCCGGCGTGGTCCGCATCGGCGCCTTTGTCATCAGCTTGATCGCGCTGGTCGCCGCTGGGATCGGGATCATGAACATCATGCTCGTGAGCGTGACTGAGCGGACAAAGGAAATCGGCATCCGCAAGTCCATTGGCGCGCGCAGCGGCGACATCCTCCGGCAGTTCCTCACCGAGGCGGTCTTCATCTCGCAGGCGGGCGGCATTCTGGGCATTCTCCTGGGAGTTTTAGGCGGCGATTTGCTGGCTCTCTGGTTGCAGGCCGACTTGATTTTCCCCTACGGTTGGGCCCTCGCGGGCCTGGTGGTCTGCTCGGCCATCGGTATTGGGTTCGGCTTTTATCCTGCGTGGCGAGCCGCTTCGCTGGATCCGATTGAAGCATTGCGCTTCGAGTGATCCGGCGCCATGCAACGGCCCGCCAGCGAAGGGGTCTAACTCAGGGGACGTCGGCCGGGTCGAAAATTGAGTTCTTGGTAAAATTCGGCCGTTTCTCCTATTCTAGCAATTCCACTCCGTCTCACCTGTGCCATCCCCTCCAGAAAAATGTGCCGGCACAGCCTCCCAGGTCGTCCTGCTCGAGGAATATGCCGCCCTGGCCTCCGCCTTCTCCGCGCTCCTGCGGAAGTTTGCCCCGGAGAGCCGCGTCCGCGTGGTCCAGTCTTTCGTCGAGGTGGAACGAGCCGCTGCCGAGCAGCCCATCGACCTCCTGATCGCCGATTTCGACCCTGCGCAGAAAGGGGCGGTCGCCTTTTTCAAACGCCTGCGCGAGAACTCGCCCGCGACCCACGTGATCATCATCGCCGCGGATGACGCGCGCGAGATCGCCGCGGAGCCGAATGGCCCGGCCGCGTTCACCTTTCTGAAAAAGCCCTTCGAGGTGAACGGCTTTGGCCGCACGGTCGCGCAGTTGCTCGCCCCCGCTGCCACGGCGCTCCCGCTCCAGGATCTGGCGCTGATCGATCTGCTCGTCCTCCAGGCTGTTTCCGCCGCCAGCGGCATCCTCGAGGTTCGCAGCGCGCACGGTCGCTCCGGAGAGATTCACTTTTCCGGGGGCAAGATTGCGCATGCGGTCTGCCCTGGCCTGGTCGGGGTGACCGCGCTGCAGGAAATCCTGCGCTGGCCCGCCCCGCGCGTGGACGAAGTGCCCCGGCAAATCGATGCCCCCTGCAGCGTGCAGGGCGGCTGGGCCTTTGTCCTCCTGGAGGCCCTGCGCGCCACTCGGCCAAATCCGCGGCCGCTGCCGCCGAACGAGGGGATACCGGCTGCCAAGCCCATTTCGGCGCGGCCGCGTCCGCTTCCATCGCCGCCGCCGCCGCCGGAGAAGAAGACTGCTGCAAACGCCGTCTTCGCAGGCAAGAAAATCCTCGTGATCGACGACACCGAAATGCTGCTCGTTTTCGTCGACGAAATCCTCTCCACCGCCGACCCGGAATTGAAGATCGTGACCGCTGCCAACGGACTCGACGGCGTGGAGCGGGCCCGCGAGGAGCAGCCCGACCTAATCTTGCTTGATTACAGCCTGCCAGACATCACCGGCGGCGAAGTTTGCCAGCGACTTCTGGCCAATCCGGAGACCGCCCGGCTGCCGGTGGTGATGATGTCCGGGCACGTGCCGGAAATGCTGAATGTGGCCGAGCGTTGCGAGAACGTGGTCGCGGCGATCCCGAAGCCGTTCCTTTCCACTTCGCTCCTCGAACTGGTCGAGAAGACCCTGGCCGACTTGCCGAAGCTTATCGCCGCACGTCGGAAGAAACCGAAGATTGCTGCCGTCCCGAAGCCCCCGGCACCGCCGCGCTCCAACAGCCGCAAGCAGCCAAACGGCGAGCATCCCGCAGCCGTCCCGCCGGCGGCAGCCGCGTCGGAAACGCCACCCGCACCCGCCATCCTGCCGCCTCCGGCACCCCCGACGATCGTGGCCCTGCCGCCGCTGCCTAACGAGAGCAGCAGCATGCTCGCGCCCGCGCTGGTCCATGCGGGGAACAACAACGCGGTCGTCCTGACGCTGCCGCTGGAAGTGCTCTCGATCCAATTTTCCCCGAGCCTGCAGATGAAAGCGATCCGCGCGCGCCCTTTCGCTTCCACGGTCTCGCTGCACGTGCTCCCGCAATCGCTCCCCGGCAGCGTCATTCCCGAGGCCGGCTTCGAGCTGGCCGCCGTCGACCTGGACGCGCGCGGGCAAATCGACACCATCCGCCTGGTGCCCACGACCAATGCGATTCCCTCGATCGCGAGTGACCAGGCCGTGCCCATGGCCGGTATCGCGCTCCTTCCTTCCGCCGGCGAGAGCTCAATGGAACTCATGCCGGCGCCAACCGCGCCGATGCGGATGCAATTGACCGCGCTCTTCGAGCTGGCGGGCGTGGAATTAAGCAGCGGCTTCCGCGTGGCCCACCTGATCCTCAAGTGGCGCGGCGGGAAAATGCGCGTGAGCCTGCAACAGGATGCCGCGCAATCTGGAGTCACTTTCGAGACCGCGCAGGTGCTGCTCGATCGCTCGGCGAGGATCGCTGAGGTCCTGCTCGATGCGGTCGCTTAATTCTCCGCGGTGTGCTCCGCGAGGAAGCGCTGCAGCTCGTCCACGCCGAAATTAGCCAGCACATTGCCGTCCCAATCGAGCGTCGGCGTCTTCGTTTGCCCGGAGAGTTGCTCGAGCTTTTTCATCCCCGAGGCGTCCCCGCGCACGTCGACTTCCTCGTAAGCGATCTGCTGCTCGTCGAGATATTCCTTCGCCCGGCGGCAATAGGGGCAGCCGGTCTTCACGTAAAGAATCGGCTTCATACTTTAACATTCGGGCGCGCTTCCCTGCGCGGCCCTTAATTACAACCCGAGCGCGCGGAAAGTTTCGTCCACGTGCCGCAGATGCACCTCGAGGGAACAGAGCTCGTCGATCTTTGCCGGCGAAAGCAACGCCGTGATCTCCGGCTCGGCCTTGGCGTTCTCGGCGAACGATTGCCCGCCTTTCCAGGTGCGCATGGCGGCGCGTTGCACGGCCTCGTATGCCGTCTTGCGCTCTGCGCCAGCACTCGTTAGGGCGAGGAGGATCGACTGGCTGAAGTAGAGGCCCTTGGTGCGCTCGAGATTCTCCCGCATGTGCTCCGGGTAAACCTGCAGGCCGGCGACCAGCTCACGCAATTTCGCCAGCATGTAGTCGAGCAGGATGCAGCCATCCGGCAGGATAATCCGCTCCGCGCTCGAGTGGCTGATGTCGCGCTCGTGCCAAAGGGCAACGTTCTCCAGCGCGGTCACCGCGTGGCCGCGAAGGACGCGCGCGAGGCCGCTCAGGCGTTCGCCGGTGATCGGGTTGCGCTTGTGCGGCATGGCCGAGCTCCCCTTTTGGCCTTCGCTGAAGAACTCCTCCACTTCGAGGACTTCGGTGCGTTGCAGATGGCGAAATTCCGTGGCCCAGCGGTCGATGCTGGAGGCGATCAACGCGAGCGTGGTCGAGAATTCCGCGTGTCGATCTCGCTGGATAATTTGCGTGGAGAGCGTGGCCGCTTTTAGACCCAGCTTCTCGCAAACCGCGCGCTCGATCGCCGGGTCGAGGTGCGCGTGCGTCCCGACCGCGCCGCTTAATTTTCCCACGCGCACGCGTTCCGCGGTCTGTGCCAGCCGTTCTTCTGCGCGGCCGAACTCGTCGAACATCAGCGCCATCTTCAAGCCAAACGTGATCGGCTCCGCGTGAATCCCGTGGCTCCGGCCGATCATCGGCGTCATCTTGAAACGCTGCGCCTGCTCCGCGATCGCGACGCGCAGGCTTTTCAAGTCGTCGGCTAACAAGCGCGCGGCCTCGGTCATCTGCACCGCCAAGCGTAGTGTCGAGCACGTCGGAAGAGGTCAACCCCTGGTGCATCCAACGCGCCGCCGGGCCCACGGAAGCGGCCACGTTCTCGAGGAACGCGATCACGTCGTGATTCGTCCGGCGCTCGATCTCCGCGATCTCGGGAATGGAAAAGCGAGCGCGCTGTCTAATTTGCTCTGCATCCGCGCGCGGGATCTGGCCCAGGTCGGCCATGGCTTCGCACGCGAGCGTTTCAATCTCGAGCCAGATCTCGAATTTGCGCTGCTCCGACCAAAGGGCGCGCATCTCCGCGCGCGAATAACGTTCGATCACCGGCGGAAGATAGGAGCGGCCTCCGGGAGCGAAAGTGAAAAAGCCGCCGCAGCGCTTGCGCGCTGGGCGGCGTTCCCCACAAACCTAACTAAAGTCGGAGCGACTAGCAGACGCGAGCGCGCGCGAAGCGGCCGTTGCTCTGCACACGGACTTGGCCGCTGCCGAGCAAATCAGCCACTGCGGCAACCGTTTCTTTCGTGCTCTTCGTGCACGAGCTCACCGCGAAGATGAGATCGCCCAGGGAGAGTTTCGGCGTCGATTTGAGGATTTGATTAGTCTTCTTCATAGGGTTGCCTGCTTAGATAGCAGGCGCGATGCCAGCGTTCATTATCGCTCGCTGTCGAGGCGAAGAATTTTGCCGGCCCTTTGGAAACCGCTCTCAGCGAAAGCATTCTGACAGAAGTGTCAGAATGTTGACACGGCCTTACGTCGCAGTTTTGCGAGCACTGAGTCGCATCACCACGAGATAGAGCGCGGCAAAGACGACGATCAGGAGCACGATCCAGAGCGACTGCGACTTGATGAAAGCCACCATCGCTTCCGGGTTGGAAATCAAGTCTGGCCGGAGCGTGTAGGCCCGGCGCCCGAGGTGCGCGAGGATGTAGCACCAAATGGCCGAGCCGGTGATCGTAACGGCGCTGAAAAGCGCGAAGTTCATCCGCACGATCCCCGCGGGAATCGAGATCAGATGGCGGATCACCGGCAGCAGGCGCGCAAAAAACACTCCGCCCGCCTCGTAGCGCGCGAGCCAGATCTCGGCGCGGTCGAGCTTTTCCGCGCTCAGGAAAAAGAAGCGGCCGAAGCGCACCACCAGCGGCCGTCCGACGGCCAGCGAAACCCAATAGGTGATCGCCGAGCCGAGATACGACCCGACCGTCCCAGCCACCACCACCCAGGTAAAATCGAGATGCCCCTGCGCTGCGAGGAATGCCGCCGGCGGGATCACCACTTCGCTCGGCACCGGGAAGATGGAACTCTCCATCGCCATCAGGATGATGATGCCCCAGTAGCCCCAGTGCTGGACCCAACCGAACCAAATCTCGAGAAGATGATGCATGGGCGATTTCTAATTTCGGAATTCTGCCTTAGCCTCGGCAAACGCCAACGGCCGGCGCGCTAGATCAACGAGAAATCCGCCCTCCGCAATCAGAAATCCCCATGTCGATCTACCGGCGCGTGCTGCAATATTACCGGCCATTCCTCGGCCAGACCGTCGCCGGTCTCCTGCTCACGCTCTGCGGGATCGGCTTGAACCTGCTTAAGCCCTGGCCGTTTAAGCTCATCGTCGATCACGTCCTTCCCGCGGCCGGGAGCGGCGCGCAGACCACCATCTTGCTGCCTAATTTGCCGGCCTTTTCGATTAAAGGGGCGGTCGCCCTGCTCTGCCTCACGCTCGTGGCCATCCAGATCGTCTGGGGCTTGTGCAACCTCGTGAGCAATTTCCTTTTCGTCCGCGTCGGCCTGCGCGCCCTGCTCAAGCTGCGCACCAACCTCTACGCCTACCTGCAGTCGCTCTCCCTGCGGTATCACGACGCTCGCCGCTCGAGCGATTCCTCCTTCCGCGTGGCCTACGACTCGCAGGCCATCCAGACGATCTACAACCAGGGCTTCACCAACATCTTTAACAGCGGGATCACGCTCCTCGGCACCTTCGTGATCATGATCGGGATCGACTGGCAGCTGACCTTGCTCTCGTTAGGCGTGGTTCCGGCGATCGTGGCCGCGATCTACTATTTCGCGCGCAAGATTCGCAGCCAATCGACCCACATTCACGAGCAGGAAAGCGCTCTCCTGGCGCAGGCGCAGGAAGGTCTCAGCTCCGTGCGCATGGTCCACGCCTTCGGCCGCGAGGAGTGGGAGGTGCGCCAGTTCCAGCACCAGGCGCAGGAGAGCTTGCGCGCTAATTTGCGCCTTACCCTCACAAACGTGAACAGCGCGCTCGTCATTAGCACGCTCATGGTTCTGGGCACCGCAGCGATGTATTACGTCGGCACGCTGCACGTTTTAGCCGGCACCCTCACGCTCGGCTCGCTTCTGGTTTTCAGCGCCTATTTGCTGATGCTTTACCAGCCGCTCGAATCGCTCACCTACACCACCTGGGCGATGGAGGGCGCGGCGGCCGGCGCGCAGCGCTGCTTCGAGGTGCTCGATCGCGCCGACGACGTGGTCGATGCGCCCGGCGCGGCCGTGATCACCCAGACCGCCGGCTCGATTCGCTTCGAAGCGGTCGACTTCGGCTATTCCCTGGAGCAACCGGTCCTGCGCGCGATCGATCTCGAGATTTCGCCGAACCAAACGGTTGCCCTCGTCGGCGGCACCGGCGCGGGCAAGAGCACGCTGCTGAGCCTGGTCCCGCGCTTTTACGACCCGACGGCCGGGCGCGTCTTGCTCGATGGCCGCGACCTGCGCGCGATCACCAAAAAATCTCTCCGCGCGCACATCGGCATCGTCCTGCAGGACACGCTGCTTTTCTCCACCACCGTGCGCGAAAATATCGCCTACGGCCGGCCCAACGCGACCGATGCCGAGATTGAAGAAGCCGCGCGCCGCGCCCAGGCCGACGATTTCATCCGGCAAATGCCCAATGGTTACCGCAGCCAGGTGGGCGAGCGCGGCGGACACTTGAGTGTCGGCCAGCGGCAGCGGATCGGGATCGCGCGCGCCTTTCTCAAGAACGCCCCCATCCTGCTGCTCGACGAGCCCACCTCCGCCCTCGACCCGACCACGGAAGCGGCGATCATGGAGACGATGAAGGAACTGATGCGCGGCCGCACCACCTTGATCGTGACTCACCGGATCGCGACCATCCACCACGTCGACCGCATCGTCGTCCTGCAACGCGGCGAGATCGTCGAGCAAGGCCGCGGGCCCGAGTTGGTCGACGCCGGCGGGCCTTACGCGGCGCTGTATGCGGCCGGAAATTACCCTCGTTAGACCATGAGCAATGTAAACCAGGAGCGACGCGTCGAAGGCGATTGGTGGCATCATCCGATTCCCGAAAATGTCGTCTACGGCGAAGGCTTTTACCTCGAGACGGCGCAGAGTTTTCGCCACTTCAAAAGCAAGCGCGAACGCGCGGTCGTGATCGGCGATCACGTCTCTTGCTACGCCGGCTGTTCCTTTGCCATCGGCTTGAACGGCTCCTGCACCATCGGCGATTTCACGCTCGTGAATGGCGCCCTGATCATGGCCGAGGAACGGATCGAGATTGGAAAGCACTGCCTGATTTCCTGGAACGTCGGCCTGGCCGATTCCGACTTTCACCCGCTCGACACCGCGCAGCGTCACCTCGACACCCTCGCGCTCGCGCCTTTCTACAAAGACCGCCCGCCGCGCCCGGTTCTCCGGACCGCGCCGGTGATCATCCAGGACGGCGCGTGGGTCGGGATGAACGCGGTCATCCTCAAGGGCGTGACCATTGGCGAAAACTCCGTCGTCGCCGCCGGCGCGGTCGTTAGTCGGAGCGTGCCGGCTAATGTCATCGTTGCCGGAAACCCCGCGGTGATTGTGAAAGAACTTCCGGCCTAACGAGCGATGGAGCGCAAGCGCATCGTCGTCCTCGGCTTCATGGGCTCGATCCCGATCGCCGGGGTGATTTGGCAGCACCTGCATTACCTCGTCGGGCTGCAACGGCTGGGGCATGAGGTCTACTACCTCGAGGATTCCGGCAGGCATCCCTACGACCCTGCGACGGGCGACGTCTCCGAGGATTACGGCTACGCCGCGCGTCTCCTGCGGAAATTAGGCGACGAGTTCGGCTTTGCGGATCGCTGGTCCTTTTGCGCGCGTTATCTGCCGGGGGAGCCGACCGCCGGCCTCTCGCTGGCAAAGATTCGCGAGCTTTATCGCGACGCCGATGCGCTCTTGAATGTCTGCGGGTCGCAGGAATTACACGACGACTTGTCGGCTAACGACCGCTTGATCTACGTCGAAAGCGATCCCGGCCTCGAACAAATCAAAGTCGACCAGGGAGTCGAGAAAACCCTCGCCTATCTCCGGCAGCACCGCGCGCTTTTCACCTTTGGCGAGAACGTCGGCACCCCCCGTTTTGCCGTGCCGACACAGGGCATGAAGTGGCTGCCTACCCGCCAGCCGGTGGTGACTGATTTCTGGCGCGCCGAAGCCTGCCGCCGGCCGGCGCGGTCTTCACTTCGATCGCGAATTGGAACACGAGCGATCTGAAAGACATCGAGTGGCGCGGCGAGAAATATGTCTGGAGCAAGTCGCGCGAGTTTCTCCGCTTTGTCGAAGCACCGGCGCGCGCGGGCGAGACCTTCGAGCTGGCCACCAATATCCGCGAGGAGGCCACGCGTGCGCAATTCCTTGCCGCGGGCTGGCGCTTTCATTCGCCTCAGGAGATCAGCGACGACTGGCATCTCTACCGCGATTACATCCGCGATTCGAAGGGCGAGTTCACCGTCGCGAAGGATCAATACGTGCGCCTCCGCAGCGGCTGGTTCAGCGACCGGAGCGCCTGCTACCTCGCCGCCGGACGGCCGGTCATTACCCAGCAAACTGGATTCACCGAGCACTACGGCGGCGGCGGCGGGCTCTTTGCTTTCGACTCGTTAGGCGAGATCGCCGAGGCGGTGCGCGCAATCAATGCCGACTATGCGCATCACGCGCGGGCCGCGGCCGAGCTGGCGCGGGAGGTCTTCGAAGCGGAGACCGTTCTCGCTTCGCTGCTCGACCGCGCGGGCATTTGATTTCGCAGGCCTTTGTCTCATCTTCCCGGTTCCTGATGAGGCATCTCGCATTTCTTTCGACGGTCCTCCTGCTCTCTGCCGGCCTGTTGCCCGCACAGCAAAAAGGCACCCTGCCGCCCACCGGCGAGCCGCACGCTTCCTCCAGCCCCGCGCTTCCGCCTGCCGGAAATGTCGCCCCGCCGGCGGTGCCCGCGCGCCCGAACGGTAACATCCAGAGCAGCCTCGTGCGGATTACCTCGACCGAGTTGGAACCGGATTACCGCGCGCCCTGGAATAGCGGCGCGATCCAGCGCGGGGTCGGCGCCGGGTTTGTCATCGAGGGCGATCGCATCATGACCAATGCTCACGTCGTGAGCAACAGCCGCTACCTCACGGTCGAGCGCGAAGGCGACCCGAATAAGTATCCCGCGAGCGTTCTCTTCGTGGCGCACGATTGCGATCTCGCCCTGATCAAGGTGGCTTCGCCCGAGTTCTACCGGAACATGGTGCCGCTTAAATTTGGCGGCATTCCCGAGCTCGAGTCGACCGTCTCCGCTTACGGTTACCCGATCGGCGGGCAGCGCATGTCGGTCACCACCGGGATCGTTTCGCGGGTCGACTTCCAGCTCTACACGCACTCGTCGATCGACCAGCACCTCGCGATTCAGATCAGCGCGCAGATTAATCCCGGGAACAGCGGCGGCCCGGTGATGCAGAACGGCAAAGTCGTAGGCGTGGCCTTCCAAGGTTACAGCGGCGACGTCGCGCAAGGCGTGGCCTACATGATCCCGACGCCGGTGGTGACCCGTTTTTTAAAGGACGTGAGCGATGGGCGCTATGATCGCTACGTCGATCTCGGATTGACCTATTCGAAGCTGCAAAATCCCGCGCAACGCCGCTTCCTCGGGCTGGAAGATAACGATCGCGGGGTGCTCGTGAACACCGTGGTGGCGGCGGCCAACGCCTCGAAGGTGCTCAAGTCTGGCGACGTTCTCCTGGCGATCGACGATCACCCGATCGCGAGCGATTCCTTTGTCGAACTCGAAGGCGAACGCGTGGAAATGCCGGAAGTGGTCGAGCGGAAATTTCGCGGCGACACGGTCAAGCTTGACCTCTTGCGCGACCGGCAGCCGATGACGGTGAACGTCGAACTCGGCCCGATCTGGCCTTACTCGATCCAGGGTCATCACTACGATGTCCAGCCGCGCTACGTGGTTTTTGGCGGCCTGCTCTTCCAGCCGATGTCTCTCGACATGATGCAGGCTTACCAGCCGCAGGACCTGCGTTTGCGCCATTACTTCGACTTCTTCGTGATCGAGCAGATCTACCTCGAACATCCGGAAGTGATCGTGCTGACTAATATCCTGCCAGATCCGATTAACACTTACCTCCAGCCTTATCGCGCCGGGATCGTCGATGAGGTCAATGGCCAGAAGATCAAAACCATCGCCGACCTCGCGAAGGCCTTTGCGGAAACGCCTGCGCAATACGTCATCCGCTTTATCGGCGACGGCCCGCCGCTCATCCTCGACCGCGCGGAAGTGGAAGCGGCGCGAGAGCGGATCAAGACGCGCTACAACGTGGTCAAGGAACAGAACCTGAACGAGGAAACGCCGCCGAAGCCGCCAGTAGACCCCGCCCCGAAAGAGGAGGAGGCGAAGTGAAGCGCGCGCTTTATTTAGCCATCACTTTGGCCGGCTTGCTGTCGTTAGGCAGCGCCGTCGCGCAAACCCCCGCCGCGCCGAAGGGCCCGGTCACGGTCCCGACGGTCAAGCCGAAGGAGCTCTCGTTAGTCCGGGTAAACGTCACCGGCCAGCCCTACGATTACCAGCGCCCGTGGCAGAAGAAGGCGCCCTTCTCGAAGCGCGCCCTCGGCGCCGTCTTGAGCAAAGGCCGCGTGCTCGTGACCGCCGACCTGGTGGCGAACCAAAACTACGTCGAACTCGAGCGCGCCGAGACTGGCGAGAAAACCGGGGCCGACGTGGTCGTGATCGACTACGAGGCCAACCTCGCGCTCCTCCAGCCGAGCGATAAGAAATTCCTCGATGGCCTCACGCCCTTGCAGCTCGCACTCGACACCGTGGTCGGCGATCACCTCGCGGCGATGCAGCTCGAGCCGACTGGCGCGCTCGTGATTACCGACGGCCTGGTCACGACCATCCAGATGACGCGCTACCCGGCCGACCTGGGGCAATTCCTCACCTACCGCATCAGCATGACGATGCAGTATCGGGACAACAGCTACACCATCCCGCTGGTGAAACAGAACAAGCTCGCCGGCCTGCTGCTGCGTTACGATCCGCGCTCGCAAGTGCTCGATGCGATCCCGGCGCCGATCATTGCGCACTTCTTGAAAGCCGCCGAGACCACGCCCTACAGCGGTTTCCCTTCCGCCGGCTTCGGCTTCTTCCCGACGCGCGATCCGCAACTGCGGAAGTACGCCGGGCAAACCGGGAAAGCCGCCGGCGTTTACGTGATGAGCATCGATCCGCGCATGCCTGCGGCACAGGCCGGGATGCAGGTGGGCGACATCATCACGAACGTCGCCGGGAACGAGATCGACCAGAACGGCAACTACGTCGACCCGCTCTACGGCAAGATCGAGTTTACCAATTTACTGACGACGAAATTCTACGCGGGCGACACCGTGCCTTTCCAGATCCAGCGCGCCGGCAAGCCGCTGGCGCTTAACGTCGTGCTCGCGCATCGCGCCGCGGACGATTACGTGATCCCGCCGTATAACGATGGCGGCCCGCCCTCCTATTACGTTCTTGGCGGCCTGATCTTCCAGGAACTTAGCCGGCAATATCTCAAGGAATGGGGCACCAACTGGCAGAAGGAAGCGCCGCAAAGATTCGTCTACATGGATCGTTTTCAGTCCGAGCTCTTCCCGGAAGGAAAGCGGCGGGTCGTTATTCTGAGCCAGGTGCTGCCGGCGAACAGCACCATCGGATACGACGAACTGGCTTACCTCACGGTCAAGACGGTCAACGGCCGCGAGATCAAATCGCTGCGTGATTTAGCCGACGCCGTGGGCCATCCCCTGGAAGGTGGTTTCATCAAGATCGAGACCGAGGAAGATCCGAAACAGCTCGAGCTCGACCTCGCGCAAGTGGCCGAGGAAGCGCCCATGCTCCAGCAAAACTACGGACTCCCTGCCCTTGGCCGCCTCGACGACGAAATGGCCACGCCCGCATCCAGTCCGGCGCCCTAACGAGCGGTCCCTTATTTGTTGGTCGAGGGCCGCGGCAGCGCCAGGAAATCCGCCACTTCCTGTTCGTAGGTCTGTAGTGGGTCACCCATCAGCAAGAAGTCCCGTCCTTCGCAGGCGACGGAATCCCAATTGATCACGTAGGGCTGCCGCCGCGCCTGAAACCATTCCACCGCGCGCGCCCGGCCGGCCGCGCGCGTATCCGCCGGCGGCGTCCGCATCGCTTCCGGCCGCTGCACGCTATGGTTCCATTCGCCGATGCGCTTGGCCGCGGGCACGCCGAAGAAGAGCCCCTTCGCGCGGTCAATGTTATGATACTCGAGGTCGAGACTCTGCAGCCATGGGTCGTCCCAACCGATCTTTTCCTCCTCCATGAAGGTTTCCAGGAGCCATTTTTTCGTGACCCAATCGACCCCGCCGATGAGCGCCTCCGGTTTATTAGCCAGCGCGTCGAGGGTGAAGCGCCAGCTTTCCAGCAACCAGTCGGTTTCCTCGTTTTGTCCGCCGAGATGCTGCTGCGCGAGCTGCTGGAAGCGCCACTGCAAGTCGAGGCTGCCGATTGTCTGGCCGTTCTCGAGTTGCACCAGCCAGGTCTGGGTGGGGTCGCGCGAGATTTCGCGCGTGCTCTGCACCGCATCGAGCAGGCTCCAGTTTTCCGTAAGCAGATTTTGCTCGAGCAAAGTCAGGATGCAGACGGTGGTCCCGAGCTTCAGCGCGGTCGCAAAGGGGCTCATGTTCGAGTCACCGATGAGCAGGTGGAGCCGGCGATATTTCCGGTAATCGGCCAGCGGCTCGTCGCGCGCGTTAATGATCGCGCGGTTGAACTGCACCCACTGGTAGATGTCGTTTACGATGTGGTCAGCGCGCTGGCTAATCTGGAATGGGATCGGGGCTTCGGACGGTGGCGCCTCGAAATCAAAGGCCAGCGGATTTGCCTGCCCCACGCGTCCGGCGCCGGTGATAAATCTGGCGCGTGGCCAGGAAAGCGAGCAGCGTCCCAAGGACCGGCGGGGTGAAATGCGCCTCGCGTTTCATGAGGTAATTCTCGTGGCAGCCGAAAGTCGCCCCGGTGTGGTGATCGACGTTGTTTTTGATGAACGAGACCTCGCCGGCCGCGCCCATCGCCTCGAGGGCGGATTGCAGGAGCTGGTCGCCGGCGAGGTCGTAGGCGACGGCGTCGCGCAGGGTGCGGCACTCTGGCGACGCGTATTCGAGGTGCCCCATGTCGAGGTAAATGCGGCCGCCGTTGAGCAGGAAGCCACCATTGCCAGGCGGCTCCTCGTAGTCGCGATAATGCAGATCGAGCGCGCCCACGCGGGCCTGGCGAAAAAGATGGTTTTTCACCCGCACCGGCCAGCTCTCCGTGCCGGCCGTGGCTTGCGGGCCGCTCACCAGGCAGCCGTATTCCGTCTCCAGCCCCACGATTCGATCCATCGCCGCGTAGCATCCGCCGCGAGGCCCACGGGGACAAGCGCCTAACGAATCAAGGCTTGAAACCCGTGCGGGAATTTCACAACTTTCCCCCGATGAACCGCCTACCGGTCCGCAGCCCCGCAGCGAAAGTGCAAGGCCTGGCCTACTTCGGACGCATGCTCGACAAAATCAAAGCCCAGGCGCAGGGACAGCTCCCGCCCGATTACCAGGCGAACCTCGGGAAAGGTTTCGACGCGCGGTGTGTGCGCTTTCTGCGGGTCGACTACCGCGCAATTAGTCGAGCGCGTGCGCCAGGGCGGGAGCGACGAAGAGATTCTCGAATGGTGCTTCGCCAAAGGGCGCCGGCCGGAAGAGGACGAGGTCTTCATCTGGAACGAATACATGCGCAAGGTCGGCTGGAACGACGATACCACCGAGGTGCTCATCCGGCGGAAGAAGGAAGCGGGTATGGCCGGGCGCTCGGAGATCCGGACGATGTTTGAGTTCATCGACGTGGACGAGGGCCGCTCGCTGCCCGACGCGCTTGGTTTCGAGCGCAAAGCCTGAGGCTGAAAGCGCTGGCTAATTTCTCTGCGGCCGCGCCCGCGGCGTGCCTAACGGATGCTCGCGCTCCGGCGGCAGCGGCGGCTGGCTGCGGTATTCGATCAAAGCCCAGGCGCCCAGGACGATGAGGAAAGCCGCCAGCGCCGCGAGGAGAATTCGCACCATGGTCGGGCGGACTTCTCCGGGCGGAGGCGACACGGACCGTTACTCCGAGAGGGTGTCGATGCGCTCGGCCAGCGCAAAGTCGAGATCGGTCAGGCCGCCTTTGCTGTGCGTGCTCAAGACCAGGCGCACCTTGTTGTAACGGATGTCGATATCCGGGTGGTGCTCTTCTTCCTCGGAAACTTCCGAGACCGCATTCACAAAATCGACCGCTTCGGTGAAGTCATCGAACTCGAAAGTCCGCTCGATGTGTTTCTTCTCCAGCTCCCATTCCGGGACCTTTTTCAGGCGGGTTTTCAGTTGGTCCGCTTTGATCAGCTCAGCCATAACGTCTGGACGCTTAACACCCCGGGAGGCTTTTGCAATGGGGAATGCGGCGATGTGTTTCGCGTCAAAACCACGGCGCATCCACCATCGCCGCGCGCGCGTAAAGGCAGATCCAGCACCGCTTTCCGCGCCGGAAAATTTCGCGTGCGCACGCGGTTGACGCCCTGCCCTTCCTCCGCAGATTAACGGCTCTCTAGCGCCCGTAGCTCAACTGGATAGAGCATCTGACTACGGATCAGAAGGTTTGAGGTTCGAATCCTCACGGGCGCGCGACTTTCGCCGCCGCGCGCCCCGAAGTCCTTTCCTCCTAGCGTCCGTGCGACACGCTGATCGAGGGATCTTGCGCTGCGAGTGCCTCCGCCGTCGTCGGCCGCCCGCGTTTCGCCAGCTCCTCGGCCGAGTAAACTTTCTTCTCGGTCGTATAGGTGGGTGTCGTCGAAGCCTGCGGCGTAGTGGAGCAACCGCTCAAGACCGGTAGCGCCAATCCGAGCAAAAGCAGACCTGTGTTCGCGATGGTTTTCATACTGGAATATACGCTCAAGTGGATGCCTGTGCGCGTGCTTCCTTGCGCTGCGAATGCCTGCTTGTCGCCCCGCCAAGCATCCGCTAGAGAATTCGCATGCTCGAAGATGAAGGCGATTTGAAGTTTGTCCGTCACGCGACCGCGGAGCTCGCTATCTCTTTCACCGATGCGCGCGATCACAATCTCCATGCCGCTTTCAATGGCCTGGTCGAGGCGATTGAGTCCGACCGCCGCCGCCTGCGCGCGCTCGAAGAGGAAGTGCGCGCGCTGCGCGACCGGGCCGCTAGTTAGGCGCTCGCCAAGGCGGCGTTCCCGCGCAGAGTAGCGGCCCCGATGGCCCGCTTCCGTCTCTCCGACCTCAACGAACCGCAGCGCCAGGCGGCCACCACCACCGAAGGTCCTTTGCTCATTCTCGCCGGGGCCGGCACCGGCAAGACGCGCGTCATCACCGTGCGCGTCGCTTACCTGATCGAACGCGGGGTCGAGCCGGGCTCGATTTTAGCCGTCACTTTCACCAACAAGGCCGCGAGCGAAATGCGCGAGCGCCTCGGCAAAATGATCGCGGCGGACGCGGCCAAGGAAGTGACGATGTCGACCTTCCACGCGCTTTGCCTGCGCATCCTGCGCGCCGGGATCGATCGCCTGGGCTACAAGAATAACTTCAGCATCTACGACGAGGGCGACCAGCTCGGGATGATCAAGAAGATCATCACCCGGACCGCGGCCAAGGACGAAAAGCTCGATCCGAACGTCGCCAAGGCTGCGATCAGCAAGGCGAAAAACAACGGCTGGGCCCCGCCGGCCGATGAAGAGACGCTTCTTGGCGCGGTCTTCCGTCGCTACTGCGCCGAATTGAAAACCGCCAACGCGGTCGACTTCGACGACCTCCTGCTCCTGACGGTGAAGCTGCTCAACGAGCATCCGGACGTCCGCGGCGCGCTGGCAGGAGAAATTTCGCTACCTGATGGTCGACGAGTTCCAGGACACGAACAAACTCCAGCTCGAGCTGGTGCGTTTGCTCGCGGACGAGAAGAAGAACGTCGCCGTCGTGGGCGACGACGATCAGTCGATCTATGGATGGCGCGGCGCGGAAGTGGCGAACATTCTCGAGTTCGAGCAGCACTTCCCCAATCCCACGGTGGTGCGGCTGGAGCAGAATTACCGCAGCACCAACAGCATCCTCAACACCGCCAATTCGCTGATTAAAAACAACCCGCGCCGCCGGCCGAAGCAGCTTTGGAGCGCGAGCGGCCTGGGCGAAAAGGTGCGCTTGATCGAGGCGCCGGACGATCGCGAGGAAGGCCAGTTCATCGCCGAGGAAATTCAGCGAAAACACCAGGACAACAACGAGCCCTGGGAGAGTTTTGCCGTCCTCTTCCGGATGAACGCGCAGTCGCGCATCCTCGAGGAAAACCTCCGGCGCCTGCAGATCCCCTACCGCATCATCGGCGGGAAAAGTTTCTTCGACCGGCGCGAGATCAAGGACCTCATCGCCTACATGAGCGTGCTGGCTAATCCGGACGATGACGCCAATCTCCTGCGGATCATCAACACCCCCGCGCGCGGGATTAGCCCCGCGACCGTGAGCCAGGCGTTGCATTGGAGCGTGCAGCAAAAGACCAGCCTCTGGCAGGCGCTCCAGTCCTCCGCGCTCCACGAAACGTTAAGCGCACGCACCGTCGGCGCGATCCAGGCTTTCGTGGAATTCGTCGATACCTACGAGACGCGCGTTTCTCAGCCGCTCAGCAATCCTTCCGCGGTCATCACCGAGATGCTCAAGGAGATCGAATACGCCGCGGAGCTGAGCCGCAGCTGCAAATCGGCCGAGGAAACGAGCGCGCGGGAAAACAACCTCTTCGACATGCTCCGCGACCTCGCAGAGTTCAACGACCGCTCGACCAAAGGCCTGCGTGGGTTTTTGGACGAGGTCTCGTTAGACCAGGAGCGCGAGGAGGACAAGCAGGACGACATCGAAAAGAAAAAAGGCGTCACCCTGATCACGATGCACGCAGCCAAGGGCCTGGAGTTTGGCCACGTCTACCTCATCGGCTTGGAGGAAGGAGTTCTCCCGCACGACCGCTCGAAAACCGAAGGCACGGTCGATGAAGAACGCCGGCTGCTTTACGTCGGGATCACCCGCGCGCGCCGCACGCTCACGCTCACGCATTGCCGCACACGGATGAAATACGGCAGCGTCAGCTCCTGCACCCCGAGCTCGTTCATCAAGGAACTCGCGCCGGATTATCTCGAGCGGGTCGATTTGAAGAAGTTGCTGACTACGCCGGTGGAGACGAACACCGGCAAGAGTCGCTTTGCGCAAATGCGCGCCGCGCTCGGCGGCTAGGGCTCGCGGAAACCGATCCGCTCGCGCACGAAGTAAAGCGGTCGCTGCTTCACCTCGCCGTAGATTCGGCCGACGTATTCGCCGATGATGCCTAACGAGATCAACTGCACCCCGCCCATGAAAAGGATGGCGACGAAGAGCGAGGCCCAGCCGCGCACCCAATGTGTCGGGTCCGCGAAAAGCCGGAGCAGGATCGCGTAGGTAATCCCCAGGAAAGCCAGCGCCAGCGCAACGAAGCCGGCCCAGACCGCCAGCCGCAAAGGCGCGAAGGAAAACGAAAAGATCGCGTCTGCCGCCAGCCGGAGCATCCGCACCAGCGGATATTTCGTGGTCCCGTTGAGCCGCGGTTCGCGCCGGTAAGGCACCGCGACCTGGCGGAAGCCGACCCAGCTGACCATCCCGCGCAGGAAACGGTCCCGCTCCGGCATGCGCAGGAGCGCCTGGACGACCTCGCGATCGAGCAGGCGGAAATCGCCGGTGTCGTTAGGCAAGGCGAGGGTCGAGAGCCGGCCGGCTACGCGATAGAAAGCGGCCGCGCTTCCCCGCTTGAAGACGGTCTCGGCCGGCCGGGCTTCCCGCTGGCCATAGGCCACCTGGTAGCCTTCGAGCCAGCGGGCATACATCTGCACGATCACTTCTGGCGGATCCTGCAGGTCGGCATCCATCAGCACCACGGCCTCGCCGGCCGCGTGCTCCAGCCCCGCGGTCAGCGCCACTTGATGACCAAAGTTCCGCGAAAGCCGCAGGCAACGCACCCGCCGGTCGGTCTCGCACAGCTGCTGGAGCAGGCGCGGTGTTTCATCCGTGCTCCCATCGTCGACGAAGAGGAATTCGAACTCTTCCTTCGCCAGCTTTTGCGCGAGCGCATCGAGCCGCTGATGCAACTCCGGAAGCACCGCGGCTTCGTTGAAACAGGGAAGGACGATCGAGAGGAGCATGCGTGGTCTCGTTAGAAAGCCCAAAGCCCGACCGCAAAGCGAGTCGCATAAAAGGCCATCAACAGGAGCGACACGACCGAGAGGAGTTGTCCGACCAGGCGCCGGCCATTGGCCGCGCGCGCCAGGAGCAGGAAAATCGGGAATAACGTAAGCGCATAACGCGGCACGCTCAGGACGAAACTCGTGCTCGTGAAGAGCAGCCAATTACCCGTCATCCAGACGGAGTAGCTCAGCCGCAGCCGGAACCAGCACCAGATGGTGCAGCCTAGAGTCAGCAAGATGTAGAGGAACTCCTGCGTGCCTTCGATCGAGTTCACCTCGTCGATCCGGTCCCACACTTCCGCGATCCCGATCCAGGGTGGCGTCAGTTTTTTGAACCAGACCTCCTCCATGATTGGACTAAAGGCGAAGGCATTGCCGGCAACCCGGTAGTTCACGCCGAGGTAAACCAGGAAGCCGGCCGGGACGAGCGCGATCCAAAGCCAGCACCAGGAGAATCTCCCCGCGGCGCGGCCTTGCAGGAACGCTTCCGCCGCGAGCACCGGGAGGAGGAGCAGGCCATTCACGCGCGTGAGCGTCGCGGCCGCGCCAAGCGCGCCGGCGAGCAGCCAGCGATTTCGCCGCGCGGCCAGGAGAGCGCCGAGGGTGCAGGCCAGGAAAAGCGACTCCGTGTAGGCGATGTGGAGGAAGTAAGCGGTGGGAAAAATTGCCAGGAACCAAACCGCCCGGCGCGCCACCGCCGGGCTCTCATCCAGGGCTGCGAGGTGGCGCAACAGCATCGCCGCCGCGAACAAGGCGAGCCCGGAAACAACGAAGGCCGCCAGGAGGTAATCGCGCAGGACGAAATGGGCCGCGCGCACCAACCAGGGGTAGAGCGGGTAGAACACCAGCGAAGCCCGCGCTTCGCCGATTGCCTGGTAGCCTTGCTCCGCCAGGCGCAGGTAGTGGACCGCATCCCAGCGTGTCCAGACTTCCAGCACGCCGGGATAGGGACGGTCGCGCGCGGTGAAAACCTGCACGCCCAGGTAAAGCAGCATCGCCTTCACTCCGAGCAGCAGCGCCACCGTCTCCCAATCCCAGCCGCGCACCTGCGACCACCACCCCTTCCCCGGATTGTTCACCGAGTCGGTAGTAAACGAAGGCGCCCCGGAGCGTCGAGGATTTGCGCGGGCGCGCGGCGCTCGTCAGGGCGCGACGAAACCCTCTTGCTGCTTGAATAGACAGCGACTTCGCCTGAGAAGATTCTTTGGGTCCGCTGACCCGATTCAGAAGGAAAGATGAGTCACACTCGATCAATCAGCCTGCGCCGGCTCTTGCAGCAAACCGCGATCGAGTGGTGGAACGACAATACCTTTCGCCTCGCGGCTTCGGTGGCGTTCTACACCATCTTCTCGCTCGCGCCGGTGCTCCTGATCGCGGTCGGCATTGCCAGCCTTTTTCTGGAACGCGCGGCCGCGGTCGACCAGATCGTGCGCGAAGTCGAGCGCCTGACCGGCAAGGAAGGGGCCACGGTCGTGCGCCAGGTCCTCGGTTCCGCCGAAGGCCTGGGCCACGGGACCTGGGCGATCGTGGTCGGCGCGGTCACGTTATTTCTCGGCTCGTCGGTGGTTTTCGCCGAGCTGCAATCCGCGCTCAACCGCATCTGGGATGTGAAAAGCGAGGTGAAGCGCGGCTTTATCCTCGATCTCGTATTCGACCGGCTGCGCTCTTTCTCGATCGCGCTCACGGTCGGCTTTCTCCTCCTGGTTTCGCTGGCTTTGAGCGCGGCGCTCAGCGGCCTGCAAGATTACCTTACGCAATGGATGCCGAGCGTCCCGTGGCTCTGGCAGGCGGCGAACAACGGCATCTCCTTCCTCGTCGTGGCCGTTCTCTTCGCGATGATCTACAAGTATCTCCCCGATGCCGAAATCGAGTGGCGCGATGTCTGGATCGGCGCCGGCGTAACCTCGGTGCTCTTCACGATCGGGAAATATCTCATCGGGATTTACCTCGGGCGGACGGCGGTCGCGAGCAGCTTCGGCGCGGCCGGGTCCTTTGCGGTCCTGCTCATTTGGATTTACTACTCGGCCTTGATCAGTTTCTTCGGCGCGGAGTTTACCCAGGTCTATTCGCGGCAGCGTGGGGTCCGCATTCAACCAGAAGCGCACGCCGAGCGCGCCGGCAAAAAGAACGGCCACTCATGAACACCCTCTTTCTCGCCTGGCTGGACCGCTTGCGCACCAGCTACTGGTTCATTCCTGCGCTCATGGCGGTGGGCGCGATCGGGCTTTCCTTTGGAACGGTGCACGTCGACACGCTGGTGCAGGCGAGCTGGGTGCGGCACCACAGTTGGATCTGGGGCGGCGGCCCCGAAGGCGCGCGCAGCGTGCTCGCCACGGTCGCCGGCAGCACCATCACCGTGGCGGGCGTGGTCTTCTCGATCACGATTGTGGCCCTCACGCTCGCTTCCTCGCAATTCGGCCCGCGGCTCCTGCGCAACTTCATGGACGATCGCGGCACGCAGACGGTCCTGGGCGTCTTCGTGGCCACCTTCCTCTATTGCCTGTTGGTCCTGCGCACCATCCGCGGGACCGATGCCACCACCTTCATCCCGTTCATCTCCGTTACCTGCGGCATCGTCTTCTCGGTGATCAGTCTTGGCTTCCTGATTTACTTCATTCACCACGTGCCCAGCTCGATCCTCGCGGAGAACTTGATCGCGCGGGTCGCGGGCGAGTTGCAGGATAAAATCGCATCGCTCTACCCGGAAGATGCGGGGGATAAACCGGAGCGCGCGCTGCCGGAGCTGCCGGTGGCGTTCGACGCCGAGGCGCACCGCATCCTCGCCCGCGACAGCGGCTACATCCAGGCCGTGGGGCTCGAGTCGCTGCTCGAGCTTGCCGAAAAGCGCGACCTGGTCGTGCGCCTGCCGCGGCGGCCCGGGAGTTTCGTCGCCGCAGGCTCGGTCCTTGCGGAAGTCTGGCCGCGCCGGGAAGCCGGGGCCGCAGTCGTCGAGCAGATCCAGTCGGCGTTTTTCCTCGGGCCGCAGCGCACCCCGACCCAGGATGTCGAGTATTGTGTCGATCAACTGGTGGAAGTGGCGGTGCGCGCGCTCTCGCCCGGGATTAACGACCCCTTTACCGCCATCTCCTGCATCGAGTGGCTCGGCGTCGGCTTAATTCAGCTCTCGCGCCGGCGCATGCCCGCGCCGCAGCGCGTGGGCGAGGATGGCCGGCTTCACTTGGTGGCCGATACGCCCACTTTTGCCGGGGTGGCCGATGCCGCCTTGAACCAAATCCGCCAATATGGCAGCAGCAGCGTGGCCGTAGTCTTGCGGTTGCTCGAGGTCATCGGCCGGGTCGGCCGCGAGGTGAAGCACCCGCGCCATCTCGAAGTGCTCCTGGCGCATGCGCGCAAGATCCACCGCGACGGGATCGCGCGGACGGAGAACCCGCAGGACAAGGCGGAGATCGACGAGCGCCTCACCGCCACCGAGGCCATCCTCGAGCCGGCTGCCTAACGAGCGCAATGGTGCATCCTTCCGCGGGCCCGCGGGCGAACTCCAGCTATGCCTGCAAAAAAGAAAGCTCCCTGGAAAAAAGCTGCCCCGAAGAGCGCGAAGCACACCAAGCTATCGCCCCAGAGTAAAGCCAAGGCGAAGGCGAGCGCGAAGCGCGCCGGCCGCGATTACCCAAATTTAGTCGACAACATGAAAGCGGCGAAGCAACAGCGCGCGCGCAAAAAGAAGAGTTAAGGTTGCGCTTCTGAAAACGAGCCGCCTCCTCGCCGCTACCGCGCTGGCGCTGCTCGCCTTTGCCGCAAATTCCCTCCTCTGCCGGCTGGCCTTGCGCGAGACGGCGATCGATCCCGCGAGCTTCACCGCGGTGCGGATCGCCAGTGGCGCGCTCGTGCTCTCGGCTCTCGTTAGGCTGCGGGGCGGCTCGAGCGTGGGCGCGGGCACTTGGCTCTCCGCGGCGGCGCTCTTCGTTTACGCGGCGGCTTTCTCCTTTGCTTATCGCACTCTTTCCGCGGGCACGGGCGCACTCCTGCTTTTCGGCGCGGTCCAGGCGACGATGATTCTCTGGGGCTTTCGCCGTGGCGAACGGCTCCGCGGAGCGCAATGGGCCGGCTTGCTCGCGGCCGGCGCCGGCCTCGTCCTCCTCCTCTTTCCGGGAGTCACCGCGCCGCCGCTTCCGGGCGCGCTCTTGATGCTTGCGGCCGGCGTCGCCTGGGGCGTTTACTCGCTGCGCGGCCGGGGCCGTGGCGATCCGGCGCGCGCGACCGCGGGCAATTTCCTGCGCGCGCTGCCGCTGGCCATCTTGCTGGCTGTTTTTGCGTTTCCCAGCCTGCGGCTCGACCGCGCGGGCGTGGGCTATGCGGTCGCCTCGGGCGCGTTCGCTTCCGGGTTTGGCTACATTCTCTGGTATGCCGCGCTCCCGCACCTGCGCGCGGCCAGCGCGGCCACGGTGCAGCTGAGCGTGCCGGTGCTGACCGCATTTGGCGGCATCCTCTTGTTAGGCGAAACGCCTTCGCTGCGCTTCGTCCTGGCTGCGCTCGCCGTCCTCGGCGGGATCGCGCTGGTCGTGAGCGCCCGGCCGCCCCGGCCCACTTAGCCAGCGACTTCATCCTTCCCACGCGCCCGGCGCGCTGCTAACTCCAGCGCCTGTGAAACGGCTCGTCTGGCTCGATATTTCCAAAGGTCTCGCGATCCTGACGGTGGTTTATTTTCACTTCTTCCGGACCTACTTCGAGCATGGCGTGCTCCCGCCGGCGGATTGGAGCCATGCCGGGAGCGCCGTCATCTCCGCGCTCCGGATCGCGTGGCTTTGGACCAGCGGTCTGGGGTTTCACGCGGTGGGCGTTTTTATCATCCTCGGCGGCTGGGCGCTCACGCAAGCGACCGCGCGCAAAGCCGAGCGCGGCGGGATTGCCTGGGGCGGTTGGTATCGCGCGCGGCTCCTGCGGCTTTACCCGATGTATTGGGTCGCGCACCTCGTCTATCTGCTTTCGCCTTTCGTCGCCCGCTTCGAGCAAGTCGATGGCCGGATCGTGCTCAGCCTGCTCGGGCTGCGCTTCGTCGACATCAGCATGAACTTTTTCTACCTGAACGCGGCCTGGTGGTATTTCAGCATGCTGATTCAATTTTACCTGCTCTTTCCCCTGCTCTTCGCGGCTTTGCGCAAGGTCGGGCCGCTCGCCTTTCTCCTCGCTGCCTGCGCGCTCGGCTTCGCGGTGCGTTATCTCCTGCTCTTCCCTTACCCGGCCGATGGCATGTGGATCCTGGGCGGTTTCGCGATTTGCCGGCTGCCGGAGTTTGCCCTCGGGATGTCGTTAGGCATCTGGTGCGCGCGCGCGCCCGAGCGGGTGGAGCGTTTTCTCCTCGGCGGCCTGGGACTGCTCGCGGGCGTGGTCCTCTATCCTGCGGCGCTCCGGCTCTACGCGAATGGTTACACCTACATCTTCGTCGACTTCGCCACCGGCGTTTGCTGCTGCCTGGTGACGGTGGGCGTGGCCGGCTTGCTCGCGCGTTGGAAGTGGTCGGCTAAAATTTTTGCGCTCGTAGGCGTCTACTCCTACGGCATCTACCTGATCCATCATCCCTACGTCATCTGGCTCGGCTTCCGCGTGCGCGAGCAGCCGATCTGGCTCTTCCTCCTCACGTGTGTGGGAACGCTCGCGGTCATCAGTCTCTGGGCGATCTCGCTGGAAAAAACGACCAACGCCCTGCTCCAGCGCCTCCCGCTTTTCTCCCAGCGAAACGCGCGCGCGTAATTTGGCTTGTTGCGTTCCGCGGCGCAGCCGACGCTGCGCAGCACATGAGCACCACTGAGTCCGCGGTAGTCTATTCTTCGGCTGACGAAAGCGCGGCGGCTGGTCGCGAATTGGGCGAGCAGATCCGCGCGGGGCTCTCCGGTGCGCCGGACGCCGTGGTGCTGTTTGTCTCTCCGAAATACGACGCGCCGGTGCTCGTGCGCGCGCTCCAGGAAGATTGTGCGCCGAAGGTCCTCGTCGGCTGTTCCTCCGCGGGCGAATTTACCAGCGAGACGCAAGGTGTGGGCCGCGCCTGCGCGGTCGCGCTCAAGTCGACCGACCTGGTCTTCACCGCCGGCATCGGCCACGGCATTGGCCAAAGTCGCGAAAAAGTGGCCGAGGCGATGTCGGCCCATTTCAAGTGCGGCGAGAATCCGCAGCAAAAATATTGCGCCGCGCTCATCCTGACCGACGCCCTCGCCGGACATGCCGATGAGTTGATCGAGGAGCTCACGCGCATCACCGGCGGCGACCACCAATTCTTCGGCGGCGGCGCGGGCGACGATGCCAATTTCCGGCGCACCCAGGTGTTCTGCGGCGAGGAATTCGGGACCGATGCGGCGGTCGGGCTCGAGATCATTTCCTCGCGGCCGATCGGCATCGGCGTGCGCCATGGCTGGACCCCGGCGACCCCGCCGATGCGCGTGACCGAGTCCAGCGGCGCCGTGCTTGTGAGCTTGAATGCCACGCCCATCCTCGAGGTCTTCGAGGAACATGCGCGCCACACCAGCCAGCACTTTGACCGGAACGATCCGCTCCCGTTTTTCCTGCACAACATCATCGGGATCGATACCGGCAGCGGCTACAAGCTGCGGGTGCCGCTGGCGGCCCAGGCCGATGGCTCCATTCTCTGCGCGGCCGAGATTCCCTCGGGCACTGCGGTCTGCATCATGACCACCGATGCCGCCGCCGCGCGCGATGCCGCGGCCGAGGCCACGCGCGCAGCAGTCGCGCAGCTCCACGGGCACAAGCCGCAAGTAGCGCTCTTCTTCGATTGCGTGGCCACGCGCCTGCGCATGGGCCGCGAGTTCGGGATGGAGCTCGATGCCCTCCGCGAGGTCCTCGGCCCGACCGCCTTTGCCGGTTGCAACACCTACGGCCAGGTCGCGCGCACCGAGGGCCAGTTCAACGGCTTCCATAATTGCACCGCGGTCGTCTGCGTCCTGCCGTCGTGATCCCTTGAACGATCCCCGCTCCGCTCTCCTGGCGCTGGTCGCGCGCCTCACCAGTCCAGGCACGCGCCGCGCGGTCGCGCGCGAGCTGGCTGGGCGGGCCGGCGCGCAAGACTTGCTTATCTTCATTGCCGATGCCGACTTCGGCGTGCTCCTGCCGGCGCCCGGTTTCCCGCAAACGCTCCCGCGCGGGCGCGAGTGGCAGCGCTTTCTCGAGCGGGTCGCGCGCGAGCCGTTTCACCAGGCGGAAATGCCGGTCGCGGGTGAACCTTTGCCGCTGCTCGCGACCGGGATCTCGGCGGAGGATGGCTCCGCCCTCGTCCTTCTCGGCGGGGCGCCGCGGCAGGCCGAGGCGCGGGATATTTGCCTGCTCCTCCCGATCGTGGCTGCCGCTTTCCGCGGTGAACGCACTGCCGCCTATGCCGCCGCGCAGGCCACGGTCGCGCGCCGCGCGGCGAACGAAGCCCGTCTGCTCGCGGCCTCGCTCGACCAGACGCGCACCGAGCTCCGGCGCAGCCTGGTCGAGGCGCAACGCGCAAACGCCGCCAAGGATCGCTTCCTTGCCGTGCTCAGCCACGAGCTGCGCACGCCATTGAATCCAGTGCTCATGGCCGCGAGCGCGATGGAAACCGATCCGCATCTGCCGGTGGAGATTCGCGCGGATATCTCGATGATCCGCCGCAACGTCGAGCTGGAAGCTAAATTAATCGACGACCTCCTCGACCTGACCCGCATCGCCAACGGCAAGGTGCAGCTCCAACGAAGAATCGTGGACGCGCACGATCTGCTCGAGGAAGCGACCGCGGTGGTGCGGGGCGATCCTTCCACGCCGCAGCCGCGGATCGAGCTGGAGCTCCACGCGCCGCAGCCGCACGTCGATGGCGACCCTGCGCGCTTCCAGCAGATCGTCTGGAACCTCATTCGCAACAGCGTCAAATTCACCCCCGCCGAGGGCCACGTGACCGTGCGCACCTCGAACCAGGACGGGCTCCTGCGCATCCAGGTTTGCGATACCGGCATCGGCATCGACGCCGAGTCGCTGCCTAAAATTTTTAACGCCTTCGAGCAGCTCGAGATCGAGCGGAACCACGCCTTCGGCGGGCTCGGCCTGGGCCTGGCGATCTCGCGCTCACTCGCGGAGATGCACGGCGGCACCCTTACCGCGAGCAGCGGTGGCCCTGGGCGCGGCGCCTGTTTCACCTTCGAGTTGCCGAGCGCCACCGGCGACGTCGCCGCGCGCGCCCCCGCTTTGCCCGGGCCGGCGGAGTCGGAGCTGCGGCGCATTCTCCTGGTGGAAGATCACCCGACCACCGCTGCGCTCATGGCGCGCCTCCTGCGCAAGCGCGGCCACCATGTGGAAGTGGCGCACACCAAGGCCGAGGCGCTCCAGCTCGGCCGCACGCAAACCTTCGACATTCTCATCAGCGATCTCGGATTGCCCGATGGGAATGGCTACGAAGTTATCGCCGCTCTGCGTGCCAGCTCCGCCATTCCCGGGATCGCGCTCAGTGGTTACGGAATGGAATCCGATGTCGCGCAAAGCGCCGCCGCCGGCTTCCAGCATCACCTCACGAAACCGGTGGACGCGCAGAAGCTCTTCCAGACGATCGAGAGCGTGCGGTTGCAGGACGGCGCGAGCGCGGGCTAGCTTGCCGCATGCCATCCGCACCCGATCTCACCCAGCGCCCGCCGCGCAGCCCGCGCGTCCGTCTTGGCGGCTACGTCCTTCTCGCCCGCATCCTCGATAAAGGCCGCGCCGCGAAAGCTGGCCAGCTCGGCGAGTACAAATACAACAATCCGCTCGATCATCATTGGTTCCGCTTCACCGGGATCACCGCGGAGCAACTACAGGAGCAAATCGCAGCCGGGAAAGGCGACGGCGAAATCCTCCAGTGGGTCGAGGCGAATGCGCCTGCGAAACGCACCCCGTGGGAAATCCAGCAGTGGAGCGCGTATCACAACGAACGCGGCCCCGATAGCGATGCCGAGACGCTCGCTTTCTTCGCGAAGGCGGTGGGCGAGCTCAGCGCCACGCGCGAAGACGTCCGCACCTGGTTCGATTACCTCGACCTCGACGATCACGTCACTTTCGGCGGCCAACCTTAGCGGCCATGCGCGTCGGGATCACGGGGGCGAGCGGCTTCATCGCCGGCCATCTCATTCCGCAGCTCCGGGCGCACGGTCACGAGTGCGTCGCCTTTAGCCGCGACGCGACGAAACAAATCGCCGGCTGTTCGGAAACGCGCGCCCTCGGCGATGGGCCGCCCGATCTCCGCGGGCTCGAGGCGCTGGTTAACTTAGCCGGCGAATCGATCCAAGGACGTTGGACCGCGGAGAAGAAACGGCGCATCATCGCCAGCCGGGTACACCTGACCGAGGCGCTCGTGGGCGCGCTCCCCGGAAGCGAAGTGCGCGTGCTCGTGAGCGCGAGCGCGACTGGGTTCTACGGCGATCGCGGCGACGAAATCCTCACCGAGACCTCCGGCCAGGGCGAAGGCTTCCTCACCGAGGTCTCGCTCGCTTGGGAGGCGGCGGCGCTCGCGGCGCAGCAGCACGGCGTGCGCGTGGCCTTGCCACGCATCGGCTTTGTCCTCGCGCGCGATGGGGGGGCGCTGGATAAACTCCGCCCGCTCTTCCGCCTCGGATTAGGCGGCAAGCTCGGGAGCGGGAAGCAATGGATGCCCTGGGTTCACGTGGAGGACGTCGCCGGCCTCATGGTGCACCTCCTGGAGCACGAGGATTTAGCCGGCGCTTTCAACGCGGTCGCGCCGCAGCCGGTGCCTAACGAGGAGTTCACCCGCGCGCTCGCCGCGTCCGTTCAGCGGCCGGCTCTTTTCCCGGTCCCCGCGTTCGCCCTCCGCCTGGCCCTCGGCGAACTCGCAGTCCTCGCGCTCGCTTCCACCCGCGCGATTCCCCGGCGCACGGAAGCGGCTGGCTATTCCTTTACTTACCCAGACCTAACGAGTGCTCTCCGGGCCTGACGCCTCTGGCGTTTCCGGTTGCGCCCGCAGCTTTTCGCCGGCGCGCGCGATCAAGTCCCTCCGGCCCGCTCCTTCCACGTGCACCCGGGCGAAGGCCCGGTCCATCGCCGTCTTCACCGCCGCGGCCGTGCCGCCCTTCTCGCATTCCCGCACGATCACCCGTTCCATCCGCGCGACCAGCGAGTCGACCGTATAACCCGGGTCTGCCGGCAGTTCCCCGCCGGCCTGCTTCCGCTCGATCGCGCTGTAGACATCGATCATCCGTTCGCTTTCCGCGCCCCAGCGCAGCACCTGGTAGAAGAACGTCCCGCGGCCTTGCTCGCCCCGGTAGAACAAATCCACCAGCGCCGCCGCCAGCGACACCGGCATCAGCGCAAAGTCGCGCGCATTATCCAGCAACATCTTCACCTGGAAAACGACCACGTCGCGCAGGAAAGCCCAATGATCGTTCTCGGGAGGTCGCGGCACCGGCGGGAGCGTGGGAGTCATGCTCCATCCCTAGCGCGAACCCCGCACGCCGCAAAGCCCCTAGGTAGCGTGTCGCCGGCAATGTTCCAGATAAGCGCCTTCGTGACTAACGACCAGTTGCACCACGCTCGACCACAGCCACGAGGGCGCGTCCAGCGTCTTTGTGCGGTTGTTCCGCAGCTCGCGGCTCCAGGCCTTCCGCGTCGTCTCGTCCATCTGCCGCGCGTGCGCTTTCCCGGCCACGCTCGCGAGATACTTCGCCACCCGCGTGGCCTCGTCCGGCGTTAGTTTTTCGATCTCAAATTTCAGGTCCTGCGGCAGGAGCTCCCGCAGGAAAACCGCCCGCTCCTGCAGCCGCGCCGCCAGCATGCGCTCGCCCAGGGCCGGCGATAAATGCCACGCGCCCGTGACCACCCGCTCGCCATTATCCTTCGGGATCTTCGCCTTCGGATAACGCGGTGCCACCGCCGTCGCCCCCTCCTTCACGTCGATCAAACACATCTCTCCGTCCTCGCCGCCGATCCCCACCAGCACCGCGCACCGCAGCCGGCCGAGCGAGCTGCACCCTTTCACCCAGAAGGCCGCGTCCAGCACTTCCACCGAGGCATCGTCATCGCGCGAACGGAGCGAGGTGATCAAGCGCCGCACCTTCTCGTCCGCGAAGAGTTGATCGATTTCCTTGCGCTCCCCCTTGGCCAGCGGCCAAAAACGTTTCCCCAGCGGGATCCGTGGCGACTCATCCTCGATCCGTTCCCGCGCCAGGTGCCGCCACTTCCGCCGAAGCGCATCCCGCAGAGCCGACTTCACCGCGGCCGGCTTGGCCAGCTTTTCCGCACCGTTCTTGCCCGGCTCGAGAAATGCCTGCTCGTACCCCACGATCATCTCCTCCAGCATCCGCGCCGTGGTCACTCCCGGCAGATCGCTCCCGCGGGCGGCGCTCGCCAGCGAAAGCCCCAGCCGCACCAAGTCGTGCGCCGGATTTCCGATCACCGTCTGGTCGAGGTCGCGAATCTGGATCTCGATCCGCCCCTTTGCATTCGCGATCGGCCCCAGATTTCCCGCATGGCAATCCCCGCAAATCCAAACCGCCGGCCCTTTTGGGATCGCGCGCCCCGCAGCCGAGTCCAGCCACTCATAGAACTGCTCCGTATTCCCGCGCACATAAGCATGCGCCGATCGCGTCATCTTCAGGTTCCGCAGCGCCGTCAACGCTCCCGCCCGATCCTTCACCGCAATCGCCTTATCTTTCTTCCCCACCACGTGCACTCAAATCGAACACCACCCCACGCCCGGCCTTGGCAGGCGTTAAACCAGCGCCCCGTCCCGATCTTCAAGCCCGCAAGCCACCGAGGGACACGGATCGATTGAAGTCACAAGACCACGCCCGCGCGTGCCCCATCGCGGCGCGGCAAATTAACTCGTCTAGCGGTCCAGCCTTGCCGCCAACGTGAAGGGCGACGCCTACGAGGGGTTGCTGCAAAAAAACGCCGGGGGCGTGAAAGGCGGCGGGCCGATACTTCAGCCCGCGCCTGCTCATCGCAGCGATGGCCGCGGTCGCCCCGCAACTGTCCGAGGCCGGACACGCGGTGACGATCTGCGATCCGGCCTGCGGCTCGGGCGGGGTTCCTGCTCGCGGCGCATGATTACATCGCCAAGCATTATCAGCTCGACCGGGCGCAAAAGAAGCAGCTCAAGAACGGCACGCTCTTCGGGATCGGACTGGTCGACAGCGTCACCCGCCTCTGCGCGATGAATCTCCTACTTCATGGCATCGGCGGCGAACTCGAAGAGAACCTGCCGGTCGTGACCAAGGACGCGCTCGCCACCAAGCACGGCGAATACAACATCGTCCTCGCCAATCCGCCCTTCGGCAAGAAGAGCAGCGTAACCATCCTCAACGAAGCGGGTGAGACCTCAAAGGAATCGCCAATCATCAACCGCGACGATCAGTGGTTCCGCTCGCAGACCGCGATCAATCCCCAGGAAGCGCGCCGGTGACGACTGGCGCGTTTTCGTTTTCCCGACGGATGGGACTGGCGCTGCCCGTCCCAAAATTTCGGGAAGATGCCTCGGCAGCCGTTGTTGCCGTTGCTCAGGTTATCAATAATGGCGGTCTGCGCGCGCCGTGCGGGGGAAGACTCAGCACCGCAGGATGCTTAGAACCGCGAAGAGAGTCGCAAGTCTCAACTTCATATCGGGGGGAAGGCTGATGGGTTACCGGCGCCGAACTTCTTGTGATCCCCAGAAGCATTATGCGGAAAGATTAACCTACCGCCTTGCGGACCACGCGCCGCGACCGATCGCAACACCACATTCGGCACGAACTCCGCGCGAGACGCGCCCATAAAGCTTCGCTTTCACGGCGCGTCCGTGATATCGCATTCGTTCCGATGAGAACTTCCTATCAACCCCGCAACCTAGCGCTCTACTTTGCTCTAGCCACCGCTCTTGGGACGGCCGATCTGCTCGCCCAAGGCACTCTCATCCCGCTGACTACTCGGCGTGACATGGTCTTCGACCACACAGGCACTTATCTCTATGTCAGCACAAGTGATGGATTTGTTAAGCGCTACAATATTGCCGCGGCGCAGGTTGATAGCTCGTAGGACTTAGGCGGATCGGTAAATGGCATCGACATCGCCGCGGACGATTCCTTTCTCCTTGCAGCGCAAAACGTGAGCAATGGATCATCGGGCGTACTCACCCGCATCAAGTTGGCCGACGGCACGATGACGAATATCAGCTACACGCTGATCTCAGGTGAAACCGGTGCATGGGATGCGGCAATCGCCTCGAATGGCACCGCTCTCGCAACAGGACGCGCTTAGAACGGCCCACTTGCTTACATACCTCTTCGCCAGATCGATCTCTCGATCAACGCAGTTATAAACCGGACTGATGCGCCGACATTCGCTTCCGGTGGTCGACTACTTCCCGGGGCGATGGTGGACCGAAGCGCTGACCGAACAAAATTGTATGTGCGTGAACCGGGCGGTCCGAGCAGCCGTGTGTTTTCCTACAACGCCGCGACAAACAGCTTTGGACCTGCGGTCGAGCCGCAAGGTTTCGTAAACCGCGCGATCTCCGCTGTGAACCGCAGCGGTTCTCTCGTTGCGACAGGAGCAACTACTATCAACACAGTGGCGTTCGATACGCTGCCAGCCTTCAATTATCTAAGAAGCTTGAGTGGTCTCGACAGCGGCGTTGCTTTTGATGCGACAGCCGACCGGTTCTACGGCGCCTCGAGCGATACCTCGCAACCTCATCCGCCGAATAGTCAGATTATCGCTTACGACACGAACAGCTTCAGCGAACTCTATCGACTTAGTATCGGCGAGAACATCGATCCGGGAGTAACCGCCTTTGGCCCCGGGACTCTGGTGGCGAGCCAAAACGGGCGCTTCCTTGCCCTGGCGACCGCTAGCGGGATCCGGTTGTTCACCTTGCCGGTGGGACCCTACTCACCACCGCCTACGCCGGTTTTCGGCACCCCGCGCGACATGGTTTTCGACCATGCTGGCCAGCATCTTTATATCACAACCGCGGAAGGCTTCGTCTGGCCCTATAAGTTGAGCAGCGGCACGTTCGAGGCCCCCTATGACCTCGGAGGCCAGTTGTCGGGGGCCGATATCGCATTTGACGATTCTTATCTCATCGTGGCGCAGTCTTTCTATGGCATTGCACAAGGCGCCTTCCAAAAACTCATCCTTGCCACTGGCGCAGTCACAAACTCCAACTTCACCCGGGCTTACGGCGAGACCAGCGCCTGGGATGTAGCAATTGGCTCGAATGGTCTCGCGTTGACCACCACAACCTACGACGGCAACGGCAGCACCCTGCTGCGACAAATCGATCTTGCTACCGGCGCGATGTCGGCGCGGACGGATGCGCCTGGCGCGGGTAATCTGACCTCAGGGACCAACGCCGGACCGCAGATTCATCGCAGTGCGGACGGGGCGCTCATTTATATCATGCGCGCGGATGACACGCGCTTTGATCTACAACGCTAGCACAAATAGTTTCGGACCGAGTAACCGCGTTACTAATGCATACTTGCAGAACGCTAGTGGCGCGGTAAACCGGAACGGCAGCCTTCTCGCCACGCGGGTGAGCGCAACCTCCCTCGAGACATCGAATTTCGGGCCGATCCAGAGCCTCAGTTCTTTGGTAGGCGGAGTCGCCTTTGATGCTACAAAAGATATCGTCTACGGCGTCAGCTCTTATCTAAGTCAGATTATCGCCTATGACACGAATACATTAGCCGAACGCTTCCGCTTCGACATCGGAGAAACCGTCAACCCGTATGCCACCCAGTTCGGCTCTGGATTGCTCGTCGCCAGCCAGGACGGTCACTACCTTGCGCTGCGCACCGACAACTCCGTCCATGTCTACGAACTTCCTGCCGCGCGACTCCTCGGAGTAGCTTCAGAGATGAACCATGGCGGAGCTACGCTAGGCGTGACACTCCCGCTGGATGGGCCGCGCGCCATCGAATCCCGCAGCGGGGGCGTCGATGGGACTTACACGATGGTTTTTACATTTGAGCGAAATCTCTCGAGCGTGGGAGGAGCGTCAGTCACGGGCGGCAGCGCCACCGTTGCGGGCAGCATGATCGACTCGGGTGATTCGCGCCGTTACCTCGTTACTTTGAAAGACGTCGCCAGCGGGCAGACGATCAAGGTTACCTTGAGCAATGTCACCGATGTGCTCGGCTATCACACCGCTCTTATCTCCCAGCAGATGGGTGTGTTAATCGGGGACGCGAATAGTGACGGCACCGTAAACTCGGGCGATGCGACAATTGTCCGAAATAGCTCCGGTCAACTTGCCAATGCGACCAGCTTTCGCTCGGACGTTAATCTCGACGGCGTCATTAACAGTGGCGACGCCACCATCGTGCGCGCTCGTTCCGGGCAGAGTCTCGGTTCTGTGGCGACTGCGGCCCCCGGAATTCCGCTACGGACGGAAGCCAACCGCGGACGCAATTGAAAGACGCTACGACGGAACAGCGGCTTCCGATTGTTGTGGCCGATTGCGCGCGTCGGCTTGACTAAATTTCGCGCGCGTCTTCAGCAAACGCTCCAGTCGGTAACTGGTTTCGGTAGTATCGAGAAACTTGGCCATAATGGCTTCCATCCAAGCAGAGGCGATACCAGTCCGCCGGTCGCGCGCATACTTCCGGGGGGCCTTCCGCAGGTTGAGCAGTCTTGAGAGATAGTGAGTGGGCTTCAGTAATGAAGACTGGAGCTTCAAGGTGTCACGATTTGCCGGTCAAATCCGCGCGCTGCCGTGGCCTGAGGCATCTCGGCATGTCCCGAAGCCGTCTCGGCATATCCCGAACCCCTCTCGGCGAGTCCCAAATCCTCTCGAGATTGGCGCTGGTGACGCGGGGACCCGAAAGGGGCCAGCCCAGTGGGGCAGGGAACCGCGGCAGCCGAAAGTGGTCTGGCGGGTGGGGATCAATCGGCGTCCGGGAAGCAGGGTCGGCACCGCAAGCTGCGGTCTGCGCGCTTAGCTAGGGTTCGCGCACCCGAAGGCGACAGTGATTGAGCTCGCCGCTGATCTCCCAGACATAGTAAAGCGAGGCGCCGTCGCGCCGATAAATGAGAGTCTCATCGGTGCGGCTTCCGGTGATTCCTTTCTCCTTCGTTAGGCGCACTGGACGAGCGTAGTCAATCCAGACATCAATGGTGGAGATGTCTACATCGTGGACTTTCAGCCGGACGGTCGCGTTCCCTACAGTGACCTGGGTAAATTGGTCCAGCGGGACGATGTGATCGTGACCCGCGGCCTGCTGAGCGGAGGCGGTGGTTCGGAAATTCTCCGCACGAATCCGGGCAGCCAAAGCGGCCTGCTCTTGTTGTAATTGCTCCCGCGCCACTCTTTCTCTCTCTAGTCGAGCCCGTTCGGAGGCTTGATCGACCACGACGTGCTTCGAGGACACGGCTGCTGGAAGCGCCGGTGCGTGGTAGGTCACGTTTCTGGCAATGGATTGAACGGGCGGGATCGCCGGAGGGGAGATCGGCCTCGCCGGGAGGGCGAGGCGCGGCTGTGCGAGGGCCGCGGTTCGCACGGGTGGACTACTTGAGACTTGGAGAAAAGAGCTGCGAACACTGCGAGTTCCGAACAGCGCTGCTAGCGCAAGGAGCCCGGCGGCAGCAAGACCGCCCACCAGCCAAGCTTGGTGCCGCGAGGTGTCCTGCGGGCTGAAGGCCCATGGGGAATCCCGCTGCATCAAAGGAAACAACTCGTTGACCGTGCGCCACTCTGCTTTGACTGCGAGTTTGCACGGGGTCTGCAGAGGGAGTTTCCCTGCTTGGTAAAGCTGGGTGATTTCCTCCCGCGTCAGCGGCGTTTGGAAACCTTCGCGATGGAGGTCATACAAAAGCACGCTGATGAAAGAGCAGACGCGATGCCCGCGGCAGACCTTGGCCGAGAAGGCGCGCTGGAGATGTTTCAGCGCGGTAAATTTCCGGCTCGAATAAAAAGCGCGCTCGGGGATGACCGGCGCGCTTCTATCGGCAGCACAAGCTAGTGCCCCTCATGCGGGGGCGCACAAACTCACGGCCCTAGTCTTTGTCGTGATGTTTTTTGTGGCGCTTGCCGTGGTGCTCTTCCTTGATACTTAAATTTTTCGCCTTTGTACTTCGCGTTGTAGCTGCCCTTCCTCTGGTAGTGGCCGCGCTGCCATTGGTGGTCGCGCTCGTAGCCAGGCACCCAGACGTATTGGTAACCGGAATCGTAGTAGCTCGGCCCGTGGTAATACGGACGGTCGCCCACATTAATGGAAATGCCGATTTCGGCCTGGCTTGTCGGAACCGGCAGGCCGAGGGCGAGCAAGGCGGAGGCGCCGAGCGCGTAAAGAGATTTGGATAGCATGACACCATTGGTTCGGTCGCAACCTCCTCGCTGGCCGTGCTTCAGCCGCACTCTCTGAGCTTGCCGCGACCCGCTTGCGCCTCGCGCTCGACAGGGACCGGGCGCGCGGGAAAGTAGCCGCATCGAAAGCGCTGCCTATTTCCGAATCAAAATGGTCGCCAGCTTTGCCGAGCTGGTGGCGACGCCGTTTGCGGCGGGCGTGAATGCGGTCTGCTGGCCGCGAGTTTTAGACGGCAACTTCGGGGAAGTGGTGCGACTCCTGGGAGCCGGAGAAGAGGTCGAGATTCTGACGGAGGAACGGCTGCGCGCCCTGCCCTTGAGCGCGTCGGGGACGAAGGCGGTGGCGGCCATGATGGCCGATCTCGAGCGGCTGCGGGGGATCGAGCGCGATCCGCTGCTGAACTGTGTGCGCCAATACCCGCGCGACGAGGAGCCCGGCCCGGTGCGGACGGATGTCTTCTCTTTCCACGCGGATGGCGCACCGGTGGAGGCGGACACGTTTCTCTGCACTTACTTTGGCCCGGCGAGCGAAGGACTGCCTAACGAGGAGGCCGTGCGACGGGTGGACCTGCCGGAAGTGCGCGGGGAGTTAAGGCGCTACCTGGGAGCAGAGGTGGAGGACGAAGATTACCGCGAACTGCTGCGGGAACATGGTTACGACCTGCATTACGCGCCGCTCGCAGGGGCGGTGCCTTATTCCTTTGGGCTCTACCATCTCTGGCGCATCGCGATCGACTGGCCCGGGAGCTCCGTGCCGCCCTGCATCCACCGCGCACCGGAGACGGCCACGGGCGATCCACCGCGGCTGTTACTGATTAGTTGATGCGGAGAAGAAGGAATGAATTTGGAAACAGGAAGCCAGAATAAAGGCAGCAACTTCCCTTTCTGGTTTGGTGGTTTCCAAAATATTCCTTCCTTCCTGGTTCCCTAGGCTTCTGAATTCCTCTTCCCCAACTAGCTTCTGCGTCCAAAGGCGCGGCCGAGAAAGCCTCGGGGGCGTTTGCCACTGTTGCGCAGCGCGGGTTCACCGCTGCCGCGGGCGGAATTACCCGGCAACTTCGGCTCGACCTTGGCCACCGGGTGGCGACGCTCTCCCCTCGCCCGTTCATCGCGGGGCGGCGGGGCGCTTTCGTAATCGAAGCCTTCAGCGCGCTTGCGCACGATCCCGCGGCCGATGAACCGCTCGAGCGCGCGCAGCGGGCCTTGGTCTTCCTGGGTGACGAAGCTGATCGCATCGCCGATTTGCTGGGCGCGGCCGGTGCGGCCAATGCGGTGCACGTAGTCTTCCGAATGCATTGGGAAGTCGTAGTTCACCACGTGCGAGATGCCGTCGACGTCGATCCCGCGCGCGGCGATATCGGTGGCCACGAGCACGCGCACGGCGCCGGACTTAAAGTCTTTCAAGGCGCGCAGGCGCTGGTTTTGCGAGCGGTTCGAATGGATCGTGCCGGTCTTGATCCCGCTGGCCTCGAGCTTTTTCGCGATGCGATCGGCGCCATGTTTCGTGCGGGTAAAGACGAGCACGGTGTCGAACTGCGGATCGCCTAACAAGTGCTGGAGGAGCGCGGGCTTAAGGTGCGGCCGCACTTCGTAGACGAACTGCGTGACCGTCTCCGCGGGATTCGCGCGGCGGCCGATCTCGACCACCTTGGGCGAGCGCTGGAACTCGTGGGTAAGCTTCTCGATCTCGCGCGAAAGCGTCGCGGAGAAGAGTAGCGTCTGCCGATTTTTAGGCAGCGCTTTCACGATCTGACGGATCGGCGGGAGGAAGCCCATGTCGAGCATCCGGTCGGCTTCGTCGAGCACGAGAAACTGGAGCCCGGAGAAGTTCGCCGCGCGCTGGCCCATGAGATCGATCAAGCGTCCGGGCGTGGCGACCACGAGATCGACGCCGCTGCGGAGCGCTTCCATTTGCGGGCGCTCGCTCACCCCGCCGAAAACCGTGGCCATGCGGACTGGAAGATGTTTCGCGTAGGCACGCACGTTTTCCTCGATCTGGACCACGAGCTCACGCGTGGGCGCAACCACCAGGGCGCGAGTCCCGCGCTTTTGGCCACCGTCGATGGACTCGGCGAGCCGGGTGAGAATAGGAAGGACGAAAGCGGCTGTCTTACCGGTGCCGGTTTGCGCGATGCCGATGACGTCGTCGCCCGCGAGGATGTGCGGAATGGCCGCGACTTGGATGGGAGTCGGCTCGGTGTAGCCCGCCTCCTGGACGGCTTGGAGGATGGGCGGGGAAAGTTGCAGGGCACGGAAAGGCATGTGTGCGCGCACTATCGCCTGTGAAGGGCCCTGGCGCACTCGTTAGTTACAAGGGCGACGAGTGCGACCGGTTTGCGCGCACGCGGGAAACGGCAGAGGCTCGCGCCCGAGACCATGAAACTTCGCACCATCTCGCTGTCTGTTTGCGATACGCGCGCGCTGGCGAAGCCCAAGCTGGGCCAGGCCGACCCGGCGACGATCTTCCTGCACAAAGTCGGCGGGAAATGGGAAGGCCTGACGCTTGGCACCGGTTTTAGCCCGGACGATTTCGACAAGCTGCACATCCCTGCGCGGCTCCGGCGCTAGGTCATTCCTCTTTGCGGAACTGCTCGGTCACCTGCGCGACCACCAGGCCCAGCTTCGTGATCGTGGTGTGATTGAGAAGGGTGCGGCCGTCCGGCTGCAAATACATCCACTGCGTCATGCGCACGGTGGCGAGCGGATTTCCCGGCGAAAGCGCGAGCGGAAAGCTCCAGTGGAAGACGTTGCCGGAGGCTTCGCCAATGGCGGTGCCGACCACGTCATTCGCAGTCGCGGAATAGCGGTGCGCATCGAGCCGGCGGATGCGCCAGGAGCGATGCTGCGGCGGGTCGTCATTGAAGGTGAGCTCCTGCTCCAGCCGGAGGGTGTCGCCTTCCCACTCGCCGCGGGTGCGCGTGACCACGCGGCGGATCGGATGGCCACGGCGGTTCTCCATCACCCCGCTGGACACGGTGCGACCGCTGAAGAACTGCGTGGGATCGAGCAGCGGCCGGCCGTTCTGGAAATCGGCCACGCGCAGCGTGGAGCAACCGGTAAGGAGACAGAGCCAGGCGGCGCCGAGGACGGCAGGGAAAAGCTTCACCCGGGTGCTTCGCTCGCGGCCTACAAGCGGACGACTATTTTGCCGACCTGCTGGTTGCTCTCGAGGTAGCGGTGCGCCTCCACGATGGTGTCGAGCCCTTGGAAAACTTTCGCGATCACCGGCTTCAATTTCCCGGAAGCGAGGCCTTCGATGATGAACTGCTTTCGCCTGCGCCAGGCGCGCCGGATCGGTCGTGATTTCGAAGAGGAGGTAGCCACGGATGGTGAGCGATTTCCCGAGCACTTCGAGCAACGGGAACGGCGCCGGCTCGGGGCTGAGCGCGCCGTATTGGAAGATGATTCCATGATCAGCCGCGGCCGCGGCCAGCTTCGCGAGCGTGGGCCCGGCGACCGGATCGAAGATCACGCGCGCGCCTTTGCCGCCGGTGAGTTTCAAAACTTCGGCCGCGAGATCCTGTTCCTCGGTCGCGATCACGTGGGCCGCGCCGGCGTCGAGCAAGGCCTGGCGTTTGTCGCCGGTGCGGGTGAGCGCGACGGGCGTGGCGCCGACTAAATTGGCGATCTGGATCGCGGCCAGGCCGACGCTGCTGGAGGCCGCGGGCAGGAGAACGGTCTCGCCAGGCTGGAGTTTCGCGAGATCAATCAGCGCGCCGTAAGCGGTGGCGTATTGCATCCAAATGGCGGCGGCTTCTTCCCACGAGAGCGCGCTGGGATGCTTCGCAACCGCGCTGGCCGGGACGAGCGCGATCTCGCCGTAGACGCCGTAATCGTTCTGCATGAAAGCGGGGATCGTGCTCACGGCATCGCCAACCGCGAAGCCCTCCACGCCTTCGCCGAGCGCCTCGATGGTGCCGGCGGCTTCGTAACCGAGACGCGCGGGAAACTTCGGGTCCTCCAGGTATTGGCCAGAGCGGAACATCGACTCGGCGCGATTGAGCCCGAGCGCCCGCACCGCGAGACGGATCTCTCCGCGCTTCGGTGCGGGGACGTCGACTTCGTCGAGCTGCAGGACTTCCGGCCCGCCGGATTGATGGAAACGAACAATGCGCGACATGGAACCAGTGTCGCCCTCGGAGGCACGCGATGAAAGAGCACAATGGGCGCGCGCGGAAACTTCCTGAAGCGTCCACCGCCGCTTGCGTTACGTTCTACAGCATATGCAACCAACCAAAGGCTACGCCGCCGCCAGCGCTGAGGCGCCGATCAAACCCTTTTCTTTCGAACGCCGCGAACCGACGGCCGATGACGTGCAGATGGAGATCCTCTTCTGCGGCGTCTGCCATTCCGATATTCACACCGCCCGGAACGAATGGGGCGGCACGAAGTATCCCTGCGTGCCCGGCCACGAGATCGTCGGCCGCGTGACCGCGGTGGGCGCGAACGTGAAAAAATTTAAGCAAGGCGATCTCGCGGCGGTGGGTTGCCTGGTCGACTCCTGCGGCGAATGCTCGGCCTGCCAGGAGGACTTCGAGCAGTTCTGCGAAAAAGGCGGCACCTTCACCTATAATAGCGCGGACAAACACACCGGCGGCGTGACCTACGGCGGCTACTCCAAGAGCATCGTGGTCGACCAGGATTTCGTGCTGAAGTTGTCGGATAAACTCGACCCGGCCGCGGCCGCGCCGTTGCTCTGCGCGGGCATCACCACGTATTCACCGCTGCGCCATCACCATGTCGGCAAAGGCCAGAAGGTCGGCGTCGTTGGCCTCGGCGGGCTCGGGCACATGGCGGTGAAATTTGCGCACTCCTTCGGCGCGCACGTGGTCCTCTTCACCACCTCGCCGGGTAAAACCGAGGACGCGAAGCGCCTCGGCGCGGATGAAGTGGTCCTCTCGAAGGACGCCGATGCGATGGGGAAACATGCGAACAGCTTCGACTTCATCATCGACACGGTTTCGGCGAAGCACGACCTGAACGCTTACCTTGCGCTCTTGAAACGCGACGGCGCCATGACCCTGGTGGGTGCGCCGCCGGAGCCGGTGCCGGTGGGCGCCTTCAATCTCATCTTTGGCCGTCGCCGGCTCGATGGCTCGCTCATTGGCGGCATCGCCGAGACGCAGGAAATGCTCGATTATTGCGCGGAGCACAACATCACCTGCGACATCGAGAAGATCGGGATCGACGAGATCAACACCGCCTACGACCGCATGCTCAAGAGCGATGTGAAGTATCGCTTCGTGATCGACATGGCGTCGCTTAAATAGCCGGCAACTTCGAACGCCGCGCCCAGCGCAACTTCGCTGACGTGGAACGCGGATTCGCCGTTCGTTCCGCGGCGCCCGGACGGATCACGTCCCGGGCGACCGCGGAATAAAAGCCGGCCGCTTCCCCGGCAGCGAACGCTTTCTTTACCCGGCGATCTTCGCCGGAGTGAAAGGTGAGGATGGCTGCGCGCCCGCCGGGCCGCAGGCAAAACGGAAGCTGGCGCAGAAGGGTGTCGAGCGCGGAGAACTCATCGTTCACCGCGATCCGCAGGGCCTGGAAAACGCGGCGGACGGAAAGCTCCCGCGCGTCCTCGGAAACTTTAGGCAGCGCTTTGCGGATGGCGTTGCCTAACGAGAGCGTGGTCGGCCACGACCGGCCGGCGAGGAGCGGCGCGAGCAATTCGGCGTGCGGTTCGTCGGCATTTTCTGCGAGCAGGCGTGCCAGCTTGGCGGCGTCGATTTTCTCGAGCAAAGAGACAGCAGGTTCACCGCGCAGCGGATTCATCCGCAGGTCGAGCGGGCCGGCATGTTTCACCGAGAAACCGCGCGCGGGATCGTCGAGCTGCATTGAGGAGACGCCGAGGTCCGCGAGGAGCAGATCGGCGCCGTCCCAGACCTGCACGCGCCAGCATCTGCGGGAGGCCGGCGAAGTTGCTTCGCCGGGCGATGAAATTCCTCCGGCCCGTAGCCTAACGAGCGCAAACGCGCCTCGGTCTTCGGAAGTTCGAGCGCATCCGCGTCGAGCCCGAGGAGACAGCCGCCGGGCCGGAGATGCGGGAGGATTTCCTGGGCGTGCCCGCCGTAGCCCAAGGTGCAATCTACCGCGCGTTCGCCGGGTTGCGGCGCGAGCACCTCGAGGATTTCGGCGACCAGAATCGGGCGGTGCGTGCCTGCAGGCGTTTTCCCGGAGGCAAGGACTTTGGCGACCGTCTCCGCGTAGCGTGCGGGATCGCGCTCCTTGTATTTCTGCTCGAAGCGGCGCGGATTTTTCCCGCGATAGCGCGGCCGGCGTGGCGGGCGCTCCGAAGGCAAGGACTCGTCGCTCATGATCGCGCGGAGTCTCTGGGCGGAGCGCCCGCCATTCAAGGCAGGCCGTTACGGATTCGGCGTGGTCGCCGGAACCGGCGTGGCCTTTTGCTCACTCGGCATGGTCACGTTCACGTCCGGGACGGTCACGCTCTTCTGCTCGGTGGTCACTTTCGGCACGGTCACTTCTTTCTGCTTCGAATCGACCGAGACCTTGGCGGTATCGACATCATACTTTGGCATCTGGCCGCCATCGACTTTGACGTCGACATCGGGCGCCTTGGCGTCCTGGGTTTTCTTGACCTCGCAGCCGGTGAGCGGAGCGAGCAAGGCAACGGCGGCGAGGCAACCAAGAGTGCGGGAAAGAGGGTATTTTTTCGTAATCATCTCGCTAGGAATCGGATGGCAGGCGCATTTCGTTTGTGTGCGCGGCGAAGAAAACCTGCCCGCTTTAGGCGTCTGGCGTGGTGTAGGCGAAGCGGAAAAGCGTCCCGCTGGGAGCGCTCACAGCTTTCGTTAGGTTGCCGGCCGCGTCCGGGAGGACGTCCGCGATCTTGGTCCAATTGCGCGCGTCGACGGACGACTGGAGCTCATACTGCAACCCGGCGACGCCCTTGCAGCTCAAGGTCACCGTGCCATCGAGATTTGCCCGGATGTTGACCGCTGAAGTCGGAAGGACAATGAGCGCGAGTTCGCCGGCGGGGCCGAAGGGATTCGACCATTTGCTTGCGGTGTAAAGCGCGCTGCCGGTGAGCGTGCGGAGGAAAGCCTCGAGGTCGCTGCGTTGCTGGATCGAGAGATTGAGCTGGCCGCCGGGGCCGCGAAGGCGCGGGTCGAGGTTGGCATTATCGGCCGGGATCGCGTTGTAGTGATTTACCACCGCGGCCAGAGTCGCGAGGCTCGCGTTGTGCATGAAGGCGCCGTTTGATTGTCCGCCCGGTCCCACGAGATCGCGCAGCGAAGGCGAACGCGTGTTCGTGAGATCGGTGCCGCCGGCGATGGAGGTGATGATGCCGTTGTTGCGGCTGTTGGGATCGATGTCGAACTCGGGCGGGCGATGGCAAACCGCGCAGCCCGCGCCGTTCACTCCAGGCGGCGCGAGGAAGAGCGCTTTCCCGGCGTTCTCGCTCGCGCTGAAGTTGGCAAACGGCTGGTTGTCGTTCGCGAGCGCGCGGCCGGCATCGTATTTCGAGTCGAAAGATTGAATGCTGCGGACGAATTGCGCGAGCGCGAATTGGATCCGGGTTTCATCGATCGCGCTGGTGCCGAAAGCGGCGGTGAAGAGGACGCGATACTCCGGGATGGCGGCGAGTTTAGCCAGCAACTCGGCGAACGCGGGATTCGCGCCGGTGCCGCTCCAGCCCATCTCGGTGGCGTCCCGCACCGGCTGCGTGGTTTGATTCTCCAGCGTGGCCGCACGCTCATCCCAAAAGAAATGCGCCTCGGTGCCGAAGCGCGCATTCATGAGGCGCATGGAATGCCGCCCGGTGGTTCCCGCGACGCCGGTGCTGGCGGTCGCGCTGTCGCTGAAGGCGCGCGCCTGTTGATGGCAGGAGCTGCAGCTGATGGTGTTATCGCGCGAGAGCCGTCGATCGTAAAAAAGCACTCGCCCGAGGGTGGCGCCGGCGTCGGTCAGGCGGTTGCCGGTCGGAGTGTTGTCCTTGGTGATGTAGGCCGGCTTGGCCTGGTTGGCGTAGTTCGCCGGCGCAGTCAGATCGAGCGTGCCTCCCTGCGCATTGCAGCGGTGCGCGAGCCCGCCGGAGACGAGCGCAGCGAGCACAAAAACGGAAACGCGCGCGGACATGGCGCTGGCTAATCTTCCCCGCAGGCACGGGCCACGGTGACCATCCAGCCGAGGCCAAACTGATCCGTGAGCATGCCGAACTTGGGCGACCAAAAAGTCTTCTCCAGGGGCATGGTCACGAGCCCATTCTGGGCCAGGGCGTTGAAAGCCTTCTCGGCCGCGGCCTCGTCTGGAACAGTAAGCGAAAGCGAGAAACCATCGAAAGAGGAAGGCCCTTCGCAGCGGCCATCGGAAGCCATGAAGACCGTTTCGCCGAGGCTCACGGAGGCGTGCATCACTTTATCCGCGAAACATTCCGGGAGGCCGTGTGGCTGCGGACTTTCCCGGTAGCGCATGAGCATTTCGACCCGCGCACCCACGGCCTCCCGATAGAATTCGAGCGCTTCCTCGCAGCGACCGCCGAAGAAAAGATAAGGTTGCAGGCCGTGTTTCATTTTGCAGGCAGAGTGGTTAGGCAGCGTTTTGCTACCGCCGGAGAAGATCAAAGTGCGCGCGCTCTGGCAAGCATGCGTCTTTTTCTCCGCGGATGACGAACTGTGAAAACGATGAACTCGATCAATCAAAACCAGCCGGAAGAAAATCGCGCCGACCTCCGCGGCGCGGACGCGATCGCGAAGATCAAGGAATTGGTCGACAAGGCGCAGACGTGTTTCTTCTGCACCACCCCGGCCGGGAGCGAATCCAGCGGCGCGCGGCCGATGAGCGTGCAGCAGGTGGATGACGCCGGGCATCTCTGGTTTCTGAGCGCGGACGACAGCCACAAGAACGCTGAACTCGCGCGCGACTCTGCGGTGCGTTTGTTTTTCCAAGGCTCGGCGCATTCCGATTTCCTCATGCTCAGCGGGACCGCGACGGTTTCGCGCGACAAAGCGAAGATCCAGGAACTGTGGGAACCGATCATCAAGACCTGGTTCACCGGCGGAGTGGATGATCCGCGGATCACGGTGATCGAAGTCGCACCGGCGGACGGTTATTATTGGGATACGAAACACGCCTACCCGATCGCCGGGATCAAGATGTTGATCGGCGCCGCGATCGGCAAAACCCTCGACGATTCGATCGAGGGCACGCTCGCGGTTTAGCCAGCGCTTTCGGGCGCGAGCCAATTTCGGATCGCGGCGCGGACCAGAGCTTCCGGCTGCGCGCCCGAGAGTTCACGCGCGGCGGCGATTGGTTCGCCCTCGCGCCGGAAGAGCAGCGCGGGAACGCCGGAGATTCCCAGCGTGCCGGCTAATTCCTCGTCCGCCAGGACCGCGGCGCGACCTTCACCACTCGTTAGGGCACGCTTCAGCGCGGCCCGCTCGAGCCCGCACTCGCGGCCGAGCTCCAGCAGCGTCGCCATTTCCCCGATGTCGCGGCCCTGCTCGAAGAACGCCCGGAAGATCGCGCGATGCAGCGCCTCAAATTTCCCCTGCGCGCGCGCAAACTCCGCGGCCTCGAGCGCGAGCCGGCTGCGCGGTTGCACCGGCGGCAAGGCCAGCTGCATTCCGCGGTCGCGCGCCATCGGGTAGACCGCACGCTCCCAGATCTCGAGCAGGTAATCGCCCCGCGGCGGCAGCGTCGGCTCCGGCTCCGGGCGCAGCTCAAAGGCGCGCCAGCGCACGGCCAGGCGGTCGGCAAATTCAGCCTGCAACTTGGCCAGGATCGGTTCCTCCAGATAGCAAAACGGGCAGACGTAATCGCTCCAGACATCGAGCAGCAGGCGCATGGCGCTACACTCCGCGGCGCGCGGGCGGCCTCAAGCTGGCAGATCATTACGCCGCGCGGCGAAGGCGCTCCCGAATCACCGGCGCCACCCGCTCACTCCCCCGCGCATGAAAAAATCGCACGCCCAACTCTTACGGGATCGGATCGCAATTCGAGCGCGCGATGACCCAGTTTTAACGTGGCCGATGGCGCCGCGGCCTTGCTCCGCTCGCAGCTTTGAGCTATCGCTGCGGCCACCTGATGAAAGCGTTCCTCGGCGGAATTTTCCTCCTCGCGGCGGCCCTCACTTCCAGCGGCGGCGAGCCGCTCGTGATCGGCGAGACGTTCACGCTCGAGTCGAAAACGCTCGGCGAAACCCGGCGGATTAACGTCTACCTGCCGCCGCCTTACCTCGAAGCGAAGGAGGCGCGCCTGCCGGTGCTCTACATGCCGGATGGCGGCCTGGCGGAGGATTTCCTGCACGTCGCCGGCCTGGTCCAGGTGGGCGTGGGCAACGGCACCATGCGGCCGTTTATTCTCGTGGGGATCGAGAACACCGAGCGGCGGCGCGATCTCACGCCGCCGACGGAAAACGAGAAGGACAAGAAGATCGCCCCGCGCGTGGGTGGCTCGGCGACTTTCCGGAAGTTCCTGCGCGAAGAGTTAATCCCGGAAATTAGACAGCGTTATCGCACCACCGAGGAGTCGGCCATCGTCGGCGAATCACTCGCGGGCCTTTTCGTGGTCGAGACCTTCCTGGTCGAGCCGACGCTCTTCGACACCTACCTGGCATTCGATCCCAGTCTTTGGTGGAACGAGGGCGCACTCCTCCGCGCGGCCCCGGAACTCTTGCGGAAGCAGCCGGAGAAAAAGCTGCAGTTCTGGTTCGCCAGCAGCAGCGAGCAGCGCGGCGATGAGGAACTGCCGCAGAAATTCGCCGAGATTCTGCGCGCAGCCGATCGGCCCGGCTTGCACTGGCACTACCAGCCGATGCCGGAGGAGAAGCACTCCACGATTTACCATCCGGCGGCGCTCCGTGCGTTCCGTGCATGTTTCGCGCCGGAAAAGCCGAAGGACTAAGGGTTCCGCGGTCGCACTGGCGGCCCGGCGCGGCTCTGCCATAGTCACGCGCGATGCAGCATTTGATCCCGCCAAACGAGGAAGAACGTCTCGCACTTTTGCGCCGCTACGAGGTGTTGGACACGCCGCCGGAGGAGACCTTTGACCGAATCACGCGTCTCGCGGCGCGCATTTTCCAAGTGCCGATGGCGACCATTTCAATGATCGATGAGCGGCGGCAATGGTATAAGTCGTGTTACGGTCTCAACGGCGCGGGCACGCCGCGCGAGCTGGCCTTCTGCTCGCATGCGATTCTGGCGAACGATCTTTTCTTGATCGCGGATGCGAAGGCGGATCCGCGCTTCGCGACCAATCCGCTGGTGACCGGAGAACCCTTCATCCGCTTCTACGCGGGCGTGCCACTGGCGCCTCTCGCGGGGCAAAACATCGGCACGCTCTGCATCATCGACACCAAGCCGCGGGAGCTTTCCCCGCCGGAACGCCAGACGCTGCTCGACCTGGCCGCGCTGGTGATTGATGAGCTGCAATTTCGCCAGGCCGCGGCGGAGATTCGCCAGAAGGAACTGCGCTTCCGCGCGCTGACCGAAAACTCCGGGGACGTCAGCACCATCCTGTCGGCTAATGGCTCGATCATTTTTCAAAGCGACTCGGTCGAGCGCGTGCTCGGCCATCTCCCGGAAGATCTCGTCGGCCGGAAGATGACGGAGTTTATCCATCCGGAGGAGGTCGCGGAGTTTGAGGCGAAACTGGGCGAAGCCCAGCGCGCCGGGAAAAGCGCGGTGGCCTATCGGTTCCTGCACCGAGACCGCAGCTTCCGCCGGTTCGAGGCCACCGTGGCGAAAGCGCCGGCTAAGTTGGAAAGAGCCAGCCTGGTGCTGAACTCGCGCCCCTCTTCCGTCTGAGGTTTAGCCGGCTGCGGCCGAAGAAGCTGAACGATGCCGGCTAGTCCAGTGCTGGTGATTTAGCGCGCGCTATTGCGGCCAGGTGAACGCGACCACTTCATCGGCCGCACGATGATTCGTCCAAAAGCGTTCGCCGTCGAAGGCGAGCGAGCGGCAGGCAAAAGGCACCGTCGCGAGATCGGTCACGACCGGCGTCTTGCCGGCTAATTCCACGCGCGCCAGCCGCCAGGATTCGTCCGGGTGCTCGACGCCGCGCAGGACATAGAGCGTTCCGCGGGCAAAAACGTGTCCACAAATCTCCGCGCCCACCGCGATCTCGGCGACCAGTTGGCCCTCGGCATCGAGCTGGAGAATGCGCTGCTTATACCACTGGCTCAGGTAAAGCGAATTGCCATCGAAGCTCAGATACGAGCCGGTAAAATCCGGGCAGGCGAAGAGTTTTTCGAAGCCCTCCTGCGGACGGTAGCGGTAGACGAAGCGATCATCCGACGCCCCTTCGCCGACGGTGAACCGCATCTCGTCGCCGAGCGAAACTGCCGCCCAGACGACGCCCGGCGGCTTGATTTCTTCGAGCACTTCCCAGCGCTCCGGTTCGACCCGGTAGAGCGAGCCGAGATCGCGCGAGCTCAACCAGAAATGCCCCGCTTGCCAGGCTAGAGCTTGCGGCGTGCGGCAGGGCGAAGCGAGGCGCCGGGATTCGGCGATCGGTGCGAGCGTCGTCGGTTCAATCATGCCGAAAGGAGGTCCAGAATCGGCGCTGCGCCAAGCGAATTTCGAGGGCTACCAGCGCTTTCACTCAGCTTTCGAAAGCCGGGCGACTTTTTGCGGGAAGCGTTTGTTTCCCCCTTCAAAGAGCGCACGTTCAGGACGATGCCGCGTTACCTGCTCTGCAATTGACCCAGAAAGTTTCCATGAAATTAGCCAACACCTTCATCTTGCTCGCCCTGCTCACGACAACGGCCCTCCACTCCGCCGCCGCGGCCGAGGCCAGCGCGCCCGAAGCGGTCGTTGCCCGCCTCTACCAGGTCCACGACACCGAGCAGAATCCGTTTTCCCATGCGACGGAGCGCGCCGCACTCGAGCGCTTTTTCGCGAAGGAATTAGCGGGCCTGATCCACGCCGACGCGGTTGCGGCCAAGGGCGAAGTGGGCGCGCTCGAGTTCGATCCGATCTACGATTCGCAAGACCCGCAGATCACCGCGCTCAAGGTCGGCGAACCGACGTTGAAAGGCGACGAACAGGCGACGGTCGAGGTGACCTATAAGGATTCCGGGAAGAATCGAAAACTCCTTTACACCCTGCAGCGCGACGCCGCGCAAATGTGGAAGATCTCCGACGTGCGTTACAACGACGGCCGCACCCTGGCGAAAATCCTGCGCAATTACGCGCGGGAGATGAAGAATGCCGAGGGCTGAGCCCGGGAGCGAGGCGGTCGCGACCGCTCGTTAGGCATTCATCGTGCCGGAGATTGCCGGCGGCGGCGGGCTTGGCGCGCGGCCACTCCTCCGTTAAAGGAACTTCGGCTTCCCGATGTCTTCCGCGCGTTCCATCCAGAATCTCGAATCGCTCCTCGCCTCGACCAGCGAGGGCATTTACGGGATCGACAACGACGGCTACTGCACCTTCGCGAACCGCGCCACCAGCGAGATGACCGGCTGGAGCGTCGAGGAATTGATCGGCCAGCAGATGCACGAACTCCTGCATCACCACCGCGCCGATGGCTCGGTCTATCCGCACCAGGATTGCCCAATCTATGCCGCCTTCCGAGAGGAGCGCGGCTGCCGGGTGCATGGCGAAATTTTTTGGCGACGAGATGGCCGGCCTTTCCACGTCGACTACGCCTCGAACCCCACCCGCGAGAACGGTCTCGTCACCGGCGCGGTCGTCACTTTCATGGACATCTCGGAGCGGGTTGAGGCCGAGCAGGCGCTGCGCGAAAGCGAGGCGCGCAAGAGCGCGATCATGGCCTCGGCCCTCGATGCCGTGCTCACGATCGATCACGAGGGCTTGATCATGGACTTCAATCCCGCGGCCGAGCGCATTTTCGGCCTTCGCCGCGAGGAAGCGGTCGGCCGCGAAATGGCGGCGCTGATCATCCCGCCGGCCCTGCGCGAGTTGCATCGCCGCGGCCTGGCGCATTGCGTGGCCACCGGCGAGGGCCCGATCCTCGATCGTCGCATTGAAATTTCCGCGGTGCGGGCAAACGGCGAGGAGTTTCCCGTCGAGCTCACCGTGACCGCGATTCCCGGCAGCGGCTACCGCGCCTTTACCGGCTTCATCCGCGACATCACCGACCGGAAAGCGGCCGAGGCGAATTTGCGCGAGGCCCAGGAGCAACGCGAGCGCGTCGCGCACCGCTCCGAGTTGCTCGCGCAGGCAAGCGCGCTCCTCGGCTCTTCGCTCGACTACGAGGTCGCGCTGAATAACGTCGTCTTCCTGGTCGTGCCGGAGATTGCCGACTGGTGCATCATCGACCTGCTCGAGGCGGAGGGCGAAATCCGCGGAGTCTCCTACGCCCATGTCGACCAGTCGAAGATTGACCTGGTGAAGGAAATGCATCGCCGGTTTCCGCCGCGCCGCGACGACTCGGTCGGCGTGGGCCGGGTGCTCCGGACCGGCGAAGCGGAAATCTACGGCGCCATCGACGAGGAGTTGATGCAGGCCGCCGCGAAGAACGCGGAGCATTTCGAGATGATCCGCTCGCTGCAGTTGCGCTCGGCGATGATCGTCCCGCTGCGCACCAGCGGCGAGGTCATCGGGGCGCTCACCCTCGTGCGCGAAACCGAGCACCGCTTCAGCGAGGCCGATCTCCCGTTTGCGCAAGACCTGGCCACGCGCGCCGCGCTCGCGGTCGAGAACTCGCGCCTCTACTCAGCCGCCCGGCGCGCAAACGCGGCCAAGGATCACTTTTTCGCCGTCCTCAGCCACGAGCTGCGCACGCCGCTCAATCCCGTGCTCATGACCGTGAGCGCGATGGAAACCGATCCGATGCTGCCGGAAATCGTGCGCGCCGATATCGCGATGATCCGCCGGAACGTCGAGCTGGAGGCGCGCTTGATCGACGACCTGCTCGACCTGACCCGCATCTCGAACAACAAACTCACGCTTAATCAGCAAATCGTCGATGCCCACGAGTTGCTCGACTATGCGGTCCACATCGTCCGGAGCGATTCCTCCATCTCGCAGGCTCCGCTGACCCTGGAGCTGGGCGCGACCGCCTTTCACCTCGAGGGCGACCCGGCGCGCTTGCAGCAGATCTTTTGGAACTTGCTCAAGAACGCGGTCAAATTCACGCCCGCCGACGGGACCGTCCTCGCGCGCACTTCCAATCCCGCGCCCGGCCAGTTGCTCGTGGAAGTGATCGACACGGGTCGCGGGATCGAGCCGGCGCTACTGCCGGTGATTTTCGACGCCTTCCAGCAGGAACGCCTGGAGGATCGGCCCGGGCCCGCAGGTCTCGGCCTGGGCCTCGCGATTTCCAAAGCGCTGGCTGATTTGCACGGCGGCAAGCTCACCGCGCATAGCGCCGGCCGCGACCAGGGCGCAACCTTTGCGCTCCGCCTAACGACCGCTCGCTCCCCCGCGGCCTCGGCCTTGGCGCAGCCGAACCCCGAGGCGGCCGCGGCCAAGCTGCGCCTTCTGGTGGTGGAAGATCACGAGACCACCGCGGCGGCGATGGTGCGCCTGCTTACCCGCCGCGGCCACACGGTCCATCTCGCGCACAGCGTCAAGACCGCGCTCGAGATCGCGGCGCAAAATTCCTTCGACGTGGTCCTAAGCGATCTCGGCCTGCCCGATGGCAATGGCTTCGAACTGATGGAGCAACTGCGCGACCGCCACGGCTTGCGCGGGATCGCCTTGAGCGGTTACGGCATGGAGCTGGACCAGGAGCGGAGCCTTCGCTCCGGTTTCCTCGCGCACCTCACGAAGCCGGTCGATCTCCCGCGTTTGCTGCGGACGCTGGCGGAAGTGTCGTCGCGAGGGGCATGAAGATTTCTTGGGTAAAGCGCTGCCTGCTTCTGCTCTTGCTCGCGCCAGTGGTCGCGGGCGCGCTGGTCTATCTGGACTGGCACTGGAAACGCCCGCTCGCGCCGAGCGGCGGCTGGCCGTTTAGCCAGCGACTTGAATTGCCCGTGCCCTCCTATCGCCAGGGCGACAAAACCTGGCGCGCCGATGCGCTGGGCGGCGTGGCCGAAAATGGCACCGTCGGCAGCGCCGGTTGCGCGGTCGCTTCCGCGGCGATGGTTTTCCAGTCCTACGGGATCGCGGTTGATCCGCAGCAGCTAAATTGGTTCCTCACCGCCACCGGCGGCTACACCGAGCAGGGCTGGCTCTATTGGGAACGCGCCGCCTGGTGGGCGCCCGACCGCGTCCGGCACGTCTACGAAGACCTCCCTTCCTATGCGCTCATCGATGCGAATCTCCGGCGCGGCAATCCCGTGATCGTCCGGGTGCGCTACGATACCGGCGTGACCCATTTCGTGGTCATCGCCGGCAAGATCGGCCGCGATTATTTGATTCGCGATCCGGGTGCGGGCGCGGCCAAGGGCCTCTATCCGCTGCGGGAATTAGGCAGCAAGATCGAGGCGTTGCGCTTCTACCAGCAGCTGCCTTGACCGCGCAGGAAATGAACGGGAGCGAGAGCGTGGCTGCCTAATGCCAGGCGAAATTGCTCCCGCGCAACAAGAGAAAAATTCCCGCGACCGCAAGCAACGGAAGGAGATTAAAGGCCAGCGCGAGTGAGCCGAGCAAGAGCGAACGGCCCCGGATGAAGAACAGGCCGAGTGCGAGCGCCGCGCCGAGCGTCCACGCGCCGAGGGCGATCGGCCCATCGATCGCGAGATCGCGAAAAGGCCGAATGACTTCGAAAAGAAGCAAGCCGCCGCCCAGGCTGAGCAGGAACGCGGCGCTCGCCAGCATCCAGGTCGCACGCTTCATCGTGCCAGCACGCTGGCAGGTCGCCCGCGTTTGCCCATTCCAAAAAAAACAACCGCGCGCCGGCGAAGCTTCGATCCTCGCAGGATGACGCCTAACGACTCGTCGCCCGATGAGCGGAAACGTTTCCTGGCCGAGCGCCGGGCGAAGCGCGAGGCCCGCCGCGCGGAGCAGCGACGGCAGAACGTCGGCCGGGCGGCGAAGATGCATGCCGCCCGCCTCGCGGCCAATCACGAAGCGGCACGCGCGACCGATGATCTGCCGCGAGTCAATGTCGGCTGCTCCGGCTGGTTCTACTGGCATTGGCGCGGGCAATTTTACCCTGCGGAATTGCCGACAAATCGTTGGTTTGAGCATTACCGCGCGCGCTTCGCGACCGTGGAATTAAACGCCCCCTTCTACTCCTGGCCCACGGAAGCCGCGGTCGCCGGTTGGCTGCGCCAGGCGGGCCGCGCGAAATTTGTCTACACAGTCAAGGTCTCCGAGTTGATCACGCACGTGAAGCGCTTCACCGGGACGAAGACGCTCGTGCGCGACTTCGGCCACATCGCCGATCTGCTCGGCCCGCGGATGGGTTGCTTCCTTTTCCAGCTCCCGCCCAGCTTTCACTTCTCGAGCGCGCGGCTGCGGCGAATCGTCGCGCAGCTCGAACCCGCACGACGGAACGTGATCGAGTTCCGCCACCGGAGCTGGTGGAACGAAGAGGTCTACCGCGCGTTTCGCGAGAGCGGGACGATCTTCTGCGCCTGCAGCGGCCCGCGCCTGCCCGATGACTTGGTCAAAACAGCCGACGAGATCTACCTCCGCTTTCACGGGAGCACGCGCTGGTATCGGCACGATTACTCCGCGGCGGAACTGGCCGGGTGGACCGCAAAAATCCAGGCGAGCGGTGCGCGCCGCGTCTGGGCTTATTTCAATAATGATCGGGACGGCTATGCGCTCAAAAACGCGCGCGTCCTGCGCCGGCAGCTCGCCGCTGCACTGAGAACGCCGGCTGCGGGAGCGTAATTTCTCGTCCGCGACCTGCGGGCCGCACGTATCCGTGCGTATATTTAGCGGAATCCGTTTTCAGATTTTCACCATGAGCAACGACGCCATCAGCGAACCGAAATGTCCTTTTAATCACACCGCCGCCACCGGGCGCGCGCCGACCGATCACGATTGGTGGCCCGACCGCTTGAAGGTCGAGTTGCTGCACCAGCATTCCGCGAAATCCGACCCGATGGGCGGCGACTTCAATTACGCGGAGGAATTCCAGAAGCTCGACCTCGCGGCGGTGAAGCGCGACCTCGCCGCGCTCATGACCGACTCGCAGGAATGGTGGCCGGCCGACTTCGGGCATTACGGCGGCCTCTTCATCCGCATGGCCTGGCACAGCGCCGGGACCTATCGCACCGGCGACGGCCGCGGCGGCGCCGGCCGTGGGCAACAGCGCTTCGCCCCGCTCAATAGCTGGCCGGATAACGTGAGCCTGGACAAGGCGCGGCGGCTCATCTGGCCGATCAAACAGAAGTATGGCCGCAAGATTTCGTGGGCCGATTTGATCGTCCTGACCGGCAATGTCGCCCTCGAGACGATGGGCTTTAAGACTTTTGGTTTCGCCGGCGGCCGCGAAGACAGCTGGGAGCCGGATCGCGACGTCTATTGGGGCCGCGAGACCACGTGGCTCGGCGGCGACATTCGCTACTCCCATGGGTCGGAAGGCGTGGAGAAAGGCGGCGGCGTGCTCGTTTCCGATGACGATGCCGATGGCGACATCCACACGCGCGATCTCGAGAAGCCGCTGGCCGCGGTGCAGATGGGATTGATCTACGTGAATCCCGAGGGGCCGGACGGCAATCCCGATCCCCTGCTCTCGGCCAAGGATATCCGCGACACCTTCGCCCGCATGGCGATGAACGACGAGGAAACCGTCGCGCTCATCGCCGGCGGTCATAGCTTTGGCAAAACCCACGGCGCCGCGGAATCGACGCACGTCTCGCCGGAACCGGAAGCGATGGGCCTGGAGCACCAGGGCTTCGGCTGGAAGAACAGCTACCGCACCGGCAAAGGCCCGGACACGATCACCAGCGGTCTCGAAGTTACCTGGACGAAAACGCCCACGCAGTGGAGCAACAACTACTTCGAAAACCTCTTCGGTCACGAATGGGAATTATCCCGCAGCCCCGGCGGCGCGCGCCAATGGGTGGCCAAGAACGGCACTGCCACCATCCCCGACGCCTACGACCCGGCGAAGAAACATCGGCCGACGATGCTCACAACCGATCTCGCCCTGCGGGTCGACCCGATCTACGAGAAAATTTCGCGTCGTTTCCTCGAGAACCCGGACCAATTTGCCGACGCTTTCGCGCGCGCCTGGTTCAAGCTCACGCATCGCGACATGGGGCCGCGTGCGCGTTATCTCGGGCCGGAAGTGCCGCAGGAGGAATTGCTCTGGCAGGACCCGATTCCCGCGGTCGATCATCCGCTGATCGAGGCGGCTGAGATCGCGTCGCTGAAGGAGAAGATCCTCGCGTCCGGTCTCACGATCTCGGAGTTGGTCTCGACCGCATGGGCTTCGGCTTCGACCTTCCGCGGCTCGGATAAACGTGGCGGCGCCAACGGTGCCCGCGTCCGTTTGGAGCCGCAGAAAAATTGGCCGGTCAACCAGCCAGCGCAGCTGGCCAAAGTGCTGGCTAAATTGGAGAGCATCCAACGCGACTTCAACAGCGCCGCGACCGGCGGCAAGAAAGTGTCGCTCGCAGATTTGATCGTGCTGGCCGGTTGCGCGGGCGTGGAGCAGGCGGCGAAGAATGCCGGGCACGCGGTGCCGGTGCCTTTCACGCCGGGACGGATGGATGCATCGCAGGAGAAAACCGACGTCGCAGCCTTCGAGCCGCTCGAGCCTTTGGCGGATGGCTTCCGGAATTATCTGAAGATGGATTACGTGATTCCGGCGGAAGCGCTCCTGATCGATCGCGCGCAATTGCTTACCCTGACCGCACCGGAAATGACCGTGCTCGTAGGCGGATTGCGCGTCTTGAAAACCAACGCCGACCAATCCAGTCATGGCGTCTTCACGACGAAGCCGGAGGCGCTCACAAACGATTTCTTCGTGAACCTGCTCGACATGCGCACGGAATGGAACCCGGTCTCGAAAGCGGCCGCCGCATTTGAAGGCCGCGACCGCAAAACCGGCGAGCTGCGCTGGACCGGCACGCGCGTCGATCTCATCTTCGGCGCCAATTCCCAGCTCCGTCCACTCGCGGAAGTTTACGCCGCAGCCGACGCCGGCGAGAAGTTCGTGCACGATTTCGTCGCCGCCTGGGACAAGGTGATGAATCTCGATCGCTTCGATCTCGCCTAACGAGCAGTCCAAGGTCCCGGCGTTCCATCCGCCAGGCTCTCAGCGTGCGTCCGGTAGTGCTCCCTGGAGCCGTCTGCGTTCGTAGTTCGCAATCCAGCACTTGCAAATCTCATGCAGCGGCACCGGGTCGAGGTAATGCAGCTTCGTGCGTTCGCGCCAGAGCAGTGGCATCAACGGCGGAACTCTAGGCAACCTTATTGTTGCCTGTCGACCGCGTGCACCGGAAAGCGAGCGCGGTTCCTGTGTGGACCGCGTGGTTTTTCCTTCCCGCTCCGGTGGATGCGGAAATAGGGTGTCATCGTGGGCGACGCGGCCGTAGCCGGAGGGAAACCGGAGCACAATCAAAGCGAAGCAGCCAGCGTGCTGCTTAATCAGATCTATGCCGAGCTGCGTCAGATCGCGCGGGCGAAGATGGCCCATGAACGGCCTGGGCACACGCTGCAGGCGACCGCGCTGGTGCACGAGGCGTGGTTGCAACTGGGCGATCAGCGCTTTGCGAATCGGGCCCACTTTTTCGCCGCGGCGGCGGAAGCGATGCGGCGGATTCTGGTCGACAGCGCGCGCCGCCGGATGACCGCGCGCCGCGGTGGTGGAGTGCCGCGCGTCCCGGCGGAGTCAGTCGATATTATCGCCCCGGTAAAGGACGATGAACTGCTGGCGATTCACGAAACGCTGGATGATTTCGCCGCGCATGACCCGCGCAAGGCCGAGTTGGTGAAACTGCGTTATTTCGCCGGCCTCACGATCGAGGAAGCGGCGGAAGTGCTGGGTGTTTCCGCGCCGACGGCAAAGCGCGACTGGACCTACGCGCGCGCCTGGCTCTTCCGCGCGATCAAGCGCGACTAACGAATGGAAGAAGCGGCCGACCCCGAGTGGATCTTCGGCGCAGCGCTGCCCCTTTCGCCCGGGGAAAGAACAGCCTTTCTCGAGAAAGCCTGCCGCGGAGATGCCGCGATGCTCGCGGAGGTGCGCGCGTTGCTGACCGCTTCCGAGTCCGCCGGCGAGTTCATGCACGAGGTAAATTTCCCGGGACGTCCGCAGCCGCACGCCGAAGCGCCGGGCGAACGCATCGGACGCTACAAACTCCTGCAGGAAATCGGCGAAGGCGGCTTCGGGACCGTGTGGATGGCGGAGCAGCTCGAGCCGGTCTCGCGCCGGGTGGCGTTGAAGATCATCAAGCTGGGGATGGATACGCGCGAAGTGATCGCGCGTTTCGAGAGCGAACGGCAGGCGCTCGCGATGATGGAACATCCGAACATCGCGCGGGTCTTCGACGCCGGCGCGACGCCGATCGGCCGGCCCTATTTCGTGATGGAGCTGGTCCGCGGAATTCCAATCACGGAATACTGCGACGAAGCCGGGCTGGGCACACGCGAGCGGCTCGCGCTTTTCGGCGACGTCTGCGCGGCGATCAATCACGCGCACCAGAAGGGCGTGATCCACCGCGACATCAAGCCGTCGAACGTCATGATCACGCTGCACGGCGAGCAGCCGGTGGTGAAGGTGATCGACTTCGGCATCGCCAAGGCGACGGAAGGCAAGCTGACCGAGCGGACGCTCTTCACGCGCTTCGAGCAATTCATCGGCACCCCGGTTTACATGAGCCCGGAACAGGCCAGCTGGAGCGGGCTGGATATCGACACGCGCAGCGACATCTACTCGTTAGGCATTTTGCTCTACGAACTCCTGACCGGGAAACCGCCCTTCGACGCGCAGACCATGGCCGCGGCCGGCCCGGAGGAAGTGCGGCGGATGATCCGCGAAGTCGAGCCGGCCCGGCCCTCCACGCGCCTGCGCACGACCACGGAGGAAGAGCGCATCCGGCTGGCTCGCGGCCGGCAGATCGCACCCTCGAAAGTGAGCCACCTGGTCGAGCCGGATCTGGATTGGATCGTGATGAAAGCGATCGACAAGGATCGCGCGCGACGTTACGCGACCGCGAATGAGTTCGCGCAGGACATCCGGCGTTTTCTGCTCGATGAGCCGGTCCATGCACGCCCGCCCACGGCCGCCTATCAACTCCGCAAGTTTGCCCGCCGCCACAAGGCCGCCTTTCGCGTCGCGGCCGGGATCGCAGCGATCCTCGTCGTCGCAACGCTCGTGAGCACAGGCGAGGCGTTCCGCGCGCTTGAACAAAAACGCCAGGCCGAGAAACAGCGCGCGCGCGCCGACCGCGAGACGGAGCGCGCCCAACAGGATCTGTATTACTCGCAAATGCACCTGGCCCAGCAATCGTGGCGCGAGCACCGCGGCTTGAAGCAAATGCGCGCGCTGCTCGCGCGTTGGCGACCGGCTCCGGGCGCGCCCGATCGACGCGGCTGGGAGTGGTCCTATCTCCGGGCGTTGCCGCAGCAAAATGTGCGCACCTTCACGCCCGCCGGCGCGGAGCAAGGTTCGGCCACGGTGGCGTGGCACATCGCCAGCGGGCGGCTCGCAGAAGGGGCCGCGAATGGGGTGATCCGCATCTGGGATGTCGCTCGCGCGACCTCCATCCTCGCCGTGCGCGCACCCGCGCCGGAGTTGACGTATTGCGGTCGTCGCTGGGTGGCGTGGCATCCGGACGGCAGTGCCTTCGCCGCCGCCGGGACGTGACGGCAGCGTGCGCGTTTGGGAGGTCGCCTCGGGAAAGGAAACGCGCCTCCTGCGCGCTGGAGAATCGCCGCTGAGCGCGGTCGCCTACAGCGCCGATGGTTCGCGGCTCGCTGCCTGGGGAACAGACGGCGAGATCACGATTTGGGACGCGACGAGTGATCAACCGAGCGCGCACCTCATTCATCCCGGCGAGGTCACCACCGGTGCCTGGAGTCCAGACGACCGGCAGTTCGCGCTCGGCCACATCGACGGGTCGATCACCTTTTCCGGCGTGCAGACCGGCTCGCCTTACGTCGCGATCTTGCGCGCGCATCCGGACGAAATCTACGGCCTCGCCTGGAGCCCGGATAGCACCCGCCTCGCATCCACGAGCGGAAACGATTTCTTCGTCACGGTCTGGGAGGTGGCCACCAAATCGCGCGTGCTCGGGCCGCTGCGCCATTCCCACGGCATCACTGCTCTGGCCTGGGAACCAGACGGCCGACGCCTGGCCACGGGCAGCGTGGATGAAACGATCAAGATCTGGGACGCCTCCACCGGCCAGGAGGAAGTCACCCTGCGCGGTCTTTCGGATCGCGTGATCTCGCTCGCGTGGGGACCGGATGGGCGACTGGCCTCGGGCAGCGCCGATGGGAATGTGCGCATCTGGGATTCGCTGCATGACCAGGAGTGGAAGGTGCTGACGGCGGAAGGCGGACGCGCGACCGCGGTGGCTTGGAGCCCGGACGGGCAGCTCGCCTCCGCGAGCGACGACGGAAACATTCGACTTTGGAATGCGGCCACCGGACACGAGAGCTTCGTGATCGCGGCGCACGATCGCACCCGGATGATTCCGCAGTTTGGCCTGATCCGCGCGCTCGCCTGGAGTCCGGATGGAAGCCGGATCGCCTCCGCGGGACTGGATGGCGCGGCAAAAATCTGGGACGTCGCCACCCGCCGCGAAGTCTTCGCCTTTCCCGCGGACCGTGGCGCTGTCTGGTGCCTTGCCTGGAGCCCGGATGGTCACTCCCTCGCCATCGGCACGCAGGATGGGAGCATCCAGATTGCTGCCAAACTGGACGCCGCTCCCGCCGTTCTCATCTTTTCGGCACATCCTGCCAGCCACCGGGACGAACCTTGGCGCGACGGCGTGCGGGCCCTTTCCTGGAGTCCTCAAGGCGATCGCCTGGCCAGCGGCGGCTTCGATAAGCTGGCGAAAATCTGGGATCCGCTTCGCGGCACGGAACTGGTGCGATGCCAGGGTCACACGCAATTCGTTTCCAGCGTCGACTGGAGCCCGGATGGGAAACGTCTCGCCACGGCCTCGAGCGATTTCTCCGTCCGAACTTGGGACGCCGCCACCGGCGAGCCGCTGCAGGTCATGCGCGGGCATACCGACTTCGTGGACGCCGTCCGCTGGCACCCGGACGGCTCGCGCCTGGCCTCCGCCGGGATCGATAATTCAGTGCGCATTTGGGACCCCAAATCGGGACAGGAGACTTTCGTGCTCCGGGGCACCTCCGGGATGTTTCACGATCTCGCCTGGGGCCCGGACGGCGTGCAGCTCGCAGCTGCGAGCAGCGATGGCGCCGTTTATCTCTGGGACGCGGCGCCGGTTTCCCGGTAGTCGAATTTTTTCACCTCGGGTGATCCGTTTTGCCGGCGGATTGCGCTTGTGCTGGAGAAGCCCCCTTCCCGCTCACAACCAACCTCGCGATTCCTATGATGAAAAAGCGCCTTCCCCTATCCCTTCTCCTGTTAGGCAT
>CAVSDR010000003.1:0-1180077 GCA_963726745.1 uncultured Verrucomicrobiae bacterium
GGCGATGGCCGCCTCATCGATGTGCTTGATGTAGCTGCGGCCGGCGTGCAGCGCCTCGATCTTGGAGGGATCGATGTCGATGCCAAGGACCTCGACGCCTTTGCGCGCAAATTGCAGCGAAAGGGGCAGACCGACGTAACCGAGGCCGATAATGGCGAGCATTTTCTAAAAGGCTGAAAGACTGAAAGGCTGAGGAGCTGAAATCAGAAAGCGCAAACTTGAAACGGGATCGAACACGACGCGGCCAAGGGTTCGCGATCCTTCATGTGGCACGGTGGAGCCCTGCCCGCGGGATCGCTTACTGCGTGTGGGATGCTCCTGAGGGAAGATGAAAGACTGAAAGGCTGAGGAGCTGAAATCAGAAAGCGCAAACTTGAAACGGGATCGAACACGACGCGGCCAAGGGTTCGCGATCCTTCATGTGGCACGGTGGAGCCCTGCCCGCGGGATCGCTCTCCCCGCGTGTGGGATTGCCTTCCCTGACCATGGGATGGACCGACTTTGGCGCGGGATTGCGTTCCCTTCACCCGAATTGGCTTAGCCTTGATCGCGGTATTGGGTGCCCAGTGTCGGGGCGGGCAAATACTTCGTCGAGGAATGAAAGGCAGCGCCGCCAGGACTTCAGAGCAGGCCGCCCTTCTACCATATTTCGTGGCTAAAATTGTAGGAGACACCACTAGTAGAAAAAATGTTACAATTTTGCGGTTGAGGCTCTTCCTCTTAGGGAGGTATTTTCCCTTCCGACGCGGTGTCACAGGACACCTACGCAGAAAGGAGGTGATAGAAGATGCAAGCTCCAAAAGAAATTGCAGAGAAATTGCAACGGGCGGTCCGGGCGTGGGAAAACCTCGCGCCGGCGGATTCGTTCGGCGGAATGACTCTGGCCGAGTTTAAAGGGAAAGTGCAGGAAGCGCTGGACATCCGGGACGCCATTCAGTTGGCGACGGACCAGTTGATGGTGGCACAGAACGCCCGCTCGGACACGGACCGGAAAACCATGGACGCTTTGCTCCTGGTGGTGAATGCCATCAAGGGCAATCCGGATCATGGCGAGAACAGCTCGCTTTACGAAGCGTGCGGTTACGTCCGGAAGAGTGAGCGGAAGAGCGGTCTCAGCCGTCGAAAGCAAGAGAACCGCCCCTCCGCCGGAACCAGCGGCCTGAACTAGCGATAGCGCAGACCGTATGACCGAGGCCGGGCTGCTCACGCGGTCCGGCCTCCTCCATTTACTAAACCCATGCGCACAGGCGCAGAAAGAATTTTTTTCAGCCGGTGCATGGCTACGACGTCAGAACCTTCGCCGACGGTTGGGAAGGGCTCGCCGTGACCGGAGACTCGAGACGGGTGATGACGAAATTGCCGAGGGCGAGCAGGTCCATCATTTCAAAGGGGAAGGTGAAAAGTCTAAAGGGGAAGGTTCGCGAGAGACAGGGACGCTGGAATCCTTCTGCGCTCGTTCGATGAAGAAATTTCCCAAAACCAGGACGTCCATTTTCGTGCGGAGGAAGCAATCGAGCGCTTCTTCCGGGCGACAGACGACGGGCTCGTTTTCGTTGAAGGAGGTGTTCAGGACCAGCGGGACGGAGGTCTGCGCGTAGAAGGCGGAAATGAGCTGATGGTAAAGCGGATTGGTCTCGCGATGGACGGTCTGCAAACGTCCGGAGCCATCGGCGTGGCAGACCGCAGGGACAAGGTCGCGCTTCTCCTCACGGAACTGGAACACTTGCATCATGAACGGGACGTCGTCGTCCTGCTCGAACCACTCGGCGACGGCTTCGCGCAGGATCGACGGGGCAAAGGGGCGGAAGGACTCGCGGCGCTTGATCTTGGCGTTGAGGATCTCTTTCATGTCGGCGCGGCGCGGGTCGCCGAGGATGGAGCGCGCACCGAGGGCGCGCGGGCCCCATTCCATGCGCCCCTGGAACCAGCCGACAACCTGGCCGTCGGCGATCGCCCGGGCGGTGCGATCGCAAGAGAGCTGAAAGGCTGAAGCCTGAGCAGCTGAAAGGCTGAAATCCTGAAAAGCTGAAATGGAACAGCCGGCGTCTTCGATTTCAGCTTCTCTGCTTTTCAGCAGCGCAGCGATTTCCGCATCCGAAGTAGGAAGGTCCGAGGTAAGCGGAGGACAAAGTGGAAAGTGGAAAGTAGGAAGTAGAAGACGACTTTTGCCCGGATCGTTCCGTTTCTCGGCTCCCACTTTCTCCTTTCTCCTTCGTCCTTTCCCCTTTCTCCGCCACGACCACTGCCGCCGCGCCGATCGCGCCCCCGGCATCGCCCGCCGCGGCTGGGAGATACATCCGCTTGAAAGGCGTGTTGAGGTAGACTTTGCCGTTGGCCACGGAGTTCATCGCGCAGCCGCCGGAGAGAGCGAGATTCTCGGACGGATGCTCGCGATGCAGCGCCTGGAGCAGGGCGAAGAAGGCTTCCTCATACATCGCCTGGGCGGAGCGAGCCAGATCCTTGTGCCGTTGTTCGAGCGGCGCCTGCGGCTCGCGCATCGGCCCGAGCAGCTCGGCCAGCCCCGGCTTGAACAGGCGGCCGACTTCCGGCGCGCAATCCTTCCAGCTATAGGCCACGTTGTCGGTGTGGTGGCGGAAGTATTTCAGGTTTAACTCGAAGGTGCCGTCGGGCTGGATGCGGAGGATTTCGCGCATCTGCGGGAGGTAAGTCGGCTCCCCATAGGGCGCCAGGCCCATGACCTTGTATTCGTCGCCGTAATGCGGGAAGCCGATGAACTGCGTGATCGCCGAGTAGAAAATGCCTAACGAGTGCGGGAAATAAACTCGCTGGCTAATTTCGATCGCGTTCCCCCGCCCCATGCCCAAGGCGGTGCTGGCAAAGTCGCCGAAGCCGTCGACCGAAAGGCAGGCGGCTTCCTCGAAACCGGAAACGAGGAAGGCGGAAGCCAGGTGCGCCAGGTGATGCTCGACGTGATGAATCTCGGCCGTGATCTCCCGGGCGTAGGCCGTTTCGAGGGCCTCTTTCACGCCCGCGGCGCTGCGGATGTTCCTGACCTTTTGCAGCAGGAGCCGCGGGTCGGGCCAATGGGTGGCAACGAAGGCAAGGCGGCGCCAATTATTTACTCCCGGCTTCCGGTTGACCGCGATGTGGTCGACGTCGCCCAGCGTAGGCGCCGGCCTCGCGCAGGCAGTAATCGATCGCCTGCGTGGGCAACCCGGCCCAGTGCTTGACCCGGCGAAAACGTTCCTCTTCGGCGGCCGCCAGCAATTCGCCATCGCGAAAAATGCAGGCCGCGGAATCGGCGTGGTAAGCGTTTAATCCTAAAACGATCATTTTTGGATCGAAAAGCTGAAAAACTGAAACGCTGATGCTCTGAAATTAAGCCACGGCTTAGGCCCGGACGCAGGATTAGTCGGCGATCTCAAACCTTTCAGCATTCCGCGTCTCGGCTCTCAGGATTTCAGCTTTTTAGGATTTCAGCTTTTCAGCGTTTCCCTCACACATCCGCCCAGCGCGGGCGGAGAGGAGGCAACTCGGAGCGATAGCGGAAAAGCATCCGGAGATCGGTGAAAGCGATGCCTAATCGGGGCAGCAGCATCCCCGGCTGCGCGACCAAACGGGCAAGCCAGCCGAGCGAGGCGCTCTCGGCCCATTCGGGCACGGGGCGCTCGCTTCCATTGAGAAAGGCGAGGGCTGCGCCGACGCAATGAATGCACGGTTTGAAGAGGAGATAATCGCGCAGGTAGCAGGCCAGGTGTTCCTGCGTGCCGGTAGCAGTGGCCACGATGATCTGCTCGGGCCGGGCTTCTTCGATCGCAAGCAGAAGCGAGTGATCCGATGCACTTCCCGAGGGGGCGCGGACGAGAATTTGCTCGGGGTGCACGGCTAAGCCCTCGCGCTGCAGGCTCTGGAGCGAAAGGTCGCGTTCGGCCTCGGACTGGACAATCCACAGGGTCGTTGCAAGTCCACTTTCTCGTAGCTGCGCAAGGAGCGCGCGAAAATAGTGCGACGCGGAGATGGAGCGCATTTTGCGTCTGGAAAGGAGCGACCAGGTGGAGGCTAGAAGGTGGCTATCGAGCAAGACCATGTCGGCGCCGGTCAGATTTTCGCGGTAGCTGGCTTCGTGCTCGAGCTTGGAGAGCGCCGGGGCGGAAGGAATGAGGAGCACGCCTTTGCGCGCCTGGAAGAGCGCGATCGCTTCGGCTGCCTCTCCATTAAAAAAATCGATCCCGAGGATGCGTTCGAAAGAGGCCGGGGACTGCAAATTTGCACTCAGATGGCGCCGTCAGCGAGTGGGTGCTTGAGAGCGCAGTTTTAGCCGACCACTTGAAAGCTAACGGGTGCCGGGCAAGCTGCCGCCCTTGGTCGCATCGTCCGCTGGGGGGACGACTGACCGGACGCGAGCTTTGAAGATGTTTTCATTCGTTGCACCCGGGACGGCCGCAACTGACGGAACTTGCTACCTTATAATTACGGAATCTGTGAGAGAAGGTTTTTCTCTGATTCGCTCTCCTTCACTGGATCTCCGACTGCGCCGAGGCTTCGGTTCAGCCGGACCGGAGAGGCGGTTCCGCAGCGCCGTAGCGCAGGAGGAGCCAAAGCAGCCGCCGGGCCTTTCCAGAGGCGGGGGATGAACACGCGCGGCTGGGTGAGCAAGCGGAGGAACCAGCCGAGATAAAGGCGGTCGGCCCAGTCGGGGATCGCGACCTGGTCGCCGGTGACGAAGCCGAGTGCGCCGCCGATGCAATGGATCGCCGGCCTCCTTGCGAGGTTCTCGCGCAAATACCAGCCGAGCTTTTCCTGCGCGCCGGCGCCGAGGCCAATGACGATGTGCGCCGGTTGGAGGTTGCTGGCTAATTCCAGCAGCGCCGGGTCCGTTACTTCGGCACGATAGATCGGCGCGACGTAGCAATGACCGGGCGGAATGCTGACCTCGTGTCGCGCGGCCCAAGCCAGCAGGTGCTCGCGAGCGCCGTTGTGCGGGAGGATCCAGAGGACATTTTCCGCAGCGCGGAAATCCGGATGGGCTAGCAGCAGTTTCAGATAAGCCAGCCCGGAGATGCGGCGGACGCTCCGACCGGAGCGCAGCCGCCAAAGTGAGGCCATCAGGCCGCTATCGGCCAGGGCAAGATCGGCGGAGAAGATCGCGCGCCGATAGGCGGCATCTTGTTCGAGGCGTTCGAAGCAGGTCCCCGAGGGAGCCACGACCAGACCGCCACGCCGCGCAGCGAACTCGACCGCCTCTGCCGCAGTGGAGCCGTTGAAGAAGCGAATTCCGAGAATCTGCTCCGTGGCGGGATTAGCGGCGGGCGCAGGCGTGCTCACGACGTGATTCAATCGAGGTGCTGATCAAAGATGCGCTGGAGCTTGCGGAGGATCTCCGGTTCCTCCTTCAGTTCGACCAGGGGACGGAGTTCCTCCCAAATTTGCGCGAGCTTCAACCTGCGTCCCTGCCGCTCCACGATTCCTTCGAGGTCGATCCAATCCTGCGTCCGACTGGCGAAGGCTTTGTGCACGATCAAATCCTCCGCACTGCACGTGACCAGCGGATCAATGGCCCGCTGAGCCTCCCATCGACTGGCCCGTTCAATCGTCCGCTCCTCGAAGGGCAAAGCGCCCAAAGCGATGTCTAAGGGAACGCCAGCACCGGAGAACACCCGGAGAACCCGCGCGCGTGGAGCGAAGTCGCGCTCGCCGTCGAAACGCGCTCGGAATTTTTCCAGGAGAGGATCGATGAACTTTTCCTCGGTGCCAATTCCGGTCAGCAACGTCATGTCCGCATCATGCGTGAAACGCGGCTGCGACCACCGTTGCACCGCCAGGCCGCCGATGAAGCAAAAGCGCCACTTCCGTTCTTCGCAGAACCTCTGGAGCTCCGCAGCGGCTTCGAGAACATTTCCCATCACTTTTTTGAGTGAAGCAATTGGAAAAGCCGCTGCTGCTCCACCAATCCCGCAGACAGCGCGCGACCTGGCTCAACCCAGATTTCATCCGCCGACGAAGTACTCTAAGGTCACCGCTTCGTCGAAGGCCTCCTCCTCAGTCAAAGCGCGCAGCTCCCGGCGCTTGATTGCTTCCAGCTCCGGGCCGACACGCTTCCAATTCTCCACCCAGGCGCGCATTTGCTCGCGCTCGGGTAACTTCGCGACTTCTTTCCAATCCACCGGGGCAGCGTATCGCGAAGCGCGCGCTTGCGCGAGAGTTGTCGCCAGCATTCCCGGCGTGGCTATGCGCCGCGCGGAAAGCTGATATACTCTCCCGCCGTGCCGGAAACCGCTGCCGCCCCTGCCCTGCCGCGTTCGGTCCCCGGCGCTCCATTATCGCCGCGTGCGGCGTGGGTTTTCGCCGGGCTGACGCTGGCCGGCCTTTGGTTTGTGCTTTGCCGACACCTCGCGAGCGAATGGGCGATCAACGAGCAATACAGCTACGGCTGGTTTGTGCCGTTCTTTGCGCTCTTCCTTTTTTGGCTGCGCTGGGAAGAGAGAGGGAAAGTCGACGGGAGAAAGGTGAAAGGAGAAAGACCTCTCGGCTCCGACCTTCTCCTTTCCACTTCGGCCTTTCTCCTTTTCTTCACTCTTCTGCCTGTCCGGCTGTTCGAGATCGGGAATCCGGATTGGCGGCCGCTTGGCTGGGTGCATGCGGGCGTGGTCGTGGGGCTGACTTTTCTCTTTCTCGGGCGCCTCGGCGGCTGGGCTTTTGTGCGGCATTTCGCCTTTCCGGTCTGCTTCATTTTTGTCTCCGTGCCGTGGATCTCCGGGATTGAAATGCCGGTGATCCAGGGGTTGATGCGCGCGGTCGCGGCGGTGGCGGCGGAGACGTTGAATCTCTTCGGCATCCCGGCGCAGCTCGAAGGCAATCTTATCCGGGTAAGCAGCGGGCTGGTGGGAGTGAACGAAGCCTGCAGCGGCGTGCGTTCGCTCCAGACTTCGCTCATGATCGGGCTGCTCTTTGGCGAGCTAAAGCGACTCTCAGTGGCGCGCCGCGCGTTCCTGCTCGGCGGCGCGGTCGCGATCGCGCTCCTGGCTAATTGCGTGCGCGCGCTCTTCCTCGTCTGGCTGGCCGCGAGCGACCAAACCAGCGCGGTCGGCCGCTGGCATGATCTTGCTGGCTATTCCATCGTGGGCGCCGTCTTCCTCGGAACCATGGCGCTGGCCGCGGCGTTGGAGGAACGAAGAGCGGAAAGTCCCGAAGCTTCGCCTCCGCATTCGCTGCCGCACTTTCTCCTTTCCCCTTTCCCCTTTCTACTTTCCCTCCTCTGGCTCCTCGCGGTGGAGGCGGGCGCGGAAGGTTGGTATCGGCTGCATGAGCGCCAGCTCACGCCGGAAAGCGCCTGGACCGTGCGCTGGCCGGAGCAGGCGCCGGGCTTCCGCGAGATCGAGATCGATGAAGGCGTGCGCCGCACCTTGCGCTACGATGCCGGCCGCGAAGCCGCCTGGCTCCTCCCAAAAACAGACGACATTCTCACCGCGCCGAAGAGCTCGCCGAATAACGCCGCGACTTGCCTGGCGTTCTTCTTTCGCTGGGAAGCTGGCGGCTCGAGCGTGCTCCGCGCACGGGCGCATCGCCCGGATATCTGCCTGCCGAATGCCGGCTGGGATAAGCTGGCTGATCGCGGCAGCGCGGACTTCGCGGTGGGCGCGCTGCAACTGCCGTTTCGGCGCGTGACTTTCCAGCGCTCCGGCGGCGGGCCGATGGCCTACACCTACTTCTGCCTGCAGGAGGATCAACGCCGCCTGCGCGAGGAGCGACCGGACTTGCTCCCGTTCACCGGGACGCAGCCCGATTGGTCCATCGCCGGTCGCTGGCGCACGGTCCGAAACGGGGTGCGCAATCTCGGCCAGCAAGTGCTCGAGATCGTGCTCGTGGCCCCGCCCGGCAGCGGCGGCGACGCCGAGGCGGTCGATCGCGAGTTTGCCGGCGTCTTGCGCGGGATCGTCGCGCCCGCGCCGTCGCGGTAAATCCGCGGCACGATCGGCCGCCGCGGTCCGGCCTGCTTGGCCGAACGAATTCTCCGCCTTCGCGGCCTCGCGCGAGAAAATTTCCGCGCGCTGGTGCGGAAGCTGCATCTGCCCTGCCTAACAACTATGAAACCATCCCTCGTTCTCCGCACCGCCTTCGGCGCTCGCCGCTCTCGTCGCCGCGCTTCACCGTCCCGCTGACTCCGCCCAGGAAATGGTCGCCAATGGCGGCTTTGAATCCGGGACCTTCTCCGGCTGGACCGTGGTCGACCCGTCGAATTTCACCCTCGTCGGCACGGACGCGGCCTTCGCCATGTCGGGCAACAACTACCTGAACCTGGGCGCCAGTCCCGGGATCGGCTCGCTCAGCCAGACGCTCGCGACCACCGCCGGCCAGACCTACATGATCACCTTCGCGCTCGCGAACGACACCTTCGGCGCTTCCGCGCCGAGCAATCAGTTCGAGTTTTATTGGGATGGCACGCTGCGCGACTCGATGACGAACGCGCCGGACTTCAACTACAACACTTACAGTTATTCCTTTACCGCGAGCAGTTCCTCGACCGTGCTCGAATTCAGATACCGGAACGACGACGACTTCTTCCGCCTGGATGACGTCTCGGTCGCGGCCGTGCCGGAATCCTCCACCCTGGCCTACGCGCTCATCGGCCTCGGCCTTCTCGGGACGGTGCAATATCGCCGCCGGCAGACGCGGCTCTCCGCGTAAGGGCGTGCGCTCGCAGCCGCGCGAAAGCGCGGCAAACGCTTGCACTTCCCCGCTGTTGTAGCTACTCGAAGGCGCTGACCGCAACCCGGTCGGCGCCTTTTCGCTTTTCCCTGCACTTTCATGGCTCGCGCAGACGACTTGATGCTCACCGAGGCGGAACGGCACGACCGGCAGTCGCGCCGGCGTCGATTGGTGCTCTGGGTCACGATCGCCCTCGTGGCTGGCCTGGCGGCATTTTTCCTCGCGCGTCCGACCCGCAACGCGATCAAGGGCTGGCAGGCCCGGCGGCACGCCGCGAAGGCCTTCGAGTTGATCGAGCAGGCGCAATGGAACGACGCCCGCGCCGAGGCCGTGGCCGCCTACCAACTGCGCGCGACCGAACCGGCAGCGCTCCGCGCAGTGGCGCGTTTCCTTTCGCGCACGCGCCAGGGGCAGGCCTTCGAGTTCTGGGATCAGCTCGCGAAAAAAGAGCCGCTCACCCGGCCGGACCTGCGCGACCTGGCGGCGCTCGCGCTCGTCTCCGGCGAGACCGGGCGCGCCACGGGCGCGGTGGAGAAGTTGCTGGCTAATGAGGGCGACGGCCGCGAGCCCGCAGGATTGGCTGCTCGCGGCGCAGCTCCGCCTCGGGCAAAGCGCGCCCGCCCCAGCGCTCGAGGCTTTGCAAAAAATCTTCGCCAACCCCGCCGCGACTGCGCGCGAACGCCTCCAGGCCACGCTCCTGCAATTGCAGGCGGCCCGCAGCGGCAGCGGCAATCGACGCCAGCGAGCGACGAGGAAGCCTGGAAACGCCTCGGCGAGCTCGCGGCCGCGGACGACGCCGTCGGCCTCGATGCGCTCGTGCTCCTCGCGCAGCGGGAGCTTTCCTCCAAGGAAGCGAGGAGTGGCGACGAGAAATTAGCCAGCCGCTTGGAGGCCCATCCGCTGGCCAAGGCGCCGCAAAAACTGCTCGCGGTCGACCTGCAAATCCACGCGCAGCCGGAGCAGCGCGAGGCCTTGATCGAGCACGCGATCGCCACCTGGCGCGAGGCCGACGCCGCCGATCTCGCGGTTCTCGCCACCTGGCTCAACGGCAAAGGCGAATACGAACGCGAGCTCGCGACCGTGCCGCTCGAGCGCGCGGTGCAATCGCGCGAGCTTTTCCTCCAGCGGATGGACGCGCTCGGCGCGCTCGGACGTTGGGAGGACATCAGCCACCTGCTCGAGAGCGAACGCTACCCGCTCGATCCCGTGATCCAGCGGATGTATCTCGCGCGGACCAACGCCCAGCTCGGCCAGCCGGCCGCGGCGGAGAATAATTGGCAGCGCGCCCTCGAAGCCGCCGCGGGCGATCCCGGGAAGCTCATGAGCCTGGCCGAATACGCCGAGAAAAACGGCGCCGCCGCGATTGCCGACGCCGCCTACACCCAGGCGATCACCGCCGCGCCTGCCCTGCGCCAGGCCTGGCAGGGCAAGCTCCGCCTCACCTACGCCGCCGCGACACCCGCCGCATCCACGAAGTCCTCGCCGGCATGCTCGGGCTCTGGCCGCGCGACCCCGCGATCCAAAACGACGAGGCGTATATGCGGCTCTTGCTGCTCGACCCCGCCAGCGGCGGAGCGCGGATTTAGCCAGCAAGCTGGCCGAGATCGAAAAACAAGCCGCCGATCTCGTCGAGCGACACCCCACCAGCCTCCCCCACCGCACCCTCCTCGCCCTCGCCCGCCTGAAACAAGGCCGCCCCGCCGAGGCCCTCCAGGTCTACGACGGCCTCCAAGTCGCCGCCAACGCCCTCACCCCTTCCGCCCTCGCCGTCCACGCCGCCATCCTCGCCGCGAACGGCAAACAGGAGCCTCGCCGCGGAAGAAGCCGCCGCCGCCCCCGCCGACCGCCTCCTCCCCGAGGAGGAAAATTTAGTCAGCGCCTTGCGCGAATGAGCCGGAGCGCGGCCGTCCCGGCTGCGCGGCCTGCAGGCGTCTCGCCTGCAGCCAAAGAACCATCGATCCACAGATTTCACCGATTCTCACAGATTAAAAATCCCACCCCGCCATCTGATCCAATTTCCCAAAAATCTGCGTAAATCTGCGTAATCTGCGGACACTTCCCGCAGCCCGCTCCAGCGCCTGGGCCCACTCCGCCTCATCCAAATTGAAGATCTGATCGCCGAGCGTCTCTTGGTGGCCACGCAACCCCGCTTTGACCCAGAGCGTTGGCAGATCGCCAAAATCTTGCTCGCGGCCGGGTGGAAAGGCTTGGTCACCCTCGATCGCGAAGAATTAAGGCGCGTCGCCGGGTCCTCCGATTACCGCGTTGGCCCAGAACTCGAGCGCATGATCCTGGAAATCGAAGCCAGCACCTCGAGCGGCAACGATTCGCGACCATGAACCCGACCGAGCCCAATCCCGTCATGCCCTCCTTGCCCAGGATCGCCACCTGGGAGGACTGGGAAGCCGGCCGCGCGGCCCGCCGGGCGCTCAGTAGCACCCTCACCGCCGGCCAACCACTCCGCCGCGCCGCCGGAAATCCACGCAAAGACCGGCTCCTGCGTCTGCTAAACCAAGGCCAGCGCGGCCTCCCGTGGGCAGACACACCGCTTGCGTAGTTGCCCCGGAGTCGGCAAAGTCCAGCCGCTCACGCGCGCGGATTGGCGTGATCAGGCGGCGCTGGCGCTGGCGCTCAATGAACCTTCACACGCCGAGAGTGCGATCACGAAACTGCTGACCGCGACCACGCCCGCGCCTGGACCGACCGACTGGCTTCTCGCTGCGCAAGCCGCCGCCCAGAAAGGCGCCGGCGCGGAGATCGGTCCCTTTCTCGACAAAATTCTGGGCAACACAAGCGCGACCGAGCGCCAGCAACTTCAGGCGGCGTTGCTGCGAGTGACCCTCCTGGGCGATGACGCCTCCGAGACCGCGAACCGCGATCGCAGCGCAGCGTGGGGACGAATTGTCCAGCTTTCCAAAGGCGACTCCGCCGTCTCGCTGGATGCCCTCCTTGTTCTCGCGCAGCGGGAACTCCGCTTTTCGGGCAAGGGAAACGCCCCGACATCCAGCGAGCCCCCGGCAGAGACCAATCCCGCCACGAGATGGGCCCGCATCCCGCAGCAGACCCTGCCACCGTTTCGCCGCCCGGACTGCCTTCCTCAGCGGAGCTTGTGGCTGCGCTGCAGCGGCATCCGCTGGCCCAAGCACTGCAGAAACTGCTCGCGGTTGACTTGCTCATCCACTCTGACCCTTCGCAGAAGCAAACCTTGATCGAACGGGCCGTGGCCGATTGGAAAGATGCCGACGCGCCTGCCCTCACCGCGCTCGCCACCTGGCTGAATGGCAAAGGAGAACACGAACGCGAACTTGAAACGATCCCGCTCGAGCGTGCAGTGCAGACACGCGAGCTTTTCCTCCAGCGGATGGACGCCCTCGGCGCGCTCGGGCAGTGGGATGAAATTCGCCGTCTCCTCGAGAACGAGCACTATCCCCTCGACCCCGTCGTTCAGGCGATGTATCTGGCGCGCACAAACGCGCAACTCGGCAACATCGCCGCCGCGGAAAACAACTGGCAGCGCGCGCTGGAAGCAGCCGGCGCCGAAGTCGGCAAGCTAATGGCGTTGGGCGACTATTCCGAGCTCAACGGCGCCCTCCCCGTTGCCCAGCGTGCCTACGAAAGAGCGGTCATGGAAGTTCCACACATGAAGCCCGCCTTAAAGGGACTGCTTCGAGTCGTCTATCGCTCGCGTGACACCGCGAGGATCGAGCAGATTCTTGCGCGGATGCTGGAAATTTCGCCCGAGGACGCCGCTACGTTGAATGACCACACATACATCCACCTCCTGCTCCTGCCCGCCGATGCCCCAACGCGCGCGGCGGAGGGCATGGCCGCAGCCGCGAAGGCGCAGGAGTTGATCCACGAGAACCGAACAGTCTCCCGCACCGCACTCTTCTTGCGCTTGCCTATTTGTATCAACAGCGACCAGACGATGCCATGGGCGTCTACGCGGACCTCCGGGTCAGCTCCAATGCGCTCACCCCTTCGGCCCAGGCGGTTCATGCAGCGACCCTCGCCCTCGCGGGTCACTTACCCGAGGCGCAGCAAGCAGCCGCGAAAATTTCCCGCGATAATCTCCTGCCAGAGGAACAACGTTTGCTGGATACTGCCTTAACCCCAGCACTGTGAACGGTTCAATAAATGCGCAGCCCGTTGGAGCAGCTTTCCCTCGACATACGGACTAATTTCTTCATAATGACCACGCACCTGATGAATCCCCTCTTCGCATCACTGCTCCGACGCGCAATCCTCCATGGCATTTGCGTTCTTAGCGCTCTTCTGACCGTGCCCGCGGCGCACGCAGGCTCAGGGAATCTTTAAGGATTACGTGATCATTTCGGGAAGCGGCGCGACCTATTCGGGCACCCAGCAATATTTCAATATTATGGGAGGTGTCGGGACGAATTTTCAAGGCTTCAACTTTGGGACGTTCAACCCCTCGGCCGGCCAAACACTCGTGCTAAATGGATTCGAGGTGAACACGTTCCAGAATAGCGGGGATGACATCCAGTCCGCGTTTGGAGATTACCGGATTCGGGAGAAGGGCACCACTTTCACGGAGACTTCACTCGGCTTCCGCAACGTTACCAACGGCGACAAAAAATGGGACGTCACGAACTTGAACGTGAACCTTCTCGCCGGACTCTCTAATGGCACTTATACTTTCGACATCTACACCCGGGCGCACGGGGTAAATAACGGGTTTAGCTTCGACCTCTACGACAATAACGGTGGCGCAAATTACACCGCAACCTTTACGGTCGTTCCCGAGCCTAGCACCTGGGCGGCGGGCATTCTCGCTTTCTCCGCGCTTGGGTTCGCCCAGCGGCGCCGTTTCGCCCGGCTCCTCCAGCCCGCCTAAATCGGGCGCAGTTCCCGTCTGCACAGGCCGTCTTGCGGATCCTAATCCCTGCCAGCGGCTCCACAGCACGAGCTCTCCCGGATAATCTGCACTCATCCGCGTAGATCTGCGGGCCACCTCGTTCAGCTGCCTTGCGGGGGCCGCCGAATCGCAATCCGCTCGAAAATGCCTTGGCCGGGATGCACCCCCCCGGCCTACCACGGGGCAGGTCGCGCCTTGGAATTGTTACAACGGCCACAAAAAAAGTCTTGCTCCGGCGCTCGGATCAGCCGCATTCTCGCCGCCGTGGTTCCCCTCCCGGCAGTTCGTCCCCAGCCTTCATGCGGCCAGATGTGTCCGAAGACCCGCAAAAAGTCGACCCTTGGCAGACGCGGACGCCGTGCGCTGGGTCCCAGTCGGAACTCCTCCTCCACCCCCTTTCTACTTTAGCCTTTCTTCTTTCTCCTTTTACCGCCCCCTCAGCCTTTCAGAATTTCAGCTTTTCAGCATTTTCCCCAAACTTCCCCTTCTATGAACCATATTCCCTCCCCCTGCCGCGCCCTGCGCAAGATTCACAGACTGACCCCATCTCTCCCATCTCTCTTCAGTGCTTTCAGCTGCGTCTTTCGCATTGGTACGCCAACGCGCAACCGACTTACACTTCAGCACAAATAATGTCTCAGACTGGCCGACTCGGCACAACTTGGATCCCTGTGGCGTGGCGATTACCAGTTTCCCCGGATTGTTAGCCCATATCTCGGGTAACTGGAGACTCCCACTTTCGGTCCATAGCCCAACGTCTACGGCATCAACTTTGGGAACGGCACTAACAAACTGGGACGGCGATCAAGGACAATCAGACAGTTCGCTCTCGTTGGCGCGATCGAAATCTACCGACACTCTGAACAACGAACGCTCCTCATCGGGCGATAGTTCAGCGTCACATCGACGCTACCATTGAACGGAGCGACGGTGAACAGCGGTTGCCAACGTCGTCCTGCGCAACAACGACGACAACTCCTTACCTTGGCAGGCTTTAACGGAGGTTCCGGAAGCAAGCCCATGGATAGTGGCCCTTGGAAACGCCACCAACAATATAATCAACATCGATAGCAGCGGCGGCATCACTATAAGTAGCAACATCAAGAATGCAACGGGCGTCACTGCAAAGCTGACCTTAGCAGGGGCCGGGACGGGCGTACTGACTCTGTCTGGCACGAATACTTACACTGGTGCCACGACTATTAAGCTCGGGCGGAACTTTGGTCGCTGCGTCCGCGAACGCACTTCCTACAGGCGGGAGCTTTGTAGACGTTTTGAATGGTGGCACATTAGGATTTTCGGGAGGAATCACTGATGCAGGCACGGCTGCAAACAACATCTATCTTGCAGGCGCCGGCGTCACGAACAAGGCGACACTGTTCAATGTCAGTGGCAACAACTCCACTGCGCGGACTATCAACCTCGACGCTACAAGCGGCGCAGTAAGTATCGGAGCTGCGACGGCAACTACCCTCAGCGTCACGGGCGTCGTGCAAGACTTTAGTGGGACCGCGCAGCTAAACATCACTGGAGCAGGCACAGTGAAATTTAGCGGAAGTAACACCTATGCCGGTGCGACGGTCATCTCCGGCACCCTTAACGCCGCCGCAAATGGTGCTCTGGGGAGTGGGACGACGGGAACTGCCAGCGTGACGGTCAACACTGGCGGGACGTTGCTCCTGAGCGGGGGTGCGACGACCGATCGCATCAAGAATACCGCGGGTGTGACGCTTAATGGCGGTGCCATATTCAACACCGGCGGTCTTAGCGAAGGAACGCGCCCGACTAACTCAAGTTCCACCGATGGAGTAGCAGGAATGGGTGCCCTCACTCTCCAGACGACGACGTCGGGTTCCCACGCGACGATTGATTTTTTGACAGGCGCGAATGGAAGCTCGCTCGTATTCAGTAGCCTAGCCGGTGGAAGTGGCGCCTTCGTGGATGTTAAAAATTGGAGCGGGCTTGCTAACTTCGACAACAGCGCCACAGGAAACGACCGTCTACTCTTTGCAACGGACCCTACCCTGACCACGGCTGACCTCGCCAACTGGCAGTTCTTCAACGACAGCAACACGGCATTTGCGACCGGCGGAATGATCATCCCCTACGGCAACATGTTTGAACTCGTCCCCGTCCCCGAGCCAAGCACCTGGGCGGCGGGCATCCTGGCGGTGCTGGCGGTGGGTTGGACGCAGCGGAAAAGACTGCTAAAGGCAAAAGCTGAACACAGCAGCAGGGATGCCGCTGGGTAGACGGTCGAGCCCGCAAGGTAGCGGGTGCGTAGCGGGGAAGCGGAGTATCAAAAGCTGACAGCCTGAAACGCTGAGATTCGGATCGCGGATTGCGGAACCGAGGCGGGCAGAGATGATCCACAGATTGCGCAGATTCGCGCAGATTTTTCTGGGGTTCTAAATGATCCATCCCTTTTCCTGCCTTCCTCCTTTCCTGATTCAATCTTTCTGGCTTCCCGTTTTCCTCGGCAGGCGAGACGCCCGCCAGCCGCACAGCCGGGACGGCCGTGCTCCGGCTTCTCCTGATCTCGCGTTGTGGAACTGGAGGAGCGGTTTCCTGAAGATTCTTCCTCCTTTCGTGCTTTCCTTGATGCATGACTGCTAGCTGGACTCGCCGCGAAATGCTTCGGCTGGTTGGGGCTGGGCTTCTCGGGCTGGCGCTGGCGCCCCGGCGCCTGCTGGCGACGGCGGAAGCGGCGGGTGACTTCACTTTCATCGCGGTGAACGATCTGCATTTTCGAGAAGAAGCTTGCCGGCCTTGGTTCGAGGAGGTGGTGCGGCAGATGAAGGCGAGTGCGCCGGGGGCGGCGTTTTGTTTGCTGGGTGGGGATTTGGCGGACCTCGGGACGGAGAGCGAGCTTCGGGGCGTGCGCGAGGTTTTTGCGGCGGCTGGGGATGCCGGTGCATGCGGTCATCGGGAATCACGATTATCTCCCGGGGAGCTTCGATCGCTCGGCTTATCTGCGGGTTTTTCCGAAGCAGTTAAACTACCGCTTCACGCATCGCGGCTGGCAGATCCTCGGGCTGGATACGAGCGAAGGGACGCTCTCGCAAGGCACGACGATCTCCGCGGCGACCCTGGCGTGGCTGGATGAGAATCTGCCGAAGATTCCGCGGGGCGCGCCGGTGATCGTGCTGACGCATTTCCCGCTGGGCGAAGGCGTCTTTGGCCGGCCGGTCAATGCGGAGGCCGTCCTGCAGCGACTGGCGCAGGTGAACTTGCAGGCTGTTTTTAGCGGGCACTTTCATGGCTACACCGAGCGCGCGCTCGGGCCGGCGGTGCTGACGACCGATAAGTGCTGCTCGCGCGTGCGCGGGAACCACGACATGACGCCAGAGAAGGGCTGGTTCGTGGGTCGCGCCGCCGGCGGGAAAATTAGCCGGCAATTTGTCCAGCTCCGGACCTAGGCGGCCGGCGCGCCGCTACCTTTGCCAGCCTTCTTCGCCGCGGAAGGGACAGTCGGAACGGGGTCAGAGCTTACTATCGTCTAGTTGATACTCTTTCTTTACGTCAGATCAAACCAGCGCTTTAGGTCGGTGGCCCCCACCGTCAGCAGCCGCGCCACCCACTGCGGGCCGGGCGCGCGGGGACTTAACCGCGAATAAACGAGGAGCTTCTCCGCAGGCATGCGCCGGCTCTGGAACATTTCACTACCGATCCATCCAGCTCGCTCCTGATCTTGCCCTAAGTAGGTAACGAATCGGGGTCTCCACGGGTCAGACGCAGCGGCCATCTCACTTGAGTTGCGAACCGGGCCCCTTTTCGCCAAAAAAGAAGTCGAGGTGGCGCGAGAGGCTAGCCACAGATGAACCCAGATTTTGAAAGCCCGGCCGCTGCTCCTTCACCCGCATTACGGCGGAGTAGCTGCGCTGTCGAGACGGCACGGAGGTCGTCCCTCCATTAACTCATAACCACTAACGGATCACTCGGCGCGCGCGCCGCACCGCTTCCTTCGATCGAAAATTGGATTGAAGCCCATTCCCCCTCCCGTAAAGTTTAGCTCGTGGAAAGAGTGGTAAAAAAGAGTCGCAATTTCCGGCAGGCCGACCTTTGGGACATTCGGCAGAACCTGGCGCTCACGCCCGAGCAGCGCATTCAGATCGCGCATGCTCTGCGCAAACGCGCCTACCCGCCCACGGCCAAAGACGTTCGCGCATGCCATCGCGCACGATAAACGGCGCCGGCTTTTCGCCCGACATCCTCGCCTTCCTGCGCCTCCTCGCCCAGCATCGCGTCCGCTATCTTATTGTCGGCGGCGAAGCCGTCATCTTCCACGGCTATCCCCGCGTCACCGGAGATGTGGACTTCTTTTACGAAAACACGGCCGCAAACGCCCGCCGGCTCTTCCAGGCCCTGCTCGAATTTTGGGATGGTCGCATCCCGGGGCTGCGCTCTTACGAGGAACTGCGTCAGCCCGGCCTCATCCTCCAGTTTGGCCGGCCACCCCACCGCATCGACCTCATGAACCAAATCGACGGGGTCAAATTTCGCGCGGCCTGGCCTTCCCGCATCCTCGTCCGACTGGCCACTGCTGCTGATCTCGTTTCCGTGCGCTACATCGATCTCCCGACGCTGCTAAAAAACAAACGTGCTACCGGTCGCCCGAAAGATCTCGAAGACGCGCGCCGCTTGGAAACAAGCCCGCGAGCGCGGCGGAGCAAACCATCCCAAACCTAGGATGCTGTCATGCACTTTGGGGAATGAACCGCGGAGCTGACAAAACCCCGGAGGGGTCACAAGAACGAGGGAATGGGGTCGGAGCTTTATATCGTCGTTAAAGGGCCGAGCGGGGTCAGAGCACGGAACGAATCGCTCTCAGGGACTGAGAATCTCTCAGCGTTGCCAGCCTTCTTCGCTGCCGAAAAGGGAAGTGCGGGCGACGAAAAGGATGAGAAGGAAGCCCAACAGGAGGGTGCTCAGCACGATGGCAATGGGCCAGGTGCCGCCGAGAAGCAGGAGGCGGGAGAGATGGCGGGTGCGGTCGGTTAAGGCGGAGCTTTGACGGAGGCTTTCGGCTTCCAATTTGTCGGATAAATCGGTCGCGGCGGCAAGGTAGCGCAGGAAAACCGGGCGGACTTGTTCCTGACGGCGACGAGCGGCTTCTTCGGGTGCGAGGTTGGGCAAGGCCTCAAGATAGGAGAAGGCGGCGCTGGAAAAATCGTCGCCCGCACGGGCAAAATCTTCCCGGGGAGCAGCCGACATCGTCAACGAGAGCAAATTCTGCCGCAGGGCTTGCTCGCGCGTGAGGACCTGGCGCGCCTCGGCGAGCAGGCGATCGCGGGTCGACGGCTCGACGAGCAGGAGCGGGTTGGTTTGCTGGTAAGCCTGGGCCGCGGTGGCGGTGAGGGTTTGCAGCTGGCTTTGCACCGGGACGGAGCCCGCGAGCAGGCGCGAGTATTTCGTGTCCTGCGCTTCCAAGGCGCGATAGCTCAACCACCCGAGCGCCACGTTGGACGCGAGCAGGAGAAGGACGAGCAGTTTAAGACGGGACGGCATGGAAGGGAGGACCAACGGCCCGCCTCTCCATAGCAGGGCGCTCGCCACTCGTAGAGGCAAATCCAGCGGGCTTCCCGCGAAAACGAAGCCGGATTTCTCCATTTGAAAACGCGCCATCGGAAAGAGCCAGCACCCCCAAAGCGGACCCGGCTGAAGATTGCGCCAGAGCCCGAAGCGCTTACGACGAGGGTGGGATCTTTTGCTGATGCACGAGACCTCGCTGGAGCGTTGACATTGCCCCGCGGTTTCGGTCGCATAGGCGCACAAAAAAAACGCCATGCCCACTCCCCCAGCTGGTCGAAATCCATCCCTCCACTCCCCGAAGCCGGCCGGAAAGCCGCGCGGCGGCCTGCGCCGGCTGCATTTTTCCCTGGCGCTCCTGGCGCTGGTCGGCGTGGGCCTTTTCGGGCTCGAGCGCTCGGCGGCTTCGTTCCTAACGCTGCCGGAAGCGGCGGCTCGTTCGCTAGCCGCTTTTGATGCGTTCGTGGCGGATTCGACTCGGTCGGTCAGGGCGGCGGTCACTCGGAACGCCCGCGCGCGCGCCGGCGGTGGCGCCAGCCGGAAGAGCGACGCCCGCGACCTCCGCGGCTTCGCAGATGGTGTCGACCGAGGCCGGCGTGGGCGTTCCCGTTCCCTCCGCGACAAGGCCGGCGCCCGTCGCCAGGGCGAGTTCAGGGCCGCGATCCGACACGCTCCGCTTCGCCCCCGGGAGCGGATCGGCCGGGGGCCTGAACGGTTTCGCGATCACGGCCGCGACCTGGAACGGCGGCGGGACGACGAACAACTGGAACGAGCAGGCGAACTGGGTGGGATTCAACCCGCCGACGCCGGACCCGAGCACGGTGATCCGTTTCGCCGGTTCGACCCGGACGATGCCGAACAATGATTACCCGGCGTTCTCGCTTTTCAGCCAAATCCTTTTCGAGGCCGGCGCGGCTCCTTTCACCCTGAACGGCAACGCGGTGAAATTAAACTTCAAGATCGAGAACAACAGCGCCAACACCCAGACCTACAACATGGCCGGGCTGTCCTTGGCGCCTTCGACGAGCGGCGGCTTCGTCGAGCTCGACCCGACCGCGGGCGACCTGATCGTGGATACGCCGGGGAGCAGCATCTTCCTGGATAACAATGCGGTCCTGCTCGTGTTCGGCACGCACGTGCTGCGGGTGAATGCGGTGATCGCGAATGGCGGCGGCTCCACGGGTGCGTTCTCGCTGATGGGCGCCGCGACGGTGATTTTCAACAACGCCAACACCTACACCGGCGACACGCAGATCAATGCGGGCGACCTGCGCTTCACCCCTGCGGGCTCGGCGAACAGCAGCATCATTCGCCTGGGGAGCGCAGGGAACAACACGCCCGAGGCCACGCTTTCGCTCGGCGCGAGCAGCGCGGAAACCGGGGTGAATTTAGCCAGCACATTGGTCGTGAGGCCGGGGACCGGCACTCAGGGAACGCGCGTGTTGCGCTCGCTGAACACCACGGGATCGAACCAATACTCCGGCGGCATCTTTCTCGACACCGGCTTGACCCTGCGCGCGGCCACCGGCGGGACGATGCTCTTGCAAGGCGGGAGCGTGGACGTGAAAGCGCAGACGCTGACGATCGATGACCTCAGCGGGAACGTGAACACGCAGGGGACGATCCGGATCAACGAGCCGCTGATCAGTTCCTTCGGCGCGGGCGGTTCGCTGGTGAAGAGCGGCGCGGGCACGCTCATCCTGCAAGGGACGAACAACAGCTACACTGGCACCGTCGCGACGACGCTGAACGCCAACGGCACGCAGATCAGCGGCGGGATTCTCGGGATCTACGGCGATGGCAGCCTGGGGCTGGTGCCGGCAGGCGCGTATAACAATGTGCAGTTTACCGGCAGCGGCACCCTGCAGGACACGGCGAACAACGTCACCCTGCATGCGAATCGCAGCGTCAGCATCGCCAACGGCGCGACCGCCACCTTCGACAGCAACGGAAACATTTTCACGATCAACGGCGTGATCAACGGCCCCGGCGGGAACGTAGCCAAGACCGGCGGCGGCTCCGTGGTCCTGGCGGGCGCGAATACTTTCACCGGCAGCACCACGGTCAACGCGGGCGTGCTCAACCTTGCCGCCACCAATGCGCTGGCTAATTCCAGCGGGATCACAGTGAACAGCGGCGGCACCCTCCTCCTGAGCAACGCCGCGACCAATAACCGCATCGGCGACGCCGTGCCGCTGAGCTTGAACGCGAACGGCTCCGCCACGGTGGCCTTCGACACCGGCGGCCTCTCGGAGCACGGCGCTAACGAATAACACCGCCGGCCTGGGCGCGCTTACCCTCATCTCGAGCTCGATCATCGACCTGGGGAATGGCGCAAGCATTCTCGCCTTTGCCGACAGCAGCGGGCAGGCCGCAATCTGGGGCACGGGGAAACTTCTCAGCATCTATAACTGGAGCGGCCTGCCGATCACCGGCGGGGGCACCGACCAGGTTTACTTCGGAAATAACGCGGGCGGACTTTTAGCCAACCAACTGGCGGAGATTCAGTTCTTCAGCGGCTTCGGCACCGGCGCCTACCCGCTGGGCGCGGCGATTCTGCCGAATGGCGAGATCGTGCCCGTGCCCGAGCCGGCCACCTGGCTGGCGGCGGCCCTGATCGGCGGCGCGCTCGCCTGGTCGCAACGTCGGCGCTGGCCGGCGCGCAGCCGTGCTTCTACTCGTTAGTCTGCGGAGGCGCGTCTGCGGCGCGCTGGCTTTCCCGCGACGCGCGCAGGGTCAGGCTAAGGGTCTCCGCTTCCTCGAGCCACTCGAGCTTTTCGCGGAAGGTGGTGGTGAGCCCGATCAAGAGAACCTGGTCGCGGGCGCCCTCAAAGGTGCACCAACGCCAACCGGGGTGCGCGTAGAGTTCTTCGTCGGTCACGACAGGCCCTCCTGCTTTAACTTCTGAAGCCTCTCCAAGTCAGCAATGTCGGCCAGGTCCTGCGGCCGGCCGGCCTCGCGTTTCATCGTCAGCAGAGCGTCGTAACCGACGACTGGCGCATTTAACGAGCCCAGGATCAGCTCGCGCCGAGCGCTGGCATATTCCCGGTCGAAACCGAAGGGTTCGTAGATGAAGACATCGATCGGCGTTCGGCGGTGGGCATCGCTCCAAAGCTTGAGCACGACCATGTTTTTCTCTGCGCGCCACTTCTCACGCAAGGCGGGCTCCGCGAACTGCTCGGGTGAAATGGGAACCGACATATGATAATCGATCGACTCGAGCGCGCGGAGCCCGCGAATGATATTATCTCGTTCCAGCGCGATCACCAAGTCGACGTCGCGCGTCAGGCGCTCGTAGCCGTGCGCGATGACGGCCAATCCGCCGACAATCAAATAACGCACCTGCGCGTCGTTCAAGGCGCGGACGATGGCTTCGACGCTGCGGACTTCCATGGGCTAAAAGCGCAGGTGTTTTACGGTCAGGCCGTTGTTGATTAGCTCGGTCAGCGAATCGATCCCGATGCGCAGGTGAATCTCCATGAAGCGCGAGGTCACGATCTCGTCGCTGATCGCAGTCTTCACGCCTTCGGGCACCATCGGTTGATCGGAGACGAGCAGGAGCGCGCCGGTGGGGATGGAGTTGTGGAAGCCGGTGATGAAGATGGTCGCGGTCTCCATGTCGATGCCCATGCAACGGATGCGCGCGAGATGTTTCTTGAAGGCCTCGTCGTGCTCCCAGACGCGGCGATTGGTCGTGTAGACGGTGCCGGTCCAGTAATCGCGGTTATGATTGCGGATGGTGGTGGAGATCGCTTTCTGCAGGGAGAAAGCCGGAAGCGCGGGAACCTCCGGCGGGAAGTAGTCGGTCGAAGTCCCCTCCCCGCGGATGGCCGCGATCGGGAGGATGAGGTCGCCGAGCTTGTTCTTCTTTTTGAGGCCACCGCATTTCCCGAGGAAAAGGACCGCCTTGGGCTTGATCGCGCTCAGCAGGTCCATCACGGTCGCGGCGCTCGCGCTGCCCATGCCGAAGTTCAAAATCGTGATGCCGTTGGCGGTGGCGTTCGGCATCGGCCGGTCGCGGCCTTTCACTTCCACCCCATAGGCGAGCGCGAAGAGCTCGACGTAGTTGGTGAAATTAACCAGCAGGATGTATTTCGAGAAATCCCGCGCGGCCGTGCCGGTGTAACGCGGGAGCCAGTTGGCGACGATATCAGCTTTGGTTTTCAAACAGACGGAACCCGCGACGAGACCTGGCGGGACGGGGTTGATTAAATCAAGCGCGCGCCGCTTGCCGAGACGAAAATGCGCGCCGCCCCGGCCACGCAGCTCGTTCGCTTTCCCGTTGCCGCTCGGGATGCGGTCACTAAAGTGACGCTTTATGCCTTACCAAGACATCACTCCGCCAGCGGGCGAGAAGATCACGCGCGCCGAAAAATTGAACGTGCCCGACCGGCCGATCATCCCCTTCATCCGCGGCGACGGCACCGGCCCCGACATCTGGGCGGCGAGCGAAAAGGTGATGGATGCCGCGGTCGAAAAGGCTTACGGCGGGAAGAAGAAAATCTCCTGGTTCGAAGTTTTCGCCGGGCAATCGGCCAAGGATAAATTCGACAACTGGCTGCCGGACGACACCGTCGCGGCTTTCCGCGAATACCTCGTCGGGATCAAAGGCCCGCTGACCACGCCAGTCGGCGGCGGCATCAGTTCGCTCAACGTCGCGCTCCGCCAGATGCTCGACCTCTTTGTTTGCCTGCGGCCGGTGCAGTATTTCCAAGGCGTGCCCTCGCCGGTGAAGCGGCCGGAGAAAGTCGACATGATCATCTTCCGCGAAAACACGGAAGACATCTACGCGGGGATCGAATGGGCCGGCGGCACCGCCGAAGCAACGAAGGTGCTCGGCTTCCTCGAGAAGGAGTTCCCCAAGCAGTTCGCGAAGATCCGCTTCGGCACGAAGGAGAAAGCGGCGGAGTTCTGGAAGAGCCTCGGCTCCGCGGAAAAAGACGACGTCATGGTCGGCGTGGGCATCAAGCCGGTCAGCCGCTCGGGCAGCATTCGCCTGATCCACAGCGCGATCAGTTACGCGATCCAAAACAAGCGCAAGAGCGTGACCCTGGTGCACAAGGGCAACATCATGAAGTTCACCGAAGGCGCCTTCCGCGATTGGGGCTACGAGATCGCCAAGAGCTACTTCGGCGCGGAGGAAATCGACGGCGGCCCATGGTGCCGGATTCCCGAGGGCAAGCCGGGCGCGGGCATTGTGATCAAGGACGCGATTGCCGACATCACCCTGCAGCAGGTGCTCACGCGGCCGGAGGATTTCGACGTTATCGCGACGCTGAATTTGAATGGCGATTACTTGAGCGACGCGCTCGCGGCGCAGGTCGGCGGCATCGGCATCGCGCCTGGCGGGAACATTAACTACGTGACCGGGCACGCGGTCTTCGAGGCGACCCACGGGACCGCGCCGAAGTATGCCAACCAGGACAAGGTGAACCCGGGCTCGGTGGTGCTCTCCGGCGAGATGATGTTCCGCTACATGGGCTGGACGGAAGCGGCCGACCTGATCCTGAAGGGTCTCAACGGCGCGATCGCGAGCAAGCGCGTGACCTACGATTTCGCCCGCCAGATGGAAGGCGCCACGGAGATCAAGTGCTCCGAGTTCGGCCAGAACATCATCGACCACATGTAAGCAGCAGGATGGCCGACTCCCTTTGGCAGCGCTTCCGGGAAAACTTCCTCGCCTACGAGGAACTCGGGTTCTCCATCGACATCAGCCGGATGCGTTTCCCGGCGGATCTCTTCGAGAAATTGCAGCCGGGGATCGCGCGCGCCTTGGCCGACATGCAGGCAGCTGGAGCGCGGTGCGATCGCGAACCCGGACGAGCAGCGGATGGTCGGGCACTACTGGCTGCGCGCGCCGGAGCTCGCGCCTAACGAGCAATTAGCCAGCGAGATCACAGAGACGAAGGCGCGCATCCGCGAGTTCGCGGCGCGGGTCCATCGCGAGGGAAAATTCCGGCAGCTGCTGCTCGTCGGGATCGGTGGCTCCGCGCTCGGGCCGCAATTCGTGGCCGATGCGCTCGGGACCGCCGACGACCCGATGGAATTGCACTTCCTCGACAACACCGACCCCGACGGCTTCGATCGCGTCTTCGCAAAATTAGCCGACGCCTTCGCGGCCACGCTCGTGGTGGTGATTTCCAAGTCCGGCGGGACCAAGGAAACGCGCAACGGCATGCTCGAAACGAAGGCGGCCTTCGAGGCGCGCGGGCTCGACTTCGCGCAGCACGCGGTCGCGGTTACCGGAATAGACAGCGAGCTGGACCAATACGCGCGCACGCATGGCTGGCTGGCGCGTTTCCCGATGTTCGATTGGATCGGCGGGCGCACCTCGGTGATGAGCGCGGTCGGGCTTTTGCCCGCAGCCTTGCAAGGGATCGACACCGAGCAATTTCTCGCGGGCGCCGCGGCGATGGACGAACGCACGCGCGCGGAAGACCCGCACGCAAACGCCGCCATGCTGCTCGCGCTCATGTGGCATTACGCCGGGAACGGCCGCGGCGAGAAGGACATGGTCATCCTGCCGTATAAGGATCGGCTGATGTTGTTTAGCCGCTACCTGCAGCAGTTGGTCATGGAGTCGTTAGGCAAAGAGCGAGATTTAGACGGCAAGATGGTGCACCAGGGCATCGCGGTTTACGGGAACAAAGGGTCGACCGACCAGCATGCCTACGTGCAGCAACTACGCGATGGCGTGCTCAATTTTTTCGTCACTTTCATCGAGGTGCGAAGGGATCGCGCGCAACCGCGCTTCGAGGTCGAGGCGGGCACGACCAGCGGCGATTATCTCCAGGGTTTTCTCCGCGGGACGCGCACGGCGCTTTACGCCAGCGGGCGGGAATCGATCACCCTCAGCATCGAGGAGGTGAACGCTTTCACCGTGGGCGCCTTGATCGCGCTCTACGAACGCGCGGTCGGCTACTACGCTTCGCTGGTGAAGATCAACGCTTACCACCAGCCGGGCGTGGAAGCGGGCAAGAAAGCCGCCGGCGAAGTCTTGCAACTGCAGGGCCAGGTGCGCGCAGAACTCGGCGCGGCCCCGGGAAAAACAGCCGACGAATTGGCCGCGGCCATCGGCGCGGACGCGGAAGCGGTTTACCATGTGCTGCGGCACCTGGCGGCGAACGACCCCGCCGTGGGCGCCGACCACGCGAGCGCTCCGGCATTGGCAAAATTCTTCAAAACCTAATGTCCTCCGTCCCTTCCAAACCCGAACCGCTGCACGTGCCGATGCCGGACATTGTGCAATTCGTCCGGCAACTGAGCCACGACCTGCGCAATCACCTGAACGCGGCTGAGCTCCAGAGCGCCTACCTGAAAGAGGTGGCCGAGAACGCGGAGATGAAGGACGAGGTCGCGCGGTTGCGAGCAATGCTGGGCGACATGGGCTCAAGCCTGCAGCGCCTAACGAGTCTCCTGGCCACGCCAAAATTATCCAGCATGCTCTACGAGACGAAGGCGTTTGTGGAAGACTTGCAGGCGAAGGTGCGGAGCCAATTCCCCGAGCAGGAGACGGCCCTCCAGTGGCAGGTGGAAGTGGGCGCGAGCGAGTTCGAGGTCGATCCGCAATTGCTCCAGCAATCGCTCCTGGAACTGTTCGCGAACGCGTTTCTGCACGGCCGCGCGCAGGGTGAAATTTGCGTCCGCGCGGAGGAGAAAAACGGCGAGTTCCGCTTCAGCCTGCACGAGCCGAAGGAGGATTTTGCCAGCGAGACGGCGGACTGGGGCCGGGCGCCGTTTCGCAAGGTGAAGCACGGGCATTATGGCCTTGGCCTGCTTCGCGTGCGCCATATCATTGAGGCCCATCACGGCCGTTACGACGCGCAATATGACCCTGCCTCCTCCACTCTCGTCACCACGATCGCGCTTCCGCTGGCCGCCGCAGCCTAGCGTCGCGGGAGGCGCTGTGCCCGCCGGCCAGGCGCAGCGGTCATGACGGAGAACCGCCGCATCCTCATCATCGATGACGAGCGCCCGATCCTGCTGACGCTGGAGGCGCTCCTCGGCCGCCACGGTTACCAGGCGGAAGGCGCGGGCACGGCCGCACTCGGCTTGCGCGCGCTGAAGAATAACAGCCCATCCGTGGTGCTTCTCGACCTGCAGCTGCCGGACGCCGACGGCCTCGAAATGCTGGATCAGATCAAGCGCGAGTATCCGGAAACGCAGGTGATCATCCTGACGGCGCACGATTCGCTCAACAACGCGATCGAGTCGATCAAGCGCGGCGCCTACCATTTCATCAGCAAACCCTACGCGCCCGAAGAGCTCCTGAGTTTGATCGAGAAGGCGCTGGAAAAACAATCGCTCCTGCGCGAAACCGAGGAGCTACGCCAGCGCGCGCTGCAACTGGAGAAGCGCTTGGAAATTGCCGAGACCCGGCTCGCACCGGTTTTCAAAAGCAAGGCGATGCAGGAAATCCACGAGCTGATCGGCGCGATGGCGCCCTCGGAGGCGAACGTGCTCGTGACCGGCGAGAGTGGCGTGGGCAAGGAAGTGATCGCAAACGTGGTCCACACCCGCAGCCGCCGCGCGTCCCGCGCAATGGTCAAACTGAACTGCGCGGCCTTCCCGCAGGCAATGATCGAGTCGGAACTCTTCGGTTACGTCAAAGGCGCCTTCACCGGGGCGATGAACGATTTTCCCGGGATGATCGCGGAAGCGCACGGGAGCACGCTCTTTCTCGACGAGATCTCGGAGATGCCGGCGGAGCTGCAGACGCGTTTCCTGCGCGTGCTCCAGGAGCGAGAATATCGCTCGTTAGGGAGCACCAAGACGATGAAGGCCGACTTCCGGGTGATCGCGGCGACGAATCGCCCGATCGCCGAGGCGCTCGCGGAAGGCCGGCTGCGGAGCGATCTTTACTACCGGCTAAACACTTTCCAAATCGAGATCCCGCCGCTGCGCGAACGGAAGGAGGACATCCCGCCACTGGTGGCTTCGTTCGTCCGGCGGTTCGCCCAGCAGCTCGGCAAACCCGAGCCCGAGATCACGCCAGAAGCTTTCCAAAAACTACTCGACTACTCGTGGCGCGGAAACGTGCGCGAGCTGATGAACGCGATGGAGTATGCCGTCGTGCTCGCGCGCGACGGACAGATTGGGGTGAAGGAATTGCCCGCGGAAGTGCAGCTCCCGGTGGTGTTGCAAAATACCGACTGGAATCCGCCAGCCAAGGGCACCTCGCAGCGGCTCTTCGATGTCGAGCGCGAGACGATCTTGAAGGCGCTGGCCCAGGCGCACGGGAACAAGAAGAAGGCGGCCGAGTTGCTCGGAATCCAGCGGCCGACGCTTTACAACAAGATGAAGCGTTACGAGATCGAGCTGTGAGCAGCGAGCGGAAGTCGCGCCAGCCGGACAAGGTGCTGGCGCATGCGGAACGGGAGCTGGCGCAATTTGGCGGCGCGCGCCCAACCGACGTGCTCCCGCTCTACAAAAAATTCCTCCGAATCGAGGAGCACCGGCTGCGCTTGAAGCACCAGGCCGGCGGCGGTGGCCGGGAGATTTGCCGGCGTCGCTCCAGCCTGCTCGATGTCCTCCTGCGCCACGTTTTCACGACCGCGGATCAATTCGCACGCCAGCAGGAGAAAGCGCAGGCGACGCCCTTCGCTCTGCTCGCGCTCGGCGGATTTGGCCGCCGGGAGCTCAATCCCTTTAGCGATGTCGATGTGATGTTCCTGCACGGCGGCGGCGCGGAGGACCCCTCGCCCTACGCCACGCGGATGATCGAGCAGATTCTCTATTCCTGCTGGGACATCGGCTTCAAAGTGGGCCACTCCACGCGGTCGATCGGCGAAGCCATCCGGTTGGCTAACGAGGACATGCTCACGAAGACCGCGCTGCTCGAAGCGCGCTACCTCGCGGGCGAGCGGGACCTGGCGCGCGACTTCCGCGAAGCCTTCCGCGTGGAATGCGTGCAAGGCCGCGAGCAGGAATACATCCAGCTGCGCATGGCCGACCAGGCGGCGCGGCACGTGAAATTTGGCAACAGCGTTTACATGCAGGAGCCGCACCTGAAGAGCGGCTGTGGCGGCCTGCGCGATTACCAGAACCTGCTTTGGATTACCTCCTTCCCGGGCGGCATGCTCACGACGACACAATTGGTCGGCAAAGCCTGGCTGGCCGAACCGGACCGTCGGCGGATCGACGCGGCCTACGATTTCGTCCTGCGCGTGCGCACCGATCTGCATTACGCGAGCGGCCGCGCCAACGACGTGCTGCACTTGAATATCCAGGAACAGCTCGCACAGCGGCTGCATTACCCGAACCGCGGCGGCGCGCCCTTGAGCGAGCTGCTGATGAAGGACTACTACGAGCACACGCGGAATATTTTCCGCGTGACCGAGCGGGTGACGGAGCAATTCGCCGCGGGCCACAGCGTGAGTGGCGGCCGGCCCGCGGCCGCCGAGGGGGAGGTCGACCAGGGCGAAGATTTAGGCGGCTTTTTCAGCCGAAACGGAAAGCTCTTCCTGCAGGACGACAGCCTGCTGGAGCGCGATCCCGCGGAGATCATGCGGCTCTTCGAGCTGGCGCAATTGCACCGGCTGCAATTGAGCCCGGCGCTGGAGGACCACCTTTCGCGCAGCCCCGCGCTGGTCACGAACACCTTTCGTTATGCGACCGCGCCGCGGGAGATTTTCAAGCGCATCCTCTCACGCAAAGGCGAAGCGGCCGCGATCCTGCGGATGATGCACCGGGTCGATTTCCTGGGGCGTTACCTGCCGGAATTCGCGCCGCTCACCTGCCTGGTGCAGCACGAGTTTTTCCATCGCTACACCGCGGATGAACACACGCTCGTGTGCGTGGAAAAGCTCGATGCGCTCGCCTCGACGGAAGAGACCAGGCTGATGCCGTATCGCTGGCTCTTCGAAAAATTACCCGACCCTTTCGTGCTCTACCTCGCGCTCCTGCTGCACGATACCGGGAAGGCCGTGGGCGCGCGCCCGCACTCCGAGGCCAGCGCGCTCTTCGCCCAACGCGCCGCGATGCGCCTGCAACTCACGCCCGCGCAACGCCGCGCGCTTATCCTCCTGGTCGATCATCACATCACCCTCTCGGTGATGGCGCAGCAGCGGAATCTCGACGACCCGGAGACGACCGTGGAATTCGCCCGGCTGATCCGCGACCAGGAAAATCTCGACGCGCTCATGCTCCTGACATTGGCCGATGGCCAGGGGACGAGCGCGGAGATGTGGTCCGACTGGAAGGAGTCGTTAGTCTGGCAGCTTTACCATGCGACCACGCAGTATTTCGCCGATCGCGCGGTCTTCTTCGAGCAGCGCAAGATCGAGCGCGAATCGCTCCAGAATGCGGTCGCAGAAAAGTTAAGCGACGACTTCGCGGAGGAAATCGACGCGCACTTCGAGTTCATGCCGGACAATTATTTCCGCGCTTTTTCCGTGCCCGAAATCACTTCGCACGTGGAGCTGTTCCGGGAATTCCTGCGCAACCTTTACCAGCGCGAGGAAGCGGCGCTCGAGCCGGCGATCAAATGGGAAGCGGCGGCCAATGGGAGCCACAGCACGGTTTCGCTCTGCACCTGGGATTGGCAGCAACTTCTGGCGCGCATTGCCGGTTCGCTCTCGGTCGTCCCGCTGAATATTCTCAGCGCCGATATCTACACCCGCGGCGATGGCGTGGTCCTCGACGTCTTTCGCGTGGCCGATCTGAAGGGCCGCGCGGTTTCGCACGAGGCCGACTTTCAGCTGGTCGAGCGCACGCTCAGCCGCGCCCTCGCGGAGCCGGAGTTCGACTTCCAGCCCGTTGCTCGAAAAAGCGCGCCGCGAAGCCCGTCGGCGGCGCACCGCCGAGGTGGAATTTCCCACTGCGATCGCGACCGATAACCGCGCGCATCCGCATTACACCCTTGTCTCCATCCAGACGCCCGACCGGATCGGTTTGCTCTACGAATTGCTCGCGGCCCTGCGCGAAGCCGAGGTCTCGATCGCGCTTTCGCGCATCAGCACGGAGAACGGCGCCGCGATCGACACCTTCTACGTGGTCGATGGTTTGACTCGCGGGAAAATAACCGACCACACGCGCATGGCCGACCTGCAAAAGCGCCTGCAGGAAGCCGCGCTCGGTCGGGCCTGACGCAATTCCCGCTGGAAGGGCGGAGCGGCCCGCCTAGTGTCCCGCCACCGCATGAATGTCCTCATCCTTGCCGCCGGTTACGCTACGCGCCTTTATCCGCTGACCCTGACCAAGGCCAAGCCGCTGCTCGACGTGGCCGGCAAGCCGATGATCGAGTGGGTCCTCGATAATCTCGCGCCGGTGAAAGAAATCGAGACCGTCTACGTGGTCACAAACAACAAGTTTGCGCGCGACTTCGAGGATTGGGCCGAGCAATACCAGAAGCGTGCCGGCAGTGTGCGGCTGAAGATCATCAACGACAATTCGAACGACGACAGCGACAAGCTGGGCGCGATCGGCGACATCAACCTCGTGCTCGTGCGCAACCCGGAAGTGGCGCAGGACGACTTGATCGTCGTCGCAGGCGACAATCTCTTTAGCGAGCCGCTGGCAGAATTCGCCAAGGCGGCGCACGGCACGGAAGCGATGCTCGCGACCTATGACGTGGGCGACCTTGAGGCGATCAAGAAATACAGCGCAATCACGACGAACGAGGAAGGCGTGCTGACTTCCTTCGAGGAAAAGCCCTCCGACCCGAAGAGCACGCTCACCGGGATCGCGCTCTACTACTTCGCGCGCGACACCGTCTCACTCTTCACCACCTACATCGCCGCGGGGAACAATCCCGACCAGCCGGGACGTTTCATTCAGTGGCTCTACCCGCGAAAGCCGGTCAAGACGTTCCTCATCACCGGCACCTGGTTCGACATCGGAAGCAAGGAAACCCTGGAAGAGGCGAACGAGCTCTTTCAGAAATTCGTTCGTTAGGCAGCGAAATGGCCGGCTGAAGTTGTCGGCTATTTTCTGCGGCCTTCGTCGAACTCGATCAGGTCGAAGTAGGTCGCGATATCTTTCCGCCCCTCCCCGCCGGCTTCCTTTAGGAAGTGCGCGAAACGGGCGCGCTTAACCGCGGTATCCGGATGGCGCGTGATCATCGCCTGGTTCCACTCTTCGATCTCCTCGGGCGAATGCTGGACGCCGTTCGCCTGGACCCACTCGAGGATGGCCGCGTCTTCCTCGAGGCGATTGGCCGCTTCTTCGAAGGCGTCGGGATTGAGCTTAAGGAAAGCGAGCAGGTGCTTGTCGAAGCCGACGGTCTTGTAGTTGTAACCGTCGAGCAAACCCTTGCGATGCAGCTTCGCCTTGTCGATCAGGCGAGGCAGATGCACGTAGCCGCCGAGACGGTCATACGGACTGCGCGGAGGCTGCTTGATTCGCATTGAGCCCGGACTGGGCTTAGACGGCGGGGAGCGGTTGGCTCAAGCCCGGGAGCAACTCTTCGCTTTTGGCCGCCACGGGTTCCGCGGCCGGCGTCGCGGGAAGCAACTCGGCCTGGGTCAGGCCGCCGCTGCCGATCACCAATTGACCGGTGAACATGCCGCCTTTTTCCACGGAAATGCTCTTCGCATTCACGTTGCCGTCCAGCGAGGCGTTCCGGTGGATCACCACCACGGTGCGCGCCTCGACATCGCCGGTCATGTGGCCGCGAATCTCGATGCTCTTCACGTGGATCCGGCGGAAAAACTGCACGTCGGCCTTTCGCTCCACCAGGATGTGCTCGGCCGAGATGCGGCCGGGAATTTTGCCGCTGTAATTGATCGTGACCATCCCCGAGGAAACAAGGTCGCCCCGGAGCTTCCCCTCGATCAAAGCCGAGCGGCAAATGACGTTGCTGCTACTGAGATCGCCCTTATGGGTCACGTGCACTTCACCATGGGTGCGAATGACGCGGCTGAACGGGGTGGTAATTTTGTAATCGCGCAGGTCGAGATGCGCGCTGCACTTCGGACAGGTGGTGGAGGAAGCCGCGGAAGTGACTTCCTGGGTGGCCTTGCAATCGAAGCACTCGACCACCGAACTGCGCTGCTTCGTCCAGAGGCCCTCGATCCGGTTCATGATCGACGAGGCCTGCGCGCTCATGGCCTCGACCGCAGCGGCCGGAGCCGAGACCGCGGCCGCAACCGCCGACTGCGCACCAGGGGTGCGTAGTCGGATCTCCGGCTGCTTCGGGGCGGAGGGCGCAAACGCGCTCCCGCATTGCCGGCACATCGTGCTCTTGGCCGCGACATACTCCATCTGCTTGAAGCCGCAGTGCGGGCATTCCACACTGAGCTTGGCGGGGACGGATCTGGCCACGGGGCGCGAAGGCTGGCGGAGGTCTCGTTAGGCGCGGGCGCCGAAGGCGGCTTTGACCGGCGCGGCGGACTCGTCGTTGCGGACGACTTCCGGGCGCGAGTTCGAGGAGGCTTTACCAGCACCGCTGGTCACTTCGGATTTGCCGATGAAAGTAGCGCCTTCCTCGATCACCAGGCGGGCAGCCTTCAGGTCGCCCTGGAGGGTGCAGCGGCTCTTCAGCTCGCAACGTTCGCCGACGGTGATGTTGCCATGCACCTTGCCGAACACGGTGATCGACTTGGTCTTGATCTCACCCCGGATATCGGCGTTTTCGCCAATCGTGAGGACGCCGTCGGAATTGATCTCGCCTTCGACCTTGCCGTCGATCAGCAATTCCTTCTGAAATTTGATTGAGCCCTTAATCTCGACGTCGCTCGAGAGGATGTCTTTGCCGGAATGTTCTGCCATAATTTTTTGGTGATCGGTAGGTTGAGGTGTCGTTCTGACTTCCTCGCGGGGCGCGAGGCCGTTGTTATCATCAGTGCCCGCGCTTAACGATCCTTCTCCGATCGACGACAGGGGCTTTTGCGGGATGAATTTTTTCAACACGCGCCATTATTGAGAGCCACGAGGGAAATGTCAACGGAGAGGGTCGCTTAATTTGCGATTTTCGTGGAATAAAGCGCCGACTTCCGCTTGTCTGGAAAATTCCCTCGCGGCGAAGACGCTCGCACGGGCGCGGTGATATTTAGCCGGCAACCTGGGCCCACCAGGATTCGAACCTGGGACCAAGGGATTATGAGTCCCCTGCTCTAACCGCTGAGCTATAGGCCCGTGATTGCGCCCGCGAATTAATCACGCGACCGCACCCTTGACCAATGCGGAATGCACTCGTTAGGGAACAGGTCGCGCCTTTTGCGATGGAACCGGTGCCTGACCCCGGTGCGTAGAAGGTGGTGGAGAAAATCATGGGAGCAGAAGCGAAGGAAATTTTATCGGAAGGGGCGGAGCTGCTCCCGGAAGGCGTGCGCTATCGCACCTGGTGCAAGCACAGCCGCGCAGCCGTCTCCATTGTCGACGCCGAGGGCACGGTGCTCCGGCACCTCCCGCTCACGAGTGAAGGCGGCGGCTATTTTAGCGCGCTCGATCCGCAAGGTGCAGCCGGCGATCTCTACCGTTTCCACTTTGGCGATAGCCAAGGCTGGCCCGACCCGGCCTCGCGCTGGCAACCACAGGGCGTGCATGGCCCGTCGATGGTGATCGATCCTCATGCCTTCCCCTGGACCGACCAGAAGTTCAAGGCGCCGCCTTATTCCGAGCTCGTGATCTACGAGTTGCACCTCGGCACGTTCACGCCCGAGGGCACCTTCCGGTCGGCGATTGCGAAGCTCGATCATCTGGTCACGCTCGGCGTAAATGCGCTCGAGCTCATGCCGATCGCCGATTTCCCGGGCGACCGGAATTGGGGCTACGATGGCGTCGCGCTTTACGCGCCGGCGCGGGCCTATGGGCACCCGGACGATCTCCGCGCGCTCGTCGATGCCGCTCACGCGCGCGGCCTCGCGGTCATGCTCGACGTGGTCTACAACCACATGGGCCCGGATGGGAATTACCTCGGGGTTTATCACGACCGCTATTTCAACGAGAAGGAACACACGCCCTGGGGCGCGGCGCTGAACTACGGCCAATCCGCAGTGCGCGATTTCTTTGCGGAAAACGCGAGCTATTGGCTGCGCGAATTTCACATCGACGGCCTCCGTCTCGATGCGACCCACGCGATCATCGACCACTCCGAGCGGCACATCCTCGCGGAAATTAGCCAGCGCGTTCACACCCTTGGCGGTTTCCTCGTGGCCGAGGACGAACGCAACGAGCCCAGCCTCCTGCATCCGGTGAAGAGCGGCGGCTGCGCCTTTGACGGCGTCTGGTCGGACGATTTCCACCACGTCGTGCGCGTCATGCTCACGGGCGAGCGCCAGGGTTACTACGAGAATTTCACCGGCACGCCGGAGGAATTGGCGGAGACGCTGGAGCATGGCTGGCTTTTTCGGGGCCATCGCAAGACCGTGGAAGGCGAACTCCGCGGGGGCCCGACCGACGACGTGCCGCCCGAGCGCTTCGTCTCCTGCATTTCGAATCACGACCAGATCGGCAATCGCGCTTTCGGCGACCGCTTGGGCCAGACGATCGAACCCGCTGCCTATCGCGCCGCCTCGGCGTTGATCTGCCTGGTGCCCTTCACACCCATGCTTTTCATGGGCCAGGAATGGAACGCCTCCACGCCCTTTCAATTCTTCACTGAGCACAACGACGAGCTCGGCCGCCTGATCACGCAGGGCCGCCGGAAGGAGTTCCGGCATTTCGCGGAATTCGCCGACCCGGAATTGCGCGAGACGATTCCCGACCCGCAGGCGCCGAGCACTTTTGAGAATTCGAAACTGCGCTGGGAAGAAATCGCGCGCGAGCCGCATGCGCCGATCCTTCGGCCTTTACCGCGAGTTTCTCGCGCTCCGCCAAAGCCAGCCTGCTTTCCGCGACCGCGCGCGCGAGCAGTGGAGCGTGGAGCTGCGCGGCAGAAGGCATCATCGCGCTGACTCTCGGCCGGCAAACGGAAGCGCCGCTCCTCGTGCTCATCGATCTCGTCGGCGGGCACAGCCCGCCGGAGCTCGAGGGTTGGCGGCCGCTGCTTTCGTCGAACGAAGAGCGCTTCGGCGGCGACCGCGTCGGCGGATTTCCGCCAGCCGACCACGGCGGTTTATTTAGGCAGCACTTTGGTGCCGTAGATTTCCACCTCGAGATCCTCGGCCACGCAAAGGTGCGCCGGAGGTCCCGCGAGTTCTGCGAAGCCATCGAGCGCCGCCGGCACCAGCGACCACTCGGGCACTTCCGCCGGGCGATAGCGATAGCGTGCATGGGCCACCTGCCCGCGCACCAGCCGGCGCCAGCGGCGCGCGTAGAGGTAGTAGCGTTCCAGCAGGAAGAACTCGAGCGTGCCCGGCCCGGCCTCGCGTGCTTCCCCCACGCCACGGTAACGAAAGCGCGCTGTCTCCTGCGCCCCGCGCCGGCGCGACTCGTAGTCGACCCATCCCCCTTCCACGCGCGCGCTCATCGCCGCATCGCGATAAGGCAAGCCCATGAATTTTTGCGCCAGCTGCACCGCGACCGGCTGGCTGCAATCCAGCGAGTAGAACCAAACCCCCGGCACGCCCTGCGCGTCATGCACATAAGTGCGCACGTTTAGCTCGAGGAAATTGGAAAGCCACGGCACCGTCGGCAGACCGACCGGACGCACGCGTTCCATGAAAAACGGGACCACCGCGAGATAGGCCGCACCTTCATAAGTGTCGACCGTCAGGCCGGCTGGCAAAGTGCCCTGGATGCGCTCCGCCGGCACGGCCCAATGCAGGAAAAGCAGGCGGGCCCAGCGTTGCCGCATGAGCAGCGGCCGCAGCCCATCGGGAGCAAGCGCCGCCCGGCGCGAAGTCTCGTTAGGCAGCAACATCACTTAGACGGCGGAACCAGCCCGCCGCACTCGTTAGCTTTTCCCGAGGATATGCTTGATCCCCCGGAGCGGAATCACCACCCAATCCGGCCGGTTATTTAACTCGTAGCCGACCTCATAGACTGCCTTGTCCAGCAGGTAAGCATCCAGCATCACCTTGAGATCGTCTTCGCTCCGCGGAATAAAGACCGCGCCGCGGCTCGTCTCCAGGTATCTCCGGAGGAAGACATCGCTCATGTGCCGATACCAAAGGTCGGCCCAGCGCTCCAGGAAAGGCATGTCCTCCGGCCGCATCGACGGCTGCCAGAGCGCGCTATAGGCGGCATATTGGAAAGAGCGCATCATCCCGGCGACGTCGCGCAAGGCCGAGCGCTTGAGCTTCCGCTCGCTCAAAGGCCGCGCCGGCTCGCCCTCGAAGTCGAGAATAATGAAGTCTTTCCCGGTGTAGAGCACCTGCCCAAGATGGTAGTCGCCATGGATCCGGATCTTGGCCGCGCCCGCGATGCGGTCGAGAATCCGGCGCTCTTGCGTAAGGATTTCCTCCTCCGCGCCATGCACCGCCGCGGCTTCCTCGCGCACGTGCGCCGGAAGCTGGTTAAGCTTCTTACCTAACAAGTCCCAGGAACGCCGCAGGAGCGCGCGCATGTTCTGGAAAACCGAACGCTGCGCCATGGCATTGAACGGTTCCGGGGCAAAGGCTTTGTCGTCCTCCTTGGAAGCCAGGGCGAGGTGCAGCTCCGCCGTGCGCTGACCCAGGAGTTGGGCGCGTTCGGGATAAATTCCGCCGATCAATTCGTCGACTAACGGCCCTTCCGCGACCGTCTCGCTTTGCAGGTCCGCCTTGCGCGCCAGGACGCGCTCATAGAACCGGCTCACGGAATCGAGCGTCATTTCCCAGGCATCCCCTTCACTGCTCACCGCCGTCTGCATCGCGCAGACCACCGTTGGCTCAGCCTTCCCGCGGCGATACTCGATCATGCCGGCAAAAGCAGGCACGTTGGCGAAGCCACCCTTCTCGGAAAGGAAACGCGTGACTTCCACATCGGGATTCACGCCGTCCTCCAGCTTCCGGTAGAGCTTAAGGAAGAACTTGCCGTCAAAGATCATCGAGGAATTGCTTTGCTCGACCCCGAGGACCACGGAAGGCAAGCCGCCGTCCACCCCTGCGAGCGCGGCTCCCTGCGTGCCGACGATGTCACCATTTCTCCCGGGGAAATGCTGTGCCTGTGCCATCAGGCTAAACAGGTTTTCGCGGAAACCGGCATCGTAGATTGCATCGTGCAGGATGGTCTCCTCGGCGCCCTCAAAGCGGGCGATCACCGCCGGCTGCGCGGTTTCGGAAATCTGCCGCGCGGCCTGCCCGCGAGCAATCGCCACCGGCAAGGTGTAGGTCTCGGGCGCGCCGTCGCGATAGGTTACTTCGACAAACCAGATTCGCGCCGCTTCCGGCTCGGCCGACACGGAGACCTGCTCCGCAATTCGCATCCCAGAAATGCTACGCGCCTTCGAGCCAAACCAGCGGCGATTGCGCACGTAAGTCGGCAGGATTTCGCGCTCGATGACCTTGCGCTGGTCGCCACTGAGCAGGGTGGCAAACTCCGGCACGAAAGAAAGTGTCGGCACTTCCCGCGGCGCCAAGCGCGCGGCGTCCTGTGGCTGTGCACTCAACACGAACCAAAAGTGCGAGTGCGGTCCGAGAGTCAGCACATAAGGAGTTTCCTTGATCGGCGGGAAGTAATTCTGCCCAAAGACCTCCATTAAAGTGCAGCCGGCAAAACGCGAGAGATCGACTTCCGCGACCTGCGAGAAGCGCGACAAGTTAACTACCACTAAGACTGTTTCACCTTCGAAGCTGCGGAGAAAAGCCAGCACCTTGGCGTTATCCGGCAAGAGGAACTCGAGCGTCCCGCGTGAGAACGCCTTGAAGTTCTTCCGCATCGCGATCACCCGCCGGGTCCACCACAAAAGAGACGACAAGTTCTTTTGCTGGTTCTCCACGTTGATCGCCTCGTAGTTATACTCCGGGTCGATCACGATCGGGAGGAAGAGCTGCTGTGGGTTCGCCCGCGAAAAGCCGGCATTGCGATCGGCGCTCCACTGCATCGGCGTGCGGCAGCCGTTGCGGTCGCCGAGGTAAACATTGTCGCCCATCCCGATCTCGTCGCCGTAGTAGAGCACGGGGGTTCCTGGCATGGAGAAAAGAAGGATATTTAGCAGCTCGATCTTGCGTCGGCTATTGGCCAACAACGGCGCAAGACGGCGGCGAATGCCGAGGTTAATCCGCGCCGTCGGATCGGTCGCGTAGACGCGCCACATGTAGTCGCGCTCTTCGTCGGTAACCATCTCGAGCGTGAGCTCGTCGTGGTTCCGCAGAAACATGGCCCACTGGCAAACCTCCGGGATTGCCGGCGTTTGCTCCATGATGTCGATGATCGGAAAGCGATCCTCCATCTGCAAGGCCATGAACATCCGTGGCATTAACGGAAAGTGGAAATTCATGTGCGACTCGTCGCCGTTGCCGAAGTAAGTCACGGCGTCTTCCGGCCATTGGTTCGCTTCCGCCAGGAGCATGCGGCCTTGGTAGTTCGCATCGATGTGCGCGCGGAGTTTCTTTAAGTAGGTATGCGTCTCGGGCAGGTTCTCGCAGCTGGTGTTTTCGCGCTCGTAAAGGTAAGGCACCGCGTCCAGGCGCAAGCCATCCACACCCATCTGCAGCCAGAAATCGAGCACCTTGAGCACAGCCTCGTGGACTGCCGGATTGTCGAAATTCAAATCCGGCTGGTGCGAGTAAAAGCGATGCCAGTAGTAAGCCTTCGCCACCGGATCCCAGGACCAATTCGAGAGCTCGAAATCCTTAAAGATAATTCGCGCGCTGCTATACTTATCCGGTGAATCGCTCCAGACATAGAAGTCGCGCTCGGGCGAGCCGGCCGGCGCGCGGCGCGCTTTCTGGAACCACGGGTTCTGGTCGGAGGAATGATTGATCACCAGTTCGGTGATCACCTTGAGCCCGCGCTCGTGTGCCGCGGCGAGGAAGGCCTTGAAGTCGGCCAGCGTCCCGTAGTTCGGGTTCACGTCGAAGTAGTCGGCAATATCATAGCCGTCGTCCTTTAGCGGCGAAGGATAGAACGGCAGGATCCAGATCGCGGTTACGCCGAGTTCCTGGAGATAATCGAGCTTCTCGATCAAGCCGCGGAAATCGCCAATGCCATCGCCGTTGCTGTCGTGAAAAGTCTTCACGTGCAGCTCGTAAATGACGGCGTCTTTATACCAAAGCGGATCGACCGATTGCGTCGCGGAACCCATGGTCTAACACTTGGCGCACAATGCCGCGCCGCGCAATGCACGCAGGCTGGCGCCGGGTATTTCTTCCCCGCTCAGGCGCGCGCGCCGAGCGTCCCGGCGGCGTGGCCCAGCCAAACCGCGAACAAACAAAGAAGCACCGAGACGGCAACGTTGGCCAGCCCGCGGAACCATTCCCCCGCCTGGAGCAGCGCGAGCGTCTGCAGGCTGAAGGAGGAAAAGGTCGTGTAGCCGCCGCAGAGGCCAACCATCAGGAAAAGCCTGGCCGCGGGGCTTCCCCACCAGCGGCCTTCCACGATCGCCAAGCCAGCGAACAGGCCGAGGACGAAGGAGCCGGTGACGTTCACCACCAAAGTCCCGAGGGGAAAATGGTCGCCGTAGCGGGCGGTGAGCGCGCCGGCTAACCAAAACCGCAGGACGCTGCCGAGGGCCCCACCGGCGGCGACGTAGAGATACGGAAGCATGTCGAGCCGCGCCGCCTGCCCCGCGGCCTAACGAACCTCGGTCACGCGGCTGGAGACGCAGCGCCAGCGGCCGTTGCGCTCTTTCCAGGTGTCGATGAAACGCCGGCTAACCTTGAACTTCTCGCCCTTCCCGGTGACGCCGCTCTCGGTGCTGAAGCCGGTGACGACGGCTGTCTTCGGGCCGGCACTGCGCACGGTCATGCGGTGGGCGCGCGCGGAGCGATAGGTGTTTTTATCGCGGCGCAGGAGCGCGAGGACGCTGGCCTTCGAGGCCGTTTGGCCGTCGGCCGAGGTGGCTTCGAAATCGGGCGCCAGCAGCTCGTCGAGCGCTTTGGCATCGTGGTTTTTAATCGCGGCCGCCCAGCGGTTCTCGAGCGCGCGGATGTTCGCAGCCACCACCCAGCTGCTTTCGGAAAAGTCGAAAGTCGGCTCCGAGGCGCGCGGGCCGCGGTTGGGCGCAGCGGGCACGCGCCGGATGAATGGGGTGCGCTCGTCCAGCGGGCGGACCGGCTTTTCGCGCAGGCTGCGGCGAGGCGTCGCGGTTTTGGCCGGCTTCGAAGCTGGCGCAGCGGTAGGCGCAGGCGTGGCGCTCTCCTCCGGGGGGGCGACGGGCGCGGGCGTCTCCGCAGGCTGTCGGCGTGGGCGACGGGGCCGGCGTGGCTGGCGGCGCCTCCGGCGGCGGAGAGCTCCGGCGGAAGGGAGCCGCGGCGTCCTGCGCGGGCAGGGAAGTTGCCGTCAAAAACACGGCCGAAAATAAGAGGCGGAAGAAAGTGGGGCGCATCGTCGCGGCTGCGCGCGGCAGCCAGGTTTATGGGCGCATCGTAGTGCGCACACTTGCGCTTTCAACTGCTTTTCCTCCCGCTGGGGCCGCATCGTTTCCGCCGGGACAGGCGCGGCGGAATTCCAGTTGGACGAAGCTGCTCCAAGGCACTAAAAGACAACCGCGCATGTGCTCACCCTTCCCTTTCGCGAAGCTTTTTCACTCGTTAGGCAGCGAGCTCGCGTCCCGCGCGGCTGAGCGCGTCGGCTAATTTTTCTCCTCCCTGCCGCGATGGAACCCACCGAGAACGAACCGGCGCCGGAAACGCCCCCGAGAGGCCGCGGCCACTCTACCCTGAGCGCGCCAGCGCTCGAGCCGGGCGCGCCGACCGACCTGGAATTGATGGAAGGCATCCAGCGCGAGGACCCGGAGGCGCTCTCGCAGCTCTACGATCGCTACAACGGCATCATCAAGGCGCTCATCCTCCGGGTGATCCACAACGAAGCCGAGGCCGACGATTTGCTGCAGGAGATCTTCATGGAGATCTGGAACCAGGCGAAGAATTTCTCTGCGCAAAAGGGGAAGCCGCTCGGCTGGATGGTGACGCTGGCGCGGCGCCGCGCGATCGATGGCTTGCGCAAAAAGCAGGCCTACGCCCGCGCCGGCGAGCGCCTGCAAAGCGAGACCGAGCAGCAGCCGGATGCCTGGGTGCACAACGCCACCGAGGAGGAAATTACCTTCAGCGATACCCGCATTCTCGTGCGCCGGGTGATCGAAACCCTGCCCCCAGCGCAGCAGCAGGCCATAAATCTCGCATTTTTTCGCGGAATGAGTCAGCGCGAAATCGCCGCAAATACGAATACACCTCTAGGCACAGTCAAAACGCGGCTCGAATTGGGCCTGAAAAAGATCTACGACGGCCTGAAAGAACTGCGCGATGAACTTTGACGAATTCCAGAACCGCGCGCGCCTTTACGTGATCGGCGCCTTGGAGCGGGACGAGACGACGGACTTCGAGCAGGCGCGGAAGGAATTTGGCCAGGCAGCGGAGGATTTCATCGTCGAGTGCTATAACCTGCACGAGGCCTTCGCCCTGAGCCTGCGCCCGGCGCAGGCCGCGGGCTCGATCAAAGATCGCCTGATGGCGCGCGTGCGGGCGCGCGAGGCGCACTAGCCGGCGGCGGGTTCGTTGCCGGGCATCTCCTGGAGGATGAACTCCTGGAGGAAGCCGTAGAAATTGATCTGGAAAAGGCTCAAGTCACGGCGTGACCCGATGGGCGAGCGATATTGATCGCCCAGCTCCGCCTCGGTAAAGCCATAGCGCGCGGCGATCACCAGGCGCGCCTGGTTGAGCGCGCTCAGCCAGGCCTCGGCATGCGCCAGCGGGATGCGCAGCGAACAATTGGCGAACGGTTTCGCCTGCCCGTCGAGCGGCTTTAAATCCGCGCTCACCGTTTCGGTGGCGTGGCGAAAGAGACGGCGCAATTCCGGTTGCACATAGACCTTCCACTCCGCGCAGATTTCGCTCTCGCCGGCGGCGGCCGGTCGGCTGAAAAGGCGCGCCTGCGCCGGCTCACTCCCATCGGTCTTGGCGCTTTCCGGGATTTGCCGGAGGAGCTCGGCCAGAAAGGGATCGATCTCCGCAATCTCGAGCACGTCATCTTGCCGCCTAAGTTCCATTGCTTATGCCGTGCGTTCGATCGTCGCCAGCAGGAGGTAACCGTGCAGCTGCTGCACGTAAAGCTCGCCCCGTTCGCGCGCGCCCGTCCAGACAATCGAGCGCCCTTGCTCGTGCACCTCGAGCATGTGCTGCTCGGCTTTCTCGCGCGGCATCCCGAAGACTTTCTGGAAGACCATAGTCACGTAACTCATGAGGTTAATCGGATCGTTATGCACCACCACCTGCCAGGGAAGATCGATCGCCTCCTGGGTTCTGGTGTCCTGCTCGATCGTGGGAGCGGCGCCGGCCTGGAACTTTGCCCTAACGAGTGCTTCGCCAGCGGTGCCCGTGCCGGCTCGCCCTGGCTGCCAACTCATCTTGCAGGCTAACATACGGCGTCGGCTCTTCAAACCGCGCGCGCCCTGGTCGCGGCCAGCAGGCGCCGCTGCGTCGTCTCCATCCGTGCCGCCTCGGCAGGCGCGTGGTCGTCGTAACCGTGCAGGTGCAGCAGCCCATGGAGAATGTAGAGCCGCACTTCCTCCTCCAGCTCGCTGCCAAATTCCCGCGCCTGCCGCGCGGCCGTCTCCGTGCTCACAAAAATCTCGCCATGCTGGAAGGTGATCACATCCGTCGGTCCTTCGATGTCCATGAACTGCCGGTGCAGCGCCGCGATCCGGCGATCGGAGACGAGCACGACATGCACCTCCGCGAGCGTAGCCAGGACACTCTCGCCGCCGGCCGGCTCGGCTCGCACGAGATCGAGCGCGCGCGCGCAAAACGCCCGAAGCTCGCCTAACGAGAGCCGCACTTTTCGTTGCGCGTTCTGCAGCTGGATCACCGGCTCGCGACTCCTTCCGCGAGCGCCCGCAGTTCCTCGTAGAGCAGGGCGAGCCGCGGCATCTCGGCGCCGGCAGCCAGCGCCTGCCGCAGCGGCTCGCCCCAGATCGATTCCACTTCGAGCACGCGCCCGGCTTCGAAATCGACCAGGGTCGACGGTTTGTAGGCGCCCATCTTTTCCGTGCGCTTGATCTGCTCGAGCGCTTCCGCCGTGGGCAGGGCATAACCACAGCGGTTCGCGGCCGCGATGACTTCGTCCATCAGCGCGAGCACTTCCGCGCGGGTCTCGTCGCGGGCCAGGAGCGCGGCGGTATCGACGCCGCCGCGAGCCACGCAGAGGCCGTTAAAGGGGATGTTCCAGACGAGCTTGCGCCAGCGTTCGAGCGCAAGATTAGCCGTTACACTGCAAACCACCCCGGAGCGCTTGAATTCCCACGCGACCTCATGCGTCCGCGGGAGCGGATAGCCGGCATATTCACCGAGCACGACCCGCCCGGTGCCGTATTGCTCGATCACGCCCGGCGCGGTCCGGATAAGGCAGGTAAAACAAAGCCCGCCAAGGATGCGTTCCGCGCCGAAGTGTTCGGCAAGGAAGGCTTCGTTGCCGAGGCCGTTCTGGAGGGTGAGGAGCATCGTGTTCTCCTTCAAGAGCGGCGGCAAAAGCCGCGGCAACTCCTCGTTAGCCGTCGTCTTCAGCGCGATGATCACGAGGTCGCACGGCCCGATCTCCGCAGTCGACGAAGCGCATTGCACCTTCGCCAGGCGGAAGCTTTCCGCCTTCCCGCGCACGCGCAAACCGAACCGCCGGACGTCGCGCAGGTCGCCGCGCATGAGGAAATGCACGTCGCGCCCGAAGTAGGCCAGCTTTGCGCCGTAGTAGCCGCCGATCGCGCCCGCGCCGACGACGGCGATGCGGAAATTTGGAAGCACGTAGCGGGCTCTCATGCGGGCGGCCGTTGCTCTGCCTGGAAGTTTCGCGTGATCAAGCGCGCGCCTTTATTGAAGGTCAGGTAAGCCCAGGCCCACTGCAGGAGCACGGCCACGCGATTGCGGAAGCCGACCAGGAAAATCACATGCACGAAAAGCCACGCGAGCCACGCGGGCAGGCCGCTGAAGTGGACCCAGCGAAGATCAGCCACCGCTTTGTTCCGCCCGATCGTGGCCATGCTCCCCTTGTCCCAATAGCAGAAAGGCTGCGGCTTGCGGCCTTCGATCATGCCCAGAATGTTGCGCGCGGCATGCCGGCCTTGCTGCATCGCCACGGGCGAGACGCCGGGGAGCGGCTGGCCGGTTTGGTGGGGGAAGTTGGCCAGGTCGCCGATCACCTGGACCTCGGGGTGATCCGGGATCGTGAGGTCGGCGTTCACGAGCACGCGGCCGGCGCGGTCGACCGGCGCGCCGAGGGTGCGGCCTAACGAGGAAGCGGTATTACCCGCGGCCCAGATTTTTACCCGGCAGGGAATGAACTTGCCGGCTATTTCCAGGCCTTCCTCGGTTAAATTCTCCGCGTGCACCCCGGTGATGATCTCGACGCCTAACGACTGGAGCTGCCGTTGCGCACTCGCCGAGAGATCCTCCGGGAAGCCGGAGAGGACGCGCTCGCTCCCCTCGATCAGGAGCACGCGCGCGTCCGAGGGATCGATGTGGCGGTAGTCTTTGGCGAGGGTAAAGCGAGCGATCTCGGCGATGGCGCCGGCCATTTCCACACCCGTCGGCCCGCCGCCGATGATCGCAAAGGTCATCGAGGCCGCGCGCGCCGCGGCGTCCGGCAGGCGGTCGGCTAATTCGAAGGCGAGCAGAAGGCGCCGTCTAATTTCGACCGCATCTTCGAGGCTCTTCAAGCCCGGGGCGAGGCGCTCCCATTGTTCGTTCCCGAAATAGGAATGCCGCGAGCCAGTGGCGACGATCAGGTAGTCGTAGGGAATCTCGCGGTCGATCGGTACTCACGGTGCGCGCGGCCACATCGATCGAGCGCGCCTCCGTCAACATCACGTCCACGTTCGGGAATTTGCTGATCACCCCGCGGATCGGCGCGGCGATGTCCGCCGGCGAGAGCGCCGCCGTGGCCACCTGGTAGAGCAGTGGCTGGAAAAGATGGTAGTTCGTGCGGTCGAGGATGAGCTGGCGCACCGGCGCCCGCCCGAGCACCTTGGCCGCCTCCAATCCGCCAAACCCGGCTCCAATGATCACCACCTGCGGCTGCTCCTCCGTTTGCATTCGCCCAACGCTCCGCAGAAGCGCGCGCGAGGCGAGCAGTTTTCCGGCAGCCGGCAAAATCCTGCCGCGGAAAGCAGTTGAAGGCGCAAATTCTTGCCCTACAGTTCGCGCCTTATGCCGAAGCCGATAGCGCGTAGCAAGACCCGCAAAGCCGTTGCCAAGCGATTCAAAATCACTGCGACCGGTAAGGTCATGCGTTCCCACGCCTCCCGCCGGCACCTGCTCTCCTCGAAGAGCGCCAAGCGGAAGCGCCACATGGCGAAGTCGGCTGTAGTCGACTCGACCGATACCGCCCGGATCAAGGCGAACATGCCTTTCGCCTAAGCGAAGGCCCGGCGGCCAGCGGCTGCTCCGTCCCTAATGTCCCGGCTGCGGCAGGGTCTCTTCCGGGAAGGTAATGACCCCGTGATTTTGCGTGCCCGGATCGGCCGGCGTGGCTCGGTGCGTCGCGGGACTCGTGGCCGGCAGGCGCGTCGGCGGCGCGTGGCGATGCCAGAGCTCATACCCTTCCGCGGGCGAGCGATAGAGATCGCGCCGATTCTCCAGGGTGGTGCAGGAAGCACAGGCGATAACGCAAGCGAGGAGCAGGAGCGATTTCACGCGGGGATGCAAACAGATGCCACTCCGGGTGTCAATGAATGCGCGGGGCTTGAAAATGGCGATTGCGCAGCGTGCCGCTCGCGCCAATCTTTCTGCTCCGTCAGGGGCTATGGACTGCGGACTTACGAATCCCGCCAGGGCAGGAATGCAGCAACGGTAGTTTGATCCGCTTTGCCGTAGTTCTCTGGCGGTCTTTCTTTGTCCACGCGCAAAGCCCGCGGCCCAGAAACCGCCGGACACGGGTTCGCTTCACGCCCACACCGACTCACCGCCCACGGGAGCTCCGGTTTGCCGACCGGGTCGGCCGCGGCCAATTACCGCCAGCTCTTCAGGCTGGCTCACTTCCCGCTACGGAAACTAGGTGCACTGAGAGAGTTTCCGCAGTAGTCTGCTTTGCCAGTCCCCCGCATAATGAGAACGCCCCATCGCACCGCTCGTTCCTCCCGGGAAGCTGCGGCTGCTGCTTCCACCGCACTCCCGAAGCCGCGGAAGCCTGCGCGACGGGTTCGCGGGGCGGCTATCACAAGGGCGTCGGCTCAACCACCGTCTCTTCCCCACACTTCCCTCCCGGAGGGTAGCTCCGCGAAAGGCAAGGCCCGCCGGCTTTCGCTTCGGGCGCGGATGTTGCAGGCCGCCGGCGCGCACTTTTTCCATCACGGTTTCCGTAGCGTGACGATGGACGACCTGGCGGCGGAGCTGGGCGTGAGCAAGAAGACGCTCTACGCGCATTTCCCCGGCAAGGAAGCGCTGCTCGAGGCCGTCTTGCGGGAGAAATTCGCCCGGGTGGACGATCACCTTGGGGCGGTGCAGATCGCGGGCGGCGGCAATTTTGCCGTCATTCTCCGCGCGATGCTCGAGACCATGGAGCGCGAGCTGGGCGAATTGCAGCCGCCCTTCGTGCGCGACATGCGCCTGAAGGCGCCCCACCTTTTCGCTCGCCTCGAGGAACGGCGGGCGCGCCTCGTGGAGACGCATTTCGGCGCCCTGTTTCGCGCGGGACAACGCTCCGGTCATGTGCGCCGCGACCTTCCCAGCCACCTCATGATCGAACTCCTCCTGGCCGCGCTCCACGCGATCGTCACGCCGCCCCGCCTGGCGGCGCTCCGGCTTTCGCCGCGGGAAGCTTTTGCCGACATCCTCGGGATCGTCCTCCACGGCGTGCTCGTGCCGGCCAAGAAAGGCGCCCGATGAAGTCGCTGGCTCTTTTTGCCCTAACGAGTGCGGCCTTCCTCCTCGGCGCCTGCCGGAAGACCGCGCCGTCGGATCGCGTGCAAGGCTACGTGGAAGGGGAATACGTCTACGTGAGCCCGGCGCTTGGGGGTGTCCTTGCCGAGCTTGCGGTGCAGCGCGGCCAGGAGGTGGCCGCCGGCCAGCTGCTCTTTGTCCTCGATGCGACCAAGGAAGAGGCCGCGCATGACCTGGCGCAGTCTGCCTTACAGCTTTCCGAGGCGGAGTTTGCCCGCCAGGAAAAGCTCTTCCGCATGGGCCCGGCGGCGGCGCAGGATTTCGACCGCGCCCGCGCTGCGCGCGACCAGGATCGCCAGCGTCTCGCGCAGGCCGCGTGGAACCTCGCGCAGATGCACCAGCAGGCGCCGGCGGCGGGGCTGGTTTTCGACACGCTTTATCGAGCGGGTGAATGGGTGCCCGCCGGCAAGCCGGTGGTCGCGCTCCTGCCCCCCGCGAATCTCAAGGTGCGCGCCTTCGTCCCCGAGCGTCGCATCGGCTCGATCCACCCGGGCGACGCGGCGCGGGTTTTTGTCGATGGCGTGGACGCGCCGTTTTCCGGGCGCGTCAGCTACATCTCGCCGCGGGCCGAGTTCACCCCGCCGGTGATCTACAGCCGCGAGAGCCGGGAGAAATTTGTCTTCCTGGTGGAGTGCGCTTTCCCGCCGGAAATAGCCGGCAAGTTGCACCCCGGCCAGCCGGTCGATGTCGAGTTCGCGACGGCGCCATGAATGCATCCGCGCCCGCGATCGACGTCGAGGGCATGACCAAGCGCTTCGGCACGCGCACGGTGGTCGACGGCGTCGACCTGCGGGTCCGCTCCGGCGAGATCTACGGTTTCCTCGGCCCGAATGGCAGCGGCAAGACGACCTTCCTGCGGATGCTCTGCGGGCTGCTCCGGGCGGATGGCGGCCGCGGCCAGGTGCTCGGGCATGACGTGATCGCGGAGAGCGAGTCGATCAAGCGCGAGGTCGGCTACATGACCCAGCGGTTCAGTTTTTGGGAAGACCTGAGCATCGAGGAGAACCTCGACTTCGTCGCGCGCATGTACGCCGTCCCACAGCGGCGCGCGGCGGTGCGCGCGAGCCTCGAGGAGCTTGGCCTAACGAATCGTCGAAAGCAGCTCGCGGGGCAACTTTCCGGCGGCTGGAAGCAACGCCTCGCGCTCGCCGCCTGCCTGCTGCACCAGCCGAAGTTGCTCCTCCTGGATGAGCCGACCGCGGGCGTGGACCCGAAGGCGCGGCGCGATTTCTGGGAACAGATTCACGTGCTCGCGGCCCGCGGCCTTACCTTCCTGATCACGACCCACTACATGGATGAAGCCGAGCGCTGCCATCGCCTGGCCTACATTTCCTACGGGAAGCTTTTAGCCGACGGCACGGTCGCCGAGGTGATCGCGCAGGTTGGCCTAACGACCTGGTCGGTCAGCGGCCCGGACCTGCCGGGCTTGGCCGAGCGCCTGCGCGCGCAGCCCGGCGTGCAGCAAGCAGTCGCCTTCGGAAATTCGCTCCATGTGAGCAGCGACGACGCCGCGGCGCTGGCGCAGGCGATCGCGCCCTTCCGCGCCGCGCCGTACGATTGGCGCGAGATTCCCTCGGGCCTGGAGGACGCTTTCATCAGTTTGATGAGCAGCTCGCGCGACAACTTCACCTCGTGAAACGTCACCCGCGCTTCTCCTTTGCCCGCCTGCGCGGGATCATCTTCAAGGAGTTCACGCAGATGCGGCGCGACCGCCTCACCTTCGCGATGATGCTCGGGATTCCGCTCATCCAGCTGACGCTTTTCGGCTACGCGATCAATTCCGACCCGCGGCATCTGCCCACGGCGGTGCTGCTGGCGGATCGCGGACCGTTCGGGCGCACCGTGCTTTCAGCGATGCAAAACAGCACTTACTTCGATTTCGTGCGCACGTCGCGAGCGAACCGGAGGCGCAGGAACTCCTGGCTCGCGGAGAAGTGCAATTCGTCGTCAATATCCCCGAGAGCTTCTCGCGCGATCTCCTGCGGGGCGAGCGGCCGGCGCTCCTGGTCGAGGCGGACGCGACCGATCCCGCGGCCACGGGCAACGCGCTCGGCTCGTTAGGCAGCGTGATCAACACGGCCCTGCGCCACGATTTGCTCGGCCCCCTCGCCGCGCTCAACGCCACCGACGGGCCGGTCGACCTGCGGGTGCACGCGCGTTACAACCCGGAGATCGTGACCCAATACAACATCGTCCCGGGACTCATGGGCGTGATCCTGACCATGACCATGATCATGATCACCGGCCTCGCAATTACCCGCGAACGCGAGCGCGGAACGATGGAGAATTTGCTCTCCATGCCCACGCGGCCGAGCGAGGTGCTCATCGGCAAGATCGTGCCGTATATCCTCGTGGGTTACGTGCAGGTCGCGGTGATTCTGCTCGCGGCGCACTTCCTTTTTCACGTGCCGATGCAGGGCAGCATCCTTCTGCTCCTGGCGATCTCGCTCGTCTTCATCGCGGCCAATCTCGCCATGGGAATCACTTTCTCGACCGTCGCGAAGAATCAGCTCCAGGCGATGCAGATGACTTTCTTCGTCTTTCTCCCTTCCATCTTGCTGTCTGGTTTCATGTTTCCGTTTCGCGGAATGCCGCGCTGGGCCCAAACAGTCGGCGAGATCTTCCCGCTGACCCATTTCCTCCGGATCGTCCGCGGAATCCTGCTGAAAGGAAACGGCCTCGCAGAAGTGCTTCCGGAGCTCTGGCCGCTCGCGCTCTTCGCGCTCGTCATGGTAACGATCGGTGTGAAGCGCTACCGCCAGACGCTCGACTAGCGATCCGGCCTTGCCCCGGCCGCGCGCGAAGGCGAAAACTTCTGCCCTGTGCTCCTGCTGCCCGCGCTCAAAAAACATTTCGGCTACGACGAATTCCGGCCGTTGCAGGAGGAGATCATCCGCGACGCGCTCGCCGGCCGCGACGTCTTCGCGCTCATGCCGACGGGCGGCGGGAAGTCGCTCTGCTTCCAGTTGCCCGCGATCCTGCGCGAGGGCCTCACGATCGTGATCTCGCCGCTTATTTCCCTGATGAAGGATCAGGTGGACGCGCTCCAGGCCAGCGGCGTAGCAGCGACTTTCCTCAACTCTTCGCTCGACGGGCAGGACGCGCGCAGCCGCCTGCGCGGACTCTACAACGGCGAATATCGCCTGCTCTACGTCGCGCCCGAGCGGTTGATGTTGCCGTCATTTCTCGAGCGGGCGCTCGAGTGGAAGATCGCCCAGATCGCGATCGACGAGGCGCATTGCATCAGCGAGTGGGGCCACGATTTTCGGCCGGAATATCGCGAGCTGAAGAAGATCCGCGCGCACCTCCCGGACGTGCCGGTGATGGCCCTGACCGCGACCGCGACCGAGCGCGTGCGCGAGGACATCCTCAAGCAGCTCCAGCTGCGCGAGCCGCAGATTTACGTGGCCAGCTTCGACCGCCCGAACCTGACCTATCGCGTGATCCCGAAGGCCGAGCCGTATGAGCAGCTGCGCGACCTTCATCGAGGCGCGGCCGGACGAGAGCGGGATCGTTTATTGCGCGAGCCGGAAGAGCGCCGATTCGCTGGCTAAAAAGCTGCACGAAGACGGCATCGCGGCGAAGCCCTACCACGCCGGCCTCGAGGGCGCGGAGCGCGCGCGCCACCAGGAGATGTTCCTGCGCGACGACGTGCGTGTGGTCACGGCCACGATCGCTTTCGGGATGGGGATTAATAAGCCGAACGTGCGCTTCGTGGTGCACTACGACCTCCCGAAAAACATCGAGAGCTACTACCAGGAAACCGGGCGCGCGGGACGCGATGGCTTGCCGAGCGAATGCGTTCTCCTCTTCAGCGCGGCCGACGTGGTCAAGCAAACGCGGTTCATCGAGGAGAAGGGCGAGCAGGAACAACGGATCGCGCATGAGCAGCTCCGGCAGATGGTGCATTTCGCCGAGACCCGCGAGTGCCGCCGCACCGTTCTCCTGCGCTATTTCGCCGAGGAACGGCCGGACGAATCGTGCAACGGCTGCGACAATTGCCTGACCCCGCGGGAGACTTTTGACGGCACGATCGCGGCGCAAAAATTCCTCTCCTGCGTCGCGCGGGTGCAGCAGAAGAGCGGCTTCGGTTTTGGGCTCAACCACATCATCGAGGTGCTGGTGGGCGCGAAGACGGACGCGGTCCGCCAGCGGGGCCACGATACGCTCTCGACCTACGGCATCGGGCACGACATCCGCCGCGAGGCCTGGCAGGGCATCGGCCGCGAGCTCGTGCGCATGGGCCTGCTGGAGGCCGCGCCGGGGAAATTCGCGACCTTGAGCCTAACGAGTGAAGGAATGGAAGCGCTGCGCGCGCGCACCCCGATCACGCTCACGAAGCAGCCGGACGTGGCCCAAAAAGCCCGCGGCGCGCGCGCCGGCACGATCGAGTGCGACGAGGCCCTCTTCGAGAATCTGCGCACGCTCCGCCGCCAGCTCGCGGATGAGCGCAACGTCCCGGCTTACGTGATCTTTTCCGATGTCGCCCTGCGCGAGATGGCCCGGAGCTATCCGACGAGCACCGCGGAATTCCGCCGCATTCCCGGCGTGGGCGAGCAGAAGCTGCGCGATTTTGCCGACACTTTCATCGCCGCGATCCGGGACTACCTCGCCAGCCACGAGCGGCAAAGCTTCGGCACGGCCATCCCGCGAAAGCGCTGAAGTTGCTGCCTAACGAGTCCGGCGCTTGAGCGGATCTTCCAGGGTGAGCGCCGCGGCGTGGAACGGCCCGGCGGTCAATTGCGGCGCGACTTCGGCGGGGGTGGCGGTGTATTTGTAAAGCGTTGCCTCGGTCGGCTCGACGAACTCGGCCTGCTTCACTGCGAGCGGCGACTTGAGGATTTTCGAAAGCTCCTGCGCGAGCACGATGGCGATCGCCCGCGGGTCGCGGGTGTAGACCGGAATGGGGAAGCCGCCGGAATTGCGATCGTAGCCGTAAATCGTGCCCTCGGTTTCCCAGACGCAATAAGCGTGGCCGGCCGGGTGGTTGTCGTAGCGCACGAGCAGGATCTTGGTCCAGAAATTCGGCTCGAGCTCGTGCTTCGTTTTCACCAGCGCGAGGTAATTGCAGGCTGAGACGACGCAGCCGTTCAAGACCACGAGGTCGCCTTCTTTCGGCTCGAGCAGGACCACTTTGTCCGGGCCACAGGCGGTCAGGCAAACGAGGAGCAGACCCAAAAGGGCAAAGCGGCGGCAATTTTTTGAAAGGGAGGGCATAAAAGTCGCGGAAACAGACAGCAACCTCGGAGGGCTGCGCGCAGGGACAAATCCCACCCTAGCACCAGCGCGCGCGGACTGGATAGCGGTCTTTTTTCGCATCCCCACGCGGCCTGCGGGACGAGCGAATCTCCTCGCAGAATCAGGGAAAATCCGGCTGAATACGGGATCAATTCCCCCATGAAACAAGAAGCCCCCCACCATCAGCCATTGCGGATTCTGTGCGCGGATGACAACGCCGAATTGGTCGAGCTAATTGCCGAAGGCCTGCAGTTTCACGGGTATCGCGTGGACTACGTCTTCGATGGCAACCAGGCGCTCGCGGCGATCGAGGCGCAACCGGAAAAGTTCGACCTCCTGATCACCGACATGCAGATGCCCACGCTCGACGGCTACAACCTGATCGTGCAGGCCCGCGCGGCCGGGTTTCGCGGCAAAGTGATCGTCTTCGCGGGCGCGCTGACCCCGGAGGATCGCGCGCGCCTGGCCGCGCTCGGTGTGGCCGCAGTGGTGGATAAGCCGGCGCAAAATCGCCATCTCCTGCGCGAAGTCGCGCGCCTGCAGACGGAGCTTTGGGAGCAATCGAACGCGCACGCTGCCTAACGAGCCGGAAGCATCCATTTGTCGGCCGGCGCTTTCGCGGGAAAGCTGGGCCGCGTCCATGAACACGACCATCGCCTCCCTCGGCCCGGCTACGGTGCGCTCGCCTCTCCTGCATGGGAGCGGCGCGCCGACGAAACTCCGCCACGACGCCGAGCGCGTCCTCTTTGACGACAAGCTCGGCGCAGCAGCCGACGCCGCCGGCGGCGAGCCCGCCAGCTTCGAGCTCGCCGGGCCGCGCGAGTCGCTCTTCTTCGACCCACCAAAGGTCACCGCCGGCATCGTCACCTGCGGCGGCATTTGCCCGGGATTAAACGACGTCATCCGCGGCCTCGTGCGCACCCTCGCCCTGCGCTACAGCACCACCCGCATCTACGGGTTTCGCTTCGGCTACGAGGGGCTCGTTCCACGCCTCGGGCACGTGCCCGTGATGCTTAAGCCGGACTCCGTCGACCCGATCCACATTTTCGGCGGAACCATCCTCGGCACCTCGCGCGGACCGCAGAACACCTCCGAAATGGTGGACCTGCTCGAGGAAATGAAGATCGATATCCTTTTCGTCGTCGGCGGCGATGGCACCCTCCGCGGCGCGGCCGAGCTCTGCGCGGAGATCCATCGCCGGGGCCTCCCGAAGAGCATCATCGGCATCCCGAAGACGATCGATAACGACATCATGTTCCTCGATAAAAGCTTCGGCTTCGAGACCGCTTTTGCCGAGGCCGTGAAGGTGCTCACCTGCGCGCACACCGAGGCGCTCGGGTGCGATCAATGGCGTCGGCCTGGTGAAATTGATGGGGCGCGACTCCGGCTTCATCGCCTCCTCGGCCGCGCTCGCCGCGAACGTGGCCAACTTCGTCCTCATCCCCGAGATCCCCTTCCGCCTCGAGGGCGATGGCGGCCTGCTCGAGATGTTGCGCTACCGGATCGCGCGCCGGAAACATGCGGTCATCGTCGTGGCCGAAGGCGCCGGGCAGGAATTGCTCCCGCCGAGCTACACCACCGACGCCTCCGGCAATCGGCGCCTCGGCGACATCGGCGTTTTTTTACGCGACGAAATCAACGCTTTCTTCCGCGAGCGCCGCACGGAAGTGAACGTGAAATACATCGACCCGAGCTACATCATCCGCAGCGTCCCCGCCTCCGCGCAGGACAACTTCTTCTGCTCGCGCCTGGCGCAGAATGCCGTCCACGCCGCCATGGCCGGGAAGACCGGGATGGTCGTGGGCCAATGGCACGGCGCCTTCGTCCATCTCCCGCTCGAGCTGGTCACCCAGGGCCGCCGTCGGGTGAACCCCGAAGGCGAGCTTTGGCAATCGGTCCTCGAGCACACGGGGCAGCCGACTTACATGGGGTAGCGAGCGCGCAAAGAGCCGCGCGGCGGCCTCGCCTGAGCGCATTTCGGAAACGCCGGGGGTGATCCACAAAGCCCCGGCTTCGCCGGTCCAGCCGCGAAAGCTTTAGGAAGTGGAGGCGAGGGGAGTCGAACCCCTGTCCTCGAAGCCATCTGCGCAAGCTTCTACAGGTTTAGCCGGTGATTTATTTTTAAGGAGCCGAAGGCTGCGCCGGCACACTTCGTCTCCCGAGCCACCACGAAATTCCTTCACCGTCCGGCGCGGTCACTCCGCCGTCCGATTAGCCTGCTGTCCATGTTCCCGGCCGTAGCAGGCGTCCAACCGGGAACATCGCAGTCAATTAAGCCGCGAGAGCGAGATCTTGGTGATCTGCGTTTATTTTTTTTGGTCCGGATTTTAACGAGGCCAACGAACCATCCTCGACCTGCCGCCTGCGTTTCAAACAACGAGTCGAAACCAGTGCGCCCCCTTCAACGCCGCCAGCATACCGCAGCGCGTCGCGCGCTTCAACCTCGCGCTTACCGCAGAGAATCTCCTTGCGTCCCCTCCCCGTGCGCGTCACGGATTCATCTCATGCCGCTGCGCCTCAATGTCAGCAGTCGCGCCTCCAAGCTGAGCGGCGGCGATGCCCTCTGCATCTCGATCCCGAATAGCGGGCGGACTTGGATTCGCACCTTTCTCGCGGCCTATTATTGCGCGCGCTTTGGCCACGAGTTTTCGCTCGCGCCGGAGAGCTACGGCGACGCCCGCATCCCGCGCGTGATCTACACGCACGATCTCTACGAGCATCATACCAAGGGCCGGGCCTACGATCGTCTCCGGAGTAAATATCTCGTCCCGCGCGCGGAGATTACGCGCGCCGCGATCCTTCTGCTGGCGCGCGATCCGCGCGACGCCTTTGTCTCGCATTCGCTCGAATTGCGCCGCCGCACCGCGGAAACTGCCGGCGAATTGAAAGACCGCAGCATCGGCGAAATCCTGCGCGATCCGATCCACGGGATCGACCTGATGGTGGAGACGATGAACGCCTGGCTGCGGGAGTTTAGCCAGCGCGCTGATTGCCTCCTGGTCCGCTACGAAGACCTGCACGCCGCGCCGGAGAAAGAGTTCCGCGCGATCCTTGCGCTCCTCGGCGAGGCCGCGCCGAACGAGGAAAAGTTCGCGCATGCGCTCGGGTTCTCGCAGTTCGGGAACATGAAAAAGATGGAAGCCTCGCGGCAATACGATCCGCAACTCCTGCAACCCGGGGACGTGAACGACCCCGAGTCCTACAAGGTCCGCCGCGGCAAGGTCGCCGGCTATCGCGATTACCTCCAGGGCGAAGACCTGGCCTACGCGGACGCCGCGGTTGCGCGGCTCGACCCGCGCTTCGGCTACGCGGCCTAACGAGCGATGTGCGGCATCGCCGGCTACGCCAGCCCGGAAAAGCGCACGCCGCTGCTGCGCGCGCTCTGCGACGGCCTGCGTCATCGTGGGCCAGATGATGCCGGCTATTTCGAGGCGCCCGGGATTGGCCTGGGGATGCGGCGGCTGAGCATCGTCGATCTCTCCGGCGGCCACCAGCCGATGGCGAACGAGGACGGCAGCGTGGTGGTGGTTTTTAACGGCGAGATCTACAACTACGTCGAGCTGCGCGCCGGGCTGGTCGAGCGGGGCCATCGCCTAACGACTCATTCGGACACGGAAACGCTGGTCCATCTTTACGAAGAACACGGCCTCGAGATGCTCAATTTCCTGCGCGGGATGTTTGCCTTCGCGCTCTGGGATGCACGGAAGGGTCGACTCTTCCTGGCGCGCGATCGGCTCGGGAAAAAGCCATTGAATTACTTCCTCAGCGGCTCCGGGATCGTCTTCTCCTCCGAGCTCGCGCCGCTCCTCGACCAGCGCCTGGCCGCATGGGAAATCGACCCCGCGGCGCTCGCGGCTTACCTGCAATTTGGCTACATCTCCGCGCCGCGCACGATCGTGCGACAGCTGCACAAACTCCCGCCCGCGCATTACCTCACCTGGCAAAATGGCGCGGTCGAAGTGCAGCGCTACTGGGCCTTCACGCAGAAGCCGAAGACGCGGCGCACGCACCAGGAAGCGCTCGTGGAAGTGCGCGAGAAGCTCGACGAAAGCATTCGCCTGCGCTTGCGCAGCGATGTTCCGCTCGGCCTGCTCCTGAGCGGCGGGCTCGACTCGAATGCGATCCTCGCGCGCCTCGTCCGCGGGATCGGTCACAAGGTCCAGGCTTTCACGGTGGGCTTCGCGGAAAAGGAATACGACGAGACCGCGATCGCGCGCCTTTCCGCGGAGCACTTCGGCGTGGAGCACCATGTCCTGCGGGGCGACCCCAACCTGCTCGGGCTCCTCCCGGAAGCGGTGCGGCATTACGGCGAGCCGAACGCCGACAAGTCGATTTTGCCGACGCTGCTCGTCTGCGGCCTCACCCGGCAGCACGTGAAAGTCGCGCTGAGCGGCGATGGCGGCGACGAGGCTTTCGCCGGCTACACGAAGCATCGATTGCAACCCTGGCAGGTGAAGTTGTCGGCTCTTTTGCCGGCCACTTGGAAGGAGCGCTGGACGCTCGCCTCGATGCTTGGGGGCAGCAAAGCCGGGGGCAAATTGCGCCGCCGCCTCCTCGCGGAAACGCCGAGCCTCTTCTCCGGCGAAATGTTTTCCGGCGAGCACTTCGCGGCCCTGGCGACGGATCATTTGCGCGCCGAAAGCGATAATTTCCTGCGCGGCTGGGTGGCCCACTTCTGGGAGGACGAGCTCGAGCCGCTCGAGCGCATCCTCCGCTGGGACAACACCGATCCGCTGCCAAATTCCCTGCTGACGAAACTGGACATCGCGAGCATGGCTCGCAGCCTTGAGGTGCGTTCGCCCTTCCTCGACCACGAGCTGGTTGAGCTCTGCGCGCGTTTGCCTAACGAGTGGAAAGGCAATGCCCAGCAGGGCAAGCTCCTCCTGCGCGAGATCGTCGCGCCGGATCTGCCGCCGGAAGTGCTCCAGGCGCGGAAGCGCGGCTTCTCCGTGCCGCTGGCGCAGTGGTGGCGCGAAGGGGCACGCGGGCAAATCCGTGACGGACTACAGCCGTTGCATCCCGCGCTCCAGCCTTTCCTCTGCGAAAAGGCGATCGCGCGACTGCTGGAGGAACATCAATCCGGCCGAGCGAATCACGCACAGCGCCTCTGGAATCTTTGGGTCTTGAACGAATGGGCGCGGCAATTTCTGCCATGAACGACGCCTCCATCGCCATCGTGGTTTCGAGTTGCGACGCCTTCTTCGATTGCTGGCGGCCGTTCGCATTTTTCTGGCGCAAATATTGGCCGGAGTGCCCGTTCCCCGTGCACCTGATCACGAATGAGCTGGAGGTGCGCTCGTCGTCGATCCGCGCCCTCCGCGTGGGCCCGGATCGCGGCTGGGCCTCGAACATGATCCGCGCCCTCGAGCAACTCGAGACCTCGCACGTGCTCTACCTGCAGGAGGATTATTTCCTCGAGGCGCCGGTGCGCGCGGAGATGCTCGCGCAGGATTTAGCCGACGCCTTGGCCCAGGAAGCGGACGCGTTTTGCTTCCGCGCGCGCTCGGAACTCGAGCCAGACTTTGAGCATTTGAACGACCGCTTTGGTGTGGTTCCCGTGAACTCCGACGGCCGCACGCGTTGTCAGACGACCCTTTGGAAGCGCGCGTCGTTGCTCGCGGTTTTGCGCGAAGGCGAGGACGCCTGGGAAATGGAGGCGCAAGGGAGCGCGCGCACCCGCGAGCTGCGGATCCTTTCGTATAGCCAGCGCGCAAACGTCCCCCTGCCCTACCTGATGTCGGCGATCGTGCGCGGACTCTGGACGCCGGAGGCGCTGGCGATGTGCGCCGCCGCAGGCTGCGAAATCCGGCCGCATTTTCGCGGGACTTACTCGCGCGAACAAACTTTGGCAGCGCTTTCAGCGCGCGCTTACGCGGCGGCGCCTGCCGGGCGCACGGGCGACGCAAGCCGGGGCGCCGGTGGCGCTGGACTGAGCACCCGCGCGGCGCGCCGGAGGACGCGCGCGCCCGTTTCCGCGAGAAACAAAATCCCCATGCCGACTGCGAGCAAGGCGAAGGCGTATTGCGCTTCGCTGTAGCGCTCGATGTGCATCGAGTGGAGCACAGAGGTCCCGAGGGTGTTGCCGAAGTTGTAGCCGAAAACGAGCAGTGTGGCCCCGGCCAGCGGCCAGAGCGCCTTCCGCCACGTGCGCCGCAGGAGAATGCCTAACGAGACCAAAACCGTGCCCAAAAGCACTGGTAAATAAAGAAGGGCGAGGCACCATTTCGCCACGCGCACCAAAAGGCTTTGCGGAATCACGGCCTTGGTTTTCGCGAGCCGGGGAAGCTCCGCGAGGTAGCGCGCAAAGATCGGCGCGCGCGCTTCTTCCGTGGTCGCGCGGGTGAGATTCTCCGCGCTGCCAGCGTAGAAACGATCGAGGTCGAGCGTGCTGCGCCGGCCGAAGCTGGGGTTGCCGCTCCAGCGATAGAAGAGGCCCAGCTGCGTGGCCACCTTGTGCGCCATTGCGCCGGGCTGCCGGCGGACCGTGCGCCAATAGTAGTGCCGGTAAAAGGCCAGGAGCTGCTCGTGGTCGCCCGCGAAGAAACGCTCCGGCCACGCCGCGATCCCCGGCGAGTGATAGAAGAGGTAATCGGGATCGAAGCCGAAGCTCTCGTATTGCCGGCTATTTTCCCAGGACTTCACCAGCTCCACGTGCAAACTCGCGGCCACTTCCCCGAGCCAGCCGCAGGCATAGGGCGCGCACTCGCCGTGCGCCACATCCGCGTCCATCTGCCGCGCGATCAGGTTCGCATGGATCGTGAACAAACTCTCCGCGAGGAAGGAGGGCGCACCGGGATCGGATCGGGCCAGCCGGCTTTCGGTCAGGAACAAGGCCGTTGCTACCAGGAGCCCCGCGCCCAGCACGGCGGCGCGGCGCGACCAGAGTTCCCGCCGAGCGCACAGCGCGAGCAACACCGGCACGACGCTGAACCAAACGGTGAGCGCAAAACTGGTCTTGAGCGTGGCCAGGAGCGCGGAGTTCACCAGGACCGCGCCCGCCGATCCAGGCCGCACGATTCGACGGCGCCTGCCGAAAGCGCAGGCGAAAAAACCGCAGCGTGAGCCAGATATTGAGCAATGCAAAAAAAGGCGTGATCGCTTCCGGCCGGAGGTCGAGCTCGTAGTGCAGCGGCCGGCTCGAGTGGAGGTAGATCGCAGCCAGGCCGAGGAAGAAAAACCGGCTCGCGAGCCGCGGCAGGCCACGCAGGAGCGGCTCGAGTTCTCGCCCCGCCGCGAGCAGGAGCGCGCCCGTGCCCAGCCCGAGCGCATGCTGCAGCGCGCCAATCCCGGCGAAACTCTTCGTTAGGCCAAGAACCAGGAGAAGGAACCCCGGATAGAGAAAATTCCGCCCGTACGTATGGGTAAACGAGCCCCCCGCCAGCTTCGCAATCGCCGGGTGGAGATAGCCCCAGCTATCGCGATCGGCCAGCGGCCAAAGCGGCAGGCCGAAACGCGTCGTCGCCGCCGAGAGAAACACCAGCGCGAGGAGCGCGAAGTAGCAGAGCGTTCCCGCGAGACGCAGCCCACGAAGGACGGCCGGCGACGGCTGGAGCCGGGCCCAGAGATTGTCGGCTAAATTTCCCAGCGTCCCCATTTGACCCGGGGAAGCATGGCCCTAGCGCAACGGTCGCGCCACGAGGATTCCGGTGTGACTGCCGAAGCGGTTCAAGTAAGTCGAGAGGCTCGAATCCACCACCACCTTGCCGAAATTCCGCGGCGCGGAAGCGTGCATGAAGTGGAGCACGCCATCGCTGGTGCGATACGCCAGGCCCACGTGCGAAGTGCCGAAGAGCCGGCCGTCGCGCGAGACAATCCCGATGATGTCGCCGCTGCGCAGCTTCCCCTCGATCGCGGCCACGCGGCTTTTTGGGATCTGGTAAAGCCGGTGGCTGGAGACCCGCGCCTCCATTTGCGCCAGCGGACGCATGAGCGAGCGATTCGCGCGCAGGTAGCGGTAGCCGCGCCAGCCACGCGTCATCTCCTGAGCGGCGTGCGGCACGCTCACGCCGCCAAGTTGCCGGGTCAGATCCTCCACCAGGCCGCGGCGGTCGTTATCCGCCAGCCAATCCTCGAGGTAATGCAGGCGCGAAAGATACTCGCCGGTGCACTCGCCGCCGCGGTAGCGATCGAGCTCAATGAAATGGAGCAAGCGCTGCGGCGTCCAGTTCTCCTCCGGCTCGGCCAGCATCCGGGCGAAGGCGAGCGAGATCTCAAAGAAGGTCCAGCAATCCTGGCCATCGAAATTCACCGAGGGGGCCTCGATGCGGTCGTCGATCTCGAGGGTGAAACCTTTGTAGCGCGTCCCGACCATCGCGTGGCCGACGGCGGCGGTGCGCTCGCCGATCGGGAGCGCGCTCCAGTTCTCCGCGCGCGCTTCCTTGACCAGGCGGTCGAATTTATCGCGTCCCTTGAAGACGGTCGAAAACGGAAGCGCGGCGGCGGGGAGATCCGCAGCAAGCAAAAGGAGGCAGAGCGAAAAAAAGAGACGGCGCATTGGTGGAGACACTTCGGTGAAACCTCCAGCGGTGCAAGAAGCAGGCCAGCGTGCGGTGGGTTTTTGCTCGCTTTTTAGCCGGCAACCTCGGCATCCTCCGCCCGCTCCCATCCCCATGATCACCGGCGCCCACGCGATTATTTACAGCCAGAACGCCGAGGCCGACCGCGCCTGCCTGCGCGACGTCTTCGAGCTTTCGCACGTGGATGCGGGCGACGGCTGGCTCATCTTCGGCCTGCCCCCTTCGGAAGTGGCGGTCGCATCCCGGCGAGGAAAACAGCCGGCACGATCTCTATTTTCTCTGCGACGATGTAGAGGCCTTCCGCGCCGAGGCTGGGAAGCGCGGGCTCACCTGCGAACCGGCCCAGGACATGGGCTGGGGCGTGCTCACCCATGCGACCCTTCCCGGCGGCGGAAAGATCGGCATCTACCAGCCGCGCCATGCGCGCCCGGCACCGAGGCCGGCCGCTCGTTAGGCGCATTGCCGGGAGCCCGCGGCGCGGGTAGCTTGCCCGGTGGAAGACTTGTTCCAGGTGGAGGAAGAGGTGAAGGCGGTGAAACCGGCCACGGCCGCGTCCCCCCTGGCCGCGCGCATGCGGCCGCGCTCGCTCGAGGAATACGTGGGCCAGCAGCACATCCTCGCGCCAGGGAAATTGCTCCGGCGCGCGATCGAGGCGGACCGGTTGCCGTCGGTGATTCTTTCCGGCCCGCCGGGCACGGGCAAGACCACGCTGGCGCAAATCATCGCGGGGATGACCGGGGCAAAATTCGAGCGCTTGAGCGGCGTGGAAAGCAACGTCGCGGAGATGCGCAAGGTGGTGGCCGCGGCCGCAAACCGCATCCGCACTTCCGGGCAAAAGACGATCCTTTTCGTCGACGAGATTCACCACTTCAACAAAGCGCAGCAGGACATCTTGCTGCCTGATGTGGAGAGCGGAAACCTGCGGCTGATCGGCGCCACGACCTACAATCCGTTCTTCTACGTGAACAGCGCGCTGGTCTCGCGCTCGCAGGTTTTCCAGCTCGAGTCCTTGAAGGTCGAGGAGCTCGAAGACCTGATCGACCGCGCGCTCGCGGACACCGAACGCGGCCTCGGCCAGCACAAAGTGCGGATGGACGCCGGGGCGAAGCGCCATCTCGCAAAGCTGAGCGACGGCGACGCGCGGAAATGTCTGAACGCACTCGAAATCGGCGTGCTCACGACCGCGCCAGACGAGCGCGGCGTGATTCATTTCACGCTCGAAGTCGCAGAGGAAACCATCCAGCACAAGGCGATCGTCTACGATCGCGCGGGCGACGCGCATTACGACACGATCAGCGCCTTCATCAAGAGCATGCGCGCCTCCGACGAGAAGGGCGCGATCTATTGGCTCGCGAAAATGCTGCATGCCGGCGAAGACGCGCGCTTCATCGCGCGCCGCATCGTCATCTTCGCCAGCGAAGACGTGGGCCTGGCGGATTCGCGCGCGCTCCTCGTGGCCGTGGCCGCGCAGCAGGCGGTCGAGTTTGTCGGCCTGCCGGAAGGCCGAATCACCCTGGCCCACGCGGTCTGCTACATGTGCCGGGCGAAGAAAAGCCGCGAATCCTACGACTCGTTAGGCAGCGCTTTGGAAGAAGTCGAGACCGAGCACACCCAGCGCGTCCCCGAGCGCTTGAAGAACAAGCACTTCCCGGTCAACCCGGAGAAATAGCCGACACCCTGAAGGGCGGCTTAATCGGCCAGCCGCACGAGTTGGAAGAACAAATCATCGCCGCGGTCGAGGCGCTGTCTGTTTTCGTAATCGGCGGTGCCGTGGACATACTTGAACAGGCTCGAGGGGACGGTGAATTGATAGCTGCGATCATCCACGTGGACGAGGACCACGCCGCTTTCGCGGCCCTCATCGGAGCCGCCATGGCCCAGGCGAAAGGTATCGATCCGGTCGAGCCGTCCTCGTTTCCGGAAAGCGACGCGCCTTCCTTCCGCCTGGCCGCGGAATTGAATGCCGGTGACGGGATGCTCCGCGTTCCACGACACGCTGAAGGAATTATCGTGCAGGGTGACTTCGGCGGCCGGGCGAAAGGGATTGGCCATCCGCACTTCGAGGCTTTGTTCTTTCTGCATCTCGCCCAGCGGGTAATCGACATGAGAGCCAGGGCACGAGCCGGTCTTGCGCGGGAAGGTTTTGCATCGCGGGAGCAAGCTGCGGCGCGGCGCGGTCCGGTTCGGCCGGGGGCCACGGCTGCGCGGGATCGCGGGTGAAGCCGTAGGGCAGCTCGAACCAGAAGGTCTGGCCGGCCAGCCGCCATTCGATCCAGGCCTCGTCGTAGGCGTTGCGGGTCCACGGGAAGAAGTAGATGCGCGAGCGCGTCATGCTCGTCTGGTTACCGGCGCCTTCCCACCAGTTTCCGGAGGCCGCGGTGGAGTCGAAGACGTTGCCATCCGCTAGATGCAGCCGGACGACGAAGGTCTCCGGTTGCGCGAGCGACGCCGGCATTTCGTCACCTGTCTTTTCCTCAAATAGGAGGTCGAAACGGAGCCGCGGCGCCTGGCCCGGGATGTCGGAGGTTCCGCCGGAAACAAGGGCAGAGATCGTCCGGTGCTCGGCGCCGGGGATGGGAAAATGCGGATAGTAAATGCGGCTCCAGCGCGCTTCCGGGCGCACGGCTGGCGGCGGATTTTTAGCCGACGGGTTCGCCTTTGCGGCGGGCGCGTTCTGGGCCACCGACGGCACGGTGACGACGGAATTCTCGCCGCCCCAGCCATCGGGCGCGGTCGCGGGATTGGCCAGGTCGCGCTCCCACTGCCCGTCGGCGACAAACTTGTATTGATACGTCCCCGGCGGGAGTGGCAACTCGGCGACCCAGGTCCCATCGCGCGCGCGCTGCATGGGCGTGGCCGTGGCGCTCCAGTCGTTGAAATCCCCGGCAAGGAAAACGGCCTGCGCGTTCGCCCGCGTGAAGCGTGTGAGCGCGGCGCTGGGCGGATCGCTCGATCCTTTGCCGCAACCAGAGAGGGCGAAGGCGCCCAGCAGCAGGAGCCAACATGCCGAGCGGCGGTTCACGGTCGCAAGGCTAACGACAAGACCGAGCGCGAGGAAGGCCAAATCCGGGGACGGCCACGCGCCGCGGCGGGGGCGAGATCGCGCGCGGTGCAGAACTCCGAGGCGCGGCCGTGGCCGGTTTAATCCTGTAAAATCCTTTTCATCCTGTCCTTCCCTTCTCAGCGGGAGTCGCGCGCCGTGCATCCGTGGGCGAAGGTCCTGGCGATGCTGCCACCGGGCGAAGTGATGCCTAAAGCGCTCTATGCGCGCTTGCATCCGCGCTTGCGGAAGTGGTTCCGCGCGACTTTCCCCAGCTTTAGTCACGCGCAATTGCTCGCAGTGCCGGCGGTGCTTGACCGCGAATCGATCTTGCTGACTTCGCCGACCGGCAGCGGTAAAACGTTTGCCGGCTTTCTCGGCGTCTTCGATTTCCTTCTGCGCGAGCTCGACGCGGGGACGCTCCGCCGGGCGGTGCAATGCATCTACGTCTCGCCGTTGCGCGCGCTCACTTACGACATCGGGAAGAATCTGCGCGCGCCGATCGAGGGCATGGGCCTGGAGAAGGAGATCATCCTGCACGCGCGCAGCGGCGACACCAAGCCGGCCGAGCGCGCGAAGTTTCGCCGGAGCGGCGCGCACCTGCTCGTGACCACGCCGGAGAGCCTGGCGGTGATGCTCGCGCAGGAAGGCTACGCGGCGCACTTCGCGGAGTGCCGCTTTGTGATCGTGGATGAGCTGCACTCCTTTGCCGGGAACAAGCGCGGCGCCGACCTGACCCTGTCGCTCGAGCGGGTGCAACGCCTAACGAAACATGAGCTTTGCCGCATCGGCCTTTCGGCCACGGCCGCGCCCCTCGAGTTGCTGGCTAAATTTCTCGTCGGCACTGATCGGCCCTGCCGGATCGCGGAGGCGAAAGTGGAGAAGCAATCGATCGTGGAAGTCTTCTCGCCCATCCGGCGCAATCCCTACCCGCCGGCGGGCTACACCGGCCAGCGGCTTTATGCCGAGCTCGCGGAGCTGATCCGCTCGCGGCGTTCGGTGATTGTCTTCACGAACGTGCGCTCGGCCGCGGAGCAGCTCGGGCTGCGGCTGCGCGAGCTGCTCCCGGAATTTGCCGACCAGATCGAGACGCACCACGCGTCGCTGGACCGGAGTGTGCGCCTGGAAGTGGAAGACCGCTTGAAGGAAGGGGAGCTGCGCGCGGTTGTCTGCTCCACTTCGCTCGAGCTCGGGATCGACATCGGCGCGGTCGATCTCGTGGTGATGGTGGCGACGCCGAAAGGTGTCTCGCGCGCGATCCAGCGGATTGGCCGCTCCGGGCATTCCTTGAACAAGAGCAGCCACGGCATCCTCGTGGCCACGAACATCAACGACTTGGTGGAAGCGACCGTGACCGCGCGGCGGGTGCGTGAGCGGGCGCTCGACCCGATCCGCATCCAGGAGCGGCCGGTCGATGTGGTCGCGCAGCACATCGTGGGGCTGGCGAGCTTGTCGCCTATTTCGGTGGAGGAAGTTTTTTCTCTCGTTAGGCGGGCATTTCCCTTCGCGGAAATGGAGCGCGCGGAGTTCGACGCGATCGTGCACTACCTCGAAGGCGGCGGCGTTTCCCTGGAGAAACAATACGCCGGGCTCTTCGGCAAAATCCTCGTCGAGGATGGGGTGATCTCGCTGGCGCATCCACGGGTCGCGCGGGAGTTCCTGGTCAACATCGGGACGATCGTCTCGGAGAGTTTTGTCGACGTGATCCTGCGGCGCCGGCGGCTCGGCTCGGTCGAGGAAAACTTCATCAAGCAACTGCAGCCGGGCGATCTCTTCGTGCTCGGCGGACGGATCGTTAGGCTGATCGAGACGGAACTGAACGCGGCCTACGTGGAGCGGGCCGATGGCCACCTCCCGACGGTCCCGCGCTGGAACGCAGCGAAGATGCCCCTAACGAGTGGTCTGGCGGAAGGCGTGCGCAATTTGCGGCTGGAATTAGCCAACGAGCTGGCGGCGCACGAGCCGGCGGCGGTCTCGGATTGGCTGGTGGAGAACTACCAAATCTCGACCGCCAATGCGCTGGCTATTTTGGAATTGTTTCGCGCGCAGCTGAGCATCTCGGAGCTCCCGGTAGGCGACAAGATGTTGCTCGAGGTCTATCGCGAGGGCGATTTCTCGCATTACTTTTTCCACGCGCTCATCGGCCGAAGCGCGAACGACGCGCTCTCCCGGATCGTCGCCTGGCGGGTGAAAAATCGCATCGGCGGAAACGCGCTGGTGACGATCGATGATTACGGATTTCTCCTGACGCTGCGGCCGTTCCAGGAACTGCCGCTGGAGGATTGGCGGCTCTGCTTTGAGCGCGAAGGTGCGGAGGAGGATTTGTATGCGGCGCTGCGCGGCTCGGAACTGGTGAAGTGGCAATTCCGCGGGGTGGCGCAAACGGGTCTCATGGTCCCGCGCAATTTGCCGGGAAAAGAACGCCGTCCAAAGCAGCTCACCTGGAGCAGCGAGGTGCTCTTCCGCGTGCTGGAGCAACATGAGCCGGATCACCCGTTGCTGCACGAAGCCTACCGCCAGGCGATGCACACTTTCCTCGATGCCGAGGAAGCGTTCGCCTACCTCGACCGGGTGCAGCGTTATCACTGGCGCATGCTCGAGCTGCCGGTGGTCTCGCCTTTTGGCTTCGGAATCTACGCGAGCAAGATCAAGGAAAGCATGATGCTGGAGGACCCGGGCGCGGCGATCGAGCGGATCTACGCGGACATGTATGCTCGGGTGGAGGCCGCCGCCGCGGCCCAGGCAGCGCAGGAGCCGGCGAGCACCTAGGGCAAACAAGAAGGGGCAGGTCTTGCGACCCACCCCTTCCAGCTACCGAGCTAGGCTTCTCCTTAGCTTTTGCTCTGCGAAATTTTCTAGCTCTTACTCTGCGAGACGATCTCGTTGAGCTTGAAGATCGGCAGGAACATCGCGATCACGATGCCGCCGACGATGACCCCGAGAAAGACGATCAGGAGCGGCTCGATCAAGGACGTGAGCGCGTCGAGCAGCGCTTCGATTTCTTCGTCCCAGAAGTCGGCCATCTTCTCGAGCATGGTGTCGATTTTGCCGGTGGCTTCGCCGGCCGAGACCATGCGCAGGAGCATCGGGGGGAAGATCGCCTTCTTCGAGAGCGCGACCGAGAGGTTGTCGCCTCGTTCCACGTCCTCGGCCACGCCCTTGACGCTGGTTTCGATGACGTGATTGCCGGAGGCGCCGGCGACAATGTCGAGCACTTCCAGGATCGGCACGCCCGAGCGGATGAGCTGGGCGAAGGTGCGCGAGAAGCGCGACATGCAGATCTTTTGGATGAGCGGGCCGAAGACCGGGAGCTTGAGCTTCCAGCGATCCCAGAGCTGCTTGCCGCGGGTCGAGCGGACGAAAGTGCGAATGCCGAAGAAGACCGCGAGCAGGCCGCCGACGAGGAAGTACCACTCGTTCCGCATGAAGTCGCTCAGGTCGATGAGGAATTGCGTGGGCGCCGGGAGCTTGGCCCCGAAGTCCTTGAAGATTTCGCCGAAGATCGGCACCACTTTCACGATCAAGAACGTGGTAATGGCGAAGGCGATGCAGATGACGATGACCGGGTAGGTCATGGCCGACTTCACCTTCTTGCGCAGGCGGGCATTGGCCTCGAGGAAGCCCGCCAGCCGGTCGAGAATCTCCGCGAGCAATCCGCCGTGTTCGCCTGCTTTGACCATGCTGACAAAGAGTCGATCGAACACGCGCGGATGCTTTGCGAGAGACTCGTGGAAAGTTTCACCGCCTTGGACGCGGACGGTCAGATCGCTGATGACCTCGCGCAGGCCTTTCTGCTTTTTTACGTCGCACTGATCGTAGAGGGCGGTCAACGCCTGGACCAGGGAGATGCCGGCCTCGATCATGGTCGAGAGCTGGCGGGTGCAGAGGACGAGGTCGGTTTCCTTGACCTTCCAATTCTTCTTTTTGGTTCGGCCCGCCGCGGCCTTTTGCTGCAGCGAGAGCACCATGAGCCCACGGCCCATGAGGGAACTGACGGCGTTATCTTCATTCAACGCCTCCTGAATGCCGGAAACGATCTTTCCGGAGGTATCACGAGCTTGGTAGGAGAAGGAGATCATAGTTTCTAGTAGTTATAGTTGGTATAGCATCTGTAATGCCAGCCTCGGCACTTGTTCCTTGCCGCTCGCTCTCCCTCGCGCCAGATGTTCCCCGTGCCCGACGCCCTGCCCGAAGTCTCCCGCCTCTCGCCTTGGGTGGCCGTGGCCCAATGGTTCGACCCCACGGTCAAGGCAGACCTTTACGCCAGCGCGCTCGGCACGGAGGCCGGGCTTTGCCTGGTCGATCCTTTCGCGGCCAGCGATGATTTCCTGGAGGAATTCTGCCGCCGGGAGACCGTCGCCGCGGTGGTGATCACGAATGAAAACCACCACCGCGCCAGCGCCGCCTGCGCCGCCAAACTCCGGGCACCCCTCTTCGCGCATGCCGATGCGGGTGTGCCCGGGGCGCGGGCGGCCGGCGAACTGCCGGAAGTCATCGCCGGGCTGGACGTGCTCGAAATCCCGGGCGCGCCCGCCGGGGAGATCGCGCTCTGGTTCCCGCTCGACGGCGGGACCGTGGTCGTGGGCGATGCCTTGATTCACTTCGGCTCGCACGGCTTCGATTTGCTCCCGGCGAAATACTGCCGGAACGCGAAACTGATGCGCCGTTCGCTCCAGCGACTGCTCGGGTGGGACTGGAGCCAGCTTCTCTTTGCCCACGGCGTGCCCATTCGGGAAAAGGCGCGCGCGAAATTAGCCGGCCTGCTGGCAGGCGCGGCATGAATGCACCGGGGCTAGGCAGCGCTTTCGGACGTTTCCTTACCTTCATCCGGTTCTCGCACACGATCTTCGCCCTGCCGTTCGCGCTCGCGGCGCTCTTGGTGGCGGCGCGCGGATGGCCTTCGGGGCGCATCTTGCTGCTTGTTTTGGTCTGCATGGTCCTGGCGCGGACGGTAGCCATGCTCTTCAATCGCCTGGCCGATTGGTCGCTCGACCAGCGCAACCCTCGCACGGCCATGCGCCATCGATTGGTCCGTCGGCCGGTTGCGATCCTCTTCCTGGGGGTCGGCGCGCTGGCCTTCGTTCTTGCGGCGGCCGCGATCAATCCTCTCGCCGGTTGGCTGGCGCCGGTCGCGCTGGTGATTGTCTGCTTTTACTCGTTAACCAAACGCTTTACCGACGTGACCCACTTCTTCCTCGGTCTGGCGCTCGCGGTGGCGCCGGCGGGGGCGTGGATCGCACAGACCGGAAGACTCGAGCTTCCGCCGCTCGTGCTTGGCCTGGGCGTCATCCTTTGGGTTGCCGGCTTCGACCTGATTTATGCCACGCAGGATTGGGAATTCGACCGTCGCGAAGGGTTGCACTCGCTCGTGGTGCGGCTCGGCATTCCCGCCAGCCTCCGGCTCGCGCAGGCGCTGCACCTGGCGATGTTCGCCGTGCTCCTTCTCTTCGGCGTGGTGGCGCACCTCGGCGCGGTTTACTTCGCGGCCATGCCGTTGATCGCGCTGGCTCTCTTCTATGAACACCGGGCCGCCCGCGGGCTCGACCTCGCGGCCATCAACCGCGCTTTCTTCCAGAGCAACGCTTTCGTGAGCGCCGTTTTCCTTGCAGCGGTTGCGCTCGATCTTTGGTGGCGCGGAAATTAGCCGGCCGCCTGGTCGAGCATGGCAATCCGCCGCGCGTGCCGCCCGCCCTCGAACTCCGTCGTTAACCAGACGCGCACCAACGCCAGCGCGGTCGCCTCCGGAATGACCCGTTCGCCTAACGAGAGCACGTTCGCGTCGTTGTGCTGCCGTGAGAGCCGCGCGACCTCTTCGGTCCAACAAAGCGCGCAGCGCACCCCGCGGACTTTATTCGCGGTCATGGCCTCGCCGTTTCCGGATCCGCCGAAAACGATCGCCCGCTCGCACTCGCCCTGCGCGACCGCTTCCGCCGCCGGCCGGACGAAGAGTGGATAGTCGACCGCCTCTTCGCTGAAGCAGCCGAAGTCCTGCACCTCGTGCCCGAGCTCCTCGAGCAGCGTCTTGACCTTCTCCTTCAGCCGATAGCCGGCGTGATCCGTCCCGAGCGCGATTTTCATGGGACGATTCCTAAAGGCGCCCCGCCGCGGAGGCAAACCGCGAGCTCAACTCGTCGGCAAAGCTGCGAGCTGCTGCCAGAGTTCGCGCTCCCGCTCTGTGAGCGACTTCGGCACGCACAAGCGTCACCACCACGTAAAGGTCACCGCGATCGCCCCCGGCGTTCGGCAATCCGCGCCCGCGCAGGCGGAAGCGCTGTCCGGGCTGCGTGCCCGCGGGAATCTTCAGCCGGCGCGTTTCCTCGAGCGTGGATACGCTCAATTCGCTGCCTAAAACCGCCTGCCATGGCGCCACCTCGACTTCGTGGATCAGGTCGCTGCCTTCGACCGAAAAATCCGGATGCCGCGCGAGTCGCACGCGCAGGAAGAGATCCCCGCTTTGGCCGCCGCGCGCGCCCGCTTCGCCCTGCCCGGCAAGCCGAATGCGCTGCCCTTCATGGACTCCGCGCGGGATTTTCACCTGGTAAGTCTCGACCTTCCCGCCGGAGCTGCGCCGCAGCGAAACCGTCCGCTTTGCGCCATGCAGTGCTTCTTCCAGCGGAACCATGATGTCCGCCTCCACGTCGCTCCCGCGGGCCGCGCCGGCCGCTTGCCGCGGAGGAAAGCCAGTCGCGCCGCCGCCGCCGAAAGCCGATTTCCCGCGGCCACCACCGAAGAACGCCTCGAAGAAATCGCTGAAGCCGGTGCCGCCAAACTCGAACTCCACGCCGCCATCGCCCGGGCTCCAGCGCTGGTAACCGCCGCCCGGCTGCCCGCCGCCCGGCGGTCGCGCAAAGCCACCGCCCGGCTGGTTCCAATCCGCCCCGAGCTGGTCGTATTTCTGGCGCTTTTCCTTGTCGCTCAGGACCTCGTAGGCCTCGTTGATCTGCTTGAACTTTTCCTCCGCGGTCTTCTTGTCCTTGGCTACGTCGGGATGGAATTTCCGCGCGAGCTTGCGGAAAGCCGACTTGATCTCGTCCTCGCTCGCGGTCTTGCTGACGCCAAGGGTTTCGTAGTAATCGCGGAACTGCACAGCCATTTTGCGACGAAAGCTTGTCCGCAACGCCGCGCCCGTGCAACCGGGTTGCTTCCGCTGCGTGCTTCCAGAAAATTGCCGCCATGCAAGATGTCGCGAAGCTGCTCGTAATCGGCGGCCTGTTCATTGTCGGCCTTGGCTTGCTGCTTTGGTCGGGACTTGGCGGCTGGATCGGGAAATTACCCGGCGACCTTCGGATCGAGCGCGGCGGCGGGACCTTCTACTTCCCGATCGTCACCTGCATCGTTCTTTCCATCCTGCTGACTGTTTTGCTCGCGCTTTTCCGCCGTTGAACGCGCTCGAGGAGCACGTGGCCGCGTTGCGGCAATGCCGGCGCTGCCCGCGAATGATTCCGCCGCCTGTCTCCGGCGGAGCGGTAGTCAGCCAGATCATGCTCGTGGGCCAGGCGCCCGGGGTGCGCGAGCCGGTGCTCGGGCGGCCCTTCGCGCACACCGCCGGGCGGACGCTTTTCCGCTGGTTCGAGGAGTTCTGCGGTAGCGAAGAAGCAGTCGTTAGGCAGCGAGTTTACTTTGCCGCGGTCTGCCGCTGTTTCCCGGGGAAAGCGCCCGGCGGGAGCGATCGCGTGCCCAGCCCGGAGGAAATCCGCAATTGCTCCGGCTGGATGCAGGCGGAGTTCGAGCTGCTCCGGCCGCGCTTGGTCATCGCGGTGGGAAAACTCGCGATCGCGCAGTTCCTCCCGGTGGCGAAGCTCGACCAGATCATTGGCCGGCAGTTTGCGCGTAGAGCGCTTCGACCTCATCCCGCTGCCGCATCCCAGCGGCGCTTCGCCCTGGCACAAGATCTCTCCTGGCCGTGAGCTTTTGGCCAAGGCCATGCGACTGATCGCCCGGCACCCGGCGTGGAGAGACGAATTTCAAATGGAGGAAGCCAGAGACAGGAGATTCCTGATCTTTCTGGTTTTCCCGTTTCCAAATCCATTCTCTCTTTCCGCATGCCTGAGAAACTCCGCGTGACCGTCTGGGGCGAAAACGTCCACGAGCGCAAGAATCCGGTGGTGCGCGAGATCTATCCCGAGGGCATGCACACCACGATCGCGGCCGCGATTGCAGAGGATGCCGGCTGCGACGTCGGCACGGCCACGCTGGAGCAGCCGGAGCATGGCCTAACGAAAGCTGTCCTCGAAGAAACTGACGTCCTGCTCTGGTGGGGCCACGCGGCCCACGGCGAAGTAGCCGACGAGATCGTGGAGCGGGTGCTCGAGCGCGTCTGGCAGGGAATGGGTTTTATCGCGCTCCATTCCGCGCACTATTCGAAACCGTTCAAGCGCCTGCTGGGCACGACGTGCTCGCTCACCTGGCGCGAGGCAGGCGAGAAGGAGCGGCTCTGGGTTTGCCAGCCGGGCCATCCGATCGCGCGCGGGATCGAGCGCTACTTCGAGATTCCCAACGCCGAGATGTATGGCGAACCGTTCGCCATCCCTGCACCCGACGAGACGGTTTTCATCTCCTGGTTCGAGGGCGGCGAAGTCTTCCGCTCCGGCTGCACCTGGAAGCGCGGCAACGGAAAGATCTTTTACTTCCGGCCGGGCCACGAAGTTTACCCGATCTATCACCAGCCGATTGTCCGGCAGGTCTTGCGTAACGCCGTGCGCTGGGCCGCGCCGGAAGGCGAGCGTTGGATCGATCGCTGCCCGCGAATCGACGACCCGCCCGAACCCTTGACCGTCAAAGGCCCGCGGCTGCACCAGGTAGGCGAAGAAGGATTCCGATGAACAACGATCAACGAACGGCAGAGATGGTCGCCAAAGTCCCGCAGGTCACGCTGCTGTTTTGGATCATCAAGATTCTTGCGACCACGCTTGGCGAGACCGGCGGCGACGCGGTCACGATGTCGTGGTTGGGCGAGACCAGCGCGGAAGCCAACGGCTCCGGTTACCTGATCGGGACGGCTATTTTTGGCGTCATTTTCATCGTCGCGGTCCTGGTGCAAATCCGCGCGGCGAAGTTTCATCCGCTGCTCTACTGGTTCACGATTGTGGCCACGACCACCGTCGGGACCACGCTGGCGGATTACTGCACGCGCTCGCTCGGGATCGGCTACACCGGCGGCTCAGCCATCCTGCTCTTTCTGGTGGTGGCCTCACTGGTTGTCTGGCGCTGGAGCACCGGGAGCATCTCGGTCGAGACGGTGGCCACGCCAAAGGTCGAGATCTTCTACTGGGTCACGATCATGTTCTCGCAAACCCTCGGCACCGCGCTCGGCGATTGGGTCGCGGACACGAACGAAACCGGCTACCTCGGCGCGGCCGCGCTTTTCGGCGGGCTGCTCGTGGTCACCGCGCTGCTCTTTTACTTCACCAAGATCTCGCGCGCAGTTTTGTTTTGGGCGGCCTTTATCCTCACGCGCCCGCTCGGCGCAGTCGTGGGCGACTTTCTCGACAAGCCGCACGCCCAAGGCGGACTCGCACTCAGCCGTTACTCCGCCTCCGTCGCGCTGCTGGTGGTGATCGTTGCGCTCATCCTTGTCTTCCGGCAAAAGCCGGCCGCACGCGCCCACTAGTAGACCAACTGCACCCCGCAGTAGCCCACGAGCGCGAGTGTCTCCTCCCGCGGCGCGCGGACTTCGTGGCCTAACGAGGCGATCCAGGTGGCGTGCGCGCCCAGGGCGTGCCGCAACCCGAAATTAGCCGTCAAGATGTCGCGCGAGAAATTCGTCCGCGCGCTTCCGTGCAGCTCGGCCATGACGGAAGTCGTCTTGCTGGCCTCAATGCCGGCGACGATTCCGTAAAGCCATTCACTCCGCCCGACACTGCCGGCGAGCGGACCGAATTCGCAATCGAGCCCGAACGGGCCCAGCTTCCGCGCCAGCTGCAGCGGGATCTGGAAGCGCGTCCCATCCTCGGCCAAGCCGCGCCGGACCGAGGAAGTTCGGAGATTGAAGATGACCCGCGGAAACATCGACAGGTCGAAGCCGCTGCGCTCCTCATCGAGGAAACGCCATTTAACGGCTGCTTCCGTCCCGCCCAATCCGCCGAGCCAGCCGTGGCCACTGCGCTTCCGCAAGGCCAGCGGCGTTTGCAGGGTGAGCTGGAGGTTCTTCCCCAGCCCGTAGTTTAGATCGACCGCCGGGGCGTCGAGCAACCACTCGTTAGGCCGATGCTCCCCGGCGATCGCGAGATTGATTTCCCAGCGCCGATCGCCCGGCGTGCCGGGGTCGTCGGTAATCATCGGCGGACCGCCCTGCCCGCGCAGGCTCCCGAGCGCGAGCCCGCCCACGAGCAGGGCCAGCGCCGCCTTACTTTTTCTCGTGCCGCTCCGCACGCGCCTCGGCTTTCTCCTGCGCCGGGCTTTCCCTTTTAACGGAGATCACCTTGGCCGTCTTGGCATCGAGCAAGACTTCGGTCACGCCAGAAGTGTTTGGCTTGGTGACATCGAACGACCAAACCAGCCGGCCTTTCTCGCGTTCGAGTTCACCGCTCTTGATCGTTCCCCCGTGCGTCGCCGCGAGCGCGATGCGCTCGGCATGCATCCGGTTGACCTTCGCCTCGCGGAGCAACTCCCGCTCCCCCGCGACCGCCGTTGTGCTCACCGCGAACAGGACCATCGCCGCGCTCGCCCACCCCGCCACGACATGCAGTTTCATCATGGTCGGAAAGCTGACGCAGATGCGGCGTCGTGTCACCGCTCAACTTTGGTGCGGGCCGTAGACCAGCAGCTTCATCGAGCCTGGCACCATCGCGGGCCGGCCCGGCGTGGCGCCGGGTGCAGGTGAAGTAGCTGGCTGATACTCCGCCGCCGGCAGGTAAATCCGGTGCGTCGCCGGATCAAGCGCGATGGTGCGCGCGCTTCGCTGGGTCGCGAGCGACTGGACCACCTTCAACTCGTTAGGCGAGGTTTCCTGCGCGATCGTGACCACGCCCTCGCCGCAGGAGGCGAAGGCAAGTTGCATCTCCTGGTCAAAGGCGCAGCCATCCACGCCCCGCGCGATCGGCACCGTGGCCACCACCTTGCCCGACGCCGTATCAAGCATGGTCATCATCTGGTTGTGACAGGTGGAAAAGAGCCGGTGATTCGTGGCGTCGAAGGCGATCCCGGTGGGCTCTTCGCCCGGAGCCAGCGGCCAGCGCGCGACCACCGCATGCGTCGCGGTGTCGATCACGGCGACCTCGCTCTTGTCCTCGAGATTAACGTAGACGCGGCCGGTCGACGCATCATAGGCGGCAAACTCCGGGCTGCCCTCGAGTGCGACTGTAGCGACCACTTTCGGATCTTTCGCGTCGATCACGGTCGCGGAGTTTCCGGAGTGGTTGAAGACGTAGACTTCGCCCCGCTGGTCGTCGTAAGCCATCGCGTCTGGGTTCTCCCCGGTCGCGAATTGCGCGATCGGTTTGAGCGTTTTCAAGTCGATCACGCTGCACTTGTTTTCCTTCCCGTTGGAAGTGAAGCCACGCTGCAGCTCCGGCACCGGGAGCAATTGATGCACTCCAGGTAGATTTTCGATCTCGCCCGCAACGGCGTTCTTCTCCAGATCGATCACGACCACCTTGGTCGCGTGCGAAAGGTAAAGGCAATGCGCCGCGGAATCGACGCTGAGGATATCCCACCCGCCTTCGCCGCCGATCGGGATTTGCGTGATCGCCTGGTAAGGTGCGTCGCTGGCCGCGGAAGCGGAGGAAAGCAGCGCCGCGCCGAGGAGGAGAGAGAGGATTCGCATGGCCACCTTTAGCGCAGATTTGGGGCGGCGCACCCCATTGCAGGCAGCGGCGCGTCGTCGTATGACAGGCGCACATCCATGAACGAACTCGAGACGCCGACGCGCGCGGACCTTCCGGAAAACGACAAGTGGGACCTGACCCAGCTCTTTGAAAACGTCGGCAAATGGCAGGAGGACGTCGCCTGGATTACCGCGACTTATCCGCGGCTCGTGGAATGGAAAGGCCGCGTCGGCGAATCCGCGGAGACGCTCGCAGGGTTGCTCCAATTCGAGACGGCGCTCGACCGAAAGATCGAGCGCGTTTACCACTTCGCCTCCCTCCAGCTCGCGGAAGACAGCGCGAATAACGACTACCTCTCGCGCATCGGGCAGCTGCAGAATTTAATGACGCAGATCGGCGAGCTCAGCGCCTTCATCGTCCCGGAAATTCAGGCGATCGACGACGCGCGCTGGGCAGAATTTTTAGCCGACGCTTCGTTAGCCGAATGGCGCATCAGCTTGCACAAGATCCGCCGGATGCGGCCGCACATTCTCAGCGAGCGCGAGGAGCGTTTGCTCGCCCTCGGGAGCGCTGCGCTCGACGGCTACGACACCGCTTTCTCGCAACTGACCGACGTGGACATGAAGTTCGGGGTGCTCATCGATGAGCAGGGCCGCGAGCGTCCTCTCACCCAAAGCTCCTACAGTTCTTTCCTGCTCAAGCGGGATCACGAATTGCGGAAGCGCGCCTTCCACCAGTTCTACGCCGAGTTCCAGGATCACCAATACACCCTCGCCACCGCGCTGGCGTATTCGGTCAAGGCGGACGTCTTTCGCGCTCGCGCGCGCAATCACTCGAGTGCGCTCGCGGCTTCGCTCTTCCACGATGACGTCCCGGTGGCGGTCTACGATGGCTTGATTGGCGCCGTCCGCGCCGGCGTGCCGGCCTTGTTGCGTTACTACGCTTTGCGAAAGCGCGTGCTCGGGCTCGACGAGCTGCACGCTTACGACACCTACGTGCCGCTGGTCGCGGAGATCGAGACGCGCATTCCCTTCGACGAAGCGATCGCGAAAGTGACCGACTCGTTAGCCCCGCTGGGCGAGGAATACGTGCGCACTTTAGCCAGCGGCTTGCGTGGGCGCTGGTGCGATCGTTACGAGTCGAAAGGCAAACGCAGCGGTGCTTTCTCCAGCGGGAGCTACGGCGCGCCGCCCTATATCCTGATGAACTACAAGGAGGACGTCTTCGCCGATGTCTACACCCTGGCGCATGAGGCCGGGCACTCGATGCACACCTGGTTCTCGCAAAAGAGCCAGCCGTATCAGGACTACCACTACCCGATCTTCCTCGCGGAAGTAGCCAGCACTTTCAACGAAGAGCTGCTGACGCATCACCTGCTCGAGCTCACGACCGACCCGAAGATGCGGGCCTACATCATCAACCGGCAGATTGACGACATTCGCGGGACCGTCTTCCGCCAGACGATGTTCGCCGAGTTCGAGAAAGTTATCCACGCGATCGAAGAAAGCGGCGAAGCGCTCACGCTCGACGTTTTCAAAGCGGAATACCGAAAGCTGCTCGAGGCTTACTTCGGCGACGCCGTCGTGCTCGATCCGGAGCTGGAATTGGAGTGCCTGCGCATCCCGCATTTTTACAGCGCCTTCTACGTCTACAAATACGCCACCGGCATTTCCGCCGCGGTCGCGCTCTCGCAGAAAGTGCTGACTAACGAGCCGGGCGCGGTCGAAGCCTATCTCGGATTCCTCCGGTCGGGCGGTGCAAAATTCCCGCTCGAAACCTTGCGCGCCGCCGGCGTCGACATGTCCAGCCCGGAGCCCATCGCGCGCACCATCGCGCTCTTCGAGCAGCGCGTGCGCGAGCTCGAAGGTCTGCTCTAGCGAGCGGAGTTGGCCCACGGACTGCTAAAGCAGGAGAACGTGGAGTTTGAAAGACAAGTGCAGGCCGCCTGCGGCTATGCCGAGCTCGGGATGTTTCGCGAGTCGCTCGCCGAACTCGATGCCATCCCGGCGCGCTGGCAAAAACGCCCCGAGGTGCTGCACCTCCGCCTCCACCACCAGATGCGTCGGCAACGTTGGGGGCACGCCCTGCGGATCAGCCAAATGCTTTGCCGCGCAGCGCCGGACTGCGGCACCGGCTTCCTCCACGCCGGCTTTTGCCTGCACCGCCTCGGCCGCACCGAGGAGGCAAAAAATCTTCTCGCGATGGGTCCGGTCGCGCTTCTGAAAGACCCGGTCTACTACTACAACATGGGCTGCTACGACGCTCTCCTCGGCAACGTGGAGCAAGCCGCGAAGCATTTGAAGATCAGCTTCCGCATGGACTCGAGCTTTCGCGAAATCGCGCGGCACGATCCCGACCTCGAAGTGCTCCACGGGATCATCTGACAAGTTTCGCGGCGCTGTTAGCGTCCGGTGCGATGACTCTCGATCCCGAGCGCTTGCGCGCACGCCTGACGCCGCTTTTTGAGGAAAACTTCGAACGCCGTGGCGAGCTCGGAGCCGCGGTCTCGATCTGGCAGCACGGCCGGCCGTTGGTGGAATTACACGGCGGCTTCCGCGATGCGCGCCGCGAGCAGCCATGGACCGCGGAGACGCTCGTGCTCGTCTGGTCGGCGACCAAAGGCCTGGGCGCGGCCTGCGTGCTCCATCTCCTGGAGCGCGAAGGAATCGGGCTGGACCGACGGGTGGCAGAGTTTTGGCCGGAGTTTTCCGGCGGCGGCAAAGGGGAGGTCTCGTTAGGGCAATTGCTCTCGCACCAGGCGGGGCTGGCCGGGCTCGATGAGCGCGTGGAGGTGCAGGACTACGCCGCCGTGATCGCGGCGCTCGAACGCCAGGCGCCACTCTGGCCGCCGGGGACGGCGCATGGGTATCACGCGCGGACGTTTGGTTTCCTGCTTGATGAGCTCGTGCGGCGAATTAGCCAGCAACCTCTGGCGGGGTATTGGCGGGAAAATTTTGCCGACCCGATGGCGCTTGATCTTTGGATTGGTCTGCCCCCGGCCGAGCACGCGCGCGTGGCCACGATCTATGCGGCCAAGTCCGGCAAGCCACCGGAGCCGGCGCAATTCTACCGCGACCTGGCCACGCCCGGGACGCTCGCGCGCAAAGTCTTCACCTCGCCCGCGGGGCTGCACGCGGTCAGCGGAATGAACGCGCCGGAAGTGCGCGCGCTCCCGCTGGTCTCGTTTGGCGGGATCGGGAGCGCGAGCGCGCTGGCTAAATTCTATGCGATGCTGGCCCACGGCGGCGAACTCGACGGCCGCCGCTATTTCTCCGCGGAAACGCTCGCGCGCATGAGCACCACGCTGACCTCGGGGATTGATCGCGTCTTTCAAATCCCGACCGCTTTCTCTGCCGGCTTCATGCAAAACGTCCCGCCGCCGGCGCGCCCGATTTTCGGACCGTCACGGGGCGCATTTGGGCATCCCGGCGCAGGGGGGAGCCACGCCTTCGCCGATCCGGAGAACGGGCTTAGCTTCGCCTACGTAATGAACCAGATGGAGCAATCGCTTTTGCCTAACGAGAAATCGCTCCGGCTGGTCGAGGCGCTCTACGCGCGCTGAAAGTGCCGGCTAAAAAAAAGAGCGCCCGGATTTTTCACCCGGGCGCCCTTCGTGATTGCTCGCCTCGCGGCTTAGTAGCCGGTGGTGCGCGTCGTCGTGGTCTGTGTGCTCGCCGGTGCGGTCACCACGGAAGATTCGCGATGAACCGTGGTCGAAGTGGTCGACGGCGTCGGGTCGACCACGGTGGTGCAGGAGCTGAGGGCGACAACGGTGAGAAGAGGCAGGATCGTGAGTGTAAGCAGTTTTTTCATAATATGTTGGTCTAACGAAGATTCGGAGCGCGCTGCGCCGGTGATCGTATGAATTTTTCGGAAAGGCCAACGGTTGCGGGCGCGAGGCGCGCGCGCTAGCGGAAAGGGATGATGCGAGCGCATGCGACCAGCTTTGCCGTGTCGACCCAGGGCAAGGGGACCTACGAGATCACGGAGGAAGTCGCGCAGGCCGTCGGCGCGAGCGGCGTGCAGACCGGAAGTGCAACCGTTTTCCTGCAGCACACGAGCGCGAGCCTGGTCATCTTTGAGAACGCCGACCGCTCCGCGCGGGTCGATCTGCACGAATTTTTCGAGCGCCTCGTGCCCGAAGATGCCGGCTATTTCTCCCACACTTCCGAAGGCGCAGACGACTCCACCTCGCACCTGCGCATGGTGCTGACGCGCTCGAGCGAAACCATCCCGATCGTCGAGGGCCGGCTGGCGCTCGGGACCTGGCAGGGGATTTATCTTTTCGAACATCGGCGCGCGCCGCATCGGCGGCGGCTGGTCGTGACCATCCTCGGCGAATGAAGACCACTCTGGTTCTGACCCTCCTCCTGTTGCAGAGCGCGCTGGCTCTTTCCTCGCCGGCATCGCTCGAGATCAACCAGCTTTATCGCCGCGGTCTCGCGGGCGATGCGGCTGCGGTGAACGAATGCATCGCGCGCCTCGAGGCCGTTCTGCAAAAGGAGCCGGCGAACCAATTGGCGCGAGTCTATCTCGGCAGTGCCTACACCTTGCGCAGCCGCGACCTTGGCTTCGGTCCGCAAAAATTATCCGCGCTGCGCCATGGCCTCGCCCTGATGGATGAAGCGGTCGCCGCCGCGCCCGCAGATGGCAAAATTCTCCTGGCGCGCGCGCTCACCACCGAGGCGCTCCCGGGCTTCTTCGGACGCGGCGCACAAAGCCGACGCGACTTCGCCTGGCTGGCGGAGCACGCGGCGAAGCTCGACCCGGATGACCGGCGCACGGTGGCGGAACACGTGCGCGCCAAGTGAGCGCTCGCCCGCCTGCGAAACTTCGGGATACTGCACGCATGCAGGACGATCTCGCGCGCGTGCTTTACAACGAGTCGACGATTCTGGCGCGGCTCGATGAAATTGCCGCGCAGATCACCGACGACTATCGCAACCAGGAGCTGACCGTGATCGCGGTGTTGAACGGCAGCCTGATCTTCATGGCCGATCTCCTGCGCCGCATTCCCCTGCCCCTGAAACTCGATTGCCTGAGCGTCGCCAGCTACCACGGCGGGACGAAATCCACCGGCGAAATTGTCTTCAAGCAAATCGCCCTGCCGGACGTGGCCGGGCGGCACATCCTCTTGTTAGACGACATTCTCGACAGCGGCCTGACGTTGCACACCATCCGCCGGAAGCTCGAGGAAGCGAAGCCGCTGAGCGTGCGGCTGTGCGTTCTCCTGGAGAAGAAAATCGAGCGCGCGGTCGAGGTGAAGGCGGACTACGTGGCCTTCCAGATCGCGAATGAATTCGTCGTCGGCTACGGGCTCGATTACATGGAGCGCTACCGCAATCTCCCGTGCATCGGCGTGCTCCGGCCGGACATGATCGGGCGATGAAAATCCTCTTCTTCTCGCACCTGCGCGACGCCGTGGGCACGGGTGAAATCGAGCACGCCCCGCGCGGGACGACCGTTGCCGATTTACTCGACGAGCTTTACGCGCAATACCCGAAGCTGCGCGCGTGGGACGCGAGCCTGCTCATCGGCGCCGGGGTGGAATTCGTCGGCCGCGACTACATCCTGCTGCCTAACGAAGAGATCGCACTCATGCCGCCGGTGCAGGGCGGCTAGTCGAGCGTGTAGATCTCCACCGTGGCCACGCCGCTGGTGTTATTTTTCCCGCGCACGATCGCGGTGTAGGCCGCGCGTTCGGCCGGGAGCGTGGCGATCAAAGCTGCTTCGCGATCATCCGGCGGCGGGACCGTGCTGGCGATGATCTCGGCTTCCTGATCGCTCCGCCAGTTGTCGTTCGCGCCCAGGAGCGCGCCGTTTTGATCGATCAATTCCAACGTCGTGTCGGCTAATTTTCCCGCGACCGTGAGCGACGGCCCGAGCGAGCGCACGAGGACGCGCTTGCTTCCGGTGCCGCTGACGATGAAGCCGCCGATCAAGACGTTGTTGCCCGTCTGGACAAAGCCGCGGCTGGAGATGTTGGCCAGCTTCGCATCGCCGGTGACGTCGAGCTCATAGATCTCGACCGTAGCAATACCGCTGGTGCCGCCGGCTCCGCGCACGATGGCAGTGTAGCCCGCGCGATTTGACGGCAGCGTCACGAGGATCGCAGGCTCGGCGTCATTCGGAGGCGCGACCGTGCTGTCGATGATTTCCTGGCGATTGGGCGCGTCCTGCCAGTTGTCGTTGGTGGCGATCGATCCGCCGGGGCCGATCAATTCCAGCGTGGGATCGGCCAGATTCCCGGCGAGGCCGAGCGACGGTCCGCGCGCGCGGATGAGGAAGCGCTTCGGATCGGTGCCGGTGACGATGAAGCCGCCGATAAGGACGTTGTCACCCGTCTGCACAGAAAGACGGGTGGAAATGTTGCCGAAGACCGCCGGACGCGGCGTCGCGGTCGCGCGTCGGGCGAGTCGGCGTCGGCGTCGGCGTCGGCGTTGGCGTTGGCGTTGGCGTTGGCGTTGGCGTTGGCGTTGGCGTTGGCGTTGGCGTTGGCGTTGGCGTTGGCGTTGGCGTTGGCGTTGGCGTTGGCGTTGGCGTTGGCGTTGGCGTTGGCGTTGGCGTTGGCGTTGGCGTTGGCGTTGGCGTTGGCGTTGGCGTTGGCTGCACTTCGAAGGCGCCGAGGTCGGCGCCGTCGCCGGTGCCAGGGTTAGGAATCGGGAGATCCACTGGACGCGGGAGGCCGCGTTGGTCGTCGCGTGTGATTCCCGGCGAAGTGACGGCATCGAGGGCGGGGCTGTCGGCTTGCAGCGCATGCGTGCGGCTGCGCCCGCCGTTGTCCTGCAAGGCCCCGAGTTTCGGGTCGACCGGGGCCGCGCTCGTGCCGACGAGCGCGCTCGGCGGGAAAGCGCTCTCGGCGCTCTCGTTAGTCCCGATTAAATTATTCCCCACCGGCTCGAGCGTCCCGGCGTAGCGGAAAATATCCTGCGGGCCGGAGGTGTTGAAGTTGCCGGCTAAAATGCTGTTCTCGACCCGCGTGACCGAGGTGCCCTCGAGGGCCAGGCCGCCGCGTCGAGTGTTGCCGGTGATGGTGTTGTGCAGCAGCTCGAGCGCACCCGAGCTGACGTAGATCCCGCCACCAAGGTTGCCGGAGACGGTGCAATTCGTGAGGTGGACTTCCGAGAAAGTCGCGCGCAGGGCGGCATCGTCGATCACGTTTCCAGCGAGGGTGCAGCGGTAGAAATCGACCACGCCCACGCGCACGAAAATGGCGGCATCGGCGGCGTTGTCGCGGAAAGAGCAATCGACTGCGAGGAGCGCGTTGTTGTTCAGGAAAAGGCCCGCGCCGAGCAGGCCCGTCTTCCCATCGCGGAGGGTCAGGCCGCGAAGGCTGAGACTCATCGCGCCGGCAGTGCTGAAGATGCGTGACTGGTTTCCGCCGCTCAAACTGACGCCGGCCGGAAGCGCGCTGGCATCGATCTCCTGGCTGCTCCCGGCGACCAAGGTGAGCTGGCCGGTCTGCAGGACGATGACCGCGCCATTGAGCGCCGGGTCGAAGACAACCCGCGTATCCGGCGCGCTCACCGCCGCGAGCGTCCCACGGAGAGAGCCGGGCCCGGCATCGTTCGCGTTCGTGACCACGACCACCGGCCCGCGCTCGACCGCGCCGAGATCGGGCGCGCTGCCGCTGCGCGGGAAACCGCGTTGATCGCCCGCGAGCGCGGAGCCGCCGGCGGCATCGAGCGCCGGACTGTCCGGACGGGGCGCGAGGGTGCGCGTACGTCCGCCGGTATTGCCCAGCGGGCCAAGGCGCGGATTTGCTGGCGCGGTCGAAGTGCCGACGAGCGGCGGCGCAGCCGGAAACTCCGCGGCGACCGTTTGGTTGCTCCCGATAAGGCTCGGGCCGACGGCGGTGACGCTGCCACCAGCCTTCAAGATATCGGGCGGCGTGGCGTTACTGGAGAAATTTGCCGCCAGGATGCAGCGCTCGACCGAGAGTTGCATCCCGGTGTAAATGCCGCCGCCGCCGAGATAGCCGGCATTCTCCGAAATGGTGGTGTGCCGCAAGGTGAGCAAGCCGCCCAAGCCGGTGATCGCGCCGGTGCTTCCGGGATCGGTCGCGCGGTTTTGCGTGAGGGTGCAGTTTTCCAAGGTGGCGGTGCGCGCGCCTTGGATCCAAAAAGCGGAGTCGGCCTGGATGTTGCCGGAAAGAGTGCAGCGCTGGAGCAAAATGTGGCCCGTGCCTTCGCCGTAGATCGCGCCTCCGTAGCGCCCGGTGTTGTTGCCTAACGAGCAATCTTGCAGGACGAGCTGGGCGCCGCCGGCGACGAAGATCGCGCCGCCATCGTCGTCCAGGCCGGAGTTCCCGCGGGTGAGCTGCACGGCCTGGAGAGTGAAGGTGCCGGCATTCACCTGGAAGATACGGCTGGCGCCATTACCGCTCAGGCGGATGCCGCCCGGCAGAGTGCTGGCATTGATCGTGAGGTCGGTCGCGCTGACGATCTGGCCGCTGGTCAGGACGATCGTGAGACCGTTGAGCGACGAGGAAAATTGCACCTCGGAGCCGGGCGCGGCCGCGGCCTCCGCTACGGTCTGCCGGAGCGAGCCGGTCCCGGTGTCGTTCGCATTGGTCACCGTGAAAACGGCCGCCCTCGCGGCCTGTTCCCCGAGCACCAAAGTGCTGGCTAAAAATGAAAGGAGCGACAGGCGGCGAAAGCGAAAGAGCGACATCATAGAAGGGCCGAAGGCCGCACAAGGTGCGTCCCCCAGCCCCTGCTGTCGAGCGCTTGCCGTGCCACGGGCAAGGGCGCGCGGCGCCAAGCGACACCGCGGCCCCGCCGGGGGGTGTTACTCGAGCAGGTAACCTTCCACCAAGGCCACGCCGATGGTGTCATCCCGGCCGCGGACGATGGCGGTGTAGTTGCCAGGGACAAACGTCGCCACGATGGCGGATTCGCGGTCGTCGCTCGGCGGCACGGTGCTGGCGATCACTTCCGCTTCCTGGGTCTCGCGCCAGTTGTCGTTCCGGATGGAGTTCCCATTCGAGTCGAACAATTCCAACGTCGTGTCTTGGAGCGCGCCCGTCACCCCGCGGGCTGCGAGCGACGGCCCGATCGCGCGGATGATCAGTTTTGCTGGATACATTCCACCAACGATGAAGCCACCGATCATGACGTCGTCCCCCGTCCGGACGAAGCCGCGGCTGGAGATATTAGCCAGGCGAATGGGTGTGCCAGGTTCGAGATCATAAACCTCCACCAAGCCCACTCCGGTCCCGCCATTTTTCCCCTCCAGGATGGCGGTGTGCCCGCCGGGGCTCAGCGTGGCTACGATGGCCGACTCGCGGTCGTTCGAGGGCGGAACGGTGGTCTCGATGATCTCGCTCTCCTGGCTGCTGCGCCAGTCATCGTTCACGATCGCGCCGCCGTCGACGCGCAGGACGGGATCGGCCAGCGCGCCGCTCAACGGGAGCGACGGGCCAATTCCACGGATGAGCACCTTTTTCGGCTGAGCGCCGGTGACGATGAACCCGGCGATGAGCACGTTAGCGCCCGTTTCCACGCGCATGCGGGTGGCAATGTTGAGTGCCTTGGGCAGGGGTGGATTGGCGCCGTTCACTTGGAGCGACATGCCTGCGGGCCCGAAACTGACCTGCGCATTGGAGGTCACGCTCGCGAAAGTGCCGTTCGCCGCGCCGTAGGTGAGAGGGTTAAAAATGTCGCCCGCTTGCGGGACGAAGTCGTTGAGCGTGCGCACGACCAGGCGTCCCCCGAGGTTGGCGGTGCCGCTGATTTGGAGTTGATCGAATTGCGACGGGCCGGCGCCTCCCACTTCGAGAACCAGAGTGCCGTTTGCGCTTTGGGTGAAATTGCCATCCACGAAGATGCGACCGAGCGGAGTGCCCGGATCAATAAACGCGCCTTGATTTAGGACGGCTCCGCGCAGGTCGCCAATGCCGCTGATGGTTCCGCCAGTCAGCAAGATTTCGCCAGCGGCGGGGGCAGCGGCGGAACCGGCGCGCGCAGGTTGAATGGTGCTGCCGTCATTGCCGATAAGAGTGCTGCCATCATTCCCGATAAGCGGCGCGCCATCCGGACCGAGCAAGGTCGAGCCATCGTTGCCGATCAGGGTGCTGCTATCGAGGCCGATCAAGGTGCCGCCATCCAAGCCGACGAACCCGGTGCCGTTGGGATTCATCTGCCCGGGAGCCAACTGAAGAGCGCCGCCTCCGATGGTCGCACCGCCAGGCGCTCGGAGAATAGTGTTGGGCCCGAGCGTGGTCAGGCCCCCCAGCTGATTAAAGGAAACGGCGGGAACTTGGAGTGGCCCCTGCGAGATCTGTGAAGGCCCGGCCTGAATGGAGCCACGGTTTTCAATCACGACGTTTTCCCCATTGAAGGAGTCAGCCGTGATCACGCAGGTGCTCTGGTTAATCAGATTTACCGACCGCAAGATCGGGCTTTGTCCGAGGATCAGGAACTTTCCAGCCGGGCCGTTGATATAGAGGTCGAGGTGGTCGATCTGGCCCGTGGCATGCAGGGTTCCGTAAACGTCCAGCGACGGTTGCACCGTGGCACTGGAGCTGGCGCCTACTCTCCCATTGACGGTCAGGTGCCGGACTTGAATGCCGAAATCGAGCGAGACGTTGTGGCCGGGTTGGATGATCACGTGATCCCATCGGCCCGGGGCGAGGGTACTCCCCCAGGTCGAAGGATTGTGCCATGAGCCGCTGCCGGCACTGCGAAAGAGCAAGCCGGGAGGGCTGGCCGCCGCGGCCTCGCTCGCAGCGCTGCCTTTCCTTGCCGGCTGCGATGCGGCCGACGGCGCGACGATGACGACAATTTGCGGCGATTCCGCTTTCGCTCCATCGGCGCCCGTGGCCACGGCGGTGATCTTGTGGTATCCAGGCTGGAGCCGGGCCGTGAGGGAGAAGGGCGCGCTCAGATCGGTCGCGACGTTCGCTGCCTCGTCCACCGTCAGCCGGACTTTCGTGCCGGGCTGCGTATCGTCTAACTCCACGTTAAAGGTGACATCCTGTGCGCCCGTAAATTCCGTGCTGGGCGCGGGCAAGGTGATCAATACCTGCGGGATCCGGCGCACGGCGGCGTTAAACGCGGTGGCGTCGAAGGTGTGCTCGCCATTCGATCCCACCACGAAATCAAGCGTGTCGCCGCTGGCGAGCGTGAGATCTCGCGAACGCATCCAGGCTCGGCCAGTCCTCGCGACGGTCGATTCGAAACTTTGGGAGAAGAGCTCCTGGCCATTCTTGATCACGTAAGCGGTCGCACCGTTGCCGCCGTGGTTGTCGAGATCGACCCAGCGCGCCATGACGCGGTAAACGCCCGTGGCCGGAGCGGTAAAGCGCGCGACGAGGAAGTCATTAGCGCTGCCTGGGCTGAGATACATTTGCGTTGGCAAAAGCGGCAGGTAATCGCCCGATCCGGTATTGAAGATGATCGGCGTAGTCTTCGTGTTCACGCCGAGGGTTGCCTGGCCCGACGCGATCCAACCATCGAGGCCGCTGGCCGCATTGACGTGTTGCGCCGGCGTGAACAGGGTGAGCGCGGTGCCCGCTGCCGTCGCGCGAGAACCGTACTTCCATTGCGGCACCTTGGCGTTCACCGGGTTTGTTTCGTTCGAATTATTCGGTTTCTCGTGGCTTAATAAATCCCGGCCCGCTCCCCAAAGCACCGGAATCGGGATGGGATTCGGAGGCTCTGCGCCGAATTCATACGCCCCGATATCGACCGGGTTGGCAGCGGTGCCCGCGCGCGGAGCGCTTCGTTGATCGATGGATACTACCGGCACCGTGCCCAGATCGGAGCAGGTCGCCGCGAAGACGCAATTATCACCCATGTTGACCGCCGGAGAATTCGCCTCGAGAGCGTGCGTGGCGGTCGGCCCACCGTTGGCACCTAAGGAGCCGATTTGCGGTGCGACGTTAATCTTATCGCTCGCGGCCCACGTGATCGTCGTCCCACTGGTATTGCCGATCAGGTTATAGCCAAGTGTGATAAACCCGGTCCCGCCGTTTGTCGCTAGATCCGGCCCGTTGCCGTTGCCAGCGATGTTCCCCGCAATGAGCGAATTTTTCGACCGAACCTCGCTCCCAGTTTCGAAGGTCACCGAGATACCGCCGCCGCCGCCGAAGGAAGTGTTCGTCGAAACCGTTTCGTTGCCGGTGACGGTACAATTCAAGAGAAGGACACTGCTTCGGCCTTGATTGAAAAGCCCGCCTCCCCCGCGGCCCGCCTTGTTTCCGCTGATGGTGGAATTTATCATGGTCAGGGACGCAGATTGGTTACCTGATTGCGCACTCACGATGCCGCCACCTGCAGTGAAGACCGCAGGGTTGGTATTGCTCACCATATTTCCCGAAATGGTGGAGCGACGGATGGTCATCACTCCTGCCAGATTTTGCACGCCGCCCGCGCCAAAGACCGCGCTGTTGCCACTAATGGTCGTGTCCTCGATCGTCACGCTGCCCTGATTGTTGGTCACGCCACCGCCCTCGGAGCTGCTATTCGGACTGGGAGGAACTGCGGTGTTGTCGCTGATCACGGAATTCGAAATCACGACGTTTCCTCGCAGCGTGTAGAAACCGGCGCCTCCACTCGCCACGTTGCCGGTCACTCTCGAGTTGCTGATCGTCATCGAAGTCTGACCACAGAGAATCCCCCCACCGATATTGGCGGTGTTGCCGGTGACGATGGAGTTCGTCAGGGTCATCGCCTCGCCGCTGTGATTAATTCCGCCGCCGAAGCTTTCGCTCGCCTTTCCCCCGGTGATGGTCACGCCGTTGAGCGTCAACTTGCCGCCGTTGGTGAGGACACGGCTCGCGTTGTTGCCCGAGATCCGGAGTTCTTCTGGGTTCGGATGCGTGATCGTCAGCGCGCCTCCGGTCGCCTTTTCGACCACGAGCAACTCGCCCGTGGTCAGCGTGATGGTGCAGACCCCGTCCAGGCATCCGGGATCGCTCGCGGGAATGGCGAAATTGATCGTGTCATCGGCCGGCGTGGCATTTGCATCCGACACCGCTTGCCGAAGACTTCCGGGTCCACTGTCCGCGGTCTTGGTCACCGTATACGTCGCCGCCGACGCGCTGGAATGAAACAGCGCACTGAAGAACAGCGCGAAGCCGCCAAAGATGCTCAGAGTGTGAAGTCGTGGCGTCGTTTTTTTCATAGGTGTTCTGATCAAAAATGTCCGGCTCATAGAAGTTCCCTTTGCCCATTACGCCGGAAACGGCGCGAAAAGAGCTCACGCGCCGCGCAAAAAAAATCGTGGGGACGAGCGCGACCGCGCGAAGGGCGACGCCTTGGTGGCCGCTAAGCATGATTGGACGCCGCCGCGCGCAAGATCCTCGCCCGCGCTGGCGAGGGACAAGCCGCTGTCTAAAGTCGAGCCCGCTCCCCTAGTCGCGGAAATTCTTGAAGTTGGTCGCGACGCCGAAGTCTTTGCTCCGGACAAACGCGATCACTTCCTGGAGTTCGTCGCGCTTTTTCCCGGTCACACGAATCTGGCGCTCCTGGAGCGCGTTCTGGGTCTTGAAGCCGCCGGCCTTGATCGCGGCGATGATTTCCTTCGCCTTCTCACCTTCCATTCCCTGGATGATTTTCAGCTCCTGGCGCGCGTGGCCCATGGAGGAAATTGCCGGGTCTTCCTGCTTGATGTTGCGCAGGTCCACGCTCCGGCGGGAGAGCTTGTTGATCACGATTTCGCGGAGGCCGTGCAGGCGGTTCGCATCCTCCGCGGTGAGTACGATCTTGTCTTTCTCGTGCACGATTTCGGCGGTGCTTCCCTTGAAATCGAAGCGGGTCGCGAGTTCCTTGCGCGCCTGGTTGAGCGCGTTGTCGATTTCCTGCTGGTCCACTTCCGAGACGATGTCGAACGAAGGCATGGGGCGAATTTGCGATTGCTGATTTTCGATTGTCGATTGTTTTTCTGATGTTTCTCTTTCGCGGCGTGCGGGCCCGTCCATTTTTCCAGGGACTGCTCTGCGCGCTACTCCTGGCCGGCTGCCACCGAATGAGCAGCGAGCAACGCCAGCTCCGCGCGGAGTTGCGGAAAAATCTGCGGGAAGGCCACTACGAAAAGGCGACCGAGCTGGCCCTGCGCAACCTCGAGTTTTCGCCGAATGAAGACGGCGCCTGGTCGCACCTGGTGCGCGCGCAGATCGGCGCGGGCGACTTTGAGCATGCGCACCAGTCGCTGGTCGATTGGCGCACCCGCGTGGCCAAAGTGTCGGCTAAATATGGGGAGCTCGCCGGCGATCTCGCCCTGGCCGAGAACCAGCCGGCGCGCGCGCTCGAGGAATGGAGCCGCCTGCTCGAGCAGGACCCGAAAAACGTGCGCCTGCTCACAAAGGTGGCCGGGCTCTATCGCAGGCGCAGCGCCGCTGGGAAGAGACCGAGGCGACCTGGAGCAGAATCCTCGCGGTGGAAACGACCGGCCCGGCGCTTGATGGAACGCGCCCTCGCCCGCCGTCAATTGCACCGCTGGCCCGAAGCGGTGGCCGACGCGCAGCGCGCGCAGAAAATCGCGCCGGATGAGCCGACGGTTTATCGCGGCGCGCGGCTCTTTAATCGGCTGGCTAAATTTCTCGCGGAGATCCGCGAGCTCGACGCGCGGCTCGCGCTCGCGCCGGAGGATGACCAGACGCTGGCCGATCGCGCCCTGCTTTTTCTCCGGAGCGAAGACGCCGAGATGGCGCTCTCCGATAGCTTGCTCGCGCAGCGCATGGCGCCCTGGGCGGTGCGCCCAAAATTATTCGGCGCGCTCGCTGCGCTGGAACTCGGGCGACCGGCGGAAGCCGAGATTTTCAGGGTGGAGCCGCACCTGCAAATCGAGAATCTGACGCCGGAAATCCTGCAAACCATCAGCCGACTGGACGCGGAGCTTTCGGTCGAGCGCGGGAACGCGGAATTACTCGTTAGCCGGGCCTGGCAGCTGAATGAAATCGACCAGCCGCGACTCGCGCTGGCGGATGCGGAAGAGGCGCTCAAAACCGCGCCAGAGATGACGAGCGCATTGGCGGAACGCGCCTTCGCGCTCGCGAAGCTCAGCCGCGGCGAGGAAGCGCTGGCCGATCTCCGCCGCGCGACCGAGCTCGAACCCAATCTCGCCAGCGCCTGGCAATACCGCGGCGACTTGGAGTTTGCTCACGGCGACTTTCCCGCGGCCGCGGAGTCGCTCAGCCATGCGCTCACGCTCAGCCCAAACGTGGCCGCGCTCGAGAAACGCGAGCAGGCCTACCGCCGACTCGGGTTGACCGAAAAGGCCGATGAGGACCGCCGCGCGCTCGACGCGCTCAAGGGGCCGTAAGGCGACTCAGGGCATCTCCCAAATGCGGATGCTGCCCTCTTCCGCGCGCAGCCGGAAAGATGCGCCCGCCCCAGAACCGGTCGTTAGGCGAACCGCGCCCGCGCCTTCCAGGCCCGGGATGTTACCCAGGATGGCACCGCGAGTCGTGGCCAGGTCCAGGACCACCGCCGCGCCGTGCGGCAGGGAGACATTGAGGTCGCCGTTTTTGACCGCCGCAGAAACCTCGAATCGCCGCGGATCGCCCCAGCCGTAGAAAAGGTCGGCTACCCCGCGGCCGATCTCCAGCTCGGTAGGCGCGAAGCAATTCTCCACTGAGAGCTTCCCGTTCCCCAACCGCACTTTGACCAGCTCGCCGCGCAGGCCATTCACGATGATCTCGCCGTCTTCCACCTCCAGCCCGGTGAGCGTGGCCGTGGCTGGCACGAGCAGAAAATAATCGACCGTGCCGGAGCGATCGGCGGTTGTGAGGCCCACCGGTTTCGCGGGGAAAACCGTGTCGATCGTGACGACGTCGCCGCTGCGCTGCACCTGCACCTGAATCGCGTCGAGCCGCGCTTGGGTGAAGGCTTTTTTGATCGCCGTCAGGCGCACGCCTGGCTCGTCGGAGGCGTAAATGTGGACCGTGCCTTCGGCGTTGCGCACGCTCAGGCGGACGTGGTCGCCCACGGCATAACTTTCCTGCACGATCGCTTCCAAGGCCGGGCGCGCGCGCGCAGGAAGACCGGCGCCCAGCAAGAGAGCAGCGACGAGCAGAGCGCGAACGTGATGCATGCGGCACGCTAGCATAGGATCGATTCGCGTCGCCCAACGGCCGGTGAGATAGCCGGCGAAAGGCACGACCCGGTAGGGGCCTGGAGCCCGAGTTTTACTCGTAGCGCAGCGCGATCATCGGATCGACTTTCATCGCCCGGCGCGCCGGCACATAGCTGGCGAGCAACGCGGCCAGCGCGAGCAGCGAAAGGACGAGCGCGTAGATCGAAAGATCATTCGCGCTCACGCCGTAAAGCAGGCTGGCCATGAGGCGCGTCAGCGCGAAGGCGCCGAGCAACCCGACCGCGAGCCCGACGGCCACGATGCTCAGGCTTTGTCGCAAAATCATTTGCAGCATTTCCCCGCGCTGCGCGCCCAGGGCCATGCGGATGCCGATCTCTTTCGTGCGCTGGGCGACGCTGTAAGCGATGACGCCGTAGATGCCGATCGCGGCCAGGATCATGGCCACGCCGGCGAACGCGCCGAGCAGGAGCATGTGGAACCGCGGCTGCGCCAGCGTACTCCCGATGGCTTCCGGCAGCGGCACCAGTTTCGCGACGTAAACGTCCGGATCGATTTCGTGAATCGCGTTGCGGACCGCGTGGTCCAGGCCGCTGAGCTGATCGGAAGCGGTGCGCAGGACAAGGTTGATCCGGCGATCGGGATCCTGTTCGAAAGGAATGTAAAACTCCGGCTGCGGCACCTGCGCGAGCGATTCGTGTCGCGTGTTGCCGACCACGCCGATGATCTCACGCGCCGGCGGGTTGGGTTCGTCCTGATCGACCAACACTCGTTCGCCGACGGGAGATTTTTTGTCCGGGAAAAATTTCCGCGCAAACTCTTCGTTCACCATGATGACGGGCGCTGCGTCTTTGCCATCGCGCGTCTCGAAAGTCCGGCCCGCGAGCAACGGGATGCGCATGGCGCGAAAGTAGTCGCCCTTGATCGTGAGATGCGACGCGCCCGGATGATTGCCCGGACCGGGATCGGGGCGGCCGGCGATCCAAAAGGACGAGCCGCGATCGTTTCCCGAGAACGGCATCGGCATCGCGCCGCCGGCCGCTTCCACTCCGGGCAGAATCTTGAGCCGCGCTTGCAGCTGTTCCATGAACGCCTGCTGCCGCACGGGGTCGGCGTAATTCACGCGTGGCAGGGCGAGGTCAAGCGTGACCGCGCGTTGCGGATCGAAGCCGGGATTGGAATGGCTTAGGTTGCTGAAGCTTTTGATTAACAATCCCGCGCCCGCGAGCAGCAACATCGAGAGCGCGACCTGCACGATCACGAGCAGGGCGCGCACGCGATGCGATTCCGGGCCGACCGCGCCGCGATTTCCTTCCTGGAGCGCGGCGCTCACATTCGGTTTCGAGACCTGCAGGGCCGGGATGATGGCGAAGAGCAGCGTACTGAAAATCGCCGTGATGAAAGTGAAGAGCACGACCGCCCCGTTGATCCGGATTTCATCGAGGCGCGGGACATCTTTCGGTCCGAAAAGCCGCAGCAAATCCACGCCCCACGAAGCCAGGAGAAGCCCGGCGAGCCCGCCGAAGAAGGCGAGCAAAAATCCCTCGGCGAGCAGTTGCCGCATGACCCGCAGACGACTCGCGCCGAGTGCCGTGCGGATGGCAATCTCACGGCGACGAGCGGTCGCGCGCGCGAGCAGGAGATTGGCGACATTGGCGCAGGCGATCAAGAGAACTACCACGACCGCCGCCAGGACCGTGAGCAAGGCGAGACGCACGTCACCCACCAGATCCTGTTTCAAGGGGAGCGCGAAAAAGGAGCGGCCGGTGTTTGAATCGGGATACTCTTGCGCCAGGCGCGCGCCGAGCGCGGCGACCTCCGCGGTGGCCTGTTGCACATTGTAGCCGGGCTTGAGCCGGCCGACGACGCGGAGGAAATGGCCGCCGCGCATCTTCAGTTGCTTCGCAACCACCGGCGGCAGCGGTTCGTAAAAATCGCGCGAGGCGCCGACCGGATAACGAAAGCCCGCCGGCATGACTCCGACGATGGTGAAGGGCCGCAGCGACATCATCAGGTCGCGCCCGATGATGTTGCGATCGCCGTTGAACATCTGCTGCCAGAGTTCATAAGAGATCACGACCACGCGTTTTTCTTCGACCTCCTCCGTTCGGGTGTAGGCGCGCCCGAGGAGCGGTTGCACGCCAAGGACGGCGAAAAGATCCGAGGTGACGGCGAGCCCGCGCACTTCGCGCGCCTCACCGCCATTCCCGGCGACGCCGCCCGCCTCGGTATAGGCCGCGAGATGTTCGATCGATTGCGCTTGGTCGCGCAGGTCGGCGTAATCCGGAAAGGAACTCGTCTCGCGCTCCGACTCGCCTTTCACCTTGCTCCAGACGGAGATTAATTGCTCCGGCTGTGCGAAGGGCAGCGGCCGCAGCAGGACGGTATCGATCACGCTGAAGATCGCGCTGTTCGCGCCAATGCCGAGCGCGAGGGTCACGACCGCAATGACGGTGAAAGCGGGCGCTTTCAGCAGCATGCGCAAGGCGAATCGAACGTCCGAGATCATCAGACGATGAAGCCATCGCGCAGCTGGACGACGCGGTTTCCGTAGCCGGCGTTCTTCTCCGAATGCGTGACCTGCACGATCGTGGTCCCCTCGGCGTTGAGCCGGCGGAAAAGCTCCATGATTTCCTCACCTTGCGACGAGTGCAGGTTGCCGGTGGGCTCGTCCGCGAGCAGGAGCTTGGGGCTGGAGATGATCGCGCGGGCCACGCCTACGAGCTGTTGCTGGCCCCCGGAAAGCTGGCGCGGGTAAAGGTCTTTTTTGCCGACGATTTGGAAGCGATCCAGCACATCGGCTACGAGCGCGGCCCGCTCGGATTTGCCGACCTGCCGATAGGACAAAGGGATGTCTAAATTCTCGTAAACCGTGAGGTCGTCGAGCAGGTGATATTGCTGGAAAACGAAACCGATCTGCTCGTTGCGCAACTGCGCGCGGGCGTTCGGCTTCATCTGGTGGATCGCATTTTCCTCGAAGAAATACTCCCCGCTCCAGGCATGGTCGTGCATCCCGAGGACATGGAGGAGCGATGATTTCCCGGCACCGCTCGGGCCCATGATGGAGACGAAATCGCCCTGCTCGATGCGCAGGTTCACGTCACGCAGAACGTAGAAGAACTGGCCTTTCGCCAACGGGTAGAAACGCTCGAGGTGTCGGAGTTCGATCAGTGGATTAGGCATGGGAAAATCACGGCAACCGCTGGCTGAGGTACTCCGCCGCATCCTGCGCGATCATCGGATCGCGATTCGCCAAAACGATCACGGCGTAGCCTTCGTCCCAGAGGATGGTGAGCATTCCGTTCATCCCCGGTGCGCCGCCGCCGTGCCCGACGAAGCGCCGTCCGTCCTTCATCTGCTCCTCGATCCCGTAGGCATAGCGGTCGCCTTCGCGTGGCGTCGCCACCCGGCCGGTGACGAGGCGGTCGGTCATGTCCGGCGAGAGGAGTCGGTGGGTGCGCAAGGCGTGCGCAAAACGCATGAGATCGCCCGCGGTCGATTCGCCGCCGCCAGCTGACATCCCGCGATAAGACAAAGTCTCTGAGTTGGGCACGAGCGCGCCCGAAGGATCGCGGGTGTAGCCGATCGCAAGATTCTCCGATGGCTCGGTGATCGGCGTGCTGCCACTGGCCGTCATTCCGGCCGGTCGAAAGACATGCTCGGCGATGTAGTCGTGATAATTCTCGCCCGAGATTTTCTCGATGATGAGGCCAAGGACGATGAAGCCGGCATTACTGTAGGACCATTGCGCGCCCGGTTCGAAGGCGAGCGGTTGATCGACGAAAAGCGGGAGGTAATCCCGCAGCTCCCGAAGCCTTTCCCGGGTCTCGAAAAACTTCGGGCCAAAGAAATCGCCCAGCCCGGAAGTGTGCGTGAGCAATTGCTCGATCGTGATCTTCTGCGCGATTTCGCGGTTCGGATAATCGGGCAGCACGCTCGCCAAAGTGTCGGCAAAACCGAGCTTGCCGGCCTCGACCAGCTGCGCGATCGCGACCGCGGTAAACATCTTGTTGATCGAGCCGATGCGGAAACGCGTCTCCAGATTCACCGGGATTTTTCGCGCGCGATCCTGCAGGCCAAACGCCTTTTGCCAAAGCGGCTCGCCCTCCTTCGCGATCAGGGCCACGCCGGAAAACTCGTCCTTTTTAGCCAGCGCCTCGAGCTTCGCCGCCACCTCCTGGCCGAGCTGCGCGACGGGCTTCCGCTCTGCGCGCGCACCCGCCGGGGCGCTCGCGGGCCCGGCCCGGCGCTGCGCGAGTTTCCCCGCCTCGTCGGCCACGAAGGTGAAGCGCGCGTAGCTCGGGAAAGTCCCCCGCGTTTTCAGCAGGACGGTCAGCTCGCGCGGAGTCGATTGCTCGACCTCGATCAACTCCCAGCCGCCGTTCGAACGGCGGTCGCCCAGTTGCCCCGTTGCAATTTCCTCTGGCGAACGACCGCGGCGCGCCTCCGGGCTGTAGCGCGTCTCGGCAAACTGGCGCAACGCGGCGAGGTCGGCGGCGTTGAAAGCCGCCAGCCAATCGTGGCAGAGCCGGCCCGGCGCGGTCGCCGGCAACGTCACCTTGCCCGAGCCCAGGATCGCGTTCGCGAGCAGGAGGAGCAGGACGACGGTCAGGCGTTTCATCGGCGCGACATCTTGCCGGCTATTTCTTCGTCTCGTTAGGCCGCCATGCTGTGGTCTTCCACCACCCGGCCATCGAAGACGTGCACCGTGCGATCGGCGTGCTGCGCGAAACGCGCGTCGTGCGTGACCATGCAAATGGTCGCGCCGTTGCTGTGCAATTCCTTGAGCAAATCCATGACCGCCTCGCCGTTGCGCGAGTCGAGGTTTCCGGTCGGTTCATCCGCCAGAAGGATGGCGGGCTTGCCGGCGAGCGCACGGGCCACGGCCACGCGTTGCTGCTGGCCGCCGGAAAGCTGGCTCGGGAGATGTTTCGCGCGATGCCCCATGCCAACGCGCTCGAGCGCTTCCTGCACGTGCGTTTTGCGTTCGCTCGCCCCCATCCCGCGATAGGTCAGCGGCAGCTCCACGTTCTCGTAGACCGTCAGGTCGCCGATGAGGTTGAAGCTTTGGAAGATGAAACCGATCTCGCGGTTCCGGATGCGTGCGCGTTCCGGGAACGAGAGGTTCGCCACCTCCGTGCCCTTGAGCGTGTAGCTCCCGCCGCTGGGCGTATCGAGCAGGCCGAGAATCGAGAGCAGGGTGGATTTCCCGCAGCCCGAGGGTCCGGCGATGGAGACGTATTCGCCTTCGCGGATGTCGAGATGGATGCCGGAAAGCGCATGCGTCTCGACCTCGTCGGTCAGGAAGACTTTGGTTACGTCTTCGAGTTTGATCAGGGTGCCGTTGGCGCCGTTTTTGCGCTTCGGTGGTTCGATGGTGGTTTCAGTGTTGGTCATGGGGTTGGGTTCGTTAGGCAGCTAGTTCAGCCGGATGCGGTCGTGCGCGTCCATCGCGCTGGTGTCGGAAAGGATGACCTGGTCGCCAGGTTCGAGACCGTTCAGGATCTCGATCGTGTTCACCGAGCTGCGGCCGAGCTTTACGGGAGTGCGCACCGCCTCGGAAGTGCCGGGGACCAGCTTGAAAATGCCGACGCTGCTGCCTTCCTGCCCGAAGGCCGGCCGCCCGACATAAACGGCGTTTTCCAAGCGCTCCAGCTCGACCGTGCCGTCAACGCTCAGGTCCGGGCGCGCGCCTCGTGGGAGATCGCCATCGATCGCGACGTCTACCTTGACCGTGCCCTGCTCGACGGCCGGATCGACCCGCACGACGTGGCCGGCGACGACGCCGTTGCGGGTATCGATCGAGGCCGGAAGGTTGATCTGGATATCCTTCGCCTGGGTCTCGGCGATCTTGATCTCGGCTTTGAGTTTCGTCGGGTCGGCGACGCGCGCGAGATTGGTCCCGGGCGTAACGCGCTGGCCGATTTCCACCGGCAATTGCTGGAGGACGCCGGCAAAACCGGCGCGCACCTTGAGCTGCTCGAGTTGTTGCTGGCGCAAAAGAGCCAGCGCTTTCACCTGGTCGACCGCCGCCTGTTTGGCGGCGAGTTGCGGCTCGATATTTTGGCGGGCAAAATCGAGGCGCTTCTGCTCGATCTGGTCGCGGGCGGCGAGGTCGTCGGCCTTGATCTTGGAAGTCTTATGAACGAGCGCCGCGACCAGGCCGTTCTTTGCCAGGGTGTCGTTCGTCTCGTTCTCCATTTTCGCCTGCTGAAACTCGGAGTGCACCCGCGCGGCGTTCGATTCCTGCTCCAGGAGTTCGCGCTGCAAGCTGGCCTTCAAAGTGGTCAGCTCGGCTTCCGCGGCTTTGAATTGTAACTCGGCATCGCGCGCGGTGTTCTCGACTTCGGCGCTGGTCAGCTCGAGCAGGACGGTGTCCGGCTGGACGTGCGCGCCTGGCCGGACAAGGATTTTCTCCACGCGCCCTTCGGTCACGGCCGCGATCCAGCGAATCTCTTCCGGCACCAGCGTGCCCAGGCCCCGCACCTGGCGGATCATCGACCCGCGCTTGACCGTATCGACCCAGACGGTCGAGCGATCGATGCTCGGCACGGCTGGCTTCAAACGCGAAAGCCCAAAGGTCATCGCGACCACGGCGAGCACGATGCCGCCGATCAGAAGAATGCGGCGTTGCCGTTTCTTCCGGGCCACGCCCGCGCGCGGGACATCCATGGCCGAGGTGGGCTGGGTAAAACCGCTCGGGCGCACGATGGTGGATTCTTCTTTCGGCTGGAGATTCGGTTGCATCACGGGGAGGGCAACTGCGCTCAGAGCACCCAGTGCATCAATCCGCTGATCCCCTCCACCACGGGCACGGCTGCGGTCACGAAGATGAGCGCAAAGAAGACCGCCTCCGCGACGAAATGCCGGTGCGCTTCCTCTGCGAAATAGGCGTCGGTAATTCCGCGCAGGGAAACACTTCGCGGAGCGCCACCACCGCCACTGGAAAACTTGGGAAAGCGCTCCGCTTGGAAGGAATAATCCGTGGCCGGGAAGATGCGCTCCGCCGCGGCGAAGGCAAGTGCTGGGAGAAGTTGGTTTCATTCGGGGATGCAAGGTTGAGATGCCGCGCGGCCGGGTTTTGGATTCAGATTTCCGCGCGAGTCGCGTCCCCTATTGCAATGCCCGTGCCAGCAGCCGTTGCGAAGTCGCAAAGCTCTAGCTGTTAGTTGTTTAGCATCCCTCAGCTTTAGCCGGCACTTTCACCATCCGGCCGCTTGTGGGATTTCGTCGTCCCGGCCGTGGGACGCCGAATGGCCGCCTATTTCGGCAAGCGCAAGACTGCCGCGGCGCCGCGTCCACCCGCGCGATTGGCCAGCGAAAGCGAGCCGCCATGCGCCTCCGCAATCTGCCGGCTAAGCGTGAGGCCGATGCCGGAGCCGCCGGGTTTGGTGGTGAAGAAGGGCACGAACAAATTCGCCGGGTTCAGGATTCCCTGCCCTTCATCCTGCACGGAAATCTCCACGCAATCCGAGACCTCGCGCCAGCTCACAGCGACGCCACCGCTCGGTTTCAAGGGAAGCGTCGACCGCGTTATGCAGCAGATTGATGAGCAATTGTTCGAGCTGCGCGGCATCCGCGCGGACGCGCAAGTCCGGCCCGCCGGCAACACGCACTTCCAGCCGGGTCTCGAGGCTGCTCACGCGCCGCACGAGTTCGCCGAGATCGAACGGCTCCTTCTGCGGCTGCGGCAACCGCGCCAGCCGCGCGTATGCCTGCATGAAACGGCTGAGCGACTCCGCGCGTGTGGCGATCACATTTAAGCCGCTGCGCGCGTCATCCTGCCAATCCGCCGGCGGCGGATCGCGCCGCAGGAGCGTCTCGAGGCTGCCGGCGATCGACTTGATCGGGGCTAACGAGTTGTTCAATTCATGACCGAGGACGCGGACGATTCGCTGCCAGGCGTTGCGCTCCTCTTCCCGCAGCGTCTTGCTCAAATCCGTGAGCACGACCAGCTCGTGCGGCAAGCCGCGTTCGCGAAACTCGCTCCGGCGAACGCCCCAGCGGCCGCTCCCGCCAGGAAAAGCCAGGGTGAGTGGCGTGTCCTGGTCCGCCTCGAGCACGACCTCCAGGCCGAGGTCGCGTGCGCGCCGGCCTAACAACTTATCCATCGGTTGGCGCAGGAGGTTTTCGCCCGCGCGATTGACCAGGCGCAACCGGCGGTCGGTATCGAAGGTGAACACGGAGACATCGATCTCGGCCATGATCGTGCGCAAGAGCGCGGTCGCCTCAAACGCGCCCAGGCGCTGCATGCGCAAGGTCTCGCCGAGGGCGTTGATCTCGAGCAGCACTTCGCCCAAAGCGTCGTCTGTTTTCGCGCCGCGCGCGCGAATCGAGTAATCGCCCTCGCGCAGGGCGGCGAGCAGATTGGTCATCGTCTGAAGCGGGCGGACCAGATGTTCACGCGCGCTTGCGAGAAATCCGAAAGCGCAGCCAGCGATCAAGAGCGTGAGCGTCCATTGGACCTTGGGCGTGTAGTCGCCCAGCCAAAGGAGCAGAAGCGCCACGATCGCTGCCGGCGCCGCCGCCCAAATCACCAGCCAGGTGATGCGTGCTTCGTGGGTCAGCCGCGACTTCGCGCGCGCTTTCATTCGAGATTCGACGGGCGAAACTCAGACGCGCTAGAGCCCATAATGCTGCAGGCGCCGGTAGAAAGCGCTCCGGCTCAGGCCGAGCGCTTCGGCGGCTTTGCGGGCATTCCCGTCGAAGCGCTGGAGCGCCTTCTTGATCAGGAAACCCTCGACCTCTTCGAGGCTCATCTCCTCAAGGCGCGCACCGTCGCCCGGACCACTCGTTAGGCCAAGATCGTTCGCTTTGAGCAACTGCCCCTGACTCATGAGCACCGCGCGCTCGATCACGTGGTCGAGCTCCCGCACATTCCCCGGCCACTGGTGGCGCAGGAGCTGTTCGCGCGCGTTTTCCTCGAAGCCGGTGAGCGCCTTGCGATAGCGCAACGCATGCGCGGCGAGAAAGGAATTAGCCAGCGGCATGATGTCCTCGCGGCGCTCGCGCAACGGCGGGAGCGCAATCTCAATTGTGTTCAAGCGGAAGAGCAAATCCTGGCGAAAACGCCCGGCCGCGACTTCATCATGCAGGTTGGCGTTGGTCGCGGAAACGATCCGCACGTTCGCATGCAAGGTCTTCGAGGAGCCGACGCGCTCGAACTCGCCGGTTTCGATCATGCGGAGCAATTTTGCCTGCTGATTCATCGGGATGTTTGCGATCTCATCCATGAAGAGCGTGCTCTCGTCGGCCAGTTCGAAACGGCCGGCGCGATCCGTCTTCGCGTCGGTGAAGGCCCCTTTCACATGTCCGAAGAGTTCGCTTTCAAAAACCCCTTCCGAGAGGCCGCCCATGTTCACCGTGATCATGCTGTGCGCCGCGCGGCCGGAAAGCGCATGGAGCGCTCGCGCGACCAAACCTTTGCCGGTGCCGTTCTCGCCGGTGATGAGAACGTTCGCGTCCGACGGCGCAACGCGCGAGATCAACTCCAGGACCGGACGCATCCGCGGCGACTCGGCGATAATCTTGGGCGCGTTCCCGCGCAGGAGTTGGTTTGCGGCCTCCAGCCGACGGCCTTTGCGCAAGGCCGCGGAAAGCTCGAGTTGCGTGCGCACGATCGCGAGCAGCCGCTCGTTATCCCACGGCTTCGGGATGAAATCGCGCGCGCCGCGTTTCATTGCCTCGACCGCGAGATCGATCGTGGCCCATGCGGTCATGACCACGATCGGCAGTGTGTTGTCGATCGCCTGAATCTTCGGGATGACCTCCAGCCCTTCCTGCCCGGAGGTGGTGTCGCGTGTGTAATTCAGATCCATCAGGAGCAGCGCATAATCGCGCTTCTCCAGCGCCTGCATCACGCCTGCGAGCGACGTCACCGCGTCGGTCTGGTGCCCCTCGCCTTTCAGCAGAATGCGGAGCGCCTCAAGCACATCCGTCTGGTCATCGGCGATCAGGATTCGGCTCATCGCCTAACTCTCAACCGCGTTTCCGCGACAGTGTCAATCGTCACCCGCGCGCCCGTGGCCACCCGTTAGGCGGATTCAGCCGCGACCGTTGCCGCGATGCCGGGCACGCGGGAACCGCTCAGATTTTTCGAAGCGCGAGCGCAAATTTGTCGAGGCCGAGACTCTGGCCAGACGGAAGTTGAGCGTCGATCGATTGCCGGAGCGTACGTCGACGGCTTCAGTCGTAGCACTCGAGATACTTGATGCCGGACCCGGTGTTGAAGATCACGACCTGCTCCTGCGGTTTGATGCGCCCAGCGCTAAGCAGCATCTTCAGCGCAGCAAAGCAGGCAGCGCCTTCCGGGGCCACGAAAAGCCCTTCGGCTGCACCGACAGCGCGCGTCATTCGGATCATCTCGGCGTCGTCCACCGCGACGCGCCGCCGCCGGACTCGCGCAGGATTCGCAGCATCAGGAAATCGCCCACCGCCTTCGGCACCCGCAGACCGGAGGCAACGGTGTGCGCGTCGGGAAATTCGGTTGCAAATTCCTCGCCGTGCTCAAAAGCGCGCACAATCGGCGCGCAGCCGCTCGCCTGGACGGAAAACATCCGCGGACGCTTCGATCCGATCCAGCCTAACGACTCCATCTCGTCGAACGCTTTCCACATGCCGATCAAGCCGGTCCCGCCGCCGGTCGGGTAAAGCACCACATCGGGCAGCTCCCAGCCGAGCTGTTCCGCGAGTTCGTAGCCGAGCGTTTTCTTCCCTTCGACGCGATACGGCTCCTTCAGCGTCGACAGGTCGAACCAACCTTCAGCAGCCTTCCGCCGCGCAATCTCGGCGCCGCAATCGGTGATCAGGCCGTCAATCAAAGTGACGTGAGCCCCGGTTTCGCGGCACTCGATGATGTTGGCGCGGGGGGTATCGCGCGGCATGAAGATGTGCGCCTCGAGACCGGCCCGAGCGGCATAGGCAGCAAGCGCGCCACCCGCATTGCCTGCACTGGGGACGGCGAGCTTTTTTGCTCCTAAAAATTTTGCCATCGAGATGGCGGTGGTCATCCCGCGAGCTTTAAAGCTCTGCGTGGGATTAAGGGACTCATCTTTGATGCGAAGATCAGCCAGACCGAGCTGCGCACCGAAGCGTCGCGCCTGGAGCAACGGTGTGCCTCCTTCACCAAGCGTGACCGGTTCCTGGTCTAGCGGCAAAGGCAGCACTTCGCGGAAACGCCAGAGTGAGCTCCCGCGGGTGGCCAGTGCGGCCCGAGTGAGCGTTTTCCCCGCCGCCGCCAGATCGTAGCGCGGGAAGAGCGGCTTCTGGCATAACGGGCAAAGATTCTGCAACGCCTGCCAATCGCAGGTGTGGTGACAGGCGGTGCACTCAAGATGCGTCAGAAAGGTTTTCATGGATTTGCTCCGGCAGGCGATGGTCGGGACGTGTTTGCGACGGGGGAACTTCCCATGCCTGGCCCGCTTCGGCAGAGCGAAAATTGCCGAGAGAAGGAAAATTGCCGGCCGCACAACCTCCGCGCTGCGCATCTGCGAATCTCAATTTCAGTCAAAGGTGCGGGACAGCGCGCTGCTCGGACTTTTGGTTTGACCTGGAAACGAAAGATTAACAAAAGAGGTCTGAATTTGACTTGCCATCCTCCGGCCTCTCCATAAGCATTTAACAAACGCGGATACGTTTACCCCCCATGAAAAAGCTTCTCAGCACCCCCGCTCGGAAGAAATCTGCAGGCTTCATCGCCTTCGGTGCTCTTGCCACAGCCTTTTGGTTTACCAGCACTCCGGCTAGTCTCGCGCAGGACGCGGATTGCACGCTCTGCCATAAACGGACGCAGACAATTACGACGGTCTGCGGCAGCTTGGACAATCGGCGCCATCTCGACCACGGCGATACGATGGGCCCGTGCGCCGTTACGCCAGTGACGAACCAGTAAAGCAATCGCCAGGGCCTTCCAAGCCCAATGGCGGGCTCGGGCAACGCCTGTGCAGATGACGATTGCCCCCAAGCGCGCGGCCCAGCTCGTCTCGGCGACTCTGCTTGTCGCCGGCGTCGTCGTGCTCCAGACGCTGATCGGTGGGCGCGGTCTCTTGTTTTCGCTACCGGGCTTTGTCCTGATCGGTTTGGCCGCATTGGTCGCGGTAGTGGCAGCCAACCGTTCCCGGATTCTTTCGAATCCGGCGGCACTGAGCGTGTCGGCTATTTTCTTCGGCTACATCCTGGCGCGGGCGCTGGCTTCGCCGGCCTACTTCGCGCGGCCGGACTTGTTTTCCGTTGTCGCCGCGCTGGTGGTTTACGGTTTGGTCGCGACGGTTCTGACATCCTCCTCGGTGCGCGCGCTTATTTTCGCGGCGCTGATTCTTTTTGCCGTCGCGCATGTGCTCGTCGGCATCATGCAATTCACCCGCGCGGATAACTTCATGCCCATTCCCTTTCTTCAGCGGGTGGATTATGGCCAGCGCGCGAGCGGTCTCTACATCTGCCCAAATCACCTCGCAGGGTTGTTGGAAGTCCTCGGGATCTTCGGCCTTAGCCTCACCTGTTGGAGCCGATGGCGCGTCTGGCAAAAGCTGGTCGTCGCCTACGCCACTGGTGCCTGCTACGTGGGTCTGGCACTCACTGGCAGCCGCGGAGGTTATTTGAGCGCGGTTACCAGCCTGGTCGTTTTTGGGATCCTTAGCCTGGTTGTTATTCGCGCGGCCAGGCCGGGTGACTGGAAACGCTTTGCCGTCATTGGATTGCTCGCGCTCACTCTGCTGGTCACAGCGGCAGGTCTCCTGATCGGACGGAATTGGTTCCTAGGCGAACGCGCGGGGAGACTCACCACCCCAGACCAGGTGCGACCCGACCTTTGGCATGCCGCTGTGCAACAGTGGAAGCTGGCCCCGGTATTCGGCACCGGAAGCGGCACATACCGGTTCTACGGTCGGGAGTTTCGCACGGAAAGGATGCAGAACGACCCGATCGACGTGCACAACGATTACCTTCATCTCCTGTGCGAGTATGGCCTTATCGGGGGCGCCGGCTTCTTGCTCTTTTTCGCTCTCCATACGCGGCACGCTTGGCGAAGCTTGCGCTGGATGGCGGAGCGCAGCCCGCCTGCCTTTGGAGCGATGTCGAGCAACCGTCTCGGTCTGCTGCTTGGAGCGCTCGCCGCCACCGCCGCGTATGTGGTCCACTCCGCGGTCGATTTTAACCTTCACATTCCCGCCAACGCGATCCTCATGGCCTTGGTTTTCGGCATTCTCGCGAACCCCGGGATCGCTGCCGAGAAAAGCGAGCCGCGGGCGTTTTCTCTGATGGTCCCCAGGTGGGCCATCGGCGTGTTGGCTGTGGCCCTCATCGCTCAGAGCCTTCGCTTTTACCGGGGCGAATACTACACGGAGACGGCGCGGGCGGCATTACGAGATGAGAATCCGCAGGAGGCTTTCCAGCTCACAGAAAAAGCGCGGATCTATGAGCAGCGGAATCCGGAACTTTTCTTCTATCAAGGCCGCGCTGCGCTGGCCCTCGCGCACGCGGCCAAAAGCGAGAGTGAAAAGAAAGAACGCTACCAGCAGGCGGTCGCAGCTTTCCAAATGGCGCGACACCTTGCTCCACTGGATGGAACTTATGCTCTCAACTTGGCTTACACGTTCGACGAGATGGGCTTGTTCCCGCAGGCGGAACAAATGTTCACTGAAGCTCGGGAGAGAGACCCGCGCTCGATGGCGGTCGCGGAACTCTACCGCGCCCACCAACGCCAGCAGGCTGCCAGCGAATCGGATGCCGGCTCGGCCTTGTGAGTTTCTGATAACGCCGCAATCTCTGTTAAGAATATCCTCGCTGCCAGAACGAGCATCTCGTCGGAAACCTTTACAATAATCGCGCTGGCGCAAGCTTTCCGGAAAGTATTTCTTTATGCTAAACATTTAGCTTCGAGGCACTTACGCTTATCATAGCTTTTATGGCATCTTGCGTGCTATCACTTCCAAACTGTTCATATAACCTCAGCTCCACCCTCACCCCACTTCGCATGAATTCGTTGTCCAAATTCCGCCATTCCCTTCTCGCCGTTGTCCTCGCTACCGCTTCCAGCACGACCTTGTTCGCCCAAAATTTGGTGCAAGATCCCGGCTTCGAAGCAAGTGCAGATGGCACCGGGGCCCATCCATTCTCCGCTTCTTGGACGGTGAATGACCCCAGCGCCTTTTCTAACGTAGGGGGCGATAGTGCCTTTGCTCACAGTGGGAACAACTACGCGAATTTGGGCTACGATCCGAGCAAAGCCGGCCCGATGCCCCCAGCATTCGCTAGCCTTTCCCAGACCTTGGCGACCACGATTGGGACCACCTACACTCTTTCCTTCTGGCTGGCTAACAACACCAGCTTGCCGACGAATTTCTTCCAAGCGTTCTTCAACGGGGTAATGGTTTCCTCGACCATCACCAGCCCTCCATTCCCTTCGAACGGGACCTACCAGCAGATCGTCCTGACCGGGCTGGTGGCGACTTCGACCTCAACCTCGCTCCAGTTCCGCTATCGCAACGACGATGATTTTTGGAACCTCGACGATGTCAGCGTAACCGGTCCGGCCGCTGCTCCGGAAGGTGGGGCAACTCTCTGGATCCTCCTGCCGGTCTTCGGGGGAGTCTGCCTGCTGCATCGCCGCCTACGTGTGGCCCGCCAGGTGGGATAGGCTACTCTTAAAAGAGCTTGCGGTTTTACGCGGGCGCGAAGGCGGGAATCTCCGGAATCCCGAATTCGCGCCCGCCAGTTTTTCGGTCGAGGCTAGCCGCTTTAGGTGCTGAGGGTGCATTATTAGGTCGTAAAAGGGCTCATCTCCATGGCGCAAAATCTGCAATCGAAGTCAGGTAGACCAACTCGATTGACACTTTTACGCATTGTGCGAACATTCGCGCCGGTCCACCCCCACAGTCTATGCATCGCTCACCCTTTCTCTGCGCCCTCCTCTGTTGCGCCTTAGGCGCCATGATCGCACTTGCCGCGCCAGTTCACGCGGATCCTCTTTTCGACAACGGCACTCCCGATCATGCAGATGGATTCGAGATGACGGTGTGGATCCAAGCGGACGATTTTACCCTGAATGAGGGCGGTCGGCTGAGTGGAGTGAAATTCTGGACCGGAGAACTCGTCGGCTATTTCCAGGGCACAGTCACGTGGCAGATCTACGCGAACAGCCCCCAAAACAAGCCTGGTACCTTGCTTTACAGCGGCTCCTCTCCGACCTCGCATGCGGCCACCGGGCTCACGGTCTACGGACCTTTCAAGGAATATGTATCCGACTTCGAGGTTCCTTCCATCGATCTTCCAGCTGGCACGTATTGGCTGGGCTTGCACAATGGCCCCTTGAGCAATGTCGGATCGCAAAACGTCTTTTGGGTTAGCACCCTGGGCGGTCGCGGTAATCCCGGACAGGAACAGCCCCTAGTCCCGCCATTACAATACTGGGACAGCCACCTGTGTCCGAATTGCACCCGCCAACTCCCACCCGATCTGGCTTTCCAACTCAGCGGTGTTAGCGCTCCTCGAATCGTCTCCATGGCTGTCACCAACCGAATCCCTCGTCTTGGCTTCACGACCTCGGCTGGGCAGAGCTACCGTGTCGAATTCAAAAGCAATTTGAGTGATCCCAGCTGGACAACTCTCTCGGGTTCGGAATCTGTTGCTGGCACTGGCGGTGTGCTCGAAATCACGGATCCCGGAGCAACCGCCGGTCCCGGAGCGAAGCGCTTTTACCGTGTGGTGCTTCTTTGAACGCGAATTTCGCCGCGCGCATTCCTCTCTCTGCAACGCTTTTACGGTTTTTCTGAATTAAACTGCAACTTTACCTTGTCTCTCAGCTCATTTTTGGCTTAAAAAGGCTCCTGCAATCACACTCCCCATGAAGACCCTCTTCCGCTTCCTCCCTTCTGCGTCTCGTTCGGCTTCCACGTCCGCCATTTTGCTCGCCGCCACTGTCCTCGGCACGGGCTTCTGGGTGGCTACTAGCAGCACCGCACTGGCAGCCGATTGCGTTCTCTGTCACAAACGCACGACCCAGATCACCGTCGTTTGCAGCAGTTTGGATTACCGCCGCCACGTGGATCACGGGGATACCACCGGTATGTGTCCGGCCAGCCGTTCCGAGACCGAAAGCCGCTTCTAGCACTCGTTTTCGAGGTCCCGGGCAAACTTTTGCGCCCGACCGATCGCTCCTCTGAGAATCTCTGATACGTCAGCGGGTGGCTGAGCGAAGGTCTTACTGGTCTCTGGGGGCCGGACTCTCCGTCTTTCTAACGGCGGTTGCGCTTGCTTCGATGCAGGTGCTCCTGTCAGAGCGAAGCCTGTTTCCCGTTCTTCCGGGCTACGCTTTGCTCGCCCTCGGCGGCGGCTTTGCCTTCGCGTTTCGCCGTGACCTCTCCACCGGCGATGCTGCATGCCTGGGCACCACCCTCCTTTTTGGCGGCTACATCATCGCTCGGGCGCTAACTTCCCCGGATGGCTACGCCGCGCGGATCGATCTCTACCTGGCGGTCGCAGCGATCTCGTTTTACGGACTGATAACCTCCGTTCTTCGCTCACCCGCCAGCCGGATGGGGTTGATCGGCCTCCTTCTCGGCTTCGCCTCCGTCCACGTGCTTGTGGGCGTGGTCCAGGCAGGCTTGGGGAAAAATTACGCGATGCTTTTCTCCTGGCTGGAGCACGTGGCACCGGACGAGCGCGCAACCGGCTTCTTTGTCAATCCTGACCATCTCGCCGGATTGCTGGAGGTGCTGGGAATTTTCGGGCTATGCCTTGCCTGCTGGAGCCGACGCGCAGGTTGGCTGCGGGTTCTCATCGCATATCTCGCAGGGCTTTGTTACGTGGGGCTTTCCCTAACCGGGAGCCGCGGAGGCTACTTAAGCGCGGCCATTGGCTTGATCTTGCTGGCTAGTTTTAGCTTGGTCGTCTTGTGGCGGGCCGGAGCTGGGACGGCGCTGCGCCTCGCCGGCGGGATGCTTCTTTTAATCAGCATCCTGGGCGCCGGCGGGTGGTTCTTCGTCCGGGCACACGTCCCGTTGCGCGAGGTCAGCATCGAGGTCTTCACGACGGATGAAGGACGATTGGGGCTTTGGCAAGCGGCCCTGGACCAATGGAAGCTGCAGCCGCTGGTCGGCACTGGCAGCGGCACCTACCGCTTCTACGGCCGCGAATTCCGGGCGCCGAAAATGCAGATGGATCCCGGCGATGCCCACAATGACTACCTGCAACTCCTCGCCGAATACGGCCTCGTCGGCGCGGCCATCTTTCTTCTTTTTCTCGCGAGCCATCTTCGCGCCGGCTGGCGCAGTTTCCGGATGCTCGGCCCGCAACGCATCGCCAGCGGCGGGCACCTCTTGAGCGATCGCCTCGCGCTCAACCTCGGCGCGCTCTGCGCGCTCGCGACCTGCGCCGCCCACTCCGTGGTCGACTACAACATGCATCTCCCGGCGAATGCCCTCCTCTTGGTCTTCGCCACCGCGCTCCTCGCTGATTCCGGCCTGAACCTCCCCGCGGCCGCAAGGGCCCCGCGTTTTCGTCTTGCCTTCACTCTTATCGCCGCCCTTGGCGCCGTGGTTTTGTTCGTGCAATCAGCCCGCCTCTATCCGGGCGAACACTTCACGGAAAAGGCGCGCCTTGCCCTCCGCGACGAAAACCCTGCCGGCGCCATCGAGCAGGCCGAGGAGGCGTTGCGGTATGAGCAGAAAAATCCCCGGACGTACTTCATCCTCGGACGCGCCTTGTCTGCGCTCGGCAATCAGCCAGAGCAGGCAGCGAATCGGTCGGCCCTCTATGCCAAGGCGCTGTCTGCTTTCGCCCGGGCCGAAGCGCTCGCTCCGCTCGATGGCAGCTACCCCTTGGAGATTGCCTTTCTACACGATGAATCGGGCGACTTCGCCGCAGCTGAGCCGTTCTATCAACGGGCCCTGGCCCGCGACCCGCACTCGATCTCGATGCGAAATCTATACCAGTCCCACCTCGAGCGCTGGCACGGCGAACCTTCCCCTCGTTAGACCCAGAGCGCGCGGTCAAACGTCCGATACTGGATCGCCTCGCTCACGTGCTCAGACGTGATCGCCTCGCAGCCGGCGAGATCAGCCACCGTCCGCGAGACCTTCAGGATCCGGTCGTAGGCGCGTGCGCTCAGGTTGAGCTCGGTCATGGCGATGCGGATCAACTCCTGCGCGTCGTCGCCTAACGAGCAGTGCTGTTTAATCTGTCGCGGGCCCATGCGCGCGTTGCAATTAATCTTCGTCCCGCCGGCGAAGCGCCCGCGTTGCCGCTCCCGCGCCCCTTCCACGCGCCCGCGGATTGCCGCCGAGGACTCTTCCACGCGCGTGCTCGCGATGTCGCGATACTCCACCGCAGGCACCTCGATGTGCAGGTCAATGCGGTCGAGCAAGGGTCCTGAGATGCGCTGCCGGTAACGTTGCACCTGTAGCGGCCCACAGCGGCATTCGCGCTTCAGGTCGCCGAAGAAACCGCAGGGGCACGGATTCATCGCCGCCACGAGCATGAACTCCGAGGGAAAGGTCACGCTTCCGGAAGCGCGCGAGACCGTCACCTTGCCATCCTCCAGCGGCTGCCGCATCACCTCGAGCGTCGAACGTTTGAACTCCGGCAGCTCATCGAGGAAAAGCACGCCGTGATGCGCCAGGCTCACCTCCCCTGGCGTGGGAATGGCCGAGCCGCCGAGCAGGCCGACATCCGAGATCGTGTGATGCGGCGAACGAAATGGCCGCACGCTCACGAAGGCCTGTTCCGCCGTGAGCATGCCGCTAATGCTGTGAATCTTGGTGCTCTCGATCGCCTCCTCCAGCGAGAGCGGCGGGATGATCGTGGGAATGCGCTTCGAAAGCATCGATTTCCCCGAGCCCGGCGGCCCGATCATGAGCAGGTTGTGCCCCCCGGCCACCGCCACCTCGATCGCGCGTTTCACGTGCGCCTGGCCCTTCACGTCGGCGAAGTCGACTTCGTAGTCCTGATGTCGCGCGAAAAACTCCGAGAGATCGCCCCGCGTCGGCTCGAGCTGGCATTCGCCGCGGAGAAAACTGAAGGCCTCGCGCAGATTGCGCACGCCGTAGATGTCGATCCCTTTCACCATCGCGGCTTCGCGCGCGTTCCCTTGCGGGACAAAGAGCGCGCGTTTCCCGCTTCGGCGCGCCTCCAGCGCCACCGGCAAGACACCTTTTACCGGGCGCACCGCGCCGCTCAGCGCCAGCTCGCCGACAAAACTGTAGCTGGCCAGGGATTCATCAGTCCATTCTTCGGCAGCCGCGATCATCCCGAGCGCGATCGGCAGGTCAAAGCTCGGGCCCTCCTTCTTCGTGTCGGCCGGCGCGAGGTTGATCGTCGTCCGCCCGCGCGGCCAATGGTAGCCGCTGTTGGCGATTGCGGTGGTCACGCGATCGCGGCTCTCTTTCACCGCTGCATCCGGCAGGCCCACGATGATGATGTGCGATTCGCCGTGCCCGGCGTTGACCTCGATCTCGATCTCATAGGCATCCACTCCATAGACCGCGGCGGAGTAGATCTTGGCCAGCATCGCGCGGCCCAAGCTGGCAGAGAAGGCCGCGCAGGAAAATGGAAAACTCAGCCGCGAGGCGTCCGGCCCGCGAGGTTGGCCACCGCCGTGATGAGCTCCGAGCTCTCGACCGGCTTCGCCAGGTGCAACTGAAAGCCGCATCCGAGCGCGCGTTTCCGATCCTCCACCCGCGCAAAGGCCGTGAGCGCGATCGCCGGGATTGCCCCGCCCTCCTCCGCGCTCAACGCTCGCACGCGCTGCAGGAGGGAATAGCCATCCTCACCCGGCATGCCGACATCAGAGACGAGCACGTCCGGCTTCATGGTCTGGAGCGCCTGCAAGGCCTCGCGCGCTGAGCTCGCAAGTTCCACCACGGCCCCGCATTCGCTCAGGACCCGGCGGAGTAACTCCCGCGCGTCCACGTCGTCATCCACCGCGAGGATCTTCACCCCGCGCAGATCTTGCCGTCTAAATCCCGCCCCTTCTTCGAGCACTCCGCCCCTCGGCCGCGCCCGTTCCTCCGGCTCGAGCTGCACCGCGCTCAGAGGAAATCTGACCGTAAAGGTCGCGCCGCGGTTCCGTCCGCCGCTTTCCGCCGTCACACCGCCGCCGTGCAATTCCACCAAATTCTTCACGATCGCGAGCCCCAGCCCCAGGCCCCCATGCTGCCGCGTGGTCGACGCGTCGGCCTGCCGGAAGCGATCGAAAACATTCGGCAAAAACTCCGGCGTAATCCCCTCGCCGCTGTCGCGCACGCGGATCGCCACCTTGCTTTCCACCTGCTCCAGGAGCACTTCCACCGTTCCGCCCTTGGGCGTAAATTTGATCGCGTTCGTGAGCAAATTCCAAAGCACCTGCTGGATCCGCGCCGGATCTCCGCGAATCGCGCCAGCTTCCGGGTCGAGCGTGGTGCTGAGTGCGACTTGCCGCGCCGTGGCCATCGGGTTGACCGATTCAACCGCGGAACGAATCAGCTGCAAGAGATCGACCTGCTGCACCTCCAGCCGCACCTTGCCGGAAATGATCCGGCTCATGTCGAGCAGGTCCTCGATGATCTGCGCCTGCGCGCGTGCGTTTCGCTCGATCACCGACACGCCCTCGGCCACGTCCTCCGGCCGATCGGTCGCGCCCAGGAGATTGGCCCAACCGAGGATCGCGTTTAACGGCGTGCGCAGCTCGTGTGAAAGCGTCGCCAAAAACTCATCCTTCATCCGCGTCTCGCGCTCGGCCCGCGCGCGCGCTTCCTTCTCGCTCACGAGTAATTTCTCCCGCTCCGCTTCCGCGCGTTTCCGCTGCTCGATCTCGCGCTGCGCGGCTTCGTAAAGACGCGCATTATCGATCGCGATCGCCGCCTGCGCGGCCACCCCCACGATGATTCGTTCCGCCCGCTCGGTGAAAACGCCTATTTCCGGGTGGCCGAAAAAAAGCCCACCGATCACTTCGCCGGAGCTCGAAATCACCGGCATCGCGAGGTAACTCCGCACCGGAAGATGCCCCTGTGGCATTCCATGGTGCGGGGAGAATTGCCCGTAGCGCGCGTCTTGCAGGATGTTATCCGACCGGATCGGCCCTTCGCCCTGGAAGGTCGGGCCGAAGAGCGCGGTCGCGCGTGGGTGACCAAATTTCTCGAAGGCCTCACGCGGTGCGCCGGACAGAGTGAACAGCGTCAGCGCCTCGCCGTTTTCATCCGTCTTTGTATAGAAAAAAGCGCCAAACTTCGCCCCGGTGAGTTCGGTTCCCGCGTCGGTTACGATCTGCACGATGTTCCGCAGATCGAGCTGCGCGGCGATCGCGGTGCCGGTCTTGTTCAACAACTCCAGGATCCGCGCCTCGTCGCGCAGCGTCTCTTCCGCCCGCACCTGCTCGCTGATGTCGCGGTAACTCCAGACGCGGCCGACCACGCGGTCGCCGATCTTTTGCAGCCGCGAACAGCGTTCATAAACGCGTCCATCCTGGAAGCACACCCGGTCGGTCGTCTCCGGCAGGCATTCTTCGTAAATCATGTTTGTGCGCTCGAGGAATTCCTCGGGATCCACCAACTGCTGCGCCAAATTAGCCAGCAAATTGACCCGCTCTTTTCCCAGCAAGACCTCTCCCGGCACCCGCCAGACGTCCAGAAATTGCTGGTTAAAATCCGTGATCTCGCCGGCGTCGCTCACCACCAGGATGCCATCGGTCGTCGCCTCCAAGGTCGCGCGCAGGACGGAGAGCGAGTGCGCCAGTTCCTCCGTGCGCAATTCCAGCGCCCGCAAGGCTTGCGCCAGCTCGAGGTCCGCCCGGTGGCGCAGATGGGCGATGCTTTGCGAGGTTTGCATGGCCGAGGAGCGCAGCAGCTCGCTCTCGTCGTCGGGCGCTTCTTTCATTTAGCGGCCCCCGATCACGGCTGCGGCCATTTCCGTTCCCAGCACGCGGGCGCGGATTTTCCGGAAAGCGGTCTCGCGGCTCGTGGAAGTGTCGTCGCTGAAAGGAGAAAACCCGCAGTCATCCGTCGAGCCTAGCATTTCCACCGGGATGAATCTTGCCGCCTCGAGCAGGCGATCGCGCACTTCCTCCGGGGTCTCGATCCGGGGATCGATCGGGTTGATCACCCCCACGAAAATCCGCTGCCAGCGCTGCCGGCGATCGCGGATGATCTCGAGCACGCGTTTCCGGTCCGGCTCCGCCGCCAGCGCGATGTAGAAATTGCCCGCCTGCAATTCGAAGAGATGCGGCAGCAACTCGGCGTAGTCCACCTCCGCGCTGTGGGTGGAATCGCGGTCCGCACCCGGGCAGGTGTGGACGCCCAGGCGATCTCGGTCCGCCTCGGTAAAGCGCATCAGCGCGAGATTATTCAGGTCGATGAAACTCTCCAGCAATTGCCCCTGTGGATCGATCTTCAACGCCAGCCGGCCCTCGGTGAAATCGATCTGCACCCGGTGTGCTCCCTTGTCCAGGCATCGGCTCACCTCTTGTTTGTGTTCGTTCAGCAGGTCCTCGAGGAAGCGCTCACGCGGGTAGCCCTCCAGCCCTTCCGCGGGATACATCAAGCTCAAGGCCGAGGGCGCGATCACTGCCTGCTTCACCGGGAGATCGGTGTGGCGCTGGGCAAACTCGAGGAAACTGTCGGCATAGCGCTTGTAGCGAAATGGACCGCTCGTTAGGCGCGGCCAGCGCCGCGTGTGGGTGATAAACGGCAACTTGAAGCCATCCGGCGCGATGTTTGGCAGGCCGTCGACTGCGTAGGTTGCGAAGTTGTGGAACTTCCGCTGCTCGCCATCGGTGATCACCGGCGATCCGGTCTCTTCAAAGGAGCGCAGCGTGTCCACGATCGCCGCCTCGTAAAGCGGCTCGAGCGCCGGATCATCCGCATCGAACTTCCCGAAACCATCGATCAACTCGAGCGGTCGCGGGATGCTGCCGATGGGTTCCGTGGGGATGATCATATTGCGAAAACGCTTCTCCCGGCCGCCTCAGCCGTTTCCGGCCAGGTCATTCCGAACGGGAGCCGCTCCTCAGGCAATGCGCTCCCCGGGTGCGCTTTGTCCAGCTCGATTCCGCGCGCAGAGGCGCGGTTTTTTTGCTACATCAAAGAGAGATGCCGCGCCCGCTCCTGCTCTTCGCTCCCGGCGCCGGCGCCCCCTCCTCGCATCCGTGGATGGAGCACTGGGCGGAATTGCTCGCGCGTCTCGGCCCGGTCCGGCGTTTCGATTACGACTACCTGCGCGCGGGCTCGCGCCGCCCGGATCGTCCGCCGCAGCTCCTGGCGGCGCATCGCGCTGCCCTCGCCGAAGCGCGCGCCGGGCACGACGGCCCAGTGGTGCTCGCCGGCAAAAGCATGGGCGGCCGCATCGGCTGCCACCTCGCGCTCGAGGAAACAGTCAGCGCGCTCATCTGCTTCGGCTATCCGCTTTGCGGCGGTGGTGATCCCGCGAAGCTGCGCGACCAGGTCCTGCGCGACCTGCGCACGCCGGTGCTTTTCCTCCAGGGCACACGCGACCCGCTCTGCCCGCTCGCGCTGCTCGCGGAAGTGCGGGCGCAAATGACCGCGCCTAACGAACTCCACGAGGTCGAGGGCGGCGATCATTCCCTCCTCGTGCGGAAGCGCGACCTGGCCGCGCGCGCGGAGACGCAAGCCACGGTCGACGCGCGTATCCTCCAGGCGATCGAGCAATTCCTCGCCCGCCACCTCGCATGAAGAAGCAGCTGGTTAAAGTCGACGGGCACGAATTCCAAGTCTCGAATCTCGACAAGGTTTTCTTCCCTGGCAGCGGCTTCACCAAGGGCGAGACGCTCGCCTTCTACACGGAAATAGCCGACACCATCCTGCCGCACCTGCGCGACCGGCCGCTGACGATGAAACGTTTCCCGGAGGGCGTCGCGGGCGAACCGTTCTACGAGAAGAACGCGCCCAAGCACACGCCCGCGTGGGTCACGACCTTCGCGGTGCCGCGGAGCGAAGGCGGCGACGACATCAACTACATCCTCTGCAACGACCGGGCCACGCTTACCTGGGTGACGAACCTGGGCGACATCGAGAAGCACGTCCTGCTCGCAAAAGTGCCGCAGACCAATGTCCCCACCTCGATGGTCTTCGACCTCGACCCGGGCGCGCCGGCGGGGATGCTCGCATGCGCCGAGGTCGCGTTGCATTTGCGGACGCTTTTCGCGGCCTGGGGGCTCGAAGCCTTTGCAAAAGTTTCCGGCTCAAAAGGCATCCACTTGAGCGTGCCGCTGAACGGCGACGCGCCCTACGAAGTGACGCAGCCTTTCGCCAAGACGGTCGCGGAATTGGTCGCGCACCAACTGCCCAAAGGTGTCGTCTCCGACATGGCCAAGAGCCTGCGCACCGGGAAAGTGTTGATCGATTGGAGCCAAAATTCCGACTTCAAGACCACCGTGGCGGTCTATGCCATGCGGGCCAAGGGCGACGAGCCGTTCATCTCCATGCCGGTCGAGTGGGCCGAACTCGAACGCGCGGTGAAAAAGCAAGACGCCAGCAAACTCACCTTCACCCCTAACGAGTCGATCAAGCGCATCGCCAAACTTGGCGACCTCTTCGCCCCGGTGCTGAAGCTGCAGCAGGAATTACCCAGCGCTTTCACCAAGGCCCTGGCCGCTGGGCCCGCGCCCAAACTCAGCCGCTGGCCGCGCAACGACAAGAAAGGCCGCCGCAGTTCCCGGGTCGCCGAAAAACCGCCGAAAGGCGATCACAGCCTGCAAACCTATGCGGCCAAGCGCGACCACTCGCGCACTCCGGAACCGGCCGCGAAGCCAGCGGCAAAGAAAGGGAAGCGCACCGGCCCGCATCGTTTCGTCATTCAGAAACATCAAGCCAGCCATCTGCATTACGATTGGCGGCTCGAGATGGAGGGCGTGCTCCGCTCCTGGGCCGTGCCGAAAGGGCCGCCCTTTGAATTAAAGGAAACGCGCCTGGCGATGCACGTGGAAGATCATCCGTTGGAATATGAGCACTTCGAGGGAACGATCCCGCCGGGAAACTACGGCGCGGGCACCGTCATGGTTTGGGATTATGGCGTCTACGAAGACCTGACCGAGAATGCCGCGGCCGCTTTTCACGCGGGCAAAATGCACCTGGTGATGCAAGGCGAGAAGCTCCAAGGCGAATGGATCCTGGTGAAGGACAAGCGCGAGCCGGAAAGCAATCGCTGGCTCCTGATCAAAGCCGGGAAGGCGATGAAAGCGCTGTCTAAAAAGGCGGACGACCAATCGGCTCTCACTGGGCGCTCGATGGCGGAGATTGCGAAAGAGAACGACGCCCAGTGGCACAGCAACCGCCCGGCAGCCTCGGCGAAAACGATCGCGCCGAAACGCGCCAAAGTGCCGGCTAAATTCTTCGAGCCGATGAAGTGCAAGGCGGTGACGCAACTGCCGGAGGAAGGGAACTGGACCTACGAAGTAAAGTTCGACGGCTACCGCTGCCAGGCGGTGAAGAATGGCGCCAAAGTCCAGCTCCTCTCGCGGAACAAAAAAAGCCTCAACGCTCGTTTTCCGAACGTGGTCGAGGCGCTGAAAAAGCTGCCTAACGACTGCACGCTCGATGGCGAAATCGTGGCGCTCGATGAGCAGGGCAAGCCCTCCTTCCAGCTCCTGCAGAACAACCTCTCCCGCCCGCTCGCGGTCTACTTCTACGCCTTCGACTTGTTGAGTATCGACGGCCGGGAGCTGGTCGATGCCCCGATCGAGGAGCGCCGGGCAGAGCTCGATCAGCTTCCGCTGCAGGAACCGCTCCGCCGCTCGGCCTTGCTCGACGCGCCGGCCGATCAAGTGCTCGACGCGGTGCGCTCGTTAGGCCTCGAGGGTGTGGTCGGGAAACGAGACGGCTCGACCTACGAGGCCGGGGAACGCTCGGGCGCGTGGATCAAGCAGCGGACCGGCGCGGAGCAGGAGTTCGTCATTGGCGGTTACACGCCAGGGACGCGCGGCTTCGACGCGCTTCTCGTAGGCGTTTATGAAAAGCGGAAACTGCAGTTCGTCGCCCGGGTGAAGGATGGCTTCGTCCCGCGGCTGCGCGAGGAAATCTTCGCGAAGTTCAAAGGCCTGGAAACGGACGAATGTCCCTTCACGAATCTCCCGGAGAAGAAAGGCGCGCGCCGCGGCGAGGCTCTCACCGCCGAGAAGATGAAGGAGTGTCGCTGGCTCAAGCCAAAGCTGATCATGCGCGTGGCCTTCGTGAATTGGACCGATGCCGGCAATCTCCGGCACCCGACTTACGTCGCCCTCGTGACCGACAAGAAGCCCGCCGCCGTGGTCCGCGAGACCTAGAGCTTGCCGGCTATTTCAGGAGGTAGTCGCGGATGAACTGCACCGTGGCGTAGAACTGGAAGTCGGCGTTCTTCTTCTTTTGGAAGCCGTGCCCTTCGTCCTTCCCGACGAGGTACCAAACCGGCGTGTTCTGTTTTTTCAGCGCGGCCACGATCTGGTCGGCTTCGGATTTCGGGACGCGCGGATCGTTCGCTCCCTGGACTACGAAAAGCGGCTTGGTGATTTTGGCGACATTGTTCAAGGCCGCGATCCGCTCCATGAATTTCGCTGTCTCCGGGTCGCGCTCGTCGCCGTATTCCGCGCGGCGCAGATCGCGCCGGTAGCTCTCGGTGTTCTTCAGGAAAGTCGAGAGGCTCGACATGCCGACCACGTCGAGCGCGCAGCGGATGCGGTCCGCGTAATTCGTCGCCACCTGCAGGGTCATGAAGCCACCGTAGGAGCCGCCCGTGACCATGATCCGGTCGGCTGCGAGCCGCGGCTGCGTGCCGATCCAGTCGAAGAGCGCGGAGATGTCCTTGTAGGAATCCTCACGCTTCACCCCGTTGTCTAATTGCACGAAAGTCTTCCCGTAGCCGGCCGAACCGCGCACGTTCGGAAACAGGAGCGCGACGCCGAGCTCGTTCAGCAGGTAGTTGTTCCGCCCGATAAAACCGGGGCGATACTGCGATTCCGGACCGCCGTGGATGTTCACGATCACGGGACGTTTGCCAGGAAATTTCTTCTCGTCCGGCAGATAGAGGAAGCCGCTGATTTCGCGGCCATCGAAGGATTTCCACTGGACCAGCTCCGGCTGGACGAAACGGGCCGCGGGAATGCCGCCGGTCTCGCTCATCGTCCAGCGGGTGGTCGTGACCTTGCGGTCGGCCACGGCTAACGAGTAGATGTCCGAGGGCGACTTCGCGCCCGCGACATTAAAGGCGAGCAGCGGCTGCCGATGCTGCCAATGCAAGCCTGAGATGACCACCGGGCCGAGCGGCGGGTTGAATTCCGGATCGGGGAGCGGCCGCGCGGTCAGCGACTTTTCCGCCGCGACCACGTCGAGCAGATGGAGCGTGCTCACGCCGTTTTCATTCAGGGTGTAGGCGATCATCTTGCCGTCTCCGCTCAGGTCCCAATCGTCGACGTCGAACTTCGGATTCGGCAGGAGGTAGCTGTGCTTCCCGGAGTCGAGATCGAGGTAGGCCAGCCGCTGGAATTCCGATTCGCGATCGGTGGTGACGAAGAGACCGTGGCCGCTTTTCGCAAAGAGCGCTTTCCCGTAGGCCACCTTCTCCGCGCCTTCCGCCGGCCGCGGGGTGAGCTCCTTGCGGGCGCCGCCCTCGACCGCGAAGAGCCAGAGATAGCTCTCGTTGATCGAGACATATTCCAGCACCAGAAGCTGCTGGTCATCCGGCGACCAATCGAGCACCTGCCAGCCGCCGCCTTTCACTTCTGCGACCAGTTTGTCGCTCGCCGGATTGCGCGGATCCTGCACGTAGATGTCGGTGTCGGCGCCGTTGCGACGGGTCGAGGTGTAGGCGATGCGGTCGCCCTTCGCGCTCCAGGTCGGCTCGCTGTTGCGGGCTTTGCCGTCGGTCAACAGCGTGACCTCGCCGCTCGCGAAATCGTAACGGTAGTTTTGATTAAACTCGTTCCCGCCGGCGCTCTTGGTGAGGATAAAGAATTCGCCCTTCGCTGGATCGGCGGTGGCATTGGTTACCCGGTCGGGGAAAAACGTCAGCTGGATGCGCGCGCCGCCGGGTTGCCCCACCAGGTGCACCTGATTGGTATCGGCAAAGCGCGTCAAGACGAGCATCTCCGGGCGGAGCGGATTCCAATCCGCAAACGTGGCCGCGCGCGACTCGGTGTAGCGGCCGACGTTTTCCGCGATCTCCGCGGGCAGCGGCGGCACGCCATCAACCAGCAAACTCTCCGGCGCGGGAATCGTCTTCTCCGGTTCCGGCCCGGCGGCGCGCAGTGGAAGGTTAAGGCAAAGCGTGAGCGCGAGGGTGGAAAGAAGGCGGCGATTCATGGCAATGAATTCATTGCCAGCGATCCGCTGCGGGCGCAATCAGCGCAGGTAGTCGTTGGCCTCCACCAGCGCGTAGCCTGGCGTGTTCTCGACGAAATGCCGCAGCCAGAAAAGATGACCCGCTCCGTAGACCACGAGCACGCGATCCCCCGGCTGCGCCACGTGCGTGAGGCGCGCGAAGATCTTCGCATTGCGCTCATACCAACCGGTGTTGAGCGCCGCGCCGGGCTCGTCCTTTCCGTCCCCCAGCGGGAGGACGGCATAGTAAAATTGTGTGTGCTCCGCGCGCAGTCGCGCCGGTTCGTTCAGCCGCGCGAGTTGGAGTCGCAGGGGCAGGTTCTTCTGCGCGGCCTCGGCCTCGGCGATGTTCCTTTCGACGTCGTCGCTGAGCCGCGCGAGCAGCGCCTCCTGCCCGTGCGCCTGGGCGAATTCCTGCACGGGGCCGTAGGGAAAATTGCCATCGAGATCAATTCCGTGGATTGCCTGCAGCCGGAGCTTTTGCGCGAGGCGAAAGGCGATCTGCACCCGCTCATCCGGATTCTGCGCAAGCGCCTCACTCGTTAGGCTGGAGTACTTGGCGGAGACAAATTTCGGCGCCTCGGCCCGCGCCTCGACCATGATCTTGGTCGGCCGGAATTTTGCCAGCCGATCGGCCAAGTCTTCCAGCTCGGCCTGCTTCTCGGGCACGAGCACGTTGTCGACTTTCATGTTGTGCCGGTCGAGGCCCGGATTCGCGAGGTGGAAGGTCCCCAGCACCATCACCTCCACCGGATCGGTGGCGAAGGTGGTGCTGACGGCCAACGAAAGCGTGAGCGCGGCGAGAAGTTTCATCGCTCGTTGGGATGCGGCCGGCCGGCGCGCCGGATTCAAAAAAAACGCCGGCGCCGCTAGGGCGTGACGCTGTCGCCGGAATGATTCCGCACCAGGAGGGTGTCCGCGCCATTAACCGTGCCGTCGAGGTTCACATCGAACGCGAAGTTGCCGGCGCCGGCGCTTTCGCCGGAATGGTTGCGCGTTTGCAGCGCATCGCCGCCGTTCACCTGGCCGTCGCGGCTCGTGTCGCCCAAAAGCACGCTCACCGATGCCGCCACGGTGGGGCTTTCATTGCCTATCGTGTCGGCCACGTTGCTTAAGGTCACATTGACGGTGCGCGCGTTCGGCACGTTTGCCAGCGAGACGACATACTGGTGCGCATCGGCGCCGATCGCCTGCTGCGAAATCGTGCCGACAGAAGCGCTCGCGCTGCCGACGCGCGCCAGCGGTTGCGCGAAGGTGAAGACAAGTTGCAAGGCCCCGCCACGCGGTTCCACCCCGGGCAGTGCGAGGTCGAAGTTCCCCGCCGCGCCGTGCGTTTTCCGCGAAACCACACTTTGCAAAACCACCGGCGGAATAATCGACGACGGCCCGAGGACATTCCAATGCAGCGGCAAAGTCTGGCGCATGTGCTCATCCGCCGTGCTCCAATGGTGCCCGCCCGCGAGGACTGCGGTGATGCCGTTGGTCACGCCTTTCTCGGAAAGTTTGCCGACGAGATGGTCGCCACGGAAATAATTCGAATCGAGCGGCTCGCCCGTGAGCGGGCCGTATTGGATGAACCAGGCGATGCTCTGCATCTGCGCCGCGGTGCTGTTGCAGACGAGATTTGGGCCGTTGTTGAGCGCGGCATACGCGGCGTCGCGCGGTTTCCCGAAAACCGGATCGAACATCGCGTTGCCGAACGTGGTGTCGCGAATGGTGTCGACGTTGGCGCAGGTCAGGTCGGCGTAGAAATGCGTCCCGTCGAAGGCGCCGACGGTGCGGAAAAGATCCGGCCGCTTGGCCCCGATCTTTCACGCTCATGAAGCCGCCTAACGAGAAGCCATCCACCCCGCGGCCGGCGCGGTTCGCGACCGTGCGGAAGTTTGCGTCCACGTAGGGAATGACTTCCGAGAGGAGATAATCCTCGAAGCGCCCGGTGCCGATGCCGGAGGAGCTGGTTAACTCCGGCGACTTGAAGTTGGTCACCATCCCGGAAACGGAGTTGTCCGCGCTCGAACTGCCGGGCGAGACCAGGATCATCGGCCCGACCTGGCCAGCGGCGAGAAGCGCTTCGTAGACGTCGATCACGTTCTTGCCGCCGCGGGTGTCATCCTGCCGCTTGTTGATCCACTCGCTCTCGTGCCCGCGGAAAAGATAGAGCACCGGATAGCGCCGCCCGGCCGCGAGCGCGTAGCCCGGCGGCGTGTAGACGTAGAATTCCTTGGCCACCCCGAGCACCTGGCTCTGGAGTTGCACCTTCTGCACGCGGGTGTCGTAAATCGGAACGCAGCGATCGGCCCAGGACTCGACCGTGACGAAGATGGTCTGGTCGGCCGTGGCCGTGGCGGTGCGATTCGCGATATCCACGCAGTCCGCCGTGCGCTCGACCCGCGCCCAACTTCCGCGAGTGATCTTGAATTCGAGCGCGGCGCCTTCGGTCGAGGAAATGGTGATCCGCGCATGCGTGGCGCTGTCGCGCGTCATCGGGGTCGCGCCCGGGTCCCAGTTTTGGAAGTTGCCGGCTAAATAGACGGCATCCTCTGCGGGCGTGTCCGCCGGCAGGGTGACGTCGAAGGTGACGTTCACGGGCACGACTTGCGCGCGGAGCGTGAGCACCGCGAAGCCGAGCATGAGCAGAAGTGAGAGAGTGGCGAGGAGGAGGATGCGCGGGAAGCTAGCGGGTCGGGTCATAGAAAGGCAATCGGAACTGCGCACCGTCGCGAATGTCCCGCGGGGAGGCAAATCGCACTCGCAAAAGGCCTCCGCCGATTCCAAGCTCTCCGGGAATGGCCGAAACGCTCACGCCGATGATGCAGCAATACCAGCGGCTGCGCGCGAGCGTCCCGCCGGACACGCTCCTGCTCTTCCGCCTGGGCGATTTCTACGAGCTTTTCTTCGAGGACGCGAAAGACGCCTCCGCCTTGCTAAACGTCGCGCTGACCAAGCGGAACGGCGTCCCCATGTGCGGCGTCCCGTATCACGCGGCGCAAAATTACCTCGCGAAGCTGATCAAGGCCGGCCGGCGCGTGGCCATTTGCGACCAGACAAGCGCACCGCAGGCAGGGAAGATCGTCGATCGCGAGATCACGCAGATCATCACCGCCGGCACGGTGAGCGAGCTTGATCTCCTGGAATCGAAGCGCGCGAATTATCTCGGCGCGATCTACGCGGGCGGCGCGAAGTTTGGCTTCGCCTACGCCGACCTGACCACGGGCGAGTTCCGGCTCACGGAAGCGGCGAGCGTGAACGCGTTACGCGATGAACTCGCGCGCGTGAGCCCGGCGGAGTTGCTGGTGAGCGACGAGCAGCAAGCGACCTTTGCGGAAATAGACGGCACTTTGCCGCACGACAGCTACGCCTTCCTCCCGGAGCAGGCGGTCTTCCTTCTTTGCGAGCACTTCGGGGTGAAATCGCTCGATGGGTTCGGCTGCGGCGAAATGCCGGCGGCGGTCGGAGCGGCCGGCGCCTTGGTGCATTACCTGAAGCATCACCTCCGGCGAAAGATCGAGCATCTCACTTCGCTACGGTGCGATTCGCCGGCGGAACACGTGGTCCTCGACCTCGCGACGCAGAGCAACCTCGAGCTCGTCGCTTCGCGCGGAGCGCGCGACATGAGCCTGCTCGCGGCGCTCGACCGCACGACCACGCCGATGGGCGGGCGGAAGTTGCGCAGCTGGATTCTGCAACCTCTGCGCGACCTCACGGAGCTGGAGCGCCGGCAGGAAACGATCGCGGAATTGCTCGCGGAGTCCGACCTGCTCGCGAGCCTGCGTGATGCGCTCAAGGGCGTGCGCGACCTTGAGCGCGCGATCGGCCGGCTAAACCAGGTCTCGGGCAACGCGCGCGACCTGGTGGCCTTGCGCAGCTCGCTCGAGCAGGTCCCGGCGCTTAAGCGCGAGCTCGGGAAATTGATCGAGCGCGTGACCTACGGCTCGAGCGCGGCGCCACGCTCGCATGCGCTCCGCTTGCAGGAGGAGCTGCGGGAACTGCCGGAATTGCTCGAGCTGCTCGCCCGCGCAGTCACCGACGATCCGCCCTTCACGCTCAAGGATGGCGGCATTTTCAAGGATGGCTACGCGGAGGATCTGGACGAGCTCCGGCGGGCGTCGCGTGAAGGGAAAAACTGGATCAACGAACTGCAGGAACGCGAGATTGCCGCCACCGGAATCAAGTCGCTCAAGGTCCGCTTCACCTCGGTTTTTGGTTACTTCATCGAGATCACAAAATCGAATCTCGCGGGCGTCCCGGCGCATTACACCCGCAAGCAAACCACCGTCGGCGGCGAGCGTTTCATTACGCCCGAGCTGAAGGAAATCGAGGCGCAGATTCTGGGCGCGGACGAACGCGCGCGGCAGCTCGAGCTCCAGCTTTTCGGCAAACTGCGCGAGGAAACCCTGCAGCATCTCCCGGCGATCCAGGCGATCGCGGCCGCGATTGCGACGCTCGATGTCCTTTGCGGGCTCGCGGAGACGGCGCGGCTTTTCAATTACTGCCGGCCGAAATTAGACGACACTCTCCGGCTGGTGATCAAGGACGGGCGGCACCCGGTGTTGGACCAAAACCTGGCGGAGGAAAAGTTCGTCCCGAACGACACCACGCTCGATGGAAACGGCGCGCGCCTGGCGATCATCACCGGGCCGAACATGGCCGGGAAGTCGACCTACATTCGGCAGGTGGCGCTGCTTACTTTGATGGCGCAGATCGGGAGTTTCGTCCCCGCGGCGAGCGCGGAGATTGGCCTGGTCGATCGGATTTTCACGCGGGTGGGCGCAAACGACGACCTCTCGCGCGGGCAATCGACCTTCATGGTCGAGATGAACGAGACCGCCAACATCATGAACAACGCGAGCGCGCGCAGCCTGGTCATCCTGGACGAGATCGGGCGCGGCACCTCGACCTTCGACGGGCTCTCGATCGCCTGGAGCGTGGCCGAGTTTCTCCACGACACGCTCAAGGCGCGGACGCTTTTCGCGACGCACTACCACGAGCTGACCAAGCTGGCCGAGGAGCGGAAGGGCGTGTGCAATTTCAACGTGGCCGTGCGCGAATGGAACGAGCAGATCATTTTCCTGCGCAAGATCGTGCCCGGCGGCGCCGACCGCTCCTACGGCATCCAGGTCGCGCGGCTCGCCGGGTTGCCCCGGGAAATTCTCGAGCGGGCCAAGGAAATCCTGGCGCACCTGGAGCATCCGCAGGCCGCGGCCGCGGAAGCGTCGCCGAAGACGAAACGCCGGAAAGCGGCCATGCCGACGGCCCAGAAACCACAGATGGAATTGCTTTGATTCTCGACTTCGCGCGCGGCAACAGATGAGGGTGAAAACACATGGCGGTTAAGACAGAAAAAGAACTGAGCGAAGCGCAGCGGAGCCATTGGCTGAAGGCGGTGGCCGCGGTGGAAATGCGGAATTTTGGCTACGCCATCTCGCTTCTGCAGGGAATCCTGAAACACGAGCCGGAATTCCTCACCGGCCGGCAGCTCCTCCGGCGCACCGAAGTGACGAAGCTGCGCGCGGAAAAGAAGAGCTTCTTCAGCATGTCGACCTCCTCGATCGGGGTGATGAAGGCGAAGAACGAGCTGAAGAAAGATCCGCGCAAGGCGATGGAATTGATCGAGAAAGTGCTCGAGGACGAGCCTTACAATCGGCCGGCTAATTTACTCCTGAAAGAAGCGGCGGTCGCCGCCGGTATGCCGGAGATCGGTGTGCTCGCGATGCAGACTTTGCTCGAGGAAAAGCCGAAGGACACCAAGCTGCTGCACGAGCTCGGCCGGCTGTATCACCAGCTTGAGCAGAGCGACAAGGAAGTCGAAATCTACAACCGCATCACCGAGGTCGACCCGCTCGACTCCGAAGCGCTGCGGCTCGGGAAGGATGCCTCCGCCCGTGCCTCGATGAAGAGCGGCGGCTGGACCGAAGCCGAGAGCTATCGCGATTTAATCAAGGACAAGGAGACGGCGGTTTCGCTGGAGCAGCAAAACCGCATGGTCCTGACCGGCGAGTCGCTCGACCAGCAAATCGCCGAGACCTACGAGCGCCATCAGGCGGAGCCGGAGAGCGTCGATCACGCGCGCAAGCTGGCGATGCTCAGCGAGCAGAAGGAAGACTACGAAAGCGCGATCGCCTGGTATCAATACGCGGCCGACCTGACCGGCGGCGCGGACAGCGCGCTCGTGCGCAAGGTTTCCGATCTCGGGTTCAAGCGCGCCGAGCGCGAGATTGCCGAGAACGAACGCTGGCTCGCGGAACATGGCCCGGACGACGAAGGCTACGCCGAGCGCGCGGCGGCCCTGGACGCGGCCCGCCGGGCGCGCGCCGAAAGCTCAATCGAGGAAGCGCGGAAGCGTTCCGAAAGAAATCCGACCGATCTTCAGCTGCGCTTTGAGCTGGGCGAGCATTTGCTCGATGCCGGGCATTATCGCGAGGCGCTCCCAGAGCTGCAGCGCGCCCGGCAGCACCCAAACGCCCGGCTGCGAGCGATGAACCTGTTAGGCCGCTGTTACCAGCAACTCGGGATGCTCGACCTGGCGGTGAAGCAATTGGAGGAAGCCTCGCGCGAAATCTTGGTGATGGACGCGCAGAAGAAGGAGATCGTTTATAACCTCGGCCTGGTCTACGAGGAAATGGGGGAAGCGGAGAAGTCGATCGCGGCGATGAAGGAAATCTACGAGGTCGATTACGGCTACAAGGACGTGGCGACGCGGGTGGAAAGCTCCTACCAGAGCAGCCCGCAAAGCTAACGACCGCTGCAGACCTTGGAAATGGGCACGTCCAAGAGAGCGGTGCCTAGCGAAATGAAAGTGCCGGCAATCCGGCAAACCAACCAACCATTCAGTTAGCAACCTTATGAAATCATTGAAAATTACCACGCGTTACGGCGCGGTCGCAGTCGCCCTCGGCACCTTCTGTTGTGCCAATCTCGCCTTTGCCGCCGAGCCCAGCGCTTCGCCCGCCACCGGCGCGGCCGAAAAGAAGTCGGACATGAAAATGACGGACAAGCACAAGTCCGACACGAAAATGGACGACAAAAAACACGCCGAGATGAAGTCCGACGCGAAGCTCGACGACAAGGACAAGAGCTTCATGATGGAAGCAGCCAAAGGCGGCTTGATGGAAGTCGAGATGGGCAAGATGGCGGCCAAGAAAGCCACTAACGCCGACGTCAAGGCTTTCGGCCAGCACATGGTCACCGACCACAGCAAGGCCAACGCCGAGCTGATGGCCCTCGCAAAAAAGAAGGGTGTCGCGCTCGATAAGAACGTGAAGGTCGAGAAGATCGACGAGAAGCGTTTCGACCACGAGTACATGGAATTGATGGTCAAGGATCACAAGAAGGACGTGGCTTCGTTCGAGAAAGCCGCGAAGAACAGCAAGGACGCGGACGTGAAGGCGTTTGCCGGCAAGACGCTCCCGACCTTGAAGCAACACCTCGAAATGGCCAAGCAGACCGAAGCCAAGGCCAAGGCCGAGAAGAAGAGCTAACAACCTCTCGTTAGGCAGTATTCCTCAACGCGGCGGGCCCGATTGGCTCGCCGCGTTTTTTTTATGGCTCGACCCGCAGCCGCAGCTCCACGACCAACCGCTCCCCGACCACGGTCGGCACTGGCGGCAGGTAGAGCTGGGGATCGATCCCGGTCACCCGCAGTCGCAGAACTTCCGCCCCCGGCAGGCGCTCAGCGTCGCCCGCCACGACGATCGCCTCGAGCGGTCCCGCGAACCGACCCACGCGCAGCCGCGCGATCTCGACCGTGGTGAAAGGGCTCACAAAATCGATCCGCAACGGCGCCAGCCCCGCGCGTGGCGGAAGCGCGAGCGCGACCTCCTTCCACTCTCCGTGCCCGATGCGTGTCACCACCGAGTCCTCCTCGCGGTGGATCCCGTCGTGCGTGTGAAAAAGCTGAATGATCGTCTGCCGGCCGGCCGCGGTTTGGCCGATCGTGCGGTCGCGCCAGTGCCGCGCGATGCGCTCCTGCAGGTCCAATGCGCAACGCCGATAATATTCCAGCAGCTCCGCGCCGCGACCGGCAAGGAGCGCCTCCACTGGCTCGGGCAACGCCTTGGCCGGCGGCTTTTGCCAGACACCCAGGCCCGGGCCGTCGGGAAAGGTGAACGAGCGGCCGCGGGTCTGCATTTCCTCCCAAACTTTCCACACGCCAAAATCGCGCACGCGCACACGGACATCGTGCATCAAAAGCAGGCCGCCCGGCGCGAGCTTCGGCAGCCAGCCAGCGAGATCAGCCCGCACCGCGGCCTCGGTGTGGAGCCCGTCGAGATGCAGCAGCTCGATGCTCCCGTCGGGAAACTGCGGCAGCGCCTCGGCAAAGCTCGAGCGCACCAGCGTCGCAAACTTCGCGTAGTGCTGCGCGTGCTCCGCCGAGACTTCCGCGAAGGTTGTCTCGTCGTAGGCGCCCGCCTGGTCGTCCCCGCGCCAGGTATCGACGGCGAAGCAGCGCGTCCCGGTCGCGTGTTCCGCCGTCGCCTGGCAAAAGGCGAAAAAGCTTTCCCCGCGATCCGTCCCCAGCTCCACGAAAACGCGCGGCCGCAGGGTAGCCATGAGGTCGTAGGCAAAATGGAGGTTGTCGGTCCACGCACCCACGCCGTAGACCCGCGGCTCGAAGTTTCGCGAAGGCAGCTCGCTCGGTTTTTCCATCTTCCCCGATAGTAAACGCGCCTGTGCTATCGTCATCTCCATGCCGTCGCCGCGCCTGCTTTTCGTCGCGCACGAGATGACGCTCAGCGGCGCGCCGATCCAGCTCGCCTATCTCGTCCGCTGGCTCGCCGCGCGTGGCTGGGACCTCACTGTGCTCGCCCCGGAACCGGGCGCGCTCGCAAACGAACTCGGCGACGCGCAGACGATTTTTGACAGCCACTTGTTAGCCGACCCGGCGCGCGCCCGCTTCCGCGAAGTCCTCCCGCAGTTCGACCTCGTCGCTCGCGAACACCGTCGCCGCCTGGCAGGCGATCTACACCGCGGATGAGCTCGGCGTGCGCTCGCTTTGGTATCTCCACGAAACCCGGGTCGGCCGCGAGCTTATGGACCTCATCCCGGTGATCCAGCCGACCCTGGCAAAAGCGCACGCGCTCATCGCGCCCACCCAAACTACCGCCGCAATCTACTCCCCGTTCACCCAGCGAAAAATCCATGTCGTGCCCTATGGCATCCCGGATTTAGCCGGCAAGATCGCGACGACGAATGCGCGGCTCACTGGCGCGGTTATTGGCACGCTCGAGCCGCGGAAAGGCCAGGACGTTTTGCTGGCTGCGCTTGCGCTTTTGCCTGCCGCAGAAGTGGCCGTCAAAATCGCCGGGCGCGCGCTCGACCCGGCATTCGTTAGGCAATTGCCGGCGGATCCGCGGGTGGAATTTCTCGGCGCCTTGGAGCATGCCGCCGCGGTCGGCCTGCTCCGCGCCGCCGACTTTCTCGTGCTGCCGTCGCGCGACGAGACCATGCCGTTGGTCCTGCTCGAAGCGATGAGCCTGGGAAAACCGATCGTGAGCACGGACGTGGGCGGGATCGCGGAATGGCTCCGTGATGGCGAGAACGGCCTCCTCGTTCCGCCTGGCGATCCGGCCGCGCTCGCGGCGGCCCTGCGGCGTTTGCTCGGCGACTCTGCGCTGCGCGCACGTCTCGGCCGCGCAGCCCGCGCGACTTTCGAGGAGCACTTTGCACTCGAGCGTTACGGCGCACGCATGGCCGCCATCCTCCAGGAGACGCTCGCTTGAGACCGGGTTCCTACGAGGAATGGGTGCGGCGCTACGATACCCTCACGGAGGAGGACCGCGCCTGCTTCCGCGCGGAAGCAGCGCGCCTAACGAGTCCTCCGCGGATCTCCATCTTGCTGCCTGTTTTCAATCCAGAGCTGCCCTGGTTGCGGGCGGCGATCGATTCCGTAAAGGCGCAGACCTACGCGCACTGGCAACTTTGCCTGGCGGATGACGCCTCTACGCATGCCGGCGTGCGCGAGTTCCTCCGGGAGATGGCGGCGAGCGACCCGCGCATCCGGCTTGTGTTGCGCGAGCGCAATGGCCACATCTCGGCCTGCTCGAATTCCGCGCTCGCGCTGGCCGAGGGCGACTGGTGCGGCTTCCTCGATCAGGACGACCTGCTCGCGGAGCACGCGCTTTCGATGGTCGCGCGCGAAATTGCCGCTTCTCCCGCCGCGGGCCTGATCTATTCCGACGAGGATTTTCTCGAAGCCAGCGGCGCGCGCACGAACCCCTTCTTCAAGCCCGACTGGAACCCGGAGCTCTTCCTCGGGCAAAATTACCTGAACCACTTTAGCGTCTACCGCACCGATCTGCTGCGCGCGGTCGGCGGACTGCGCGAAGGCTTCGAAGGCTCGCAGGATTACGACCTCGCGCTGCGCTGCGCCACCCGCCTGCGGGCGGAACAAATCCGCCACCTGCCGCGCATCCTTTATCACTGGCGCATGGTGCCCGGGAGCCTGGCTGCGGCCCGCGACGCCAAGCCCTACGCCAAGGATGCGGCTCGCAAAGCGCTGGCTGATTTTGTCGCAACCCGCGGCTGGCCGGCGGTGGTCGAGCCTTGCCCGGAAAACGTGGAGTCGCATCGCGTCCGCTTCGCTCGACCCGCGGCGGAAGTAACGCTCCTGCGCCACTGCGGAGGATCCGCTTCCCGCGACCGGCGTGCTCCTGTTTCTCCGGCCCGACCTCACCCTTCGACCGGAAGAGATTGATGAATTGGCCGCACAGGCGTCGCGCCCGGAGGTTGGCGTAATCGGCGCGCGCATCTGGTCGGCTAACGACACGCTGGAGCATGGCGGGTATATCATCGGCGAGGGTGTGGCGCGCGATGCGCATCACGGCCTGCCGCGCGGCCATCCCGGCTTTTTCAATCGCACGTTTCTTCAGCGGAACTGCACCGCGGTCTCGAGCGCCTGCCTCGCGATCCGCGCGGAACTTTTCCATGAACTGGGCCAGCCCGGGGGGATCGAACTTTGCCAGCGAGTTCGCGCGCGCGGGCTCGGCGTGGTTTGGACGCCCTATGCGAATCCGGTCGCCGCGGCGCCAGTGCCCGCCGAATTGCCCGCCACTGCAGGCGAGGAGGATCCCTTCTACAGCCCAAATCTTTCTCTCCAGCCTAACGATCAGTTCGAGCTCGCCTTTCCGCCGCGCTGGTGGCGCGGCCGCGTCTCGGCCTAACGACCCTGCTCGGCCAGGTGGAATTGCGCGAGCTTGCTCCGCTCGACTCCAAAGACGCTCGCCCGCGGCTCGAAGCGCTCGAGCAAGGCGCCGTAGCGCTCGAGGAAATGCCGCACGAGATCGAGCTCGAAAAGATTCGTGGTGTTAATCATCGAGGTCTCGTGGTGGCGGTAAAGGCAGAGCGTGTTCGCGACGAAGCCGACCGACTCCTCGCGCTGGGCCAGGCGCAACCACATGTCGTAATCCTCCCAACCGAACCACCCGATCTGGCTCAGCTCGCTGTCGTAGCCACCCACCTCCAGCAAAGTCGCGCGATGGAAGAGCGCCATCGCGTCGATGTAAGGATGCTGCACCAAAATCTGCGGGTCCCAATCGTAGTAAGAGAGCAGGCCCACGCGATTCTGCGGCGAACCGCGGAAGCGGCAGAGCAAACTATAGGCAGCGGCATGCGGCCCCGCGGTGATCGTCTCCATCAGCTGCCGGAAGGCCTGCGGGTAAACCAGGTTGTCCGCGTCCATCATGAAGACGTAGGGCGCGCGGGCATGGCGCAGGCCGACATTGCGCGCGTCCGCCAGGCCGGTGTTAAATTTTTTCTCGACCACGCGCACCGGCCGGCGGGCGCCCCGCAGGATCGCGAGCGCGCGGGCTAACGAGTGATCGGTCGAGCCGTCGTCGACGATTACGATCTCGGCTGACGCCGGGAGATGGGCGAGCGCGGCGGTGACGCTGCGGACACACTCGTCGATGTGCTGCGCGTAATTGTAGAGCGTGATGATGACGGCTAATTCCGGCGCCGGGGCGGTTTGATGGGGCGCGTTGTCGTGCACCACTGCGATCGGTTTTCCCTCTTCCTCGAGCGCGTGCTGCCGGGCCAGCCGGTCGCGGTAGCCCTGGCGGCGGGCGATCACTTGCGCGCGCGCGGATTGTTCCGCCTGCAGGTCTACCGTCACGCTTTCCGCCGGCGCGGGAGCAGGCGAGCTACGGAAGCCGAAGAGATCCTCGCGCAACGCCTCGCCCAGAAGCCGGCGGGTGTGGCGCGCGAGATGTTTACGAAGGCCTGGCGAGAGCGCGGCCGGTGCGGCATCGGCAGTCAGGCGGGGTGCTTTCTCGAGATCGTCCGCATCCGGCGCCTCGATCTCCTGGAGAAACAGGCGGCAAGTTTGGCCCTGGCGCAGTTCCCGTTCGACAAACTCCCGCCCGGCGCGCGCGATCGCAGCGCATTCCTCGGGATGTGCGAGGTAATACTCACAGGCCGGGATGAGATACTCCGGGTCGACCATGACGAAGTGCCGCCCGGGCACGAGCGCGCCGTGGCCCTGGCAGGTCTCGGTGATGATGCAGCAGCCATTCGCCAGACCCACGAGCATGCGGTGCCATTCGAAATATTTCTGCTCCGAGTAATGCACATTCAGCAGGATGCGGGTGTCGCTCAGGAGCTGGTTCCGCGCGGCCGCGTCGAGGTAGCTGCGGGTCTGTTTCGTCTTCGCGAAGCCCAGCGGCACCAGCCGCAGATGGCAGCGGTGTCGCGAGAAGAAGTCCGCATGTCGCGCGAGAAATTCATCGCGCCGCGCGGTCATCGCGCCGAGAAAAGTGAGATCGAAAGTGCGCGTGGAATGCGCCCGCGCCCCTTCCCCCTCGAGCATCGGGTGGTAGCCGAGTTGGAGTTGCTCCGCGGGCAGTTGGCGCTGGCGATAGGCCGCGACGCCCAGCGGATTGATATCGGCCACGCCGCGGGCGTAGTGCGCCCACTGGAGATTGCTGTGAAACCAGCCGGTCTCTGGTTGCTCAGTGCAGAGCAGGTAAACGCCGCCGGTGAGCCGCCGCGCCTCGGCCCGCGAGAGCTGCTCGCGCAGGAAAAGATTGTAGAATTCGTGCGGCGTCAGAACGATCTGGAGCGTGTCCGCGGGTGGCTCCGCTTCCGGGAATTCATCGAGCCGCAGGCGCGCCGCACAGCCGAGCTCACGAAAGCCGGCTGCGACCAGCTCGCCGATCTCGAGGATGAAAAGATTCGACTTCTTCGTCCCGAAAATCTCCACCCGGCGCGTGCGCGGGGCGGCAGGATCGCGGGCGGCCGGCAGTGAAACGACCGGGCGCGCGCGCGCCTCGCGCCCGGCGACGAAGCGCTCGAGGTAGGCCACCAGAAAACCGCGCAGATGCGGCAGCCCCAGGCGTTCCACCAGGCTGAGCGGGTAGGATTGCACCGTCGCGCGCGCGAAAGTCTGCCAGTGCCGCGCCGCGTCCAGCACCTGGAACTCGAGCTCGTTTCGCCCAAAGCCGAGCTGCAGGTGAAACAGGAAACCGCTCTCCGCCGCCTGCGGCAGATCGGGGAATGCGGCCGCCACATCCGGCCGCTGGCGCTTGCGGCGCGCGCGCTGGACCACGCGTTTGCGCAACCGCCGGCGCAAGACCGCGCGCAAGCCATGGACCGGCGCGCCGGTGGTCTCGAAAAGCCAGCCGTGCAGCTCGATCGTTCCGCCGAGGAGGATCTCCGGCAGCGGGCTGTCGAAGCGGAAGCGAAAAGCCTTCGCTGCTTTGTTCTCCCGGGCCGCGACAATCATCGGGCAGAGAATCGCCGCACGCGGCGGCGGTTCAAATCACGAATCGAGCTTTCCAAGGCGCGGCGGGAAGGCCAGCTTCCACTGCTCGTTAGGCTCGAGCGAAAGGTTGGGATTGTAGTAAGGATCGCGCTCCAGCAGGTCGCCCCAGCGGCGGCGCATGGTCGCGATCTCGCGCAGGAAGCGCCGCTGCTTCTCCGCCGTGTCCTCGACCCCGCGGCTGGCCGATTCATGATGCCGCAGCTCGGCGTGCGGCGTCCAAACGATGCGCAACCCGGCGGCGCGCAGGCGCAGGCAGAAGTCGACATCGTTGAAAGCCACCGGCAATTCCGTTTCGTCGAGGCCACCAAAGCGCTGGTAAATTTCCTTCCGCAGGACCAGGCAGGCGCCGGTGACCGCGGAAAAATTCTGCGTGAGATGCGCGCGCCCGAAATAGCCGTGCTCGCGCCGCACGCCGGCATGCGCATGCGTGGCCACGCCGCCCACGCCCAGGAGCACGCCGCCGTGCTGCATCGTGCCGTCGGGATACCAGAGCCGCGCGCCGACTGCGCCAATCTCCGGCCGGAGCGCGTGGCTCACCATTTCGCGAAGCCAGCCGGCGTGCATCGCCTCGAGGTCGTTGTTCAGCAGGCCAATGACCTCGCCGCGCGCCTGCGCGACGCCGAGATTATTTAGCCGGCTAAAGTTGAACTCGCCGGCTACTGGAAGCACGCGCACGCGCGGGTGGCGCGTCAGCTCCTCGAGCAGCGCGCGCGTTTCCGCTTCGCGGCTTTCATTGTCCACGATCAAAATCTCGAAGGGCGCGTAATCAGTTTTAGCCAGCAAGCTCTCCACCGCTTGCTGCAACAAATCCGCCCGGTCGCGCGTGGGAATAATGAGCGTAACCAACGGCGGCGCCGCCGGCAGTGGGTGAATCACGCGCAAGTAATGCGCGTAATGCGGTTCCACGCGCGCGTCCACGCCGCGGCGTTGCCAATGTTCCGCGACTGCGCGCACCGCCGCCTCTTGCGCATACGGCTTCGCGCCGGCGACCGCGGCCGTGCTCTCGCCGGCGCTGCGCCAATGGTAGAGCACGCGCGGAATATGCTCGATCTGCGCAGGCTCGATCTGCTCGGCGCAGCGGAGGACAAGGTCGTGGTCCTGCGAGCCTTCAAAACCGAGCCGAAAGCCCCCCACCGCCGCACCAGTTCCGTCCGGTAGACGCCAAGATGGGAAACGTAATTTTGCGCGCAGAGCAGGTCGGGATTCCAATCGCTCTTGAAGTAGGGATCGGTCCGGCGGCCCTGCGCATCGAGCTTGTCCTCGTCGCTGTAGAGCAGCTGGAGCCCGGGCGTTTGCTGCAGCGCGAGCGCGTTGCAGTAGAGCGCGAGCGGCGCGAGTTCGTCGTCGTGATCCAGCAGAGCAATGAACTCGCCACGGGCCATCGCGAGGGCGTCATTCGAGGCCGCGGAGATGTGGCCATTGTGCTCGCGGCGATGGAAACGAATCCGCGGGTCGCCCCGGGCCGCGCGCAAGAGTTCGCGCGCCACGCGCGGATCGGTCGAGGCGTCGTCGACCACGCAGAGTTCCCAATGCGGGTAAAGCTGCGCGCGCACGGAAGCGAGTGCGCGCCGGAGCCAGCGCACCTCGGGATTGTAGACCGGCAGCAGGACCGAGAAGAGCGGAGGCGACGACCAGCCGGCAATTTGCGCGCGCATCTTCGTGCTTTCCGCACTCGTTAGGCGGTCATACAGCGCGATCCACTCGGCGTAGTTGCCGACCGCTTCGGTCGCATCGCTTTGCCGGCGGGACACGAGTGCGCCGCGCATCGGCGTGGTGAAAAACGTCTCCCATTTCCCCGCTTCGCTCCGCGCCTCGAGCAGGAACTGGCGGCGACCCCACGGTATTGTTGCCTCCAACCGAAAACCACAGCGCAAGGCAGCTGCGCCGCGTTCGTTGGCCACGGCCACATCGGGCCGGAGAATGCCGTAGTGCGCCGGAAAAATCTTCCGGCCGAGGCGCCCGCGCAGTTCCGCGACGTCCGGTCCGCTCCTGGCGAAACACCAGCCAGCAACATGGAGGTGACGCTGCGGCGCGGACCAGTCCGTCGGCCGATCGATCCAAAAGTTAAAGCGCGAACCGGCGGCCGCATCCGGTGCAAACAGGAGCGCATCCTCGGCGCTCAGCGGCTCCGGCACTGCGCCCGTGCCTTCGACCTCGCCCAGGAAAAATGGGTGCCAGCCGCCGCGCACCAGCAACGCCTCCAACCGGAGCGCGTGCCGGCCGCGCGGCACCTCCACCGCGACGGCAAACCCGGCCGCGCCTGCGCCTTCCTTCCCGGGAAAAATAGCCGGCAAATCCTCTCGCGGCAGCCCGTGGCGCCCAGGGAAAACGCGCTCGTCCACCCGCGCGCGCACGCCGGCGATGGGCGATCCTTCGTGCGGCAAGCACCAGCCCGCCAGAAATTGCCGGCTCGCCGGCGCGGCCAGATTGGCCGGCCGATCGAGGTGAAAAGCGAAGCGCATACTGGCTTCGCGTTCCTCGAGCGCGCGCCAAAGTTTCCGCTCCGTCGCGCTCTCTCGCAGCGGCCCGCGCACGTCGCAGGCGAAGGCTTTTTGCCACGCGCCGTCGGCCCGCGCGACCTGCAGTTCCAGCCGCCCGCGGCCGAAGGGCACGACCACATCCACGGTGAAGCCGCACCAGCGCGGCGCGTCCGGCAGGGCCAAATAGGCAGCCACTTCGGGCCGCGCGCGATCGAAGACGCCGGGGAAAATTTCCCCACGCAAGCGCGCGCGGAGACGGACAAGCGGCGCCCCGTGTTTCGCCACGCACCAGCCGGAAAGCCGGAGCCGGCGGACGCGTTGCGACCAATCCCGCGGCTCGTCCAGCCAGAGATGAAACTTCCGCGAAACCTGCGCGCGCGCGTTTTCGGGAAGCGGGAAATTCTGCACGGAAGAGCGCGCCTAACGAGCCGGCTTGCGGGCGAGCAACTGGAAGCCCGCGGCGATCGCGCCCTGCAGCTCCGGCGCGAGATTTTGCAGCGCGGCAAAGCCCGGCGGCGGCTCGCCGCGGTGCCGCCAAAAATCGGCCCACTCCTGCAGGCTGCTGTCGCCGAGGAGGAATTGCTCGCGCGCGGAGAGGCCGGATTGCGCCGCGGTGTGGAGGACGTTTGAGAGGAGAAAGCTGAGCATCACCCCGGGCCCGAAGTTGCCGCTAACGGAACAGCTATCGATCTCGAAAGCGGCGAACCATTCGCGCACGCCAAACTCGGTCGCGTTGTAATAATGATGCGGCGCCTCGTGGAGCGACTGGAGGAAGGCGGTGTGAATCGCGACGCTCCCGCCGGGCTTGAGCACGCGCCGAATTTCCGCGGCCGCGGTGCGTGGATCGCGCAGATGCTCGAAGACGTTGAAGGCAAAGACGCGGTCGAAGGTGTCGTCGCGAAACGGAAGCGCGTGCGCATCGCCGACCACGTCGGTGTGGCGAAAGATTTTGTATTCGAACTCAATGCAATTCGGCGAGCGGATGGCCGTCGCGCCGGCACCGATGTTCAGGACGAACTCGCGGCCCTCGCGCAATATCGCTTCGAACTCGGGGCCAATCGGATTGCTCGCGTGGTCCAAGGGTGCGACCACCGGCGTTTCCGCGATGAAAACCGGCACGCCATCGTGATGCCGAAAATGATGCTCTCCGCCGGCGCAGACCAGCCGCTCAGCCTCGCGGCGCAGCGATTGCCGGCAGACCGGGCAGGCCAGAATTTCTGCGAGGCGCGCATTCGTTTCTCTCGCCATGATCGTGGGGGGAGACTAAAAGACAGGCCTGCGGAAGCAAGGCGCAGCCCGCGTCCGCCGCGGCCGCAGAAGAACCTTCGAGCTTCATGAAAACATCCCGCCTCCTCTGCACCTGCCTGCTCCTCGCGGTCGCACTCGCACCGCAGAAGTTGCTGGCTAATCCCTACGCCACCACCAAGACCTTCACCGTGACTTCCACCGGCAGCAGCCGTGCGCAGGCCGGCACGCTCAATTGGGCCATCTTCCAGGCGAACTACACCGGCGCGGACGTGAACTACATCCGCTTCAACATTCCCGGCTTGAGCGGGCCCGCGGAGATCGTCTTGAGCGAGCCGCTCTATCTCGCGCGCTTGATGATTCTCGATGCCACTTCGCAGCCGGGCTACAGCGGCACGCCGCTCATCCGGGTGAACGCGAACGGTTTTGACAGCGCTTTGTTGCTCGTGGGCAATGTCGCCGGCGTCCCGCCCTACAGCGACGGCTCGGTTGCGACCAGCGGCGGCAACCCCGGCGAACATTTGGTGCGCAACGCCAGCGCCGGGAGCACGATCCAAGGCCTGCAGATCGTGAATTTCAAAACCAACGGCATCACCATCCTGAAAGAGTCGGAGGGCAATTTCATCCAGAACAACTGGATCGGCTTCCAGGCAAACCCGAGCGGCGGCTACCTGGTCAACTCCACCGCTTACCCGGACAGCCACGGCATCGGCGTGCAGTCGAATTTCAACACCATCCGTTTCAACACCATCTCCGGCGTCGGCAATGGGATCGACCTGGGCGAAGACGTGCTCGGCGCGTGGTCCGGGCGCAATTACTTCACGAACGATCTCGAGAGCAACAACATCGGCACCGATCCGACGGGCACAGTCGTGATCGGGAACGAATCAGACGGCATCTTCCTCGGCGCGGGTGCCTCGGAGACTTTCATCGGGCCGTTCAACGTCCTCTCCGGGATGAAGTCGTCGGGCGTCGAGCTGCTGCATTCCTCGAACTACGGAAACATCATCATCGCCAACCTCATCGGCACGAATCGCGCGGGCACGGTGGCGCTCGGCAATGGCGAACTCGGGGTGCTGATCGCCGGCGGCGCGGATTACAACGACGTCGGCGGCCCCTCCGGCGGAAACATTATCTCGGGAAATCGACTTGGCGGCGTGGCCATTGGCACCCCGGAATTTCCCGCGGCCTGCACACGCATTTACGTGGAGTCGAACCTCATCGGGACCAACGCCAGCGGGCTGCAGGCGCTCGGCCAGCAGGTCAGCGGCATCACCAGCCAGCAGGGCAGCGAGTCGATCATCCGGCGGAATGTCATCGGCGGGCACTCGGACCACGGGATCGTGCTGAACCGCGTCGGCGGCGCGGCCAATGGCAACAAGGCGAATGGACTTTTTGGCAATTGGATCGGCCAGGCGGCACGCGCCAGCGCGGTCGGCTTCAACGCCAACAAGGGGCTGACGCAGGGCGTGCAACTTCTGGGATCGAGCAGCACCACCGACGGCCCGGCGCTGCCGAACCGCGGCTTCGGCGTCTACGTGCTGAACTCGTTCAGCAACTATCTCCAGGTGCCCGTGGGCACGGAGAATCCCGGGAGCTATTACCTCCGGAATATTTTTGGCAGCAACACGCTCGGCAACGCCGGCTTTAATGGCTGCACCGCGGCGGACAACGTCTACTTCCCCTAGTCGTCGCGCGCGAGAATCCGGCAGTCGCGCACCGTTGCCACTTCGTGAAAGTGCGGGATGCGCGCCGTCTCCTCCGCCGGGAGATCGACCGCCAGGATCTGCTGCACGCCCAGCCGCGCGAGCGTGTCGTCGGTACTCGTTAGGCCGATCTCGTAGCTCGCGGTCGAGGTGAGCTCGAACCGCGGCGGCCCGCTCGCCTGCGGCACAAACGAGATGTGCGCGTAGCGACTGTAAACGCCGCGGCTTTCGGCCGCAGGATCGAGCTGCGCGAGCATCGCCGGACGGGGATTGATCTCCACCCCGCCGAGCACTTCCGCGCCGCTGGCCTTCAGGAATTGCGCGAGCACGTGGCTGCGATCCGAGCGGCCGAGAACGAGCCACGGCCCGGGGCGCCCGGCCGTGGCGCGCAGGAGTTCGCTGGCGCTAAAGCCGGGCAAGCCGCGCGCGAGCGGATTTACCAGCGCGTTCGTCGCGGCCAGCGGGAGACAAAGCAGGAGCATGCTGGTGAGGGATTGCCGCTGCCAGATTTGCAAGGCCAGGAGCGCAAAAAAGAGGCTCACCACGAGCCCGCTGCCCGCGCTCACGAAGTTGGACAGGTGGATGTTCGCCGCGTGGAACCCGAGGAAAAGCAGCGCGCTCAAGCCGGCGAAGGCCGCCCAGCCTTCGCGCGCGCGCGGCGCGCCGCCTAACGAGAAGTAGCGGCAGAGCGCCATCGCCACGCCCACCCCCATGGCCACGTGCGCGCGCGAGCCGCTGACGTCGCCGAGGCCGTTCCAATGCGCCAGCCAGGGCGGCAGGCCGACGTTCATAAAAATAAACAGCAAGATGAGGAAAGCGGTGCTCGTGAGCAGCAGGCGATCGTAGCGCCGCTGCCAGATTTCGCGCGCAACCAGCACGAGCAGGAGCGGCAGGAGAAAGAGAAAACCGGACGCCTCCGAGGCATTGCCGAGCGGCGGCGGGTAGTGATCCTCGGTCATGCCAAATTCGAGGAAGGAGGCGGCGAAATAGCGCAACGGATAACCGCCGCCGCCCAGAAAAACCTGCCCCGGGTAGACCAGCCCGCGGATTTGCCGGAGCAGCCCCGCGACATCGCCGAGCCAAAGAAACAACAGCCCGCCCGTCACCGTCAAAGTGCCGGCAAACAAGCGCGAGGCGCGCGAGCGACACCCGCCGCAGGGCCAGGAGCAGGAAGAGCCCGAGGTAGAGCAACGGGATTTGGAAGCGCGGATAGCAGCAGAAGACGAAATTGAGCGCGGCGAAGGGGAAGACCGCGGCTGCGAGGAGCGAGCCGCGCCGCAGGATGGCCGCGACCGCCCAGCCTCCGAGGAAGAACATCCCGAGCATTTCCGGGAGCGCCGTAGGGCTGCTGAACCACCATTGCGTGAAGCCGGAAAAGAAAACAAAGAGCGTGCCGCCTAACGAGAGCAAGAGCTTCCCGCGGGTGAGCTCGTGGAAGCAAAGGAGCCCGCCGGCGAGGAGCGCGAACCATTTGAAGTTCCAGTAGAAGGCGAAGGCGGTCTCCAGCGGGAGCGCGAAGAAGGCCCAGAACTGCGGGCGAAAGATCATCGACCAATGCCGCGCCGGGACCGAGGTGATGAGCGTCGCCGGGCCATCGCCAATGGTCGGGTTGACCAGCGGAAAATCGCGCCGTGCCTGCGAGAGAATCCAGGGCGTCTGCACGAGCCATTCATCGGAGCGAATGTATTTCGCGGTGCCCACGAGGACCTCCGCCTGCGGGTCGGCCCGATCCGCGTAAAAGCGCCAGACGGCGGACGCGCTGCCGTTCAATCCGGCCACGCTCGCGAGCAGGTAGAGCGCGAGCAGGCCGGTCAAAAGCGTTCGCAGGGAAAGCCCGCAGCCTAACGACTCCTCCGCCGGCCGCCGCAGAAGCGCGACTGCGGCCGCCGCAAGCAGCACCGCTGGGAGCCAGGCGAGGACCGCGCTCAGCGGCGTCTGCCGAATCTTCCCAGGAAGGACAATATTGAGGTCGGTGCGGTAGGCCGCGGCTTCGGGCTCGATGGTGAACTCGCTGCCTATTTCCTCGATCCGCGCGATCCCGGCGCGCGGCACGAGTTGCTGCCGCGCGAGCGGAACGCCGCGTCCGCCGAAGCGCTCGATCCGCAGATTCCGCAGCCGGAGCGGCGCCGCGCCCTGCTGTTGCACCAGCCGCAGATATTTGAGCTGCGGGCGATCGATCGGGAAGCGGACCGCTTTCCAGCCGCCCTGTGGATCGACCGTGCGGGAAACGCTTTCCTTGGTCTCTTCGCCGCCGCTTTTGTGGACCGCGACCAGGCGGACGGCAGGGTCGGCTTGCAGATCAAACGCGAGTGCGAGCGGGGCCGGACGCCATTGGAATTCCGCCAGAAAAAGCAAGATGCAGGCGGCGACGAGCAGCAGGCGGGCGGGCATGGGACAGGCTCAGAAAGCCCCTTGCATTTGCCGGCGCAACCGGAATTCTCAAGCGTCATGCGCAGGACCAAAATCATCTGCACGCTCGGCCCGGCCACGGAGGACTCCGAGACGCTACGCCTCCTCATGCTCCAGGGCGCGGATGTCTTCCGCTTGAACATGAGCCACGCGACCCACGAGTGGGTGCGCGAGATCGTGCCCCGCATCCGTCAAATCGCGACTGAAGTCGGCCGCACCATCGCCATCCTGCTGGATACCCAGGGCCCGGCGATCCGCACGGGCGATGTGAAGACCGATCTCCAGCTCCAGCCCGGCGACATCCTTGAACTCACCGTGCGCGGCGCGAAGAGCGAGGAAACTTATTCCGTCGACGTGAACTACGACGGCCTGGTGAACGACATCGCCGCCGGCGACACCGTCTTAGTCGACAATGGCGTGATCGAGATGCTGGTGCTGGAGAAGCAGAACAATCGCATCCGCTGCAAGGTCCTCACTCCGGGCACGCTCGGCTCGCGCCGGCACATCAATCTCCCCGGCGTGCGGGTCAACCTCCCACCGCTCACGACCAAGGATATGAACGACGTGCGTGTGGGCGCGGAGGTCGGGGTGGACTTTGTGGCGCTCAGTTTCGCGCGGCAACGCAGCGACGTCGAAGAGCTCCGGCGGGTGATGGAAATGCTCGGGAGCCGTGCGCAGATCGTGGCCAAAATCGAGGATCAATCCGCGGTCGCGCAGATCGACGAGATGATCGAGGCGGCCGACGTCATTCTCGTGGCCCGGGGCGATCTCGGAATCGAGTGCCCGATGGAAGAGTTGCCGATCATCCAGCGGAAGATCGTCAAGCAATGCCTCCATTTTGGGAAGCCGGTGATCGTGGCCACGCACATGCTCGAGTCGATGATCGAGAACCCGGTGCCGACGCGCGCGGAAATTACCGATGTGGCCAACGCGGTCTTCGAGCAGGCGGATGCGATCATGCTGAGTGGGGAAACGACCGTGGGCCGCTACCCGGTGCGCTGCGTGGAAGTGTTCGACCGTGTGGCCCGGCGCATCGAACGGAGCGGCGGCGCGGGCTACGCCGGCGAGGCGGAGCTGCGGGACTTCCGTCAGAAGACCGTCGCCTCCGCGGTGATGCTGGCCAACTCGCTGCCAAACGCGAAGATCATCGTCTTTACCCGGCACGGCACGATGGCGCGCTACGTCTCGAATCTTGCGACCGGAAGCAGCGGATATTTTTGCCTTCACCCCGAGCGAGCACGTCTGGCGGCAGCTCGCGCTTTCCTGGGGCGTCTACCCCGTTTTGTTGGAGTTCACCGGCGATCCAAACTCGACCATTGAAGCGGCGGAGACGTTTCTCCGCGAATCCAGCCTAACGAATGCAGGCGACAACCTGGTCGTCATCACCGACCTCCGGGCCGGGAGCGCGCAGATCGATTCCATCCAGGTGCGGCAGGCGCGCGGGGACGGCGAGAATCACGACGCGGCGGCGCCTTTGAGCGACGCGGAGTCGATGATGGACTAGGCCGGCGGCGGCGTGCCGCGGTAGAAAGAATGCTGGCTGTGCTCGCGGTAGAAGCGGGCCTCGTCAGCCGGAAGTTGGTGGTCGCGGTACCATGGGAGATGGCGCGCGGTGAAGCGGCCCGCCACGCGCACCGCCTCGAGATAATTTTGCGGATCGAAGAAGCGCTTGTGGTAGAGCGCGAAGGTAGTGTCGATCCACGCGCGGTAAACCGGATCCGGCAGCCGCGACGGCAGAAGTTGCTGCCAAAACTTCGCCTCCCACTCGGCGATGCGATAACGCTCCCCGCCGATCGCGAAAGTCTCGTCGAGCATCCGCTCGGGCTCGGAAAGATCGAGCGCGAAGCCGGCCTTGCCGACGCGCTGTTCCTCCGTCAGGTCGAGCAGGTTTTGCAGGAAAAGCGGCGGGAGCGCGGGGTTGAACTCGAGGTCAGGATCGGTCAGGCAAAAATGCTCCGGCCAGCCCGCGAATGTCTCGGCGTCCTCGAGCAGAAAGCGCGGCCCGCGATTCTCCCCACGGCGCACGGCCACGCACCCGCCTAACGAATCCAGATACGCCAGCATCGGCGGGAAGGCAGAGCCGTTGTCGACCACGACAATTTGCCGGAAGCGCAGGCGCTTGAGTTGCTCGACCATCGCCCGCAGGTGCGTGGGATTGTTGAAAGCCGGCACGATTACCGGCACCTGCGCGCGCAATTCCTCCTCGAGCGCAAGGCGCGCGTCCTCCTCGAGGCGCTGCGGAACAAACAGCACATTGAATTGGTCGTCGCCGTATTCACGGTCGCGCGCCACCGGCACAAACCCCACCGCCGCGAGGAACGCGGCGACGTCGGCCGAGAGTTTTTGCTCCTGCCAAAAGGCGCGATTTTCGGTTTCGACGAAGAGCGCCACGGTCCGCCCGAGGAGGGCTTTGGCCCCGGCCAGCACTTCAAGAGCCGCACCCTCGACATCGATCCATAGCGCGAAAGAGACAGCGCTTTCGCCGGCGAAAAAATCATCCAGCGATTGCAGCGGCACGCGAAATTCGCGGTAGGTCGCCTCTTCGTCGCGGCGCAGGAGCGACGTCTTTCCGGTATCGCTCGGCTCCGTGATCACGGCGTCGTGCATCTCGCCGTCGACCCACATTTTGCTGAGGGTGCGCGGCGCAAAGACAGTCACCTCGCCGCGGCCCGCACCGATGGCGCAGGCGCGATGCTGGATGCCAGCCGCCGCCAGGCGCGCATGGTGCTGGGCAAAGATCTCGGGATTGGCCTCGAAGGCGAAGACGCGCGCCTCGGGAGCAGCGACCTGCGCGAGAAGCGCGGCCTGGCCATCGTTCGTGCCGACATCGCAACAGACCGCCGGCTGCCATTGCCTAACGAGACCAAAATAGAGCCGCCGGAGGGCCTCGTGGCTGATGATCGTTCCGAGGTAGTCGGCCAAAGCAGCGCAAGGTGGCGCGCCTGCTCGCCGGACGCAAAAACAGAAAGCGCGCGGAGGCTTACACCCCCGCGCGCTTCCACTGACTATGCCGGAAGTCTTAGGCTTCGACTGGGAGCTCCACGTCGACGGGGCGCTCTTTCTTGCTCAGCGCGCGGCGCAGTTTAGACAGCGCGATGTTCTGCAGCTGGCGAATGCGCTCGCGGGTGACGCCGAATTTCTTGCCCACTTCCTCGAGCGTCTTCGGCTTGCCGCCGTCGAGCCCGAAGCGCGAGAAAATAATCTTCCGTTCACGATCATCGAGCACGTCGAGCAGGCCGCCAACTTCGTTGCGCAGGTTCTTGTCGCGGAGCAATTCGAAAGGCGTCTGCGCCTCTTCGTCGCCCACGATTTCGCCGAATTCGGTGGAGTCGTCGTCGCTGATCGGCGCGTCGAGTGAAGCCGGGCGAATGGAGACGGTCTTCAGCTGCGAGACCTTGCCCGCGGCAATGCCGATTTCCTCGCCCAGTTCGTCGTCGGTCGGTTCGCGGCCGAGTTCCTCGCTCATCTGCAAGGAAACACGGCGCATCTTGGAAATTTTGTCGACCAGATGGACGGGCAAGCGGATCGTCTTCGACTGATTTGCGAGGGCGCGCTTGATCGACTGCTTGATCCACCAGGCGGCGTAAGTCGAGAGCTTGCCGCCCTTGGCGGGGTCAAAACGCTCAACCGCTTTCATCAAGCCAATGTTGCCCTCGGAGATGAGGTCGAGCAGCGGAAGGCCGAGGTTGGCGTAATCGTGCGCAATTTTGACCACCAAACGCAGGTTCGAGCGGATCATGAGGGCGCGTGCCTCGCGGTCGCCCTTTTTGATCTTCGCGGCCAGCTCGATCTCCTGCTCTGGGGTGAGCAGCGGGATTTGCCCGATCTCGCGCAGGTAAATCTTTATTCCAGTATCGCTATCTTCAGCAGCCATAAAACTCTTCATGTAAAGGGAGACACAGAGGCACAGTTTTCTTGAAAGGGGTTACGTGCGCGGGTGCCTTCTAGGTTGCCTGCCCGAACAAGTAAAGAGTATTTAACTAGGTTAACTATTCGATTTTCTGACAGGGGGCGGTTGCCTTTTGTTCAAAGATTAATCAGCAAAATCTAAACGCCTGCGCCTGACGGTTTTCAGGTCTTCCAGCTCAGAGCGATACGCCTGGGCGTCCGACCTGGGTTGTCTCAAATTTGGGACACCCCTGCTGCTGTGTGTCGAGCGGCGATATCGGCGCCAAGCACCGGTGGCGACCTTCATTCGGGTGCGAAAATCTGATTGCCAGCGAGATGGAAGATGTGTTGGAGATTCTGCGCGGACTGCCCGAAGGTGCCGCCGCAAGGATTTAACCAAGATGAAAAAAATTCGCGTCGGGATTATCGGAGTGGGCAACTGCGCTTCCTCGCTGGTGCAGGGAATCGAGTTCTACCGGAACGCCAATGCCGATGACTTCGTGCCCGGCCTGATGCACGTCGATCTCGGCGGCTATCACGTGCGCGACATCGAATTTTCCGCCGCGTTCGACATCAACGCGACCAAGGTTGGACGCGACCTGGGCGAGGCCGTCTTCGCCGAGCCGAACAACACCATCAAGTTCGCCGATGTCCCCAAGCTCGGGGTGAAAGTCCACCGTGGCATGACGCACGACGGCCTGGGCAAATACCTCAAGAAAGTCGTTAAAAAATCGCCCGCCTCGACCGACGACATCGTCGGCATTCTCAAGAAAACCAAGACCGACGTGGTCATCTCCTATCTCCCGGTCGGCTCCGAGATGGCGACCAAATGGTATGTCGAGCAGATCCTCGAGGCCGGCTGCGCCTTCATTAATTGCGTGCCCGTTTTCATCGCTTCGCAGCCGTATTGGCAGCGCCGGTTCGAGGAGCGCGGGCTGCCGATCATTGGCGACGACATCAAGTCGCAGGTCGGCGCGACGATCGCGCATCGCGTGCTCACGAATCTCTTTCGCGAACGCGGCGTGCGCCTCGACCGCACCTACCAGCTCAACTTCGGCGGCAACACCGACTTCCTGAACATGCTCGAGCGCGAGCGCCTGGAATCGAAGAAAATCTCGAAGACGCAGGCGGTCACGAGCCAGCTCGGCCATGCCCTGCCGGCGAACGACGTCCACGTCGGCCCGAGCGATTACGTCCCGTGGCTGACCGATCGCAAATGGTGCTACATCCGCATGGAAGGGACCACCTTCGGCAACGTCCCGATCAACTGCGAAATGAAGATGGAAGTCTGGGATTCGCCCAACTCCGCCGGCGTCGTGATTGATGCCATCCGCTGCGCGAAGCTCGCGCTCGACCGGAAAATTTCCGGATCGCTCGTGGGACCCTCGAGCTACTTCATGAAGTCGCCGCCGGTGCAGTTTACCGACGATGAAGCGCGGAAGAAGACCGAGGAATTTATCGAGGGCGGCGACGAGGCCGTGCTGCCCGGGCCGACGACCGCGGCGAAGCGCAACGGCAACGGTCAGCGCAAGCAGCCGGCGGCGAAAGCGCGCAACGGCGCCAAGCCGAAACGTTAGCCGGCAGGATTTGCGTGACCGCGGAGCGGGCTACATTGGCGCCCATGAAGCTTCTCCTCGGCGCGATCTTGCTGTCTATTTTATCGACTACCGTGCGGGCCGCTGACGAGACCGCGCCGAAGTTTGACGCTGCGGCTGCAGAACGTTTTGCCCGGCTCGCGCTCGGCTGCGTCGCGAAAGAATACCCGAACAAGATCAGCCATGTGCTGAATAGCGACCGCGACGTCGCCCCGCCGCGCACGCTCACGCCCGCGTTCTACGGTTGCTTCGATTGGCATTCCTCGGTCCACGGCCATTGGCTGCTCGCGCGCCTCGTGCGGACCTTTCCGGACGCGCCGTGGGCGAAAGAAGCGCGCGCTGCCTTGGCCAAGAGCTTATCGGTGCAGAATCTCGAGCGCGAAGCCGAGTATATGAAAGGCGAGGGCCGCGCGAGCTTTGAGCGGCCGTACGGCCTCGCCTGGCTCCTGCAACTCGCCGCTGAGCTCCATCAATGGGACGACCCGCAAGCCGATGAAATGTCGGCCGCGCTGCAGCCGCTCGAAGAAGCAGCGCTCACGCGCCTGCAAACCTGGTTGCCGAAACTTTCGCACCCGGTCCGCATCGGCGAGCACGCTCAGACCGCTTTCGCGCTTGGCCTGCTGCTGGATTACGCACGCACGGTGCATCATGCTGAGTTCGAGAAACTGCTCACGGAGCGCGCCCGGAAGTTCTATCTGGAGGACAAAACTTGCCCGCTCAGCTACGAGCCCTCGGGCGAAGATTTTCTCTCCCCTTGCCTCGCGGAAGCGGACGTGATGCGCCGGATTCTCCCGCCGGAGGAATTTGCCAAGTGGCTGGCTAATTTCCTTCCTCAAATTCCCGCAAAGGCGGAAGCCTCGTGGCTGCCCGTAGCCGTCTCGCCCGATCCGAGCGATCCGAAGCTGGCGCATCTCGACGGCCTCAACCTTAGCCGCGCCTGGATGCTCGAGGGCATCATGGCCGGCTTGCCGGAGAACGATCCGCGCCGCCCGGCCCTCGCCGCGACCGCGCAAGCCCATCGGCGCGCCGGCCTGGCCGCGGTCACCGGCGAGCATTACGAGGGCGGCCACTGGCTGGGCAGTTTCGCGGTTTACCTCGCGACCGGGCGCGGCCTTCGTTAGCCGGCACGGCGGGTAGACAAAAGCCGCGCGCGGCGGCGTTTCTTTCTTGAATCCGGGACCGCCTCGGGGCGCATCCTAGCTCCAGCCCCTCATGAACACCGATCTCCGCTTCGCCTTCCGGCAACTGCTCAAGTCGCCGGGCTTTACTTTCCTCGCGGTGGCCACGCTCGCCCTCGGCATCGGGCTGAACGCCGCCATCTTCAGCTTGATCAACGATCTCTTCCTGCGCGACCTCCCCTTCAAAGATCCAGGGCGCGTGGTTCATCTTTTCACGAAACCAAAGGGCGGCGACACCTTTGACTGGCCCTTCTCGGCGCCGCGTTTCTTCCACTACCGCGACAGCCAGCAGCTTTTCGATGGCTTTGCCGCGGAGACGAACACCGCGTATACCCTCACCGGCCTGGGCACGCCGGTGTTACTTCAGGGGTTTCGCACGACTGCAAATTACTTCGAGGTTCTCGGTGTGCGCCCGATCCTCGGCCGGACCTTTCTCCCCGAGGAGGAAGAAGGCGCGGACGTCGCCCTAATCTCGGAAAAATTCTGGCGCGCGCGCCTCGGCGGCGACCCAAATGTTCTCGGACGCAGCCTCACGCTCGATGGCACGGCGCACACCATCGTCGGCGTGCTGCCAAACATGCCCGCGCGCTGGGTTGGCCCGAATGGCAATGAAGTCTGGACGACGAAGCCATTCGTCATCCCTGGCTTCTCCTACGAACGGATGATGCGCGGGACAGCCTTCCTGCGCGTGATCGGCCGGATGAAGCCGGGCCAGACCGTTGAGCAAGTGGACGCCGGCCTGCGGCTGCTCGCACAAAGTTACCGCAGCGAACACCCGGAAAAGTTCGACCTCGATGTCGTCACTTTCTTCAAGACTTTGCCCGACGATGTCGCCGGCGATTTGCGACCAGCCTTCGGGACTTTGCTGGCCGCGGTCGCTTTCGTTCTGCTGATTGCTTGCAGCAACGTGGCCAATCTTCTCCTCGTTCGGTTCAGTGGACGCCGGCGCGAGATCGCGCTGCGCCTGGCTTTGGGTGCTTCGCGCACGAGCGTGCTGCGCCTTTTCGTGTTCGAGAGTTTGCTCGTTAGTCTCTTCGCCGGCCTGGCCGGGGCCGTGCTCGCCTGGCAATTGGTTCCGCTGGTGCCGAAGCTGGCTTCCGATTTCCTTCCGCTCACTCCCGGCAGCGGTGGCGGCCTCTCGTGGCCGGTGCTTGTGTTTGCTGTGCTCCTCTCGATCGCGACCGGTCTGGCGATGGGCCTTTATCCCGCCTGGCAAAGTTCACGCACCGATTTAGTCGACGGCTTGAAAGAAGGCGGGCGCGGCTCGAGCGGGAGCGTGAAACAACAACGCTTCCGCCGGATCCTGGTCGGCACGCAGGTCGCACTCTCCGTCACCCTGCTCGCCGGCGCGGCCTTGCTCATCACCAGTTTCCTCCGGCTGAGCCAGCAGGATCTCGGCTTCCGCACGCAAAACCTCTGGGTCGGCTTCCTCACTTTGCCCGCGGCGGCCTATCCCGATGGGCCCACGCGCGCGCGTTTCGCGGATCAATTCGAGCGCGCCTTGCGCGAGGTCCCGGGCTTTGCCGCCGCCAGCGTGAGCGGCAATGTCCCTTTCGTGGGCGGCAATCGCACGCTTTACACCAAGCCCGAAAACGCCGGCACGCCGATCGCCGAGCGCGCCTCCGCGCCCGCGCATGACATCACTCCTGGCTACCTGAAAATCTGGGGTGTGCCGTTGCTCGCCGGCCGCGATTTCGACGAGCGGGACCTCGCCGACCGCCCGCAAGTCATGCTCATTAGCCAGGCCGGTGCGCGCAAAGTCTTCGGCAACGAAAGCCCGCTCGGCAAAACCCTGCTCGTGACCAGCAGCGGCGTGCCCGCGGAGATCGTCGGCATCGTCGGCGATATCCGCTCCGAACGCCCGGCCCAGCAGAACGACATGGAATTTTACCGTCCGCTCGCGCAGGAAAACTTCCCGTTCTTCACGCTCACGGTAAGCAGCACCTTCCCGGCAAACGAGATCACGCGCCTGGCGGAGAAAGCGCTCGGGAGCATCGATTCCACCCTGGCCATCGCCCAGCCGCAAATGATGAACGCGGTTGTCGCGCAAGCGATGGGCGAGGCTCGCCTAACGACCATTCTGCTCGGTGTGTTCGCGGCCGTTGCGCTGCTCCTCGCCACCGTCGGCATCTATGGCGCCGTAGCCTACAGCGTGGAGCAACGCACTGGCGAAATCGGCGTGCGCATGGCCCTGGGCGCGCAAACGCGCGACGTCCTGCGCCTCGTGGTCGGCCAGGGAATGAAGCCGGTGCTGCTCGGTCTTGTCGCCGGCCTCGCGGCCGCGCTCGCGCTTGGCCGCTTGATCGCGGCGCAGCTTTACCAGGTCTCGGCGCAGGACCCCATCCTGCTCAGCGGCACCGTGCTTCTCCTCGCGCTGGCCGCGCTGCTGGCCTGCCTTTTTCCCGCGCGCCGCGCCACTTTGGTGAACCCCGTGGAAGCGCTCCGCGCGGAGTAACAACTTTAGACGACGACTTCACCCTCGCTCGCCGTGCGCTGGGAATAGAGCGCGCTCAGGCGTTGCGTCAGCGGGCCGATTTCGCCTCCGCCGATCGGCTTTCGGTCCAGCGCGGTCACGCCCGCGAGCTCGCCCATGGTCCCGGTGCAGAACATCTCGTCGGCCGTGTAGAGATCGTTCACCGTCAGGTTCGTCTCGGCGCAGGGAATCTTCTCCGCGGCGCAAATCTCGAGCACAGTCGCGCGGGTGATCCCTTCCGGACAGGCGACGACATGGCTGGTCAAGACCGTCCCGTTGCGCACCACGAAGACGTGGGTCGCGTTCGTTTCCGCCACGAAATCGCGGGTGTCGAGCATGAGGGCGTCGTCTGCCCCGGCGGCGGTGGCCTCGATCTTTGCGAGGATGGAGTTGAGCAGGTTCGCGTGATGAATCCGCGGATCGAGAATTTCCTTCGGCGGCCGACGGAAGCTGCTGGTGACTAACGAGAGGCCGGTTTTCGCGTAGACCGGCGCTTTCCATTCCGCGAGGACGATCAGGGTCGGCCCGCTTTGGTTCAGCCGCGGGTCCATCCCGGACGTGACTTTAACCCCGCGTGTGAGCGTGAGCCGCAGGTGCACCCCATCGCGCATTTGGTTGGCGGCGAGCGTGCGCCGGATTTCCTCGGTGATCGCCTCGTCGCTCGGAATCTCGGCAAAGCTGAGCGCGGTCGCGGAGCGGCGCAGGCGAGCGAGGTGTTCGCGCAGCTTGAAGATGCGCCCATCGTAAAGCCGCAGGCCTTCCCAGACGGCGTCGCCGCCCTGGACCGCGGAGTCAAACGGGCTCACGCCGGCCTGGTCGCGGTGCTTCAGCGTGCCGTTGATGTTGACCTGGAGGTCGCGATTGCGCTCGTCGAATTTTTGCAGCATGCGGCAGCGCCTAACGAATCCGGTATTCCCGCAGCTCTTCGTAAATGGCGAGCGCGTCCAGGTAAACGTGCCGCAAACGGTCGGGCACATCCGGCGATTGCGGGCGGTAAGGCTGGAAGCCGGTCGACTGCTCCACCTCGGCATACCAATGCTTCGCCCACGGGCCATCGGTCGCGCGCGGGCCGGCCGGCCAGGAAAGCATCGCGTCGTCAAACTCCACGCCAATGGCTTCGCACAGGAGCCCAAGGGTGCGCGCAGGATTTTTCAAGATCGTGCGTGCATCGACCACCGGCGGGATTTTGCCGGTCGCCTGGCGGACGAACTCGAAGAGCTCCCGCTGTTGTACGAAGCCGAGATCGTCCAGCGTCGGGTCGTGATTCTTCTTCACGTAGGAGCAGATGACCTCCGCGGGATCGCGCAGGAGAAAGCAATTCGTCACCTGCGCGAGCCAGCCGCGATCGACCTCCGGGAGGAGGTGATGCGTCATCTGCTTCTGGTAAAAGATCGGCTTTCCGCCGGTCGGCCCGGCGCTCAAGTGGTCGGCTATTTTCTCCGGATCGGTCTCGCTCTGCGCGATCACTTCCGCCGCGCCGGGATGCGGCGCCCCGGTGCGCGCGAGATAGAAGCCGTAGAACGGCTCATCGATCACGAGCGTGTCCGGCCGGTTTTCCCACGCGCGCAGCATCGCGGTGGAGATATTCCGCGGCCCGGACCACATGGCGATGCGCACGACATTCATGGCGCAGGATGCTAAGCCGGAGTCGGCGCCAATTCCCAGCAGAACCAGCGGACGCGCAGCGGAATACGGCCGCCGAAAGATTTCCCGGTGGACGCGATTTCACTTCTCGCGGCCTCCCGGCTTCGGCTTATTGCAGTGCGCCCGCGCAACCTTTACGCTCCCGCCTTCACGCTTTGCATCCGAACGAAGATTACGTCCTGAGAATTCTGGAAGACGTCGGCCTGGCGACCGCGACGCAAATTGAAAAGGCGCGCGCCCGGGCGGATGGCGAGAGCGGCGTGGTCGAGGTGCTGACGCGCGACGGCGTGCTCACGGAGACCGATGTCTCGCGCGCGCTCGCGGCCCAGGCGCACATGGATTGGATCGATCTTTCCGCGAAGACCATCCCTTCGGAAATCATCGGGCGCATTCGCGCGGAAGACGCCCGCCGCTTCAAGGTCGTGCCGGTGGGCCAGGGCGAGAGCGGTTTGATCGTGGCCGTGAGCGATCCGCTCGACATCGAGGTGATGGACAGCCTCAGCTTCATCCTGCAAAGCGAGGTCGAGCTGGTCTGCAGCAGCCCGGAGAAAATTCGCGAGGCGCTGGTTAAATATTACGGCACCGCCGATGAGGCGTCCGATCTCCTCCAGCAAGGTCTCGGCAGCGAAGTCGATCTCGGCCTCAACATTGGCGAAGGCGATCCGGGCGACTCAGGCGAAACCGGCGACGCGCCGATTATCCGCCTCGTCTCGATGCTCCTGGTCGAGGCCCATCGCCTGGGCGCGAGCGATATTCACCTCGAGCCGCTCGAGAAACAATTCCGCGTCCGCTTCCGCATCGATGGCGTCCTCCAGGAGATGCAGGCGCCGCCGAAGCGGCTGCAATCCGCCATCGTCAGCCGGCTCAAGATCATGACCGGCTCGATGAGCATCGCGGAGAAGCGCCTCCCGCAGGACGGACGCATCCAGGTGAAGATCGCGAAGAAAGCAGTCGACCTGCGCGTTTCCACCATCCCGACGAATCACGGCGAAAGCGTGGTCATGAGGTTGCTGGATAAATCGAGCCTGATGCTCGGCCTGCCCGAGCTCGGCTTCATGAGCGACGACCAGGAAACCTTCGAGCGGCTCCTGCGTTTGCCCGACGGCATTCTCCTGGTCACCGGCCCGACCGGTTCCGGGAAAACGAGCACGCTCTACGCGTGTCTCAATTACATGAACAAGCCCGACCGGAAGATCATCACGGTCGAGGAGCCGGTGGAATACCAGATGAACGGGATCAACCAGGTGCAGGTGAATGCCGACATCGGCATGACCTTCCCGGCGGCGCTCCGTTCCATCCTGCGCCAGGCGCCGAACATCATCATGATCGGTGAGATTCGCGATCACGAGACGGCCTCGATCGCGACCAACGCCAGCCTCACGGGTCACTTGGTTTTCTCGACCCTGCACACGAACGACGCGCCTTCGGCGATCGCGCGTCTGGTCGATATCGGCATGCAGCCGTTCCTCGTCGCCTCGTCGGTGCGCGCGATCATGGCCCAGCGGCTCGTCCGGCGCCTTTGCCCGCAATGCAAGCAGCCGGGGGAATTGAGCGAGGCCGAGATGCGCGCCCTGCGGGTGGAGCCGTCGCAGCTCACCGAGGCGCAGATCATGAAGCCGGTCGGCTGCGAACGTTGCCGCGGAAAAGGTTACAAGGGCCGCATGGGCATCTTTGAGATGTTCGTGATCGACGACGACGTGCGCCACATGATCAACAACAAGAAGTCGACCCTGCTCCTGCGCCAGCGCGCCCGCGAGCTCGGGATGCGCACCCTGCGCGAGGATGGCGTGCGCAAAGTCTTAGCCGGCATGACCTCGGCCGAGGAAGTGATCTCGATCACCCTGGGAGACGCGAACTGATGAACAACTCCCAGGTCGCCGAACTTTTCGTGGAGCAGCAGCTCTTCCAGCCGGGGCAATTAGACGACGTCCTGGAGGAGGCCAACCTCAACGGCAAGACGCTCGCGCAAACCATGATCGACAATGGCCTGCTCGACGAGCAGGGCTTTTACCAGACGATCGCGGACTCGTTAGGCACCGAGTTCGTCCCGCTGGACGGTTACGAGATTCCGGCGGAAACGCTCCGGCTCATCCCGAGCGGTCTGGCGCGGCTGCATCGCGCGCTCCCGCTGGCGGCGAACGAGCACGGCATCACCGTTGCGTTGGTCGATCCGCTCGACCCGCGCGCCTCCGAAGACCTGCGCTTCGCCCTTGGGAAAGACATCCATGTGGTCGTCTCCCCCACGGACGAAGTCGAGGAGCGGATCAAGAAGCACTACGGCAGCGACACCTCCAGCATGGAGGACATCCTCAAGCAGCTCGGCGACACCGGCGACCTGCTCGAGCTCGCGGGCGACGAGGCCGCGATCAACGTCGAGGCGGAGGCGAACGCCACCCCGATCATTCGCTTCGTCGACTTGATCCTGTTCCAGGCGATCCAGGACCGCGCGAGCGACATCCACTTCGAGCCCTTCGAGCACGAGTTCAAAATTCGCTATCGCGTCGACGGCGCGCTCTACGAAATGGCGCCGCCGCCGCGGCATCTCGCGCTCCCGGTGATTTCGCGCGTGAAAGTGATGGCTAATTTAAACATCGCGGAGCGCCGCCTGCCGCAGGATGGCCGCATCCAGCGGAACATCGCTGGCCGCACGGTCGACATGCGTGTTTCGACTTTGCCGACGCAATTTGGCGAGAGCGTGGTGCTCCGCGTGCTCGATCGCTCGACCGTCAACCTCGACCTCGAGACCCTCGGGATGCCGCAGGATATTTTTGATTACGTCGTCGACGTGATCAATCGCCCGAACGGCATCTTCATCGTCACCGGCCCGACCGGTTCCGGAAAAACGACCACGCTCTATAGCTGCCTGCGCAAGATCAACACCATCGACGCCAAGCTCCTGACCGCGGAGGACCCGGTGGAATACGACCTCGACGGCATCGTCCAGGTGCCGGTGAACGAAGCGATCGGCCTCAGTTTTGCGCGCATCCTCCGCGCCTTCCTCCGCCAGGATCCAGACCGCATCATGGTGGGAGAAACGCGCGACCTCGAGACCGCGCAGATCGCCATCCAGGCCTCGCTCACGGGCCACCTCGTCTTCACCACCCTGCACACGAACGACGCCCCCGGCGCGGTCACGCGCTTGATCGACATGAACGTGGAGCCGTTCCTCATCTCCTCGACGCTCGAGGCCGTCCTCGGCCAGCGCTTGCTCCGGAGCATTTGTCCCAGTTGCAAGACGACCTACATGCCTAACGAGGCCTTGCTCGACCAGCTCGGGATTTCCCGGCGCGATCTCGGCGAGAAGGAATTCTTCTACGGAAAAGGCTGCGAAGCCTGCAACCAGACCGGCTACAAGGGCCGCAAAGGCATTTACGAGCTGATGAAAATAACCGACCCGATCCGCGAACTGATCAACGAGCGCGCGCCCGCGGTCGTCTTGAAGCAAAAAGCCGTCGAGCTCGGGATGGTGACGCTGCGGCAGGATGGCATTCGAAGCATTTTCGAAGGCGCGACCACGGTCGAGGAAGTGCTCAAATACACCTGATCTCGCTGGCTAAAATTTGAAACTTCCCATTCGCCCGCTGTCGGGTAATCAATAGCCCCGGCCATGCCCCGTTACACTTACGTAGCCCTCGACGCGCGCGGTCAGGAATCCACCGGCCTGGTCGAGGCCACCTCGACCAACGAAGCGATTGGCCAGCTCCGGCAGGCCGGCTATTTCCCGACAAATGTCTTCGAGGAAGGCACCGGCGGACGTGAGGCCAAGGCGGTCACGAAGAAAGCCAAGAAGGCCCAGCCGCTCAAGTCTGCGGGCAGCCCGGCGACCGGCGCGAAAAAAGGGATCGTGCTCTTCGAGCGCAAGACGGTGAAGACCAAGATCCTGATGATCTTCACCCGGCAACTTGCAACCTTGATCGATTCCGGCCTCCCGCTCCTGCGCGCGCTCACCGTGCTCGCGAAACAAGAGCGCGACAAAGTTTTGCAGGCGACCATCGGCAAGCTCTCCGATGCGGTCCAGGGAGGCAGCACTTTCTCGGAAGGCCTCGCGCAGCACCCGAAAATCTTCAACGATCTCTACGTAAACATGGTCCGCGCCGGCGAAGTCGGCGGCGTGCTCGAGCTTGTGCTCACGCGGCTCGCGGAGTTCCAGGAAAAGGCGCAGAAAATCAAGAACAAGGTCGTGGCCGCGATGGTCTACCCGGTCATCGTCATGTTCCTCGCGATCGGCATCCTCGCCTTCCTGCTCGTCTTCATTGTCCCGAAATTTGAGATGATCTTTAAGGACATGCTCGGCGACAAACCGCTGCCTGGGATCACGCTGTTTGTCATCGGCTTAAGCAACGCCATCCAAAGCCATTACCTGATCATTCTCGGGCTCATCGGCGTGATCGTCGTCGGGATGAAACTCCTCGGCCGGACGCCGAAGGGAAAGCTCCTGCTCGATCGCACCAAGCTGCGCGCGCCGCTCTTCGGCGACCTCATGCGCAAGACCGCGATCTCGCGTTTCTCGCGCACCCTCGGCACGCTCGTGACCAGCGGCGTGCCGATTCTCCAGGCGCTCAACATTACCCGCGAGACTGCTGGCAATACCGTGATCGCGTCGGCTATTTCCCAGGTGCACGATAGCGTCAAGGAAGGCGAATCGATCGTGCAACCGCTCGAAGCCAGCGGCGCCTTCCCGCCGATGGTCATCAGCATGATCGACGTCGGCGAAGAAACCGGCCAGCTCCCCGAGATGCTCCTGAAGATTGCCGAGGTCTACGACGACGAGGTCGACAACTCCGTCGCCGGCCTCACCTCGATGCTCGAGCCAATCATGATCGTCTTCCTCGCGCTCGTCGTCGGCACGATCGTCATCGCCCTCTTCATGCCGCTGATCAGCATCATCAGTGGTCTCCAGCAACAAACGTGAGCCCTCGCCGTTCGCCCCGCCGCGCGCAGGCCGGCGGCTTTACCCTCATCGAGCTGCTGATCGTGATCGCGATCGTCGCGGTCCTGGCCGGTTTGATCCTCGGCGTCTCCGGTTACGCGCAGAAGAAAGCCAAGCGCTCCCGCGCCGAGGTCGAGATCGGGGCGATGTCCGCCGCTCTGGAAAATTACAAGTCCGACAATGGCATTTTCCCGACCGACTCAAGCAAGACCGAGACGCTCGATCCCGCCTCCGCCACCGAGACCACCATGCGCGCCTCGAGCAAATTTCTCTACGGCGAACTCACCGGCGATCGCGATTTTGACGGCGTGACCGATGTCGGCGCCAAGAGCTACATGGCCTTCAAGCCGCAGATGTTTGGCGGCACGCGCAACAGCAACAATGTGGTCACAAAGATCGAGTATCTGCGCGACCCCTTCGGCAACAGCTACGGCTATTCCACGCTGAAGGCTGCTAACCCCACCGCCACCGGCGGTTTCAATCCCACTTTCGACCTTTGGAGCAACGCCGACACCACCGGTTCCACTGCGGCCGACCAGGTGCAGTGGATCAAGAACTGGTAGCGCGTTAGCTCTTCGTATCCACCACCACGACCACGCGGCGGTTCGGCTGCTGCCGCGCAATCTCGGCTTGCTCCGCCGCTGGATCGCCCGGGTTGATCGCGCGCGGCGGGATGAGGAATTTGCTCGCGCCAAAGCCGCGCGTCTCGATCTGCGTGGGATTGATCTGCAACGCCTCCACCAGGTAGCGCTTCACGCTGTCTGCGCGGCGCTGGCTCAGGTCCAGGTTGTAGTCAAACGAGCCTAACGAGTCGGTGTAGCCCTCGACTCGGAAGGTTGCCTTTGGGTTGCGCTTGATCAACATCGCCAGCTTTTGTAACTGGTCGACCGCGCCGCCGCCGAGGTCGGCGCTGTTGTAGCCGAAGAGCTGGTTCTCCGGCATGCGGATGGCCGTACCCGATCCGAGCGGACCTTTCTGCGAGAGCAATTGATCGAGATCGCTGAAGCCCGGCGTCCGTCCGCGATCCGGCCCGGCGCTGTCACCCGGGAGGCGATTGATCACGTTCGGCTTTTGAATCGTGGTGCTGCGCGCGAGTTCCGTCCCGGTGAGCGCTGGTTGCGGCCGGCCGGAAACCGCGGTGTCGTTCAGGATCGATTGCTCCCGCGTCGCCGTCGGACTTCGGTCGAGCGTTTGCGCGGTGTTCCGCTCAATCTCCTTCAGGATCGAGCTGGCGTTGTTCGGGTCGACCCGCGGATTATCCGGCAAGACGTCGGCCACATCGTCCGGGATCGCGGTCGAGGCGTGCACTTCCTCGAGCAGTTTATCGAACGATTTCTTCTCGTCCGGGAGCTGCACGTCGGTCTTGTCCGGCTCCGGCTTCGCCGCCTGCTGGCTCGCGTCCATGCTCGCCTTGTCCAGCGGCTGCAGGTCGACCGTCTTCACATTGAAGGTGGCCGTCTTCTGCGGCGGCACCACCATCGAAGCGATCGACTGGAACTCCGTCCGGTAAAAGTAAACGCAGAGCAACGCGTGGAGCGCGAGCGAGACCAGCAAGCCCACCAGCAGCCAGTTCCGCTGCCGGCTGCCTGACCAGACCGAGTCGTCAAATTCGTGTGTCTCGCCTGCCATGGTTAAACCTCCGCCGTTAGACGGCCCGCGGTGCGCGTTCGTTCGATATAGGCCCGCGCCGCGCGCCGGATTTCCTCCGCCACCTCCGCCTCCGGCCGGACGAATTTCGGGGTGAACCACGGAAACATCCCGATCAAGTCATGCGTCACCAGAATCTGCCCGTCGCATTGTTCGCCCGAACCGATCCCGATCGTCGGGATCTCCAGCGCTTCGGAAATTTGCCGTGCGGTCTGCGCGGCCACGATCTCGAGCACGACTGCGAAAGCCCCCGCCGCCTGCACCGCGCGCGCATCCTGCAGGAGCGCCGCCGCCTCGATCTCGGTGCGGCCTTTCAATTTGTAGCCGCCTTCCTCGCGCACGCTTTGCGGCAGCATCCCGATGTGCGCCATGAAGGGAATGCCCGCGCGCACGATTGCCTCGATCTGCGGGACGTGATTCGTCCCGCCCTCGAGCTTTACTCCCTGCGCACCCGCGGCCACCAAGGCTCGCGCCGTCGCCACCGCCTGCTCCGGCGTGTCATAGGTGTGGATCGGCAGGTCGGCCACGAGGAAGGCGCGCTTCACCGCCCGCGCGGCGGCGCGCGTGTGATGGAGCATTTCCGCGAGGGTCACCTCGGTCGTGTCCTCGTAGCCGAGCACGACCATGCCTAACGAGTCGCCGACCAGGATGAGGTCGATCCCCGCTTCGTCGAGCAGCCGCGCGGTCGGGTAATCGTAGGCCGTCAGGGCCGTGATTCGCTCGCCGCGCAGCTTCTTCTGGCGAAAATCTTCCATCGCCCGGAAGGCTACCACCGGGAAGCGACCCGCACCAATCCCTCTGTCGCCGGCAATTGCGCGAGCAACTGCGCGACTGTGCGCGCCTGTCCCGGCAGGATCAGCTCCGGACGAATCTCCGCCAGCGGCGCGAGCACGAATCGGCGCGCGGTCATGCGCGGATGCGGCAACTCCAGCGTCTCCGTGTGGATGATCTCGCTGTCTAAATAAAGCAGGTCGAGATCGAGCGTGCGCGGGGCGTTCTTCGGGTGCTCCGGCGCGCGTCCCGCCGCCGCCTCGAACTCGCGCAGTTTAGCCAGCAACTCGAGCGCCTCTCCGGCCCACTCCAGCTCGACCACCGCGTTGAGGAATTTCGGGTCGTCCGGCGCGCACTCCACCGGCTCGGTCTCATAAATTGCGGAAGCCAGGACTGGCTCCCTAACGAGTCGTGCCAGCGCCGCCTTCGCGGCCGACAGGTGCGCCCGGCGGTCTCCCAGGTTCGAGCCGAGGGCAATGCCCGCCCTCATGAGAGGCCGAGCACGTCCTCCATCGAGTAAAGCCCGGGCGGCTTCCCCATGAGCCATTGCGCGGCGCGCAGCGCCCCGGCGGCGAAAGTGTCGCGGCTCGCGGCCTGGTGCATGAGCTCCAGGCGTTCGCCGGCCCCGGCAAAAATCACCGTGTGCTCGCCCACCACATCGCCACCACGCAGCGCGTGCATCCCGATCTGCCGGGCGGGCCGTTCGCCGGTCATCCCTTCGCGCCCGTGGACCACGTCCCGCTCGTAATCGAGCCCGCGCGCTTCACACAAAATTTCCGCCAACCGCCGGGCCGTGCCGCTGGGCGCATCCTTCTTCAGCCGATGGTGCATCTCCACCACCTCGAGCTCGAATTCGCTGCCTAACAACTCCGCCGCGCGCCGCGTGAGCGCGAAGAGCGCGTTCACCCCGATGCTGAAATTAGCCGACAAGATCACCGGCAGACGCTCGGCCGCAGCCGCGATCTTATCCCGCTCCGCCTGCGCCTGCCCAGTGGTGCCGATGACCACCGGCTTCCCGTGCGCCAGGGTGCTGGCGGTCGCGTTCGCGTGGCTGAAATCGATGATCACGTCACAGCGCTCGAGATCGGCAATCTCCACTTCCGGCATCGTCCCGGCGAGGTGCACGATCGCCTGCCCCATCCGGCCGCCCGCGCCGACCAAGCCGATCTGCAGCGCGCTCATGGCTCGCTGGCGTCGAAGGCGGCGAGCGTTTTCCGCAGGCGCACTTCGGTTTCCGGCGCCATCTCGCAGAGCGGCAGCCGCACTTCCGCCGACATCATCCCGCGCCAGGCGAGCGCGGTTTTCACCGGCACCGGGTTGGGTTCCATGAAGAGATCCTTGAAGAGCGGGAGCAAGCGCTGATGCCGCCGCCGCGCTTCCACGATCTCGCCGCGCTCGAAGGCGCGCACCAGCGCGACCACTTCCGCTGGAACAAGATTCGAAGCCACGCTGACCACGCCGACCGCACCCGCAGCCATGAAGGGCAGCGTCAGGCCGTCGTCTCCGCTCAGGACGGTGAAGCTTTCCGGGAGGAGCGCGCGCAACTCGCTCACGCGATCGACGCTGCCGCTGGCCTCCTTGATCGAGACGATGTTGCCGCAGGCTTCCGCCAGACGCCGAACAGTCGCCGGCTGGATGTCGACGCCGCAGCGCCCGGGAATGTTGTAGAGCATGATCGGCAGTTTGGTCGCCTGCGCGATCGCCTGGAAATGCCGGAACAAACCTTCCTGGCTCGGCTTGTTGTAATACGGCGCGACCACCAGCGCGCCCTGCACCCCGAGCTTCTCCGCGGCCACAGTGGCGGCGATCGCTTCGCTCGTGGCATACGACCCCGTGCCGGCCATGACCGTGCAACGCCCCTGCGCGATCTCCACCGCGAGCCGGATCGCCTGCTCGCGCTCGTCGTGCGACAGCGTGGGCGTTTCGCCGGTGGTGCCGATGGCGATGATCCCGGTGATGCCGGCCGCGACCTGGCTCTCGATCAATTTCTCGAACGCCGGGACGTCGATCGCGCCGTCGCGGAAAGGCGTGACCAGCGCGGTGTAGGTGCCCTTGAACATCTCGTTAGACCTCGACCGTGCCTTCGAAGACGAAGTCGGCCGGGCCGCTCAAGGTCACGCCGGTGAAAGTGCTGTCTGTTTTGGTGAAGCCGACCTCGAGCGCGTCGCCGCCTTTGACGTGCACGCGGATCGGGGAGGCCGCACCTTCCGTGGCCGCGAAGAGAATTGCGCTCGCGACCACGCCCGTGCCACAGGCCAGGGTCTCGTCCTCCACCCCGCGCTCGTAAGTGCGAATGGCAATCTCCTGCGGCCCGCGCCGTTCCAGGAAATCAACGTTGGTCCCGCGCGGGGCGAATTCCGCGTGGTGCCGCAACGCGGAGCCGAGCGGGCGGATATCGACCTCGGAAATAGCCGGCACGATCACAACCGCATGCGGCACGCCGCTGTCGACGTAATGGCAGGTGTAGGTATCACCCAGCGCTTCGACCTGGAGGCCGAGGCGCATGTCCTTCGGGTCGCTCATCTGCAAGGTCACCGCTTCGCCCTGAAGCTGCGCCGCGATCACGCCCGCGGGCGTTTCGAAGGAGAGGTTCTCGCCGGTCCCGGCGACGCGGTGCGCGAAGCGGGCAAAGCAGCGCGCGCCGTTGCCGCACATCTCCGCCTCGCCGCCGTCGGCATTGTAATAGCGCATCCGGAAATCGGCGCCGTTCGCCGCCGGCTCGATCAAAAGCACGCCGTCGGCCCCGATCCCGCGATGGCGATCGCACAGGCGCTCGATCTGTTTGGCGGAGAGCTGCAAGGCGCCCGCGCGGTTGTCGAGCATGACGAAGTCATTGCCCGCGCCGTTCATTTTGATGAAGTCCAACTTCGGCATGGTGGTCCTCCTCTAGCATGCGGAGCGCGCCCCGTCATCCGGAGGGCGCTTAAGACACCGCGCTTAGCGCCGCGTGGCGCGCGTGAGCGGTTCGACGAAGGCGCGAATTTTGCCGGCGAGATCGGGATCGCCTCCGTGTTTGGCGATCTGGTCGACAATCGCGCTGCCGACGACCACGCCATCGGCGTGCGCGGCCACGGTTTTAACTTGGTCGGGATTGGAGACGCCGAAACCAACGGCAATCGGCAAGTCGGTGCAGCGCGCGAATCTCGGCCACGCGTTCGCCGAGCGAGGCGGCGACGCTGGTTTGCGCGCCGGTCACGCCTTCGCGCGAGACGTAATAGATGAAGCCCTCGCCGCGCCGGCAGATTTCCTTGAGCCGCGACGCCGGAAGTGGTCGGCGCGACTAGGCGAATGTGCGCGATCGCCGGGCGGTGCAGCTCCACATCTTCATCGGGCGGAAGATCGAGGATGAGCAAGCCATCGACGCCGGCGGCCTCGGCTTCGCGATAAAAGGCGTCGAGCCCAAACTGCACCATCGGGTTCAGGTAGGTGTAGAGCACGATCGGGATTTCCGATTGAGCACGCACGGCGCGCACGCACTCGAGCACTCCGCGCACCGTCGCGCCGGCCTCGAGCGCACGCTGCGCCGCCATTTGGTTCACGATCCCGTCGGCCAGCGGATCGGAGAAAGGGACGCCTAATTCCAGGAGATCGACGCCCGCAGCCTCAAGCGCGCCGGCGATCTCCAGGGTGCGCGGAAAATCCGGATCGCCCGCGCAGACGTAGGCAATGAAAGCCGCGCGGTTTTCTTTGCGGCATTGAGCGAAGAGGCGTGCGATACGGTCTGGCATTCCGCGCACCTTTCTCCGAAAACCGCCCGCTGCAAAACGATGACTCCCGCGACCTTGCTCAATGGCTTCGTGCTCGGTTGGTCGGTGGCCTGGCCGCCGGGACCGATCAACGCCGAGATGATCCGACGCGGGTTGGTCCCGAAAGCGCGCGGCGGCGGCTTCTGGGCCGCGTGGCCGATCGCGCTTGGCGCCTGCACCGGCGATTTCCTCTGGGCGTTTTGCGTCTCGTTAGGCGCAGGCGCGATTCTGAACTCGCTGGCTATTCGCCGCACCCTCGCGGTCGTGAGCTTGTCGCTTCTTCTCTTCCTGGCGACCAAGTTTGCCCTGGCTGCGTGGCAGATTTACCAGACCCATCGCGCGGCCGAACCGGGCGTTTTCGGCGAGGAAAAGCGGACGCGCGGCGGCTATTTCCTGGGGCTGCTGGTGGTCCTGACCAGTCCGTGGAACGTCGGCTTCTGGCTCGCGGTCATCGGTTCGCAGACGAACCTGGCGCACGGCGTGCGGGAGTCGCTCGCGCTCGCCGCGTCGGTGGTCTTGGGCGCGTTTGTTTGGGGCGTGGTGCTTTGCACCGCGGTGCAACTCGGCGCGCGCATCTTCGCCCGGCCCGCCTGGCAGATCGGCACCCAGGCGCTGACCGCGGTGGTCATGCTTTGGTTTGCCGCGCGGTTGCTCCTGAACTTTCCGTAAACGCCCGGCGCTAGTGTTTCGGCGCGCGGACAGTGCCGGTCTCGATCGCGCTTCGGCGCTGGGCCACGATGCGGTTGGCGGTTTCCTCGACCATCTGCTCGAGGAGCATGCGCAAGTGCGTCCCGCGGCGATAATCTGCCGGCGCCATGTGGCGCACGCGATCCGCATGAGTCGCGAGCTGGAAACATTTCTTGAAGCCGGCCCGCGCCGGGTCGTCCGGATTATAGACCGCGATCGCTTCGCCGCCGTTCTTCCGCATGACCGTGAAGCACGGGACGTCGGTCGGGCCGTCGCCCAGGTAAATCATGTTCGGGAACGGAATCGGCCGAATGTCCGGGTCCATGTGATCGTTTACATCCTCGCTCATTTCGAGCAGGCCCTTGTTGATCCGGAAAAGATACTGCGTCTTCTGCGTGTGACTGATCACGCGCTTCGGGAAGGTGATCCGGCCCTCCCGGTCCTCGGCAAATTCGCAGCCGAAAATCGCGCGCACATACGGCGCCAGGCGGCTGCCCTCGATCAAAATCTTCATCCCGGAGGAGATGATGTAATGCTCCACGTTGATCCCGTGGCTGCGGTGTTCCTCGGTCAGGAGCGTGCTGGCAAAATCATCGAACATCTCCGGCAACCCTTGGTAGAAATTCAATTTGCCGCCTAACGACTTGAGCTCGGCGTTGGTCGGCCGGTCCATCCCGAGCGTGTCCAGCAGCACCTTCATGTAGGCCAGCTCGCTATCGTAGCCTTCCTCGCGCACGAATTCGCTGCAGCGCCGCCAGAAGCTGTCCTTGTTGATCCCGAAGGCGGGGAAGACCACCTCGTCCTGCATGTAGCTCGGGCTGAGCGTTTGGTCGTAGTCGTAGACGATCGCGATCGTGTTTTGCGGAGTGGCCATGGCTGGTTAACGAGTCTGCAGCTGCGCCACGAAATCGGCAAAAAGCGTCTCGTAGCCGGGACTGCGCTCGGGATGATACTGCACCCCGACGACAAAAGGATGACTCGTTAGGCGAACCTGCTCGATGATGTCGTCGTCTGCGCTCCAGGCCTCGACCACCAGCCCGTCGCCCAGGCGATCGATCGCCTGGTGATGCGCGCTGTTCACTTTTTCAAAGCGATGCCGCGCGGCGCGTTCCGTGCGCAGCGGCTGCACGTTCTCGTCGCGCTGCTCCGGCGCGTTGTGGCCGGGAATGTCGAGGCGCAGGGTGCCGTCGAGAGCGACGTTCAAAAGCTGGTGGCCTTTGCAAATGGCCAGGATCGGCAGGTCGTGCTCGAGCGCATATTTCGCGGCCGCAAATTCCCAGGCATCGCGCACCGGATCGACATCCGTGTCGAGCACCGAAGGATCGGGGATCTCCTGGCGCAGGAATTCCGCCGAGACATCCGGGCCGCCGGTGAGGAGCAGGCCGTCCATCTCTTCCAACGGCACCGCGCGCTCCGCGGCGTTCCAAAATTCCACCTCCGGATGCGCGGCAAAGGCGCGTTGGAACGGCGGGACATCCTTCGGCCGAATCCAGGAAGCCACTTTCAACATCGCGAAGTGTGGGGTCCTTCCGGAGAGTTGTAAACTCGACCGCGAGCGCTCAGCGCAAGGCCGGCAAGCGAGAGCCAGCCGTTTCTAAGGACGATGAAACGTTTGCTTCTGCTCGGCCTGGCAGCGGTTTCTTTGCAGCTGAACGCGGCGGCGAAAACGGAGAAGCCAGCGCCACGCGTCGAGATGACCGTGCCGGAGATCCGCGATGCCTTGCAGCAACACCAGTTCTCGATCGAGCGCCTCACGCGTTTCTACCTCGACCGCATCGCGGCCTATGACGATGCCGGGCCAAAAATCAACGCCGTGCTTGCGCTCAACCCTGCGGCGCTCGATCAAGCGCGCGCGCTTGACCGGCAGCGCGCTCAAAAAACGCGGCCGCCGCTTTTTGGCGTGCCGATCTTGCTCAAAGACAACATCGACACCGCCGACCTGCCGACCACTGCGGGCAGCGTCGCCCTGCGCGATTCCCGGCCACCAGACGACGCTTTCATCGTGCAACGCCTCCGCGCGGCGGGCGCGATCGTCCTCGGAAAAGCGACGCTGACCGAGTGGGCCAACTTCCTCGCGCCAAACACCCCCGCGGGCTACAGCTCGCTGGCTGGTTTCAGCTTCAATCCCTACGACCCGCGGCCGGACTCGCGCAGCGAGGCGCCGTTCAACGACGGGCGCCCGGTGCTCCCGACCGGCGGCTCCAGTTCCGGCCCGGCGCTGGCGGTGAACGCGAACTTGGCCGCGGTTGCGATCGGCACAGAGACCGATGGCTCGATCCTGAGCCCGGCGAACGCCAACGGCGTGGTCGGAATCAAACCAACGCTTGGCCTGGTGAGCCGGGACGGCATCATCCCGATCACCGCCGATCAGGATACTGCCGGCCCGATCACGCGCACGGTGACCGACGCGGCGATCGTCCTCGGTGTGATCGCGGGCCACGACCCGAAAGACCCGGCGACAGATGTTTGCCTAACGAAAGGTCGCTGCCTGACGGATTACACCCGCTTCCTCGATCGGAAAGCACTGCGCGGCGCGCGGCTGGCGGTTTACACTCCGCGCACGCCGCTGCCGGCGAATCGCCAGGGACTCCTCGACGCCGCCGTGGCCGATCTTGAAAAGCAGGGCGCCACCGTGCGGCGCCTGGCCGCGGAAGACATTCCGGTTCAGGCCGACTCTTGCACCACCTACCCCCTGCCCGCGGTGCCGGAGCCACCGGCGATCCCGTGCTCCTCGGTCCTCCTTTACGGTTTCCGGCGTGATCTTGATACCTACTTGGCGAACACGCCCGGCGCACCGCGGCGGAACTTGCAGGAAGTGGTCGCCTTCAATGCAGAGCAAGTCCCGCCTTTGAAATACGGACAAGGCATCGCGGAAGCGGCGAGCCAGCTGGACCTCGCGCCGGAAAGCGCCGACACGCGGCGTTACCAGCAGGATCGCGCGCGCGATCTCGCGCGTTCGCGCGACGCGCTCAACGCGATTTACTACGGGCCGGACGGCCAGCCAGGGACCGAGGACGACACGGATGCAATCATCGCCGTGGGCAACACCTTCAGCACCGCGCCCGCCAAGGCCGGCTTCCCGAGCGTGACCGTGCCCGGTGGCTTCATCACCGCCGGCCCGAAAGATCCGCCGATTGCGGGGCCCTACCCGCAGACGATCACCTTTTCCGGTCCGGCCTTCTCGGAACCGAAGCTGATCGCGCTCGCCTACGCTTACGAGCAGGCGACGCAACACCGACGGCCGCCCGCGAGCACGCCGGCTCTCACTGCGGACGGCGCGAAGACTAAAGCCCCATGAGCTCGCGGACGTATTTCGCCGGCGGGCTGCCGAAGCTCAGGACTTCGTCGTTGTATTTCTTCAGGTCGAATTTTTCGCCCCGCTTCTTCTGCGCCGCGTTTCGCAGGTCAAGGTGCTCGGTGACGCCGACGAAGTAGGTTGAGAGCTGGGTCGAGGAGAGGCGGGCGCGTTTCCATTTGGCCACGGCTTCGCCTTCCTGCTGAAAACCCTCCTTCATCATCAAGTCGAGCGCTTCCTGCTCGCTCATGTTCGCGGTGTGGATCCCCTGGTCGAGGATGGCGTTGCAGATCACCCGCAGCCGCATTTTCAGCTGCTGCATCTTCACTTCCGGCCCGCCGTAGCCGGCCTCGGCCATGAATTGTTCCGAGTAAACCGCCCAGCCCTCGATGAAGCTCCCGCTTTGGAAAATCGCGCGCACCATCGTGGGCGCGCGGAACTTGTTCGAGTGCGCCAACTGCAGGAAATGCCCGGGCATGGCCTCGTGCACCGTCAGGTCGCGCATCATGTAGTTGTTATACTCGCGAAAGAACGAGTCCTTCCGCTCCTGCGACCAGCCTGGCGGCGTCGGCTCGATCGCGAAGAAGGTGGCGCCGTTTTTCTCCAGCGGCCCGGGCGAATCGCAATAGGCGATCCCCTGCCCGCGTTTGAACTCCGGCATGACGATGATCTCGAGCGGCTCGTCGTAGACCGTGACCAGGTCCTTCTTTTTGGTGAACTCCGTCGCCTCGCGCAGGACCTTCTGCGCGTAGCCGACGATGGTCTCGTCGTTCGGGTGTTCCTCCGCGAGCTTGTCCAGCACCGCGGTCGTGACCTTGCGCTTGTCGCCTAACGACTCCTTGTCCGCCTGCGGGAAATACTTCCGGTAAAGCGGGAGCGCGGTCTGGTAGATCGCCGTCTGCGTGGCCGCGAGATCGGCCCGGGCTCGCTTCATGATCTCCTCCATCGACAAATCGGAGGCGAGCGCGAAGTGCAGCTTTTGCCGGAACTTCTCCGCGCCCAGGCGGAAGTCGCCATCGCTCCGCGGGAGCAGATCGGTCTCGAGCCACTTCTTGTATTCTTCCAAAGCGCTGGCTGTTTTCTCCTGCAACGGGGCCAGCTCCGCCTTCATCTCCGGCGCCTGGCTGAGCACCGGCTCCAGCCCTTCGCGCACGAAACTGATCGCGCCCTGCATCTGCTCGATCGCGGTCTCGGTGTAGATCTTCGGCGAATGCTGCAGATTCGCTTTCGCCTGCGCGATCACCGCGGGAATTCCTTCCATGCGCGCGCGCAAATTTGGGATGCGCTCCTTCGCCGGCGCGAAGTCGCGCGCGATCAATAGATAGAGGCTGTTGACCAGGCTCTGGTTGTAAACCAGCGGGTTCCACTCGGCCTCGCGCAGGACCTCGAGGCTGAAGATTTCGCCCTCGACGTTCTCTTTCAGGATGCGGAAGTCGACGTTGTTCGCACCCGTGAGCGCCTTCGGATTTTCGAAGCCGTTTAATTTAGCCAGCACTTCCTTCTGACGCGCAAGCTCGGCCGCGCGGGCATCATCCGAATAGTCGCTCAGTTTGCTGTCAAAACGGTGGTCGCCGAGGCCGGTCGCTTCCTCGGGGTGCGCGCGCAAGCGCTCCTCGAGGTAATTCGCGGCCAGTTTCTGGAATTGTTCATCCGCCGGAGCGGCCTGGGCGACCAGCGGCGCGGCCAGACTAACGAGGGCAAGCAGGGCGAGCTTCATGGGCCCACGCTACGCAGGGGCGCGCGCTTGGACAACCCGCACCCGCGTGATCCTCCCTTGCGGCGAAAAATCGTCGCCGCATACTCACGGGTGCCCTCAAACGAGAAAACCGCGCGCCCTCCGAGCTCGCCCGCGCCGCGCCGCGGCCTGTGGCTCATGGGGCTGATCCTCGTGGTCATGGCCGCGCTCGCGATCTACTCCAACCGCCAGCGCGCGCATCGCCACCGCATCGAGAAAGTCACCATCGCCCCGCCGCCGGCGGCTTCCTTTACGCCCACCCCAGAGCCAACACGAATCGAGTCCGATTGAATAATCGCCGTTACCAGATGTCCAAAAAGCACATGAAAATTTCTGCCCTGCTCGCCTTGGCCGCAGCCACGACCTTGCTCCTTTCCTGCGAAAAACCGGCGGTGACCGAAGCCGAGCGCAATGCCCAGGTCGAACGTGAAGTGCAAGCCCGCCTCGCGGCCGAACGTCAGACCGCCGATCAGCAACGCCTGGCGCAACAGGCCGCAGAGCTCGACGCCCGGGAACGCGCCCTGGCCGATAAGGAAGCGGACGCCAGCCGCCCGCGCGCGACCGTTCCCGCCGCGACTGCTGCCCCGCGCGAGCGCACGGTTACGACCACGCGAAGCACACGCACCGAGCGCGAAGACCGCGCAGCGCCCCGTTCCTACGACACCTTTTATCGCAAGCTCGAGCCCTATGGTGCCTGGCGGCAATCGGAGACCTACGGCTACGTCTTCCAGCCGCGCGAGGCCCGCGCGCGCAATTGGCGGCCCTATACCAACGGGCGCTGGACCTACACCGATGCGGGCTGGACCTGGATCTCGGACGAGCCGTTTGGCTGGGCCACTTATCACTACGGGCGCTGGACGCGGATGAACGACATCGGCTGGGTTTGGGTGCCAGGTGAGGAATGGGCCCCGGCCTGGGTTTCGTGGCGCACGGGCGGCGATCACGTTGGCTGGGCGCCGCTTCCGCCGGAAGCGCGTTTCGAGAAGCGCACCGGGATCAAGAAGTGGGCCGACAGCTATTATGACATCGACGCCGACGAGTATGTCTTCATTCCCGATGAAGATATCGGCGCGGAAAACATCCAGCGTTATGTCGTCCCGCAGGAGCGCAACGTCACCATCGTCAACCAAACGACCAACGTGACCAACATCACTTACAACAACACCACGGTGGTGAACGAAGGTCCGAACTACGATGAACTCCGCGGCCGTTCCCGCCGCCCGCTCGAGCGTATGCGGCTCCAGCGGGAATACGACGTGCAGCAGGAGCAATCGCCCGGCGCTTCCGTCACCGCGGGCGTGGTTGCGATGATGACGCCTCTTTTCACCGCGCGCTCCGCGGAACGTCCGCGCACCGAGGGCGCGATGCTGCGCGGCGGACGCGCCGAACGCGTTCAGCCTAACGAGCGGAACAATCCTGCCGCCGAGCAGGCCCGCATGAAAATGCGCGCCGAGGCGACGCCTCCGCCGGACGCGCCTTCGAAGCGCTACGAGAAGCCGGAAATCCCGGAAAATGCGCCCACAGTAGCTCCGCAGCCTGCAGCCGCTGCGACGGCCGCGCCGACCGCCACTCCCGCAGCCAGCGCCGCGCCGGCGATCACGCCGACGCCGGCCTCCACTCCCTTGGCAACGCCGACGCCGACGCCACGGCTACACCGACGCCATCAGCCACGGCGACTCCGCGCGTCCGGCCAACCGCGACTCCGACGGCAACGGCGACCGCAACCCCAGTGGCCACCGCCACTCCGGAAGCAACCGCCACGCCCGTCGCCACCATTGCGCCGACCGCGACCCCGGTTGCAACCGTGACCCCCGAGCCCACCCGCCCGCGGCAGCGCCCCACGGCCACGCCCGCGGAGGAGCCCACCCCGGTGAAAGTGCCGGCTATTCCCCAGGCTGAACCGGTCGCAAGCGCCCCCAGCGCCGAGGAACTGCGCCAGCAGCGCGCCCTTGAGCGTTCCGATCGGATGCGCCAGCAACTGGAAGCCGGCCAGGCCCGCCGCGACGAAAACCAGCGTCGCCAACCAGACGGCCGCCGCACTCCGCCCGTGGCCGCTACGCCCGCACCGGTGAGCACGCCTGCGCCAACGGCGACGCCGGACAGCAACCGCTGCCGAGGCCGCCACTCCGCCGCGTTCCGGCCGGCCCCGCCCGGACTCGACCATGCCGCCGCCTCCGCGCGGGCCCAATGAGCCTGCGGCCGAAGCCCCCGCGGCCGCGGCCGACCCGGAAGGTGTGCAGAATGGCCGGCGCGATCCGCGGAATTCCCGCGGGCATCCGCGCGGCGGCGTGCGCGCACTTCCCGCGGAAGCTCCCGAGGCGACGCCGACTGCCAGCGCGACCCCGGACGGGGCTAACGAGCCGTAGCCGGCAACATCTGGCCGGCGAGCTGCCGCGCGTAGGAGAGCGTATCGATCTGCTCCGGCGTCTTGTCGCGGCGGATCGCCTTGATCCGCGGGAAGCGCAGCGAGAGCCCGCTCGCGTGCCGCGTGCTTGGCTGCACGGAGTCGAACGCGACCTCGAGGACAATGTCCGGCTTCACCTGCCGGCGCCGGCCCCGCTCCACCAGTGTGTTCTTTTTGAAGTGCTCGGTCAGCTCGGCGATCTCCACGTCGGTCAATCCGCTATAAGCCTTGCCGATCGGCAGAAGCTCGCTGGTTAAATCATCGCGCACCGCAAAAGTGTAATCGCTCAGGACATGATTGCGCTTCCCGTGACCGAGCTCAGCCGCGACCACGACCACGTCCAGAGTCGCGAGCTCTTTCTTGAGCTTGAACCAAAACATCCCGCGCCGTCCGGGCGAGTAGATGCTTTCGGGATCCTTGATCATCAGGCCTTCGTTCATCCGCCGGCGGGCGCGCTGGAAGATCTCCTCGATCTCGTCGGCAGAATGCGCCGCGGTGATCTCCGAAAGCTGAAACTGCTCCGGCAAAACCAGGCCGCGCAGGAGCTCACGCCGTTCGCGCAACGGCGCCTTCAAGAGCGAGCGCCCATCGAGCCAAAGGAGGTCGAAGGCGACAAAAACAACCGGCACATTGGCCGCGGCGGAGAAGAGATCCGCGCCTTCGCTTTTCCGCCCCAGCCGCTTTTGCAGATCGAAGAAGGTGAGCTTGCGCCCTTCCTCGAAGGCCATGATCTCGCCGTCTAAAATCAGCTCGGGCGCAAACCCGGCCGCGCGCTCCACGATCTCGTGAAATTGCCCGGTGATCCGTCGCAGGTCGCGCGAGAAAATTTCCACCCGTTCGCGGCCGCGATGGAGCTGCGCGCGGATGCCATCGAACTTGTCCTCCACGTAAATTTCCGGGTGCTCCGCAAAGCGCGCCCAGATCGCTTCCGCGGTCGGCTCGGGGCTGGCGAGCATGCTTTTGATCGGGCGAAAGAGCGCCAGCTCCGCTTCCGCGAGCGCGCCGCGCGCAGCCAGGGTGGCGCTTTGCCCGATGTCGCCTAACAACATGTTCGCTTCCTTGACGTCATCCACCGGCGCGTGGAAAGCGCTGGCAATTGCCTCCTCGACCAGGCCTTCGCGCAGGCCCAGGCGGAGGTCGCCGGTGAGAATTTTGACCACATAAGCGCCCTCGCGCGCACTCAACTTCGCCAGGCGCGCCTGCAGTTGCTCGGCCTTCGCGATCGGGCCGCGCGCCTTTTGCAGCGCGGTGAAAAAGTCGGCTGATTCCACGAGCGCAAAAGGTGCCGGCGCGGTCCGGCCTTCGAGCGCCTCGAGCGCGCTTTTGCCGGCATCGCCGTGCTTGCTCGAGATGGCGTAGAGCTCGGCCTCGCTCAGGCGCGTGGCGGAGACAAGCGCGCGGAAGATGACCGACCAACCGACCTGCAAAGTGCGCGGGTCGCTTTGCGCGAAGGCCTTTCCAGTAAGGTAGCGCGCAGCGATCGGAAGCTCCGCCTCGCCTAACGAGCGCAAATACTCCGCGAGCAGGCGCGTTTTCTCGAGCTTGGCCGCAGTCGCGGCGATCGCTTCGCCGATCTCGGCGAAGGTGCCGAATTCACTCGCAACCGCGGGCGCGGCAATTTTAGCCGGCACATTCACGCGCACGGCCGAGGGCAGGCTAAGCTCGAGCTGATTCTCCTGGTTGATCGCCCAGGCTTCGATCCCGCGGTCGCGCAGGTCGCGCGCAAACTCCGCGGCAAACCCGTGCAAGGTGAGCACGCGCTTCGGTTGCACCAGCTCGACGTAGCGCAAGAGATCGGGGTAATCAGCGTGATCGGAGAGCGGGAAGGCGGCATCGGTCTGGTAGCGAAAGCGCGCGTTCGGGTCGACCGCCCAGCCGCTGATCATGGCCACGCGCTTGTTCGGGATCTTTTCGAGCATGCGCGAGCGGTTCGCGCTCGGCGGGCAGATGAGAACTTTGCCAGCAACTTGATCGACGTTGTAGCGGTCGTAGTCGCAAAACTTTTGCCCAAACTGCTCGTAAATCCGGGTCATGCGAAAGACCGAGCCATGGAGCATCGGATGGAGCCCGGCCTCGGCCAGGGCGCAGAGAATTTCCTGCGCCTTGCCTAACGAGTAACCGAGCAAAACCGGCACGGCGTTTTCCTCCAGGGCCTCGCGGGCGAAAGCGACGATCTGCGCGACCACCTGCTCGGTCGGCGGAAAAGCGTAACGCGGGAGACCGAAGGTGGTCTCCATGATGAGCGTGTCGGCTGTCCTCCACTCGGTGGCCTCGGCGGACTTCCCCGGACGGAGTTTAAAGTCTCCGGTGTAAAGGAGCGACCCGGCCTCGCTTTCGAGGAAGCACTGCGCGGAGCCGAAGATGTGCCCCGCCGGCAGAAGAGTCACGCGCGCGCCGCGGATCTCACTCGTTAGGCCAAACGGCAGGACGTGCTCGTGCCGCTCGCCCGGGAGACGGGCCTGCATCAACCGCGAAGTGCGCTCGGAGACGATGATCTCCTGGTGGGCCGCGATATGGTCGCTGTGCGCATGGGAGACGAAAGCGAAAGGCTTCGCGTCCCACGGATCGAGCCAGAGATTTTGCGCCGGCAGAAAGACGCCGCGCTCGTATTGCACCGGGACCACGGAAGAGATTACGCGCGGAAGATGCGCCGCGAAACCCGGAGGCGCGGATTGACTTCGCCACCCGGAGCCCGTTCTCTACGGGCGATGAAATTCTGGGCCGGACTGGCCGCCATTTCGCTGCTGACTTCGTGCGCCTCGCCCGGCTTTCAGGCGACGCGGGCGAACGAATTCCGGCAGCTGCCGGAAGCGAATGCGCTCCCGACGGCGCTGGATCCGGCCTTCGAATTTCGCAAGACGAAGCTCTTCTTCCTGGGCGACGTGCCGGGGACGAAAGTGAAGTCTAATTTCTACCGCGGCGGCGCGCGCGATCCGGCGGTCGGTTTCGAGAATTCCTACCGGCTTTACGGCGCGGTCACCGCGCTCGACCAGCGCCGGCGTTACGGCAATTACTTCGACTTTTTCTGGCGCGCGGCGCGCCCGGCGGAGATTACCGTGCGGCTGGAGTATCGGCAGGAAAAGCTTCGCGGTTTCACCCAGGCGCGTGAGGTCACCTACACCGCGGCGCGCGGGAGCCACAAGACAGCCTTCGCGGTGACCGGCGACGATTTCTGGAGCGACGGACGGGTGCTCGCGTGGCGTTGTCTCCTGATCGAAAAGGGCCGGATCGTGGCTGAGACTCGATCTTATCTATGGCGATAAATAGAGGCGCAAAACGGAGTGGAAACCGGCCGTGCAGGCCGGTGATCTCGAGGGGCAGGCTCGGCGCCGAGGTTTGACACCCCTACCCGTGACCTTATACTTTTCATAGCTAGCTGTGCAGTCATCGATTCAAGTCGGCGTGAACGGGCAGACCGTTTGGGTGAAAGTTCAAGGGAAGGGGAACTTTCTTAACAGTGGGAATTTCAAGGACTTCGCCCGGGTGATGGTGGGCCGCGGCTACCGCGAATTTGTCATCGACTTGGAAGAGTGCGCGATGATGGACTCGACCTTCATGGGGACGATGGCGAGCGTGGCTTTGCGGCTCAAGGAAATCGGCCAGGGACACCTGCATGTGGTCCATTGCGGGGAGCGCAGCCGCGATCTTCTGACTGGCTTGGGCTTGGATCAGATTTTCGAGATTCACGCCAACGGCACCTCGGCGCCGACCTGTGAGACTTTGACCGGCGAAGCAAAACCCCCAGCCGGCGAAGCGCAGAAGCAGGAACAAGCGCGCCAGATGCTCGATGCGCATGAAGCGCTCTGCGAAGTCGCCCCGGAAAATTTCTCCCGTTTCAAGGACGTCCTCGAATATCTAAAACAAGACCTGCACAGCGAGCCGAACAAGAAGTAATCTGGCCCTCCCTGTATGTGGCCAACACTTCTTCTCGGGCTGCTGGTGGCTTGTCTCGCAGCCTGGTTCGCCCATTGGCGCGCGCTTGGCCGGCGCATTCGCCAACTCGAGCGCTCGAACGAGGAAATCCAAGTCGAGGAAACGCTGGTTTTCGACTTTCTCCACGGGCTGGGAGCGGCTTTCACGGAGACGATTCGCGCGGCCGACCTGCACCGACTGATCGTAGAGGGCGCCGCCCGGATTCTCGATGCCCATGGCGGCGCGCTCTACATCCTCGACCGCAGCGGGAACAAGTTGCTGCCTGTTTTCGTTTCCAAAGGCTGCCCGCCGATGGTGGAAGTGCCAGAGCACATCCTCCAGCAGGCTGCGACCACGCCGATGGCGCTGGAGAGTTACCTGCGCATGCGCACGGTCGACGTGGGCGAGGGCGTAATTGGCCGCGCCTGGGCCCAGGAGCTCCCGCTCTTCCTGGCCGATCTCGCGGAGGCCCCGGAGCTGGCGAAGCTCCAGCAAACTCCCCTCGGCACCACCTCGATGATGGTCACGCCGCTCCTTTACGGGAAACAAAACATGGGCGTGCTCGCAGTGGGGAACGGGCCCATGAGCGCGCCGTTTACGCAGAGCGATTTCGTGGTCTTCAAGTCGATCGCGGAGCAATCGGCCTTTGCGCTCTACAACGCGATCATTTACTCCGAGGCGAACGAGAAGAAGCGGCTGGACCACGACCTCCAGATCGCGCGTGAGATCCAGCGCATCCTTCTTCCGGATGAATCGCCGAGCGTTCCGGGGTTCGAGATCAGCGGGTTGAACATCCCCGCGAGCCAGGTCAGCGGCGATTACTTTGACTACATTCAGGTGGACCAGGACCGTCTGGGCGTGGCGATTGCCGACGTCTCGGGGAAAGGCGTGCCGGCCTCGCTCATCATGGCCATTTGTCGAAGCGTGCTCCGGAGCCAGGCGCCGGATAATCCCTCTCCTTCCGATGTCCTGAAGAAGGTCAATCGCCAGCTCTACCCGGACATCCGCGAGGACATGTTTATCAGCATGGCCTACCTGATTCTCGACCATGTGCGCGCCACCGTGACCCTCTCGCGCGCCGGGCCACGACGCCCCATTGCTTTACCGCCGCGCGACCGGCGAATTGACCCAATTGAAGCCGCCCGGACTGGTCCTCGGAATTGACAGTGGAAGCGTGTTCGATAGGATCACCGGGGACTTCGCGGTCCCGCTCGAGCGCGACGATTGCCTGATCCTTTACACGGACGGCGTGACCGAGGCGCTCGACGCCAACGGGGACGAGTTCGGGTTCGAGCGCATGCTGCATTCGGTGCGCGCGACGGCCATGACTGGCCCGGCGGCCGTGATCAAACGACTGATCGACGACCTCCGGAATTTCGTCGGGTCGACCCCGCAAAGCGACGACATCACTTTAATTGTAATCCGCAAGACATGAGCCAGAGCCAGCAAACCGAGACGCCTGCCGAAGGCGAAGAAATCCCTGTCAACGTGCGCGACGCCGGTGCCGAAAACGAAGAGAACAGCGACGATCCGGTCGCGACTTTGCAGGGCGACCTCGACCGTTTCCGCGACCTCGCGCTCCGCAGCCAGGCCGACTTCGAGAATTACAAAAAGCGCGCGGCCCGCGAGAAGGAAGACGCGATCAAATACGCCAATAGCTCCCTGCTCGAGCGCTTGATCGCGATCATCGACAACTTCGAGCTCGGCCTCTCCGCCGCCCGCGGCGAAGGCGAGAAGTCGCCCATCTTTGCCGGGATGAACATGGTCCTGAAGCAGCTGACTGATTTCCTGGCCGAGAACGGCCTCCAGCCGATTGATGCCGAGGGCCAGCCCTTTGACCCGAACCTGCACGAAGCGATCGCGCACGAATCGAGCAAGAGCGTGCCCGAGGGCAAAGTCATTCGCCAAACGCGCCGCGGCTACAAGCTCCGGGACCGGCTCCTCCGGCCCTCCAGCGTGGTCGTCTCCAGCGGCTCGTCGAAGTAGCTCTCGGTCGTTCGTCCTCTCATGCCTGCGACCAAGCGCGATTATTATGAAGTCTTGAGCGTGACCCGCTCGGCTACAGCCGACGAGATCAAGCGCTCCTACCGCAAGCTCGCGGTCAAATTTCACCCCGATAAAAATCCGGGCGATCCGCTGGCCGAGGAGCAGTTCAAGGAACTCGGCGAAGCCTACGACGTCCTGATGGACGAGGAAAAGCGAGCCGCCTATGACCGCTACGGACACGCGGCTTTTGCCCAGGGAAATGCCGGCCGCGGCGCGGGCGGCTTTCACGATCCGTTCGATATCTTCCGCGAAGTCTTCGGCGCCGCTGGTGGCGGTGGTGGCGGTGGAATTTTCGAGACTTTCTTCGGCGGTGGTGCCGCAGGGATGGATCGCGACGGCCGGCAGCGCGGTTCCGACCTGCGCTACGACATGCAGATCACGCTCGAGGAAGCGGCTTTCGGCGTGGAAAAAGAGATCGAGGTGCGCAAGCTTGATACCTGCGACGAATGCGATGGCAAAGGGTCCGAGGCCGGTTCGCGCACAGTCAATTGCCCTACTTGCGGCGGCCGCGGCCAGGTGATCAGCTCCCGCGGTTTTTTCCAAGTCTCGCAAACCTGCCCGCGCTGCCGCGGCGCGGGCCAGATCATCGAGAAGCCATGCCGCGTTTGTGAAGGCGAAGGCCGGGTCGAGAAGCTTTCGCGGATCAAGCTTAAGATTCCCGCCGGCATCGCCGAGGGGTCGCGTTTGCGCTCGTCGCAGAATGGCGAGGCCGGCATCCGCGGCGGCCCGCCCGGCGACCTTTATGTCGTCCTGCATGTGAAGGAGCACCCGGTCTTCCAGCGCGAAGACGACAACCTTTACTGCGAAGTCCCCGTGCCTTTCACCCTGGCAGCTTTAGGCGGCGAGATCGCCATCCCGACTCTCGAAGGCAAGGCGAACGTCAAGGTCCCGGCCGGCACGCAGAGCGGCCAGGTCTTTAAGCTCCGCGACAAGGGCATTAAAAACGTCAACGGCCGCGAACGCGGCGACCTTTTTGCCAGCCTGATCGTCGAGGTTCCCAGCGCGCTCAACGCCGAGCAACGCCGCAAGCTCGAGGAATTCGCCGAGCTCTGCGGCGAGGAGAACACCCCGCTGCATCGCGGCTTCTTCGAGCGCGCGAAAGAATTTTTCCGCTAGCGGACAATTTAGACGGCCGGTTCACGCCGAAAATTCCTCGGCGTTTCGCAGAAAAAGCGTCGCTTTCCGCGGCGCTTTTCCCTAGCCTCTCCCGCCATCCTCCCCCGGGTCAAAGCGCTGGTCCTGCTTGCGAGCTGCCTTCTCGCGAGCGCGCCGTTTTCCCTCCGGGCCGATCCGCCGCCCGGCTATTACGACAGCGCGCAAGGCCTCTCCGGCGGCGCGCTCAAAGCCGCGCTGCACGAGCGAATCAAGGGCCAGACCGTCATCCCTTACGTGAGCATTCTCGATCCGTTGCGCGTGCTCTACGAGGACCCGGCCGATCCGCACAACATCCTCCTCGTCTATTCGCAGACGAGCGTGAGCAAAAGCTCCTCCTCTTGGAATCGCGAGCATCTTTGGCCGCGCGCGCGCGGTGATTCCGACCAGGCCGGACCCGACGATAGCGACCTTTTCCACGTCGTCCCGGCCGACACCTCGGTGAACAACGTTCGCGGCAATCTCTACTTCGACGAGAGCAATCCGAACGATCCCGGCTACGTCATCCCAGCCGCGCCGCTCGCGCCGCAGACCAGCCGCGACAGCGATTCCTGGCAGCCCGCGCCGAGCGAGCGCGGCGACATCGCGCGCGCGCTTTTCTACATGGAAGTGCGCTACGACGGGACCGAGCCGAACACGACCGACATGGAGCTGGTCTCGTATCCACCGAGCGGCTCGCAGATGGCGAACCTGAACACGCTCCTCCTTTGGAATGAACAAGACCCGCCAGACGACGCCGAGCGTCGGCGGAACGACCTCATCTTTTCCGACTACCAGCACAATCGCAATCCGTTCATCGATCACCCGGAATGGGTCCAGGCCATCTGGGGCGTAGGCACGCCGAACGGCACCGGCACCCAGCCGATCGCGCAGGTGACCGCGCTCTCCGCTTCGGCCACGGAATTGCCGACGACTTCAGCGAACGTGCAGATCTCGCTCAATCAATTTGCCGGCAGCAGCGGCGTGACCGTTTTCTTCACCGTCAGCGGCACCGCGACCGCGGGCGCGGATTACAACCTCACCGGCCAGAACGTGAACTTCGATCCCGCGTCCGGCAGCGGGAGCTGTTTCATCCCGGCGAATTACAACAGCGCCGTGCTCACGCTCGTGCCCGTGGCTGACGGCATCGCGGAACCGGCGGAAAGCGCCACCATCACGCTCGCCTCGGGGATGAATTACACGATTGTCCCTGGCGCCGCGGCCACGGTTACGATCACCGACACGCCAGCGCTTCCGGCCTCGTGGAACTTCGACGCTGTGCCATACCCGAATCCCTTGCCGGCCACTTCCGGCTTTGGCTCGATCTCGTTCAGCGGCTGGGGCGGCACGGTGACGAACTTCTCCGGCACCTCGGGCAATGCGCTCGCGCTCGTCGGCCCTGGCGGGAACAACACCTTCATTGATTTCCGCTTTTCCATGCAGGGCTTCATAAGCCTGCACATTGCCTTCGCCACCCGCGGGACCGCCAGCGGTTACGACACCGGCCGCTGGTCCTTCAGCGTCGACGGCGCGAATTTCACCACCCTGGCAAACATCAACACCGCCAGCCGCAGCGCCACTTTCGTGCAGCGCGCGGTCGACTTCTCCGCCTACAGCGAGCTGGATAATGCACCCAATGTCACCCTGCGTTACACCCTCAGCGGCGCCACCGGGAGCGCGGGCAACAATCGCATCGACGACTTCAGCATCACTGCCACCTCCGCCGCTACCGGCGATCAATTGCGCACCGTGCAAATCGCCGCCTCCGACGCCAGCGCCTCGGAAACCGGCGACCCTGGCGTCTTTGCCATCCGGATCAATGGCGTGGCCAATCCCGGCGGCCTCGCCGTTGGCTTTACCCTTTCCGGCAGCGCGACCGCACCCGGCCTCGCGAATGCCGATTACGAATTAGACGGCGCCTTCACCTACGACCCGGCGACGCGCAAAGGCACGATCGTGATTCCGGAAGGCGCGGGCACGGCGCTTCTCCGCATTCTCCCGATTGCCGACACTTTCGTCGAGGGCACGGAGACGATTGTCTGCACGATCGACCCGCGGCCGGGCGATTACCTCGTGGGCGCGGTCTCGAGCGCACTCATCAACCTGTTCGAGCCCCCGCCTAACGACCAGTTTGCCAGCGCGCTCACCGTGCCCGCCGGCGGCGGCGGCCTGAGCGGAAACAATCTCGAGGCCAGCGCGGAAGCGGGCGAGCCTCTCCACGCCGGTTACGCCGGCGGCCGCTCGGTCTGGTGGAATTGGACCGCGCCGAGCAGCGGCAGCGTGACCATTTCCACCGCCGGGAGCAGCTTCGACACGCTCCTCGCGGTCTACACCGGCGACGCGGTCAACGCGCTCACCGTCGTCGCGAGCGATACCAACAGCGGTGGCCAGCTCACCAGCGCGGTCCGTTTCGCAACCGTCGCCGGGACCACTTACCGGATCGCGGTCGACGGCTACGGCGGCGCCACGGGCAACATCAACCTCACCGTGACCCCAAGCGCCAACGCGCCGATTCGCCCAGCGAACGACAATTTTGCCAGCAACATCGTGCTCACCGGCAACACCCCCTCCACCAGCGCGAGCAACGACTACGCGACCAAGGAAGCGAGCGAGCCGAACCACGCCGCCATCGCCGGCGGCAAATCCGTTTGGTGGCGCTGGACCGCGCTCTATTCCGGCAGCACCGTCGTCTCCACTTCCGGGAGCAACTTCGACACGCTCCTTGCGGTCTACACCGGCCCGGGCCTTGGCAGTCTCGCGCTCGTCGCGAGCAATAACGATTACAGCGGCACCACCAGTCGCGTGACCTTCAACGCCGTCGCCGGCACCACTTACTTCCTCGCGGTCGATGGGAATTACGCCTCTTCCGGCACGGTCGCGCTCAGCGTCACCGGGTTCGCGCCGCCGCCGCCTAACGACAACTTCGTCAACGGCCTCGTCCTCACCGGGACCAATCCCTCCGCCAGCGGCACCAACGCCGGCGCGACCAAGGAAACCGGCGAGCCGAACCACGCGAACAACAGCGGCGGTAAATCCGTTTGGTGGCGCTGGACCGCGCCCGCCAGCGGCACCTTCTCCATCACCACCGCGGGGAGTAACTTCGACACCACGCTCGGCGTTTACACCGGCAGCGCGGTCAACGCCCTCACCCTCATCGGCGGCGACGACGACAGCGGCCCCGGCGTCACCAGTCTGGTCACTTTCAACGCCACCGCCGGGGTCACTTACCAGATCGCGGTCGATGGCTACAGCGGCGCGTCCGGCAGCATCTCGCTGGCTCTTTCGCCGCCGGTCGCACCGCCCGCGAACGACAACTTTGCCAGCGCCTTCACCCTCACCGGCGACGCTCCGAGCACCAGCGGCACGAATTTGAGCGCCACCCGGGAACCCGGCGAGCCGAACCACGCGGGCGACCCCGGCGGGCACTCCGTCTGGTGGCGCTGGACCTCCACGCGGACCGGCTACGTCTCCGTCTCCACCGCCGGGAGTAACTTCGACACGCTCCTCGCGGTCTACACCGGAAGCGCAGTCAACGCCCTCACCCTCGTGGCCGCGAACGACCAGGCAAACGACACCGACCAAAGCCAGCTCGTCTTCGCCGCTACCGCCGGGGTGGAGTATTTCCTCGCGGTCGATGGCTGGGCCGGCGGCCAGGGGAACGTCGCCCTTGCGCTCAATGGTCCGCTGCCGCCGCCGCAGGTCACCCTCTTCACCCTCGACGATTCCGCGGCCGAGCGCCCGCTCGATTCCGCCCGCTTCTACCTCTCGTTAGCCGACGCCCAGCCGCAGCCGGTCACGGTCGGCTTCACCGTCGGCGGCAGCGCTACCCCCGGGGTCGATTACACTCTCGACGCGCCGCTGAGCGGCAATACCGGGAGCGTGACTTTCGCCCCTAACGAGACCATCAAGATGGTCACGCTCACCCCGTTGCCGGATGGCGACTTCACCGAGTTCGACGAAACCATCGTGCCCGCGCTCGTCGGCGGGAGCGGTTACGTCGTCGGCAATCCCGCCACCGGCGCGGTCATCACCCTGCACGACGACACCCCTTACAACGCCGCCTGGGCCCAGCTCTTCGCCCCCGCTTTCACCGGCCTCGCGACCCATCCGCTGGCTGATTTCTCCGGCAACGGCGTGGCCAACCTCCTCGTCTTCGCCTTCAACGGCGACCCGCGTTCCGCCAGCTTGCTCGACCTTAGCGGCCAGCCGCTTCTCCCTGTTGCCGGCACCGCCCTCCTGCCCGATCCCGCCGATGGCAATCTGCTCAAGCCCTACGCCACCCTCACTTTCAACCGCCGCACCGACGCCCCGCAGCTCTCTTACCTGGTGGAAACAGCCGACAACCTCACCGGCCCGTGGAGCACCGACGCCGTCCTGGCGAGCGTCACCACCACCGGTCTCCCGCCCGGCATCGAGCGCGTCACCTACCGCGCCGCGCAGCCCTTGCCCGCGCCCCGCAAATTCCTGCGCGTCCGCCTCACCGCGCCGTAGCGTTCGACGTTCGACGTCGCCTCCTCCCCTCGTTGATCCATTGAACGTTGGAAGTTGAACGTTGAACGTTCTGCCCCTCTCTTCCGATCGCTCTCCCGAGCGCTCACGAGCACGATCAGGAGCAAGAGCACGAGTAAACCAGATGCACCGCTTCCACCTTCCGCCTAACGACTGGTCCGCCACCCCGCTCCGTCTCCGCGGCCCCGAGGCGCGCCACGCCCGCACCGTCCTCCGCCTCGAGCCCGGCGCGAAGCTGGTCCTCTTCGACGGCCACGGCCGCGAAGCCACCGCCGAGATCACCGCCACGGAAAACCGCGAAATTAGCCTGCGCCTTCTGCACGAGACCCGCACCCCGCCGCTCCGCTGCCGCATCACCCTCGGCCAGGCCATTCCCAAGGGGAAAAACATGGACTTGATCGTGCAGAAAGCGGTCGAGCTCGGCGCGGCCGCGATCGTTCCGCTGCTCTCCGATCGCACCATCGTCCGGCTCGACCCGGCCGACGCCGCGGCCAAGCAGGCGAAGTGGCAGCAGATCGCGGTCGAGGCGGCCAAGCAATGCGGCCAGAATTGGCTCCCGGAAGTGCAGACCCCGCGCAGCCTCGCCGATTTCTTCGGCGCGCGCCCGCGCTTCGACCTCATGCTCATCGGCTCGCTGCAAAGCGACGCCCGCCACCTCCGGCAAATCCTCGCCGAGACCGCCACCCCGCCCGCCAGCGTCCTCATGCTCGTCGGCCCCGAGGGCGACTTCACCCCCGCCGAGCTCGGCCTCGCCAAGACCCACGGCTGCCGCCCGATCACCCTCGGCCCCATCATCCTCCGCGTGGAGACCGCCGCGCTCTATTGCCTGAGCGTCCTTTCCTACGAGCTGCTTTAGGGGAACCGCCCCGCGGTCCGGCGATGGAAAACGCGTAAGCCGCTGGCGCCCCGCCCCCTCGGTCAGAAAAAAAGTTTCGAATTCTTCCAAAAAAGGATTGTCAGCCCGCCGACTGCCTGAGAATCTCGCCAGCACCCAGACAAACCTCGGAGAACAAATGATTAAAACTCTATACGCCTCACTCACTGCAGCCTTCGCACTTGTCTCGATTGGGACTGCGAGTGCCGTTACCTACACGGAAAATTTTGATAATCTTGCGAGCGGGCTGCCAGCGGGTTGGACCGTTTCCTCGAACGCCACCGCAACAACCATAGGCAACCAAAATGCGACGTATAACCCGGCGCAGATTCTCTGGAGTTCGACCACGGGCCAGTTCGGGAATTATGCATCCGCGACCGGTTTAACTGCTGCTGCGACCGCCGCTGAGCAGAATGCTTCTACAAATCGCGCGCTTGCTGAGCGGCAAACGGGAGCGTTTGGCGATCCTGGGGTCGCCTTCAACTTCAACTTCAGCACCACGGGTGCAACGGTTTCAGCCCTTTCCATTGACCTGCAGATGTTGAGCGTTCAAACGCGTTCGACCGCTTTCACGCTGCAGTATGGTGTTGGCCCATCGCCTTCGACTTTTACCACGCTCGGCACCTATAACGACCCGGGAGTGTTCGGGTCGACGAGCTTCGCCTTCACAAACGCCGATTTCGGGACGGCCTTGGACAACCAAGCTAATGTCACCTTCCGCATAGTTGCATTAACCGCCTCGGCGGGAAGTGGCAGCCGGGACACGGTTGGGATCGATAATTTCTCCCTGACCTCCTCCGCTCCGATTACTCCTGTCCAGATTCCCGAGCCTGCGACCTACATGCTTCTGGGCATGGGCGCGCTCGTTTGTGGGCAGCGCTTCCTCCGCCGCAAGCAGAGCTAAGAAAACGTCGGCTGTTTCTCCGCAACGCCTCTCCGGTTCGCCCGGAGAGGCGTTTTGCTTTTCGGGGCGACCTTGAGGGGGCGGCGTTCCGTCTCCTCCAAGGTCGCCGGGCTCTCCGCGGGTAGAGCGCCGTTGCGGGACAAACGGGTGCCCCCTTGGCTAATTTGCCTGCCATTATGGCCAACTCGTCTGCCGCTTTGGCCAACTGATCTGCCGTCTGGGCCAACTGATCTGCCGTCTGGGCCAACTGATCTGCCGTCTGGGCCAACTGATCTGCCGTCTGGGCCAACTGATCTGCCGTCTGGGCCAACTGATCTGCCGTCTGGGCCAACTGATCTGCCGTCTGGGCCAACTGATCTGCCGTCTGGGCCAACTGATCTGCCGTCTGGGCCAACTGATCTGCCGTCTGGGCCAACTGATCTGCCGTCTGGGCCAATGATTGCCGTCTGGCCAATGATCTGCCGTCTGGGCCAAGATGAGTTGCCGTCTGGGCCAAGATGAGTTGCCGTCTGGCGAAGATGAGTTGCCGTCTGGCGAAGATGAGTTGCCGTCTGGCGAAGATGAGTTGCCGTCTGGGCCAGATGAGTTGCCGTTTGGGCCAGCTGATCTGCCATCTTGGCCAACTCGCTGGCTGTTTTGCCCAGATCGATTCTCAGTCCGGCCAGTCCGCCGCCTGATTTGGCCAAAGCGCCCGCAGCCTGGCCAACTCGTTGGCTAATTTGGGCAACCTGAGCGATCCCTCGGGCAAAGGAGCCGACGCTTTGGCAAGGCGATCCCCCTCAATGCGGGGGCAAGCATGCGCGGATTTCGGCGCAGGATAGGCTTGGGTTTGGTTCTGTCGCTCTGCGTCCTCCGCGCCTCTGCGGTGAATTGGCCCGGTGGCCGTTCGCGGGCGGCCAGGGAGCCTTCCGCGTTGAGGCGTTGGAGGTTGAACGTTGGACGTTTCCCACTGCGGAGACATCGAGGACGAGGACGACGACGAGAGGCCCGCTACTTCGCCGCGCTCACCCGCCAGATGGTGTTGTTCCCATCCTCGCTAAAAAGGAGCGCGCCGTCCTTCGCCACCGTGATCCCAACCGGGCGGCCCCAGACGTTCCCCTCGGGCGTGACGAAACCGGTCACGAAATCCTCGTAGTCGCCGCGCGCTTTCCCGTCTTTCCCGAAGGGCACACGCACGATCTTGTAGCCGGTGCGGCGCTTTTTATTCCAGGAGCCGTGGAAGGCGGCGAAGAGGTCGCCCCGGTATTCCGCGGGGAATTGCTCGCCGGTGTAGAAGGTGAGGTTGAGCGACGCGGAATGGCTCTGCACGAGGACGTCGGGGACGATCGTCTTGCTCGCTAATTCCGGCTTCTTCCCTTGGTGCCGCGGGTCCTGGTGCGCCCCGAGGTAATACCAGGGCCAGCCGTAGAAGCCGCCGGGCTGGACCGAGCTGAGGTAATCCGGCACCAGGCCGTCGCCAAGCTCATCGCGTTCGTTCACGCTCATCCAGAGCTCGTCGGTGCCGGGGCGGAACTTGATCCCGACCGCATTGCGCACGCCCCAGGCGTAGACTTTTTGCCCGGTGCCGTCGGGGTTGAACTCGAAGATGCGGGCGCGATCGGCCTCGGCCGCATCGTCGGAGACATTCGAGCGCGAGCCGATGGAGACATACATCTTCTGCCCGTCGGGCGAGAAGGTCACGTCGCGCGTCCAATGCCCGCCGCCATGAAGCAGGCCACCGGGCGAGAGATGGGCTCCGAGCGTTTCCGCCGGGCCGCGCGCCTGGAGATCGCCTTTGCGGTAGGGAAAACGGATCACGCCATCGGTATTGGCCACATAGAGCCACTGCGGGTCGGGACCGGGCGGGTAAAAGGCGAGCCCGAAAGGCTGGTTCAGGCCTTTCTCGACGAAGACTTCGTTCGTCTCCGGTTTGCCATCGCCATCGGCATCGCGGAGGACGCGGATCTGGTTGGCTTTGCTCTCGGTCACGAAGAGGTCGCCATTCGGCGCGGCCAGGAGATAGCGCGGATTCCGGAAGCCGCTGGCAAAAAGCTCGACCCGGAAACCGGGCGGCACGCGCAGTTGCGCCCCCTCCGGCCGCGAGACCACGCGGGCGTCATTCGAGACCGACTCCGTCGCATAGGGCGCCGGCAAATCCGCCACCGTCAGCCGATGGCGCACGCCCGGCGCATCCTGCGTCCAATCCGCCGCGACCGCCGCCTTGCCGGAGATCAGCGGCCCGTCCGCCGCCCCAGCCGAAGACGCGAACGCGAAGACCAAAAGCAGCGAGAAGCAGCGCATCCCAAAAAATAGACAGCAGGCTCCGGAAGAGAAATTCAATTTGGAAACCAGGAAGGAGAAGGAATCAGGAATTGAGGAAAGCAGGAAAGAGAAGACGGAGAAATTTGAAAATTAGAAAACCAGAAAAAGGGACGAGATCGGGAAGTGAGGAGGCAGAAAAATCCATTCCGCTGCCTCCTCCTTTGTGGCTTCCTGGTTTCCAAATTCCCTTCCTTCCCGCTTTCTCACCGGTAATTTCCTGTCACCATCTGGCTCCGGTTCCGAATTCTTTCGCCAGGAAAACGGTCGGCGCTCGCCCGGCCGTTCTCAGAGATGCTTTGCTGTCCGCCGCCCGCGTGGCTCGCCGCTGGGGTTAAAGATCTTCTTCGGCCTGCTGCTGGTGCTTGTCCTCTTTGCCGGGCGTTTACATCGTGCGGAATCGCGCGCGTTTTTTCCACCACCGCGCGGACGCAGGCGACAGCTACGCCTCAGCCAATTTGCGCATGTGGATGATCATCCTCGTCTGGATCCACGCAGTCGTGATCCTGACCCTGATGATCTTCGAAACCTGAGCCGCCACGCCCGGGCCGGCGGCCGCCAGCTTGCGTTTGCAATTTTGCCGGAGCCGCAGGAAGGTGTGCGCCCCGCAGCCCGAGATAACTTTCATCCCATGAGCACGATCATCGACACCATCGAAAAAGAGCAGGAGAAGAGCGAAGTCACCAACTTCAAGGTGGGCGACGGCGTGAAGGTGCACACGAAGGTGAAGGAAGGCGACAAAGAGCGCATCCAGATTTTCGCCGGGATCGTGATTGGTCGGAAAGGCCGCGGGATCAACGAAACCTTCACCGTCCGCCGCATCTCCTACGGCGAAGGCGTCGAGCGCGTGTTTCCCTTGCACTCGCCGCGCATCTCGAAGGTGGAAGTGGAAAAAGCCGGCAAAGCGCGCCGCGCAAAGCTGAATTACCTGCGCGACCGCAAGGGCAAGGAAGCGACCGCGGTTCGGGAGTAAGCGCACGCTTCCTCGATCGAGCACTGCACCCGTAAGGCGGGTGTTTTGAGGCTTGTCGACACCTTTGCCCTGCCGCTAGACTGCCGCTCAGCAGGAGAGGGCAAATGGTAGCAAAGTGCTGGACCGGCGAAGAAGGCCGCGGCGTGCAAGCGCAGCGCGCGGAAACAACTTTGCATGGCCCGCGCCGGTTGCGATCGCGCGGACAGAAGCCCGTCGGCCTTTGCGCGGCGCTCGGGGCCTTGCTTGCGCTCGCGCCGATCACCGCCCGCGCAGTCCTGGAAGAGTGGACCGGCTTGTCCGGAACCGGCTCGAATTTTTCGGACGACGCCAACTGGAGTGATGGCAGCGCCCCGGCGAGCAATCTTTCCTTCACCGACGTGAGATTCGGACAGGTGACCTCAGCGTTCGCCTGGCGAAACCCGAATGTGGATGGGCCCTACATGGTCCACAGTGTCGGCTTTTACTCGAACGCGCCGGAGTATGTCTTTTACGGCACGACGTTGAAGGTCGGCACCGGCGGCATCAGTAATCAATCTTCCGCTCTCAACCAGGAGTTCGTCTGCCCGGTCGACTTTAGCGGAGTCGCTAATAGCAGCGTGAGCGTGGGCAACTCGAATGGCTTCCTTCGATTCACCGGCGCGACCACGCGGCCCACGGGCACACTGACGGTCGATACCATCGGATCGGTCCGGTTCAACAGCCTGGGCGGCTCGAGTTCCAGCGGCCTGACGAAGCAGGGCATCGGCACGCTTTACTGCACGTTCTCCGGCAGTGTGGGAGGCACTTTGGCGGTGAGCGGCGGCCGGCTTGAGACTGGCACGGCTTCGGGCACGGATGTCTTTACCAGCACAGGCGCGATCTCCGTTTCCGCATCGGGCGAGTTGGTCCTGAATCGCAACCTGACCCTGGACGGAGCCACGCTCACCGTTATCACCATTGGCAACCTGCAGATTGCTTCCGGCAAAACGCTCCGGGTGCAGAACGGCGGAAGCGTTTCGCTCACCGGCACGAACGATCGCGTATTCAGCAGTGCAAACGTCGTCGTGACCGGCCCGGGATCCTCCTTTGTCAGTTCGGGAAACACCACCTCCTTTCCCGGCAGCACGGTCAGTGTCCAGGCAGGCGCCAGTTTCTCCGGTAATCTCATCACGTTCGCAGGGACGAATCTCTCGAGCCTGACGGTGTCCGGCGCCGGCTCCACCGCCACGGCCTCGCTCTTGAGACTGAACGGGGGGAACGGCACCGCCACCTTCAACCTTGGAAGCAGCGGAAGTTTCACCGCGGTCGAGATCGGGATGGCGGCGCCGAGCGCCAATGGCTCGCTGCAGGTGCAGGGCGGAGCGTCGGTGGTTGCAGACTCGTTAGGCGTGGCGGCGACGGATGCTTCCGGCACAGGCAGCGTGACTGTTTCCGCCACTGGCTCGCAGCTGGCCGCGACCGGCGCGATCACGATCGGCAGCGCGAACAACAGCAGCGCCATGCTGACGGTGCAGAATGGCGCGTTCCTCACCACGGGCACTTCCACGCAGATCAATGCCACCGGGACGTTGAACATTCAGGCCGGCGGCACGCTCCGCGGCGCCTCCAGCTACACCGGCGTGGGATCCGTCATGCTGGCGGGTAATTTGCAGCCAGGGATGCCGTCGGGGCCGGATCGGACCAGGAGCATCAGCTTTGCGCAGAGCATCGCTTTCCAATCCACCAGTCACACGACCATGGAGCTGGCCGGGACGACGGCTGGGACGGATTACGACCAGATCACCTTCAACGGCGGCGGCCTCGCGCAGGTGACCTGGGACGGCACGCTCAACGTCGTGCCCATCCTCGGATTCATTCCGCAGAACGGCGACGTCTTCGACCTCTTCAACTTCGACCCGGCGAAGGCGTTCGGCGCGTTTGCCACGATCAATCTTCCCGCGCTCCCGTCCGGCCGCTTTTGGCGCAACAATCTCTACAGCGATGGCACTCTGCGCGTCAGCTCCGTCCCGGACAGTTACGCCGAGTGGCAGATCGCCTACGGCACCGGCGCCTTCGAGCTCGATGACGACAACGATGGCATTCCCAACGGCGTCGAGTTTCTGCTTGGGACAAATCCGAAGTTTTCCAGTGCCTCGCCCTTGCGCGAACTTGCTCCCGTTGTCGTCGGGTTCAATCTCCAGGTCGGCATGACCTTCCAGATGCCGCAGACGCCTGCGGCCGACGCGCGCTATCGCATCGAAGGCAGCGACGACATGCGCACGTGGCGCGAGATCGCGAGCAAGGACGGCGCGGGGCCGTGGAGCGGCACGGCCAGCGTTGCCACGGCCGCGCCCGTCGCGGGCTATGTGCAGGTCACGGTCACGGAGATGCGCACCTTCTCGACCGTGCGGCGTTTCCATCGGCTGGTCGCGGCGCTCCCGTAGGCGCGCGGTAATTTCTTCGAGCGCGTCCGCTTTTCCCGCTACACTTCCGCGATGCGCCGCTGCGGGTTTCGCTATGAGAAAAAAACACGCGCGCTCGGTTTCACGGTCATCGCGGGACTCGATGAAGCGGGCCGGGGCGCGCTCGCCGGCCCGGTCGTGGCGGCGGCGGTCATTCTGCCCGAGAAATTCAAACACAAGCGGCTGAAGGATTCGAAACAACTCCTGCCGGAGCGGCGCGAGCAGATTTACCACGAGCTCGTGGGGCAGAGCGACATCGCCTGGGCGGTGGGGATGGTCGATTCGGTGGAAATCGATCGCATCAATATCCTGCGCGCGACTCATTCCGCCATGCGCGCCGCCGTGGCCGCGCTCGCCGCAACGCCCGACCATGTCCTGATCGATGGCCTGCCCGTTTATCCTTTTCCGCTGCCGCAAACCGCGATCATCGACGGCGATTGCTACAGCCTGAGCATCGCGGCCGCGAGCGTGATCGCGAAGGTCACGCGCGACCGGATCATGCGGGAATTTTGCGCGCGTTATCCGGAGTATTGCTTCAGCCAGCACAAGGGCTACGCAACCGAGCTGCACGTCGCCCGGCTCCAGGCGCACGGGCCGTGTCCGATTCACCGGCGGTCGTTCGAGCCGGTGGCGCAGCCGCTTTTCGCCTTCGTGAAAAGTGAAGTCGCTGTCTAATTCTCGCGCGGGCGTCCCGCTGTAGCCCTGCACATTTTGTCGCTTGTAGCCCGCCGGGTCGCTGGACGTCGCTGGCGCTCCCCGGATGACAAAACGAGCGTGTTTTGGTATGCCTCGATCTCGCGATGCGAAGAAGTCTGCCGCCTTCCTTCCGGACCTTGCTCTCGGGGTGGCGCGCGCAGCTTTTTCGCCGTGGTCCGGCGCATCTGCGCCAGGGGCGGCGCGGGGAGAAATTAGCCGCCCGCTTCCTCCGCCGCCACGGCTACAAAGTGCTGTATAAAAACTTCCGCGGCCGCACCGGCGGCGAGATCGATCTCATTTGTCGCGACCGCGACACGCTCGTTTTTGTGGAGGTAAAAACGCGCGCGAGCGAAGACTTCGGCCGCCCAAGCGCGGCGATCCACGCGGAGCAGCGGCGGCGGATTTCGCGCGGCGCGCTCGCCTGGCTGCGCCTGCTCGACCACCCGGAGATCCTCTTCCGCTTCGATGTGGTGGAAGTGCTCCTGCCCGCCGGCGAAGCACCGCGGCTCGAGCTTCTGCGCGACGCTTTCGGCCTGGCGGAACCGTATCGCTACTGAGTTCGCGGCGGCGGTTGTGATCGCGCACGAGGCCGTTATAATCCCGGCCACGAGCTGCGCCCGTAGCTCAATTGGATAGAGTGACAGCCTCCGAAGCTGTAGGTTGCGCGTTCGAGCCGCGCCGGGCGCACTTTCCGGGGAAAGCGGGCGCTACGACGCGGCCGCGCCACCGAGGATTTAGGCGAGCGCCTCGATCCGGCCTAACAAGTCCTTCTTGCTGGTCATGCCGGTGATCTGATCCATCACCTGGCCATTCTTAAAGAAGAGGAGCGTGGGAATGGCGCGCACGTTGAAACGCGCGGAGAGGCCTTGGTTATGGTCGATGTTCACCTTGGCCACCTTGATCGTGCCGGCTTTTTCCTTCGCGATCTCGTCCAGCACCGGGGCGATCATTTTGCACGGGCCGCACCATTCGGCCCAGAAGTCCACCAGCACGGGCGTGTCGCTCTTGGTTACCTGGTCGTCAAAATTGCTCTCGTCGATCGTCAGCGTGGTCGAGTTATCCATAGTCAGGAAACGTAGTTCCAAATCTGGATAAGCAAAGTGACCGTGGAAGCGCCGAGGATGAGCCAGCAAACGCCCAGCGGGACGGAATCGAGCCGATCGACGAAGCTCTCGTTAGGCGACAAGACGGGCGCTTTCGGCGAAGTCGTGAGCACGGGCGGCGCGTTGTGGATCGTGACCGCCGGCACCGTCTTCTGTAACGGCTGCGTCTTCGACATTTTCACCGTCGGCTGCGGCGCGGCGCGCTCCGGCAGGATATTGATCCGCGCAGTTTCCTTCTTCGGGCCGGACTGTGTGCCGGAGCCGGGATAATTTGCCGGCGCGGCGGAAACGGAACCGGGCGCCGCGGCTGGCGGGGTGACGCGCGGGGGCGGCGGAAGCACTCGGGGGCGGGAAGGCATCGCGGGCACCGGAGCCGGCGCTGGCGTGGACGCCGCCGGCGGCGGAATCACTGGCGGCGCAGTCGGCGTGGGCACACTGGCGGGCGGCGGCGGGGGCGTGGCAGCCGCCGGCACCGACTCGGAAGGAGGCGGAGTGACCGGCGAAGGGGGGCGGGGCGGGGGCGGCGGAACACTCGCGGCCGGAGGACGGGGAACCGCGGGAGGCGGAGGCGGCGGAGCCCCGGGCGGGCGGGCGGCAAGAGGCGCGCCCGAGGGCGGCGCTGGCGGCTTGAAGGAAGGGGGACGCACTGCGCCAGCGGCGGCGGGCGGCGGAACCGGCGGACGGGCCATAGGCGGCGGCGCGACCGGCCGCGAGGGCGGCGGAGGCATGGGCGGCGCAGACCGCTTCGGGCCGCCGACGGTGCCGCTGGCTCCCGGAGGTTTAGGCGGCAAATTGATCTTTCGGGTGTCGCCCGAATCGTCTCCGGCAGCCCCTTTCTGGGGCAGGCGCGGCGGAAGAGTGATGCGAACAGTTTCTTTTTTCGGCTCGTTCAGATCACTCATGGGCGCAGCGAATTGCGTCAGGGAACTTCTCTGAAAGGCCAACCTTTGTCACTGGTTAAATCCAAGGACTACCAGTTTTTTCCGACCGCGCGCCGCGCCACCGTTCACGCGAGCAAATCATAGCCGCGGCTGCCGGTGATTCGGCGAAAGACGAACTCGCCCACGGGCGCGGGCTGCGCCAGAACCACGGTGGCATCCACGTCCGGCGCATCGGCTTCGGTGCGGGCGATGTGCGGCTGCTCGACCAGCATTTTCAACTCCTGGCCCACGCGCGCGGCGGCGAGCTCACGAGCGATCCGCTGTTGCGCGAGCATTGCGCGCCGGAAGCGGGCGTTCTTCGTTCGCGCCGGCACCTGGTCAGGCATCTTGGCCGCGCGCGAGCCTTCCTCCTGCGAATATTTGAAGATCCCCAGCCGCTCGAAGCGCACCCGCTCGATGAACTCCAGGAGGGTCTCGAATTCCTCCTCCGTCTCCCCGGGAAAACCGACGATGAAAGTCGTCCGGAGCGCGATCCCGGGAAGGCCGGCGCGCAGCGCGACGATCAAATCCTCAATGTGCTGCTTGCCGGTCTCCCGGCGCATCCGGCCGAGCATGGCTTCGTGGATGTGCTGCAGTGGCATGTCGATGTAGCGCGCGACCTTGGGGCAGGCCGCGATCGTCTCGATGAGCTCGCCGCTCCAATGCGCCGGGTGCGTGTAAAGCAGGCGCACCCAAAACTCGCCCGGCACTTCCTGGATCTCGCGGAGCAAAGTCGAGAGCGTGGTCCCGCGGGCGGAATCCACCGGCTGGCGCGGCCCGGCCTTTTCGTTCCAGGAATCCATCCCGTAATAAGTCGTGTCCTGGCTGATGAGGTTGATCTCCTTGACCCCTTCCGCGACTAACGAGCGGACTTCCGCGAGGATCGATTCCGGTGGCCGGCTGCGATGCCGCCCGCGCATCTGCGGGATCACGCAGAAACTGCACGGATGGTTGCAACCCTCGGCGATCTTGAGGTAGGCGGTGTGCGGCGGGGTGAGGCGAAAGCGCGGCGTGTCGTAGGACGGGATGTAAGTCGGCCGCGCGGTCACGAGGTTGAGCGGATCCGCCTCGTCCGCCGCGGGCGACGCTGCGAGCACGCGTTCGGCGATCTCGCCGAGTTGCGTCACCTGGTCGAGCCCGATGAAGGCGTCCACTTCCGGCAACTGCGCGCGCAGTTCGTTGGAAAATCGCTGCGACATGCAGCCGCTCACGATCAGGCGCTGGCCGGCGCGCTTCGCCAGGCCGCGCTGCTGGTGCGCGTCGAGGATCGCGTCGATCGATTCCTCTTTCGCGGAGTCAATGAAAGCGCAGGTGTTAATCACGAGCACGTCGGCGTCCTCGGCGCTGGCGGTGATCTCCATCCCGCGCGCGCGCACGCTCCCGAGCATGATCTCGGCATCGACTAAATTTTTCGCGCAACCGAGCGAGATCATTCCGACCTTCGGCCGCGCGGACAGAGTCTCGATCATCGCTACTCGACCCTCACATCGGCGTCGCCGCCGCTGACGATTTTGCCGTTCTTGCGGATGACCAGGTCGGCGCGATCGAGCGATTTTACCGCGATGCTTTTGCCGCGGAGTTGCAGCGGTGTGTTCACGTCGACCCAGCGCTGGAACGAGGAGCGGCCGCGGTCGGTGTCGAGCGTGACACGCACAAAAGTTTTCTTGAGCGGACGGATGTCGAAGATCTTGGCCGCGGGCGTGGGGGAAATAGACGGCGAGATGGCGGCTACAGGCGCCGCGGTCGGCATCGGGGCGACCGTCGCGGTCGGCGAAGGCGTTGGTGCCGGAGTGGAAGCGGCTACCGGCGGCGGCGTGGCCTTGTTGACCTCATCCGCGCGCACCGGCTCGGCGCGGCGCACCTCCGGTTCGCCCTCGGTAAGCGGGAGCGCGGCGATGGGAGTTTGTTCGGGAGTGGCCGAGGCGCTCGGGAGAGGAATGGGCGTCGCCACCGCGAGCGCGGCCCGCGCCGGGGCCGGCGTCGGATCCACCGGCAAGGCTTTGGGCGCGACGATCGTCTCCGAGGCCGCCGGCGTGGGGCTGGCGCTGGAGGCCGCAAGCGCCTGCGCATCGCGCTCGCTCGGCTTCAGCCTCCGCAAATCCATCATGAATTTGAGCAGCAAAAATCCGCCTACGAGCACGACCACGCCGATGACCAGCGGCGTGAGCGAAGAGCGATTGCCGGAGCGCGGCTCGCGCCGGACGACCTCGGTGCGGCGCGGCGCCGGCACAGGGTTGTCCTGCAAATAAGAATAGCCATCGACGGTCATCGTCTCTGGCGCTTCGAAGGCCTCGAGATACGGCGTGACGTCGACGTTGAGAAACTTCCCATAGATCACGAGGAAGCCCTTGGCATAGGCCAGGCTGGGAAAGTGCGAGAAATCTTCCGCTTCGAGCTCGGCCAGTTTCGCGGGACGGATCTTCGTCATCCGCGCGGCTTCCTCGAGCGTGAGATTGCGCGCCTGCCGCGCTTTTTGAAACTTATCGCCTAGACCTTCCATGGAGGGATGCCCGGCGTTGTTAAACCGCCGCGTCGAGGTCGACGAGAATCTCGCGCGGCTTCGCGCCTTCGCCGGGCCCCAAAATGCCGCGCTGCTCCAGAATGTCAACGATCCGGGCCGCGCGCGTATAGCCCAGCCGCAAGCGGCGTTGCAGCAGCGAAGTAGAGGCGCGTTTCTCCTGACGGATAATTTCGAGACATTTCTCGACCAGCTCCTCGTCTTCTTCGGTCACGTCCTCGCCTTCTTCGCCCGACATCCCGCCGGCTAATTTCTCGCTGATCGCGAGGTCGTAGGCTGGCGGGCTCTGCGCGCCGACAAACTCGACCAGCCGCTTGATCTCGTCGTCGGTCACAAGCACGCCCTGCGCGCGGATCAGGCGCGAAGTGCTCGGCGGGAGATAGAGCATGTCGCCCTGGCCTAACAAGCGGTCGGCGCCGTTCTCGTCCAGGATCACGCGGCTGTCGATCTTGCTCGCAACCTGGAAGGCGATGCGGCTGGGAATATTCGCCTTGATCACGCCGGTGATGACATCCGCGCGCGGCGTTTGCGTGGCCACGATCAAGTGAATTCCGGCGGCGCGCGCCATCTGCGTGATCCGCGCGATCGCGCTTTCCACATCGGCCGGCGCGGTCTGCATGAGGTCGGCTAATTCGTCAATGATCACGACGATATACGGCAGCTTCTCCGGGATGATTGGCTCGTCGTCGCGCGGGACGACGATGTTCAGCTTCTGGGTGTATTCCTCGACCGAGCCCATTGGCGGCTTTTCCTCGAGCGGCAATTGTTCGCCCTTCGCTTCGGCTTCTTCGTCGAGTTCCCGCTGCGTTTTCTTCTTCGGCCGGCCGTTGAAGCTGGTGATATTGCGCACGCCGGTCTTGGCGAAAATCTTGTAGCGATTCTCCATTTCCAAAATCACGTGGCGCAGCGCGAGCAGCACTTTCTTCGGATCGGTCACCACCGGGATGATGAGATGCGGCAGCTCGTTGTAGACCTGCATCTCGACCACCTTCGGATCGATCATGATGAAGCGGAGCTCATCCGGGGTGAAGCGGTAGAGCATCGAGGCGATGAGCGCGTTGATACAGACGCTCTTGCCGCTGCCGGTGGTCCCGGCGACGAGCAAATGCGGCATCTGCGCGAGGTCGGCGATGATGGTTTTGCCGTAAACATCCTTGCCCAAAGCGATGGGTAATTTCTGCTTCGCGTCCGTCCAATCAGGTGACTGCATCAGCTCGCGCAGCGTCACCTTGACCTTGCGGCTATTCGCCAGCTCGATGCCGACGGTGTCCTTGCCGGGAATGGGCGCGAGGATGTTGATTCGCTCCGCGCGCGTGGCCCGGGCGAGGTCGCGCTCGAGGCTCACGATCTTGTCCACGCGCACGCCTTTGGCCGGATAAACTTCGTAGCGGGTGATCGTGGGGCCGCGGGTGATATCGCCCGGCGCGACCGAGATGCCGAACTGCAGGAGCGTGTCGATCAAGGTCGCCTGGATGCGCTCGAGCTCCGCGGGATCCGCGGCCACGCGGCCCTCGAGATCGTGCTCGTCGAGCAGGTCGAGGCCAGGAAGTTCGTAGTTTTCGAGATCGATTTTGGCACTCGTTAGACCATCGAGGCTTTTGTTGCCGGATTTGTCTTTGCCGCGGAGTTCTGCCAACGACGGCTTCTTTTTCGCAGCCGGCAATTCCGTCGGCAGCGCGGTGGTATCGACCACTTTTGGCTTCGGACGATTCGCCAATTCCTCCGAAACAGACAGCGCGCTCGCCGGCTCCGGGACGGGCGCGCCTTTCTTCTTCAGCTGCCGCTCGATCGAGCGCTGCTGCTTGGCAAGCTCGCGCTGGCTGATTTCCAATTGCCCCTTGAGGTCGGTGCGCTGAAGGCTGCGCTTCAGGCGCCAATTGCGGTAGTCCGCCACGCTCCGGCGCATCCCGGCGACGCCTTCGCGCACCAGGTGAATCGGCCGCAGGCCGGTCATCATGATCAAGCTCGTGAGGTAGAGTCCGCTCAGGAGAAGGAGCGAGCCGACCTGCCCCATGAGCAGCAGGAAGATGTGCCGCCCGAAATAGTAGCCGACCCAACCGCCCGGACCCTGGATATTAAAAAGCGTCCGCCAATCGCTCAGGAAATGCGTTTGCAGATGCAGCAGGCACGCGCCCGTGCCGACGAAAAGCGCGATCCAGCCGGCGCGCTTGCCGACGTGCAGCTGCGCGTAGAAGAGCTTGGCCGCGCCGAAGCCGAGGAGCGCCACCGCCAGCAGGTACGAAGCGCCGCCGATCATGAAGTAGGAAAAGCCGGCCACGATCGCGCCCAGCGGCCCGATGAAATTCTGCGCCGGCGAATTCGGCGAGGAAACTTTGCTGAACCAGACCCAGGCGGGTAAATCGCGGGGCGAATAGGAGATCAACGCCAGGAAAAGCAGCGTCCCGACGAAGAGGAGAATGAGCGCGAAGACTTCATCCCAGGCATTGTTTTTCGCTGTGCGGGCCACCGGCGCCAATAGTAGGCGCGCGCCCCGGGCAATTCAATGACCCACCTTTGCCATTGCAACGCGCGAGGCGGTCGTTCTTTCCACTTGCTGCGAATCTAACCGGATGGCTACTGTCCGCCCAATGTCGCGCTTTTCTCCTCGCCGCCTTATCGCCACCACCGCCGCCGTCGCGCTCGTCTGTTTTTGCTCCTGTGAGCGCCATCACCCGGACGAGCTGCATTCTGAGACGCTGCAAGAGACGACCTCGCAGCACGTCGGCCAGCACCAGGACGGCGAGCACCTGAAGGCGGACAAAGGCGCTCCCGCCGCCGCCGATATGAGCCCGCTGCCTAGTTCCACGCCGGTGGAGTTTTTCCCCTCGCCCACACCTTAAGCCTCAGAGTTAACCCGGAGCCCACCGACCATGGCCAAGCATCAATACGCGACCAAGCCGCCAAACTTGAGCACGATGCCTCCGGGCGTGCCCTACATCATCGGGAACGAAGCCGCGGAGCGTTTCTCGTTCTACGGGATGCGCTCGATCCTGATCGTGTTCATGACGACCTACCTGGTCAACGTGACCGGGAAGCTCGCGCCGATGGGCGATGCCGAGGCCCGCGCCTGGTTCGCCACTTTCGTCTCCGCGGTTTATTTCCTGCCGATCCTGGGCGCCATCCTCGCCGAGGGCGTTCTCGGGAAATACCGGACGATCCTCTATCTCTCGATCGTCTACTGCCTGGGCCATCTCACGCTCGCCTTCATGGACACCGATTGGGGCATCGGCTTCGGCCAGGAAAAGGTGCTCGCGATTGGCCTGGGCCTGATCGCCTTTGGCTCCGGCGGAATCAAGCCCTGCGTCTCGGCGAACGTGGGCGACCAGTTCGGCGAGTCGAACAAGCATCTCCTCTCGAAGGTCTTTGGCTGGTTCTATTTTTCGATCAACGCCGGTTCCTTCCTTTCGACCATTTTCTGCCCGTTGATGCTGGCGAATCCCGCTTGGGGCCCGCGCTGGGCCTTCGGCATTCCCGGGGTGGCCATGTTCATCGCTACGGTTTTCTTCTGGCTCGGCCGCAAGAAATTCGTTCACATCCCGCCGGCTGGCTGGGGCTTTGTGAAGCAGATGTTCAGCAAGGAAGGCCTCGGCGCCCTTGGACGGTTGGTGATTGTCTACATCTTTGTCGCCATCTTCTGGTCGCTCTGGGACCAAAGCTCGGGCGGTTCCTGGACGCTGCAGGCGCGGAACATGGATTTGAATTTCTTCGGCCTGCAACTGCTCCCGGCCCAGGTGCAGACGGCCAACCCGATTCTCATCCTGCTGTTTATTCCGTTGATGAACTACCTGATCTATCCCGCGATCGAGAAGGTTTTCCCGCTCACGCCGCTGCGAAAGATCGGCATCGGCCTCTTCCTCACTGGGTTCAGCTTCGTCGTCATTGCTTTCATCCAAAGCATGATCGACGCGGGCCAGCAGCCGACCATCTGGTGGCAATTCCTCGCCTACGTCATCCTGACTGCGGGCGAGACCATGGTCTCGATCACCGGCCTCGAGCTCTCCTATACTCAGGCGCCGAACAAGATGAAGAGCGCGGTCATGGCCGCGTGGCTTTTCTGCGTCTCGTTAGGCAACGCTTTCACCGCGGGAGTGAACTTTTTCATCTCCAATCCCGACGGCAGCTCGAAGATGACCGACTTCCACTACTACCTCTTCTTTGCGGGCTTGATGATCGTGGCCTCGCTCATCTTTGCGGTGGTCGCGAAGTTCTATCGCTACCGGACTTACCTGCAATCGCAGGAAACGCCGGCTGAAGAAGCGACCGAGCCGCTCCTCGCTGGCGGGACCCCGACCTAAAGTTTCGCCACCGCCGCAACCATCCGCGCGCGCATCTGCTCGTTAGGCAACGGGCCGGTGCCGGCAGTCATGTTGTCGGCTAAATGCCGCGGGTTCGAGGTCGCCGGGATCGCGCAGGTGACCGCCGGGTGCGCCACGATCCACTTGAGGAAGAATTGCGCCCACGACTTGCAGCCAAATTCCGCCGCCCACTCCGGCAACGGCTGTGCCCGCACTCGTGGAAATAAGCCGCCGCCGCCGAAGGGCCGGTTAATGATCACCGCCACGCCACGCTCCTGCGCCAGTGGGAGGACGCGCTCCTCGGCTTCGCGTTCCATGAGCGAGTAATTAATCTGCACGAAGTCGATCGGCTCGTTCGCGAGCACGCGCGCGACTTCCGCGTGGCTCCCCGCGGTGTAATGCGTGATCCCGAGGTAGCGCAGCTTCCCCTCCTCTTTCCACGCGCGCAGAGTCGGGAGGTGCGTCGGGAGATCGACTAAATTATGCACCTGCATCAGGTCGAGCCGTTTTGTCCGAAGCAGGTCCAACGAGCGCTGCATCGACTCGATCCCGGCTTCGCGGCCCGTGGTCCAAATCTTGGTCGCGAGAAAAAGCGGCAGCTCGAGCTTCGCCGCGAGCTCCCCCAGGACCGCTTCCGCGCGGCCATACATCGGCGAGCTGTCGACCAACTTGCCGCCTAATTTCACGAAGCTTCGCAACACTTCCTCGAGCGGCGCGCGTTCGGCGGCGGAAGCGCCCACGTCAAACGTCTGCCACGTTCCCAAGCCGATAACCGGCAACTTCTCGCCCGATGAAGGGATGGAGCGCTCGAGCATGGCGACACTTTCCGCGCGCCCCGACGGAAGGAGCAAGCCAGCAGCTCCACCGACGAGGATGCGCGTCGCCGCCCGCCGCGTGATCATCTACTCGAGCGCCGCGATCGCGGCCATCACGCGCTCGCTCAGTTGCTGGTAAACGTCTTTCCCGCGCGCACTCAATTCCTCGTCCGTAAAACGAATCGGCTCGCCGATGACCACGCGAATGGGATGGAAGCGCAGCTTCGAACTTCCGCGCGGCAGCGCCTCGTGCGCGCCGAAAATCCGCATCGGCAAAACTGGCGCGCGCGTCTTCGCGATCACGAAGCCGATGCCCGGGAGCGCCGGTTGCAAGTTGCCGTCTAAAGTCCGCGCGCCTTCCGGGAAAACCACCGTCGCATGCCCCGCTTTCAGGATTCGAATCAACGCTTTCAAGGCGCTGCGGTCGGTCCCTTCCTGGTCCACCGGGACGACATTCAGCTTCGGCAAAAGCCAGCCGAGCACGGGTGCATCGAGGAGTGTCTTGCGCGCGAGAAAATAAGTTTCGCGCCCGGAGGCAACGCCGGCCAGCGGCGGGTCGAGATAGCTTTGGTGATTCATCGCCAGGATCACCGGGCCCTCAAGGATGCGATGCTCGCGATGCTCGACGTGGAAGCGAAAAAAGAGGCGGCCGATCGCCTTCGCGAGGTGGTAGCCGGTCCAGAACCAGAGATTCATCTGGCCGAAGGCAGCGCGAGGCCTTTGCTCTTCAAGCGTTCGATGATCTCGCGCACGACTTCCTCGATACTAATGGCGGAGCTGTCGATAATGTGCGCATCGCTCGCGATCGTCAGCGGCGAGGCGCGGCGGGAAGAGTCGGCGCGATCGCGGGCGGCGATGCGGTCGGTTTGTCCCTGGTCCGCGCGGCGCTTCGCGCGAATCTCCTGCGAGGCATCGATGTAAAACTTGTAGGGCGTGTGCGGGAAAACGGCCGAGCCAATGTCGCGACCTTCCATGACCACGTCGTCCTGCAAGGCATAGGCGCGCATCTTTTCCACGAGCACTTCGCGCACATGGGCCACACTGCTGACCGGCGAAACGGATTCGTTCACGCTCTGGTCGCGCATGTGCTCGGTCGGGTCGATGCCGTCGATGCAGATGCGGGACGAGCGCTCTTCCAGGTCGCAGACGATATTGGCTTCATCGGTCGCCCGGGCGACCGCCGCGACATCGAAGGGGTCGATCCCGCGAGCGAGCACATACCAGGTGATCGCGCGATACATCGCGCCGGAGTTTACGTAAAGAAAACCGAGCCGCTCCGCGAGCATGCGGGCGACGCTGCTTTTCCCGGAGGCGGCCGGGCCGTCGATCGCGACCACCCGGTGAAACGCAGGCGCGGCGCTACTCGTCATCGGCACGCGAAGGGGTCAGCGAGCTGATGACCGGGGTGGTGACGCGCGCCCGTTTCGTGTTCATGAAATCCTCGAGCGCCTTGCCAAACTCGGGATACGACTCTTCCACGCATTGCGCATCCTGCACGATGGTCTCGCCATCGGCAAAAAGTCCTGCCACCGCGAAAGCCATGGCAATGCGGTGATCGCCGAAGCTGGCCACGCGCGCGCCGCGGAGCGAACCGCGCCCGTGGATTTCCAAGCCATCGTTTAACTCGATCACCTGTGCGCCCATCGCGCGAAGATTGTGCGCGATCGCCGCGATGCGGTCGGTTTCTTTCACACGCAATTCCTGTGCGTGCCGGATGGTGGTGGTGCCGCTGGCGAGCGCGCCGGCGACCGCGAGGATCGGGAGCTCGTCGATCACCTGTGGGATTTCTTTCCCCTGGATGACCGTGCCCTTGAGCGCGGCGCCGGTTACTTCCACGGTCCCGCGCGGTTCGATCTGGTCGACATCCTCGATCGCCTCACGCACCTGCGCGCCCATGCGCACGAGCACGCCGAGAAGGGCAGTGCGGGTGTCGTTCAAGCCCACATCCCTAACGAGTAGTCGGCCGCCCGGCTGGACCGCGGCCGCGACCAGCCAAAAAGCAGCCGACGAGATGTCGCCCGGGATGGTGAAGTCGCGCGACTCCGGCGTTTGGTCGCCGAAGATGGTGATCCCGCCGTCTTCCTCCTTGACCGTGCGCACGAGAAAATAGTTCAGCATCAGCTCGGTGTGATTCCGGCTGGGCGAGGGCTCGGTCACGGTGGTTTTGCCCTTGGCAAAAAGCCCGGCGAGCAGGAGCGCGCTCTTGATTTGCGCGCTGGAGATGGGCGAAGCGTACTCGATCCCGCGCAGCTTCGAGCCGGTGATGCGCAAAGGCGCAGTGTCGTTAGGCCCCTCGGCGCTGAGGAGCGCGCCCATTTCTCGCAACGGGGTAATGACGCGCTCCATCGGGCGGCGGCCGAGCGTGGCGCCACTGACCAGCCGGCTGTCAAACGGCTGGCCCGCCAGCAAGCCCGCGAGCAGGCGCATGGTCGTGCCGGAGTTTCCGCAATCGATGTCGCCCGGCGGTGCGGTCAGGAGCCGACGTTTGCCGTGGACGATGAGCATGTCCGGCTCCGGTTGCTCGATGCGAATCCCGAGCGCGCGCAAAGCTTGCACCGTGCGCAGGCAATCTTCGCTCGCGAGGAAACCGCGGAGCACGCAGACGCCATTGGAAAGCGCGGCGATGATCACGGCCCGGTGCGAGATGCTTTTATCACCGGGGACGATGATCTCGGCGTCGATGCGCGGGGCTCGTTTTACGCGGAATTCCATGTGCCTATGAGTTCGTGCCGGCATCCGCCGAGGGCGGCACGATTATCGGAAATTCGCGCGCGGTGCCTAGCATCGGCAGAACGCCGGAGTTGTCCAGCGCGAGCACGCCGGACGGTTCGACCCGCAGGACGACTCGTTAGGGAACGAGGAAGATTTTCCCGGTGTAGGGATCCTTCACTTCCGTGCCCGGAGCGTAGCCGCGCACGTCGGTCATCTTGTCGGGTGAAAACGGGCTGCGGACAAAGCCGGGCTTCCCAGGAACCGGAATGGCGTAGGGATAATCACCCTTCGCCGTCGTCTGCGTGGCCGGCTGGCTTGGAGGATTATTTGACGGCGCCGAGACAGCTTCGGTCGTGGTGCTCTCGTGCAGCGCCGGCGCAGAGCCGGTCGTCGTGGTCGTGGTCGTTACGCCATCTTCGGCGAACGGCTGGGGCTGCGCAGGATATTGCGTCTGCTGCGGGGTGGGATATTTCGCGACCGGGCGGCGAACATTCCGCCGGGGCGGCTCATCGATTTCGCAGGAGGTGAGGGCAAAAGCCGCGAGCAGACCGATCGAGAGCGCAAGTTTCATAGGCGATAGGACGAACAGGCTTGGTTCTAATTCAATGTCGCAGGGCTGACAATGGCTAATTACCCGCGGCGCAGGGGCGTGCGCTCGAGAAAAAAATAGCTGGGTGCAGAGCGGCGCTTCCGAAACTATCAGTGAAACAATGGCGGCTCACGGCGGACCGGAAATCCTGGTGGTAGATGACGATCCGCTGAGCCGGCGTCTCCTGACGCGCACTCTCACCGCGGCCGGTTTCCACTGCCGGGAATCGACCGATGGAAGCGATGCCTTGCGGCAATTACACGACAAGTTGCCCGCGCTCGTGCTGCTCGATTTCGACATGCCGGGAATCAACGGCGCCCAAGTGCTCGAACGCCTCCGCGCGGATCCCGATCCGCAGGTCGCGCAGTTGCCTGCGATCATGCTCACGGGCCATGGCGGCGAGGAAAGCGAAGTCCATTGCCTCGAAGCGGGTGCGAATGACTTCGTGACCAAGCCGATCAACGACGCCGTCCTGCGCGCGCGCATCGAGACGCAGCTGCGCTTGCAATCCTTGCGCCGGCAATTGCAGCAGCAGAACGACGAACTCGAAGCCTGGCGGACGAATCTCGAGCGCGACCTCGAGGCGGCGCGCCTGACCCAGCAATCGCTGATTCCGCAGAGAGGCCCGGCCCTCGACGGCTGGGAAGTGGCCGCGGTTTATCGGCCGGTCATTCAGGTAGGCGGCGACATCTACGGCTGGCTGCGGCTGGCTGACGGGCGGACGCTTTTCTGGATGGTCGACGCCACCGGGCACGGCGCTTCCGCGGCCTTGCTCACGACCCTGGCCAAATTGCTTTTCCATCACGGCGGAATGGAGCATTCGAACCCGGCCGCGATCATGCGCGCGGTCAACGACGACTTCCGCAGCATCTTCGGCGCGCGCTCGTTCATGACCGCAATGTGCGTCGCGCTCGACCCGCAGACCGGCGCGGCCGCCGTCGTGGGCGCCGGCCATCCCCCGCTCTTCTTGCGCCGGCGCGACGGGCGCACGGAAGCGGTGGCTTCCTCGGCGCCGCCTTTGGGATTAATGGAGCGCACGGAGTTTGCCGAGAGCGCGATCGAGGTCGGCCCGGGCGATGCCTTCCTGCTTTATACCGATGGGCTCTTCGGCGCGGAAAACGCGCACGGTCCGCGGCTCACTCCAGAGAAGCTGGCGCAATTGCTCGCCAGCCCGGGGGCAGATGCACAGGCATTGCTCGATCGTGTCCTGGCGCACACCCTGGCGGAGCATGGCGAGAAGACGCTGCCAGATGACGTGGCCGCGATTGTGGTGCGGCGCGAGGGAGAATAACGCGCCCAGAGCGCAAAATTTAGTGTTGCCCTGCTATGGGCCACGGATTAATCAGCCTCTATGCCGAAAACCACTTCCTCTGCGAAAGCACCCGCTAAACGTAAACCGAACCCGGCCTTCATGCGTCCGGTCCAGCCAGACGACAAGCTGGCCGAAATCGTCGGTTCCAAACCCCTCCCGCGCTCTGAACTGACCAAGAAGCTCTGGGATTACATCAAGAAAAACAATCTGCAGGACAAAAAGAAGCGCACGCAGATCAACGCCGACGACGCGCTCAAGCCCGTCTTCAATGGCAAGACTCAGGTGAGCATGTTCGAGATGACCAAGCTCGTCTCCGGCCACATCAAAGCGACTGCCTAAACCCCCACCCTTACCAAAAAATTCCCCACGAGCCCGGCGTTTTACACGCCGGGCTTCTGTTGTACTGGAGGCGCGCAAGCGTCCTTGCACCCGGGCCGAAGCTGCGGAAAACTGAGGCCGTGAAAACCCTGCGCTCCGCTTTTTTAGCCATCACTTTCACTGCCCTCGTGGCGGTGGCCTGCGCCGCGGGCAAGCCAGGATGGCTGACGGATTTCAAGCAGGCCAGGGATGAAGCCAAGGCGAAGAACAAGCTCATCCTGGTGGACTTTACTGGCTCCGATTGGTGCGGCTGGTGCATCAAGCTCGATCGCGAAGTCTTCTCGAAGCCGGAGTTCAAGGAATATGCCGAGAAGAATCTTGTCCTTCTGGAAGTAGATTTCCCGCACGGGAAAAAGCAGTCGGAGGCCGAGCAGATCCAGAATCAAAAGCTCGCGCAGGAATACGGCATCCAGGGTTTTCCCACGATCATCGTCCTCGATGGTGCCGGGAAAAAAGTCGGCGAGCTCGGCTACATGCCGGGCGGCCCCAGCGCCTTCCTCGCGGAGCTGGACCGGCTGCGCAAAGGTTAGCGCCTAACGAGTGCTTCTTAGGCCGCGGCCGGCGCCTGCAGGAGACGCTTGAGCGCCTCCGCGAGATCGCTCCGCGTGAACGGTTTTGGCAGCGCGCCACGGAAACCGTAAGCGATAAATTCCGAAAGTGCCGCTTCGTCCGAGTAGCCGCTGCAAATGATCGCGCTCACTTCGGGATCGATCGCGCGCAGGCGTTCGATCGTAGCCACGCCGCCGAGGCCGCCGCGCACGGTCGCATCGAGGATCACGGCCTGGAACCCCTCGCCCCGGCGGAAAGCGCGCTCGTAGGCCTTGATCGCCTCCGTCCCATCGGGCACGGCGGTGACTTCGTAGCCCAAAGTGCCGAGTAATTGCGAGGTCAACTCGCGAATCGCCGGCTCGTCATCCATCACCAGCACGCGCAACTGCGCGGTGTGGCTCGTGGTGGCGCTTTGTTTTTCCTGCGCCGCCAGCGGACCGGCACTGGCCGGCAGATAGAAACTGAAAGTTGAGCCCTGCGCCGAGGAATCTTCGAGCAGGAGAAGGCCGCCGTGTTTTTTCACAATGGAATAACTGATCGCGAGCCCCAGGCCGGTGGCCGTGGGTTTGGTGGTAAAGTAAGGGTCGAAAATCTTCGTCATCAGCTCGTCGGGAATGCCCAAGCCGCCATCGGAGATCGAGATTTTGAGGTAACGTCCGGCCGGCAGGAGCGCGCCCGCTTTTTCCTCCAGCTCGACGTTTCGTGCAGAGACGCTCACGGTGCCCCCGTGCGGCATGGCCTCGCGCGCATTCAGGATGAGTGCGTTGACCACTTGCTCGATCTGCGAGGCGTCCACTTCCGACTTCCAGAGATTGGCCGCGATGTCGATGTGCGCGCGCACACTCGAGCCGTAGAGCGAAAACTCCGAGGCCTGCGCAAGCAGCGGGGCCATCGCCACCACTTTCTTGAGCGGCGCGCCGCCCTTGGAAAAAGTCAGCAGCTGGCTGGAAAGATGGGCCGCGTGCTGCGCCGCCTGCGCCGCCTTCGAGAGGAAGGATTGCAGGTTGGCGTTCTCCCCCGGGGCCTCGATCTGCGCCAGCCCGATGTTCCCGGAGATGACCGTGAGAATGTTGTTTAAATCATGCGCGATCCCGCCCGCGAGCGTGCCTAACGACTCCAGCTTGCCGGTGGTAAGCCGTTCTTCCTCGCTCCGTCGCCGCTCCGTAATGTCGCGGAAGAAGACCGACACGCCGCCGCCGCTCGGGTAGGCGTGCACTTCAAACCACTTCCGCCCCTCGGCGTCGCTGGCCTCGAATTCCGTGGCCACGTTTTCCGCGAGCACCCGCCGGTAGTTCGTCTCGAAGACCGAGTCGCGCAGTTCCGGGAGCGTCTCCCAGAGATTTGCCCCCAGGATCTCCTCGCGGCGGCGCGCGAGCAGCAGCTCGGCCTCCGCGTTCATGTAGGTGATGTTCCAGGCCGCATCGACCGCGAAAAAGCCGTCGGTCGTGTTCTCGAGGATGTTGCTTAAATTCCGGCTGGAATCCTGGAGCGCGGCTCGAGCCTGGTTGCGCTCGGCGAGATCGCTAATCTGGCGCTCCGCGACCGAGAGGCGCACATTCAGCAAGGAGAGGTTGATCGGCTTGATCAGGTAATCGTTCGCGCCCGCCTCCAGCGCCTGTTGCAGGTCTTCGCTGTCGCCGCGCGCGGTGACCAAGAGGATGAACATCTCGTCGCCGCCGGGGCGGGCGCGCAGCTCGCGGCAGAGCTCGACGCCGCTTTTACCCGGCAACATCCAATCAAGCAGGAGGAACGGAAACGACTCCTGCGCGAGGGCGCGCTCGGCCTCCTCCGCGCTGGCCAGCGCGGTCACTTCGTGACCACGGCGCTCGATTAGCCGTTGCAGGTTGCGACGACTATCCGCGTGGTCCTCGACTAGCAGGATTTTCATCTGGTTTAAAACCTCCGGCACACAAAAGCGCGCGCTGCGGCAGCCTGTGTGTGGAGCAGGATAACTGCCAGCAAGTGGGCTTTCTCAATGAGCGAGTGCGGCAGGGGACGGGATGTGCTTTCTTCCGGTGGCCAGGCTCCGGAGATTGCGCGGGGCAACCACTCTGCTAGATACACCTTCCCTCGCTCGCTTTCCTCATGCCCTTTATACGGTTCTTCCTGTTCCTTGGTTTGTCTTTCCCTGCGCTGGTTCAACTCTCCGCGCAAGTTTCTTCCCCGTCGCCCGTGGCCACGCCGCTCCCGTTGGCCAGCACCAGCCCCGGCAGTTTCGGCCGCGCCGCAGATCACTTTCAATTCCGTGCACGTCGACGGCCCCTATGTGGCCATGACCTTCGACGACGGCCCGAGCGCGGCCCTCACCCCGAAGCTGCTCGACCTGCTCGCGCAGCATAAAATGAAGGCGACCTTCTTCGTCGTCGGCCAGAACGCCGCGGATCATCCGGAGATCCTGAAGCGCGCCGTGCGCGAAGGCCACGAGATTGCAAACCATTCCTGGTCGCATCCGAATCTCGCGCGCATGGGCGACGAGGCCGTGCGCCGCGAGCTGCAGAAAACAGACGACGCGATCAAGGCCGCGATCGGCACCCGCCCCACCCTCATGCGCCCGCCTTACGGGGCAATCACTCCCCGCCAGAAAGCGTGGATTCACTCGGACTTCGGCTATCGGATCATCATCTGGGACGTCGACCCGCTCGATTGGCGCCGCCCCGGCCCGAGCGTGGTCACGCATCGGATCGTGAGCGAAGCGCGCCCCGGCTCGATCATTCTTGCGCACGACATCCATCCGCCCACGATCGAGGCGATGCCGGCCACCTTCGATCAACTCGAAGGCAAAGGCTTCAAGTTCGTGACCGTCTCGGAATTACTCGCGATGGCCCGGCCGACGCCGCCGAAGGCACCGGTCGTCGCGCGTCCCGCAGCCTCGCCCGCCTCCGCCTCGCCCGCTGGGGCCAACGCGCCGGCCGCGCCGCCCGCGCAACCCAACGGCTGATTCGCGGCATGCTGGCCGACGATTACCTGCAGCTGCGGAGCGAACTGGAGACAGCGCTCGCCGGGGTCCTCAAGCTCAGCTCGGAATTGCGCCGCGACCCGGCGGCGATCGAGACGCTCCAGGGATTGCTCACCGATCTGCGTGAGCCGCTGCTTTTTGTAGTCGTAGGCGAAGTGAAGGCGGGCAAGTCTTCCCTGCTGAACGCGCTTTTTGGCCAGGAATTTGCCCGCGTCGATGTGCTCCCGGCAACCGATCGCGTCTGCATCTTCCGCTACGGCGAAACGCCGAAGACGGTCGAGGTCTCGCCGCAACTGCTCGAGCGCTACGAGCCGATCGAGTTCCTGCGGAACTTCAACGTCGTCGACACCCCGGGGACGAACACCATGGTCGAGAAGCACCAGGAGATCACCGAGGGTTTCATCCCGCGCGCCGACCTCGTGCTCTTCGTTTTCTCGGTCACCAATCCGTGGACGCAATCCGCCTGGGCGCTACTCGATCTGGTGCAAAAGAAATGGCTCAAGAACGTCGTCTTCGTCTTGCAGCAAGCCGACCTGCGCGACCCGGCCGAGGTGGAAATTATCCAGCGACATCTGGAGGATACCGCGCTCCAGCGGCTCGGCTTCAAGCCGCCGATCTTTGCCGTCTCCGCGCGCAAGGCGCTCCTCGCCCGCACCACCGGAATCGACAAGGAAGGCCTCTGGACCGAAAGCCATTTCGAGGCGCTCGAGGAACAGATCACGCGCATGGTCACCGAAGGGAGCGCGCGTATGCTCAAGCTCCAGTCGGCCGGCCGCACCGCCGCGCTTATGCTCAACGAAGTGGCCGAGGAAGTGCGCGGCAGCTTCGAGACCATCCGGCGCGACGAGCTGCATCTCGCGCGCATCTCCGAGTTTCTTGAAGCGCGGAAAGCGCAAACGCTCCGGCAGGTGGCCGGCTTCCTCCGCGGGGTGGAACGCGCCTGCCGCGATTGCGCCGACCACGGCACGAAGTTGATCGAGGAAAAGCTTTCGTTTTGGAAGACCTGGCGCCTGATCTTCTCGCGCGCGCAATGGCAGCAGGATTTCCAGCAGGAAGTGGAAGCAAAGCTTCGGCAAACGGTCCAGCCACAGGTGGAAAACGCGGTGCAGTTGCTCGAGACCGACCTGCGCGGGCTCTGGCCGCAATTGCAGGATAACCTCGAGGCGCAGTTCGCCTCCGCCGGGCGCGCCCGCGTCGGCAAAAGCGCGCCCGATTTTGCACGCCAGCGCCGCGAACTTCTGCAATCGATCGAGCTCACGCTCATGGAACGTGTCGCCGGCAAAGGGATCGAGGAACAGCTCAGCCGCATGTTTGCCGAAAGCGCGGCCTGGTTGCGCGTGCCCGCGGGGGTGGCCGCAGCCGGCGGCCTCGCAACCGTTCTGGCGGCCATGATCAGCGCCTCGGTTGCCGACGTTACCGGGATCATCGCCGGTTCCGCACTCGCGCTCGGAACGTTCTTCGCCTTCACCCAACGACGAAAAATTCTCCGGACCTACGAGAAGGAAATGGAGACGAAGCGGGTGGAATTAGTCAGCGCGATCGAAGCGCAGATGGAGCACGCGATTGATCTTTTCTACAAAGAAATCGCGATCGCCTTCGAGCCGCTCGCGGCCTTCTGCTCCACCGAGCGCAAGCGCTACGAGCCGCTGCTCACCAGGGTGGAAACGCTGCGCGAAAACTTCGGCTCCTTGAAGACGCGCCTGGGCCAGGCCTAAGCGTCTCTGCCAGCGTGAAAGCGCTGGCTATTTCTTCTTGCTGTTCGTCTCCTGCACCAGCCGCTGCTGGCTTTGCCGCTGGGCGATCACAAAGTGATTGTTGTCGCCGTAGGAGCGCCACGGCCCGGGCGGGACATCACGCACCTCGACAAACTGCCAGTCGGTCACGTCCGTGCTCGAAAGGCCGAGGTAATCGCGCACTGCCGGGGAAACGTCGAGGCCGGCGCCGCGGTTCAGGTTCGGCTTCGGCCGTTCATTCTGGAAGACGTATTGGAAGTGATCGGTGCGAAACGGCCCGCAATCTTCCCACTGCGCGTAGCACACGCGGTTGCCCTTGCGCACCGCGAGCCAGCGGCCTTTGCAAACCGATTGCCCGGGCGCGGTGTAGGATTGCTTGAACCACGGGATGACCAGCGCCGCCTCCGGCTTGAACTGGCCGTGCGTGACGTCGTTATACGGCAGCGCGACGTAAAAGGGATTTTGGCGCGGGACGAAATTCACCGGGATGTAATTGCGCCGGCTGGAAGGATCGGGTGAATCATAGCCGCCGTAGTTTCCCACCCAGTTCGCGTCCCAGGAGCTCTTGTTGTTCGGCACCGGGTTGTTCTCCGTAGGCTGCTCGCCGATCCAGAAAACCGTGGTCACGATCCCGGTTTTCCACGGGTAACGCTGGGTGCTGGTCCGCGAGGTCGTGGGCACGAAAACCTGCGGCTCCACCTTCAGCATGGCCTGCTCGCGCAGCTTCATCGCGTACTTCGCGAAGTCGGCCGCGCTCTCGTAGGGCGACATCGATTGCCCTTCCACGGCCAGGGCGCTCCCGGCGAGCAGGAAAGTGAGGGCGAGGAGTCGTTTCATGGAGCGAATTGCCGGGCTTTAAGTATCCGAAAACAAGGGGGCGGGCAAGCGCCTTTCCCCTCGCGGAAACGCGGCCAAACCGCGCTTCCACACCTCGTCAAAGCAGCATCCATTCCACCGCTTCACATCCGGCTGAGACGCGTGTCGTTTTGGAAGCGTCGCTCATCCGGCTCCGGATAGTCGAGCGTGTAATGCAGCCCGCGGCTTTCCCGCCGACTAAGCGCCGAGTCGACGATCAAGGCCGCGACCGTCGCGAGGTTGCGCAATTCCAGCAGGTCGACCGTGATCTTGAAGTTCCAGTAAAATTCCCGGATCTCGCGCTGGAGATTCCGCAGCCGCGCGCTGGCCCGCTGCAGGCGCTTGGTCGTGCGCACGATGCCCACGTAATCCCACATCAGCCGCCGGATCTCGCCCCAGTTGTGGTAGATCACCACCAGCTCATCGACGTTCTGCACATCTCCCGGTTCCCACTGCGGCAGCACCACCTGGCGCATCAGGTGCGCGGGTGGTTGCTCGCGGAGCGCGGCCTCGAGCGCGCGATGCGCCACCACCAAGCCTTCGAGGAGGGAATTGCTCGCGAGCCGGTTCGCCCCATGCAAACCAGTGCAGCCGACCTCGCCCACGGCATACAAACCCGGGAGCGTAGTCGCGCCGTTCACGTCCGTCTGGATCCCGCCGCACTGGTAGTGCGCCGCCGGCACCACCGGGATCGGCTGCTTCGTCATGTCGATGCCAAAACGCAGGCAGGTCTCGTAGATATGCGGGAAACGCTCGCGCAAAAACTCCGGCGCCTGCTCCGTGATATCGAGGTAAACGCAGGGGTCGCCCGCGCGTTTGATCTCGCTGTCAATCGCGCGGGCCACGATATCGCGCGGCGCGAGCGAGCCGCGCGGGTCGTAGCGCTTCATGAAATCTTCCCCGCGACTGTTGCGCAAAATTCCGCCCTCGCCGCGGACCGCCTCCGAGATCAGGAACGACTTTGCCTCCGCGTGAAACAAACACGTCGGATGAAATTGGATGAACTCCATGTTCGCGATCGTCGCCCCCGCGCGCCAGGCCATGGCCACGCCGTCGCCCGTCGCGATGTCGGGATTGGTCGTGTAGAGGTAAACCTTCCCGCAGCCGCCGGTGGCCAGGACCAGGCGATCCGTCCGGATGGTTTCCACCTCGGTGGATTTTTCATCGAGCACGTAAACGCCCAGGCAGCGATCCTCTGTCGCGAAGCCCAGCTTGCCCGCGGTGATCAAGTCCACCGCCATGTGATGCTCGAAGAGCGTCACCCGCGGCGCCCGCGCGAGCTCACGCAGCAGAGTCTTCTCGATTTCCAACCCGGTCACGTCCTGCACATGCAGCACGCGGCGCTTTGAGTGGCCGCCTTCCCGCCCAAGATCGAGCTCCCGATGTCCCTCGACCGTCCGGCGATCGAACTCCATCCCCAGCTCGATCAGTTCGTTGATCCGCGCCGGTCCCTCGGTCACGATCGTGCGCACCGTCGCCTCGTCACATAATCCCGCGCCGGCGATCAAGGTGTCGCGCACATGCAACTCGAAGGAATCCTCCTCGCTGGTCACGCAAGCCACGCCGCCCTGCGCCCAGGCGGTGTTCGAGTCGGCGCCCTTGCGTTTCGTGAAGACTGCGACCGAGCCATGCTTCGCGGCCTTGAGCGCAAAAGTCAGCCCGGCGATCCCGCTGCCGATGACGACGAAATCAAACTCCTTCATGGCAAACGCAGATTGTCGATCAGCCGAGTCTGGCCAAAGCGCACCGCCAGCGCGAGCAGCGAGTTCGCTTCCACGCGACTGCGCGGCGCAAGCGTTTCCGCATCCACCACGGCCACGTAATCAATCCGCGCCGCGGGCTGCGTCTCGATCCGCGAACGGATTTTTGCGATGAGGTTGTCGGCTATTTTTTCACCGCTCGCGGCCGCTTCCATGAGCGCGATGCGCAACACCGGCGCCTGCGCTCGTTCCTCCGCGCTCAGGTATTTATTGCGCGAGCTGCAGGCCAGGCCATCGGCTTCGCGCACCGTCGGCGCGCCGATGATCTCGATCGGGAAATCGAGGTCGCGCACCATTCGCCGGATGATCGCAAGCTGCTGCCAGTCCTTCTCACCAAAGACCGCCGCGTGCGGCCCGAGCAGGTGAAACAACTTCGCCACCACCGTGCAGACCCCGCGGAAATGCCCCGGCCGCGAAGCTCCTTCGAGCACCAGTGAAAGCGCTGTCTCTTCCACGTAAGCCGAGCGCTCGTCGAGATACATCTCGCCCGGCCGCGGCCGGAAAAGCACGTCCACCCCAGCCGCGCGGCATAACTCTTCGTCCGCCTCCTGCGGGCGCGGATAACGCTCGAAATCCGAGCCCGGCTCGAACTGCAGCGGGTTCACAAAAATGCTCGCCGCCAGCTCGCCGTCGGCGCCTGCGAGTTCGCGGCCGAGGCGCAGCAGCTCCGCATGCCCGCGGTGGAGCGCACCCATCGTCGGCACAAGCACACGGCGCGCGCGGCTCTGCGCGGCATAGGCGTGCGCCTCTTTCACAGTCTCGATGATTTGCATGCTCAAGTCTTCTCCAGCCAGATCGCCTGGCGCGCCCAGCGGAATTTCCCCGCGCCAAAACTTCCGCCAGCCGGCCTTCTCCGCGAGCGCGCGGAGCTCCGCAAAGCTAAACGCCCGCGCCGCGGAAACGCGGCCATCTTCCCGCGTCATCCGGTCGCGAAAGATCAGGGCCGTTAGCAAATAAACGCCCACGTGCGCGAGCCAGCCGCGCCGAAGATCCGTCACCAGGACAAAGTGCCGGCTAATTTCCCGACATCTTCGCAGGAGCGCGACCGCGTCCTCGTCGCTGAAGTGGTGCAGCGCGAGCGAGCAGATCACCAGGTCGAAGGAGCCCTTCGCGCCAAACGTCAGCACATCCGCCTGCTCGCAGGTGATCTCCGGATAATCGCCGCTTAAGGCCTGCGCGGTCGCGAGCGTTCGTGGCTGGAAATCGACCGCTACGATCTCGACCTCGGCTCCGACCTGGCGTGCAAAATCCGCCACCAGCCGCGGAATATCGGCCGAGCCTGTCGCCAGATCCGCCACCCGCCAGCGATCCCCCGGCCGCAGCCAGCGGCGGAGAAATTTCTCCACCATCCGGTGGCTGCCGAACCAGCGATTGAGCGCGCGCAGGCTCCGGAGCGCGGCCGCCAATTCCGCCGCGGAGGCGTCCGGCCGGTCCATCAATTCCGGCTCCCCGGAGGCAAACTCCCGCCGGCTCATCTTGCTGCCTAACGAGCGAGAAAACGGCTCCACGATTCCGGCAGCGGCGCGCTTTCCACCTCGGCCGCGATCCGGCCTTCGAACTCCGGGTGAAAGGAAACGCTCGTCCCGTAAACCATGATCAGATCTTCCGAGCCTTCCGCGCGCAGCGCATGCGCCACGCCTGCGGGAATGACCACGCCGCAGTTGTTCGGACCGCGATGGTTGTCGCCCTCGATCAGGAAACGCATCGTCCGCGGCGGCAGGCCCGCGCGCGCCTCCTGCAGGATCATCTCCGCGTTTCCCTGCACGAAAAACATCACGTCCCACTGCTCCCGATCGTAGGGACGCGCCGCAAAATCTTCCGGCGCGCGCACGAAGAGTTCCTCGAACCATTGCGCTGCCTCTTTCCCTTCCGGGATGTGCGGCGGATGCACATGGAAGCCTTTTGCGGTCTGGGCAAACATCCGCGCGGTGGCCCACTGCGCCGGCCAAAAGCCGATCTTCGCCAGCAACCCTTCGTCGCGCCGCGCAAACTCCCCGAAGAAGCCGCGATGCCGCTGCGGATAAATCGCGCGCGCGAAAAGCTCCACCCCGGGAATCCAGGCCGCGCGCACTTCCGGCGTGTTCCGGTCCGCGGCCAGGAGCTTTCCAGCCTCGATCCCGGCGCCGCCGAGTTGCTCGGCCAGGCTGCCGCTGGCGTAGTCCCGCGTGGCCAGGGCGGCGCGCGCCTCCGCGGAGAGACCGGCCCAAAGGTTGTCGTCTGTTTTTTTCATCGAGGAATCATCTGCCTAACGAGAAATCCGCCTGCTCGCGAGAAAGATTTGGATTGTAGTAGGGATCGCATGCGATCACCTCCGCCCAGCGCTCGCGCATCACCTCGGTCTCGCGCGCTTCCACGCTCCGCCGGCGCGTGGCCGACTCGTGATGATAAAGCTTGGCGAAGGGCGTGTAGACCACCAGGTAACCCGCGCGCCAGAGCTTCAAACACAGGTCGACATCGTTGAAGGTCACGGGCAGGCGCGCTTCATCGAACCCGCCGACCGCCTCGAAGACTTCCCGCCGCGTGAGCAGGCACGCGCCCGTGACCGCGCAATAATTCCGCGTCACCTGAAGTTGCCGGCAAACTCCCGGCTCCTCCGCGCCAAAGCCGCGAAAAGCATGCTGCGCGATTCCGCCCACGCCCAGGACCACGCCGGCATGCTGGATGGTCTCGTCCGGGTAAAGCAGGCGCGCGCCAACTGCGCCCACCTCGGGACGCTGGACATGCTGGACCATCGCATGGAGCCACTCGCCCTCGATCACCTCGACGTCGTTGTTCAGGAAAAGCAGCCACGGGCAATCCGTCTGCTCGACCGCGAAATTGTTGATCGCGGAAAAGTTAAAGGGCCCCGGGTAACGCAGGACGCGGTGCGGGGTGCGCGCGAAATACTCCTGCGCTTCGGCGGTGACGCTGTCGTTATCCACCAGCACGATCTCGTAGTTCTCGTAGCTGGTCTTCTCGACCACGCTTTCGACGCAGCGCGCCAGCAGCTCGATCTGGTCGCGCACCGGGATGATGATGCAAACCTTGCGCGCCTCGCGCACGTCGCGCTTCACCCGGTAGGCATGCGTGGGCCAGTCGACCGTCACGTGTCCGGCTACGCCAGTGCGCTGGAGATGTTCCTCGATTGCTTTCTTCCCGGCTTCGAGCGCGAGCGGCTTCCGCCGGATGTTATCCGAGGTCGAGGAAGCGCTCCGTCGCCAGTGGTAAAGCACCCGCGGGAGATGATGGATGCGCTGCGTCCGCTCCGTCACCCGCAGGAGCAAATCGTAATCCTGCGCGCCATCGAACTCCGGCCGGAAGCCCCCCACTTCTTCGATCAAACGCCGCCGCAGCACCGTCAGGTGCACGATGTAGTTGTAGGAGAGAAAAAAATCCGGCGACCAATCCGGCTTGAAGATCGGCGCCTCCGGTCCTTGCTCGGTCAGCTTGTCTTCATCGGAATAGACCAGGTCGATCTCCGGGTTTTCCGCGAGCGCCTGGACCACGCGGAAAAGCGCATCCGGCTCGAGCAGGTCGTCATGGTCCAGGAGCGCGATCCACTCACCCTGCGCGAGCGCGAGCCCGCGATTCGAAGCCACGGAAATTCCCCCACCCGCGGGCAGTCGCTCGTGCCGAATGCGAGCGTCGCGCGCGGCGATCTGCGGCAGCGCCGCGATCGTTTGCTCGTTCGTCGAGCCGTCGTCAATCAAGAGCAACTCCCAGTTTTCGTAGGCCTGCGCGCGGACCGATTCCACCGCCGCCTCGAGCCACTCGACCGGCGTGTTGAAGACCGGAGTGAGAATGCTGATCGTCGGCGCGCAGGCAAACTTCGCCGCTTCCGCGCGCATTTGCGCGAGCGCTTGCGCGGTCGGCTGCTGGCGTTGCAGCCACGCTTGATATGCACTGGCGCTCGCCGTCTCAGTTTCCCGGCGGCGCGGCTTTGGCGGCGCATCGCCCTGGAGGCGTTTGCGCACTTCGCGGAAGAGCTTTTGCGGCAGTCGATAGGGCGCAAGGATCACCTGGCCGACCTTGCGCTCGGGACATTTCCGCAGCGCCTGCTTCTCCTGCTTCAGCTGGCGGACGGTTTTCTTGGCCTCCTTCAAGGCGAGCACTTTTTCCTCCAGCTTCGCGATGTGGCGATCGGCCGCTTCCAGCTCCGACATCCGCGTGCGCAAGGTCCGCTCGAGCGCCCGCTGGCGCTGGCTGGCGCGCGCAATCGCCTGCTCGACCGAGGCGATCGCGGCGGAGCCATCGGCTTCCGGCCGCCGCACCAGCAAGAGCGCGCCCGCCTCGAACTCGCTCACGTCGAAATCGTAATCCGGGACGAAGCCGAGCCGCTGGAATTGCTCGACCAAAGACGGCCGCTGGCGCGCGACCTCGGCCGCCGGGCCGGGGACGAGCACGATGGTTTGCGCGGCGGCGGCCAGCGCGCGCACCGCCGCCTCCTCGCTCCCGACGTTCTTCGGGTAAAGCCAGATGAGAATGTCGGCTAACGAGTGGTGTCGGTTCTCCGGGAGGGCCTGGCGCAGGTCTGCCGGCTCCGCAAAGGTGGGCAGGCCCGCGAGGGGAATCTCCCCCGCTTCCGCCGGCCAGCCGACGACCGCAAGCCGCGCGCTCCCGAACTTGCCCGCGAGGAGACGCGCGAAATCCGAGCGGAGCGAATGACTCGGCGGCTGCAGCACGGGGGACATTATATTGATTGAAGGGGCGCGCAGGCAAATTTACGGTGCCGCGCCCGCGCCCGCTGCGCCGGCCGCTCGCATGCTCGACCTCGGCATCTACCTTTTCTACCGGCTCGTGACCGGTCTCGTGAGCGCGCTCCCCCTGCGGTTTCTCTTCTCGTTAGGCCAATTCCTCGGCCTGCTCGCCTGGTTCGTCTCGGGGAAATATCGCCGCCTGGCGCAGCGCAATCTCCGCATCGCATTCCCTGCGGAAACAGCCGGCAACTTGCGCGCGCTCAGCCGCCAGCATTTCCAGCGTCTGGGCGCGAACCTCCTCTGCAGCGTCAAGCTCGGGACCATGCCGCTCGCGGAAGTCGCGGAGCGCGTCACCCTGGAAAATGCCGACGCTTTGCACGCGCCGCTGCGCGCCGGCCGCGGCGTCGTCCTGGCCCTGAGTCACTTCGGGAGCTGGGAACTTTTCGCGCAAATCTTTACCCACCACTTCGGCTACGCGCCCATCAGCACCGTCTTCCAGCCGCTCGCGAACCAGCGGATCGACGCCGATGTGCGGCAAAAGCGCAGCCGCTCCGGCGCGATCTTGTTCGACCGGCGCGACGGTTTCCAGAAGCCGATGGAATTGCTCCGGCGCGGCGGTTTGGTCGGCGTCCTTTGCGATCAACACGCCGGCGACCAGGGCCTTTGGACGCCGTTTTTCGGCCGGCTCGCTTCGACCACACCGCTGCCGGGATTGCTCGCGCGACGCACCGGCGCGGCCGTGATCGTGGCCGCGATTTACACCGAGACGCCGGGACGGTGGCGCATGGTTTTTGCGCCGCCGCTAAATGACGCCGGCGACTCCGTGGAGGCGATCACCGCAAAGGCGAATGCCGCGGTCGCGGAGCAAATCCGGCGCGCGCCGGCGGATTGGTTTTGGGTGCACAATCGCTGGAAAACGCCGCGGCCAAATTTCCTCCTCGCGCGCTACAAACGCGGCGTCTATTTGCCGGCAGATTCTCCCGCGGAAACGTTGCAACCCTTCCGCATTCTGGTGCGCGCGAGCAACTGGCTGGGCGATTGCATCATCAGCGCGCCCGCGGTGCGCGCGCTCAAGCGCGGCCGTCCCGATGCCCACGTGACCGTAGCCGTGCCGGCCAAACTTGCGCCGGTCTGGCGGCTCATCCCGGAGGTCGACGAAGTCCTGCCGTTGCCCTCGAAAAGTTTGTGGGAAACGCGCCGGCTTTTCGCGCGGCAAAAGCCGTTCGACGTGGCCGTCTTGCTGCCAAATTCCCTCCGCGTCGCGCTCGAGGCCTGGGGCATTCCGCGCGTGGTCGGCTTCCGCGGGCACCGGCGCGCCTGGCTGCTCGACCAGATCGTCCCGCCGCGCGTGGTCGCCGGGCCGATCGAGCACCAGGTGCGGCATTACCTCCATCTGGCGCGCGATCTCGGCGCGAAAACAGACAGCGCTTTGGATGCCAGGCCGCGCCGCCTAACGAGTGGTCGCCGGCTGGGCCTTTGTCCGGGCGCGGAATACGGCCCGGCGAAGCGCTGGCTCCCGGAGCGTTTCGCAGAAGTGGCGGCGGCTTTCCCGGATCGAGAGTGGATCCTTTTCGGCACCGAGAAGGACGCCAGGGCGGGCGCAGAAATAGCCAGCACTTTGGGCGCGCGCGCCGTCAACCGCATCGGCCAGACGACGCTCGAGGAGCTGATCGCGGAGCTGCAAGAATGCCGGCTCTTATTGACGAACGACACCGGCACGATGCATCTCGCGACGCTGCTCGGCGTGCCCGTGGTCGCGATTTTCGGCTCGACCGAGGACCGGCTCACCGGTCCGCTCGGCCCCGGAAATCTCGTCGTGCGCCATCACGTCGCCTGCAGCCCTTGTTTCCTGCGCGAGTGCCCGATCGATTTTCGCTGTATGACCGAGGTGACCGCGGAGGAAGTGATCGCCGCGGTGCGCGCGCAGCTCGCACTCCCGGAGTAAGATGGAGGCGATGAAGTCCGAGACGCCGCGCATTCGCACCGAGGTGCAGGTGATGTTTTTCGACACCGACTGCGCGGCCGTGGTGCACAACATCGCCTACCTGCGTTTCATCGAGACTGCGCGCACCTTGCTCGCGGAGCAGCTCGGGCTCGAGCTCGTGCAGATGGGCGAGGAGAAAAAATATCCGGTGGTTGTGCGCACCGAAATTGATTACCGCCGCCCCGCGAAATTAGGCGACAAGCTGGTGGTCGAAGGCTGGCTCGACCGGATGGAGCGGGTGCGCTTCTGGTGCGGCTTCCGCATCACCCGCCCGGCGGACGAGACGCTGATCGTCGAGTGCCGGCAAAGCCTGGCGATCGTCGAAATGCCCTCGGCGAAACTCCTGCGCCTCCCGGAGGATTGGGAAAAATTCCGCGCCTAACGAACGATGGCCGCCGGCGCCCACACCTTTGCCTTGGGAGAAACGCTCCTGGAGCCGCAGGTGCTCCCGCCGCCGCCCACGCGGCACGCGCTCCTGGCTTTCCTGCTCGCGCTCGCTGCCATTCTTCATCTCGGCACCGCTGGCTGGAGCGAAATTCACAACGGCCCCGAGGGCTATTACGCAGGCGCGGCCCGGGAATTGATCGCGCACCCGGCGGAGGCCGGCAGACTCCCACATGATCCCCCGCTCCTGCTTTGGCTGCTGCTGGGTTCGCTGAAAACCTTTGGGCTCTCGGCGATGGCTGCGCGGGTGCCGATCGCACTCGCGAGCATCAGCGCGGTCGCCTTCACTTTTCTTATCGGCGAACGGCTGGCGGATTACTGGCGCGGCTTTCTCGCCGGGCTGCTGCATCTTTGCTCGTTAGGCATGTTCGTCTGGGGGCGGCTGGTCGCGCCCGAGCCGCTCTTCGCCGCAATTCTCGGCGCGGCGCTCTTCTGCGCGGTCTGCGGCTACCAACGGCAACGCCGGCGGCAATGGTGGTTCACTGGAGTCTGGCTCTGCGCTGGTCTCGCCGGGCTGGCGAAAGGTCCGGCTGGGCCGCTCTACCTGGGCGCGATCCTGCTGCTGCTCGCGCTTCCTTTTCGCGAAGCGCGGTTGCGTTTTCGCCAAATCTTCCGCTGGCCCGGCCTGCTGCTTTTCGCCGCTCTGCTGGCGGCCTGGCCGCTGTGGCTACGCTGGATGTCGGTCGAGACGCCGGGCGTCTGGTTCCTCCCCTTCGCGGTCAATTTCCGCGAGCCGCAGGCCTTGCGGCTGGCGCGCTTCCTCGCGACTCATCTCGTCTGGTGGTTTCCGGCGTGGACGCTCATCCTGCCGGGTCTGCTTTTCGCGTGGAGGAAAATTATCCGGCCACATGAGTTCGGCTTCGCCGAGGCGTTGCCGCTCGTCTGGATGGCAGTCGGCTTCGTCCCGTTCCTTTTTCTCCCGGCGCGCAACGAATACCATTCCGTCGCGATGTGGAGCGGGCTCGCGCTCTGGGCCGCGTGCGCCTGGGAGCGCATGCCGCCGCGGCTGCGGACCGCCGGCCTGGCGATGACCGCGGCCGGCGCGCTCTTCATGGTCGCGGCCACTTTTGGGAAATGGCTTCCGCGCTTGCTGCCGGCGCCCGCGTGGGAGCCAGCGCTTTGGGTGGTCGCGTCCATGGCGGCAATCCTGTGCGCAGCTGTGGCGGTGGCGGCGTTTTTCGTGCACCGGCAACGGGATACCCTCGCGCTCACGATCGTGCTCCTGGCGGTCGCGCCGGCGGGCTTGAGCATCGCCGAGGCGATGGTGCGCTTTGAGCCGGAGCTTTCCTTCGCGAGCGCGGTTCGCTTTCTCGAACCGCGCCTGGGCGAACGCGGCGAGGTGCTTTTCGAGGGCAACGCCCGTAGCGGCAGCAGCCTGCGTTTTTATCTCGATCGGCCATTCACCCTCGTGGCCCCGGCGACGACCGCGCAAGCCCTCGAGCGCATGCGCGCGCCGCATCCGGTTTACCTGATCGTGGAGAAATCGCGGCTGGTCCTGTGGCAGGCGCGTTTAACCAGCGAGTTCCACGTTTTCCACCAGGAACACACCTGCGGGCGGCACGTGATTCTGAGCAATCAGCCCTGAGCCGTCGCCCTGCGATCTCTGGTTGAAAACCGGGGCTTGCCGGCTACTGTGCGGGCTCACTTTTCCTCAGGAACCGAATCTTATGTCCCAGCATCGCAGCCTCAAAGGCGCCAGCACCATCACCGCGAAACGCAACGTCCTGAAACGATTCGAGCGCGTCGACCTGCTCAAGAAGCGCGGGCAGTGGAAGAGCGAGCAGAAGGTCCTCGGCCTGCCGAAGACCAAGCCCGACGCCTAAGGTCGCTCGCCTCGACGCAGCGAGGCGGCTACAGTTCCCGGCGTGCGCCTCAATAAATTTCTCGCCGCGGCCGGGGTCGGTTCGCGGCGTCATTGCGACGAGCTCATCGCCGCCGGCCGGGTCACGGTCAATGGCCGCGTCTGCGAGGATTTCAGCTACCAGCCGACGGCGACCGATCACGTCAAAGTAGGCAGCAAGATGGTGCACGCCGAGCGGCGGCTCGACATTATCCTGCACAAGCCCGCCGGCTTCGTTTCCACCCGGAGCGACCCGAATGCGCGCGATACGATTTTCGATCTCCTCCCGCCGAAAATGCCGCGCCTGTTCAACGTGGGCCGGCTCGACACCCAGAGCGAAGGCCTGCTCATCCTGACGAATGACGGCGAGCTCGCGCAACGCCTGACGCATCCGCGTTACAAGGTCGACAAGGAATACGAGGTCACGCTCGACAAAGCGTGGGACCCGACGCTGGCCGAAAAGCTCCTGCGCGGCGTCTTCCTCGATGGCCAGCGGGCCAAGCTCGAGCGGGTGATGTCGATCAATCCCGTGCAGGTGCGCGTGATCCTGCGCCAGGGAATTAACCGGCAAATTCGCCGGATGTTTTACGAGGTCGGCTATGAGGTGAAACGTCTCGTGCGCACGCGCATCGGCACTCTCCGGCTGGGCGATCTCCCGCGCGCGCACTGGCGGCCGCTGACCAAGAGCGAGCTCACCGCGCTCACGCCCAAGCCAGCCGGCGCCGGGAAAAAGTAGCGCGCACTATTCCGCTTCCTCGCGCAGGATTTGCAACGGCGGTGTGCTTCCAATCCCGCGACTGGTCAGGAGACCCAGCGCCACGGTCAAGGTCGTGACTGCGATCGCCGCGACGCCCACGGGAACGAACGCGACGCTGTATTCCAGCTCAAAGACAAACCGCGCCAGGGCCCAGCTCGAGAGCAGGGCGAGCACGATCCCGGTGCCGCTCGCGAGCAGGCCAAGGAGAAGATATTCCGCGCACAGAATTTTCCAGATCGTCGCGCGGGTTGCGCCAAGCGTGCGCAGGAGGACGCTCTCCTTCAGCCGTTGGTAGCGCCCGCTCCAGATAGTGCTCGCGAGGACCACGACGCCGGCGCCCACGGTAAACAGCGACATCACCCGGATGACCAGCGCGACCTTGGAAAGGATCGAGTCGACCGTCTGGATGACCGCGGTCAGGTCGAGCGCGGAAACGTTGCTGAACTGCGCCACGACCGCGCTCTGGAGGCGCGCGGAAGCAGCTGCATCCGGCACACGGCTGACGATCACGTTGAACGTCGGCGCGGCTTCAAGCACGCCTGCGGGGAAGACGACGAAGAAGTTCGTTTGGAAGCGTTTCCAATCGATCTCGCGCAGGCTGGCGATGCGCGTGCGGATCGGGATGCCCTGCACATCGAAGACCAATTCGTCGCCTATGCCCGCGCGGAAGTCTTTTGCGATCTCGCGGTCGAGCGAGATCGGGACGATGTCGCCCGGTTGGTAGTTCTCGACGCGCCCGATCCAGCTCCCAGCGACGACTTTCTCGGTCTCGGCTAATTCCGCGCGATAGGTCGAGCGATACTCGCGCTGCAGTTCCCACTCGGGAATCTTGCGCTCGGGATCGGCCAGGATCTCGCTGACTGCGCGGCCTTTAATCTCAGTGAGCCGCATGGTCACGATCGCGGCTTCCTCGATGACCGGGAAACCGGAGGAGCGCACGAGCTCCGCCACGGCCGCAGTTTGATCCGGCTGGATGTCGAAGAGGAAAATATTCGGCTGGTTCTGCGCATCGAGCGCGCGGAACTGCGAGAGCAGCACCCCGCGCGTGAGGTAAAGATTGAGCAGCAGAAAAGTGCCGAGGCCTAACGAGACTGTGAGCAGAAGGGTGCGATTGTTCGGCCGGTAGAGATTGGCCAGTCCCTGACGCGCGGCGAAGCTCCAGCGTTGCGGAAAAAATCTCCGCACCAGCCACATGAGCAGCCGCGCCATTCCAGCGAAGATCGCGATCGCCAGCCCGAGCGCGCCGGCAAAGATCACGCCGGCGAGCCAGCGATCGGATTGCGCTATGGCAAAGGCGATCACGCTGCCGGCGATGAGCAGGTAAACCAGCGCCACCGCCCAATCGACGGGACGCTTCCGCGTTTCCTCCGTCGCGCCCGCGCGCAAGATGAGCAATGGCGAAAGCCGGCGAAAACGCAGCAGCGCCGGGAGCGCAAAGAGAATGCAGATGGCAAAGCCAAGCAGCATCCCGCGCAGCACCGGCCCCCACGCGAGCGTGCTCTCGATCGGGAACGGCAGAAAGCTTTGCAGGATGGCCGGGAAGACGCGCTGGAGCGCAACGCCCAGGACCGCGCCCGCGGTCGCGCCAAACAATCCCATGGCCGCGGCTTGCAGGAGATAAATCACCACCGTCCCCCGGCCGGACGCGCCGAGACAGCGAAGGATTGCGCCGGTCTGGTGCTTCTGCTGGAGGTGCGCCTGGATCGCGCTGGCCACGCCAACCGCTCCCAGCAAGAGCGCGATGAAGCCGACGAGATTGAGGAAGCGGTAGAGATTTGCCAGCGCTTTCCCGAGATCTTTTTTGCGCTTCTCGACCGTGTCGTATTCCAGGCCGAAACGTTTCAGCTCCGGCTCCAGTGTGGCGATGCGCGCCGCCACGTCGGTGCCGCGCGGGAACTGCACATAATTCCGGTAGTGCACCACGCTTCCGGGCTTCACCAGATTAGTCTCCGCGAGATGCTGCAACGGGAGGTAAACCCGCGGCGCGAAGGAGCCGGCCGCGGAGGCTTCGCCCGGCATTTTCTTGAGCGCGCCAGCGACGGTGAATTCGGCGTCGCCGATCCTGATTTTGTCGCCTGTTTTCGCGCCGAACTGGAGCAGGAGACTTTCTTCGACGACCGCGCCGCGGGTTTCACGGTAGGTTTGGGCCGCATCCGCAGGGACGGTTTCCATTTTGCCATAGAAGGGAAAATCCCCGCCAAGCGCGCGCAGGGTCACCAGCCGCGTGCCGCCGGTCGCGGGAAAAACGGCCATCGTGCGAAAGCGCGCCTCACGCGCCTGCGCCGGGCCTAACGAGCGGAGAAATTGTTCTTCCTCCGCGGTGAAAACGCGCGCGCTTTCCACGATCAAATCCGCGCCGATGAGGGTGCGCGCCTGGTCGTCGATCGCGCGCCCGAGGCTTTGCCGGAAGGAGCCGATGCCGACGAGCGCGGCGATGCCGAGCGTAATCGAGATCGAAAAAACCAGCAGCCGCCGCCGGCTCGAGCGGCTGTCCCGCCAGGCCATTTTCCCGAGAAACGACCAGTGCATCAGACGGCCTCGCCGTTGCGCAGGCGGATGGTGCGCTCGGTGAGTTTGGCCACTTCCGGGTCGTGGGTCACGAGGACGAGCGCGGTCCCAGCGTCGCGGTTGAGCTCGAACATGATCTCGATGATCCCACGGCTGGTTTCGGCATCGAGATTGCCGGTCGGTTCATCGGCGAAAAGAATCTTTGGGCGATTGATGAACGCCCGCGCCAGGGCCACGCGCTGCTGTTCGCCTCCGGAAAGCTGGGCCGGGAAGTGATCCACCCGTGCGCCCAGCCCCACCCGGCCTAACAAGTCCTGGGCGAGCGCGCGCGCGCGCTGCGGTCGCCCCGCAGCTCCAGCGGCACGGTCACATTTTCCAGCGCGGTGAGCGTGGGGATGAGCTGGAAGTTTTGGAAAACGAAACCGACATGCTGGTTGCGCACGCGGGCGCGCGCGTCCTCGTCCAGTTCGCCTAACGACTCGCCGTGGAGCCGGATGGAACCCGAGCTCGGGCGGTCAAGCCCGGCGCAGAGACCGAGAAGCGTGCTCTTGCCGCTGCCGGACGGGCCGAGGATCGAGCAGGTCGAGCCCTGCGGGAGGCTGAAGGAAATTTCCTTGAGCACGGTGAGCGCGCCCGCGCCGGTTTGGTAGGTCTTGCGCAGGCGCTGGGCTTCGAGAATCGGGTGGGCGGTCATTGACGGTGCGGACGGGTGCGATTTGCTTACGCGAATCTATTCGCTGCGCATGGGAAAATTGTTGCTCCGCATTTCCGGCTACCTCTTTACGCTCGCGCTCTGCGCCGGGCCGCTGGAGGCGCGCGTGGCCAGGAGCGTGGTCTTTTTAGGCGACAGTTTGAGCGCCGGGTTCGGGGTCAAGCCAACGGAAGCTTTCCCGGCATTAATCGAGGAAAAAATCCGCAGCGCCGGCCTGCCTTACGAAGTGGAAAACGCCGGCTTAAGCGGCGACACCAGCGCCGGCGGCCTCCGCCGAATCGATTGGCTGCTGCAGCGCCCGATCGATGTTCTGGTGATTGAGCTGGGCGGAAACGACGGCTTGCGCGGCCTGCCGGTGGCCGCGCTCAAGACCAACTTGCAGGCAATCATCGACAAGGCGCGCGCGAAAAATCCCCAGGTGAAAATCGTCCTCGCCGGGATGCAAATTCCGCCAAACCTCGGGCCGGACTACGCGCGCACTTTCCAAGCGACCTACCGCGAGGTCGCCGAGAAAAATAACGCCACGCTGATCCCCTTTCTGCTCGAAGGTGTGGGCGGCATCCGCGAGCTCAACCAGCCGGACATGATCCACCCGACCGCGAAGGGCCACGCGCTCGTGGCCGAGGTCGTCTGGCGGGTGCTCGAGCCGGTGCTGCGCGCGGACTAACGAATGAAGCTTCAAGATTGCACTGCGCTGATCACCGGCGCCTCCTCCGGGATCGGGCGCGAGTGCGCCCGGCAGCTGGCCGACCGTGCGCGCGTGCTTGTGCTGGTCGCGCGCCGGGGCGATCGCCTGGAGGAACTGGCGCAGGAACTCAGTGCCCGTCGTCCGGCGCTGGCAATTCACCTGCAGGTCGCCGATTTGACCAAGCCGGACGCGGTCGCGGAACTCTGTCACTCGTTAGACCAATCCGGAATCGCGATCGATCTGCTGGTTAATAACGCCGGCGTGGGTGACCAGGGGAACGTCGCCGGCATCGAGGAAGCGAGATTAGCCGACATCATCCGCCTGAACGTCCTCGCCCTGACCGCGCTCACGCGGCGCTTGCTGCCAGGGATGCTCGCGCGGCGCCGCGGCGGGATCTTGAACGTGAGTTCGAGCGCCTCTTTCATGCCGATTCCCGGGATGGGGATTTACTCCGCGAGCAAGGCTTACGTGACCAGTTTCTCCGAGGCGCTGCGCGCGGAAGTGCGCGGGCAAGGCGTGAGCGTGAGCGCGCTCTGCCCCGGGCCGGTGCACACGGAATTCAGCGAGGTGGCGCATCGGCCGGGGGAAAGCGGGAAGCTCGGGCCAGACTTCGCCTACGTCTCGGTCGAGGAGGTGGCGCGGGCGGGCCTGCGCGGGATCGAGCACAACCGCGCGCTGGTCGTCCCCGGGATGGCGATGAAACTGGCGATGCTGCTGGTGCGCCTGACGCCAATGCCGTTGATGCGGCTGGCGTTTTCCCTTTCCCCGGCCAGCGAAAAAATAGCCGACGAGATGCAGGAAAATTTCTTCCAGACCGAGCTCGATCAGCCACACCCGGAGCGGACGCGCGCAATCTTACAGGCGCATCCGCAGGTGCGGGAACTGATCGGCCGGAATCCATGGACCGCGGTGATCATGCTCGCGGTGCTCTCGGCGCAGACCGCGCTGGCTTACTCGTTAGGCAAACTCGGCGGCGGCTATTGGTGGCTCAGCCTGCTGGTCGCGCTCGGCTTCGGCGCGTTCATGAATCACTGCATGTATGTGATCATCCACGACGCCACGCATAATCTGATCCTGAAGCGCAAGACGGCGAACAAGTGGATCGCCGTCCTGGCCGATTTGCCGAATCTCGTGCCCGGCGCGATTGGCTTCGGCGTTTACCATCTGCAACATCACGCGCACCAGGGCGACTACGATTACGACGCGGACATCGCCAGCCGCTGGGAGGCGCGCCTGATCGGCGACAAGTGGTATCGCAAGGCGCTTTGGCTGCTCTTCTTTCCCTTCTTCCAGCTGACCCGGCCGCCGCGCTTGAAAGCGATCACGATGTGGAGCCGATGGAGCTTCGTGAATCTAGCCAGCGCGATCACCTACGACGCGTTGATCGTTTATTTTTGCGGCTGGGCCGGCTTGCTCTATCTGGTCTTCTCGTTCGCATTTTCCATCGGCCTGCACCCGGTGGGCGCGCGCTGGATCCAGGAGCATTACACCTACGACGCCGACCAGGAGACGGCGAGCTACTACGGCCCGATCAATTTCCTCGCGCTCAACGTCGGCTACCACAACGAGCACCACGACTTCCCCTCGATCGCTTGGAATCGCCTCCCGCGGCTGCGCGCGCTGGCGCCGGAATTTTACGACACTTTGCGTTACCACACTTCGTGGACGCGGCTGCTGATCGAGTTCATTTTCGATCCGCGCTACACGCTCTTCTCGCGAGTGGAACGGATCGAAGCAGGCAAAGTGGCGCACGACCGCGCGCGGCGCGAAGCGGTCGCCTAAAGCGAATCGCGTCGGCTGGGCGCTAGACCGCCGCGCGACGACGAGCCACGCCCCAGATCAAGCCGAGACCGCCCATGGCGAGTAACGCCAGCGACCCCGGCTCCGGCACCGAGGTACCATTAAGCGACACGCGGTTGCCGTTGTCGTCGACCAAGAAAGTGGTGAAGGTGCCGCTGGCTGGCGGGGGCTGCGCGAAGCTGCTGTCGGTCGTAAGCGAGCCAGCGGTGACGACGACGGTATCGCCCGACGTGACGCCGGGTCGGTTCCCGTAGAAGTAGAGATCATTCGCGGTAAGCGCGCCGCCCACGAAGCCGGAATTGGCGACCGTCAGGGTCGTGGCGGGACCACCGTTCACCGAGAAGGTGATCGTGCCGGAAACGGCCGGATAGCTGTTCCCGAAAATGTTGCCCACGTTCGCGAAAACCGGGAGGGGCGCGAGCGGCGTAGTCGCGGTAACCGTGTAGGTGACGGCCTGCGCCAGCGTAAAGGTAAACGGCGAGCCGTTGCCGCCGGTGATCGTGAGGTTAGCCTGACCGTGGGCCGAGCCCACGAGAAACGCGGAGACGGCTAGGAGACAGAGGAAAGGGCGGAGGAAAGTCATCAGTTCAGTCGGTTGAGTGGTCGTGGTGTCCCGGAAAGGGTCTGCACGGTAAACGGAAGCGGTAATCATGCCACCGGAAACGGCGGAAAAAAACGGAGGGACACGCGGTCGCATCCCTCCGTTGAGTTTCGCGAAATCCGGAACGTCTACGCGCTCAATACTTCACCGAACAGCCGTATGGCTTGGTGTTGGGATTGGAGACTGGCTTACCGGCGAGCGACTCTTCCAGGGCGACCTTCACGTAATTGGTCGCGCCGTCGATATCGGCCGGATTAGCGCTCGGTTTGCTGTCGATCGCGCCCTCGTAGATCACTTTGCCCTCGGGATTGATGATGAACATGTGCGGCGTGTTCTTGGCGCCGTAGACCTGGCCGGTCTTGCCGTCCGGATCGAGCAGGATGCTGGTGTTTTTCATCTTCCACTCTTCCTTTTGCTTGGCCGCCTGCTCGGGCGTGAGGTGGCCTTGCTTCCCGGGCGCGGAGGAATCGACCGAATACCAGACGACGTTTTTGCCGGCAAATTGATCCTGCAATTTCTGCATGTTGCCGCTGCCGTAATGCTTCTTCACAAACGGGCACTCGGGGTTGAACCATTCGAGCACGACGTATTTGCCCTTGCTCTCGGCTAACGAGTGCTGCTTCCCGGTGCTGTCGGCTAACGAGAAGTCGGGCGCGGCGCTGCCCACCTTGGGCGACTCGGCCGCGATCATGCTGCCGGCGGTGAGGCTCGCGAGGAGCGTGAGGAGGATTTTGTTCTTCATAACGATTTATTCTACGGCCACCTGCGGGGCCACGGTTTCAAGTTTCTCGAGCACGAGGCTCTGGGTGAGCAATTCCGGGAAGACGATCGGCGCGGCCGCGTTCCCCGCCGGATAGAGCACATAGAGTGGGACACCGGGCCGGCCGAAGTGTTGCAACATTTTCGTGATCGCGGGATCGGCGTTGGTCCAATCGGCCTTGAATTTCACGATTCCGCGGCGGGCAAACGCTTCCCGCACCGCGCTCGCTTCCAGGACGGTGCGCTCGTTGAATTTGCAGGTAATGCACCAGGCGGCGGTGAAATCGACGAAGACTGGGCCGCCCTTCGCCAGCTCGGTCTCGAGCGCCGCTGGGGTGAAGTTGCGCCAGCCGTCGACCGCCGGCGCGGTTGCCGCGAGTGTGGTGCTGGCAAACTTCTCGCGGATGAAATAAGCGCCGCCGCCGAGCAGGAGCGCGAGCAGGAGCACGAGGACGAGGACACGCTGGCGGCCGGAGGCGAGCGGCGTGGCAAACGCGCCCCACATCCAGCAGGCGATGCTGACCACCGTAAGAAAAGCAGCCGCCCAGATGATCGCATCGACCCCGCGTTGCGCCCCGAGCACCGAGAGCAGAAAGAGCAACGTGGCGATGAGGAGGAAGCCCATGAATTGCTTCACCCGCTCCATCCACGCCCCGGGCTTCGGAATGAAGCGCATCCAAGCCGGCTGCGCCGAAAGCAAAATATACGGCGCGCTCATCCCCGCGGCGATGCTCAGGAACATGAGCAGGATGACCCACGACGGCTGAGTAAACGCAAACCCCAGGGCCGTCCCAAGAAACGGCGCGGTGCAAGGCGTTGCCAAAACCGTCGCGAAAATTCCCTGGAAAAACGAGCCCGCATCCCCTTCCCGCGAGGTCCAGCCAAGCAGGCCGCGGCTGGCGCTTTGCGGCAGCGTAATCTCGAAAACGCCGAAGAGATTGAGCGCGAAGACAAGCACGAAGACGCTCATCCCAAGGACGAAATAAGGGTTGGTAAACTGGAGCGCCCAGGTGATTTCGCGGCCGGCACTTTTCAGCGCGATCAAGACCGCCGCCAGCCCGATGAACCAGACGAAAATGCCAGCGACGAACGAGAGCCCACTGCGCAGGATGCGGCGGCGGTCGGCGCCAGCGTGCTGGATAAATCCGAAGATCTTGAGCGAGATCACCGGGAGGACGCAGGGCATGAGATTGAGGATGAACCCGCCGATGAAGCCGAAGAGCAGAAAGGTGAGCAACCCGCGGGCGGGCCCGTCTGTCGCGCGCGCGGCTACGGGCGCAACCGCGGGCGACAAAGTGCCGGCTAAACTCCAGGCGGTGCGCCCGGCCCCCTCGCCGAAGACGACCAACCCCGGCAGCGCCTGCACGCTGGCATCCGCGCCCTCCAGCGGAATGCGCACGGTCATGCCACTCAGCGGTGCGCTCCGCGCTGACGTGGCCCACGACCACCTCCGCGCCCGGAAGCGGGAAAAAATCGACCACGGAAGCCTGCGCGAGCGCGGGATGCTGCACCTTGAGCGTGAGCCCGGTCGCATCGCGGCTCCAGGCGGTCTTGGTGTCGTTAGGCAGCGGCTGCGGCAATTGCCGCTCGAAGCGCTGGAAAAGTTCTTCGTTGGCCGGCGCGGCTTGCGGTGCGACCGGCAATTCCAGCGCGACCGACGCCCCGCCGGGGATGCAAATTTTCTCGCAAACGAGCCAGTTCGCCTCTGCGGTCAGCTTCACCATGTTGCTGTCTATTTTTGCCGGCGGGGTGATCTCCTGCAGTAGCAGGACCTCATCGTGATAACCGAAAATGCGGATGTCGCCCGGCTCCTCCAACCGCAGCGGCACCGGCCAGGAAAGATCGCCCGCCTTCCAATCCGGCGGCAGGCTCCACTTCAGCTCCGTAGGAATGCCGGCATCGCCCGGAAATTTCCAGTAGGTGTGCCAGCCGCGCTCCATGTGCAGCAGCAGGCCGACCTGAAACGGCTGGCCGGGGACGATCGCGGAAGTATTCGCAACCAGCTGCGCCTTGACCAACTCCCGGCCCTGGTAGGTCTGCGCCGGCACTTCGCCTAACGAGAGCAAGAGCGCGGCGGCGAGGAGGAGAAAGCGCAGTTTCATCATGGGCTCACGTCGTAGACCTCGACCAGGCCGATGCCGTTCATTCCCGTGGGGCTGCGCAGAATCGCGGTAAAATTTCCGGGCACGAGACGCTGGATAATCGCGGACTCCGCCGGGTCGCTCGGGGCGAGGCCGGCGTAGTCGGGCGAGCCGGCGCAACCCGGGCAGCCGCTCGCGGCAGTGAGCAGGTCGCCGTTGCCGTTGCGCAGTTCCAGCGCGGTATCGCCGAGCGCGGAGGGCAGCGCCGACCGGAGCGAAGGACCGAGCGCGCGCACGACCACGGTTTTCGATTGCGGGCCGACGATGATGAAGCCGGCAATCATGACGTTGTTGCCCGTGTCCACGTGGCCGCGGGTGGAGATGTTTGCCAGGCGACCGCTCCCCGGCGTGAGATCGTAGATCTCCACCAAGCCCAGGCCGGAGGTCTCGTGGTTGCCGGAGACGATCGCGGTGTAAGCGCCGGGTGCGAGCGTGACCACGAGCGCAGCTTCGGCGTCGTTCGATGGCGGGAGAGTGCTGTCGCGAATCTCCTGCGCCTGCGTTTCGCGCCAATCGTTATTCGCGGCCACGATCGCGCCACGATCATCGTGCAGTTCGATCACCGGATCGCGCAAGGTGTCGGCTAAAGGCAGCGACGGCCCGAGCGCGCGCAGGAGCAATTTCTTGGGCGCATCGCGAATGATGAAGCCGCCGATCATGACCCGCTCGGCCGTGCCTACGCGCACGCGCGTGGAGATGTTCGCGAGGCGGCCATTCCCGCTCGCGGGCGGCGGCGTGGCCGGCGCGCCGTAGAGCGAGCGGAGGCCATCGATGTCGTCCTGTTGCAGTTCGAAAACGTCACTCACACGCGAGTTCATAATCGCGGAAAGGATCTGGCCATATTGGTCCGGATGATCGAGGCCGAGCGCGTGTCCGAGTTCATGCAAGGCCACGCGGTGCAGGTCCTCGGATTTCTGGCCATCAAGCGTGCCGACAAAGGAGTCCCATTTTCGCCGGCTGTTGAAAGCGATGTCTGTTTCCTGCATTCGCGCGCCGGAATTGCGAATGAGCGTAATCGCGAGGGTGCTCGCACCCAGGTCCTGGCCGTAAATCGCGGTCTCGAAGGAAAGCGTGGTCACGCCATCGCGTTCCGGCGGGCCGGTGCGGGCGCTTTCCGTCCAGGTGAATTGCGCCGCGCCCATCTGTTGGTTCCAAAGCGCGAGCGCGCGCTCGACCGTGCGATCGTAGTTCGCGCTCCCATCCTGCAAAACGATCGGCGCCGCTCCCAGCTGCACGACCACCGGGATGGTCGGGCCCGGCCAGCGCGCAGCGTCGCGCGTGTCGTAGACAAACGCGGAGGCGAGCGGCGCGGCGAAACTGCAGAAGAGCGCGCAGAGCAGCGCGCCGCAGGCCTTACGGCTGCGCTTGGTCAGCCAGCTTGCCGCGGATGGCCGACTTGAAGGCATCGACATCAAGCGGCGCGGAATCGGCCGAGACGGCGCCGCCTTTGCGCGCGACCGAGGTCGCACTCTCGGTATGGCCGAGCTGTTCGAGATTGGTAACCGGGTCGCCATTGTCCGCTTTCACCATACGTGCGCCGCTGGCCTTGTCCTGCTCGACGTGGAAACGCCCGTGCATGATCCCGACGAGCGGGATGAACTGCTGGCCGTTGTGTTCCACGAACAAAATATCGCGATCGCCGACGGCGAACTTCGGCGCATCGCTCACTTCCATGCGGTCCTCGCCGACGGTGCCGCCGAGCATGCGCAGGGTATAGCTCGCGCCGGGCTGGCCCTTGAGCGCCTCTTCCACTTTCACGGTCACGTAGGTCACGATGTGGCGCTGGGCGCCTTCGCCGGTCCACTCGGATTTCACCTCCGTCACGGTGGCGTCCATGATCACTTCGGCCTGGCCCACGAGTTCGTCGAACGTCGGCGGGATAACGGTGGTGGCGCGGGCGGAAGTGGCGGCCAGGGTGGCGCCGAGGACAAGGGCGAGGAGCGGTAATTTTTTCATAACAAAGTGCCGGCTAAATTTTCTCACGTTTCGGGCGGAAATCCATCGGAGGCTGCTTACGGCTCGAGATCGTAGACTTCGATCAAGCCGATGCCGACGCCGCCATTTACCCCGCGCACGATCGCGGTGTAGTTCCCCGGCGCGAGCGTGGCCACGACGGCGCTTTCCGCAGCATTCGACGGCGCGACGGTGCTGGCGATGATCTCGGCCGCTTGCGGGCTGGTCTGCCAGTTGTCGTTCGAGGAAACGAGCGCGCCGGCGCTGTTGTAAAGCTCGAGCGTGGGGTCGGCCAGGGCGCCATCGATCGCGGCCGCGAGCGAAGGGCCGACCGCGCGGATGAGGACTCGTTTGCCGCCGTTGCCGGAGACAATCAAACCGCCGATGAGCACCTGATCGCCCACGCCGATGCGGCCGCGGGTCGAGAGATTGACCATGCGCGTGCTCGGCGTGTCGAGCTCGTAGCCTTCGACCAAGGCCACGCCCTGGGTGCCGCCAACGCCGCGGACCATCGCGGTGTAGCTGCCGGGAGCGAGGGTGGCGATGAGCGCGGCCTCCGCGGGATTCGACGGAGCGACGCCGGTGGCGGAAATCGCGGCCGCCTGTCCCCCAGCCTGCCAGTTGTCGTTCTGCGCGATGATCGCGCCGCTGCTGTTGTAAAGTTCGAGCGCGGGATCGGCCAAGGCGCCGCTCACGCCGCCAGCGGCGAGCGACGGGCCGGTGGCGCGCAGGAGGAGCTGCTTCGGTTGCGAGCCCTTGATGATGAAGCCGCCGATGAGCACTTCCGCACCGACACCCACTTTCATGCGCGTGGAAATATTTGCCAGCCGCGCGCCGAGGATGGGAGTCGGGGTCGGCACTGGGAGCCCCACGCCATACATCGCCTGTGCGCCGGCGATGTCGTCGGCCGCCAGGACTTCGCGGTCGCTCGTGATCGCGTTCATGACCACATCGCCTTGCGAGTGATTCATGCCCAAGGCGTGTCCGAGTTCGTGCAGGAAAACGCGGCGGATATCCGCCAACGCGAAGCCGCTCGACTGGAACTTCAGCGGCCCACGGTAGGAATCGAAGTTCTGCGCATTATTAAAAAGAATGTCCGCCTCCACCATGTTGGAGCCTTGCGTGATGTAATAAGTGACCGCGAGAGTGCCGTTGCCAAACGACTGTCCAAAGACCGTGCTCGACCAGACGACGCAGTTGACCCGATCGCCTGAGGAAGCGGGTGCCGACGAGTTCATCACGCTGCCAAACTGCACCCGGCCCATGACCTGGTTCCACGCGTCGAGCGCCGGCGCCACGGCGGTATTGTAAGAGGAGTTTCCGTCGGTGAGCGCAGGGTTGGCATTGCCGAGACCGAGCTGCATCGTGACCGTCCCGCTGGCCCAGCTCTTGCCGTTCAAGGCGTATGCCTGCGCCGAGCGGATGGGACCCGAAAGCGAGGCGGCGGCGACGACCAAAGCGATGGCTAAAAGTGAGGCGCGTCGCGTCGGCAAGACACTCCGCAGGGCGCGTGGAATCATGTAATTACTGGAAAGCAGGATGCGTGCGCGGGCCGTGACGCGCTCGAGCTCTCCCTCGTGGAGATCTTTTGCGCGCGCCGCGAGGAGGCGGCGCAAACAGGCGAAAGTCTCAAGACTGCGACTCGCAGGAGTCGTCAGACGCAGCCGGGACTAATTCATGAGGCCGGAGACCGAGGCCGCCGCGGCGCTGGGCCGCGTCGTCCTCAAGGAACGATGAAAATTTGTTTGGTGTAAGGGTCGCGCGCCTTATCGCCAGACTTGTAGCCGGTGACGTCGACCATGCCGCCATTGGGGTCGAGGCTGAAGACGTAACCGGGCTTGCCGGGCACCGGCTTGGCGACGGGAAATTGCGTGGGGCTGCTCGTGGCCGCGGCGGGGCGCGGCGTCGGCGTCGGGGTCAGTTTCCGCGGAGTGGCGCTGGCTTGCGGGCGCGGCGTCGTCCGGGGCGCGGGCGAAGCCGTCCGGCGCGGCGGCGTAGCGGTGGCCCGCGGGCGCGAGGTGGCCGTGGGCGCGACGATCGGATGCCCCGGAGCGCTCACATCGGAAGGCGAATTCGTGACTGTGGTCGTCGAAGTGGTCGTGGTGGTGCGCGGTTGGTCGACCGCATCCACGCGTTCGCGCATGTAGCGCGCGGGCGCATCGACGACGCGAAAGGAAGTCACCGCGACACGCTTCGCGGTTTCGCAACCAGCCAAAAGCAGGAGTCCCAAAACGCAGAAGCGTGCGGCCGTGATCATATCGGCGCCTTTTTAAGACCTTTCGCCCGCGAACGCCAGCGGTATTCAGCGCCGGAAAACTTTCCCTCAGCGCAGCGGCGTCGGATACACCGCCGGGCTCACATTCCCATCGCGATCGACCGCGGCCACGCCGAAGAGGAAGTTATCCTTCGAGATCTTCGGCAGGGTAAAATCGGTCCCGCTGCCGGCCGGGAGAGAGTGCTGCCAAAACGGCGCCGTGGTTTCGCGCCAATAGATCCGGTAGCCAGCAAGATCAGGCTCCGTGTTCGCGCGCCATTGCAGGGTGGTGTCGTTGGTTAATTCCTTCGTTCGCACCTGCACTTCCTCCGGCGCCGCCGGCGCAAGCGCGAGCGCACCGAGTGCCGCCGCGTTGATCCGCGCGACGTTCGCGATGTAATCAAATCGCAGAACTCCGGGAGGTCGCCGAATTGCACCGCGCCTTCCTTCCGCAGGTCCTGGTGCTGATGGCGGAAGTCCTCGTTCGGCTCGGTGAATCGAACCGCCGCATAGCCGGCATCGAGGAAGGGCGAATGATCGCCGCCGCGCAGGTAGCGATCGCGCCGGTAGATCACGTTCACCTGCATCGCGGGCACGTATTGCTCGCCGGTAGTCTTGATGAAGCGCGCCAGCTCGCGCGTGCTGCTGTCGTTCTCGCCGCCGGTCTGGAGGCGCGTGCGCAAGGCTTCGTCCACTTCCTTCATCGCGGGCACGCCTTCGGCAAACAGCCGCACTTGCTTGTCCTCCACTTTGCCATCCTCGGAGCGCGAGCTGCCGATGATGTCGTTCGTGAACATGCCGGCAATATTCCAGTTCTTCGCCTTGGCGGCTTGCGCCCAGTGCGCCGCGCCCAGCAAGCCTTGCTCCTCGCCGGCCACGGCCATGAAAACGATCGTCGCATCCCACTTCCGCTTCGACATCACGCGCGCTAACTCCAGAACCGCGGCCACGCCGGAAGCATCGTCGTTGGCCCCGGGCGCGTCGGCGGTGGCGTTCATCACGTCGGTCACGCGCGAGTCGTAGTGTCCGCTAACCACGTAGATCCGATCGCGCGCTTCCGACTGCGCGCCCGGGAAGTGTCGCGACTACGTTCACCACCTGCACCGGCTCCGGGTTGCGCTTGCCCGCGGGCTCGGTGAACTCGTCCATCGTGACCTCGAGGCGGCCGTCGGACTCCTGCGCGTAACGCTCGAACTCGCTCTGGAGCCAGCGGCGCGCGGCGCCGATTCCACGGGTTTCGCTGGTCGCATCCGAGAGCGTGTGGCGCGTGCCAAAGCTGACCAGCTTGCGGATCGTGGCCTCGATGTTTTGCGGTGAAATCTCGCGCACGCACTCGGCGATCTGCGCGTTCGGCTTATTCTCGGGCACATTCGGCGGCGCCGCCGTGGCCCTCGTTAGTCCAATCGCCGCCACCGCCGCTGCCAGGAGAGTCGCTCGCATGGAAGCACCTAAACCTGATTCCCGCGGCTGGCGAGTTCCCGCACGTCGGCCGTGAACTCTTCGATCGTCTCCTCGGTCGTGGCCCAGGAGCACATCAGCCGATAGACGTCCGGCTCGACAAACTTGTAGAAATGCCAGCCACGCGCGTGCAAAGCGCTGACTAACGACTCCGGGAGCTGCAGGAAAACGGCGTTGGCTTCCCGCGGAAAAGCCAGCTCCAGGCCGAGAATCGCCCGCAAGTTGTCGGCTAATTTCTGCGCCGATCGGTTTGCCCGCGCGGCGTTGCGCAGCCACACGTCGTCCTGGAGAAGACCGAGCCAGGGCGCGGAGAGGAAGCGCATCTTGGAAGCGAGTTGCCCGGCCTGTTTCGCGCGGTAATCGAATTCCTCCGCCAGTTCCTTCCGGAAAAAGACGACGAGTTCACCGCCAGGGGCGCCGTTCTTGGTCCCGCCGAAACAGAGCGCGTCGACTCCCAGCTCCCAGGTAATTTCCCGGGGCGCGCAGCCTAACGAGACCAAGGCGTGCGCAAAGCGCGCCCCGTCCAGGTGCAGAAAGAGCGAGCGCGCGCGCGCAAATTCCGCCAACCGCTCGAGTTCGCCGCGGCTGTAGGCGGTGCCGAATTCCGTCGTCTGCGTCAGGCTGAGCGCGCGCGGCTTGGGGGAATGCAGATCGCGCTGCCGCACGAGTGTTTCTTCGATCGCCGCGAGCTCGAGCTTGCCATTTTGGCCCGGCGTGGTGAGCAACTTCGCGCCGCCGGAAAAGAACTCCGGGCCGCCGCATTCATCGGTCGCGATGTGCGCATACTCGTGGCAAACGACGCTGTGAAAGGGCCGGCAAATTTGCGCCAGCGCGAGACTGTTCGCGGCCGTCCCATTGAAGACCATGAAGACCTCGCAATCGGTCTCGAAGATTTCGCGCACGCGCTCGGCCAGCCGCTCAGTCCAGCGATCGCCGCCATAGGAAGCATCGGTCGCGCGGTTCGCCTCCTCCAGCGCCTGCCAGGCCTCGGGGCAAATGCCCGCGGTGTTGTCGCTCGCGAAATCGTAACGGTGCCGCTCTTGCATCCGCGGACTTTAGAAGCGTCTCCCGAAAAAGAAATCGCCTGGCGAAGTGCTCGCGGATGAACCCGCGAAATCGCCAGGCGAACTACCCCTTACTTACCCCCAAAAGTCTAGGTGCAACCGCGCAGCAAGAAGAAGAGCAGCAGCACCGGGATTGGCACTCCGAGCAGCCACAAAAGCATGTATCCGGCCGCGCCCTTTTCTCCGTTTTCGTCCGTTTGTTTCATGTTGTTTTTTCCTTCACCATTGCTTCGCATGCGAACTCCGGCGCGAGCGTGTCGACCGCATTTTTTTTGGAAGATTTTTTCGTCGCTTTCCGATCGATGAAACGAGCCTGGACGCACGCGCCGCTTTGCCGAGTTGCAGCGCACGCGCTAGGCTCCGCGCCATGAGTCCTCTGCAGGCGGAAACGGAGCAGCGCGGTCTGGAAATTTTCGAACTGGTCGACCGGCACCCGGAATCGATCTTCACCAAGGCTGGCTTCTACCAGCGGATGATGGCGATCTCGATGAAGGACGAGGCCTTCAAGGTGCAGATGTTTCGCTTCGTCGACGTGCTCGCTTCGCTCCGCCGCTCGGACGATATCGTGCAGCATCTCGACGAGTATTTTACCGGGATGACCGAGGGCTTCGGCCCGCTGATCCAGCCAGGGATCAAGCTGGCGAAAATCTTCCCGTGGCTGACTGCGCCGATCCTGCGTTGGAACGTCTCGGGGATGGCGCGCCAGTTCATCAGCGGGCGCGATCCGCAGGATGCGATGAAGACGCTGCGCAAGGCGCGCAAGCGGAACATCGGCTTCACCGTCGACTTGTTAGGCGAAGCGGTCGTGAGCGAGCAGGAAGCCGACGAATACGGCGAGCGTTGCCTGGCGTTGCTCGAGGGCCTGGCCGCGGAAACGCGCGGCTGGACCGATCCGCTGGGCCGCGACAGCGAGCTTTTCCCGGTAGTGAATGTGTCGGTTAAAATTTCCGCGCTCTACTCGCAGATGAACCCGGCCGACCCGGCGGACGCGATCGCGCACCTCGCGCCGAAGCTGCGGCCGATCATCCGCCGCGCCCGGGAGCTGGGCGCCTTCATCAATTTCGACATGGAGAGCTACGCGCATAAAAACAGCACGCTCGAGCTTTTCAAAACGCTCTTCACCGAGCCGGAGTTCCGCGATTGGCCGCATGCCGGCATCGTCATCCAGGCCTACCTGCGCGACGCCGAGCGCGACTTGCGCGACCTGATCCAGTGGGGCCGCCGGCGCGGCACGCGTTTCACCGTGCGCCTGGTCAAAGGGGCCTATTGGGATTACGAGCGGATCAAGGCCGCACAGAACGGCTGGCGCGTGCCCGTGTGGCAGCAGAAGCCGGAGAGCGACGCCAATTTCGAAACCTGCACGCGTGTCCTCCTGGAGAACGAAGACATCGTCACCGCGGCCTTCGGTTCGCATAACGTCCGCAGCATCGCGCACGCGCAGGCGCTGGCCGAGCAGATGGGAATCGCGAAGAGCCGCTTCGAGTTCCAGCTCCTTTATGGAATGGCGAATCCGATCAAGCGCGCGCTCGTCGAGATGGGTTATCGCGTGCGTGAATATTGCCCCGTGGGCGAACTCCTGCCCGGGATGGCTTACCTCGTTAGGCGACTACTTGAGAACACTTCCAACGAAGGCTTCCTGAAGGCGAAATTTACCGACAACGCCTCCGCCGCGAAGCTCCTGCGCGATCCAGCATCACTCGTTAGCCAGCGCGTTCGTGAGGTCGATGAGGTCGAGCCAGATGGCTCGTTAGACTTCGGTTATGAGCGCAACGGCCAGTCGCGCGAGACGCCTCCGGGCGACAGCTACGAGAACGCGCCGCTGGTCAACTTCGTGCATGAGGAAGCGCAGGAGGAGATGCGTGCCGCCCTTGGCGCAGCGCGCAGCCGCTTCGGGAAGCAATACCCGATGGTGATCAACAACCAGCCGGTCAGCACCGGGAAGTGGATGCCGTCGGTGAACCCGAGCAACCCCACGGAAGTCGTCGGCTCCGTGGCCGAGGGCGGCATCGCGGAAGCGGAAGCGGCGGTCAAAGCCGCGCGCGATGCTTTCGGGCACTGGTGCCGCGTGAGCGTGGAGCATCGCGCGCAGCTGCTCGAGCGCGTGGCCGAGATCATGGATCGCCGGCGTTTCGAGCTCTCCGCGGTGGAAGTCTATCGAAGTCGGCAAACCGTGGGCCGAAGCCGATGGCGACATCCGCGAGGCGATCGATTTCCTCCTCTTTTACGCGCAGCAAATGCGCATCCTCGGCCGCCCGAAGCTGACCCAGCACATCCTCGGCGAGGAAAGTTACCAGCATCATTGGCCGCGCGGCGTCGCGCTGGTGATCGCGCCCTGGAATTTCCCGATCGCGATCCTCTGCGGGATGGTCTCGGCCGCGCTCGTGACCGGCAACACCGTGGTCATGAAACCGGCGGAACAGTCAGCGATATGTGGCGCGCTCCTGATGGAAATGTTCCAGGAAGCGGGCGTGCCCGCGGGCGTGCTGAATCTCCTCACGGGCGACGGCGCCGTCGTGGGCAAGCACCTGGTCGAGCACAAGGACGTCGACCTGATTGCCTTCACCGGCTCGCGCGAAGTCGGCCTCAATATCTGGAAAGCCGCCGGCGTGACTTTGCCCGGCCAGCGCGAGCTCAAGAAGGTCATCTGCGAGATGGGCGGGAAGAACGGGGTCATCGTCGACAGCGACGCCGACCTCGATGAGGCGATCGTGGACACGATCTACAGCGCTTTCGGTTACCAAGGGCAAAAATGCTCGGCCTGCTCGCGCTTGATCGTGCTCGAGGAAAACTACGACCGCGTGGTCAAGCGCCTGCTCGAAGCGGCCGCGAGCTTGCGCGTGGGCGACCCGCAAGAACCTGGAATGACAGTCGGCCCGGTGATCGACGAGGACGCTTACCGGCGGATTCTCCAGCGGATCGAAGAAGGCAAAACAGAAGCGACTCTGGCCTATCAAGCGCCGAAGATTCCTGGCAACGGCTACTTCATCCCGCCGACTATTTTCACCAATGTGTCGGCTAATTCACGCCTGGCGCAGGAGGAGATTTTTGGGCCCGTCTTGAGCGTGATCAAAGTGCGCGATCTCGACGAAGCGATCGCAGTCGCGAACGGCACGCAATACGCCCTCACCGCTGGCTTCTTTACGCGCAGCCCGGCGAACAGCGAGCGCGTGAAAGCGGAACTGGAAGCGGGCAACGTTTACATCAACCGCTCCTGCACCGGCGCGGTCGTGGGGCGGCATCCGTTTGGCGGCTTCAAGATGAGCGGCGGCGGGACCAAGGCCGGCAGCGCGGATTACCTGCTGCAATTCCTCGTCCCGCGCGTGGTCACGGAAAACATCATGCGCCACGGCTTCGCTCCCGACACCACGCCGATGTATCGCGAGGAATTCGTCGGCGGCCGCGGGAACGCCTAGACCTTTCGTTTTTCCTGTAAGCGCCGCCACTTCTGCGCCATCCGCCGGAGGCCGCCATCGAGCGGCAGGCGTTCCATCTCGTCGGCAGTGAACCAGCGGAGCTCGTGGCTTTCCGCGCTGGTCACGTGCGCCGCATTTTCCGGCGCGATCAGGACATAGCGCACGTCGTAATGCCAATGCGTCGGCTCGTCCTTGTGCGCAGGAATTTCATGCAGATCGAGATCGAACGGGCGCGCGGAAGCGACGATCAAACCTTCAATCCCCGATTCCTCGAGCGCTTCGCGCTGCGCCACGCGCAAGACGTCTTCATCGCCATCGCAATGGCCGCCGAATTGCAGCCAGCGGTCGAGCTTGCGATGATGGTGGAGGAGCGCGCGGCTCCCATCGGCGCTCACGACCAGGGCGCTCCCGGTGAAATGCGCCGGAAAAGCAGTGCGCTCAAAACAGCCAGCCACTTCATCGAGGAGCGCAAGCATCTGCGTGCGCGCCGTCTCTTCGTCTGGCCGGTTCGTCAGGTCGAGCGCGGCCAGTTGCGCTCGGAATTCGGCGCGCCTCATCATTTGAGTTGCGCGCGCAGCTTGGCGGCATGCTCGCCGCGGGTCGTGTTGGAAGGCTGCAAAGCGAGCCAGTCAAGAAAGCGCAGGAACTCCGTCTGCTCGTTTGGTGTGAGCGCATCGAAGCAGGCCCGGAGCGGATTCGGAATTTCGAGCTCGCGATAAGTGGAAGCCTCGACAATCGCGGAGAGCTTCAGCTTCGTGAGCGGGTCCTTCTCCTGCCACGCGCTCAGGATATGACGCGCCTGGTGGAAGCGCCCTGACGCAAAGACGCCGTCCGACGAAGAACCGGAGTTACGTTTGCTCGCGATTTCCATGGGCGAAGCGGTCGCGAGCTTTTGCAGCGCCGGGGTCAGCTCGGTGAAGTGGCCCGTCCAAATCGCTCCGAAAAGCGCATCCACGGAGATCGATGAAGTGCCGATCTTCTCCAGTTGCGCGCGCAGATAAGCGAGCAGGCGCGTGCGCACCTCGGGATCGTGCAGCGCGACGAGCGAAGCACCTTCCAGCGGCACTTCCGGACCGCAGGCCCAAGCGCTCGGTTGCGGCTTTTCGAGTAGTTGCAGGAGGAGCGGCCCGCTCTCTGGATGGCCGCGTTCGGCCAGGGCGTGGGCAGCGTAATTGGCATCGCGAAAGTGCGTGTCCGGTCCCTGCTCGCGCGGGACATTGGCGGTGCCGGCGTGCGCGATTTGCAAAAGCGTTTCGTCGATGCGCGCGTCGTGATAGCGCAGCGGCTCGGAGTGCGGAACCAGGCGCTCGATCGCGTAGGAGTGGAAGTCTTGCGCTCTCGGATCGGCAATGACGCCGAGCAACGCGGAGATCCACGTGCGCGTCTGCTTTTCGTCGGCTGGATCGGGCGGCGTTGATTCATGCACGAGCTCCCGCTCCGGCCGGACCTCGCGCTTTCCCACTTTCGGCGCGTCCGCGTCGTCCGATGCGAGGCCGAGCTTTTCCTCCATGAGCCGCTGGAGAATGAACCAAGCAAAGTTTGCGCGCAGGCTGCTGTTGTATTCATCGGTCCAGCGCTCGGCGATTTCGCTCGGGAACAATCCCGTCTGCTCTGGCCTCCCCGGCGGCGGCGCGATCCAGAACTTTGCCGACCCATCCGCCGTGCTCACGATGTCCACGCCCTCTTCGTTCATCGGGATGCGGCCAAGCCACCAGATCGTGTCGTAGATCTGCCGCGCCAGCGCCGCTGGCACCGGCACGGCGCGGGTCTTCTGCGTCGCTGCGCGCAGTTCCTCCTCCGCTACCGGGCCGACGATCTGCACTCTTGAAAAAGTGAGCTCTCCGCCCGCCGGCGAAGCGCGCAGCACCGTCACGCCGGCAGCGGGATGGAAGACATCACCGCGGAATTCCCATTCGAAACCCACCTCGCCGCTTGCGGGCGGCAGCGCCTTTTCCGAAGAGCGAAAGTTGATACGAGTGGCCGCGCGATTTTTCGGAGAATGATTCGCGCGGAGAAGAGCGATCGCGGCTTCTTTCGCTGGCAGTTCCCAAAAGCCTTCCGGTAAATGCGTCGCGCTCCGCGCCTCGACTTCGCGTTGAATCGCATCCTTCCCGCTGCTCAGGAGCGCGAGCAACTCCGCGTCGCTTTTCCCTTTCAACGAAATGGGCTGCCAATCCGCAGCGACCGCCGCGAGGCCAAGCAACAGGAGGCACGGAGCGCAGAAGCGGCGCAGCATTGAGCGAACTTAGCCGCACGCGTTAGAGTGCGCGATGCTTTACGTGGTCGCGACACCGATCGGCAACCTCGACGACATTACCCTGCGTGCGCTCGCGGTGTTGAAGTCGGTCGACTTGATCGCGGCCGAGGACACGCGGCACTCGGGAAACTTGCTGCGGCATTTCGAAATCCGGAAGCCGCTTGTGAGCTACCACGAGCACAACGAAGCCATGCGCACGGCCGAGCTTTCCGAGCGGCTGGCCGCAGGCGAGAACATCGCGCTGATTACGGACGCGGGCCTGCCGGGCGTTTCCGATCCCGGCACGCGCCTCCTCCGCGCCTGTATCGAGCGGGGATTAGCCTACACCATCATCCCGGGGCCCTCAGCCTTGCTCACGGGCCTGCTCGGCTCGGGATTCTCCACCGAGCGCTTCTACTGGGGCGGATTTTTACCCCCAAAGAGCGGCGGCCGCGAACGCGAGCTCCGCGCCGCGGCTGAGCGCGCGGAGACGAGCGTTTTCTTCGAGTCGCCGCACAAGATCGCGAAGACGCTCGCGGCGGCGGTCGGGATCATGCCGGAGCGCATGCTCTGCGTCGCCCGGGAATTGACGAAAAAATTCGAGGAATTCCGCCGGGGGACCGCGGCGGAATTACTGGCGCACTATGAGGCGCACCCGGCCAAAGGGGAGATCACGCTGGTGATCGCCGGGCAGGGCAAATAGGCCGGATTTCCACTTGCCAGCTCCGCACCGCCGTGTGACCTTTCGCCTCTTTTTCCAAGGCCATGGCTTACGCAATTATCAAAACCGGCGGACGACAGCATCGTGTGGCGCCTGGTGATATCATCGATGTGGATTTTCTCGACGCGGAGGTCGGCAAGGAAGGCATTTTTGCCGACGTGCTCTTCATCGGCGACGGGGATCAATTGACCCACGGCAGCCCGCTGATCGAAGGCGCGACCGTCCATGGCGAAGTGCTCGAGCAGCGCAAGGACAAGAAGGTAATCGCCTTCAAGTATCGCCGCCGGAAAGGCTACCACCGCACCGTCGGCCATCGCCGCAAACTCACCCGCATCAAGATTACCGACATCGATCTCGGCTCTTCCAAGAAGTAACTCTCATGGCTCATAAAAAAGGACAGGGCAGCGTTAAAAACGGCCGCGACAGCGTCAGCAAGCGGTTGGGCGTGAAGAAATTTGGCAGCGAAGTCGTGGTTGCCGGCAACATCATTATCCGGCAGCGCGGGACGAAGTTCCTCCCGGGCAAAAACGTCGGCCTGGGACGGGATTACACCATCTTCGCATTGGTCGACGGCCGGGTGAAGTTCGACCGTGCTGGTCGCCGGGTGAACGTCGAGCCGCAAGCTGCGGTCGCCGCTTCCTAACGAGCCTCTTTTCACAGTGAAGGCTCGCAGTCCGGCAGGAGCGGATTGCCGTGCGCGGGCCGTTTGTCGTATAAAACGGAGACGCGCATGAAATACAAAACTCACCTTCTTTTCGGCCCTCCGGGCAGCGGCAAAGGCACCCAGGGAAAAATCCTCGGGAACATCCCGCGCTTCTTTCATTGCGCCTGCGGCGATGTCTTCCGCTCGATCGACACCCGCACGGAGATCGGCCGCGCCTTCCTGGAATACTCCAGCAAGGGCCACCTCGTGCCGGACGAGATCACGGTGAAACTTTGGAAAGCGCGGATCGATGCCGCGGTCGACGCTCACAGTTTCAAGCCGGATATTGACGTCCTTGTCCTCGACGGCATTCCGCGGAACGTCGGCCAGGCAAAGATCATGGATGAACTGATCGACGTGGAGAACGTTTTCCACCTCTCCTGCCCGAACCGCGAGGCGCTCTTCGCTCGCTTAAAGAAGCGCGCGCTCAAGGACAATCGCCTGGACGACGCCAACGAGGAAGTGATCAAGCGCCGCCTCGCGACCTACGAAACCGAGTCGAAACCGGTCCTGAACTACTACGGCAAGGATCGCATCACCTGCATCGACGCGACCGAACCGCCGGCGAAAGTCTTGCTGCACATCCTGGAGTGCCTTAATGGCGTAAACGCAGAGCATGAGCCAGTCGCCGCAGCAGTTTGAAAATTTCACCGCCTCGAGCCTCTATTGCGAGAAGTGCAAGGCGGCGATGCCGGTGCGTGAGCGCCTCCTCCTCGTCCTCCCGGACAAGGAAGTTTACGACTATCTCTGCACTGGGTGCGCCTCTTCGGTTGGCTCACGCGAAGTAACCGCCGGGGAGAAATTAATGGCGCAAGGCATGGCTGCGCGCCGTCCGCGCCGCGCGCCGGCGGCCGTTCCGCGACTGCGGATTTAACGCGCGATGCGCGTCGTTTTCATCGGCACGGGCGAGATCGGCCTGCCGACGCTGCGCTGGCTCCTGGCTTCAACAGAGCACGAATTAGCCGGCGTAATCACGCAGCCGGACAAGCCGGTCGGCCGCGCACAGACGATCACTGCCCCGCCGATCAAGGCTGCGCTCTCCGGCCTCGCCATTCCCATCCTGCAGCCGGTGCGGATCAAGCGCGAGGAAGCCATCGCCGAGATCCGCGCGCTCGCACCGGAGGTGATCGTGGTCATGGCTTACGGCCAAATTCTGCCGCCGGCGTTGCTCGAGATTCCGCCGGTCGCCTGCCTGAATCTCCACGCCTCGCTCCTCCCGAAATACCGTGGCGCTGCGCCCATCCAGGCGGCGATCGTCGAAGGCGAAAGCGAGACCGGGATCACGGTGATGTATATGGATGCAGGGCTCGACACCGGCGACATCCTCCTCAAGACAATGCTCGCGATCGCGCCTGATGAAACCGGCGGCTCGCTGCACGATCGGCTCGCGGAGATCGCGCCCAATTCGCTGGCTAATGCCCTCAAGCTCCTCGCCGCCGGAAAGGCGCCGCGCACCCCGCAAGATTCCGCCGAGGCGACCTATGCGCCCAAGCTCGAGCGCGAGCATGGCCGGATCGATTGGTCGCAATCCGCCGCTGCGATCGAGCGGAAAATCCGCGCCTACGATCCCTGGCCGGGGAGCTACGCGCTCCTGCGGACGGAGTCCGGCCGCGAAAGCAAGCTCAAGGTCTTCCGCGCGGAGATCCTGCCGGCTAACGAGTCGTCGCCCGGCGAACTCATCTTCGCGGCCGCCGACGGCGCGCTCCGTTTCCTCGAGGTGCAACCGGAAGGGAAAAAGCGGATGTCCGCGGCCGATTTCCTCCGCGGCCGGCCGCAGATCTTGCTGGCAGTTTAGCCGGCAACCTTTCGCTTCCCAAGCGCGCGACCTTGTTTGATCTTCCGGCCATGCAAGCCGCCGCCGCCCCCGTTTACAAACGCGTTGTGATCAAGCTGAGCGGCGAGGCCCTGCGCGAGGCCGGCTCCCGGGAAAACATCTCGCCGCAGATCGTGCGCGACATCGCCACCTGCATCAAGTCGGTGAAAGACCTCGGCGTGCAGACCTGCGTGGTCATCGGCGGCGGCAACATCTGGCGCGGTCTTTCCGCGAGCCATCGCGGGATGGACCGCACGACCGCCGATTACATGGGCATGCTTGCGACCGTGATCAACGGCCTGGCCCTGAAAAGCGCGCTCGACGAACTCGGGGTGGAGACGCGCGTGCAGACGGCGATCGAGATGCAGAATGTCGCGGAGCCGTTCATTCTCGGCCGCGCCATTCGTCATCTCGAAGTCGGGCGCGTGGTCATCTTCGTTGCCGGCACCGGCAATCCCTATTTCTCCACCGACACCACCGCGGCCCTGCGCGCAAGCGAGGTGCGCGCGGACGTGATCCTGAAAGCGACAAAGGTCGATGGGATCTACGATTCCGACCCGAAGAAGAATCCCGACGCGAAACGCTTCGAGCGCCTGACCTACAACGACGCGCTCGGGCAGCGGCTGCAGGTGATGGATTCCACCGCTTTCAGCCTCTGCATGGACAACAAGATTCCGATCATCGTTTTCGACATGAACCTGCCGTCAAACTTCACCGACGTCGTCCTTGGGAAGAAAATCGGCACGACCGTTTCCGAGTGAGCGGATTGCGAACCGGAGATTGCTGACTAAAACTGCCCCTGCATGAGCGCCGAAGATATTTTGTTCGAAGCCGAGGAAACGATGGAGAAGAGCGTGGACTACATGATCCACGAATTTTCCGCGGTGCGGACCGGGAAAGCCTCCCCTGCCCTGGTGGAAAACGTGGACGTGGAAGCCTACGGCTCGGCGATGAAATTGAAGCAGCTCGCGCTCATCACCACGCCGGAGCCGCGGCTGCTGGTGGTGCAGCCATTCGACGCGGCCACGATCAAGGACATCGAGCGCGCGCTCAAGGAATCCAAGATCGGCATCCAGCCGCTGGTTGACGGCAAGATCATCCGCCTGCCGGTGCCGGAGCTGTCGGAGGAACGCCGCAAGGACCTGGTGAAATCGCTCAAGCAAATGGCCGAGGAAGCGCGCGTGCGCGTGCGGACCAATCGCCGGCACGCGATCGACGAAGCGAAGAAGCTGCAAAAAGGCGGCGACCTGACCGAGGACGGCCTGCGCGACCTGGAAGCGGACGTGCAGAAATTAACCGACCGCTTCGTCAAATCGATCGACGACCACTTCGAGCGCAAAGAAGCCGAAGTGATGAAGGTTTAGGCTGCTTCGAACGAGACAGGATTTGCGGGATTATCAGGATGCACAGGATTCCGGAGGGCCGTGTTGGCCATCTCATCCTCTCGGCTACATGGGAATCCTGTTAATCCAAGAAATCCTGTCTAGTTCGCTTCAGAGCCGAACCAGATCGAGCAGGAATTGGCACCAGAGGTAGACCATCCCGCGGAAGGAATACTTCACTTCCCGCTCGTCCACCGGCTTGAGCACGCCGGCATCGATGTTGTGCTGGATCTGCTGGCGCAAGTCATTCTCGATCTCCGCCTGGATGCGCTCCTCGTCCATCGCGTCGATCACGCTCGTCTCCACCTGGTTCTGCCGGAGGAATTGCTTGTGGCTTTGGTAGAGCTGCCAAAACGATTGGTCCGGCCGCTGGCGGTTGATCTTGAACTGCGGCGTGAGTTTTAGCCCGTAGGAGAGCGGGTAGTTCCAGGTCGTCCAGATGATCCCGTCGCGTGCCCGCGAAGAAATGCGCAGGTAGTAAAACGAAAGATCGTTCTGCTCGTTCAGGCAGATAGTGGCCTGCGCGCGGTCCTCGTCCTTGTAGAACAAGCGGAAGAATTGCTTGTAGTCCTCCCATTCCCAGCCGGCGTCGCTGATGTGCGCGAAGCTCTCGTTCTCGATCTCGCGCGTGATCTCATCGAGCGTCGGGAAGACGTCCTGCGAAGGCGGCGTCTTCGGACGGAGCGATTTCTCCTTCGGCAAACGGAGCGCGCGAATGCGCGTGAGGATTTCCAGCCACGGAAGGAAGAGCCAGAGGAGCGCCGCGATCGTGCCGATGATCCAGCTGCCAGTGATGAAATAGACCGCGAGAAAGGTGCAGACGAGAATGCCGACGGCGCCAGCTTTTTGCGCCAGCGAATGTTGATAGCTGCGCAGGGCCACGCTGAGGACGGCGACCCCCAGCGTCAGTAACAGGCCGAAAAGCATCTAGGGCTTGATCTGGTGCTCGCTCAGGAACTTCTCCAACTGATCGGTGTCGAAATTCGCCAGCACATGATCGCCCGCGACCAGCGTAGGCACGTAGGTCTGCTCGGAAAGCTCCACCATTTCCTTATACGCCTCGCGATCTTCGCCCACGTCGATCTCGTCAAACTGGAAGCCGCGCTCGGAGAGGAATTCCTTCGCGTCGATGCACCAGGAACACCATTCACGACTGTAGAGTTTCATTGCGGTAGCCACGGCGGGAATAAACGCGCCGCGCCGGAAGGCGTCAACCTGCGAGGCGCGCCGCGCCTGCGCCTAACGAGCGAAATTCCCGGTCCGCTGGCGCACGTTCAGGACGTCGCCGGCGTTAATCACGCCGTCGCCGTTAATGTCGGCCCGGAAAGTCTGCGCGCTCGCCGCTTCGCCCGACCACTGGCGGCTGCGGAGAGTGTCGCCGGCGTTGACCACGCCATCGCCGGTGACGTCACCGACGAGGATCACCACCTGCAGGAAGACGTCGTCGGTACACCGGCCGTCGTTCACGCCATGCAGGACGAGCTGCAGGCGTTGTTGGTCGGCCACGCCGGAAAGGCCGATCACGAGGGTGTCGCTGCCGCTTCCGGTCTGCGTCCGAATTTGTCCGTTGCTACCCTCGAGCGTGGTGCCGCTGTAGCTGACCGGCGCGGGGAAGCGCACTATGAGATCGTAGTCTCCCGCGCTCCCGCCGTTCCGCGGCTCCACCCCCGGCACACCCCCGAGCGGCAAGGCGACCGAGAAAATGCCGGCTGCGCCGTGATTCCGCTGGGAAAGAAACTGGCTGGGCACGATTTGGCGGAGACGCGCAGCGCCGAGGCGCGATTGCCCGTCGATGCGGGTAAAGAGACCGCCCAGCCAGATGCTCCCGTCGTTAGCCGGCAAGATCACATGCACCGTGCTGTTGGCGGTGACCTGGAATGTCGGATCAACCGTGCCATCGTTCTGCAGACGGGCGAGGCGTTGCCGCGGCACTCCGCCGATGCTGGTGAACTCGCCGCCCACGAGAATTCGCCCGTCGGCCTGCAACGCCAGCGCTTCGATGAAATCATTCACCGGCACCGCGAAGCCGTCGGCTGTTCCATCGGGATTCACGCGCAGGAGCGAGCCGAACCTCCCGCCGAAAATCACTTTTCCATCCGGCTGCACCTCGAGTTCCGAGACGCCGTTCGACGGCGTGACCGGCCGGAAGCTGGGGTCCGGCAGGCCGCTCGCACTGACGCGCGCGAGGTAGTGATAAGAGGCGTCACCGTTGACGTTGGTAAAGTCGCCGCCGAGCACCACCTGACCATCGGGCTGCAGGGCGATGTCGTTCACGAAGTAGACCCCACCGCGTGCGGCCACGATCTGGAAAGTGGAATCGAGCTGCCCATCCGGCAGCAGGCGCACCAACCCGGAAAGCACCGGTGAAGTCGCACTGCCGGTGATCAATTTCCCGGCCACCAGGATGCGACCGTCCGGTTGCAACAGAATCTTGCGAATGACCGTGCGTTGCTGAATCGAGGAAGAGAAAGAAACAAACGGCGACATGAAGGTGAAGTCGACCGTGCCGTCAGGATGCAACCGTTGCAGGAGGATGCTTGCACCCCCGTTGGCCGCGAGAACTTTTCCATCGCCCTGCACGGCCAGGCTGTAGACCGGGCCAAGATTCCGGCGCGGGTCAAAGGTCGGGTCGAGCGCGCCGCTACCGGAATAACGCGCGGCTCCCCGGCGAGCCGCCTGCTCAGCGTAGAAAAAATCGCCGCCGAGCACAACCTTCCCGTCTGGCTGAAGCGCGATGTCCTCCACAATGCCCTGGCGCGTGACGTTGAAGGTGCCACGCACGCTTTCGTCGATCGTCCCATCGGTGCGCACGAGCGCGAGATTTTCGTAGAAGTTGGTCCCGTCGGGCAGATTGATCACCGAAAAGGATCCGCCAAGGACCGCGCTTTCATCGGGCAGCAGAGTCACCGCGAGCACCAGGCCGGCCAGCTGACGGTCGATGTTGAAGCTGGGATCGCGCGCGCCACTGTTCGTTAGGCGGACCACCCGAAACTGCGTCACGCTTCCGTCGTAAAGGTAGAAGTCGCCGCCGACGGTGATCCGCCCGGCGGCATCGAGCGCGAAGTCGTAGACCGTGCCGTTGAGGATCTCTCCGCCATGGAAAGCCGGGTCGATCGTTCCATCCGGCAGCAAGCGCGCGAGCGGCCCGACCAGGCGACCGGCGATCTGGGTGAACGCCCCACCCAGCAGGATCTTGCCGTCCGGCTGCAAGACGAGCTCCTCGATTCCGAAATTTAGTTCCGCAAGGATGGCCTCGAGCGCGCCGTTAGCCGAATAGCGGCGCAGCTGGGGCGGAGTGATGGTGCCCAGGCTGGTGCCGACGAGGATGCGACCATCTGGTTGCAGCGCGAGGGTGTCGCTCGACTCGGAGGCGTTCCCGGTGAAACTGAAATCCACGCTCCCATCCGGCTGCAGGCGCGCGAGATTTTTCGCGATGTAGGCGCTGCCGGTCGATGGATTGGTCGCGGAGAGCGTGAAGGTGCCCCCGACGATGATCTTGCCGTCTGTTTGCAGGACGATCCCGCCAACGCGGCCGTCAATCGTGGGCGACTGGTTCTGCAGGAAAGCGGGATCGCGCGAGCCGTCGGCATTCAAGCGCTCCAGCGCGACGACCTGGCCGGTCTCGTCGCGCCGATAACGGCCGCCGACGAGAATTTTGCCATCCGGTTGCACTTGAAGCGCACGGACCGTCCCGCCAGTGCTCAGGATCGAAACGCCCACTTCGCCGACGCTGATGTCGCCGGCGTCAAAGGAAGGATCGATGGTTTTGTCCGGGAGGAAACGCGCCACGCCGCTGCGCGCCAGTCCGCCGGCGGTGAGGAAATTTCCACCCGCGAGGATTTTTCCGTCGGTCTGCAAGGCGGTCACATAGACGGTCGCGTTGCCCGCGGTGCTCGAGGAAAACTGCCGCAGCGTCGGCTTGAATTCCGGGTCCACCTCCGTGGCCGGGAGCGGCCGGGAGAACAACGACAAGCCGAACAGGACGCAACCAAGCAACCGCCAATGCATGGGAAAAGACTTGGACGCGTCCGACAGCCGCGCGAGCTAATCCTTCGAGGATTAGGTAACTTTTTTGTTACCTAACCAGCGAAATCATTAGTAGCTCTTCGCCCAGACCACGCGCTGCTTGCTCGGCTCGCCGGTAAAAATGCAGGTGCCGGCTTCGCCGCTTTCGAAAGGGATGCAGCGGATGGTGACTTTGAGGTCGGCTTTGATCTGCTCCTCGACCGCGCGGCTGCCGTTCCAATGGGCCAGGGCGAAGCCGCCGTGGATCTCCGGTTTGCCGGCATTCTTCGGAGTGAAGAAGGCGTAGAACTCCTCCTTGGAATTGATCTCGCGCGTGTGCGCTTCGCGAAAATCGAGCGCGCGTTGCAACAAGGTTTGCTGGATCGAATCAAGCATCCCAGCGGCTTGCGCGACGAAGTCAGCACTGGCGACGAACTCCTTGGCCTTCACGCCCTGGTCGCGGCGGCTGACGGCCACCTTGCCCGACTCGAGATCGCGCGGCCCAAGCTCCACGCGGATGGGCACGCCTTTCTTGATCCATTCCCAGCTCTTCACTCCGCCACCGAGATCGCGGGTGTCGACGTCCACTTCGATCGGCGCCCCGGCATAAGTTTGCGCGCGCAAATCGCTGGCTAATTTCTGCGCCGCTTCCAACACCGCGGCGCGCGTCTCTTCCTTCGGCGTGATCGGGAGGATGACGATATGCGTGGGCGCGATGCGCGGCGGGAGAACAAGGCCATCGTCATCCGCGTGGGCCATGATCAAGGTGCCGATCATGCGCGTGCTCATGCCCCAGCTCGTCGTCCAGCCGAACTCCTGCTTGCCATCGCGTGTCTGGAATTGAATGCCGCTGGCCTTCGAGAAATTTTGCCCGAGGAAATGCGACGTGCCGGCCTGGATGGCTTTGCGGTCCTGGACCATCGCCTCGATGCAAAGCGTCTGATCGGCGCCGGGAAAGCGCTCGCTTTCCGACTTCTCGCCGGTGAAGACAGGGACGGCCACGTGGTCGCGCACGAACTTCTCGTAGACGTCGAGCATGCGTTTAGTTTCCTCGCGCGCTTCGGCTTCGGTTTCGTGCACCGTGTGGCCTTCCTGCCAGAGAAATTCAGTCGTGCGCAGGAAGATTCGCGGCCGCATTTCCCAGCGGACGACGTTGGCCCATTGGTTGATCAAAATCGGCAGGTCGCGATAGCTTTGAACCCACTTGGCATAGCTCGCGCCGATGATCGTCTCGGAAGTCGGCCGGACGACCAGTGGCTCGCTCAGCGGGCTCGCAGGCACGAGCTTGCCCTCGGCATTCGCTTCCAGCCGGCTGTGCGTGACGACGGCGCATTCCTTGGCGAAGCCCTCCACGTGCGCGGCTTCTTTTTCGAGATAACTCAGCGGGATGAAGAGCGGGAAGTAGGCGTTCCGATGGCCGGTGGCCTTGAACATGGCGTCGAGCTGGCGCTGCATGTTTTCCCAGATGCCGTAGCCCCACGGGCGAATGACCATGCAGCCGCGGACGTCCGAGCCTTCGGCCAATTCCGCCGCGCGGATGACCTGCTGATACCACTCGGGAAAATCGTCTTCGCGCCGCGGGGTGATCGCGGTTTTTGCTGCCTTGGCCTGGTCGCTCATGTGAGCGCGATACTTAACCGCTGCCGGGGGAAACGCCAGCGGGCTTTCCCCTGCGAGCACCGCGCGAGGTGTGATAGCGTAGGCGTATGAAATTCACTTTTTGCCTGCTGGCCCTGGCCGCCGCGATTGCCCCGCTGCGCGCCGACGAAGTCGACGGGAGCGATGTTCGCCGCGAGCTCCTCGAACGCGACGCGCGCGTCGCCAAGCTCTCGTTAGACGACCAGCTCAAGCTCCGCGCAGCCTCGCAAAAAGCGGTCGACGATCCGGCGGTGAAAGCTGCTCTGGAGAAACGCAACGAAGCCATCCGCGTTTACCGCGAAGCGGTGCGCGCAGCGATGATCCAAGCCGATCCGAGCGTGGCCCCGCTTCTCGAGCGGATCGCAATCCCCGAGCGGCCGGCTGCGGCTGCGGCGGAAAAGCCGTAGCGCGCAACTTTTCCCACCGGCAGGGTTTTCATCCGCACACACATGAAAACACTACTTATCGTTACCGCGCTCGGAGCCAGCATGCTCGCTCCCCTGGCGCAGGCAGGAAATCGCGAAGGCGGCGGCCATTGGCGCCACGGCCGGCGCGCGGAGATGATGGAAAAATTCACCCCGGAAGAACGGACGAAGTTACGCGCCGCGAATCAAAAAGTGATGGCCGACCCCGTGGTGCAAGCGGCCAAGGAGCGCGTGAAGCAGGCGCAGAAGGATTTCCGCGATCTCAAGCGCGCGAAGCTGCTGCAGGCCGATCCTTCGCTCCAGCCGGTGCTCGACAAGATGCAGCAAGGGCGCGGCGGGGATAAAGCCGACCGACAGGATTCCTAACGAGTCCTCCGGCGCGCGCTAGTCGCCGCGCGCGACGAGCGTCCCGTTTGCGGGCGAGCCGCCTTCAGCGTAGCCGCCCGCAAACTCGATGCTGCAGATGCTCCCGTAGGTCGCATGTGGCCCAACGGCCGCGCCGGCAAAGTTGTACGCCGGGTTAAAGATATTGGCGCGATGCTTCCGCGAGCGCAGGCCGTCGTCGATGATCAAAGCGATCACGATTTCCCGCGCGGAGGTGCGACCGCAGGCGAGGTTTTCGCCCCAGGTGCCGGTCCAGGAGCCGTAGCGATTGATCCGCGTGCCGGTGTCGCTCCCGTCGCGGCCTCGGTGATTCATCCCGCCGCCTATCTGCTCCGCGCAATGGTCCCAGGCGGCGCGCGACATTCCGGGCGAAAACGCCAGTGGCTCGCGGGGGGCGGCGCGGCGGAGGAATTGGATCGCCTCGTCGAGGCCACGCGTTCCCTCTTTCGTCCGCAGCGGGGTGCGGCCGGGCGCGAGATACAACGTGCCTTGAAAGCGGCCGCGCATTTCCTCGAGGAAATCGGCGTAGAGCATGGGGTTCTGGCGCGCGAGATTCATTTCGTGCACGATCGCCGCAGCCGGGACCTCCAGCGACGCCGCGGAAACCGGGAAAACGCTCGCAAAAACAGCCAGCAAGATGAGCAGCGAAGCGCGCGACATATGCGCGGTTTACAAGCAGGCCCGGTGCCAGCATTTCGCCCGGCACACGAGGGCGAATCGCTATTTGACACTCCGCGGCATCACTCCTACTTTGCGGGCCCTTTCCCAGCCGATGAAGACGTTTTCTGCCAAAGCCAACGAGGTCCCACGCAAGTGGTGGATCATCGACGCCAATAATCAAATCCTCGGCCGCGTAGCCGTGAAAGCCGCCAATCTCCTCCGGGGAAAAGAAAAGGCGATCTACACCACGCACGTCGACACGGGCGACTTCGTCGTCGTGATCAACGCCGAGAAGGTTCGCCTGACCGGCAAGAAAGAGGACCAGAAAACCTACATGAGCTACTCCGGCTTTGTCGGCGGCCATAAGTCGGAAAACGCCAAGGCCCGTCGCGAGCGCCATCCGGAGTTGATGGTTGAGCGCGCGATCCGCGGGATGATTCCGCACAATAAACTGGGCCGTCAGGTTTATCGCAAGCTCAAGGTCTACAAGGGCGACCTCCATCCGCATGTCGCCCAGGCGCCCGCCCCGGTCGCTCTCGCCTAATCTCTCTTTCCTCTCATGGCTACCACTGAAGAATTCATCGCCACCGGCCGCCGCAAAACCTCCGTCGCGCGCATTCGCATGTCCGCCGGAAGCGGCAAACTCGACGTCAACGGCAAGGCGTTTGAAGAATATTTCCCGACCATTCCGCTGCAGAACACCGTCCTCCAGCCGCTCCAGGCCGTGAAGCTCGCGACCTCTTACGATGTCTCGATCAACGCTGCCGGCGGCGGTCCCACCGGCCAGGCCGGGGCGGCGCGTTTGGCGATCGCCCGCGCTTTGCTCCAAGTGGACGCAAATCTTCGCGGCACGCTTAAGGCCGAGGGTCTCCTTCGCCGTGACCCACGGATGAAGGAGCGGAAGAAATCCGGCCAGCCGGGTGCGCGGAAGCGCTTCCAGTTCTCGAAGCGCTAAGAGCGATTTTCAGAGTTCCCGGGAAGGCGCGCTGCGGCGCGCCTTTTCATTTTTAGCCGGCAACTTCAGCACGCCTTACGGCTGCGTGGGCGCCGGAGAAGCAACCGCTCCCGGGGAAGCCGCCGGGGCGGCGCTCGCGGCCGGTGCCGGCGCTTTCAGCGTGCGTAAAGATTGGGATGCCTCGTTGGCCACGGCGCTGTCGCGGTATTGCGTCAGGATCGTTTCCGCGACCTGGCGCGCCTGCTCGATCTGGCCTTTTTGTTTCAAGAGCGCGACCTGCGCGAGAAGGGCCAGCGGAGCGTTGAAATCGCGCGGGTGCTCCGAGGCAACGCGGCGATAGGCGTCGAAGGCTTCGTCGGTTTTGCCGAGCGAATCGAGATTGGCCGCTTGCGCCATTTTCGCGGTAGTCACGAACTCGTGTTTCGGATGCTGCGCGACAAATTTCTCCAGGGTCGCGTTGGCTTCGGCGAATTTTTTCTCCTTCCGCTGCTCCGCGGCGAGCAAGAGATACGCGGTCGAGCCGGCGCCGGCGCTGCTGTATTGCGCAATCACTTTCTGGAAGTCGTCGGCTGTTTTCGCCTGGGCCAACATCGCCGCGGCGGCATCTTCCCGGCGCTGGTTATAAAGATGGAACGCGCCCCAGGCGATCGCACCGAGGATGATCGCGAGCAGGCCCGCGAGGATGGGCGTCTTATAGCGCATCCAGACAATTTGCGAGTCGAGGACGGGATCGGGCGTGGACGTGGCGGTGGAAGGGAGAGCAGTCATTGGCAAAGCACGCGCCGGTGCGGCGCGGAGTCGTGATATGCCACGCGCGGCTTTCCCGCGCAAGAGCACAGGGCCGGGCGGCGCATCCCCCGCGAATTCCTCAGATGGGCCGCAACATCTGGCTGACTGCAATGGGTCTGGGCGTCGCCGCGAGTCTGCTGGCTGCGGCATGCTCCGAAAAGGCGGCCCCGGCGCGCCCAGGAGCGCTCCGCGAGGAGAGCGACGCCGACCGGCCCGAGGAAGACCAGATTGCGGAAGATTGCGTGGCCTTCGTCCGCGCTACGAAAGTGGTTCCCGCGCGCGCCCCCCGGGCGGACTGTCCGGAGTGTCCCGCTGCCGGGGCAGAGGCGTTAAAGTTTCAACATATGGAAATGGAGGCGATCTCCTGCTCGGAAGAAACGTGCACGGTGAAGGTGACGCTTCACGCGGTCTTCCAACCAGCCACGGGCGACGCCATCGCCGGCGGATTAACCGCGTGGATTCCTCCGGAGCAACGCGCAGGCTATTTGCATGGACAGCCGCCCGCGGGCGAAAAGGTTTTTCCCGTCGTCATCACTTACCAGCGGCGCGCGGAAGGATGGCGGGCGATCGAATTCGATCGACCTTCGCCATCGAAGTAGCGCCCTTCGCTTCCATCGCTTCGCGGCATACACCCAATCGGCTGCGCGAAGACGAAATATCTGCATTCGGTGTCCCACAGCGCCCAACGACCGCTGTGCGTGCCCCGTCCGGAGGTTTCCCCATCCTATGAAAATTCGTTTCCCTCGCCACGCAGCGTTGCTGCGCCCTGTCCTTGCCTTCTCCCTCTGCTTCGCGGCCGCGATGCTTCTCCTGCTCGCCTTGGCCAAGGCGCAACTGACCGAGACCTCGCCGCCTTGGCTGAAGCGATTCGCCTCCGCCTTCGGCGTCGACTCAACCTTCCATCGTCCTGCCGGCGGTGGAGGGGCCTCCGTTAAACTGGACAAGAATCCACCGGAAGCGCCGGCAGTGCTCCCGCAAGGAACACGCGCGGCCCGCTCCAGTCAGGCGACCCGCGATCAAGGCCCGGTGACGCCGGTTCGCAGTGGGAAATTGCGCGCCCTGCCGCCAATCGATCCCGAGACGGTGACCAAGCATTATCACGTCGAGCCCGTTTATCCCGAACCGCCGACGCGCAGCGGTGCGCCCGATGGCCCCATCCAAACGGAAGCCGGGGCCGTGACCTCAGCCCCGAGTCCCGCAGGCATCAGCTTCGACGGTGTTGGCGTGGGCCTGGGGACCTACAGTCCTTCGAGCAATCCGCCGGACGTGAATGGCCGAGTCGGCGCCACGCAGTATGTGCAGTGGAACAACACCAGCTTCGCGGTTTTCAACAAAACGACCGGCGCGCTCGAATACGGTCCTGCTGCCGGGAACACGCTCTTCCAAGCGCTCGGCGGTGTCTGCGCCTCGCACAATGATGGCGACCCGGTGGTCTCCTACGACATTCTCGCAGGACGCTGGGTGCTTTCGCAATTTGTCGTCGGCGGCCCGGCGGGCGGCTACTCGCACCAATGCTTTGCGGTCTCCACCACCTCCGATGCCACCGGCGAGTATTACCTCTACGACTTCATTACCGACCCGGTGAATTTCGTCGATTATCCGCACCAGGGCGTCTGGCCGGATGGTTACTACATGGCTGCACACGTCTTCAGCGCCGGGCCGATTGAAGTGCCGGTGGCGGTGCCCGGGGCTTTCATCGAGGGACGCACGTATGTCTTCGAACGGGAGAAAATGATCAAAGGGCTTCCGGCGCGACAAGTAAGCGTCGAGATGGGACGCCAGATCGGCCATCTGCCGGGCGATCTGGATAGCTTAACGCCGCCGCCCGTGGGCGAGGCGGCATTTGTCCTGGGACCGAACGAAGCCCTGACGAATATCACGAACTCGTATCGCTTGCAGGTGACGTGGGATCCGACCCCGGCGGTGGCCGTCACCCGCGGACAGATTCTCTTCGGCACCGGCACGCCGCCCTGCGTGAACGGGCAGGCCTCCCCCGCGCGCGATTGCGTCCCGCAGCCTGCGCCGGCCACAGGTCTCGATTATCTCGACCGCCTTTCGGGCCGCTACATGTATCGCCTGGCTTACCGCAACCAGGGCACGCCAGCGGTGGCTGATGAGTCGCTCGTGGTTAGCGCGCCCACCTCGGGCAGCACGAGCACCCCGGCGCACGGGGCAGTGCGCTGGCTGGAGTTCCGCAACGCCGGCGATTCCCTCGCGACGCCGACTCTTTTCCAGTCCGGCACTTTCGATCCGGACATTAGTTATCGTTGGATGCCTTCAGTCGCGATGGATAAGGATCGCAACATTGCGCTCGGCTACAGCAAGTCGAGCCTCACGATCAAGCCGGGCATTTATCTCACCGGCCGGCTGGCGGGCGATCCCGTCGGCCTCATGGGCGCGGAGGCGGAAATACAGCCAGGCTTGGGCGTGCAACTGGGTGCCGGAAATCGCTGGGGCGATTACACCGCGATGACCTTGGACCCGATCGACCAGTGCACCTTCTACTACACCAACGAATATCTGAAAACGACCGGCAGCTTCAATTGGTCCACCCGCATCGCCGGCTACCGGTTCCCCACCTGCACCTCGGCAGCGAATCTCTGGGGCACCGTCACCGGCACCATTACCTCCGCTGAAACCGGAGCGCCGATCTCCGGCGTGCGCGTTTCCTTGAGCAACGATTACGCCGGCGCCAGTAATGCCAGCGGCGTTTACACCATCCTCGTGCCCGCAGGGACCTACACCGCGATGGCGGCCGACGCTGCCCGCAATTGCGCCTCGGCCTCGCCGGCGTCGGTCACGGTCTCCCCGCCCGGCGGCGGGTCGGTCGTCCAGAATTTTGTCATGAGCGGCGTCTCCAAGCTGGAAGCGAGCGGAGCCACAATCGATGACTCGTTAGGCAACGGCAATGGCATCGTCAATCGCGGCGAATGCGTCCGGGTGAACCTGGGAGTGAAGAACAATGGCTGCGCCAAAGCGTCGGCTATTTCCGCGCAGCTCACCACCACCACGCCCGGCGTGACCGTGGTCGACGGTGCTTCCAGCTACTCCGACAAAGCGATCGATGAAAGCGGCAACAACCAGACGCCCTTCAAGATCTCGGTGTCCGATTCCTTCGGCTGCGGCACCGAGATCGCGCTCGCGCTCAACCTCACCTACGCGAATGGCACCAAGACGATCAACTATTCCATTCCCACCTGCGCCGGCGGCCCCGATCAGGCGATCCCCTCGAGCCAGTTGACCACCAGTGATGCCACCCAGCAGGATCGCCTGGGCCGCAACGGCCGGCCGAGCACCTGTGCGGGCAAGGCCAGCCCTGGCGGCGGCTTCGCGGGCACGAAGTACTACAAGACCTTTACCTTCACCAACACCGCGGGCGCGCCGCGCTGCTACACGGTCACGATCAATGCCGGCCTCAACGGCCCCGGCGATATCGAAAGCGCGGCCTACGACCAGGTCTACGATCCGGCCAACCTGAGCACGAATTACCTCGGCGACACCGGCATTAGCGGCCTCGGCACCACCGTCGATACCGCCAGCTACGCCTTCACCGTTCCGGCAGGGCATAACTTCGTCATCGTGGTCAACACCACCGGCTCGAACACTTCCGGCAACATCGCCTCCTCGCCCTTCAGCGGCACGGTTTCCGGATTCATCAACAACGCCGCCGGGCCCGGCGACTGCGCATCCCTTCCGCCGATTCCCGCGCTGCTCAGCGGCGCCTCGCGCCTGACCCATGGTTCCGCCGGGACCTTCGACGCGCCCTTGCCGCTGGATGGCAGCGGGATCGAGCCGCGCCGCGGGAACGGCAATTACCTGGTCGTCCTGCATTTCGACCGCGCCGTGCAAAGCGGCAGCGCCACCGTTTCCTCGGGCACCGGGATGGCGGCGCCGCCGACCTTTAGCGGCAATGACATGCTCGTGCCCTTGAGCGGCGTCGCCGATCAGCAGCGCCTCACGCTCACGGCTACGAACGTCTCCGGCGCGGGTGGACCGGTCCTGGCCTCGGTGAATCTGCAGATGACCTTCTTGATTGGCGACACGAATACGGACCGCACCGTCAATGCAGGCGATGCCTTGCAGACCCGCGATCGCTCCGGCCAACTCAGCGACATGACGAACTTCCTCACGGACGTGAACCATGACGGCACGATCAATGGCGGCGACGCCATCATCGTGCGCGGGCAGTCCGGGAAAACGGTCCCGTGAGCGCTTAACTCGCGGACTTCCGGCCGGCTTTTCGCAGCGCGATTTGGTCCGAGGGACGCGTGTCGGCTTTGAGAAACTTTCGCATCAAGGCCAGCGCCTCGTCATTTTCACGCGGCGTGTTTGAGGCGCAGCAATCCTCCGGGATGAGCAGGTCGTAGTCGCGCATGTAAGCGTCGTTCGCGGTGAAGAGGACGCAGAAGTTGCCGGCTAATCCCGTGAGGATGAGCCGGCGCGATCCGAGGTAACGCAGGAGCGTTTCCAAAGTGGTCGCGAAAAACCCGGAGTGCTTCGGCTTGAGCACAAAGTAATCGTCCTTCGCCGGGCGCAGCATTTCGGCGATCTTGCGGCCGCGCACTCGCTGCGCGAGGCAGTGCCGGATGGTGCGCTGGAAGTCGGATTGCCAGCGCCCGAAGTTGTCGTTCACGTAGATCACCGGCACGCCGGCCTGGCGCGCCCGGCGTTTCAGGCGGCGGAGGTTTTTCGCCATCGCGAGCGCCTGCGGCAGCATCCCCTCGGCCTCGGGGAAATCGAGGTCGTTGATCACGTCGATCAAGAGCAGCGCCGTCTCGCACTTGTCCGGCGCGTTCCCGTGCAGGTCGGAGTTCTTCGGCGGCATGAGGTTTTCACCCAGGCCGGCGAAGGCCGTGAGCGTGGGACGCGTCAGCTCTTTTTCCGCGAGCTCTTCTTGGCGCTGCTTTTCTTGGCGCTCTTCTTTGCGCCACCGCTCTTCTTCCCGCCTTTGCGCGAGCTGACTTTCGAGCTCTTCTTGCCGCGACCGGAGCCGGATTTCTTCCCGCCCTTGTCCTCTTTGTTGACCGTGGCCCAGGCGCGGCTCTCGGCTTCTTTTTTGGAAACGCCGCGCTTCTCGTAGCCCTCTTCGATATGCTCGGCTTTGCGCTTCTGTTTGTCGGTGTAAGCCGACTTGTCCCCTTGTGGCATACGTCCTCCTGGTTTTTGCGCGCGACCCTTTCGCACGCTTCAATTTCCGAATCGCAACCGACCTAGCGACTGGATTGGTCGCGAAAGATTGGACGCCGCCGCCTCCGCCGTGGAAACTCCGCTCCTGTGCCGCACGACAAACTTTTCATTCCCGGCCCGGTCGAGGTCTCACCGAAGACTTGGGAAGCTTTCACCCGGCCGATGATTGGTCACCGCTCGGAGGCCTTTCGTGAGCTTTACCGGGCAATCCACCCGCCGCTGCAGGAACTCTTCGGCACAAAACAGCCGGTCTTCCTCTCCACCTCCTCGGCCTGGGGCGTGATGGAAGCCGCGATCCGCAACGTGGTCCAGGAGCGCGTCCTTTGCTGCATGTGCGGCGCCTTCTCCGACAAGTGGCTCGACGTCGCGCGCCGCTGCGGGGTGCAAGCCGAGGGCTTGCAGGTGGAATGGGGCCGGCACATCGACCCCGCTGCGCTCGACGAGAAATTAGCCAGCGGGATGTTCGACGCGGTTACCCTGATCCACAACGAAACCTCCACCGGTGTAATGAATCCCCTCCCCGAGATTTGCTGCACCCTCGCCAAGTATCCCGAAGTCGCGCTGATTGTGGACACAGTTTCCTCCTTCTCCACCATGCCGATCCCGATGGACTCGTTAGGCATCGACGTTCTCCTCACCGGCAGCCAGAAAGCACTCGCGCTCCCGCCGGGCTTCTCGCTCTTCGCGGTCTCGCCGAAGGCGATGGCGCGCGCCGCGGAGGCAGAAAATCGCGGCTACTACTTCGACTTCCTCGAGTTCGCGAAGAACCAGGAAAACGACATGACGCCCACGACCCCGAGCGTGGCCCACATCCATGCGCTGCAGTCGCAGCTCGAGATCATGCAAGCCGAAGGCCTGGCGAATCGTTTCGCGCGCCACGCGCGCACGAACGCGCTGGTGCACGACTGGGTGCGAGCGCGCGGCTTCGAGTTTTTCGCCGAGGAAGGCTACCGCTCCGTCGGCCTCACCTGCGTACGAAACAGCCGACAAATTGATGTGGCCAAATTAGTCAGCGATCTGCGCGCGAAGCATCATCTGGTGATCGACGGCGGCTACGGCAAGCTCAAAGGGAAGACCTTTCGCCTCTCCAACATGGGCGACGAAACCGAGGAAACCGTGGCGCATCTCCTGCGCTGTCTCGACGATTGTCTCTCCTGACGCGCCTCCTTCCGCGGGCGAAAAATCGCCGCCCGCCAGTGCCACCGCCGGCGGATGATGCGCGGCGGCTGCGGGACTTTGCGCGCGCTCTCAGCGAACGCTTTTGCCTCGAAGACGCCAAGGCCATCGAGCGCGCCGTAGCCCGCGAGCGCGGAGTGCAAGTGCGGGTGGCCTTTGATCCCGCGGCGGTGCAGCACGCGATGAGCTGCGCCTGGTCGCGCGAGGCCGGGCAGCCGGCGCACTTCACCTTTCCCCGCTTCCAACCGGGGCATCTCCTCGAGACCGTGATCTATCGCTGGCTCGCGTTGCTGGAGCTTTTTCTCTCTCGCGAGCTGTCGACGGAGGTTCGCGGCCGGGTCGTGATCAACTTCAACGACGCCGGGATCGAACCCGGCCTGGCCTTCTCCGGGAACCGCCCGGAATACCGGCTGATTCCTGATCCCGATTTCTTCACCACGCGCGGCTACGCGCAGGCGCGGGATCACTTTGCGCGTGCGCCAGTAGCCTGGCGCGACCGCAGCCCGGCAGTTTTTTGGCGCGGGAGTTCGCTCGGCCGGAAGGAGCACACGGCGCTCGAGATGCCGCGCGCGCGCCTTTGCCAAGTGGCCCGCGACGCGAGCGCGGCGGAATTCGATGTCGGCCTCAGCGAGGTCGTGGATGTCAGTGCCACAGAGGCAGCGCAGCTTCGCTCCGCGGGCTTGGTCAAGGATCGGGTCTCGTGGAAACGGCTCGCGCAATTTCGTTATCACATCGACATCGACGGCAACGCCAACAGCTTCGCCGGCTTGTTCCGCAAGCTCTTGTCCGGCGGCGTGGTTTTCAAAGTCGCCTCGCCGGACTGCTACGCGCAGTGGTATTACCATCGGCTCAAACCCTGGGAAAATTTCGTCCCGGTCCGGTCCGACTTAGGCGATTTGCTGGAAGCGATCGCGCGCTGCCGCGAGCAGGACAAACTCGCGCAACAGATCGCGCAGAATGGCCGCGCGCTGGCGCTGGCCCTTCGCTTCGAAACCGAATTCGCCGGCGCCGTGGCGACGGTGCGGGAAGCTTTCGCCGCCAGCCGGCCGACGGTTAAACGCTGGCTTCGGACAGCTCGCGCTTCGGCCCGGGATTGGGCGCATTTGTCAGCGGGCTGCGCCACGTTTCCAGCGGCAACAAGCCAATGCCCATGAGCAGCACCTGGCTGAGGCAGAAACCGATCAGCCACGGGAAGGCGCTGTCCATGAAGCCGTAGGAATGCAGGCCGATGCCGAGCATGTTGACGCCAAACCAGGACCACGCGGTCACGACGTTGCCAAAAACAGCCAGCACCATCAGGCCGCGCTGTTTCACCAATCCGCCCCAGCGCGCGTGCAGGATGATTGCGTTCCAGAGCACGATCAGGAGCGCGCCGTTTTCCTTCGGGTCCCAGCCCCAAAAACGGCCCCACGATTGATCCGCCCAAATGCCGCCGAGGATCGTCCCGACAAAGCTGAAGAGCGTCGCGAAACAAACGATCCCGTAGACCATGCGCGCGAGGGATTGCGCGGTGGCGCGATCAAGCGAGGAGGTGAGCGCGCCGCGCACGATGTAGGTCAACGCCAGAAAGCCGGCCAGGAAAGTGGAAGCGTAGCCGAGAGTCACGCAGACCACGTGAGTCGCGAGCCAGCCATTGGTGTCGAGGACCGCGCGCATCATCTCCATGGTGTCGCCGTCCATCGAGAGATGGTGCGCGATCAGGAGGGTGACGAAGCCGAGCATGGCCGCGGTGGCGCTGCCGATGCCGTTGCGGAAAAAGCGCTCGAGAAAGATGCCGAGGAAGACGCAGCCCCAACCGATGAAAACGGCGCTGGAATAAAGATTCGTCACCGGCGGCCGGCCTTCCAGATACATCCGGGTCAGCAGGCCTAACGAGTGCGCCACGAAGGTAACAACCAGCAAGATGTAGGCGTAGCGCCCGAGCGCTTCCGGCCGCGTGAGCCAGGAAGCGGCCGCAAGGATGAAGATGAGAACGTAGAGCACCATCGCGCCGTAGAACGGCTGCAGCTGGTTGAAGACGCTTTCGACGTTCGCCTTCCGGACGCGCCCCGGAAAATGCTTCTGCAGCCAGGCGCTGTAATCGCTGACCGTGCGGTTAAACGTCGCCGCGTCTTTCGCCTGGAAAGCGCTCGCCATGGTCGCGTAGGCCGTGACTGCGGGATGGAGATTTCCCTCGGAGAGGAAGGCCACGATGCTGTCGCCTATTTTCCGCCATTGCAGCGGATCGTCGGCCGGTGGCACTGGCGGAATCGGGAAAAAATAACCGGTTTCCGCGAGGAAGGCGAAGCTCTGCAGCGCCTCGGTCGAGATGCCGCTCTGCATCGGGACTGGCGACGGCTTGACCGTGCGCGTGAGCTCCTCGATCTGCGCCGCGAAGTCGTCCGTGCCGGAAACTTGCAGGCTGTTTTTCAGCCGATGGTAAAGCGTCAGGCGATCGAACAAGCTTGATGATGTCGCGCTGGAACGGCGAGCGCACCTGCGTCTCCACTTTTTGCGCGAGCGCGGCCTGCTGCGCGATCTCCTGCGCATGCGGGAAGAGCTCGCGGAAGCTGTAATCCTTCCCGCGATCCGGGGACCAGCCGAGCGCCGAGAGCGTGTCGCCATTCCGGATCACGAAGACCTTCCGCAGGTCGGCCTCGCCCGGCTGGAACATCAGCTCCGTGAGCCAGGCGATCGGGGTGAGCGTTTCCCCTTCGCCGCGCACGGTCTGCTTTCCGTGGATAATAAGCAGCGAGTTCCGCGCGACGGTGTCGATCGGCTTGATCCGCCCGTTCAAGAGCACCGGCAGGCGGCCAAATTTCTCCAGGTCGAAGCCGTTGCGCGTCTTCGTCTCGAAGAGCGGCGAAAGCAGGTAAACGATCGCGCCAAGCACGAGCCCCCACGAAATGAGACGTCGAGTTCTCATCGAGCGCGTTTCCTCACGAAGCCGAAAAGATGCATGGAAAATTGCACCGTGAGCCCGAGCGCCACCAGTCCGCAGGCAAGGTAAGGGATGAGCATCGCGGGATTGCGCACCACCTGGAGGATGGTGGTCTTGTCGTTATTATCGAAGCCGGCCTGGTAAAAGGTGAAGCCGCGATAGCGCAGCGGATCATTCATCGAGATCAAGACCTCGCGGTTCTCGTTCCGCTCGGGATCGAGCAGGCGGACGCGGCTGGAGAAATTTTTCGGGATATCGGTTCCGGCGTAACGGTCGTGCTTAAAGTCGAGCAAGGTGAGCCCGAAGTTTTTCGGGAAACGGCGCTGCCGCATGATCAGCTCGAAGGTGCGCTCGCCGACGGTGAAGGCCTGCGCGTCCGGGATGGCGTTCGAGACCAGCCACGTGCCTAACGAGCCCTGCACCCCGCTCACTTCCACGTAGGCCGCGGTCAGGTCGCGCTCGTCGTCTTTGACTGTGCGCGGGATTTCTGTGATCGCGACGTTGACCCCGAAACCGGTGGTCGCAAGGGAAGGCGGCGCGGCCGGTTCCTGCGCGCGCATGGCCACGCGCGCGTTCGGAATGAAGCGCCGGATGTTGAGCGTGAAGGGCAACGCCGGATGCTGGATCGTGCCGCCACGCGCGAGCAGCTCGCTCCGGAATCGCTACCACCTGGTCAAAGTCCGGGTTGGTCACATCGATGACTGCGAGCTCGGTTTCGCGCGGCGCTTCCGAGTAAGCCAGCGTCTGGCCTTCATCCATCCGCATCTGAGTTTCGCGCGCGAAGAGGCCGGTGAGCAGCTGGCCCACGAGCAGAAGGATCACGCCGAGGTGCAGCAGGATGATGCCGATCTTTTTCTTCGTGAGCTGGAACCGCGTCAGGTGCGCCGCGAGCAAATTAGCCAGCAAGACGGTGCCGAGCAGATAGCCGCCGGGAAGCACCGGAATCTTCCAGGTGGCGCCGTCCGGTCCCCACCAGACCAAAAGGCTCTGGAAGTAATGCGCCTGGACCGCGTGAATCCCCAGCCGCACTTGCGCGAGCGTGCCCAGAAAAACCAGGAGCATGCCGATCCCCAGGCAGACGACCGTGAGGCGCAGCGAGGCCAGCGCGCGCCAGGGCGAGCGTTCGAAGCGGACGGTTTCGCTGCTCATTTTCTCAGGGAATCTTCAGGCTGCGCAGGAAGTCGGCAAAGGCGCTTTTCTGCGAGAGCACGGTGGCGTCGTCGCCGGTCATCTTGATGAACCAGGCATGATCCTTTTCGTCGAGAATGGCGGCGAGGATGCGTTGCTTCTCCGGGCTCTCGCCGACCGGCCCGGTGCTCACGAGGTCGACCAGGTGAAAGTCGTGCCCGTTCACTTCGAGATGCTCGATCGTCGGCGCGAGCGCCGCTTCATCGACCGGCGGGAGATTGAGCTGGCCGCGCCAGCGATTGACGTTCGCCAGTTCGCCGCCAGCCGCGCCGCCTAACGAGACCACGGAAACGTCGGCTGTTTTTCCATCCGGCCCGGTGGCGTTGAAGCTGGCCAGGCGCATCGGCGTGAGCGGTTTCACCGCCCAATTAGACGGCAGGATGTATTGCACCGCGCCTTCCTCGGTCGGCGCAGTGGACGGCGACGCGGGCGCGTTCGTACTCGCGCCGGCACCGGCGGGGGCGTGCGCGGAATGGTCGTGCTCGGCCACGTGGATCGACCCGAGGAATTGCTCAAAAGCCGCGCGCTGCGCCTGCACGAGCGCGTCCGGCCCGGTCATCTTAAAGAACCAGGTCTCGCCCTCGACCGGAAGGATGCCGCCGAGGATGCGCTGGCCTTCATTCGCGAGATCGACCAGGAAAAGCTCACGACCATTGACCGGCAGCGGCTTCCCGGCCTCGGCCTCGCTCGCGATCGGCGCAAGCTTCAATTGATTGCGCCAGCGGTTCACGTTCGCGAGCAGGCCGCCCGCTTCCGCCGGAAAGGAAATCACCGAGACGTCGGCTGCCTGGCCGTCGGCGCCGCGCACCGAAAAGCTGCCTTTGCGGAAGCCGCTGGCGGGTTGTTCCTCCCAGCCTTCCGGCGCGGTCCAATGCACCACCGCCGCATGTCCCTGCTCCGGTGCGGCGGCCGGCGCGCGCGTTTCCTTGGGCGCGCGGTAGACGGTGATCTTGTCGTCTCCAGCATCGCAGGCGGCGAGCGCGAGCGCGGCGAAAGAGAAGACAGCGGTGGGCAAAAACGGCTTCACAGGAGAGGTGAAACTACCCGTGCGACCGAAGTCGCTGTCAAGCGTCCAGGACCAGATCGCTCTTGGGCGCGCCGATGCAGGTGAGGCGCGTGCCCGGCTCGGTCTCGAAGTCGGATCGCTCGATGTAATCGACCGTGCCGGAGAACACGGCCACCTGGCAGGTGCCGCAGCTGCCGGCACGGCAACCGCTGGGGATGTTGATTCCGTGCGCCTCGGCCAGGTCGAGGATGCTGGTGTGTTCGCCGCACCACTTGAGGGTTTGCCCGCTTTTCTTGAATTGCACGGCAAAGCCGGTCGCCTCTCGCGCCTCGGGCGAGATAACCGCGGCGACTTTCTTCACGCTCGAGGGACCAAAGGTCTCGTAGTGGATGTGCTTCTCCGGCACACCCCAGGCCTCGAGCCCGGCGGTGACGTCCTGCATCATCGGTCCCGGCCCACAGAGGTAGAACTCGAAATTATTCGACGGCAGGAGCTGGCGGAAGAGATCGACGGAAATGCGGCCGTGCACGTGGTAATCGCGCCCCAGTTCGTAGTCTGTTTCCGGGCGGCTCGCGCAGACGTGCAGGTGCACGTTCGGATGCTCGCGCGCGATCCTCTCGAGGTCCTCTTTCATGATGTGTTCCGCGCGCCCGCGGACCCCGTAAAAGAACCAAATCTCGCGCCGCGAACTCTTCGCGACGAGCTCGTGAAGCATGCTGAGCATGGGCGTGACGCCGATGCCGCTGCCGATAAGCACGACCCCGCTGCTCGCGGCCGGGTCGAGGTAAAACTGCCCCGAGGGCGCCTTCACATCGAGGATGTCGCCCTCGTGCAATTGCTCGTGGAAAAAGCTCGAGACCAAGCCCGGCGGCCCGGCGGGATCGCGCGGCGGGATGCGCTTGATCGTGACGCGATAGTGCTCGCGCCGCGGACAATCGGAGAGGCTGTAGCAGCGGACGACCTGTTTTCCCTGGCCGGGAATGGTCAGGCCGAAGGTGAGATATTGGCCGGGGAGAAAATCTGGCAGCGGCTTCTGATCGTGCGGCGCGAGATAGAAGGAGCAGATGTCCGCGCATTCCTGCACTTTTTTGGCGACAAGAAATTTGCGCCAACCGTTCCAGGAAGCACCGGCCGCCGCGCGTTGCCCTCGGAGGTCGCGCAACATCTGCAGCTCCGTCTCGAGCAGTTGCAAACGGAGATCGGCCTGCCGTTTTTGCCCGGCGAGCCGGCGGAGATTGGCCGAGGTGACCAGCCCGATCTGGAGCAACCCGCCGCCTACGAGCACGCCGCCGAGCAATTCCGTGATCATCCCCTAGAATTTCAGGAGCAACTCGGAACGGAAGCCGTAAGCCGTCGAGCGGTCCTCGGGGAAGCCAACGAAGCTGTCGAAGATAAGCACAGAGTGCTGGTTAAGTTTCATCTGGTAGCGGGCGGCCGCGGCGAAGTTATCCGGCTGGCTCGCGGCGAAGAAATCGGGGGTCTCCGTGGCGATGCGGCCGCCGATTTCAAGGGTCAACTGGCGGTCGGACGAGCCGAGGAATTTCTGATAGCCGATGGCCGCGCCGATGGCGTCGTTTGCGCGGTTGCCCAGCGGCGCGCCATACGACCCGAGGCCCTGCGCGGCGAAGAGAATGCCGGTCTGCCCGAGCGGTCCGCCGCGATCGTTGCCGCGCGCCGCGGAGGAATAATTGCCGATGCCCCAGAAGGCGTTCAGATAGGCTACATCCTTGCTCGACGGCAGCGTGGTCGAGAACTGCTGGAAAAGAAGCACGCCCGTACTCACCGCAGGCGTCTCGCGGTCGAGCGCCCAGGAGGCATTGACCCGCGTGGTCGAGTTGATCAAGCCAAGGCGCTGGGTGTTGCCCACGCCGAGGTAGACGCCGTCGCCGCCCGTCTTGGCCTCGGCATTCACGTAGGCGAAGTCGAGCTCGATAGTGTTGTTCGCGTAATCCGCGGTGTTGAACAAGCCGTAAAGCTTGGCGCTGCTTTCGCGGATGTTGTTGTTCCGATTGAGTTCGTTCCAGGCAAAGATCCCCGTCGTCCGCCAGGCAGACGCGCCGAGGAAGAAATTCGACGTCCGCGTGATGCCGACGGCGTCGATCACGTCCTCGTTAATCATGATGCCGTCCTGGAAACTGAGCGGCTGGCGGCCAATGGCGAAGTAGATGTCGAGTCCGCGCTTGTCGTTCGGGTCGAGCCGCGGGAAGAGTTCGCCGAAGTCGCCCTGGAAGAAGAGCGTGGTCACGTAACCGTTCAGTTCGTTGATCACTTTCTGCTCTGGCGGATCGAAGCGGTAGCCGGTGTAGCGCAACCCATCGCGATCGAGCGGGCGAAAGCCGATAAGCAGCCGCTCCGTGGGCGTGAGATAAAGATTCCCGTAGAGGTCGAGCCGATTGGCCCACTCGGTGATTTGCCCTCGGCCATTGTCGAATGTCTGCAAAGCGGTGCGAGCAGTGCCGAAGACGAGAAAAACTGGCTGCCAGACCGCGCCCGTGGGCGTGACAAATCCCGGGGCAATCGGACCGCGGCCGAGGAAAGGATTTTGCCCGATCTCGATGATCGGTTTCGGCCGATCGGGAAAGCCCTCGAGCTGCAACGGGATGGGCTTTTCGCTCAAGGCGCTGCCATGCCCCGCCGAACTGCCGAAGAGCTCCGCGAGCAGGCCGCGCTTCCGGTGAATCGTCGTCTGCGTGGCCGTCGCTGTGGTGGTCGTGCTGCCGGGACGCTGCACCACCGTTGTCGTCGACGCCGCCGCCGTGACCGTTGCCTCCGATGCGTGTCCACTCATGGCGGTGCCTTCGGCATTCACCCGTGGGACGTTCTCGAGGTTCACGCCGCAGTTGCTGCAGAAATTCGCCTCGCCCGGCATGGAACGGCCGCAGTTCGGGCAAACGATGGCACCGGCCGCGGCCAGGAGAGCCGCGGTGGTAACGAAGAAGAAAACGCTGGCGAGGAGGAGAGACCGGGCGCGGGGGGCCTTCATTGCAGTGTGCTGGCTAATTGCTTCCGACACGCTGCGCGTCCGCGACCGCGGGCGGCTTGGGCGGCGAGCGGAATTGTTCGATCGATTCCGGGAGGAAAGGCTTGAGCGGGCGGGCCAGGATTTCGCGCTCGGTCGGCTTGAAGCTGGCCGTCAACGGGCCTGGAGGAAGGACAATGGTGCGGTTCCAGAGCGTTTGGGAGCGCTCGACAACCGCGTTGGCAATCGCTTTCGGCGACATGTTGTAATCGAAACCGAGCTCTGCGATGTCGCCGATTAAATTGACCGGCACCATCTGCGTGATGAATTTCAGATTCACCTTGTAGGGGGTTTCGCCGGTGAGGCTGGCGCCGGCGACCTTATAGGACGCCCAGCGAAAACCTCCGGGCGGCAGGACGATGCTTTGCTTGCGCGCGCCATTTGGTCGGGCCAGAAGCGCGTCGGCATTCGTCGCCGGGCGCACATAAGGCAACGGGTCGACGCTTTTGTTCGTCGGCAGAATCTGCACGCGCTCGCCGCCGCGAATCAGCGTGACCAGAAACTTCGACTGCAAGCTGAAGAGATATTTGTCCAGCGGCAGCTTGCGATCGTGCACGTAGCTCGACTCCTCGTCGCGGTAATCGCCATTGGGATCGCGATCGCCAGAAACAAACAGCACCCTGCCGCGACGGTCCGAGACCGTGACCTGGAGGAAATTCGCGCGCTCCGCATCGAAGCCGGTGGGCGCGCCGTGGCCGTCGGTGCCGTTCGCGACCTTGACCCGGAAACGCAGGCCGCGCGCATCGTTTTGCTCGACCACGAAGTCGTGCAACTGGAAGCCGCGCCGCAGGATTTGGTAGCGCTGCAAATTCGCTTCTTCGAGCTTGGCAAACTGATCATCGAGAATGGCCCGGGCGTCGTAGCGATCGTCGATCGATTGCCAGCGCGGGGGGAACTTTGTATCGGTAGGCGCTTTCTTTTCGAAGGCGTCCGTGCCCCATCCGGCGCGGTAATCGAACTGCAGCCACTCCCGCATGGTCGCGAGCTGCTGCGCCTTTACGTTGAAGGGGAAAAGGCCTGGATGAATGATCGAGTAATCCGGGCCCGCGAAACGGTGATCGGTTAACTTGCGAGCAGGCGTTGGCTTTTCGCCCACGACCGCAGCGGGTCCGAAGGCGTAACCGGACTTGATCCCGGGCACATTCCCCATGTGGCAGTCCTGGCAGGTTTCGCCGCGCTTGTTCGCTGGCGAATTCTTGAATTGCGAGAAGGCTTCCTCGAGGCGGAAACCGTTGAGCAGATTCACATCGTGGCAGGACCCGCAGAAGCCGGATTTCTCGAGCGGATCGAATTTGATCACGTTTGTGTGGATGGCGCGGCCGACTTCGCCGCGCTTGGTCACCACCTGGAATTGATCGGGCTGCGCGAGCACACCCTTGAGAATGCGATTGCCCTTCGGTCCGTAGACCGGCTCGAGCAGGTCGCCTTCCTGGATCGCGGTGCGGCCGCTGACCTTGCCATAGTCATTCTTTACCCGGTGGCAGACGATGCAACTGATGCCTTCCCGCGAGGTCGGGTTGCGGTCCATGTTGCTGGCAAAAATCGGTTCCTCGATCTGCATTCCCACCTGCGTGTGGCAGCGAATGCAGAAGTCGCCGTTCGTGCCCGAGGTGCGTTTCGCAATCGTCGCCTGCATGGTGTTGAAGATCGGGCTGAGCTGCGCGTAGGCGTGCTGCGAGACGGACCATTGGCGGAATTGCGTGGGATGGCAGGTGGCGCAGGTCGAGGCCGAGGGGAACTTGTTTTCCACGAGTAATTGCGCGTGCGCCGCGGCGGCATTCGTGGTGCCTGCGCCGGTGCGGGCAATCGCGCCCGCGGGCGGCGGGGTCGCATTCGGCACAAGCAGGAGATCGTCCGGCATCCCGACCGGGGCGTCGTTCCCGCCGGGCAACAAGAGATCGTCATCGGAGGAAGCGGCGGCCCCGCTCTTGGCCGCCGGCGCCGGAGCCAGGAGATCATCGGCATCTGCGGTCGCCGCCGGAGTCGGCGTGGGCGCGGGTGGAGGCGTCGCCAAATTTGGCACCGCGATTTCCGGTTCCTGACCCCGGAGCATGGGCTGTCCAGCCCCAACCAGAAGCACCAGCAGGAACACCGCAGCGAAAGAACTGCGCCGCGCTTTCATTTCTCCGAGGCTGCTCCTTTTCGCGGCTGACCGTCAATGCGAAAGGATGCGTGATAATGCTTGCCTCCGCGGAGCGGGCTTGTTCATCCTCAAAAGGTCATCGGCGACAAAACAGGCCGGTCGCTGAATCCCAGGGAGATCTTCTATGAATAAGCATCGTCATTGCTTGTGGTTGTCCTTGATTCTCGGAGCGCTGCTTCCCTTGCCCGCGCACGCCGGCCAGGTGCACGCACTCGACCCGGCCAAGGTCGTAGGCGCACAGAAATGTGGCGAATGCCACAAGTATGAGGCCGAAGCCTGGAAGACGACGCCGCATTTTAAGACCTTCGACGAGATGCACCGCAGCCCGGCGGGGCAAAAAATCGCCACCGCCCTCGGCATCCGCCGGATCAAATCCGAAAGCCTTTGCCTCACGTGTCATTACACCATGCAGCAAAAAGGCGGCGAAGCGGAGCCGATCTCCGGCGTCTCCTGCGAGTCCTGCCACGGCGCGGCGCAGGATTGGTTGAACGTGCACAACGACAAGAAGCTCTCGCGCGAAGAGCGGCGCACGAAATCCGCCGCCGCCGGCATGATCCGGCCAGACGACATCTATGCTGTCGCGGCCAACTGCTACCAGTGCCACCTCGTGCCTAACGAGAAGTTGGTCAACGTGGGCGGGCATCCCGCCGGGAGCAAGGATTTCGAGCTCGTCGCCTGGTCGCAGGGAATGGTGCGGCACAACTTCCTCACGCCCGAGGGCGAAGAGGGCAAAGTGAACAAGGAAGACGACCTGAAGCGCCGCCGCCTGCTCTTCGCTGCCGGCACCATCCTTGACCTGGAATACAGCCTGCGCGGCGTGGCCAGCGCGACGGAAAAAGCGACCTACGGCATCACCATGGCACAACGCGCCGCAGCTTTGCGCAAGAAGCTCGAGGAAATCCAAAAGGTCGCGCCCACCGACGAAATGGCCGCGATCATCGCCGCAGCAAATGCCGCCGCCTTGAAGTTAAACAACCAGGCGCCGCTCGAGGAAACCGCCAACAAAGTGGCGGAACTGGGGAAGAAATTCACGACGTCGGTCGATGGCGACAAGCTGGCCGGGCTCGATCCGATGCTGCCGAAAGCCGAGCAATATCGCGGCAAGCCCTATCAGCCCTAGACCGCGTCGCGCATGATTGCCGGAATGCGCCGCCCGCCGATCTAGCCCTCGGCCATGGCTGAACTGACCTCTCGCATGTCCCGGCCGCAGCGCTGGGATGTGCCCTTCGGCGCGCAGATGTCGGAGGCCGAGGTGGATCGGCTCTTGAGCGTCGCGCCCTTCGCCCAAGTCGATCCCACGCGCTTCCCCGAGAGCATTCCGTTACGCGGCATTCTCCTGAACGACGCGCGCGTCTGCCGCTTCCAGCGCGGCGAAATCGTGGTGCGCGAAGGCGATTACGGCAGTTCCGCCTTCTTCATCCTCGAGGGCGCGGTGCGCGTGCTCCTCGACTCGCTCCCGGCGCAGATGCTCGGCCGGCGGAGCCCGGAGAAGAAAGGCTTTCTCCGCTCGTTGGCGCAGCTTTGGTCCCGGCCGGCTTATCCGGAGATGCGCGATTACCACGCCGGCCACCTCGCGGAAGGCGCTTTGCAGAAACAAGCCCGCGAAGGCGAGCCGGTGCCCATTTTCCTGCAGGATGTGCCGGGCGTGCTCGATTCCAGCCACACCGCGCGCCTCGGCGCGGGCGAACTCTTTGGTGAAATCGCGGCTATCTCGCGCACCCCGCGCACGGCCACGGTGATCGCCGAGGAGCCGGCCGAGTTGCTCGAGATTCGCTGGCAAGGCCTGCGCGAGATCCGCCGCTATGCCCCGGAGTGGAAACAGCAGATTGACCAGCGCTATCGCGAACGCAGTCTGCAGACGCACCTGGGCGAGACGCCTCTGCTGCGCGATTTGTCGGAGACGGATCTCGCGACCGTCGCCGCGCAGACACACTTCGAGAGCTACGGCGATTTCGAGTGGAACTCGTCCTATCGCACCGTGCGCGAGGGCACCCCGCAGGAACGGCTGGCGCGTGAGCCGGTGATCGCGCGCGAGGGCGATTACCCGAATGGGCTCATCCTGATCCGCAGCGGATTCGCTCGTCTCAGCCGGAGATACAATCACGGCGAGCGCACCATCAGTTACCTTGGGAAGGGCGATGTCTACGGGCTGGGCGCGCTCCTGCACAATGCCCGTTTCCAAGACACCATCGGGCTGCAGTTTTCCCTGCGCGCGGTCGGCTACGTGGACATCCTCGTTATTCCCGCGCCCATCGTGGAGCGCTTCATCGCGCCACGCTTCACCGATGCGGAAATCGCCGCGCTGCTCGCCGGAATTAGTCAGCAGACTGAGATCAGCGTCGCCCAGGATGCCGAAGCCCGGTTCGGCCCGGAGATGATCGAGTTCCTGGTCGAGGAACGCTACATCAACGGCACCGCCACCATGCTCATCGACCTCGATCGCTGCACGCGCTGCGACGACTGCGTGCGCGCCTGCGCCGCGAGCCATGACAACAATCCGCGCTTCATCCGGCACGGGCGCACCCAGAACGGCATCATGGTGGCTCACGCCTGCATGCACTGCGTCGATCCCGTCTGCATGATCGGCTGCCCCACCGGCGCGATCCACCGCGAGTCGCTTCAAGGCGAGGTGGTGATCAACGACCTGACCTGCATCGGCTGCGCCACCTGCGCGAACAGTTGCCCCTACGACAACATCCAGATGGTCCACGTGCGCGATGCCGCCGGCGTTTTCCTGGTGGATGAAGGGACGCGCACGCCCATCCTCAAGGCCACGAAGTGCGACCTGTGCGTCGATCAACTCGGCGGCCCCGCCTGCGTGCGCGCCTGCCCGCACGATGCCCTGGTGCGCGCGGACATGCAGCAGGTGGACCATCTCGCGAAGTGGTTGAACCGGTGAGCCCGCTCCTCCTTCGGCGCCTCGTAGCCAGCAGCTTGCTGGTTATTTTTTGCGTCGCCACCTGGCTGCTCTGGGAAATAGCCCGGGCCGCGCTCCGTCCCACGGCCATCTACACGGGCGTGCTTCTGCTTGCGCTCGTGCTTGCGCTCACGCTTTTCAACGCCCGCAAAAAGCTTCCCTTTCTGCCCCTGGCCCGGGCCGCCACCTGGCTCCAGGTGCACATCTATCTCGGCTGGTTCTGCCTCTTCCTTTTCTTTCTCCACCTCCACTTCCGCATTCCACAGGGAGCGCTCGAGATCGTGCTCGCGCTCGTCTTCCTCGCGGTCATCTTCAGCGGCGTCTTTGGCCTCGTCCTTAGCCGCAAGCTTCCCGGGCGCATGGCGCGCTCGGGCGAACCGCTGCTCTACGAGCGCATCCCCGCGTTCCGCCGGCGAATCCAGGACGAGGTCGAGCAATTGGTCCGCTGCGCCGAGCGCGAGACCGAGTCCTCCACCCTGGCCGACTTTTACGTGCAATACCTGCGCCGCTTCTTCGTGCGCGTGCCGCACGCCTGGCGCGCGCTCGCCCCGGCAACCCACGGTCTCCATCCGCTCCTGGCCGAGCTCGACGCGCTCGACCGCTACCTCAACGAGCGCGAAAAAGCCATCGCCCGGGAGCTGCGCGATTGGATCGAAACCAAGCAAAACCTCGACTTCCAATACGCCAGCCAGCGCCTGCTCAAGCTCTGGCTCTTCGTGCACATTCCGCTGACTTACAGCCTGATTCTCCTTGGGCTGGCACATGGCCTGATCGCGGCGCTCTACGCCTGGAGGTGGTAAAAGATGCAGCGCCCCCTCGATCCTCTCGGCTTCCGGGAAAACCGTTACGAGCGTCCGAATCAGGATTGGGTTTGCGGCCGGACAGACGAGCAACACCCCTGTCCGCTCGGGCCCGATGCGCGAGGAAATTGCCGGGCCACCGGCGAATGTCTTCCCGCGAAACGCGGCGATCGCTGGAGTTGCACCCGCAGCGAGGCCGCCGGTGGGAAGTGCACCGAGGGGCCGCTGCCGGATGGCGCCTGCGCGCACCCCATTCTCCCCTGCCAGCCCACGCGCTCGCTCCGCCGCTCGCGCGCCCTTGCCGTCTGGCTGGTGGTCGTGCTCACTGGCGGCTTGCTGCTGATTTTCCTGGGGGTCGCGATGCGGCGGCCCGTGATCGATGCCGGCACGCTGACTAATGCGCACGCCACCTCTGCGAGCACCTGCCGCGATTGCCACAGCCTCGACCAGACGAATCTCGGCGCGGCGCTCCTCTCGGGCTCGTTAGGCCAGCGCGCCCTGCGGGACAGCGCCCTTTGCCTCAAGTGTCACGAAGAAGGCGCGCAGCCGCTCAACCCCCACGGACTCCCGCCCGCCGCCCTGGCCCACATCCGCGCGGAGCAAAGCCCGTCGGCTAAAACTTCCGCGCCGCTTGCCTTGCGCGTGAGCCGGCAGTTCGCGGCCCACGGCGGCGACGCGGGAGCACTCGCCTGCGCGCTCTGCCATCAGGAGCACCATGGGCGAAATTTCAATCTCGCGCAGATGAGCAATGCCCAATGCCAGACCTGCCACGCGGTGCAGTTTGCCAGCTTCGGCCAGGGACATCCGGAATTTGCCGGCTATCCCGCCCAGCGGCGGACCCGCATCTTTTTCGATCACCAAAGTCACCTGCGAGAGCACTTCCCTGCGACCCGGAGCGGCGCGCCGCAAGGCTGCCAGGATTGTCACACGCCCGGACCTGCGGGCCGCTTCATGCAGGTGAAAAGCTTCGAGAAAACCTGTGCCAGTTGTCACGCCGCCCAGATCCGCGGCGAGGGCATGACCACGAAAGGCGTGGCCTTTTTTGCCGTGCCAGGAATTGACGCCGAAACGCTCGCCGCTCGCGGCCACAGCGTAGGCGAATGGCCGAGGCTGGCCGATGCGCGGCTGACGCCCTTCATGGAATTGCTCCTGTCGCGGCAGCCGGCGGCACGCGCGGCCCTGGAGCAACTGCGCGGCGTGGACCTGCTCGATCTGCGCACGGCGACGCCGGAACAACTCGCGGCCGCGGAGAGTTATGCCTGGGAAGTAAAGCGCCTGCTCTTCCACCTGGTGACCGAGGGCCAAAGCTACCTGCTCGCACAGATGGCGCAGGAAGTCTCGCCGATCGGCCTGGAGCTGCCGCGCGCGACGATTCTCGCCGCGCAAAAGGAGTGGATGCCAAACCTGCTGACCGAGATGGCTGCGTATGAAAAAGGCGTCAAACCCACGCTTGCGCCCACGCCTGCGCCGTCGCTCACGTCCACTCCGAGCCTGTCGGCTAAAACGGCGCCGCCGGCAGGAGACGGTGATCTGCTTGCGAGCGATGATCTAAGCGCAGCTGCGGCCACGCCGACGCCCGCACCGGCCGACGATGACCTCACAGGTGGCGACCTCTTGAGCGCATCGCCTGTGGCGGAAGCGACCCCGGCCCCATCGGCCACGCCTGCACCCGCGATCCCGGCGGAGGAATGGGTCGCCGCCGGCGGTTGGTATCGGCCGCAGGAAAGTTTTACCCTGTATTACCGGCCGGCCGGCCATGCCGACCCGTTTCTCGTCGCCTGGCTCGAGGCCGCGCAGCGCTCCACGGTCGACCCGCACATTTTCGATCGCATGGCCGACCGCCAGGCGCCCGGACTCTGCCTCAAATGTCATACGATCGACCAAACCGCTCCCGGCCAGGTGCAAGTCAACTGGACCTCGGCCCAGCCGGACGGAAAGAGCCATCCCTTCACCACCTTCAGTCACACAAAACACTTCAGTCTCGTGGGCGACGCCGGCTGCCAGACCTGTCACAAGCTCGACCCGCAATCGACGTATCCGAAGTTCTTCGCAGAAGACGAGGCCGGCGCGCCGCGGCGCGATCCGCAGAAATTCCAAAGCAACTTCGCGCCCATGCCCAAGCTATTGTGCGCGGAGTGCCATCAGCCGCGCGTCGCAGGCGACAACTGCACGCTCTGCCATCGCTACCATGCCGCTCCGGACCGGGCGGGCGAACTCGCCGAAATCGGCCGGTTTCGGCCCGCGCAAAAATAGCCGGCCTTATTTCGCCGAGGCCGGTGCGATCCGAAAAACCTGATAAGGCGTGGTGCGCATGCTTTGGCCATTATTGAACCGCGGCATGTGCTCGATCTGCGACGCGGTCACGTAGAGAGAGCCGTCCGGTCCCCATGCGAGCGAGTCCGGCCAGTTCAGGCGTTCGTCCTGCACCACCCGCTCGATCTCGCCGCTCGCTGGACGAAAGCGCGAGATCCCATTTCCTTCGAGATCGGTCAGGTAGATCGCGCCGTCGGGACCTTCAAGCATGCCGTCGGGCGGCGCGGTTTGCCCGAGCTTCTCCACCTTGGCCGCGAGTGCTTCGGGCGAAAGTTTGTCATCGATCAAGGCCGCCGTCGGAATGCGATAAAGCGTGCGTCCGGTGAGCGCGTGGTAATAGAGGAAGCCACCAGCCGCATCGAGCGCGATGCCATCAGAGTGGATCAGCGGCGTCTTGCCTTCAGGCGTAAGCACCTTCCGGCCTTGCACGGTGAGAGTGACGTCTGTTTCCGCCTGGGTGGACGGATGGCCCGCGAGCACACGGCGCGCGTTCCCGGTTTTCAAATCCACCACCACGAGCGCGCCCAGACCGGAATCGGTCAGAAACGCGACGTTCGCTTTCGTGTCCACACGCACATCGTTCAAATAGCTCTTCGCCGGCGCGACCTCACCCAGCGGAATGATGCGGATCGACTTGTTCGTCTGCAGATCGATCTCGACCAGCTTCGGGCCATCGGCGACTACGCCGGCCATTTTCGGCGAGGCCGGATCGAGCACCCAGAGCCGATCGAGCGCATCCACGTAGACGCTTTGCACGCAGACGAAGTGGGTCGAGGCCGGGCCCTCGGCATTCCAGGTCTCGTTAGGGAAGGGCCGCGGCTGGCCGTCCACGATCTCCGCGACCGAGATCGTGTGCGTGTCGGACCATTGCGGGAAGTTCACAAAAATGCGGCCGCTCTGCGAAACGGCCACGCCGGTCACCTGCAGCTCCGGGAAGCTCGCGACTTCGCGCAGATCCCCGGCGGAAAAGGTGGCCGCGACCGCCAGGAGAATTGGGAAGCTCATGCTCATACAAGAGAGCATACGAACGCCGCCCAGTCTCCGGCTTCGCGAACTCGCCGGCTAATCACGCCGCGGCTTAAGCAACGGGAAGAGGATCACGTCGCGGATCGATTCCGCCCCGGTGAGCAACATCGTCAACCGATCGACTCCGAGCCCAAAGCCGCCCGCCGGCGGCATCCCGTGCTCCAGCGCGAGCAGGAAATCCTCGTCCAGCTTCTGCGTTTCCTCGCCGGCCTGCTCGAGCAGCCGCTGCCGTTGCACCACCGGATCATTCAGCTCGGTGTAGCCAGGCGATATTTCCTGGCCGTTGATGATCAGCTCGTAGACATCGACTAACGAGTCGTCCTCCAGGTTTTGCTTGGCCAGCGGCACGAGTTCCTTCGGGCAATGGGTGACGAAAAGCGGGTCGAAAGTTTTCTCCTCGACCAGCTTCTCGAAGATCTGCTGCGTGACTTCGTAATCGGCCATGCGCGAATTGATCTCGACGCCTAATTCGCCGCAGCGCTGCCGGCGTTCTTCGCTGGTGTAGTCGAACCACTTCGGATCGACTTCGCGAATGAGATCGCGATAGCGCGCGCGCCGCCACGGACGCTGGAGATTCAAGGTCCGCGTGACTTCACCCTCGGCGTTGCGGTGCTCGATCTGGGTCGAGCCGATGACCGTCTCCGCGAGATGACAAACGAGGCTCTCGACCAGGTCGGCGATCTGCTCGAAATCGGCGTAGGCCCAGTAAGCCTCGAGCATGGTGAACTCGGGATTGTGCCGGCGAGAGATGCCTTCATTGCGGAAGTTGCGGTTGAGTTCGAAGACTCGGGTGAAGCCGCCCACGAGCAGGCGCTTGAGGTAAAGCTCCGGCGCGATGCGCATGAAAAGATCCATCCCGAGCGCGTTGTGATGCGTGCGGAAAGGTTCCGCCGCGGCGCCGCCGGCCACTGCCTGCAGCATCGGCGTTTCCACTTCCAGGAAGCCGCGCTCCTCGAGAAAGCGGCGCATCCCGCGCACGATCGCGATCCGCTGCTCAAAGACTTTTTTCGATTGCTCGTTCGTGATCAGATCAAGGTAGCGCTGGCGGTAGCGCGCCTCCACGTCCTGCAAGCCATGCCATTTTTCCGGGAGCGGCCGGAGCGATTTAGCCAGCACTTTCAGCTGCGTGACCTTGAGCGTCGGTTCGCCGGTCTTGGTCGTGAAACACGTGCCTACCACGCCGAGGAAATCGCCCAGGTCGAGCAGGCCGAAGGTTTCCATCGTCTCTGCGCCCAGCTCTTTCGTCTGCAGGTAAATTTGCATCCGCCCGGTGCTGTCGCGCAGGTCGAGGAAGTGGCTCTTGCCCATGTCGCGATGGGCCGTGATCCGGCCGGCGATACGAAAGGTGGAGCCCTCGGCGAAACGCTCCCGCACTTCGCCGATCGTGCCGTCAGTCGCGAAAGCGCTGCCAAAAGGCGCGACGCCGCGCGCCTGCAAATCCGCCATTTTCTTCCGCCGGAGCGCGATCAGTTCGTTCTCTTCGTCCATCGCTCGCGACTGTAGATTGAAACCCGTGAGGGGCGAGTGGTTTTGCCGCGCCCGCGGATTCGTTAGGCAACTTCGCACAGCCGTCGCTTCGCGGAGGGACGATTTGTTTTGATGAAACCAAGCACCCTACTCAAGCAAATCGCCCTCGGCCTGGCGGTCTCGACCGCCGCGGTGGCTTTGACCTCCTGCGATTCGAAACAGGAGAACGCCCGCGAGGACAAAGCCGAAGCCGTGCGTGAAACCGGCGAGAAAAAAGCCGACGCGATCGAGTCGAAGAAGTCGCTCTCGAACGATCACTCCACAAACGCCACCCTCGAAAAGAAGGCCGATGCCACGCGCAATGCCGCTGACGCCCAGGCCGACAAGATCGAGCACAACGCCGACGCCCTGCACCAGGCCAGCCCGGCGCCGACGCCTTAGGCTCCCCGCCGCACCGGCCGGCGTCCGCGATCTCCCGAGGTCGCGGACGTCGTCTCCGGAGCGCGTTTCCTCACGCGGCCGCCCCCTGTCCGCGGGCGAGATTCCGTTTGCATTGCCGAAGCCGCGAATGACATAGTGCGCCCCCATCCCGCGACGCCGAGGCCGGCTTCCGCGGACGGGATTTTCTCATGGCTCTCGATCTCCCGGAAACGACTTCGAAAATGGGTAGCCCGCTGGTGCGGCAGTTCTCGGTTTTCCTGCCAAACAAGGTGGGCGCGATGCTTGAGGTGGTGCGACTACTTAACCAGCACCATGTCGACGTGGTCGCGCTGAGCATCGCCGAGTCGACTGATTCTTCGATCGCGCGGATCATCGTGAGCGACCCCGACCTGGTGGAGCGGCTCTTCGGCGAACACAACGTGCCGCACGGCCATTGCGACATGATGGTGGTGGAGTTGAACGAGGTCGCCGGCCAGCTGGCCAAGCTCTTGAGCGTGCTTCTGATGGCGGAAGTAAACATCCACTTCACCTACCCGCTGCTCATTCGGCCCCGCGGCTTCTCCGCCCTCGCGCTGCACGTGGACGACAATGAATGCGCCGCCTCCGTCCTGAAGGGCGAGGGTTTCAAAATGCTGAGCCAGGCAGACATCTCGCGCTAGGCGGGAGGCCGCCGCGCGGGCGAGGTTTGACAGCTTTGCGCGCCCTCGTTTACAGGAAAGGACCCCATGCCCGCGCTCACTTTTTCTTCGCCGCTCCGGCCGGATAAAACCACTGCGATTGCCTTCGCGGCGGTCGGGCTCCTCGGGCTGGCGGAACTGGCCGCGGTGGGCATTCACTACCTCGCGCAACGCCGGGCCGCGGCGCCGACTGCGGCCGTGGTCACGGAGGAAAACTCGCCCGCGGCCCCGCCGATCGCGGCCGATCCCGGCACGGCGGCGCCCAGCACGCCAGTCGCGGCGCCGGCGGCAATCGCCTCCACGCCGAGCAACGCCGCGCTGTCCGTCGCCGACAAGCTGCTCAAGGAAGCAGCGCAATTGCGCGAACGCGGCGATACTACCAACGCCCTCGCGCGCCTGCAGGACGCGGCCCAGCGCGATGGCAAAAACGCCAACGTGCTCGCGGAAATGGCGATGATCTACGAGTCCATCGGGCTTTTCGATCGGTCGAGCGAGACCTGGAAAAAGATCTCCGAGATCGGTCCTTCCGCCGGCGCGCTCTACGAGCTCGCACAGTTGAAACTCAAGGTCGGCGTGGCCCCGGCCAACGTCGCCGCGACCACTGCCGCCGGGCCGGGATTTGCCGGCGTTTCCCCGCTCGATGCCGGCGCCGCCCGGGTCGATCGCGAGGGCATTCCGGACGGCTCGACCTTTGGGATTACCGAGGCTGCGATCACGGAAAATCCCGACCCGGATGCGGAGACGAACCTGACCCTGCGGGTGGGCGTGAAAGTGCGCCCGAATACGCTGATCGATCACACGAAGGTGAAGATTCAGGTCTACTTCTACGACGCGCTCGATGATAACAAGATGGCGCTGACCGATGCCGAGGTGAGCTACGAATGGATCACGCCGAACCATGACTGGAAGAACACCAACCCCGAGATCCTGGCCGTGAGTTACCTGCGGATGAAGAACGGCGCGATCTCCTCCGAGGCCGCGCTGGCCGAGGCCGCGGCCGCGGTGCGCCCACCCGTCGGCGGACGCAAGGCCACGAGCACAAGGAAGCCATCGGCGGATTCCGCGAACCGCAAATACGCGGGCTACCAGGTGCGGGTTTATTACAACGACCAGCTCCAGGACGTGCGCGCCGAGCCGACGAAATTGCTCAATCTTTTCCCGCCACCTCTCACCCTCACCGCCTCGCAGTAATGCAATTGCTCATCGTGCACGACGATCCCGAGGTCGGCGGGCAACTGCTCCAGATGGTGAAGGATTACACCGAGCACCATTGCGGTTTTGCCGCTTCCGACGCGGCCGCGCTCGACTGGGCCCGCGGGGTCTCGCGCTGCTCGCTCCTGATCACCCAGCTGCGCGGCGAGAAAGTGGACGGCTTCTCGTTAGGCGGCGCGCTCAGCGAGATGTTTGCCGGTTTGCAGACGATGTTTCTGCCGGCCTACGCGAGTGCGGACCGGCGGATCGATCTCTCGCAGAGCAAGGTTTTCCCGGAGCCGATCGACGGCGAGCGGCTCTTGCACGCGATCGCGCGCGCGGAGGAGCAACGCCAGACCGGACTCGATCTCTACCACGCGGTCGACGTGCTCCAAATGTGCTGCCTAAGCGGACGCGACGGCGCGCTCCAGTTTGTGAAAGGCTCGCAGACCGCGATGGTTTTCCTCAAGGCCGGCCAGATCGTCCATGCGGAACGCGGAGCCGCGCGCGATGCGGAAGCGTTGTTTGAACTCGCCGGCTGGGAAGCGGTCGAATTCGCCTATGACCAATACGTGCGCCCGCCTGCAGAGACGATCGCCGGCCGCTGGGACGAATCGCTCCTGCCCGCGGTCGCGCGCCGTAAACCTACGGTCGTCGGCGCGGCCCCGGCCAAGCCCGCCCCTGCGCCTGCGCCTGCCGCGCCCCCGGCTCCGGCACCCGCGCCGAAGAGTCGCTGGGGTATTTTCGGCTCGCGTTAAGCGCGCCGAAAGCGCCGGCTAAAATCGAGCCGGCCAATTCGCCGCGCGGCCCACGCTTTTTTCTCCGGCCAGATGCATTACACTAACGCCCCGATGAAGTTCCTCCTCGCTTGCACCGCCGCCCTTGTGCTCTGGGCTGCGACTGCGCAGGCGCAAATCCAGGTGGACTTGAAATTCAAGCGCGTGCAACACATCGCCTACGAGCCGGTCGTGGCCACGGTCACGATCACCAACTTCGCCGGGCGCGACATCGAGCTGCACGACGACGGCAGCCAGCGTTGGTTCGGCTTCGAAATTACCGCCGACGAGGGCCGCTTCCTCCCGCAGGACGCGCGCGCTGCGCAGCCGCCCTTGAAGATCGCCGCCGGGCAAACCGTGACCCAGAAGGTCAATCTCACGCCGCTCTTCCCGGTGCACGATCTCGGGCCCTACCACGCGAAGGCGCACGTCTATTTCGCCGATCTCGGGAAGTTCTTTTACTCCGAGACGAAGGTCTTCCAAGTGATCGATGTGCGGCCGTTTTGGCAGCGCACCGTCGGCGTGCCCGAGGGCCAGCCAGGCGCGGGCGAGATGCGCACCTATTCGCTGCTCTCGAATCGCTTCCCGAACTACACCAGCATCTACGTGCGCGTGGAGGACAAGACGAGCAACGCGGTCTACAACACCTTCTCGTTAGGCCGGGTGATCGCGGCCGATGAACCGCAGGTCGAGCTCGATGGGCAAAACCGCCTGCATGTGCTCCATTGCGCCGCGCCCCGCACCTGGAGCTACAACCAAATCGGGCCCAGTGGGGAATTGCTCGCGCATCGCACCATCCAGGAAACCAAGACCCGGCCAAAGCTGCGGCGCACCGAGACCGGCAGCGTTGCCATTCGCGGCGGCATGCTGGACGCTCCCATGCCGTCCCAAGCCAATGCTGCCGCCAAACTCTCCGCCCGCCCGCCCGAACCTGCCGATGACGAATAAATCCGCCCCGCGCTTCCGCTTCCGTGCGCTGGGCTGGTTCGTCCTGCTCCTCGCCCTTTTCACCGCGCAGACCGCCCCGGCCCAGTCGCGCACGATCGTGATCGATGCCGGCCACGGCGGCTTCGATCGCGGCGGCGTGCCCTACCAGCGGATCGGCGAAAAAAATCTTACCCTCGACGTGGCTCAGCGGCTCGCGCGAATCATGCGCTCCGCCGGTTACCGCGTGATCATGACGCGCGACAGCGACGTCTTCATTCCGCTCGGCCAGCGCGTCGCCATCGCCAATCGCTACCGCGGCGCCATCTTCGTCTCGGTGCACTTCAACTCCGCCTCGCGCTCCGGGGCTAACGGCATCGAGACTTATTACTACCGGAGCGACGCTGCCAGCCTGGCGGCTAATATTCACCGCAACGTCGTCGCGGGCGCGCCCTCGGAGAATCGCGGGATTCGCCGGCGCGGTTACTACGTGCTCCGGCGGACGAATATTCCCGGCGTGCTGGTCGAGTGCGGCTTCCTGACCAATCCCACCGAGGGCCGCTACGCGCTCGACTCGAACTACCGCGAAAAGCTCGCGCAAAACATCGCCCGCGGCATCCAGCGCCAGCCGCCGCCATTCCTCCGCCCGATGTCGCGTTCCAGCGCGGCTTCGCCGGAAGTGCTCCCGCAGCCCTTCAATGGCCCCGATTTCGTCCGCGCCGCGCCGCGCAGCAGCAAGGCCTCCTCCAGTCGCAAGGGGAAGGCTTCGCGCAAGAGCAGCAGCAAGAGCAAGGCGTCGAAGAAAAAATCCTCCAAGTCTTCAAAGAAGAAAAAGAGCAGCAGCGGCAGCTCGAAGAAGAAAAAGAAGAAGTCGGGTTGAGGTGGAAACGCGCGTGGTGAGTGTCGCCGGGATGCGGGCCGCGGAAGAAGCCGCCTTCGCCCGCGGGCACACCCCGGAAGCGCTCATGGACCAGGCCGCGGCGGGCATCGCGCGCGCCGTCCGTTCCTTCTTCCCCGCGCCCGGTCATTGCGTGGTTTTCGCCGGGAAAGGCAACAATGCGGGCGACGCCTTGGTCGCCGGGCAGCTTCTGCACGCCGCCGGCTGGAGCCTCGAGCTCCGGCTCTGCTTTCCCGAGAACTCGTTAGGCGATCTCGCGCGCCGGAAGTTGCTGTCTAATTCCCCGGGCCCGCGCGTCGGCGGACCGGTGGTGATCCTCGATGGCCTGCTCGGGCTCGGGGCGCGGCTGCCGTTGCGCGAGCCGATTCTCTCCGCCTGCCGCGCGCTCAACGCCCTGCGCACCGCAGCCCGCGCCTTCGTGGTCGCGATCGATTTGCCCACCGGGCTTGATGGCGAGACCGGGGAGGCGGCCGAGGACTGCGTGGTGGCCGACCTCACCGTCACGCTCGGCGCGGCCAAGCGCGGCCTGCTCGCAGACGAGGCGCTCCATTACGTCGGACGGCTGGAGGTGGTCGCGCTGCCGGCACGTGGAATTCGAGGGCGCCGCCGAGGAAACTGTCGCCACTGCGGAGTCGTTAGGCGGCATTCTCACGCGGCGCGCTTTTGGCGCCTACAAGAACCAGTTTGGGCGCGTCGGCGTGGTCGCCGGGTCGCGCGGGCTCACCGGCGCGGCCGTCCTTTGCGCCAGCGGCGCGCTTCGGGGGGGCGCCGGCTTGGTGGAACTTTTCGCGCTCGAGGAAATCTATCCGACGCTGGCCGCCGCGGCGCCGCCGGAGGTGATGGTGAAACCGGTAAAGGATTATCGCTCGTTAGGCGACGAGGCGGTCGACGTCTGGGCGATCGGCCCCGGCCTCGGGAAAAGAGACGACCTCCTCGACCTGATCGAGCGCGCGCCCCAGCCAATGGTGCTCGATGCCGATGGCTTGAACCTCTTCGCCGGCCAGCTCGACTTGCTGGCTACTTCTCGCGGGCCGCGCCTGCTCACGCCGCACCCCGGCGAGATGCAGCGCCTCCAGCCGACGGAAAATCTCGGGCGCGCCGCGCAGGCTCGCCGTTTCCTCGAGAAAGTAGACAGCACTTTGTTGCTCAAAGGCAGCCGCACGATCGTGGCCGCGCGCGGCCGGCCGCTGAGCTACAACAGCACCGGCCACCCAGGCATGGCCACCGGCGGGATGGGCGATGTCCTCACCGGCGTGTGCGCGGCCTTGCTCGCGCAAAAGCTCTCGCCCTACGACGCCGCGCGACTCGGCGCGTGGGTTTGCGGCCGGGCCGCGGAGCTGGCGATTTTCCAGGGCCACGCGAGCGCGCAATCGTTTCTCCCGACGGATCTGCTGGCCCATCTCGGCCGCGCTTTTCGCGAAGTCGCCGGCTAATTTTCCGGACGCGCGAGCAATTTCGCAAAGCGCGGATGGCTCCGCAGCTCGTCCCATTCCCAGCGGAATTTCAGGTCGCTCACGGTCACGCTGTAGTCCACGCTGTCGACGGCGCCGGGCATGTCGATCAGTTGCTCGAGCAAATCGAGCGCGTGCTCGTTTTCGCCCACGCGCGCATAGATGAGCGCGAGCGAGCAAAGCATGAGCGCGCCGTCAAAGGCATCCTTCGAGAGCGGCTTCAGCTCGACTGCGCGCCGCCCGCTGCGGATGGCCTCGTCGTGCCGCCCGAGGAACGCCTGCACCATCCCGAGGTTCGCATGCCGCGCGGCCACCTCCGGCGCTTCCTCGACCGCTTTCTGGAAAAAGATCCGCGCTTCCTCGAGCGGCCCCGCGGCCGCCGCGGTGTCGCCGCGCGCGAGCGCGATGCAGCCGCGAAAGAAGCTCACCGGCGTGAGGCTGCCATTCGCGTAGGAAATTTCCCCGAGCGCGGTCGCGTCGATTACCTTGGTGGCGCCGGCAAAATTACGCTGCAACATCTGCGCCTCCCAGCGCGCGGAGGTGACGACGCCATCAGGATCAATGCCCGCAGGAATGGCATTGGCCTCTCGCTGCAGCGACCCGATTTCGCCCTTCCACCAGAACTGGATGTAAGCGCTCTGGATCACGGCCACGATCGATTCCGGGGCCAGCCGGCGCAGCCGTTCGGCCGCCTTGGCCGCGCCCGCCCAGCGCCGCAGGGCGGTGTTGGTGAACATGAGATTGCGCACGTTGTTCGGGTTGCGCGGGTCGAGCTTCTCGATGCTCTCGTAGGCCGCGAGCGCGCGCTCGAACTGCCCCTGCCGCCGAAGAATCGCGGCCACGAGCACGCCGATGCTGGTGTCGTTAGGCAGGAGTTGCTGCGCCAGCGCGAGCTCGCCCAGGGCCTTGTCGTAATCCTGGTGCATCCAGTAAAGGCATTGCGCGCGGGCGAAGTGCGCCTCGCCCAGGTTTGGCTGCAACTCGAGCGCGAGCGCGGCCTCTTTTTCCGCGAGCTCGCGCCATTGGTCGAGCGGCTCGTGGAAATGGAAAATCGCCGCCGCGGTCGAGGCCAGGCGCGCGTGGGCCAGGGCAAACTCCGGGTCGAGCGCGATCGCGCGGCGGTAGAGCTCCTCCGCCCGGCGATAGTCCTGCAGAAGCGTATCCGGCCCTTGCTCGTAGGGCAGGGCGCGCAGGTAAAGATCGTAGGCCTCGGCGTTGTCCGTCGGCTGGCGGACGACGCGCTCCTTTTCGTCCGCGGTCAAGGTCACGCGCAGGGCCTCGGCGATCTTGCTGGCTAATTCGCCCTCGATCCCTAACGAGTCCGCGAGGGTGCGGTTGTAACGATTTGCCCAGAGATGGCGCCCGCGCCGGGTATCGATCAACTGCGCGTTCACGACCACGCGATCGCCCGAGCGGCGGACGCTGCCTTCGAGAATATTGACCACGCCCAGGGCTCCCGCGATTTCCCGGAGGTCGCGCTGGCCCTCGGTGCCTTTGTAGGCCTTCACGCTCGTGCGGCTGATCACGCGCAGGTCTTTGATCCGCGCGAGATTGGTCAGCAAATCCTCCTGCAGCCCGTCGGCAAAAAAGGCGTTCGCCTTGTCTTCGCTCAGGTTTTCGAAGGGCAGGACGGCGATGCTTTTCTCGTGCGGCGCGCGCGGGCGAAAGCGATCGAAGAGCAGGAGCGCGACCGCGAGCGTGAGCACCGCGATGATCGCAAAGTCGAGCTTTCGTCCGAAGGCGCGCCGCCGTTGGATCGGCTGCAGCGGCACATCCTCGGTGCGCACGAGGCCTTCCGGCGTGAGCTCAAAAGCCCAGGCCAGGATGAGAGCCACGGGAAACCCGGCCACCAGCAGGACGATGATCGTGCGCACCGCCCAGCTGGAGACGTCGAAAAACGGGAAGACCTGCGTGACCACCTGGATGAGCACCCAGGCGGCGGCCACGTAGCCCACGGCGGCACGGTAGACATTGCGGCGGCGGAGTTCGGCGAGGAATTTGGGGAGATTCACAGCGGCGCGTCTGGGGAAGAGTAGCCGAAGGGTCAAGCCGTGCAGGTGCTTTCGCGGAAATGACTTCTCGCTGGCGGCGCGGCGAATTAGCATGCGCGGCCATGGCCGGTAAGCTCATCGTTCTTGCCGGCTGCATCCTGGCTGGCTTCGCGGCCACGCCGCCGGCTCGCGCGGAAATAGACAGCGCCCTGACCGCTTCCGTCTGGCAGATGAAATTCGGCCTGACCGCGGCGCAGGTGAACGATCCGGCGTGGCTGGCACAGGACAGCGACGGTGACGGCCTAACGAATGGTGCGGAACTGATCGCGGGCACGGATCCGTTGGCGGCCAATTCCGGTTTGGCGAACAAGAACACGAGTGCCGCGGGCGGAGCGTTCTCCGTGAGCGTGCCGACGGTTGCGGGCAAGCTTTACCACCTCGAGTGGAGCCGGGAAGCCAACGGCGCCGGCGGCTGGATGGCCTTGGCGCCGCCGGTGCAGACGCTCGGCAACGGCAGCGTGCAAACTCTGGCCGCACCGCAAGCCGCCGACGCCTTTTATCGCGTGGTCGTGGAGGAGATCGACAGCGACGCCGATGGCGTGAGCGATTGGGCGGAAATCGTGACCGGCTTCGATCCGCACAATACGCACACCGACGGCGCGACCACGGACGACCACACCGCGCTCACAGGCCAGCTGGCGAACGAAAACGTGGTCACGCTCGTGGCCACCGATCCGAGCGTGCAGCAACCGCCCGACGCCGCGACCCCGCCCGCGAGCAACGGCTCGATCACGCTCCGGCGCGGCGGCACCTTGCACTTCAGCACCGTGACCGTGGCTCTGACGCACAGCGGCACGGCTGACGGAGGGGACGGATTACCTGCCGCTGCCGGGCTCGGTGACTTTCGCGCCCAAGGTCAGCTCGATCAAAGTCCCGGTGATCCCGCTGGCTAATCCCGTGCGCCGGAGCAACGCCACCGTGACTTTGCAAGCAATGCCCGGCGGCGGCTACGTAGTCGGCGCACCGGCGGCCGCGAGTGTGGTCCTCCAGCCCGCGGGCACCCCCAGCGGCAGCGGCTTGACCGGCTCCTATTATAACTCCAGCTCGAGCGCGATCGGCGCCGGTTACAGCCCGAATCTCTTCCTCGCGGCCAACCTGAAAGCGACCCGGCTCGACCCGACGGTGGATTTCAATTTCAGCACCGCCGGCGTTTTGCCCACGGGCGTGAACACGACCTACTTCGTGGTTCGCTGGCTCGGCCAGGTGCAGCCGCAATACTCCGAGACCTACTACTTCAATACCCGCACCGACGACGGAGTGAAGCTTTGGGTGAATGGCCAGTTGATCATCGATCGCTGGGTCAACCAGGGCGCGACCGACTGGGTGGGCGCGATCGATCTCCAGGCCGGCGTGCTCTACGACATCCGGATGGAATATTACCAGTCCACCAGCAGCCGCGAGGCGCACCTGAATTGGTATAGCGAGAGCCAGGTGAAGCAGATCATCCCGGCGGCCCGGCTTTATCCCGCGACCGCCACCGCCGCGCCGCCTTCCCTCACCGGCAGCCTGAAAGCGGTCGGCTTCCGCGGGCAGCCGTTTAGCTACACGGTGAGCGCGAGCAACTCCGCGAATTTGCCGACTACTTTCACCCTCGGCGCGGGGAGCGGCGCGTTGCCGCCAGGGTTGAGCTTGAATCCCGGGAGCGGCGTGATCAGTGGCACGCCCACGCAAGCGGGCGCCTTTCAGGTGGCGCTGGTGGCCACGAACGCGCTCGGCCTCGGCAGTTCCGTGCTCGAGCTGCAAATCCTCGACCCGGGCAACGCGGTCACGCGCGAGCTTTGGACCACCGGCGTGACCGGGCCGGAGCTGCGCGACATCCCGCTGGCTAATCCGCCGGGCAGCATCGACCAGTCGTTAGTCACGCTCGAAGATAACGCCGTCTATCCCGACAACACCGCCGAGCGGCTGCGCGGTTACTTCACTGCGCCCACCACCGGGAACTACTATTTCTGGCTGGCGGCGAGCAACACCGCCGAGCTCTGGATTTCGAACAACCGCGAGCCGGTGAACAAAGTGCGCCGCGCTTCCGTGGCCGCGCCGGGCACAAGCCCAGGCGTTTGGGACGCGCAGCCCGCGCAGAAATCTCCCTGGCTCGCGCTCGTCGCCGGGGAGCGCTACTACTTCGAGGTGCTGCAAAACAAAGGCAGCGGCACGCCGAACGATCACCTCGCGGTCGCCTGGTTCCTCGATCCCACCGGCACGCTCGACCAACCGATTGCGAACGGCACCAGCGTGGTCCCCGGCTACCTGCTTTCGCCCTACGATTACCCGGCGACCGCAACCGCCAGCGGCACGCTCTACGCCACCAACATGGCCCCGCAAGGCCTTGCCCTAACGACCGCGGTCGGCTCGGCCAATCTCCGGCTCAATGCCGATCACACCCAGGCGATCCTGCATTTCCAATACAGCGGTCTCGGCTCGCCGCGCACCGGTTACCACGTCCACGTCGGAAGCCTTCGGCACGCACCCCAGCCAGATCATTCTCGACCTCGACGACATCGATAAATTTCACCCCGAACTTCGAACCGCGGATGGTGGTTACCTTTGGAACATCGAGGCCACCGGCACCCTCAGCGCGGCCGAGATCGTGAGCGCGATCCAGCAGGGCAAGGCCTACATCAATATTCATTCGGTGAACTATCCGGCCGGCGAGATCCGGGGAAATTTCAGCCTCGTCCAAGGCTCGCAGACTCCGCCAATGCCGCAGCCGGATCCGGGTTACGATCCGGCCAGCGCCAGCACCGATGCGGGCGCGGCGCGCTTCCTGAACCAGGCGACTTTCGGCGCCAGCCCGGCGGACATCGCCGCGGTCAAGGCCCTCGGATTTGACGGTTGGCTCACGAGCCAGTTCGCGCAACCGGCGACCCATCTCCTGCCCGAGGTGCTGGCTAAAATCACCGCCGACCCGACAAATCTTTACCCGAGCACGCTCACCTTTAATGCCTGGTGGCGCCGTGCCGTGACTGCGCCCGATCAGCTCCGCCAGCGCGTCGCTTTCGCCCTGAGCGAAATCCTCGTGGTCTCCGATACCGGCACGCTGAACAACAACGGTCGCGTCCTCGCGAGCTATTACGACACCCTCCTCGACCAGGCCTTCGGCAACTTCCGCACCTTGCTCGAGCAGGCGACGCTCACGCCGGCAATGGGCCTTTACCTCGACATGCGCGCAAACCAGAAAGGCAGCCTCCTGACCGGGCTGCACCCGAACGAAAACTACGCGCGCGAGATCATGCAGCTCTTCTCGTTAGGCTTAAACCGCCTCTGGCCCGATGGCTCGCTCGTGCTCGATTCGCAGGGCAACCTCATCCCGACCTACGACCAGGAGGTAATCAACGGCGTCGCCCGCGTCTTCACTGGCTGGAATTATAACCAGCCACTTCAGGGCAACGGCCGCCTCCCGACCGGCTTCAGCCCGGCGGCCAATTACATCGACCCGATGGTGCTGGTGCCCACCCGCCACGAACTTGGGACTAAGCGGGTGCTCGACCGCGTGGTCCTCCCGGCCGCGCGCGGCTACAGCCTAACGAGCAATCCACCAGCCGGCTCCGAGGCCAACCCCGACAACCCGGCCTTCGATACCTATTGCTTGAACGATCTTCAAAAGGCGCTCGCGAGCATGTTCAGCAACGCCAGCGTAGGCCCGTTTGTCTGCCGGCAGCTCATCCAAAGGCTCGTCAGCAGCAACCCCTCGCCCGCTTATCTCCAGCGCGTGGTCCAAAAATTCGAGGACGACGGCAGCGCGCAACACCTCCGCGGAAACATGCAGGCGGTCATCCGCGCGATCCTGCTCGACGGCGAAGCCCGCGGGAACATCGTCAGCACCACCCAGGGAAAACAGCGCGAGCCGCTCCTGCGGATCACCGGTCCGGCGCGCGCCTTCCCCACCAGCGGGAACACCGGCAGCTTCACGCAAAGCGGCGGCCTGGCCATGACCATCACCACCGCGGCGCCGCATCTCCTGACCGGTGGCCAGGCAGTTGCGCTTGATTTTGCCAGCAACACGCCGGCGCCTTTCGACAATCCCACGAGCGGGAACTACGCCGTCCTGAGCAGCCCCGGGCCCACCGCCACCACCTTCACGGTCAACGCCACCGGCCTAACGAGCGCTGCCTACACCCAGGCGGCCAACTCGAACACGATCACCGTGACCGTCACCAGCAGCACCAATCCGCCGGTGAACACCAAGCTTTACCTCCACCCGGTCAGCGGCGGCGCGCCTGGTGGCGTCTTCGTGGTTGCCGCGCAAACCGACTCGACGCACTTCACCGTCGCGACTACGGAAAATCCGCCGCCCACGTCCGCCCGCAGCGGCACCTTCCTGATCCATCGCATGACTGCCGGGGAAGCGGTGCGCAACGCCGGCACGCCCGTCACTTCCACGATCACGCTGTCGACCTCCGCGAATCACAACCTGCAGGTGAACGACCCGGTCTGGATCGATTTCGCCAGCGCCTCCGGCTCCGTTAATGCCGATGGCCAATTCACCGTCAATAGCGTGGTCGACGAGGACCATTTCACCGTCGTGGTCCCAAACTCAACCATGACCCAGGAGACGATCAGCACCTCGACCGTTTTCCCGCTGCTCGCGCCGCCGCTGGTGCGCTCCGGCAGCGTGCGCTTCGAGCAGAGCAAGTTCGACGTCGGCTACAGCAACAGCGATCTCACCCAGACCCCGCTCGGCTCGCCCACGGTCTTCAATTTCTTCTCGCCCGACTATCAATTTCCCGGCTCGCTCGCGGCCAATCACGCCACCACGCCGGAGTTCCAGCTCACGACCGACACCAATGTGGTCACGCTCACAAACACCATCTCCTCCGCGATCCTCTCCTCCGGCAACACGAACGGCCTCACGAGTTACAAGGCGGGCGGGAACACGGTCACGATGGACCTGAGCGCCTACATGACCTCCGGCCAGACGTCGAACGCCGCCATCCCCGCGCTGGTCGATAAATTAGCCGACCTCCTCACCGGCGGTCAGCTCGCCCCGGAAACCAAAACCGTGATCGTGAACTTCGTGGCCAACACGACCACCTTCCCGATGAGCGCCACGCCCACGGCGACGCAGATGCGCGATCGCGTGCGCGCGGTGGTCCATCTCATCGTCACTTCGCCCGAGTACGCCATCCAGCGCTAGCCGCCGCCCACTTCATGGAACCGGAACACTTCTCCAGCTTCACCACCCGCCGGAAATTCCTCCGCCAGGCCGCTTGCGCCGCGCTCGGCACCGCCGCGCTCACTAACACCATTCGCGATCTGCGTTTCATCAATGCCGCGGTCGCCCAGACGCCGGCGGTCGATTACAAGGCGCTCGTCTGCATTTTCCTCTCCGGCGGGAACGACTCGAACAATCTCTTCATTCCCACCGACCCGTCGGAATACGCCAGCTACGCCAGCATCCGCACGCCTGTGCTCGCGATCCCGAACAGCGACGGCAGCCCGGCGACTGCGCTCGCGCTCAACTCCCTAACGAGTGATGGCCACAGCTACGGCTTGCATCCGGCTTGCCGGGAATTGCAGGGGATGTTCAATGGCGCCCCGCTGGCGGTGAACGGCAACCCCAACGCCGGCCAGCTGGCGGCGCTCTTCAACACCGGCACCCTGGTCTACCCATTGACCAAGGCGCAGTATCAAAGCGGCAGCGTGGCCAAGCCGTCGCAGCTTTTCTCCCACAGCGACCAGGTCACGCAATGGCAGACCTCCATCCCCGACCGGCCGCCGACCACTGGCTGGGGCGGGCGTTGCGCCGACCTGCTCGACACCATGAACCCGCGCAATGGCGGCGCCGCGGCCCTTTCGCTCGCGATCTCTCTCGCCGGGGCCAACACCTTCGAGGTCGGCGGCTTGGTTCAGCAATACTCCGTCTCGACCAACGGCGTCGTCGCCCTTTCCCTCCCCGGGCCGTCGCCGAGCGCGCGCCAGACGGCGATCAACAGCATCCTCGGGATCGACGAGCTCCAGTCCAATCTCCTGGTGCAAAACTACGCCCTCGCGCTCGACCACTCGTTAGCCACCGGCTCCGCCCTCTCCACGGCGCTGGCTAATTCCCCGCTGCTCGCGAGCTACTTCAATCTGCCGGCTAATTTTCCCAGCATCACCGTCCCGAACGGCGGCCCCACGATCAATAACTCCAGCCTCATGGCCCAGCTTAAGATGGTCGCGCGGATCATCGACGCCGGCTATCGCGACGTCGCCGCCGGCGGCCTCGGGATGAAGCGGCAGATTTTCTTTTGCCAGGTCGGCGGCTACGACACCCACACCGCGCAGACGAACAATGCTGGTGTGCAGACGCCCACGCCCGCCCAGGTGATCCTCGGTTCGCAGGCCAATCTCCTGGCCGAGCTCAGCCAATCGATGAATGCCTTCCAGGCCGCGATGCACAAGATCGGCACGCAATACAACGACACCGATTTCGAGAAGCGCGTGACCGCTTTCACCAACAGCGATTTCGGCCGCACCTTCCCGAGCAACGCGCTCGGGAGCGACCACGGCTGGGGCAGCCATCACCTCGTCATGGGCGGCGCGGTCAAGGGCCAGCGCACCTACGGCACCTGGCCCACGCTCGCGGTCGGCGGCCCGGACGACACCAGCACCGGCCGCTGGATTCCGACGACTTCGGTCGATCAATTCGCCGCCACCCTCGCGAAATGGTTCGGCGTCACGAGCACGCAAATGGGCACCGTCTTTCCGAATTTGAATCGCTTCGCCGTGCCCGATCTCGGCTTCATGAGTTAAATGCGCCGCCGACATTTCGTTCTCCTGGCGCTTCTCCTCCTCTCGTTAGGGGCGATCGACTTCTGGTTCACCCACCGGAAAGCGACGCCCTCGGCGGTGCCGCTCGGCGCCTCGCCTAACGAATCCTCGCCCACGCCTGCATCAGCGCAGCCATCCTCCACCGGCGGCGCCTCTCGCTTCATCACCCCCACGGCCACGCCCGTCCCGACAGTGCCCCTGGCCCCAGCGATGACACCGGCTCCTCCGGACGCCGCGGCCCTGCTCGAAGCCGACAAGGTCTCCCTGATGATCCGCGATTACCGCACGATCGCGGGCGAGAACCCGGTTGGGACCAACGCCGAGATCATGGCCGCGATCATGGGCGGTAATCCGAAACAGGCCAAACTGGGTCCGCCCGAAGGCATGTCGCTCAACCAACAAGGCGAGCTGATCGATCGTTGGGGCATGCCCTATTTCTTCCACCAGCTTTCCAAGACGCACATGGAAATCCGTTCCGCCGGTCCCGACAAAATCATGGGCACCGACGACGATGTCCTCATTCGTTAGGGCGATTGCTGCCAGAGCGCCTGGAAGCGCGGGTCGTCGCGCACTCGATCCCAGAACGGATCGAGTTTTAGAAAAGCCGGGGTGAGCGCTTCCGCCGCCGTGGCAGTCAGCGCATGCTTGAGCAAAGGCAGCGCGCGGTCGAAATCGCCCAGCGCCGTGTAAGCGCGCGCGGCCGCTTCGTCCTCATTCGGAAGGGCCCACAGATCGGCGCGGATTAATTCCCGGTTGGCCTGCAGGACTCGCTCCACTTCCTCGCGGTGACCGAGAAGGGCTTCCGTCATCGCGTAGGCGTCCGCGAGGAGCAGGCCATCGTCGCCCTGCGCGCGCAACGTCTTGAACTCTGCCGCGGCCTGCTCGAGGAGCGCGCGCGCTTTCTCTGTCTCGCCTTGCGCGAGGCGAAAATGGGCGGTCGTGAGCCGCGCGATGCCGCGGAAAACAGGCGGCGTCTCCGGCGCGCTCTGCAAGCCCTGCTCGAGAAAGGCCTCTGCTTCCTCGAAGCGCCGCTGAAAAATCAGAAGGAGGAGCTGGAAGCCAAAACCGCGGTCGCTCGGAAGAAACTTGAGGTCCTTCACCAGGGCCGCCGCGGTCGTGACGTCGCCCTGCGCCAGATAAGTTTCCGCCTTCTGCCCAATAATCTCGGGGTCGTTAGGCGCAGTTGCCAAGGCGCGATCGAACATCGCCCGCGCCTCATCAAACTTGCGCTGCCCGCGGTAGCTCCGCGCCAGGTTCACCCAGAGATCCTGGTTCAACGGATCGAGCTTCGTCGCCGCCAGCTGCGACGCGATCGACTCGTCGAAATTCCCCTGCCGCCGCTGCACCAGTCCGGTCCAGAGCAGGACGTTGGCGTCGTTCGGCGAGAGTTCGCGGGCGCGCTTCAACTCGGCCAGCGCGCGGTCCCAGTCGCGCAGGCAGTAGTATTGATAGGCGCCCATCGCGAGGTGCGCCTCGGTCGTATCGGGACCGAGCCGGACCGCCGTCTCCGCCGCCTGCCGGACCCGCGCGAGCTGCGCCTCCGTGTGATTGGGAAAGAAATATTGCTGCGCCTCCGCGATCGCGAGCAGCGACCAGGCTTCGAGGTAATTCGGATCCAGCGCAACCGCGCGCCGGCTGAGCGCGACCAGCTTTTCCTCGTTCGCCTGCCCCTGCGCATGCGAGATCGCGAGCGCCTGCAAATAAACATCGTAGGCCTGCGGATTCTTCGTCCCCCCGGCCTTCATCGCCTGCATCTCGCGCCCGGTCAGCTTGGCTTCCAAAGTGCCGGCAATTCTCTGCGCGATCTCGCTTTCGACTTTGAAAATATCCATCAAATCGCGGTCGTAGGTTTCCGCCCAGAGATGCGAGTCGTTCAGCGCGTTGATCAACTGCACGGTCACGCGCACCTGCCCGGCGGATTTCTGCACGCTCCCCTCGAGCACATGGGTCACCCCGAGCTGCTGCGCGATCTCGCGCAGGTTTTCCGGGGCGCTTTTGTATTTCTGGGTCGAGGTGCGCGAGATCACTTTCAGGTCGGCCACCTTGGAAAGGCGCGTCAGGATTTCATCCTGGATGCCGTCGGCAAAATAAGCGTTCGCCTTGTCCTCGCTGAGCGATTCGAAGGGCAGGACCGCGATCGATTTAGCCGGCGTCGCTCCCTGCTTCTCCGGCGCGCTGTAGCGCCCGGCAAAGAACAGGCCTAACGAGAGCAAAGCTCCCACGACCGCCACGTAGATCCAGGCGTGACTCCGCTTCCGCTCCGGGAGCGCTTCGGCCGCTTCCGTGCGCTTGATTCCTTCCGGCGTGAGCTCAAAGGCCCACGCGATCACGAGCGCAACCGGGAAGCCCAGCGCGAGCAGGACGATCACCAGCCGGATAATCCAATCCGGAATCTGCAGGAACGGGAAGACCTGCGTCGCCACCTGGATGAGGAGCCATGCGACCACCGCGTAGGCCACCGCGACCTTGTAGACATTCCGCCGCTTTAGTTCCTCGAAAAACCTCATGGCTGCGACTCGAGCAGTTTTTGAAACTGCGGTTCGTTTCGCAACGGATCCCACAGCGGATCAGAGCGCAACGCCGCCACCGTGAGCGGGATTTCCGCGGGCGTGTGCAGCAGCTCCGCCACGCTCGCCAGCGCGGCCGCTTTCTCACCGAGGTGCGCGCGCGCGAGCGCGATCTCCGTGCGAAGAGCGGCGCCTTGCAGCGCGTCGTGCCGGATGTTCTCGGCCACCTCCGCGACCAGCGCTTCCAGCTTGTCTTTCTCCTGGAGAAAGCCGGCCAAGTCGATCAGGAGGGCGGTCGTCCACGGATTCGGACCATGCTGCGCGCGCAAGGTGGTCAGCTCCTCCTGCGCCGCGGAGAGTGCCGTCTGGACGGGCTCGCCCGCCAGGCTCTGCGCGATCGCCAATTCCGCACGGTAATTAGCGGCTACCGCCGGGGCCAGCTGCCCGGCCGCGGCCAGGGTGCGCTGCAAAATCCCGATGCCTTCCGCAAATTGCCGCTGCCAAAACCGATGGCGCACCAGCGTCATCACCACCATCGTTTCGCGCGCGTCGAACCGAACCTGGCCTAACAAGTCGCCCGCGGCCGCAAAGTCTCCCTGCGCCAGGTGCAACGAAGCCTTCTGCGCCAGCAGTTCGGAGTTGCCCGGCTCGATCAGGAGAGCGCGATCCAGCAGCGGAAACGCTTCCGCGAACCGCCGCAACGCGCCATAAGTCAGCGCCGCTTCCGAGAGAAGGATCGGGTTGCGCGGGTCCAGCTCGAGCGACTGCGCGTGCAGCTGAAGCGTGTCCTCCCAGCGGCCCTGGCGGCGCTTCACATAAGCGGAGAACTCGATCGCCATCACTCGATTGGCCAGGCGATCGCGCGCTTTCTCGAAACTCTCCAGCGCGCGGTCGAAATCGCGCAGGACCTTGTAGCGATACATTCCTTGCGCCAGCCAGACTTCGCCCAGGTCCGGCTGCAATTCCTGCGCGCGGTCGAGCGCCCGTTTCGCCTCCGCGGCTCGTGCCGGCGTGGAATCGAAGGCGGTGTACTTGAAAGACTGCACCACCGCGAGGTAAGCCCAGCCGAGCGCGAAGTTCGGATCGAGCTCCACCGCGCGCGCGAAATAGTCCGCCGTCTGATCCACTTCATCGAGCGACTGCGTGAAGCGATTCCAGAGCACGAGTCCGCGCAGGTAGGCATCGTAGGCCGCGGGATTATCCGTCGGGTGCGCCGTGACCGCTTCCTCCTCGCGGCCGGAAAGTTTCAAGCGCAGCGCCTTGGCCACGTTGGCGGCGATGTCGCTCTGCACGCTGAAGATGTCGGTTAATTTCCGATCGTAAACTTCCGCCCACACGTGGTCGTCCGTCTCCGCGTGGATCAGCTGCACGTTGACCCGCACCTGCGTGCCCGCCTTCTGCACGCTCCCTTCCAGGACGTGGGCCACTTTTAATTGCCGCGCGATTTCCGGGATGTTTTCCGGCGAACTCTTGTAACGCAGCACCGAGGTGCGCGAGATGACTTTCAAGCCGTCGATCTTAGCCAGCCGGCTGAGGATTTCGTCCTGGATGCCGTCGGCAAAATAGGCGTTCGCCCGGTCTTCGCTCCGGTTCTCAAACGGCAGGACGGCGATCGACTTTTGCGGAATCGAGCCAGCTTCCGGCGCCGGGATGGCGGAGGCCGCCGGCCCGTGCGTCTCCCGGGCGTAGCGCCAGAGGAAACCGCCGCCTAACGAGAGCAAAAGCGCGAGGATCACGAGCTCGATTCCGCTCACGCGCTGCGCCCCGCGTTCGCCGTGATACCAGGCGAGCACGAGCGTGATCACGAAACCGACGCAGGTCGCGATGATCAGGGCGCGCTCGATCAGGTCCGGCCAGCCGAAACGTTGCGCGACGATGTCCACGCCCTGCAGCAACGCGAACGCCGCGGCGGCGTAGGCGACGGCCCATTGCACCAGCTTGCGCTGCTTCAGCCGTTCGAAAAAGGCGTTCATTGCCCGCCGTCGCAGACTACCATGAGCCGCACGGTATCAGAACGTCCCCTTCGAACGCAGGGGAAACTGCAGGCTCGCCAGCGCCGCGGGTAGCTCGGTCAGGTGCTGAATGACTGCATCTGCGCCCAAGGCCTCTGCCGGACGGTCGCGGAAACCGAAGCTCACTGCCACGCAGGGCAACCCCGCCGCTCGCGCCGTTTCCACATCATAATCGAGTCGCCTACGAGCACCGCCGACCCGCCGCCGGCGCGGCGGACCGCTTCAAGCAGAGGCGCCGGGTTCGGCTTGCGCACCGCGAGCGTGTCGCCGCCGATCACACTGGCGAAAACGCTCCCCCAGCCCATGGCCGCGAGGAGCAAATGCGTGTGCGCTTCCGGCTTGTTCGTGCAGATCGCCAGCCGCATCCCGGCCTCGCGCAATTGCTCGAGCGTTTCGCGCGCGCCTTCGTAAATGCGGCTCCCATCCGCGATATGCGCGGCGTAGTTTTCCAGGAAAATAGGCAGCGCTTTCTCCACCAGCGCGGGGCTGGAATCGCCGGTGGCGCAAAGGCCGCGGTCGAGCAGCACGCGCACGCCGGACCCGACCATTTGCCGCACGACCGCGGAAGGAAGTTCCACGCGCCCGAATGCGCGCAGGACAAAATTCAGCGCGCTCGTCAGGTCGGGCGAGCTGTCGACCAAAGTGCCGTCTAAATCGAAGACGACCACGTCGTAAGGAACGGTTTTCATGCGCCGGAAAAGCAGGTGCGGACAGATAGTCGAAGACCCCCGCAGATGCTACCGTCTCCGATGCCGTTCGAGCTCGAGTCAAACTACACCCCGCGCGGGGACCAGGGGCAGGCGATTGCGAAGCTGCTCAAGTCGCTCGAAGCCGGCAATCGCCACCAGACGCTCCTCGGCGTGACCGGCTCGGGCAAGACCTTCACGATGGCGAATGTGATCAAGGAACTCGAGCGCCCGACCTTGATCATCTCGCATAACAAAACGCTCGCGGCCCAGCTTTACTCGGAGTTCAAGCAATTCTTCCCGCGGAATGCGGTGGAGTATTTCGTGAGCTACTTCGATTACTACCAGCCGGAGGCTTACATCCCGCGCTCCGATACCTACATCGAGAAGGACTCCTCGATTAACGAAGAGATCGAGCGCCTTCGCCTCGCGGCCACGAGCGCGCTGCTTTCGCGGCGCGACGTCATCGTCGTCGCGAGCGTCTCCTGCATCTACGGCGTGACCTCGCCGGAGGATTACCTGCGCATGCTCCTGACGGTGAAGAAGGGCCAGCAAATCTCGCGGGAAGCGGTCCTCGGCCGGCTAGTCGACATGCTCTATGGGCGAAACGACATCGAGTTTGCCCGCGGAAAATTCCGGGTGCGCGGCGACGTGGTCGAGGTTTATCCCGCGACCGCCGACGAGGAGGCGATCCGGCTGGAGTTTTTTGGCGACGAGATCGACGCGATCACGCGTTTCGATCCCCTCACCGGCCAGGCGCGCGAGCAGCTGGGCGTGATCACTTTCTTTCCGGCGAAGCAGTTCGTCACCCCAGCCGACAAATTGAACCGGGCGCTTTCCTCCATTCGGAACGAGCTCGAGCACCGGATCATCGAGCTGGAATCGCAAAGCCGCCTGCTCGAGGCGCAGCGCTTGAAAATGCGCACGGAATACGACCTCGAGATGCTCCAGGAGATGGGCTTCTGCAACGGGATCGAGAACTACTCGCGCCATCTCTCCGGCCGCATGCCGGGGTCGAAGCCGTTCACGCTCCTCGACTTTTTCCCAAAGGATTACTTGTTAGTCATCGATGAATCGCACGCCACCATTCCGCAGATCGGCGGGATGTATGAAGGCGACAAGTCGCGCAAAACCGTCCTCGTGGAATACGGCTTCCGGCTCCCGAGCGCGCTCGATAACCGTCCGCTGAACTTCAAGGAGTTCATGGGCTCGACCAACCAGCTCGCCTATGTCAGCGCCACGCCGGCGGAGTTTGAGATCAAGAACAGCATCGTCGGCAACACCGGCTATTTCCCGCACAAGCGCGAGCGCATCGGCCAGGACGAGGAAGTGCCGTTCCTCCTCCCGGGCAAGACCACGGCGACGGTTGTGAGCCGGACGGACGACCCGCCGGAGAAGTTCGACACGCAGCACGCCGGGCGCGCCATTGGTGGTCGAGCAGATCATTCGGCCGACGGGATTGCTCGACCCGAAGATCACGCTCAAGGAATTGAAGAACCAGATCGACGAGACGATCGAGCTTTGCCGGCAGCGGGTGGAAGTGCAGGAGCGCGTCCTCGTGACCACCTTGACGAAACGCACCGCGGAAGACCTCTCCGATTACCTGCGCGATGTCGGCCTGAAAGTGCGCTATCTCCACAGCGACATCGACACGATCGAGCGCGTGGAAATTCTCCGTTCCCTGCGCGCGGGCGACTTCGATATTCTCGTCGGGATCAATCTCCTGCGCGAAGGCCTCGACCTGCCCGAGGTCTCGTTAGTCTGCATTCTCGATGCGGACAAGGAAGGCTTCCTGCGCTCGCAGACTTCGCTCATCCAGACCGCCGGTCGCGCCGCGCGCCACGTGAACGGCGAGGTCGTGCTCTTCGCCGACACGGTCACGCAAAGCATGCAGGCCTTGATCTCGATCAGCGATTACCGCCGGACGAAGCAGATGGAGTACAACGAGAAGCACGGGATCACGCCCACGACGGTGAAGCGCGCGATCCAGGAGAGCTTGCACACGATTTTGAAAGGTCGCGAAATTGCCGCCTCGGTGGTGCAGGAAGCAGGCGGCGATTTCAACCTCACCGAGCTCCTGCGCGAGCTCGAGGACGACATGCAGAGAGCGTCGGCTAATTTGGAATTCGAACGCGCGGCGCTCCTGCGCGACCAGATCCTGGAAGTGAAAAACGGCACCGGCCTTTCGAAGATCGAGCCGAAGCGCAAACCGGTGAAATACTCCGCGCGCGGCGGCGGCGGCACTCCGCGCCGGCGCGGCTCGCGCGTCTAGCACCATGAAACACCTTGCGCTCCTGCTCGCGTTGCTCGCCAGCACAGCCGCGGCCCGCGAGCCGGTCGTCGGCGGCCCGTGTGAAGGATGCGAAGCAGTCTATGTGGGTTTGCCGGCGAAGCTCGAGTCCCGTGCGCGGATCGCGCCGGCTGGCGAACCGGGGACGCCGTTGCGCATCGAAGGCACGGTGCGCACCGCGGACGATCGTCCGGCTGCGGGCGTGATCGTTTACGCGTATCACACGAACGCCCAGGGCATTTACCCGCCGGATCCTGCGACGCGCGGCACCGCGGCCGCACGTCACGGCCGGCTGCGCGCCTGGGTGCAAACCGACGCGCAAGGCCGCTACGTTTTCGAAACCATCCGGCCGGGCGGCTATCCCGGGCGGCTTGACCCCGAACATGTCCACCTGCACGTGATCGAGCCGGGACGCTGCACCTACTACATCGACGACATTGTCTTCCGCGATGATCCGCGCCTGACCGCGGCGCAGATCGCCCGCGTTGCGCACGGTCGCGGCGGCTCCGGCATCACGCAGCCGCGCCGCGCGGCGGACGGCGGTCTCCGGGTCGAGCGCAACATTCTCCTCGGCGCGGCCATTCCCGGCTATCCGCGGTAAGGCCGTGCGCGCGCACGCAACTCGCTACAGACCGGAGGCGTGATCCGCCTTCTCCTCCTGCTCCTCCTGACTGCGACTTCGCTCCGGGCGCAGCTCGAGGAGGTCGAGCTCTCGAGAATTAGCCAGCAGGATGGCCACCCGCTGGCGGCGCGCGCGCTCGCGCTCCATCCGGCGGAATGGAAGCACGCCGAGGGCGAGCATTTCATCTATCATTACACGCGCAGCCACGTGGCCAACGCCGTTGCCCTCGAGGCCGAGCATGGCTGGCGCGTGATCGCGCAAACGCTCGAGCGCGACGCGCCGGCGAGTCCGCGAAAGTCGCACATCTACCTTTTCGAGAATCCGGAGGACTGGGTGAATTTTCGCGTCGCCGGCGAACTCGAGGCGTGGACTGGCGGGATCCATTCCGAGGGCAGCCTCTTTCTCCTGCGCGACGCGGCGACTCGTTTTGCCGACAACACCCTCGCGCACGAGGTCGCGCACCTGGTGCTCTTCCGCTACTACGGCCACGCGATTCCGCTCTGGCTGAACGAAGGCTTCGCGCAATTCGTTTCCAAAGGCGCGCAGGCCAGCTTCCATCGCGCGCGCGGCCGGCGGGCGGTCCCGAAGTCGGAGGCGGTCGACCCGACGGGCTACATTCCCATCGCCGAACTCCTCGCTTTGACCAAAGCGCCGGGCGACCGCGTCGACCTCTTTTACGACGAAGCCGAGCGGCTGGTCCGCTTTCTCGCCGCCGAAAAGCCGCGCTTCCTCGCGCTGCTCGATGCGCTTGGGCGACAGGAGACGTTCGACGCGGCTTTCCCTCGCGTATATGCCGGGGTCTTTAACAACCGGGCCGATTTCGAGGAGAAGTTTCGGGCTTACGCCTCGAAGGATTTTGCCGGCAACCCGCAGGACACCTTGTAGCGCCACGGTCGAACGCGGACTAAAGTCCGCGGGATGGCGAAAGCAAAAGCCAAAACGGGCGACGCCCAGATCCACGCGGTCGTCGGCTCCGACGAGAGCGAGGTCAAGCGCACCGCCGCGGAATTAGCCGCCCAGTTGACCCCGCCGGATGCGGGCGATTTCGGCCTCGAGATCATCGACGGCGCAGGCGACAACAGCGAGCAATCTGCCAGCCGCATTCGCGCCGCGATCGATGCCTTGCAGACGCTCCCGTTCTTTGGCGGCAAGCTCGTCTGGCTCAAGAACGCGAACAGCCTGGGCGATTCCGTCATCGGCCGCTCGGTCGCGGTGCAGGAAGCGCTGGAGAAATTAGCCGACACTTTGGACGAAGGACTCGCGCCTGGAATTACCTTCCTGCTGAGCGCGACCGAGGTGGACAAGCGGCGCTCGTTCTACAAGTCGTTAGGCAAACGCGCCGAGCTGCAGGTGATCGACAAGCTCGACGCCAGTCGCAGCGGCTGGGAAGAGGAAGCGACCGAGATCGTCCGCCGCCGGGCGCGCGCGCGCGAACTCGCCTTCGAGGAGGAAGCGCTCGATCTCTTCGTTCTCCTGACCGGCGGCGACACCCGGCAAATCGAGAACGAGCTCGAGAAGCTCGACCTTTATGTGAGCGCGCAACGCCGCGTGACCACCGAGGAAGTGCGCACGCTGGTGCCGCTCTCGCGCGCCGGGGTGATCTTCGAATTAGGCAACGCTTTGGCCGCCTGCGATCTCGACCGCGCGCTCGCGCTCGTGCGCGGGCTGCTCGACCAGGGCGAAAGCGCGATCGGCATTCTCCTGGTCGCGATCCTGCCGACGGTGCGGAATCTCCTGCTCGCGAAGGACCTGATCGAGCGCCATCGGATGAGCCGGCCCTCGGCGCCGTTCTCTTTCATCTCCGCGGTCAATCGCCTGCCCGCGAGCGCGACCGAGCATCTCCCGCGCAAGAAAGACGGCACGGTCAACGCCTACGCGCTCGGGCCTGGCCGCGATGGCGGCGCACCGCTTCGAGACGGAGCAATTAATCGCCGGTCTCGAGGCTTGCCTGGAAGCGAACCTGCAGATCGTGAGCAGCGCGCTCGATCACGAGCTCATCCTGACCGAGATCGTGGTCAAGCTGCTTGCGCGGCCAGGTCGTTAGACCGCGGACGTGGTCCCATCGACCTGCTGGCGCGCGATCGGCCCGAGGTAGGGAATTTCCCAACGCACACCGATAAAAGCCTTCACCAGCGTGATGATGAAGAAGACGAGGAAGGCCAGGCTAACCAGTGCCCAGATGATCCAAAGGATGAGCGCGAAGACGACGCCAAGCGCCGGGAATGGGCGTGAGGATGGCGTGCGCGATGTTGAAGACGATCACGAAGACCAGCCAGGCACCGCCGAAAATGATCGACTGCATGGCGTAAAAACGGACGAATGCATCGCGTTTCTCGAGCACGTAAAAGATGATCCCACCGATGAGCGGAATGCAGGCGAGCGCGGCGGCCACATTCGACGGCAGGCCGGTCGTGCTATTGGTCGGGCCGACCGGCGGCGGAGTCGTTGGAGGAATGGAATCAACAGGGTCAGCCATGTCCTTGAGTACATGAGACCGCGCGCCGGGTTGTCAAGCGCGCGCCGGGAAACCGCATGAGAGAAATCATCGTTCGCGCCGGCGCCGCACGCTATCGCGTGCTCGTGGGGCGCGGGCTGCTCCGCACCGTGGGCGAGGAAGTGCGCGCGCTCGGGCGCGGGCCGCGCTGCGCGCTGATCGCCGATGCAAACAGCGGCAAGCTCTTCGGTGAAGATGTGCGCGCAGCCTGGAGGTGGCCGGCTATTTCCCGACGGTGATCACGCTGCCGGCGGGCGAAGGTTCCAAATCGCTCGAGCACGCCGGACGCTGTGGCGGAGAAGATGGCGGCTGCAGGATTGGATCGGACGTCGTTCGTGGTTGCGCTCGGCGGCGGGGTGGTCGGCGACCTCGCGGGCTTCGTCGCGGCGATTTATCATCGCGGCATTCCGGTGGTGCAGCTGCCGACGACTTTGCTCGCGCAGGTCGATAGCGCGATTGGCGGCAAGACCGCGGTCAACACGCGCGCAGCAAAGAACTTGTTAGGCGTGGTGCACCAGCCGGCCTTGGTCCTGGCCGATGTGGCCGCGCTGGAAACGCTTCCGCCGCGCGAGTTTCGGCAGGGCTTCGCGGAAATCATCAAGCATGGCGTGATCGCGGACCCGGCGATTTTCGAAATGTTAGCCGGCGACCTGGAGGCGCTGGTCGCGCGCAATCTCCAGATCAAGGCAGACGTGGTCGCGTTGGATGAGTTCGACACTTCGGGGGCGCGCGCGGTCCTCAATTTTGGCCACACCGTCGGCCACGCGCTCGAGCGCGCGGCCGGTTATGGCGCGCTCCTGCACGGCGAAGCCGTGAGCCTTGGGATGGTGGCGGCGTGTGAGATTTCCGTGCGCTGCGCGGGCTTGCCGGAGGCGGAGCGCGCGCGGGTAATCGCGGCCTTGGAGCAGGTCGGCTTGCCGACGAAGTTGCCGGCTAATTTTCCGCGGGGGGAGATTTTGCCGGCACTGCGCGCGGATAAAAAATTCGAGCGCGGTGAAGTTCGCTTCGTCGTGAGTCCGAAGCTCGGAAGCGCCTACCTCTCCTCGGAGATCACGCTCGCGGAGATCGAAGGGGCGATCGCAAAGCTTTAATCTGGGGAGCGCAGGCTGCCAGCCTGCAGTTTCCGGCAGCCTGCCGGAAACACCTCCCTCTTCCCGAAACCTTCGGCCATCGCCCTCTGGACGCGGCAAGCTGCCGCGACCGGCAGGCTGGCAGCCTGCGCTCCCCGGAAACCTACGGGCGGGCGCCGCGGTAATAATTCACCAGACCATCGGCCACGCCGTCGGCATACTCGCGGAAAATGCTCGGGCGCTCGGTGCCGTTCACGTTGCGCAAGCCCTCGTAATCGCCCTCCTGCACGCGCCAGAAAACCTCGTCGCTGTTCATCACATACGGCTCGTAATAGATCACCGGGCAATCGTAGAGCCGCGTGGCCATAAGATTGCGCAGGAAGACATACTCGGTGCCCTCGACCGGGGTGACGTTGTCGGTCGTGTAGCGATATGGCGGCAGCTTCGTGCGCTGCGCGAGCGCATCGGCGGCTTTCCGCGCGAGCGGCAACTCCTCCTCGTGCGTCCGGCTGAGCAAACGTTCCAGCATCTCGAAGCGCACGTCGTCGAACTCCAGCTCTGCCGGCAGGTAAGCGCCGTTGACCAGCAGGTGCAGATGATTCCGCTCGATCAAACGCGGCGCGGTCGGCACATCCCAGGCCTCGGCGTTGAAGTGCAAACAGAGGACGACGTCCGGCTTCAGGCGTCCGTTCACGATCGCAGCGCGCTGTCTGATTTCGCTGTTGCGATAAAAGAGCAGCTCGCTCTCCCAGCGGACGGTGTGCTCCTTGTCCGGATCCTCCGGCGCCGGCGAACTCTTCGCGCGGCTGCGCAATCCCGTTGCGCGCCAGGACCTCCCGCGCGAGCACGCGCAAATCATCGGGGCGCTTCGGCGTGGTCGGCTCGTTCTCCGCGCGCACCAGCGAGACGGTGGCGCCGAGCTTGCGCAGCTTTGGCGCGAGCAATTTCGCCACCCGCAAGGTCATGTCGCCCTCGGTCACGGGCCGGCTGTCGCCCACCTGGAACCAGCGCTCCTCCATCTTCGCCCAGCGTCCGCCGATGTGTCCCGGGTCGAGCGCGATTTTCACCCCGGCGAGCGGGCGGTCCTTGGGCGGCGCCTTCCGCGTGGCGGTGCTTTTCCAGGGACGCGCAAACTTCCGGCGCGACTCCTCGTTAGGCGCGAAGCGTAGAGTAAACCAGCTCTGGGCGTCGTGATCGATCAGGAAGCGCGCGCGCTCCGCTTCCACCTGGATGTGTTCCGCGCTGTAGCCGCGGGTGCAGTAGACCTTTTCGAGCGCGGCCACGAAATCGTCGTGCGTCATCGTCTCCTGATATTTTTCGAAAGCGGCCCACTCAGGCGGGTGCCCCAGCGGACTGACCTTCGGCGCTGCGCCTGCAGAGAGCAGCAAAGCCAGGGAGACTGCGACCACCAGCAGGCAGCGGCGATAGATGATGCAACCCATGGCTGGGAATGAACATCATTTCGCCCGAGGCGCTGGCGATTCCTGACTTTACCTTTCCCGGGTCTGGCGGTGACGCCAGGTAGCAGCGAGGACAAGCGCCGTCAGCGCCGCGGCGGCCCAAGTGGCCGGCTCAGGCACGGCCGTGAGATTGGGCACGAACTCGTAGAATCCGTTGTAACTAATGATCGTTGCCCCCTGCGCAAACGGCATGGCGGCGTCGTTAAAGAACTGGAAAGAGGCGAGCTGCTCCGGCGAAAAGCCGGGGTTAAAGGAAGCCAAAAGCCGGTCATTGCCGGCGGACCCGGTATCGCCCAGGGGCGAGCCCGTCCAGTTCAAGATCGAGATCAAGCCGCCGCTTCCGGCATACATGGTAATCGACGAGAAGAGCAGGGTGCTGCCGTTTCCGCCGCTGCCGAAGTCGATCGTGGTCCCGTTATGCAAAGTGAGGAAGCCTACGCCGACCGGGGAGCCAGCTGCGGGGCTGCCTTCGCTCAGTCCATTGGTCACCAATCTGGCCCCGGCCTGCAGGTCGATTGCCGTGTTCGCCCCCAGGCGGTCGTTCGAGGCCGTGGTGCCCTGCAAAAGCAAGGTGCCGCCGTTGTTCACGATGATGGTGCCGGCGCTGACTTTCCCGGTGGTTCCGATCTGCAGGGTGTTGCCCGTGGTGCCGCTGGCCGTGCCGATCACGACCTGGTTCGCCGTGACGCTGCCCTCGACCACCAGTTTGTTCGCGTTGGCGCCTGCATTGCTGCCGATGCGAATGGAGGTGCCGGGCAAGGTCACATCGGCAGAGTTGCCGGCCATCAGGATGACTTGATTCGAGCTCGTGGTTTCGCCCACAACCCAATCCTGGCGGGAGATGAAACTGATGCCGTCAATGGTCCGCGTGGCGTCCCCGACGTTCAGAGTCGTGATCGAACTGATAGTGCCGCTGTAGGCTTTGCCGGAATCTACTGCGACCCCGTCGCCATAAGATGCGCCAACGACGAAGCGATCGCCATCCAGGCTGACGGAGTAACCGAAGAAGTCGCCACTAGCGCCATCCGAAGCAAAGAGCTTCACACTCTCCGTTACGGTTCCTGTGGCCGTGTCTAAATTTTGAAAGAGGTAGGCCGAGCCTGCACCAGACTTCGCTCCGGGATTGTCGCCATACGCTCCGACCAGCGCGTTATTTCCGGAAATACTGACAGAGATACCGAAGTAATCATGAGCCGCGCGATCCGAAGCAAGTAGTTTTGCCGTCTGTGTCACCGTGCCATTGGCGGCGTCCAAATTGCGAAATAGATAGGCCGAGCCCTCATCGGAATTCGCTCCGATATCATCGTCACCGTAGGCGCCCACGAGCGCGCTGGTCCCAGAAAGACTGACAGAATAGCCGAAGAAATCATCGGCCGCGCCGTCGGCCGCGATCAGCTTCGCGCTTTGCGTTACTGTCCCAGTGACGATGTCGAGATTCCGGAAAAAATAGGCTGATCCTTGCTGAAAGTTGACGCCGATATCGTCGCCATGTGCGCCGACCAGCGCGTTACTCCCTGAAAGGCTGACCGAAGAGCCGAAGCGGTCACCAGAAGCACCATCGGCGGCCACCAGCTTCGCGTTCTGCGTCACTGTCCCACCGGCACTGTCCAAATTCCGAAAAAAATATGCAGAGCCCCGGTCGCTGCCCGGCGCTCCGACTAGCGCACTGTTCCCGGCGAGGCTGACCGAGACTCCGAAGTGATCGTAGGCTGCGCCATCCGAAGCAGTCAGCTTCGTGTTCTGCGTCACTGTACCCGCAGCAGTGCTCAGATTCCGATAAAAGTAGGCCGATCCTTGGTAAGAGTTAGCTCCGACGAAGTCGCCGGGTGCGCCCAGGAGTGCGCTCGAACCGGAAAGGCTAACCGAATAGCCGAGGTTATCATAATAAGCCCCGTCCGAGGCGATCAGCTTCACGCTTTGGGTGATGGTCCCGCTGGCCGTGTTGAGACTTTGAAACAAGTAACCGGAGCCCTGATAAGCGTTGACGCCAACGGCGTCATAAAATGCTCCGACCAGCGCGCTGGCACCGGAAAGACTGACCGACCAGCCAAAGTTATCGTCGGTCGCGCCGTCCGAGGCCTGCAATCGCTGACCCAAGGCAAAACCAGACGCGGAATGAATCGTGAATCCATTCAAACGCGGGCTGTCGTTGGCATTGGCCGTAGCCCGGAATGAGACCGTGCCCAGGGCGTTCGCAACTCCGCCGAGCGTGAGGGAGAACTGGCCATCGGCGGTCACGCTAGTGTTGTAGTTGATGCTGCCCGAGGCGCCGCTGCCAAGGTTGGTGAAAGTCGTCGTGCCGCCCTGGGCTGAATGGTCGTAGGCGTAGAAGGTGAAAAAGTAGTCTGTGCCCGCGAGCAGCCCGGAGATGGTCAGTGTGAGGGCGCGGTTGTTGTCGGTGGTGACAAAGTCGCGGTAAAGTTCGCCCAGGGTGAAAGCGCCCGCATCGGCCGGCCCGCCGCGATCGCGGCTCCCGAGATTTCCGGCGGAGGCGGCCAGAGCAACGCTGAGGCTTCCGCTGGTGAAGCTGTTGCTGGCCGCGAATGACTGCGTCTGCGTGGGACCGCCGCTGATGTTAAAGGATTGCCAGCCGGTTTCGGTGGGGCTGCTGGGGGTGTTGAAGTCGATCTTGAGGACGGGGTCGCCGACAACGGTGGTCGCGGCCAGCAGTCTCTCATCGGACGCCAGCACAAGCCCAGCGCGGGAAGGGAGCCCGCGCAGCGACTTGGTCAAGCCAGCGCGCGCGTCCTTGACCCTGGTCCGCCGGAGAGCCGGCGTTTGCGAGACTCGTAGTGGCACGACTGGTTTCCACCACAGGCGGGAAAATTCCAGGCGCAGGGGGCGCGCGTCATCGACTGCCGCATCGGCCTGAGCGGATACCATCTGCGCGGAGCCCGACGAGCAAACGACCGCCAGGTAAAGAGTGCTGGCTAATATGCCACAACGAGTTGCGGCGCGCGACAAAACGCGGAGCTGGATAAATGCGTTGGGAGACGAGGCGGCGATTGCTTTCATAGCTGAGGGGTTCGTGACCTCAGCTTCTAACAAGACGGGGGACGCCCACCTATTCCCCAAAATTAGGGGGTGGACTCCTACGCCTGGTCACCGCCATCGCCGCGCAGGAAACGCCGCATCAATTCCGCCTGCGAACGGACGCGAAAATGCCGGTAAACCTCCTTGATGTAGCCGCCCAAGGTGTGCAGAGAGATGCCCATTCCGTCGGCGATTTGTTTTCGGCTCTGCCCTTCGATCAGGAGATTCAAGGTCTGCCTTTGCCGCAACGAGAGGCGGGGGATGGTCACCGCGCGATCTTCCGGCCAGCCCTGTTCGTGCAACCACGGCACTTCGCTCAGGATGATGTGGGCGATGCGGAGATCCCGCGCAGAAAATGGCGGATCCTCCGGGCTCCGGAAAATGCCGATCGTGCTCAATGACCTGGGGCCAATGGGCCTGGCTGACATGATCCCAGGGACCACGCCGGCGGCTTGCCAGAGTGGATAGGCACCCGAGAAGGCGAATCGATATTCCGGGTCGCTTTGCTGCCGCATGCGTGAGGTGTGAGCCTGGCGGCGTTGCAGCTCGGCAAAAAAAGGAGCGCTGAAATGCGCGAGATCGGGATGATCGAGCGCGCGCAGAAAGAGCGCGAATTGACCGTCCGTGAAGCCGCCGTGCAGAGAGCTGAGATGGACGGGTAATTGCCCGGGGTCCATGTCCGTGACCAAACTCCAAAGCCATGCCCGCGCCTGAATCAACTCGCTGAGCCCGCTCAGGAGGTAGCGCTTTTTCGCCATGTGATCGCCCTCGAGCGCAGCCACTTCGCCGAGCAGGCGCACCATCCGTCGCACATCGAATTCGCTCAGCATCGCGCGTGGAACTGCGCCAAGCATGCGGCGAACGCCGCCGAAGCGTAAATGAAAATCACCTTTGCCGGCGGGCGCGTTCGCGGCCCTTTTGATTTCCCCGTTTTTACCATCATCTTCGCGGAATGCTGACGATCTTGTTTCTCGGGGACATCGTCGGCGAACCAGGACGGAGCGCGGTCATCGCGCGGCTGCCGCAGTTGAAGCAGCAATACGCGCTCGATTTCACGGTCGTCAATGGCGAGAACGCCGCCGCCGGGCGCGGGATTACGCCCAAGATCACGATCGACCTCCTGCGCGCAGGCGCCGCGGTGGTGACCACGGGCGATCACATCTGGGACCAAAAGGAAATCGTGCCCTACATCGCGACCGAGCCACGGCTCCTCCGGCCGATCAATTACCCGAACGGCGCCCCCGGTGCGGGCACGATCGTGCTGGAGACGGCGAAAGGAAAAGTTGGCGTGATCAACGTCCAGGCGCGGACGTTTATGCAGCCGATCCTGGAGAATCCGTTCGAAGCCCTGGAGCGCGCGGTCGAGGAAATGCGGCGGGAAACGCCGGTGATCTTGGTCGACGCGCATGGCGAAACCACGAGCGAGAAGATCGCCATCGGGCGATTTCTCGATGGCAGAGTGTCGGCTGTTTTGGGAACGCACACGCATGTGCAGACGGCCGACGAACAGATTTTCCCCGGCGGGACGGCTTTCCTTTGCGACGCCGGGATGTGCGGGCCTAACGAGTCCATTCTCGGCCGCGCGATCGACCCGATCGTGGGCCGCTTCATCTCCAATTTGCCGGCTGCTTTCCCAGTGGCGCGCGGCGAGGTGCGAATCTGCGGCGCGGTCGTGCAAGTAGACGAAGCAACCGGGCGCGCCCTCTCGATCACCCGGGTGAATGAGCTCATCCGCGCGCCGGCGGAAACTGGCGCTTTAGCAGCGCCGTTGAGGCGGCTACTCGTCGTCTTCGTCGCCCGCGTCCTTGGCATTCGCCTCGTCTGCGTCCTCATCGTCGGCCTCGACCGAGAAGCGACGTTTGCGGCGCGCGGCCGGCAGGGGCGAGAGCGTCATGGTGATGTTGCGGCCGGCGATCTTCGGATCCATCTCGACCTGCGACATCCCGGAGAGGTCTTCCTTCACCTTGTGCATCAACTGCATGCCGAATTCCTGGTGCGCCATCTCGCGGCCGCGGAATTGCAACTGCACGCGGACCTTGTTCCCCTTGTCGAGGAAGGCTTCGCCGTGGCGGAGCTTGGTCATGTAATCGTGCTCGTCGATGTTTACCCGGAACTTGATTTCCTTGAGCTTCGTCCCGCTGCTTTTCTTCTCCTTCTCCTGCTTGGAGAGGTCGTAGCGGAACTTTCCAAAGTCGACGATTTTGCAGACGGGCGGGTTCGCCGTCGGCGCCACTTCCACCAGGTCCATCCCGATGCTCTGCGCCTTGCGAAGGGCGTCGGAAAGTTTCATGACGCCGAGCTGTTCGCCGGAAGCGCCCATGATGACCCGGACTTCGCGAGCGCGAATCCGGCCGTTTACACGAATTTGTGGTTGCAGATTAAATCAAGCTCCTGACCGGCGGGTGGGAGTGAGCCGCGCGCCGTATTGCACATTCTATCGCACGTTTCCACCGGGCTGGACGCCTGCCGGAACACTTCTGCCTGTCGTGGCTGCGATTCTTCGGGGGGACCGCAACAGGGGACGCAGCCGGGGGCGCTGGTCGAACGGAAGTTGAGTGCAACTCCCCACGGAGGCAAGGTGAATCTCTACGCCGCCGGCGGCGTGCCGAAGTGAGCCGCGAAGCTTTCGTAGGAAACGAGATCGTCCAGCATCGCCTCGAGCGTCACCACGAGCGGCTCCAGCTTCGCAAACCCCGAAAAAACCGCGCGATCGCCGATCTCACTCTCAACCACGAAGGTCGGCCGCTGCGTCACTTGCATGGAGTGAAACTCCGCAGTGCTGGCGCGGGCGCGCGCCTCCACTTCCGGCGAACGGGCGCGCTGCAATAGTTGCGCCTGGTCGAGGCCGGCGGCTTTCGCGCCGATCGCCGCGGCCGTTTCCCAGTCGCCGGTTTGCACGCCTTCGCGCACGGTCGCGTGCATGAGCGCGAGCCAGACGCGGTCGTCGACGACGCCCAGCTCGCGCGCGGCTTCCGCGACGAGGTTCGGCGCGAGACATTCCTTGATCCCTTTCTTAAACCAGCCTGGCTGGAGCATGAAGGGCGCGCGCATCATCATTCCGCTGCGCCGGTAGAACCACTCCGCCTGCGCGCGCGACTTCGGAAAGCCGGAGGCATCCATGAGCGCGATCTTCCACCGGAAGTCGACCCGCCCAGCGTAGCGCTCCTGCAATTGCGTCCACGCGGGCGCGGCCCAGTAGCACCAGGAGGAGATGACTTCGAGGTAGTTCGTGACCGTGATGCGCATGGCCGCGACCCTCCCAAAAACTTCGCCACGCGGAAAGCGCATTGTCTTGCCGGCAAACGTGCCATCTTGCTGCCTCGAACCCGCGTGCCCGACTTTAATCAGCTCCTCCTTCTCATTGCCGTGCTTTCGCCGCTGGTGGTGCTCGTGCGCACCTGGCGGCGGGCGGCGCTGAATCGCAGCTGGCGGCTCGCGGCGCTGGCGATTTTAGCCGTCACCACGGTGGCCTGGCTGCTCGCGCCGAGCGCGGCTGGCTTGTTCGGCGGCACGGCCTGGTTGCTCCTGCTCTTCCTGCCCACGCAGGGCCTGCGGCGCATGGCGGAACTGGCGGCGGCGGAGCGTTTCCCCGCGGCTTTTCGCCTGGCGACAATTCTCTCGCTGCTCCATCCCGCGCGCGCGGTCCGGGCGCAACGGGCCCAGCTGCAGGCGCTCGCGCTGGCGCAACGTGGCGAGCGCGAGAAAGCGCTGGCTAAATTCGCCGAGCTCGCGAGCCCGCAGGCGCTGCGACTGCGGGGCGATTGGCCGGCCGCGCTCGCCTGGTGCGAAGCCCACCTCCCGCGCGCTGGGCTGGGCGACGACCCCGCGCTTCTTCTGCTGCTCTTCCGCTCGTTAGGCGAAACCGGGCAGCGCGAGGAGCTGGTGGCACAATTCGCCGCGCGCGCCCCCAGCCTGCTGGCGACGCCGTTGCAGCAGCCGACCTTCATGGCCAGCCTGGCGCTGCTTTTCGCTTTTTGCGGACGCACCGCGAGTCTGCGGCGCTTGCTCGCGGAGGACTACGCCGCGCTCCCGGAAGCGCCGCGCGCTTTTTGGCTCGCGACCAGCCTGGCGGCGGAGGGCCGCCCGGCGGAAGCGCGCGCGCTCTTCGAAGGACTGGCCCGGCAAACAGCCGACCACCTCATCCGTGCGGAGGCGCAGCAGCGGATGGCCCGGCGGGGTCAGCTCCCACCTTTGCCGCTCACACCGCAGGCGGAGGCCACGCTGGCGCGCTTCGAGCGCGGCGTCTTCCAGCGTAAAGCTTCGCTCTTCGCGCCGCGCTCGCGCGGACCTGCGCCGGCCGTCTGGAGCTTGATCGCGCTCAACCTCCTGATGTTCGCGATCGAGAGCCTGCTCGGCGGGTCGACCAATCTGCTCACCCTCCACCGCCTGGGCGCGCTCGAGCCGATCGCGGTCTACGTCGGCGGGCAATATTGGCGGCTGCTCGCGGCGCTCTTCCTGCACTACGGGCCGCTCCACTTGTTCGTGAACGTCTATGCGCTCTACGTCCTCGGGCCACGGCTGGAGCGGACCATCGGCTCGCTGCGATTTGCGCTCGCTTACCTCGTCGCCGGGCTCGGCTCGAGCGCGGGCGTGCTCTTGCTCTGGCGGCTGCGATTAATCGAAACCGATCTGCTGGTCGGCGCGTCGGGCGCGGTTATGGGCATCGTCGGGCTTTGGGCCGGCATCCTCGTGGGGCATCGGCACGTGCCGGTGGCGCGGCGGCAACTGCTAAACATTGGCATCATTGTGGTCATCCAGACCGGGTTCGATTTCCTTTTCCCGCAGGTGAGCATGGGCGCGCACCTGAGCGGACTGGTGAGCGGCTTTCTCCTCGGCCTTTTCGTCCCGCCGAAGGAGCCGTCATGACGCTTGCCGCTCCGGATTTTCCTGACATGCTTCGCGCCTTAACCCCAAGACCGCCGACATGCCGAAGTTCCTAACCTATAACGTCGTCCCGAATCTCCCCGCCGCGCTCGAGCCTCTGCGCGAAATGGTCTTCAACGTCTGGTGGACTTGGGAGCCCTCGGCGCGCGCGCTTTTCCGCCATCTCGACCCCGAGCTCTGGGAGCGAACGAATCACAACCCGGTGCGCATGCTCCAGCTCTCACGTCAGGCGCGCCTGACCGAGGTGGCGCAGGACGACGATTTCCTGCGCGAACTGAAGGCAGTCCACACCGCGTTCAAGAAATATCTCGCGCGCAAGGACACCTACGGAAAGACCGGCGCGGGCAAGGTGCTGAAGAAGCCGGTGGCTTATTTCTCGGCCGAGTTCGGCTTCCACGAATCGATCCCAAACTACTCGGGTGGCCTTGGGATTCTCTCGGGCGATCATTGCAAATCAGCCAGCGATTTGGACCTGAACTTTGTCGCCATCGGCCTGCTCTATCGGCACGGTTATTTTAAGCAGCAGATTGATCGCGACGGCGTGCAGCACGCGGAAAGTCTCAATCAGAACTTCCACCATCTCCCGATCCGGGAAGTGCGGAAGGACAATGCCCGTGTGCTCGTCTCGGTGCGCATTCTCGAACGCGAAGTGCTGGCTAAAATCTGGGAACTGCGCGTCGGCCGGATCACGCTTTATCTGCTCGATACCGACGTGGCCGAGAACTCGCCGGAAGATCGCCTGATCACCGCGGAGCTCTACGGCGGCGACCTCGAGATGCGCATCCGCCAGGAGATGATCCTCGGCATCGGCGGCGCGCGCGCTCTCGGGGCGCTCGGGATCGACGCGCAGGTTTACCACATGAACGAAGGCCACTCGGCCTTCCTCGCGCTCGAGCGCATCCGGCAACTTCACACCGAGAAAGGGCTCGATTTTTACGCCGCCCTCCAGCTCGTCGCAGCTTCGAATGTTTTCACCACGCACACCCCGGTGCCCGCGGGCAACGACGCTTTCCCGCGCGAGCTCATGCGAAAATACTTTGGCGATTTCGCCAAGGAAATGGGCATCCCCTTTGACGAACTTTTCACCTTCGGACAGACGCGGGTGAACCCGAGCGATCCCTTCAGCATGACCATCCTCGCCCTGCGCGCGAGCCGGCACGCGAATGGCGTGAGCGCGCTCCATGGCGACGTCAGCCGCGGCCTTTGGAAAGATGTCTGGACCGGCGTGCCAGTGGGGGAAGTGCCGATCACCAGCATCACCAACGGCATCCACACCAAGACCTGGATGGCGCCGGAATTCTCTGCGCTCTACACGAAGTATCTCGGCGATTGGGAGGAGAACCTTACCGACGCCGATTTCTGGCGCGGGGTGATCGACATCCCGGACGCGGAGCTTTGGGAAACGCACCAAAAGCTCAAGCTGCGGCTGGTGAATTTCGTCCGGGCACGCGTGCGCGCACGCCGGGTGCGCATCGGCGATTCGCCGGAAGCGATTCGGCGCGCAAACAGCATTCTCGATCCGGAGATTCTCACGATCGGTTTCGCCCGGCGCTTTGCGACCTACAAGCGCGGCGCGCTCCTTTTCAGCAACCGCGAACGCCTCGCGAAGCTCTTGCATGACAGCACGCGACCGGTGCAATTCATCTTTGCCGGCAAGTCGCATCCGCGCGACGAAGGCGGCAAGGCGCTCATCCAGGAAGTCTACAAATTCTCGCGCGAAGAAGGCTTCGAGAACCGGATCGTTTTCGTGGAGGACTACGACACCTACATCGCGCGCCGGCTCGTCCAGGGCGTGGATCTTTGGCTGAACAATCCGCTCCGCCCGCTCGAGGCCAGCGGCACCAGCGGGATGAAGTTGCCGCCTAATGGCGGGCTCAACCTCAGCGTGCTCGATGGCTGGTGGTGCGAGAGCTACAACGGCAAAAACGGCTGGGCCATCGGCGAGGAAATCCTCGACGGCTCGGTGGAATTCCAGAGCGAAGTCGACTCCACCAGCCTCTACCAATTGCTCGAGAACCAGATCATTCCGCTCTACTACGCGAAGCCCGACGGCAAGCTCCCGCTCGCCTGGCTTCAGCTCATGCGCGAGTCCATCCGCAGCGTCACCCCGGTCTTCAACACCCACCGGATGGTCTCGGAATACACCGAGCGCCTCTACGCGCCCGCGCTCAAGGCGCACCAGGAATTCGCCGAAGGCAATGGCCGCGCAGCCACGGAGTTGAGCCAATGGAAGGCGCGCATCCGGCAGGATTGGCCGCAGGTGCGGATCTACGACGTGCAGGTGGGGAACGAAAACCGCCACAACATCCTCGTGGGCGACGCGCTCAAAGTGTCGGCTAAAATTCATCTCGGCGCGGTCGACCCGCAGCACGTGCGCGTGGAGGCCTACTACGGCGAGCCGGGGAAAGACGACGTCGCGAACGTCTCGCGGCCCGCGATCGCCGTGCTCCAGCAGAATGCCCACCAGGCGAACGGCCACTACTTTTACGAAGGTGAAGTCCCGGCCAGCGAAAGCGGGACCTACGCCTTCAGCGTGCGCGTGGTCCCGACACATCCACATCTCATGCAAGGCCACGAGCTGCGGTTGATCACCTGGTCCTAACGAGTCATTTCTCCCATGCCTGACCTCCCCCCAGAGGAACAAAACCCGGCAGCCCCCCGGCGCCGGACACTCACGCCGGAGCAGCGCAGCTTCCTGGGCACGCCGCGCAAAAGCTCCGAGCCGGCGCGCGAGTCGCCGACACCGGCGCCGGAGCGGCCCGCGAGTTCTCCGAAGGAAGCAACGCCTTCGCATCCGGCCGAGCGCCGGTCTCACTCCTCGCCGGGCGGCCGCGTCCCGCCGCAGCCGCAGGCCCAGGCGCGCACGGAGCAATCGCGCGTGGTCGAATTGCAAACCGCGATCTACGTCCTGGGCGGCCTCCTGGCTCTCGGAATGATCTTCTACGCGGGCTTGAAATTCGACGCGGTGAAGTATCACCTGCTCACCCGCATCCGCGGGAGCGAGCAACTCGAACGCGGACCGGATAAATATCCCGGGCTCTCGAGCGACGAGTTGCTCGAGACCGCGCTCGCCGCGGAAAAGCGCGGCGACTGGAAGGAAGCCACCGACCGCATGATCGCGGCCAAGCAAAAGGATCACGCTTTAGCCGGCGTGCTCTTCCGCGTGGGCAAGGGCAGCTATGAGCGCGGCGATTTCGAGGGTGCCGCGGTCGCGCTCGAGCATGCGATTCGCTTGGGCGAAAACCTGGCCGCGGCGAACTATTATCGCGGGTTGATCGCGGCCAAGCGCAAAGACCTGGCCGCGGCCGCGGGCTACTTCGAGGCGGCCACCAAAGCCGACCCGTTCGTCGCCGACTACTTCTATTTTTGGGGCGAAGCCTTGCGGCTGGATCAACGTCCGCGCGAAGCCATCCGGCGCTACCAGCAGGCGCTCGAACGCACTCCCGGCAGCGCCGATGCCGAGCTGTGCCAGTTCAAGATTCGGCTGGCGCGCATCGAAGCGGCCGAGGTGCCGCAAGTCGCGGCCGACGTGGCCGCGGCGCGCGCGGCGGGGCCGCTTTCCACTTCCTGGCTGCTGACAGATGCGGCACTGCAACTGCACGCGGGCCGGATAGCCGAGGCCCGCCAACTGATCGATGACGCCCGCGCTGCCAGCGCCAGCCAGCTTTTCCTCACCTGCGTGAGCGACAACGTCTTCCTGCGGGCCGCCGAGGCTCATCCGGAAATAGCCGCCGCCCTCCGGCCCGCGCCCGCGCCCGCTCGTTAGGCGCAGGCATGAGAAGATAAGCGAGCCGCAGCCTGATCCAGCCCGATCAGGGAACGAAATTCGCGCGCCGCAGAAAGTCGGCGTAACGCGGATCAGCGCGCAGAGGATCGAAGAGCGGATTCATTTTCAAGGGGATCGCGCCGCCATTCGTATGCTCTTGGAAGACGCGCTCCAGGTAGGCGAAAGCCGCCTCTTTCTCCCCCAAGCCGATGGAAACAAGCAGCGGCCATTGCGGCGAAACTGCGACTCTTTGCGCGAGTTCCCTGAGCTGCCGCAAAACGGCTTCCGCCTCCGCGCGCTGACCGGCCATGCCGTGGATGTAGCCGAGCCAGCCGAGGTGCATCGGGTTGGTTTCGATCTCCTTGATCTGGCGCATCTCCGTGAGGGCCTCCTCGTGTTTCCCTTGCAGCGAGAAGGTGAGCGCGAGCAGGCCGCGCGCGACCGCGAATTGCGGATCCATCTCCAACGCGCGCCGGTACTGCGCGACCGCTTCATCGTAGCGCCGCGCGAGCATCAGGACCTTGCCGATGTCGGCGCTGATCACGACGGAGAGCGGGTCCAGTGCTCCCGCCAGCCGGATCTCCGCGATCCCCTCCTCCACGCGTCCCAGTTGCACGAGGAATTCTCCGTTCCACTGGTGGGCGGTGGCGTAGTTCGGATTCAACTCGAAGGTGCGCTTGAATTCACGCTCCGCCTTCGGCCAATCCCAATCGAAATTGAACGCCAGGAGCGCGAGCGAGGCGTGCGCTTCCGGCAACGTCTCGTCGAGTTCCAACGCTTTCTGCAAGGCGGCGCGACCTCGCCCGAGCGCCTCTTTTTGGCCCGCGGCATCGTCGCCTCCGAGGAACAGGTAGGCATCGGCCAGGCCCGCGTAGGCCTGGGCATAGGCCGGATCGCGGTCGATGGCCTCCGTGAAATGCGTCACGGCCAGGCGATAGCCTTCCACGCTGCGCTTGTTCCAAAAATAGCGGCCCCGCATGCAGGCTTGATGCGCCGCGACGCTGGCCGTCGGTTTGGCTCGGAGGGCGGTTTGCTCGGAACCAGTCAGCCGAGTGGCGAGCGAAGTGACGATGCGCTGGGCCACCTCCGTTTCGACCGCGAACATGTCGGTTAATTTTCGGTCGTAGACCTCGGCCCAGAGATGGGTGTCGGTCGGCGCGTGGATTAACTGCACCGTTACGCGCACGGTCTCGCCGGATTTTTGCACGCTGCCTTCCAGGAGATGGGTCACTCCGAGTTGCTGCGCGATTTCGCGCACGTTCTGCGGCGAGCTTTTGAACTGCTCGGTGGAAGTGCGCGAGATGACTTTCAGCGCCGCGATTTTCGAGAGGCGCGCGAGAATTTCGTCCTTCACCCCGTCGGCAAAATAGGCGTTCTCGGGATCGCCGCTCAGATTGGCGAAAGGCAGGACGGCGATACTCCTCTCCGCGATTGGAACGCCGGGAGACTTTCGCCAGAAGACAGCGGCCACCGCGGCGAGAACGAGCAGGGCGATGACGCCGCCGAAAAGGGCGATGCGCCGGTACCCGCCCCGACCGCCAGCCGGCGACGTCTCGGCCGCAACTGATGACGGCTCGCCGCCCGTGGTGCCGCCTCCGGCGCTCGCCTCGCAAGCGTCTCCACCCGCATGTGCAGGTCGCACTTCCGGCACGAACCGGTAGCCGCGTCCCGGCACCGTGACGATGTAACGGTGCGCGCCGGGGCTGTCGCCAAAGAGGCGGCGCAACGTGGAGATATTTTGCGCCAGGTTGTTTTCCTCTACGGCGCAATCGGGCCAGAGGGCGTCCATGAGCACCTCTTTCTCGAGCACCCGTCCGGTGTTTTCGATGAAGTATCGCAGGGTCTCAAAAACCCGCGGGGTTAGCGGGACCCGAGTGCCATCCTGCCGCCAAACCGCGCGCTCCTCGAGATCGACCCGGAAGTCCCCGAATTCCAACACCTGTTTACCCGGAGCAAGCATGCCGATTCAGAAGATTCATCGAATTTCAGCAGCATCCTAAAGACTTTCAGACGCAAACCGAAGAAAAATGGGTGCGCATCGAACTCGCCGTGCCGGCAGCTGATGCAAGCAGGAAACCCATCAGGCAGACCGATTATGAAATCTCGCATTCTTCTTCTCCTTTTGACCCTTCTCGCTCTCGGCAGCTTAACGGCGCAAGTGCCACCGCTGATTAACTATCAGGGCCGCGTCGCGGTGGGTAACGTCAACTTCGACGGCACCGGCCAGTTCAAATTCGCGCTCGTAAACAGTGACGGCAGCCTGACGCTGTGGAGCAACGACGGCACGAGCACAGCAGGGAGCGAACCGGCCACGGCAGTCGCGCTCCCGGTCAGTCGCGGGCTCTATTCCGTTTTGCTCGGGAACGACACGCTTCCGAATATGAGCGCGCTCCCCACCAGCGCCTTCGCGAATCCGGACGTGCGTCTGCGGGTCTGGTTCAATGATGGCACCAACGGCTCGCAGCTCCTGACGCCGGATCAACGCCTCGCGCCTTCCCCCTACCTCGCGGATTCTGCGGTCACCACGGCGAAGATCGCGCCGGGCGCCGTCACCGGCCCGAAGATCGCGCCCTCCTCGATCAGCGGCGCGAACATCGCCCCGGGCTCGCTCGACTTTGGCCACCTCACCGTTCCCGCTGCGCCGGCCGCCGGCCAGGTGCTGGGGTTTAACGGCACGACTCTCAACTGGACGGCGCCGGGCGCTGGCGACGGCATCTGGGCCATCAACGGCGCCAACGCCTTTCGCAGCACCGGCAACGTCGGCATCGGCACGAACGTGCCCACGACCCGCCTGGAGCTGCGCACCGTCTCGGGCAATTACGGATTCCTCCACTCCGACGGCACGATCCAGGTGGGCACCTACGTGGGCAACAGCGCCTCTGGAGCGATCGGTGGCTGGCTCGGGACGCTCTCGAATCACCCGCTGCATCTTTTCACCAACAACGGCCAGCCTTCCGCGACTCTCAGCACGGGGGGCAACTTTGGGCTCGGCACGGCTACTCCCGGAGCGAGACTGCATATCTTTAATCCCACGGCCACTGTGGGCGAGGTCATCGAGACCGGCGGCGGCATCAACTCGCAGTCCGTCCTGGGATTCAAAAACCTGAACGGCCAATGGAACGTCGGCACGTCGCGTGGATTCAACAATGACATGCTCTTCATGGATCGGCTCGGGACCACGCCGATCGAATTCCAGCTCTCCGCTGCCGGCGCGCTCGGTCTCGGCATCGAACCGCAGGCCAAACTGCACCTCTTCGATCCCACGAACTCCGTCAGCCACCGCATCCAGAGTAACGGCGGCACGAACACCTGGTCGCGCGTCGAGTTCGCGAATCCGAACGGGCAATGGACCGTCGGCACTTCGCGCGCGTTTAATGGCGACCAGTTCTACATCTATCGCGAAGGCGCCAGCGGGATCGCCTTCGCGGTGCAGCCGAATGGCGACGCCTCGCTCCTCGGCACGATGTCGGTCAAGGTGCTCACGATCCGCGGCGGCGCGGACCTCGCGGAGCCGTTCGCGATGAGCCACCGCGGCATCCTGCCAGGGGCAGTCGTGAGCATCGATCCGCAGAATCCCGGCAAGCTGCGGCTGAGCGGCCGCGCTTACGACAACAAAGTCGCGGGCATCGTCTCCGGCGCGAACGGGATCAAGCCCGGCATCTCCATGATCGACGAAGCGCAGCTCGAACCCGGCGAAAACGTCGCGCTGAGCGGCCGCGTTTACGTGCAAGCGAACAACTCCGCCGGACCGATCGAGCCGGGCGATCTGCTTACCAGCTCGGAAGTGCCCGGTGAAGCCATGCGAGCCGCGGATCATCGACGCGCGCAAGGTTCGATCATCGGCAAAGCGATGACGCCGCTCGAGGGTGAATCCGGCACGGTGCTCGTGCTCGTGACGTTGCAATGAGGGCAGTCGGCTGGCTATTTTGCGTGCTCTTCTGCGCTCAGCTCGGGAGCATGCGCGCGACGCAGGCCATGCATCCCATCGCGCTGGCGACGGAGCCGCTCGCGAACGCCACCGGCGAGACGCGCATGCATGTTGTCGGCGTGGTCGCCATCCCCGGCGCCACGGTCCTGCGCGTGCCTTTGGCAGAGGCGAACCTCGGCGCAGCAAGCAAGGTGCGTTTCGTTTCGCTGCGCGACGGCCAAAGCCAAACGCTCGACGCCGCGCACCTCGCGCTTTGGGCGCAGACCAGTGCGCTGTTTAATGGTGACGCGGTGCGAGTGGAGCTGCTCATCGCGCCGGGAGACAGCGCGGTCTCGCTGCGCGTGCGGGAAGCCTTCAGCTACACCCTCGCGGTAGAGACGCAGCAGCCCGTGGGGATCGAGACGCTCTGCGGCGCCGATGATCGCGTCGCTTCCAGAGATAATCGCGTCGGCCGGCTGAATGGGAACTGCACCGGCTGGCTGGTCTCGAACGGCGGCGTCCTCACGGCGGGCCATTGCGCGATCGTGGGCGGGAGCATTTTCGAAGTGAACGTGCCCGCTTCCCAACCCAACGGCGTCACCGTCGCCGCCGCGGTCGAGGATCAATTCCCCGTCATCGGCACCTCGATCGTGCTTTCAAACGGCGGCGCCGGCAACGACTGGCAGGTGTTCACCCTCGGGCCGAACAACCTCGACCAGCTCGCGCATGAAACGCACGGATTCTTCCGCATGATCACCGCCGTCCCACCGGCCGCCGCCAGCACCCGCGTCACAGGTTTCGGTGTTGATAACACCCCGGCGGGAAGCGATCCCACCACCTGCGGGAATTTAAATGCTGCCGGCAGTTGCACGCATCCTGCGCCGAATGCGCAAAATCAGACGCTCCAGACCGCCATCGGACCCTTCACCGCACTGAGTGGGAGCACGCTGACCTACGCGGTCGACACGGAGCCGGCGAATTCCGGTAGCCCCATCATTTGGGAAGCGAACGGTTTCGCCATCGGCATCCATGCCCAGGCCGGTTGCACCGCGACCGGGGGATCGAACAACGGCACCTCCTTCGGCCTCGCCGCGCTCGAGAACGCGATCGCCGCCGTGCCCGGCCCGGAGACGCTGTATCTCGATACCCTCCCATCGCCCGGCGTAGTGGAAGACGGCACCATTTTCCGCCCGCACGACACCTTGGCCGAGGCAGTCGCGACCGTGCCCGTCAGCGGAAGGATCTCGATCGTGCGCGGCAATTACGCGGCCGCCGGGACGACGATCAGCAAGGCCATGATCCTGAGCGCGCCTGTGGGCGTGGTGAATTTAGGAAACTGAAATCGGCATGAAGATTCTCCTCATCTGCGCCTCTCTTCTCCTCGTCGCCGAAGTCGCTCCGGCCTCTTCGCGGCAAAGCGCCAACTACTCCATCCGAGCCGACGCGATCGATGCCGGCGGGGGAAATTCCAGCAGCGCCAGCTATCAGCAGACGAACAGCGCGGGCTTGATCAGCGACACATCCAGCGCGGCGCAGGGCGTGGTCCTTCGAAGCGGTTACGTCGCGCAGCTTTTCACTCCGCTGGAAGTGCTCAGCGCCGTCTCGCGAAAAACGCACGACAGCGCGGGAACGTTCGACATCGCTCTGCCGCTCGCTGGCCCTGCCGGCATCGAATGCCGCAGCGTCGGCGCCGGCGGAAATCACCAGGTCGTCGTCACTTTTGGCAGCCCAATTACCATGAACGGACTCTCGGTCATGAGCAGAGATGGCCAGGCCGGCGGAGCCGCCACCGCGAACGGAAACATCGTGACGGTAAACCTGACCGCGGTCGCCAACGCGCAGACGTTGCTGATCACCTTGCTCGGGGCAAGCAACGGCTCCACCACCGCCGACCTCGCGATCCCCATGGGCGTGCTCGCGGGCGATACCAACGACGATGGCACGGTGAATTCCGGCGACTCTTTGCAAACCCGGAGCCGTTCGGGTCAGGCGCTCGGTGCGACGAACTTCCGCTCGGACGTGAACGTCGATGGCGCGGTGAACAGCGGTGACAGCTTGATCGTGCGCTCTCGCTCCGGGAGCGCGCTGCCATAGCCGCATGAGGTCACAGCTTCCAGCCTCGGCCTCTTTCCTCCGGCGCATCTCTGCCGCTGCCGTGCTCCTCGCCTCAGTCGCATTTGCGACACCGGCAGCCCGCGCCATCGACGAGTGCAATATCGAGTGGCAACGCGTCTCTCCCGCCACGTCGCCCGGTGAAAAGATCGGCTGGGCTGCGGCTTATGATTCGCGCCGCGGCGTAGCCGTCGTCTTCGGCGGAGGCAACCCGTTCACCGGCTCCACCCGTGGAAGCGATACGACTTGGGAGTTTGCCAACGGCACCTGGACATTGCGCAACCCGGCGAATCGTCCTCCCATGCGCCAGGACGCGGCCATGGCTTTCGACATTGACCGCGGTGTGATGGTCCTCTTCGGCGGCGGCGACAACGTTTTTCAAAACGAAATTCCGCAGAACGACACCTGGGAATACGACGGCAACAACTGGACGCTGCGCCAGGCGACCAACTACGGCAACGTCGGCCAGCCTCCGCCCTTCGACGCGCCCAGGATGGTTTACGACAGCACGCGCCGGAAATGCGTCCTCATCGCTAGTGGCGACCGTCTGGGTGGCAACGAAACGCTCAACACCAGGACCTGGGAGTGGGACGGCCTGCAGTGGACGGTCGTGAACACCGCGCCCCCGGCCCGCTACGATCCTGCCGTGGCCTATGATGCCGCGCGCCGAGTCACCTTGATGCATGGCGGTCTGGATGCCTTGACCGGGGGCCAGGGCCCATCGGGCGACACCTGGTCGTGGAATGGCGTCGTCTGGACACAGGTCGCGACCACCGGTGCGACCGCGCGGCGAGAGCACGCCATGGCTTACGACGAACGCCGCCAGGTCGTCACCCTCACCGCCGGGCGTTTCAACTCCAGTCTCGAGCCCGAGATGTTTGGCGATACGTGGGAGTGGAACGGCACCGCGTGGACGCTCCGTCCCGACGCCGGCGCCTTCGGCTACAGCCCGCGCCGTCTCCATCAGATGTGGTATGACCGGGCCGAGCAAAGGTTAATTTCCTTCGGCGGCACCTGGTCCAACGCGCTCCCTGGGGGCGGTTTCCGCCACACCATTAGCGACGAAATCTTTGAGGCCCGCCCGCCCGGCCGCTGGATCGATTTTAACTACAGCGGGACCCCGCGAGACGGCCTCTTTTACACCCCGTTCCAAACGCTCAGTGCAGGCGCCGCGTCGATCCAGGCCGGTTGCACTTTGAACCTCAAGCCCGGCAGCAGTCCGGAAGCGCTTACCATCACGCGCGCGATGCGGTTGGAAGCCTATTCCACGTCGGTCAGCATCGGCCTTCCGTAATTTCGTCACCCAACCACACCACCCACCTCATCCTATGAAGCTCCAAAAATTCCTTCTCCTCGCCGCCCTGCTCCTCGTCTTCCAGACTACCGCGCGTGCGGACGTTGCCTTGCAGTTCGGCAACTACTCCCTCCGTGTCGACGGGCAGACGACCTTCGGCTGGGCGTTTACGATCACGGCCCCGATCTCCATCACTAATCTCGGCTACTTCGATTTCCAAGGGGACGGTCTGACCGATTCGCATCCGATCGCCATTTGGGCAGGCACGGGTGGCAGTCCCCTCGCGATGGCGACGGTTCCGGCGGGGACCAGCGCCACGCTCCTCGATGGCGTTCGCTATGTCCCGATCACCCCGATCATCCTGCCGGCCGGGACCTACGTCATCGGTGGCTTCTCGATGAACCTAACCGACAGCGTCGCGATCGAGAGCGCCATCCTGACCACAGCGCCGGGGATCAGCTACGCCGGGGCGCGGAGCGCTCAAGGCTCGTCGCTCACGTTTCCTGCGGGGAATACCCAAGGATACTCGAACGGCGACTTCGGGCCGAACTTCCAATTTGTCGCCGTGCCTGAGCCCTCGATCGCGGCACTCGTCCTGGTCGGCGGCGCGGTTTTCGTCGGCCTGCGCGCTCGGAAAACTCGATGAAAACACCACCGTCGCCGTCGGCATCTCAGCGCTTTGGCCGGCGCCGTGCATTGCGCGTGCTTGTGCCTCAACGCTGCGCGCGCGGCGACCATCCCGGTCTACAATACCAACGACGCCTTTGCCGGATCATTGCGGCAGGCAATCAACGACGCAAATCCTGCGGGCGGCGACACGATTGTCTTCCAGATCCCCACTTCCTCCGCAGGCTACAATCCAAGCTCCGGTGTCTTCACCATCGGCCTCACCAGCGGTGAGCTCTTCGTGAACAAAAGCCTAATCATCGATGGCGAGGGGAAGAAGATTGTCATCCAGCGAGCGAGCGGATCGTTTCGTATTTTTCAAGTTGCCGCCGGCACGGTCACCCTGGCGAATTTGGCGATCGCGAATGGAGTGGCGAGCAGCGCAGGCGGAATTTATAACAGCGGCAATCTGACGCTCAGGAACTGTAGTCTCTACAGCAATACCACCGGCACCGACGGCCCTTATGGCGGCGCCATCTTCAGCGGCGCCGGCGGAAGTCTACGGATCACTCGTTGTACCTTCACCGCAAACCGGGCCAACAACGACGGCAGTGCAATTTACATTGGCTATAGTGACGTCACGATTGAGAACAGCACGATCTTTTCAAATGGAAGTGCCAGCGCGGTTTTCCATAGCGGCAACGGCACCGTGCGCGTGCGCAACAGCATCATCGCCGGCGGTGGCATCACGGTCTCGGGCGCATTCGTTTCCGAAGGCTACAATATCATCGGGAGTGCGGCGGGGAGCACCGGCTTTGGGAACATCGGCGACCAGATCGGGGTGAGCGCAGCGCAGGTAAATCTCGGGCCGCTCCAGGATAACGGCGGCTCCACGAGCACAATGCGGCCGCTACCCGGCAGCCTGGCGATTGATCAGGGAAAACGCGGCCTCGATGCGAACGGTGTCGCCCATCAACCTCGATCAGCGCGGCCTGCCGAGCCCGGTCGATCTCCCCGGGGTGAACAATGCCGCCGGCGGAGATGGCAGCGACATCGGCGCGGTCGAAGTCGGCCCGCTCCAGACCGGCCCCGCCTTCACCGTCACGAATACCGCCGAACATAACGACGGCAATTGCACGACGGAGGAGTGCACGTTGGTGGAAGCGTTGAATGCGGCGAACGCGAATCCCGGACGCGAACACGATCAACTTTGCTGCCGGCGTCGGTGGCACAATCACAACCGCGCTGACGCCCAGCGGGCTCGCGGTCACTAGCCCAGTCACAATTAACGGTCCGGGCGCTCGCAAGCTGACGATCAAACGAATCTTCGGCCGGCCGCGTCTTTTGGGTGGCATCACCGGAGTCAGGATCTCCGGGCTGACGGTCGCCAGACGGCATTCCTCTACGGTGAAAACGGAGCGGGTCTTCTCGTCAAGAGCGGTAGCGATCTGACGCTCACAGACTGCGCATGATACTCAGCCTCGCTTTCGCGGATGGAGCCGTGGCAGGAAGCGGCGCTGGCTTGTACAATGAAAGCGGCGCGACCTCGACTCTGCTCCGATGCAACCTTTGACGACAATGGCGCGAACCAGTTCGGTGGCGGAGTTTACAGCGATGGCACGCTGACCGCGACAAACTGCACCTTCACCCGCAACATCGGCGCTACGCGGCGGCGGGCTGATCTCGCGAGCTGACGGTGGCGCCGCGAAGATGACGCTGCGCAACTGCACGATCACCGGCAACACGGCGAGCGACGGCGTAGCCTCGCCGGGTTTCGGCGGTGGCGGCGTCTTCGCGGAAGGAAACAACACCCAGTATTTCGCCGCGAACAATCTCATCGCCGGCAACACCGCCACGAACGATCCGGACATCCGCGGCAACTACACCACGCAGGGCAACAACCTGATCGGCAAAATCGGCGACGCGACCGGTTTCACCAACGGGGTGAACGGTGACAAAATCGGCACCGTCGTCGACGCCGTTGGACGCACAGTTTGGCTCCTTCGGCGCCAACGGCGGCGCCGACCAACACCTGGAGCCTGCTGGCAAACAGCCCGGCGATTAACGCCGGGAACGACAGCCTCGCGCCCGCGACCGACCAGCGCGGCTTCGGCCGCAATGGTGCGAGCGACATCGGTGCGTTTGAGTTCAACGGCGTGCCGCCGGCCATCCCTCTCGTCGGTGCGGTTTCACGCCGGACGCACGCCAGCGCCGGCACCTTTGACATCAACCTCCCACTGACCGGAACACCCGCGGTCGAGTGCCGCACGGGTGACGCCAATGGCGATCACACCCTGGTTTTCCATTTCGAAAACTCCCTCGCCAGCGTGGGCAGCGTCGCGGTCACCAGTGGCACCGGCTTTGTCAGCTCGAGCGCGATCGCGAACGATGCCCGCCAGTTTGTCGTCAACCTGAGCGGGATCGCGAATGAGCAGCGCGTGACCGTGACTGCGTTTAACGCCACCGACAGCCTCGGCTACACCAGCACGGCCGTCCCGGTCTCGATCCGGTTCCTCGCGGGCGACACCAGTGGCGATGGCTCGGTTAATTCAGGCGACGCTTTGCAAACTCGCAGCCGGTCCGGGCAGACCACCGATGCCGCCAATTTCCGTTCCGATTTGAACGGCGACGGCACCGTCAACAGTGGCGATACGCTCCTCGTGCGCGCACGTTCGGGCACATTTGTGCCCTAAGGCAATTTCCTTCAGGCAATCGCTTCAAGCACGCGCCAGAATTCTTCCAAGGTTCCCTCTTCGCGAATGGCGCGATTGAGGGCGTCGATCCGCTGGTCGTCCGCCGCCTCTGGCAGCGGAACACGTCGAGCGCTGCGGCCGTTCCTCCGAAAAACGATCTCGTCCCACTGGATAGATTCAATTTCACGATTGAACCTGGCCACCGCGCGGCCGCGGAAGAAAGCGCGGGTGGTCTCGGGCGGGGCGAAGATCGCGGCGCGGATTTCGTTTTCCTCGACCACGCGGCGCATCGTCCCCTGCCGCTCGAGTTCGTAGAAGAGCCCGGCGTCGGGCTGGATGTTGTGATACTCCAGATCGATCGCCTGCAGCCACGGATCACTCCAGCTCAGTTTTTCCTCCTCCTGGAAAGAGGTGAGGAGAAACTTCTTCGCCACCCAGTCGACACGATCTCTCGTTAGGCTAACGTCGCGTTCGAGGTCGTGGAGCACGTTCTCCCACTCGCGTAGCAGCCATGCGGTCTCTTCCTCCGCCGCCCGCTCGCTCTCCTGCGCCGCGCGAAGATAAAGGCGCTGCACCTCGATCGCGGAAATCTTCCGCCCGTCGCGCAGCTCGATGATCCAATCATACGTCTGGTCGCGGCTGATCGACTTGAGCGCCTCGACCGGCTGGGCGATTTCGATCTCGGGCGCGTTCCCGTTTTCGATCAAGTCAAGCACGAGCGCCGTCGTGCCAATCTTCAGCGCGGTGGCCCATTCGCTCATGTTCGCGTCGCCGATGATCACGTGGAAACGGCGATACTTCGCGGCGTCGGCATGCGGCTCGTCGCGCGTGTTCACCAGCGGGCGCTTGTTCATCGTGTCGATGCTCACGAGCACGCTGAAGAAATCCGAGCGCTGCGAAATCTGGTAGACGCCCGGCTGGCTGGCGGCGCTCTCGACTTCGATCCCCATCTTGCCGGCTCCGGCGAAAATTTGCCGCGTGATCAGAAACGGGAGCATCCCCGCGACCACGCGATTCCACGGGACGTCACGGCGCATCAGGTAATTATCGTGGCAGCCGTAGCTGTGGCCGACGAAGTCGGTGTTGTTCTTGTAAAGCCGCAGTTCCTGCTCGGGCGGCAGCTTCTCGTTCCGCCGCCGGGCGCACTCCGCGAGCACCCGCTCGCCGGCTTTATCGTGGGCCACGAGCTCGCGCAGGGTGGTGCACTCCGGCGTGGAATATTCCGGATGCGCGTGGTCGTTATAAAAACGGGCGCCATTCGAGAGCACGAGGTCGCTCTTGATTTCCTGGAAACTGAGCGGGCGGTTCTGGTCGATTTCAAAATAGGCGGACTCGTCCGTGTCCTGGAGCAGCTCCTTCGCCCGAAAACCGCGCGCGTCGCGGTGCGGATCTTCCAGCGCGTAATCCCACTTCATCAGCGCGCCGTGTTCCGTGTAGGAACGCACCAGCTCGATCGATTCGGCCACGACATCGAGCGACTCGGCGCCGTTGATCGTGATCCCGTATTCCGTCTCAATCCCAAAGACGCGCTTCATTATTGGGCGAGCGAATGATCAGATGATCCCCGAAGTGCGTCGGGCCATGGCGCTCGCCGCCGCCGCTCGAGCGGGCGCGATTTTGACGACATTTTCCGGGTCGTAATCGATCAGCTTAAACCAATCCTCGGCCACGTCGGCCGGCGGGAAGATGTCGTTCTCGCTGAACTCGGCCTGGAACGAGAGCTCCAGATCCTGCTGGCTAATGCCAACCGCCGGCGCTTCCTCCGCGTTGCTCGCGATCGCGCGCTTGATTGCCCGCGCCTTCGCCCGCTCGACCACCGAGGCGATAATCGCGCCGCTCAACAGGTCGCTCCGGTAGACGTTTTCTTTCCGACCACTCCGCAGCGTGATCTCGAGGAATTTGTTCTCCTCGGTCTTCGCAAACTGCCCCTCGAGCAGGCGCTCGATCAGTTGCTCGACCGCCGCGTGCGTCTTCTCCGCGCCTTCCAGCACCGCGCGGTCATAGGGCAACTCATCGGTCAGATAAATCCGGTAAATTTCGCGCGCGCCCGCGCGGTTCGGACGGCGCACCTTGATTTTCCGGTCGATTCGGCCCGGGCGCAGGATCGCCGGATCGATCAGGTCGGCGCGATTCGAAGCTAGGATAATCACGACGTCATCCAGCGACTCGATCCCGTCCATCTCCGAGCAAAACATCGGCACAAGCGTGGAGAGAATGTTCGAGTGCCGCGAAGAGCGGCGCGTCCCGAGGATGCTCTCGGCTTCGTCGATGAACAGAAACGGCATGTAGCCTTCGCGGCGTTTCTCGCGGGCGGTGGCGAAGATTTCCCGCACCATCCGCTCGGATTCGCCCACCCACATGTTCAGGATCTCCGGGCCCTTCACGTGCATGAAGTATTCCTTCATCTCGACGCCTGTTTTCTCGCGCAAGCGCCGCGTGAGATTGTAGGCCGTGGCCTTGCCGATGAGCGTTTTCCCACAGCCCGGCGGGCCATAAAGCAGGAAGCCTTTCGGCGTCGCGTGCTGGTATTTTGCGAAGAGCTCGCCATGGATCAGTGGCAACTCGATCGCGTCCTTGATCGCCTGCAGCGCCTCGTCCTGACCGCCCACTTTTTCCCACGGCAACTCCGGCACTTCATCGAGGTAATGCTCGCGCGATTCCGGATGCGGCAGCGCCTCCAGCGCCATGCGGTAACTGGGGTCCACCCGCACTTCGTCGCCGGATTTAAGCGACGACTTCACCAGCGGTGCAGAGCGCTCGAGGATGGTCGATTGCATCCCGTGCTCGCCGCCCACGCGCAGCCGGTCTTCGCCCAGGACCTCGGTAATTTTCGTCACCGGCCCAGCGTTTTCAAAACCGAGATCGCCTACGATGACGTAGGCTTCGTTGACCAGCACGCGCGTGCCCTTCTTCAAATCACGCAGCCGAATCCGCGGATCGACGTTGCAATAATAATCCGAGCCGCCGACGACAATGTGCGCCGTGTCGCGCGTCGGATTCCCAAGGTAAGTGCCGATGCGATTGGCCGGCGAAGTCACCTTCTTGATCACTTCCTCGAGCTTCTCGATCATCTGCCGCGCGCTCGCGATCATCTCCTCGTGCTCCGCGATCTCCTCGCGCAACTCCAGGAGGTCGGCCCGCAGTGGCGAGCCCGGCTCCACCTGCGCCACCACCAGATCGAACAACTGCAGGAGGCTCAAGGGCTCGCCGCCGCCGCCGCCGTAGTTTTCCATCTCGTCGTTTGTTTTTTCGTCCATCGAGTCGCCGGTTGGGAACGCCTGCAAGAAAGATACGTTCCGCGGATTCGACACGCAATGCGCGCCGCTTGTTCAGTGCCGGCGCGCGCGGGGGAAAAAGTGGTTGAAGCAGGCCAGCGCTCGACCTACTCTCCCGCTGCCTTTTTCAAGGAGTCTTAGCTCAATTGGTTAGAGCGCCGCCCTGTCACGGCGGAGGTTGCGGGTTCGAGCCCCGTAGACTCCGGTTTTTCCCGGCTTGCGAGGACGCGGCTCTCACGGTAACAGGCAGCGCATTAGCGCGTCCTCCTTTCATCGCCGAAGGAATTTCTTCCGCGTTGCGGCGTTGCTGCTGGCGCTGGTCGCGATTCCGCGCGCGCACGCCCTTCTTCCCCTGGTCGACGGCATGGTCTGGGAGTATCGCGTCGTCGGGAGCGCGCCCGGCGAAAAAACGCCCGCGCACCTTTCCGTGCGCGTGGCCGGCCAGAGCGAGCGCAACGGCCACGAGCTTACCCGGCTCGAGACCTGGCACGACGACGTGCTCGCGAAGACCGAGCTGGTAACCGATGACACCCGCGGCCTGCTCCGCTTCGAGAGCGTGGAGGGGGAACGCAAAACCGAGTTCGACCCGCCGCAGATTCTCGCGCCGCGGGACCTGCATGTGGGCGCCAGGTGGGAGCTGGAGAATGCCGTCGGCAGCGAAGAGCCGCGCCAGCAGATGACGGTGGACGGCGAGGAAAAAATCACCGTGCCCGCCGGGAACTTCCGCGCCTTCCGCATCCGCTACGAGGAACCCTGGCCGCTCACGGTGCAGGTGGAGCGCTGGTTCGCGCCTGGGGTTGGCTGGATCAAAGATTCCACCATCACCCGCGGGCCCGGCGGACGACTCGTTAGCCGGGTGACCATGGAGCTGACTAAATTCTCCCCCTCCGCCGCCACGCCGAGCCCCACTCCCTCGCCTGTCCCCTCACCGCTCCCGAGCCCAACGCCGGCGCCTTCCGTCGAAATCTCTCCGGAGGAATCCCCCACGCCCTGCCCCTTCGCCAGAAACTCCGGTCGAATTAGCCGTCGAGTTGGCCAAGACCCCCGACGGTCCGGCGGCGACCGAGTTCCCCGCCGATACGCCGAATTTCTATGTCCGCTGGCGCGGCGCGAATTTGCCCACTGGATCGGTCGTTCGCTTCACCTGGGTGGCGGAAGACGTGGGCGACATCGTCGATCCGAATTTCATCGTCGACCAAAAGAATCTCCAGGTGAACACGCCCAACGTGAGCGGGCGGTTCACCCTCTCGCGTCCGCCGGACGGTTGGGCCCCGGGGAAATATCGAGTGGACCTTTACCTGGACGATAGGCTAACGAGCAGTCTCGCGATCACCATTCAAGAATAGCCAGCATGATCACCTTCTACGCGCCGGAGCAGCCCGGAGCCGTCGACCAAAGCGGCGAGCAGTGCGCCGCCCTCACGCCCGGCGCAGTCTGGATCGACCTGCTCGAGCCGAGCCCGGCGGAAGAGCAAGCCCTCGAGCGCGCCCTCGGGATTAACATTCCCACGCGCGAAGAAATGATGGAGATCGAGCTCTCCAGCCGGCTCTACGAGGAAGGCGACGCGCTCTTCATGACCGCGACCGTCATGACGCGGAGCGACACGAGCACGCCGCAGAGTTCCGCGGTCACTTTCATCATGACCGCGGGCAAGCTCATCACCTTGCGCTACGCCGATCCCGCGCCCTTCGCGACCTTCCGGAAAAAGCGCGAAGCCCATCCCGAGCGCTACCAAAATGCCGGCCAATTCCTCGCCGGGATCATCGACGCGATCGTGGAGCGAATAGCCGACATCCTCGAAGGCGTGGGCGCGAATCTCGACCGCATTTCCCTGCGCGTCTTCGATCCCGGGCAGCCCGCGGAACCGCTCCCGCTGCCCGCGCGCCTGCACCACAGCGCCCATGGTCGCGCGCGGAAAACGCGCCAGCGCGATTTCGTGGAAACGCTCCGCCGCATCGGCGCCGCGAGCGATCTGGTTTCGCGCGCGCGCGAGAGCCTGGTCAGCTTCACCCGCTTGCTCGCGTTCTACCGCGAAGTCCACAAGGACGACGGCAACGGCACGCGCGAGGCGCACAAGCATTTGAAGACAATCGCGGGCGATCTCACCTCGCTGAGCGACCACGCCAGTTTCCTCGGGAGCAAGGTCAGTTTTCTCCTCGATGCCACCCTCGGGATGATCAACAACGAGCAGAATGGCATCATCAAAATCCTCTCCGTGGCCGCGCTCGTTTTCCTCCCGCCCACGCTCGTGGCCGGGATCTACGGGATGAACTTCCAGCACATGCCGGAGCTGAGCTGGGTGCGCGGTTACCCGTGGGCGCTCACGCTCATGGTCTTCTCCGCGGTCGTGCCTTATCTCTTCTTCAAGCGACGCGGCTGGCTTTAGCCGGCAGGCTGGTCGCGCCGGGACGTTTTTGTTAAAGCTGCGGCCATGTGGCGTCTCCTGCTCTTCCTGGCGCTCGCCGCCGCGGCCGGCGCGCAGGAATTGCCCACCGGGAAGGATGACGAAGCGGGCGATGTCGACCCGCCGATCCTGATCCAGGAGCGCAAGCCGGATGGCTCGTTCGTGCTCAGCGGCGCGGCCCAAACCGCCCCCGATCTCGATCTGGAAAAACTCGAGCGCGACCTCGCGCGGGCCCGGCGCGGTGCCGCCGGCGCGGAAGGGCTCTACCGCGCGGGCATTATCTCGAAGGTGGAAGCGGAAGAGCGCGCGCTCCGCGTGGTGCGGCTGGAAGCGAAGCTGGCCACGGCCCGGCTTGAGCTCGCGCGACAAAACGCTGCCGCTGACCTGGCGAGCGTGAAAGAGGCGGCCGAGCGCGCCGTGACCGAACGCACGCGCGCCGAGCTGGAAGTGGCCGCGCGCAACGTCGATCGCCAGAAGAAACTGCTCGCGCTCGGGAGCGGCCGGCGCGGCGATCTCCAGCGCGCGGAACAAAAACTCGCGGAACTGCAGCAGCCGCACGAATGATTCGGCCGTGCGCTGGTTCCATCTCGCTGTCTGTTTTGCCAGCACTCTCTGCGCGCAGGAAGAAGCGCCCTTGAAGACCACGGAGGATCGGCTGGCGGAATTCGGCGACGCGGTCCGTGCGCGCCTCGAGCCGCAATTCCGCGCGGCCGGGATCGCTTATCCGCCCACGCAAGTGATGCTCATCGGTTTGAAAGCCGAGCGCGTGCTCGAAGTGCACGCGCGCGACGCGGACAAAGATTTCCGCCTCGTCTGCCGCTACCCGATTCTCGCGGCCAGCGGCGGCCCCGGGCCGAAGCTGCGCGAAGGCGATCTGCAAGTGCCGGAAGGCTCCTATGCGTTGCGGGAATTGAACCCGAACAGCCGCTTCCACCTCAGCCTTTGGATCGATTATCCCAACGCCGAGGAAAGCGCGCGCGCCGCCGCCGAAGGGCGCGATCCCGGCGGCGAGATCATGATCCACGGCGGCCACGAGTCGCGCGGCTGCCTCGCGCTGGGCGATCCCGCGGCGGAAGATCTCTTCGTGCTCGCGGCGCTTACCGGAATCGAAAACGTCCGGGTGCTCCTCGTTCCGCGCGACTTGCGTTCGTTAGGCGGCAAGCTCTCGCCCGCGGAGGAGATCCTGCGCGCCGAACTGCAGCGCTTCCCCGCGGCTCAAGTTTCGAGCAAGTGATCGGGCGTGCGCTCGCCATGCGCCAGGCGGCGCAAGCGCGGCTCGCACAGGAGCACCGCGAGGGCGCAGGGGGCGGTTTTCATGAGGCCCATTTGCACCTGCTCGATCGCTTCCGCCACCGGCACGAGCTGCACTTCGATACTCTCACTCGCTTCCTTCTCGGTCTCGTGCGCGAGCTCCACGCCTTCAGCCAGGAAGACGTGGCACTTCTCGTCGCAGGTGGAATTGGCCGAGTAAAAATAGTCGACGTAATGGAAGGCCGCAGCTGTTCCGCCGACTTCCTCCTTCAGTTCCTTGCGCGCCACTTCCTCGAGCGAAGCGCCATCGCTATCGTGCATCCCGCCGGCCGGCACCTCCAGGCACCACTCGTCGACGGCGTAACGATATTGCCGCAGCATGACCATGCGCCCGTCCTTCGTCACCGGCACAATCACGACCGCGTCGCCACGTTCCAGGTAGGCAAACTGCAGCTTCTTCCCGTCGGCTAATTCGACCGCGTCCTCGCGCACCCGGAAGATGTCGTTTCGAAAACGCTCTTCGCTCGCGACCTGGGTCCAGCCCGCTTTCCTTCCGTTCGGCTTGTCGTTTTTCATTAGGTTCCCTTCGCAGTGCGGTAATGATCGGCCAGCGGATAACTCCGCGCCACCAACCCGAAAGGCCAGCGCGGCGGCAAAGGCAAAGGCGGCAAAGAAAAACATCTGCGCCGCGGTCACGCCGAAATTAGCCGACCGGATGGAAGCGAGCACGCCTTCGTTTTGCACCACCGCATTGACCACCAGGACCCAGAGATTGCCGATCGTGACCGAGAGATTCCAGAAGGCCATGATCGCGCTTTTCATCGTCAACGGCGCCTGGCTGTAGGCAAACTCGAGCCCGGTCGCGGAGACGAGCACTTCGCCAAAAGTGAGGAAAGTATACGGCAACATCTGCCAGAAAATCGAAAGCGTGCCGGCGCCATCGAGGACGAGTTGCATCAAGCCAATCACGATCCAGGAGAGCCCGGAGAAGGCGATCCCCGCAGTCATGCGCCGGAGCGCAGTCATCTCGTAGCCAAAACGCCGCAGCGCCGGATAGAGCACGAGGTTGTTGAAGGGGATCAAGACCATCACGAGCAGCGGATTGAGCGCCTGCATTTGCGAAGCCTGGAACCAACTGGGCGAGCTCATGGTTTTCCCCTGCAAAACCCAGGTGGAAGCTTTCTGGTCAAAGAGCGACCAGAACGGCGTGACCAGCGCGAAAAGCACGAGCACGCGCAGGACCGAGCGCACCCCGGCGATCGCGTCCGGCGGATGCACCTCGCGCACGTCGTCGAGTTGCAGCCAAACCCCGAGCCCGCCGAGCGCGATCACCGAGACGAGCGCGAGGCAGGCCGCGATGACAAAGCCGAGCTGCGGCATGAGCACGAAGGCCACGACCGCGCCGGCCACCGCCAGAAAAGCGAAAACGCGGCCGCGCGTCCCGGCGTTGAGCGCGCTCGCGCTCACGCGCAGAAACGAGTGCGGATTTGGCGGCGCCGGCGGGACCATGACGTATTGCCGGCGGCCCCACCAAAGGATCATCGTGGCGATGAACATGAGCGCGCCGGGAATGCCGAAAGCGATCGAGGCGCCGAGATGCCGCAGGAAAATCGGCATCAGGAGCGAAGCGAAGAAGCTCCCGAAATTAATGATCCAGTAGAAGGAATCGAAGACCACCTTCGCGCGGTGCTTGTTTGTCTGGTCGAATTGATCGCCGACAAACGCGGCCACACAGGGCTTGATCCCGCCGGAGCCGAGCGCGATCAGCCCCAGCCCGGTGTAGAAGCCGTAGCGGTTCGACTCGAAGATCGCCAGGCAGGCGTGGCCCGCGCAATAGACCAGGCTAAGCCAGAAGATGGTGTTGTACTTCCCGTAGAAGCGGTCGGCCAGCCAGCCGCCGAGCAGCGGAAAAAAGTAAACCCCGATGACGAAGGTGTGGAAGACATCCTTGGCCGCGAGCGCGCGTTCCCCTTCCGGCAAATAGAGCAGGAGATGCGAGACGAGGAAGATCGTGAGGATGTTCCGCATCCCATAAAAGCTGAAGCGCTCGCAGCCTTCATTGCCGATGATGTAGCGGATCTGCCGCGGGATCGGCGCTTGCGGGTCGGGAGTCGTCGCCTGCACGCCTGCGAGCGTGCGAAGAAGCGCCGGCCGGCGCAACCAGAAAGCGTCGGCTCTTTGCCTAACGAGTGCTGCGCCGCCAGGCCAGAAGCGTCCAGGCGAAGGTGACGATTTCCTGCACGCTGAAGAGGAACGCAAACGCTCCCGGCAGCAACCCCAGCCACCAGAGCCCGGCCACCAGCGGCGGCACCAGCGGCCGGTCGAGCAGGGTGGCGAAGACAAAGCCCTCGGCATTCAGCCGTCCGCTCACGGTGTAGAGCATCCCGATGCCGGCAATGAGCAGGCCGGCCAGGCGCAGGAACGCGAGCGCCTGCGCCGCGGGCGCTTCCAAATGCAGCAACGCCGCGACCCAAACCGGGAATAGAACCAGCACACTGCCCTCAAGCAACAGCACCCAGCCATAGAGCTCGACCGTGCGCGCGGCCGCCGTTTGGCCGGGGCGCGCCCAGAGACGCCGGAACATTTCGCGGAGCGGAGGCATGGACAAAGTGCTGCCTAAACCTTGCCCGCCGGGGCCGCCCGTCGTCGAACTTTTTTCGCTCGTTAGGCCTGCACGGGCAGCGGCGGGGCCACTGGCTTCCCCTGCTCCGCCTCGTGATGCGTGTGGCTGCTGCGCAGGAAAGGCACGCGGTCGAGCACGCGCTCCTGGAACCATTCCAGCGCGAGGTAAATAACCGGCGTGATGTAGAGCGTGATCAACTGCGAGATGATCAAGCCTCCCACAATCACGAGGCCGAGCGGCCGCCGCGACGCCCCGTCCGCGCCGTAGCCGAGCGCGAGCGGCACCGCGCCCATAAGCGCCGCCAGCGTGGTCATGATGATCGGGCGAAAACGCTCGACGCTGGCTTCGTGAATCGCGCTGCGGCGATCGTAGCCTTCATCGAGTCGATGGAGCGCGAAGTCGACAATCATGATGCCGTTCTTCTTCACGATGCCCATGAGCAGGAAAAGACCGATGACCGAGTAGAGCGAGAGCGTCGAATCGAAAAGCCAGAGCGTGAAGAGGCCGCCCACGACTGCTGGGAAGAGCGTCGAAAGCACGGTCACCGGATGGACGTAGCTCTCGTAAAGAATGCCGAGGATGACATACATCACAAAGACCGCGCCGAGGATGAGGAACGGGAGCGCATTGAAGAGCTGCCGGAGCACGAGGCCTTCGCCTTGCAACTCGCCTTTGACCGTCGGCGGGATCACTTCCGTGGCCGTCTTTTCCAGGAAATCAGTCACATCGCCGAGGGCCACATCCGGCTTCACGTCGAAGCCAAAAGTCACGCTGGTGAACTGGTTGATGTGATTGACTGATTGCAGGCCGAGCTTCGTCTCCGCATTCGTTAGCGTCTGCACCGGGATGAGTTTCCCGGTGGTGTCACTCTTCACGTAAAGGTGGCGCAAATCATCGGGGCCGGAACGGTCCGCGCCTTCGACTTCCAGGATCACCTGGTATTGATCGTCGGCCGCCTTGATCAAGTAGACGTAGTTTTGCGAATAAGCGGCGCGCAGGAGATTTTGCAGGCGAGTGGCGGAGACGCCGTAAAGGCTGGAGCGATCGCGATCGATGTTGATGTCGATGTTCGGCATGTTCCGGAAGAGATCGGAACGTGGCGGCGCGACGAAGCCCGGGTAGTCCTTGAGCTTCTTCTCGAAAGCATCGGCCGCGGCGTAGACTTCCTGCGGATTGATCCCGCTCAAGACGTAGCTGTAGCGCCCGAAACTGCTCCCGCCGCCGCCGATGTCGATGCGTAAAACGGGCTGCGGATTGAGCGTGGGAAAGACGCCGGGAATGCCGCTTAAGGCAGCGCGCAGATCTTTCGCCACCTGGTCAATTGGCGGCCGCTCGCTCGCGTCTTTCAGGAAGAGAACCGTGAAAATGCCGGCACTTTGCCCACCGCGCCCGGCCACGGTGAAGTATTTGTCGACCGCGGGATTAGCCTGCAAGACGGGGTCCAGCCGATCCTGCATGGCTCGCTGCTCCGCCGGCGAAGCACCTTCCTGCATGATAAAGAAACCACGAATGACCCCGCTATCGCCCGTGGGCAGGAGCGTAAAAGGCAGCGCCTTAAAGAAGAAAACGACGCCTAAACCGCAGAGCAAAACAATCGGGGCCGCGAGCCATCCATGATTCAAAAACCAATCGAGCGACCGGCTGTAAAAGCGCAACGTGGGCTCGAAGATGTGCTCCGTGAAAATCTCCGTGCGCGTCTTCTTGTGCCCGGGATTGTGCTCCGAGAGCATGCGCGAGCACATCAGCGGCGTGAGGGTTAACGAGACCAAACCGGACGCCAAAATCGCGACAATGATCGTGACCGCGAACTCGAAGAAGATGCGGCCGAGTAACCCCGGCATGAAGACCAGCGGAATGAAAACCGCCGCGAGCGAAAGCGTCATCGACAAAATGGTGAACGAGATCTCACCCGCGCTATTCATCGTCGCCTGGTAGATCGACTCGCCGGCTTCCGCGCGGCGGACAACGTTTTCCAAAAAGACGATCGCGTCATCGACCAGGAAGCCGATTGCCAGCGTCAGCGCCATGAGCGTGAGGTTGTTGATCGAGAACCCAAGCGCGAACATCGCGATGGTGGTGATGAGGAGCGACATCGGCAGCGCGACCACCGGAATGAGCGTGTCGGTCACGCGCCCGAGGAAAAAGAAGATCACCAGAACGACGAGGAAAAAGGCGATCAGGAGCGTCTCCTGCACATCGTGGACCGAGCGCACGATCGTCTGCGAGCGATCGAAGGTGGGAATCAAGTTGATCGAGCCCGGAAGTTCGCGGCGCAGTTCCGGCACGAGATCGGTCACGGCTTTCGCAACCTCGACCGCATTCGCCCCAGCCTGCCGCGAAACCGCAAAGACGATCACGGAAGCCGGCGGCTTAAACCCGCGTGCGAAGAAATGTCGCGAGAGCCGCTCGTCCTGCACGCCCTCGACCACGCGCGCGACATCGCGCAGGTAAACCGGGGTGTTATCCTTCCCGCGGCCGACGATTAAATTCCGGTAGCCTTCGGCGTCAGCGATCTGCGCATTCGGCCGCAAGACAAAGGTCCTCGTGGCGCCATCAAACTGTCCCGCGCCGGCGTAGCTCGTGCCCGCGCGGATCGCGGCCGAGAGCTCGTCCAAGGTCATGTTGCGCGCGGTCAACGCGCCGGGGTCGGCCTTGATCCGGATGGCGCGTTTCACTCCGTAGATCTGCACGTCGGAGACACCTGGCAGGATGCTGATCCGCTGCTGCACCTGCGTGGTCGCGTAGAGATAAAGGTCGCCGTCGGTCAGCGTTTCACTCGTTAGGGCAACGTAGACGACCGGCTGGTCGTTCGGGTTGCTCTTGGTAAAAGTCGGCGGGCTCGGGAGATCGGAAGGGAGCTGGCCGCTGGCCTGCTGGATCGCCGCCTGCACGTCGGTGGCCGCGCTGTCGATGCTCTTCGCGAGGTCAAATTGCAGGGTAATGTTCGTGCTGCCCTGCGTGCTCGAACTGGTGATCAGGAAAATCCCGGGAATCTGGGTGAACTGCTTCTCCAGCGGCGTGGCGATGGTGTTCGCCATCGTTTCCGGATTCGCGCCCGGATAACTCGCGCGCACGTTGATGATCGGATAATCGACCGCCGGAAGATCGTTCACCGCCAGCCGATTGTAAGCCAGCACGCCGAAGACGATCATGGATGCCGTCAGCAGCATCGTCATCACTGGCCGCTTGATGAAGGGCCGCGATAAGCCAGAGGAAAACTGGACCAACGCCGGCTTCGCTTTCGCGGCGAGCGATGGGCCGCTGGTCTCGGTGACGGGATCGCGCGACTCAGCCATTCCCCTGCACTCCCGTCTCGGCGCTGCGCTCCCGCGCGGGCGGCACTGGAGATTCCTCCTTGGCCGCGACTTTCGCGCCGGGTGCGAGCTGCAGCTGACCGCTCACCACCACGCGTTCGCCCGTCTGGACGCCATCTTGGATGACCGTCTTGTCGCCTTGCACCTGGCCGGGTTTCACCTGGCGGAGGTCGAGCGTGGAATCTTCTTTAACCACAAAAACGTAGGGGCCGTTTTGCCCGATCTGGACCGCGCTTGTTGGGACGAGCTTAGCGTCTTTGAGCGTCTCGAGAATCAAACGGACGCGCACGAATTGTGCAGGCCAAAGCGCGCGGTCGGGATTCGGCGTGATGGCGCGCGCCTTGATCGTGCCGGCTCCCGGTTGCACCGCCTGGTCCACAAAAGTGAGCTTGCCTTCGCGCGGCGGCACGTTGTCGCCTTCGGCATCAGTCAGCACTTTGAGCGTGTCGCCGTCCAGATAACGCCGGACAAGCGCGAGGTCGGGCTCGGCGATGGTGAAATCGGTGTAGATCGGATCCAGGCCCTGGATCGTAACCAAGGTCGCGCCATTCGGCGTGACCACGTTGCCGACATCGACATTGCGCAGCCCCGCGCGGCCATTGATCGGCGAGCGCACTTCGGTGAAGTCGAGATTGACCTGCGCAGACGCCACCGCGGCCTCCGTGCGCATGGCGTTGGCCTTCGCGGTGTCGAGTTCCTGCGTCGCGGTGACGTTTTTTGATTGGAGATTTTGCTGCCGCGCGAAGTTCGACTGCGCGAGCGCAGCGTCGGCCTTGGCCGCGGCGAGCGTGGCCGCGTAGGGCCGCGGGTCGATCTTGAAAAGGAGGTCGCCTTTCTTCACGTCGGCGCCGTCCTGGAACTCGCGCGAGACAATCTGCCCGGCGACTTGCGGCTGCACGTTTACGGTTTCAAACGCGGTCGTGGTCCCGATTTCGTCGAGATACAACGGCACGTCCGCTTGCGTGACCTTTGCGACCGTGACCGGTTTCGGCGGCGGAGCGGATTGATCCTTCTTCTTCCCGCCGAATCCGCGCCAGGCAAAAAACAAAATAGCCAGCAAGATGAGCGCGCCGATGACGTAGAAGCGCGTCCGCCCGGAGGCGCGCTCGTGGGCGGCGGCGGCGTGCTCGCGGGTGGCACCGGAAGCTTTGGCGAGGGAGGTCATGCTGCTCATGCTGCTTTCACTGTTACGAGAGAGGCGCCAGTCCGGGCGCGATCGGTTTCCTCGAGCGCTTTTTCGCGGATCTGCCGCAGAACGCGCGCACAAATCTCGAGATCGCGCCGCGGAATATCTGCCAGCAACTCGTGCCGCACTTCCTGCGCGGTCTGGAAGATATTTTCAAGGACGACGTTAGCCCGCGGCTGCAGGTGGACGGTCTTGCAACGCCGATCCGCCGCATGGCCGCGGCGGGTGATCCAGCCATCTTCCTGCAGGCGATGAAGAATGCCCGCGAGCGTCGGCTCCTCGATCCCGACAAGCGCAGCGATTTCCTTTTGCGTCCGCTTATCGCCGCCGCGCGCGAGGTGCGCCAGCGTGGTCCACTTGCCCATGCTCAAGCCGAGCGGCTTGAGCCGGCGATCGAGGCGATTGCGCCAGGCGCGGCCGGTCTCGACGATGAGCAGGCCGAGGCGTTCGAGGTCGTTCGGGGGCATGCGATCGTTAGCATGCTAACGATTTCTCGCTTGTCAACGCGCAGGCGCGATCTGGAGCAGCGCGATTTCTTTCCCCCGATAATCCCGCACCCGCAGGAGCGTCCGCGCTTCCGGGTGCGCCCGCAGCGTTTGCTTTTCCCCCGCTGGCTGGACGAACACGAAACGCGCGCCTGGCGGCAGCGCGGAAACTTGGTCGAGATAAACCAGCGGCTCGCGCACGTAGAAGAGCGCTGGCTGATAATCGGGGTCGATCGCGTAAAGCGTCTCGTTAGGCGGCAAGACGGCGTTGAGCTGCGCGCCGATGTTCCGGACTTTCTCGCGCTTCCGCAGATGCGGCATGAGCGCGAAGGCGTAGACGAGCATCCCTACGCAGGCGATGGCGGTCACGATCAACGGCAGGCGCAAGCGCCAGCGATGCGCGCGCAGAAGGCTGGCCGTGAGCCACGCGGCCGGCGCGAGGAGCGGCATGGTGTAGCGCGCAAGGGAGCCGGGGAGGAGGCTGATCAGGAGAAAGGAGGCCGCGATGCCGAAGGCGAGGCCCCGGTGAACCTCGAACGTCCCACTCTCCCTCGTTCGACCTTCGACGATTCCCAAAAACAGCAGCACCACCGTCCACGGCAAAAAGTATCCCAGCCCCCGCGGCACATTCAGAATCCATCCAGAGAACTTGAAATCCTCACCGCTGAGCCGGCCGGAAAATTGCCGCGCCCAAGTGTGCGCCACGGTCTCGCCGCTGCCGGCCATCGCATGCAGCGCGGGAATCGCCCAAGCGGCGAAAAGAGCCAGCATCATCAAGAGTCCGAGGAGATGCGGAAAGTTGAAGATCGTCCGCAGTTCGCGTCGGCTAACGAGTGCTCCGAGCACGATCGCGTAAAAGAAGACCAGCAGCACCGGGCCTTTCGCGAGCCAGCCAAGCCCGAGGAAAACGAACGGCACTGTCCAGGTGAGCCAGGGCGATCGGCGCTCGCTCCACCAACTGAGCCAGCAAACGATCGCCAGCCCCGCGAGCGAAGCATAGAGCGCCTCGAGTTCGATCAAGCGGCCTTTCTCCAGCATCCCGAAATTAGTCAGCCAGATGAGCGCGCCGCCTAACGAGCCGTAAGCGCCGAGACTCCCGCGCGCGACCGTGGCGAAGGCGAGCGCCACCAGCAACACGCAGATCGCCGAGGGCAGGCGCGCGGCCCATTCGCTCCGCTCCCCGAAGAGCTTGAAGGAGCCGGCAACCAGCCAATTGATCAGCGGCGGCTTGCGAAAATAAGGATCGCTCCCGACTTGCGGGACAAGAAAATTGCCCGTCTGCAGCATGGTGATCGCGGGCAGAATGCGGCGGCCTTCCTCGCCCTTGATCTCGAGCGTGCCTAGACCGGGAAGGTAAAGCAGCGCCCACGCAGCCACGACGAGGAGGATGGAGCGGGCGGCAGTCATCGAGATGGCAGCTCGTATACGAGCGTGGTGTGGCCGCGCAAACCCGATGGGCTCGCGAGCAGACGCGGCCGCGGCGTGCGCCGCTCGACTTCCGCGCGCGCCGTCGAGTCGACGATGACGAAGCGGGCCGCGGGCGGGAGCGCCTCGAGCGTCGGGTAATAATGAATGCGCTCTCCAAGGTAGAAGAAGTACGGCTGGAACCCCGGCCGCACCGCATAAAGCGGCACGCCGGCCGGCAGGAGCGCACTAACCGACGCAGCCACCTGCGGAAAACCGGGCCGCGCTTTTTGCACCGTCGCCGAGCGCAACGGGAAAATGATCGCCGCGGCGAGGGTGATTGCCGCCATCGTTGCGACGACGATTTTGCGTGGCACCCGCCATTCGAAAGCGCCCGCTTCGCACGCGAGCCCGAGCAGGCAATAGATCGGAACCAACGTCGGCAGAACATAACGCTGGATCGCGCCCGGCAGCAGCAGCACGCCGACAAAGGGCAACGCCGCACCCCAGAACAATCCCCGCGTCCAGCGCGGCAATTGCCCGAGCCGAACGAACGGAAGCAACAAGCCACACGGCAAAAAGTAAGCGAGCGCGAGCGGCCAATTGAGCCACCAATCGGCCAGCGTCCCCTCTGAACCGGTGAAGCGGCCGAGCATTTCGGTCGACCAGGTTTGTGTGGCGGCGCCCGCGTGGACCGCGCGCGTGTACGGCCAGGCCCAAGCGGCGAAAATAGCCGACAAGATCACCAGCCCGGCCAGGTGAGCGGGCTGCCAAAGTTCCCGCAGCCGCCCTTCCAGATAAAGCACCGCCACCACCACCGCATAGAAGAAGAGCAGCAACGCCGGCCCTTTCGCGAGCAGGCCGAGCCCGAGAAAGATCCACGGCGCGGTCCAGGTGAGCCAGGGCGAACGACCCGCGCGAAACCAGACGAGCCACGTGAGCAACGCACAACCGAAGAGCGCGACGTAAAGCGCCTCGATCTCGATCATGCGCCCTTTCTCGAGCAGGCCCAGGCTGGTGAGCAGCGCGACCGCGCCGAGGAGCGAACCGCGCGCGCCCAGCAGCCCGCGCCCGAGCGTGACAAAAGCCACGGCGAGCGCGAGGACCGCGAGCACGGAGGGCGCGCGGGCGGTCCATTCATTGCGCGCGCCTAGGACTTTGAACGAGCCGGCAACGAGCCAATTCACCAGCGGCGGCTTCCGCAGATAAGGTTCGCCGCCGATGTGCGGCACGAGATAGTCTCCGCTCGCCAGCATTTCCACCGCGGGCAAAACGCGGTGACCTTCCTCGCTCCGCAAACCCGAGGTGCCGAGCCACGGCAGATAGAGCGCCGCCCAGAGCGCCAGGACCAGCAGGAGATTGGCCGTACGCGACACGCGCATGATTCTCAAGCACCACGCTGCGCCCGCAAGCTCACTTGACGGCACGCCTTAACAAAATACCTTGATGACCTAGTCCGTTGGCGGATTGGAGTGGGAGCCAGTGTCCCACTCTTTTTTGTCGGCGGACACGATGCTTTTTTATGAACGCTGAGTTTATTGCCATGTTGGATTACCTCGAGCGGGAGCGCGGCATTAAGCGCGATATCCTGCTCGAAGCGGTCTCGAATGCTCTCCTCTCGGCCTCGAAGAAGAGTGTCAGCGCGTCGCGCGACCTGCACATCGACATCAATCCCAAGAGCGGCGAAATCAGGGCGCTGGCTAATTTGCTCGTGGTCGAAGCGGTCACCAATCCGCAGGACGAGATCACGCTGAATAAAGCGCGGGCGATCAAACCCGAGGTGCAAATTGGCGACAGCATCGAGGTGGAAGTAACGCCGAAAAATTTCGGCCGCATCGCCGCGCAGACCGCCAAGCAGGCGATCATGCAGCGCATCCGCCAGGTCGAGAAGGAGATGATTTACGAGGAGTTCAAGGATCGCGCGGGCGAGATCGTCAGCGGCACCGTGCGGCGTTTCGATCGCTCCGATGTCATCCTCGATCTCGGCAAGTTCGAGGCGATCATGCCGCAGCGCGAACGCGTGGTGGTGGAAGATTACAACGTCGGCGATCGCTTGCGGGCTTATGTCGTGGCGGTGGAGAATGGCGTTCGCGGCCCGGAGATCATCGTCTCGCGCAGCCATCCGAATTTTGTCCGCCGCCTCTTCGAGCTCGAAGTGAGCGAGATCAACGACGGCACGGTCGAGATCCGCGGGATTGCCCGCGAAGCCGGCTACCGCACAAAGATCGCGGTCACGAGCGCGAACGAGAAAGTCGACCCGGTCGGCGCTTGCGTCGGCATGCGCGGTTCGCGGGTGAAGAACATCGTCCGCGAGTTGAACAACGAGAAGGTCGACATCATCCGCTGGAGCTCGGACCCGAAGGAATACGTCCTCGAAGCGCTCAAGCCGGCGAAGGTCAAGAACCTGGTCTTCGACACCGAGCGCAAGAGCGTGCAGATCTCGGTGGACGAGGATCAGCTCTCGTTAGCCATCGGCAAAAAGGGGCAGAACGCGCGCCTCACCTCCCGCTTGACCGGCTGGGAAATCAATATCGACCGCGACACTTCCGCGACCACCGCGGTGGAGCAGAAAGTGGCGCACGCTGCACAAAGTCTCGCCGCCGCGCTTCCGATCACGGAGGATCAGGCGGTGATGCTGGTGAAGTCAGGATTTACCAACCTCGAAGGACTGCGCGATGCCGACGTTTCCGATTTTGTCGACATCCTCAGTGTGGACGAAGCGAAGGCGCAGGAAATCCACGCTGCCGTTCCCCGAGAAGCAACCGCACAATAACGTGGCTTCCCGGAAGCCATGAAAAGTTTTTACTCACGACATGCCGACCAAGACGACCAGCAGCAAGACCTCCGCCCGCAAGCCCGCCACGACCACGGCGCGCAAGCCCGCGGCGAAGTCTGCCGCGGCTGCGTCCGAGAGCGCCGCGCCGGAGAAGGCGCCCGCCGCTAAGTCGTCGCGCTCGGCTCCGGGGAAGCATCCCGCCCCGAGCACGATTACCCCGGCTGCGCGTTCCCGCGCCGCCGCGGAATCTGCCGCGGCCGCCGCGGCTGCTGCGGCCAATGTCGAGCCGCCGAAGAAGCGCGCGGTGGTCGAGTCCGTTTCGTTGATCGACGAAAAGAAGCCGAAAGCAAAGCGCCCCGAAGGCGAATCACGTGTGCGCAAGTCGATCCTCCCGCCGATCTCGCGCATCATTCCGCCACCGGCTACGCCCGTTCCGCCGAAAGCGGAAGTGAAACCAGTCGCGCCGCCGCGCCCGCCTCCTCCAGCCGTGGTCGACTTGATCTCGCCGTCTAAACCGGCGCCCGCTGCCGCCATCGCGCCGGCGGAAGAGAAGCCTGCGGCACCGGCGGAGGAAATTTCCGCAGCGCCTGCGGCCGAGGGCGAGACCGCCGCGCCGACCGAAGGCGGCGAGCCCGAGCAAAAAATCATTCACATCAAGCCGCCGATCGTGGTCAAGCACCTCGCGACCGAGCTCGGGGTGAAGCCACACACGCTCATCGCCGAGCTGATGGCGTTTAACATTTTCGCGAACATCAATCAGACGATCGAGCCGGAAGTCGCGACCAAAATTTGCGAAAGCCACGGCTTCGTCTTCGAGATGGAGCGCCGCGAAAAAGGCGGCGGCGTGCACAAGGTGGTCGAGACCGTGGTCGCGCCTCCCCCGCCGGTGATCGAGAAGGAAGAGGAACTCAAGATCCGCGGACCGATCATCGCCTTCATGGGCCATGTCGATCACGGCAAGACCTCGCTCATGGACGCCATCCGCAAGACGCGCGTGGCCGCCGGCGAAGCGGGCGGAATTACCCAGCACATCGGCGCCTACACGGTCGAGCATAAGGGCGCGCGCATCACTTTCCTCGATACCCCGGGCCACGCCGCCTTTACCGCGATGCGCGCCCGTGGCGCCCACGTGACCGACATCGTCGTGCTCGTGGTCGCGGCCGACGACGGTCTCATGCCGCAGACGATCGAGGCGATCAATCACGCCAAGGCGGCCGAGCACGTGAAGATCATCGTCGCGATCAACAAAATCGATTTGCCGGGCGCGAACCCCGACCGGGTGAAGAAGCAGCTCCAGGAGAAAGGCCTCGCGCCGGAAGATTGGGGCGGCGAAACGATTGTCTGCGAAGTCTCCGCGACCAAGGGCGTGGGCATCGAGCATCTGCTCGAGATGATGATGCTCCAGGCCGAGGTGATGGAGTTGAAGTCCTCGCCCACTGCGGTCCCGCGCGGCACCGTGATCGAGGCGCAGGTGGAAGCTGGCCGTGGCCCGACCGCGACCGTGATCGTGCAAATGGGCACGTTGAAAACAGGCGACCCGTTCATCTGCGGCGACTTCTGGGGCAAAGTGAAATCGATGCTCGACGACCGCGGCAAGCCGCTGAAAACCGCGGGTCCTTCCACTCCGGTGAAGGTGCTCGGGTTTACCGGCCTGCCGCAGGCGGGCGATGAATTTCTGGTGATGGACAGCGAGCGCACGCGCCAAGATGCTCAGCGAAGAGCGTCTGCTCGAGCGCCGCGCCGACAAGCTGAGCACGCCGCAGCGCGCCACCCTCGAGTCGCTCCTCGAAGCGGCCGACGGCAAGAAGCATCTCCGCATCATCTTGAAGTGCGACGCGCAAGGTTCGCTCGAAGCTTTGGGCAACGCCCTCGGCCAGATCGAGAGCAAGAAGATCGACCTCGAGATCGTCCACTCCGGCGTCGGCCCGATTTCCGAAAACGACATCTTGCTGGCTAGCGCCTCCAACGCGGTCGTCATCGGCTTCAACATCAAGGTCGAGAGCAACGCGGTGAACGCGGCCAAGCGCGAAGGCGTGCAGGTGAAGCTCTACTCGATCATTTACGAGTTGATCGACCAGATCAAAGATTCCATGGCCGAGATGCTCGACCCCGAGCATCGCGAGACCGTCATCGGCCACGCCGAGGTCAAGCAGGTCTTCAAGCTCACCCGCGGGATCGTCGCCGGTTGCCTCGTCACCGATGGCCGCATCGCGCGGACCGCGCGGGCGCGGGTTTTGCGCCGGCGCCAGCCGGTTTACGATGGCGGGCTCTCGACGCTGCGCCGTTTCCAGGACGACGTGAAGGAAGTGCGCGTGGGCCTCGAGTGCGGCATCAAGCTGGGCGACTTCAACGAATACCAGGTCGGCGACATCATCGAGTGCTACAACCTCGAGCAGGTCGCGCAGAAGCTGTAGTTCGCGCCGCTGCCTGGTCCTGGCAGCCCGCGGACTAACGAGTCCTCATGAAGCATCGCCTTTTACGCGTCAACGAGCTGCTTAAGCGCGAGCTCAGCACCATCATCACCCGGGATGTGCGGATCGAGAACGCCCTGGTCACGGTCAACTCCGTCGATGTCACGCCCGACCTGAAGAGCGCGCACGTTTTTGTCAGCGTTTTGGGCAAGGCAAGCCACAAGGGCGTGGTCGCGGAGCTGGAGTCGCAGCGCGTCCTCCTGCAGGCGGAGATGGCGAAGCACGTCGTCTTGAAATACACCCCGCATCTCAACTTCCACCTCGATAATTCGACCGAGCGCGGCGTCCGTATTATCAAGCTCCTGGAAGAGATCGCGCCTCCGCCCGACGAGCCCGCCGAGGAAGAGCGTGACCACGAATAGCTCTTTCGCAGAAATAGCCAGCGCTTTGCGCGCGGCGCAGCGGATCGTCATTCTGAGTCACGTGCGGCCCGATGGCGATGCCTTCGGCAGCCAGCTCGCGCTGGCGCTTTCCCTGCGCGCGCTCGGCAAGGAGGTCACGGTCTGGAACGAGGACGGCATGCTCGAGAAGTATCGCTTCCTTCCCGGCTCCGAGTTGATCCTCCGCCCGCCGGCGGAACCAGAGGAGTTCGAGCTCGTGGTCGCGCTCGACACCGCGATCGAGAACCGGCTCGGCACCGCCGGCCTGGCCGTGCGCGCGCCGCAGTGGATCAATATCGATCATCACCCGACCAATCCGCGCTACGGCGACCTGGTTTACATTGACCCGATCGCGCCGGCGACCGGCCAGATTCTTTTCGAGCTGCTCACGAGCGAGCGCTTCCCGCTCAACCGCGAAATAGCCGACAACCTTTTCGCCGCGATCTCGACCGACACCGGCTCTTTTCAGTATCCGAGCACGACTGCGCGCACCTTCGAGATTGGGGCGGAATTACTTCGCCTGGGCGTCGACGTCGGGCGGATGAATCAGTTGCTCTACGAGAGCTATCCGCGCCGGCGGGTCGAGCTTTTGCGCGAGCTCCTCGGGACGATGCGCTTCGATGCCGGTGGGAAAATTGCCAGCTTCACTCTCAGCCTCGCGACGACACAGAAACTCGCCGTCGAGCCGGAGGATAACGAGGGCTTGATCGATCACTTGCGCGCGATCGAGGGCGTGATCGTGGCCGCGTTTTTCGAAGAACTGCCGGAAGGGAAAGTGCGCGTAAGCATGCGCTCGAAGGATCCTGCGGCCGATGTCTCGAAGATTTGCCAGATGTTCGGCGGCGGCGGACATAAGCTGGCCTCCGGCGCGCGCGTGCGCGGCCCGCTCGCCGAAGTGGAAGAACGAGTCTTGAAAGCGACCAGCGATGTCATTAACAGCAACACCTGACGGCGTCCTCCTGGTCGACAAAGCGGACGGGATGACCTCGCACGACGTGGTCGCGCTCGTCCGGCGGCGGCTGCAAATCAAGAAAGTCGGGCATTGCGGCACGCTCGATCCCATTGCCACGGGATTGCTCCTGCTCACGCTCGGCCGCGGGACCAAGATCCAGGACTTGCTCATGAGCGAGGACAAGGAATACGCCGGCACGCTCACGCTCGGCGCGGTGACCGATACGCAGGATCGCGCGGGCCAGATCACCGAGGAGAAGCCGGTCCCGGAATTAGACAGCGAGATGGTGCGCGCGGCCTTCGATAAATTCCGCGGCGATTTCTACCAAATGCCGCCGATGGTTTCCGCGATCAAGCAGGGCGGCGTGCCGCTCTACAAGCTCGCGCGCCAGGGAAAAGTGGTCGAGCGCGAGCCGCGCCTGGTGCACGTCTACAGCTACCGGGTCGACCGGATCGAAAGCCCGGAGATCGACTTCACGGTTAATTGCTCGAAGGGCTTCTACGTCCGCACCTACGCGCACGACATCGGCGAGTCGTTAGGCTGCGGGGCGCATTTGAAAAATCTTCGCCGCACCCGTTCCGGCCGTTTCCTGGTCGAAGGCGCGATCACCGTGCAGGAGATCGAGCAGTCCGATCCGGTGGACATCCTTTCGCGCATCCTCTCGCTCCCGGAAGTCTCGCGGATGCGCGGCGCCTAACGAGTGCCGAGATGCACGTGCTGCGCGCCATCCCGGAACTGAGCGAACTGCGCGGCCCGGTCTTTGCCGCGATCGGCGTCTTCGATGGCGTGCATCTCGGGCACCAGGCGGTCATCTCCACCTCGGCGAAGCACGCCCGCGCCGCCGGGGGCACGCCGGTGGTGATCACCTTCGACCCGCATCCGGTGAAGGTGCTGCGGCCGGAGAACGCGCCTCACCTGCTCACGGCCACGCAGCACAAGATCGCGCTCATTCGCGATCTCGGGGTGGAGCATTTGCTGGTGGTGCACTTCGACAGAAATTTTGCCAGCACGCCGCCGGAAACATTCGTGCGCCAACTGGTCGAGGCGGCGCAACCGCTCCGGCAAATCTGCGTGGGCCACGAGTGGTCTTTCGGGAAAAATCGCGCCGGCAATCTCGATCTTTTGCAGCGCCTGGGCGCGGTGCACGCCTTCGAGGTCATCGGCATTCCGCCCGTTTCCGCGAACGGCACCGTCGTCAGCAGCACCGCGATCCGCGCCGCGGTGGAAGCAGGCGACTTCGCGCGCGCCGCGGAAATGCTCGGCCGCGAATACAGCATTCTCGGGACGGTGAAACGCGGCGCCCAGCTTGGACGACAACTGGGTTTTCCCACGGCGAATCTAAGCGCGCACAGCGAGCAATTTCCGCCCAACGGCGTTTATGCGGCCGACGCCACTGTGGGTGAGGAAACCTTCCGCGCGGTTGCAAATCTCGGGTATCGCCCGACGATCGACGCCGCGCAGCCGGAGCGTTTGCTCGAGCTGCATCTTTTCGAACTCGACCGCGAAATCTACGGCGAGGACGTGGAGGTGCGCTTCCGGCGTTATCTGCGGCCGGAGAAGAAATTCGCCGGCCTCGAGGAATTGAAGGCGCAGATCGCGCGCGACGCTGCCGAGGCGCGCCGCGACTAAAGCCGATGGCCGCGCAGGCGCGCGACTGCGACCGTGGTCCCCACAGTCATGACCGCGAGCCCGCAGGCGCCGGCAATCAGGAGATCGGTCGCCAGCGGAACCGCAACCAGGAAGAGCGCGGCGCTGAGGACGAAGTTGCCGGCTAAAACCAGCGCGATGAGGCAGGCGACGACCGTCGTGCCGAGGAGGATTGCGAGCCGGGCGCGGCTCGCCTGCGGACGCGCCGCGGGCAGCTGCTGCAGGACGCGCGCGGTAAAGCCGGCGTCGTCGAGATACGGCGCTTCCTCGCGCAGGCGCGCATCCAACCAATCGTCTTGCAGTTGTTCGTCCATTTAATTGTTCGACCAGGCAGCCAGCGTTTTCTTCAATTTCTCCCGTCCGCGGAGCACATTTGTTTTCACCGTGCCGAGCGGGATTTCAAGCACGCGCGCGGCTTCATCGTGCGACAAACCGTTCTGGCAGCAAAGCAAAACCGCGGTGCGCTCGTGTAACGGAAGCAAGCCGAGGGCCTGCTGCAAATCCTGGCGCAGGCCCGCATCAACGGTTCCGGGATCTTGCTCCGCCTCGAGCCGGGCATCATCGATGCCGACAAATTCCTTCCGCCGGCGCGCTTCCTCGCGAAAGCAGTTGTAGGCGATGCGGTAGAGCCAGGTGGAAAATTTCGCCTCGCCCCGAAAGCTCCGGATATTTTTGTAGGCCTTGATGAAAGCTTCCTGCGCGAGGTCATCGGCCAGCGCGGGATCGGTGCGCGTGAGTTGCCGGAGCAACCCACGCACCGCCGACTGGTGTCGCCGCACGAGCTCGGAGAAGGCGTGCTGGTCCTCCTCGAGGATGGTCCGTGCGACGAGATCTGCATCGGTAAGCGACACGCCCGGAGGCTAGGCGACCGGAGGTTGGTTGTCGGTACTCCTGTGCACCAGCGGCGCTTTCGAGCTCTCGAGTTTCCAGACGAGCAGGTAGCCCAGGCCGATCAGGAAAGGAATGGCGCCGATCGCCCAGGAGCCGCCGCGCCAGTTGTTATCCGCGCCCAGGAAGACCATCAGGCCGAGGCCAACCATGAGGAGGATGATGCCGCGGCGCATATCCGAGCGGGTGCGCACCGCGGCGGTGGCGAAGAGCGCTTCCGGCACCGGCTGGCCTTTCTCCACCAGGAGACGCACGGTCCGATGCAGCGAGCGCGCCTTCCAAAAGCTGAAGAGCATGATCAGGCCGACGATTAAAACCGGCGCGCCGAAGAGCGTGCTGAAAATGATCCCCACGATCGGGATGGCCATGAGCGCGCCGAGATCCTCGCTGTCGCCGCCCTTCCGGTGGACCACGATCTTGTCGGGCCGCCCGTGCCGCTCGGGGGCGGCATCCACGTCCACCGCCTCCTCTTTTTGCCCGCTGCGCCGGACCTTGCGCTCGATTTGCGCTTCGAGGGAATTCGGGTTCGTGCTCGCGGCCGGGACGGCCGTGGGAGCGACCGCGGCGGGAGTGGCAGCCACCGTGGGCGCAGGTGGCGCTGTGGCATCCGGCGGAGGCGTGGGAATTTGCGCGACGGCCGCGGCCAGGAGGGCGCTGGAGCAGAGAAAGGTGAGGAGCGAGGATTTCATTCTTAAGGGTGAGATGCCGCCAGCGCGCGCTTTGGATTCAAATATTTCCCCGGACGCCGCAACCCGGCGAAAACGGCAAATTGCCCTTGCGCGAAGAGGGCGGGTGGACATTATTGGCCTCCTTCGCCTAGGCCCAGCGGTTTCCCGCGCTGCCTGCGGCTGAAATGCGGGTGTAGCTCAGTGGTAGAGCACCTCCTTGCCAAGGAGGACGTCGCGAGTTCGAGTCTCGTCACCCGCTCCAGCTACGGCTGGCGAGCCAGCCACTCCTTTACCAGCACGAGGTCGCTCCGCGCGAGCATGTGGCCCGTCGGCTGGATTTCGAGACGCACCTGGGCGCCACGCGCTTCGAGGAGGGCGGCAAGTTGCCGGCTATTTTCTGCCGGGACGAGGGCGTCAGTCGCGCCGGCGCTGATCAGGACGCGGTGGCCGGAGAGATCGGGCTTTGGCGGTTCCGTGAGGGAAACCTGCCCGCGCAGGAGGACAGCTGAGCGCAACACTTCCGGCCGAAGAAGCAGCACGGCCGAGGCGATGTTGGCGCCATTGGAATAGCCGACCGCGGTCACGTCGCTGAGCGCAAAGTCATAATTCCCCGCGGCGGCTCCGAGAAAATCCGCCAACTCATGCGCGCGACGGACGAGATCTTCCTCGTCGAAGACGCCCTCGGCGATCCGCCGGAAAAAACGGAGCGCGCCGTTCTCATCCACCTTCCCGCGCAGGCTCAGCTGCGCCGCCTCCGGGTCGAACTCACGGCCGAGAGCCAGCAGGCTGTTCTCATCGCCGCCGGTGCCGTGGAGGAGGAGCAGCACGCGCGAGCTTCCCTCGGTGCCGGGAATCCACTTGTGAACGAAATCCAAATCGCGCATGGCAGAGATTACGCATGGCGAAGCGCGCGCAAATTTTCCTTTGGCAACGAAGCGCCAGCCCGGCCTGGCTCGCGGCGCATGCGGCCGAGTTGCAAGCCGCGACCGGTGGCGAGCATGCGATCGTGGAACGGCCCGGCCGGGCGCGCGCGCTCATCCAGGCGCCGTGCGCCGACGATTCCCTCGTCCGAAAATTTGGCGGCAAGATGGAGAAATTGCCGACGGATTGGCTCCTGCAATTCGCTCCGCAGAACAAGCCCATCCGCATCGGCACGCGGCTGGTGATCACGAGCGAGGAAAGCGATGAACCGAATGCGCTCCGCATCCCCGCGGGCGCCGCTTTCGGCACCGGCGAGCATGCGACCACCGCGATGTCGCTTCGCTTGCTCGAGCGCTACACGCGCCGGCTCACGCCCGGCTGGCGAATGCTCGATGCCGGGACCGGCTCGGGCATTCTCGCACTCGCCGGCCGACGCTTCGGCGCGGGCGAAGTGCTCGCGATCGACCACGACGCGCTGGCTATTTCAACCGCCAAACGCAACGCGCGGGAGAATGGGATCCGCCGGGTGACTTTCGTCGTTGGCGACGTCCGCGACACCCTCGCGGGGCGCTACGATTTGATCGCGGCCAATCTGTTCTCCGAGTTGCTCTGCGAGGTGCTGCCTGGGTTTGCCAAAGCGCTGGCTAAAGATGGCCGGTTGATCCTTTCCGGGGTAATGCGCCTGCAGGAAAGCCGGGTTCTCCGGGCCCTGCGCGCCGCCGGTTTCGGGCCGCGCGAGACGCGCCGGCGCGGGAAATGGATCGCGCTCGTGGCGGAAAAACGCGGTTGACGGCGACGCGCCACGTAAGCACCTTCCCGCTCCGTTCGCGGTCTCGTTCTCCTGCAACTACGCGGTGATCTGTCAGGCCGCGCCTGGACCTTTTTTATGCCGGCCGAAGAACTCGCTTACGTCATTGTCACGCCTTACTCGATGCGCAAATCGCGCACGGGCGGCATCATCTCCCGTCTCATTTCCCGCACTGGCCTCGAGCTGGTGGCCGGGCGGATGTTCGCTCCCAGTCAGGAGCTGGTGCAGCGCTACACGGATACGATCGTGACCGCGACCGACGAGCGGCATCGCGCCACGCAGGAGCTGATTCGCGACTACGTGCAGAAGAACTTCACCGGCACGGTCCGAGGCCAGCGCCCGCGTTTGCTCCTGCTCGTCTTCCGCGGCGAGGACGCGATCGAGCGCGTGCACCGGGTGGTCGGCCACATCGTGCACGAGCGCACCAGCGGCGAAACCGTGCGCGACACCTACGGCGACTACGTGACCGACGAGTCCGGCAAGGTGACCTACTTTGAACCCGGCGTGCTCGCGGCCTTCGGGAATGATTCCGTGCGCGACCACTTGAAGCTTTGGGCGGAATTTTCCGACAAGGACGGCGGCATCCTCGAGAACGTGATCAGCTATCCCGAGGGCACGAAGGTTGAGAAGACGCTGGTTCTAATTAAGCCGGATAACTTTAAGTTCCCGAACCTCCGTCCGGGCGGCGTGATCGAAGTCTTTTCGCGCACTGGCCTCTCGATTATCGGCTTCAAGGTCCACCGCATGAGCGTGGCTCAGGCGAAGGATTTCTACGGCCCGGTGCTCCCGGTTTTGGAAGACAAACTCGGCGGCGAAAAAGGCCGCAATGCCTGGGAAGACATCGTGGAGTTCATGTCCGGTGCGCGCCCCAGCAACACCAGTGACAGTAAGCTCAACGAGCCCGGCTCCGAGAAGATCGTGGCCCTGGTTTACCAGGGCGAAAACGCGGTTGCGAAGATCCGCGAAGTCCTCGGGCCGACCGATCCGAGCAAGGCGCCTCCGGGATCGATCCGGAAGGAATTCGGCCAGTCGATCATGGTCAACGCGGCGCATGCTTCCGACGCGGTCGAGAACGCGCAGCGCGAGATGAAGATCGTCCAAGTGGACGAGAATAACTTCAAACCTTTGATTGAAAGCTTCTACGAGCGCCAATAGTTTGCGCTCCCCTTTTCCCAACCCAAAACCACCTTGCAAACCATGGAAATTTCCGAGCGCGCCGCCAAGTTAACTCCCTCCCTTACGCTCTCGATCGACAGCAAGGCCAAGGCGATGAAAGCCGAGGGATTGGACGTCTGCGGATTCGGCGCGGGCGAGCCCGACTTCGACACGCCGGAGCACATCAAGGATGCCGCGATCGCGGCGCTCCAGACCGGCTTTACCAAGTACACCCCGAGCGCCGGCATTCCCGAGTTGCGCCAGGCGATTGCCGACAAGCTCAAGGCCGACAACGACCTTTCCTACAAGCCGAGCCAGGTGGTGGTGAGCAACGGCGCGAAGCATTCTTGTTACAACGCCATCCTCGCCACCTGTCAGGAAGGCGACGAGGTCATCATCCCCTCGCCCTACTGGGTGAGCTACCCGGACATGGTCCGCCTCGCGGGCGCCGAGCCGGTGATCGTCCCTACGTCCGAGCGCAATGGCTGGAAGATGCGCGCGGAAGACTTTGAAAACGCGATGACCCCGCGCACGAAAATGGTCATCCTGAACAGCCCGAACAATCCTTCCGGCGCCGTTTACACTCGCGAGGAACTCGAAGGCATCGTGGCGATCGCCGCCGAGGAAGACATCTACATTCTCTCCGACGAGATCTACGAGAAGCTGGTTTACGATGACGTGAAGCACGTCAGCGTCGCTTCGCTTTCAAAGGAAGCCTACGACCTCACGATCACGGTCAACGGTTTCAGCAAGGCTTACGCGATGACCGGTTGGCGTCTCGGCTACCTGGCGGCGCCGGATGCAATTGCGAAGGCGGTTGATTCCATCCAGAGCCATAGCACTTCGCACGTGACCTCTTTCGCTCAATACGGCGCCATCGCTGCGCTCAAGGGCGACCAGCAAGCGCTCTCCGATATGCGCGAGGAGTTCGACATGCGCCGGAACTACGCCTACGACCGGATCACCAAGATCCCGAACATCACCGCGGTGAAACCGCAGGGCGCGTTCTACATTTTGATCAACATCAGCCAGCTTGGCCTGAGTTCGCAGAACTTTGCCGACCGCCTCTTGAGCAAGGCCAACGTGGCCGTGGTGCCCGGCGCTGCGTTCGGCGACGACCGCACCGTGCGCATGAGCTACGCGACCAGCATCGACATCATCAAAAAAGGTCTCGATCGCTTCCAGGACTTCTGCCGCACCCTCTAGTCCGCTGAGGGGTTCATGCCCGGTTCGCTTGCGCTGATCCTGCACGCGCACCTGCCGTTCATCCGGCACCCGGAGCACGAGGAGTTTCTCGAGGAAGCCTGGCTTTTCGAGGCCATCACCGAGACTTACATCCCGCTCATCCAGATGATGGAGCGGCTGATGGCGGACGCGGTCCCCTTTCGGCTCTGCATGAGCCTCACGCCGCCGCTCTGCGCGATGCTCCAGGACGAACTCCTGCGTGAGCGCTACGCGCAACATCTCGCGCGCTCGATCGACTTGGCCGAGCGCGAAATTAGCCGGCATTCTCAGCACCCAGAACTGCTCGAGCTGGCGCATTTTTACCACGCGCTTCTGCGCGAGACGCAGCGGCGTTACGAAGCGTGGAATCGCGACCTTGTCGCCGTCTTCCGCCAACTGCGCGATGCCGGCGTGCTCGAAATCATCGCCAGTGCGGCGACGCACGGGTTGCTGCCTTTGCTGATGGAAACGCCCGCAACCGTGCGTGCGCAAATCCTCATCGGCTGCGATGCCTACCGCGCCGCGTTTGGCGCGGAGCCGAGTGGTTTTTGGCTGCCGGAATGCGCTTACGCGCCCGGCCTGGAGAAAATGCTCGCGGAGGCGAACCTGCGCTGGTTCGTGCTCGACGCGCATGGCCTCATGCTCGCGCAACCACGCCCCGCGGCGGCGATCTTCGCGCCCGCATTCACCGCGGCCGGCCCGGCGGTTTTCGCGCGTGACCCGAATAGCAGCCGGCAAGTTTGGAGCGCCGAGGCCGGCTATCCGGGACATTCGGCCTACCGGGACTTTTACCGCGACGTCGGCTACGATCTCCCGCCGGAGTATGCCTTCGCGCACTCAGCGCAAAAACAGCCGCGCTTCACTGGTTTTAAGTATCACCGCATCACCGGCGGCCGCGGGCCGAAGGAATTTTACCAGCGCGCTCAGGCCGAGGAAATGGCGGCGACGCACGCGAGCCATTTTCTGAAAGCGCGCACGCAGGAGCTGGAAGCTGCGGCCGAGCTGGTGCTCGACCCGATCCTGACAATGCCGTTCGACGCGGAGCTTTTCGGGCATTGGTGGTTCGAAGGTCCGCTCTTTTTGGAACAGGTCATCCGGCAAAACGCCGCCAGCGGGACGCTCCGCCTAACGAGTCCAACGTCCTACCTGGCGACGCATCCGACGCAGGAAGTGGTCGCGCCCGCCGCCTCGAGCTGGGGCGAAGGCGGCTACTGGAGCGTCTGGTTGCACGAGAATAATTCGTGGATTTATCCGCCGCTCCATCGCGCCGCGCGCGAAATGCACGCCCTCGCGCAGGCCCACGCGGAAACAGCCGACCATTTGATCGACCGCGCGCTCAAGCAGCTCGCGCGCGAACTCCTGCTCGCGCAGTCGAGCGATTGGGCTTTCCTCATGAAAACTGGCACCGCCCGGGAGTACGCCACCAGCCGCACCGAAACGCACCTCCGCCGTTTCCAAGAGCTCGGGAATCAGCTAAAGGCAGGCAGCCTCGACCCGGTTTTCCTTTCCGAATGCGAAACGTGCGACAACCTTTTCCCCCAAATCCAATGGCGCCATTACGCTTAATTCTCGTCGGTCTCCTGTTGGCGCTTCCCGTCCGCGCGCAGGAAACGCCCGCGCCTTCCGCGAGCCCGACGCCGCGCAAGGTGCGCATCAGTTTTCTCCCGCCGCCGGTCGACGGGCTGATCAGCCTCGGGATTTACGACCGCGACGGGAAGCTCGTGCGCGTGCTTCAGCGCGAGGCGGAACTGGAAGAATTCGAGGCCGGGAACGATGCCTTACAGACGGCTTGGGATGGAAAAAACGACGCGGGCGAGCCGCTGCCTTCGGGGAAATATTTCGCGCGCGGTTACGCCGTCGATGCGGACGCAGAAGGTGTCGGCTATTTCTTTAACGACTGGGTCGAGGACGAAAACTCCCTGCGGATCGCGCGGGTGACCGCGGTCGAACTCGCGAATGGCCTCCCGCTCTTGAGCGTGCAGCTGGCCGATGGCCGTGCCCTTTCGATCCTCTGCGATTTAGACGGCAACATCATGAATACCGGCGAGGTGCGCACCCGCCAGGAGGATTGCGGCGAGGCGCTTTCCTGCGCTCCCGGCCGCGAGGAAACGCGCTGGGTGATCGAGCAGGTTTCGCCCGAAGCAACTGAGGTGAAGCAGCTCTCGAAATCCGGCGAGCTCCTCCGCCGCTTGAGCGTGCCCGCGGGCGAACCGCAGCCGCGCCAGCTCGCGGCCTCGCCGGACAGCGACTCGATTCTTCTCTTGGAAGAGAACTCGCAGGCGCAGCGCGTGCGCTCGTTAGTCCTCGCGGGCAAGAACATCACCGATGGCCAGGCGACCTCCGATTGGAAAGTGCAATTCGAGAAAACCATTACTGCGCACCATGACTTCACGATGGAAAAGGGCGAGCCGGTGCCCGCGGGCGGGACGCCTCTGCTCGAGAAAATAGCCGTCAAGCTGCAGCCAAATCCGCTGGCGAAAAACCAACGCACCACCGTCGAGCTTACGGTCGCCTTCGACGCCGACGGCAGCTTTCTCCGGACCGCCGATGGGCTTCCACTCCTTAGCATCAGCGAAACGAAAAAGCTCCAGCGCATCGGCCTCGCGCCCGCGGGTGAAAACGCCGCCGAGGTGCTTCAGGACGACGGCGTGGTGGTCGAGCAATTTCACCTGACCGATCTCGCGAAGATGGCGGCCTTCGACGCGGGCGAAATTGAATTGAAATAGCCGGCGCGGGCTGTTCAATGGGCCCAATGCCGCGCGACATTGTCTACTTCGATCTCGAGACCCAGCGCACGGCGAACGACGCCGGCGGCTGGGATCGGAAGTGCAACATGCGCATGTCCGTCGGGGTGATCTACAGCACGGCCACGGGCCGGTATCAGGTCTTCCACGAGGACCGCGTCGACGCCTTGATCGAGCGCCTTCGCCGGGCCGATCTCGTGGTCGGGTTCAACGTGATCAATTTCGATTATCACGTGCTCATGGGTTACACGATTTTGGATTTGATCCACGAACTGCCGACCGCCGACCTGATGGTCGACGTGGAGCAAAAACTCGGGCATCGCCTCGCGCTTGACTCGATCGCCACGGCCACGCTCGGCGTGCAAAAAACCGCCGCCGGCCTGGACGCGATCAAGTGGTGGCGCGAAGGCCGCGTGCTCGAGATCGCGGAGTATTGCTGCTTCGACGTGAAGGTGACCAAGCTGGTGCACGAGCACGGTTGCCGGCACAAGGAGCTCTTCTTCCACGACCGCTTCGCGCAACGCCAGCGGGTCGAGATCGACTGGTGCCATCTCGACGAGCTGGCCACGGCTTGAGCCGGGCAGCGCACTGCGAAACCCTCGCTAGTCACTCGCGGCTTTTGTTGTTTACTTAGCGCCTATGGCTTCCAGCGCTGAGATGCAGCAAACCGTCGGCAAATCGGCCGCGCTCTCCGGGACTTCGCTCCACACCGGAGAGAAAGTGACGCTGCGCCTGCAACCCGCGCCCGTGGATCACGGGATTAAATTCAAGCGCAAGGATCTCGCCGATGAGCCGACGATCGATGCCCGAATCGACCACGTGAAAACGGTCGAGCGCGCGACCACGATCGGCGAAGGCGCGATGCGGGTGCACACGGTGGAGCACATCTTGTCGGCTCTTTCCGCGATGGGGGTGGACAACGCGATCATCGAAATGGACGCCAATGAGCCGCCGATCGGCGACGGCAGCGCGCAGGCCTACGTCGACTTGATCAAGAAGGCCGGCGTCGTCCCGCAGGAATCACCGCGGCGCTTCTTCATCGTGCGCGAGCCGATCTCGATCGAGACCAAGGGCGGCTCGTTGCTGGTCGTGCTCCCAGACGACAAATTTCGCATCAGCTGCACGCAGGTGGGACCGGACGGACGCTTCACCCAGTTCCTCAGCACCGAGATCACGCCGGCTATTTTTGAGCGGGAAATCGCGCCTGCGCGCACCTTCGTTTTCTACGAGGACGTGCAGCAGCTGATGGAGAAAAACCTGATCAAAGGCGGCAGTCTGGAGAACGCGATCGTCATCCGCGGCGAGGCCGTCCTGAGCAAGGAACCGCTCCGTTTTGCCGACGAATTCGTCCGCCACAAGATTCTCGATATCATCGGCGACCTCGCGCTTTCTGGCCTGCGCTTGAGGGGCCACATCATCGCGGTCAAACCGGGCCACGGCCCAAATGCCGAGCTCGCCCGCGCGCTCGTGCGCGAGCACGCGAAGTCGGTCCCAATGGTGCAGCCGCGCGCGGAGGCGCTGGGCGAAGGCGCGCTCGACATCAACCAGGTGATGGCCATTCTCCCGCATCGTTATCCCTTCCTGATGGTCGATCGCATTCTCGGTTTCGAGGGCGACATGAAATGCACCGGGATGAAGACGGTCACGATCAACGAGCCTTATTTCGCCGGGCATTTCCCCGGCCACCCGGTGATGCCGGGCGTGCTCCAGGTCGAGGCGATGGCCCAGGTAGCCAGCATTCTCATGATGAAGCTGACCAAGAGCTCCAGCCGGCTCGGTTATTTCGTGAGCGCGGATGACGTGAAGTTTCGCAAGCCGGTCTTCCCCGGCGACACGCTTGTGATTCACACGGAACTGCTGAAAGCGCGCAGCAATCGCATCGCCAAGGCGCGTTGCAAATGCACCGTGAACGATGCCGTCGTTTCCGAGGGCGAGCTCATGTTCACCTTTCTCGACACCAAGTGAACGCGCCGCAAATCCATCCGACGGCGATCGTCGACCCGGGCGCGGCGCTCGGGGCGGGCACGGTGGTGGGGCCTTACAGCATCGTCGGCCCGCACGTCATCCTCGGCGAAGGTTGCTGGCTGCAACATCACGTGACCCTGGAGGGCCCGATGATCGCGGGGGCGCATAACAAGTTCTACGCCTACTGCTCCATCGGGCAGCAGACGCAGGATTTGAAATACGCCGGGGAACCGACCTATCTCGAGCTCGGCGAGGCGAACGTTTTTCGCGAGTTCTGCACGGTCAACCGGAGCACCAAGGGCGATGGCAAAACCCGCGTCGGCAGCCGTGGAAATTTTCTCGCCTACAGCCATATCGGGCACGATTGCCTCGTCGGCGACGGCGTCGTTTTCTCGAACAACGGCACCCTCGCCGGCCACGTCCAGATCGGCGACGGCGCGATCATGGGCGGCCTGACCGCGGTCCATCAATTCTGTCGGATCGGGCGGCTCGCGATCACTGGCGGCTGTTCCAAGATCGTGCAGGACGTGCCCCCGTTTATGATCGCCGATGGCAACCCGGCGCAGATTCGCGGGGTTAACGTCGTCGGTCTCGAGCGGGCCGGCTTCGCACCTGCCGCGATCAAGTGCATCAAGGAAGCTTTCCGCCTGATCTTTCGCTGCAACTACAACACCCGCCAGGCGCTCGAAGCGGTGCGCGCGGAAATGCCGCAGACCGACGAGATCGCGCAAATCGTGGCCTTCATCGAAGCAGCGAGCGCGGGATCATTCGTTAGGCTAACGGGGCGTGGCCGCCGGCGCCGGCGTGGGATTCAAGTCCTGCTCCACTTTTCGCAGGAGAGCGCTCGCGGGAGCGTTGGGCACGATCCGCAGGACGCTGCGGACCACGTCGAGAGCGCGCTTCGGTTTCTCCTGGCCGATCCAGGCCGCGGCTTCCTCCAGGACTACGCGCAGGATGTCGTCGCGCTTCGCATACATCGCGCGCGCTTGTTGGAAGTAACTCGTGGCCGCGGCGAAGTTTCCCTCACGCGCTTCCATCCCGCCGAGGTCCTCGATCATGGCCGCGTTCCGCCCTTTCGAGGCCGCCGCACGCGCCGCGGCGCGATACTCCGCCGGCGGCAGGGTGGCATTCTGGACCGCAAAGTTATGATACATTTTCCAATCAGGCAGGTCGCCGGCTTTGGATGTTTCGCGTTTCGGTTCGAGCCTCAACCACGCGGCATACGGCCGGTAAAGCGGATCGCCCACCATCACCGTCATCCAGGAAAGCGCGGGCGTGGCCATGTAGGCGCTTTCCGCAAAGGTAAAGCCGTGCAGCAGGCGGTCGTTGAACAGCTCGAGGTGCGTCGTGAGCTGGAGGAACGGCTCGTAGACGTTGCCTAACGAGACCGCCGCCCCCTTGGTCAGGAGCGGCGCCACCCAATTCGCGTTTGGGTCCCGCAGGGTGCTGGCACTGAAGGAATGGATGTGCACTGCAACCGCCCCGGGAAGAAAACGAAAATCCGCGTCGCTGAAAGCGCCGGCTATCCCGGCGGCATACCAGCCGTAATACAAGGCGCAGTCGGTAATCGGGTAGCCGTTCGGGAAGATTGCCGGCGCGTTGTCATAGACCGTCGGAATGCCCGCGGCCCGCAGCCCGTCGACCACGCTCGCGAGCCAGCGATCGCCAATCTCCAAACCATTGGCATGATTCTGCGCCCCATCGACGAATCCCCGCCCCCAAAGCCCGTTCTTCTCAGTCTCCATCGCATCAGTGATCATCCGGCGCACCGTCGCCGCGGTAGGCGCGTCCAGCCGGCAAACGAGCAGCAGCGCCGGGTCCGTCTCTTCGGTCACGCTGCGGTAGCTCTGGAAGTAGGGATTGTTAGCCGCGCCGGAGATCTGGCGCGTGTTCACTCCCAGGATGGCCAACTCGGAATCGACCGAGGCATCGTTGCGGCTGCCGATCGGGCCGCCTTGGTTGACGTCGCCTTCGTAGGCCTCGGCCTGCCCGCGAATCTTCAAGGGCATCCCCTTCATCAGCGCGACGAAGCGGATCGTGCTCGCGTCCACCCGCGGCCGTCCGTCGGGCCCGTCGCGAAAGCTCCACCAACGCCGCTCGCGAAAGAGCCCGCGCAGGGGCGCGGCCAGGGTGCGGTCGTACTCTTCGCGCGAGATTTCCTCCGCGGTCGAACAGGAAACGCCGACCACATGGTCGCGCGCGATCCCGCGTTTCTGCGCGTAAAATTTGGCCAGCTCGGCCGATTCCGTGCTCGCCTGATTGTAGATCACAACGGTGGCTGCGGCCAGGTCCTGCGCGCGGAGATTGCTCGTTAGGCCAGGCGCCGCGAGCAGCGCCACGAGGAAGAACGCCGGGAAGCGCATCAGGTCACAACTCTAGCTTCAGGCCGTCGTAGGCAATGAAAGTATTCGGCGGCAGCTCGGCCTCCGCGCTGTGCGCCAGCTCGTGCGCGATGTGCGTGAAGAAAGTGCGCTCCGGCTGCACGCGGCTGGCGGCTTCGATCGCCTGGTCCACGCTCAGGTGCGTCGGGTGCGGCTTCGGGCGGAGCGCATCGACAATGAACACTTTCACGCCGCGGATCTTGTCGGCTATTTCGTCCGGGACCGCGCTGCAATCGCTCAGGTAGGCGACCAGCTTTTCGCCCCCGCGGGAAAAGAGGTAGCCGTAGACTTCGGTGTGCCCGTGCGGCACCGGCAGCGGCGTGAGCGTGGTCGCGCCGAGCTGGAACGGCCCATCGACGATGTGCGGCTCCGGTTTCAGGTAACCGGGAAACGGATTTGTCGCCTTGAAGGCGAACTCAAAAACGCGGGCCAGATCTTTCATCGTCGCGGCCGAGGCGTAGACCGGCATGTAGCCCTTGGCCGCGCCAAAGCGGCGGAGGTCGTCGAAGCCCATCACGTGGTCGGTGTGCGAGTGCGTGAAGACGACCGCATCGAGATGCCGGATCTTTGCCCGCAGCGCCTGCGTGCGGAAATCCGTGCCGGTATCGACCACCAGGGAGCACTCCGGCGTTTCGATGAAAATCGACGAGCGCAGCCGCTGGTCGCGCGGGTCGGGCGAAGTGCAGACCGCGCAGTCGCAGCCGATCATGGGGACGCCCTGCGAGGTGCCGGTGCCGAGAAAAGTGAGGGAAAGTTGAGAGTTGATGGCGGAGCGGTGAAAGTTCAGAACGCGAAGCGAGCACTCTCACTCCGCAACCTGCAAGACTCAACCATGCCCGCCGTCCTCCAGCTCCTGCGCATCAAAAACCTCGCGCTGGTCGAAGACCTCCAGTGGCAGCTCGGCCCGGGCTTTACCGCGATCACCGGCGAGACCGGCGCGGGCAAGTCGATCATCATCGGCGCGCTCCAGCTCTTGTTAGGCGAACGCGCCGACAAAACGCTCATCCGCACCGGCGCGGAGCTCTGCACGGTCGAAGCGGTCTTCGAGGGCGCGGAGCTGCGGAAATTAAACAGCAAGCTGGAGGAAGCGGGCGTGGAACCGTGCGAAACCGAGCTGATTTTGAAGCGCTCGCTTTCCGCCAGCGGGACGAACCGCCAGTTCATCAACGGCTCGCCGACCACGCTCGCCGTCTTGAAGTCGTTAGGCGACGAATTGGTCGATCTCCATGGCCCGCACGATCACCAGTCGCTCCTCTCGCCGGAGCGGCAGCTCGGGTTGCTCGACGCCTTTGCGCACGCGGAGACGGCGGAGTTCTCCGCGAAGTTCCGCGCGCTTCAGGCGCTGGTCGCGGAGCGCGAGACCTTGAGCACGGCGGAGTCGGCGCGGGCGCAGGAGCTGGATTTGTTGCGCCACCAGGTCGCGGAAATCTCCAGCGCCAACCTCGCCCCGGAGGAGGAAGCGGAGATCGAGGCGCGCTACAAATTAGGCAGCAACTCGAAGCGCCTGATCGAGCTGGCCAGCGCCGTGGCCACGCGTTTGACCGAGGCAGACGACGCCATCGTCGCGCAACTCGGCGAGACGCAGCGTTTGTTGCGCGAGCTGGAAAAGATCGACCCGGAAATCGCCGACCTCTCCGCGGCCCACGCCGCGAGCGTGACCGAGCTGGGCGAGATCGCGCGCACCTTGATCCATTATGCCGACAAGCTCGACCTCGACCCGGCGCAGCTGAGCGCGCTCGAGCAACGCGTCTCGCTTTTCGAGACGCTCAAGCGCAAATACGGCGCGACCTTGCCGGAAGTGATCGCGTTTGGCGACGCCGCCGCGGAGCGGATGCGCAAGATCGAGGGGCGCGACGAGGAATTGGAACGGCTCGCGGGCGCGATCGCGCAGGCACAATCGGAGGTGAAACGCGCGGGCGAAGCGCTGCATAAGCTGCGGGCCAAAGCCGCGCCGAAGTTGTCGGCTAAAATTCGCGAGAACCTGCGCGACCTCGGTTTTCGACAATCGGAGTTCGAGGTGAAACTGGAGTCGTTAGGCGAGCCAAACCTCCGGGGCTACGACGCGGTCGAGCTGCTCTTCTCCCCCAACCCCGGCGAACCGCTCAAGCCGCTGCGCAGCATCGCTTCCAGTGGCGAAATCTCGCGCTTGATGCTCGCAATCAAGGGCGCGCTCGCGGCGCAGGATGCGATTCCGCTGCTCGTCTTTGACGAGATCGACGCCAACGTGGGCGGCGAAATCGCCAACGCCGTGGGCGCGAAGATGCGCGCGCTCGCGGAGGAGCATCAGGTGCTTTGCATCACCCACCTGCCGCAAGTCGCAGCCGCGGCCAGCGCGCATTTTGTGGTTACCAAGGAAGTCGCCGGTGGCCGCACGTACTCCGAGTTGCGCGAGGTCACGAGCAAAGCCCGCCGCGAAGAAATCGCGCGCATGCTCGGGGGCGCGAGTGAATCCGCCCTGCGCCACGCGGCCACGCTCCTGAAAGCCTGACGGCTATTTCTTCGGCTGGAGGATGCGATCTCCGGCGCGCGCGGCCGGCTGGATTTCCCACCCGGGACGGAGCTCGAGCTTCCAACCCGCGCCCTCAGGCGCCGGCACGGTGATGCGGGAGAAGTCGGAACTTAGGAGCGCGCCGCCGCGCGTGACCGTGAGGATGCCCCATTCGTCGACGATGCGGATCTTCGGGTAAACGGTGCCGGGCGCGCCCAGCGGAACGAGATCGCCGGGATCGAACTGCAGCTGCATTTTCGCCAACGGGATGATCAAAACGGGACCGTCGACGAGGCGGGCGCGATAGTCGGCCCGGCGCGCGGCGTGTTCCCGCTCGCGACGTTCCTCGGTTTCCTCCAGTTCCTGCGCGCCATAGCTCGCGGCGCGCTTCGCGGCGAGGGCGGCGAGGTTCGTGGGCAATTCGAACTGAACGGCCCGCGCCAGCAGCGCCGCCAGGTCGTCGTCTATTTTTAACGCTTTCCGCCAGCCGGGCTGCGCGTCGTCTAAGAGGAGCCCGTAAGCAGGACCGGTGGCGTAGGCAAAAGCGCGGACAAAACTCGGCTGCCGCGGCGCCTCGGCCAATTCGTGTTCGACGACAAATCGAGGCCGATCGGCGCGCGCACCCAGCCTGACGCCGGTGTATTCCGCGAGGCCTTCGTTGATCTCCAGCGCGCGCTCGGCCGCGGCCGCCGTGGGAAAAATTTCCCGCCGGCGCGCCCGGAAAAGAAGCGCATCGCCCGTGGCCGCGGCGCGCTTCTCGGCAGAAGCCTGCAAAGCCGCCGCGAGCGCGCGCCACTCGAGCTGCAACCAAGAACGACCCTCGCGGGTGTCGAGGTGCTCATTGCCCATCTCCTCGCTCGCGAAACCGAGATCCGCTTGCACGCGATGCCAGAGCTCATGCGCCAGGAGGACGCGGCGCCGTTCCTCATCCGCCGGCAACGGCAGCCGCAGCATCGTCCACCGCACCCCGGCCCAGGCGAGCGCGGTATTGGCTACGTTGATCTCGACGGGTAATTCGCCCACGAAGATTTTCCCGCGCGGTTGCAGGCGGCCTTCGGCATCGGCCTGGTTGGCGAAGACGGCGCGCGTGCCGGGGTCGACCAGGAGGATCGGGCCGCAGAGCGAGCGGCCCCAGAGGGCGCCGCCATCCGCCGTGCAGAGATTCCGGGCGCTTTCGAACGCGGCCGCGGCTGCGGGTGCACCTGTCTCCCCGTCGCCGGCGCCAGCGCCGCGTCCGCAAATTCCGGTCGCGAGAAAGATCCAGCCTGCGAGGACGACGGGACGCATGCACTAGAGAGACGCCGCCAGCGCCGGCTTTTGCCTCCCGCTAGAGTTGCTCCACGCGGCAGCCGCGTTTTCGCAGGAGCGCAAGCAGGCCGTTTGGCCCGCCCATGTGCGCCGCGCCGACGACGATCATGGTGGTGCGCCCGCCGCCCAGATAGCCTTCGATCTTCGGGAGCCAGCGGAGGTTGCGATCCTCCAGGAGGCGATCGGCCAGCACGGGATAATCGCGATAGCTCGAGCGAGTGGAACGCCAGAGAAAATCGGCGTCGCCGCGGCGCCAGGCGGCGACCACGTCGCGGCCGCTCGCGCCTTCGGTTTGCGGGACAAACGTGAGCAAAAGCGTGGCCTCCGCCTGCACATCGCTCATCCCGACAAAGACGTCGGCATGTTCGCGGGCCGATTCCAGCCCGGCGGTGGCCTTGCCGTTGGTGCGCGCGCGCCGGGTGAGGAACTCCTCCACCCCGAGATCGTGGGAAAAGCCGCCGGCGTTCGGATTCTCGAAGTAGAAAGCCAGCAGCCACGGGCGGTAGCGGGCGAACTTTTCCTCTGGCACGCGCAAGAGAGCGAAGATGCGGCGGAGGTACTCGTAGGTCCGCGGATCGACGTGCCGCTGGAGGCTGTCGCCGCGGGGATACTCGCCCGCTTTCTCCATGCTCTCGGAACTGCGCTCGAGCGCGCCCGGTTCGACCTCGAAGACGAGCCGCGTAGAGGCCTCGAAGGCGCGGTTGTATTCCGGCGGCAGCGGGTAATCGATCCCGCGGAGCGAGTGCATCGAGCCAGCGAGATAGATCACCTGGCCCTTGGCATTGGTCGCGCGCCAGACGGCGCTGCCGGCGCGGGCGCTCGCGGGCAGGAGGAGCAAAAGCAGGAGACCAACGAAGCCGCGCAGCGTGAGCATGTGGCGGCGTTCTAACAAGTCGTCGCGCGGCGGACAAGTTCGCGCTTGGAATGCGCCCGCACGCGACCTACAAAACCGGCATGAGCCCGGCGCGGTCCATCTTGCTGGCTGTTTTTCTCCTCGCCGTGGTCCTTTTCGCGACCGCGGCCCGGGCGCAGGACCCGGCGATCGAGCGTCTTTTAAAGAAACTCCCGCCACCGGAAAAGCTGGTGAAACCGCCGGTTAAACGCGTGCTCGAGAGCCGCGAGCAGGTGCTGCAGGATCCACTCGCGCGTCAGGCGGTGGAAAGTTATTTCCGCGGCAACGCCGTCGCGACCACCAACGCCTTGCGCGCGCTGCGCTTAAAATATCCAAACAGCGCCGCGGCCCAGGAATTATGCGGCATTCTCGCCTGCGCCGCGCGGCAATTTCCGGAAGCGATCGCGGCGCTCCAGCGCGCGCTTGTGCTCGATCCGCGGCGGGCCTCGGCGCATCTCGGTTTGGCCTTGATCGATTGGGCCCAAGGCCGGCGCGGCGCGGCCTTGCCGCATCTCCGGCGCGTAACCGAGATTGAGCCCGGCTGGGCGGAAGCCTGGATTTTGTTGAGCGGTTGCGAAGAGGAACTGGGCCATCGCCAGCCGAGCGCGGAGGCCGCGCGCCGCGCGACCACGACCAACCCCGCGCTGCTCGATGCCTGGGTGCAACTGGCGCGCGCCGAGAACCGGCTCGGGAACGCGCAGGGCTCGGTGCGCGCGCTGGCCAAGGCGAGCGAACTCGCACCGGATAACGCCGCCATCCAGGCGACCGCCGGCTTTGGATTTATCAACGTGAACCGTTGCGCGGAGGCGGTGCGCCCGCTCGCGCGCGCGGTGCAACTGGCGCCGAAGGATTACCTGGTGCGCGCGCAATTTGGCTTCGCGCTCTTCGCCGCGGGACAAAACCAGGCGGCGATTGAACAGCTGCGCCGCGCGGCGGCGATCAACTCCAGCTACGGCCCGGCGTGGGAACATCTTGGCCTCGCTTACCAGCGCGCCGGCTTGCATCGCGAAGCGCTGGAAGCGTTCCAAAAAGCGGCGCGCCTGCTGCCGAATGATCCGCATCCGCGGCAACACCTGGCCGAGGAACAGCGCTTCGTCGCGCGGCGCTAAATGCTGAACAAGATCTGGCTCGCGCTCATCCTGCTGGCTGTCGGGATCGGCGGTTGGATGAACCGCCTGCCGGCGGTGACGGAAGGCGCCTTCGAAGGCGCGAAGACGGCAGTCACGATCGCGCTCGGGTTGATCGGAATCATGGCGCTCTGGCTGGGCGTGATGCGCCTGGCGGAACGCGCCGGCCTGGTGCAACGCCTCGCGCGCGGACTGCGGCCGGTGATGAAGCGACTTTTCCCCGGCGTGCCGGAGGACCATCCGGCGATGGGCTCGATGCTAATGAACATGGCGGCCAACATGCTCGGCCTCGGGAACGCGGCCACGCCGCTCGGCCTCCGGGCGATGCGCGACCTGGAGACGATCAACCCGCATCCCGGCACGGCGACGAACGCGATGTGCACCTTTCTCGCGATCAACACCAGCTCGGTCCAGCTCATTCCCACGACCGCGATCGCCATTCTCGTGAGCGCCGGTTCGCGCAACCCGACGGCCATCGTCGGCACATCGCTGTTGGCCACGCTCTGCGCGGCGACGGTTGCCATCACGATGGTGAAATTGCTCGAGAAGCTGCCGCTCTTCGCGGTCCGGCCGCACGAGTTGCCGCCTAAAACAGCCGACACTTTGGAGCCGCCGGTGGAAAGCCTTCTGCCGACCGCGCCGCCGCGGGTGCCCGGCTGGGGCGTGGCGCTGCTGACGTTGCTCGGGCTGTTCTTCGTCGCGCTCTTCATCCGGCAGGTTTTCCCGGAAACACTCGGTCTGCCGCTGGCGGCCACGCCGCTTCCACAGAGCTATTTCGTGCGCAGCGTGAGCGCACTTTCCATGCTGGCGATCCCGCTCCTGCTCTCGTTCTTCACCCTCTACGCCGCGCTTTGCGGGCTAAAGGTTTACGAGGAATTCGTCGAAGGGGCGAAGGAAGGTTTTGCCGTCATTCTCAAGATCATCCCTTTCCTCGTGACCATGCTGGTGGCGATCAACATGTTCAAAGGCGCCGGCGGGATCGATCTCCTGGCACAGGCGCTTTCGCCGATCCTAACCCCGCTGCATTTCCCGACCGATCTCCTCCCGATCGCGCTCATGCGCCCGCTGAGCGGCGGCGCGACCCTGGCGCTTTTCACCGACGTGGTCCACCGGCTCGGACCGGATAATTTAGTCAGCCTGATGGCCGCAACGGTTTACGGAAGCACCGAGACCACCTTCTACGTGGCCGCGGTTTACTTCGGCGCCGTGGGGGTAAAACAGACGCGGCACGCCATTCCCGCCGGGCTCCTGGCGGATTTCACCGGTGTGGTCGCCTCGGTTTTGATCTGCCGCGCGGTCCTGGCCTAACGGAAAGGGGAATTTTTCCCTCGCTCGCAGCGACGGGCTTTCCTATCGTCTCGGCTCGAAACATGATCCAGCGCGACTATCTCATCATCGGCGGCGGCATTGCCGGCGGCAGCGTATGCGAAAGCATCCGCAAATACGACAAACGCGGATCAGTCACGCTCGTGGGCGCGGAAGCTTTCCCACCTTACAAGCGCTGGATGCTCTCGAAGAGCTTCCTGCGCGAGAAAGTCCCGCCGACAAAGAAGCTCCCGCACCTCGACGCGCAGTGGTACAACACTCACAAGATCGAGGCCCGCTTCGGCACCGTGGTTACGCAGTTAAACATCGACCGCCGCCTGGCCGTGCTCGGTAACGGCGAGACGATCGAGTTCAACAAAGCTTGCCTCGCGATGGGCAGCCGCCCGTTGCGTCCACCAGTGGCCGGCGTCGGTCTCGGCAATGTAATTTACCTGCGGACGACGCGCGACGCCATGGCCCTGCGGGAAATGGCGAGCCTCGAGAAAATGATCGTGGTCGTGGGCGGCGGATTGCTCGCCTGCGAGGTCGCCTCAAGCCTCAAGCAGCTCAAGTTCAAGGTGAGCATGATGCACCGGAACGCGTTTCTCCTGAATCGCTACCTCGACCGCGAGACCGGCGACTGGCTTACCGGCTACTTCACGAAACACGGAGTCAGCCTCTTGTTAGGCGAAAGCCTTAACGGCTTCGAAGGCAAAACCGTCCTGCGCAACATCCAGACAAAGAGCGGCAACCGCGTGGCCGCCGGCGTGGCCGTAGTTGCATGCGGTTCCGAACCGAACCTCGAGCTCGTGCGGAACACGCCGCTTTCCGGCCCGCACGGTTCACCCGTAAGCGAGTATCTCGAAACCGAGGAAAAGGGCATCTATGCCGTGGGCGATCTCGCTTTCTACCCGGACCGTTTAATGGGCGGCATGCGCCGGCAAACGCATTGGGAAAACGCGCGCGAGCAAGGCTTGGTCGCGGGCGCAAACATGACCGGCAAGAAACGCATCCGCTACGAGCAAGTGCCGAACTTCTGGACGGAGATGTTCGATCTGCGACTGGACTTTGTCGGCGACTTCAGCCTTCCCGCGGGACGCCTCGCGACCACCGGGACGCACGCGAAAAAGAAGTTCACCACCCGCGGCTACCAGGGCGACAAACTCCGTTCCATCCTCCTGTGCAACGGCACGCCGAAGGAAGTGGAAGCGGCCAAGACGGAATTGCGCACTGCGCTCGGGAAGTAAGCGAAATTTGGGGTATCATCCCCGATGCGTTGCTTCCGTTTAGCCGGCATCTTCTTGCTCTCGTTAGGCCTTTCGCTCCATGCGGAAGAGCCGTTCGACTTCGCAAAAACCCCCGGCAAGCTCCCGAAAGGGGTCGTGCCGCGGGAATACGCCGTTCGCATCGCGCCCAATCTCAAGGCGCTCACTTTTCTGGGCGAGGAAACCATCCAGCTCGAAGTTCGCCAGCCGGCACGTGAGTTGATCCTAAACGCGCACGAGATCGAGGTGGCGAGCGCGGCGGTTGACGGCGAGGCCGTCGCGGCGGACGCGCTCAAGCTCGACCCGCAAGCGCAGACGCTCACGATCTCGCTGCCTCGCGAACTGCCGGCCGGTGCGCACAAGCTCGCGCTAAAGTTTAGCGGCAAGATCAACGCCAGCGGCCAGGGCCTTTACCATGCGCCCTACACGGAGACCGGCAGCGGCGCGAAGAAGGATATGCTCGGGACGCAGTTCGAGGCGACGGACGCACGCCGAATGTTTCCCTGCTGGGACGAGCCGAGCTTTCGCGCGCGCTTCCAGCTGACCGCCGTCATCCCGTCGAATTGGAAAGCCTTCTCGAACATGCCCGTGGAGCACGAAGCCACGACCCCGGCGGGCAAGGAGGTCCGCTTCGCCATGACTCCGCCGATGGCCTCCTACCTGAACGTCCTTTGCGCCGGCGAGCTTGACTCGATCGAGAAGCAGCAAGGTGAGGTCCTGCATCGCGTCGTCGCGACCAAAGGGAAGGCTGCGCTCGGTCAATATGCGCTCGCGAGCGCGCAACAAATCGTCGGCTATTACAACGACTACTTCGGCGTCCCCTTCCCTTTGCCGAAGCTGGACGAGATCGCGGTGCCCGGCGGTTTTGGCGGCGCGATGGAAAATTGGGGCGGCATCACCTATTTCGAGAGCGCGCTGCTCTACGATCCCGAAACCTCGTCGAGTGCGACGAAAAAAGGAATCTACGCGGTCGTGGCCCACGAAATCGCGCACCAGTGGTTTGGCGACCTTGTGACCATGGCTTGGTGGGACAATCTCTGGCTTAACGAAGGCTTTGCCTCGTGGATGGGGAGCAAGTGCACCGCGAAATTCAATCCCGACTGGGAGGTCTGGCTGGCGAGCGATGCGCCGCGCGACCCGACGCGGCGGCGCGGCATCCCGAAGGAAACGGCGATGGAAGGCGATGCCCGCTCAACCACTCATCCGATCCAGCAGGAGATCAAGACCGAGGCTGATGCCAGCGGTGCCTTTGACGACATCACCTACAAGAAAGGCCAGTCCTTCCTGCGCATGCTCGAGAGTTTCCTCGGCGAAGATGTTTTCCGGGCCGGCATTCGCCAATACATGGCGCAGCATCAGTATTCCAACACGACCACGGCGGATCTCTGGCGCGCGCTGGGCGACGCTTCCGGCAAGCCGGTGGTCGAGATCGCGGCCGAGTGGACGCAGCAGCCCGGCTTTCCGCTGGTAAAAGTCGCGCGCGGAACAGACGGCAAGATCACCCTTACGCAGGAGCGCTTCACGGTGAACTTCGCGAACCCGCCTGCGCTCCAATGGAAGATTCCGTTGACCTACAAAGTCGCCGGCACAGACGCGCCGGTGAGCCTCTTGATGAGCGACCAAACCCTCCAGCTCCCCGAGGTGCCGGACGCCCGCGCGATCAAGTTGAACGTCGAAGGCACCGGCAACTACCGGGTGCAATACGACGACCGCTCCTGGGAACTGTTGCTCGCGCAGTTGCCAAACATGAGCAGCCCGGACCGGGTGAATTTACTCAGCGACACCTGGGCCCTGGTGCAGGCGGAACGCGCGCCGCTGGCACAGTATTTCGCGCTGATCGAGAAACTGCCGACGCGGACCGAACTGGCGGAACAGGAGCAGATCATCACCGCTTTTGGTTTCATCGATGGTCTGGTCGCAGGACAGCCGGCGCAGGACCGATTCGAGGAATACGCCCGCTCCGTCTTGCACCCGGCCTTTGCCCAGCTCGGCTGGGAAGCGCGCCCGGATGAGAGCAGCCGCGCGACGACGCTGCGCGCCAGCTTGGTGAGCGCGCTGGCTCTTTTTAACGACCCGGAAATCATCGCCGGCTGCAACGAGCGTTTCCGCGCTTTTCTGAAACAACCGAAGTCGCTCTCGCCCGACCTGCGCGGACCAGTCTTGAACGTTGTCGGCCGTTATGCCGATGAGAAGACGTGGAACGAACTGCACGCCCGCGGCCTGCGCGCGACCAGCCTGGAGCAGAAGCAGGATTATTTCGGCGCGCTCGCCGAGGCCCAGGATCCACAGCTTGCGCAGAAGGCGCTGGCCCTGGCTTTGACCGACGAACTGCCGACGAGCCGCGCGCTTTCGCTCGTGCCGCGAGTGGCGCGGAGCGGTCATCCCGAGCTTGCGTGGAAGTTTGCCCGCGCGCACATGCCGGAGCTGCTGAAGAAAGCGGATGCGCTGGCGGCAAACAGTTTTGCGCCCAGCCTCTTCACCTTCTTCTCCGATGAGGCGATGGTCGGGGAACTGAAGAGCTATGCGCAGCAGAAGTTGTCGCCTGATTCCGCCAAGCCGGTGGAAAAAGCCGTCGACGAAATGACTTTTCGCGCACGTTTCAAGGAACGATTGCTCGCGCAACTCGCCCAGGCGCCGGCCTTGAAAGCGGCCCGCGACTAGAGCACCGGAGGCCGCGGAGCCTCGTCTTCCTGAGCCTGCAAGGCATTGGCATGCCGCCAGCCGGCGACCGCCTGGCTGAGGAGGAAGAACGCGAGCAGCGCCAGCCAAATCGAGCCGCTGAAAACTCCGTAGGCGGCAAAAAGTCCGCCGCCGATCAAACCAACCACACTGGCGATGCGCAGGCTCTTGATCGGCCCCAACGGATACCACAGGAGCGAGCGCAGGATTTGCCCGCCATCGAGCGGGTAAACGGGCAGCAGGTTGAAGAACAGGATGACGATGTTGATGTAGCCGATCATCGTCACCAACCGGAAGAGGTCGGGCGACTGGAACATCATCCCCGAGCGCCAAAGAAAAAGACGCACGAGGTAAAGCACCGGGATGAGGGCGACATTTACCAGCGGCCCCGCGGCAATGCTCCAAAGCTGCGCGCCCGGACGCTGTGGCGGATTCACGAACGCGACCCCGCCGAAAGGCCAGAGGAGGATGCGATCCGCCGAGCCGCCGACTGAGCGACAGGCGGTCGCGTGGCCGTACTCGTGCAGGAGGACGATGCAGAAAAGGGCGAGGTATTCGTAGACCGGGAAAAGGCGCGACTGATAGGCATTGGGCCGCGAAGTGAGCTGGTAGATCGCGACCAGGAACCAGCTGAAGTGCAGGTAAACGGTGATGCCCGCGGCGCGGAAGAGACGGATGGAACCGGATTGCATGAAAGGGACGGCTAGAGTCTCATCCCGCGCTCAAAAGACAACCGGGCGCGCCCCCGCCGAAAGTCCAAGGCGCTAGAGCGTCTCTTCCTTCGCGTCGTCTCGCGGCAGGAGCAGCCGCATCGGCATCATCGAGCTTTCGCGGAAGCCGTGGCGCTTAAAGAGCGCCTGCGAGCGAAGCTCAGGGCGATCGGTCAGGAGAGTGATGCGAAGGAAATTCTTCTGGCGCGCGAACTCGATCGCATACTCCAGCAACTTTGAGCCGTAGCCCATGCCCTGGTATTTCTCGTGCACCACCAGGTCCTCCAGCGTGATCACAAAACCGCCCTCAGCCGTGCTGATGGTGAAGAGCAGGTTGATCATCCCCACGATCGCTTTGTCGTGCCGCAGCACGAAAACGCGGCCGCGATTCGGCTGCTCAAAAATGAGGCGCAGCCCGCGGAGTTGCTTCTGCTTGTCCGGGCAGAAATCGCTCTCGGCCTGGAAAAGCTCACCCAAAAGATCAGACAGCTCGTCCAAGTCTTCGAAGGTGGCCGGTTCGATCGCGACTTCGCTCATGTGCGGCTGGTTATTCCACAAAGCGGCAGGGGAGGCAATCGGCATCACCCCATACTACGGGTTTGCCTCCGGGGAGTTCGACGGAAAATTCCCCTACGCGGCGGCAATTGACAAGCCGGAGGCAGCCTCTAAGGTAGCCGTCCTCGTTCGCCTCCGCGGCGACGATTTTGCCCTATGAAACGCACTCTCCAACGCTCCAAACGGACCCGGAAACGTCAACACGGCTTCCGTGCCCGCATGAGCACCAAAGGCGGTCGCGCCTGCCTCGCCCGTCGTCGTCAACGCGGTCGTAAGCGGCTCCTGCCGAAGGGCGCTGAGGTGCAATACGCCCGCCACACGCAGGCGTAAGAGGCTTCTGCCTTCTCACCGCTGCAGCTCCTGCAGCGGCGCCGCGTAGCCGGTCAGCTCGAGGTAGCCTCGGCCTTGCAACGGCTGCCCGCGGCTTGTCCCACGGACATCGATCGCCCCTTCCCAGTAGGCCAGCGGCAAGAGTGCGAGCTCCTGGTCCTCCAGCGTTGGCTGCACTTCCAGCGAGAGCTTTTCCGCGGGAATCTCCACCCGCCAACCGACCGGATATTTCGCCCCCGTCCGGCCACTCTTCCAGATTTTAGCCGGCAACATGGTGAAATCGCCGGCCTGCAAATGCGTGGCGCTGCCGTCGGCTGCGATCAGCGTCCCGCTCGAGCTTGGATCCTCCGTCCCGTCCGCCAGCCGCATCCGGTAGAGCATCAGCGCACGGCCGTCCTCGAGCTGCACCGAGAGCCAATCCCAGCCGACCTGCCCCGGCGCGAGCTGGTTCGTGGCCCATTCGTGGTCGAACCAACTCTCGCCCTGGAGCGCGTGCTTCCGTCCCTCGAGCATCAGCTCGCCGGCGGTCGCGAGACGCGGGAAGGAATAATAGTGCGAGGCGTGCCCGGGCTCAGCCGCCTTGGCGCTGACACCGTTTTCGCCATGGATCACCGGCGGCGTCGCCGGAGCAAGCTCGAGACGCAGGGCGGCAGCTTTCTCGAGCGTCGCCTCAACCACGAAACGGCCATTAGGCAGCAACTTCAGCGACCAGTCATCGATCCAGGCCAGGCGTTCGCCTTCATCGAACCCAGCCTCGCCGAATGCGCCGCGACTGGTCTTTTGCGTGAAGCGAAAACGCTTCCCGGCGACATCCGTGATCGTGAAGTGCGCAAACTTGAGATCCTCGACCAGGAAACGTGAGCGCCCGGACTGCCGTTCGTTAGGCGGCAAGATGCCCTGGCGGAAAAAGGTCAGCTCGTAGCCAAAACGCGCGCCGTTTTCATCGAAGAGGTTGCCGGTAAAATACCACCACTCGGTCTTGAACTCCGCGTGCGTCCGGTGATCGCGCGGAAACTCGTAGCTCCAACCCGGCTCGGCCGTTTGCCAATCCGCCGCCACGCAGCCAAGCGCAAGCAGCAGCGCGAGCACTCTATTCATCGCGCAACGCCTCCGTGACCGGCAGTTTTCCAGCACGCCACGCCGGATAAATTCCCGCGAGCACTGCGGCGGCAATGATCCAGACCGGGGTAAATGCGAGCGAGCCGAGCGGAAAGGCCAGCTGAATCGTCCAGCCGAAAAACGCGCGATTGATCACGCCCGTCAGCACCACCGAGAGACAAAGCCCGGAAGCCAAACCGACCGCCGCCGCGAGCAGCCCGATCATCCCCGATTCCCAGAGGAGCAGCCGCCGCAGTTGCCCCACGCTTCCGCCGAGCGCGCGGAGCACGCCCAGCTCGCGTGAGCGTTCCGCGATCAAGGTTGTGAGCGTGAGCGCAATTCCAACGACCGCGACCAACACAGCGATCGTGCGGAGCACATAAGTGACCGCGAAAGTTTGGTCGAAAATCTCAAAAATGCGCACCCGCAGCTCGCGATTAGACAGCACCATGAACTGCCCGCTGCGGCTGAAACGCGCGCGAAATTCCTTCGCGAGCGCTTCCGGCGATGCCTCCGGGCGAAGGTAAATCGCCAGGCTGTTGATCCGATCGTCTTTCCAAAAGCGCTTGAAGTTGTCCGCGCTCAAATAGACGACGCCCTGATCGCGCGTGTAATCGTAGAACGTGCCCGCGATTGGAAATTTTCGCGGCCCTTCCGGGGTCAGGAGCTCCAGAATCTCGCCGTCGCGCACCCGGTTGCGCCGGGCGAAACTTTCGGAAACCAGGACCACCTGCTCATGCGCGAAGCGCTGCATGATCGCGGCCGCGTCGCCTTGCAGGAAGCGCAGCCGGCGTTGCGCTCCCCCGCGGATGACCGCCACCGCAATCGATTTTTCCCCTAACGAGAGGTTGATCTCGCGAAAAGAATCGACCGACTGGACCGCCGGATGGCTTTCGAAAAACTGCGTCACCTCCGGCGGGATGAACGAGGTCGGCCCGACGATCTCGTTTGAGGCCGGGGCAATGAAGAGATCGGCCAGCAGCGTCTGCTCGATCCAGGAGCCAACCGTCTGGCGGAAGGAGTAAACCATCACGCTTACCCCAATGGCCATGGCCACAGCCGCGGCCAGGGCGGCGATCGTGACCGAGTTGCGCACGAGCGCGCGGCCGATATTGGCCGCGGCCAGGCTGGGCTCAATCGAGCCGCGCAGCCCGCGGCTCGCGAGCCGGCTAAACCGGAGCGCCACCTCCGGCACCAGGAAGGAAAAGCCGAGCAGGACAAAGAAGGCCGCGCCAAAACCAATCCACGGCGGCGCCACCGTGAGCGCGCCTAACGAGCATAAAATAGCCAGCAAGATGGAACGAGCCCAGCCCAGCGCCAGCGCGGGGAAAGCTGCGCCGCTTGCTCGATCATCGTCCCGGCCCGGAGCGCGCGCACCGGATCCATCTTCGCGGCCGCGGCCGCAGGCAGCCAGGCCGCCAGCAGCACCGAGAACAAGCCCAAGGCGGCAGCGCCCGCGAACATTCCCGGGGAAAGCGCGACCGCACGCACACTCAGGAGCACGTAGAGCGAGGAAATCGTCTGCGCCACCGTCCCTACCAGCATCTGCGCCAGGGCCACGCCGCCCAGCAAACCCGCGAGCACGCCCACGCTGCCGAGCACCAGTGCTTCGCCCAGGAAAAGAAAGCGCACCTCGCCGCGGGTCACGCCTAACGAGCGCAGAATTCCGATCTCGCTCCGGCGCCGCACGACCGAGGCGGAGACGGTGTTGTAGATCAAAAACATTCCCACCAGGAGCGAGACCAGGCTCATCGCGGTGAGATTAAGCTGGAAACCAGCCAGCATTTTCCCCACCTGCTCCCCACGCTGCGCCGGCGCCGCGACGTTCACTTCCGGCGGCAAGAGGTCGCGCAACTCCGCCAGCACCGCCTCGCGTTCCGCTCCCGGCGCGAGCTGCAGTTGGATCGAGCTGAGCTGGCCGCGCCGGGCGAAAAGCTCCTGCGCCCAGCCCAGGTCCATCGCCGCGAAGTGCACATCCGGCGCGCTCAAGCCGCTGCCGCGAAGAATGAATCCAACCCGCAGCTCGTGCTCCGCCCCATTCACTTGCACGCGCAAGCGGTCGCCGGTTTTCAAGCCGCGTTCTTCGGCGAAACTCTGCGTGACCGCGAGCGCCTGCGCGTCCCCCAGCCAGCGCTGCACATCGAATTGCTTCGCCGCGGCGAAGTCGTTCAGCTCGAAGGTGCGGAAGCTTTCATTCGTGAAAACGTCCACCCCGAGGACCTGAAGATATTCTCCCGGGAAATCCGGCAAGGTGAGCAGCCCGCGGACGACGGGCGTGGCCGCGCGAATCCCCCGCGCCCCCGAAATTGCCGGCAAAATTTCCTCCGGCACGCCATTCGCCCCGCTGATCACCAAGTCCGCCTTGCCGGCGACCACGTCGATGGTCGCGGCGAAGGCACGGCTGGCACTGTGATTGGCGATTTGAATCGCGAGATAAACCGCCACGCCCAAGGCCACGCTCAGGACATTCAAGAGCGCGAGCAGCCGATGCCGCGCGAGGTAGCGCAGCACATGCCAGCGAAAGAGATGGAGGTAACACGCGCTCACCAAAGAAATATCGCCAGCAGTAAACCTCCCGCCTGTTTTAGCCAGCGCTTTGACTATACGAGCAGGCTGCGTCCGCAGATGAAAGCGCTGGCAAACGAGCGCGAAATTGCCGTTGCATCACCAGCCTTCCAACGCAAAATACCTGCTCCCGCGAAAGGCCCAATTTCCCGGGAACTTTCGCACCGCTAGCTCAATGGTAGAGCAGCTGACTCTTAATCAGCGGGTTGTAGGTTCAAGTCCTACGCGGTGCACTTCCTCCTTCAGCTCGAAGAGCTTTTCTGCGACAACTCCCGTAAGCAGAAGCCCGGTTGAATAATGGGTGGTTGTGGACGAGGGAAAATCTCTTCCGCACCATGGACCCATCCAGTCAGCCTCCGCTCGACATTAACGAGCTCATCGCTCGCATCCGGGAAGAGGCCGACCGCCGCACGGCCGCGGCGAATTTCCTCGGCGCCGCCGGGCAGGCTCGACTGCCGGCACTGCGCGTTCTCCCACGACCGCCATCGGTGACCTGGCGCCGCACGGTTGATCCGAAAAAAGAGCGCCTGGAGGCGTTGCTGCAAATTGCCCGGGAGAAAAACGATGGACCTGCGGGCACGCCGAAGATGTTCCGCGGACTGACGCGGCGACAAGGAAGTTACAACCGGGCCTTGATCGATGCCCTCGGCCTTCTGACCAAAAGCAACCTGCAGTTGAACAAGCAGGTGCGGGAGTTAACCGAATCCTTCGACGCGCAGGCGCGTTGGCTGGACGCGCTGGTCGACCACGAGCGCAGCGACCGCGCCTGGATGCAGGCCGCGGGCACCATCCTCGGCGGCGTTAGTCACCTGGCCGCGGAGGTGCGTTCCCTGCGGGATCTTCGCGACCGATTGGATGAGCTGGAGGAGCGCCTCCAAGCCGCCGAGGACGCAACGGCGGCAGAACGCGCGCGGAGCGAGCACAGCACGGCGGCCTTGGAGGAAGTGCGTTCGGCGCTGCAGAAATTGCCGGCTGAAGGGAAACGGCAAACCGGGGAACTGGAAGCGCGGATCGCCAGCCTTGCGGCCTCGTGGGCCGGCGAGCTCAAAGGATTAGACGACCGGCTGACGAGCGCGGCCCAGAGCCACCGGAGCCAACAAGCGGAGCAACAGAGCGAGGTGCGCAAATTGATCGAGGTGCAGGCGGCCCAGCTCGCGGCCCTCCAGAAAGCCCAGGCTGAGCTGGCCACGGAAGGACGGCAGAAATCAAGCGCGTTGGAATCGGCTCAAGGGGAACTCGGGACAAAGCTGGAGCAGCGCCTGACGGAATTCGCGGAACTCGCGCATTCGCTGCGCACGACTCAGGAGAGATTGCAGGATGCGTTGGTGCGCAATGAAGAGCGGCAACTAAGCGACGCGGCCTTCATTAAAGCCCAGCTTTCCTACCAGATGCTGCGCCTGGAGGAGAATTCGCCCACGGCGAGCGAAAGCACCGACGACACCCCCACGGCGCTCACTTCGTCGCCCTCCGAAACCGCATCGCTTGATGCCTTGTATTTCGCTTTCGAAAACCGTTTCCGGGGCGAGCGACAGGATGTGAAGGAACGGCTCACGGTTTACCTGCCGTTTCTCCGCGAGCGTGGTATCACCGGCGAGCACGGTCGCGTGATCGACCTGGGATGCGGCCGGGGCGAATGGCTCGAGCTGCTCCGCGAGCACGAGGTCCGCAACCTGGCCGGGGTCGATCTGAATGAGGTCATGGTGCAGCAATGCCGCATGCGTGATTTGGAAGTCACCCGGGAGGATTGCGTGGAAGCGTTGCGCGCCCAGAGCGAAGGATCCTGTGAATTAATCACCGCTTTCCACCTGGTGGAGCATTTGCCGCTTAAGGTGCTCATGGCTTTCCTAGGCCAAATTCATCACACCCTCCGTCCCGGCGGTCTTTTGATTTTGGAAACCCCCAACCCGCGAAACATTCTCGTGGGAGCGAGCGATTTTTATCGCGACATGACTCACCGAAATCCGATCCATCCAGACACGCTCTCTTTTGTGCTGGAAACCCTCGGCTTCCAAGCAGTCAAAGTGTTCTTTCTCGCCGATGCCGAGGGGGCGCGGACTGCGGTGCCGCAGGAGGAGTTCCGTTTCGATAATCTTTCATCCTACGTGGATGTGCCGCGAGACTTTGCCGTGCTGGCCTCGAAGGCGTGAAGATCGCGCTCGCCACCATCCAGACGCCTTTCATCGAAGGAGGCGCGGAATATCTGCTCCGGGGATTGCAGAGCGCCCTGGCCGACGCAGGGCACAAGGTCGAGAGAATTTCTCTGCCCTTTCGCTTCAGTCCTCCGGCCGAGGTTGCGCGGAGCATGGAGATTTGGGAAACGGAAGACTTCACGGCTTTGAACGGGCACCAGGCCGACCTGGTGATGTGCCTGCAATTCCCGGCCTACTACGTGCAACACCCGCGCAAGGTCCTGTGGTTGATGCACCAATTCCGCATGGTTTACGACCTGTGGGAGACGCCCTATGCGGGCGGTTTTTCACAGGATCCCGTGGGGCTCGAACTGCAGCGCCGAATAACCGAAAAGGACACAAAATATCTCGCGGGAATCGAACGCCGCTTCACGATCGCGAAGAATGTTTCCGCGCGGCTGGAGCGCTACAACGGACTTGCCTCCGTGCCGCTGTATCATCCGCCAGCGGCGGCTGAGCGCTTTTTTTGCGCCGAACCGGAGCCCTATGTCCTGGTCCCAAGCCGCCTGGAACAAACCAAGCGACAAGATCTCCTGCTGCGCGCATTGCCTTTCGTCGATTCTCCAATGGTCGCCATCCTTTGCGGCGATGGCGGGCAACGTCCAGCGCTCGAGGCCCTGGCTTTGGAACTGAAGGTGCGCGATCGAGTTTTCTTCCTCGGGCACGTAACCGAGGAAGAAAAGTGGGGCCTCTACGCCCATGCCACCTCGGTCTTCTTTGGTCCTTATGACGAGGATTATGGCTACGTTACCCTGGAGGCGATGCTGTCCGCCAAGCCGGTGGTTACTTGCTCCGATTCTGGCGGACCGCTCGAGTTCCTGGTGGACAACGAAACCGGCCTGGTCGTTCCGCCGGAGCCGGAAGCCATTGCGCAAGCGATCAACCGTTTGAACGATCACACGCTCGCGCAACGGATGGGGCGCAATGGGAAGCAGCACTATCGGGAAATGGAAATCACCTGGGACAAAGCCGTCGCCTGCCTGACGGAAACCTAGGACGAGCGCGGGGGGGTTATGAAAATTGGGATCATCGCGCCGAGTCCGGCACCATTTACCATCGGCGGTGCGGAGAAGTTATTTTGGGGACTCCTGCGCGCGATTAACTCCCAGACCTCGCATCAGGCAGAGTTAATTAAGTTACCTACCCGGGAACATAGCTTCTGGGACCTGGTCGATAGCTATGAGCAATACTTCAAGCTGGACGTCACCCATTTCGATCTCGTCATTAGCACGAAGTATCCCTCATGGATGGTCGAGCACCCGAACCACGTCTGCTACATGGTTCACACGCTGCGCGGCTTTTACGATTGCTTTCACTACCTTAAGCTTCCCCCGCGCTACCAGACCGAGCATCCTGCAATCCGCTCGTTGCAGGCGCAATTAGCGAACGCGCGACCTGACCGCGCTGCGCTTAGGGAAGTCTTTGCGCAGTTGCACTCCCTGCGCAGCCAAACCGCTGACCTCCCAGCCGATGCCTTTGCCTTCCCAGGGAGCCTCATTCGCGAACTGGTTGTCTATTTTGATCGAGTCGGTTTGCGCCGAGAAGCGATTCGGAAGTTTTTCGCCATCTCGCAAACGGTCGCCGACCGCACCTCGTACTTCCCGGAAGGCGCCAAGGTTACCGCGCTGCGGCCGCCTTCGAACCTTGAGGGTTTGCATGCAGGGAAAGCGAAATACCTTTTTACTGCCAGCCGGCTGGACGGGCCGAAAAGAATCGATTTGCTGATCTCGGCGATGAAGTTTGTCTCCGCGCCGACGGAGTTGCGCATCGCCGGTGAAGGACCGGAAGCAGCCAGGCTGAAAGAGCTGGCAAAAGATGATCCGCGGATTGTCTTCCTGGGTTACCGGAGCGACGCGCAACTAGTTAACGACTATGCCGATGCTCTCGCGGTTCTGTTTGTTCCCGCGCAGGAGGATTATGGCCTTATCACCGTGGAGGCGATGATGAGCGGCAAGCCGGTCATAACCGTGAACGATTCCGGAGGACCCACCGAACTGGTGGAGCACGGCCAGAATGGCTACTGCGTCGATCCGGAACCGGCGGTGCTCGGCGAAGCCATGGAAACGCTGTGCCGCGCGCCTGATCTGGCCGCAAGCATGGGCCGCCGAGGCCAGCAGACCGTGCAGAGCATTACTTGGCCGGAAACCGTTCGCACGCTCCTGGGAGAAGCTAAGAGCAGCAAAACCACCAAGAGATCGCGTCGCCTCATGGTCGCGACTTCCTTTCCAGTAACCCCAGTGCGCGGCGGCGGCCAGGCCCGGATTTTCCACTTCTACCAAAACCTCGCCCCTGCCTATAGCACGGAGATCGTCACCCTGGCTCCGGCGGGCACGGAAGCTTGCACGCTCGAGATTGCACCGGGTGTGCGCGAGATCCGGATCCCTAAATCCGCGGCGCATGAAGCGGCCGAATGCCAGATCTCTTCCCAAGTGGAGTGGTTCCCGGTCACCGATGTGGCCCTGCCGCGGCTCCTGCACCTCACACCGCGTTACCTCGAGGCGCTGGCTGCAGCTTCGGCTGAGGCCGACACGGTCGTGGCCTGCCATCCTTACACCTTCAATGCGCTCCATGACATTTCCTCCCGGCCTTTGTGGTATGAAGCTCAGGACGTCGAATTTCTGCTAAAGGGAGCCGTCCTTCCGAAAACGCCGGAAGGGATTGCGTTGATCGAAGAAGTAAAGGAAATCGAGCGCCGTTGCTGCGAGCGGGCCGACCTGGTGCTTGCCTGCAGCGAGACCGATGCGCGCGATCTCGGCCGTCTTTACGATTGCCCGGAGGGCAAGATTCACCTCGTGCCGAATGGAGTCGACACTCGCTCTATTCCTTTTATTTCCCGCGAAACCACGGCCCGCCTGCGCCGGCAAATGAACCTCGGAGAACGCTCTTCGTGCGATCTTCGTCGGAAGCTGGCATCCGCCCAACATCGCCGCGATCAAAGACATCATGCAGCTGGCTCCGCAGTGCCCGGAGATTGATTTCCTGATCATTGGCAGCAGCTGCGCGGCCTTCGTTGATTCGCCTCGTCCGGCAAATGTCGGCCTTCTGGGGGAAGTCGACGACGAGACCAAGCACATCGTCCTTTCCCTGGCGCAAATCGCCCTGAATCCGATGCGCACCGGTTCGGGGACTAACCTAAAAATGCTCGAGTATGCTGCCGGGGGCGTGCCGATCTTAACCACGGAGATGGGTCTTCGCGGTCTGGACTTTTGCCCGGAGAAGGAGGTCGCGGTAGCTCCGCTGGAAGATTTTGCCGCCGGCATCGCACGCCTCCGCGCGATGAGCCAGGCGGACTTGGAGCAATTGACTGGTGCGGCCCGAAAACGCGCGGAAAGTTCCTTCGACTGGCGGCAGATTGCCCGGCGGTTTCTCAAAAACATCTCTGCGACTCGCCGAGAGTTTTCCGTAGGACTTTCTGGCGCAAAGCGTCGGCTAATGTTGAGCCTCGCGGGCGGGCGATAGCTTCGAATTCGGTTGCGGAGCAGTGCGACCAAGGGACATTCGGAGCATGACTTCGCGGCTTTCTTTCCTGCGTCGATTGCTTTGCCTGGTCGTTATCCTCTCCGTCGCCCTTTCCGGCGTCCAAGCGCAGGAGAAGAGCGCGGCCGCGCCCTCCCCCAGCTCACCGAATGTCGGTAAGGCATCGGCTCAGGCCGCGAAGTATGAGCTCGGCACCAAAGTCAGTTTCGGCACCGGTGGGAATTCCGCGGCCTACAAAGGTGCCGGCTGGAGCAGCGAGGAAACCGGCCACACGTGGACCGATAAGCCAGCTGCCACGTTGGAGATGAAGGTGCCTAAAGCCGATACATCCTTGGAATTAACCATGCGTATGAGTGCGCTGGTAAAACCTCCAGCGCTGCCGTTTCAGCCGGTCGTTGTCACCGTCAACGGGATCAAGGTCGCGGACTGGGAAGTAAACTCTGAGCAAGACTATCGGGCGACGATTCCGAAGACGGCTTTGGATGCGACCGGCGGGCTGCACATTCAGTTGAGTATTCCAAAAGCCGCCAGCCCGACTTCCCTGGGTCTCGGGCAGGATGATCGGGTGTTGGGTTTGAACGTTTCGGAATTGCAAATCTCTGCTGTTGCGACCCCGTGAGACTTTCCTCCTCCGCGGGGGCTAGCGCTCTGGCTTGATGACTGGCAGCAGCGAGTCGCCGATAGCGCCGGAGGTGCCTGCGAAACAGCCTTCCCAGCTGCACCCGCAGCAGAAGTCGATGCGCTTACGGATCCGGGCCGACCTCCCCTGGGTCTTGCTTTTAGGCGCGACCGTCTTTTTGATTTGGTGCGCCGTTTACCATCGCTGGTCCGCCAGTGAATGGAACGTCCCGCTGAGCTACGGCGGAGATGCCACGTGGAATTTGGCCTACGTCAAAGCGCTCGTTTCCGGAGATATCCTGCCGCTTCTTCCGAAAAATCCGGCCTCCCTTGGTGCGCCCTATCGAGCCAATTGGAATGATTACCCGACGATCGAGGAAGGCATCACAACCGTTTGTGCCTTGCTGGCTTGGGTCTTCGGTCTTTTCGCCGGGCTCAACCTCGCGGTGTTTCTCGGGCAATTTCTAGCTGCGGCCGCATTCTTCCTTGTTTGTCGGGCGCTTGATTGTGCGCGTTCCTTTGCCTTTACCGGCGCGCTCTTATTTGCTTTCAGCCATTACGCCTTTGCTCGGGGCTTGCCTCATATCAGCCTGACTTACTACTGGCATTTGCCACTCGGTTTGTGGGTCATCTGGCGTTTGCTTCGGACGGCTACTCCCGCGGACGAGCGCAGGCTTCTGCTTCCGGGTGCAACGATTGCGCTGCTCTTTGCCGTCCAGAACATCTATTACACAGGCCTCTTCCTGCAATTTCTCGTTCTCGCTGGAGTGCTGCGCGCGTTCCGCCAGAAAAGTCTGCGGGCTCTCCTTCTTCCCGGTGTCTTCGTAGCGATTATTTTCGTGACTTTTTGCGCGATGAATTTCGACACCTTCTACAATCGGCTAACGAATGGACCGAACGAGGAGATCGTCTCGCGTTCTTATGCTGGTATGGAGCTTTATGCTTTGAAGCCGGTCGAGCTATTCCTCCCGCCGGCGCATCGACTGGAAGGGTTTCAGAGCTGGGCTAAGGCCAACTACTTCGACCAGGCGCTCTTTGTGGGAGAAGGAGGCTCTCCTTACCTTGGACTGGTCGCCATTTGCGGTTTCGGCTGGCTTTGCTGGGGCCTTTTCCGCGCGCTTGGCCAACAAAAGTTTAACGAAATCCCTTGGCCCTTCTGGCCGGTTCTTTGGATCTTCTCGTATGCCGTTGTAGGCGGCTTCAACAGCGTCATCGGCTTGGGCGGCATGGTTCTCTTTCGCGGCACCAACCGCTACAGCATTGTCCTTCTGATGTTGCTGTTAGTTTTCCTGGTTCAGGAACTAAGCCGCTTTTTTCGTCAGTCGCCGCGTCTGCCAGTGGTGCTGGGCGCCGGCGCCCTGGCCGTGTTTGGCCTTTGGGATCAACTGCCGACCTTCCAGACAGGCGCGGAAATCGACGCCCTGAAAAAGCAACTGCACGCCGACCAGGCGGTGGTGACGACATTGGAGCAGGCTCTCCCGCCACAGGCGATGATCTTTGAGTTACCGGTGGCGAAGTTTCCGGAAGCCCTCCCGATTGTGAACATGGGCGACTACGAGCATTTTCGGCCTTACATCTTTTCCCACTCGCTGCGATTTTCCTATGGCAGCGCCAAGGGCCGCGGTCGCGAGGCCTGGCAGGACCAAGCGGTTAGTGCTGGGACGCCAGAGTTAATCAAGACGTTGGAAGCGGATGGCTTTGCCGCGGTGTTGATCAACCGGCGAGGTTATGCTGATGGTGCTGCCTCTCTACTTGCACAATTCCAACGCGACGGGCGGACGGACGTGCTTTCAAACACGGGAGATTTCGTTGCTATCCGCCTGCATCCTTCGCCTTCCCCGGTTATTCCTCCTGACTTTGTTTCCGGATGGTCCGGACTAGAGGGAATCCCGGGCGCTGATTGGAGATGGAGCGTGGGCGATGCCGAGATCGACCTCGAGAATTCCGATCAAACCGCGCGACCAATCCGTCTCCGTTTCGGCCTAGGCACGCTTCAGCCCCGACAAGTGCGAGTCTCCGCGGGTGGAAAAGTCTTGTTGGAAAAAGCGCTCAGTCCCGAGCAAGTCGAAAGCGTCGACCTGCCTCTCTCCCTCCCCCCAGGTCGCACGAGGCTCCGCTTCGAGAGTTCCACGCCCGCCGAGAAGGCTCCGGGAGGTGATCCCCGGCATCTTTCTTTTCGCCTAACGAACTTCCAGGTCGTTCCAGACTAGAAATTGATCCGTTCGCGCTCGACAACGTGCGGCCGCTTCAGGACTTGCGTGTGGATGGCGCCAATGTACTCGCCCAGGATGCCGATAAAGAAGAGCTGGACTGACGCGAAGAGGAACAGGCCGATCGCAACTGGGGCCACACCGACGGTGAAACGTTCCCAAAAGAGCAGCTTGTAGAAAAGGTAAGTCAAACCAACGACAAGGCTGAAGAAAGAGAGCGCAAAGCCCATCATGGTCGCCATCCGCAAAGGCACCTTTGAATGGTTGGTGATGCCCAGCATGGCCATGTCATAAAGGGTATAGAAGTTGTTTTTCGTTAAACCGCGCTTCCGCACCGGTTGACGAAAAACCACCTTCGCCGTGGGCAAGCCAATCTCCGAAATCAAACCCCGAAAGTAGGGATAAGGATCGCCAAGTTGCCGGCAATAATCGATCACCTGGCGATCGTAGAGTCCAAAGCCAGTGTAATTCTGAATTACCTCAAACTCCGCGAGGTGATGGACCAGGCGGTAATAGCTGCGCCTGATGAAGAAGAAGACCGGAGACTCATCACTTTGTTCCTTCACTCCGACGACCGCCTTGAAACCTTCTTCCCATTTCGCGACAAACTGCGGGATCATCTCCGGCGGATCCTGCAGGTCGGAAGCAAGCATGAGAACGGCATCGCCGGAAGCTTGCAAGAGACCGTGATAAGGCGAACGGATGTGCCCGAAGTTGCGGGCGTTGAGGATGACCTTGACCCGCGGATCCTCTGCCGCCAGACGGCGAAGGATTTCCTGGGTGCCATCAGTCGAGGCATTATCGATCAGGATGATCTCATGATCATACGGCAGCTCGCGCAACACCGTGGTGACACGCCGGACAAACTCCTCCACGTTATCGGCTTCGTTGTAACAGCCGGAGACAACACTAATTAATTTAGGCACAGGCAGAGCGAAGTTAAGAAACGCTTAAGTGCTTTCCATCTCGGTAGGCTTGGCGAAAGGTTCCATCTCCGTGATCCCACGGCCAAAAGCCATTTTCGGATAAGCATTTGCTTTCAGGTCGACCATCACCTGCAGCAGTGCGGGACCGCCGGAATGTTGCCAAAGCCAATCCACCGCTTCCTCCGTGTCGGCCGGCTCCACCACCGTGCGCGCAGCCAACCCGTAGGCTTCTGCCACCTTCTCGAAATCCGGCGCGCTATAGCCCCAGTAAGTCGATTGATAACGCCCCTCGAAGTAACTCTCCTGGAACTGCCGCACCATGCCGTGGCAACCGTTGTTAATGACCACCATCTTAAGTGGCAATTGGTTGCGCACGGCGGTTTGCAACTCCTGGATGTTCGATTGAAACCCGCCGTCGCCCGCGATAACCACGACTGGCCGCTGCCCGCCTTCTGCGATGCTCGCGCCGACAGCCGCTGGCAGCGCAAAGCCCATGGAACCCATCCCGCCGGAGGTCAGGAAGCGCTGATCGCCGAAACACTCGATCGACTGCGCGGCCCACATTTGGTGCTGCCCGACGTCGACGACATACGCGATGGCGGCCCGCGCGGCGCTGGTCTCGGAAAGCGCGTGCATGAATACGTTTGGGTTGATTCCCAAAGTGCCGGCTAACTGCTCGCCGGTATCGGGCCAACGCTCCTGGAGCTCCGCGATTTCCTTCCGCCAAGCTGGCGGCGCGGCCATCTGCTCCATTGCCGGATGTGCCAGGGCCTGGCGGAAAAAAGCGTTCAGCTCGCGGTGGTGCGCTCGCACCCCGGTGACGCGGTTATTCATCTCGGCCAGATCGCAGTCGACTTGGAAGATCGACTTGTCGCCCTTGAAACTCTTCGGGTCGGCGCCGGTTTGGCGCACGTCCAGCCGGCTGCCAAGGACCAACAAAAAATCGCACGCGCCCATCGCCAGGTTAGCCCAGCGGTTGCCGTAGGATCCGATCATGCCGAAGCGTTGAGGATCATCATAGGCCAGCACATCAGCCGCCATAAGTGAGTTCACCGTGGGAATGCCCGCGCGCGCGACGAACCGACGGCACTGCTCCACCGCCAGGCCCGAGCGCACCCCGCCGCCGACGAGAATCAGCGGCCGCTGGGCCCGCGCCATCTGGGCAAAGAGATCATCATAGAACTCGGAGTCCTCCCGGTCTTCCTTGGACTCGTTAGGCATGATCCGTTGCGGCGGCGGGGCGTTCACCGGACCGCGCTGCACGTCCATCGGGATGTCGAGCAAGACCGGGCCGGGCCGGCCGGAAAGGGCCAGGCGGAAGGCACGCTCGAGCGCTTCGGGTAATTCTGCCGCCGAACGCACCATCCAGGCCGCCTTGGTGATCGGCAGCGCCATCGAAACGATGTCGGTTTCCTGGAAGCCGAGCTGGCGGACCGCGCGCTCGCCTTTCTGCTCATGCAGGTTGACCTGCCCGGTGATGAAAACCGCCGGCGTGGAATCGAAGTAACAGCTCCCAATGCCCGTAAGCAGATTGGTCGCGCCGGGCCCGCTCGTGGCCATGGCCACACCCGGGATGCCTGAGATTCGCCCGGCGCCCTCGGCCGCGAACGCAGCGCCCTGCTCGTGATGCATCGAGAGAATGCGAACGCTGCCTTCGCGGTGAATCGCATCGAGCAGCGAGGTAATCATGCCTCCGCTCATCTCGAAAACTGCCGGAACCTTTTGCGCCGCCAGGAAGCGCGCCAAATAGTCGTTTGCCCTGTAAGATTCCATCCCCGGAGGCTACAGCGTTAGCTCGAAAGCTCAACGGCCCGGACCGAATGCCCGGCCTCGGAACTTAGCCAGCACTTTGTGCGGCGCAGCGCTTCGTCGAGTCCGACATGAGGCGACCAGCCCAGCTCCTGGCGGAGCCGCGCGGTCGAAGGAATATACCGCGCCACTGGCCGCGAAGGATCGGGCGGCTGCGCCACTTTCACGGCGCTCGCCTCGAGTGCGAAACATCGGGCCACCCGCGCCGCGAGCTCGCGGATGCTCACGGCTTCCTCGGAGCCAAGATTATAGGCCCGGCCGTCCGCCCCGGCGATAAGCAACGTCCACAGACCGACGGCTAAATCGGTGCCATAAAGGTAGGAGCGTAGCGGCGTGCCATCGCCGGCGACGCGCAGCGGCCCGCCGGCCAGCGCGTCGGCGAGGAAATTGCCGATGGCAAAATTTTTGCCTAGCGGAAGGTAAGGCCCCACGAAGGCGAAGGCACGGGCTACCATAGTCGCGATGCCATGGTGCCGACCAAATCCGGCGCAAAGCATTTCGGCATAGCGCTTGGCTTCGCCATAAGCCGCCTCGGCTCCGGCCGGATCCAGCGCGCTGGGGTGATCCTCCGGGAGATGGGAGACAGTCTCCGGTTGCGGCCCGTAAACCGCTCCGGAGCTAACGAAAAGTAACCGCCGGGCGCCCGCCGCCTGCGCAAAGTGCAGCGTGGCCCGCGTGCCATCGGCGATGGTCTCGGCGATGGCCAGCGCATGCGCGGTGTCCCGATGTGCAGCTGCATCCATCGCTGCGTGGAGCACAAAGTGAAACCGACCGCTCTCTCCGAGCTGTGCCCTCACGGCTTCGTGAGTGAAGGTGCGCACGTCGCCGGAGACGAAATGGAGCGCAGGATTGCCAGCGAGATGCGGCGCATTCGCGCAGAATTTTTCCGGGTCGCGGCTTAGCACCACCACTTCCGCGCGCAGGTCCAACGCAGCATTCGCCCGGGCAAAGCTCTCCAGCAGCCAGCGTCCGAAAAAGCCCGTTCCGCCGGTGATGAAGATCCGCTGGCCGCGCAGCTTTTCCCAATGCGGCCCTACGCCGCGGACGATTTCATCAAGATCATCGGGCGGCAGCATGAGCGCGGTGGCTGCGAGCGAAACGCTGAATCGTCTCCGTCATGTAATCGATCATCTCGCTGGTTAATCCTGGATAAACGCCCACGAAAATCGCTTCGTTCATGATCCGGTCAGCGCCGGCGAGATCGCCAATGATGCGCATGCTTTTCGGGTTTTCTTTTCGAAGCTGCACGAAGGCTGGCTGGCGCACCAGGTTGCCGCCAAAAAGCATCCGGTTTCCGATGCGCGCGCGGTCCAGTTCCTTGGCTAATTCCAGCCGCGTGAATGGTGCACCCGGCTTCACGAGCAACATGAACCCAAACCAACTGCAATCCGTCTGGCAACCGCTCGCAGTCCCACTGAAAGCCGTCGCGCGTCCACGCGGTCGCGTGCGTCGGCAGGGAGAACTCGAAGAACTCCTCGAGATCGGCCAGCCCGCGGCGGAGCTGTTCCCAGTTTGCTTTTCGCGCTTCCACGAACGCCGGCAGCTTGTCGAGTTGCTTTAAGCCAATCGCCGCCTGCGGGTCGAGCGGCTTCAGGTTATAGCCGAGGTGGCTGTAGATATATTTGTGGTCGTAGCCGTGCGGAAGCTCGCCGAGTTGCCAGCCAAAGCGCTTGTTGCAGGTGTTATCCATCCCGCTGGCGCACCAGCAATCGCGGCCCCAGTCGCGGAAGCTTTCCACCAGCACCTTGAAGTGCATCCGGCTGACGATATTGACCGCGCCGCCTTCACCGAGGGTGAGGTGATGCGGCGGGTAAAACGATTGCGTGGAGAGATCGCCCCAGGTGCCGGTCGGCTTGGTCACGCTCTCGCCCGACGGCAGCTTGCGCGTGTAGGTGCAACCAAGCGCGTCGCAGTTGTCCTCGATCAGGGTGAGATTGTGCTTCGCGCAAAATTGGAGCACGGCATCGAGCTGGAAAGGATTGCCGAGCGTGTGCGCGAACATGACCGCCTTCGTCTTCCCCGGGGTGAAAGCTTCTTCGAGCATGCGCACATCGGCGTTGCCGGTTACCGGGTCGTTATCGATGAAGACTGGCACGGCGCCGTTCTGGATCATCGGCGCGACCGTGGTCGGGAACCCCGCGGCGCAGGTGATCACCTCGTCCCCCGGGAGCACGCGCTTTTCGTCGGGCAATTTATGACTCGTTAGGGCGCTGAAGGCCACGAGATTGGCCGAGGAACCAGAGTTGACCAGGATCGACTTTTTGACCCCGAGAAATTTAGCCAGCCGGCTCTCGAACTCCTCGCCTTCCTTCCCCAGGGTGAGCCAAAAATCGAGCATGCTCGAAACGCCTGCCTCGACTTCGTCCTCGGTGAAAACGCGGCCGGCATACGGCACCGTGGTTTCGCCCGGGACAAATTTAGCCGGCAAATTCTCCTCGTAGCCGGGCCGCTGGGCGCCGTGCATTTGCCGCGAATACTCGCGGGTCAGGCGCAGGATTTCGGATTTGATTTCGTCGGGCGTTTTCAAGCTTTCGTCCATGGCAGGTCGCTGCGCGCGGCGGCGGATTGGTAAGCTTCAATCTGTTGGCGCGTGAAGGCCAATAATTCCGCGCTCTCCAGCTTTTGCGCCTGGCGATACCACTGCGCGGTCGCCTCCACGGTTTGCTCGAAATTCCAGGCCGGGCGCCAGTCAAGCAAATGGAACGCCTTGTCGGTCGCGAGATTGAGCAGCTTCGCTTCGTGAACCGCGCGGGGATCTGATTGATCGCTCCATGCGCCCGGCCAATGCCGGAGAAATTCCTCGACCAACTGCGCCACCGTGCGGTTCGAGCTGAGGCTCGGCCCGAAATTGAAAGCGCTGGCTAAATCCTCCAGGCGACGGCCCGCCGCGAGCGCTTGTCCGAGGGCGAGATATCCGCTCAGCGGCTCGAGCACATGCTGCCACGGGCGGGTGGAAACCTTGTTCCGCACCGGAATGGCTTCGCCGCGCTGGAGCGCGCGCACGCTGTCGGGAATGATCCGATCCTCCGCCCAGTCGCCGCCGCCGATCACGTTGCCGGCGCGCGCGCTCGCGAGGCGCACTTTCGGATCGGTCGTCGGGTGGAAGAACGAGCGCCGGTAAGCGCCGATCGCGATTTCCGCCGCGGCCTTGCTCGAGCTGTAGGGATCGTAACCGCCTAACGAGTCCTCCTCGCGGTAGCTGTGGAGCCATTCGCGGTTCTCGTAGCATTTGTCGGTCGTGACCATGACCGCGGCGCAGGGGTGCTCCACTGCCCGCAGCGCCTCGAGCACATGGACCGTGCCCATGACGTTGGTCGCGTAAGTTTCGACCGGTTCGCGATAGGAAAGGCGGACCAGCGGCTGAGCCGCGAGATGAAAGACGAAGTCCGGCCGGAAGGCGATAAGCGACGCTTTCACCGCCGCCGGATCGCGCACATCGCTGATCTCGTGCGCCAGTTTAGCCGACAACTTCAGCTGCTCGAACAGGCTCGGGGTGGTCGGCGGCTCCAGCGCAAAACCGTGCACCTCGGCGCCAAGTTCGCTCAGCCAGAGCGCAAGCCACGAGCCCTTGAAGCCGGTGTGCCCCGAGAGCCAGACGCGCTTCCCTGCATAAGCTCCCGCAAACATCTACCAGACTTTCCAGGGCGCGCGGTTCTCGCTCCACATCCCGTTCAGGAGGGTGAACTCCTGGAAGGTGTCCATCGGTTGCCAGAAACCCTCGTGTTTGTAGGCGCCCATAAGGCCATCCTCAGCCACGTTTTTGAGCGTTTCCTGCTCGAGCATGGTCTCGGGAAATTTTTCGATGTAATCGAACAAGCGCCGGTCGCAGACCATATAACCGCCGTTGATATAGCCGGTCTCGAGCTGCGGCTTTTCGTTAAAGCCATGGACCGCCGAGTCGTCTCCCATGCTCAACTCGCCGAAGCGCCCCGGCGGATGCACCGCCATGAGCGTGCAGACCTTCTTCGAAGCCTGATGCGCCGCGATCGCCCCGGGAATATCGACGTTGCCCACGCCGTCGCCGTAGGTCAGGAGAAACGTTTGGTCATCGCCGAGATATTTACGCGCGCGATAAATGCGTTCGCCGGTGAGCGAATCGGCGCCGGTATCGGCCAGAGTCACCTGCCAATCTTCCTCGGTGTGGCGGGTGTGAAATCTGGCCTGCGGTTCCTGCCCGAGATAGAGCGTGGTGTCGCAGGTGTTCCAGAGATAGTTCCGGAAGTATTCCTTGATCACCTCGCCCTTGTAGCCCAGGCAAAGGATGAACTCCTTGAAGCCGTAATGCGCGTACGTCTTCATGATGTGCCAGAGAATCGGCCGATCGCCGATCGGGAGCATGGGCTTCGGGCGAAACTCCGTTTCTTCCCGGAGCCGCGTGCCTTTTCCGCCGCAAAGGATCATCACTTTCATTTGGGTGCTGCGGGAGCTCGCAAAATGGAGTTCGCCGACGGCGCGGAAGGTCCGTCGAAAGCGAGGCCAAGTCTAGTGCCCGGTTTCGGGAGGAAGCGCTCGGCTGCCTGGGCGACCTCAGTTGCACCCAAGGCCCGTGCCGTCAGCAGCACTTCGCTGATCCGGCCGCGATACGGACGGTCGCCCCGGAACCAATTGCCCACCGTGAGCGGGGTGTCGCTCGCGGTCATCGGCTGTTCCAAGACCAAGCTTTGTTGCAGCGCTCCGTCGAGGTAGATGGCCACCTGTTTAGCCGAAGACGAGACCACCAGATGGTGTTCACGTTGCGCTTCCACGGAGATTGGCTTGCTGCTCATGAAGGAATTTCCCTGCCCGAAGTGACACTGAATTTCATTCGGCGCCCCGCTGCCTTGAATCGTGAAACCGTCGAAATGGGCTCCCGGATGATTGGAGAGCAAAGTGGCGTAAGGAACCTCCACGGCAGCCGGAGTGAAGATCATTTCGATCGAGAAGTCACCGGCGAGCTGGAAAAGTCGCCAATCGAAAGGATAACTCACGCAGGCCCCGTCTGCGTCGAACAAGGCGTGCGGCGGATCGAGGAGAACCGCATGGCGATGCTGGCCTGCGACCCGCTGTGCGACCGGGTAAAGGATGGCGTTGAAGTGGTCCCAGTTGATCTGCGAGAGCGCTGCGAAACCGAAGACGCGGCCCGCTACGCTGGCCCAGATCGCCAACAACAGGGCAGCGCCAAGCGCGCTCCTGCGGACCCATTTCTCCTTCCGCGCGGCGACGCTCAAGAATCGATCCTGCAGGCTGATCGCCGACAGCAGCAGCCCCGCCAGCCCCAAGGTCAGCGGCATCGTCCCGCTGCCAAATGCATCCTGGAAGACTTCCAGCCGATGCGCTGCGACCAGGATCCAGCCAACAGCCAAAGCTGCCGCTCCCAAGGCTCCGAGATAATGACGCGAGCAAGCCGCCTCTTGCCCTGCCAGCCAATGATGCCGCACCCGCCGCGTCATTCTATGCGCGACAAAAACACCGAGGGGGCTCGCCAGGACGAGGAGCACATAAAGCGTGCGCTCGCCTGGCTCGGGAGCCAAAGCCTGCGCCGCCCAGGGGACAAGTTGATCCTTGCTCGAGAGATCCGGTTCCCGCCACGGATGCAGCTTAACGAGGATGAAACCCAGGGCCCAAAGGAGCAGAACCGTCAACAGCCAGGTGCAAACGGCGTCGCCAATTTCCTCACGACTCCGCGCTCTCATCGGTCCCAGAGAAATAGCCAGCGTTTTCACTCGTGCCCGGGCAACTCCGCCGGTCTCCTGTCTGCCTTCTTCAATGCGCGCGGAAGCTAACGGAGTCGCCTACGCGCAACCAACACTTTCGACCTTCGAACCAGCTTCTCCTGCGGGCCAAAATTCCGTGCCCTTCCTCGCGGAAATCCAGGCGAAGACTGTGTCGGTCTGCGTATCTTCGAGACCTATCGCCGCGCCATTAGACAGCAAGACGACGGTCCGCATCCCCTCCGATCTTCGCGGGGAACCGCGCCGCATGCCCACGGGCCAGGTCAGCCTGCGGCATACCTTTCGCGCGCTGCGGCACCGAAACTATCGGCTCTTCTTTTACGGGCAGCTGGTCTCGCTCATCGGCACCTGGATGCAGCAGACGGCGATGGCCTGGCTGGTCTACGATCTCACCGGCTCGAAATTCTTATTAGGCGCGATCACCGCGGTCGGCTCCGCGCCGATGATGATCTTTTCCCTTTGGGGCGGCGCATTGGCCGATCGTTACCCGAAACGGAACATCCTTCTGGTCACGCAGGTCTTCGAGATGGCTTTCGCGTTTCTCCTCGGTGTGCTCGTGCTCCTGCAACTCGCTTCGCCGACCACGATCATGCTCATCGCCGCGTGCAACGGCATCGCGCTTGGCTTTGAGATGCCGGCACGCCAGGCCTTCACCGTGGAGATGGCCAGCCGCGAGGATTTGCTCAACGCCATCTCACTGAACAGTTCGATCTTTAACGGCGCGCGCATCGTCGGGCCGTCGATCGCCGGGTTGATCATCGCGAGCTTTGGGACGGCGGCTTGCTTCTTCATTAACGGGATCAGCTTTGTCGCGGTCATTGCCGGCTACCTGATGATGGAGGTCCCGCGGCAGGCGACCGCAAACGATGGTGAAGCCAGTCCGCCCTTGCTCAGCGGGATCCATTATGTGCTCAGCAATCGTCGGGTGCGCACGATCCTCTCGCTTTTCGCGGTCGTGGGCATCTTCGGCTGGTCCTACGCGGTGCTCATGCCGGCCTTCGCGCGCGACGTCTTGCACCTCGGGCCAAACGGCTACGGCGTGCTCATGTCGGCCAGCGGCATCGGCGCGCTCATGGCGGCGCTGGGCGTGGCGACCTATGGCGATCGCTTTTCGCCCGCGCGCGATGGCGCTGGGCGGCGTCTGGATTTTCTCCGGCTCGGTCGTGGGTCTGGCCCTTACGAACAATTTCTGGGTATCCCTCGGGCTTCTCTTCATCAGTGGTCTCGGGATGCTGCTCTTCTTCTCCACGTCCAATACGGTGCTGCAGATGATTGTGCCCGACCACATGCGCGGGCGGGTCATGGGCGTTTGGTCGCTGATCTTTGGCGCGATGATCCCGCTCGGGAGCCTGCAGGCGGGAGCGGTCGCCGACTGGCTGGGCACGCAGTTCTCCCTCGCAGTCGGCGGAGTGGTTTGCGCGGTCGGCGCGCTCATCGCCCTCCTTGCGATTCGCCGACGCATCGCCGCCGAAGCGGCCTAACGATTCCCGATGTGGATCGCGGATTTGTTCACCGCGAGCGCCGCTTCCTTGACCGCCTCGCTCATCGTCGGGTGCGCGTGCACCGTGCGGCCAAGATCTTCCGCGCTGGCGCCGAACTCCATCACCGCGACGCATTCCGCGATCAAGTCGGAGGCCGAGTGCGCCATCACGTGCGCGCCGATGATCCGATCCGTCTCCGCGTCGGCGACGAATTTCACAAAGCCCGTCGGATCGCCCGCGCCGAGCGCGCGTCCGTTGGCCGCGAAGGGGAACTTGCCCACGCGCACGTTCATCCCCTTCTCTTTCGCGTAATCCTCGGTAATGCCGACGCCGGCGAGCTCCGGGTTGGTGTAGATCACGCCAGGGATGACGTCGTAGTTCACGTGGCCGGCTTTGCCCGCGATCATTTCCACGCAAGCCACGCCTTCTTCCTCGGCCTTGTGCGCCAGCATCGGGCCGGGAATGACATCGCCGATCGCGTAGACGCCTTCGATGTTCGTGCGGAAATGCGCGTCCACTTTGATCCGGCCGCGCTCGTCGAACTCGACGCCGATTTCCTTCGCGCCCACGCCTGCGGCGAAAGGCCGGCGGCCGACACTAACCAGCACTTTGTCGGCCTCGAAAGTCAGTTGTTCGTCACCCTTGGTCGCCTTTGCGGTCGCCTTGCCGTTCTCGACTTTCACCTCACTAACCTTGGTTCCGAGATGAAAGGTCATGCCCTGCGCGGTCAGCGCTTTTTGCAAAGCGTTGGCTGATTCCAGATCAAAGCCGAGCGCGATCCGCGGGAGAAATTCGAGCACGGTCACTTCCGAGCCGAGCCGGCTCCAGACCGAACCCATCTCCAGCCCGATGGCGCCGCCGCCGATCACGAGCAGCTTCTTCGGCACCTCGGAAAACGAAAGCGCCTCGGTGCTGCTGACGATCGTCTCGCCGTCAAATTTCATGCTCGGCAATTCCACCGGCACGCTCCCGGTGGCGATGATGATGTGCTTCGCGCGCAATCTCCTGGGCCGCGCCTTCGTTTGGCTGGATCGAGACCTTGCCCTGGCCGGAAATCTTTCCCATCCCGGAAAAGGTGCTGACCTTGTTCAGCTTCATCAGGCCGCGCACGCCGGTGGTGAGTTGCTTCACCACCTTGTCCTTGCGCGCCGAGCATCGTCGGCAGGTCCAACGAGATGCCGTCCAGTTTGATCCCATGCTTGGCGGCTTCTTTCTTCGCGAAAAAGAAATGATCGCTCGAGGAAAGGAGCGCCTTGCTCGGGATGCAGCCGATGTTCAGGCAGGTGCCGCCGAGTTCCTTGTCCTTCTCCACGATCGCGGTGCGCAATCCAAGCTGCGCGGAGCGAATCGCGGCGACATAACCGCCCGGGCCGGAACCGATGATAACGACGTCAAATTCTTCCATAAAGCTGCCTAAAAATTAGCCGACAACTTGTCGGGATTCTCGATGCCTTCCTTCACCTTGATTAGGAAGGTGACCGCTTCCTTGCCGTCGACCGCGCGGTGATCGTAGCTCAGCGCGAGATACATCATCGGGCGAATTTCCACTTTCCCATCGAGCGCCACCGGCCGCTGCTGGATGGTGTGCATCCCGAGGATGCCGCTCTGCGGCGGGTTGAGAATCGGCGTGCTCAAGAGCGAGCCGTAGACGCCACCATTGGAGATGGTGAAGCCGCCGCCCTGCAAGTCCTCGATCTTGATTTTCCCTTCGCGCGCCTTGTTCGCGTAGTCCGCGATGTCGCGCTCGAGATCGGCAAAGCTCTTTTTGTCGGCATCGCGCACCACCGGCACAACCAGTCCACGCTCGGTGCCCACGGCGACGCCGATGTCGAAGAAATGATTTTGGATGAAATCGTCGCCTTCAATCCGCGCATTGATCGCCGGCACGGCCTGCAGTCCCGCGACGACCGCTTTGATGAAGAAAGACATGAAACCAAGCTTCAGCCCGTGCTCCTTCGTAAACGCGTCCTGCTTCTCCTTCCGGAGCTTTTGCACCGCGGTCATGTCGCACTCGTTGAAGGTGGTGAGGATCGCGGCGGTGTGCTGCGCCATGACCAGTTGCGCAGCGATCTTGCGGCGCAGCGGCGACATCTTCCTGCGGGTGAAACGCTCGTTGCCCGGAGCCGCGGCGGGGGCTTCGCTTTCCGGGGCCGCTTCCTCGGCAGTTGTCGACGGATTTTGCGCTGCTTGCACCACGTCAGCTTTCGTTAGGCGGCCGCCTTTGCCGCTCCCGCTCAAGCGCGAGACATCGAGCTTTTCTTCCTCGACCACGCGGCGGACTGCCGGCGAAAGAACGTCCGCATTGGCCGACTTTTTCTCCGATGCAGTCGGCGCGCTGGCATTGTTTGGATCCGGCTTCGCTGCAGCTTTGGTCGGGGTCGTAACCTTGGCGGCGCTGTCGCTTCCGGCGGCCGACTCATCGATCGTGGCCACGACTTCGCCGATCTTCACCTCCTGGCCTTCCTGGGCCAGCGTCTGCAGGACGCCGCTTTTCTCGGCCACAATCTCGGTCGAGACCTTGTCGGTCTCGAGGGTGAAGAGCGGATCGCCAGCTTTCACCTGATCGCCCGATTTCTTGTGCCAGACCGATACAATGCCGCTGGAGATGGACTCGCCGACGGCGGGAATTTTCACTTCGATGCTCATGCGCAGGTCACAGTATGGGCAATCGCGCGCTGCCGTCGAATTGAACGTGCGCCCGGCTCAAAGAGTGAAGGCTTCCTCGATCAACTGCGCCTGCTCGCGCTTATGCCAGGCGAGCGCACCGACCGCCGGGCTGGCGCTGGCGTTGCGGCCGGCATAGGTGATTTCGCGGCCGAAGAGCTTCCGCAGGCGTGGCTCGATGAAGCTCCACGCGCCCATGTTTTGCGATTCCTCCTGGCACCAGACGAGCTTCGCCTGCGCCCCGAAGTTGCCGACTAATTTCTCCAGCTTCTCGGTGCAGAGCGGATAGAGCTGCTCCAGCCTAACGAGTGCTGTTTGCTCGAGCTTCTTCTCCGTCCGGTAGGCCAGCAGATCGTAGTAAACTTTCCCCGAGCACAGGATCACCCGCTCGGCCTGCGCGTGGCCCGGGCCGGCGAGGATTTCCTCGAACTGTCCGCCGGTGAAATCCTCCGTGCGCGAGGTGGCAAACTCCGCGCGCAGGAGACTCTTCGGCGTCATGATGATGAGCGGCTTCTTGAAGTCGCGCTTCATCTGCCGGCGGAGGACGTGGAAATACTGCGCCGGCGTGGTCAGGTTGCAGACCTGGATGTTCTCCTCCGCGCAAGCCTGGAGAAAGCGCTCGAGGCGCGCGCTGGAATGCTCCGGACCCTGGCCTTCGTAGCCGTGCGGCAGCAGCAGGACGATGCCGCTTGGGCGTTGCCACTTCGATTCCGCGGAGACGATGAACTGGTCGATGATCACCTGCGCGCCATTCGCGAAATCGCCGAACTGCGCTTCCCAAAGACAAAGCATCTTCTGGTAGTTGATCGAGTAGCCGTAATCGAAACCGAGGACCGCGGCCTCCGAGAGCAGGCTGTTGTAGAGGCAAATGCGCGCCTGGTCCTCCGCAAGGTGAAGCAAAGGGATGTAGGGCTTGCCGGTCTTCGCCTCATAGAGAACCGCGTGGCGATGGCTGAAGGTGCCGCGCCGGCTGTCCTGCCCGGAGAGCCGCACCGGCGTGCCCTCGACGAGTAACGAGCCAAAGGCCAACGCCTCGGCGAAGCCCCAGTCATACGGCCCGCCCTCCTCGTAAACTTTGCGCCGATGATCGAGCACGATGCGCTTGATCTTTGGCTGCACATTGAAGTCCTCCGGCACGCGCGTGAGCCCTTCGGCCAGCGTCCGGAGCAGCTCCGGGCTGATCGCGGTCGGCGGTGAATCGGTCGAATACTGCGGCTGAAAGATCGCGGTCGATTCGTTGAACTGCTCCTTGCGATCGGCCGGCTTCGTTTCCTTCGCCTTCACCTCGTCGAAGGCCGCCTGCATCTTCTGCTCGAAGGCTTGCTCCAGCTGCGTGGCTTCCTCCTCGGTGAGCACGCCTTCCTCGATCAACTGCGCGCGGTAGAGCTTCGCAATCGAAGGCCGCTGGTCGATCTTCGCGTAGAGATCCGGCTGGGTAAACGATGGCTCGTCGCCTTCGTTGTGCCCGTAGCGCCGGTAGCAATACATGTCGATCACGATGTCGCGTCCGAATTCCTGGCGGAAGTCTAACGAGAGCTGAGTCACGAAGTGGACCGCGAGCGGGTCGTCGCCATTCACATGCAGGATCGGGACCTCGATCATCTTCGCGATGTCGGTGGCATACATCGAGGAACGCGCATCCTCGGGCAAGGTGGTGAAGCCGATCTGGTTGTTCACCACCACGTGGACCGTGCCGCCGGTGCTGTAGCCGGGGAGCTGCGACATGTTGAGCGTTTCCATGACCACGCCCTGGCCGGCGAAAGCGGCGTCGCCGTGCACCAAAAGAGGCAGCACTTTCCGCCGATGCTCGGTGTCGCCGCGGATGCGCTGGCGGGCGCGCGCGGTGCCCTCGACCACCGGGTCGACCGCCTCGAGATGGCTCGGATTGGCCGCGAGGCGAATCTCCACCTCCGCGCCGCTCTCCAGTTTCCGCACCGTCTTATAGCCGAGGTGATACTTCACGTCGCCATCGCCCGCCACGAGGTCGGGCACGTAGTTGGTGCTGAACTCGGTGAAGATCACGCGGAAGGACTTCTGCACGAAATTAGCCAGCACATTGAGCCGGCCGCGGTGCGCCATCCCCATGCAGATTTCCTCCACGCCACTGCGCGGGCAGTTCTGCAAAATCGTGTCGAGCACCACCATGAGTGACTCCGCGCCTTGCAGCGAAAAGCGCTTCTGCCCGACGTAGCGCGTATGGAGAAAGGTCTCGAACTGCTCCGACTCGAGGAGCGTGCGCAGCATCTGGATCTGCTGCTCGCGAGTCGCCGCGGACTTCGGCGGCCGCGACTCCAGGCGGTGGCGCACCCAGTTGCGGATGCGCGGATTCTGAATGTGCTGGAACTCGGCGCCGATGGTGTCGGCGTAGATGTGCTCGAGGCGCGCGATCATTTCGCGCAGGCTCATCCGCTGGTTATCGAGGAAGAACTTCGAGGAAACCTGGAGATCGAGATCTTTCTCGCTGAAGCCGAGCTCGCGCAGGGTGAGCAGCGGATTCTCCGGGCGCTTCTCGGCCAGCGGATTCAGGCGCGCGATCGTGTGGCCGAGCGTGCGGTAGGCGTAGACCAGGCCATCCACGCGCGTCTGCAGCGGACCCTCGGCGACGTCGGTGGGCGCGAGCGCGGCGGCGCCATTGCGCAGCGGCATTTCGCCTAGCTCAAATCCCTCGAAGAACGCGTTCCAGCCAGTGTCGACCGCGGAAGCGTCTTCCTGCCAGCGGCGGTAGTTCTCCTCGATCAGGTCAAGATTCAGATGGGTCGCAAACGAAGGACGCATGTCGTCGCAAATCTGCCGCCAATGCCGTCGCGGGCAAGTTGACAGTGGGAAAGCGGGCTCGTTACTTGCCTCGCTCATGACCCGGGCAAATCCGTTTCTCCTTCTCGCCCTCGCGCTCGCGCTGCTTGCGAGCGCCCCGGTCGGCGCGCAAAACGAACCGGCGACCGAGCCCGCCGTGCTCGCGCTCGGGAAGGTTTTGCCGGCGGTGGTCAACATCAACACCGAGCGCGTGGTCCGCCGGCGGGTGCGCGATCCCTTCGAGGATTTCGCGGCGCAATATTTCGGCAATTTCCGCTCTCGCCCGCGCGAGATTCGCCAGACCCTGCAAAGCCTGGGGACCGGCTTCATCGTCGATCCCGCGGGCTACATCGTGACCAACCAGCACGTGGTCGAGCGCGCGGCCGACCTCAAAATTGAAGTGACGCTGAACGACGGGCGCACGGTCCCGGCGCGCTTCATCACCGGCGACGAGAAGAAGGATCTCGCCTTCATCAAGATCGAAAACCAGGAGCCGCTCCCGTTTATCGACTTGAACAATTTGTCGCCTAATTTGCTCGGCCAAACCGTGCTCGTCGTCGGCAACGCGCTCGGTTACACGAGCTCGGTCAGCCGCGGCGTGCTCAGCGGCATGAAGCGCGACATCACGATCGACGAGACGGAATTCAAGAACCTGCTCCAGACCGACGCGGCGATTAATCCGGGCAACAGCGGTGGGCCATTGATCGACATCTCCGGCCGGCTCGTCGGGATCAGCTCGGCGAAAATGGCTTTCACCCCGCAAGGCATCCCTACGCAAGGCGTCGGCTTTGCCATTCCCGGTGAAACCGTGCGCGACACGGTGAAAGAATTCCTCAAGGTGGCGCAGAACCAACCGGCTCCGAAAAAGCCGGACGCGGCCGGAAATAGTCAGCAAGCTTCAACCGCGGAACGCCTCTTCGGGCTGCAGTTGCAAGACCTGACTCCAGCGCTCTCCGATGCGCTCGGCCTGGCGCCAAATCGCGGCGTGCTCGTGAGCGCGGTGGAACCGGAAAGCCCGGCGGCGGAAGCGGGAATCGCGCGCGGCCTCGTGATTTATCGCGTGGGCCGCTACGATGTCCGGAGCGCGGCGCAGATCGAGAAACTGCTCGCGCGCGCCACTTCCGGCACGACAATCACGTTGACCGTCGGCCTGCTGCGCAGCAGCGGCTCGCAGCGCGTGGAGACGGTCTCGCTCACGGCGCGTTGAGCGGGCGGGAATTTTTTCGCAACGTCCCGGCGCCTCGATTGTCTCAAAAATTTATCCGGCAACATGATCAAGGTCGAAAACCTCACCAAACGCTACGCGGGCCACACGGCGATCGACGATCTCTCGTTTGAGGTCGGGAAGGGCGAGATCATGGGCTTCCTCGGGCCGAATGGCGCGGGCAAAAGCACCACCATGCGCATTCTCTCGAGCTTCATGCCGCCGACTTCCGGGCGGGTGAGCATCGCCGGCTTCGACATCTTCGAGCAATCGCTCCAGGCCCGCGCGCATCTCGGTTACATGCCGGAAAATGTCCCGCTCTATAACGACATGCGCGTGACCGAATACCTGGATTACCGCGCGGCGCTCAAGGGCGTGCCGCATCGCCGGGTGAACGAGCGCGTAGGCGACGTAAAGGAACTTTGCGGACTCAAAGAAGTGGAGAAGAAGCTCATCGGCGCGCTCTCGAAAGGCTACCGGCAGCGCGTGGGTTTAGCCGACGCTTTGGTGCACGAGCCCGATCTCTTGATTCTCGACGAACCGACCAGCGGCCTCGACCCGAACCAGATTCGCCAGGTGCGCGACCTGATCAAAAACCTCGGGAAACAGCACACGATTCTGCTTTCGACCCACATCCTGCCGGAAGTGGAAATGACCTGCTCGCGCGTGATCATCATCAACCGGGGAAAGATCGAAGCGTGCGACACGCCAGAGAATTTGCTCGGTGAAATTCGCACCGCCGGCGGCGTGACCTTGGAAGCAAAAGTGAGCGCCGCGGAAGGGGCCGAAGAATTGCGTAAAATCGCCGGCGTGCGCGACGTGACCCCATCCGCGAGCGAAGGCGAATGGCAGACCTTCGCCCTGCGCGTGGAATCCGGCGCGGACGTGCGCGAGGAAGTCTTTCGCCTCGCGGCCGACCGGCGCTGGAGCGTGCGCGAACTCTCGCAACGCCGCGCGACCCTGGAGGATGTCTTTGTCGAATTGACCCACGCGGAATGAGAAAATTTTTCACCCTCTTCGGGCGCGAAGTGCGCAGCTATTTCTACTCGCCGATTGCCTACATCGTGCTGGTGTTCTTCCTCCTGCTCAGCGGGGTCGACTTCTACATCCAGCTCTCATTCATGAACGGCCGGCCGGTCCCCTACTCGGTCCAGGAAGCGTTCTTTAACTCGGTCTTCTTCTGGTTTGCCTTCGTGCTCACGTTTCCGCTGATCACGATGCGGCTCTTTTCCGAGGAGTTTAAGCTCGGCACGATCGAGCCGCTGATGACCGCGCCGGTGCGCGACTGGCAGGTGGTGCTCTCGAAGTTCTTCGGCGCGCTCTTCTTCTACATCGTTCTCTGGATCCCGACGCTGCTTTACTTTTGGATCTTCCAGCTGATCACGCATCAGCCGGCTGGGAACTCGTTAGGCGCTTATCTCGGCTCCTACCTGATGCTGCTCCTGCTGGGGATGTTTTACATTTCCGTTGGCTGCCTGGCTTCGGTCTTAACGAAGAACCAGATCGTGGCCGCGATTATTTCCTTCTGCGCGATCACGCTTCATTTCTTCTCCGGGTTGCTCTCGTTCATCCTCCAGGAAGTGAGCTCGAGTGCGCGACAATTACTCGGCTACTTCTCGGCGATCGAGCAGATGGGCACGCTCTCGCGCGGCGAGATCGATACGCGGCCGATGGTGCTCTACCTGAGCCTAACGATCGTGATGCTGGCGTTGACGCACTACGCCTTCCAGGCACGGAAATGGAGGCTCTAAGCGATGGCCACGGATACCAAAAAACCGCAGAGCATCCATCGCGTCCGCATCGGGTTGAACGTGCTCGCGCAGCTCGCGCTTATCCTTTTTCTCGCGCTCCTGGTGAACTACCTCGGCTTCGAGCATTACAAGCGCTGGGATCTTTCGCGCGACAAGAAATACGCGCTCTCCGACAAGACGAAGCGCTTCCTCGAAAGCGTGAAGGGAAAGATGCGCGTGACCGTTTTCTTCGGGCAAAACAACCCGATCGCGCAGGACGTGCAGGCGCTCCTGACGGAATACCAATATGCCGGCAAAGGGAAGCTGGACGTGGAGAATATCGATCCCGAGCGCAACCTTTCGCGGGCCAAGGAAGCGTTCGAGAAATACAAGGTCGTGAGCGACGAGAGCCTGCTCGTGATCGAATACGACGGCCGCAATAAGACGGTCAAAGCCTCGGAAATGGCCGAGATCGACCCGGGCAATCCGATGTTCGGCGAGTCTCCGAAAATCGCGATCTTCAAAGGCGAACAAGCGGTCACGAGCGCGATGATCGACCTGGTCGAGGGAAAGAAGAACGTGGTCGGCTACGTCACCGGGCACAAGGAACCGGTCCTGGCCGATGCGCCCTCACGGCTCACGCCCACGCTCCAGCCGGTCGCTGGGGAACGCAGCCAGATCTCGGTCCTGCGCACCTTCATCGAAAACGAAAACATCGAGGTCAAGGAATTGAACCTGGCCGACGTGCCGGCAATTCCTGAGGAGATGAAGACGATCATGATCGTCGGCCCGCAGTATGATTTCTCCGAGCGCGAGATGCAGCTCCTCCAAGGCTACTGGGAAAAGCAGGGACGCATCCTGCTTCTGCTCGACCCGGCCGCGAAGACGCCCCGGCTGGCGGATTTTGTCGGCCGCCTCGGCGCGCGCGTGGATGACGACCGCCTGATGGCCTTGATGAAAACTGGCATCCAGGAAGTCGCCCGGGTGCGCGATGTCATCGGCCGTTTCCTCCCCGGGAGCCCGATTACGAAACGGCTCGCGGAAGTGCAGGCGCCGTTTCTCGGAGGAACTTCCTCGCTGACCCTGGAACCGGCGCAACAGCTGCGCGCCCGCAACCTTCGCCTCACGCCATTGATCGAGGCAGCCAAAGGTTATTGGGGCGAGATGGATTACAACGCCACGGACGACGCGCTCCTGCAATTTACCGAAGGCCGCGACAAGGATGCGCCGTTGCAATTCGGCGTCGCGATCGAGCAGGGCGGCAGCGCCGATGATCGGGTGCAGACCAATTCCGCGCGGTTGGTCGTGGTCGCGAACTCGACCTTCGTCCAGGATAACGCGCTTACCCAGGACCAGCAGGGCCTCGACTTTGTTTCCGGGAGCATTAATTGGCTGCTGAATCGCGAGCAGCTCATCGGGATCGCGCCAAAAGTGCCCACGACTTTGACTTTTAACCTCGACGAGAACGCGCTCCGGAATCTTCGCTGGGTCATCCTGGTGATCTTGCCGCTTGTGCCTGCGCTCCTGGGCGGGCTGGTCTGGTGGCAGCGGCGCGCCTAACGAAGGCTACGCATGAAAAGCAAAACCACGCTGCTGCTCCTCGTGGCCGCGATCGGCCTCGCGGTTTGGATCAAGTTTTACGAAAGCAAACGGCCGAACACCGAGGAAACCCAGCGCCGCGCTGGCACTGTCTTGAAATTCGAGCCCGATCAGCTGGAGGGCATCGTGATCCAAAATGGCGACGACAAGATCGAGCTGCGCAAGACCGACGGGAAATGGCGTGTGGAAGCGCCGATCAAGGACCAGGCCGATGCAAGTGCGGTCGGGACTTTAGTCAGCGACCTGGAGAGTTGGGAAAAATCCGAAACCATCACCGCCGCGGAGATCGAGGCGGATAAAACCCGCCTCGCCGAGTACCGATCTCGCAAAGCCAAAGCTGCGCCTGAAATTGCTCGGGAAGGAGATGCCGCCGGAAATCTTTTTCGGGAAGGACGCGGCACTCGAGAAACGAATGTATGTCCGTTTCGAGAACTCCCGCGAGACCTACCTGGTGCGGAATAACGTGCGCGATGACATCGCGAAAAAGCCGGAGGATTTTCGCGATCGCAAGCTTACCGAATGGAGCAGCGCCCAGGTGCAGCGCGTGATTCTGCAGACGCCCGCCGGCGAAATGGAGTTGACCAAGAATGCGGACGCTTGGGAGATCGTGAAGCCACTCCGCGCCCGCGCCGATTCCCAGAAAGTGAACGACCTGCTCGCGCAGGTCACGAGCGCGCGGATCGAGCAATTTGTGGCCGACGACCGCGGCGATCTCCAGCGTTATGGACTCGCCGAGCCGCGGGGTGCGATCACGCTTTTTGAGGCCGGGAAGAAAGACGGGCAGCTGCTGCAGATCGGCGGCGCGGCCGAAAAAGAACAGGTCTACGTGCGCTTTGCCCCGCGCAGTTTCGTCTATGCGCTGCCGAAAAAAATCGAGGAGCTCCTCCAGATCACGCCGGCGGCGTTACGCGATCGCCACCTTGCGCGCCTTGACCCAAATAATCTCGACCGCCTGACGATCGACGCGCCCGGACAGGGCAAAACCGTGCTCGCGCGGAAAGAGCAAAACTGGGTGATCGCGAACGCTAACAACCAGCCGGCAAATTCTGCCGAGGTCACGCGTTTACTCGAAACGCTCCGCAATCAGGAGGTCACGCGTTTCGTGGCCGACACCGCCTCCGACCTCGCGAAATACGGCCTCGATCGCCCACAGCGGACGATCACTTTCAGTTCCTTCGCTTCCGAAAACACCGCGGAGTCGCCCGCAGGCGAGCATCCTTTTGCCACGCTCTCGTTCGGGCGCGCGGAAAACGGCGAAGTCTTCGCGCGGGTCAACGAAGAGCCGTTCATTGTCGCGGTGCCGGAAGGGTTGCTTGCGCAGATTCCGGCGTCGCCGAGCGCGTGGCAGGAGCTGGCCATCTTCCACTTCAAGCCGGAAGAACTGCATCGCGTAAGCGTGATGAAAGACCGGGAAGACCGTGCTTACCCGCGGGGCCGACGGGCAATGGACGGCGGCGACGGCGGGCGCAACGCTGCACTCGATGCACGTGGAATCGTTCGTCAATGCGCTGGCTAAATTGCGCGCAGTCCGGTGGCTTGCGGAGGCGCCGCCGGCGGAGGCTTTCGCCCAGCCGCAGCTCACGATCACTTTCACGACCACGCCGGACGACAAAGCGCTGTCTAAATTAATCATCGGCGGACCAACGCCGAACGGAATGTGGTTCGCCCGCGTCGAGGGCCGCGAGGGGACTTTCGTGCTCAGCAATCCGGACTACAACGCGCTGAATCTGCCGCTCCTGACCGCGCGACGGCCGCTGAGCCAAGCCCGAGCCGTCGCCGCTGCAGGCCCACGTTTTCGGCGTGATAGAGCGTGGCGATGCCGCCAGTGAGCGGTCGGGCACGCGCTTCGCGGAAGCCGTTCGCCTCGAGCAAGGCGACCATGGCCGCGCCGCTGGGGAATTTCTCAATCGAGGCCCCGAGGTAATCGTAAGCCGCGCGCTCGCCGGTGACCGCACCCGCCACCAGCGGCAGGATGCGATGGAGGTAGGCGCGGTAGAGCGGCCGCAGCGGGCCGGCGGGCAGGGAAAAATCGAGCACCAGAAGATGCCCGCCAGGCGCGAGCACGCGCGCTATTTCCCGCAAGGCCGCGCCCCAATCGGCCATGTTCCGCAGGCCGAAGGCGACAGTGACGCAATCGAACATCTCGTCGGCAAAAGGGAGGGCAAGCGCATCCGCCACCACGGTGCGCGACAGGCCCTTGGCCCGCGCAACCGCGAGCATCTCCGGCGAGAAATCGGCGCCGGTGACCTCGGCCGCAGGCAGCGCTTTCTCCAACGCGAGCGCGAGATCGCCGCTGCCAGTGGCGAGGTCGAGAAGTCGGCGCGGGTGCCATTGCCCGACCTGTGCGACCGCGCGCCGGCGCCACCAAAAATCGATCCCGCCGCTGAGGAGATGGTTCGCGAGATCGTAGCGAGGCGCGATTGCATTGAACATCGCGCGCACTTTCTCGGGATCGCGCTCGGCACTGGCGGTAACCATCGGCCGGCAGTCTAACACGCGGAGACGGCCGGTTTGGTGGAAATCGTCCTCGGGCAGAAGTGCGCGACGATTAATAGGGATAAACCTTGCATCCCGAGTTTGCCTTCTGGCGTAATTGCCTGCGCGCCGCGGATTTGGTAAGCAAAGCGCGCCATGGAGCCCTATGCGACCTCTCGTGAAACGAAGATTGGCATCAACCGACCGCGGATTCAGCACCTGGCAGAAACGGGGGAAGAGCGCCGTACCCGGAGCGAGCGCCAGGCGGAAAAAGCCAGCGTTGCGGCCGAGCGGAGGGCAATCAAAAAAGGGGCCCGACAACAGTTGCACCGGGAGATGATGGATGACCTAAGGGTCACAGATTAAGGCGCAAAGGGAGCGACCGTTCCCGGGCCATTTTTACGCTTGTAATAAAATGTGAGCCTCACCAGCATGCGCGCCGTGAACAGCAATCTGGAGCCGTGTAGTGATCTCCCGCGGGAGTTCTCGACGACGCGCTGGAGCCTGATCCTGTTGACCTCGAACGCGTCGCAAACGGACGAGAAAAAATCCCGACGGGCGCTCACGCAGCTTTGCCGGACCTACTGGCGGCCGATCTTCCTCTTCACCTGCCGGCGCGGTTTTTCCGAGGAGGATGCGCAAGACCTGACGCAGGATTTTTTCGCGAAAATCCTGGAGAAGGAATGGTTCAGCCGGGCGGATCGCAAGCGCGGCCGCTTTCGCTCGCTCCTGTTGAAGTCGCTGCAAAATTTCCTGAGCGACGCGAAGACCAAGCGGCAGGCGATGAAGCGGGGCCGCGGCTTTGAGTTCGTGTCCTGGGACGATTGGATGGCGGAGTCGCCCTCGCAGTTATCCATCCCGCCAAAGAGCGTGGAAGCGATGACGCCCGAGGTGCTCTACGACCTGCGCTGGGCGGCCACGGTGGTGGAGCAGGCACTGCGGCGCCTCGGCGAGGAATGCGAAGCCAAGGGCCGCCTGCGGCTCTTCGATACCTTGAGCGGGAGCCTCGCGGTCGAGCGGGGAGACACCTCTTATGCCCAGATGGCCAGTTCGCTCGGTGTCTCCGAGGCGGTGGTGCGCCGGCAGTTGCACAATCTGCGGCAGCGCTATCGCTGGCTCCTGCGCGACGAGGTCTCGCGCACCGTGGCCGATCCCGCGGATATCGACGACGAGATCCGGCACCTGTGCGCGGCGCTTGCGGTGGAGGGCTAGAACCAAAGGTGCACACGGTCTCGGGAATCTCCGATTCGCCGGCTTCACTTCTCGGGCCGCACCCGGCCTGCCCGAAGTGCGGCGGGAAAGTCCGGCTGGGGCGCGGCGCCTGCGTGAGCTGCCTTCTGCTCGACGCCGCAGATGAGACCGGCGAGGAATCCGGGGAAGAATTTGCCAGCATTCTCGCGGAAGCGAACGTGCCCGATCGCCAGTGGCGGCTGGGCAATTACCAGATCCTGGGCGAGATCGGACGCGGCGGCATGGGCGTGATCTACCGTGCCCGGCAGCGCCATTCGCGCCGGGTGGTCGCACTCAAGCGCGTTCTCGGGTATCACGTGGATTCGCACGAGCGGCTGCAGCGTTTCCGCCGCGAGGCAGAGGCGGCCGCAAGTCTGGACCACCCGAACATCCTTCCGATCTACGAGGTGGGCGAAAGCGACGAAGGCTTCCCCTTCTTTAGTATGAAGTGGGCCAGCGGCGGGAGCCTGCGCGAAGTCGGGCCAACGCTACGCGACGATCCGAGGGCGGCCGTGCGATTGATGATCAAGGTCGCGGAGGCCGTCGACTTCGCGCACGAACGCGGGATTCTCCACCGCGATCTCCAGCCGGGAAACATCCTCCTGGATAGTCGCGGCGAGCCGATGGTGAGCGATTTCGGCCTGGCGAAGATGCTGAATGACGAGGCGAATGAACTCACGCAAACGTTCACCGCTTTTGGCACCCCGGGCTATATCGCCCCGGAACAAGCCGAAGGCCGCGCGGCCGACCTGACCGCGGCGGCGGACATCTACAGCCTGGGGGCGATCCTCTTCGGCCTGCTCGCGGGGCGGCCGCCGTTCCAGGGGGCCAATGCGCTTTCCGTCATTCGCCAGGCGATGGAATTACCGGCGCCGCGTCTGCGCGCGCTCGTCCCGGGAATCTGCCGCGACCTGGAAACGATCGTGGCCCGCTGTCTCGAGCGGAATCCTGCGGAACGCTACGCGACCGCGGGGGCGTTTGCGGAGGACCTCGAGCGCTGGCTCGAGGGCCGGCCGATTCTCGCCCGCCCGATGTCGCCGCCGATGCGGGCCTGGCGTTGGTCCCGGCGAAACCCGGATCTCTCGGGCACGATCGTGGCCTGCCTGGCGCTGATCGTGGCGGTCGTTTGGTTGCTGGGGCATAACGGCTCGGCCTTTGGCTCCGGCTCGCGCGAGAAAAGCATCGCCGTGCTCCCCTTCAAGAACCTGACCACGGAAAAAGAGAACGAGTATTTTGCCGCCGGGATGCACGAGGCGATCTTGACGAACGTAGCCAAGATCGCCGACCTGAAGGTGACCAGCCCAAGCAGCGTGCGCACTTTCCGGCCGGAGGAACCGCGCGACCTCGAGGCCATCGGCCGCGCCCTCGGCGTGCGCCACGTGCTCGAGGGCAGCGTGCAACGCCATGCCAATCGCGTCCGCATCAGCGTGCACCTGGCCGACGCGAAAACCGGCACGCAAATCTGGGCGGAGGATTACGAGCGCAATCTCGCGGATGTTTTCGCGGTGCAGCACGAGATCGCGCAGGCAGTCGCCCGGCAGTTGCGCGCCCAACTCTCGCCCTCCGAGAAAGCCACCCTGCGTAATCCGCTCACGCGCGACGCGGCCGCCTTCGATCTCTACCTGCGGGCGAAGGAAATCGGGGAGCAGGCGGGCTTATTTACCGCGGAGCGAATCGAGAAGGAAGTGCGCCTGCTGAACGAAGCGATCGCGCGCGACCCCGATTTCATGATCGCCTATTGCCTGCTCGCCCGGGTGCACGTGCTGGCCTATTGGTCGAACCAGGATCACCGGTCGGAGCGGCTGGAGGCAGCGCATCGCGCGCTCGAGGCCGCGAGCTCGCTGCAGCCGAATGCAGGCGAAGTGCACTTAAACCGTGCGATCGTGCATTACTGGGGGCACCGAGATTACCCGCCGGCCCTGGCGGAATTGGAACAAGCCCGGCGTGCGCTCCCAAACAATGCCGAGGTCTGGATGTTCATCGGGTTGATCGAGCGTCGCCAGGGAAAATGGGTCGAGTCGACCCGCCATCTGGAGCAGGCCCGGGCGATGGATCCGCGCAACGAAGCCATCCTTTTCGAGCTCATGCGGACGAATTACTTTTCGCTCAAGCGCTACCGGGAGGCGATCGACGCCTGCGAAAGCGTGATCGCGTGGAAGCCGGAGTCGTTCGACTTCCAGTTGGCGCGGGCCAAGGTGGACGTGGCCAGCGCAGGCGATGTGCGCCGCTGGCGGCAGGTCGTCTGGGGCAAGCCGGCGAAGAGCGCTGCACCCGATCTTCTGGTCTACGAGCGCCTGAGCCTGGCACTCGCGGAACGGGACCCGGCCACCGCTGAGGAGCTGCTCGCTTCCGACGCGTTCCCGCAATTTAACTGGGCCGGCTACGTGACCCCGCGCGGCTATTACGAAGGCCTGGTCGCCGGGGCGCGGGGTGACACGGAGAAAGCCCGTGAAGCCTTCGAGCGTGCCCGCGCGATGCTGGTCGAGATCGTGGCCACGCGCGCCGATGACGCCAAAGCGCTGATTATGCTCGCGCAAGTGGAAGCGCAGCTGGGCGAGCGCGCGGCCGCGATTGCCGCCGCTAATCGTGCCCTGGAATTGCGGCCGCCGGAGAAGGACTCGGTCGACGGCCCGAACATCCTCGGGCTGACCGCCGCTACCTACGCGCAACTCGGCGAGGTCGACCTCGCGCTCGATCTCCTGGAGAAAGTCGCCCCGCTCCCGAACGCGGTAAACTACGGCTCGCTCAAGCTCGAGAGCGTTTGGGACTCGCTCCGCGGGAATCCGCGCTTCGAAGTGGTGATGAACAGCCTCGCCCGCGGCCCACAGTAGCCGGGCGGAAATGGTGCTCACGAGAGGAGTCGAACCTCCACGGGTTTCCCCATACGGTCCTGAGCCGTACGCGTCTGCCATTCCGCCACGTGAGCGAGCGGCGGCTAACTTGCGCGCCCGCGGCCCAGGCGCAAGCGCAATACCGCGTTCAACCCCGGCGGCGGGCGCGTTCTTCCAGCTGCCGCGCCTGGCGCGCTTTGCCTAACGAGCGCAGGAGATCGGCGTAATTCGAGACGACAATTTGGTAGTCGCCCGGGATCGCGCCCGGCCGGCTTTCCCAGATCGCGAGCGAATCGCGATAGAGCTCGGCCGCGCGTTCGCTGTCGCCGGAGGAATGGTAAACCACCGCCAGATTGCACTTCGATTGCGCGATGTCGGGATGCTCCGGCGGGAGCGCCTGCTCGCGGATCGCCAGCGCCCGCCGATGCAGCGTCTCGGCCTCGGCCAGCCGACCTTCGTTCGTGTAATAGACGGCCAGATTGTTCAGCACCGAGGCGACGTCGGGGTGGGCGTGGCCGAGCTGTTTCTCGTAAAGTGCGAGCGCCTGCAGGTAGCACGGCTCCGCTTCCTCCGGACGGCTCGAGCGCCGGTGGATCAAGGCGATGTTGTTCAACATCGTCCCGAGGTCGCCATGCGGCAGTTCCTCGAGCTGCATCCCGGCCTCGACCGCTTCGGTGTAGAACCGGAGCGCTTCCTCCGCCTCGCCCAGGTTGTCGGCTAAAAATCCCAGCCGCCGCGCGGAGCGGTAGAGCGCGCGTCGATCCAGCGGCTGAGCACGCGCAAGCAGCTCGTGGGCCTGGAGCAGAAAGGGCCGCGCGGCCGTGCGATCGCCGGCTTGGTCGTGGAGTTGCCCAAGCTTTTCGAGACTCAACGCCTGCGCCGGGTGCCCTGCGGGGAAAGCGCGCGTGGCCAACTCCGCTGCGGTCTCGGCCACGCGGATCGCTTCCGCCAAGCGGCCTCCACCGCGCAAGGTGTCGAGCTTGTCGTGGAGAAGCGCCCAGAGCTTTTCGTCGCCCTTGGCCACAGCGAATTACCAGCCTTCTGAAATCTGGCTAACGAGACGAACCGCGAGGTCTTCCGCCGCCAGGGGCAAGGCCTGCCGCTCATCCGTGGCCACATCGGCACCCACGAAAAAACTGGTGCTCCCGACGGCGACTCCCGGCCCGGCGATGACCGCGCCCGCACGCGTCTTCATTGTCCAACCGACCGAGAGGTTGAGATTGAATTCCGTGGTCGCGAGGACGTTCCCTTTCACCGACCGGGCCGGCGCGCGCGAGACGCCGTTGATCGTCCCTTCGAGGATGGCATCCGCCTTATCGGCCGTGGTGATCTGGTAAGTGCCATCCTGCTGGATCTGCTTGATGATGCTGCTGGTAACCAGCGTGTCGACCCGCGGCAGGAAGGTGTTATTCCGCAGGTTTTGCACGGCGATCGTGTGCACCGTCTTGAGCGCGCCCGGCTTCGCGGGGCCCAGCTGGTAGCCGGCGCAACCGCTTAGGAGAAACGCGCCGGCGAGCGCGACAGACAGCGCTTTCACTCAGGGCGTAGGCGTCGGCGTCGCGTCCGGCGGCGCAAGCGTCGTATCCGGCATCATCGAGGCCGGCGGCGGCAGCGATTCGTCCGCTTCCGGCGGCGGCAGCGGGGCAACGTCGTCCGGCGAGGTGCGCATCGGCGGCGCGCCGGAACCCGGGCCAAGCTTCGCCTCGGAAGGCGGCGGCTCCGGCATCTTTTTCTTCGGCGCCTTCGCCGTGGCCGCGGTGAGCTCCGGCGATTGCAAGGCGGCGTCGCCTAATTTGGCGCGCAACTCCGCGACCCGCTTCTTCGCGCGGTCGCCTGCGGGCGAGCCAGGCTGCTGGCGAATAACGTCGTTGTAGTAAATCACTGCGGCGCGATAGTTTTTTTGCTTGTCGTAAAACTTGGCGATTTTAAAGGCGTCGCTGGTTTGCTTTTGGTCGAGCAGGCGGAGATTCTCGCGGGCTTGCGCGGTCTTTTCGCTTTTCGGGTAGCGAAAGAGGAAATCCTGGAAACCGATGCGCGCGTTCTCCGCCGCTTTGCTGTCGCGGGTGCCGTGGCGTGCTTCTTCCAGCCAAATGTAACCAATCTGATATTGCGCGTCGGCCGCGACCGGATCGTTCGGATACTTCTCGATGACCGCCTGGTAAGCGGCCACGGCAGCATTGGCGTCGCCCTGTTTTTCCGTGGCCCGGCCGATGTTAAACTGCGCGCGCGCGGTGTAGCGCCCATACGGCGCCGAGCGCACAATTCCGGCGAAAATGCGCACTGCGCGGTCGACCGAATTGCGCACGGAAATGCCCAGGACCTTGATCTTTTTGCCGTTGAGGTATTTCTCGCCGATGCGGAACTGAGCCTCGATCGCCTCGTCGAAGTGCGGGCTCTTTGGGTAATTTTCCACCAGCACGCGGTAGGCTTCGGCGGCTTGCAAGTCGTCGCCTATTTTCTCCTGGAGCACGGCAAAGCGGTAGGCCGAGCCGGCCGCGAGCGCATCCTTGGGATACTTCCGCACGATCGTGCGGTAGAGCTTGATCGCGCCCTTGAAGTCGCCTCCGTTTTCCGCCGCCTGCGCGCGCTCGAAGAGCTGCTGCGCGGTCGCATTTGTCTCCTCTTCGCCGGGCGCGCGGTATTTCACCTTCTCGCCCGGCCGGATAACGATCGCGGCGGAAGCGAGCTGAGCGAGAGCGAGAGAACCTGCGAGCAGGCATGTAAAGACGATAGGGCGAGAGCGCATTTTAAAAGACTGCGCAGGGTAGTGACTGATGGGAAGGCAGTCAAGCTGGCCAGCCCGGCGTTTTCGCTCGCGGCAGGCGCCTGAGATGAGCAGTTTCCGGAAGCGTTCGCGCCTCGTAGACATCTCCGACAGCGAGCGATTCCGAATCAAAAACAGACAGCGCTTTGAATCTCCTCGACCAGCAAAAAATCCGGCTCGGCACTTGTGCCTGGAGCCACCCGGGGTGGGCTGGGCCGTTCTATCCGGCCGACCTGCCGGAGGCGCGCTGGCTGGAGTGGTATGCGCGCTACTTTCCGGCGGTGGAAGTCGACTCGACCTTCTACCAGGTGCCTTCCGAGAGCGCCATTCAACGCTGGACCGAAAGCACGCCGGCCAGTTTCCGTTTTGCCTGCAAGCTGCCGCGTGCGATCAGCCACGCCTGCCGGTTGCGCGATTGCTCACGCGAGTTCACCGACTTCATCCGCGCAGTCGAGCCTTTAGGCGACAAGCTGCATGTGGTCTTGATCCAATTGCCGACCTCCTTCGCACCGAAGGAAGGGCGCCCGGTCTTGCGCAACTTCCTGGAGCAACTTCCGCGTGACTTCCGTTTTGCGATCGAATTTCGCCATCCCGGCTGGCACAAGCCGCAGGTCGTCCGCCTGCTCGAGAAACACCGCGTCTGCTGGGTCTGGGCCGACACCAGCCCGCTGAACGAGCGCAACCTCGCGCCCTTTGAGCTTTGGCCGCGCACGGCCGATTTCCTCTACGTGCGCCTGTTAGGCGACTACTCGACAAAGTACGACGGCGACGGCAAGCACGTCCACCATTACGGCCGACTGCTCTGGAAACGCGAAGCCGCGATGGAAAGCTGGGCGATGAAGATCGAGCGGCAGATTGCGGACATGCGCAGCGTCTGGGCCTTTGTGAATAATCACTACGAAGGCTTCGCGCCCGAGACCTGCCAGCGGCTGGCGGAGCGGCTGGGCTACGAGCTGCCGCTGCCAAATTTGAGCGAAACCACCGCCTCCCCTGCGGACCTGCCGCAGCTGGAACTGTTCAGCGAAACCGGTGAGCCAACCGGCTAGCGGAAGCCAGGCAGAATTTCGCCGCCTTTTGGCCTAACGAGTGACGAGGTGCGCCAGGAAGAGTGCCGCCAGGATCCACGTGGTGAGCGAAACCTCGCGGCGGCGTCCCGTGCCGAGCATGAGCGCGGCGTAGACCACGAAGCCGATCGCGAGCCCTTCGCTGATGCTGAAGGTCAGCGGCATGAGCACGATCGTGAGGACGGAGGCGGCCGCCTTTACGAAGTCGCTCAAGTCGAGCGCGCGGATGTTTTGCATCATGAGCAAGCCAACCACGACCAGCGCCGGCGCCGTCGCTTCCGCCGGGATGATGCGGAGGAGCGGATGGAGGAAAAGCGCGGCGAGGAAACAGCTGGCCACAACCAGCGCGGTCAGTCCGGTGCGCCCGCCTTCCTCCGCGCCGGCGGCCGACTCGATGTAGCTCGTCACGGTCGAAGTGCCTAACGAGGAGCCGACCATGGCCGCAACCGCGTCCGCCTTGAGCGCGCGGCCGAGCCCGGGCAGTTCGCCGTCTGCTTTGAGCAAGCCGAGGCGCGAAGTGACGCCGATGAGCGTGCCCATGTTGTCGAAGAGATCGACGAAGAGAAACGCAAGGATGAGCGGGAGCGATTGCGCCGGGTGCGCCAGGAGATAGCCGAAGTCGAGCTGGAGGAACGTGGGCGCGAGCGAGGCGGGCAGCGCGACGAGGCGCTCCGGCATCTTCGTCAGGCGAAGCCCGTCCGCGCCGGGAATGAAGAGACCGATCGCAGTCAGCGCGAGAACGGAGAGAATGATCGCGCCTTTGACCCGCCGATAATGCAGCGCGGCGGCGAGCACGATCCCGCCAAGGACGAGGAGCACGCGTGCTTCGCCCAGCTTCCCGGCGGTCACGAGCGTCGCCGGATTGGCCACGATGAGGCCGCCTTTCTGCAGACCGATGAAGGCGATGAACAAGCCCACGCCGCAGGAGATCGCGATCTTCAGCTCATGCGGAATCGCCTCGATGATGCGCTGGCGCGCGCCGGTTGCGGTGAGCAGGAGAAAGCCGAGTCCGCTGCAAAAGACGAGCGCGAGCGCCGCCGGCCAGGGCACGCCCATCGCGCCGCAAATGGTGAAGGCGAAGAAGGCGTTCAAGCCCATCCCGGGCGCGAGCGCGATCGGCCAGTTGGTCAGGAGCGCGAAGACCGCGGTCATGATCGCGGAGGCGAGCGCGGTCGCAGTCACGACCGCGCCGAAATCCATCCCGGTGGTCGCGAGGATCTGCGGATTGACCGCGAGGATGTAAGCCATCGCCGCGAAGGTCGTCAGCCCCGCGGTCACCTCGGTGCGCACCGTCGTCCCGTGCGCGCGCAGTTGAAAGAAGCGCTCGAGCCGGGCCGTCATGGTTGATCTTGCTGCCTAACGAATCTCGCTCGCCCCGAAGTAGCGGTGCAAAACAGCCGGCAATTTGACCGAGCCGTCCGGCTGCTGCCCGCACTCGATCAGCGCCGCGAAGACGCGCGGCAATGCGAGGCCGGAGCCGTTGAGCGTGTGGCAGAAGCGATTCTTCCCCTCGGCGTCCTTGAAACGGAGGTTCATCCGGCGCGCCTGGAAGTCCTCGAAGTTCGAGCAGCTCGAAACCTCCAGCCAGCCGTTCTGCCCCGGCGACCAGGCCTCGAGGTCGTAGGTCTTGGCCGAGCCGAAGCCGACGTCGCCGGTGCAAAGTTCGATCACGCGATAATGCAGCCCGAGCGCCTGGAGGATGCGCTCCGCGTCCGCCGTCAGCGCCTCGTGCTCGGCATACGAACGTCTCCGGCGTGGTCACCTTGACCAGCTCGACCTTGTCGAACTGATGCACGCGGATGATCCCGCGCGTCTCGCGCCCAGCCGAGCCAGCTTCGCGACGGAAGCAGGGCGTGTAAGCCACGTATTTCTTCGGCAATTCGCCTAACGAGAGGATCTCTTCGCGGTGGAAATTGGTCACCGGCACTTCCGCGGTCGGGGCGAGGAACATCTGCCCTTCCTCCAGCCCATACATGTCGTCTTCGAATTTCGGCAACTGCGTCGTCCCGACCATGCAATCGCGCCGGACCAGAAACGGCGGGCTCATCTCGGTATAGCCATGTTGCTCGGTGTGCGTGTCGAGCATGAACTGAATCAAGGCCCGCTCCAGCCGCGCGCCCGCGCCGGTGAAACAGATGAAGCCGCTCCCGCTCAATTTCGCCGCGCGCTCGGCATCGAATAATTTCAGCGCCGCACCCAGCGCCACGTGATCGCGCATCTCGCTGCCTAACGAGGGCTTTTCGCCCCAGCTTCGCCGCACCGGATTTGCGCTCGCATCCGCCCCGAGCGGGGCCTGGGCATGCGGCAGGTTCGGCATCTGCAGGAGCAAATTCCGCTGCGCCTCCTCGGCCCGCGCGATCTCTTCGTTCAGCGCCGCGATCCGGTCGCCCATCCCGCGGACTTCTTCCTCCAACTCCTGCGACGACTCCCCGCGACTGCGCTTCCCGCCGATCTCTTTGCTCAGGCGTTTGCGGTCGGCATTGACCTGCTGGAGCGCGGTCTCGCCTTTGCGCCGCTCGGCGTCGAACTGCAAGACTTCGTCCACTTTGGCGGCATCGTCGCCGCCCCGCGTCGCGAGGCGCTCCTTCACGAAGTCCGGTCGTTCGCGGATCAAGCGGATGTCGAGCATGGCGCGGACTCTAGCGCATCAAAGCACGTGACAACAGGGCGCGCGATCTCGATATTTCCCTCGTGGAACAGCTCAACCTCCTCGGGGTTGCCCTTGGCCTCGCGGCCCTCGCCGGGATCAATCTTTACCTGACGGTTTTCGTCACCGGCCTCGCGGTCCAGCAACATTGGATCGTCCTCGCGCCGCAATATCAGTCGCTCGAGATCCTGGCCAACCCGGTGATCATCGCGGTCGCCGGCGTCTGCTATTTCCTGGAGTTTTTTGCCGACAAGATCCCGTGGATCGATACCGCCTGGGACGCGGTGCACACGGTCATCCGGCCGATCGGTGGCGCGCTCCTCGCGATCCAAGTGCTGGGGCATTCCAGCCCCACGTTCGATCTTCTCGTCTTGCTGCTTGCCGGGGGCACCAGCCTGGCGACGCACACCGCGAAAGCCTCCTCGCGATTGTTGGTGAATGCTTCGCCGGAACCGTTCTCGAACATCGGCGTGAGCTTGCTGGAAGACGCCGCGGTCTTCGGCGGGCTGGCCTTGATCCATCTCAATCCCCTCGCGGCCCTGGCGATTTTTGTGCTCGCGATGGCGACGTTCCTTTACTTCGCGCCCAAAATTCTCCGGGCGATGAAGGTGCGGCTTTGGCTGATTTTCAAGAAGCTCAATGGACCCGCGGGATCCGATGGTCCGCGCGCTTTGCCGACTGCGCTCCCCTCGAATCTCGCGAGCGGTTTTCGCGCGTGATAACATCCTTGGCGAAACCATCGCCTGGGCTGTCCCATGCATCAGCGGCCGCGGCCGGCGGATCGCGCCCAATCTCTTCGGCGCGCTCGTGGCTACGCACGAAGAGCCGCGCAAAATGACTTTCGTGACCGCGAAAGGCCGCGGCTTTGCGCAGGCGATCGATCTCGATGGCTCCACGGTCACGCGCGAGCCGAAATTTCTTTCCGAGAACCTGGTCGTCTTCCCCGCTGCCGGGAAGGGCCCGAAGTATCTCTTCGTTTTTCCGCGCTCCAGCGGCGTGCTCGTGGAGGAGATCGTGCAGTCAATCCAGGCGCGCGCCAGCGAACCGGCACCTGTCGTTAGGCCAGACCTGGACGCAGCGGCCTACCGCGGGGAAGAGACGCTTACGACCTAGCCGGGCCTGGCCGTGTCGGATCTCGACCGCTACGAAGAACTGCGCGCTCGGGCGCAGGTGCGCGAGCGCGTTCTTTTCCGCAGCGCGCGCACCCCGGATGAACTGGAACTGCAAGCGCGCTGGTTTGCCGGCGACTTCGGACGCCGGCTTCCAGTCGACTTGCGGCCGGGCGATCGAGGTGGTGCAATTCGGCACCTGGAATCGCGAAGCCGGACCCGATTTCCACAGCGCCGCGATCCGCGTCGATGGCGGCGAAGCACAACGTGGCAGCATCGAGTTCGATCTGGCCGACAAAAACTGGGAAGCCCACGGGCACGCGAGCAATCCCGCGTTCAACGACACCGTGCTGCATGTCTTCGTGCACGCGAGCGGCCCGACCTTTTTCACTCGCACGGAGGCGCATCGCCAGGTCCTCCAGGTGCGGGTGGACCCAGAGAAATTAGCCGACGCTTTCACCGGAAATATTCCGCTGGCCCGGCCCGGCCGCTGTCAGGCGCCGTTGCAGGATTTGCCGGAGGCACGCGTGCGCGGCGTGATCGAGGCGGCGGCCCGTTTTCGCCTCCAGCGAAAGGCGGCACGGCTGCACGCGATGATCGAAGCGCACGGCGAAGAGGAAGCGCTCTTCCAGGAGCTGGCCGCCGCGCTCGGCTACAAGGCGAACAAGTTGCCGTTTACCCTCCTCGCGCAACGCCTGCCGCTCGCGCTCCTGCGCGCGCAAAAGGAAAACGCGGAGGCGCTCCTTTTTGGCGTGGCCGGATTTCTCCAGGCCGCGGATTTGTCGGTCTACAGCGAGGAAACCCGCGGCTACGTGCGCGCGCTCTGGGAAGATTGGTGGCCGCAGCGGGACGCGCTCAGCCGGTTGATCCTGCCGGCCCATCTCTGGCGGCTCGGCGGCGCGCGACCGCTGAATCATCCGCAACGCCGCCTGGCGGCGCTGGCCGCGATCGTCCGCGCCTGGCCGCGGCTCTTGCGTTCGTTAGGCGAAACTGCCAGCGCCCGAGCCTTCTTCCGCGAGCTGGCGCATCCCTACTGGGAGCGACATTACACCCTGACCTCGAAGCCAGGCACCCGTGCGCTGGCGCTGGTGGGTGAATCCCGCGTGGCCGAGATCCTGGCGAACGTCCTCTTTCCCTTCCACCTGGCGCGCGGCACCGATGTCTGGGCGGAATACGAAAAACTCCCCGCGCGCCTAACGAATCGTCGCCTCGAGACCGGCGCCGCCCGCCTCTTCGCGGGCGACCCGCGCCGCCCGCAATTTCTCCGGACGGTGGCGCAGCAGCAGGGCCTGCTGCAGATCTACGAGGACTTTTGCCTGCAGGATAATAGCGACTGCGCGCACTGCCCTTTCCCGGAGCAAATGCAGAAATGGGTTTGATGATTGCCGCGCGACCGTTCAACCTTCCGCCTCTCATGAGCCATCCGCCCTCCGCCCGCGCCGCCGCCTTCACCCTGATCGAGTTGCTGGTGGTGATCGCGATCATCGCGGTGCTCATGGGCCTGGCTTTCCCGGCCTATCAGAAGGTGCAGGACTCGGCCAAGCGCGTCTCGGCGAAGAACGACATCACTCAGATCGTGACCGCGGTGAACGCCTTCTACACCGAATACGGGCAGTATCCCTGCGGCGCGCAGAGTGGCGCCGACGCGATGGATTACTACACCGGGAATAACACCGATAAGAAGAATCTCTTCGACGCCCTGCGGGTGCCGTTTCCCTCCACGCCGCCGGCGCTGAACCCGCGCGGGATCGTGTTCCTCCAGCCGGCCGGGGTGAAGAGCGATGTCGCCGGGCAGCGGCGCTCTGGCATCGGCGGCGACGGCGTCTATTACGATCCGTGGGGCGGGACCTACCGCGTGAAGATGGACAACAATTACAACGGGCTGCTGACAAATCCTTATGACGCCAACACCGGCGCCGGCTTTGGTAGCGTGAACCTGGGCGTGATGGCGCTCTCGCCGGGCAAGGACAAGAAGGGCCCGGACGATGGCGGCGAGAAGAACTACAAGAAATCAGACGACGTCATCTCCTGGCAGTAGCACGCGATCGGCGTTGCAATCCCGAAAGCGAAACCTAAAATCCCAACCGTCGCGGGTGTAGTTCAATGGTAGAACGGCAGCTTCCCAAGCTGCATACGAGGGTTCGATTCCCTTCACCCGCTTTCCTTCTTCCAGCTTCCATGCGCGCGCGTTTCCCGGCGGTGTTTCTCCTTGCGGTGCTGGCTTCGGCCGGGATCGGCTGCAACGCGACGCCGGCGAAAAGCCCGCGCAAGTCGAAGGCCGTCTACAAACGGCAAACAGGCAGCAACCTCACAAATCGCTTCGAGGTCGAGACGAGCGAGCGCGTTGCCGCTGCCGCGAAGAAACAAGCGCCGCCCGATTACGTCCCGCGGCGCGGCTTCCGCTAATTCCGCGGGAAGCGCGAATTGACAGGGGCCATCGCCCGCGCGAGGTTCGCGGCGGTAAAGCTACTTGGGCTTGTGTTAGTGGGCGCTATGCTTCCCCGATGAAGGGCGCTCAGTATTCAGTCTCAACAGCTATCGGCAAAGAAATGCCGGCCCGGGGTCCTTCGAGGGATCTCGTAGACATATAGCTAGCTGTCGACCGCAAGGTCGCAGCGTTCGTTGCACAGCGCTCGAAATCTGTGCGTGAACAGACATGAAACCTACATTCCAGGCGAGCCTCCCAGCTCGTCAGCGCGATTCGTCGCATTCGTCCCGTCCCCAGCTCCGCGGTCCCCGCACCGACGCGAGCTTCCAGGTGGTCACGCCCGCTTTCGGCGGCGGCGCCACCTCCTTCCGCCATCGCGAAACCAAGCTCCATCCGGCGTTCCATACGCTGAGCGAGAGCTTCTTCGCGACCGAGGCCCGGAAGGAATCGCGCCTCGAAGGCGCGCTCTTCGCGGTCATCGTCGCCCTCGCGGCCTGGCCGATCGTGCTCGCCGTCCAGGCAGCCACGACCCTGATCAAGTAAATTAACCTACCCGCCGCGCTGCCGTCTTCGCCTGAAGACGGCGGGGCGGCGCGGTTATTTCCGTCCGAAGATATTGCGGAAGGATTGGAAAATCCGGCCGGGCAACGACTCCACCCTGCGCCCGGCGTCGTTCAGGCGCTGCGCCAGCGGTTGCGTCTGCAAGCCGCCGTGCACGGTGCATGCGACCGTCGGCACCTTGTCGCTCGGGAGCGTGATCTCGTAGGCTGAATCCGCGCCCACGCAGGCGTCGGTCGCGAGTTGGTTCGAGACCGCGCAGACGTTGGCTCGAGCCAGCGGCATCGTGGGCTTGAAGTCGGCCGCGGGATAACGCTGCGCCGCCTTGCTCATCACGCTCGTCCAAACCGGCAGCGCCAGGGTCGCGCCGTAACCCTGGGCCATGATCGTCTGCGGTTGGTCGAAGCCGACCCAAACCCCGCAGGTGAGCGCGCTGGTGTAGCCCAAAAACCACGCGTCCTTGTAATCGTTCGTCGTTCCTGTCTTGCCCGCTGCCGGCAACTTGAAGCCTAACGAGCGCGAACTCGCCGCCGTCCCCCGGGTCATCACCTGCTCGAGAATTTCCGAAGTCATCCAGGCCGCGCCCGGATCAATCGCAGGGGCGCTGATGTGAGCCGCGCGGTAAATCGGATTGTGATCCGCGTCGTCGATCCGCTCGATGATGTAGCTTTGCTTGCGCTCCCCGGCGTTCGGAAAGATCGAGTAAGCCGAGGTCAGGTCTTTCAAATCGCTCTCGAAAGTGCCGATGTAGATCGCCGGGCTTTGCGGAATGTTCTCGCCCAGGCCGAAGCGGTAGGCCGCCTTGGCCACTTCCTCCGCGCCCACGAAATCGCCCACGCGCACGCTCATGGTATTGCGCGAGCGGATGAGCCCGTAGGAGGCCGGCTGCACGCCGCCGTAATCGTTGTCGGAATTTCCTGGCGTCCAGTTGCCCGCGCCGCGGATTTCGCCCGGCTGAATCGGCGCGTCGCTCACGAAAGCGCCCGGCAACATTCCGCGGCTGAAGGCGAGCGCGTAGACGAATGGCTTGAAGGCGGAGCCGACCTGGCGATTAGCCGGCGCGATCGCGCGATTGAATTTGCTCTGCGCGTAATCGCGTCCACCCACGAGCGCGCGCACCCCGCCGCTGGCGTTATCGATCACCACCACCGCGCCCTGCAGGTAAGGCATCGCGGAATCCTCGCCCTCGGCCGGTGCCTGGTAGTTCGCTTTGCGCGGATGCTTGAATCCGGACTGCCGCTCGACCTTGCTCAATTGCGTTTCCAGCGCCTGCTCCGCCGCGTGCTGCACCGTCGGATCGAGCGTGGTGTAAATGTAGAGGCCGCCAAAGTCGATCTGCTCCGGCGTGAGCAGGAGGTTGAGGTCGCGCTGGACCGCGTCCATCGCGTAATTCTCCTGGATTTGCGGGAGGCGCCGGGGATTAGACGTCACTTTCATCGCGCGCGCCTGCTGCGCCTGCGCCACGGTGATTTGCTTGAGCTCGGCCATGCGCGCGAGGACCGCGTTCCGCTGGGCCGCGGCGCCCTCGGGATTTTTTAAAGGCGAGAAACGGTTCGGGCTCCGGATCAAGCCGGCGAGCGTGGCCGCTTCCGAGAGATTCAACTTTGCCGCCGGCTTCCCGAAGTAGGCCTGCGAGGCGGTCTCGATGCCGTAGCAGCCGGAGCCGAAGTAAATCCGGTTCACGTAAAGCTCGAGGATTTGCTCCTTGGAAAACTGCCGCTCGATTCGCAGCGCGACCATCGCCTCGAGGAGCTTTCGCCGCATATTGCGACCGCCAAGCGGCAGGCTGTTGCGCGCCAGTTGCTGGGTGATGGTGCTCGCGCCTTCGCGCACCGAGCTGCTGGTGATATTGCGGATGATCGCGCGCGCGACCCCGCGCGGGTCGAGTCCGCCGTGCTTGTAAAAACGCGTATCCTCGCGCGCGAGCAGCGCCTTGATGAAATCGGGCGCAACTTCCGTGATCGGGACCACGATGCGGTTCGCGCCCGCGAGCCGGCTGTAGATTTTCCCGTCGACGTCGAAGACCGTGTTCCGCTCCGGCATTTGCCCCACGTTCTTCAAGTCGAACGTCTGCGCCCAGACGGCGTAGATCGTGATCAACCCAAAGACCGCGCCGACCCCGAGCGCGAGCACGGTCAAGCCAAGGCCGAGCGGCCAGCGGCTCCATCCTTTGCCGCCGCGGCGCGCCGAGACGCGCGCGAAGAGCTGGTTCATCTTCACTGGGACGGGGCGGCGATCACGTCTGGCCGCTCAAAAAATTCTACCGGAAAGCGCCGCCTAAAACTTCAGGCGCACCCCGCTCCGCTGGCGCTCGTGTTCTTCGTCGGAGCAAGGGGCGTTCAACGGCACCGAGGTCTCGGCGGTGCTGGCCTGCACGATCCCTTTATCCAGGAGATAACGCTCGACTTCCTCGCCGCTCACATCGGCCACCATCTCGCCGTTTATTTCCACGCAAGGCGAGAGCGGTTGGCCGCTCTTGGTCTCCATTTCCCAACGGAAAGCCGGGTTCTGGATGATGTCCTTTTCCGTGTATTCGAGATTGTATTTCGCGAGGACCGCGCGGACGCCGCCGCTCCAGCCGCATTGCGTTTTCAGGTAGGCAGTGATTTGTGGCTTGTCCATGTGGACCAAGGTTAGCACGCCCTTGCCTGATTGCAGCCTGCGCGCTGAAGAATTCCGCTCGCCTCGCGCGGCCGAACCGGCCAGAGAAAGTGACGTCATGCAATCACTCCTCCCCGCCTGGCAAAATCACCCAAAGGTCGTCATCGGCATGCTCCATCTGCCGGCGCTGCCGGGCGCGCCGCTCGGCCGCCTCGGCCTGGAGGAAATTAGCCGGCAACTTCTGCGCGACGCGGAGACGCTCACGCGCGGCGGCGTTCACGGCTTGATGATGGAGAACTTCGGCGACGTGCCGTTTTTTCCGGGCGCGGTCCCGGCGCATGTGGTCGCGCACATGACCGCGCTCGCCTGCGCGGTCCGGGCGCGCTTCGACCTCCCGTTAGGCATCAACGTCCTGCGCAACGACGGCCGCGCCGCACTCGCGGTGGCGCATGCCTGCGGGGCGAGCTTCATCCGGGTGAACGTCCTCTGCGGCGCGCGCGTGACGGACCAGGGCGTGATTCAAGGAATCGCGCACGAGCTTTTGCGCGATCGCGCGCTGTTGGGCGCCGACGAGATCCGGATCATGGCCGACGTGGACGTGAAACATTCCGCCCCGCTCGCGCCGCGGCCGCTCGAGGATGAAGTGGACGACGTGATCGAACGCGGCCAGGCCGAGGCGCTCGTGGTCAGCGGCGCCGGCACCGGCAAGGCGACCGATCCCGCAAAGGCCGCGCGCGTGAAAGCGACTGCGCCGGAGACGCCGGTCTTCATCGGCAGCGGCATCACCGCAGGGACGATCGCGCAATTCCGCGAGAGCGCCGATGGCTTCATCGTCGGCACAGCCTTGAAACGCGACGGCGTCGCGAGCCAGCCGGTGGAACTCGCGCGGGTGCAGGCGCTCATGGGAGCGCTGGACGGGAAACAGGCAGCTACATGATCGGCGTGCTCGCAGCGGGAGAACCGTTCGTCGCCTTCGTGGGCGCGGGCGCTTCGGCTCTGCCGCCGGCGAGTTTACCCACCTGGACACAGTTCAATAATCTCCTCCTGCAGAGCCTGGCCGAGCGGCTCGCGGAATACAGCGGGAACCGCCAGCCGACCGCGCAGATGCTCGCGACCTTTCGCGCGTTGCGCGACACCACCGGTTTCTTCGCGCCCGATTTCCAGGCGCAGTTGATCGAGGAGGAAATCGGCGCGGAATACTTTCGCGTCTGGCAAAGCCTGGAATCCGATCGCCCCGGACCGGTGCACGCCGGCCTGGCCGAGCTCGCGACGCCTGTCCGCATTATTATTTGGCCTACGCCGGTGCGCTCGTGACCAGCGGTGCACCCGGGCAGAGCCAGCTGGCGGCGGAGTTGATCGCGCGCGCGCGCCAGGTCGGCACGGCGAGTGGAAACGCCTGGGTCGGTGAGGAAGCCGCGCGCCTCGAGGCGAGTTTGCCGGCTGGTTCTTGAGCGTTGCGTTTCGGAGCAAAAGGGAAGGGCGCCCGCGTTTCCGCGAGCGCCCTCCGTTTCGATGGCGCTAAGCCGAATTCTGTCGGCTGGTATTTAGCCAGCCGGATGATCATTTATCTCAGCCCGCTTGCGCGAGCCGCCCGCGACGCTTGCGCGCCGCGTGATGCGACGAAACCCGAGGATCATAACGGACCGGCTGCCCTCCCTCTGTTCTGTCTTGCACCACATGGGGTTTTTCCTGCCACGCGGATTGCTCCGCGCGCGGTGAGCTCTTACCTCGCCATTTCACCCTTACCGTCATCTTGTCGCCAAAATGCCGGCGGTATCTTTTCTGCGACACTTTCCGTCAGCGCCCGCTTGGGCGAACGCCGCCCGCGTGTTCTCCGCGGCATGCTGCCGTTTGGTGTTCGGACTTTCCTCTGGCGAGCCTAACGACTCCCCAGCGATCATCTGCCATCGAGATCAATCTACTGGGGTCGGAGAGAGAAAGCAGGGGGGAATTATCCCTCCACCGAAACGCTGAGAAACCCGGGCGCTCGTGCGTTCTCCAGTCCGGCCAGGAACTGAATGCATTCGTGTCGCGCCTCGCGAAAGAATTCGTCGCGCCCGGCGCCCAGTCGTTTCAGAAGCGCGCGATGATCGAGCCACGCCACCCAGAGGGCCGCGCTGAAGAGCGCCTGGAATTGCAGACTCCAAAGCGCGCGCTCCGCCGGCAGCAGCGCGCTCTGCGCTTCGCGCACGTGCTCGAGATGGAAGGCTACGTGTTGCGCTTCATCGGCGAGCACCCGCCGGCAAACCTGGTCGAGGATCGGATCGCGCGCGCGGCGTTGCAGCAGGCGGTAGTAGGCCGTGCCGACGAGCTCGGCGATCAGCAGCGTCTGGATCTCGAAGTTCAAACCGAGCGCGCGCCGCGTCGCGCGAAACAGGAAATGCGTCCAGTGCCGCTGGATGAGCGCGCCGCCAAAACGCCGGACCAGGCCTTCCAGCAAACGCGCATGCTCTCCCTCCTCGGCTACGAAAAGCTTCAGCGCCGCGAGATAGCACGCGTCATCCTCGACTTGCGCGCCCGCCTTCCGGAAGAGATGGCGGCCGCCTCCGCTTTCGCCGAGTTGGAAGTGCGACAAGGACCGCGCCAATTCCGCTTTCATCACGCCATCGAGCGGGCAAGGCGCGGCCCAATCTGGCTGGATAAATTGCGCGCGGTTCGCTTCGAAATATCGAAGCCATTCTTTTGCTTTCATGTTGGTTCTCCAGTGGCGGCGATGGGTGCCGTGGAAAAGGCGCGAAGACGCGCAACGACGGCGCTGACGGTCTCCGGCAAAGTGGATGTGCCCGCGGTCACGCCAACGACCTGCGCATTTGCAAAATCGCGGGCGCTTAATTCCTCCGCGCGCTCGACGTGTAGAGCGCGACGGCCCGCGGCGCGACAGGCGGCGACTAATTCACGCGTGTTGTTGCTGTGGTGTCCGCCTACGACCACGATCAAATCCGCGGCCGCAAGCAACTCGCGCAACGCGCGCTGCCGGTTCTTCGTCGGCTGGCAAACCGTGTCGCAAAACTTCACCTCCGCCCCGGGCCGGGCCGCGCGCAGCGCTGCCACCAATTCCCGCACGCGCTCGATCGGTTGCGTGGTTTGCGCGATCACGCCGAAACGCTTCTCCTCGTTAGGCAACTCCACTATCTGGGCGGCGGCCTCGAGCACCACCGCTGCCGGGAAATCTCCGGTCAGGCCGCGCACTTCCACGTGGTCGCGCTTCCCGATGACCACCGGGAAATAGCCGGCAAGCACCAGCGCCCGCAGTTGCGCGTGCGCGCGGTGGACCAGCGGGCAAGTGCCGTCGGTGACCGCGTAGCCCGCGCTGCGCCAGGCTTCCCGGCGCTCGTCCGACGCGCCATGTGCGGTGATCATCACCCGCGCCGTCGTGGACCGGCCAGGCTCGTCCAGCGTGCTCTCCTGCACTCCGCGGCTAACGAGTCGTGCGCGCGCCACCGGATTGTGCACCAGCTCGCCGAGAATGGTCAGCGGGCCCTCGGCTGCGAGCCGCTCCGCTTCCGCGAGGGCGTCGCGCACCCCGAAACACATGCCGAAATGCTCGGCCAGGAGGATCTTCATGGATGGTTTTTTAGGCTGCGCTTTGTCACGCAAAGTTTGTCGGCAAAATTTTTCACTGCCGCGCGGCCTTTACGATTTCCTCCAGCACATCGAGGTAATCCCCAAACGCTTTCCGCCCTTTCGCGGTCAGCGAGTAGCTCGTTTGCGGACGGTCGAGGATTTCTTTCGTGACCGCGATGAAACCGGCTTCGTGCAGGATCCGCAGGTGCGTCACGATATTGCCGTCGGTCATTTGCAATTCTGCCTTCAGCTCCTGGAAGGGCCAGCTCGCGCGCGAGGCCAGCAGGGTCATGATGCTGAGGCGCGCCTTCTCGTGGATGGCTTTGTCGAGCTTGTCGAAATCCAGCATCGGAAGTCATGCCGCAAGGGATTTGCGCGGCCAGGTGGCGAGGCCGTAGACGAGGTGGAAAAGGCCGAAAGTCAGAGCCATCGCGAGAGCCGTGTGGCGCGCCGGGTCCGCACTGAAAAGCGGCCCAGTCAAAAGCAGGCAGGCGGCCCCAGCCAGCAAAAACGCCCAGCCAAGAAGGCGCAGGGAGCGTGGGGCAAAGCTGACCGTTGAGAGCAGGGCCAGGCCATATGAGGTGATCCAAGTGGAAGCCAAAACCGGTAGCGCTTCCGTGGTTTCATCGTTCCGCCAGAAGAGCAAAGTGAGGACTGCGGCAATGAGTAACACCGGGGTCGCTCCAGCGATCGCCAATCGTAAGCCGGAGGTGAGGAATGCGCTGCCTTCCCGGCGAGCCTTGCGCGCGATGAAGAAGGTATTGACCGCCAACGTCGCGGCCAAAACAACCAGCCAGATGAGAATGAAATGCCGGGCCGCGCCGGGAAAGGAGAGCTTGAAGAAAGAAGTGCTGCCGCGCTCGTTGCCGAGGAAAAGGAGCACGCCCGCGGCCAGCGCGAGCGCACCGCCGATCAGCGCCGTGGGCGCCGAGATGGCGCGGTAGATCGTGGCCCGCTCCATCAGCGAGCGGATGACTCGCAGGTGTTCTTCGGCGTGGATGCGCGCGTCGTCCATGGCTTCACTTTGTATGGCAAAGTTGTCCGCGCGGCAACCAAATTCGCAAATATTTTTCTGCCGCCGTCACCGGCCGGGCGAACGCGCGTTCATCAGGAAGAGCGCCACCATCGCCAGACTGATGGCTAATTTGCCGATCATCCCGCCGAGGTTCCCGAGGAGCGCGCCCCAGCCGGCGCGTCCGGCACTAACGAGTCGTGCGCCGCCAATTAATTCTCCTGCGATCGCGCCCAGGAGCGGCGCCACCAGGAGCGTCACGAAGCCAGTGAAGATGCCGACCACAATCCCGAGAAGCGCACCGATCACGCCCCAGCGGGTGGCGCCGAAGTATTTTGCGCCGACATAGCTGGCGGCGAAATCGAGCAGGTAGGAAGCGATCGTTAGGCCGAGCAAAAGCGCCAGGGCCCACCAGCTCATGCCAAATTCCGGCCCGACAAGGAAGCGATGCCCGACCGCGGCCAGCAAGATGATCGTGCTGCCTGGGACCACCGGCAGGACGCTGCCGATGAGGCCCACGGCCATGACCACAATCGCGAGGAGCCACCAAATGTGATGCACCCTTGTAGTTAGCTCCTTTCCGCGCGGACGCCAGAAGCGCCCGCGGCGCGAAACTTTTGACCGCTCCCTGCGCGCTCTTATACTGCCTTTCTCATGGCCCTTTCCGTCGGAACCAAAGCACCGGATTTCACTCTCCCCACGAAGACCGCCGAGGGCGCGAAAGAGATCAGACTGAGCGCGCGTTTCGGCCAAGGCCACACTGTGCTGCTCTTCTTCCCGATGGCCTTTACCGGCACCTGCACCACGGAGATGTGCAGCGTGGGCAATGGTCTGGGCGAATACGACGAGCTGAACGCCACCGTCTACGGCATCAGCGGCGATAATCCCTTCGCGCAGGAAGCTTGGGCGCAGCGGGAGAAGATCCACGTCACCCTCCTGAGCGACTACGAGCACCAGGTCACGCGGGCCTACGACGTGGCTTACGATTCCTTCCTCCCGCAGTTCGGCCTGCCGATGGGTGGCGTGGCCAAGCGCGCGGCGTTTCTGATCGATCGCGAGGGCGTGATCCAGCACGTCGAATGTCTGGAAGACGCGCGCGAGTTGCCGGATTTCGAGAAGATCAAAGCCAAGCTGGCGGAGCTGAAGTAATCATGACTAACGAATTCAAGACCCTGCAAAAGTTCGACGCCGGCAACGGCCGCGAAGCCCAGTTCCATTCCTTGCCCGAGCTGGAGAAACAAGGTGTCGGCAAAATCTCCCGGCTCCCGGTCAGCATCCGCATCGTCCTGGAGTCGGTCCTGCGGAATTGCGACGGCAAGAAGGTCCGTCGTAAAGACGTCGAGACGCTCGCAAACTGGAACGCGAAGAAGCCGGCGAACGAGGAGATCCCTTTCGTGGTCGCGCGCATCGTCCTGCAGGATTTCACCGGCGTGCCGCTGGTGGTCGATCTCGCGGCCATGCGCAGCGCGGTGAAGTCGTTAGGCGGCGACCCGAAAATCATCGAGCCGCTCGTCCCGGTCGACCTCGTGGTCGATCACTCCGTGCAGGTGGATTTCGCCGGCTCCGCGCAGGCGCTCCAGCTCAACATGGAGATGGAATTCAAGCGCAACCGCGAGCGCTACGAGTTCCTCAAGTGGGGCCAGCAAGCCTTCAAGACCTTCGGCCTCGTCCCGCCCGGCATCGGCATCGTCCACCAGGTGAATCTCGAGTATCTCGCCAAGGGCGTGCTCGCGAAGGATGGCGTCTATTTCCCCGACACCCTCGTCGGGACCGACTCGCACACGACCATGATCAACGGCCTCGGCGTCGTCGGCTGGGGCGTGGGCGGGATCGAAGCGGAAGCCGGCATGCTCGGCCAGCCGGTTTACTTTTTAACGCCGGAAGTCGTCGGCGTGCACATGACGCGGCGCGATCCGCGAAGGCGTGACCGCGACCGATCTCGCGCTCCACATCACGCAGATGCTGCGCGCGCAAAAGGTGGTCGGCAAATTCGTCGAGTTCTACGGCGAAGGCGCGGCCTCGTTGCCCGTGGCCGACCGCGCGACCATCGGCAACATGGCGCCGGAATACGGCGCGACCATGGGCTTCTTCCCGATCGACGAGGAATCGGTCGCCTACCTGCGCGCGACCGGCCGGACCGAGGCGCAGTGCACCGCTTTCGAGAACTACTTCAAGGCGCAAAAGATGTTCGGCATTCCGCGGAAGGGCGAGGTCGATTACAGCGTCGATCTCGAGCTCAATCTGGCCGACGTCCAGCCGAGCGTGGCCGGACCGAAGCGCCCGCAGGACCGGATCAATCTCCCGGAATTAGGCAGCACTTTCCGCACGCTCTTCACCAAGGGGGTGAAGGATGGCGGCTACGGCAAGAGCGAGGACTTGTTAGGCAAACGCTTCCCGCTCGAACTGAACGGCGACGCGCATCCGACCAACGGCGAGCTCGAGGAAGCGAGCGTCGACAGCGCGACCGACACCGGCGAAGGGATGAAGGAAGGCGGCCAGGTGATCGGCCACACCGCGGGCGACCGCGAGATGGTCACGAACCGCCCCACGGCCACGCCGGCCGATTTGCTCGCCTCCGCGCATGCGCAGGAATTCCAGGATGGCCACGCCGAGATCGGCCACGGCAGCGTCCTCATCGCCGCGATCACCAGTTGCACGAACACGAGCAACCCGAGCGTGATGCTCGCCTCCGGATTGCTCGCGAAGAAAGCGGTCGAGCGCGGCCTGAAAGTCGATCCGTCGGTCAAGACTTCGCTCGCGCCCGGCTCGCGCGTGGTCACCGATTACCTGAACAAGACCGGCCTGCAGACCTACCTCGACCAGCTCGGTTTCCAGACCGTCGGCTACGGCTGCACCACCTGCATCGGCAACAGCGGCCCGCTCGATCCGAAGATCGAGAAAGCGATCAACGAAAACGATCTCATCGCGGCCAGCGTCCTTTCCGGGAACCGCAACTTCGAGGCGCGCGTGCACCAGAACATCAAGGCGAACTTCCTCATGTCGCCGCCGCTGGTGGTCGCCTTCGCCCTCGCCGGGCGGGTCGATATCGATCTCTCCAAGGAGTCGTTAGGCAAGGACAAGGACGGCCAGGACGTTTACCTGCGCGACCTTTGGCCGACCCTGCAGGAAATCCGCGACACCCTCCGCACCGCGCTCACGCCGGAAGTCTTCCAGCGGCTTTACCGCGACTTCAGCGCGCAGAATCCGAAGTGGAACGAAATCCCATCGAGCACCGGCGAGATCTACGAGTGGGATCCGCAGAGCGATTACATCCACGAGCCGCCGTTCTTCCAGAACTTCGGGATGGAAGCCGGCCAGATCGCCGACATCAAGGATGCGCGCCCGCTCGGCATCTTCGGCGACTCGGTCACGACCGATCACATCTCGCCCGCCGGCGCGATCAAGGCCTCCTCGCCCGCCGGGAAATATCTCCAGTCGCGCGGGATCGAAGCGGCCGATTTCAACAGCTACGGCTCGCGCCGCGGCAACGACCTCGTGATGACCCGCGGCACCTTCGCCAACGTCCGGATCAAGAACCTGATGGTCCCCGGCGTCGAAGGCGGCGTGACCAAATTCCAGCCCGGCGGCGAGCAGATGTCGATCTACGACGCGGCGATGAAATACCAGGCAGCGGGCACGCCGCTCATCATTCTCGCGGGCACGGAATACGGCACCGGCTCCAGCGCGCGACTGGGCGGCCAAAGGCACCCGTTTGTTAGGCGTGAAGGCCGTGGTCGCCGCCAGCTTCGAGCGCATCCATCGCTCGAACCTCGTCGGCATGGGCGTGCTTCCGTTGCAATTCGAAGACGGCACCAGCGCGCAGTCGTTAGGCCTGGACGGCAGCGAGACCTACAGCCTCACCGGCCTGTCGAACGAGATTCAGCCCGGCCAGATGGTCACGCTCGAAATTAGCCGGCAAGATGGCGGGAAGCAGACCGTCCCGGTGAAGCTTCGCATCGATACCGCGATCGAGATCGACTACTACCGCCACGGCGGCATCCTGCCATTCGTCTTACGCGAACTGGTCGCGCGCGGCTAAGCGCAGGTCAGCCCGGGCCGCGTAGCCCTACCCATAGCGCTCCGGGCCGCGCTGCGCGGAGAATGGCGGCCCATGGGCAGCGACCATTCCACGCGCTACGATCCCGAGGCCGATATCCCGCCGCAGCCCGAGCTGAGCCTCCGTGAGCAGGACGTCTTTCGCTGGATGCGCGAGGGCAAGCGCGACAGCGAGATCGCCATCCTGACCAATGGCAACCCGCGCACGACCGAGAAGCACGCCGCCAGCATCATCAACAAATACCACGCGGAGACGCGCACCGCCTACCAGGCCATCTACCGCGTAGGCGACAACCGCGTCGGCCAATGGAGCAACCCCGTCAGCATCGCGGTGGGCGTGTAGCTCCTAACAACAGCCTAACGAATCAGAACGGCCGGATGTGCAAGCGTCCGGTTGTTTTGTTGACAACGACCGTCGTGAACGATCAGCGGAAATTATCTACCTCGAGCCCGCTGCCCTCGATGATGCTTTTCAAAGTGCCGATCGGAATGGGCTTGTTGCCGTGAATCGCTACGATGACCTGCCGTCCGTTGGGATGACGCCACTTCTGATGGCTCCCCGATTGGCCGGCCAATGCGAAACCATGACCTCGCAGGACCTTCGTAACCTCGGCCGCAGTGCAGACCGGAAAGCGCTGGCTCACGGAACGGCGAGTTCCAAAACCTTTGCGCCCTCGGCCAGCGGCACATCCGAGGGTTTGAACCAAAGTGCGAGCGCTTCTCTCGCATTAGCCACGGCTTCCTCTTCCGTGTCACCGGCGCTCGCACAGCCGGGCAGTTCCGGGAAAACCGCCGACCAACGTTTCGCTTCCGCATCAAACTCAATCACGAGACGAAGCTTCATCGCTGGAAGATTACTGCATTCTGGTCGGATTGGAAGACTCCGCCGGGCGCCTCGTTCTGATCCCACCCGCTCGCTAGACGCGCAACACCGGGAAGGCATCGAAACCGGCGAGAATCTGCCATACCAGGGAGATGACGCCCGTGATCGCGTGCGTGCGGATGGGCTTCGATCGCCAGCCGATCACCGTGACCGGGATTCCGGTTACATCAAACCAAAGGCAAGGACGCCGAGGCTGGCGGCCGTGAGCGCCATGTTGGCGTCAGCTTGCATCAGCGCACGCCGAGTCGCAGGCTTAGGAGTTGCGATGAGGCGTGAAAACACAAGCGCAGACGAATGCCCGAACTGCAGTCATTTTCCATCGTATACCGGCGGCTACTGTTTCAAATGTGGCCACTTTCGTCCTTCGAAGCGTGTTGACCCTGGCGGTGCTGATGAAATCGAAGTGACCGAATTCATGAAACGCAGCTTCGGTACGCGGGTGAGCGACGTCGAGATGACCGAAGAGCAACTCGATGTGCAACAAGAGGAGCGAAGTATGCGTTGGTTATACCGCAAGCCGAAGCCGACTGTGCTTGTTCCCGTTCATATAACTGTTGAGAACATCCGCGATGCCGCAGTGACGGTGCGAGGCATTGTCGAACGATACGGAACTACGAGCGAAGGCGAACTGATCCGCGCAATTGGCCCCGCTTGGCAGGCAGTAGCTGAAAGACTCGGCAAAGACTGGTCTCACGCGTACGAGATCCCACCTCGAATTTGGGAGGAAATCGTGGCTGCTACTTTCGACAAAGCAGGCTACGACGAAGTCGTTCTGACATCGCGTTCAGGCGATCACGGTCGAGACGTTATTGCTGTTCGACAGGGCGTATGCTGCGTCCGAATTATCGGGTCCGTCAAAGCGTATAAACCTGGACACCTCGTAGAATATGATGACGTCCGCGCCCTGGCTGGTGTTCTTCATGGCGATCTGAAAGCAACGAAAGGAATTATCACTACGACGTCGGACTTTCCTCCGAACTTGCTGAAGGATCCGTTCATTTCACCGCTAATGCCTTACCGCCTTGAGACGATGAATGGCGTTGCATTGCAGAAATGGCTTGCCGAACTCAGGTAGACGCCTGCCGCCTACGGTCTACTGCTGAGGAAGTCATCAGTGTCGGCTTCGGTGGCATGGCATGGACTGAACTGAGAGACCATGGCCGATCAAATGTAACGCTCCAGCCTTGCCGCATGTCTGGTTTGGCACAGTTCGATATGCTGATGATTTCATCTCAGCGCCAGTTCGAAACCGCATTCCGACTCCCACTTCTTGTCCTTCGATCGTCGATTCGTCCGCCTAAACGAGAGATTTGTCTTCGGGGGCCCCCTTACAACGCTGGGCGGCGTCGTTCGGAGTGCATCTACTCGCGCACGCTGATCGAGGCGGTTTCGGAGTTACTTTCGACGCGGTGCTATGCGGAATTCTATTCTGAGGCTGCGCTTCATGATCGACGGGCGCGGGCAATCGCCGAGGACGCCTTGGATCGAAGATTGTTCGACTTGGAAGACAGCCTCGAAGTCCAACTGGCAGAAGCACTGACGGAAGCCGAAGTCACTAGTTAATGCGACTGCTTGGTTATCCCATCAACGTCAGATTAAACGAGTGCTGCGATCATCGTGCAGGGGTGCGGAATGAACAGCCGCATTGTCACGGCGTCGAGGGACCTCAAGCGCGCCATATGTCTTCGTTTTCGGCTGGGTGACTTATCAGATGATGGAGGAGGCGTTCCGGCCGGCGTGGACGGGTGACATGTCCGCTTCGCGACGTTCACGCTGAAACGAACGAGGTCTCCGACTTACGCCGAAGGAGCAGGCCGCGTCACGAGCCCAATCCACGCCCGGCGCTCGACATAGAGAAGGAAGAGCGCGAGCGCGGCGACGACGATGCCGGGGGCGATGTCGTGACCGGCGGTGAGGAAGATGTGAAAGGCGAGGATGTTCACGATGATGGGGCCGAGGAAGAGCAGGCCGAGATTGCGCGTGCGCGGGATGAGGACCATGAGGCCGCCGAGCAGTTGGATGAGGGCGATGAATTTCATGTAACCGGTCGGCATCATCGCGGCCATGAAGCTCAGGGCCGGGGCAGGCATGGGTGGCGGATCTTTCGGCATAAAGCCCAGGAGGTTCATGAGTCCGAAGGCGACAAAGGCGAGGCCGAGGAGGGTGGCGACGATATGAGCGGCGACTTTCATGGGGATGCGATTGGGTGTGGGGCTCGGTTCATTTCGAACGCGTCACGCCTACCACAGCTGCGCGTCGACGAAGAACAGAAATTCACTCGGGCACGGCATTCGCAGGCTCGGACCCGATCGCAGAAGCCGCAGAATTTCTCCGGCGGCGTCGCGGCCCGCGCCCGAGGGCCGGTGGGATACTCGCGAGCTCGAGAGCAGGCTGATCGAGCGGCTCGCTGGCGAATATCATCCGCGAAAATTTTTTCCTTGGACAGCCTTTGTCCGACCCGGGTCGCTACGATCGCCGGCATGAAGAACGAGCTGTGGGGGCAATCGAACGCGGAGCCGGAGCGGGTGGAGTTTTTCGGCGCGGAGCAGTTGCGGGAAGCGCTGGAGGATTATGCGGCGACGACGACGGCGTTGCTTTGGGCTTTGCAACTGGACCCGGAGGCCGACGCGGAGACGCCGGTCTGGTGGCCGCACCGGGCGCAAATGCGCGGGGCGCTGGCGCAGTTTGGGGAGCTTTGCCGGGCGGAGATCGAGCGGCTCGGGCAGTGGGACGAGGACGGGCTCGACCCGGAGGAGGTGCACGAAATGATCTGGGATGCAGGGAACCGCTTGGTCGAGTGGCTGCAGCGGATGACCGGGACCAGCCCGACCGCCTCCACGGTCGGCGCCGCTCGTTAGGCTACCGGATCAGCTTCTCGAGGCTCGGGTTTGCTTCCGCGCCCAGCTCCATCGCCTTCGAATAATGTCGCTTCGCGAGTTCCTTCGCGGGCGGCTTATTCGTCGCGTAGATCACCGCGAGATTGTAGTGCGCGTCGACGTAGTCCGGATTGGCCGCGATCGCCTCGAGCATTTCCTTCTCGGCCGCTTCCTGCCAGCCCTTCTCGCTCGCGGTGATGCCGAGATAATTGTGGGCGATGAAGCTCTTGGGATTAATCGCCAGCGCTTTGGTCAACTCCGTGACCGCCTCGTCGAACTTCGCCTGCCGGTAGTAGACGATCCCGAGCGTGCGCCGGGTAAACTCATCCTTCGGCGCGAGCGTGACCGCTTTCTTGAGGGTCAACTCCGCGGCTTTGAGCCGGCCGGTGCGGAAGTAGACCGCGCCCAAATTAGACAGCGCGTAAAGATTGTTCGGGCTTTTGGTCAGGATCTCTTCGTAGTTCTTTTCCGCTGCGCGGAACTTGCCGCCATCGAAGTTCTCCTTCGCCTCGCGCGCCACCGGGATGAGTTCCTCGGGCACGCTCGGCTTGAAGGTGGTCTCGACGTTCGGGCCTGCACCGGGTTTCGCGCCTTCCTTCGGTAGGGCGAAGCTCGCGGTCATGCCGCCCTGGGTCGCGCCCGTGCTGCCATCGGAAGTGGTCACCACCGGCATGCGCAGAAGCGCCAGCTCCTCGGTGGTCAATTTCGCGACCGGCTGCGCGAGCAATTCAATCTGCTGGTTGAGCGTCTCCGACTTGATCTGGAGCTTGTCGAACTCCGCGAGCATGAGCTTCTTCGCCTGTTCGCGGCGGGCTTCCTCCTGCCGCTCGCGCATGACGATGTTGCGCAGCATTTCGTTTTCCTTGGTCAAACGCGCGGTCTCTTCCGGGTTCGCCCCGGTGGTGCGGGCCTGCGCGAGCTGCGTGCTGGTTTCATCCAACTGCGTGCGCAATTCCGCGATCGTGCCCTCGAAGTCCTGGTTCTGCTTCTGGCTGGCGGCGAGTTGCTGCTTCAGCTGCTCGACCTGGCGCCGGACCTCGGCGATTTCCTGCTCCTTCTCCGGCTTGCCTTCGCTGATCTCGCGGATCGATTTCTCGGCCTCGGCCAGCTTCTTTTGCAGGTCGGAATTTTCCGCAACCAGGGTCTGCACGCGCTCCTGCGCCTGCTTGGAATTCTTCAACTCCGCGACCAGCTGATCGCGTTCCTGCGTGACCGCGGCAATCTGCGAATTGGCGTCGGTCAGCTTCGCGCTGGCGTCTTCCTTCTCCTTCTCGGCGGCCGCGCGGCCCTGCTCGGCGGCGAGGAGCGCGCCCTTGAGTTGCGCAATTTCCGCCCGGAGCGCTTCGCTCGCTTTGCTGTCGCCGCTACCGGAAGCCTGCACTTTCTTGAGTGAATCCTGCGCCTTCGCGAGTTGTTCGCGCGCGGTTTTCTCGGCCCCCGCGGTCTTCTGCAATTCCGTCTGCGCCTGCGTGAGCTTGCTGTTTGTTTCCTGGAGCTTCTCGTTGAGCGCTTCTTTTTCCTTCTGCACCGAGCTGTATTCCCGGCGCGACTTTTGCAAGTCGGCGGTTAATTGGTCGACCTTCTCCTGCAATTCTTTCGTGGCTTTCTTGATCGCGGCTTCGCTCGGCGCGGCGGCGGGCGGCGCGGGAGCGGCGGCGATTGCGCTGGGCGCCGGGGTTGCGCTCGCGCGCAACGGCAGGCGCGCCTCGCCGGCGTGGGTGGTCCCGATCTCCACGCTCGGCTCGGCCGGGCCGGCGTCCTGCGGGAGGAGCGGCGCGCCGCCGGGAGCGGGCTCGGAAGTCGCGGCAAGGTCTGCTTGCGTGCCGATCTTGCCCTGAACCCGGAGGATGCTTTCGCTGACCTTGCGCGAGCGATACTCGACGATCGCCGGCTGCCATTCGCCATGCGCTTTTTTCAATTCCTCGAGCAGGCTGCCGGCGAAACGAAACTTCACCAGCGCCGCCTTAAATTGGTTATCGTGCTCGAGCTTTTCGCCCTGCTGCGAGGTCATGTAAGCCTTGAGGAAGACTTCGCTGGGATCATCGGACTGAGCCCGCAGCTCGACTGGCGCAACGAGGAGCGAAAAACCGGCGATTAAAATCAGACCGATTTTCTTCATGCGTTCGGAAAGGCGGACCATAACTGAGGGCGAGGCGGTTGCAACGTCGCGCTGGGCGACCTCCTCAACCATAGCCGACGGCATGCCACCTCGCCTTTGCCTTTGCAAACGCGCCTCGCAAAACTAGATTGCGCCGCTTGTTGGTGGCCATAGCTCAATGGTAGAGCTCCAGATTGTGATTCTGGCTGTTGCGGGTTCGAGTCCCGTTGGCCACCCATCCTGCCGGCTAAATTCGCCGGGCCAGACCCCGCTGGCACGGCCAGTGCTAAAAGGGCAGGCGTGAACCAGCTTCTCCCATCTCCCAAGGTGACGGCGCCTGTGGCCCTCACGGGATTTTGGCAGCAACTCCTCGGTGACGCTTCCCTGCGTGACTGCGGTGATCTCGAGAAACTCGTGACCGGCTGCGAGATCATCGCCGCCCTCGACGATCTCGCGCTGCTCGACTCCTAAACCGCGGCCTCACTCACGTGCGTCGGCAGACCCCGTCGCGCAACGGCTCACCCAGCGTCTGGCCGCGAAGTGTCGCCCGCGGGCAAGGCCACTTCCTCGCCCACGGCCACGGTCGACTCTCGTTAGGAATTCACTTCCCGGCACGGGGCGCTTCGCGGCATACTCGCAGCCATGGCGATGCGCATCTTGCTGGCTGGCTTTCTCGGCGCGGTGGCGATGTTTTTCTGGGCCTTCATCGCGCACATGGTATTGCCGCTGGGCGAAGCCGGCACGTCCGAGCTCCCGAACGAGAAAGCGGTGCTCGCGAGCCTGCAGGATAACCTGGGCGACCAACGCGGCTTTTACATTTTCCCGGGTTCCGGGCTCGGACCCGACGCGACCACCGCAGAGAAACGCGCGGCCATGGAGGAGAGCGTGAAAACCTTCCACACCAAGCCAAGCGGCGTGCTCGTCTACCGGCCGCCGGGCCGCCATTTCGACTTCGCGAAGTGCCTCTCGGTCGAGTTCCTTCTCGAGCTGATCGAAGCGCTGATCGCGGTCACCCTGCTCGCGCAAACTCGCATCCACACCTTCATCGGGCGGGTCCTTTTCGTCACCAGCATCGGCGTAGTCGCGGCGATCACGACCAACCTTTCCTACTGGAATTGGTATGGCTTCCCGAAGCTCTACACGCTCTCCTACATGACCACGCAGGCGGTCGGCTTCGTCTGCGCGGGCCTGGTCGCAGCGTTGATCTTGCGGAAAACGACGTTTCGTTAGGCTGCGGCGGTCTTCGCGGCCTGCGCCTCGTGCCGGCCCTCCGCGAATTCCTCGATCATCTTGCGATTAAACGCCGGGATGTCGTCGGGCTTGCGCGAGGTCACGAGTCCGTGGTCGGTCACGACTTCTTCGTCGACCCAATGGCCGCCGGCGTTTTTGACGTCCGTCTGGATGGCAGGCCATGAGGTCAGCTTGCGACCCTTGACGACGCCGGCGTCGATCAGCACCCAGGGGCCGTGGCAAATCGATGCGACCGGCTTGCCGGCAGTGAAGAAGTGCTTCGCAAACTCCACCGCCGCAGGCGTGGAACGGAGCTCGTCCGGGTTCATCAAACCGCCGGGAATGAGGAGCGCGTCGAAGTCATCCGGCCGCGCCTGGTCCAGAGTCAAATCGACGTCAAACTGGTCGCCTTTATCGGCGTGATTCATCCCTTGGATCTGGCCGGGCTTGGTCGAGACGATCGTGGTCTTCGCGCCCGCTTCGTCGAGTGCCGCGCGCGGCTTCGTCATCTCCACTTGTTCAAATCCACTTGCGACCAGGATCGCCACCTTTTTTCCATCAAGCTTGCCCATGCCCTAACTACGCGGCGCGAGCTGCTGTCGGACGCGCTAGAGCTCGTGCGTCATCGGAAGCGCGCCAGAAATTTCCTCCCAGCCCTGGCGCAGCCAAAACTCCCGACCGGATGCGTTGTCGCCCGCGACCAGGATGATCACCCGCGGAATCCCGGCCGCGCGCAGGCCCGCGAGAGCATCAGCCAGCAACTTCTGCCCCACGCCGCGACCGCGGAATTCCGCCGCGACCGCGAGGTGATAGATGAAGCCGCGGCGCCCGTCGTGCCCGCAAAGGACCGCGCCTGCGAGCGTGCCGTTTTCCTCGGCTACGCGGCTCAGCATGGGATTGCGCGCGAGATAGCCGGCGATCTCTGCCCGGCTGTCGCCTTCGCAGATTTCCACGCCTTCGACCGCGCGCCAGAGCGCGACCGCGCGCTCGTAATCCTCCAGCCGGAACGCCCGTGTTTCCACCGCGCGACCATGGCGTTGCCGATGCGCGAGTTCAACGCTAGTTCTCGGCATGAAGACGTCCCTCGCGCTCGCGTTTTTTCTCCCCCTGGCCGCAATCGCCGCGGCCGCGCCAGACACAAAAGAGCTGCAGCAAATGAGCGCGCGCTTCGCCCCGACCGAGCTCACGGCCGACCTCTCGAAGTTGTCGCCTAACGACCGGAAGGTGCTGGCAAAACTGGTCCGCGTCTCGAAGCTGATCGACGCGATTTTTCTGCGCCAGGTGTGGGGCGGGAATGTCGCGATGCTGCTCGACTTGAGCGCCGATCCCTCGCCCGCAGGCCGCGCGCGCTTGCACTATTTTCTGCTGAACCGCGGTCCCTGGTCGCGGCTCGATGGCGACCAGCCGTTCGTCCCCGGCGCGCCGGCCAAGCCGGAAAACGCCGGCTTCTATCCGGACGACGCGAAGAAGGAGGAGGTGGAGAAATGGATCGCCAGCCTGCCGCCGGAGGAAGCGAAGCAGGCGCGGAGTTTCTTCACCGTGGTGCGGCGCGACGCCGACGGGCGCGACTTCCGTCTGGTGCCCTACAACATGGAATACCAGAGCCCGCTGCTCGAGGCGGCGCAGCTCCTGCGCGAAGCCGCGGCGCTCGCGAGCGAGCCGTCGTTGCAAAAGTTTCTCGAGGCGCGCGCGGAAGCTTTCCTAACGAACGACTACTACGCGAGCGACGTCGCCTGGATGGAATTAGACAGCAAGATCGAGCCGACCATCGGGCCCTACGAAGTCTACGAGGACGGCTGGTTCAATTACAAAGCCGCCTTCGAATCGTTCATCGGCGATTCTCGACGAAAGCGAAAGCGCGAAGCTGCAGAAATTCTCCGGCGAGCTGCAGGAGATCGAGAACCATTTGCCGATCGATCCGAAGTATCGCAACCCGCAGCTCGGCGCGCTCGCGCCCATCGTGGTGATCAACGAAATCTTCTGCGCAGGCGATGCGAATCACGGCGTGCAGACCGCCGCCTTCAATCTGCCGAATGACGAGCGCGTGGTCGCGGAGAAAGGGACCAAGCGGGTGATGCTCAAGAATGTGCAGGACGCGAAGTTCGCCAAGACGCTGGTGCCGATCTCGAAAGTCGTGCTCAGCCCGGCGGACCAAAAGGATCTCTCCTTCGAAGCCTTCTTCACGCACATCCTGGTGCACGAATTGATGCACGGCCTCGGGCCGCACAACCTCACGCTCGACGGCCGCAAGACGACCGTGCGCCAGGAGATGAAGGAAGCTGGGAGCGCGCTCGAGGAAGCGAAGGCGGATATCGCGGGCCTGTTTGCGATCCAGCATATGATCGACCGGGGCGTGCTTCCGAAGACGCTCGAGCGCCCGCTTTACACCACCTTCCTGGCCTCGGCCTTTCGCACGATCCGTTTCGGGATCAACGAAGCGCACGGCAAAGGCCAGGCGATGCAGTTAAATTATCTGCTCGATGCGGGTGGCTTTGCGGTGCGGCCGGATGGAACGTTTGCGGTCGAGCCGACGAAGATCAAAGAAGCGGTCGCGAAATTAACCGGCGAGTTCATGACCCTGCAGGCCGAGGGCGCTTACGAGAAAGCCAAGGCGATGCAGGAGCGGCTGGGCGTGATTCGCCCGGAAGTGGAGCGCGCGCTCGGGAAGATGAAAAACATCCCGGTGGATATCGAGCCGCGCTTCGTGACCGCGGAGCAACTGCTGCGCGACGAGGCTCAGTAAAGGAGCGGCACCAGGCGCTTCGTCCGCCGCATGTAGGCGGTGTAGGTCTCGCCGAGTGCGCCCGCGAGCGCGCGTTCCTCGACATTCATCCGGTGGATGAAGGCGCCGAAAATAGGCAGCAGGATGACGAGGATGGCGGCCCAGTTGCCTAACGAGAGGGCAAAGCCGACGAAGGCCAGCAGCACGCCGGTGTAAGAGGGATGCCGGACGACGCGGAAGGGCCCGCGCTCGACCAGTTGGTGATCGCGCTCGATCGAGACATCGACGGTGAAAAAGCGCCCGAGCGTGATGATGGCCCACCAGCGCAGGATCAAGCCCAGCGCGAACAGGAGCACGCTCCCGACCGCCAGCGCGCGGGTGTAGGGGAGCGCCGCAATGCGAAAATGTAACGCCACCGCGAGGCCGGCAACGATGCTCGCCCGCGATCACCAGCCAGAGCATCCCGAGGGTGCTTTGGTCCTGCTTTTTCCCAGTGGCGCTGCGCGAACGCCGGGTCGCGGTCAGGAGCAACTCCGAGAGGAGATAGATCAAGCCGAGCTTTGCAGGCAGCGACATCGCGTTAGCCGGCTTTCTCTTCGGCGTCCTCGCCGCGGTCGACGATGTCGCCGCTGGTGAAGAGGACATCCTTCGCGATCTCACGCCAGAGCGGCTTCGTGCGCAGGAGCCACTCGAGGTCCATCGAGAAGTGTTTGAACTCTTCCTTCTGCGCGTTCTCCATGATCGCGCGCGCGCTCTCATCTTTTTCCACCGACATGCGCTGCTCGTACCAATTGATTGCTTCCGCTTCTTCGCCGAGCGCGGCGATCATGCGGGCAAAGGTGCGCGTTTCTGCAGAAAGTTCGCTGGCCGGTTCGTGGTATTGGTCGAAGCCCATGGAGCCTTCTACACTGGCGCCGCCGGAGCGCAATCAGCGGCCCGGAGGAGAGTCCGGCCCACGGGGTCGCACGACGGGCGGCGCGGGCGGGGCGGCTAGAGCTCGGGCGCGGCCGCGGCGGAGATGTGGTGGAGCGGATTGAGAAAGTTCAGCTTGCCGGTGTCGTCGAGCGTGATCTCGCGCGAGCGGTCGCGGTCGCGCACAAAAAGGCGCGTTTGCTCGGCGGCGAAAGCCGGGCTGAGGACGTTCATGTTCGCCTCGTCGTTCAAGCGCAGGGTGCGCAGGTCGAGATTGCCCGAGCCGACGGAAACGAAGACACCGTCCACCACCATGAGCTTCACATGCACCATCGCGGGCTCGTATTCGTAGATGCGAATGCCGGCGCGGAGCAGCTCCGGCCAATGCTTGCGCGAAGCGATGCGGACCATCTTTTGGTCGATGTGTTTCCCCGGAACCACGATCTCCACCTTCGCCCCGCGCTTCGCCGCGGAGATCAATTCCTTGCGCAACATCTCGTCGGGTAAAAAGTAGGCGTTCTCGATCAAGAGCGAGCGCTGCGCGGAAGCGATCGCGAGCAGATACATCAGGCGAATGTCGCCGTTGCCCTGCCGCGGCGAGCTGCGGAAAGCCTGCGCGCTGAGGCTTCCGGTCGGGGCGAGCGGCGGGAAATAATCCGGCCCGTGGAGGACGGTGCCGTCAGTCTTCAGCCAATCGTCCATGAAGGTGGCCTGGAGCTGCGCGACCACCGGGCCGGTGACGCGATAGTGGTTGTCGCGCCAATGCTCCGCGGTGTCACCGTTGCCGAGCCATTCATCGGCAATGCCGACGCCGCCGATGAAGCCGACGCGGCCATCGACGATCAAAAGTTTGCGGTGCGTGCGATTGTTGAAACGCCGCACGTCCCAGAAAAGGAGCGGGTGATACTTCACCACTTTGGCCCCGGCGCTCTGCAGCTTCTGGAGATTCTCGCGGCCCATTTTGCCGGTGCCCTGGGCATCGAGAATCACGTTCACCTGCACGCCGGCGCGGGCGCGTTCCGCGAAAGCGTCGGCAAATTTCTTGCGCAATCTCGCCGTCCCAATAGACGTAGGTCTCGAAGTTGATCGTGCGTTTAGCCGACGCGATCGCCGCCAGCATCGAGGGGAAAATCTCCCGGCCGTTGACCAGCGTCTGGATGCTGTTGCCCGGGACGTAATGGCCGCCGAGGAGCGCGCCGCTGGCTTGCTTGAAGGTGGGCGCGGCCGCGGAGTAAAGCGGCTGCACCTCGCGCTTCGCCTCGCGGGAGTCGCGGCTGGCGCAGCTGGAGAAAATGCCGGCTAACGAGAGCAAAAGCGCGGCGCGGGAAAGGTGGTTCATTCGGATTTTTTCGAATCGAAGAGGCGCAACCGCGCGGCGAAATACTCCGCCGCATCCTCGGTTTTGCCGTCGGCCAGGCGCACCTGGTATTTCCGGTGGGTCAGCGAAGACTCGGAGGCAAGGAACTTCACAAATTGCTCCGCGGTCTGGATCCGCTCACCGGCGTAATCGAGTTTCATCCGCAAATGCTTGGCCGCCGCCGGGCCGTCGTGGGCAGAGCCGTTGCGGATGAATTGGATGCCCTTGGCCTCCTCGACATCGTGCAGGAGATAATCGATCCGCGCCTGCTCGTGGGGCGAACGCGCCCAGGCGCTCGCGGAGCCGAAGAGCAAAGCCGCGAGCAGAAGCAGACGGAAAAGAGGCGCCATGAGAGGAGCGTCGCTCAGCTCGCGCTGATGTCGCTGACGATTTTGCGTGCGACATTGCGCGCCTCGATCTCCAGCGGGCCGACGCCGAAACCGGCCGCGTCCAGCCGCTCGTCGAAGTAGAGCTTCATGAACTCCGGCAGGCTGCCGGCACGTTCGTATTGTGAAATGTGCACCAGCAGATGGGCGAGCAATTCCTGGTCGCCCCAAGCATCGACGCGCAGAATAATCCCATAGCCGAAGGAGATTCCGCGGCAGGCATGCGTAACGATATTGGTGCGCAGAGAAGCCGCGCGCAGCCCGGCATCCTCGGGCAGTGGCACCTTGTCCACCGCGACGATGCGAACACGTTCCGGTTGTTGCACGCCAGCGAGGCGAGCCTTGGTTAATTGCCTGGGTGCGAGCGGAATCCCAATGCCAAGAACCATCAGTTCCTGGCGCTGGGCCCAATCCAAGGCCAACGGGTAAAGGGTGTCGAATTCTTCTTGGTTAAACATGATCTGGAGGGGGGCGACACGAGAAGCTTAAGCAGGAAGCGGTCCGAAAACCGCGGACGACGCTGGTATTTCCGCTGCTGCCCAGCTATGGCTGGAAACTTCTGGTTTTTTTATTTCGGAAGAGATACGCCGAGCGGTTGCCTTTCCTTTCCTTGACTTCGCTCGGCCGGTTCCAGACCTTCGCGCCTTGGCCTTCCCACCGCAACACCCGCGTCGCTACTTGATCGTGACCACGGTGCTGAGCGCGCTCGCCGCCTTGGCCGGTGCAATGCCGGCGTTGATGTCGGTGATGATGTTCGACGCGCCCGGCTCGACCAGTAACCCGTGGACCATCTTGCTGTTTATTTCCACGATCACCTTCCCGCTAAACTGCGTGGCCGCGATCGCGCTTTCCTGGCTGCTCTATCTGGTGAAATGGCCACGCCTGGCCTGCTGGCTGACGCTCCTGCCGCTGCTTAATCTCCTCCTTGGCGCGGTTGCGCTCGCCGGCCTCCAGTTGCTGCACGGCGGCCAGTTTTCCTAGACGAGGTCGTTTCGTGACCGGGCAGACAGCCGTCGCGCTGGCGCTCACGATTCCAAAGCGTGCCCATGATTTCCCCGCCACCGAGCGCGCGCCCCGCCGAGAAGGCGCTGGCTCGATTTGTCACCTGGCGGCGGGTGCTGGCCGCAGGCGTGGTTTTGCTCCTGCTCGCGGCGGCAATCTTCCTCTTCCTCGCCCTCTTCTCCGCGCCCATTCTCGAGGCGGAGAAAATTCGCACGCTCATCGCCTCGCGGATTGGCCAGAAAGTCGAGGGCACCGCCGGCCTCCTTCCCTTCCGCGCCGGGCCGCTCTCCGTGGTCTCGCCGGGTCTGGTCGTGACCGCGGACCCGCCGCGCGCGCTCACCGAACTGCGTGCGTCGCACATCGCGGCGCGCGTGAGCTTGATTGAGCTTTGGCGTGGCAAATGGCGCATCGACCGCCTGAACGCAGACCATCTCCAGGTGGCTTACGGGGCGGCGGCCGCGAAGACGATCGACCGCTCGGAGTTCCCCGCGCCGGAGATGGTGCCAGCGGCCACGAGCGAATCGCTCATGAGCGTGGACGTGCGCCAGGTGGCGATCGACCGCACCGACCTCACTTGGGCCGACCCGGAGAAGGACGGCGGGAAATTTCGCGACGTGCAGACGTTCTTCCGGCCGGACGGCAAGAACCTCGTGGTCGAGGGAAACGGCGGGACCTTTCGGCAGGCAAAATTCCCCGAGCTTGCGGTCGTGAGCTTCAAGCTCTTCTACGAAAAGCCCACGCTCCGGATCGACCAGAGCCGGCTGACGCTCGGCCACGGGAGCGCGGTGGAGGTGCGGGGGCAATTTCGCTTTGAGGACGAGGCCTCTCTCGATCTCGCGCTCACGCTCACACGCTGCCCCATCGGGCCGTTCCTCCAGAGCGAGTCCGCGCGGGATAAACTCGAGGGCACCTTCCACGGGGATGCCCACCTGCAAAAGCAAATGGGCGACGCGGCCTCGCTCCGCGCCGAGGGCAAACTCGCGATCGACCGGCTTTTGGTGAAAAACGTCCCGGCGCTCGCGAAGGCCGCGGCCTTCACCGGAAAGCGCGAGCTCGCGCCCTTGCGCGTGGATGAACTCAGCGGCGAGTATCGTTGGGAGGGCGGCGAGCTTTCAGTGCGCCATCTTCGCGCGGAAGCGCAGCACCTCCTCGCCGTGCGCGGCCAGTTCACCTTCGAGGCCGGGAAAATAGCCGGCACTTTCGACCTCGGCGTGGCGCCCGATATTGCCGCGAAATTCCCCGGCGCGCGCGAAGAGGTCTTCACCCGCGAAGAGGGCGGCTATCTCTGGACCGCCGTCAAGATTTCCGGGCCGCTGGAGCATCCACAGGACGATCTCAAGCCGCGCCTGATGCAGGCGCTGCAAAAGCATTTCCTCGGCGGCCTGCTCGAGCCCCTCCTCAAGCCGGCGCAAGGCGCGCGCGAGATCATCGGGCTGCTCTTTCCGGAATAGCCGCCCGCCTGGAGGCACAGGCTCTGCTTCCCAGCAGGCATGACCGCGCTGCTTCTCCTTTCCCTGCCGCTGCTCTACCCGGCGATCCTCGGCGCCTTCCTCCTGCATCCAACCTTCCGCAAAGCGCGCGCCGGTCGCGCGCCGGAGAAAGCCGCGCCGCGCCTCGAGAAATCCAAGGTGGCGGCCCTCGACTTTGGCACGCTCGCGCCCACGCGCTAAACTGCCGGCGTGTCCACGCCGCTGAGGATCGCAACCAAGTCGGTCCATTCGCCGATCGCGCCGGAGACCGATGGCCTGCGCATCCTGGCCACACGCCTGCGCGGCCGCGGCCTGCCGAAAACGCGCTACCACATCTGGATGGCTAATCTCGGCCCGAGCGAGGAATTGCTCGCCGCGCTCCGCGCCGGCACGATCTCCTGGCGGGAATTTAGCCAGCGTTATCGCGCGGAATTATTCGAGGATGGCGCGGTCGACGCGCGCAACCGCACAATCAAGAATCACGGGCAAAAGTTCACCCTCCGCCTGCTCCAGGAGCTGGCCCGAACGCAGCCGATGACGCTGCTCTGCCATTGCCCGGAAGCGGAAACGCACTGCCACCGGCACCTCCTGCGCGCGCTGCTCCTGCGCCCGATCTAAATCAAAAAGGCGCGCCAGCCGAAGCCAGCGCGCCCTTTTTGCGAAAGCGAAGGATCGCTCGTTAGGAAACCGGCTTGATGCTCTTGACGATTTTGCCGACTTCTTCCTGGTGCTTCTTCTCGTCTTCCGAGGAGACCCAGTAGGTCAGGACCATGACCTTGTCCTTGAGCGGGACGAAAGTGATGCTGATGGAAGCAGGGCCATCCTCGTCCTTGCCCTGGAAGATCATCTCGGAGGCTTCGAGGCCGTTGATCTCGAACTTCTGTTCCTTCTTCGACTTTTCGTCGAGCTCGACCTTGTGCTCCTTGAGCATCGCGAAGGTGTCGTCGATCTCGGCGTTCATCCCCTTCTCGCTGCTCACCACCACCGCGGAAATGTAGACCGCGCCGTCCGCGCTCGTGCCGCCGATGCCGTTCTCGACGTCTTCCTGGTCCCAATCTTCCGGGAGCGTGATCGACGCCGCGGCCGAATCTTCGTCCGGCAGTTTGTAGGTTTTCGCGTCGGCCGAGACAAAAGCGGCCGTGAGGAGCAATACAGGAAGCAAGGACTTGAGCATGTGGATTGGTTGGTTGGTGAAGTTGGCCCGGTATCTACGTCGCGCCGGACGCAAGACAAGGAAGAATTGCGCCGGTTACCGGGAAAAATGTCCCTTTTGGCCGGCGCACTGCGCGTTGTTTAGAAAGGGCCGCTTTCCGCCCTTGCCACCCCATTCCTCCCATGAAGACATTCCTCCTTCGCTTTGCTCTGCTGGCGCTGAGCGCGGCCACGCTTCTCGCCGCCACGCCTCCGCAACCTGCGGTCGTCCGCACCTCCACCTGGGTGGGCGACGGCAGCACGAACTACAACAACGGCAACTGGAGCAGCTCCGCTCTCTGGAATCCCAGCACGGTCCCGAACAACGGCGGCGGCGATGTCTTCGATGTCACCATTCCCTGGGACCCGAACGGCCAGGTCTTCAACGGCCCCGAGGTCGACATCAATGTCACCATTCGCAACCTCACCCTGGTCAACCGCGTCTTTGTGGATTCGCAGGCGTTTCCCGGCACCAACCTCACGGTCACCGGCGCGACCGCCTTCACCGTTTCGCCCGATCGGCCGGGAGAATTTGCCGCCATCTTCTGGCGTGGCGGCACGCTCCTCCTCGGCACCCTCATGAACTACGACGTCGCCACGCACACCTTCAACGACGCCTTCCTCCTCCCGCTCGGCGGTGCGACCATCGGCTTTCACAACGCCGACATCACGAAAAACAAAGGCACGATCATCATCCTCGGCGCGAGCTCGAAGCTGGTCGACCAGGACACAGGGCTGAACGCCTTCCGCAACCTCGCGATCAACGAAGGCGGCTTGACCGTGGCCGATGGCTACAGCTTCACCACCGTGGGCGGATTGACCAACAATGGCGGGATCAGCGCCACCACCAGCAACGGCGCAACCTCGGTCTTCACGATCTCCGGCCCGCTGAGCAACTTCAACAGCACCACCAAAACCCTCACTGGCGGCTCCTACAACGCCGAAGTGACCGAGGTCCCCGGGACCGCGACCATCCGCTTCCCCGGCGCCGATATTCGCTTCCTCAATAACGCCAGCATCCGGGTCTTCGGCGCGGGCGCTTCCATCCAGGACCTCACGGGGTTGAACGCGCTGCGTAATCTCACCGGTCTGCAGGGCGGCAGCTTCAACAGCGGTGGACTGCTCACGATCACGCCCGCGGGCGGGACCTTTACGAACAATGGCACCTACCACACGATCGATTCCGGCGGCAACCTCACCATCGCCGGGGCCCACCACAGTGTCGACGCGACCACCGTGATCGGGCCGCCGACCGACAGCGCCAACACCGTCCTGACGATCAACGGGCACTCCACGATCGAAGGCGGCGGCCTCGACTTCGGCGGCCAGCCGGGCGTGAACACGCAGTATCACAGCGAGCTCCATGTGATCAACGGGATCGAGTTCCGCGGCGCCTACCTCACGGGCACGGGCACGACTTTCGCCGATGTCGGCCTCATCCAGGGCTCGGTCTTCTCGCCCGGTCATTCGCCCGGCCAAATCAATCTCGTCGGGCAATTGACGGTCAGCTCCGATTCCACGCTCGAGTTCCAGCTCGCGGGCCACGACCCCGGGAGCGGCTACGACGTCCTCGTCCAGACCGGTCCGCAAAGCATTACCCTGGGCGGCCATCTCCACCTCTTCCTGCTCGACGGCTTCGAGACGAGCATCAGCGGCACCGACACCTTTGAGATCGTCACCTCGGAGCATCCCATCCTGGGCGAGTTTGATAATGTGGCCAGCGGCGACCGCATCTCCACCGAAGACTCGTTAGGCAGCTTCATCGTCACCTACGCGGGCAACAATACCGTCACCTTGAGCGACTTTGTGCCCGCGCCCGTGCTCGAGAGCGCCGCCTCGCAAAAACTCCACGGCGGCCTCCCCTACAGCATTCCCCTTCCGCTTACGCCGCCCATCGGCGTGGAGGGCCGCAATAGCGGCGGGAGCCACCAAATCGTGTTCACTTTTAACAACAATCTCGTCACCGGGAATGTCTCCCTGAGCGCGCCCAATGGCGGCACCGTCTCCGGCAGCCCCGTCTTCAACGGTGACACTATGACGGTCTACCTCACCGGCGTGGGCAACGCCCAGATCGTCACCCTCACGCTCACCGGAGTCACCGACGAAGCCGGCCAAATCCTCGCCGACACCGCCGTCAGCCTGGGCTTCCTCGTGGGCGACAGCAACGGTGACGGCATCGTCAATGGCGGCGACGCCATCCAGGTGCGCAACCGCGCCGGCGCCGTCGGGCCGCTCAACTTCCGCTCGGATGTGAACCTCGATAACCTCATCAATGCCGGCGATTCCATCGTCACGCGGAATGCCTCCGGCTCGACCATCTACCCACCCGCCACCAACAGCCGCCGATGAGCTTCCGGATCAGTCGCTCCCTCAGTCAGGAAGAGCAGGACGCGCGTCCCTTCGTTCACCTCGAGGGCAGCGCGCCGGCTTCCGCGAGCGGGGCCGGTGAGGCACTCGAGCACTCCCGCCAGCCCGGCAACGCCAGTCTCGCCGCCGGTAATCCCGAGGCCCGCGAGCAGGCGCAACGCTTCCCGCGCGCGTGCATCGTCGAGCGCCACGAACGCATCGAAACCCGCGGAGACCAGCGGCCAGGCCACCTCGGAAACGCGGCCGCAATTTAGCCCGGCCATGATCGAGCGGTGCGGGCCAGGCACGGTCACGATCTCGCCCGCCTCGGCGGCCGCGAGCGCACACGCCGCCGTCAATGGCTCCACGCTCAGGAGCTGCGGGCGGTTGGCCCGGCCGGGCGCGCGGTAATGCCGCGCCACCGCGGCCGCGAGCGCGCCCACGCCGAATTGCACCGCCACCAAATCCGGCCCGCGTTCCCCGCGGCGCGCCAGCTCGTCGTCTATTTCCCAGAGGATCGTCGAGTAACCTTCCGCAACCCAGCGGGGCACCTCGGTGTAGCCCGGCCACGACGTGTCGGAAATCACCAGGCAACGCGCGCTCGCCTCCTCGGCCGCGCGCGCGACCGCGTCGTCGTAGCTTCCGTCGACGATCGTCACCTCCGCGCCTTCGCCCGCGATCGCCTCGATCCGCGCGCGCGCCGTCCCTGCAGGCACAAAGATGTGCGCGCTCAATCCCAGCTGCGCCGCCCGGTGGGCCACCGCGCGGCCGTGATTCCCATCCGTCGCGGTCGCAAGCTTCTCCGGCCGGACCGCGCTCGCGCGCAAGGCCCGCTCGATCGCCCAGCTCGCGCCCAGGATCTTGAAAGCCGGCAGGCCCAGCCGGCTCGACTCGTCTTTCAAGAGCACCTGCCCCACCCCGAGCACCCGCGCCAGTTCCGGCAGCTCGCGCAGCGGCGTGGGCGCGTAGCCTTCCAGCCCGCGGTGGAACTCCAGCGCGGCGCGCGTGGGCGCGGCCTCCGGCGGAAGCGCGCGCTTCCTCTCGTTAGGCAAAAAACGCGCCGGCTCCATCTTGCTGACTAATCGCACGCGCGCGTCCATCTTGCCGTCTACCGGGCGCACGGAACCTCGGGCCCCCGCGCGCACGAACCCATCCTGGCATGACTACGCTCTTCGTCTTCGCGCTTGCGCTCTTCGCCACCATCCTCGTCTCCGCGCTGGCCGATCGCACCGTCCTCTCGGTCGCGGTTCTCTTTCTCCTCGCCGGCTTTCTTGCCGGCCCAGGCGTGCTCGGTTTCATCGGCAACAATCCCTCCGAGCCGATGGTGCAAAGCATCGCCATGTTTGCCCTTTGCAGCGTCCTTTTTACCGACGGGATGCGTGCCGGGATCGACGATCTCCGCCGCGCCTGGCGCCTCCCGGGGCGCGCGCTCCTCCTGGGCCTGCCGCTCACGCTCCTCGCCACCGCCGGCCTCGGCTACCTGCTGGCCGGTTTGTCCTGGATGGTCGCGCTCCTCGTGGGCGCGATCCTTTCGCCCACCGATCCGGTTTTCGCGTCCGCGATCGTCGGCCGCAAGGACGTGCCCGAGCGCCTCCGCTTCCTGCTCAATGTCGAGAGCGGAGTGAACGATGGGCTCGCCCTCCCGATCGTGGTCGTGCTCCTGTCGATCATCGGGCACCAGGAGTTTTCCTTCCCGGAGCTCGGCGGCGAGTTGCTCCTTGGCGTTGCCATTGGCGTGATGCTCCCGCTGCTCGCCTGCTGGCTCGAGCGCCGGCGGATCTTCGAAGTCTCAAAGACTTACGAGGCGCTGTTTGTTCTCTCGATCGGCCTCCTGGTCCTGACCCTGGCCCATCTCACCCACGGCAACGTCTACCTCGCGACCTTCGCCGCCGGCGTCACCATCGCGAGCGTGCGCCCCGACCTGCGCGATCACTTCCACGAGTTCGGCGAGCTCATCGCGGAACTCCTGAAGCTCGGCGCCTTGCTCCTCTTCGGGGCCATGATCACGCCTTCCTACTTCATCGGCATCGGCCTGGGCGGCTTTGTCTTCGCGGTCCTCGCGCTCATCCTCGCCCGCCCGGCGGGGCTCCTGCTTTCGCTCATCGGCAGCCAGCTCGACTGGCGGGAGCGCGTGACCGCCGCCTGGTTTGGGCCGAAAGGTTTCGCCTCCGTGATTTACGCCCTGCTCCTCTTTCAATATTACGTGCCCGATGCCGAGCGCGTCTTCCATCTCATCGCGGTCGTCATCACCGGCTCGATGATCGCGCATGCCTCCACCGATGTGCTCGTGGCCCGCTGGTTCGTTCGCGCGCGCGAGCGCGAGGCCGCTGCCTAACGAGTCGCTGTCTATTTGACGTCGAGATCAAAAAAGACGCGCACATGGAAGCGTCCTTTTGGCGACGTCATCGGCGGCGGCGACTACGTTTTGCACGCTCGCGCCCACGGCGCGCACGGAGGCGTCAATCGCCGGGTAGCCCGAGGACTTTGCGATCCGGAAGCGGCGCACGCGTCCGTCGCGCTCGATCTCCACATCCACCGGCACCGAGACGCGTCCCGGCGGCGCGGAGACATCCCGCGGCTGGACCCATTCGCGGTAGAAGCGCTGGTGTAGGCGATGGCTATATTCGCTGTCCGCTTTGGTCTCGTAAGGGCTGGAACGGCGCCCGCTCGCGCATCCGGCGCAGAGAAAGAACGCTGCCAGCAGGGGGAGCCATCGGCTGCTTTTAGGCATGACTTACCTATGGACGACAACGCCGCGGCATGCCAACCATCCTTTGTCCCGTCCCGACATGCCCGACGCTTTCTCCTTCGATTATCACCTCGCGCTGACCAACCTCGCGCGCCTGCTCGCGGCTTTCGCCCTCGCCTTTCCGCTCGCCTGGGAGCGTTTGCAATCCGATCGCAATCTCGGTCTGCGCACCTTCCCCATCGTGGCCGTGGCCAGCTGCGCCTACATGCTCATCGCGGTGAACATCGCCGGCGACGACAAGGAAGCGCTCATGCGCGGGCTTCAAGGCTTACTCGGCGGGATGGGCTTCATCGGCGGCGGGGCGATCTTAAAGGATCACGGGAACGTCCGCGGCCTGGCCACGGCGGCCAGTCTTTGGAGTACCGGGGCGATCGGCGCCGCGGTGGCCTTCCGTCGCCTGGAAATAGCCGTCCTTTTGGCGGTGGCGAACTTCGTTCTCCTGCGCGGTCTCAAACCGCTTAAGGATCGCGCCAGCGACTAGGCTTTAGCCGAGGATCGGAACTTTCCGGAGCGTGCCGGTTTCCAGCGCCTCATACTGCGGCGCGGCCTTTGCCTCCTCGCGCGTGATTGTGAGGTAGGCGGTCGATTTTTCAGAGCTGAGCTCGCGCACTTGCGCTGGGGTCAACAGCACTTTCTTGCCTGGCCACCAATCGCGCGTGTCCACAATCAGGGAAGCAACCGACCAATCGCGATCGTCGACTAACAAGTCCTCGACGTGACCGATGCCGCCATCCGTCGCCTCCACGGAATAGCCAGCAAGTTCACTCGCACTGCGCAGGTGCTGATTACGCATCGGTTCCGGGGAGTTCGGCCGTTTCCGGCGGTAACGGAAGGTCGGCATGCAGCCCAATCCACGGCGAGAGACTACCCCAGTAAGGATCAAGCGCGTAGTAATCGTGATAGGAGATTTCCTGCTGCTGCGAGACCGGTTGCTGCGTGGTCACTTCGGGTGCGTCGCGCACCTTATCCTTCGTTAGGTCCACTGCGAGCGCTTGCTGCTCGTCGCTGACCGCGCCGAGCGAGGCCGGCGGAATCAGAACCTCGCGCCCGAAGAGCCAGGCTCCGGTATTTACCACCACGTAGCGCAGGACCCACTCCCTCGAGTCGAGGTAAATATCGCGCACCTTGCCGATGTCGCCATCGCGAGCTGCGAGCGCGTAACCTTTCAGTGAGTTAACTGTGTGGAGCATAAGAGCGTTGGCCGGAGTCTTGTTGGTCTGAGAAAATTAAGTTCTGGGGGGACCGCAGGTGATGACCGCCAAAGCAGTCACCACCTGCGTCGGGGGAATGCGTTACTTCTTCGCGGTCTGGTATTCCGCGGGTTGATGCCAGAAAGGTTCCACTCCGTAGTAGGTGTAAGTGGTCATGTTCCAGTTCTGGTCGTTAAACTCGGGCCACTTTTTGCCGTCAAAATGCGCGGCCTGGTCGAGCTTCATCTTATCGGTGTTAAGCACAAAGCCTTGCGTGTCTTTCTTGCTCTGGCGGATCAGATTCCATGGCACCGCGGTCAGCTTGTCGCCATCGGCCACGAAGCTGTCTTCCAGCGAAAGGATGCCATAGGCGACCTTGCCGGAGTTCGGGTGCATGAGCACGTCCTTAATCTCGCCGATAGCGGTCGCGTCTTGATTAAACAAATCCGCGCCGTTCACCTGGCTCAAGCGCACGAGCTTCTTTCCTTTGTGCGCGGTCAGGCCGTAGGACTCGTAATTCTTGTGGAACCAGCTATCGCCAAAGTCCGGCATGCTATCCTTGCCGAATTGTTCGCTGCTGGTGAGCTTTGACTTCTCCACTTCCACCACAAAGCCGGGCGAATCGCTCTTACTCTGGTGGATCAAGTTCCACGGCACGGCACTGAGTTTGTCGCCGATCCCGAGCCAGCCGCCGACGGAGACAATGCCATGCGTCATCCCACCGGTATTCTCGTCGAAGAGAATGTCCTGGATTTCACCGATGTGCTCGCCTTTTTGATTAAATAACTTCGCGCCCATGATCTCGCTGCCCCGGATTAACTTACCCGAGAGCTTCTTTCCGTTGGACGCGGTTGTTGTGCTCTGCGCGAAGGCCACGCTGGTGCTGAACAACGCCGCCACGCAGAAGGTTGCTATCGTTTGTAGTCTTCTCATCCGGCAAGCTAGGAAGCGGGAGTGAAGCGAAGGTTGCGGGAGGATTACAAACCGGAAAGGCACGGTGCATTTGCCCTTCATGCTTCCCGCCCGTTGATTACTTTTCGTGGGACATGACCATGCGCACGGCCTCGCGGCGAAAGGCATTCGCACCGCCTTTTTCCTTAACCTCGGGTTTACTCTCCTGGAAATAGCCGGCGGCTTCTGGACCAACAGCGTCGCCATCCTGACCGATGCGCTGCACGATGGCGGCGACTGTTTCTCGCTCGGGCTGGCCTGGTATCTGCAACATCTTTCCGCGAAGGAAGCGGACGCGCGGTTCACCTATGGCTACCGGCGTTTTTCGGTCATGGGTGCGCTCGTCATGGGTTTGGTCTTGTCGGCCGGCGTCGCGGTGATGGCTTGGAAAGCGATCGAACGCCTGCGCCATCCGGAGGAGGTCTTTGCGCCTGGCATGATTGTGCTCGCGGTCGTCGGCATCCTGGCCAATGGCGCCGCAGTCTGGCGCACGCGCGGTGGGAAATCGCTCAATTTGCGCATGGTCAGCTGGCATCTGCTGGAAGACGCGCTCGGCTGGGCGGCCGTCCTTCTTGGCAGCATCGCGATGAGCCTGTGGCATGTGCCAATCCTCGACCCGTTGCTCTCGCTCGCGATCGGGCTGTTTGTTCTCTGGAATGTCGCGCGCAATCTGCGCACGGTCGTGACCGTCCTTCTGCAGCGCACCCCGCACGGGTTCGATGCGGCCCGCTTTGCCGAGCGCATGCGCGCGCGCCCGGGCGTGGTCTCGACTCACCACACGCACACCTGGTCGCTCGATGGCGAGCACCACGTGCTCACGACGCACCTGGTCGTCCGACCGGAAACGACGCGCGCGGAAATCAACACGCTCAAGCAATCAGTGCGCGCCGAGATGATGGGCGAAGAGTTCGAACATGTGACCATCGACGTGGAAGTCGAGGGGGAGGAATGCAGCGGCTGCCACGGAGAAAGTGCCGCCTCCGCGCGCGAAGAAAAGCCGCAGAGCGGGCGCGAGCGACGTAGTTAAAAATATGAAGCACGAAAAACGAAACCAGGTCGTCGTCATTACCGGAGCTTCCGCGGGCGTGGGTCGCGCGGCCGCGCAAGCCTTCGCGCGGCAAGGCGCGCGGATCGGTTTGCTGGCGCGCGGGCAGGCTGGGCTCGAGGGCGCGAAGCGCGATGTCGAGCGCCTGGGCGGCGAGGCGATTATCCTGCAGGCGGACGTGGCCGATGCGGCGGCGGTCGAGCAGGCCGCGGCCACGGTGGAGGAGAAATTCGGCCCGATCGATGTCTGGGTAAACAACGCCATGTGCTCGGTCTTTTCGCCAATCAAGGAGATGACCGCGGAGGAATTCCGACGCGTGACCGAGGTGACCTACCTGGGCGTGGTTCACGGCTCGCTCTCGGCCCTGCGCCGGATGCTGCCGCGCGATCACGGCGTGATCGTGCAGGTCGGCTCGGCGCTGGCTTATCGCGGGATTCCGTTGCAAGGCGCCTACTGCGGCGCGAAGCACGCCATCCAGGGTTTTTGCGATTCGCTGCGCTGCGAGTTGTTGCACGATAAGAGCCAGGTCCGCGTGGTCATGGTGCAGATGCCGGCCCTTAACACTCCGCAATTTAGCTGGGTCAAGAGTCGGCTGCCTAACCAGCCGCAGCCGGTCCCGCCGATCTTCCAGCCGGAGATCGCGGCCGACGCAATCGTTTATGCGGCGCAGAATAACCGCCGCGAAGTCTACGTGGGCATGCCCGCCGTGGAGGCGATCGTCGGCGATAAGATCGCGCCTGGCCTGCTCGATCACTACCTCGCCGCGACCGGTTACAAAGGCCAGCAAACCGACAAGCCGGTGTCACCCAATCGTCGCGACAACCTCTGGGAACCAGTGGACCAGGAGCGCGACCACGGTGCGCACGGCAGTTTCGATGCGCGCGCCAGCAACTGGAGCGCGCAACTTTGGGCAAATAAAAACCGCCATTGGCTCGCGCTCGGCGCGCTGGGTCTTCTGGGCGCTGCCGCCGCGCTTTTCGCGTGCGACGACGACTAGGCGCTAGCGGCGCGGTGCGGGCGTGCTCTTGGCGCGAATCAGGCGGCCATCTGGCGCGCGACGGATCCGCTGCGCTTTCGCCGCCGCCTTCTGTTTCACCTCGACGTATTTGAGACGCGCAGTCGCGTCAGCGTCGTTCGGCTTCAACTGCAGAATCTTGCGAAAATCCTCCGCGGCCGGGCCGTATTGATTGGTTAGACGATAAGCCTGGCCCCGGCGGCGATAGGCTTCCGGATCCTTCGGACGCAACTCGATGATGCGGGTGAAGTCGGCGATCGCGAGATCGTTCTTGCCCAGTTTGCGGTAGACATACCCGCGCTGCTCGAGCGCGCCGACGTCCTTCTTGTTCGCGCCGACGACCTTGGTGTAATCGTCCGCCGCCTGCTGCCATTGCTGCTTCCGCAAGTGGGCGTAGGCACGATAACGCAGCGCCGCCGGGTCCTTTGAGCCAAGCTCGATCGCCTTCGTGAGATCGACAATCGCCGCGTCGAACTTGTTCTGCTGCATCTCCAGCTGGCCTTTGTCGAGGCGGGCCTGCGCATCCTTGGGATTAAACTCGATCACCTTTTCGTAATCGGCCAGCGCCTCCTTCGGCTGATTGTTCAACTTATAGGCCAGCGCGCGATTGGTGTAGTTCTTGGGGTCGTTAGGCTGCGCCTTGATCGCGAGGGTGAACTCCTTCACCGCCTCGGCGTATTTCTTCTGCCGGGCAAATTTTACGCCTTTGTTGGTGTGGCCGCCGGGATCGCCCGCGATGGCAGAACGGCGGCTGCGACGTGCGCCCTCCGCGGAGGGCACTGCGAGGAAGGGGAAGACGAGCGCGGCCAGAAGCAACAGATGGAGGGAGAATTTTTTCATAAGCAAAGTTCCTGCGAACAAAATGCAGCCAGCGGCAGCGACGTCAAACAGCCGACCCTTTCACGCGGCCGGTGGCGGACTGACGGGAGCGCGCTGCCTAACGAGTGATTCCGCTTGCGCCGTTGGGCCCGCGGCTTTCCAGTCAGGATCGAGTGGCTACGCTTTCGGCCGAGTTCCATCGCCTGCACGATAAAGCGCGCCCGGTCATTGGCACTCTCCTGTATGGCCTGGTCGCGAGCCTGGCCGCGGTCGCCTTCCAACTAGCCGTCAATTGGCTCTACGCGCTCTGCTACACCACGCCGGCCGCGGGAAGTTTCTGGCGTTTTTGCTGGCTCACGCTCGCGGTCATCGTCTCCACATCGCTCCTCGCTGGTTGGCTCCTGCATGCCTTTTGCCCGGAGGCCGCCGGCAGCGGCATCCCGCAAGTAAAGCTGCGCTTTTGGAAGGAATTTGGACACTCCCCGCGCCGGATTGCCTGGATCAAATTCCTCGGCGGTGTGATCACGCTCGGCGGCGGGCAAAGTCTCGGGCGCGAAGGCCCGACGGTGCAGATCGGGAGCAATCTCGCCTCCAGCCTGGCCGGCCTGCTCGGGGTGACAAAGCAGAACCGTCGCGCGGCCAGCGCTGCCGGGGCCGCCGCCGGCTTAGCCGCCGCTTTCAACGCGCCCTTGGCGGCGGTCGCGTTCGTCCTTGAGGAGATCATCGGCGACCTGAACAGCCGCTCGTTAGGCAGCGTTCTCCTGGCTTCGGTCATCGGCGCGTTTGTGGTCCATGCCGCGATCGGCGCGCAGCCGGCCTTTGTCCTTCCAGCGCTGGCGGAGCCAACCTGGCGGGCGTACCTGCTGATGCCGATCGCGGCTGCGTTGGCCACGCTCATCGGCGTTCTCTTTCAACGGAGCACGCTCGGGTTGCGCGCGCGTTGCCGGAAGGCGCAGCGGTTTCCGCGCTGGCTGCAACCATTAGCCGGTGGGCTCACCACTTGGGTCATCGGGATCAGCATCTTCGCCTACACCGGGCGGCTGGGGGTTTTTGCCCTCGGCTACGACGATCTTTCCGATGCGCTCCAACACGGCATGGCCTGGAAGCTCGCGCTCCTCCTACTCGCCGGAAAGCTCCTGGCCACGATCGCGAGTTACGGCTTCGGCGGCTGCGGCGGAATTTTTTCGCCGAATCTTTTCTTCGGCGCGATGTGCGGCCTGGTAGTCGCTGGCCTCGGTGGACAATTCTTTGCGCTCAATCGCTCGGACGATCTCCTGGTGACGATCGGCGCGATGAGTGCCTGCCTGGGCGCGGTGGTGCAGGCGCCGGTGACCGCAATTTTGATCATCTTCGAGATGACGCACCAGTTCGCGGTGGTGCCAGGGCTGATGCTCGCGGGATTGGTCAGCCAGGCGCTCGCGCGTTCGCTTTCGAGCACGAATTTCTACGACGAAGTGCTCCTGCAAGACGGCCATCAAATCGAACACCTGGTGCCACCGCGCGATCTCCGGAGCTGGCAAAATCTCCCGATCTCGGCGATCGCGAATTTCCAGCCGGTAGCGATTAGAGACAGCAACTTCACCGCGCTGCGGGAACTGCTCGCGGCGCATCCTTACCGGCATTTTCCCCTGCTCGAAAATGAGCGCGTGCAGGGCATGGCCACGCGGCAGGAGATCGAGATGGCGATTGTGGAAGCGCGGCCGCTCCGGCTCGAGCCGGCCTTTCCCTGCCGGCCGGGTGCATCGATCCGCGAATCGCAGGCCGCCTTGATCGAATCGCCCACGCACACGCTGGTGCTGACGGATGGTCCCGAGGGAAAATTGCTCGCGGTGGTGACGCTGCACGATCTCCTGCGCGCGCAGGTGACGATGAGCGAACGCGAGCGTCCCTGAGGCTACACGCGCAGGCGCGCGTTCGCGGGCGTATCCCCTGTGAATGAGCGACCCGTTGCATTACCTGGCCGTGGCCAGCCTGATCGTGGGCGTCATCTCTGCGGCGATCATCGCGATCGACCTCTTCGCGGGACACCGGCAGCACATGTGGATCATGAACCTGGTCTGGCCGATCACCGGGCTCTATGCGGGCCCCTTCGCGGTCTGGGGTTACTTCGCCGCCGGCCGGCTCTCGACCGAGCGCGCGCACCGCGCGGCGCAGGCGGAGAACGATCGACCACCGGGAAAAAAGAAGCCGTTCTGGCAGATGGTCGCGCTCGGCGTGACCCATTGCGGGAGCGGCTGCACCGTGGCCGACATCGTGGGCGAATGGGGGTTGTTCCTTTTCCCGGTGACGCTCTTCGGAATGAAAATGTTCGGCGCCTGGGTGGTCGATTATTTGCTCGCGCTCTTGATCGGGATTTTCTTCCAATACTTCACGATCGCGCCCATGCGCGACCTCTCGTTAGGCAAAGGCCTCCTGGCGGCGGCCAAGGCGGACTTCTTTTCCCTGACCGCCTGGCAGGTGGGGATGTATGGCTGGATGGCGATCGCAGTTTTCGTGTTCTTCGGCCACGAGATCCCGAAAACCGACCCGCTCTTCTGGTTCATGATGCAAATCGCAATGCTCATCGGCTTCGCCACCGCCTACCCGGTGAACTGGTGGCTCTTGCGCGCAGGGATCAAAGAGAAGATGTGAGACGGCGCGATGTCTTTATTTTTTAATAGCTGGGATGCGATCCTGCGCACGCTGGCCGCGGGCACGCTGGCTTACATCGGCCTGGTGGTGATCCTGCGCGTCTCCGGCAAGCGCACGCTCTCGAAGTGGAACGCCTTCGATTTCATCATCACGATCGCGCTCGGCTCGACCCTCGCGAGCATTCTCCTGACGAAAGACGTCTCTCTGATCCAGGGCATTCTCGCGCTCGGGTTGCTCATTGGCCTGCAGTTTGTCGTCACTTTTCTTTCCGTGCGGCTGGACAAGATCTCCCAGCTGGTAAAGGCGCGGCCGCGTTTGCTCCTGCTGCGCGGCATCCTGCAAACTCAGGCGATGCAGGAGGAACGCGTGACCGAGGGAGAAATTCTGGCCGCGCTGCGGACCGAGGGAATCGCGCGCGTGGAAGACGCCGGCGCGGTGGTGCTGGAAACAGACGGCAGCTTCAGCGTGCTGCCGGAGCTCGGCCGCGGCGGGAAATCGACCCTCGCAGATGTGCGCGGCACCGAGTCGCTCGCGGCGCTGGATTGAGCCGGCAACTTCACCGGAGCGTCCACCCGAGCAGGATTGTGCGATGATGGCCCAAGTGAGAGAAAGCGCTGCCAAAATTCTGCCCGATCGATGAAGACGCCTCGGCGGCCCGCGATTGTCCTGCTGGGAATGATCACGACCATGCCCGTGGGCGGCGTCATCTGGCAAACGTGGCATTACCTGGAAGGCCTGCGGCGTCTCGGCTTCGAGGTTTATTACGTGGAGGACCACGGGATGTGGCCGGCGATGTTTACCGACCAGGAAGATCCCTACGGCAGTGAACCGGCGGCGGCGTTCCTCAGGAAATTAATGGAGCGCTTCGGCCTGGCGGATCACTGGTCCTACTGCGCCTGGCATACCGATGAGCGCTGTTTCGGCCTCGACCGCGCGCAGCTCGCGCCGATCTATGCCGAGGCCGCGGCGGTGCTCAATCTTCACGGCGGCACCGTCGTGCGCCCGGAGCATCGCCGCGGTGGCGCGTTGCTTTACGTGGAGACGGATCCGGTCGCGACCGAGATCGAGCTGCACCGAGGAGTGAAGGCGACGGCTGATTTTCTCGACCAACACACAGCGCATTTCACCTTTGGCGAAAACCTCGGCGCGCCGGATTGCCGGGTCCCGCTGCCGCCGGCGAAGTACCGCTTTCACGCGACGCGCCAGCCGGTCGTCTGCGATTTTTGGGAAAGCGACGGCGGCCCGGCGGAGTGCTTCACCACGATCGCGAATTGGCGGCAGCCGGTGCGCGAAACGACTTTAGACGGCGAGCTCTACACCTGGAGCAAGCACCATGAGTTCCTGAAATTTCTCGAGTTGCCTCGGAAAGTCGCGCAGCCCTTCGAGCTGGCCCTGAGCAGCTTCGAGCCGGCAGACCGCGAGATGTTGCAAGCACACGGCTGGCGGGTGCGACCGGCGCTGGAGTTCACCCGCGACCTCGAGGCTTATCGCGCCTACATCCGGCAATCGCGCGGCGAATGGACCGTGGCCAAGGATCAAAACGTGCGCCTGCGCAGCGGCTGGTTTAGCGATCGCGCGGCGACGTATTTGGCCGCCGGGCGGCCGGTGATCACGCAGGAAACGGGCTTCAGCAATGTGCTGCCTACGGGCGAAGGACTGTTCGCCTTCCGCGAGCTCGGCGAGGTGATCGCGGCGGTGGAGACGATCAACGCCGATTACCCGCGCCACGCCCGCGCCGCGGCGGAGATCGCGCGGGAATTCTTCGGCGCGGAAGCGGTCCTGGCGAAGATGCTCGAGCAGGCCGGAGTGGAGATCCCCAGGCGATGAGCGCGGATCGCTTTGTCATCGTCAACGCGGATGACTTTGGCCTAACGAGCGGAATCAATCGCGGCATCATCGAGGCGCATGAACGGGGCGTGGTCACCAGCGCAAGCTTGATGGTGCGCGCGCCCGCCGCTGGCGAGGCGGCAGACTACGCCCGCGCCCACCCGCGCTTCAGCCTCGGCTGGCATGTGGAACTCTCGGAATGGCGATGCCGCGCCGGCCACTGGGAGCTGGCCTACGCGATCGTCGACGTGGCCGATGCTGCGGCGGTTACCGCGGAGTGCGAGCGGCAACTCGAGCGCTTTCGGGAATTAGCCGGCAACCTGCCCACGCACATCGATTCGCACCAGCATGTGCATTTGCGCGAGCCGGTGCGCACGGTGCTGGCAGGCTTCGCGACGCGGCTGAAGGTGCCTTTGCGCGCCTGCAGTGAAAGTGTCGGCTACCGGGGCGGCTTCTATGGCCAAACCGGGGAGGGCGAGCCCCTGCCAGAGGGCATTTCGCCGGCGGCGTTTGCCGCTTTGCTGGAGGCGCTTCCGCCAGGCTGGACCGAGCTCGGGTGCCACCCGGGATTTTCCGGGGAGGACTTGGATTCAGTCTATCGAAAGGAGCGCGACGAGGAAGTGCGCGCGCTCTGCAGCGACGAGGTGTGGAAAAGCATCGAGCGCAGCCGGGTGCAGCTGCGCTCGTTTGCTGATTTCAACCCGTAATCGTGGACGCGCCTCCGTGCGGGAAATGGAGACGCGCCACGACTTCGGGGCTAATTCTGGAATTTGATTCCGCCGCGGCTGGGGCCTTCGGTATTCCGGGCGCCGCCTTTGGCATCCTTGCGCGGTTTGAGGTCCGACACTTTGACCTGGGGCTTCTTTGAGGATTTGGATTTGGTGCTTTTCGTTGGCATCGCTGGTTGGGAAATGAAGTTTGGTTTGGTGGTGAATTCGATAGCCGCATCAAGGGGATCGGACCCACAATGGGCGTATGCTGGCAGCTCTCGTTAGTCGAGGTTGCCGCTGTTGCTGGCGTTATTGCTCGCCGAGTTCTGGTCGAACCGGTTTTGCCCGGCGTTACGACCGGCGGCGTTCTGGTCGAACGCACCCGACTGGTTGCGGGCTCCGCCCTTGGCGTCCTTTTCCGGGGTGAGGTCCTGGACCTTCACTTCGGGTTTCTTCTCGGTCGATTCGGCGTTGTCTTTGTTCTGAGCCATTTTCTTATTCCTTTGTTTTTTGGGTTGTTGATTGGGTGTCGGTTTCGCCGAAGAGCAACTGACGGCCGCCTTGGACGTTTTGTTTTGGAATCAAGTCATCCAGGCGGATCAATTGCACTTTCGGGTGTCCCTGCTGTTGATTTTTCTGATCTCCAGCGCGCGCACCTTTTTTGTCTTTTGATGCACTCACCTGCCATTCCTCTTAACATGCGGCGTGCCAGCATTTCCGAAGGCGCCAAAACGCTGTCTAAAATCGGGGTGACACGGCTGCTTTCACCCTGGTTGCGAAGGGATTAGCGCGTCGGATTACAATCAGGAAAAGTTTGCCTAACGAATGGTAATTTGGCGCGGCCTGGCCTCATTTCGACCGCGAGCGTGCTTCGAATTGCGACCAGCAGGCTCATCCTGCGCCATCTGCCGCAGATAGCGGGCTAAGGTGGAGCGTGAGATGCCCAAAAGCTTGGCCGCGAGGCGCTGGTTCTGCTCGCAGCTCGCATAGACAAACTGCACATGCTTCCGGAGGGCGGACGAAAGCTTCAAGTCGGGCCCCGGACCGTTCTCGGAGTTCGAGGGTTTGCGCTCGCCGGGCGGAGCCTCCGCCTGGTGCGCATGCGGAAGATCGGGCGAGAAGCTGACGTTATCCGGCAGGATGACTTCGCCATCGCAGAAGAGAACCATCGTGCGGACGGTGTGGTTCAGCTCGCGCAGGTTCCCGCGCCAGCCGTGCGCGAGCAGCCGAGCCATCGCTTCCGGGTGGATCGCGGTGATCTCCTTTCCTTCGCGCGCAGCGGCCGCTTTCAATTCGCCGGCAATCAACGCCGGGAGCTCCTCCAGGCGTTCGCGCAGGGGCGGAATGAGCAACGTCAGTCCGTTCAGCCGATGAAACAGGTCCTCGCGAAATTTCCCCTGCGCTACGCGTTCCTGCAGCGAGCAATTAGCCGCGCAGATGATCCGCACATCGCAGTGCAACATCCGCTCGGAGCCGAGCCGCTCGAATTCGCCATACTCGAGCGCGCGCAGGATTTTCACCTGTGCGAGCGCGCTCATTTCCGAGATCTCGTCGAGAAACAGCGTCCCTTCATGCGCGAGCTCGAATTTTCCCTTCACCGTCTGCTGCGCGCCGGTGAAAGCGCCGCGCTCGTGCCCAAAGAGCTGGCTCTCGAGCAGGGTGTCGCTCATTGCGGAGGCGTTAAAGGAAACGAAGGGCCCGCCGCCGCGCAGCGAGGAGTTGTGAATCGCATGCGCCAGGAGCGTTTTCCCGGTGCCGGTCTCGCCCAGCAAGACCACCGGCACGTCTGACTTGCAGGCGAGTGCGGCCAAACGCAGGCAGCGCGCCATGGCCTCATTCGTCGTCGTGATGTCTTCGAGCTTGAGGTCAGAGAGGACAGGCTGCATGCCGGGGGTTTCCTCCTCCTACTCGCGGGCGTTCTCCCGCAATTGCCGCACTGGCTCGAAGACGTATTCAATCAATGTCCTGCGGCCCACGATGATCCGTGCCGCGCCCCGCATGCCGACGCGCAGGTTGAGCGCCTGCGTGCGGCCTTTCAGCTCCTCCACCGACGCGAGGGCGACAAAGCGCGGCCCCTCGGGTGTGGTGATAGCCGACGGGCTGATCCAATCGAGCGTGGCGTTAACCGTGCCGTAGCGCTGGTAAGGGAACGCCTCCAGAAAGAGCCGCGTTTTCTGTCCCGCCTTCAGCTTGGGCAAGCCAGTTTCCGAAAGCAGTAGACGCGCGCGCGGTTGCGCATCGAGCCGGGCGAGCTGGCAAAGCTCCTGGCCATTCTGAACCACGCTGCCGGCGCTTTTTTGCGCCACCGAAATCACGACCGCATCGTAGGGCGCACGCAGGGAAACGAGATTCTGCTGCGAGTTCTCCAGCTGCGCCTTCAAGGACCCGAGCCGATAGCCGAGCTTCTCGATCTCGGAAACGTCCTGCCCGCGCTGGCGCCCATGCTCCAGCTCCATCCGCTCGCGTTCCAGCTTCACCTGCTGGAGCGTCCGCTCGGCCACGCTCAAGTCTTTCTCGGAGGCCGCGAGGTCGAGGCGCAACCGTAAAAGTTCGACCTTCGAGATGCCGCCACTGCTGGAGAGTTTATCCATCCGTTCGACCAGCTCGCGATTGGCTGCGCTATGCCGCTCGCGAAACTTCACCTCGCTCTCGGCCTGCGCGATTTCCTGCTCCTTGATCTGCGCTTGCGCCTCGTAGGCCGAGTCGGATTTCTTCAAGCCGGCCTCGCGCTCGCGCAGGTCCTCGCTCAACGTCCGGAAACTCGTGTCGAGCGTGCGGATTTCCTCGGAGCGCAGGACAAAGAGTTCGCTGCCTTCCTTGACCGTGTCGCCCTCGCTCACGGCCACGCGATTCACCACCGCCGCGTAGGGCGATTGCACCGGGTCCGCGCCATCGCGCGGCACGAGCACAAACGGACAGGTGACCGTCTCCGGCAGGTGCACAAAAATCGAGGCGACGAGCGCAATTCCGAAGAAGGCGATGATCAACCAGCCGGTGCTGCGCACAATCCACGGCGGCGGATCCTGCGGGAGCATTTCCGACTCGTTGTCGATCGAGGGGCGGGTGGCGAGGAGCGCGGCCATGGAGTCGTTAGGCTAAATCCCCAGCTGCTGGCTGGAGAGGTAAAAATAGAGGCCGCGCTGCGCCATCAATTCGTCGTGGTTCCCCACTTCCGCGACCTTGCCCTTCTCGAGAACCACGATCGAGTCCGCCTCGCGAATCGTGCTCAAGCGATGCGCGATCACGATCGTCGTCCGGCCGGCCATCAGACGGCTCAAGTTATCCTGGATGGCGCGCTCGCTTTCAGTGTCGAGCGCGCTCGTCGCCTCGTCGAAAATCAGCACCGGCGGGTTGTTATAGATCGCGCGCGCGATCGCGATGCGCTGCTTTTGGCCGCCGGAAAGCGAAAGGCCGCTCTCGCCGATCTTGGTCTCGTAGCCCATCGGCAGGCGCATGATGAAATCGTGCGCCGCAGCCGTCTGCGCCGCGGTTAGGACGCGGTCCACATCCGGCTCCGCATCGCCGAAGGCGATGTTCTTCGCGATCGTCTCGTTAAACATGTGGTTCTCCTGCAGCACCATCCCGATATGCCGCCGGACGTCGCGGTAGTTGAGCGTCTTCAGGTCGGTGTGATCGAAGAAAATGCTGCCGGCCGTCGGCTCGAGCAGGCCGGCGATGAGCTTGATCAAGAGTCGTCTTCCCGCAGCCGCTGCGGCCGACGAAGGCAATCATTCGTCCCGGCGCGAACTGCAGGGTGATGTCCTCGAGAATGTTCGGCGACTCCGGGCCGCCATATTTAAACGACACATTCTTGATTTCGATCCGCCCCTCCAGGCTGTGCACCGGCGCAAGGCGCGAACGATCCCGCCCTTGCTCCGGCTCCTGCTCGAAGATGTCGTTCAACCGATTCAGCAACACCGAGGCGAGCTGCATGTTATCCCACACGCCGAGGGTGCGGAGAATGCCGCCATAAGCCATCGCCGTGAGCGAACTGAAGGCGACGAAGCCGCCGACGGTGAGGTTGCCGTTCATCACCTGGTTCGCGCCCACCCAGAGGAAAATCGCGGTCGAGAGCATGCCGATCGTCTGCAGCAGGCTGTCGTAGGACATGACGATGAAGTTGCTGCGAAAAATCTTTTTCGAGACCGCGAGGAACTCATTCAACATCGCGTCGCGGAAGACCGTCTCCGCGGCGGCAGCTTTGACCGCCTCGATCCCCTTGATCGCGTCGATCTGGTGCGAGCTGTATTTGCCCTGCGCTTCTTCCACGCTGCCGAAGAGCGGGCGCAGCACCTTGAAGGAAAAATACATCAGGCCCACGTAGAGCGGCGTGGTCGCGAGAAACGCGAACATGAGCGACGGGCTGTAGATCATCATCAGCGAGATCGCGCCGAAGAGCGAAACCAAAGCGAGGATCGCACCGATTCCTTGTCCCACGGCGAATTGCCGCACCTGGCTGGCGCCCGCGAGTCGGCGCTGGATGTCGCCCGTGCGCCGGCTGCTAAAATACGTCATCGGCAGCGAGAGAAGTTGCCGGCTAAGGAAATCGAGGATCGAGGTGTCGAGCCGCACGGCCGCGAAGGCGAGCAGATATTCCTGCGTGAGCGTCGAGGCCTGCACGAAGAACAAGGCCACGCCCATCCCGAGCAGGATCACCTTCAAAAGCCCCACGTCCCGCTCCACGATCACCTTGTCCACCACCATCTGGGTGAAGATGGGGAAGAGCATTTGCAGGAAGGTGACCGCGACCGCGAGCAGCATCACCTGCAGGAGCGTCTTCCGGTGTTTCGCCAAAAACGGGAGCACCCACGCGGCCGAGGCTTTCCCCTCCGGCGTCTTCTCGAACTCGATCGTGTAATCGAAAAGCGCCGCGTAGCCCGACCAATTTTGCTCGAATTCCTTGCGCGGAATCTTGCGCAAGCCCGATGCCGGATCGGCCACGCGCACGAACTTTTCGTTCACGTCGTAGAGCACCATCCAGTGGTTCCCCTCCCAGTGGATCACCGCGGGCAGCGGCATGTTCGGGAGGTTACGCAGCGAGACCTTGAGCGCGCGCGCCGCCAGGCCCAGCTCATTGGCCGCGCGGCAAATTGCCTTCAAGCTCGTGCCATCGGTCGACGTGTGGCAGAGCTGCCGGATGCGCGTGAGGCTGACCTTGCGCCCAAAGTGCCGGCAAATCATCCCCAGGCTGGCCGCGCCGCAATCCATCTCATCGATCTGGCGCACATGCGGCACCTTGCGGATGCGGCCCTTCCGCTTGCGGAAGAATCCGCGCTCATCGGCGAAGGGATCGGTCGCAGTCGCCGCACTCGCGGCCGGTGGCTCGTCCACCGCCACCTTGTTGTGCATCTTCGCTTCCGCCGGCAGTTCCTCGATCGTGAAATCCAGCGGCAAACGCGCTTCCGTCTTCGCCTCGTATTGCGCCAGCCGCTCTTCCAGCAGGCGGCCGAAGTCCGGGAAATTGTGCTTCAGTTCCTGGACCGCGGCCGGCTCGAGCGCGAGCAGCCGGCAATCGGAATACGCTTCCACCGAGGCCGCGCGCGGCGAGCCGTTGAGAATCGAGAGTTCGCCAAAGAAATCGCCGTCGCGGTAGAAGGCGAGGTTGCGCTCCTTCCCGTTATTCCCGGCAAAGGCACGCGCGCGGCCTTTCTCGAGGATGAACATCGGCCCCGCGGCTTCCCCTTGGCGGATGATCAGGCTGCCCTTCGCCACTTCCAAGGGCGAGAGCTTCTCGATCAAGCTGCGCAAGGCTGGCGTCGGCAGGCGGCCGAAATTGCTGAACTCGTAGAGGAACCCCTGGAGCGAGCGGTGCCGCTTGATCAGCTCCACCTGCTCCTGCAGCTCGGGCACCCGCGCGCAGAGCGCGAGAAAATCGTCCCGTCCCAGACGCAACGCTTCCACCGCGGTGCTGCAGCGCACCGAGGCATTGCGCGTCCCGCCTTCGCCGAGCGCGGCTTCGCCGAAAACATCGCCCGGCCGCAAAGTAGCCAGCGCGATCTCGTTTCCGCTCTGGTCGGTCTTGATCGCGCGCGCCCGGCCGGACAGGAGGACGTAGAACGCGTCTGCCGGATCGCCCTGGTGCACGATCACATCGCCAAATTCGTAATGCTCCTCCTGGAGGAGTGGGCGGATTTCATCGAGAAATTCCAACGGCAGAAACCGGAAGAGCGAGGTCCGTTGGAGGACTTCTTCGTCCTGCGCTCTCATGCGGCGGAGACCGTGGGCAAGAGGCGCCATTGCACCTGGTTCGCCGTCAGGTCGGCAAAGTGTCGCTCGAGCAGGCGCTGCTCGATCCGCGCCCGCACCGGCGGATCCGAGGCCTGTGGCTCGTGTTTCCCGAGCAGCCGGCAAAGGACAAAACCATCCGCCCGCGGCGTCGGCTCCAGCAAGCTCCCCGGCGTCAGGCTCAGGAACCGTTGCTGCAGGTCCGGCGCGATCTGCTCCAGCGTCATCCCGGTTTGGCGAAAGGGATACCGCCCTTCCCGCGCCACTTCCTCCATGCTCATCCCGTCGTCGCGCACGCAAAAGAGCGCCTCGCTCGCCGCGTCTTTCGATTCCAGTTCGATCATCTCCACCTCGAAACGCGTCATCGGCAGGCGCACCGCGCCGAGCTCGCGCTCGATCGCCTCCGGCCGGAGCAGCTGCGCACACCGCGCGCGGTAAGCCGCTTCCAGCGCCATCATTTCCTCCAGCCAGGCGCGGTCGCGCCCGAGCGCGGCCAGCCAATCCTCGACCGCATCTTCGCTTAACTCATGGCGCGCGAGAAATTGCTCCTGCTGCTCGGCCCGCTCCGCATCATTTGCTTCGCCTGGCGCCGCCACCCGCCAGGCCAGCGCCAGCGCCATTCGCTCCAGCTCGCCGGTTAAAACCAGGTGCGCCACCAGCAGCTCCCGCTCATCCGCGTTCGCCTCCGCGTAGGGCCGGCTCTCGGCCGCCATCTTGCCGGCTAAATTTCGCTGCCAATAATTCCGCGCGAAGAAATTGCTGAAGTCCCCCAGGTCGAGCGCCCGCTCTTCCAGCCAGCGCTCCGTTTCCTCCGCGGTGATTAATTCGTGGCGATAACGGAATTCCACCGCCGCCTGGTCGATCGCTCCCGCTTCCGGCTCCGCGCCGCTCGCCTCCGCCTTCCGCTCCGCCGCGCGCGCCGCCTGCAGCGCCTGCCACGGCCCGGTTAATTCCCCGCGAAAGTGCGCCGCATCGATCACGTCTGCCGCGGTGTATTCCCGCGAGGCACAGGCAAAGAGAATCCGCTGTCCCTTAGCGGCTGGCGCTGTGCTTGTCATTCGTAGCTTCGGTTTTAGTGAAAAAGCCGGCGCGTTGTCGAGTGCGGCCTCGCAGGGGTTAAGCGCAGTCCGCCGGAGAGAACGGCCATCTCGCTGCCTAACGGGTGCAAGCAAAATGCCGCCTTGTCTTCCCCGGGAAATGCTCGAAACTAGCCCGCTCCCGGTTCGTTCCCCGCGCTCGGTCGAAAGACCGATGGGCGCACGGTCAACGCCAGGCGCCGCCAGTACGGCGCGCGCTCGCCGGGTGGCAGGCGCCAGCTGTTCTGGCGCAGTGGGTTTCGCGATGGGCGCCTCGGCGGCTCGTCGCCGCATTTATGAATTCCGAAAAAGCAATCGAACTCGAAGGCCGCATCACTTCCGTCCTCGCGGGCACCATGTTCCGCGTCCAACTCGCAAACGACCACATGGTCCTGGCGCATATCTCCGGGAAAATGCGCAAACGTTTCATCCGCCTGACCACGGGCGACCGCGTCAAGCTCCAGATGTCGCCCTACGATGTCAGCAAGGCGCGCATCGTCTATCGCCTCGGTTAACGCCCCTCTTTCCTTCCGCCTGCCATGATCAAACGCGTCCTCGTTCGTTGCCCCTCCACCGCCAAGCTCACGCCCACCGGCCAGACCGTGGACGAGGAACATTGGGAAACCACCAAGCTCAAGGCCCCCAAGAAACTCGAGTGCCCTCACTGCCAGGGAACGCACGAGTGGACTAAGAAGGACGTCGTCCTCGCTCGTTAGGCAGCGCTTTCGCCGAGAGCGGGATTGACCGCCGCGCTGCCGCTTGCTTAGATCAAGCCGAACGCGCCATGGCCAAGCAGCGCAAAACCGCGGCGGCTTCCCCCGCCGATGCCCCGAAGACGGAAAACGCCTTCGACGCTGGCCGTGAAGTGGCCGGCAATTTCTTCCGCGAAGCCGAGGATGCCTCGCCGAAATTAGTCGACGAGATCATGGCCCTGCGGCGCGATTATCTCCGCGCCTGGTCCGAGGGCGTCGGCTCCTGGCTCGATTTCGGCGAAGAGGTGCTCGAGAAGCTTAACGTCCGCCCGCAGAGTCTCCGCCGACATGAAAAACATGGCCCGCGACCTCACCGAAGGCTGGCTCAAAGCCGAGGCGGAAGTGCTGCAAAACGCCCTCGGCGTTTCCCGCTCGCTCGTCCAGGCCGCCGCCGCCGGCTCCCAGGCGCTCAACGCCGCCGGCTTTCGCGCCACCCTCTCCGCGGTCGACCTCGTCCGCGCCCGCGAAACCAAGAACGGCTGACGACCCCGCGCTGATCCATGCCTGGACTCAGCGAGGACGCCGCACCGCCAGTCGTCACCCTTGCCGGGAACCTGGCCGACGCGCTCGAGCGCAGCGGCTTTTGGCCACGCGTGCGCGGGCGCATCCTCATTCTCCCGGATCTTGGCTTTTTCTCCGCGGCTGCGCCCACTTTCACGGATCCGCGCCTGGTCGAGGAGTTGATCGATCTCCTGCACGCGCGCGGGCACAGCGCGGTCACCGTCGGCGCCTCGCCTAACGAGTGGATTCACTGGACGGAAAATCGCGCCGTCCCCGTGCTCGCCGATCTCGCTGGCTATCGCTACGTCACCGCGGGTGGCGTGCCCTACGACTTCGTCGATCTGAGCGAGGAAACCGTGGGCGATCTTTTCCCGGCGCACTCCTCCCTGCGCGACCGCGCCCTCAGCCGGCTTTGGCTGGAGGCGGATTGCCGGATCAACTTCGCCAAGAACAAGACCGACGAAGCCAACGCCTACGCGCTCGGCTTGCAAAACCTCCTCAGTCTTCTCCCGCCGCCGCGGCTCCCGGCGGAGGAATGCGCCGCCGATCTCCTCCGCTACGCTCCGCCGCACTTTACTTTGATCGATGGCCTCACGAGCAATCACGGCGCCCACGGCAGCCGGGCCGCCGCGCCCCTGGAGACAAATACGATCGTCGCGAGTTCGTCGCTCCTCCTGGCCGACTGGGCCGCGGCGCTTAAGATGGGCCTCGACCCCTACAGCTCGCCATTAAACGCTCACGCGCTGCGGGAAATCGGCCTACCGGCGAGTTATCGAATCGACGGCTCCCTCGCCACCTACCCTGGCTGGCGCAATGTCCCGCCGCTCGTGCTTGATTCCGCGCGCCGCCGCAATCAATCCGCCGCCTTTTCCCGCCTGGCGCAGCCCTGGCTCCAGCAGGTCGACCCGGAGCTTTTCCCTTTCCGGGAATTGCTGCACGAGCGCGCGCACGCCTGGGCGCAAAAATACCTCGGCGCCACCGGGGACAACGCCGCCCTGGTCGCCTCCGTGCTTGCGAATTACCTCATCGGCCAGGCGCATGCCGGCAGCGAAGCTCTCCGCATTGTCTTCGCCAAGCAGGCGCTCGCGCGCCGCCAGACCGGCCTCAGCTTCGATCCGCACGATTACTCGTTAGCCGACTACGAGGCGGCCGCGCCCTACATGGAGCAATGGGAGCGCCTTGTCGCCGAGACCGAGCCGCACGAGTCCGGCCTCCGCTGGCGCTACCTCGATGGCTCGGTCGTTTTCCGGATGGCGCGCGTGCTCCCTTTCCCCTTCGAGCAATGGCGTGCGCGGGTCGACATCGCCGGCGCGGTCTCGAGCATGAACGATTACCTCGGCGGCGCCTGCGTGCCGGTGCAGCGCGATGCCCTCGGCCTCGTGACCCACCAGGCGGAGCGGAACATCTACCTCCCGCAACCGAACTGGATGGCCTTTTTCGGCGGCGCGGCCATCGATGTTTGCAAGCTCGAGCACGTCCGCTACGCGCCCGACTTCCAGCGGATTTACTGGCGCACAATCCGTAGCCCTAACGAATCGGCGGAGTTTGACGACGGGATCGTCAGCTTTGCGCGCGCGGGCGAAGACCAAACCGAAATCTCCATCGTCGGGCGGCAAAAGTTTCGCCTGCCGCTCTTCTGGCAGGCGGTCAACATGGACCTCTGGCCTTCGATCAAGGATGTCCTCGTGACCCATGCCTACGAGAATTATTTCCGCGGCACGCTGGCTAATTTTCAGGCGCAATACGAAGGCCGCGAGTTCCGCATCGGCCACACCCCACCTAACGAGGCACCCCCCACCGGCCTTGAAGCGCTGCTTGAGCTCTTCGGCCTCCAGCCGGCCGACGTGGAGAAATACGCCCACGTGATCCGCGGCGGGAAGGCCGCGCCCGCAGCCGATCCCGCGGCGACGATCGACGAGCACGGGTTCCGCCATTTTCCCGGCGCCGACCACGGTGCGCTGCCGCCCGATCCGTTCGCCAGCGCCTTTCACGAGAGCCGCAGTTTCCTCGGCGGATTGCTCCAGGCGATGCGGAAGGATCTCGGCCTCGCGGAGGAAAAATGAAAGCGCTCGTCACCGGCGCGAATGGCTTGATCGGCGCGCATCTCGTGCGCGCCCTGCTCAGCGACGGCCACCACGTCCGGGCGTTCGTCCGGCCGACGAGCGACGTGAGCACGCTGGCGGGCCTGGAGATTGAAATCGCCCACGGCGACATCTTGCTGCCTGTTTCTCTCGCGGAAGCCGCGGCTGGCTGCGACGTTCTCTTCCACACCGCCGCCGTCTACGCCTACCGCGGCTACACCGCCGAGCAGCTCACGCGCATCGCGGTCGATGGCACCCGCAATGTCCTCCGCGCCGCGCGCGCTGCCGGCGTCGCGCGCGTCGTCCTCACTTCCTCGTCCGTCGTCCTCGGCTCGAGCACGCAGCCCGCAGTGCGCGACGAATCCCATTCGCTCAACGAAGCCAACGCCCCCGCCTACGTGCGCGCGAAAGCCGCGCAGGAACGCAGCGCGTTCGAGACCGCGGAGAATCTCGGCGTCGATCTGGTCGCGGTTTTGCCGACGATCACCGTCGGCCCGCATGATCTCCGTCTCGGCCCGAGCAACGCGATCCTGTGCAGCTATCTTCAGGACCCTTGGAAGCTCACCTGGCCGGGCGGTTGCAATGTCGTCGCCGCGGAGGATGTGGCCCGCGGGCACCTGCTGGCCGCGCTGCACGGGACGCGTGGCGAGCGCTACCTGCTCGGCGGGGAGAATCTCGAGTGGCCGCGGCTCCATCGTCTCGTCTCGGATATTTGCGGCGTCTCCGGGCCGATGTTGCAGGCTAATCACACCTCCGCCTTCCTGGCCGCGACCGCGCAGGAACTCTTCGCCTGGGCCACCGGGACGAACGCCCTCACGAGTCGCGCGCAGGCAGCCATGGTCGGCCGCTTCTATTGGTATGACCACGCGCAGGCCGCGGAAAAATTAGCCTACACCCCGATGCCGGCCCGAGCCGCGCTCGCTCGCGCGCTCGCGTGGCTCGCGACCACCGCACACCTTCCGCCGTGGGTGCGCGGGCGCTTGCACCTCGAACCTGCTGCCTAACGAATGGAAACGAAAACGCTCAGCATGGTGCAGCATCCGCGCGACCTCGTCTGGGTCACGATGCGCGATCGCCTCCCGGAAATCGTGGCCGCGGTCGAGGATGTCGAGAGCGTGGCGCTCGTAAGCTGCCAGGAATTAGCCGGCAACCTCTGCACGGAATATCTCTGGCAGGCGCGACCGAAGTTGCCCGCGCTCGTGGCCGTAAACGTCCGGCCGGAGATGCTCCGCTGGACCGATCGCGCCCGCTGGTCGGAGCCGGAGTTCATTTGCACCTGGGAGATCGAGCCGCACGCCTTCCGCGAGAGCATCCAGTGCCGCGGGACCACGCGCTACGAGCTCGCCATGGGCGGCCGCGGCACGCGGATCACCTTCACGAGCGATTTCCAGCTCGGCCGCGCGCGCGACGGTGCCCCCGGCAATCCCATGCTGCACCTGGCCGAGCCGATCCTGCGCGGCTTGATCCCGAAGAACTTCAGCAAAGTCGTGGCCGCGCTGGCCGCGCTTCTCGCTCGTTAGGCAGCAACTTCTGCCGGCGACGACACCAGCCAACCGTGGTGAAACCCGAGCCGCGGGTCGGCGTATTTCCCGACGTGCGGCGCAAACTCCTGCAGCGGCGGCATGCTCACGCGCAGCCGGATTTGGTTCGAGGGATAATCGTAAACCGTGATGTGATTCAGCCCGCGATTCGCGGTGAAGAGGAGCGACTGGTCCTTCGAAAGCTGGCAGGCGTAGATCGAATCGAGGATCGCATATTGGCTCACCCGGAGCGCGTTCAGAATGTGCCGGCTATTGGTCGACCAACTGGCGCGACCGAAGACTTCCAGGACCTGCGTGGCGATTTCGCGCGGCCGGCGCAGGAGGCTGGCTGCGTCCGGCGTTTCATCGATCATGCGGAAATCGCGGAAGCTTTCGAGGTCGATCATGATGATCGTCTGGCTCGCGCCATTGCAGAAAATCAGCTCGCGATCGGAGATGGTGACGTCGGAATTGATGTGCGCCGGGGTCTCGCGGCTCGCAGTCCAATGCCGCACGATCCCACCGCTGGGCGCATCAATCTCGAAGGCGTATTCCTTCATGAAGGCGATGGCCCATTCGTGGTAATCCTCGTGGTCCTGCGGGAGGACGCGGAAGGAAACGGCGTAGAACAGATCCTTCGTCGGATGCGCCACCAGGTGCCAGCAAGTCGTCGGCAATGAGATCCGCGTGGCCTCGCCCGTGACCATGTCCCACACGCCCACTTCCTTTGCTTCACCGTCGCGACCGTGCGCCGGATTATCCATCGAGCCGTAACACATGTAACGGCCGGAGCGCGTCAGCTTCATCCCGTGCGGCAGCTTCACCTTGTGCGGCCCGAGCTTCTCGCCCTTCGAGAGATCGCGGAGGTCGAACTTGTAAAAGTAATCGCCGATCGCGGTGATGAACTCGTGCGTGTTCAGCCAAATCGCGTGCGTGCTCCCGCGAATCGTGGTGTCGTTAGGCTCGAAGCGCAGGGTGGAGATGCGTTCGATTTCCTCCAGCGTCTCGGCATCGTAGAAAATGAGATGCTGCCCGGCGTTGCCGAGGTAGCCGTAGCTCGCGGCGGCATTCACGCTGACCGCATGACCCGCGGCCGCGCCCTGGAAATACTTGATCTTATAGGCGTAGGAATTGTCCGCCGGATCGAAGAGAAAAATGCACGTCCCGGCCATGCCTTCGAGGCCGTTGAGCCCGTTCCCGTCGAGGGCCACGTGGAAAGCATAGGGGTAACGCTTCACGCCAGCGCCAGCTTGGGCGGTCGCGGTCGGCGGCGTCAAGCTCCGCACCGCGGCGCCGCAACTGGCGAACGCTCGAAGCTATGCTGGTCGCGCTGCAACTCACGTGCTAGAAGCTCTTTCGCATGAGAACCCTCGCGCCGACGAATTCCTCCAGCGCCGCGGCCTGGCGCGCCTTTGAATTTCCCACGATCGACCAGGTGATGGTGGAGGAACGCGCGGCCGCCTTCACCAAGCGAAGCATCAAAACTTCCGCCAAGCTCGAGGGCTTGAAGCTGGCGGTCTCGATGATGGACCTGACCACGCTCGAGGGAAAAGACACGCCCGGGAAGGTGGCCTTCCTTTGCCGCAAGGCGATGCAACCAACCGATCCGCGCTACGACGTGCCGAGCTGCGCGGCGGTCTGCGTTTACCCGAACCTGGTGCGCGCGGCGAAGAAATTTCTCGGCGATTCCGGGGTCAAAGTTGCCTCGGTCGCGACCGCTTTCCCGACCGGCTTGATGCCGCTGAAATTGAAGCTCGAGGAAGTGCGCAGCGCTGCCGGCGACGGCGCGGATGAGATCGACATGGTGATCGATCGCGGCGTCTTCCTTGCCGGCAATTACGCCAGAATAGCCGACGAGATCGCGGCCACGAAGGAAGCCTGCGGCGAGGCGCACCTGAAAGTGATCCTCGAGACCGGCGAGCTCCAGACCTACGACAACGTCCGGGTCGCGAGCGAAATCGCGATGCGCAGCGGCGCGGATTTCATCAAAACCTCGACCGGCAAGGTGGAGCCGGCCGCGACCATTCCGGTGACGCTGGTCATGCTCGAGGCCATTCGCGATTACTTCTACGAAACCGGCATTCGCATCGGGATGAAACCGGCCGGCGGCATCCGCACCGCGAAGCAGGCACTGGCCTACCTGGTGATGGTGAAGGAGACGCTGGGCGACGATTGGCTCACGCCGGATCTCTTCCGCTTTGGCGCGAGCACCCTGGTGAACGACGTCCTCATGCAGATCGTGAAGAGCGTCGACGGCAATTACCAAAGCGGCGACTATTTCTCGCTCCCCTGATCCGGAGAAAATTTCATGGCTAAAAAAACTTCCCGTAGCAGCAGCAAAGCCCTCGCGGTTAAGCCGGAGAAAATCCTCACGGGCGGCCCCGTGGCCCTCCCGCCTAACGAGCGCAAGCTCAACTTCGGCGATCGCTGGAATTACACGCCCGCGCCGGAGGCGAACAACTACATCGAAGTAAAGAAGCGCTACTCGCTCTTCATCAACGGGAAGTTCGTCGCGCCGCATTCCGGAAAACATTTCCCCTCGATCAATCCTGCGACCGAGGAGCAACTGGCGGAGATCGCCGAGGGCGACGCGCACGATGTCGATCTCGCAGTCAAGGCCGCGCGCACGGCTTACAACAAGACCTGGAGCAAAATGCCCGGGCGCGAGCGCGGAAAATATCTCTACCGGATCGCGCGCCTGATTCAGGAAAAATCGCGTGAACTCGCCGTGCTCGAGTCGATGGATGGCGGCAAGACGATCAAGGAATCGCGCGACGTCGACCTGCCGCTGGTCGCGGCGCATTTCTTCTACTACGCCGGTTGGGCGGACAAGCTGCAATACGCCTTCCCCGGCCGCACCCCGCAGTCGTTAGGCGTCGCCGGCCAGATCATCCCGTGGAATTTCCCGCTGCTCATGGCCGCATGGAAGCTCGCGCCCGCGCTCGCCTGCGGAAACACCTGCGTGCTCAAGCCGGCCGAAACCACCAGCATCACTGCGATGCACTTGGCGGAGATTTTCCAGGAAGCCGGGCTGCCCGATGGCGTGGTCAACATCGTCACCGGCGCGCGCGCCACCGGCCAGGCGCTGGTCGATCATCCGGACGTAAACAAGCTCGCCTTCACCGGCTCCACCGCCGTGGGCAAAATGCTCACGCAAGCGGTCGCGGGCACGAACAAGCGGCTCACGCTCGAGCTCGGCGGCAAGGCCGCGAACATCGTCTTCGAGGACGCGCCGATCGACCAGGCGATCGAGGGGATCATCGGCGGCATCTATTTCAACCAGGGCCACGTCTGCTGCGCCGGCTCGCGTTTGCTCGTGCAGGAGGGCGTCTTCCCGCAGGTCATCCGCAAGTTGCGCGATCGCATCGCGACCCTGCGCGTAGGCAATCCGCTGGATAAAAATACCGACATCGGCGCGATCAATTCGCGGATGCAGCTGGATAAAATTCACGAGCTGGTCGACAGCGGCCTGCAGCAGGGCGCGGAGCTGGTCCAGCCGCGGTGCAAGTTGCCGGCTAAAGGCTACTGGTATCCGCCGAGTTTCTTCACCGGCGTGACCGCCTCGCATCGCATCGCGCAGGAGGAAATTTTTGGACCGGTCCTGAGCGTGATGACCTTCCGCACCCCGGAGGAAGCGATCGAGCGCGCGAACAACACCATGTATGGCCTGAGCGCCGGCATCTGGACGGATAAAGGCAGCAAGATCTTCAAGATGGCCTCGAAGCTCCGCGCGGGCGTGGTCTGGGCGAACACCTTCAACAAGTTCGACCCGACCAGCCCCTTCGGCGGCTACAAGGAGAGCGGCTTCGGCCGCGAAGGCGGGCTGCACGGGCTCGCGCCCTATCTCTCGTTAGGCTAGCTAGCGTTCCGCGCGGGCGTCGAAGTACAGCAGGACAAACGCGATCCCAAGCAGCGGCCGCAGGACCGCGTGCACCGCGCTGCTGAGGAGATCGAGCATCGGCGATCTCGCCAGCTCCTGGGTGCGCGCGATCGCCTGCTCAAAGCTGGTCACGCCTTGCAGGTGGACCATCAGATACGGCACCTCGACGATCGCGCTCGCGAGCACCAACAGCACCAGCCAGAGCGAGGCGATGATCGCGCCCCGCGCCAGCGGGCGCTCGAGAAAAGGCGCGGTCCGCCGGCTGCGCGCCAGTTCCTTGCTCTCCGCCAGCGCAGCCACGCCGTCGTGGTCGCCGATGGTCGCGCTCTGTTGCCAGAAGAGAAAATTAATGAAGAGCCGCCCGACCATGTAGACCTGGAATCCGAGCGCGAAGACGGCGAGCAGAAAGGAGAAAATGGATGGCGAACCGGCCACCAGCGCGACGGCGAGCAAGGGCAACGCGGTCCAAAAAAAGTAATTCCCGTAGACCAGGAGCGAGAGCCGGGCGAGCCGCGGCCAAAACTGGAAGCTTCGCCGGAAGACTTCGCCCCATCGCAGCCCGCGTCCCGCGGCCAGATCGAGCGTGGCAAATTGCAGCCCACCGAGAAAGACCGGCCACGCGAGCATGAGCGCGATGACCGCGGGAATCGCAGCCATCCAGCCTTTGGTCATGCTCAAGGTTTCGCCTTGCGTCAGGTCCGGCAGTTCCAGATTCAGCCGCAGCAAAAACGACGGCACCGCCGGCAGGAGGGCGAGCAGAAGGAAGAGCGGAAAGCCGCGGAAGTAGATGCGGAAGCTTTCCGCCAGGAGGCCGGCAAAACTCCGGCGGCGAAAGACAGTCGCGAGTGCCGCCTCATCGGGCGTGATCGTGCGGAAGAGTTCCGGAAACTCCGAGGCCGCGCGCCACTCGGTCGCGTTCTCCGGGCGCACTTCGTTTTCCGCGATCAAGCGCCCTTCCGCTTTCCATTCCTGGAGCGTCTCGAGGTCGACCGGGCCGTATTCTTTTCCCTGCACGCGCACGAACCAATCTTCCGTCATGCGCGATTATCGACGCGGAAGCGCGCGAATACGAATCGCGCGAAAAAGGCGGGTGAAGCCCGCTGCTGCGTGGCTACGGTGCTCTTCGTGAAACTCCTCCTGGTCGACGGCCATTATTACGTTTACCGCTCGTTTTTCGCTCTTCCCGCGCTCTCGAATTCCCGCGGCGAACCGACGAACGCGATCCTTGGTTTTGCGAAGACCGTGCGCCGGATGTTGAAAGATCTGCAGCCGGAGATGGGCGCGATCTTCTGGGATGAAGGTCTGCCGCAAAAGCGCGTGGAGCTGCAGCCGGCCTACAAGGAAACGCGCAAGGAAATGCCGCAGCCGATGGTCCCGCAGCTCGCGCTCATCCGCCGCCAGCTCACCGGCCTGATGGGCTTCCAGAACATCTCGCTGCCTAATACCGAGGCCGACGATCTCATGGGCTGCTACGCGATCGCCGCGCGTCGTCGCGGCTGGGAAGCGATCCTGGCGACGAACGACAAGGACTTGTTCCAGTTGGTCAACGACCAGGTGAAAGTCTACACCACCGCGAAGGCGGACCTGCTGACGCCGAAGGACACCTACGCGCTCCTCGGCGAGCAGGAAGTGCTGGCTAAATGGGAGTGCTCCCCGAAACAGATCGGCGACGTGCTCGCGATTGCCGGCGACTCCGTCGACAACATCCCCGGCGCCGGCGTGGGCCGGAAAGCGGCCGCGGCGTTGCTCCGCGAACATGGCGACCTCGAGACGCTCCTGGCCAATCTCGACCGCGTGAAAAGCGCGCGGACCCGCGAGAAGCTGGCGGCGGCGCGCGAGCAAATTTTGCAGAACCGGAAAATGGTCGAGCTCGATTGCGACACGCCGCTGCCGTTGCCGCTGGACGACCTGCGCATTCGCCCGGATTACCCGGCGTTAATCGGTTTCCTGGAGCAGCACGAGATCAAATCCGTCCTCCAGGAGGTGCGCGACGAGGCCGCGAAGGTGGGAATCGCCCAGCAAAGCGAGCTTTCCCTGTAGGCCGGAAAATTCCCGGAAAATTCCTTGAACGTCCGCCGCGGGCCGCTGTCTCACTTATCAGGTTAAGGCGATTCGGGCGGCGGCACGTTTTCCGTATTTGTTGTTTCTCCTACGTGCGTCGCCCGGATCTTTTTTTTGCCATCTCGTCGGCTAAATTCTGAGCCGCACTCCGGAGTTGTCAGGCTCCTCGCGCTCTGCTGAGGTTTCCCCTCGCCTTTCCATGGAATCCTCTTCTTTCGGCCTGCGTGGCTATGTGATCGATGCGCCGCAGTTCGGCACCTTGCGCGGGCTGCGCGACGGCGCCGTGGTCGTGGAAAATGGCCGCATCGCCGCGATTGGCGATTACCAGGAGCTCCGCCGCCAGGGCAAGCCCGGCCTGCGCTGGATCGAGCACGAGGACGCGGCGATTTTCCCCGGGCTGGTTGATTGCCACACGCATCTCCCGCAATACCCGGTAGTCGCCCGCGGGCAGGACGCGCTCCTGCCCTGGCTGCGCGAGAATATTTTCCCGACGGAGCGCGAGTTCAGCGGGCCCAAGGCGCGTGAGGAAGCGCCGCGTTTCTTCCGCGAGCTCGCGCGCCACGGCACCACCACTGCGATGGTCTACAGCGCGATCTACGAGGAGAGCACCGATGCCGCTTTCGAGGCCGCGGAACGGAGCGGCCTGCGCGTGATTCTCGGCAAGATGATGATGGACCTCGGCTCCTACGGGTCGCTTCAGCCGAAGAAAATCCTCAGCATTTCCCTGCGCGAAAGCGAGACGCTTTGCCGGAAGTGGCACGGCGCGGCCGAGGGGCGAATAGACTACGCTTTCAGCCCGCGTTTTGCCGTCACTTGCTCGGAGAAATTGATGCGCAGCGCCGCGGAGCTCGCGCGCGAGCACGGCGCCTATCTCCAGACGCACCTCGCGGAAAACCGCGAGGAGATCGAGAAAGTGCGCAATCTCTACATGTGGGCGCGCGACTACACCGACGTCTATGAGCAGGCCGGAATGCTCACGCCGAAGACCATGCTCGGGCATTGCATCCATCTTTCAGCGCGCGAGGTCAGCGCCATCGCCGGGGCGCGCTCCGCGGTCGCGCATTGCCCGACCTCGAATCTCTACCTCGGCAGCGGCGTGATGAAGCTCGACCAGCTCCGCGCTGCCGGCATCGCCGTTGGCCTCGGTTCCGACGTGGCCGCCGGACCGGAATTAAACCTGTGGCAGGTGATGCGCTCCGCGGTGGAATCGCAGCGCGTGCGCGCCTTTTACGAGCCGGAGGTGCAACCGCTCCGCCTCTCGGAAGCGTTCTACCTCGCGACCGCCGGCGGGGCCCATGCTCTCGGCAAACAAAACGTGATTGGAACTCTCGATGTCGGAAAGGAAGCGGACTTGCTCGTGGTCGACCTGGCCGCGCTGCATCCGTATGGACGGGAGCGCGCGCGTTTCCTGGAGATGTCGAAAGAAGACGTGATCGCGCTGTGCGTTTACCGCGGCGGCCCGCATGGAACGCGCGAGGCCTTCGTGCGCGGGCGCTCGGTCTACCGCGCCAACGGAGAGGCGGCCTGACCCGTGGAGACGCACGATCCCATCGCCGCCGCGCTCGCCGAGGACATCGGCGCCGGCGACATCACCTCGAAGTATTTCGTCCCGCCGGGCACGCAGGCGCTGGCCCGGATCATCCCGCGCGAACGCGCCATCCTCGCCGGGGCCGATACCGCGGCGGAAGTTTTTCGCCGGGTCGATCCGCGGCTGCAAGTGCAGGTCTTGTTGGAGGACGGCAGCTCGTTGACCGGCGGCGAGACGATTCTGGAAGTGCGCGGCGCCGCCTGTTCCATCCTCACCGCCGAACGCGTGGCGCTTAATTTTCTCCAGCGCCTTTCCGGCATCGCCACGCTCACGCGGCAGTTCGTGGAAGGTGTCGGCAAATCCAAGGCGCAGATCCTCGACACTCGCAAGACCACCCCAGGTCTGCGCGCGCTCGAGAAGGCCGCGGTCCTCGCCGGCGGCGGGGTCAACCATCGTCTCGGCCTCTACGACATGGTCCTGGTGAAGGACAACCACTTGATGACGCACAGCGGTTTCAGCGGCCTGGCGGAGGCGATCGCCCGCGTGCGCGCGGAACATCCGGAGATGCGGATCGAGGTGGAAGCCGACCGCCTCGACCAGGTGCGCGCGTTGCTCGAGATCGACGGGATCGACGTCATCTTGCTGGATAATATGGCCCCGGGTGAGATGCGCGAAGCGGTCGCGGTGGGAAAAGCCAAGGGCGTGAAATTCGAGGCCAGCGGCGGGGTCACCCTGAAAAACATCCGGCAAATCGCCGGCAGCGGAGTCGACTACGTGAGCGTCGGCGCCTTGACCCACTCCGCGCGCGCGATCGATCTCTCGCTGGAACTCACGCATGTCGCCGGCTGAGCCGCTCGACGCCGCCCAGCTTCAAGCCGCGCTCCGCGGCAGCACGCTTGGCCGCGAAGTGGTCGTCCTCGCGGAGACCACTTCCACCAACGACCACCTCTTCGCATCGGTCACGGCCATGACGCCGGAAGGCCTGGTCGTCTTCGCCGAGAAACAGACAGCAGGACGTGGTCAATACGGGCGGCATTGGGAATCGGCGCCGCGGCTCGGCCTGTGGTTCTCGGTTCTCCTGCGGCCGCGAATATCACCGGACGCGACCCCTCGCCTAACGAGTTGGGCCGCGCAGGCGATCGCGCGCGCGCTCGCGCCGGAAGCGACGGTCAAGCCGCCGAACGACGTCTACCTCGACGGCCGGAAAGTCGCCGGCGTGCTCCTCGAGATGCGCGCCGTCCCTGGCCAGCCGCACCTCGGCATCCTGGGAATCGGGATCAACGTCCTCCAGCAAGCGGACGACTTTCCGGCAGAACTCCGCGACCGGGCCGCCTCGCTGGCGATGCTGCGCCCGGAGGCAAAAATTAGCCGGCAGGATGTCGCCGTGCAGGTGCTTCGCGAACTCGACCGGACCTACCGCGCGGCGCTTAATTTCTGAAGCGCGCGCAGCTTCTCGAGCGCGCGGCCGCTGTCGATCTGTTCCGCCGCGAGCGCGATCCCGTCCTTCAAGTCGAAGGCCAGGCCCGCGACCACAAACCCCGCGCCGGCGTTGACCAAGGCGAGGTCGCGTTTCGCCCCGCGCATTTCGCCCGCAAGCAGCGCCGTGAGCGTGGCCGCGTTTTCCGGCGCCTGCCCGCCGCGCAATTCCTCGCGCGCGCCCTCGGCAATCCCGAGCCAGCGCGGATCGATCACCGCCGCGCTCACCTTCCCGTCGCGCAATTCCGCGAGCGTCGTCGGGCCGCTGGTGGAGATGTCGTCCACCCCGCCGCCGCCCGCGACCGCGCCGTGGACGATCCAGGCTTTCTCGCGCTGCAATTGCCGCAGCACCTCCGCAAAAACACTCGTTAGGCGCGGCGCGTAAACGCCGATCAACTGCCGCGCCGGGCGCGCCGGATTCAGCAGCGGGCCGAGCAAATTGAAAATCGTGCGCGTGCCCGCGCGGGCGAGCTGCGCGCGCATTTCCGCAAGCGCGCGGAAAGCCGGGTGGTAATGCCGCGCAAAGAGGAAGCCGACGCCGATCTCCCGGAGGCTGCGTCGCAATTCCTCCGGCTCCCACTGCAGCCGGATGCCGAGCGCCTCGAGCACATCCGCGCTCCCGCACGCGGAGGTGACGCTGCGATTGCCGTGCTTGACCACGCAGGCGCCGCCCGCCGCGAGGATGAACGTGATCGTGGTCGAGACGTTGAAGAAATCGAGCCCGGAGCCGCCGGTCCCGCAGACGTCGAGCATCGGCCCCGGCAGATCTTGCTGTCTAATTCCGGGATCGATCGCGCGATCGATCAATTGCTCGACGAAGCCGGCGATCTCCTCCGCGCTTTCGCCTTTCGCGTGCAGCGCCGTCAGGAAGGCCGCCTTTTGCTCGGCCGGCGTGGTCTCGGAAAGGAGGCGCGCGACCGCGAGCGCAATTTCGCCCGCGTCCAGGTCGGTGCCGCCCTGGAGCTTTTCCGTGAGGGTCTTCACGCAGCTTGCGCGGACATGCGCGAAAGCCATTCGCGATAAATCAGCGGCGAGATTTCCGAGGGCTTGATCTCGCTCCGGCCACCCCAGAAAACGTTCGTGTAGCTCACCGGAATGCCGCAGGCCGCGAGGTGCTGGTCGATCGCGCGCTTATGCTCGAGGAGCAGCTCTTTGTCGGTCCCGTGCGCCACCGCCATGATGTTCACGTGGCGGAATTCCGCGCCGGCTTCGCGCCAATAGCAATGCGTCAGGATGTGGTGCCGCCCGACTTCGCCGCCCGCCTCCACTTCGCGACCCGCCGGCACCGCCCAATGGAAGAGCGCGTTGAAGCGGGTCACGCGCACGCCCGTGCCCGAAGGCTTCACGTGCTCGAGGAAAGTGGAGAAACGGCCGATGACTTTGCGCTCGTTGAGCGACTCCGCGATCCGGCAAAATTCCTCCAGCGACACGCCTGCTTCCGCCGCCCGCGCGCTCCAGGGTGACGGCTGAATTTCCTCCGGGGCGAACTCGCGCTTCAAGGCCAGGAGCACTTCCCATTCGCGGTCGCTCACCTCAGCCACATGCACCGGCGCCATCGTCGCGGGCGCGTCCGCTTTGCTCCCGGGCTCGATCGTTTTCCGCCGCACATGCCCGACGCCGAGGGTGAAAATTCCCTTCGCCGGCATCAGGCGAAAGTGATCCGCACCGACATGCTGCGCGAGGATTTCGCCATGGCGCTGGAGCGAATAGCCATGCGGCACTTTCACCGTCGTCCAGAGTTTGTAATCGGAGCCGGCAGTGACCGCATCGGTCGAACGCAGGACCACGTGCCCGGAGAATGGGTCCTCCTGGAACATGTAATCGAAAGCGCTGTCTAATTTCTCCGGCGGCACCTTCCAGGCGACGAGCGCGCCATCGGCCAGGTTGGTCGCGAGCAAAGTCTGGCGCACCCGGCGGATCGTCCCCGCGCGCAACATCGCCGCGATCCGCGCGATCACCGTGGCCTCATCCACCCCGGAGCGCGCGGCGATTTCCGCGAAGGGCTCGCGCACGAACCCGGCGATTTTGTCCTCCGAGATGGCGAGGATTTTTTCGTTTACGGGGTCGTTGTGTTCCACGGGCAGCATCGCGCTTTAATAAGGCGGTCGCGCGGGCCAATGTCCACTGTGAGTGCGGACCTGAAACTGATCACCTTCGACGCGGCGGGCACCTTGATCGAGCTGACCGAGAGCGTCGGCTGGCACTATGCGCACGTCGGGCGGCGGCTCGGCCTGCAGCTGGACGCAGCGGCGCTCGAGGCTGCCTTCGGCCGCGTCTGGAAGGAAATGCCCGCGCGGCCGGCGACCGGCGAACCGCGCGAAGACGACGACAAAGAATGGTGGCGTGTGCTGGTCGACAGGATCTTCGACCAGGTGGCGCCGGCCACGCGCGACCTCGACCGCGACAACTTCTTCGAGATCGCCTACGAGCACTTTGCCGAGGCTGGCGTCTGGCGGCTTTTCCCGGAAACGCTCGAGGTGCTGGAGGCATTGCATCGCCGTTACGACCTGGTGGTGATCTCGAATTTCGACGGCCGCCTGCGGATGGTCTTCGAGCATCTCGGGATCTCCCGCTTCTTCAAAGCGCTGGCTATTTCCAGCGAGATCGGCGCGGACAAGCCCGACCCGCTGATCTTCCAACGCGCCCTCGCGCTGGGCGGCGGGGCGCAGCCTAACGAGGCGTTGCACGTGGGCGACGATCCCCGGCGCGACTGGGCCGCCGCCCGCGCCGCCGGGCTGCAGGTCTTCGAGCTCGAGCGCCCGCGAAACACCCTGCGCGAGCTCGTGGCCGCTTGCGCCGGCAAATGATGTAGACTAAACCAAACCTCGCGCCGCTTTCCCGGCGCTGAGCGGGTTGGTAGCTCAATGGTAGAGCAGCGCCCTTTTAAGGCGTTGGTTGTGGGTTCGAGTCCCACCCGACCCACTTCCGCCTACGGCTTTGCCCGCACGATCGTGACCGGCGTGCCGCGGCGAATGAGCAATTGCAGCTCGGCCAGGTCAGCCGTGAGCAAGGCGATCCCGCGCGGCGGGATCTCTGGATTGCGCGAAGCTTCCTCGGGGCGCTCGGCTAATTCCACCGTCTCCGGCGCGACGCTCGCGTCCTCATCGATGCCATAGAGGATGTAACCGCCGCGGCCGAGATGGATCCGCGGGTCGGCCGTCGCTTTCTCCTGCTCGGCATCGGAGGAGACGCGGCCGCCCTCTTTCCAGAAGGTGGTCGCGGTGACCTTGGTTACGACCAGCGCCTGGCGCACGCGCGGGAGGAGGTGGACGTCGACCACCGGGTATTCCTTGAAGAAGCCGTCGCCGTGATGCACGACTAACCGCTCGTTAGGCAAATCGAGTGTGAGGGTAAAATCGTTGTCCGGCACGAGCAATTGATCGCCCGGGCGCAGGAGCGAGGACTCGAGGTTGCTCGCGCGCATGATGCTCGCGGGCGTGGAGTCGAGCTTGCGCGCAATCCGCCAGAGGGAATCGCCCCGCTGGACGGTGTATTCGCTTTTGCCGAAAAGGCTCTCGCGCGAGAAGAACATCTCGGTGTTAATCTCGCCGAGAAGGTCGCGCGCGGCCTGGGCTTCGGCCGCATTGGGATACAGGCGGATTTGCTGGCGCAAAAGCGTCTGCGCCTCGACCGGCCGGCCGGCCGCGCGCAAGGCGCGGGCGGCGTCAATCTGTTTCACCAACGGGTGCACATAGACCGGCGCGGTCTGGCCCCGCAAATGGCGATACGGAAAGAGCAGCGGAACTCCGAAACGGATCGCGCCGCCGGCGATCGCCGCGGCCAGGACCACCACCGTGAGGAGTTTAAGCTGCTTCATGTCTGACCGGAAGATACACCGAAAACTCCGAGCCTTCACCGAGACGGCTGCGCACTTCCACCCGGCCACGATGCGCTTCCACGATCGCTTTGACCAAGTTTAATCCCAGCCCGAGTCCCGGTTGCCCGCGACTTTTATCGCCGCGGTAGAGGCGCTCCCAGATGCGCGGAAGATCGGCCGGCTCGATCCCCTGGCCGGTGTCGCGCAGCCGCACCCGCACTTCGCCGGCGGAGCAATCCGCGGCCACCGAGACGACGCCGCCTGCAGGGGTGTATTTGATCGCATTATCCAGCAAATTCGCGAAGACCTGGCGCACGCGCGGCGCATCCACCAGCGCCTCGCAACCGCCGGCCAGGTCGGTCGTGAGATCGATGCCTTTCTCCTCCGCGACGTGCGCGTAGAGCGCGACCGCGTCGTCAATCAGCCGGCTAATTTCCGTAGGCGCACGCTGCAGCCGCATGAGCCCGGCCTCGGCCTGGGAGACATCCATGAGCGTGCGGATGATGGTTTGCACGCGCTCGGTCTCCTCGAGCGCGGAGCCGATGCGATCGTGCAACGCCTCCACGTGGCCATCCTCGGCCAGCGCCTCCTCGAGGGTCGCGCGCAAGCGCGCGAGCGGCGTGCGCAGATCGTGCGCGACATTATCGAGCGAATCGCGCAGGGCGCGAAAGAGCGCTTCGTTGTGATCGAGCATGCGATTGAAGAGAACCGCGAGGTCGCGCAGCTCGTCGTTCGCCGGGCGAATGGGCACGCGGACGTCGAGCCGGCCGGTGTCGATGATCGAGGACGCCGCCGCGAGCACGCCGCGCACTGGCTGGGTCAGGCGATTGGTGAAGAGCATCCCGCCGACCATTCCCAGCAGCACCAGCGGCAGCAGGACGAGCGCGAAGGTTTGGCGGAAATTAGCCAGCAACTTCGCCCGGCTGTCGCTGCTCCGGCCGATCAGGAAGCGCTCGCCATCGGGCAGGGTCGAGGTGGCCACGGTCAGGTCGACCTCGGAATCGCGCGCCAGCCGGCGCCAGCCTTGTTCCGCGCCGGCCGCGCTGGCCTGCGCCGATCGCAGGTCGCGCTCGCTCCAATCCCCGGGCACGATTTGCAACGCGGGCGCCTGCCCGGCCCGGTCCACTTGCACGAAATATTCGCGCTGACCGCGCAGGCGATTGATCCGCTCGCTCCATTCCCGCAACGCCGGCAGTCCGCCGTGCTGGTAGACCGAGACGTATTCGTGCAGCCGCGCCTCGATCATGTCGCGGTCTTTCCGGTCAATCGCCGCGCCTAACAAGAAGTAAACCAGGACCAGGAGCAAGAGAGCGCTCACCAGGAAAAGCGCAGCATACCAAAGCCCCACCCGGAAAGTGAGGGTGCGGGGCAGTTCCCTAATCTGCTTCCAGGACATAGCCCATCCCGCGCCGGGTCCGGATCAACTTTTTCGCAAAGCCCTTGTCGATCTTGTGCCGCAGGCGGCAAACGAGCACGTCGACCACGTTGGTCTGCGGATCGAAGCTGTAGTCCCAGACGTGGCTCAGGATCATCGTCTTCGTGACCACGCGGCCGGCGTTGCGCAGGAGATATTCCAGGAGGGCAAACTCGCGCGCCTGCAGCTCGATCTTCTCGCCCGCGCGCGTGACCTTGCGCGTGAGCAAGTCGAGGTGGACCTCGCCCACGGTAAGCGTGCTCGGCTCCGCCATCTGCGAATGCCGCCGCACCAGTGCCTGGATGCGCGCGAGCAGCTCGGTGAAGGCAAACGGCTTCACCAGGTAATCGTCGCCGCCGGTTTCGAGCCCGCGCACGCGATCGTCCACGCTCGCCTTCGCGCTCAGGATCAGGACCGGCATGGTGCTATGCTTCGCGCGCACCTGGCGCACGAGCGAGAGGCCGTCGATCCCCGGGAGCATCAGGTCGACAATCGCGGCGTCGTATTCCTGCCCCAGGGCCATGGCCAGGCCTTCATCGCCATCGGTGCAATGGTCGACCGCGAAGCCCGCTTCCACGAACCCCTTCTTGATGAAGGCCCCGAGCTGTTGGTCGTCTTCGATTACGAGCAAATGCATGAGAAAAAGCGGACGGCTGGAGCACTCTGGCCGCGGCGCGGGAGACAGTCCACCGGTTAGAATGAGCTGCCCAGCGCGCTCCCAGAAACGGAAAAGGCCTCGCGCCTTTCGACGCGAGGCCCCCCTGGTAAACTTCCCTAGCGGCTTAATCGTGGTTCACTTCGTAGATTTCTACCAGCCCAATTCCTTGGGTGGTGTCGGCCCCGGAGGCGCTCACGATCGTGGTGTAGGCGCCCGGTTCCAGGCGCACGAGCAGCGCCGCGTCGAGGTCGTTCGACGGCGCCAGCTTGCTGGCGACGATTTCGGACGCGTTGGCGTTCGCCTTCCAGTCATCGTTCTGCGCCAGGAGCGTGCCGTTGGCGTAGAGCTTGAGCGCTGGATTGGCCAGGGCCGGGGAAACGCCGGCCGCTGCGAGCGACGGCCCGAGCGCGCGGATCATGACCATTTTCGGCCCGCCGGTAATAATGAAACCACCGATGAGCTGGGCCTGCCCCTGGCCCACGAGGCCGCGGGTGGAGATATTAGCCATCCGGTTCACCAGCGTGCTCTTGAAGCTGTTCACCGTGTAAGTCCCGGCGCTGGTGGTGAAGCTGCCCTGGAAGGCGCCGTCCACGATGCTGAAGGAACCGGTGATCGCGCTCGTGCTGCCGACGGTTTTATCGAGCGTGAAGGTGTAGCTGGTCGAGGGTGCCACGGGCGCGGTGACGGTCCCGAAGCCGCCGGTGCGGGTGAAGTTCGGCGCGGTGCCGCTCACCTGGATCATGGCAATGTGCTGGCTGCGATCGATCACAAACATCACCCGGCTGTCGCCGCCCGGGCCGCTGGCCACGCCGACGAAGCGGCCGGCCACGCTCTCGTCGCCGCCGAAGTCCGAGGCGCGTCCCGCCTGGAAGGTGGCGCCGCCGACATTCCCGCTAATCAGGCGCTCGCCCGCAGTGCCCGTAATGGTCTGTCCATTCGAGAGGGCAAAGCTGAAGGCGCCATTGCTCATCACGCCTTCGGCATAGCCGACACTTTGGCCGGAGAGGTCGAGCACGTTCACCTGCAGGCGCGTGTCTTTTTCCACGTAAAGCAGCACGATGCTGCCGGTGGAGGTGGTCCCTTGGTAAAAGCCGTGCAGGCTCAATTTCCCCTGGCTCGATCCGCCGCCGCCACCGCCGCTGCCGCCGCTTCCCCCTCCGCCGCTGCCGCCGCCGCCGTGGTCGTCAATTGGCGTGGCGCTGGGTGCCGGCGTTGCCGTGGGCGAGGTGCCGGGGGTAGGCGAAGGCGAGAGTTCGCCGGCGTAGGTAGTTGCGGTTAAGAGCGCCGCCGCGAACGCGGTGGCGAACAGGTTCTGGGTTTTCATCTGATGCAGTGTTTGGGTTTTGGCTTGGTTTTTGATTGGTGCGCTGCAGGAGAATCGGCGCCGTGATTATGGAAATTATGAGCACTTCCCGTTCCTTTTTCCCGCGCGGCCGCACGGCTTTTTGCTTGCCCATCCACCCGCCATCTCGATAGTGCCCTTCGCCTTCCGGGGGTATAGCTCAGTTGGTAGAGCGTCTCGTTCGCAATGAGAAGGCCAGGGGTTCGAATCCCCTTACCTCCACTCCCCCGCCGGTCCCGCGAAGTGCTTGCCAGCCGCGCAACGACTCGTTATACCGCTCGCTGAAACCAGCCCGCCGCGCGCCGGTCTGCGGTGTTGCGAGGGGCTGCCAAAATCAAACCCACGCAACTCAGCATCCACCATGATCTCAAAATCAATTCTCCTCACCGGCGCGCTCCTGGCCGCGCTTGCCCTCGGTGCCCCCACGGCGGCCTTTGCCGCGCAAAAGAAGACGGCCGAAACCAGCGCCGCCGCCCCGGCCGCCTCGCCTGCCGCCAGCGCCAATCGCGGCCGCTTCCCCGGCCGCGAAAGCTCCTCACGCCCTGCCCTTCCACGGCAAAGTCGGCACGGTCGACGCGAAGGCAAAGAGCTTCACCGTCCCCGGCAAGGAAAAGGAACAGACCTACAAAATCGTCAGCACCACCGTGATCACCAAGGCCGGCCAGCCGGGCACGATCAAGGACGTGGTCGCGAATGAAGAAGTGCGCGGCAGCTTCCTAAAAAGCACCGATGGCACCAACGAAGTGAAGACGCTCAAGGTCGGCCCGCTGACCGACGCCGAGAAGGCCGAGAAGGAAGCGAAGAAACAGAAGCGCGAGGAAAAGAAAGCCGCCAAGGAAGGCGCGGCCCCGGAAGCCAGCCCGAAACCTTAGCCGACAACTTCTGGCCTAACGAAACCTGCGGCAGGAGCGATTCCCGCCGCAGGTTTTTTATTTCGCGGCCGCTTTGATGATCCGCAGGTCCTCGAGGAAGAGCGCATACTCGCGCGCGCGCGATTCCTCGTCCGGCTGCCGCAGAAGCGACGACGGATGCACGGTGGCAATCGTCTGCGCGGAGAACTCCGATTCAAGAATCTCCCCACGCTGTTTCGTTACCCGGAAGTTGCTGCCTAAGATCGCCTGCGCCGCGGTCGCGCCCAGGCAGACCAGCACCGCCGGCTTCACCGCGCGCAGCTCCGCCTCCATCCACGGGCGGCAGGCGGCGATCTCGCGCGAGTTCGGCTTTTGATGGATGCGCCGCTTGCCGCGCGGCTCCCACTTGAAGTGCTTCACCGTGTTGGTCACGTAGACCAGCGAGCGATCGATCCCGGCTTCCTCCAGCGCGCGATCAAGCAATTGCCCCGCGGGCCCGATGAACGGCTTCCCGGCGAGGTCTTCCTGGTCGCCCGGCTGTTCGCCCAGCATCATGATCGTCGCTTTTTTTGGGCCTTCGCCGAAGACGGTTTGCGTGGCGCGTTTGTAGAGGTGGCAGGCGGTGCATGCCTTCGCCGCGTCGGCTAGTTTCTCCAGGCTGGCCGTCTCCGGCACGGGTGCCGGCTGCCATTCCTCCACCGCATCCGCGGTCTTGCGCTCGCTTTTTTTTACCATCGCCTCGACCCTTCGCGGCGCTTCCTGGAGAAGTGATGGAATCAGCACCGCCTCCGGGAGATTGCCCCAATATTTCTTCGGCATCTCCGCCTGCATTGCGTGCACTTTCACGCGACCGGGATTGAAAATGTTCGCGTAGTAGGTCAGCCAGAGGCCCTCGATCTTGTCGTCTGTCGGCGCCTGCGAACGATCGACGCCCTCGGTAAAAGTCAGCTCGCGCCCATCCCAGTGCGCGCAGCGTTCCGGGGTCAGGATCGACCAGCGCATCGAGGCAAAGCGATCCACGAAAAAGCCGGCGTTGAATTCCACGATGTGATGCGCCGGCTCGAACCAGGCGACGAACCACTTCTCGCCGCCTTCAAGTTCCATCTCCCGGAAGCGGACAAAGGCGCGCATCTTGTGCACGTCGCGCCGGATCGCTTTCTGGAACTCAAAGGCCAGCGCGGTGTCGGGATCGACCGAAATCTCGAGCAGCTTCGGCTCGCCGTGCGTCAGCCGCCAAACCAGGCGGTAAAGCAAAGCCCAGCGGCGCTCGTCGCGATGGAGCGCGACCACGCGCGCCAGCTCCACGAAAGCCTTCGGCACGCGGAAGCGAGTCGTTTCGCTGACCGGCTCTGCTTCTTCGAAAATATCCAGCGCCGGCTGTTCGCCAGTGAGTTCCTGCCAGACAACCTCTTCCGGCGCGATCCCCGCCTGCAAGGCGCTGCGCGCGGCGCGCTGCCAATCCGCAAACGTCGGGCGAAAACTGACCTGCCGCACGGCGCTAGAGCTGGCCGTCGAGCACCGAGGCCTCGGGTTGCGCAAACAAATCCAGTTGCCGCTCCGGCGGCTTGAAGCGCGCCGGCAAATCCGTGCGATCGATGGCCAGATTGGCCGAGTTGTAATCCGCGGTAATCACGAAGGGCAGCACCTTCTTCACCGAAACGTGGAGCCGCGGGAGGTCATCGAGTCGCAGCTTGTGCCAGCGGCGCACGCGCACGATGCGCTCCACCGATTTGGTCCCGAGACCCGGGATGCGCAGGAGCATTTCTTTAGGCGCCTTGTTCAGGTCGACCGGAAATTGCGCGCGATGCCGCAAAGCCCAGGCAAGCTTCGGATCGATCGCGAGATCGAGGTTCGGCGCCGAAGGCGTCGTCAATTCTCCATGTTGAAATCCATAAAAGCGCACCAGCCAATCGGCCTGGTAAAGCCGATGCTCACGCACCAGCGGCGGCGCGATCAACGGCAGACGACTGGACGCATCCGGAATCGGGCTGAATGCGGAGTAATAGACTCGCCGCAGCTTCTGCTTCGTGTAGAGCGAGGTCGCTTGCGCGAGGATGGCCGCATCCGGCGTGTCGGTCGCGCCCACGATCATCTGCGTGCTCTGCCCCGCAGGCGCGAAGACCGGCGCCTTGCGGCTCTCGCGCCGTTCGATCTTGGACTGCGTGATCCGGTCCTTGATCTCGAGCATGGCCGCTTCCGTGCGCGCGAAATTTTTCTGCGGCGCCAATTCCTCCAGCGCCACCTTGGTCGGCAGCTCGATGTTGATGCTGATGCGATCGGCCCAGCGCCCCGCCTCCGCGATCAAAGCCGGCGACGCTTCCGGAATTGTCTTCAGGTGAATGTAGCCGCGAAACTGGTGCTCGGTGCGAAGAGTCCGCGCGACCGCAACCACCTGCTCCATGGTGTAATCGGCATTGCGGATAATCCCCGAGCTAAGGAAGAGCCCTTCGATGTAATTTCGCCGGTAAAAATCGAGCGTCAGCTTGACCACTTCCTCGGCGGTGAAACGCGCCCGCTGCACGTCGCTGCTGACGCGGTTGATGCAATAAAGACAGTCGTAGATGCAGAAATTAGTCAGCAGGATCTTGAGCAGGGAAACGCAGCGACCATCGGGCGTGTAGCTGTGGCAAATGCCCGAGCCGGTGGTCGAGCCGAGGCCGCCGGCAACGGTCGATTTGCGCTTGGTCGTGCCGCTGCTGGCGCACGACGCATCGTATTTTGCCGCGTCGGCGAGGATGGCGAGTTTGCTGGCTAAATCCATGAGGGCCCCGAGACGCAATACGCTGCCAACGCGCCCGAAGACGCTCACGTTCGTTTGAACTTACGCCCGCGGCAAGGCCTGGCGCGCGAGAAACTCATCTGCCAGCGCGCCATAAGCCTTCGCGCCACTCCCGTTGGGCGCGTAGTCGAAGATCGATTGGGCAAAGCTCGGCGCCTCGCTCAGGCGGACCGTGCGTGGGATGACCGTCTGGTAAACCTGCGCGCCGAAATGCTCCCGCACTTCCGCCACCACCTGCGCGCTCAGGTTCGTGCGACCGTCATACATCGTCATGAGAATGCCGCGTAATTCCACGTGATCGTTCGCGCCGGAGTCGCGGATTTGCTGGATCACGCGCACGATTTTCACCAAGCCCTCGAGCGCGAAAAATTCGCACTGGATCGGCGTGAGCAACTCATCCGCGGCCGCGAGCGCGTTTGTCATCAGGATGCCTAACGAGGGCGGGCAATCGAGCAGGATGTAATCGAAGGTATCGTCAGCGCGCAGTGGCTCAAGCGTGGTCCGGAGGCGCGTGAGATGATTCTCCATCCGCGCGATCTCGATCTCAGCGCCGGCCAGGTCGAGATCGGCCGGGATCAGAAAAAGGCCGTCCACGCGTGTCGGCAGGACTTTTTCCACGATCGAAGCCTCGCCCAGGAGCGGCCCGTAGAGACTCTCGCCTTCGAGTTCCTGGAGGCCGAAGGAACTGGTCGCGTTGCCTTGCGGGTCGAGATCGATCAAGAGCACGCGCTGGCCGCGAAGCGCGAGCGCGCAGCCGAGATTGACCGCGGTGGTGGTCTTCCCCACGCCGCCTTTTTGGTTCGCGATCGCGACGGTTTTCATGAGCGCGGGACGAGCAGGCTCCGCAGCTCGAAGGTGCGGTGTCCATCGGCTTCCTGCCAGCAGAGATGCTCCGGATCGGGCAGCATCTCGGTGAGCTCGAGCTCGCCCGCTTTCTTCATCCAGCGATTGAGAATCTCGAGCGAGAGATAGCTTTCGAGGTCGAGGTAGACCGGCTTGGTGTCCTTGTCGCGACCCTCGGCGCCGCTGCGGCGGAGCGCGCCCTCGGTCGGGCGGAGGTAGACGTAGCGCGGGAGATCGCGCGCGGCGCGGAGTTTTTCCACCGCGAGGACGAGCGCGGGTGCGACGCCCTGGTAATCAGCAGCCGGCAGATCTTGCTCGCTAATGATCCAGGCCCGGCGCTGCACGATCGCCCGTCCGCAACGCAGCCGCGGCAGGTGCGGGAGGCCGCCGAAGTGGAACGGGTGAAAGCCCAACGGGATAAGCCAGGCGCGCGCGAAAGAGCCGAGGTATTCCTTGTTTCCCGCGCGCCGAAATCCGACGTCGCCCGTCGTCTCGTCGAGGAACACTTCCGTCTCCGCGGGCGCGACCTGCCGCCAACTCTTATCGGCACGCTGGTCGGCGACAAAGTAAGTGAGCTCAGGCAGCGCATCGAACAGCCGCACGGTGGTGTGCGCGGTGAAGTCGGCGGCAAAAAAGCCGTAATGCACGCTCGGCTTCCCGCCGGTAGTGCGGGCGAGCGCGGCGCGGAGCGCGGGTTTGTCCGGGCAACTCCAGTAAAGCGCGTGATGCAGGAGCGCGACCGGCGGATGGAATTCGCCCACGATCCACTCGTATTCGCCGAGCGTCACGGCCTCAAAGGAGCGCGCGGAAAGCTGCAGGTCGGCGGCCGGGTAAGTGTATTCGTCGAAGGCGGGGAACTCGAAATTCTCGCGCACGAAGGCGCAGTCTTTCGCGGTCAGATTCCACTCGGCTTCGTGCGCGTGCGCCTCCGCCATCTTGCGGAAAGCGGCTTTCACTTCGGCAAAAGCGATCGCGGCTGGCGCGACCAAGCCGACGCCGGTGAGCGGGAGATTTTTGGCCGCGCAATGCGCGAGGAACTCCGGCAACGGCATGGCGCCGTCTTTGGCGTCCGCGGAGCGCAGCATCCCGGCGAGCGCCTGGGCCACGCGGTGCGCGACGAAGTTGTAGACGTCGCGCCAAAGGCCAAACCACGGCTCGATGTCAGCCGTGAGCTGTTCGACCATTTCGTGCGTGATGCTGAAGTTCGCCTCGCGCCGGCATTCCTCGGCGATCGGATTGGCCGCGGCGTAAAGAAAGCGGCGACCGGTGCTGAGCTTGCCGCCTAAATCATCGAGCGCGCGGCGGGCTTCGCTCATGAGCGCGGCCCGCTGCTCGAGATCGGCCGTGCCAGCGAAGTTGCTGCCTAACGACTGGAGATGCTGCGCGCGCTCATGCCAGGGCGAGTCCGGCGCCATCTCGCTGGCTAAAATCGCGAAGGCTTCCGGCTCCATCGCCGGGACCGCGAGATCGCCCGCGGCCGCGGCGAGGGTGTGCGCGGCCCAGCGCTCGAGAAAACTGATTCGCTCCGCGATCCCCGGCTGCGGCTCAAAGCGCAGGGTGTCGGCAATCGTGCCCCAGGCGGACGGCCCGAACTCGCTGTAGGTATCGTTCTTCCCGCAGACGCGCTGGAGGTAGAGATAAAGGTGACGCTCGTGCTCACGCGCGCGGGCGTTACGCGGTGGCAGCGGTTCGCCGGCCACGGGCAGGCGGTCGCGGAATTCGCCCGCGGAAAAGAGCAGATAGCCGGGCAAAACCGTGCGGCTGGATTCCAACAAGGAAGCACGCGCGGCTTCCATTTCGCGGCTGAGCGTGCTGGCTAATTCCCGCTCGAGTCCGGCCGTTGCTTCGCGTTGGCGGATGAACTCGGCGAGCGCCCCCGGCAGGTCGGCCGTGGATTTTTCCCCGCCGCGCAGGAGCGCCCGGCAGGCGCGCGATTCCTCCGCGCTGAGACCGCTCGCGCGCGCGCCGACAAATTCCTCGGCCCGCTGCCGCGCCGCCGCGAGTTCCTTCTGCCTAACGAGCAGTGCACGCGCAAGGCGCGAGCTTTCGCTGGTGGCGAGCCGCAGAAGATGCTCGAACGGGACGCCCGTCGCCCGAATCAAAAAAGGCGAGGCAAGGGTGACGGACGACACGCGTGCACGAAACGCGCAAGGTGTGCGACTGACAAGCGAAACCCCGCAGCGTGCCGGCTATTTCGGCGGGAGCAGGGGCAGACGGATGGTGAAAGTCGTCCCCTGGTTCGGGGCGCTGTCGACCTTGATCGAGCCATTATGATCCTCGACCACTTTCTTGGTGATGTAGAGGCCGAGGCCGGTGCCGCTTTTGCCCTGCTTGGTGGTGAAGTAGGGCTCGAAGATTTTCGGGATTTGCGCCTCGGTCATTCCGAGGCCGGTGTCGCTCACGCGCACGTCGACGTAAAATTCCTTGCGCACGCAATGCACGGTTACGCGTCCCTGGGTGTCGCCCGCGGCCTGGATGGCGTTGATGATCACGTTCTGGATGGCGCGTTTAATCTGGAGCGATTCGCCCATCAGGGTGCCGGCGTCCTCGCAAATCTCGGTCTCCAGCTCGACGCCATTCTGCGTGGCGATGGGAGCGGCGCCTTTCACGATCTCCTGCACGATCGCGGAGATGGCGATCGGCTGGTGCGGGGCGGCCTCGACGCTGCCGTAGCTCTGCCACATGGTGAGGAGTTCGCGGCAGAGGCGGACATTCTGCTCGATGATATTCAACTCCTTCGCGGAGGTGGCAGTCTTGCCGTTCTCGGCTTCGGAGGCCTCGAGCTTTTTCGCGAGCAACTGCACGTAACCCCAGACGATCGTGAGCGGGTTTCCGAGATCGTGCACGAATTCCGCGGAAGCCTGGCCGAGCGAGGCCAGCCGCTCCTTTTGCGCAAGCTCCTTGAGCAAGCGGTTGTTGAGCTCGCGGATCTCGGTCGCCGCCGTGTCGCCAGTGCGCTGGACTGCGGGTGCGCTCGACGTTGCGGCTGATGACATCCCGCATTTCATGCGCATCGAAAGGCTTACTGATGTAGTCGTTTGCGCCCAGGCGGAGCGCTTCCTGCGCGGTCTCGAGCGCGCCAAAGCCGGTGAGCATGATCACGGCGACGTGCGGATCGATCTCGCGAATGAGACGGAGACCATCGATGCCGTTGGTTCCGGGCATGCGGATATCGGTGATGACCGCATCGGGATGCTTCTCGCGAAGAAGACGCAATCCATTTTCCACCGAGTCGGCCAGATGTACCTGATAGTTTGGCTTCAGGAGCATGCGGAGACTTTCGCGCGGCCCCATCTCATCATCGATAACGAGGACTTGAGGAAGTTCAGGGCAGGCGGTCATAGGAGAAAGCAAAGCCAGAGAAAGCTAAGGCCGTGCCGTGGCCGAATGGAATCTTTCGACCGGCACGCTTTGCGCATAAAATCCGCCGCCGCATTGGCTGCCAAGAAACAGCCGCCATTGGAAGATGCAACTTGTGAATCCGAAACGATCTGCGCCATATACATAAAGTTTACGAATGCGTAAAGACTGGTTTTGGAGCGAAAACAGCAGCGCACGTGACAGTTACTGGAAATGCATAAGCGAAATCGGGTGGTGGTGACGGGGATGGGCGTACTCGCTCCAAACGGCACCGGGTTAAAGGCCTTTTGGGAATCGCTTCTGGAGGGACGAAGCGGGATCGGGCCGATCACGCTCTTCGATGCCACCGGCTACAAAAGCCGGATCGCGGGCGAGGTAAAAGACTTCGATCCGCTGGATTATATGGAGGCAGAACTAAAACCAAAGCGGATGGCACGGCATACGCAGTTGGCCTACGCCGCAACCATGATGGCGCTACGCGACGCAGGCCTGGACCTGAACAATCTTGAACTCCCGAGCCCGACCCCGGTAATCATCGGGGTAAGCATGAATGCGATGGATGTGGTCGAGCGAGCTTTTCATGTTGTGCAAAACGTGAGTCCGAATCGTGCGGCCCCCACAACCTCGGCTGCTTCCATCCCACAAGCGCCGGCGAACGTGATCGCTGATCGCTTGGGTGCCTGTGCGAATGCTTCCACCGTTTCCTCGGCCTGCCCTTCTGGACTCGACGCCTTGGCCGATGCCGCAGCGATGATCCGCAGCGGAGAGGTTGAATTGGCCGTAGCCGGCGGAACGGACGCCCCAATCACTCCATTGGTGATGGCCAGCTTTATCGCCAGCGGCCTTAGTTCGCATAGAAACGACGAGCCCGAAAAAGCGAGTCGGCCCTTTGATATCGATCGCGACACTGGCGTCATTTCCGAAGGCGCAGGCATCATGATTCTCGAAAATCTAGAACGGGCGGAGGCTCGGGGCGCGCGGATTTACCTGGAGATCGAGAGCTACGGGAAACAGCGCGACCGCGATCCGGAACGGCCCGCGTCTGGCCTGGAGGACTCGATGCACATCGCGCTGGGTAATGCCGGCTGGACCCCGGACGACGTGGATTACATATCCGCCTACGGGCCCGGTCACCCGATTCTTGACGCGGCTGAAATCCGGGTAGTGAAGAAATTCTTCGGGGCTCGCTCGTCCCTGATCCCGGTGAACTCGATTAAAGGCTCAACCGGGAATGCGCTCGCCGCGGGGGGGCCGTTTCAGGTGATCGCCTCCGCCCTCGCGATTCAGCACCAGCTGATCCCGCCGACGGCCAACTGCGATGTCCTGGATCCGTCCATCGACATGGATATCGTCCGATTTAAGCCGCGCAGGATTAAATTGAGCCGGCTTTTGATCAACGTTCGCGGTCTGGGGGGAAGCGCCAGCACCATGGCCGTGAGCCAAGTAAATGGCCGATGAGTGGAGCGGCCATCTCCACCCTCATTGCGATTGCAGTCCAAGTCGCACTGGGATTAGCGGTCTACCAAGCGAATCGCCACCGTCGAGCAAACCAAAGCTTTCTACTGCTCTCGGGGGTGATTGGCATCTGGCTGGGAAGTCTCTACCAAACTATGACGGTGAGCCGCAGCGGCGAAGCGCTGTTCTACATCCGGCAAGCATCGGCCGCCGGGGCCTACATCTTGGTTGCTTTTCACATCCTTCGTTTGTCGATGCAGACAGGCGAGCACTCCTGGAAAGTCATTTTTTTCAAGGCCCGCTGGTGGCTGGGGATGGGCACGGCCGTTGCGGTTTTCTGCCAGACAAACTTTTTCCTGAAAGGAGTCAGCTGGACGCAGTCAGCAACATCTGGAGTTCCGACGCCAACGCCGGTCTACGGAACGGCTGCCTTCGTCTTCGTGGCCTATTTCATCATCGCGGGCGTTTCCTACGTGGTTGGATATGCCCGCGATCTGCGCCGCTCCAGCGGACGCCAGCAGGCTGAGATCGCCTTTATCCTCATCGGCGCGGTCGTGACGCTGGCCACTGTGCTGATCGCCTTTGTCCTGCGCTTCTTTGTTGATCAATCCCGGTTGATCTGGTTCGCGCCTTTTCGGATCGTTCTCTTCAGCCTCATCATTGCCTACGGCATCGCGACCCAAAAGATCATGGAGGTGGGTCTCTTTATAAGGCGCGCGATTGGCTACAGCCTTCTCACCCTTTACCTCCTCGCGCTTTACGGAGTCGTTTGGTGGCTGGTTCTCACCGTGGCGGGGCCCGTCTTTGCCGGTGATGCCTCCCGCATCGCCCATGTCCTGGCCGCCATCGCGATTGCTTTCGCCATGGCCCCTGCACGGGGAGTTTCTCAAGGCGTGGCCGACCGGCTATTCATAGGATCACGCCGCCTCGATTTTCGCGCCACGGTGAACAAGGCCATTGCCATCCTCCGGTCAGTCAGCACCATCAGCGAGTTGCTCGAAAAATTTGCCACCACCATCGCCGAGGCGGTGGATACCGACCGCATCCTCATTCTGCAGCCGAGTCGCATCGGCTTTGCCCAGCAATACCCCCCATTGCCTGCGACCGGAAGAGTCGGCTTGATCGAGCTGAGTAAAGACGATCCGCTGATTCGGCACCTCGAAATGAGTCCGGAACCGATCGTCCTGGACGAGATCAATCTCATCCGGCCGACTCCGCAAATGGAGCGTGTCGCCCGACGAATGGGCTCGATTCAGATTGCGGTCGCCGTCGGCATTTTCTCCCGCGACCAACTTGCCGGCGTCCTGCTTCTAGGGCCTCGCCGCTCTGGCCAAATCTATGGGAGCGCCGAGCAAAACGCACTGCAAGTGCTTTCGGGGCAGCTCGCGGTGGCGATCGAAAACGCGCACCTCTTTACCGAAGTGCAGAACGCGAAGATCTACAACGAAACCCTGCTGCAAAACATGACCACGGGGGTAATCGCGGCCGATGTGGACGGGCTGATTTCCGTCTTCAACCGGGAGGCGGAGCAGATCACCAATCTGTCCTCGACAAATCTCGTGGGCGAAGCGGTCTACGTTTTACCGCTGGCCTTGCGCGAGGTCATCCAGGACACCCTGCGCTCCGGCGAGCGGCAGGAGAATCGGGAGCTCGAGCTGCAGGCAAAAGGCGAGGAAGTGATCGTGCGCGCGAGCAGCTCGGTCTTCCACGGCGAGGATGGGACCATGCTCGGCGCGATGATGGTGTTGACCGATGTGACCGCGCTGAAGCGCCTGGAATTGCAGATTCGCCGGAGCGATCGCCTCGCCAGCCTGGGCACGCTTTCCGCCGGGATGGCGCACGAAATCAAGAACCCGCTGGTCTCGATCAAAACCTTTGCGCAACTCTTGCCAGAGCGGTATCAGGACAGCGATTTCCGCGAGACTTTCTCGAATCTCATCGGGCACGAGATCGACCGGATCGACTCCCTCGTGAACCAATTGCTCCGTTTCGCCAAGCCGACCAAGCCGCTCCTCAAGCCCGTGCACTTGCACGAAGTGCTGGAAAAGTCGCTCATGCTCGTCGGGCACCGCCTCTACCAGAAAGAAATCAAATTAACTCGTTCGTGGAATGCGGATGTGGATACTATCCGCGCTGATGGCGACCAGATGGAGCAGGTTTTCCTTAACTTTTTCCTGAACGCCATGGACGCGATGCAGCAGGGCGGCGAGCTCACCGTCTCCACCGAAATCCGCCCCGCAAATGACTGGGCGGCGCTCAAGGGCACCGGTCGCAGCGGCGAAATCCTGCGCGTGACCGTGCGCGACAACGGCGAGGGCATCAAGGCCGAGAACGTGGCCCACGTCTTCGATCCATTTTTTACCACCAAGGACTACGGCACCGGCCTCGGCCTTTCCGTGGTCCATGGGATTGTGCAGGAACATGGCGGCCAAATCGAAGTAGAGAGCGAGCTCGCCCAGGGAACCTCGTTCCACATCCTCCTCCCCTTGGTGCGCTTCGTTGAGGAGGTCGCCGCCGCATGACCCTGCCTCCGGTCTGCATCTTGTACAGTCAGGATGCCGACCTTGTCCGGCGCGTAAAAGCCTTCCTGCGGCTCGTCGCCCAGGTGCGTCACGTCGGCCAACTCGACCGGCTCGATGCCGTCCTGCAACAGGCCAGCCCGGCGTTGCTCTTCCTTGACCTGCGCGCGGAAGGCGCGCGCGATCTCGTCGGCCAGGTGCAAAAGGAGTGGCCGGAAGTTTTACTCACCGCGCTGGGTGCGCCGCGCTCCGAGCCGCTGCGCGAGGCCGAACAATGCGGCATCTATGCGGTGGAGGATTTGCAACTCGATCGCCGGCGCTTCCAGGCACTCGTTAGCCGCGGCTTCGATCACCTCCGCTTGATGCAAGAAAACCGCGAGCTGCGCGACCAAAACAACGCCACCCCTACGCCGGAACCGCCGCGCCGGCTGGACCAGACGCCCGACCGCTACGCCCCTTCCATGCCGCTGCTGCGCTTCCCGCGCGTCTTCCGCCGCTTCGATAATGTCGAGACGCTGCTCGCGACCGTCGTGGAAGGTGTGGCCGATGCCGCCGGGGTCACGCGCGTGGGTATTTTCTCGCGCATCCGCCAGAGCGATCGCTACCGCCTGCGCGCCGGGCTGCGTTGTCTCCAGGAAACTTACGAGATCGAATATGGCGAGCGCGACGCCCTCGTGCGCTGGTTCGAGCTGCATGCGCATTTGATTTGCCGGAACAATCTCGCGCAGGCTTCCGATGCTCCGCAGCGCGCCCTCATGCGCCGCGCGCTCGATACTTTTGGCGCCGAGGTCATCGTCCCGCTCTACGCTCGCGGGAGCATCATCGGCTGGCTCTTCTTTGGCCACAAAGTCACCGGGCAACGCTTCGAATATCCCGACCTCGAGAACCTGATGATGCTCGCGGAGCATGTCTCGACCGTGCTCGAGAATGCCCTCCTCTACGAGGAAGTGACGGTGCAGAAAACTCTCGCCGAGACGCTCCTGAAATCGATTCCGCCGGGCATTGTTGCGACCGACGAGGACGCGATCATTCGCTGGTTCAACCCGACCGCCGAACAAATCCTCGGCCTGCGCGCGGAGGACGTGATCAACCATCCCGTCGAGGCCGCCGGCACCCGGCTCGCCTCATTCCTGCGCGAAACTCTCGAGGCGAAATCCCATCTTCCTTCGCAGCAATGGATCGACGCCAACACCCGGCGTTCTCTCTCGGTGGAGACGCGGCGCCTCGTCGGCGAACGCACCCCATTGGGCGCCGTTGCGGTAGTGCAGGACCTGACGAACGAAGAGAGCCTGCGGCAAAAGAAAGACCTGCTCGATCGCGCCGCTTTCTGGACCGATCTGGCCGCAAGCATGTCGCACGAAATTCGTAATCCGCTGGTCGCGATCAAAACCTTCGCGCAGCTCCTGCCGGAGCGCTTCGAGGACGAGGATTTCCGGCGCGACTTCAATCACATCGTCGTCGAGGAGGTCGATCGCCTCGATAAGATCATCAGCCAAATCAACGACTTTGCGCATCCGCCGGAGTTGATCATGCGCCCGATCGACCTGCGTGCTTCCGTGCGCCGCGCGCTCGAGGTCGCACGTGAGAAGTTTCACACCAATGGCACCCCGGTGGAAATCGACCTGCCGCCCGATCTCCCTCGCGTCCTCGGCGATGAAGGCGCACTCACCGAAGCCTTCGCCCATCTCGTTGCCAATGCCGCCGAGGCCACTCACGGCCAGGCGAAACCGAAGATCACCCTCGCGGCCAAATCCATTCGCACCGGCGAGGCCACCAGCGGCGTCGTCGTGATCGTGCAGGATAACGGCGGCGGCATTTCGCCCGATCTGAAGGACAAAGTCTTCTCGCCTTTCTGCACCACCAAGGCCCGCGGCATGGGCCTGGGCCTCCCGATCGTCAAGCGCACCGTGTTCGATCACAACGGCCGCGTGGACATCGACTCGAACCCGCAGGGCACCTCCGTCAGCGTCATGCTTCCGGTGACGGAGTTGCGGCTTTCTTCCTAGAAATCAGCCGGCGCGCTCGCAGCCGCCTTTAGGCTTTTGCCGGGAAGCTTTTCGGTTAGCTTCGAGCCCATGATCGTCACCACCGACCAGCTTTACAAAGTCGCCTACAAGAAATTCGCCGTCGGCGCTTACAACATCAACAACCTCGAGCAGACCATGGGGCTCTTCCGCGGCAACGTGCAGAGCAAAGCCCCGTTCATCATCCAGCTGTCTAAAGGCGCGCGGAATTACACCGACAAGCGCATGCTCGAAGCGATCATCCGCACCGCGGAGGAAATTTTCCCCGACGCAATCTTCGCGGTGCATCTCGACCACGGCGACGAACAGACCTGCTACGACTGCATCGATAGCGGCTTCTACAGCTCGGTCATGATCGATGCGAGCCACGAGTCCTTCGAGGAAAACATCGCCATCACCAAGCGCGTGGTCGAGCGCGCGCATGCCAAGGGCATCAGCGTCGAGGCGGAGCTCGGGATGCTCGGCGGCGTGGAGGAAGACATCAAAGTCGACGAGAAACACGCCTGCCTAACGAACCCTGAAGAAGCGGTCGAGTTCGTCAAGCAAACCGGCTGCGACTCGCTCGCGGCCGCGATCGGCACCAGCCACGGCGCCTACAAATTCAAGGGCCAGCAGTCGCTCCGCTTCGACGTCATCGAGGCGATCTCCCAGAAGTGCCCCGGGATGCCCATCGTGATGCACGGCAGCTCCAGCGTGCCGGTCGAAGAGGTCAAACGAATCAACGCAGCCGGCGGCCAGCTCGACCCGAGCGCGCGCGGGGTGAACGAAGAGGAATACCTTCCGGCCGCCAAACTCGGCGTGACCAAGGTGAACATCGACACCGATGGCCGCCTCGTCTGGACGCGCGTGCACCGCGAGTTCTTCCGCGACAAGCCGGCCGAATTCGACTTCCGTCCGCCGGGCAAAGTTTTCATGCAGGCCTACGCCGATTTCATCGCGCACAAGAACGAGAAGCTCGGCTCGGCCGGCAAGCTCGACGAGATTCGCGCGAGCCTGTGACGTTTACCGTCCAGGAATTGGCGGCGATTTCCGGCGGTGAGATCGTGGGCGATCCGCAGCAGTGTGTCACCGGCGCGGCGCCGCTCGGCGAGGCTGGCGAAGGTGACCTGACCTTCTTCGGCCACCCGAAATACGCCGCGCAACTTCGGCGCACCAAAGCGTCGGCTATTTTTGTCCCGGCCGATTTTGCCGAAGCGACACCAGCGGTCCAAATCCGCGTGGAAAATCCCGCGAGGGCGTTCCAGGAAGTCGTCCTCAAGCTCGCGCCCGAGCCGGTGCGTTTCGCTCCCGGAATCCATCCAAGCGCCGTGATCGCAGCGGACGTGAAGCTCGGCGCAGATGTCTCCGATCCAGCCGCATGCGATCATCGAGGCAGGCGTGGAAATCGCCGAGCGCACCGTCATCGGCGCGAACTGCTATCTCGGTCACGGAACGAAGGTCGGGGCGGATTGTTTGCTCTATCCAAACGTTGTCGTCCGCGAACGCACCGTCATCGGCGCGCGCGTGATCTTGCACAGCGGCGTGGTCCTCGGCGCGGATGGTTTTGGCTTCGAGATCGTGGAAGGCCGCCAGCAAAAAGTCCCGCAAATCGGGATCGTGCAGATCGATGACGACGTGGAGATCGGCGCGAACAGCACCGTGGATCGCGCACGCTTTGGCCGCACCTGGATTCAGCAAGGTGCGAAGATCGACAACCTGGTCATGATCGCGCACAACGTCGTGGTGGGCGCGCATTCCGTGATCGCCGCGCAGACCGGCGTCGCCGGCAGTTCGCGCCTCGGCGCTTATGTCATGATCGGCGGGCAAGCCGGCATTACCGGACATGTGGAAGTCGGCGAGCAGGTGATCATCGGTGCCAAAACCGGCGTCTCGAAAGATCTTCCCGCGAAGAGCGGGATCTGGTGGGGCATCCCAGCCGCGCCCATTCGCGAGTCGCACGAGCAGCTCGCGTGGATTCGCCGGCTGGGGAAACTCTTCGCGCGGGTAAAGGCGCTGGAAGAGAAGCTCGGGAAATAGCCGGCAACTTCACGCCGCCTAACGAGTCCCCGCTTTTTCCGGGAAGAACCGGCGCAGCGTGAAGCTTGCGCGGCCGTGGCAAGGCACCTGCTTTATAGTAATTATAAGCCGAACCAGCCACCCAACTATGAAACTTCTCTCCCGCGCCGAGACCGAATTCCTCATCATCGACGACGATCCCGCGATCGCGAAATTCCTCGTCACCTACCTGCAGCAAAAAGGCCACACCTGCGAGTCGCTCACCGAAGGCTTCCGGACCGCCGCTTGGCTCGAGCACAATCGTTGCGACGTCGTGATTGTGGATTTGAACATGCCCAAGGTGGACGGCATCTCGCTGATTACTTACATCCGCGAAATGAGCACCACGCTTCCGATCATTGTCTTCACCGGCGTGGGCTATGATGAAGAGCGCATGCACACCGCGCTCCGCGCCGGGGCCAACGGCTACGTGAGCAAGAATCTCCCGGTGGAACAACTTTACTGCGTCCTCTCCCGCGTCCTCGCCACCTGCCAGCAGCGCGCCCGGCGCGATGCGCTGAACGTCCGCGCGCACCACGCGCTTGCCGGCGCCGCCTAACGGCTGCGCTGCTCCGCAAGCAGGGCGCGCAGTCCATCCGAGGAAATGTATTCCGCGCCGCAGGCGCTCACGGTTTCCTGCTCGAGGTAGTCGTCGGTCGCGACCAGCAGTTGATACTTGGCGGCGTAGTTGCTCGCCAGCCGCTCGATGATGGCGTCGGCTGTTTGCCCGGCGCGCGAATAAAAAATCTGGATCTCGCCCGGCTCGGCGGCGGTGTCGACCGCGGTCCCTTTGCCGTCGAAGACCGCGATCACGCGCACGCCGGTCCAATCCTGGTAATCTCGCAGTTGCCGAATGAGGGCATCGCGCGCGAGCGAGGTCCGGCGTTGATGGAGCGCGCGCAATTCCGGCCAGGCGAAGATGACGCTGTGGCCATCGACGATGAGATACTCCACCTGCACGCTGGCACCTATAGAGGCAGCGAGGAGCGGCGCAAGAACGCGGGCGCAGCCCGCGGGGGCGGCTTACTCAGCGCTCGCGGCTGCGGCGGGAACGGGAGCAGGCGAAGCCGCGGCTGCGGACTTCTTGCTCTTGGCCTTGGCGGCCGGGCGACGGGCACCTGCAGCGACGGCGGCTTCTTTTGCCTTCGCCTTCTTGCGCTCGAGATAGGCTTCGCGCCGCTTGCGTTTCACTGTCCTGCGATGTTGCTGACCCATAACCACGTTCCCTATAGGCGGCGGCGAGACGCTGCGCAATAGGAAGTGCGCAAACTTCTCCGGCGCACGCGGTTCGAGGTTGCATTGATTATCGCATCCCGCTAGAACTCGCACTCCTGCCGCCGGCAGCCTCCCCATGCCCAAGATTCTCATCAGCATCTCGATTCTCTTTCTGACGCTTTCCGCCGTTTTCGGGGTGATGAACGCGAACAAAGCGCACGCTCTACGCGACCACGCCGAGCGCACCGAGGCCGCCCGCGCGCAGGCGGAGCAGGCCAAGCTGGCCAAGGAAAAGGAACTCAAAGCCAAGGAAGTGGCCGCCGCCGCGGAAGCCGCGAAGAACGCGGAGGTGATCGCGAATGCCGAGGCCGACCTGGTGAAGTCGCAGACCGAAAAGAGCGAGTTGCAGGCTAAATTGCAGTCGACCCAAAACGAAATCGCCGACCTGCGCACGAAGCTCGATGAAGCGATGACGAAGTTGCCCGTCTCCGACGGCACCGGGTTGCCGATGCCGGGAGCCGACAACCTCCAGGTGCAGCTCGAGGAAACGCGCCACCAACTCGAGAGCGCGGAGCGCGAGAAGCAGGTCCTGGCGGACAAGATTCGCGAAGTCGATGCGCAGAAGGAAGAGCAGCAGCGCCGGCGCGCCGTGCGGAACAGCCCGGGCCTGCGCGGGACCGTGCTCGCGGTCAATCAGGCGTATAACTTTGTGGTCCTCAATCTCGGCGCCCGCCAGGGCGTCGAAGCGAACAGCGAGCTCCTGATCCTGCGCGGCGGGAGCATGATCGGGCGCATCCGGATTTCCTCGGTTGAACCAGCTACCGCCATCGGCGATATCATCAGCAGCAGCCTGCCACGCGGTGTGCAGGTGCAACCTGGAGATACCGTCATTTATGCTGGCACGAGTTCGTAGTTCTTCTTTCTATCGGTTCACCATGGTGACGCTGCTCGCGGGCAGCACCCTTCTCTGCGCTTCCTGCGCGACCAAGCAGGACCCACAAATCGTCTCCGATGGCACACCGGGACGCGAGTCCGCGCTGCCGTGGAACAAGCAGGAGAAGTGGGAAGGCGCAGGGCAATTCGGCGGTCTCGCCGAAGGCATGCAGGGCCGCCGCTAGATCCAGCAACCCGCGGGAATCACCGCGTTCTTCGGCACCACCACGATGCCGTCGCGGATGAAGTAATTCTCGCCGTCGAAGTTCTCCGGCTTCCCTTCCGGGGTAATGACCACGCCGTCGGCGATGCGTGCGTTTTTATCAATGATCGCGCGGTCGATCACGCAATTGCGCCCGATGCCCATCGGCGGCAATCCCGAGGGCACGGTCTCGGGCTCGATCTCGTAGTAGTCCGCGCCCATGACCACGCTGTTGCGAATGGTCGCGCCGGACTTGATCACGCTGCGCACCCCGATGACCGAGCGCTCGATGTGCGCATCGGAAATAATGCAGCCATCGGCGATGATCGCCTGCCGCAGCGCCGCGCCATTGATCTTGCTGCCTGGGAGAAACCGCGGGTGCGTGTAGATCGGCGCCGCCGCCTCGAAGAAGCTGTATTGCGGGAGGAGATCGGTCAGGTCGAGATTCGCTTCGTAAAAGGCGCGGATCGTCCCGATGTCTTCCCAGTAGCCGTCGAAGATGTAGCCGCTGACAACTCGCTGCTTAATTGCCTGCGGGATGATGTGCTTTCCGAAGTCTGCGAGATCGTTCGCGAGGCATTCCACGAGCACGTCGCGCGTGAAGACGTAGATGCCCATCGAGGCCTGGAAAAGGTCTTCGCCCTCGGGCGCGCCGATGGATTCGCGCAGCTCCGCCCCGAGCTTCATCTCGTCCAGGATCGCCGGGTCTTTCGGCTTTTCCTCGAAGCGCGTGATCCGGCGATTCTCGTCGCTCTGCATGATCCCGAAATCGGAGGCGAGCGCGCGACCCACCGGTTTCATCGCCAGGGTAATGTCCGCCTTGGAAGCGATGTGTTGATGGAGCAGCAGGCGGAAATCCATCCGGTAAAGCTGATCGCCGCTGAGGATGAGAAAGTAATCATACGGCTGCTCGAGGAAGTAGCGCATGTTCTGCCGCACCGCGTCGGCCGTGCCCTGGTACCACTCGGAAGTTTCCGGGGTTTGCTGGGCCGCGAGAATGTCGACAAAACTGCGCGAGAAGTTGTCGAACTTGTAGCTCGCCTGGATGTGGCGATGGAGCGACATGGTGTTGAACTGCGTGAGCACGTAGATCGAGCGCAGCCCGCTGTTCAGGCAATTGCTGATCGGGATGTCGACCAGCCGATACTTCCCGCCCAGCGGCACCGCCGGTTTCGCGCGGTCCTTCGTCAAGGGAAACAAACGCGTGCCCGCACCGCCGCCCATGACGATGGCTAAAGTTCGTTGAGTCGTTCCCGGTGGCAGCGCAGGCGTTTGCATTTCTTGGCTCACTTCTTCGCACATCCCTGGCCGCTTTGTCTCCCTCGAATCCTGCGGGCGCCCGCTGCTGCTCAGCGCGGTGGTCAAGGGAAGATGGAGGTGCTACCATGCGCCCTCTCTATTATGTGCGGCATTGTTGGCTACGTAGGTAAGGCGCAGGCGGGTCCGATTCTTCTCGATGGGCTCCGCCGCCTGGAGTATCGCGGCTACGACTCTGCCGGGGTCGCGATCGTCAACGGCGCCGGCATCGAGACGCGCAAATGCGCCGGGCGCATTGCGAATTTAGCCAGCCTCATGACCGAGCAGCCGCCCTCGGGCCACTACGGCATCAGCCACACCCGCTGGGCCACGCACGGCGAGGTCACGGATGAAAACGCCCACCCGCACTTCGACCAAAGCGGCCAGCTCGCGCTGGTGCACAACGGGGTGATCGAGAACTACGCCGCGCTCAAGGAAGACCTCTTGCGCGAGGGCGAGCACACCTTCGTTTCCGAAACCGATACCGAAGTGCTGGCCCATCTCATCGGCAGCCTTTACGACAAGTCGGCCGCGGGCAGCCCCGATCCCGACGAAGGACAAGGCGCGGCTCGTGAACGCCGTCCGCGCCGCCTTGAAGCAGGTCATCGGCACCTACGGGATCGCCTTGATCCATCGTGACATTCCCGATTTTCTCGTGGGCGCGCGGCGCGGCTCGCCACTCGTCCTCGGCGTCGGCAAGGAGGAGAACTTCCTCGCCAGCGACGTCAGCGCCGTCGTCGCTCACACCCGCGACGCGGTTTACTTGAACGACTTCGACATCGTCGCGGTCGAGCCGGACAAATTTGAGATCAGCTCGGTCCGCGGCGAGGCCGGCAATTACACCCTGAGCAAAGTCGAGTTCTCCGATGAGGACATTCGCAAGGGCGACTTCCCGCATTACATGCTCAAGGAAATCTTCGAGCAACCCTCGAGCGTGCGCGACGCCATGCGCGGCCGGCTCAACGCCGACGAGTGCACCGCGAAAATGGGCGGCTTGAACATGACGCCGGAGCAGTTGCGCGATGTCAGCCGCATCGTCCTCACCGGCTGCGGCACCGCGCTCCACGCCGGCATGATCGGCGAATACATTCTCGAGCAGCTCGCGGGCATTCCTACGGAAGTGGAATTTGCCAGCGAGTTCCGCCATCGGAACACGCCCATGATTGGCGGCACGCTCGTCTTTGCCATCAGCCAGAGCGGAGAAACAGCCGACACGCTGGGCGCCTTGCGCGAAGCGCGCCGCAAAGGCTATCGCACCCTCGGCATCTGCAACAACGTCGCGAGCACGATCGCGCGCGAGAGCGACGGCGGCGTCTACATGCACGCCGGGCCGGAGATCGGCGTCGCCGCGACCAAGTCCTTCACCTCCCAGGTCACCATCCTCACGCTCCTCGGCCTCTTGTTAGGCCGGATGCGCCACCTCTCCACCTCCGAGGGCACGCGCATCATCGCCGCACTCGAAGCCCTGCCCGGCCAGATCGAGCAGGCGCTCAAATTAAGCGACGAGATCAAGCGCATCGCGCAAAAATATGTCGCCGCCGAAGGGATGCTCTTCTTTGGCCGGCAGTTTAACTATCCAGTCGCGCTTGAAGCAGCGCTTAAGGTTAAGGAGATCACCTACCTCTTCGCCGAAGGCCACCCGAGCGCGGAGCTCAAGCACGGCATCATCGCCCTGGTGCGGCCCGAGTTGCCGTCTGTTTTCATCGCGCCGGACGACGCCGTCTTTTCGAAGAACATCAACAACATCGAGCAGGTCAAAGCCCGCCGCGGCCCGGTCATCGCCATCACCACCGGCGAAGGCGCCGAGCGTTTGCAGAGCGTCGCCGACGACATCATCACCCTCCCGGCCTGCGAGGAATTTATCAGCCCCATCCTGACGGTGATTCCCACGCAATTGCTCGCCTACCATCTCGCGGTCGAGCTCGGCCGCGACGTCGACAAGCCGCGCAATCTTGCGAAGAGCGTGACCGTGGAATAGCCAGCGCTTTCCGCGCGCGGCTAGATCTTCGCGTAGACGCCGATCAAGCGGCGCTTCGACGGGACGTGATTGCGAAAATCGCTCACGAACCCGGTCTTGTTGCGGATTTCCACGTGGCCCGCACCGCGGCCGCCATACACGAGGACGGCGCCAATCGGGGCCTGGAAGGGATCGCGCACCGCCAGCTTCTTGAAGCCGTAGCTGCGCATCAATTCATCGCCCGCCTGTTTTGCGTAGACGGTTTTCGGGCGGCTGCTAACGGCGCCGGAGGCAAGGAGCGCATCCTTCACGTAATGCCAGCAGCGCGACTTCGAATGCGCCCGGGCCCGCTCTTGCGCGATCGTCGCTGCGCGAAGCATGCGCTTGTCGAGGCGCGGATCGATTTTAGCCAGCGGATAGACGATGCGGTCATGGCGAAACTTCTCCACCACCGGCACCGCGGTCAGGCGGCCAGTCTTGCGGTCGTGGTAGACAAACTTCGACTTCGCCTGCGCAGTCCCGAGCGAGCCAAGGAGGCAAACCGCCGGGAGAAGAAAGAGGGCAAACCGCTTCACTGCGCGCGGTTATGCCGGAAAGAGGAGCGCAGGGCAAGCCTGCTTACCAGAAATTATAGTCCGGCCTCCGCTGCCGCGGAAAATTTAGCCAGCTAGATCTTGGCGAAGACGCCGATCAAGCGGCGCTTCGACGGGGCGGTGTTGCGGAAATCGCTCACGAACCCGTTCTTGTTCCGGATCTCGACATGGCCGGCGCCTTTGCCGCCATAAACCAAGCACCGCACCGACCGGCGCAGCGTAGGGATCGCTCACCGGGAGACGCTTGAAACCGTAGTTGCTGACCAATTCCTCGCCCGCCTGCTTGGCGAGCGCGGTCTTCGGATACGAGCTCACGGCGCCAGCGGCCAGGAGCGCTTCCTTGACGTAGCGCCAGCAGCGCGACTTCGAGTGCGCGTGGGCCCGTTCCTGGGCGATCGTGGCCGCGCGGACCATCAGCGGATTCATCTTCGGGTCGACTTTAGCCGGCACGATCTTGCGCTTGGCGGAATCGTCCACCAGCGGCACGGCGACGGTCTTGCCCGCGGCGTCCTTGATCACAAAAGCGGACTGCTCGGCTTTCGCCTTGGGGTTGTTCCGCACCGCGTCGAACGATGGGAGGGCGGCGTGGAGAGAAGCAGCCGCAAACGAGCAGCAAACAATGGTGCAAAGGGTAACTTTTCGCATCAGGAGCGCCCCATATCGGCTGGAATGAAGGGGGAGGCAACCAGTTTCTTAGATTTTTCTCCGCTCGCGGAAGAACTCCGGCGCCGTCCAGCCTGTGTTTGCGTTCGCAAAGGGATTGCCGGCGGCCGCGCGCCCTCGCTATTCTAGCCAGCACTTTGTGAGACCCAACGGCCGCAGCGGAAAGGTCAGCTTCATCCTGGCGTTCGTCTTTGCCGGGCTCGGTTCCGTTGGCGCGCGCGAGCCGTTTTACGAAGGCCTCGGCGATTACACCCGCAAGGTCACCACCGAGTCCGCGGAGGCGCAGCGTTACTTCGATCAGGGACTCGCCTTCCTCCACGGGTTTAATCACAGCGCCGCCATCCGCTCGTTCCAGCAGGCGGCGGAACTCGATCCCGCGTGCGCCATGGCCCACTGGGGCATCGCGCTCGCCTCGGGGCCGCACATTAATTACCCGCTTGTCCCGCCGGCCGCCGCCGCGCTCGCTTCCCGGGAAATTGCGCTCGCGCGAGAACACGCGGCCAAGGGCACGCGAGTCGAGCAGGCGTTGATCGATGCCCTCGCCCGGCGCTACGCCCAGCCGCAGCCGGAAGATCGTGCCCCGCTCGACCAAGCCTACGCCAAGGCGATGCGCGCGGTCTGGAAACAATTCCCCAAGGACCCCGATGCCGGCGTGCTTTTCGCCGAGGCGATGATGGACCTCGCGCCGTGGAATCAATGGACCCCGGAAGGGAAGGCCAATCCCGGGACCGAGGAGATCATCGCCACGCTCGATGCGGTCTTGAAATTGAATCCGCGCCATCCCTTCGCGAACCATCTCTACATCCACGCGGTCGAGGCCTCGCCGCATCCGGAGCGGGCCGACGCCGCCGCGGCCCGCCTGCGCCGGCTCCAGCCCGGGCTGGCGCACAACGTCCACATGCCTTCGCATATCGACATCCGCCGCGGCCGCTGGCAGCAGGCCATCGCGAGCAACGCCCAGGCCATCGCGGACGACCGAAAATATCGCGAGCTCCTCGGCGCGAAAGCGCCTGGCCTCGTCCCGCTCTACGCCGCGCACAACCAGCACATGCTGGCCTACGCCGCGCTCATGACCGGGCAAAGCCAGCTCGCGCAGCAAACCATCCGGGAGATGGTGACCGATTTGCCGGCTGATTTCCTGCGCGAGAACGCGCCGATGATCGAGACCTTCGTAGCCCTCCCTCTCGAAGTCATGATTCGCCTCGGCCGCTGGGATGAGATTCTCGCTGAGCCGGAGAATTACCCGGACTACATGCCGTTCACCCGCGCCTTCCACCACGCGGCGCGCGCGGTCGCCTTCGCTGCCAAAGGCCAGCCGGAAGCGGCCCGCAAAGAGCAGGCTATTTTCCGGGAACGCGCCGCCGCCATCCCGGAGGAGACCGCGCTGGGCAACAACACCGGCCAGGCCGTCCTGGCCCTCACCGGCCGCATGCTTGAAGGCGAAATTCTGGTCGCGGAAAACCAGGTCGAGCAGGGGCTGGCGGAATTGCGCGCGGCCCTCGCCCTCGAGGAAGGGTTGAAGTACGACGAACCGCCTTCCTGGATGATTCCACTGCGCCACGCGATCGGCGCGAACCTGATGCGCGAAGGCCGCTTCGCCGAGGCCGAGAAAATCTATCGCGAGGACCTGCAGCGCCTGCCCGGAAACGGCTGGGGACTCTTCGGCCTGGCCGAAAGCCTGCGCGCCCAGAAGAAGCCGGAAGCCGCCGCTGCCCGGGCACGCTTTGAGAAAGCCTGGTCTCATGCCGATCTCCAGATCACCAGCTCCTGCCTTTGCCGGCCGGGTCTTTGAGGGCGACGAATCCGGGCACCCACTCGCTTGCGAACTGTCCCTGATGAACACCGAAGACCGCGAAAAAATCGTCACCGAATTGAAGCGCGCTTACGCCGCCGAGCTCGAGACGGTGCAAAATTACCTGGCTAACTCGATCGACCTCGATGGCGTCCGCGCCGAGGAGATCAAGAAAGCGCTCAGCCTCGACATCCAGGAGGAGCTGGGCCACGCGACCATGCTCGGGAAGCGGATCAAGGTCCTCGGCGGCCGCGTTCCCGGCTCGCTCGAGCTGGAGCGCCTGCAGAAATACATGCAGCCGCCGGAGAACTCGACCGACCTGACCGCGGTCATCCGGGGCGTGATCGAGGCCGAGGATGCCGCGATCGCGCAATACGAAAAGATCATCAAGCTCTGCGACGGCGCCGATTACGTGACCCAGGACCTTGCGATCACCATCCTTGGCGACGAACAGGAACACCGGCGCGCTTTCGTCGGTTACCTGACCGAGTTTGAGCGCAAATAGACAGCAATCTCTTGCCTCCCCCACCCGCAGCCACCACTGCCCTTCCCTGTGACCTTCGGCGCGCGACCACGAGCGACGCCGGTGTGATCGCGGAGCATCGCGCCCGCATGTGGCAGGACATGGGCGACGTCACGCCTAAGTTTTTCGAGGATCTGCGCACGCAATCGGAAGCCTGGCTACGGCCGGCGCTGGCAAGCGGCGAATATGTCGGCTGGCTGGCGCATGTCACCGGCGAGATCATCGCCGGCGCGGGCGTGCAACTCCGCCGGGTGATGCCGCACCCCGCAAAAAGAGACGGCCAAACGATGCGCGTGGCCGAGGGCCGGCATGGCCTCGTGATCAATGTTTTCACCGAGCCAGCCTGGCGCCGCCGCGGCGTTTCCGGGGCGCTCCTCGCGGAGATCATTCGCTGGGCCACGAGCGAACAGCTCGACCGCCTGACGCTGCACGCTTCGCCCGCCGGCCAGCCACTTTACCAGCGCTTTGGTTTCGTCCGGACGAACGAGATGCGGCTCGAGCCGGGCGCGCGCTAAACTTGCGCCGGAATCCGCCCGCGCTTACCAGACGTTTCACCAAAGAACCTCAACCGGAGATAAAAACTTATGCCAGCACGTAAAGGATCAGCAGTTTGGGAAGGGACCCTGAAAGAGGGCAAAGGATCGATGAAACTCGGGAGCGGCGCCTACGAAGGACCGTTCTCGTTCCACTCGCGCTTCGAGGAAGGCACGGGCACGAATCCCGAGGAATTGATCGGCGCGGCGCTCGCCGGCTGTTTCTCGATGGCGCTTTCCGCGAACCTGGAAAAGGCCGGCAAACCCGGCAAGCGCGTCCAGACCACAGCGAATGTGAAGCTGGAAATGGTCGATGGCGGTCCGAAGATCACCACCATCGAACTGGTGAACGAATCGGAAGTCCCGGGAATGGATGACGCCGCCTTCCAGGAGCAGGCCGAGAAAACCAAGACCGGCTGCCCGGTTTCCAAGGCCCTCGCTGGAACGGAAATCAAGCTGACCGCAAAGTTGGTTGGCTGACCTCTTCGAACTCCCGCAAACAAATCGGGCGGCAGGAGTTCATCCTGCCGCCCGTTCTTTTTTGGCCGTGAAGTCGTCGGCTATTTCCCCAGCTCGTAGAGATATTCCACAAACGACATCGCCGCCCCGTCGAAGCCTTGGATCTTCGGGTTCGCTCGACTCGATCAGGTAATACTCATCCGGCGCGTGCGCCCCACTGCCGTGGCCGAGGCCGAAGTGCCCCGAGGCGAGGCTGAGCGGCGCATTCGTGAAGACGTAACCCGGATACGAACCGGCGTTGCGGGGCCACATGATCGCCTCAATCCCCATGCCCTTGAGCGTGGCGATCTGCGCCTGGATCAGAGGCGCGCTCGCCGGCGTGCTCGTCGGATCGTAGCCGCCGCTCATGTTTACCTCGATGTCGCCAAAGCCCTTCTTCTGCAGGTGCGCTTTCAACGCCGCGATCGCCCCGTCCGCGGTCATGCCGGGAACCAGCCGCAGGTCGAGCTTCGCCTCCGCGCGATGCGGCAGCACCGTCTTCCCGCCGGGCCCGGTGTAACCCGCGACCAAACCCTCGATGTTCACCGTCGGCTGCGATTCCAGCCGCTCGTTCGCCTCCACCCACGGGAGGTCGCCGATCCATTTTTTCACCCCGAGCTGCTCCTTGCTCTGCGCTTCGCTACGAATCTTGGCCGCGTCCGCGATCATCTTTTTCTCCTCCGCGCTGATCGGCGTTGGCTTCGGATAACCCTCGATCGCGATCTCGTTCCCATCGTCCGAAACGAGGGTGTCGAGCGCCTTCACTAAATGCCAGACCGGGCTGTCGACCATCGCCTTGAGCGACGAGTGGATGTCTTTCGCCGGGCCGCGGCCCCACTTTTCGCCGCTGGCAATGAGCTGGACCTCGATCACGCCTTTCGCGCCCAGGCTCACCTGCACGTTGCCCTCGCGATCCTGCGTCGCCGAGGGCATGAAAACGCCGACTGTTTTCTTCAAGGCCGCTTCCACTTCCGGCGTGTGCACGATCTGGCCGATGTGCGGCGAGCCGATCTCCTCCTCGCCTTCCGCCACCAGGACGATGTTTACCGGCATGGTTTTGCCCGCGCCCTTGATCGCGTGCAGCGCCGCGAGCAACGCGGCCTGCGGACCCTTTTGGTTGACCGCGCCGCGGCCGACGATCGCCTTGCCCAGACCGGGCTTGTCGACCAGCGCGGCATCGAGCGGGGGCGAGGTCCACTCCTTCGGGTCGAATTGCTTCACGTCATACATGAAATAAAGGCCCACGGTGTTCTTCGCGCCCGCATCGAGCGTAGCGAAGACGCCCGGCTTGCCCTCGGTCTTGATCACTTTCGCCTGCTGAAAGCCGGCCTCCTTGGCCAGCTTCATCATATACTCAGCGCCTTCTGCGGAATTCAGATCCTCCGCCGCGATCGAGGGCAGCTTGATCCAATCTTGCAGGCGCTTGACCGCTTCGTCGTGGCGCTTGGCGATCTCCGCCTTGATCGGCGCGAGGTCGGTCTCGGCAGCTCGCAGCGGCGGCGCGAAAGTGCTGGCTAAGGCGAATACGGAGAGGGTGGATGCGACGAGGAAAGTTCGACTCATGACGTTGGATATCGACCTCGCCGCGCCGCGGCGCAACCGCCTAAAGGCATGGACTCGTTAGCCGGGCAGCGCATACTTCCCGCATGGAGAAAGCGAACGTCAGCCGGGCCAGCTTCCGCACCGCCTTTGTTCTCCTGCTCGTGCTCGGCGTCTCGCTGCTTTTTCTCGCGGTCATCTGGCCGTTTGCGAAGCCGCTCCTCCTGGGCGCACTGCTCGCCGGCCTCTTCCGTCCGCTCTACCACTGGACCCTGCGCCGCCTCGGCGGGCGCGAATCGCTCGCCGCCGCGCTCACCCTCCTGATGTTGTTCCTTCTCATCGTCGGCCCGATCAGCGCCTTTCTCGGCGTGGTCGTGCAACAGGCGGTGAGCGTCAGCACGGAGGCGCTGCCTTGGGTGCAGGATCACCTCGGCTCAGCCAGCGCTTTCAACGCGCACGATTGGCTCGTGGGCCGCTTCCCGAGCGTGGCCAATTACATCCCGCAGCAGGAACGAATCGCCGCCAACGCCGCGCGCCTGGCCAAGGCGGCCGGCAGCTTCCTGGTGGCCGGGGCGACCCAGTTCACCGCCGGCACCGCGGCCTTTCTCCTCGATCTTTTCGTGATGCTTTACGCGATGTTTTTCTTCCTGCGCGACGGCCGGAAAATAATCGAGCGCGTCTTCTATTACATCCCGCTCGATCATCGCGACGAGTCCCGCCTGCTCGAGCGCCTTTCCTCGGTCACGCGGGCCACGGTCAAGGGCACGCTCGTCATCGGCATCATCCAGGGCGCGCTCGCCGGGCTCGCCTTCTGGGCTGTGGGTCTCGACGGCGCGGCCTTTTGGGGAACGCTCATGGCGCTCCTCTCAGTGGTGCCCGGGATTGGTTCCGCGCTCATCTGGGTGCCCGCAGTCATCTATCTCTACGTCATCGGCGAAACCTTGCGCGCCACCTTGCTCCTCGCCTGGTGCGCCGCCGTCGTCGGCACGATCGATAACGTCCTCCGCCCCACCCTCGTGGGGAAAGATGCCAAGATGCCTGACCTTCTGATCCTCGTGGGCACCCTCGGTGGCCTCTATCTCTTCGGGCCCATGGGCTTCATCGTCGGCCCGCTGGTCTGCGGACTTTTCCTGACCGTCTGGGGCATCTACGGGACCACCTTCAAAGACATCCTCCCGTCAGTCCGTAATCTCGAGACCGGCCAACTCGAAAAGCCCACCGATACCATGCGCGACTAGAGCAGAAGACTTTCCTGCTGCGGCGCTTTCGTCTCGGCGGTCACGCCGGCAAATTTCTTCACCAGGTCGTCCAGCTTCCCGACGTAGTAGTCGACATTTTCATCGCGCGCCTGCGGGTCGAAGTCGCTGGCTAATTTCGCCGCCTCATAGGCCGCGACCTTCTTCGGCGTGGCCTTGATGTAGTAGCTGATCTGGTCGCCCGGCTTGTAGTTCCGGCCGCTGGCCAGTGCGAGTTCGTAGGCCGCCGCGCGGTTCCGCCCGCCGCCGCCGATCTTCGCGCGATACTTGTCGAGCGAGTCCTGGAGCGTGTCCGTCTTCATGAGCAACTCGATCGGCATCTCGCCGCTCCGCATCCGCTGCTCGTATTGTTCGCGCAGTTCCGGGATCGACTCCGGTTTCCCCTGCATCAGGAGCTTGATCATCTCCTCGAGGAAGACGCGCTGGAATTTCTCCAGCCCGCGCGACTTGAGCGCGCCGCCCTTGATGATCACCTCGCCGTCCTTCGCGAGGAGCGCGTAGTTCTTCGCCTTGTAGCTGAACATCGCCTCGAATTGCTCGTCGAACTCCACCTCGATCCCTGGCGGCAGCTCCTTGCCTAACGAGTCGCGCAACTGCTCCGCGTCCGCTTTCGGCGGCGGGACAAAATAAATTCCGTCGGTGTCGACCTCGATTACCTGCGCGCCCTGCGCCTTCAGCCATTCGATCATCTGTCGGAGCAGGTCGCGCCCGATCTGGGTCACGCGCGCGGCCGCGTCGAAGTCGGCGAAGTTCCCCTGCGCGAAGCCGAGGTAGCCGTAGAAGCTGTTGATCAGGATTTTGAAAGTGTTCTGGAGCGCGTGGAAATGCCGCTGCCGCGCGGTGTCCTTCTCCGCGCGCATGCTCGCTTTCGCCTCCAGCCGAAAGGTGCGCAGATCGGTCAACAGATGCCGGAAGATCTGCAGCTGGTCGGTCGTCGGGAAGCAATCGAACTGCAGCATCACGCTCGGGTAAAGCGAAGCGATGTCGCAATGCCAGACATCGCGCGCCACGCCAGTAAAGAAGATGTCGGTGTAGCCGCCCTCGAAGCCGCGCGCCGTCGGCATCTCCGGGATGCTATGGCGCTGGCGCAGGTATTCGCGCAGGAAGAGCGCATTGATCCGGGTGGCGTTTCCGCGCACGATCACGTCCTGGTAGTTGTAGGGAAAAATTTGCGCCTGGATGAAGTAGCTTGGGCTCAGTAACTCCGCGATCGCCCTTGTTTCCCGCACCGCGCAGAGCGCCGGAGCTTCCGCTTTTTCGCAGAACCCGAAATGCTGCGCCACGTCCGCCCGCTCGAAGCCGCTGAGCGCGCGCATCCCGACGTCGTAAAACTGCGCGAGCAGGAAAGTGTCGACAAAATGCCGGCCATCGACCGCGAACTTCGGGTAATCGATCGTCTTCTCCGCGATCTGCAGGCGCGACGGGCGCGAACGGAGGAAGCCACCACTCCGGCCCCAGTCGAGCTTGGTCTTCGCCTTGCGTGCGCGGGCCACGAGATACGGCAGATCGAAGCGAAAGAGGTCGTGCCCCTCAATCACGTCCGGATCGCGCTCCTTGATCAGACTCGTTAGGCGCTTGATCGCCGCGTGCTCGGACGCCTCGGCGTTGTCCGCGTCGATCACGATCAACTCCTCCCAGCCGCTGTTATCCGAAAGCGCGATGCTGGCGATGGGCTGCTGCGAGGCTTCGGCCAGATCGCCTTCGCCGGAGAGCGGAATAATCTCGAGCTGCAAGCGCTTCAATTCCTCCAACGCCATCCCCTTGAAAAGCGTGCGCCCGGTCGCGCTCAAGTAGTGTTGCACCGGATCGCTCAGGGCAAAGAAGTCGCGCCCGGCTTTCTTCAAGCCATTGCGCAGCGCGATCAATTCCTTCCAGCTCTCGACCGTGACCAGCCAGTTGTAGCGCAAGTCGCCGGCTAATTTCTCAGCGTTCGTTAGGCCGAGATCGGCCACGTCGCCATCGGCCCAGAGGAAAGGCCGGAAGGGCTCGACCTCGACCGCCGTGCTGCCATCCTTTTCCCGGCGGTAAACCCGCATCGTGCCGGTGTCGCCTAGCTCGAGCGCGACGATGCGCGCGCTCGGGTCCGCGCCGAAGAGCAATTGGTTGTCCTCGAAAGCCACGGTGGACGGTGCCCGACTTCCCCGCCGCTGACAACCGTGCGCGCGCCGCCGGCGCGCCTAGTGGAACTGCTCTTCCTCGGTCGAGCCGGCCAGCGCCGCGGTCGAACTTTGCCCGCCGCTGATCACCTGCGCGACCTCGTCGAAGTAACCCGTGCCGACTTCGTGCTGGTGCTTCGTCGCGGTATAGCCCTGAGCCTCGGCGGCAAATTCCTCCTGCTGCAACTCGGAGTAAGCCGCCATCCCGCGATCGCGATAGCCGGCCGCAAGCTTGAACATGCTGTAGTTGAGCGCGTGGAAGCCGGCCAGGGTGACGAACTGGAATTTGAAGCCCATCGCCCCAAGCTCGCGCTGGAACTTCGCGATCGTCGCCTCGTCGAGCTTCGCCTTCCAGTTGAAGGAGGGTGAGCAGTTATAAGCCAGGAGCTTGCCGGGAAATTTTGCCTGCACTTTCTCGGCGAATTTCTTCGCCTCCGCGAGGTCCGGCTTCGAAGTCTCGAACCAAAGCAGGTCCGCGAACGGCGCATAGCTCAGCGCCCGCGCGATCGCCTGCTCGATCCCGGCGCGCACGTGGAAGAAGCCCTCGACCGTGCGTTCGCCTTTGATCACAAACTCGTGGTCGCGCTCGTCGACATCGCTCGTGAGCAAGGCCGCGCCGCCGGCATCGGTGCGCGCGATCAGGATCGTCGGGACATTGGAAACATCCGCCGCCAGCCGCGCCGCGGTCAAATTCCCGATCGCGGTGCGCGTCGGCACGAGCACCTTGCCACCCATGTGGCCGCACTTTTTCTCGCTCGCGAGCTGGTCCTCGAGGTGGACCCCGGCCGCGCCGGCTTCGATCATCGCCTTGATCAATTCGAAGACATTCAGCGGCCCGCCAAAACCGGCCTCGGCATCGGCCACGATCGGCGCGAACCAATCAATCCCACTCCCGCCCTCGGCATGCGCAATTTGGTCCGCACGCTGCAGCGCCTGGTTGATCCGCCTAACGACTGCTGGGACGCTGTTTGCCGGGTAGAGGCTTTGGTCGGGATACATCTGGCCGGCTAAATTCGCGTCCGCCGCGACCTGCCAGCCGCTCAGGTAGATCGCCTTCAAGCCCGCCCGCACCTGTTGCACCGCCTGGTTCCCGGTGAGCGCGCCGAGCGCGTGCACGTAGGGCTCGGAGTGGAGCAATTGCCAGAGCTTCTCCGCGCCGCGGCGAGCGAGCGAATGCTCGGGCACGAAGCTGCCTTGCAGTCGCTGGACATCAGCTCGCGCGTAGGTGCGCTCGATGCCCTGCCAGCGCTTGTCGGTGGACCAATCAGTCGAGTTTTTCATAGCCAGGGAGAGTGAGGAATTCCGCAAAGTCATCGTCGGTCGTGATCCGGTCGAACAGCTCCCGCGCGTCTTCAAAACGGTCGCCTTCAAAGCGTTTCACCCGGCCGAGTTCCTCGGCGAGCACGCTCCGGAAAAGCTCCTTCGTCACCTTCCGCCCGTCATCGAGTTTGCCTTCGGGATGGCGAATCCATTGCCAGACCTGCGCGCGCGAGATCTCCGCAGTGGCGGCGTCTTCCATCAAATTAAACAGCGGGACGGCGCCGCTCCCGCGCAGCCACGCTTCGAGGTATTGCACCCCCACGCTGATGTTCTGCCGCAGGCCGGCCTCGGTGATCGGGCCGCTCGGGCCAAAGTCCAACAAGTCGTTAGCCGACACTTTCACCTCGGCGCGCGCGCGGTCGATTTGGTTCGGCTCGGGCATCGCCGCGTTGAAAGCCTCGAGCGCGAGCTGGACCATGCCGGGGTGCGCCACCCAGGTGCCGTCGTGCCCGTCGGCCGCCTCGCGCTCCTTGTCGGTGCGCACCTTGGCAAAGGCGGCCGCGTTCGCGGTCTCGTCGTTTTTCACCGGGATCTGCGCGGCCATGCCGCCCATCGCGAAGGTCTTGCGCCGGTGACAGGTCTGGATGCAGAGGAGCGAATAGGAATGCATGAAATGCGTCGTCATCGTGATCAAGCCGCGGTCGCCTAACAAGAAGTCGGGCTTGTTCCGGAAACGCTTGATGCAGGAGAAAATGTAATCCCAGCGGCCGCAGTTCAGCCCGGCGGAATGCTCGCGCAGCTCGTAGAGAATTTCGTCCATCTCGAAGGCGGCCGGGATGGTCTCGATGAGCACGGTCGCGCGGATGGAACCTTGCGGCAGACCCAGTTCCTCCTGCGCGAGCCGGAAGACGTCGTTCCAGATTCGGGCCTCGAGATGGCTCTCCATCTTCGGCAGATAAAAATACGGGCCGCTCCCGCGCGCGCGCAGTTCCTGCGCGTTGTGAAAGAAGTAGAGCCCGAAGTCGAAGAGCCCGCCGCTGACCGGCGCGCCATCGACCAGGAGGTGCTTCTCCACCAGGTGCCAACCGCGCGGCCTAACGAGCAAAGTCGCTGTCTGTTCCTTGAGGCGGTATTCTTTCCCCGCGGGATTGGTGAAGCTGATCGTGCGCCGAATGGCATCGCGCAGATTGATCTGCCCCTCGACCATGTTTTCCCACGTGGGCGAGTTCGCATCCTCGAAATCGGCCATGAACATTTTCGCGCCGGAGTTGAGCGCGTTGATCACCATCTTGCGATCGGTCGGGCCGGTGATCTCGACGCGGCGATCGCGCAGGTCGGCCGGGATGGAGGCGCAGGTCCAGTCGTCTTCGCGGATCGCTTTGGTTTCCGCGAGGAAATCGAGCGTGCCGCCCGCGTCGAGCATCGCCTGGCGTTCCTGCCGACGCTCGAGCGCTTCGCGGCGGCGGGCATCGAAGGCGCGATGCAACTTCGCGACGAAGGCGAGCGCCTCCGGCGTGAGGATTTCCGCAAAGCCGGGACGGAGCGCGCCGCGCACTTCAACGCCGGGAGGAAGCTTGGGATCGTGAGCCATAGGTTCACTAACGAATCGCCTGCGCCGGAGTCTTCGCGCTCATCTGCATCCCGTTTGGCGAGGCGCGCAACCTTGCGTATGCTCGCGGCCATGAAGCTTCGCCTCCTTTTCGTGGCCGCGCTCGCGCCCGCGCTCTCCACCTTCGCCCAGCAGACCCCGCAACAGATCGCGGAGGCGGAGTTGCCCTCGCTCCTCACGATCTACAAGGATCTCCATGCGCATCCGGAATTGTCCGGGCATGAGGAGAAATCTTCTGCGCTGATCGCGAAGGAACTGAAGGCGCTCGGCGTCGAGGTGACGGAGAAGGTGGGGAAATACGAAAAGCCGGGGAGCGTTCCTTTCGGTGTCGTGGGCGTGATGAAGAACGGCGCCGGCCCGACCGTGCTCGTGCGCACCGATATGGACGCGCTCCCGGTAGAGGAGGAAACCGGCCTGCCCTACGCGAGCAAGGACACGGCGAAGAACGACGAAGGCAAGGAAGTAAAAGTGATGCAGGCCTGCGGACACGACATTCACATGTCGTCGTTTATCGGCGTAGCCCGCGCCCTTGCGAAGCTGAAGGATCAGTGGAAAGGGACGATCATTTTCGTGGGACAACCGGCGGAAGAACTCGGCACCGGCGCCCGCGCGATGCTGAACGACGGCCTCTACACCCGCTGGCCAAAGCCGGATTTTGCCATCGGATTTCATGACAAGGCCGACCTGCCCGCGGGGAAAATCGGCGTGACCGAAGGCTACACCTACGCGGCGGTGGATTCGGTCGACGTGACCGTGCACGGCATCGGCGGCCACGGCGCCTACCCGCACAAGACGAAAGACCCGGTGGTCATGGCGGCGGAGATGGTCATGCTCTGGCAGACGATCGCCTCCCGCGAAAACAACCCACTCGACCCCGTGGTCGTAACCGTCGGCTCGATCCACGGCGGGACGAAGCACAACATCATTTCCAACGAAGTGAAGATGCAGCTGACGGTGCGCACTTATAAGAAGGAAGTGCGCGACCGGGTGCTGGCTGCGATCGCGCGGATCGCCAAAGGCGTAGGTGTCGCCGCCGGCCTGCCGGACGACAAGCTCCCGCAAGTGACGGTGCGCGAGGGCGAGTTTACACCTGCGACTTACAACAATCCCGAGCTGACCAAGCGCCTCGTGGCCGTGTGGAAGAAGTCGTTAGGCGCGGACAACGTCGAGATGGTCGATGCGACCATGGGCGGCGAGGATTTCTCGGAGTATAGCCTGCCGGATCACTCCATCCCGGCGGTAGATTTTCACGTGGGCGCGGTCGCACCGGAAACGATCGCCGCCGCGCAAAAGAACGGCACTTCGCTTCCCAGCCTGCACTCGAGCAAATTCGCGCCCGTGCCCGAGCCGACCATCCGCACGGCCGTGATCGGCGTGACCGCCGCGGTGCTCGACTTGATGAAAAAGTAGCGCGCCCACCCTGCGTGGGTCTTCCCTGCGCAGTTCCTTGGGTCGTCGTCATAGAAGTGCAAAAAATGCACCAATACGGCGCACCGATAGAGATTGCTTTTCTGGCGTCCGGCCGTCACGCTCGCGCTCACTAAGGAGGGCTCGACGCCCTGTGAAGTTTTCGATTCAGCGGCAGACTTTAACTCTCCTAAGCTCCCTGCGGCTGATGTGCCCGCGGGTTTTGGCAAACGCTTGGACCGTCACCCGAAGTAAGCCGGTCGCACCGGCATTGTGCAGTTTCTTCGTATGAAAGCTTTCACTGCAAAATATCGCTCGGGCTTGGTCGTTTTTTCGCTTCTTGGAGGTCTGGCCTTGCTGGCTCTCGCGCAGGGAGACTTCTTTAAGAAGTCAAGTAGGCCGGGCAGGAAGCTGAGTCGTAAGGAAGCCGCGGGAGACCATCCGGATGAAGCCCTGAGATTTCGTCAGCTGCAATTGCAGGATGAGAATGGCGAGATCGCGCCGGACGGGTTGCAGAAAGCGCTGGATCAAATGGCGGCCATGAACGTTGCCCAAGCCAGGGAAGCCAAAGCCTCCGGCCGGGCCGTGCCACCCAAGGTCGCCGGAATCGATCCCGGCGCATGGACTTGGCTGGGCCCGGGCAACATTGGCGGTCGCATCCGCTCGATGGTCATCGATCCCACCAATGCGAATAGAATTTGGGTCGGCAGTGTCGGCGGCGGCATCTGGCGTTCCACGGATGCCGGGGTGTCGTGGCAACCGGTGGCAGGTTTCAGCGCCAACCTCGCGGTATCGTCGATGGTGATCGATCCCACAAACGCCAGCGTGCTTTACGCCGGGACGGGCGAATCCTTTGCGGCGAACACGGGCTCGTCCGAAGGCCTGAACCCGGCCGCAAACGGACTCCGTGGAAACGGCGTCTACAAGTCGACCGACGCGGGGGTTACTTGGAGCCAACTTCCGACCACAAGGCCGGGTGATCCCGCGGTGTGCGGCGGTGGACCAGCGCCGACCTCGGGTTGCCCGTGGTCCTACGTCAACCGTCTCGCCATTTCTCCGGATGGCAGCACTCTCTTGGCGGCGACTGTCAATGGCACCCAACGATCCACGGATGGCGGAGCGACCTGGAGCGCCACCCCCAGCTTTAGCGGCAACATCCAGGATTGCCGCTTCAGCCCGACGAACAGCGGCCGGGCCATTGCCTCGCGGCCTAGCCCGAGCGCGGCCAGATATTCCACCGACGGGGGGCAAAGCTGGATTTCCGCCACCTTCACGCCCCCGCTTAACGCCAGCGCCGGCGGGACCGGGCGGATCGAGTTAGCTTACGCGCCGAGTAATCCTTCGATTGTCTACGCTTCGGTCGATCAATTCACCGGGGCAGCTCCTAATCAAACTCAGGGCGATATCTACAAGAGCCTCGACGGTGGACAGACCTACACCAGAGTGAATGCCTCGAACCCGGGCAATACCTTCCTCGGCGGGCAGGGCGGATATGACAACGTCATTTGGGTGAATCCCTTTAATCCTAACTTTGTCGTCCTCGGCGGGATCAACATTTATCGCAGCACTGACGGGGGACTGAACTGGACTGCCATAGCCAATGGAGGAAACGGATCGGCTCATTCCGATCACCATGGGATCTTCGCTTCGTCGAACTTCGATAACACGAGCAATAAAACCGTCTATTTCACAAACGACGGAGGCATCTACCGCGCGAATGATGTTTCCACCGTCACTCTTACGAGCGGCTGGCAGGCGCTGAACAATACCCTGGGGGTCACCCAGTTCTACGGCGCAACCGCCAGCGCGGACGGTGTCATCGTCGGCGGCACTCAAGACAACGGCACGGTCCGCTACACCGGTGATCCGCAAGCCTGGACAACTATGTTTGGCGGTGACGGCGGTTTCTGCGCCGCCGATCAGACCGATAACACTTACTTCTACGGCGAGTACATCAATCTAGGAATCGTGCGAAGTAACGATGGCGGAGCTTCAGCGAGCTATATCTATTGCAACCCCGTTCCGACGTCTCCCAATGGCGGGCCCTGCACCGGCGCTGGAATTACCGACGCTTTCAACGGCGCCAACTTCATTGCACCCTTCATCCTCGATCCGAGCAACCAAACCACCATGCTCGCGGGCGGCCTGAGTCTCTGGCGAAGTAACGATATCAAGGCGGCCGGTCTGCCCACGTGGGCCGCGGTTAAAGCCCCGACCGGAAATGCCAGCCCCGTTAGTGCAATTACCATCGCGCCGAACAACTCCGATTTTGTGGTTGTCGGGCACAACGACGGGCAAATCTTCCTGACCTTCAACGCCACCGCCGCCAGCCCGAACTGGAGCAAGGTAAGCAACGGCACCCCCGCTCGTTTCGTCACGCGCCTGGTGATCGATAGCACCCGCAGCCCGAATTGGATTTACGCCACTTTCGGGGGGTTTAGCTCGGACAACATTTATCGTTCTCAGGATTTCGGCGCCACCTGGACTTCCGTTGCAGGCGCCGGTGCGACCGGCGTCCCCAGCGTACCCGTCCGCAGCCTGGTGATTAATCCCCTGCGCGCAGATTATCTCTACGTCGGAACTGAAATTGGCGTCTTCGCCTCCGAGGATGCCGGGGCCACATGGAAGGTCCCGCACGACGGTCCAGCAAACGTTTCCGTCGATGAGTTATTCTGGCAAAAGAATAACCTAGTCGCGGTCACTCACGGCCGCGGCCTTTACCGTGCGGGCGCGAGCCTTAACTGGACGGGCTCGGGCAATACTAATCGCTGGTCGAACGCGGATAACTGGGGTCCGGCGCCGCCGGCCACCGGCGATACACTCGCTTTCGGGGCCTCTCCGCAAACGATGATTCTGGCGGATTTCAGTTCGCGCTTGACCTCTGATCCCGCCGCCAACGATCGGCAGCCGGCGCTAAGTCTCTCGTCGATAACCTTCGCCAGCGGCGCGCCTCCTTACACGATCGAGCTTTATTCCGCTGTCACCGGCGGTTTCGTCTACAATGCAAACCTGATCCTGACCGGCCTTGGTGTAATCAACAATTCGGGCCAGGCGCAAAATTTCCTGCTCGATGCCGGCACCGTGGGCATCAATGCGCCGGCGGCGCCGGCCAGCACGATGACGTTCAGCAACAGCGCCTCCGCTGGCAGCGCCACTTACACGCTCAAAGGCGGCGAGACCACCCAGTTGAATCCGGGCATCGGCCTGCTCCGCTCAGAGGCGGCCGCGCTTTTTTTCAATAACACCGCCACGGCGGCCAGCGGAAATTTCGTGGTCAATGGCGGAGCCGGCAACGGCGGACGCTGGGCCCGGGTGGAGTTGCACGACGCGACCACCGCGAGCACCGCGACCTTCACTAATGGCGCCGGTCGACCGGGACCGAACTTCCAAAACCAATCACCGGCCAGCGTGGACGGCTTTGGCGGCCAGACCAATTTCTACAACAATGCAGTCGCCGGCACGGCTCGTTTCACCAACCTGGGCGAGACGGCCACGGGCGGAAACGGCGGCGGCACGCAATTCTTCGATAACACCAACGCCGACCACGGCGTTTTTATGAACAACAGCAGCCCGTCCGGTAACGATGGCGGGACAGGTGGCTTTACCTCTTTCGCCGGCACGGCCAGCGCAGGCTTCGGGGTTTTCATCGGTCAACCAGGTCTAGGAACTTTCAGCCGTGGACAGACTGGCTTCTTCGAAAACTCCACCGCCGGAAACGGCACCTTCGAGAACACCGGCGGCGACAATACTTACAGCTCGGGCGGCGTGACCTTCTTCCGCGACAATGCGACCGCGGGAAACGGCACCTTCAATAACTACGGCACCGGGCAGCTCTCCTTCGCCGGCGGACAGACGCTTTTTTACGACAACTCAAATGCTGGCGCCGGCACATTCACCAACGTCGGCGGCATCTTCGGTCCGCCGGGAACGATTGAATTTGCCGGCAACTCGAGCGCCGCCAATGGGACTTTCTACGTCACTGTATCCAACCGCGGCGGCCTGCTCAATTTCCGGAACAATGCCAGCGCTGGCCAGGGGCATTTCTTCACGCCCGGCGGTGGCGGCGACGTGAACTTTTATAACTCCAGCACGGCTGCCAACTCGACCTTCAACCTCGCGAGCAACAGCATCAGCGGGCCCTTCGTTCGCTTCCGCGACCAGAGCAACGCAGGGAACGCCAGCTTCGACGTCAGTCCCAGTGGGAACCTGCAATTCTATGAGACCTCCAGCGCGGCGCAGTCGCACATCGTCCTCCGCGGCTTCGGCGCCGGCCCAGGTGGTGGCGCTTCTCTTTACGTTCTCAGCACCCTCGGCAATTCCTTGGTCGACATGGAAGGTGCGACAGCTTCTTCCGGAACGCTGAACTCCGGCGGACCGGGCGCGAGCTTCAGCGGCAGCGCGGCCACGGCGGGAGACGCGGTCATCAATGTAAAGGGCGGCACCGCGGCGGGAGCGGCGGGCGCCACCCTCCAGTTTGGCCAGTTCGCGACCGCGGGTAATGCGACGATCACGATCGGTGGCGGCAGCAACGGCGGCAGCGGCGGATCCGTTCTCTTCTCCGGCTACTACGGCCTCGTCAGCGGCGGGACTTCGCGCATCATTGCCAATGCCGGCGGCACCCTCCAGGTCAGCGGGAACATTCCCAACGGCACGCCGGCGCCGGAAGGCACCTCTTTCGGCTCCATCGAAGGTGCCGGCACTTTCATCCTCGGCAATACCCTCCTCGTCACCGGCACCAGAAATACGAATACGACCGTCTCCGGCGTGATCACGGACGGCGGCTCAGGATTCAGCGCAGGCGGCATGTTAACCAAAGTCGGCAGCGGCACATTCACCCTCAGCGGCCCAAACAGCTACACCGGCCTAACGAAGGTGAATGCCGGCAAACTCATCGTGAACGGCTCTATTCCCGGCGCAGTCCGGGTGGCCAGCGGCGCAACGCTCGGCGGCAGCGGAAGCATCGGCGGAGCCGTGACGCTTGACCCAGGCGGCATCCTCTCCCCGGGAAACAGCCCGGGAACGATCAGTCTGGGCTCGCTCGCGCTCGCGGCCGGCAGCAGCCTTCTGATGGAGATCGGCGGGACGACGCCCGGTACGACCTACGATGCGGTCAGCAGCGCGAGTAACATTTCCCTCGACGGCACCTTGACGATTAGCCTAACGAATGGTTTTACCCCTGCCCCGGGAAACACGTTCAACATCCTGACCGCCGCCGGCACGGTCAGCGGCGCATTCAGCAATGTCGTCAGCGGTGCGCGCCTGCACGACGCCGACGGGAGCGGCTCTTTCCTGGTCACAGTCAACAGCGGCGGCGTCACCCTCTCCTCGTATCTTGGGCCTGCCTCCAATTTCAGCAGCTGGCAAAACGGGCATTTCACACCGCAGCAGCTGAACGACCCAACGATCAGCGGCCCGAACCAAGATCCTGATGGGGATGGCGTATCGAACCTGCTCGAATACGCCCTCAACGGCGACCCACTCGACGCTGCCTCAAACAACCGTCCGGTGGAGTCACACGACGCGACTTATTTTTCGATCATTTACACCCGAGTGCTGGCTGCGAGCGACCTGGATTATCAAGTGCAACAAGCGACCAGTGTTGGTTCCTGGAGCAACGTGACGCCGGTAAATCAAATTTTAAGCGACAACGGTTTCGTCCAGGTGATCAAAGCGCAGGTTCCGCGGAGCAATGCCCTCGGCGGAAAACTCTTCCTCCGGCTGAGCGTGACCAAACTGTGATCCTGTCGGCGCTGCGCGCCGCTATTTCACCTTCACGTTTTTGCGCAGGAAAGTTGGGACATCGAGGTCCTGGCCTTCCACGATCGTGGGCTCGCTTTTCTCGAAGCGGCCGCGAGTGACGCTCTCGAATTGCATTAGCTCCTGCTTGGCCACGGTGCGTTCCGGCTTGGGCGGACGAATCGGGGCCGGGGCGGGTTTGGTCTTCGGGAGGAGGACGCGCGGCTGCGCGGGCTCCGGCTCGAGCATCGGCGGCGGCTCGAGAGGTGCCGCTTCCACGGGTGGCTCCGGGGCGGGCTCCACCGTCGGCTGCCTAACGGGTTCTTCCTCGTCCACCGGCTCCGGGAAGGTGGCCTCGATCATCTGCAAGGGCGCTGGCTCCACGGCTTCCTCGAATTCCAAATTTCCCAGCGGGATTGGTTCCAATTCCGGCTCCGGCCCGGGCTCCAACTCCGGTTCTGTTTCTGTTTCCGGCTCCGGTTCGGGCTCGGGTTTCGGCTCCGGCGGGAGCTCCAACTGCGGCGTCGGCGGCACCATCTTGCTGGCTAATTTCCGCACGGGCTTCGGCGCGGCCACCACTCCGCCCTCGGCCGCGAGCGAGCTAATGATCGTGACCGCCATGCGGTTGCCCATGCGGCTATCGACGGCGGTGCCGAAAAAAATCTGCGTCTCGTCGCCCACGTGGCGATTGAGTTCGCCCATGAGAATCTCCACCTCGGAAAGCGTCATCCCCGGGCCGCCGGCCACATGCACGAGCACGCTGACCGCCTCCTCGAGCATCCGGCCGCGATCCATCAACGGGTTCTTGAGCGCTTGGGTGAGTGCGTCGTGCGAGCGGTTGTCGGTCTCGGCTTCGCCGTAACCGAAGAGGCAGCGCGCGTTCGGATTGCGCAGCGCGGCCAGAAGATCGTCAAAGCCGATTCGCACGAGGCCAGGACGCTGGATAATGCCGGCAATCGCGCGCACGCTCTGCGTGATCGTGACATCCGCCGCAGCGAAAGCCTGATGCACGCCGGCCTTGGGCGCCACGATGTCGCCCATTTTGTCGTTCTCGAAACAGACGACCGCACTGCAGATCGCCTGCAACTGCGCGAGCGCCGCCGTGGCCTGCGCGTTGCGCCGTTTGCCCTCGAAACCGAAAGGCATGGTCGCGAAACAAATCACCATCGCGCCATTCTCGCGCGCCATCTCCGCGATGACCGGGGCTGCGCCCGAGCCGGTCCCGCCGCCCAGGCCCACACAGAGGAAAACCATCCGCGCATCGGCCAGGGCGTGGCGCAGCTCGTCGTTCGCTTCCCGCGCGGCTTCGTAACCGAGATCAGGATCGCCGCCCGCGCCAAGGCCGCGCGTGACCTCGCGGCCGAGTTGCACTTTGTGCGTCGCGACCGAGCTCGCGAGCGATTGCACGTCGGTGTTCGCGGCGATCAGGTCGCCCTTCTCCACGCCTTCGAGGACCATGCGATCGAGCACATTCGAGCCGGCGCCGCCTAGCCCGATGATCTTGATCGGGATGAGGTCGTCGTCTCTTTCCGGCAGCGTGTAATTGCGGTTCAGTTGGATCATTTTCTTGGCTCCGAGTTTTTCCGTCAGCGCATTCCACTAAACAATTTCCCAAACATCTGGCGCAGGCCGCCGCGCGGCTGGCGATCGCCCTGCACCGCCTGGGCATACTTAATCAAACCGATCGCGGTCGAGAACTGCGGATTCTCAAACGCGCTTGTGAGGCCGGACATGGTTTGCGCGTGCGCCTTCCGCGCCGGCATCTCGAAAATCTCCTCCGCCAGGTGCTCGATTCCGTTCAGGTGGCTGCAGCCGCCGGTGATGAAGATTCCTTCGCCGATGTAGTTGATGAAGCCCTCTTCATCGAGCTTCCGCTTGAGCAGCTCAAAGGTCTCGCGCAGGCGCAGATGGATGATCGTGTTCAAGGTCTCGCGCTCGATTTCCTTGCCCGCAAAACCCGAGTCGTCCTTGAGCGTGACTGTCTCGCCGGGGAGGCAATTCCCCAAGGTGACGCTGCCCTTCCTCGAGCTTTAATTTCTCCGCGCGCGTCATCGGGATGCGCAGGCCCATGGAGATGTCGTTCGTGATGTGATCGCCGCCGACCGCGAGGCAGCCGCTCTGCTTGATCGCACCGTCGACATATAAAATGTAGTCCGTCGTCCCGCCGCCGATGTCGATCACAAGCGCGCCGAGATTCTTTTGATTCGGGGTTAACACGACCTGCGCGCCGGCGAGCGCGCTAAAGACCACGTCCTCGACATCGAGCGGCAGTTCGCGCACGCAGCGGATGGCGTTTTGGATGCGCGTGCGCACGCCGTGGATGATGTGGAAATCCGCCTCCAGCCGCTCGCCGAGCATGCCCACGGGATTGAGCACGCCCTCCTGTCCGTCGACGTGATAGTGCTGGATAATCGAATGGAGGAAGGTGTTTGCCTGCGGGATGCTGACCTCGCGCGCGTTCAGCTTCACGTCGTCGACATCGGCCTCGTCGATCTCCTCGCGATCCTCCGGGAGCGTGACCAGGCCGCGATTATTGAAGCTCTGGATGTGCGAGCCGGTGACCGCGAGATAGACACTGCGGATCATCACATCGCTCTTTTCCTCGGCATCGACCACGGCCTCGTGGACGCACTTCATCGCGGTCTCGAAGTCGACGATCTCGCCCTTGCGGACCCCGCGCGACGGCGCCTGGCCCACGCCCAGGATCTTGATCGTGCCGTCGGGGCGCCCCTCGCCCACGACCACACAAATCTTGGCCGTGCCGATCTCCAGTCCTACCATCAAGTCGCTGCTTGCCATCGTTAGTTTTTCCTTCCCCGTTCCACCGGCAGGGCCTTGCGAATCTTCGCCTCCGCGCCGGTTGTTTTCTCTTTGCTCGCCGGCAGCGGACTCCCCTTCGTCCCCGGATGCACCGGCGTTGCTCGCAAAATTTTCCCGTCATTCTCGGGATCAAAAGTGTCGTCGATCACTTCCGCGGCCGTCCTCGTGAAAGTCACGGGAATGTTCCGCTCGACCAGGAGGTTGAGGGTCTCAATTTCGCGCCCGGAATCGTCCGCCCAGACGAGGAACTGCTCGAGGCGCCGGAGTTGATCCTCGAGATTATCGAAGCCGAAGGTCACGCGCGTGCGGTTCTTGTCCGTGACTACGAGGCAATAGCCCTTGGAAGCATCGATCGCGCGCACTTGGAAACGCGTCTGCATAAAGCTGCCCATGCTCAGGCGCAGCAGCTCGAGCGCAGCTTTGACTTCGAAGGATTCGATCCGCTTGCCGGCGCTCAAGGTCTCGTTCGCTGCACCCGTGATCACCGGCAGGCCGAGGTATTCCGGGAGGAGTTTTTTCTCGCGCATGAGCGCGCCGCGCGCGTCCACCAGGAAGGATTCGTCGGAGGTGAAAGGGTCGGCTAATTCTTTCCCGCTGGTGATCCAGGCGACGGGCTTCCGCTCGGTGATGACGATGTTGATTTCGCCCGGGAGATTGCGCGTCACCTGCACGTCTTCCGCCTGCGGCAGCGCCTGCAGCTGGTCGTGCACCCGCGCGAGGTTCACGCTGAAAATGTTCTCGCCCTCGACCAGCTCGGCGGTGCGCAGGATTTGATCGCGCTGCAGGGTGCCGTCGGTCCGCACTTCGATCTTGCTCAAGCGGTAATCGGGGTTGTCGAAGAAGAGGCGCTTCGCGCCAAAGCGCGCGCCGTAAACCAGCCCGCCGACGACGAGGAAGGCGAGCAGGATCTTCGACGTGATCACGAGGATGCGCTTGTTCCGGTATTGCGTCGCCTTGTGCGAGCGCACCTTCACGTCGAGCAAATGCTGCTGCCGGCGCTGGCGGGTGTTGCTCGCGCGGCGCTGGTTGCGAATGCGGCCACCGGTCTCCTGCATCAGGCTCATCGCGCCCTCCTTTGCGCGGCGGACAACTCGATGATGCGGGCACAGAGTTGCGCGTAACCGATGCCCGCGGCCGCAGCCGCTTCCGGGAGCAGGCTCGCCTCGGTCATCCCGGGAATGGTGTTGATCTCGAGCACGCTCGGGGCGCCGTCTTCCGGGAGCATCACATCGACGCGCGAATAGACTTTGAGGCCTAACGAGCGATGCGCCCGCAGCGCCAGCTCCTGGATTGCCTGCGTCTGCTCTTCCGGCAGATGCGCCGGGCACACATGCTGGGCGGCGCCGCCCGCGCCGGGATTGAGGAAAGGATACTTGTTCGTGAAATCGTAGAAGCCGCCCTTCGGGATGATCTCGATGATCGGGAGCGCCTGCTCCCCGAGCACGCCGACGGTCAGCTCGCGGCCGGGGACAAACTTCTCGATCAGGATGCGCTCGTCGTATTGCGCCGCTTCCTCGAGATGCTGCGCGAGCGCGCCGCTTTCCTTCACGATGTAAACCCCCACGGTCGAACCTTGGCGCGGCGCCTTGATCACCAGCGGCAAAGAAAGTGTCGGCTGTTCGCCGGGGCGCACCACCTCCCACTCCGGCGTGGCGACCTGGCCGGCATCGAATTTTTCCTTCGAAAGAATCTTGTCGAACGCGATCCGGCTCTCCTCCACCCCTTCGCCGGTGTAATCGATTCCGCGATCTTCCAGGATCTGCTGCACCTGGCCGTCCTCGCCGAAAGTCCCGTGGAGCGCGATGAAGGCCAGCTCGGTCCCGGCGGGCAACTCAAAGTCCGCCCCGCGCACATCCACCTCGCTCACTTCCGCGCCTAACGAGCGCAATGCCCGGGCCACGCCGGCGCCGGTGGCGAGCGAGACCTCGCGTTCCGCGCCCGGTCCGCCTTTCAAGACGGCGATCTTTTTGCCTGCCACTTCGCTCACGCTTCCTCCCCCACGATTTGCACTTCGGTTTCCAATTCGATCCCGCGCTGCTCGCGCGCGGCGGTCTTGATCCGGTGGATCAACTCCAGCACCTCCACTGCGGTCGCGCCGCCGTCGTTGACGATGAAATTTCCGTGCACTTCCGAGACGCGCGCCGGGCCGACGGCGCTGTTCTTTAGTCCCAATTCGTCGACTAATTTTCCCGCGGGGCAGGCGCCCGGGTTTTTGAAAATGCAGCCCGCGCTCGACGCCGCCGGCTGACTCGTGCGGCGCTTGTTTTGCGACTCGTCCAGCCGGCGCAGGATCTCGTCCTTCGAAGCCGGCAAGCCGCGGAAGACCGCGGAGACCGCGTAGTTTTTCTCCAGCGCCGGAACGTGCCGGTAGTGCACCTCGAGTTCGGCCGCGGGCTTGATTTCCGCCTGGCCTTCGGCGTTGAGGAATCGCATCGAGACGACGTTGTCAAAAGTCTGCACGCCCATCGCGCCGGCGTTCATCCGCAGCGCGCCACCGACTTCGCCCGGGATGCCTTCCATCCATTCGAGCCCGCCGAGGCCGGCGGCTTTTCCGGCGTAGGCCACCTGCTTCAGTTTCGCGCCCACGCCGGCGGTGATCTCGTTGCCTAAAACCGTGATCCGCTCGAATTCGCCGCCTGCCGGATGCACGACCACGCCGCGAATGCCGCCGTCGCGCACGAGCAAATTCGAGCCGCGACCGATGACGAAGAGCGGCAGATTTTCCCGCCGGCAATAGCGAATGATCTCGGCGAACGCGCGCTCGTCGCGCGGCTCCACCCAGAATTGCGCCGGGCCGCCGACGCGCAAGGTGGTGTGCTTTGCCAGCGGCTCGTAAAGCCGGACGGCGCCTTCCGGGCCTACGATTTCGCGGAGTTGCTCGACGATCACGAGGTCGGCCGCGAGGAGCGAAAGCTGTTCATGGATGTTGCCCGCGCCCAGGCTGAGCACGAGGTCGCCGTCCTCGAGGTAATTCCCGAGGTCGCAGTGGAGTTGGCTCAGCCGCGGCTGGAATGTGACCTGCCGATGGCCGCGCGCCGCGATCTCATCCACGATCGTTTGCCCGGTGATCCCCGGAATGGGCGCTTCGCTCGCCGGGTAAACGTCGGCCACGAAGACGCGGTCGGCCTTTTCGAAAGCGGCGCCAAATTCCTTGCGCAGCGCTTTCGTGCGCGAGTAACGATGCGGCTGGAACATCGCGAGCACACGGTTGCGCCCGGCGGAACGTGCGGTCGCGAGCGTGGCGCGGATCTCGGTAGGATGGTGCGCGTAATCGTCCACCAAGAGATAGCGCGGGCTGGAATACTTGATCTCGAAACGCCGGCGCGCGTGCTGGAATTGGCCTAACGAGCTGACGATTTTCTCGAAGGGAACGCCCAGTTCGGTCGCGAGGGCGATCACGCCGAGCGCATTGCTCACGTTGTGCCGCCCGGGGACGTTCAGGACCGCTTCGCCGAGCTTTTCGCCGCGGCGAAAGACGCAGAAGACCGAGGCGAAATCGCGCAGCTCGATATCGGCGGCAAAATAGTCAGCACCTTCACGCAGCCCGTAGGAGACGACGCGCTCGCGGCCGCCGCAGAGGCGCGTGGCGTTGGCGTCATCCGCGCAGTAGAAAACCGTCCCGCTGGTCTGCGCGCAAAGTTGCGTGAAGACGGCATCGATCGCCGCGAGATCCTGGTAAAAGTCGAGATGCTCTTCCTCGATGTTCAGGATGAGCGCGTGCTCCGGATGGAAGAAGCGCAGGGTCCCATCGCTCTCGTCGCCTTCGGCGATGAAATATTCGCCGCGCGGATTCCAATGCGCGTTCGAGCCCAGGATCGGAATCTCCGCGCCGACGTAATGTGACGGGTGCATCCCGCCTTCGCGGAAAACATGCGCCGCCATCGAGGAGGTGGTGGTCTTGCCGTGCATCCCCGCGATCACGATCCCGCGTTTACCCAGCATGATCGCAGCCAGCGCCTCGGCCCGGCGGATGGTCATGGTGCCGTTGGCGTGCGCCGCTGCGAGGATCGGGTTGTCCTTTTTGATCGCGGAAGAATAGACAACGAGCTCGGCATCGGCCGCGTCTTCCGCGACGTGTTTCACGTGAAAGCGCAGGCCGAGACGCTGCAGGCGCGCGGTCTCCATCGAGCCCACGCGATCCGAGCCGCTGACCTGGTGACCGAGCTCGAGCAAGAGCGCGGCGATGCCGCTCATCCCGCTCCCGGCCACGCCTAACAAGTGGATGCGATGCCGCTCCTGCGTGAGCATTTTCTGGAGGGCAACGTCAGCGCCGGGCTTCATGCGTTGGTATATCGCTCCATGGTATCCGCGACAAGCGCAGCGGCGTTTTTTGGCGCGAGGCGCGCGCTCTTTTCCGCCATCTGCCGGCGGCGCGGCTCGTCCTCGAGTAATTCGCGAATGGTGCGCGCGAGCGCGTCGCCCGCGAGATCGGCTTCACGCACGAGCAGCGCCGCCTCGGCGCGGGCGAAAATCTCGGCGTTGCGCGTCTGGTGATCGTCGGCCGCGTAGGGAAACGGGATCAAGATTGAGGCGAGTGAAAAGGCCGCCAATTCCGTGAGGCTGGCCGCGCCGGAGCGGGCGATCGCGAAGTCGGCCGCGCTGTAGACTTCCTCCATTCGATGATGAAAAGCGGCCACGAAGGCGGGGATTTTTTCGCGCTGATAATTATCCGCCAGGAGACGTTCGTCGCGCGCGCCCGTGAGGTGGATCACCTGCAGCGGCACGCCCTGAAGCGCGGGGAGCGCGCGGATCATCGCCTGGTTGATTCCGGTCGCGCCCTGGCTCCCGCCCATGACCAAAAGCGTCGGCAAATTCTCCTCCAGGCCAAGCCGGCGGCGCGCTTCGCTGCGCTCGATCCGCTGGAGATCGGTGCGCACCGGCGTGCCGGTAAATTCCGTGCGCACTTTCGGGAAAAAGGGCGCGCATTCGGCGAAGCCAAGCAGGACCGCGCGGACCATGCGCGCGGTCAGGCGATTGGCCTTTCCGGGCACGGCGTTCGACTCGTGGATGAAGGTGGGAATCTTGCGCATCCGCCCGGCGAGCACCGGCGCGGTGGAAGTGAAGCCGCCCATGCCGAGGACAACGTGGGGTTGAAATTGCCGGTAGATTTGGCGGCAGCGCGTGAGGCTTTCGTGGAAGCGCTGGAGAAAGCGGACGATCGCGGGCGAGAAGGGCGAAGGCAGGCCCACCGTGGGCAGCTTTTCGAAGCGGAACTCCGGATGCTGCGAGACCGCGAGCGAGTCGATTTCCTTCTCGGAAATGAAGAGCAGCACCTCGTGGCCGCGCGCGCGCAGGACCTCCGCGACCGCCAGGCCGGGAAAGAGATGGCCGCCGGTGCCGCCGCATGCAATGACTGCGTTCATCGTCAAATGCGCGGAGTCAGGCGCACGGGGAGCGCGCTGCGTTTGCGGTTGATCGCGGGTTCGAGATTGCCCTGCCGATAGATGCTCAGGAGCAGGCCGACGCCAAATAAACAGGCCGCGAGATTCGAGCCGCCGTAACTCACGAAGGGAAGCGGCAGGCCTTTATTCGGCAGGAGCGCGGTGGTCACGCCGATGTTCACCGCGGCCTGGAGCGCGAGCAGCGACACCACGCCCGAGCCGAGGAGCAGCCCGAAGCGATCGCGCGCATGGAGCGCGATCGTCATCCCGCAGACGATGATGACCACGAAGAGAAAAACAACCAGCAAGCTCACCCGCAATCCGAGTTCCTCGCCGATCATCGGGAAGATGAAATCGGTGTGCGCGTAGGGCAGGTAAGCCATCTTTTGGCGGCCGTTGCCGAGGCCCAGCCCTTCGATCCCGCCGCTGCCCCAGGCGATCAACGCCTGCATCTGCTGCAGGCCGGCATCCTGCGCATACTTCTCGAGATCCATAAACGCGAGCAGCCGGCTCATGCGCTCGGGCATGGTCATGGCCGCGACCAAAATTCCGCCAACCCCGGCGAGCGCGAGCCCGGCCAGCACGATCCCATTCGCCCCCGCGATGAACATCATCGCGAAGGCGGTCGCGCCGATGAGCGCGGTCGAGCCGAGGTCGACCTCGAAGACGATCAAGGCCAGCAAACCACCGACGATCGCGAGCGGAATGGCGAAACCCTGGAGGAGCTTGCCGCTGGCCTTTTCATGTTTCGAATACCACCAGGCGAGAAAGAAAATAGCCGACACTTTCGCCAGCTCGGAGGGCTGAAAGGTCAAGCCGTGCAGCCCGATCCAGCGGCGCGAGCCGTTGATCCGCTGGCCGATTGGCGGGATGAAACAGAGCACGAGCATGACCGCGGCAAGCCCAAACCAGATCCACCAGGTGCGCGCCCAGAAGTGGTAATCCATCAGGGCTGCGATCGTGCAGACGACCAGGCCCACGCCTAGCCAGACGGCCTGGCGTTTTACGAAATAATAGACATCGCCATGGCTATCGCGGGCAAAAGCACTGGTGCTGAAAAGCATCACCAGCCCGATGGCGAGGACGCCGAGCACGGCCAGGAAGAGGAAATAAGCGCTTTTGCGATGCATGCGAAACGGCTGGCTATTTCTTCGCTTTCGCCTTGGCGGGAATGATCAGTTTCTGGCCGATCTGGAGCTTCCGGGGATCGTCGATATGATTGACCGAAAGCAGCTCGGACTCGGAAACCTTGAGCTTCTTCGCGATCTTCACCGGGTTGTCGCCTTTCGCCACCGTGTAGGTGTTTGCGCTCTCGTTGGCGACCGGGAGCGCGCGCGGGATCGCGCTCTCCTCTTCGCCCTTCGCCGCGGAGGCGGCGACCGCGCCGGCCGGGGTGCTGTCAGTTTTCGCAGCCGGCGTGCTCGCGGCGACGGCGGCCGGCGGGAAAGCGCCCTGCCGGCTCTTGATCGTGTTAAAGGCGATGATCCCCGCCACGGCGACGACATGCAGGATGAGCACGATCAAAAGCGCGCGCGAAAGCTTCATGTTCGGCTCCGCCATTTCCTCGAAGTCGGCATCGTCATTTCCCGCGAAACGACGAGCGGTGGAAGCGCGGAGTTTTTTCTTCGGACGACTGAAGACGGCGAGGGTGAATTTCGGGATTTTCATGAGCGAGATTTTTTGAGCGCGTGGACCAACGCGCGGAATTGATCGCCGCGGTCGGCGTAGCTTTTGAACATGTCGAACGAGGAAGTTCCGGGAGAGAAAAGGACGACCTCGCCGGGCTGCGCGAGCGCGTGTGCGCGCTCCACCGCATCGGCAATCGAGACCGCGATCGTGCATTGCGTGGTCTCCTCCCAATCGCGGCAGATGCGTTCCGCCATTTCGCCGATGAGCACGGTCGCGCGGACCTTCTCCTGCACCAGCGGACGCAGCGTCTCGTATTCGAAGCCTTTGTCTTTCCCGCCAGCGATCAAGATCACCGGCTTGGTCTGCGCGAGGAGCGCCTTCTCGACCGCGTCGAGGTTGGTCGCCTTGGAATCGTTGATGTAGGTGACGTCGTCGAGCTCGCGCACGAATTCGAGCCGATGCGGCCGCGGCTGATACTCACAGAGCGGCGGGACCATCTGGGCAAAGGTGAGCCCGCGCGCGAGGCCCACCGCCAGCGTGGCCATGAGGTTTTCGAGGTTGTGCGAGCCGCGCAGTTTCGTCTCCGCGAGGCGCAGGACGGTCTCGCCGCGATAAACGATCGCGCCCTCCGCGAGGCGGAAGTCGGCCTGGTCTTCGTAAGCGCTGAACGTGGTCACCTGCGCCTGGAGCGGCGGCATCTCCTCGGCCGCGTTCAGCACCGCGAAGTCGTCGGCGGTTTGGTAATCGAAAATGCGCAGCTTGGCCGCGCGGTATTCGCCTAACGAGCGGTAGCGATCGAGATGGTCCGGGGCGAAATTGAGCCAGACGGCGATCGACGGCCGGAAGGTGCTGATGGTCTCGAGCTGGAAGGAGCTGACCTCGACCGTGATCACGTCGAGGTCGCGCCCTTCGCGCGCCACTTCCGAGAGCGGCTTGCCAATGTTGCCGCAGGCGATCGTGCGCTGCCCGCAGGCATTGAGCATTTGCGCGAGCAACTCGGTCGTCGTGGTCTTGCCGTTGGTCCCGGTGATTGCGATCACCGGCACCTGGTTGAGCGAACGCCAGCCCAGCTCGAGCTCGCCGATCATCTCCACTCCGCGCGCGGAAAAATTCTGCGCCAGCGGCGTGGCCGGATCGATTCCCGGGCTGAGCACAATCACTTCGTAGTGCGCCGAGTCTTTCTCCGCGGCTGCCCCGCAGACAACTTCGATCCCGCGCGCACGCAGGCCTTCGATCGTGGTCTTGAGAATCGTCTGCTCCTCCGCGCTATCGAGCACGGTCACAGCCGCGCCCTCATCCTTCAGCAAGTGCGCCGCAGCAGTGCCGCTGAGGCCCGCGCCGAGGACGGCAACTTTTCGGTCGGTGTAACGCATTATCGCAGTTTCAAGGTGGCCAGCCCAAGGAGGGCGAAGACGGCGGAGAGAATCCAGAACCGCACGATGACGGTGTTTTCCTTCCAGCCGCTGAGTTCGAAATGGTGATGGATCGGCGACATTAAGAAGATGCGCTTGCCGGTGGTCTTGAAGCTCAGGACCTGGAGGATCACGGAGACGGCCTCGATCACGAAGACGCCGCCGACCACGGTCAGCAGCAGCTCCTGTTTACAACAGATCGCGACCACGCCGATGAGCCCGCCGATCGCGAGCGAGCCGGTGTCGCCCATGAAAACTTTAGCCGGGTGACAATTGAACCAAAGAAAGCCAAGACCCGCGCCGACGAGCGCCGCGCAGACGATCGTGAGTTCGCCGGTGAAGGGATAAAACGGGACCTGCAAATACTCGGCGATCTTGAAATTGCCGCCGGCATAACTCAGCAGCGCGTAGGCAAACGCGACCGTGATCGTGCAGCCGATCGCAAGGCCGTCGAGCCCGTCCGTGAGGTTGACCGCGTTCGACGAGCCGGCGATCACGATCGCGAAAAAGAGGAAGGTGAAGAGGCCCATGTTCGCCAGCACCGGCGCCTTGAAAAACGGCAGGTAGAGCGAACGTGCCTGCACCTCGATCAAAGGATTCGTTAGGAAAACCAGCGTGACCACGCCCGCGACCGCGAGTTGCACGAGTAGCTTCACGCGACCGCTGATCCCGTCGGATTTTTTCTTTGTGACCTTGAGGTAGTCGTCGGCAAAACCGAGCACGCCGAGCGTGGTCATGGCAAAGAGCGCGAGCCAGACGAAGCGATTATCCGGGCGCGCCCAAAGGACGCTGGAAACGAAAACCGCACCGATGATGAGGACGCCGCCCATCGTCGGCACGCCCTTCTTCCCGCCGTGCAATTCCGCCAGGCGATGCACTTCCGCGGCGGTGCGGATCGGTTGGCCGACCTTTAGCGAGATGAGCTTGCGGATGATGAGATTGCCGAAGACGAGTGTGAGCGTGAAAGCGGTGATCGCCGCCGCCACCGAGCGAAAAGTGACGTAGCTGAAGACGTTGAAACCGCCGATGCGCTCGCTCAGGAGATGGAGGTAAAACATCATCGCGCGTGAGTCCTTTCGGCAGCGGTGCTGAAGAGCTCGAGCACGCGTTCCATGCGCGCGGTGCGACTGCCTTTGAGCAAGACGAGATCGCCCGCGCGCGTCTCCTCGGCGAGCAACTCGGCGGCGGCGGCCGCGTCCAAGACGCTGTCTGTTTTCGCGAGACCGGCAGCGCGCGCCGCGCGGGCGATCGCTTCCGCCTGCGGGCCGACGACAATCAACCGATCGATCCCAAAAGCGGCCGCGGCTTCGCCCACTTCCGCGTGGCCGCGCTCCGATTCCGTCCCGAGTTCGCCCATGTAACCGAGGACGGCGAAGCGCGTCCCCTCGGTCCGGAGCTCGATCAAGGTGCGTAAGGCAGCCTTCATCGACTCGGGATTTGCGTTGTAGCTGTCGTCGAGAAAGCGCACGCCGCGCACCTCGCGCAATTGCAGGCGCGCTTTCGTGAGCGGGGTGGAGGCGAGCCCGGCGGCGGCTTCTTCCAGCGAGATGCCAAAAGCGCGCGCGGCCGCGATCGCGAGCATGGCGTTTTGCACCATGTGCAGGCCGGGCACAGGCAATTGCACCCGGCAGCGATGCGCCCCCTCGAGCACGGTGAACTCGCTCCCGGCGGAGGTCTGGCGAATGTCCTCCGCGCGCAGGCTCCCACGCTCGATCCCGGCGCGGATGACCTTCGCGCGCGTCCGCTGCGCGATCACTTCGCTGAAGGCGTCGTCCGCATTCAAGATGACGAAGCCCCCGGCGCCGACCGCTTCCGCGAGCACGCCTTTTTCCTGCGCGATCGCTTCGCGCGAGCCCATGAACTCGATGTGCGCGGTGCCGATGTTGGTGATGATGGCGGCGTCGGGCCGGGCAATCTTCGCGAGCGGGGCGATCTCGCCGGGGTGATTCATCCCAATCTCCCAGACGGCGATTTCATCCTGCGCGCCGGCCTCGAGGATGGTGCGCGGCAGGCCGACGTGGTTGTTGAAATTGCCTTCCGTCTTGGTCACGCGAAAGCGGCGCGCGAGCGCAGCGGCGAGGAAATCCTTCGTGCTTGTCTTCCCGTTGCTCCCGGTAATGCCGATGACTTTCAGGCCTAACGAGCGGCGATATTCCGCCGCGATCTGCTGGTAAGCGGCCAGCGTGTCGGGCACGAGGACGACCGCCAAATTAGCCGGCAACTTCACGTCGCATTTTTCGTCGACCAAAGCCGCGCTCGCGCCGCGTTCCGCGGCCTGCGCGAGGAACTGGTGGCCATCGAAGTTCTCCCCGCGCAGCGGCACGAAAAGGTCGCCGGGCTGGAGCGTGCGCGAGTCCGTGCTCAGGCGCGTGATCTCGCTGGCAGAAGCGCCGGCAACGATTTTGCCGCCGGCCCACTCCGCGATTTGGGAAAGAGAAAGCCGCTCCATCTATTCGAACTCCAGGGGCTTTCCTTCGAGCGCGCGGCGGGCCACCTGGAGGTCATCGAAGGGGATCGTGTGGTCGGCAAATTCCTGGTAGGTCTCGTGGCCTTTGCCGGCGATGAGGACAATGTCGCGCGGCTGCGCGAGCATGATCGCGCGCGTGATCGCGGCGGTGCGGTCGGTGATTTTTTCGTAGCGCTCGGAGCGAAAACCTTTTTCCACCTGCGCGATGATCGCCTCGGGATCTTCCTTGCGCGGGTTGTCGGAAGTGATGATCCCGAAGTCGGCGTTTTGGTCGACCGCGGCCGCCATCAACGGGCGCTTCGCGCGGTCGCGATCGCCCCCGCAGCCGAAGACGACGATGATTTTCCGCGGCGAAAGTTCGCGCAGCGTCTTGAGGACATTGAGCAACGCGTCCGGCGTGTGCGCGTAATCCACGAAGACCTGGAATTGCCGCTTCGCCGGGACGGCCTCGAGCCGGCCGGGCACCTGCGGAGATTTCGCCAGGCTGGAGATCGCGTCCCGCAGGCTTACGCCCATGCTGCTGGCGGCGGCGAGTGCAGCCAGCGAGTTGGCGACATTGAAACGGCCGATGAGCGGCACGCGCACGAGGTAGCTCTTTCCCTGCGCCTCGAGTTGATAGGAGGTGCCGGAAAATTCCGGGCGATAATTCGAGGCGCGGAAGTCGGCCCGCACGCCCAGGCCGTAGGTGATGACCCGGACGTCTTTCGGCAAACGGTCGAGCAACTTCTCGCCGTAGCGGTCGTCGAGGTTCACGATCGCGGTGGGCTTCTTCTTAAATTCCTGACCCGCAAGACCGGTGAAGAGCTTGAGCTTGGCCTCGAAGTAATTCTCCATCGTGCCGTGAAAATCGAGATGGTCCTGCGTGAGATTAGTGAAGACGGCCACGTCCCACTCGAGCCCGCGGGTGCGCTCCTGCGCGAGCGCGTGCGAGGAGACTTCCATGGCCGCGGCCTTGCAGCCGGCGTTGGCGATTTGCGCGAGGAGCTCCTGCAGCTCGAGCGACTCCGGCGTGGTCCGGATAGCCGGCAGGATGCGCTCGCCGATCTCGTAGCGCACGGTCCCGATCAAGCCGCAGCGCAGGCCAGCTTTTTCGCAGATGTGCTTGATCAAAAACGTCGTCGTCGTCTTGCCGTTGGTGCCGGTGACCGCGGCCATTTTTAGCCGGCGCATTGGGCGGTCGTAAAAGGCGGCCGCGAGATCGGCCAGGGCGGTGCGAGTGTTCTCCACGTTCACCTGCGTGACCCGCGCCTGCTGCATCGGGTGATCGACCACGATGACGGAAGCGCCGCGCTCGACCGCCTGGTCGACGAAGGCGTGGCCGTCGCTCTTCTCGCCGCGGAGCGCAACGAAGATGCTGTTCTTGCCGACGCGCCGCGAGTCGTACGCGAGGCTCTCGACCTGGCGATCGGCCGGGCCGACCACCGAACGAGTGGTGAGGCCGGCGAGAAGATTTTTAAGCAGCATGATGCGGGCGGCAGGAATTCCTAACGACGGGCCGGCAGGGGCAAGGAGACGCGTTCCATCGGCAGCGCACGTTTGATCTCTTCCTGCTGCGGCTCGAGATCGAGGTAGCGCGCGGCCTGCTCGGCAATGCGCGCGAAAATGGGCGCGGCCACGGTGCCGCCGTAATTCTGTTCCGGGGTCTTCGTCTTGGCGTCGTCCAGGGTGACCAGGGCGACAAAGGCCGGGTTTTCCGCAGGCATGTAGCCGGAAAAAGAGACGACATATTTGCCGTGCTCGTAGCCGCCGTTCTTGAGGTCGACTTTTTGCGCCGTGCCGGTCTTCCCCGCGATCGTAAACCCAGGCACCGCCGCGCCGGCCGCGGTCCCACGATCGCTGACCACGCCGCGGAGGGCGTCGCCGATTTGCCGCGCGGTTTGCGGGCTGATGACCTGGCGGAGGACGGTGGGCTCGGACCGGCTGACGACCTCGCCATCGGCGCGGGTGATCGAGCGGATGATGCGCGGCGTGATCAGTTTGCCGCCGTTCGCGATCGTCGCCATCGCGGTGCACATCTGCAAAGGCGAGACATCGACCTCGTGGCCCATCGGGATGCGGGTGATCGAAATCTTGCTCCAGGACTGCGGCGGATGGACCGTGCCGGAAGTCTCCGAGGGCAGCTCCACACCGGTCGGTTCGCCAAAGCCGAAGCGACGAATGTACTCGTAGAATTTCTGATCGCCGACGGACATGGCCAGCTTGGCCGCGCCGATGTTGCTCGATTTGATCAAGATGTCCTGGACGGTGATCTCGCCGTAGCCGTGGTGATCGTGGAGCGGGCGGCCGCCGTAATTCCAGACGCCGTTTTCGCAGAAGATGGTCGTATCCGGCCGGACTTTCCCTTCGTTCAAGGCGGCCGCGGCAGTCACGATCTTGAAGGTCGAGCCCGGCTCCATCCTGTCGCTGATGGCGCGGTTTTTCATCTCTTCGGGTTTGGCCTCGGAGCGCTTGTTCAGGTCGTAATGCGGGCGATTGGCCATGGCCAGGATCTCGCCCGTGTCGGGTCGCATGAGGATGATCGTGGCCTTCTCGGGATGATATTCGCGCATGGCCGCGTCGAGCTCGTTCTCGACGATGTTCTGCAGGTGAAGATCAATCGTTAGGCTGACGCGGAAGCCGTCGCGCGGGGCGCGTTCTTGCCCGCGATAAAGCACAATCTCACGGCCGGCGCGGTCGTGTTCGATGTAGCGATAGCCATCCTGCCCGTGGAGGTAATCTTCCATCGAGGCTTCCACGCCCTCGATGCCCTTGTGGTTGAAATCGGTAAAGCCGATGACGTGGCAAAGCATCGAGCCGTTCGGGTAGACCCGGGCGGTGTCGCGCTCGAAGTATATGCCGCGCAGCTTCTCCGCGCGCAGGGCGCGCGTGATTGCCTCCGGCACCTGGCGCTTGAGCACGACATAACGCCGATCGCCGCTGAGCTTGCTGGCTAATTCCGCCGCGGGCAGGTCGAGCGCCTGCGCCAGCACCGGGACGACCTGATCGAGCTTCGTAATGTGGGTGCAATCGGCCACCACCGTTTCGACCGGGATGTTGTGCGCCAGGACCTCGCCATTCGTGTCCACGATCGCGCCCCGCTCGGCGAAGATCCCCTGCCTGTGGACGTGCTTGTCGGCCGCTTCCGCCGCGCGCGCATCGTGCTGGCTAAGCTGCAAGTAAACCAACCGGAACGAGAAGGCGCTGAACATTACCGTGAAGGCAATGCACACAGCGGCGCAACGGGTCCGGCTGTTCCACTTCATCTGCGGTTCGAGACAGGAATGAGGTCATCGCCCGACGCGGAAGGCAGCGGCACACTCAAGCGCACGATGCTTTCGTCCGGAATCGCGACCATCTTGAGATAGCCTTCCTTGAGCCGGCGCTGGAGCGCAGAGCGCGAGGTGAGCGCGGCGATCTGGACATTCGCGACTTCGTTTTCACTTCGGATCCGGGCGAGCTCGTTCTCGAGCGCCTTCTTGTTATCGCCCAAGTGATAGAGCTGGACGTTGAGGTAGACGTAGACCAATCCGGTGAGGCCGATGAAGGCCGCGAGAATGATCCAGCGCGCCAGCGAAGGCGCGTTCAGGGTATTGAATTGCGGACGGCGGGTGCGTTGCATGGTTAGACTTTCTCGGCCACGCGCAGCTTCGCGCTGCGGGACCGTGGGTTGGTGCGCTGCTCCTCGAGGCCGGGTTCAACCGGCTTCGAGGTGACGGGACGAAAGGCGTAGTCGGGATTGCGCCGCGGCTCGGGCCATTCCGGGCGGTCAAGCCACTCGCGGCTGCGATCGCGGAAGAAATTTTTCACGATCCGGTCCTCGAGTGAGTGGAAGGTGATGACGGCAAAACGCGCGCCGCTTTCCAGCCGCTCGCCGATCACGCGCAGCCCCTCGGCGAGCGCGCCAAGTTCGTCGTTCACTTCCATGCGAAGCGCCTGGAAAACCTGCGTCGCCGGATGCCGGCGGCCGTGGCGCCAGACGATTTTCTCGATCGCTTTCGCCAGCTGCAGGGTGTCGCGGAAGGTCTCGGCCTTGCGGTGCTTGACCAACTGGCTGGCTATTCTGCGCGCGGCCGGCTCTTCGCCGAGATCGCGGAAGAGCTGGGTCAACTCCTCTTCGCTATAGTTATTGACGATGTCGGCCGCGGTCAGCTCGCGCCGCGGGTCCATCCGCATATCGAGCGGGCCGTTCCGCATCACGCTGAAGCCGCGCTCGGCGTTCTCGAGCTGGCGCGAGGAAACGCCCAGGTCGAGGAGCGCGCCGCCCAGCCGCGCAATCCGGAGCTCGTCGAGCACACGCGGGGCTTCACGGAAATTCACCTGGCGCAAGGTCACGCGGCCGCCGAAGGGCGCGAGACGCTCGCTGGCAAAGCGGATGGCGTCCGGGTCCTGGTCGAGCCCGAGAACGTCGGCCCCGCTTTGCAGGATGAGCTCGCTGTGGCCACCTCCGCCGCAGGTGCCGTCGAGCACCAGGGCCCCGGGACGCGGCGCGAGCAGCTCGAGCGTTTCCGCCGAGAGCACGGGGCGATGGTAGGTGAAGTCTTCCATTTCCTGTGCCTCCTCCTCAATGATCAAGGGCCCGGTGGCGAACCGAACCGGGCGTTCCAACAAAAGTGCGTTCATCCGTTTTCCCTCGCTACAGGCCGACCAATTTTGCCACGTGCTGGTAGGTGGCGTTTTCCTCTTCGTGGGCGCGTTTCCACTTCGCCAGGTTCCAGATTTCGAAACGGCCACGGCCGCCCACGAGCTCGACCTCGCCCTTCAGTGCAAGCGCGCGGCATAGGTCTTCCGGAAGGACCAGGCGGCCCTGCTTGTCGGCCGAGCCGTGCTGCGCCCGGGCGTGTAAGTGGCGCAGGAAAATGCGGCGATCAGCCGGCGAAATCGCGGGATTCTGCTCCACCTCCTGGTTCATGCGCACGAAAGCCGCGGGCGACAGGACGATGAGAAATTGCCCCTGCGGCTCCGGGACGATGATGAAGTCCTCCGGTTCGCCCTTGCGCCAACGCGAGGGAATGGTGAGTCGATTCTTCTCGTCGATGGCGTGACGGAAGTTCCCGGCGTAGAAGGTCTGAGATTGAGGTTCGGTGTCCATTACGCCAGTGGAGGACGATCGCGCCATTTCAATCCACTTCGTCCCACTGTTAACCACTTTGCGTGCCGAGGGTCAACGAAATAAATCCCTGTTTGCGGGGAATTTTCCGGCCCGTTACCGTGACCCATGTTCCCTCGCGGTTTTGCCGTCATTTTCACCGCCGCGGCCCTCGCGTTTTCCGCCGCCAAAGCGCAGCTGCCCACGAGCGCCGCGAGCACTGCCATCCGCGTGACCGTTTCCCAAAACGCCGATGGCACCCGCACGAGCTACGAAACGAATCCGGCCGAAAAACGCGCGACGGCCACGACCACCGACCATCGCGGCAAGGTCATCGGTGTGATCCGTTACACCCTGGACGACGCCGGCCGCTACGCCACCGGCGAAGCCTTCGGGCCAGGGGACAAGTTCCTCTTCCGCTCGGCCTACAAATACGACGGCATCGGCCGCGTGGCCGAGGAGACGCGGATGAACCAGGAGAACGTCCTGCAGATGAAGTTGGTCTTCGCTTACGACAGCAACGGCAAGCAGGCCGGCTATTCCGTCTACGATCCTGCTGGCAAAAAGATCGGCGAGACTTCGCGGAAACGCTGAGCCCGCGGCCCGGACCCGCGCCGACCGCCGCTATTGCGGCCTGCCGGAATCCCATTTAAGAACACTCAGGATGATCGACTACATCCAGAAGGGCGGGCTGCTCATGTGGCCTATCCTGGTCTGCAGCATCATCTCGATCGCTGTTTTCGCGGAGCGCCTCTTTTACTTCCACCGCGCCAGCATTCACGTGGGCGAGTTTCTCCAGGGACTCTCGAACCTGGTCGCGCGCCGCAATTTCGCCGAGGCGCTGCATGAATCTGCCGGCACGCCTGGCCCGGTCGCGCGCGTGATCCATGCCGCAATCATCCGGCACGAATCCCCGCGCTCGGAACTGCGCGAGATCGTGCAGGAAGCCGGCCAGCTCGAGGTGCCGAAGCTGGAGCGCTTCCTCGGGGTGCTCGCGACGATCGCCTTTCTCACTCCGCTCCTCGGCCTGCTCGGAACAGTCGCGGGAATGATCGACGCCTTCGGCACGATCAGCTCAAACGGGGGCTTCGCCACCGTGACCGAGCTCTCGAATGGCATCTACAAGAGCTTGCTCTCGACCGCCGCTGGACTGGTCGTGGCCACGCCTACCTTTGTGGCCTACAGCTATCTCTCGTCACGGGTGAACACGATCATGCACGAGATGGAACGCGCCGGGATCGAGGTGGTGCACATGCTCACGGATCACGATGCGCCCAGCGACATCATCACCTTCCAGCCGCCGCGGGAAGTGGCGCGAGGCGAAAAGTAGCGCTTCCGCTACCGACCGACGCGCATCGTGAAACTCACCCGCACGAAAGAATTCCACTTCGGCTGGCTGGGCGTGATCTCGATGATCGACGTCGTCTTCCTGCTCATTTTTTTCCTCGTCCTGAGCTCGAATTTCATCCTCCAGCCGGGCATCTCCGTCTCCCTGCCGCTCTCGAGTTTCAGCCTCGGCCCGCAGGTTAACCCGCAGATCATCAGCATCACCGGCGGACCGGCGCCGGCGGTTTATTTCCGCGACCGGAAGGTGTCGTTAGACCAACTCGGGCCGCTTTTGGAAGCGGCGAAAAAGGAGGGCCGCCCAGTGATCATCAAGGCCGACCGCCTGACGCCTTACGAGGTCGTGGTGGCGGTCACGAACGCGACCCTCGAGCACGGCATCACCAGTGTCTCGCTCGCAGCCGCCCCGGCGAAATGAGCCCGCCGCTCGCGCCCCCGGTGGCATACACGCCAGTGTTCAACTGGCTGCCGCCGCGCAGCCGCCGGACCGCACTGACGAGCTTCATCGCCGGTTCGATCGCGCTCCATGCGCTCTGCTTTTACCTCTTCCGCATCATCTATCCGCCCACCGTTTCCCTGCTCCCGCCGCCGGCGCGGGTAAACATAATCACCGGCGATTCGGAAGCCGGACGCGTCCTCCTCCGCTGGATCGAGGCCGAAGATCCCGCGCTCGCCTCGACCACTCAACGGCCCACGGATGCCGCGGTGCGCCAGCCGCCGGCGGCGCGTTATGTTACCTCGCTGGCCAACTACCAGCCGCAACTCCGCGACCTCCCGCCGCCGGAGCGTCATCTCGAAGTGCCCAGCGCTTATCCGCCCGGGCCCGTCCCCTCCCCGCGCCCGTCAGCCGGGGCAGGCACATCAGCATCCGTGGCTACCACGCTGCACCTCGACCAGACCGAATCACTCGGCGCCCCCGTGCTGCCGCCGTTGTCCTTTCACGCGAGCGCCGGCGACGTCCCGGAGGCCGCGCGCTTCCGCCTCGGAGTCGATCCCGCGGGCGCGGTGCGGCATTGCTTTCTGGTCGATGCCTCGGGCGATCCCGCGCTCGACGAGCAGGCGCGCCAGCTCCTCCTCCGCGTCCGTTTTCCGGGGGCGAAAATAGACAGCAACACGCTCCGCTGGACCACCGCCACGCTGGAATGGGGCAACGATCTCGCGCCGGCGCCGGAGCAGGCCGCACCGTGATCCAGGTGAGCCTGGCCGCGCTGGTCACGATCTACCTGTTGGTTTTTCTTGCGGCGGTTTTTCTCCTCTGGATAGTGGGCGAGTGGAACCGCCGCCGGCGTGAACGCCGGGCGTTGCGTTATCGATTGCGCTGCGTGATTTGCGCCTTCGAGTTCGAAGATCGAACGCCCGCGCTGCTCCCGCGATGCCCGCGTTGCGGAAGCCTGAACGAACGACTGAAACCGGAGCAAATTTAGTTATGGGAATGTGGATTGGCCGAAATCGAAAAGCGCGCGTGAGCTATGGGTTCGATGAGATCGCGCTGGTTCCGGGGAGCATCACGATCAACCCAAACGAGGTCGACACCACGTTCCGGCTGGGGCGTCGCGAAGGCGGCCCGCTGGAGTTCAAGATTCCGATTTTAGCCAGCGCCATGGACGGCGTGGTCGATGTCGATTTTGCCGTCGCCATGAGCCGCCTGGGCGGCCTCGCGGTGCTCAATCTCGAAGGCGTGCAAACGCGCTACAAAAACCCGCAGGAGGTCCTGCAAAAAATTGTCGATGCCGACAAGCTCGAGGTCACCGGCCTGCTCCAGAAAATTTACACTGAGCCGGTGCAGGAAGAACTGATTGCCGCGCGGATCAAGCAGATCAAAGACGCCGGCGCGATCGCCGCGGTCTCTTCCATCCCACAGCGCGCGGAACGCTTTGGCGCGATCGCGCAGGAAGCCGGCGCGGATATTTTCGTGGTCCAAAGCACCGTGAGCACGGTGAAACATATCTCGAGCGAATACCGCTCGTTAGACCTGCCGAAGTTTTGCCGCGACATGAAGATCCCGGTGATCGTCGGCAACACCGTGACCTACGATGTCACCCTCGCGATCATGGAATGCGGGCCATCGGCCGTGCTCATCGGCGTCGGTCCCGGCGCCGCCTGCACCTCGCGCGGCGTCCTCGGCCTGGGCGTGCCGCAAGTGACCGCGACGGTGGATTGCGCCGCGGCGCGCGATGCTTACTTCAAGAAAAGCTCGCGCTACGTCCCGATCATCACCGACGGCGGCATGAGCAAAGGCGGCGATGTTTGCAAGGCCTTCGCCTGCGGGGCGGACGCGGTCATGGTCGGGAGTGCTTTCGCAAAAGCGCACGAAGCTCCCGGGAAAGGTTACCATTGGGGCATGGCCACCCCGCACGCGAATCTTCCGCGCGGCACCCGCATCAAAGTCGGCGCCACCGGTTCGCTTCAGCAGATTCTTTTCGGCCCCGCGGAAGTGGACGATGGCAGCCAGAATTTAGTCGGCGCCATCACCACCTGTATGGGCAACGTCGGCGCCTCAAACATGGCGGAGTTTCAACAGACCGAAATCATCATCGCCCCGTCGATCAAGACCGAAGGAAAACTTTTCCAATCAGTCCAAAGCGTCGGCATGGGCACACGCTGATCCCTTCCCGCATGAACATCCACGATCGCAGAGTAGTCATCACCGGCATGGGCGTCGTTAGTCCCGTGGGCAACGATCTCGTCACCTTCTGGGATAACCTCAAAAACGGCGTCAGCGGCATCGGTCGGCTCGATGCTTTCGACCCCACCGGTTTTGACTGCAAGATCGCCGGGCAGGTGCGGAACTTCGATCCAAAGGATTACTTCAAGAACCCGAAGGACGCGCGCCGGACCGATCGTTTTACCCAGTTGGCAATGGCCGCGGCCAAGATGTCGCTGGAAGATTGCGGGATCGACTTGGAAAAGACCGACCTGACGCGCTTCGGCGCGATCGTCAGCAGCGGCATCGGCGGCTTGAAAACGCTCGAGGACCAGCACAGCGCGCTCTTGAACAAGGGGCCGACGCGCATGTCGCCGTTTACCATCCCGATGTTAATCAGCAACATGGCCAGTGGGTTAATCTCGATGGAATACGGCCTGCAAGGGCCAAACCTTTGCATCGTCACTGCCTGCGCCACTTCCAATAACGCCATCGGCGAATCCTGGCGGATGATTAAGTTCGGCGACGCCGACATCTTCCTCGCGGGCGGCTCCGAGGCCGCGGTCGTGCCCATCGGCGTCGGCTCTTTCGCGAGCATGAAGGCGCTGAGCACCCGGAACGACGAACCGACGCGCGCTTCGCGTCCCTGGGATCGCGACCGCGATGGCTTCGTCATGAGCGAAGGCGCGGGTGTGGTCGTGGTCGAGGAACTCGAGCATGCGAAAGCGCGCGGCGCGAAAATCTATTGTGAACTCACCGGCTACGGTCTCTCCGCCGATGCCTACCACATGACCGCGCCGCCGCCCGATGGCAGCGGGGCCGCTCGCGCCATGCGTATGGCGATGAAATATGCCCAAGCCAATCCGGAGGACATCGACTACGTCAATGCCCACGCTACTTCCACCGGCCTGGGCGATGTCGCGGAAACGCGCGCGATCAAGGCCGTTCTCGGAGAACACGCCTACAAGACTTCGCTCAGCTCCACCAAGTCAATGACCGGCCACTTGTTAGGCGGCGCCGGCGCGGTGGAGATGGCTGCCTGCGCCTTGGCCATGCGCGACTCCGTCATTCCACCGACAATTAACCTCGAGAATCCGGATGAGGAATGCGACCTCGATTACACTCCGCTGGTCGCAAAGGAGAAGAAGGTGCGCATGGCGATGAATAACTCTTTCGGTTTCGGCGGACATAACGCCACCTTAATTGCGCAAGAGTTTACCGGCTAAGTAGACAAGCGACGATTACGCGGCTGGCGATCCTTAGACGGTCGTGTCCGCGAAGAGCGCCGTCGCGGTAACGTCGGAGGCGTTGAAGGAAAAGCCGTGACCGCCAGTGCGCGACAGGCTTTTTAACAAAGCGCCGACTGCGACCGCGGTGCTGCTGGAGTAAAAGCGAACCAAGCCAACGGTGGTGCGTTTGCCGAAAACCGTGATCATGATCGTGTCTTCGTCGACCGAGTTCATGAAGATGTGGTTCCCGTTCCCTTGGTGGTAGAGGGCATTGAACTCTACTTCGCCAATGCGGCGCGCCAGCTCGCAGGTGGCGGCAAAGGAACCGGCAGCAAGCGCGGCGATGATGGTCACATCCATCACCGTCATGTCGCCAAATTGCGAGATCACGTTGCCGCCGCGATCGATCACGATCGTAAGCTCGGCCTCGGCTTTCTTCAGGAAATCCGCGAGCACGCCATCGAGCGTCGCGACGTCATCGATCGTTAGGCAGGGAATCGCGTTCAAGCTCCCACCCCCTGGATCTTGAAAGCAGCCGGCCCGGTGGTGAGCGGCGCGGCCACCGGTGGCGGCGGGGTGCTCGGGGCTTCGCTCTGCTTGCTGAATTTATGCAGCAAGATCTGCGAGACGGCATTCAAGGAGGCGAAAACATTCTGCCCGGTGCTGGAGACGACCTCAAAGCTCTGCACGCGCTTCTTCCGGTTGTTGAGCACGTATTCGAGGTAGTTAACCGGCGCGGTGTTATCCAGGTCGCGCTTGTTGTATTGCACTACGTAGGGAATCTCATCGAGCGAGACATTCTGCCGGGCGAGGTTCTCTTCCAGGTTCTTAAAGCTCTCGACGTTTTCCTCCATCTTTTCCCACTGGGAATCGGCCACGAAGACAATCCCATCGACGCTCCGCAAGACGAGCTGGCGGGTGGCATTGTAGATTACCTGGCCGGGCACGGTGTAGAGCTGGAACTTGGTCACGAAGCCTTTGATCACGACCGCGTTTAAGGGCAGGAAGTCAAAGAAGAGGGTGCGGTCGGCCGCGGTAGCTAACGAGACGAGATCGCCACGATTCTGCGGGTTAATTCGCTGGTGGATGTAAGCCAGATTCGTCGTCTTTCCGCAAAGCGCTGGCCCGTAGTAGACGATTTTAAACTGAATCTCGCGGCTGGCGTAGTTAATGATCGACATATGTCTGCTTAGACCGATTGGGTGTAGGTAATGGACAGTTCCTCGGCGAGGCGGCCGAGCTGCCGGCGGACATCGTCGGCGAGGGCGCCGTCCGCATGGGTCACGCCAAGGCAAAGGTTGCCTTGAGTAAGGAAAGTCACTTGCGCCTCGGCGCAGGAAAGGGTCATGGCCTCGAGGCGGCCGAGCTTGGTTTCGCCGAGATGGTTGGCCAGGCGCTGAAGAAAAGAGGGCGCCATCGCGCACAGACCTTCGGCCTCGAGGTTCTCGGGAAGATTGCCGGCAAGATGCAGGCCGTCATTAAAGAGCAAGGTGCACGCAGCTACGCCCGGAAGTTTTCCGGCGAAGGCAACCACCGCCTTGGCGTCGACTGTCGCGTCGGTCTGGAGAAGTTCCTGCAAAGCGGTACGTTTTCCGTCCACCAGCGCCGGGGCGGCCAGGGGGACGGGAGCCTTTGCTTTGACCTCCGGCGCTGCGATCACGGGCGGCGGCACCGGCTCCGGTTCTGGCGCGGGAATGGCCGGCGCGCTGACCGGCGCGCTGCTCACCTGAAAGCGTTTCTCGTCTTCTTCGGCGGTCGCGGAGAAAGGGGTGATGAAGTCCGGGCCGCGTTCCGGCTCGACCTGGTCCTCGCGAAGACGGAGTGAAGTGGTTGGCAAATTCCGCAGGACATCCTGCAGCGGAAGGGCGACCGGCGTGGCGGCTTCGGTGGGATTGAAAAGCGCGCGCGCTGAGGCTGGCAAGTGGCTGGCAAATTTATCCGCCGGGATGCTCACGCGCCCGCTGGCGAGCTGTGCTTCGACGAGGGCAAACGGCAATTCGATGGTCGTTTCCTCGTCCACGCTCTCGGCCTCGCCGGCCAGTTGGAAGGGAGGGAGCGCGCGCAGAATCGGACGAAGCGGCAGGACGATTTTCGTTTCTGGCGGCGGGCTGGCGGCGGCGATGACCGCGGCGGGAATGGCGCCATCCTCGAGGCTCTTGGCCGTTAGCCAGGGCTCGCGTTTGGCCGGCTCGCTTCCGAGGCTAAAGGGAATCCGCGTGGGCGCGACGGACGGCGCAACGACTGGAGGAGGTGGAGGCGTGGCACTGGTAGGAACGGACGCGCCGTTGCCAGAGGCTGGAACTCTCTCTGCAACGGGCGCGCCCGCCCCATTCGGTGAAAGCGTGAAAGGAATACGTGTGGGCGCCGGCGCAGGCGGCGGCGGGGTTGCCGGAGCCGGAGCTGCGACCGGCGCCGGCGCGCTCACTGGGACAGGGGCAGCCACCGGTGCGCGCGGCGCGACTGGTGCGGATGAGCCGCCAAACTTATGGTTATCCTCGAGCGTGACCTGAAGGAAGGGCGTCTCGACTTCCGGCACGGCTGCTTCCTGCTGTTGATCGGCGCGCTGCTGGAGACGGGTGAATTGCTCCAGCACCTGGGCGAACGGAAGTGGCACTTCGGTGCGGTCATCGTCTGTCAGCGGGCGAAGAAAAATATCGGGCGCCTGCTCGTAAAGTGCGCTGGTAGCCGCCATCGGACGGCCATTCGCCATGCCGCGTTCGAGGTCCGCGGCTTTCAAGGCAATGGTGCGCGCGGCTTCGTCGCCCGTGAGCGGGCGCACAAGATCGTCCGGCAGCTGCGCGACCAATTCCCCGAGCAAGAGCGGGATCATGCGTTCACCGGTGGAAACAATCGCGGGCACGGGCGTGGTGCGACCCGATGGCACCACCGGCGCCAGCGTGACCACGCGTGGAGCGGCCGGAGCTGAGGGCGGGACGGCGAGCGCTTCCGCGAGCGGCATGGAAGGGCGGCTGACGTTCGGCATCACCGTCTTGCTCAGCCGATCGGCGCCTACTTTTTCCACGGAGGCACGCGCGGTTTTTGGCGCCGCGACGAAGGTAGCCGACGACTTGCGTTTGAAGAGAGAGGTTAAGGAAAATCCCATGGCTTAGTGGTCCTCCGCGGTCACGCGCCAGATTTCTTCCAGGGTCGTCAGGCCCTCGAGCGCCTTGTCGATGCCGACCATGCGGAGGGTTTTCATTCCTTCGGAGACAGCTTGGTTTTTGATCACCGCGGCGGAGGCGCGTTTGATGATCAGGCGGCGGACGGCCTCGCTCACTGGCAGCGCTTCAATGATCGCGAGCCGGCCGAGGTAGCCGCGGTTTTTGCAGCGATCACAACCGCTCCCCTGGAAAAAGACGGCGCCTTCCTGCGGCTGCATGTTCAGGCGCTCGAAGATCTCCGCCTCGGGGACGAATTCCTCGCGGCAGTTATTGCAGATGCGACGGACGAGACGTTGCGCGCAGGCCATGATGACCGAGCTGGAGATGAGGAAAGGCTCGATGCCCATGTCGTCCAGACGGGTGATGGCGCCGGCGGCGTCATTCGTGTGCAAGGTCGAGAGCACCTGGTGACCAGTGAGCGCGGCCTTGACCGCGATGTCGGCAGTTTCGTTGTCACGAATTTCACCGACCATGACGATGTCCGGATCCTGGCGCAGGATGGAACGCAGGGCGCTGGAGAAATCGAGCCCGATGTCGGCGCGCACCGCGACCTGGTTGATGCCCGCGAGCTCATACTCGATCGGGTCTTCGACCGTGATGATGTTGTAGTTCGGGCTGTTGAGCTCCTGGAGGACGGAGTAAAGCGTGGTCGTCTTACCGGAACCGGTCGGGCCGGTGACGAGGATCATGCCGTGCGGCGCGTCGATCGCCTTCTTGAATTTGCTCAACGTCCCCTCGTCCATGCCCATCTCGTTGATCGAGCCGGTGAGGGCGGATTTATCGAGAATACGGATGACGATCTTCTCTCCGTGCGCGGTCGGGAGAATGGAGATACGCAAGTCGATCTCCTTGCCCATGACCTTGATCCGAAAGCGGCCGTCCTGTGGGACACGGCGCTCGGCAATGTTCAAGCCGGCGAGAATCTTGATGCGCGAGGTGATCGCGAGCTGGAGCGCCTTCGGCGGCGACTCCGCGACGATCAATTCGCCGTCGATGCGGTAGCGCAACTTCAGCGTGCGCTGGAACGGCTCGATGTGAATGTCGGAAGCCTTCTCCTTGATTGCCTGCACCAGGATGAGGTTAACGATCTTGATCACCGGCGCGTCCTCGGTGTCGTGGGCCAGGCGATCGATATCGATCTCTTCCTGGCGCTGCTTCCCGGACTCGACTTCGACCTCGGCCGCGGCAGAGAGATCCTCGGCCACCTGCTTGAGCACCGCGCTCATGTTCGCGCTCCCGCCGTGCACGCCGGCGAGCGCATCGGTCACGCCGCGCTCGGTCGCGATCATCGGGACGACTTCGAGCTGCACCCGGCGCTTCACGTCGTCGACCGCGACCACGTTGGTCGGATCGGCCATGGCGACGAAGAGCTTGCCGTTTAAACGCGCAATCGGGACGAGCTTATTCGCCCGGGCCATGTCGCGCGGGACGAGCGACATGATCTCTTCCGGGATGCGCAGCTTGGCGACATTGATCGGCGGGGTGTTGAGACAACGCCCCATGCTGAAGGCCATGTCCTGCTCGGTGACGAATTGTTTATCCGTCAAGATCTTGAGCAGGCGTCCGCCTTCCTTCCGCTGGATCGCGCTCGCTTCCTCGAGCTGATTTGGCAGGAGCAGGCCGTCCTCGATCAGGACGTCGGCAATGCGTTCGGCGAAAGATTTACTTCTCATCGTCCTCGCGCGCTTCCTAAGCCCGGGCCTCCAGGCGGTAGATCTCCTGCAGGCATTTGGCGATCGCGCTCGGCCGCGCCAGATACCACGCGACCGTGTAGTCGAGCGATTGCTGCACCGCGGTGCGGCCGGCAGCGTCAAAGGGATTGCAGCACGCGACCATGATCGTGCGGCTGACGAGATCGAAGGGAACGAAGAGCCGGCCGAGCGTGAGCTCGTCGGGTAACATCCGCGCGACCTGGCGATCGACGTCGTAATACTCCAGCGGGACGTAGGCGAACTTCGTCCGGTCGATCAGCTGCGAGAGCGCGCGGTCGAGCTTGTCCGTCTCCTGGCGGTAGACTTTGTCGAGCAGCGACGAAGCGATCGCCTGACCGCTCAGGTCCTGGTTCAACTGCTTGACGGTTGCGAGCCCGCCGGAGACTTCCTCTTCCGGCGCGAGCTGCTGCATCACCAGGAAGCGACCGAGCTCGTCGTCCCCGTGATCCGTCAGCGGGACGGAGGCGCGCTTCATGGTCAAATCCATCAACGAGCCGTTTTGCCCGCCGCCGAGCAGCGGCGCCGCGATCAAGCCGCTGCGCGGGCTGTCGGTCACGAGCGATTGGCCGGCAGCCTGGAGGCGATTCTCGATCTCGCCGAGCATTGAGAGAATCTCCGGCGCATTCGGTTCGCGCAGGAGGATGGCCTCGCATTCCTGCATCGCGAGGGTGTAGGAGCCGCCATTGAAGTAGGCCTCCGAAAGCTTGCGCGAGATGCGCAGCGCTTCCGCCGGCTTCCCGATTTTCGTGTAGGCGTCCTTGAGGATCTCGAGCGATTGATAGTCGTCGGGTTGTGTCTGAGTGATGACCTCAAACATCTCGATCGTCTGCACGATCTGACTGTGTTCCTCTTCGGATAACGTGTGTTCCAGCACGGCAAGGCTCCTAAAAGCTAGAAGCGTGCCCCTGTCCGAAGCGGCTCGGGATTTCTGAAGTTGCTGTCTATTTCCCGGGTAGGCGGGTCAAAAGCTCCGCACCGATCGCCGGCAAAAGCGGCTTGATCTCGCCGGCCCGCGTCAGGATCACCACGATGAACTTGCGGCCATCCGGCAATTCAAAATAGGCAGCATCATGACGCACTTCGCTGGTTTCGCCGCTCTTCGACCAGAGCTGCGCGCCGGGTGGGAGCGCTTCGCCGAAGAACTCCCGCACCTGGTTCTCCTCCGGCCGCGGCGGCGCCAAGGGGCGCTCGAGCAGCGCCCGCATTTCCTTGGAGGCTTCCGCGGAAACCGCCTGCCCGCGCACGATCGAAAACAACAGCGCCGCCAGGGCGTTCGCGCTCGCGCGGTTGCGGTTTTCTTTGTTCGCGCCCAGGAGCTGCATTTCGCGGCCGTAGGGGCCAAAGCTCCACGGCTTCATCATCAGGCTAAGGTCGTAGCCTAACGAGCTGAAGTAGCGATTGCTGGTGCGCCGGCGGTCGATGAATTCCTCCAGCGCCCTCCCGGTCAGTTCCGGGCCGGCGGTCGTGCCGCTGAGCACGTCCATCAGGTAGGCGGTGGCGTCGTTATCCGAGACGCGGATCATCTCGCGCAGCGCGCGCTCGATCTCCGGCGAGCGCCGGCCTTCCTGGAAAATGTGCGCCATGATGAAGAGCTTCATCACCGAGGCGGGGTAAAACGGCGCCGCGCCGTGAAAGTCCGCGCGCCGCGGCGCGTCCGGCTGCGAGAGATCGATCACGCTGAGCGCAAGGTTCTCCGCGGTGAGCTGCGGGAATTGCCTGCCGGCGGCTTCCGCCGTCGCCGCCAAAGCGCTGCCTAACGAGTCGTCGACCGGGATTTTTTCGAACTCGCGAAAATCAGCCTGCGCCATCGCGGTCATCGCCAGGAGCAGCAGAAGCGCGCCGGGTTTCACGCTCAGGAAAAGCGGTCTTCGGTCCACGGATCGGCGGTATTGCTGTAGCCGCGCACTTCCCAGAAGCCGAGTTTGTCCTCCGCGCTAAACTCGATCGCGCGGATGAATTTGGCCCCTTTCCACGCGTAGAGCTTGGGGATGATCACCCGCGCCGGGCCGCCGTGATCGCGTGGGAGCGGCTGGCCGTCGTACTGCGTCGCGATGAGGACGTCGTCATCCATCATTTCGTCGAGGCGGACGTTGGTGGTGTAACCGTCGTAGCTCGAGAAGAGGACGTGCTTCGCCTCCGGCTTCGGCTGCACCAGTTCTGCGAGGGTGAAGAAAGCGACGCCCCTCCAGCGGACGTCGAACTTGCTCCAGGTAGTGACGCAGTGGAAATCGCTCACGTCCTCGAACTGCGGGAGCGCGTTGAAGCTTTCCCAGGTGAACGTCTGCGGATTTTCCACCAGCCCGCCGACTTCGAGCCGCCAATCGGCCAGCGGCACCTCGGGTTTGATCCCGAGATCGAGCACGGGAAAGCCGGGCGTGAGATGCTGGCCGGGCGGGAGGCGATCCTCGGAACGCACCGCCGGCTTCGCCTTCCCGCTCATCTTGCGGGCGAAGCGTTCCTTGCGCTCGATGAAACTCGGATTGGAACTGCTCACGGCAAAAAGGAGACAGCGTTTTCGCGATTACTCAAGATCGCGCCGCGCTGAGAATGCCGGCTAAACCCGCGACTCGGAGTTTTGCAGCAGCTTGATCGCGTCGCGCAACTCCGCCGCGCGCTCGTAGAGCTCGTTATTGATCGCGACTTCCATCTCGCGCTGCATCACCTCGAGCTTCGAAAGCGGGCGCTTCGCGCGCACTTCCTCGAGCCATTCGTCGAGAAACGCGATTTCGGAGCTCTTCTGCGCGAGTTCCGGGAAGTTCGACTGGAGGAAGAAATCCTCGATCGCATCGCGGCCGCGCTCGATCTCGCTCAAGGCTTCGCCGAAACGTCCGTCCGCCAGGAGCACGGAGGCTTTCGCGCGCGTGTTCATCATCAGCACGTACGGGCGAAACTGCTGGAAGCTCCAGGCCACTTCGTCGCGCTCGGTGTGATGAGCCACGAAGTCGAAAAGGTCGAGGTTCCGCTGGGTGTCGCGGATCACGCCGGCGAAATCATTGATCTGAAAGAGGCTCAGGTAGCGATGGTAATACTGGATGCCTTCCTGCTGGAGCTCGTTGCACTGGTCGTTCGAGAGCTCATAGCTGTCGCCGCGCGCTTCGGAGCGGGCCGCACGCCGCTGGTGATACTGCAGAAGCGAATCACAATTATGCGGACGGCCCCCGTCCGGCCGGCCGGTCATCTCCATCTGGAGCATGCCGAGATCGATCCGCAGCTGCAGTTTCTCGCGGCCATCGAGGCCGAGAATCTTGCGCACCTTGATCGAGCCGGCTTCGTGCGGCCAGTCGTTCAACAGCGTGTTCAGGTCGAGGCTCATGGCTATCAATGTTCGATTAAGCGCTTCCCTTTTGTCAATCGATCCTCCCCGCGACAAAGGTTTCAAAAGGTTCTTCGAATCGGTTCCGCGGGGAGATGCAACAATGAGACGCGCCTCGCGGCGGCACTGTTCAAATAAACTCCGCGCGCGGACGGTCGTTGCGGGCGGCGCGCTTTTCAGGGAACCTCGCCCTCGTGGACCAGGAGATCGATCGCTTCATTCGCTATCTCGCGACCGAGCGCGGGCTCTCCGATAACTACCAGCTTTCCACCCGCCGCTCGCTCGAGGAATTCGCCCGCTGGGCCGAAACAGCCGGCAAGATCACCAGCGTGCGCGAGATCACGCTCGCGGCCGTGGGCGATTATCTGGCGACGCTCAAGGCGCGTGGGCTTGCGGCTTCGTCGATCAAGCTCAACGTCGTGGCCTTGAAAATCTTTTGCCGCTTCCTGCTCGCGAAAGGCGTGCTCGAGCGCGATCCCGCGAAAACGCTCAGCCTCCCGCGGATCGAGCGCTACCTGCCGGAGACCTTGAATGAGCTCCAGGTCGAGCAATTGCTCGAAAGCATCAACACCGCGCATCCGCTCGGCCTGCGCGATCGCGCGATCGTGGAACTCCTCTACGCCAGCGGCCTGCGCATTTCCGAACTGGCGAATGCGCGCCTGGAAAACTACGACAGCGAAGGACGGATCCTGCGCGTCACTGGAAAAGGCAACAAGACGCGCCTGGTGCCGGTGGGCGCAAAAGCCTGCGCAGCGCTCGCGGCTTACCTTTCCGCCGAGCGCCCACATCTCGTCGGCAAAAAGAGCGGGAGCGAAATCTTTCTCTCGATCCGTGGGACGAAACTGACCACGGCGCGACTTTGGCAAATCGTGAAAGAGCGGGCGGAAGCCTCCGGCCTGGAGGCAAATATTTATCCCCACCTCCTGCGGCACAGCTTCGCCACCCACCTCCTCGGCAATGGCGCCGATCTTCGCATTATCCAGGAAATGCTCGGGCATGCCGACATCTCGACCACGCAGGTCTACACCCACGTCGACCAGCAACGGCTCAAAGCGGTGCATCGGAAATTTCATCCGCGCGCCTGAGCAGGCCGCGGGATATTGTGCCGCGATGAAACGCATTTTCTTGATCGTGCTGCTCGCGCTCGCGGCGGCCCTCGCCGTCTGGCTCGGGATGCGCGGCTCTTCCCGGATCTCCAGCACCACCGTGACCGCGCTGCTGCCGAAGGAAACCGTGGCCTTCCTCCATCTGCCAGACGTCAACGAAGCCCGCACGAAGTGGCACGAAACCGAGCTCTACAAGCTTTGGCAGGAGCCCGCGGTGCAGGCATTCCTGCAGAGGCCGCTGGCGCGCAATCGGAACACCGGGCGATTAGCCGGCAAGCTGGAGGAGGTCGCCCCGCTCGGGATGCGCGACGCCTTCCTGGCCGCGATCGCCTGGGAAGATGCGCAGCCGAAATTAATCGGCGGTTTCCGTTTTAAAGGGAGCCAGGAAGACGCGGAGAAAATCATCGGGCGCTGGCGCGCGGAAGGAGCAGCGCGCGAGACCGTGACCTACGCGGGACACGCAGTGGAAATCGCGCACGCGGGCGAGGTCCTCCTGGCCACGGCTTACGATGGCGACTGGTTCTTCGCGGCGAACGATCTTCCGGCGCTGCAGGCCCTGCTGGACCGCGCGGATGGCCGCGCGAAAGAGGCGGGTGGCGCTTTGACGACCGAAGAGAACTTTGCCGGCGCTTTCCGGCACATGCCGCGAAGTTACGTCGCCCTCGGCTACGCGCGGCTGGACCAATACCTGCAGAAGTTGCTGGCTAAATCTCCCGGAATCGCCAACCACCAGCGGCTGGCACAGGTGAAGACCGTGGCCCTCGCGACGGATTTCGACCGCGGCTGGATTCGCGACGTGCTCTTCCTGGCCATGCCCAAGGCGCAGGAGCACGGCGACCTCGCCCGCACTTCCCTGGCATTGACGACCGCAAACACCTTCCTCTACAGCGCCGGCTTTCTCCAATTCCCGCAACCGGCAAGCGATCCCGCGACAAGCGGAACCGCGCCGAAGTGGTCGCAATTCCTCGCAACGCTCTCGGCCAATGGCGTGACCCCCGCGGACTGGAAAGCGGCTTTCGGCGGCGAGTTTGGGCTCATCGGCGACTGGGCTCCCGGCGCCCGCATGCCGGCGTTGCTCGCGACTTTGCCGGTGCAGGATGCGGCCAAGGCAAACGAACTCGTGGCCACGCTCACCGCCGGCGGTGGGGAGCGCCCGTGGACCGCGGCGGAGAAAAATGGCGTGCGGTTTTTCTCGCAAGCTCCGGCGAACCCGATGGTGCCGCTTACGCCCACGGTGGTGCTTGCGGCGAAAAGCCTCATCGCCGGGCTCAACCTCGCGACGGTGGAAGAAGCCGTCGCGCGCAGCGTCGCGCCTGCCGCCAGCGTCAGCACGAGCGCTCCCTACCAGGCCGCGGTGGCCCGCGTGCCGACGCCGGCAAACGCCTTTCTTTACCTCGACACGGCGCTCTTCTACACGCGGCTGGATGAAGCGATCCGGCCCATGTTGATCATGGCCGGCGCATTCGTCCCGGCGATTGCCGAAACCGTCGATCTCGGCAAGCTCCCGGCCTCGGAAGTCATTACCCAGCATCTTGGCCCGGTCGTGCTCTCGCAATCTTACGAGAACGACGGGTATGTAGCGCACTCGATTGGGCCAATTTCGATCTACCAGGCGGCGGTCGCGCTCGCCGCGGCGATCGGCGCCGGCTCGCAATTTTACCAGCAACTTCAACCCGCCGGGACTCCTTAGAGCGGGACCAATTGGCGCAACCGTCAAAGTCCGAAAGCGTTCAGCGAATAGCCTTTATTTGCTTCTCGCCGAGAAATGTGCTGCGAAAAGGCCAGAGTGTGATATCGTTGGCATTACCTTATGGCCATCTTGAAGAAAAACGCATTCTCCCGCCGAGTTCCTGACCTCGTGACCGAAGAATTGGTCGCGGTTCTTTCCCGCCGTTCCTCTTACGAGTTCAAGCAACTCTTCGATATCGTCCACGAGAATCTTCGCGCGCGGAATGCGGCCAGTGGTGGGGAAGAAATGCTCCGCCTCCGGGCTTACGAGAAATTGCAGAACCTGGTGGCCCGCGGCGCCGTCAAGAAGACGGGAAAAAAGTATAAGGGTCTTCCATCGGCGCTCGCGCAGGCGATCGCTCCGCAGAATGGCCACCTCCCTGCCCTCGCGGCCCGCGCCGCCGCGGCCAAATCGACCGCGACCGCTGCGAAGTAAAACTTGACCCCCGGCGGACATCCGCCGACTCCAGCGCATGATCCGCGATTACCTTCCCGTTCTGCTGCACATCGCGGTGGCGATTGGCTTTGCCGTCTCGGCGCTGGTCATCAGCGTCGTTCTCGGCAAAGCCGGACGCCGCAGCGCGACGAAAGACACCGCCTACGAGTGCGGCATGGTCCCGCAGGGCGAGGCGCAACCGCGCTTCAGCGTGAAGTTCTATCTCGTGGCGATGCTCTTCATCCTCTTCGATCTCGAGATCGTCTTCATGTATCCGTGGGCCGTGGTCTACCGCGAGCAGATCCTGCAGGGCAAAGCCATCCTCTGGAGCATGCTCAGCTTTGTCAGCATCCTCATGGTCGGCTACATCTATGCGCTCAAAAAAGGGGCGCTCGACTGGAAGAAATAGGCGCGCGGCCGCTGGCAAAAGCGTTGGCAGGTTACCGCTTGCCTGCGCTTCTTTCACCGCCTAAACCTTACGCCCATGGTGCACCATATCGCTCTCTATAAGCTCAAACCCGAGGTCACTCCGGCACGAGTGGAAGAGATGATGATGCACACGCGGATGCAGCTCCTGAAGATCCCGGAAGTCCTCAGCATCAAGTGCGGCAAACGGATCAAAAGCGAGATGCCGTGGCCCTTTTTTATCGCGATCGACTTCGAGTCGATGGATAAATTCGAGATCTTCCGGGAGGACCCGATCTACGTGAAATTTGTCGAAGACGTGGTGAAGCCGAACGTAGCCGAAACGATCGCGCTCGATTTCGAGATGGATCCCGGCAAAGACGTGCAGTTTTCCTAGGCTCGTCTTCCGGCGCGCCGCGTGCATCGTTCAGCTGTGCGCCTCGGCTACCTCTACTCGCGCTACCCGGTCCTCTCGCAGACTTTTTGCGACGCCGAGATGCTGGAACTCGAGCGGCGCGGCGTCCCGCTCACGGTGGCCTCGATGTTCCCGCCGAAGACGCCGGTGCGGCATGAATATCTCGCCCGCCTCCAGGCACCGGTGCACTACGCGCCAGAGAAAGCCGCCCTCGAAAAGCTGGTCAAGATCGCGAAGCGCAAAGGCCGCTGGCCGGAGCGCTTGATCGCCGAGCACGAGAGCAAATACGGCCCGGCCTACAAAGCCGCCCTGCGCGCGCGCAACGCCCTCTTCTTCGTCGATCTTTTCGAACGGGAACGCGTCACCCACGTGCATGTGCACTTCGCGAATCGCGCGGCGCACACCGCGCTTTTCGTGAAGGCGATCAGCGGGCTCCCTTTCAGCGTGACCGCGCATGGACAGGATTTCATGAGCGATCTCGGCAGCGCGGAGTTGCTGCGCGAAATTTGCGCCAACGCAGAGTTCGTGGCGGCGGAGACCGACTTCAGCCGTGACCTCCTGGCGGCGGCCTGCCCGAAATCAGCCGGCAAGATCTGCCGCGTCTACAATGGCATCGAGCTGCGAAAATTTGCCGGCAAGATGAACGCGCCCCGCGGGCCGCTGCGTTTGTTAAGCGTCGGCCGCCTGGTGGCCTTCAAGGGCTTCGAGGTTTTGATCGACGCCTGCGCACAACTCCACGACCGCGGCCTCGATTTTCGCTGCGAGATCATCGGCGATGGCCCCCTGCGCGCGGAGTTGGAAACGCAGGTCGCCGCGCGGGATTTAGCCAGCCGGATCACGTTTTCCGGCGAACGCGCGCAGGATTACGTCCTGCAGGCCTTCGCCGCTTGCGACCTGTTTGTGCTCGCCGCCGTGGTCGACGAACTGGGCGCGAGCGATGTCTTTCCCACGGTCATCGCCGAGGCCATGACCAGCGCCAAGCCGGTTGTCTCGACCACCGTCGCCGGCATTCCCGAGCTCGTGGCCGACGGCGAAACCGGGCTGCTGGTCCAGCCGCGCGATCCCACCGCCCTGGCCGCGGCGCTGGCGCGCCTGCTGGCGGACGCCGAGTTGCGTGAGCGCTTCGGCCGCGCCGGTCGCGCGCGCATCGAGACGCATTTCACGATCGAGAAAACGATCGAGCCGCTCCTGGCACGATTCGCGCAAACGAGTCCTGTTTGAAAAGCCCACCCATGAACAAACGAGCCATTCTCCTCGCCGGCGGCGCCGGCACTCGCCTTTACCCGCTCACGCAGATCGTCTGCAAGCAGCTCCTCCCGGTCTACGACAAGCCGATGATCTGTTACCCGCTGGCGACGCTCATGCTCGGCGGGATTCGCGAGGTGCTCATCATCTCGACGCCGAAAGATTTGCCGATGCTGGAAGATTACCTGGGCGATGGCGCCCGCTTTGGCATTCGCCTCGAGTACGCCGCGCAACCAAAGCCGGAAGGGATCGCGCAAGCCTTTCTCATTGGCGCCGATTTTCTCCAGGACCGAGGCGCATCGTTGATTTTAGGCGACAACATCTTCTACGGGAAACTCGACTTTTACCGCGAAGCGCTGCAGGTCGAGCGCGGCGCCTGCGTCTTCGGCTACCAGGTGCGCGATCCGGAGCGCTACGGCGTGGTGGAGTTCGCCGCTGATGGTCGCGTCCTCAGCCTGGAGGAGAAACCGAAGGTGCCGAAGAGCCACTTCGCCGTGCCCGGGCTCTACGTCTACGATGACCGGGTGGTCCGTTACGCGCGGGATTTAAAACCCTCACCGCGCGGCGAATTGGAGATCACGGATTTGAACCGGCGTTATCTGGACGATGGCGAATTAAGCGTAAAACTTCTGGGCCGCGGCATGGCCTGGCTGGATACCGGCACGCAGACGAGCCTGCTCGAGGCCGGGAATTACATCGCCACGATCGAGCATCGCCAGGGCCTCAAGATCGCCTGCCTGGAGGAGATTGCGTTCCGCATGGGGTTCATCGATGCGGATGAACTCAGCCGCGTGATCGCCTCGGTGCCGAAAGGCGAATACCGGAGTTACCTCGAGATGGTAGCGACGGAAGCGCCGGCGATTTAGCCGACGAGATGCGCTTCCGCGAGGGACGGAGCGCGTTATGGTAATTATGGGATCGGCATGCCCTTTGCTCCAATGGTCGGCAGATTCCTATCCGCGCCATGAAAGCTCCCACTCCTTCCTCACTCGCCGGTTCCACCTTGGTCGAGGCCAGCATCGCTGCCTGCACCGCGGCCTTTTTCCTCGGGTCGCTGTTCACCATGAACATGACCGGGCTCCGCGCCGTGCGCACTGCGCGCGAAGCTTCCAGCGCCAGCCAGGTCCTGCAGCAACGAGTCGAGAGTCTGCGCATCGCCAATTGGCAGCAGATCACCAACGCCCGCTGGCTGCGCGATAACCTCCTCAGCACTTCCGCCTCCGGGACCGACAACCTCCGCGGCGTCAGCGAAACGCTCACCCTCGTCCCCTACGGCAGCAGCACCTTGGGCAACACCCAGATCAGCCGCAGCGCCGGCACCGCGAAAATCGTGAACGAGAATCCCGCCCTCCTCACCGAGAGCGCGGTGAAAGTGATCTGGACCGTGGCCTACAACGGCGGCCAGCAAGGCGACTCGACGATCCGGCAGACCGTGGCCATTCTCGGCAAGGGGGGAGTCGCGAAGTGGTGAAACCGCTGCCTGTCCCAGGCGGTCCGGCGCGCTCCCGATTGGGCGGCTTCTCGCTCGTGGAGTTGATGATCTCCACCATGATCGTCTCGGCGATCACCGGGGCGCTCCTGCTCGCGTTCGTCGCGCTCAAGCGCAGCTATGCGGCGACGACTGATTTCGCGCTCAATCACGCGGACCAGATGCGCATCTCGGATTATCTCGCGCAGGATTTCCGCAGCGCGATCAGCATCAATCCGCCCGTGGCCAACGACGTCACGCTTTACCTGCCCTGCTTCTACGACAGCACCCCCGCGAAATCGCCGCAGACGCCGCTGCTCAACGGCAACGGTGGCGTCTACTACGGCGCCGCCAATTGCTCGGTCGCAGTGCATTACTTCCTCTCGAACGCCATCATCTACCGGCAGCAAGGGACGGCCGCTGCGGTGCCGATCGCGCGCGACGTGCAGGATTTTGTCTTTCAAGCGTCGGACCTCGGAAAGGTGATCAAGACCACGATCACCTTCCGTCCGACCTTTCGCTCCGCCATCGGGAGTGAAGACGTGCGCACCGCGACCGCCTTCTACAACACCACCCTGCTGCGAAACAACCGAGGCGTGTATTGATGAAAACGAGACGACAACTAGAACAGGGCAGCGTCCTCATCTGGACGATTCTCATCATCACCATTCTCTCGATGGTCGCGGCCGAATTGCTCCAGGTCGTCTCCGCAAAATACTTCACCGCCCTCCATACCTCCGTCTGGCAGGAGTCGCTCCTCGCGGCCGAATCTGGCGTCGATTTGGCGATCGTCGAATTGCGGAAATCGCTCTATCCGCCGCCGAACAACGCCTGGAGCGGCTGGACCAACAGTCCCGGCGCCGGCGTGACCAGCTACGGCCTCACGACCATTCCAAACGCCGGACTCGCGGGCACGCCGATGAACATCGAGGTCAATGTGGATGCGCCGCTGCAGCTGCGCGACCCGGCTAATTCCTGGCAATACTATCGCATCCGCACTGTCGGCACGATGCCGCTCACCGGCCCGGTGCGCGCGGGCGACAACCGCCAGGACACGCGCCTGCGGAAGCTCAGCCTGCGCTGGGAGCGCTTCATGAATACCTCGGACACCTCGCCCGAGCTGAGCACGCCGCGCGTCTCCCGCCGCATCGAGGCGATCGTGCGCCCCGTCTCCGCTTTCGACCAGGCGATCATGAGCGTCGGCTCGCTCGACCTGACCGATCATAACATCGTGATCGACAGCTACGACTCACGCGATCCGGCGAAGTCGACCAGTGGCCTCTACGATGTGGCCAAGCGCCAGCAGCACGGAAACATCGCGACCGACGGCAACCTGATCAACGCCGGCAACGCCTACATCTTCGGCGACGTCGCGACCAATGCCGGCACGGTCAATGGCACCGCAAATATCACCGGCATCCAGCGGACCGATTTCTACCAGGAACCCATCCCGGTGGGCGCGCCGAACTGGCCCTCGATCAATGCTTCCACCACTACAGTCACGAACACGACCACGCTGCCGGCCAACGCCGTGGAAGGCTCCGCTGCCTCACGTTTTGTGCTCAACTCCGTGAGCCTCTCCGGCAATCAAACGCTCACGCTCAGCGGCGCCGCAAATGGCTCCACCACCTACATCGAGATCTACGTGACCGGCGACGTCGATGCCAGCGGCAATGCCCAGATCGTGGTCGCTCCGGGGGTCAAAGCGAAGCTCTACTTCTCCGGGAATGTAAAAATCGCTGGCAACGGCTTGGTCAATTCCAACAACCAGCCGGGTGACCTCCTGATGTATGGCGTCACGCCGCTCAACTCCTCCACTCCGCGCAGCATCGCGATCAGCGGAAACGCACAGCTTTCCGCCGCCGTCTACGCGCCCTCTTTTGACGTCGAGATCAACAACGGCGGCACCCGCGGGAGCGTCTTTGGTTCCTTCGTCGGTAAGAGCGTCACCATGGTCGGCGTGACCGATCTACACTACGACGAAGCGCTCGGTGCCGGCGGCACGATCAACAATTATAAGATCGTGAGCTGGTTCGAGGACACTCGGTAGGCCACGCCTAACGAGTTGCCGGCTGTTCGCGCAGGAGATGGCTCGTGTCCGCCAGGAGGGTGGTCACCCCGTCCGGCGCGGTCATGTCATAATACCCGCGAATCACGCCCTTCCGGTCGACCAGGGCGGCGTTCGTGCTGTGAATCGGGAACCCGGTTTCCTCGGCGCCATCCGAGGCCGCGAGATGAAAGCCACGCTGGATTAGCGCGTAAATTTCCGCGCGCGGGCCGGTGAGAAAATCCCACCGCCCCGGCCGTGCCTTTAGCCGCTCGGCGTAATCTTTCAGAACTGCGGGCGTATCGTTCTCTGGGTCGACACTGAAGGAGACGAGGTGCACATCGGAATTTTCCAGGGGCCGCTGCATCTCCGCCATGCGGCTACTGATGATCGGGCATGGGCCTGGGCACTGGGTGAAAACGAAGTCGGCGATCCAGATCTTGCCGGCTAATTCCGCCGAGCCAAAGGGCTGGCTATTTTGATTCGTTAGGCGGAACTCCGGAACGCTCCCAAGCTCCCGCAGGACACGCTCGCCGTGCGCGCGCACCTGCGCCTGCCGCAGGCCGAAGAGCAAGGCCGCGGTGACCAGCGGCAGGGCGATGAGGAAAGCGAGCCAGGCGATCGACTTGAACGAACGCGCTGGCGTAGTGCGCGCCGCGCTCACGATTTTGTCGCCACCAGTAGCGCGAGCAGGAGCGGCAGGTAAATGATCGAGCCGAGGAACAGTTGCCGCGCGCGCCTCACCTCGCGGTCCCAGGCAAAACGAAGCGCGAGCACGAGGAACAATCCGCTGGCTAGAATTGCCAGCGGCAGGGCCAGGCGCGAAGTGATGTTGAGCAAGGCTGGAGTCGCGCTCGCGGCCAGCAGGAGCACAGAAAAGAAAACGCTCTGCCGTCCGCTGCGCGCGCCATCGCGGTCACGGCTCGAGAGCATGCGGAAGCCCGCGCGGGCGTAGTCTTCGCGATACATCCAGGAGATGGCGAAGAAGTGCGGCATCTGCCAGCAGAAGAGAATCGCAAACAAGCTCCAGGCGCCCCAGCCGAGCTCGCCGCGGGCGGCGGCCCACCCGATCATCGGCGGGAGCGCGCCCGGAATCGCGCCCACAAGGGTATTTGTGGTGCTGAGGCGCTTCAAGGGAGTGTAGGCGAGGAGGTAAATCGCGATCGTGGCCAGGGCGAGCAGGGCGCTTAGACCATTGCAGGCCCACGCCAGGTAGAGCACGCCGCCTAACGAGAGCAAGCTGCCGACGACGAGCGCATCGCGGGGCAACATCCGGCCGGCGGGGATCGGCCGCGCGCGCGTCCGGTGCATCAAGGCATCGAGCCGGCGCTCCCACCATTGGTTCAGGGCGGCCGCGCCCGCTGCGGCCAGCGCGGTTCCGAAAACCGCGTGCATCAACGCCAACCCGCCTACTTCCTCGGGTGCGCCAAGGTAAAAACCAACCGCCGTCGTCAGAAGGACGAGCAGAGTCAGCCGCGCCTTGACCAACTCGGCAAAGTCTCCAACAACGCGGCTGCGGGCCGCGTCCTTGGCGGCGGGTGTTTCCAGCGCGGGCACATCGAGCACGACCGTCTTCAAAACGCCGCGACCTCCTCACGTCGAAGCGGGCGGACCGCAACCGTCGCGGTCTCACGCGCACGCAAGCGCAGCGCGAGCGCACAGATGCTCACGCCTAACGAGAGCATGGTCGCCCCCACCGCGACGTGCGCAGTCGCAACATCGGCGGGCTTGTTGTACCAGATCGTGGCCGCTCCGAGCGTGATCTGGCAGGCGAGAAAGAACACCCAGAGCGACGAAAGAACGCGCAAAAGCGCGAACCGGCCATCTGCCCGCCGACGCAGGGCGATCCAATAGGTGACCACGCCCGCGAAGATCAACCCCGCCATGCCGCGATGCGCCATTTGCAGCCAAATCTGGCCCGCGGTCACATTGGAAAGCGCTTGGGCATCGCGCCATTCGTTCACCGCGATCAGATGCTCCGCGCTCGTGTCCGGCAAAACCCGGCCGTAGGCGGTGGGGAAATCGAGAATGGAAAGATCGCGGTGCTGATGCCGCATGGTCGCGCCCAAGCCGAGAGTGAAATAAATGCAGAGCGTCGTGATCAGCGGAAGCCAAAGGTGCGCGGAAGGAAGCTGACCCTTGAGGGCGCCCCAGGTGCGGGAATTAGCCAGCGAGATCACAACCAGTAAACCGAGGAAAGCCTGCGCCAGGAGCGCATGAAAAATCCCGATCTCATCCTTCAACATCGTGACCCGCAACCCCCCAAGCAGACCCTGCAATATTACGGCACCAAGCGCGGCCCAGCCGAGGACGCGCATCCAGCGGCGCTCATCTGCCCGCCACGTCCAGACCGCAAGAATGATCGTAAGAAAGCCAACCGTGCTCGCGAGCAGGCGGTGCGTGTGCTCGAAGAAAATTCCGCCGACCCATTGGGAAACGGGGAAAAGGAACATGTTGTAGCCAAAGGTCGTCGGCCAATCCGGCACTGCCAGGCCCACGCCTTTACTCGTGACCATGCCGCCACTGCAGATCAGAAAAAGGGTAGTCGCCGCCAGCAGCCAGCTGAAGCGTTGCCGCCAGGAATTGGTTCTCGCCGGTGATGCGCTCATCTCGTCACCTAATATACGAATGCACCGGAGCCTCAGCCGTCGGGCGAATGATATCGCCGGCTGCGCGCACGCCTACTGGCCCCCGGGAGGCGGTGTACTGCCGGCCGCGGGCGGCAAGGTGGCAGTCGGGTCAGCCGTCTTCGGCGCGCCCGGAGGCGGCACCGTCCCTTGGTTGGATTCCGGTCCGGGTTCACCCGGCGGACGCACCAGCGGCGGCGGCGCACTGGCCGTGCCCGCGAGCTCGGCGCGCTCCTTCAACCAGGCCTGGTAATCCTCCGGAGTGTCGACCACAACCATGCCCTTCATGCTGTAATGGCCGAGGCCGCAAAGCTGACCGCAGACCACCTCGTAGTTCCCGGTCTTGATTGGGGTGAACCACATCGGGATGATCTGGCCGGGAATCGCGTCCTGCGCGATACGCATCGCCGGCAGGGCGAAATTATGGATCACATCCTTCGACGACAGTTCGATGATCACCGGCCGGTTCACCGGCACGTGCAATTCTCCGAGCGCGACGAGATCGTCCTTCCCTTCCGGGCTCGCGGGATCGAGACCAAGCGGGTTCGAGGTGCTGACTAACGAGACATCGCGCCGGCCAAACTCGCCATCCGGCCCGGGAAGGTGGTAGTTCCAGTTAAACTGCTGGCCGACGACGTGGACCAGGAGCGCATTGCTCGCATCCGGAAAATCGTTTACCCGCTTGGCCCAAAGCGGAATCGCAAAGCCAACCAGCAACACCGCCTCGATCAAAACGACGGCAAATTCCAAGTGCGTCGAGATGCCGCTTTTGACGCCTTCGTGATCGGCTTTCGGGTTCCGGCTCTTGTGAAAGCGGATCAGCACGTAGACGAAAAAAGCCGACCACCCAAGGAAGAGCGCGCCCATAAACCAGTGGCTGAACTCCAGGATATGGTCGATCTGGAAGCCGTGCGCCGAGGCGTTCGGCGGCTGGCCCAGAAATTCGTTAATCAGCGCGAGGCAATTAGTCATACTGGTTCAAATCTTCCTGCACCAACTCCTGGTGCGGCTCGAGCGGCATGCGGGCGTGACGCCACAGGTGAAAACCAAAAACGCTGACGCCCCCGAGGACGGACATGACCGCGCCCATGAGGAACCAAATCGCTATTGCCATGCTCTGGGTCGATTTCGAATTCGGCGCGCCATAACAGACGGCACAGGCCATGGCTTGACCCATTTGGGTCCCGAGCAAAAGCGCGAGCGTAACCAGCAACTTCATTCTCATGTGAAGATCCTTAGGCGTTTCATTTTCCGATAAAACCAGATGCCGTAGACGAAGAGCCCCACGGCGGCAGCAAAGGAGACGGTCGCTCCCAAAGTGTAGGCGGAGGTGGCGAGGACGACATTCAGCCAGATGCACCAGCTTCCAAGCGCCAGCGCGAGAAGCACGGAGAAGGTGATGAAAACGAAATGAAAACCTTTAAGCGACATAGCTAGCGACTGACCGGGTCATACCAGGCAAAGTAAGTAAGCCAAAACAAGGCGAGCACGAAGAAACCAGTGAAGATAAGCACGCGGTAGATGAGTTTTTTCTCCGCCGCGAGGTGCATGAAGATGGCGGCTACGAGGCAAGCCTTGAAGGTCGCCACAAGCATGCCGATGGCCATGTTTGCCTTGTGCGAGCCGAAGTCGACATAGGAGAGGAAGACCGTCAGCGCAGTGAAGACGATGAGGACCGCGCCGACCATGAGGTATTTTTTGACGTGGTGCGAAACGTCATGCGCATAAGCCTCATGCTCGCTCGGATCGGGAGTGACGTCGGGCGGGTTGTTCATATTTAGAGGAGGTAAAACAGCGGGAAGACGAAGATCCAAACCAGGTCGACAAAGTGCCAGAACAAGCCGGCCACCTCAACTCGGTTGGCCAAATGTTCCGGGTTCCGCTTGTAGAGATTTGCGCCCCACGGCAACCAGAGATAGGCGAACACGATCACGCCTCCGAGCACGTGCAGGCCGTGCAGGCCGGTGATGGTGAAGTAAGTTGAAAAGAACGTGCTGTGGCGCGGGATAAACATCTCCGCGTGGTCCACATCGGCCTTCTCGATCACCGCAATTTTATCGGATTTCGGCAGTGGCCAGAAATGCGGGCGATCGCTTAACGGGTCGGTCGGAGCAGCGTTCACCTGGTCGAGTTGGATCTCGTATTCGTGCACGTTTGGATCGTGCAAGGCCTCGTGATTATGCAGGTGTCCCGTGATCTCGACGCGCGGCTCCAGACCTTTGGCGGCGAGGTGCTGGTTGCCGAGGTATTCCTCGTATTTTTGCAGCCGGTCCTGGCGGATATAGGCACCAAAATGCTGGAATTTATCCGGCCACTCGTAGGCCAGCTTGACCACGAGGAAGATGATTCCGCAGAGGATCGTGATCCCCATGTAGAACTTGTATTTACCGAACTGCCGCATCTTTAAGGCAGCCCAAGCGAGGACTACGGTCACGGAAGAAGCGATCAGCACCGCGGTGTTCATGGTGCCCACGGGGACGTTCAGGAGACCATGCGGCCAGTAGCCCGGAAGCGCATCGAGCCGCAGGAATACGTAAGCGGAAAAGAGTCCGCCGAAGAGCATCACTTCAGAAGCGAGAAAGAGCCAGATGCCGATCTTCGCGTTCCAAAGCCCGGTGTCCGGACGTGCAGCAGTCGTGTAAGGAATTTCCATGGCGCGTGCTTTTTTCGACTAATGCGTCACCGCAGCCGCTTCCGCGTAGGCGCGGCGATCTCCTTCGGTGACCGGCTCGCTTTGCATGGTGAAATCATCCGGTCGGCCGGGCAGGCTGTATTCGTAAGGGCCGCGATAGGCCGTCGGCACCACGTCGAAATTTCCGTGCGGCGGCGGCGAGGGCGCGTCCCACTCGAGGGTCGTCGCCTTCCAGGGATTGATGTCCACCTTCTCGCCCTTCCAGATGCTCCAGAAGAAATTGATGATAAACGGGACCTGCGCCAGAGCCATCGTCCAGGCCGCAATCGAGATCGGGATGTTCCAGTGGAAACCGGAGAGACCCCAGACCTTCTCGTTCGCCAGGGCCCAGCCTTGTCCGCCGTCGTACCAACGGCGGTGCATGCTCAGCATGCCCTGGAGGAACATCGGCAGAAAGATCACGTTCATGCAGATGAGCGACGGCCAGAAATGCACCTTCCCCCAGAACTCGTTCATTCGTCGCCCGGTCGCTTTCGGGAACCAGAAGTAGATCCCAGCGAAGAGCGCGAAAATCGTTCCCGGCGCGACGATGTAATGGAAATGCGCGATCACGTAATAGGTGTCGTGCAGGTAAAGATCCGACGAATTGAACGCCAGCGGAATGCCGGTCAGACCGCCAATGCCGAACATCGGCAGGAACGCAGTCGCGAAGAGCATCGGGGTGTTGAAGCGAATCGATCCGCCCCAGAGCGAGATGAAAAAAGCGCTCAGAATAATAACCGACGGGATGGAAATGATCAGCGTGGTCGTTTGGAAGAACGCACTCACGACTGCGCCCATGCCGGTGAGCCACATGTGGTGCGCCCAGACGATGAAGGAAAGAAAGCCGAGGACGAGCGCGGCGAAGACCAGGCTCTTGTAACCCCAGAGCGGCTTGCGGGTGTTGTTCGCAATGATCTCGGCGACGATGCCCATGCCCGGGAGGATGAGCACGTAGACTTCAGGATGCCCGAGGAACCAGAACAAGTGCTGCCAAAGAATCGGGCTGCCGCCACCGGCAATTGCCAGCGGTGCGCCGTTCACGACCAAGCCCGTCGGCATGAAAAAGCTCGTCGCCGCCACGCGATCCATCAGCTGCATGACCACCGCCGCCTCCAGCGGCGGGAAAGCAAGCAGGAGCAGGAACGCGGTGATGAACTGCGCCCAGACGAAGAACGGCAAGCGCATCCACGTGAGCCCGCGCGCGCGCAGCTGGATAATCGTGGTGATGAAATTCACCGCGCCCAGGAGCGAGGAAGTAATCAGCAAGATGAAGCCGATCAGCCACAGATTTTGCCCGTTCCAAAACCAATGATATTCCGGACCCTTATCCGCGATCACCGAGAGCGGCGTATAGGAAGTCCAACCGCCCTTGGCCGCGCCGCCGGGGACAAAGAAGCTCGCGAGCATGACCACCCCGCCGAGGAAAAACGACCAGTAGCTGGCCATGTTGATCTTCGGGAAGGTCATGTCCGGCGCGCCGATCTGCAGCGGCACCACGTAATTTCCGAAGGCCGCGAAGGCCACCGGCACGATCCCGAGGAAGATCATGATCGTGCCATGCATCGCCCCTAACGAGTTATAAAAGTCCGGCGTCATCATCCCGCCGGGCATGCTTTTGGCCCCAAAAACGTTGCCCAGGATATCGCCCAAAATCGGAATCGCTTTGCCTGGGAAAGCGAGCTGCCAGCGCATCATCATCATCAGGGTGAACCCGAAGAAGAGGAAGATCAGGCCGGTGATGAGATACTGGATCCCGATGATCTTGTGATCGGTCGAGAAGACCCATTTCCGCCAGAAGCCGAGCTCGTGATGATCGTGTCCGTGGTCGTGCTGCGGGTCGTGGCCCGCATGGGCGTGGGAAGCGAGATCAGTGTGGGCGTCCATAGGCGAGAGAAGCGAAGCTCGTTTTCGAGGGCGTGGTTTTCAAGAGAAAAGGCGGCGCTTTCACGGCTATTTCACGAGCGTGACGCGTTGGCGGCGTTTTTGGGCAAAACTTCCGGAACGGTTTCTTCCTCGGCCAGTTGCACCGCGCGAAACCGGCGGAGGGAATGGGTCGCCAAACTCTCCTCAAAGAGGTCGCGATTGATCGCCTGCGCGGCCGTCGCCCCCTGCCCCGCGGCGATGATCATCTGGCAATTAGCCGGCGTCACGCAGCCGGCGGCGTAGACCCCTTTGACGCTCGTGTGCAGGCAATGGTCGACCTCGATCTGGCCATCGGAGTCGAGCTTCGCGCCCAGCGATTCCGCCAGCTCCGTGTGGAAAACATCGCCGCGCGTTGTGAAAAGATTGTCGATCTCCACCTTGCGTCCATCGGCGAAGCGCAAGGCAAGGATCTTCCGGTCGCGATGCTCCACATCGGCAATTTTCTCCCGGTATACCGGGATCTCATACTCCTCGATCCAGGCTGCGTGTTGCGCGCTCCAGCGCGGCTTTTCGCCGTTGGTTGCGATGACTACGCAGGGCGAATAAGTCAAAATCCCGAGCGCATACTCGACCGCGTCATCGTTGGCTCCGCAGATGGCGACGTTCTTCCCCTTGACCCGCCAGCCGTCGCAGTCCTTGCAAAAAAACATGCTGTGTCCCAGGCATTCCTTCACCCCGGGGATGTCCGGCGGGATGTGGAAAATCCCCGTTGCCAGCAGGAGCCGCTTCGCCCGATAGGTCTGCCGCTTTCCGCGGACGGTGAATTCTCCTTCCTTCGGTTCGATCGCGACAATCTCGTCCTCCGCGAAGCGCACCTCGTGCTGCTCCGCCTGTTCGCGCCCGCGCTTCAGCAGATCCTCGCCGCCCACGCCACCGGGGAAGCCGAGATAATTCCACACTTCCGGCTCCCACTTTGCCATTGAATGGCCGGAATCGATCACGAGCGCGGCGCGCCGCGCGCGGCCAAGATAAATCGCCGCCGAGAGGCCGGCAATTCCGCCGCCGATCACGATCACTTCCGGCCGGGCCGGATCCTCCACATCGTTCGGTCGCATCATAAGCTTGCCAGTGATTCGTTTGCCGACGGGATGGTGGCGCGGGAAATCTTTTGCCGCCGGTGGTTGCGCAGCGGCGCGGCGGTGGTCATCTTCGCCCCGGCGCCGTCTTTTTCCGTCGCTCTTTTTCCCCGATGGCCAGTCCTACTCTCGACCTCCGCCGCTACGCGCTCGACGGATTTTTCGACGAGATGTTCGCCGCCCCCGACCGGGTTCATCCGCACTACGAGCAGCTGCGCGAGCGCTTCGAACGCCTGACCGTGGCGGAGCTCGAGCGCCGCCGGCAGATGGCCGACGCCTCTTTTCGGAATCAAGGCATCACTTTCACGGTCTATAACGATGATCGCGGGACCGAGCGCATCTTCCCGTTCGATCTCCTCCCGCGCATCATCCCCGGGCACGAATGGCGCACGATCGAGCGCGGCCTGACCCAGCGGATTACCGCGCTCAATCTCTTCCTGCACGACATCTACCATGGGCAAAAGATCATCCGCGATCGCGTGGTCCCGCGGGAGTTGATCGAGAGCGCGACCCATTTCCGACGCGAGTTCATCGGCTTCGATGTCCCGCGCAACATCTACATCCACGTTTGCGGCACCGACCTGGTGCGCGACGAGAGCGGCCAATATCTCGTGCTCGAGGACAACGCCCGCTGCCCCAGCGGTGTCTCCTATTTACTCGAGAATCGCCAGACGCTGAAGCGCGTCTTCCCTTCGCTCTTCAATGCCTACGGCGTGCGCCCGGTGGAGCAATATCCGCAAGAACTGCTCAACCTGCTCAAGTTCATCGCCCCGCACGCAAAGCCCAACCCCACGGTCGCCCTGCTCACGCCCGGGATTTACAACAGCGCCTACTTCGAACACTCCTTCCTCGCCCGGCAAATGGGGATCGAGATCGTGGAAGGCGGCGACCTCGTGGTGCGCGACCAGCATGTCTACATGCGCACGACCAAGGGCCTGCACCTGGTCGACGTGATCTACCGGAGAATAGACGACGACTTCCTCGACCCGACCGTTTTCCGAAAGGACTCCGGCCTCGGCGCTGCCGGCCTGGTCGACGCTTATCGCGCGGGCAACGTCTCGTTAGCCAACAGCATCGGCACCGGCGTGGCGGACGACAAGGTGGTCTACCATCTCGTTCCGCAGATCATCAAATATTACCTCGGCGAGGAGGCGATCCTGCCGAACGTCCCCACCTACCTGGCAAGCGACGCGCAGGATTTTGCCTACATCATGGAACACTTGCCGGAGCTGGTGGTGAAGGCGGCGAATGAATCCGGCGGCTACGGCATGCTCATCGGTCCGAAGGCGACCAAGGCCGAGATCGAAGATTTCCGCGACCTGATCCGGGCGAACCCGCGCAATTACATCGCCCAGCCCACGCTCGGCCTCTCGCGTTCGCCCTGCCTGGTCGATGGCGAACTCCAAGGCCGCCACGTCGACCTGCGGCCTTACGTGCTCTTCGGCGAGCGCGTCTCGATCACTCCCGGCGCGCTCACACGCGTCGCCCTAACGAAAGGTTCCCTGGTGGTAAACTCCAGCCAGGGCGGCGGAAGCAAGGACACCTGGATTTTGGACGAGGAGGAAACGCCCGATGCTTAGCCGCGTCGCCGAGTGCCTCTACTGGATGAGCCGCTACGTCGAGCGCGCGGAAAACCTCGCGCGCATCGTCGAGGTCAACAGCCAGGTGATGCTCGACCTGCCCTACGACGATTCACAAAAGCTGGAGCACGATTGGTCGCCCGTGCTCGCCTCGCTGGGCGAAGACGACGACTACGCCACCACCGGGCGCGACCTCGGGCGAATGAGCGTGACCAATTACCTCGTCTTTGCGCGCGACAATTCGAACTCGATCATCAGCTGCCTCTCGGCCGCACGGGAAAACGCCCGCACCGTGCGCTCGGAAATATCCACCGAGATGTGGGAGCAAATTAACCGCGCCTACCTCTGGTTTACCTCCGATGAAGCGGGGGCGCTCTTCGGTCGCGACCACTACGATTTCTTCCAGCGGCTCAAGGAAACGTCGCAGCTCTTCCAGGGCATCACCGATTCCTCGATGGTCCATGGCGAAGGCTGGGAATTCATCCAGCTCGGGAAACACATCGAGCGCGCCGACAAAACCTCCCGCGTGCTCGACGAGAAATATCACATCCTGCACAATGCCGAGGACGAGGAGCGCATGGAGACGATGGAGTGGAGCGCGGTCCTGCGCAGCTGCAGCGCGCGCCAGGCTTACCAAAAAGTCTACGTGGCCAACGTGAAGGCCGAGTCCGTGACCGAGTTGCTCCTGCTCAACGCCAGCTTCCCGCGTTCGGTGCGCTATTGCATCGGCGAGATCGATCGCTCCCTGCGCGTCATTTCCGGGGTCAAGCAGCTCCACTTCACGAACGCAGCCGAGAAGCTCACCGGCCAGTTACTCAGCGAGCTCTGCTTCAGCGAGATCGAGGATATCTACCAGCGCGGCCTCCATGGCGCGATCGACCGGATCCAGCTGCAGCTCAACCAAATCGGCGACGCCATTTTCCGCACCTACATCGATCCTGGCCTGGTCACCGAAAGCATCGTGCCGAGCACGATTCACCCCAGCGGCAGCAGCCAAAGCCAGGGGCAATGGCAGCGGCAAAGCGCCTAACGACACGAAAGAAAATCTCTCATGCTGATCAAAGTCGGTTACGACATTAGTTACGAAGTCTGGGGCCGCACCCCCATGGTCTTGATGCTCTCGATCCATCCCTCGCTCGACCCGCTGGTGCGCCAGCCGGAGCAGCACCGGATCGAGCCGGAGATCCCGGTGGAATATTTTACCGACGGCTTCGGGAATCGCTGCGCGCGGATTGTCGCGCCGCCGGGAATCATCCGGCTGACCGGTGAAGCCGTGGTCGAGAACGACGGCCTCCCCGACAAAGTCGTGCCCGATGCGATCCAGCATCCGGTGGAAGACTTGCCGGTCGAGACGCTGCAATTTCTCCTCCCCAGTCGCTACTGCGAGATGGAGAAGTTGAACAACATCGCCTGGGACCTTTTCGGCGACACGCCACCGGGCTGGCCGCGCGTGCAGGCCATCGTGACCTGGGTGCACCAGCACATCACCTTCGGCTATCACTGGGCCCGGGGCGACAAAACCGCGCTCGAAGTTTACCACGAAAAACAGGGCGTCTGCCGCGACTTCATGCATCTCGCGCTCACCTTTTGCCGGTGCATGAATATCCCCGCGCGCTACGCCACCGGTTACCTCGGCGACTTCGGCGTGCCCGTGACCGGGCCGATGGATTTCAGCGCCTGGTTCGAAGTTTATCTCGGCGGCCAATGGCACACCTTCGATGCGCGACACGACAAGCGCCGCATCGGCCGCGTGCTCATGGGCACCGGACGCGACGCGATCGACGTCGCCCTCACGACCACTTTCGGGAAGCACGCGCTGCGCAATTTCACCGTCATCTCCGATGACGTTTCATGAGCGACGCCGCGGTCACCGAGAAGCCTCCGCTGCCTGAGGGCGAGCTGACCGCAGCCCCGCCGGCGGCGCGCGCGGTCTATGAAAAATTAGCCGACGCCTTGAGCGAGCCCGTGGCGCGGCAGGTCAACGCCAAGGCCGAGCGCCTGATGCGCGACCTCGGGATCACCTACGACCAATATGGCGAGCAGGCCGGCGACGCGATCGTGCCCTTCGACAGTTTTCCGCGCGTCCTGGAAACGGCGGAATGGGACCGCCTGACCCGCGGCCTCTCGCAGCGGCTCACAATCTGGAACGCGTTTTTCCGCGACATCTACGACGGCCAGGAAGTGCTCAAGGCCGGCGTGATTCCCTTCGAGTTCGTCTACGGCGACCCGCATTACCTCCGTGGTTCCGTGGGCGTGAAAGTGCCGGCTAATATCTATGTGCACGTGGCTGCCTTCGACCTCGCGCGCGACGCTCGCGGCGGCTGGACGGTGATCGACGATTACGTCTCGCGGCCGATGGGCGCGAGCTACGCGCTCCAGGCGCGGGCCGTTCTCAGCCAGGCGCGCCCGGAGCTTTTCACGCTCGCCGAGGTCGCCTCGGTCAGTGGCTACCCGGCGGAGTTGCTCGCGCTGCTCCGCGGCTGCGCGCAATCCGGCTCCTCCGAGCCGCGGGTGGTCGCGCTCACCTCGCGCGATGAATCGCATGCCTATTACGAGGACAGTTTTCTCGCGCGGCAAATGGGCATCCCGCTGGTCGTCGGGAGCGATCTCGTGGTTCTCTACGGGCGCGTTTATTACAAAACCATCGAAGGCCTCGAGCCGATCGATGTGATCTACCGGCGCACCGGCGACTCCGGGATTGATCCGGTGGCGCACGACAACACCAGCGGCGGCATTCCCGGTCTGATGTCTTGCGTGCGCAAGGGCACCGTCGCAATCGCGAACGCCATCGGCACCGGCCTGGGCGACAACCGCGCGCTTGCCGCTTATCTCCCGCGGCTCGCGCGTTTCTATCTCAACCAACCGCTCGAGCTGCCGGTGATCCCGCGCCTGCTCTGCATCGATCCCGATCAATGCCAGGAAGTGCTGGATGATTTACGCAGCTACTTCATCGCCACGGTCGCGACCGGCCCGGGCCAGCGCGTCTGGCGCACGGCCGAGATGAGCGACGAGGAAATTGCCACTCTGCACACCGAAATTGCCAGCCATCCCGCGCGCTTCGTGGCCGAGGCGCACGCGCCCGCCAACACCATGCCGACGGCCAACGGCGGCCTGCGCCACGCCGGGCTGCGCGTTTTTACCCTCGGCGGCCGCGCGCTCCCGGAGCATCCATGTGCTCTCACCCGCGTGGCCGCGGACCCGGATTCGCGCGTCATCTCCACCGGGTTTGGCGGCGGGATCAAGGACACCTGGATCTTGCGCGGCGCGCAACCGGAGAGCCTGCCGGCTAACGAGTCGTTCTCCATTCAGGGCCGGCGGCTCAGCTTAGGCAGCCGCACGGCGGAAAGTCTCTATTGGATGGGGCGCTACGCCGAGCGCGCGGAAAACACTACCCGCATCGTCAAGGTGCTGCAGACCATCCGCGCGCAAGGCCACGCCCTGGGCGACGACCACAGCTGGAACCCGCTCTGGGAAGCGCTCGCCCGCGCCACCGGGCACGTGAGTAATTTCTTCAAAAAGTCAGCCGCGAAACAGCGCAGCGTCACCTCTTACCTGCTGCTCGACCGGAGCAATAAAACTTCCGTCATCGGCTGCATCGAGCATTGCCGGGCCAATGCCTTGACCACCCGCGAATCGGTCGCGCCGGAAGTCTGGCTCGCGCTCAACCGCACCCGCTCGCTCCTGGTCGAGCGGCTTGCCCGCCCGGAAGAATCGGCCGACGCGGCCGCGCTCGAAAGCGCCATCGTCCTGGAGGATTCGATCCTCAACCAACTCAACGCCGTCTCCGGCGCGGTCCAGAAGCACATGCTGCGCGACAACGCCTGGCAGTTTTGGAATCTTGGGGTGCACCTCGAGCGCGCGGTCACGGTCGTGCTCGTGATGCGGCAGGTCTTCCTCAAGCGCCAAAACGAAGCCCTCCCCGCGCAGCAAATAGACAGCAACCTGGAGGCGCTCCTGCGGATGCTTTCGTCGCTCTACGCCTATCGCAGTCGCTTCCAGACGCGCCCGACCCTGCGCAATGTCGCGACCATGCTCCTGCAGGATGTACAAGTGCCGTACTCGCTCTTCTTTTGCGTCGAGCGCATCGACGCCACGCTCGGCGCGGTTTTCCACGGCTCGACCTCGGACGCAACCAGCCCGGCGCGGCTGGCGGAGCAGTTAAAGTTCGACGCCAAATTTCTCGAGGTGGATCGCTTCTTCGAGGCCGATGCCAAAGGCGAGCGCGCCGACCTCGGGCGGGTGCTCGAGAGTTTCGAGGATCGCCTGGGCACGCTTTCCACCGCGATCTCCGATCACTATCTCTACCACCAGGCGATCAATATCCTGCGCTAGAACCTGCCGTGTATTTCCACATCGAACACACCACCGAGTACACCTACCCGGAGGCGGCCACGGAAGCATTCAGCGAGTTGCGCCTGCGCCCGCGCGAGTCCGGCCGGCAATTCGTGACCGAGCACAGCACCTTCATCCAGCCGCAGGTGCCGGTGGAATCGTACGTCGATTACTTCGGCAACTACGTGGAGACGATCTCGATTCCCTTCCGCCACACGAACCTGCTCGTGCGCTCCGTCTCCGCGGTCGAGACCCGCGAACAGGTCGACGCGCTCAGCGGCGTGGATCTGTCGATCAGCGAAGCGCGCCAGCTTTACCACCCGCTTCGGCGCGAGCTTTTCGATTTTCTCCAGCCGTCCCACTTCATCTCCTTCACCACCGAGATCGAGGAAATGGCGCGCGAACTCCTTCCGCCGGGCGCGCCGTTTGCCCAGAGCTTGCAGGATTTAAACAACTACATCTTCGAGAACTTTCGCTACGAGCCGGGCGTAACCACTGCGCGCACCACGGTGGCGGAGTTCTTCGAGCACCAACGCGGCGTTTGCCAGGATTTCGCGCATCTCATGATCAGCGTTTGCCGCTGCGCGGGCTTGCCGGCGCGCTACGTGAGCGGCTATGTCGAAAGCGATCTGCCCTCGGAAAATGGCGAGCCCCCACCAGACGCGGCCTTGATCGGGAGCGCCGCGAGCCACGCCTGGGTCGAGGTCTTTTCGCCGAACAATCACTGGGTCGGGATGGACCCGACGAACAACGTTCTCGAGGGCGAGCGCCACATCCAGATCGGACTCGGGCGCGACTATCACGACGTCCCGCCGCTCTCGGGCGTCTTCAAGGGCCGCAAGCACCAGATCCTGAAGGTGGGCGTGCGCGTCTTGCGCACCCAGGTGCTGCCGGAATAGCCGGCAGGATCATTGCTGCGCCTAACGAGTGCTAAGACTTGGGCGGGGCCGCGGCGCCGGCAGCCGGAGCCGGCTCAGCCGCGGCGCCACCAGGCAGCATCGCGTCCGCGGGAATCGCGTTCAGCGTGTCCGCATGCAAGGTGGCGTCCTGGCCGGCCATCTCCTTGCGCAACGCGCCGATGCTTTCCTTCGCGACCGCATCCGCCTTGTTGCTCCAGGCGCTGCGGATGTAGGTGAGCACGTCGGCTATTTTCTGGTCGTTGAGCGTTTTCTCCCACGCCTGCATGACCGCCGAGCCGTAGGGCTGGCCTTTGACCACGATCGGACCTTCAAGGCCCTTAAGCAGAATCATGCCCAAGCGACGCGTCCCCCCGGTCACGTATTCCGAACCGTCGAGCGGCGGATATTGTCCGGCAATGCCGAGGCCATTCGCCTGGTGGCAGGTGGCGCAGTTGGCCATGAAAACTTTCTTGCCGCGATCTGCAGGCGACAACTCCGCTGCCGCGCCGCCGCCCGCGCCTCCGCCGGCCGCGATCTTGGCCTGCGGAGCGTTGCCGAAATCCAAACTGCTGCCGCTAAACCCGCCGGAGAACCGGCCGAGGTAGGCGCCGCCAAAAAAGACCGCGAGCCCATAAATGCCGATGAGCCAGATGGAGAGCGGTTCGAGGCCGACGCGCGGCTCGGTCTTCTCCCGTTGGATCGCGGCGTGCACCTGCTGCACGTCTTCGGTTTCGCCGTAGTCCATTCCCTGGCGGCGAAGTTCTTCGGGTGATGGAGTGCGCTCGTTCATTTGGCAGCGGCGGGTGCGGCGGCGGCGGCAGGAGCAGCCGGGCCGGCTTTTACTTCCGCGAGCGGATGAGTCTGATCAAGGGACATGAGGTAGGCGACAAGGCACTGCGCGTCGTATGTGGGTACGATCTCAAATTCCTCGGGCGCGTTGCCACTCGTTAGGCCAAGGGCGTTATGATCGCGCTGCCCGCTGATGCGGCGCTTCTCGTAGAGGAAGCGATACGACGGCATGTTCGAATCCTCCACCAGGCTGCGCGGGTTGTAGAGATGGCGATGGTGCCAGGCCGCGGAGTAAGCCGCGGGCGTGCCGTCCTTGGCGATGACCGGGGCAGGCTCAGGCGCCGCAGGAGCCACCGCAGGGGAGGCCACGGGAACCGCAGGAGCGGCAGCAACCGCGGGGGCCGTCGCCGCACCAGGTGCCGGTGCCGGCGCACCCGGAGCCGGAGCGGCGGGAGCAGCACCCGGAGCGGAGCGGAGCCGGAGCGGCAGCGGCCTCGGCTTCCAAGGGCGCGCGCTTGCCGACGTTCGAAAGATCGGGACCCATGCGGGCTTTCCCGAGTAAGACCGGCTGATCGAAAATGTAATCCCGCGGAGCGCTCCGACGTTCGCCCCACTTCCGCTCGATGTCGGAGGCGATGTAATCCGGACGAACTTGCTGGCTATGGCAGTAGAAGCAGCCATTTGCCACGTAGACCTGGCGGCCGCGCTCGGCCATGCCGGACTTCGGCATCGGGTAAATGTCGGTGCCCTCCTCGTCCATCTGCGGATTGAGGTTCCCGATCTGCGCGTTCGGAATAAGGATCAGGCCAGTCCACGAAAAGAGGAACGTGCCGAAGATGCCGAAGAAGAGTGGTGCGAAACCTTTCATACGGTGACCGTCGCCGCCTCCTCTTCCACGGGGTTCAAAAATGTGGGCACACTCGAAGTGCGGCCGAGACCGAAGAGCATCATGCCGTAGTGGAAGGCAAAAACGCAGTGACCCACCGTAAGCAGGATGGCCGCGAGGCTGCGGCCGCGAAGATACGGCAGGATGGTCTGGATACTTTCGGTAAAGGCAAGCGCCGGGTCTTGCATGTTCAAGCCTTGCACGAAGCCGCCCACAAGGAGCAGCAGCACCGTTAGCATGATGCCGTAGGCGCAGGCCCAGAAGTGGAGCTTGATCAACGAAGCGTAACGCCATTCACGCCCGACCAGCCGCGGCACGATGTAATACATCGAGCCAAACATCGTCATGGTGAAGAAAGCGTAGAGGCCGAGCTGCGTGTAACCGTCGCTCGCTTCCGAGAAATTCACGATCGCCGCCATCGAACGCAGCGAAATGATCACGCCGACCAGGCTGAAAACGGTGTAGGAAATGGCGCCAAAAACCGTGAAGCGCAGCGTGGGGCTGTAGCGCATGAGCGGGAAATATCCGCGCATGGTCATGTGGTGATTCAAGCCCACGGTCGCCACCGGGATGATCGTCAAAATCGTGGCCGCAATGCTGGCCGTGATCATCCACGCGGGGAACGGTCCGTCGATCAACCGCTGCATACCGGTCCAGCTGGCAAAGAGCGCATAAGTCCAGAAGCCAATGGCTGCGAGATGGTAGCTGTAAACCGGACGGCCAATGACCTTCGGGATCATGTAATAAGCCGTGCCCAGCCCGATCGAGCCGAGGAAGAGGAACAAGAAGTTGTTGGCAAACCACCAGTTCACCGCCGCCTGCATCACGCCCTGCACCGGGGCGACGAAGAGCATGATCTCAGTCGCGCCGTAGAACCACGGAAACCAAAGGAACGCGCCCAGCAGATACCATTGCGTGATGTAAATGTTTACTCCGCGCCGGAAGCGGAACATGAGCACCGCCCACGAGACAACCAAGGTGTAAGCCACGAAAAGAATCAGCCCGGCATAAGGCGGAAACTCGAGCCACTGATAGCCGGTGCTGTGGCCGGCCAAAATGCTGCCTATTCCGATGAGCACCCCGACGTTCCAGAAAGCCGCCCCCGCCACCAGCAAGAGCGGATGCCGCAAAGTCGTGCGGCAAAGGCGCGCCATCAGCCAGATGGCCGTACCCATGCCGACCATCGCCGCCCAGCCATACAGCATGACGTCGACCTGCGCGGGCCGCAGACGGCCCCAGCTAAGGAAGCTGATTCCGCCGAGCAAATTCGGCATGTGCAGGCCGAAAGAAGTGAGCAGGGAAAGCAAGGTGCCCAGGAGCAACCAAACCATCGCCGAAGAGTAAAACATCAGCACCGGCACGCGCGTGGAAGCGTCGATGAGCGCACGTTCCACCTGCTCGACATCGCCACGCGTCACTTGCGCGTCCGGCGTCGGAACGGTGCTGCCTGGAGCTTTCAACGGGATCTCAGCGGGAGTCATCGTGCAGAAATTTTTGGCTAGGGTCGCGGGGTGGCTCCTCGCACCGGGATCGGAGTTCCAGCGGGGACCTGCACTGGCGTCGGCCCAGGCGTGCTTTCATTGAAGCGGAAAAGTTCGGTGCGCGAATCCGGCCCGGCGGCGGGGGTGGAAGACGGTCCCGGCTGAGTGCCGGCAGGCGCTCCCGGAGGCTGAGCCTCGGCGTTCGATTGGCCTTCCATCTCAGAGTCTTTCCCGGCTTTCGCGGTGTGCGGGGTAGCGCTCGGGGATGCGGAAGCGGCCGGAGCCGGCGCGGGCACTGCGGGAGCCGCAGCCTGCGGGCCCGGCTGCGGCGCGGCGGCGTCAGAAGTGGACGGAGCGGCCGCGGCGGGAGCGGGCGCGGCAATCGGGCCGGCCGGCGCGGGCTTGCGCTGCGCGAGATCGGCCACCGTCAATTCCATCGCGCGATGAATCGGGATTCGTGCCGTGCCCTTGGCCTGGTCGACCCAGGCATAGTCGTGCAGCTGCGGATTCACTTCCTGATGGAGTTTATCGAGTTTCTCCTGCCGGGCCTGGGCGCGCTTTTCTTCGTAGTTGGTCGTGCGCGGCATCGCGCCGATGACCACCCAGACGAACAATCCGAAAACCAGAAAGAGCAGGACGACGCCCAGCCAGGTTCCGAAGGTGGAACGCGGTTGCTCAAAGCGCAGTGATGTCTCGGGTTGGGCCACGGTTAGTTCTGGATGCGCAGGGATTCGATGAGGCGCGGATCACGCAGCGGGAAGAGCGAACTCTTGGTGATCAAGCGCAGGAAAACGAAGACGAGCGTGCCGCCGATGCCAAGCAGCGGGGTGAAATCCCACAGGCTTACATGCACCCCAGTGCGATGCAGCTCCGGCAGAATAACGACATACATGTCGACCATCTGCATGAAGACGATCCAGCAGGCGACAAGGACGAGCTTATCCGGCTTTTTCTTGGTCGCGCGCAGCAAGAGGATGGCAAACGGCAGGAAGAAGCGCCCGATAACCAACGAGAGGCTGAGCAGATTCCACGACTCGGTATTGCGCAGGATGAAGTAGTCAGTCTCCTCCGGGATGTTCGCATACCAGATAAGCATGTACTGGCTGAACCCGATGTAGGCCCAGAAGACACTGAAGGCCAGCATCCACTTACCCATGATGTGGTAATGCTCGATCGTGATCGTCTCGCGCAAATAGCCAGCCTTATGGAGCAGCCGGGTCACGATCACCAAAAGCGACATCGAGCTGCCCGCGGCACCGGCAAAGATATAGACGCCCCACATGGTGGAGAACCATTTGTAGTTCAGGCTCGCGAGCCAGTCGTAGGCGCCGAAGGTGAGCGAAATCCCGAAAAGCGGCAGGCAAACAAACGCCATCTTCCGCATCGTGAGCGTCTTCGCCGGGCTGCCGTCCTTGTCCTGGGCAATGGAGATTTTCCGGTAGAGAAAGGCGGCTAACGAGAAGTAGGTGAAAAAGAACACCGCGCGAATGAGCCAGAACGGGAGGTTCAGGTAAGCGCGCTTGGCGTCGAGCAAGTGATCGCCGCCGCGCGGGATCACCATCCACTCGTAGAGATGGGTCCGCAGGAGGACGACCGGGATGAAGAAGATCGCCATCACCGGCAGGAGGAGGGCGATGTTCTCAAGTTGCCGCCTAACGACCACGGACCACTCGGCATCGACCGCGTGGTGCACCAGGATCCAGAAATAGCAACCGGCGCAAAGGGTGAAGAAAAAGGCAAACCCAAAGAGCCAGGAGTAAGCCATCTGCGCCGGGTTTATCAGCATCCCGACAACGCTGAGTGCCAGCCCGAGGAGCGCGCACAGACCAGCAATCATCGACACGCCGCCGAAGCGGTTGCGATCAAAGTATTCGCCTTCCGGCGTGGGCATGACGTGGGCTCTCTCGCTCATTTCTTCTCCAATAAGGCTTGAGCGTCCGGCGGCACATCCGCGGCGGTGGCGTTCTGGCTGCGTTGCAAGGCGCGCAGGTAGGCGATGATCGCCCAGCGGTCCGGCACGGTCACGTTCGGCCCGTAGGCAAACATGGTGTTCTTGCCGTGCGTGATGGTGTTGAAGATCTCGCCGTCGGCCATTTTGCGGATGCGCTCATCTTGCAGGCTAACGACCGTGGCCAGGCCGTATTGCTTGGTGATGCCGTTGCCGGCCGCGCTCGCACCGTGGCAGATCGCGCAGTTGATGTTGAATCGCTGCTCACCGCGCAGCATCAACTCCGGCGTGACTGGAACCGGAATTCCCGTGCCCCATTGGTCGCCCATCTTGCCGGTGTTCACGTAATCCGAACCGACGCTGAAAGCGACCGCGCTCCCGCGCTCGGACGATCCGGGAATCGGCGTGCCCGCAGGCAAAGCCGGAGCGCCGGGACTCACGGTCGCGCCCGTCTTCGGCATGTCGTAGCCGATCGGGACCGTCCCATCGATCGGTGGGCGCATTGCGCGTTCATCGGCGTAGAAATTCGACGACGCTTGCGCGCGCAGCTTTGGCTGGCGAACCATGTCCGGGAAAATTTCCGTGGGCTCGGCGCGGTGATGTTGTCCGCGGAAACCAAGGATCGCGACCATCGCGACGCCGGTGAGGGCAAAGATGAGGAAGAAAGCGCGCAACATACTTTAGTCCTCGTGCACCACGGTGAGGCGTTGCCCGCCGGTTGCTTCGAGCAATTGCACCACTTCCGCTTCCGTGAAACGCGGGTCGCGCGCTTCGATCGCAAGGAAGAAGCCATCGTCGGTCACGCGGCGAAAACGATCCCAGTTAAACATCGGATGATACCAGCGCGGCAGGCCGTTCATCACCAGGACGGAGAAGAAAGCAGTGAAGGCCGAGAAGAGCACCGTGAGCTCAAACATGATCGGGAAAAACGCCGGGACCGTGCGCCAGTCGAACGGCTTTCCGTGCACGATCAACGGGTAGATAAAGGTCGAAGGCCCAAAGGTGAGCACGCAAGCCGTGAGCAGACCGGTGATGCCGCCGACGAGGACGTTGGCGCTCAGCCAGGATTTACCGATGCCCATGGCGTCGTCCATTCCGTGAATCGGGAATGGCGAGTAGACGTCCCAGCGCTTAAAACCGGCATCGCGCACGCGTTCCGCCGCATGGTAAAGCGCGGCCGGCGTCGGGTATTCCGCCGCGATTCCGTAAACCTTGTTTCCGGATGGCGTCCTCATCAATTGCGCTCCATTCCGCCGGCCTGGACCGGGTGATGCCCCTCGGGCGTGTGATGATGCGGATCCGCTTCAGGCAGGACGATCTTCACCTCCGACATCGCGATCATCGGGAGATAGCGAATAAAGAGGAGGAAGAGCGACATGAAGATGCCGAAGGTGCCGATGAAGGTCCAGATGTCGACCCAGGTGGGATAGAACATCCCCCAGCTCGACGGCAGGAAGTCGCGATGGAGACCGCCCACGATGATGATGAAGCGCTCGAACCACATGCCGGCGTTCACGCACATGCAGACGAAGTAGACCACGTAGATGTTGAAGCGGAAGCGCTTGAACCAAAAGAGCTGCGGCGCCAGGAAATTGCAGAAGAGCATGCCGACCCACCAGTACCACCAGTAAGGACCGAGGATGCGGTTATAGAAGGCGTATTTCTCGTATTGGTTGCCGCTATACCAGGCGACGAAGAACTCCATCGCGTAGGCGTAGGAAACGATCGAGCCGGTGAGCAGGATGATCTTGGCCATCTTGTCCACGTGCTGCGGCGTAATCACGTCATGCAGCTTGTAGATCGCGCGCGCGGGGACCAAAAGAGTCAGCACCATGGCGAACCCACCGAAGATGGCGCCGGCGACAAAGTAGGGCGGGAAGATGGTGGTGTGCCAGGTCGGGATAACCGACGTAGCGAAGTCAAAAGAGACGACACTATGCACCGACAGAACCAGTGGCGTCGAAAGGCCGGCTAACAAGAGGTAAGCCATCTCGTAATGCCGCCAGTTGCGGTTGGAGCCGCGCCAGCCGAGCGCGAAGATGCCGTAGAGTAGCTTCTTGATCTTGGAGCTCGCGCGATCGCGCAACGTGCCCAGATCAGGAATGAGCCCGGTATACCAAAAGAGCACCGAAACCGAGAAGTAGGTCGAGACCGCAAAGACGTCCCAGAGCAGCGGCGAGCGGAAGTTTGGCCAGATGCCGTAGTTGTTCGGCAACGGTGCGAGGAACCAGGCCATCCAAACGCGGCCAACGTGCACCCCCGGGAAAATCGCGGCGCAAATCACCGCAAAAAGCGTCATCGCTTCCGCGGCGCGGTTGATCGAGGTGCGCCATTTTTGCCGGAGCAGGAAAAGAATCGCCGAGATCAGGGTGCCGGCGTGACCGATGCCGATCCAGAAAACGAAGTTGGTAATGTCCCAAGCCCAGCCGACCGGATGATTCAGGCCCCACGTACCGACGCCCGTAGAGATCTGGTAGGCTAAACAAAAGAGACCGATGCCCGCGACCATCGCGGAAACCGCAAAAGCGACCCACCACCAGCGCGGCGCTGGCTCCTCGATCACGCCGGAAATGCGATTCGTGATCCAGGTGAAGTTGCGCTTGTTCAGCACCAACGGCACCCGCGCGAGCGGACGCTCCACCGAAGAGGAGGCCTCGCCCTCGATCACATCAGGGACTGTGCTCGCGCCGTTCAATGTCTCTCCTCCGGATTCCTGCTACCTTCCGCCGGCTGTGCCTGCGCACCGTGCGCTGCTCCTTCTCCGTGCGTCACCTCACTCGCGACCCCAATGCGATGAGCATCCGGCATTTTCATGTTCGGGTTCCGCAGCCGTGCGAGGTAACTCGTGCGCGGTATGACATTCAAATACGAGAGCAGACGGTAATTTCGATCCTGCGACTTCATCTTCGAAACCCGGCTTTCCGGATCGGCAATGTCGCCAAAGACAATCGCCTCCGTCGGGCAAGCCTGGGCGCAGGCGCTGGTAAAGGAATCGCGCGGAATGAGCGTCTTGTCGGAAGCGCCCGCGTGCACGTGCGCCGCGATTTTCGCTTCCTCGATCCGCTGCACGCAATAGGTGCACTTCTCCATCACGCCGCGCATGCGCACGGTCACGTTCGGGTTTTTCTGCAGCTTGGAAATATCCGGCGCGCCCTTCTTGGTCAACGGCCCGAGGTATTCCTCGTAGACGTTGAACAAGCCGGCGACCTTCTTCTTGCCTACAGGACGCTGGTTGTAGTCGAAGAAATTGAAGCGCCGCACCTTGAACGGGCAGTTGTTCGCGCAATAGCGGGTGCCGATGCAGCGGTTGTAGGCCATCACGTTCAGGCCGTCTTCGCTGTGCACCGTCGCGTTCACCGGGCAGACGGTTTCGCACGGCGCATTCTCGCAGTGCTGGCACATCATCGGTTCGTGCACCATCTCCGGATCTTCCGGAATCTCGCCGCGATCCTGGTTGAACTTCTTCGCGTCGGCAAAATAACGGTCGATGCGAATCCAGTGCATCGCGCGGCCGTGGCTCACCTGGAGCTTGCCCACGATCGGGATGTTATTTTCCGCCTGGCAGGCAATCACGCACGCGCTGCAACCGGTGCAGACATTCAGGTCCACGCTCATCCCCCACTGCTGCGGCGCAGTCAGCTTCGGATGGCTATAAAGTGTCGGCAATTTCGGCGGCAACTCTTCGTCGCCCGCGATTTTTTCGACAAACTCATTGTCCGCGCGATAGCCCTCGAGCGTCGCTTCGCGGACGAGCCCACGGCCTTCGATGCTCCAATGCTCCTGCGTAATCGCAAAGGCATAGCTCCCGGGAACCTTCTTCACCTGCACCTTCGAGATCGTCTTGCCGTCGACCGTGATGAAGTGCGGGTTGCTGCTCGTGCGCAGGAGGTAGCCATTGAATCCGGAGCTGTCGCCCGCTGGCGGATGCAGCATCCCCTTTTCACCGGAGTACGGGAGCGGGCCTTCGTTGTTCAAGCTCCGCCCGTAGCCGAGCGGAATCGTGATCGAGTTGTCTGCGTGCCCGGGCGAAATCAGCGCCGCGATGACGAGCTGGCGTTGCACCGGCTTGCCTGCGCTGGTGCCGGCCTCGGTGACCGTGACTTCGATCAAGTCGCCGGTGTTCACGCCAAGGTGCCTTGCGTAGGCCGGGCTAATCAAGGCCGCGTTATCCCATGTGAGCTTCGTCACCGGGTCGGGCATTTCCTGCAGCCAGCCATTATGAATGTAGCGGCCGTCGTCGACCGAGTAATCGCGCACGAGCACGATCTCCGGTGAATCGGCCGTCGGTGCCGGCGCGGAAGACCAAAGCGTGTGCGCCACGCCGCCGGCGGCGTTGCCGTTAAAAGTCGGCGCCTTGTCCGTCGGCTGCACATGCGCGGCGAAACCGTCGCGCAAAAGTTTCGACCAGGCCGCGGCCGCGTCACCCGGAGGGTTGCTCGCGCGGAAGGTTTCCTGGACGAGCTCCGGCCCTTCCACGAACGGGCGGCCCAGCAGCAGATTCAGCAGCTGAATTTCCGACAGCCCGTCGAAAAGCGGCAGAATCATCGGCTGCACCGCGAGGTAGCTGCCCTCGGCCGTGAGCGCGTCGCCCCACGACTCGAGATAATGCGCGCCCGGCACGTGCCACTTCGCGAGTTGCGAAGTGCTGTCTTCAAAATAACCGACACGCACCACTTCAGGAACGCGCTTCTGCAGGTCGGCCCAATCGAGCAGTTCCTTCGTTTCCTTATCTTCCGCGAGACCGCGGGGCGCGTTGTAGACCGGGTCGCCGCCAATAATAAACAGCTGCTTGATCCGGCCCGCGTTGATGTCCGCGGCCAGCTGCAGAATACTGCTCGTGCGCGGATTCCGCGGAAAATTCCGCACCAACACCGTGGTCCCGATGTTCCGGAGCGCAGCGTTGATCGCATACGCCATCAACTGCACCACCACCGGCTGGTGCGAACCGGCGAGGACGATGCCCGCGCCGGCTTTCGACATCAGGTCGTTGGCGCATTCGTTCAGCCAGGCTTCATCAAACGGGGTCGCACCGGCCGGCGCCGTGAGCGTCGCCATGACCGAGCCGAGCCCGGTATCCTTGGTCGTGCCGGCGATCTTCATCGCGAGCGCGTGAGTGAACGCCGGGATCTGGCTGGCGGGCAAACGCAACCGGTGATCGGCCATCGCGCCCGTGAGCGTGAAACGATTTTCCACCACGTAGAGGCGGTTCATCGAATCCTTCGCCGTGGTCACCCGGCGACGATTCGCAAACGCCCGCGAGGAAGCGACATCGCCTTCGCCGCAATCCAGGAAGTCGCTGTCTAAAGCCAGGATCACATCCGCGCGTTCGAAGCGCGGGACCAGGCGCGTGTTGTCGCCAAAACTGATTTGCGTGCCGAAGTTTTGCGCTTCGCTCAAGGCCGGCTCGTATTGGGCCCAGCGCATTTTCGGGAACAGCTTCTCGAGCTCGCCGCGGAGGCGTTCGCGCGTCGGCGATAGCGTCTCCTCCGTGAGCACCGCAAACCCAGCGCCGCCATCCGCACTCATCTGCGTGCGCAGTTCCGCGAGATATTTCTCGAAGGCCGCGCGGTCGCGCACCTTCGTCACCGTGCGCGTCTTCGCGGGCACCCCGTGCTCGCCCTTATACTTCGGGCCTTCGTGCTCCTGCACCTTCTCGGTGTAACGATTCGCGCGCGCCGGATCGTAAAGATCGAGAATGGAAGCCTGCGCGAAGCTATCGGTCGCGCCGCCGCTCGCCGGATGGAGCGGGTTGCCCTCGATCTTGATCGGGCGGCCGTCGACGGTTTGCACCACCAGCGGCAAGGCGCCGGTGCGGCGCGGCATCGCAGTCGCGTAATAGAGCGGCTTACCCGGGATGGTCCACTCGACGCTCTTCGAGAACGGAAGCAAATGCGCCGCCGGACGGCGGCAGCTCGTGAGCCCAAAACCAGCCAGCGCCATGGAAGCGCCCATGAGCTTGAGAAAACCGCGACGCGACCACTCGTCTCCTTCGAGTTGCGCGGCGCCCGCAGGGAATTCGCGGTCGAGCCAGTCGCGGAACTCCGGCGTGTCGCTCAGTTCGCCCACGCTCCGCCAGTAACGGCGGCCCGTTTGCGCTTCCGGGGGATGTTCGAGGATGCGTTTCATCGATGACAACCCTGGCAGCCGAGCGGCGGGTTAATGTTCCACTTTTCTTTCAAGGTTTGGCCGATCTCCCGCTGGGTAAGTTTGTCCTTCTTCGCGAAATCTTCCTCCGCGCCTTTTGGCTGGCCGTATTTCGCGACGAACTCCGCGGGCTTCACGTCTTCCGGCTTCCAATCGAGATTGAAGATCTGATCCTCCGGGCGCAGGAAATTCTCCGGCGCGCGGTGGCACTCGAGACACCAGGCCATGCTGTGGGGCTTCGCGTGGTAGACCTCGGCCATGTGGTTGATTGGGCCGTGGCAGCTGGCGCAACTGATCCCGCGATTCACATGCGCCGCATGATTGTAATAGACGTAGTCCGGCGTGCGATGGATCTGCACCCACTTGATCGGTTCGCCGCTCTTCCAGCTCGCGCGCACTGGCTCGAGCTTTGGGTTTTCCTTCTGCACCTGCGTGTGGCAGGCCATGCAGGTCTGGGTGTTTGGGAGATTCGAGTGCGCCGCCACGTCGACGAAGCTATGGCAATACCGGCAATCCATCCCGAGCTGGGTCACGTGGAGATCGTGCGGGAACGGGACCGGCTGGATCGGTTCGTAGCCCACGCGGGTATATTTCGGCGTGACATAATACCAGGTGGCCGCGGTGAGGCCGGTCACGACCGTGGCGCCACAGACGAGAATCTTTAGCGGGAGCCAGTTCGACCAACGTGGAAAAAAGTTCGCCATACGGAGACTACAGGCGAACCGCCGATTTCTCTTCGCACAGCCGCTTCCTTAAAAACGCGGCCGGGGACGATTTAGGATGTGCTGTGGCGCTCCGGAAAATTGCTTGGAAAATGTCGTGCGCAGCCACAGTGGCGAGCACTCTATAAACCGAGGTGGCAATGGCAAAAGAAATTTCGCCGCGCCGGCAATTTCCTCGATTTTCGCCGCGGCGCGGGCCGCTTCCTCGCGTGCGCGGAGGCCGGAGGGGCGCCTCCCGCGGCCTCACCCTAACGAGTGAAGTTGCTGCCTAACGAGCGCGTCCGGGCTACTTTGGCAGGCCCAGGCGCGCGCGTTGCGCGACCACTTCGCTCGCCAGCAGCGGGAGATTCCCCGAGCGCGCGACCAGCGTTTGCCCCACGTCGGAGAGGAGCAGGTTGATCCATTCCCGCTCGTAGGCGCTCGCCTGGTCGAGCGAGCGCGCGGCCACGTAGCAATAGAACATCCGCTGCAGCGGATATTGCCCGGAGTAGATCGTCTCCGCGGTCGGCACCGTCGCCGGCTCACCCGAGTTCGCCGCTACCGGCACGCTCCGCACCGGATGAATCCGTGTGCGCAAGGAAGCGAAGCCTAACGAATCGGGATCCTCGGCGACCGCTTTCTCGACGCCGTGCGAGAAGACCACGTCGCTGTGCTTCATCTCTTCGCGGAACGGTCCGTCCTTGAGCACGAGCTGCTGGAAAACGCGCGTCGTCCCGTAGCTCGGGTAGCCGCCCACGAGCTTGATCTCGCCGCCGCGTCCGCCTACTTCGCTCCACTGGCGAATCGCCGCCGGCGCACCGGCGCGCCGCTCCATCCCGAAGATGGCGTCGAGCTGCGGGATGGTGAGGAACGGCACCGGATTTGCCGCCGGGACGAGAATCTCGAGCGCGTCGCGCGCGATGCTCACCTCCAGGAGGGAATGCCCGCGCTGGCGGAAGAATTCCTCCTTCTGCGCCGAGCTCATCGCCAGGCTCATCAAGCCGAGCTGCGCCTGGCCCTTGATCAATTCCTCCGCTGCTCCCGGGCTGCTGGTAAAGCTCGGTTTGAGCTCGGCCCCGGCCACGCGCAGCGCGATCAGGCGCACGGCGTTGCGCGTGATGTAGCTCACGGTGTTCGCGGTCGCGATCGCCGGCGGCACCAGCCGGCCACTCGTTAGGGGACGATAGACCGGATAACCCGGCTGCCGGAGCACGGCCGCGCCGGTTTGGTTTACCTGGGCCAAGGGCGGGAGCGAGTGCACCTGGCCCACGTGGGCATTTGCATCGCCGGCCACCTCCCGCCCGCCGCCTTGCGCAAAGGACCAGTGCCCCGGACTGAGCAAAACGCCCAGCCGTTCAGCCAGCGCTTTCTCGGTTTGCACTTCCGCAGTCACCGCGCTCAGCACCGGATACAACCCGCCGCCTAAAAGCCGCAGATCCCCGCTCAAACGCCGCACCACGATGATGGTCGCGTCCGGGTAACGGCTCAGCGGAACCACGAAAGTATCGGTGCCGACTGCGCGGGCGTTGTGCGCCGTCTCGCCGAAGAGGTCTAGCGCGAGCGCGCGGCCGGTGGCATCGAGCAGTTGCACCGCGATGTCGGTGTCTTTTTGCCAATCAGTCCGCAGCACGAGCGCGAGATCGCCTTCGATTTGCGCGCGCTCGAGCTCGAAACGCAGGGCGCCTTCGCCGAAGGGCTGGCTCGCGGCCACATGCCACCAGCCATTTTGGATTTCTCCGCCGCTCCGGTGGAGCGCGCGCAGGTAAGCCGGGTCGCCTGCGGTGGTGGTCTTGATTCCCTCCGCGCCCTCGGCCGAGAACTCAAACTCGACCGTCGCCGGGACCGGCATTTCCGCCGGCGCGAGCAAGGCGCCGAAGACAACCAGCAAGATGGCAAGCCGGAGTTTCACCTTGGAGCGCAGCCTAACGAGAGACGCCGGTGCGCGACAACCGCAAACTCTGGCCGGCCGCGGGATTATTTCCTCGAAAAAGAAAACACGCAATCCGCGTGCCTCGCGCGATTTCGTGGTGAAACAATAAAGGAGCGACGCGATGGCAGAGAAAGAACACCAGCGGGAACTGATCGATACCGGCACGGACAAGCGTTACGTCCGGCGCGACGACGAAGGGAAGTTCAAGGAAAGCGACGACCAAGGACGCTCCCTGAGCCAGGATGTGCGGCAACACGCCAAGACCGAGGTCAAGCCCGGCCAGGGCGACCGCGGCGATCAGAAGCGCTAGCGGCCTGCATCCTCCGCGCTCGCGGAAACGAAACGCGCCTTCGTGAATATTTTACTGCTCGAAGATCACGGTGATAGCCGCACCGTGCTGGCACATTTGTTGACCCATTGCGGCTACCAAGTGGAAGTGGCCTCGGATATTTGCGCCGCCCGCAGCTCGCTGACTAATCACCGTTTCGATGTGCTGCTGGCCGATATCGGCTTGCCAGATGGCGAGAGTTATAGCCTGGTCGCGCTGGCCAAGGAGTCTTCCCCGGCGATTCGCACGATTGCGCTGACTGGTCGCGATACCGCGGCCGACTTGGAAAAAGGCCGCGTGGCGGGGTTCGATCACTTCCTCACCAAGCCGGTCGATTTCCACCAGCTGCGTTCCATTCTCGCGGAGCAGCAGGACAGCGTCGCCGCGCCGTAACGAGCGCGGAAATCCGGGCTAGCAATCGCCAGATTGCGGTCTTCCCCTTTCGTCAAAAAAGGCGCTGAATCCACGCCGGGCACGCCGCGCTCGCGGAATCCCAGCGCTTAAGAGTAGAGATACTCGTCGTGATGCTCGCGCTGCGGGGCCGCGACATGCGCTGCCTGCTCGCCGCCTGTTTCCGGATACTCGAAGATCTCGCCCTCGTAGTTACGGATGACGATTTTCTCCTGGTCGTGGTAGAGCACGTAGCCGGGATTGATCGGCACTTTGCCGCCGCCGCCGGGCGCATCGATCACGAACTGCGGGACGGCGTAACCAGTGGTGTGCCCGCGCAGGCCCTCGATGATCTCGATGCCTTTCGCCACAGAGCTGCGCAAGTGCGCTGAGCCGGTGATGAGATCGCACTGGTAGATGTAATAGGGACGCACGCGACACATCAGGAGCTTGTGCACCAGCGTCTTCATCGTCTCCAAGTTGTCGTTTACCCCCGCGAGCAACACGCTCTGGTTTCCCAGCGGGATGCCATGGTTAGCCAGCAACTCGAGCGCCTGCTTGACCTCCAGGGTGAGCTCGCGCGGGTGGTTCACGTGCACGCTCATCCAGAGCGGATGGTATTTTTGCAGCATCCGGCAAAGCTCCGGCGTGATCCGCTGCGGGAGAAAAATCGGCACCCGCGTGCCGATGCGGATGAACTCAATGTGCGGGATCGCGCGCAGGCGGCGAAGGATGCCCTCGAGCTTGTTGTCGCTGAAGAGGAGCGCGTCCCCGCCGCTGAGGAGAACGTCGCGCACTTCCGTGTGCTCGCTCAAGTAGCGATAGATATCCTCGAACTCGGTGTGCAGTTCCTGTTCGCCCACCCCGCTGACCACGCGGCTCCGCGTGCAATAACGGCAATAGCTCGCGCAGCGATCGGTCACCAGGAAGAGCACGCGATCCGGATAACGATGCACCAAGCCCGGCACGGGCATGTGCGAATCCTCCCCGCACGGGTCGGCCATGTCGTAAGGCGAGGTCCAGCTTTCCTCCACCCGCGGGATGACCTGGCGGCGGATGGGGCAATCGGGATTATCCTTCTCGATCAGGTTGAAGAAATGCGGGGTCACCGCGAGCGCCAGCTTCGTCCCGGAGAGAAGCACGCCGTTTCGCTCATCGTCGGAGAGCTCCAGATGCTGCTCCAGTTGCGCGAGCGAAGTGACGCGATTTTTCAGCTGCCACTTCCAGTCATTCCACTGCTCCGCGGGGACCTCCGGCCAGTATCCCGGCGCGTGGGAAGTGAAGTTTTTTCCGTCGTTATTTACTGCGGCAAAGTTGCCCATTTTTTGTTTAGTGGAAAAAAAGTTAAGGGCCTTAACTATCGTGTCAACGCACGCACCTCATGGTGCGTTTCCGGTGCGAGCGCCGCGTCCGCCGGCCCGGTGGGGAGAAGGAAAAACATGCGCGCAGCAGGATTACGCGACCCCGCCCGCGCAGGATGCGCCCGGCCGCTATCAAAAAGCGTTTGAACGGCTACCTTGCCACCGTGTCGAATTTCAAACTGATGCGCGTTTCTCTTCTCTCGGTCGTTTTTGCGCTTGGCCTGCAGGCCGCCCGGGCCCAGGTCGCACCGGAAGCGCCTGCACCCACGCCCACGGTGCCGCCAGAGGCGGCCGCACCCGGCAAGGACGTGGTCCATCAATTGAACAACGCCTTCGCGCGCGTCTTCGACCTGGTCGCGCCGAGCGTGGTCATCATCGAGGTGACCAAGAAGGAAGACACGAACGAGGGCGGCTCGCTCGAGGATCTTTTCTTCAACAACCAGCCGGATGAAGGCCCGCGCCGCAATCCTCACCGCGGCCAGCCATCACAAAGCGAAGGCTCCGGTTTCATCGTCCGGCCCGATGGCTTCATCTACACGAATTACCACGTGGTCGAAGGCGCGGATAAAATCGAGGTCAAGCTCAAGGACGGCCGCGAATTTCCCGCGAAGCTCGTCGGGAGCGACGAGAAGACCGACGTCGCGGTGATCAAGATCGAGGCGAAAGATTTGTCCGCGGTCGAACTAGGCGATAGCGACGCCGTGCGCGTGGGCCAGTTCGCTTTCGCCATCGGGGCGCCCTTCAAATTAGACTACACTTTCACCTACGGCGTGATCAGCGGGAAAGGGCGGAACAAACTCATCGCCACCGGCGGTTACTCGATCGCCGATTACATCCAGACCGACGCCTCGATCAATCCCGGGCAACAGCGGCGGCCCACTCTGCGACATCGATGGCAAAGTCATCGGGATGAATACGCTCATCAACGGGCTCAACCGCGGCCTGGGCTTCGCCATCCCGAGCAACCTCGCGAACGAAATCGGCCAGCAGCTCATCTCCGGCCAAAAGATCATCCGCCCGTGGCTCGGCATTCGCATCGAAACTTTGGGCGACGACCCCTCGATCCGCGACCTCTTCAAGGGCGTCGACAAAGGCGTGGTGGTGCGCACGATCGAAGCCGACGCGCCCGCGTTCAAAAGCAACCTGCGGCCGTTCGACGTTATCACCGCCGTCGATGGCGCGCCGGTCGCGACAGACACGCAGCTTCAGCGCGAGATCTTGAAAAAGAAGGTCGGGCAGAACGTCGACCTGATGGTCTGGCGCGAAGGCAAGACAATCAAAATCCCGGTGACCGCGGGGGAATTACCCGGCGAGATCGGCCGGGTCTCCAATGCCACCCCGCCGGGCCCGCGCACCCCGGAAGACATGGGCAAGTTTGGCCTGCAAGTGCAGGACTTGACCAAGGAGGTGGCTGCGCGCCTCAAGCTCGATCTCCAGCAAGGCGTCATCGTCACCGATGTCTCCGATAACAGCATGGCCTCGGCCCAGGGAATCGAACGCCAGGACGTCATCACCGAAGTCGACGGCAAGCCGGTCACGAACGTGCAGAGCTTCCGCGACGCCCTCGCCAAGGCCGACCCGCGGAAAGGCATCCTGCTTTACCTCGACCGCAAAGGCAGCAAGACCTTCGCGGTCCTCAAGGCCGGCGAATAGCCGGCCAGCGGCGCGCCGCGCCTAACGAGAACAAGGTTTCGGCGCCCGCCATCTCGCTGGCTAAAAAAAATCGCGGCGCCGGTCGAAACCAGCGCCGCGAGGGATTTCAACGAGGCCAGCGGCCTAGGCTTTGCGTCCGCCCGCGAGCACCATCACGATGCCCCCGGCGATGCAGAGCCCGCCCACGATCGGGCCGACGGGAACCGGGTGGCTATTTTCCTTGTTGATCTCCAGCGGCCCGAGCTTGGCCACGTTTTCTTTCGTGGTGAAGCTGGTGTAGCCGCCGTAGGCCAGCAGGACGATGCCGACCGCGATAAGGATGATGCCAACGATGCCTGCAGGTTTCATCTCAACGCGGGAGTCGAACTACAAGGTCCGGCGACCCTGGATCAAATTGATGATCAGGATCACGACCGCGATCACGAGCAGAATGTGGATGAAGCCGCCGAGGGTATACGAACTAACGAGTCCGAGCAGCCAAAGCACGAGGAGGATAACGAAGATAGTCCAGAGCATATTAGGTTCCTTTTGGTTGGTTTAACTGATTCATCGTCTGCGGAGGCGGCGGTGCGCTTATGCGTCGCACACTTTGACTTTTTTCGGCTCCTCGACGCTGGGGCGAATTATGGAGTTTCCAAACAATTTCGCTAGCCGCGAGGCTGCAAAGCGCCTAGAACCATTCACGTTTTCCATCCCCAAATCTATGCGTGCCCTAGTCTGTTTGCTCCTCGCGCTCACTCTCTCCAGTTGTGCCTTCGAGGGAGTGGTTGTCGAAAAAATTTCCCGCCCTCATCCGCTCTACCACTCGGTCGGGATCGAGAGCGTTCAGACCTTTGTCCTGCGCGATCGCGCCGGCGTGCTCCATCGGCAGATGGTTACCCCGGAGGTTTTCGAGCAGTACGTCGTGGGCGATTACTTCAACGATCTCCAGGCCGGCCCACGGCCCGCGCCTGACTTCAAAAATGATCGGATGACTCCGGCCGAACCGGTCACCAGCCCGGAGCCCTTGCCGGTCTTGCGCCGCGTTTCCAACAAGGCGAAGGCCGCCGCGCCCGCGCGTTCCGTGGCGAAGAAATCCAGCACCACCACGCGATCCGCAAAGGCAGTGGCAAAGAAGAGCACCAAGAGCCAGCGACATGTCGCTTCTTCGCGGAAGAGCACGAAGCACAAAGCGACGGCTAAAGCGAAAGCGAAGACTCGGAAGTCCTCCGTGGCGGCGGCCTCCCGTGGCCGGAAGGTCCAGTTCATGGACAAACCTTCCAGCGCGGTCCCGACGACCGCGCCCGCGCGCCCTTCCATTTCGGGCGACTCCGAGATCGTCGCCGTTCCGCGCGACCGTTAAACTTCGCCGCTTCCGCGTGGCTGAGCAGGCAGAGTCCGCCGCCAAGCGCATCGCCGCGCTCCGCGCCGAAATCGCGGAGCATAACCGGCGTTATTACGAGGAAGCGGCGCCCATCATCGGCGACCGCGAATACGACCAGCTTTACCGCGAGCTACTCGACCTGGAAGCGGCGCACCCGGAGTTCGCCGCCGCCGATTCGCCCACGCAGCGCGTCGGCGGCGCGCCGCTCAAGAGCTTTGCCCAGGTCACGCACCGCGTGCCCATGCTCAGCCTCGACAACACCTACAGCGAGGAAGAAGTAGCAAGCTTCTACCGGCGGCTGGAGAAATTGCTGCCTAACGAGAAGATCCCGGTGGTGATTGAGCCGAAGGTCGACGGCGTCGCCGTCTCCCTGCTCTACGAGGAGGGCGAGCTCCGCTACGCCGCCACCCGCGGCGATGGCACCACGGGCGACGACATTACGCAAAACATTCGCACCATCCGCTCGATCCCGGCGCGCCTGAAAGGCCGTGCGCCAAAGCTGCTCGAAGTGCGCGGCGAGGTCTACATGGACAAGGCCGGCTTCGCGAAGCTCAACGCCGCGCGCGAAGAGGAAGGGCTGCCGCCCTTCGCGAATCCGCGCAACGCCGCCGCCGGTTCGCTCAAGCAACTCGATCGCGCGATCACCGCGCAGCGCCCGCTCGGGGTCGTCTTTTACGGCACCGGCGCGCTCGCAGGTGCGGAGCTGGAACAGCATCGCGAGCTCTTTCCTTTCCTGAAAAAACTCGGCCTGCCCGCGACCGAGCGCTGGTGGAGCGCCGACTCGTTAGCCGACACTTTGGCGGCGATTCGCGAGCTCGATCGCATCCGCCACGACTTTGCCTACCAGACCGACGGCGCGGTGGTGAAAGTGGACGCTTTCGCGCAGCGCGAGCGGCTCGGCTTCACCGCGAAATCCCCCCGCTGGGCCATCGCCTACAAATACGAAGCCGAGCGCGCCGAGACCCGGCTGCTCGACATCCTCGTGCAAGTCGGCCGCACTGGCGTGCTCACGCCGGTGGCTGCGCTCGACCCGGTCACCGTCAGCGGCAGCCGCGTGGCCCGCGCGACCTTGCACAACGAGGAGGAAATCGAGCGCAAAGACATCCGCATCGGCGACCTCGTGTTGATCGAGAAAGCCGGCGACGTGATCCCGGCGGTGGTGAGCGTGCGCGCTGATTTACGCACCGGCGCGGAGAAAAAGTTTCGCATGCCGAAGCAGTGCCCGGAGTGCGGCAGCGAAGTGCGCCAGGAGGCCGAGCAGGTCGCCATCCGTTGCGTGAATGCGCAATGCCCCGCGCAAATTCGCCGGCGCCTGAGCCATTTCGCCTCGCGCGGCGCGATGGATATCGAAGGCTTGGGCGAGGTGCTGGTGAATCAGATGGTCGCGAAGGGCCTGCTGCACGACGTGAGCGAAATCTATCAGCTCGACGCGCAGAAGCTCGGCACGCTCGAGCGCGTGGGCGAGAAAAGCATCAACAACTTGTTAGGCGCGATCGCCGCGAGCAAGGAACGCCCGCTTTGGCGCGTGATCTTCGGGCTCGGCATTCTGCACGTGGGCGTGAGCGCCTCGCGCGCGCTCGCGATGCATTTCCGGAGCGTGGACAAGTTGATGGCCAGCTCGGAGGAAGAGCTGCAGCGGCTGCACGACGTCGGTGAAGTGGTCGGCAAAAGCATTCACTCCTTCTTCCAGGAACCAGCCAATCGCGCCTTGATCGAACGCTTGGGCGCGGCCGGCGTGCGCCTGGTCGACGACACGCCGGTGCCCGCGGCCGCCGACTCTTCAATCGCCGGCACGACTTGGGTGATCACGGGCACGCTTAGCCAGCCGCGCGAGGAAATTGCCGAGGCGATCATCGCGCGCGGCGGCCGGGTGAGCGGGAGCGTGAGCAAAAAAACCAGCTTCGTGCTCGCGGGCGAGGAAGCAGGCAGCAAGTTGGAGAAAGCGCGCAAGCTCGGCCTGCGCGTGCTTAACGAAGAGGAATTCCGCGCGCTCCTCGAGGCCTGACGTTTACGGCGTCCGGTCGAGCCCGAGCGGCATGGTCAGCGGCGACGCGATCACCGGCGGCTGTTGCGCCGCAGGATGGAATCCGGCCTCCACCGTGAAGGTCAGCTTCTCGTTCCCGCGCATGACCGTGATCGGCACTTTCTCCCCGGCGGTGATGAAGAACGACGCGTCGATCACGTCTTCGGGCTGGTGCACTTTTTTGTCGCCTACCTGCAGGAGAACGTCGCCGGTTTGCGCGCCAGAATCCGCCGCCGGCGTACCTGGCATGATGTCGGTAAATTTTGCCCGTGAACCTTCCACTTCGTTCTCGGACTCGGCCACGTTGATCCCGACCCAGCCGTGACGCACCTCGCCGAAGCGGACGAAATCGCTCCGGATTTTCTCCGCGGCATCGATCGGCAAGGCGTAACAGGCGGCGCCGTTATCCACGCTGCTCACAAGAATGCCGACGACTTCGCCCTTGAGATTCAAGAGCGGTGCGCCCGCCTCGCCCCGTTGCGTCGAGAGATTCACTCGCAGATGCGTGGTCGAAAAGTAGCGGCCGAGAAATTTTCGGTCGAGCCCGGCGATCATGCCGAAGCTGGGGGTCTTTGGCAGGTCGAGCGGAAAGCCGATGGTCATTACCGGTGTGGTCACCGCGAGATCGCCAGACTTGCCGATCGGCAGCGCCGGCGACGGCAGGTCGACCTTTAAAAGCGCGATGCCGCTGCGGCGATCGGCCATGACCATGCGCGCAGGCACTTCCTTGCCGTCCATCTCGACGGTAAAATCGTACGCGTCCGCGCCGACCGAGTAGGCCGTGAAGAGTGTGCCCGTGGGATCGATGAAGAAGCCGGTCCCGGCCAGCTTTCCGTGGTCGTCGAAGGCGCGGATCTTCACCACCGCCTTCGCGGAACGCTCAAAAACCTCGCGGACCTCGCGACTGATGGCGCTGGCTGACTGCTCCTGCCCTAACGAGTGGTCGGGCAGGCCCAGGGCAACAAGCGCACTGATGGTGGCCGCGAGAAGCCACCGGCCAGGGCGAACGCCGCTGCTTTTAGAAGCGGAGCGCTGCCTCATAGCTCACCGGAGTGCTATCAAGGACGTAGCGCGGAGTAGCCGTGACCCGTCCCTGCATCTGCGCAGTGGGATAAGGCAGGCGGAAAGACTTGGCATCGAGCGCACGCGTGGTCACCGGGCGGGAGAGACTCCAGCCAGCGGGTTCATTCTCCACCGAAGCCACGGCGGAAACCGGCACCACGCTTTGTTCCAAGGTGGTGGACGTCCCGGCGATCGAAGGCGAAGTCTGCGGCGAGCGCGCCACATTCAAGGAAAGCACGGCCGCGCACACCAGGACAGCGGCCGCGGCCACGGGATAGGAAGTGAGCGACGGCAAAGTCGGTTGCAGGATGAACTCCTGCACGCGCTCCAATAGCACCCGCCAGGCGGGCTGGCGCAGGAGCTCGGCGCGCTGGCGCCGGTGAAACTCGCTCAAAAAATCGTCGAAGTACCCGGGAGGCGGTTGCTCGTGCCGTTTAAAACGCAGCAGCTTTCCGATTTCGTTGTCGTCAAATTGATCCATGCAGCAGTCGTTTACGAGACGGGGTTCTTCCGGAATTCCTCCAGATAATTTTGCAGTTGGCGGTTCGCGTAGAAGAGACGGGAACGTACGGTTCCTTCGGAGACACGCAAGATCTTGCTGATCTCTGCATGCGGCATTCCCTGAATGTGAAACATCGTAACCACGGCCCTGTGTTCATCAGACAGCTTCATCATCGCCTCGTTCAATCTAAGCTGCAGCTCCGAGAGATCGGCCTCGCGCACCGGGCTGCTCGATTGCGTCAGCTCGAGGAACTCCTTGTCGTTTTGCACGCTGGAGTCGACGTCATCGAGGCTCAGGTTGAAACGCCGCCCGCGTTTCTTGAGGAAATTCAGCGTCATGTTCACTGCGATCGAGTGGATCCAGGTGTAGAACGATGACTTCCCGCGGAAGCCGCGGATGGACTTGAAGGCTTTCGCAAAGACGTCCTGCAGGAGGTCGTTCGTGTCCTCGTGGTTCGAGGTCATGTTATAGACCAGGCCGTAGAGTCGCGGCGAGTATTTGACCACCAGATCGTCAAACGCAGCCACGTCGCCTTCCTGAGTTCGGGCGACGAGCTGTTGGTCCTCGTCCGGTCTGCGCTGCTCCATCGCGTGTTTTTTAGCCTTAACACGCGTGGGCAGGCCGGACGACAATAAATCGGAAATGCGCCGTGCCGGTGGCAAAGCGATCGCGAGGCCCATCTTGGAATCAGTCGGCGCCACTCGTTAACGCCGGTCGCGCACAGACAGGAGGTAAAGTAAATTTCCGAGCGTCGCCACGAACGCAGCCACGTAAGTGAGCGCGGCCGCATTCAGCACCTTGTTCACGCCCGCTACTTCCTGGCCTGGCTGGACCATCCCCATCTGCGAAAGGATGATCTTCGCGCGCCGCGACGCGTCGAACTCCACCGGCAGGGTGATGAGCTGGAAGGCGAGCAGCACCATGTAGCAGTAGATGCCGAGCGTGATCAGCCCGGTGATGTGAAAGATGAAGCCGCCGAAAATCACAAACGGCAACATGCGCGAGGCGATCGAGGTCACCGGCACGATCGCCATGCGCCACTTCAAGGGCGCGTAAGCTTTCGCATGCTGGATCGCGTGGCCGCTTTCATGCGCCGCAATCCCGAGCGCCGCGACCGATGGCGTGTTGTAAACGCCCGAGGAAAGGCAAAGCCGTTTGCTCGTCGGATCGTAATGGTCGCCGAGGTAATCGTTCGTCTCCACCACGTCGACATCGTGGATCTGCGCCGCGGTCAGAATCTCGCGCGCCGCTTCCGCGCCGGTGACGTTTGAGGACGCGCGCACTTCGCCCCATTTCTTGAAGGCGCTGCTCACGCGCCACTGCGCCCACAAGGCGATAATCAACGGGAGTCCGACGAGCAGAAGCCAGTTCGAACCAAATCCAAAACCGTAGGTAGGGTACATAGTTCTCTTTTAAGGGTACGCTTCTTAGACGCCGAACGATGCCGGGCGTTCATTAAGAACCTGCAATATACGCGGTGGAGGCGCTGGCTAAATCTCCAGGCGCTTCTCGAACTTCGAGATCAAGCGATTCCCGTTTTCAGTCACCACGGCCACATCCTCGATCCGCACACCGCCCAGCCCCGGATAATACAACCCCGGTTCCACCGTGATCACCTGCCCCGGCTTGAAGCTCGTTTTCTGAAAGCGCGGGATCTCGTGAATCTCCAGCCCGAGCCCATGCCCGGTGCCATGGAAAAAGCCCACTTGCTTGCCGTCGCGCACCTCCGTGGGGTAACCGCGATCGGTGAAGAGTTGCTTCACCTCCAGGTGCACCGCGAGGCCATCGGCGCCGGGCTTCATTTTCTTCAAAGCCAGCGCCTGCCCTTCGCGCACCGTTTCCCAGAGCTTTCGCTGTTCGTCGCTCGCGCTCCCGCGCACCACCGTGCGGGTCATGTCGCCGTAGTAACCGCTCGCCGCGTCGCGCGGGAAGATGTCGAGAATGATCAACGAATCCGCGAGGAGCGGGCCAGAGCCGCGCTCGTGCGGATCGCACGCCTGGTCGCCGCCGGCCACGATCGTGCCCGCGGGCAAGCCGCCCGCGCGCAAGACCGCGGAGTCAATTTCCGCGCGCAGAATCTCCGAAGTGAGCACGCGCCCGAACCAATCGAGCCGCTTGTTCCGCCGCGCCTTGCAGGCCGCGAGCACCTCGATCGCGCGCGCCATTCCCTGCTCCGTGATCGAAAGCGCGCGCCGCATCAGGCGCAATTCGTCGTCTGTTTTTGTTTCGCGCTCCGGGAAGAAGAGACCGCTGACGGTTTTCACGCGGATGCCCGCGCGCGCCAGCTCCTCGGCGTAGCCTAACGAGAAATTAGCCGGCACGATCGCGGACTTCACCCCGCGCTTCTGGAGGAAATGCGTGAGCACTTTCTCGTAGGCTGGGGCGCGCTTCGCCGACCCCTGCACTTCGCGCTCGAACTCGCTGTAGGCAACAATCTCATCCGCCTGCGCCTGCTTCTTCCCGCGGTCGATCTCGAGATCGCTCAAGACCACCGTGCGCTTCCCGTTTTGCTCCAGAAAGATGAACGGATCCGGCACAAACATGCGCGTCGCGTAGAGCATGTCGGGATCGTGCTCGCTCGAAGCGACGATCAGGCGGGTGGGAGATTTCTCGGATTTCTTGCTCACGCGCTACGCTTAGCCGGGAAGCAATCGCTTGTCACCCCCGCCGCACTTCCAGCTGGCGGCGGAGGATCCAGAGGAGCAGGCCGAGGAGCGCAAGCGAGGAGGTGACCAGGACCATGGTGTTGAAGGTAAAGACGCTCACTTTCATCCCGAGGTAGCGTTTCTCCGCGCCGAAAAAGACGTTCGGCTTCCCGCCACGGCGGTAGTCGTTTTGCTCGATCTCGGCGTTCGAGATCAGGTCGGAAATCTTCTGGTTGATGTAGAGCTGCTCTGCGGTGATCTCGCCGCTGGCGTTCCGAAAATCGCTCCGCTGGAAAGGCCGTTTTCCGGCCACCACGCGATCGATCACGTCGAGGTAGCGGTCGACTTCTTTCGGCGTTTTCGCTTCGAGGCCGGAAAGGATCGCGAGGATTTCCTTCAGATCGTTCAAGCGCGCGGCGGTCTCCGGCGTCTTCGCCGCGGGCGCGAGGCGACGGATCTCGGCGTTTACTTTTTCCTGGCGCCGGGTGAGCGGATTCAGCTTCGCCTGCGCCACGATGATCTCCTCGTAGGACCAGCGCATGCCGATGAACTGGCAGACGAACGGCACCTTGAGCTTGCTGTCCATTTTCTTGCTCTGCTCCTCGCTCGGATGCTCCGCGAACCAGCGGCTCATGGAATGGACGAAACCCAGGTTGCGATTCATGTCCTCGAATTTCAGGAGCGCCCCGCTCATCAAAATCTGCGGAATCAAGATCAACGGCACCACGTTGGCCGCGCTCTTGGCATTCGCGACTAACGAGGAGACGACCAGGCCAAGCGAGAGGCTGCTGATCGCGGTCAGGAACATGAGCCCGAGGTGAATCCAAAACATCCCGCGGACCTCGAGGATCCAATTCCCGATGAGGACAAAGAGAGTGCACTGCACGAGCGCGAAGACCGCGAGCGAGGTGATCTTCGCGAGCACGTAATAGGGCAGGCGGATGTTGAGATTCCGCTCGCGCTCCAGGACCGCGCGATCGGAAACGATGTCGTCCACGCTGTTGGTTAACGAGAGGAACATCGCCACCAGCAGCCCGAGAAATAGATACATCGGGATGTGATAAGCGGAGGCGAAGTCGTAGGCGCCGCTGTCGGAATAGTGCAGGAGCGTGGCGATCAGGAGCGCGAGCAACGGCGCCGCGCCGATCGTGATCCGGAGGTTGCCGCGATTGCGCAGCTTGCTGATAAACGCGCGCTTCATCAGCGTGCGCAGTTGGGTCCACTCATCATGCCAGCGGATCTGCGTGCGGCGCTCTTTTTTAGGCGGCGCTTTCGGCAGCGGCACCGCCGGTTCGCGTCGCAGCGAGATCTGCTTCACGTCCTGGATCAGGCGGAAGGCCTCGTATTTATCGCGCCAGAATTCCGGCGAGTAACGCCGCGCCGGGACGAGCTGCCCGCGGTTGTTCTCCTCGTAAATGACGTCGCCGCTGATGTCGCGCAGCGGCGTTTCGAGGACGTCGAAGATGAATTCCGGCCGCGTCGTCCCGCAGGACGGACACGCGCCCAGGTCGGCGCCGAATTGATGCTGATGCTCCGCTTCCGCGAAGTAGCGCAGCATGTCCGTGGGCGTGCCGAAGAAGACCAGGCGGCCGCCTTTGTCGAACAGGATCGCCTTGTGAAACATCTGGAAAAGTTTCGAGCTCGGCTGGTGGATCGTGACCACGATGATCTTGTTGTGCGCCATCCCGCGGATGATCTCGATCACGTGCTCGCTGTCCTTCGAGGAGAGGCCGCTGGTCGGCTCGTCGAAGAGGTAAACGTCGGCGTTGCCGATCATATCCAGGCCGATGTTGAGCCGCTTCCGCTCGCCGCCGCTGAGGGTTTTTTTCACCGGGCTGCCGACCACGCTGTCGCGCCGCTCGCTCAAGCCGAGCTCGACCAATTTGCTCTCTAATCGCCGCGTGCGATCGCGCCGCGAGAGATGCGGCGAGCGGATCGCGGCCGCGAACTGGAGGTTCTCGCCGATGGTCAGGTTCTCGTCGAAGGCGTCCTCCTGCGGAATGTAGGAGACGTAGCGCTTGAGATCGTCGAGGTGATCGTAGAGCGACTCGTCGTTGAGCAGCACCTTGCCGCTGGTCGCTTGCAACTGGCCACCGAGCACCTTTAGCAGCGTGCTCTTGCCCGAGCCGCTCGCGCCCATCACGCAAACGAGCTCGCCGCGATTGATCGCAAAGGAAATGCCCTCGAGCGCGATCTCGCCGTTGCCGAAACGGTGGTTCACATCCGTGACCTCGAGGCTGCGGATGATGTTCCGCTCCTCCTCGATGATTCGCTCGGAGAAATTGCACCGGAGGAACTGGCCGGTGTCGATCCGGATGGTCTCGCCATCCTTCAACGGCGCCGTCCCGCGCACGGCCACATCGCCGACCATGATCGGGCGGTCGGCTTCGATCACTTCCAGCGTGCCGACGCGTTCGTCGTAATCGCAGAGAATCTTCAGGAGGACATCGCCGCTGGTGCCCGGAGACAGCAGGATGTCGTCCTCCTCCAGCAGGCTGGGATTATTCGAGACGAGGTATTCCGACTTCGAGGCCTTGAGCTGGAAGCGGCCGCCCATGGCGCGCGCGCGCCGGCGGAGATCGATCAAGTCCATCTCGCTGTCGTTATGGAAAACGATCCGGTCATCGAGCGTGGCCTCGACCACCGTGCCCGACGAAAGGCGGACGCCATTGATCACCGCGTCGACATCGCGCAGCGCTTTCACGCGGACCTTCAAGCCGAAAGTGATCTCGAGAGAACTGTCGCGCGATTTCGAGCGCTCGAGCTGCACCTCCTCGGCATCCTTCGGCACACGCACGTAGATCTGCGGGAGGGAGACGTTCTTCTTCGCGTTAAAATAGGCAGCAAGCTCTTGATACGTGAGCACGTGGTCGCCCACGAGGATGCGCTGTCCGGGATAGATCCGGCAAAAGCCCCCGCGCGGCAGCGGCCGACCGCGCACGGAGACCGACTGCGCGCTGTAATTCTTCAGCAGGATGAGATCGTGATAGCGGAAGGCCAGCAGGCGGTCGCTCGCTTCCAGCGTTTTCAAACGGACGTCAAAAGTCCCACTGGCGCCGAACGAAAGCGACTCCAGCGGCGAAGCGCCGCGCTGGTAGATCGAAGCGTCAGAATCCTCGGACGCGTTGAGCTGATAGACGATGTCGATCGCCTGCGCCGCCATCCCGAGCTGCGACATGAAGGAGTAAAACGCGACCACCTGCTCCTGCTTCAGGCCGGCCTGCGAGATCAGGTCGTAGAGCTGCACCCCGAGCATGATCTTGCGATCGGCGCTCAATTGGTTGGCTAATTTCTGCGCCATCGCCCCGAGATCCTGCTGCTCGTAGAGCGCCTGGCGGAAAAGCTGCCGCAACTCGGAATAGACCGCTTCCGGATAATCGTAACGGAGGAAGCCTAACGAGCTGTCGATTTCCTCCTCGAGCAGGACGCCGTCGGCCTTGGAAAAGCCGGCCAGCACCTGGATGAGCAGCGGGAGGAGATTCGGCGCCTCGGCCACGCTCCGCGGTTTGCGCAGCGCGCGCCGCACCCAGCGCCGGCCCTGGCGTTGCACCCGGTAGGCAAACGGCGTCACGCGCTGCACCGCGCGATCGATCCGATCGGCCAGGCTCGGCGGGGAGGGTGGAGCGGGTGCGGGTTCAGCCATGTTAGCCAGTTTGTAGGCTAATTCCTTGGTGCCCCGCACGCAATGCGGGGCCCGGCTCGCACTGGCTCTTCCACCTGCTCGCGAAACTTCTGCTCTCCTGTTGGTGAACTGGGGAAGAGCCGGGCGCGCTCCCCACCCGCTCCTACTTCTTCTTGAAGAAATCGTCGAAGGTGGAGCCGCGCGGCGTGGCCGCCGCGCCCGGCAGTGGCGTCGCGTTCGGCGCAGCCACCGGTCCCGCTCCGGCCGCGCCCGTCGTGACAAAGGCCATCGCCTCCGCGAAGACCTCCGCCGGCGCCCATTGATGCCCGCCGTTGAACTCAAAGACCTTCAGCCGCTGGCGCGGGAAGAGCGCCTGCATCTGGGCAGCTTCGCCCTTGTTCTGGTCGGAGTTACCCATCGTCAGCGCGATCCGCAGTTGGGCGTTTCGCCTCAGCTCGGCGATCTGGTACTGCCCATTCTTCTGCGCGGCGCCCGCCGCTTGCAGGATCAATCCCCCGAAACCCGGCCGCAGTTGCACAAAAACCGAGCTGCCGCGCGCCCCGCCCGATTGGCCCGTCGCATACTTCCGTCCTTCCGCGATCCGCAGCCGCTTGACCACGTCGTCATGCGCCGCGAGAAAATTTCCCACGATCGGCTCCCACGGTCCATTCTTCGCCTCCCCCAGCATCACGACCACGAACCCATTCGCCTTCAGCCAGGGCGCCATCGGCCCCATGGTCGCGTTGCCCCCGGCCGACATGATGAACAGGCACGGCCAACGCTTGCTCGCGTCGCTGTTGTAGCCTTTCGGAAGCCAGAGCTTGTAATGGTAAGTGCCCCGGGCATCGTCCGCCTCCTTCTGCTTCTCGAAGACCGGCACCTGCGACGCCCGCGGAGCCTCCGTCAGCTCGCAGGTAATCGTCGTCTCCGTCTCCTCCGGGAGCGACTGATTGAGCGGCGTCCCCTCCGCCCGGAGAAACTGTGCCCCGAGAAAACAGCTACTGGCCGCCAGCATGGCGAAAACGAACTTCATTCTTGGAATTCGCGTGCGCCACAGGCTACGGACCTGTGCGCGATGCGGTATCCTTCTGCGCGCAAAACCGACCGCAGGACCAGACACTTCACTGCCCGTCCAGCCATCTATCGTCGTTAGTGCGCTGGGCGGATCGATCTTCTCGTAGCTTCGCGAAGGCGATTGTCGCCGGATCCGGTTCTCACTTTCGATTCACAGAGGGTTCGGCGAGGAACCAAACCCTCCCCGGCGCGCTCGGAGGATTGGTGAGTCGGTCGAGATCATCGGGCAACTCCCGAAAAGTCATGCAATTGCGCCGGATGTGAAAGCAAACTGCACGATTCTGGAACTAACCCCGGCGCCCCTCCGAAACCTTGCCGCCTTCCCCTTCCAACCTGTGATAGACGAAAAAAGGTTCGCCTTTAAAGACGAAGAGCGTTTTGCCGTTCAGATCCAGCGTGGTTGTCGCGTCCTTCGTTTAATTCTCGTTAGGTCTTTGACCGTCGACGTTTCTCCTCACATGGAATCCGGATAAGTGGACGTGGAAGGCACTCGACGAGGATTACGACCTGTTGGGGCAAGGTTCTTGACGGCCGATGGAGCTGCGGACTGTCTCGGTATCGCGCGGCGACGCGTATTCCGTTCGCAGGTCGGGAGCAGCGCGCATCTGGCACGGGTGTAGTCACTCAGAAAGTCAAGAACGATATCCAATCGAGATCGGAGGTATCGACTCGATGGAGCTTCGACGTATCGCTCGAGCAAAGCCGAAAGCAGTTACTGTCTCGAGCGCGGCTCAATGAGCCCAGCTCGCCACAGCGATCCAAACACCAGGCCGGCTTGATAGCCATCTCGACTGATGATCCGCCGCGCTAGAGGAATCGTGGCGTGGGTTTTTGCTTCGCGCGGTTACTCTCCGATAGTTCTCGCCGAAGAGATGCTGCGGCAGAGCGCTTCTGGCGAGCGTCCGCTCCCCTAAACGGGAACGGCTGATCAGCGCGATCTCGTAGAAAGCGTCATAGCCCATTTCCGACGTAGATGCGCGTTTGCGGCATCGACTTCGCACATGTTTTGTGACTTGGGCACTGGCTTCACTCACGTCATCACACCGACCTATCGGAGATCGCCGCGGCACGCCGGTTGATCCGCAGAGACCTGTGCCCGTTTCCCGAACGCAGGTATGCTTCGTCGCGCACGCCGCCGCTCAGCGTGACCGAGATCAAGCGCATTCGAAATGAACGAAGACAAAGGCTCAACCTGTAGTGATGCAGCTAACCGCGGGCCGCTCCCTACCAACTTCTGGGATGGCTACCACAATTCCAGCTGCACCATGCGCCGCCCCGCCAGCGGTAGCTGATCTTGTCTCGTTAGGCCTGAGCTAAAGCGCCTCACGCCGACATTGTGCCCGCGGTGCTCATCATAGGTGCGTCGATTGCTCGCGCAGAACCAGACGTTGCCAACGATCAAGAAACGCGTTCGAACGTCGAATTGGCGGTCACCGGATTGAATTGGCCGAACCCAAAACAGATTCTTTGCGGACCCAAGGCTGTCGCCTTGATAGCCCAGGGGACCCAAGATGGGCAGAAGTTTCCTGCCATTCATGTCAGCAAGGACGCCAGCAGGAATCTTCTTGCCCCGTGAGGGTAATAAGGGCAACGAGTATCCATTCTCGTCAGCTGGATACGGCGCGAGTCAGCTGCATCGAGAATTTATCTCGTCATTTACGGCATTATCGCCGGAGATATGAACATCCGCTGCACGAAGACATTTACGAAGAATAGGCTGCTCAGCGCATATCACGAGTCCTCCGCCGTCGATTTCGGATTGAGCGGCATCGCACTCACGTTCAGACGAGAGTACCGGGATAACATTTTGATTACGTTCGGCCGGTAGATTGGCAGCGTCAGATCAGGAGATGCTCTTTTCGGCGCGTTTCGCAAGCTGGGTCGGGTACAGCGACCACGCACCGGTGATGTCGTCGACATCTCGGTTCCGAAAGACCTAACCATGCGATGCAGATATGGGGGCAGAAATAGTCAGCTTCATAATCTCGCTGCGCTTTGTTGGCGGGAACGAAGTTATATGAAGCTGACCCCGAGTCGCTTTCCCTGACGCGCCGCTTCTCATGCGTCTGGTTTTCGGCCAGGAACGGATGTGGGCCGGGTGGGCGTGGTTTCTTGGTGACATTGCCATTTTTTGGGGCAGCATTGCTTTCGCCGTGAACATGTCCAGGTGGACGAGAAGACTAGCCGATGACCGCTCTCCGGTGGATTCTATTCATTCCCGCAGCGTTGTCGTAGGAATGCTCGCGAGACTCCATTTACGCTTGTTTCCGGCCTTTTTTCCGGCCATCAATGAGTTCATCGTGTGCGGCGCCGCGGGCGCCGTCACAATGATAATGGTGGGTTTGCGCGTCGCCCCGAAGCGGAGCGCGGCCGCGAAGTGGACATTGATCGCGATTACTGCTCTCTTGGGCGCACTTGCCGGACTCGGTTCGCTCGTAGGGTACCGACAAGCTGCAGGCGGCGATTGGGATCACTACGTTTCTTGTCGCGATTTCTTTTTGGGGCACCAGCGCTGATGACATCGCCAACGCCTAACCATGCGATAGGCTGTGCAATAAGTCTGAAGCCAAGAAAATCGGGCGAACAAGGAGGACCTATAAATCGCTTCTATTTTCTCTGAGGATGTTTCGATGGTCTTTTCTGAGCCGTCTTATGTGCTCCGGCGACTTATTACACATCCTCGCGATGCAGCGAACCCCAGCCGGCTCTGCGTCCACATTTCCATGACTAAACCCCTAACTCCATCAGCGACTGCCTCCGGCAGAGCGTCGCTGATCTTGTCCCCGCTTAGACTCACCATGTGGTGGAAACACGTGCTCGAATTTTGATTGTCAGCGGCCATCCTGTCAGAGGCGGCGGCTTTTGGGCTTGCCAAGCAGAGGCATCTTCAGTTCGCGGGCATTCCGAAGCCGCCGTTTCATCGGTTATCTCGGCCAGGGGATGATCGCCGAAGAAGTGCCGCGATCGAGCCGGTCTTCGGCTCGTTCGCCAAGAAGAAGATGTTTGCAGAAAGCGCCTGGCGGCGCTCCGTCAGGGCGCGGCTCCAATTGATTGGCATCTCTCCTACTCATCATCAGCTTCTTCCTCGGCGTTTGGTATTTCGTCGTCAGCTTGGCAGTGTTCGTTCTGCTCTCCATCGGCCACATACCGCCATCAGCCAAGAACAACAACGCTACTCACGTGCACACGCTCATTTCGAACATATAAAGTGGATCAGGCCCTTGGAGGCGCCGAAGCGACTGGCACCGCATTCGTAGCGAGAATCTCGCCAATGGTGCTTTGATGCCGTCCTCCGTTCAGACCGAGTTCCAGCAGATGCTGTCGGCACATCTATTCCAGGACGCGTTCGAAACATCACCGGTTAACACAGCGTCACTCCTGCGCCTCCGCTCGCTATGCATTGCGGCCATAGAGGAAGAGTTTGGCGCGTGAAAAGCCCTAACCAGGCGAAGCAGACATGTGGTTAGTGCAAGAAGTTTGTTTTCATGGTGAGTTTTCTTTCTGTTCCCCTCAAGAGGAGGGGTTTTGGGAACCGCAGTGGGCAGAAGGGGTCAGCTTCATAATCTCGCTGCGGTTTCTGGCGGGAGCGGAAGTTATGAAGCTGACCCCGAGTCGCTTCGCATCTGGGCAATAGCCGCGGAGAGATGGACGCTTTGGCCGGCGGGAGCTCAGAAGCGGGCATGCGAACTTTAGTCGTGGAGGTGCGTGGCGGGGTCGTGCAGGAGATTTACACCGATGCGGAGAACCTGCGGGTGGTGGTGGTGGATTGGGATGGGGGAGACGATCCCGAGCATCCCTACGACGGCGGTGACTTCTCCGCGCAGCCGATTGGCAGTCTGCCGGAAGAAACCATGCGCGCGGTCCTTTCTCTGACGGCTTGAGCGTAGTTTAGCCGACGCCTTGGCCGGCGCTAAATCGCGTATCTATAGGGCTTTATCGACCGCAGATCGGGCCGGGACATCTTCCGCTCGGACCGAGATTACGCACGCTCGGGTCGAGTTGACCGACACTCGGGATGAGTTGACCGACGCTCGGATTCGAATGACCGACGCTCGGGTTGAAATGATCGAGGCTCGGGTCGAGTTGAGCGACGCTCGGATTGAGTGGGAGGCCTGCTCGGGTGCGGTGGAGGCAGGCTCGGGGCGCGTGGGACGAGGCTCGGGTGGTGATGCGGCGCGCTCGGGACGGAAGGACCAGCGCTCGGGGCGCGGCGCGGACCGCTCGGGTCGAGTGGGACGACGCTCCGGGTGAAGCGAACGATGCTGGGGCTGAGTGGGAAGAGGCTGGGGCGGGCGCGAAGCGGGCTGGGGACGGGATGGGGGGAGCGTGGGGCGGGCTTTCTCGTTGATTTTGCCTAACAACTTGTTCAATCTCCCGGGCCATGAACGACGATCAAGAAAATCGACGGGGACGGGCGGGCGCCGTCTCGGGCGTGCTGGCGAAATATCAAACGGCGATCGCCGCGGTGCCGGCGATCGTGGCCCAGCAGACGGAGCTGAATGATTCCATCGCGTTGGTGGACGAGATTGCCCAAGGGCAGGCCTCGCCGACCACGGGTGTGACCTTCCAACAAGGAGGCGTTGACCGACCTGATGGTGCGCAAAACGGTGCAGGTGGCCGGGCAATTGAAAGCTTTTGCCAGCGTGACGAACAACAAGGCCCTGGAGGAGAAGGCCAACGTGAGCCGTTCAACGTTCATGAAGAAGCGCGACGAGCAGCGCGATGAAGTGGCGCAGGAAATCCATGATCTGGCCAGCGCGCAACGTGGCGGCGCTGGCGGACTACGGCACCACGGCGGCCACGCTCTCTGCGCTGCAGACGCGGATCGACGTTTACTCGCAGGCAGTGCAGTCGCCGCGGATCGCCAAAAGCCATGTGGCCGGGCTGACGCAACTGCTAGAAAAGGAAATTCGCCGGATGGACACGATCCAGCGGGAGCGGTTGGATCCGTTGATGGAGCAATTCAGCGATTCGAACGAGATGCTCTACAACGAATACCAGAGCGCCCGCACGCTGGTGGACAATAAGGGCGGCGGGAAGAAGACCGCCAACCCGCCGGCTAAACCGACACCCTAGAGCGTGCGGCGGCCGCGCGCTCTTGACCTGCGGCAGGCAGAGCAGAGAGTCTTCCCATGGTTTTGACCGCCGTGCTCATTCCAGCCGAGGACGGTGGCTTCGTCGCGCTGAACCCTGAGACAGGGTCTACCACGCAGGGCGAGAGCGTTGCTGAAGCGGTCGCCAACCTCCAAGAGGCGACGGAGCTTTACCTCGAGGAGTTCCCGTTGCACAGCACTGGGCAACCGCTGGTTACCACCTTCGAGGTCGCGGTTCTGCATGCCTAGACTGCCGCGGGTTTCCGGCGCGGAGGCGGTGCGAACTCTCGAGCGTTTAGGGTTCTCCGTCGTTCGGCAGCGTGGCAGTCACATCATCATGCGCAGAGGAGGGTCTGGGTGCGTCGTTCCGAATCATCGGGAGATCAAGGCTGGCACTCTCGCGGGCGTTCTGCGGCAGGCGGGAGTTTCCATAGAGGAATTCATTTCTGCGCAATGACACCCGCCCTAGAGCGTGCGGCGGCCGTGCGCGGCGATATCCAGCACGGCAAGTATTCCTTTCCCCGGCGAACCGAGCACGGCAGGGGCGGCGGCGGGTGGCTTTCCCGCCACGTCTCCCCATGGCGGCGGCGTGGCCCCTGCTCTTTTGCAATGCCAAATCCTTCATGGTAACCTCCCTGTCCCTCATTTTGGGGGCGCGCTTACCTCTTATGGCCCAACCAGATCGCAACTCGAAAAAGGAGAACAAACCCGGCGGCACCGACCCCAGTTTCAACTGGCGCGGCGTGGTCCTGATCGCCATCGCTTTCTCCCTCATTGCCCTCGCGGTGCTCTTCCGCGGCGGCGCCTACGCCAACGTGGAGGATGTGCCTTACAATCGCTTCCTCGAGCTGCTGGAAAACAAGCAGATCGCGAACGACAAAAACTTCCCGCTCCAGCTGGTGGTCGAGGAGGGTGTGCCCACGCAAACGCTCCGCGGCTATTACATCCGCCAGGCGACCGGCCCGAACCAGGCCGCGCAGGTCCCCTTCCGCACGACCATTTTCCTGAACTACAACACGAACCTGCAGGATAAGCTGAGCGAGGCCGGGATTCAGCCCGCGATCAAGCGCGACTCGAACGTCTGGATGCAGACGCTCATGGGCTTCCTCCCGATCGCGTTTTTCCTGCTCGTGCTCTACTTCCTCTTCCGCCAGCAGATCCGCATGGCCGGCAAGGGCGCGCTCAACTTCGGCAAGTCGAAGGCGCGCATGCTCGCGCGCGACAAGAACAAGATCACCTTCAAGGACGTCGCCGGCGTCGAGGAAGCGAAGGACGAAGTGACCGAGCTGGTCGAGTTCCTGCGCGATCCGAAGAAGTTCCAGAAACTCGGCGGCCGCATCCCGAAAGGCGTGCTCCTGGTCGGCCCTCCGGGAACGGGCAAGACGCTCCTGGCTCGCGCGATTGCCGGCGAGGCCGATGTGCCGTTTTTCTCGATCAGCGGTTCGGACTTCGTGGAAATGTTTGTCGGCGTCGGCGCGAGCCGCGTGCGCGACATGTTCGAGCAGGGCAAGAAGAGCGCGCCGTGCATTATTTTCATCGATGAGATCGACGCCGTGGGCCGGCATCGCGGCCATGGCGTGGGCGGCGGGCATGATGAGCGCGAGCAGACGCTCAATGCGCTGCTCGTCGAGATGGATGGCTTCGACACGCAGGAAGGCGTGATCATCATCGCCGCGACCAACCGCCCCGATGTGCTCGATCCGGCGCTGCTGCGTCCCGGGCCGTTTCGACCGCCAGATCACGGTGAACTTGCCGGATGTGAAGGGCCGCGAGGAAATCCTGCGCGTTCATTCCAAGAAGGTGAAGCTCGCGGAAGGCGTCGACCTCCAGGTGGTCGCGCGCGGCACGCCGGGCTACTCCGGCGCGGAATTAGCCAACGTGATCAACGAAGCGGCACTGCTGGCCGCACGTCGCGGGCTCAAGGGAATCACGCTCAAGGAACTCGAAGAAGCGCGCGACAAGGTCCGCTGGGGCAAGGAACGCCGCAGCCTGGCGTTGAGCGAAAAGGAGAAGACGAACACCGCTTACCACGAAGCCGGCCACGCGCTCCTGCTCGAACTGCTCCCGCACACCGAGCCGTTGCATAAGGTCACGATTATCCCGCGCGGCCCTTCGTTAGGCAGCACCATGTGGCTCCCGGAAGAGGACAAATACACCAATCGTAAAAACGAACTCCTCGCCAGCCTGGTGGTGAAAATGGGCGGCCGCGTCGCGGAAGAAATCGTCTTTGGCGACGTGACCAACGGCGCCAGCGGCGACATCAAGATGGCGACGAACGTCGCCCGCCGGATGGTCTGCGAATGGGGCATGAGCGAGAAGATGGGCATGGTGGAATACGGCGAGCACGAAGACTACGTCTTCCTCGGCCGCGACATCTCGCGGGCGCGGGATTACAGCGAAGCGACCGCGGAAGAGATCGACCGCGAAGTGCGCAAGCTGATCGACGACGCTTACGCGAAAGCGAAGAGCGAGTTGACCAACCATCGCGACAAGCTCGAGATCATCGCCCGGGCGCTGTTGGAATTCGAAACGCTCGATGGCGCGCAGATCCGCGACATCATCGAGCACGGCCGGATGTTGAATCCGCCTCCGGGCCCCGACGCCAAGGGTCCCGACATGCCGGCGGAAAAGCCGCCCAAGCAAGTCGTGCTCGCGCCGGAAGTGAATCCTCCGCTCCCCGGCGGACTGAGCGGCGCCCCGGCCTAGCCGGCTGGCTGCCATGCGCGGCGGCGGGAACGCCGCCGCGTGGGCGGCGGCGTTCTGCAGTGCAGAAAGCGCTGGCTATTCGCCGCGCTGCTTCTCGACCAGGTGCCGCAACTGGCGCTCCATCGTCTTGAAGGCGTCGTGCACCACTTTAGTCAGCGGCTTGTGCGCTTCGTCGCCGTTCTGGCTTTCATCGGCCACCAGCTCGTGCCCGCCGGCCACGGTCACGTCGATCCGGACGCGGTAAGGATTGCCTTTTTTGTGCGCGTGATTCGGCTGCTCAATCGCGACATCGCAGCGGTTGATGTGATCGCAGAATTTGTCGAGCCTTCCGGCCATCTCCAGGACCATGGTCTCGATCTCGGCTGATTTTTCGACGCCGCGATAGGTAATTTCGACAGGCAATTGCATACGTTTGCACTCCGGTTGCTGACCGAATGTGTCAAGGCGCGGCCAGTCCGCCGAGGGACGGGCTAGAGCGCCTGGAGCGAACGAAAATGCCCGGGCAAGGCCGCCTGCTCGATCTTCACCAGGTCGGATTTCACATGCTCCACGATGCGCGACTTCACGTCATTCGAGAGCTGTTCGACCACCGCCGCATGGATCGCCGCCGGGGCCGCAAGCGACCAGCCATTCTTGCTCTCGCGCTTGACCACTTCCGAGATGCTGTCGGCTAATTGCCGAAGGATGCGGCGCTCGTTTTCGGTTTCAAGGCCCTGGCGTTCGGCGACGGAGTTGGCGTGCCGGCCGTTGCCGTCACTGACCGGGAAACGTCCGGCCTGGTCAGTCACGCGGTCCTGGATGCGCGTGTGCGCGTCGGTGATGTCGAAGGATTGCACCAGCTCGAGGCTCGGGCCGCGGTTCGGCGTTTCGTTCACTTTGTAGGCCTTCATGCTTCCGCGATCGGCCACGACGATGAGTGATGTTGGTGTCATGCAATAAACAGTGTTCGGCGACAAGGTATCGGATGCGAGCGCTAAATCGCGCGGCCGCGGTCCCCTTCGCAGATGTAATCGGTTTAGCCGTCGCTCTTTTCCGTCTGGCCTTCGCCCTTCGCCGGAGTCGCTTCCGCGGGCGTGGCCGAGCCGTCGTGCTTTTTCCGGCGCTTCACCGCGGTCTTCAAGCCCACCGGTTCCGGTGCGATCTCCTTCGGAAGTTGCACCTGGCGCTTCTTCCACGATTCATGGCGCGCCTTCGCCTGCGAGCCGGCGGTCAATTGCAGGAGCTTCACCGTGCGGCCCTCGACCTCGAGGTCGTCGCCTGAGCGATAGGTCTCGTCGTTCTCGACAAAGCCGTCTTCGTCCACCGTGTCGATCACCAGCTTCCACTCGAGCGCTTCTTCGCCCGGGAGCGAGAACGGGATCGGCTCGTAGTGCGCATTGATCAGGAGCAGGAAAGTCGCGTCGCGGATCGGCTCGCCGTGGAAATTGAAGACGTCGATGGTGTCGCCGCTCAACATCATCCCGAGGCAGCGGACGAAGGGCGAACCCCACTCCTCATCGCTCATCTCGTTGCCGCCCGGGTTGAACCACATCACGTCCTTGATCTCCGAGCCGCGGATGCGCCGCCCCTGGAAAAACTTCGGCCGCCGGAAGACCGGATGATCGCGCCGGAGCTGGATCAATTTCTTGGTGAATTCAAAGAGCTGGCTCTGCTCTTCCGTGTGCTCCCAGCCCAGCCAGCTGATCTCGTTGTCCTGGCAGTAGGCGTTGTTGTTGCCGCCCTGCGTGCGGGCCCACTCATCGCCCGCGCAGATCATCGGCACGCCCTGGGAGAGCAACATCGTGCTGAGTAAATTCCGCCGTTGCCGGGCGCGCAGCGCGATGATGTCCGGGTCTTCCGTCGGACCTTCCTCGCCGCAATTCCACGAGTGGTTGTTGTTGTCGCCGTCGTTGTTGTTCTCGCCGTTGGCCTCGTTGTGCTTGTCGTTGTAGCTGACGAGATCGTTCAGGGTGAAGCCGTCGTGCGCGGTGATGAAATTGATGCTCGCATACGGCCGGCGACCGCCGTGTTGGTAAAGGTCGGGGCTGCCGGTCAGGCGATACGCCAGCTCACCGATCTTTCCCTCGTCGCCTTTCCAGAAGGCGCGCACGGCGTCGCGATACTTGCCGTTCCATTCCGCCCAGAGGATCGGGAAATTTCCCACCTGATAGCCGCCCATGCCCACGTCCCACGGCTCCGCGATCAGCTTCGTCTGCGAGAGCACCGGGTCCTGGTGAATGATCTCGAAGAACGCATGGAGCTTGTTCACTCCGTTCTCGTCGCGCGCCAGGGTCGAGGCCAGGTCGAAGCGGAAGCCGTCGACATGCATGTCGTTCACCCAATAACGCAGGCTGTCCATGACCAGCTGGAGCGTGCGCGGGTGGAGCAAATTGAAGGTGTTCCCCGTGCCCGTGAAGTCCATGTAGAAGCGCGGGTCCTCCGGCGAGAGCCAGTAATAGGCGGCATTATCGATCCCGCGGAAGCTGAGCGTCGGGCCCATCTGGTTCCCCTCGCCGGTGTGGTTGTAGACCACATCCAAGAACACCTCGATCCCGGCCGCGTGGAGGTTTCGCACCATCGCCTTGAACTCCTTCACCTGCTCGCCCATTGAGCCGCTGGCGGAGTAGCGCGCTTCCGGCGCGAAAAAGCCGATCGAGTTGTAGCCCCAGTAATTAGACAGCCCTTTGTCGGCCAGGATTTTGTCCTGCACGAAGGAGTGCACCGGGAGCAATTCCACCGCGGTCACCCCCAGGTCCTTGAGATACTTGATCGAGGCCTCGCTCCCCACGCCCGCATAACTCCCGCGAATTTCCTCCGGCACATCCGGGTTCAGCTGGCTGAAACCCTTCACGTGCATCTCGTAGATGATCGATTCATTCAACGGCGTGCGCGGCGCCTTGTCGTCGCCCCAGTCAAAAGCGTTATCGATCACGACCGCCTTCGGCATGCCCCAGGCGTCGTCACGAAAGTCGCGCGCCAGATCTTCCTGCGGCCCGCCGACCACGTAGGCGTGCATCTCGTCGCCCCACTGGATGTCGCCCGCGATCGCCTTCGCGTAGGGATCGAGGAGCAGCTTCGAGCTATTGAAACGCAGGCCGCGCGAAGGATCATACGGACCGTAAACGCGGTAGCCGTAGAGCTGGCCCGGCTTCACATCCGGCAGGAAGACGTGCCAGACCTGGTCGGTGTGCTCCGTCAGCGGAATGCGGATGCTTTCCTGCGGCGAATCGATCTTGTCGAACAAGCACAGGTCCACCGAGGTCGCGTGCTCGGAAAAGATCGCAAAATTCACCCCATTGCCCATCCACGTGGCGCCCAGCGGATACGGAAAGCCCAACCAGATTTTTACCGGTGTCATATTGTTCCTATCCCTACGGGACTGAGTGCGAAATTGGTTGCAGGAGCTTTCAGAAACTTCCGGCACTTTTGACTTCCGTCGCGCGCGACGACTCGTTAGTCTGCCGCTTCCCGGCGGCCCTATCCCCGCCCGGCCTTCCCCCCCATGAAGAAAAAACCTTGGACCGTCCTGGTCTACCTCGCGGGCGACAACAACCTCGACTCCGCCGGCGTGACCGATCTCGCGGAGATGAAACGCGTCGGCTCGACCGACCAGCTCAACCTCGTGGCGCAATTCGACCGCGCCGCCGGCGAGGCGCAAACCCACCGCTACTTCCTCCGGAAAGGCGGCACCCTCGACGCCGATGCCGTGGGCAATCTCGGCGAGACCAACACTGGCGATCCGAAAGTGCTGTCTGATTTCATCCGCTGGAGCGTGCGCAATTATCCCGCGGAGCATTACCTCCTGGTCGTCTGGAATCACGGCGCCGGCTGGGACGATACCGATGTCTATCGCCTTGCCCGCTCCGGAGGCGCCAGCATCACCCGGCGCGGCCAGACCATCCGCGGTGCCGGCGGCAGCGCAGAGGACACAGCCATTTCCCTGCGCCGCATCCGCACCATCGGCGGCGGCAAATTCCGCCGCGCCCTCTTCCGCACCTCCGTGGCCGCGGCCATCCACACCCGCGGCATCGCCTACGACGATAACGCGCAGGATTTCCTCGATAATCTGGAGCTCAAGCGCGTCCTCCTCGCGGCCAAGAAAACCATCGGCCGGAAGATCGACCTCCTCGGGCTCGACGCCTGCCTCATGAGCATGGCCGAGGTCGGCTACGAGAATCGCGACGCCGCCGATTTTACCATCGGCTCCGAGCAAACCGAGCCGGGCGACGGCTGGCCTTACCACACCATCCTGGCCGAGCTGGCGAAGAAACCAACGATGGCTCCGCGTGAATTAGCCAGCGTGATCGTGAAACGTTATCTCGCCTCCTACCCGGCCAATTCCGGCGTCACCCAGTCGGCCTGCGACCTCGGGCAAAGCGAGGCGTTGCGCGCCGCGATCGACCAATTAGGCAGCGCTTTGAGCGCTGCGCTTGCCAGCGAAAGCACCCGCGCCGGCATCCTCCAGGCCCGCACTCAGGTGCAAAGCTACGAGACGCGCGATTACGTCGACCTGCAGGACTTGTGCGATCTTCTGCAAGCCAACTGCGCCACGCAAAAAGCGATCGTGGCCGCGGCGAAGACCGTCGGCCAGTGCGATCAAAAATTACGTCGTCGCCCAGGGCGCGAAGGGTTCCGCGGTGGCGCATTCCCACGGCGTCTCGATCCATTTCCCAAACGACCCGCGCCAGCCGCTCTCGCCGCTCTACGCCAGGCTGGACTTCGCAAAGAAGGGCCGATGGGACGAATTCCTCCAGGCCTGGCTGCAGGCCTTGCAGCGGCGCTGAAGTCGCTGTCTAAAATCGCCGGAACCACCCGTAAGGAAACGCATCCCCCGGGCAATCCGTGGCCCAGCGCGGCGGATTCATCTCGCGATGCGGCCGCACGGGCATGCTCCCGCCGCAGCGTTCGCGCAGGTAGCGGATCAACTCTTCGCTGGAGGCAAGCTGCGCGCGCGTCGGCTGCTGCTTGTTAAAATCGCCCACCAGGCAGATGCCTAACGAGATGTTGTTCAGGTAATCGCTGTGCACGTGGCCGCCGTTGATCTGCCGGCGCCAGCGATCGCCCACCTCCACCTGCCCGTCGCCCGAGGAGGTGCCGTTGCCGACCACGAAATGGTAGGCCATGCCGTTCTGCATCCGCCGGACTTTGCGGTGGTAATAATCGAAGGCGCGCGCGTTCCCCTGCCGCGTCCCGCTGTTGTGCACGATGATGAATTTCCAGCGCGAGCGCTGGACCGGCGCGCGGCGGATGGCGTCGATCACGCTCCGGCTCAGGTAGCGGTAGCGCGTCTCCTCGCGACCGCCGAAAATCCGCGCCCAAAAACTGCGCTTCGGCGGCGGAGGAGGCGGCGGCTCGAACCCGCGTTCCTCCTCGATGCCAGATTTTTGGATTGTGATGTCGGAGGGCAAAGAGGCCGAAATGCGCGGCGTATTAGCCGGCGGGCTGGTCGGCGCGGGCTGGGCGCGGGCGGGCGTTTCCCGCGGTTCGGCCGCGCTCGCGCGCGGAATGGGCGTGGCCTTTTCTTCGTCGTCCTCGTCGGAGGTGGCGCTGCGCTTCGGCGCGGGCGTCGCTTTCCCGCTGGCGCTCTTTTTTTTCTTCTTCGAGGTCGCCTTGGGTTTGCCGCTCGACTTCTTTGCCGGCGTCGGCTTGGCGATCGTGTGCATCTCTTCGCGCGCCTTCAAAAAAGCGTCGCGCTTCTTCTTGTCGGCTTCGGAGATTTCCGCGCGCAAAGCTCCGCCCACGAGCGCCAGCAACACCGCTGCGATTGCGAGCCAGGAGCCGCGCGCAAAACGCCCGCGCGAAAAAACAGCGCGCAACTTCAAGCGGCCTGGGGTTGCAGTTCGTCCGCTCTCCGGCGCGCGGCCCGTTCGCGCTCGCGCGTGAGAATGGCGTTTAATTTCCCGCCCAACAGGAGGAAGAGGCAGGTGAGATACATCCAGGTCAGGAGCATGATGATGGAGGCGAGCGCCAGGTAAGTCGGGTTATAGCGATCGTAAGCGCCTACATAATACTGGAAGAGCTTCGTCACCGTGATCCAGCCGAGCGCGAACAGGAGCGCGCCCGGGAGCGCTTGTTTTACCGTGAGATAATTCTCCGGCGTGAGCAGGTAGAGCGCGAGCGCCAGCACCGTTAGCGCCACCGCAGTCAACGGCAAGCTCAAGGCCGCGACCCATTGCTGGAGCGGAATCGAGAGCTGGAAATTCACCTCGGCCACGCCGGCCAGGGTTTCGCCAAAGACCATCGCGTTGAAAGAGAACAGGATCGTGATCCCGAACCAAAACAGGAGGAAAAAGGAGATGATGTATTTCGACCACCAATTGCGATCCTCCGCGATCCCATGCGTGCGGCTGAGCGCGTGCGAGATCGTCGAGATGAAAAGCGTCCCGAGGTAAATCCCCAGCGCAATTCCGACGTTGCCGAGCACGCCGGTGGCCCCGCTCGTGACCACGTTGGCCACGGCCGCGTCCAGGATGTCGCCTACTTTCGCGTCCGGCGGCAGGAAGCTTTTCAGAATCAAAAACATCTGGTGCAATTTCGCCGGGTCCGTCCCGAAGAGCCCGAGCAAATGCCAGAGAAAGAGCAAGCCCGGCGCGAGGGTAAAGAGGAACTGGTAGGCCATCTGCGCGGCCAGCCCGGTGGTGTTGTCCATCGCGGTTTCCCAAACCAAACGGCGCAGGACCCGGCCGATGAATTTGAGATATCTCATCTGGCGGCTGAGTCTACTTTGCCGATGGTAAACGTCCATCAAAGTCTCGGCCGCACCGGCCGGCGGCGCAGCCTAACGAGTCTTGAAACGCATCCTCATCCTCACCGCCGGCTTCGGCGAGGGGCATAACAGCGCCGCCCGCGGCCTCCGCGCCGGCCTCGCCCTGGCCAGCGGCGGCACCGCCCGGGTGGAGGTGCACGATCTCTTCTCCGACACTTACGGGATGGCGAACGACTGGGCCCGCGAGGCCTACCTTGCCTTGATCAACCAATGGCCGCGCGCCTGGGCCGGAGTGTATCGCCGGCTTGACCGACAGGAGAAATTTGCCGGCAACTTCCGCGTCTTCTTTTCGCTCAAGAAAGAACTCCGCCGCCTCCTCGGCCGCTTCGAGCCGGACGTGATCGTCTCGGTCTACCCGGCCTACCCGCACATGCTCGACGAGATGCTCGGGCCCGTCGGCCACTCCGGCGGGAAACGCGTGGTCGTCATCACCGATTCGCTCACGGTCAACGCCATCTGGTATCGCTGCAGTGCGGACTATTTCCTCCTGCCTAACGAACGCAGCGCCGAGGTCCTGCGCGCCGCCGGGATCTTGCCGGCTAAACTTCGCACCTTCGGATTCCCGGTCAGCCCGGAGTTTGCCGAGCCGGGCCACTTCCGCGCGCCGCCCTCGGCTGCGGAAGGGCGGCGCGCGTTGTATCTGATCAATGCCCGCCGCGGGCATGCGCCCGAGCTGGTCCTGCGGCTGGCCGCGCTTCGCGGGATCGAGCTCACGGTCGCGGTCGGGCGCGACCGCCGCCTGCGCAAAGCGATCGAGCGCATCCAGGGCGTGAGCGCGCGGCCCTTCCAGCTCGTCGGCTGGAGCGAAGAACTACCGCGCCTGCTTCGCCGCAGTCATCTGCTCATCAGCAAAGCCGGCGGGGCCACCGTGCAGGAAGCTTTCGCCGCCGGCTGCCCGATGATCGTGAACCACGTCATTCCCGGGCAGGAGGAAGGAAACGCCCGCCTCCTCCTGGAGACAAACACCGGCACCGTCGCCACCAGCGACGAGGCGCTCCTCGACGCGCTCGAGCGCGTCTTCGCCCACGACGCCGCGCAATGGCACGAGTGGTCGGCTAATATCGCGCAACACAGCCGCCCCGAGGCTGCGATCGAAAGTGCGCGCTTCCTCCTTTCGCTCTAGCGCGAGCGGCGCTTCAGAAGATCCGCTCTCCAGCGACCCAGGTCTGCCGGACCTCAAGGTCTGCGGAGAGCACCACCAAATCAGCGTCCGCGCCGACACGTAGTTCGCCTTTGTTCGTTAGGCCAAGCGCGCGCGCGGGATTGCGGCTGGCCATCGCCACGGCCTCGGCCAACGGCACACCGACCGCCTGCACCATCGTGCGCACGAGCTCGTTCATCCGCGCGATGCTGCCGGCTAATTTCTCCGAGCCGGCGAGCCGGCCCGCGCCGCCGCGGACCTCGCAACGATTTCCAGCAAGATCAAACTCCGCGCCTTCCTCCAGCCCCGCGCCCGCAGTCGCATCCGTCACCAAGGCGATGCCACCCGCGCCTTTCGCGCGGTAAAGCATCCGCAGAAGCATGGGCGAAACGTGATGCCCATCGGCGATCGCCTCGCACAGGATTCCCGGCTCGCTGAGCGCAAACTCGAGCAATCCCGCGACCCGCTCCGCGCCCCGTCGGCGCATGGAGGACATGCAGTTAAACGAGTGCGTCACCTGCGTCATCCCGCGCGCAAACGCGGCCTGCGCTTCTTCGTCCCAGGCATCGCTATGCCCGCCGCTGACCGCGATCCCGCACGCGCGAAAACGCTCGATCGCCGCCAGCGCCCCCGGCAATTCCGGCGCAAGCGTGACCTGACGCACGATCGAGTGCGAACTCGAGCAAACGGCCCACGCTGGCCGCGTCTGGCTCGCGGAGAAACTCCGCGCGCTGCGCGCCTGGCCGCTCCGGCGAAAGGAATGGCCCCTCGAGATGAAAGCCGGCCACCTGCGGATGGCCGCGAAAATTAGCCAGCACTTTCACCACCTCGTCGAGCGGCGCGGTTGCGGTCGTTAGGCAAAGCGTGGTCGTGCCGCCGGTGGCGTGGAAGTCGCAGATCTCCGCGATCGCTTCCGCGCTTCCCTCCATCGTGTCGCGCCCGCGCGCGCCGTGGACATGGAGATCGATGAAGCCGGGCGCAAGAAAATTGCCGTCCAGGTCGATGCCCTCGCCGGCGATCCCCCGCTCGATCCGCACGATCCGCCCCTCGGCGAGCGATAGGTCGAGCCCCTCCGCCACCCCTTCGGGCAGCAGGAGGCGCGCGTTCCGCAAGACCGTGGGCATGGCCGGGAGTCTACCCCGGCGCATTGCGTTCGCCACGCGCCAAGTCCATCATCTCCGCGGCAATGGATTTCGATTACGATGCGGTCGTGCTCGGCGGCGCTTTCTCCGGCGCGGCGACCGCTTTGCTCCTGAAGCGCAAGCACCCCGCGGCGCGCATCCTCCTGGTCGAGAAGACGGAGGAATTCGACCGCAAAGTCGGCGAATCGACCACGGAAGTAAGCAGCGCTTTCATGACCCGAATGCTTGGCCTAACGAGCTATCTCGGGCATCACCAGTTGAGCAAGCAGGGGCTGCGGATGTGGTTCGCGAAAGATTCCGCGCAGGCCTTCGACAATTGCGTGGAAGTGGGCGCGCGCTACCAGGCGCGCCTGCCCACTTTCCAGGTCGATCGCGCGACGCTCGACGAACATCTGCTCTCGCTCGCGGTCGCGGCGGGCTGCGAACTGCGCCGGCCGGCGAAGGTCACCGGGATCGAGCTGGACTGGCGCCGCCGGGCAGACAGTCACGCTCGCCGACGGCGAAACGGTGCGCACCCGCTGGCTGCTCGACGCCAGCGGCCGCGCGGCCACGCTCGCGCGCAAGCTCGGCCATTTCCGCGCGAACACCGAGCACCCGATCAACGCCGTCTGGGCGCGCTTCGAGGGCGTGAAAGATTGGGACAGCTACGAGTGGCGCGAGCGTTTCCCGGAGTACGCGAACGCCTGCCGCACCGGGCGCGGCTGGGCCACCAATCACCTCATGGGCGAAGGCTGGTGGTGCTGGATTATTCCGCTCAAGGGCGGCGACGTCAGCGCGGGCTTGGTCTACGATTCGCGGCTCTTCCAGTTTCCCAAAGAAGGCCGCCTGAGCGAGCGATTGCATCAGCACCTGCTCGGGCATCCGGTGGGGCGCGAGATCTTCGCGGACGCGCGCCCGATCGAGGGGGACGCGCACGCTTTCTCGCAGCTCCCATATGTCAGCGCGCAAGTCTGCGGCGAGGGCTGGGCCTGCGTGGGGGATGCCGCGGGCTTCATCGATCCGCTTTACAGCCCGGGCTTGGATTTTTGCTCCTACACCAGTTCCTACGTCGCGGACTTGGTGGCCGATGAACTCAGCGGGCGCGACGTCTCCGCGCGCCTCGATTATTATAACGAGCAATATGCCGTGACCTACCGCGCGTGGTTCGAGACGCTCTACCGGGACAAGTATTTTTACATGGGCGACGCCGAGCTCATGTCGGCTGCGCTCCTGCTCGATGTGGGCGCCTATTTCGTCGGTCTGGTCACGCCGGTCTATCGCGATCCCGAGCGCGAGTTCCTCCGCCTGCCCTTCGAGGGCGTGCCCGGACGTGTCGTTAGCCGGATGATGCGCTTCTACAACCGGCGCCTCGCGCGGCTGGGCCAGCGTCGCCAGCAACACGGCGTCTTCGGCGCAAACAACGCCGGCTGGCGCGAACTTTACGATGGCTTCGTCCCCGACGCGCGCGTGCGCAAATTGATCCAGAAAGGATTGTTCCGATGGTGGAAAGCGGAACTGACCAACTTGCGGCTGCTCCTCTCGTCGAAAGGCGCGCAGCAGCGCCTGCCCGCGAGCGCGGCGACCGCAACGGTCAACGCCTGAGCTTTTTCCGGCGCTTTCACGTCCACGGAGTTCTTTGGCGGAACTACCTCGACTGGGCGGTGGAAAACGTCCCCTTCCAGTTGCAGCCGGTGCTGCTCTCCATCTGGACGGCTATTTTTTTCCTCTTCGCCCGCCCGGCACGGCGCGCGGTGGTGCAGAATCTCGCGGTCGTGCTCCCGGGTTCGTCGCGCTGGATGAACCACCTGCGCGCCTTCCGCACGCTCCTGCATTACGCGCAGACGATCGCCGATGGCGCGAGCTACCGGGTGAAGCGCGCGGAGTTCGACTACGAGATCGAAGGGGCGGAATTTCTCGAGCAGCTTCGCGTGGTCCAGGGCGGGATCGTGCTCACCGCGCACATGGGAAATTACGATCTCGGCGCGGCCCTCTTCGCGCAGAAATTCCAGCGCGAACTCTTCATGGTCCGCGCGCCGGAACGCGACGCAGAGGCGGGCGCGCATCTCTCCAGTTTCGTGCAGGAGACCGGGCGCGGCGCGGTCAAGATCGCCTACAACCAGGACGGGGCGCACATCGCCTTTGACCTGCTGAACGCGCTCCGCCGCGGCGAGGTGATCTCGATCCAGGGAGACCGCGGCATTCCCGGACTGAGCCTCGTCGCGGGCGAAATGTTTGGCGCGCCGGTCGATTTTCCGGCGGGCCCGTTCACCCTCGCGCAGGTCACGGGTGTGCCGATTTTCCCGCTCTTCATCGTCCGCCGCGGTTACCATCGCTACCGCATCATCGTGCGGCCGCCGCTGCGGGTGGAGCGCGCTGGGCGTAGCCGCGACGCGGCGCTCGCGGCCGCGGCGGCCGACTGGAGCCGCGTGCTCGAGGAAGTGATTGCGCAGCATTGGGCGCACTGGTTTGCCTTCACTCCGGTCTTCAAAAAAGGAGGCGCGTGAGCGAGTTTTACTTCTCGTTGCCGCGGCTGCTGCTCCGGAGCGGCGCACCGAGCGAGCGGAATGTTTTCGAGGCGCACTTCGTGGGCACGCTCGAGCATCTCGTCGTCTATTTTTGTGCGTGGGAGCTTTGCCTAACGAGTCTTCCGGGGTGGGCGCAACTCATCCTTAGCCTGCCGCTGGCGGTGCTGGTCTTTCTTGGCTGGTTGCTCCTTTTTTACCTGAACAGTCGGCTGTTGCGCCTCGGCCTTTTCGCGGGGCTGCCGCGCAGCCGCGCGCAAAATAATCTCGTCGGCCTCGTCGCCACCGCGGCCGCCTTCTCTCTTCTTTGGGCCGGCCATTGGCATGCCTGGATCGGCGCGCTCTGGCTTGCGCTCACGGTGCTCAACCTCTTCGCCGCGGCCGTGCTCGCGCTCGACCGCATCCGCTGATCTCATGCTCCGCGGCTTTCTCCTTGGCTTTGCTTTCGCCGCGCCGTTGCTCTCGTTAGGCAGCGCTTTCCTGGGGCTCTCCTGGCTGCTCGCGCTCGCGCCCGTTGCTCGTTTCCCATGCGCTCCTGCTCTACGCCACGCTCACGCCCAACTGCGCCTGGTGGGGCCCGGTGCGCACCGAATTTCGCACCCGCGAAAAGGAAGTCTGGCTGACGCTCGACGATGGCCCCACGCCGGCGCACACGCTCGTCTTTCTGGAACTCCTGAAGCGCTACGACGCGCGCGCGACTTTCTTTGTCGTCGGCGAACGGGCGGAGGCGCATCCGCATTTGATTACCGAGATCCTGGCGCACGGCCACGCACTCGCGAACCACACGCAAACGCACCCGCGCGCGAGCTTTTGGTGCGCCGGTCCGGGCCGCATCGCGGGGGAAATCGACGCCTGCGCGGAGACGTTGCGGAGCGCACCCGACCGGCCGGCGCGCTACTTCCGTTCACCCGTCGGGATGACGAATCCCTTCGTCCATCCCGCGCTGGCGCGCCGCGGCCTGGCGCTCATCGGCTGGAGCGTGCGCGGGTTGGACACGATCGCGCGCGACCCGGTGAAAGTCGCCGACCGGATCGACCGCGCGCTTCGCCCGGGCGCGATCCTTTTGTTGCATGAAGGCCAGCGGGTCGAGCGCGACCCGGAGTTCAATCCCCGCTGTCTTGAACTCGTGCTCCAGCGGCTGGCCACGCGCGGTTACCGCTGTGTGATCCCGCGGCCGGAACAACTGCGGCCGGCCGGCGTTTAAAAATAAACAGCCGATTGTTAAACGGCCCCTGCCCCCACATCGGATACTCCGCGGTCTCGAAGGCCGCGGAAGTGAACGGCGCGCAAATCGACTCGCGCGTCGCGAAGTGCAGCGGCACGGTCACGTTCCAGGAAACGCCCTGCGCGAAGCGCTCCATCACATGCGTGGCCCAGTAGCGCAGCGAGCCATCGCGCGGGCAGTCTCGCAGGAAGACCAAACCGTTTTCCGAGACCTGCGCCGCCGCCATCCGCAGGAGCTCGGCCTGCGCCGTGGGCTCGAGGTAATGGAGCACGTCGAGGAGGGTCAAATGCCCGCGCACCGGCGGGAGCGCGCGGTGGGCGCATTGCTTGAGAAAAGTGATGTCGCCGTAGTTTTCCGCAGCGATCGCGGCCGCGCGATCGACTTTCCGCTCGTCGATGTCGAGGCCAGTGATCGCAGGAGCAAAGCCGCGCTCGCGCAGGTAAAACGGGAGCAAACCGACGCCACAGCCGATGTCGAGCAGCGGCTCCGGATGGGCGTGCAAGCGCTCGTAAACCGCGGCGAAAACGCCGTCGCCCCGCAGCTTGCTCAGGGCGTAGGAGCGCAGCCAGCGCTCCGAATAATGGCCGGCCACGCGGCGGCAGGCCTCGTCGTGGGAACAGGGCCGGCTCACGGCAGCGCGGGGTTGAGCAAGCCGAGATACCAGCGGAGCAACTGCGGGCCAAAGAACATCCAGATGAGCGCGCCGCCCGCGAGATAAGGACCGAAGGGCAACTTAGCCGACCAGACGCGTTTCCCGATCACGAGCGTGCCCAGGCCGACGATGGAGCCGAGGAGCGACCCGGCGAAGATGCTGAATAAAACTGCGCGCCAGCCGAGAAACGCGCCGATTGCGGCGAGGAATTTCAAGTCGCCGCGCCCCATCGCTTCGCGCGGAATTTGCAGCTCGCGGACCACGCCGGTGATGCTGCCGAGCTGATCAAGCTGCAACTCTTCCGCGCCCACTTGGACGCGGTTGTAATGGAAGCGCAGGTCGAGCGCGCCCAACGCGCGGCCATCGATCGCGGCCTCGTTGCATTGGAGGATGAGCTGGTCTTTTTCGCGCGCGAAATTCTCACTCCAGAGCCCGCGCTCGTCGCCCACGACGAAGTCTGCGTCATCGCCCTGGCGCGTCCAACTGAAGGCCACCGGCGCGTCGAGCCGGATGCGTTTCTTGCCGAAGACGAGCTTGCCGCCTTCCAGCACCAGCCAGAGGAGCGCATAGCCCAGCGCGGCCGAGCCTAACGAGTAGAGCAACGCCTGCCAGCGGACCGCGGTGAGCATTAACTCCGGCACCAGCAGGCTGGCCACCACCCCCGCGCCCACGCCACCGAGCGTAATCTCGTCCGGGATGATGTAATGCTCGAAGTCGATGAAAGTCGCAGCGATCAAGAGCGAGACCAGGACGAGATAAGCCAGCGCCATGTCCCAGGGAAAAGTGCGCCAGACCGCCAGGAAGAGCAGGGCCGTGAGCAGTTCGACCGCGAAATAACGGAAAGCGATCCGCGCCCCGCAATTCGCGCAGCGCCCGCGGAGCGTGAGCCAGCTGACGAGCGGCAAATTCTGGTGCCACGGGATCTGGTGCTTGCAGACGGGGCAGAAGGAACGCTTCGGTTCATTCACCGAAAGATCGAGCGGCAGCCGATAGATGCAGACGTTCAGGAACGAGCCCACGCAGGCCCCGAGAACGAAGGCAAAAACGTTAAAGAGAATTTCGTAGGCGAGCGGTTCCATTCGTTAGCCATTCCGGAGCCGCTCCGCGCGCCGTTGCATGAACCAGGCGATCCAGATGCAGCTTTCGTAGAGACCATACATCGGCAACGCCATCGCCAGGAGGCTGAGCACATCCGGCGTGGGCGTGATGAAAGCCGCGAGCACGAAGATGAGCACTACTGCGTAGGGCCGCGTTCGCGCCATCAGCGCATAAGTGACAAACCCGAGCCGCACGAGCGCGAGCACCACCACCGGCAATTCGAAGGCGAGCCCAAAGCCGATGGTGAAGCGGGTCACGAAGGAATAATATTCCTGCACCGTCCAGGCTGGCTGCCAGCCGAGCGACTGCGTGTCCTTGAAGAAAAACGCGATCGTGTTCGGCAACAAAAAGTAATAGCAGGCGAGCACGCCGGTGAGGAAAAGCGCGAAGCTTACAAAAATAGCCGGCAACATCAGCCGCTTCTCCACCGCGGTCAGCGCCGGGAGGATGAACTCCGCGAGGAAGTAAAGCAGGAGCGGAAACGAGAGCACGATCCCGGCATAGAATGCGAGCGAGAAGGAGATCGTAATCGAGTCGGTGATCCCGAGCGCGCGCAGCGCCCCGATCTCCGGCGAAACCTTGTGCAGCGGGCGCTGCAGCAGATTTACCAGCTCCTCGCGAAAAGCGAACGCGAGGATCATGGTCACGAAAAGCGTGATCGCCATCTTCACGATCGTCCAGCGCAGGTCCTCGAGGTGTTCGAGGAACGGCTTGGCCGATTCGGTTTCCGGGATTTCCCGAAACTTGAAAAAATTCCGCAGCGCCATCTCGTCGGCTAATTCGGGCGCGCGAGGATCCCGCGCGCGAGCAGTTGCGCGCAAATGCTGAGCGTGTTCGCGTCGCGGATTTCGTTGGCCGCGATCATCGCCAGGAGCTCCGCGGGCGCAAACGCGCGGCAATCGAGGATGGATTCGGATTCATCGTGCGCCGGACCTTTTGCGCTCGGGACCACCGGCCGGGCGAGAAAAAAATAGCCGCGCTCATCGGTAAATCCGGGCGAGGAAAAGAAATGTCCCAACGGAAGGAGCTCGCCCCCGGGGGCGAGTTCGTAGCCGGTCTCTTCGCGCAGTTCCCGCCGGGCCACCTCCGCGCTCGCCTCCGGCTCGGAAGCGCGGGCGTCATCGATTTGTCCCGCGGGCACTTCCCAAATCGCCGCCTCGATCGGCACCCGCTCCTGGCGAATCAGCACCAGCTCGCCGGCGGCCGTCATCGGCGCGATCACCACCGCGGCTTTGCGGTGGACCACCGTCCAGCGATGCGTTTGCGGCCGCGCCGGGCTGCGCACTTCCACGTTCGCGACGGAGAGGTGCGCATTGCTGAACACGGATTCCGCCGAGAGCATCTCCCACCCGGCTTCGGGCGCGCGGCTTTGGAACTTCACCGCGGAAGATTAGGAGGCGGCGGGCGAAAAGCGAATACTTGTGGCGCGGCTGCGCCTGTCGCGTGGCGTTGACACTCCGGGGTGGTCCGATAGGGTTGCCGCTCTTTCAAAAGAAACCGCTCTTCTCCATCTTTTCCGCCATGGCTCTTCGCAATCAACGCCCGCTCGTCCGCACCCGCGCCACCACTCCCAAAGCCGCCCGCAACGGGGCGACCGCCAGCAAGGCCAAGGGCGCCAAGTACGTTTACAACTTCGGCGCCGGCAAGGCCGACGGCGACGGCACGATGAAGCCGCTCCTCGGCGGCAAAGGCGCGAACCTCGCGGAGATGACGCGCATCGGTCTGCCGGTGCCTCCGGGATTCACCATCACGACCGAAGTCTGCACCTACTTCTACGCGCACAAGAAGACCTACCCGCCGGAACTCCAGGCGCAGATCGAAGCCGGCGTGCGCAACATGGAGAAGATCATGGGCACGAAGTTCGGCGACACCGAGAAGATGCCGCTGCTCGTCGCCGTGCGCTCCGGCGCGCGTGATTCCATGCCCGGCATGATGGACACGATCCTCAACCTCGGCCTGAACGACGAGACGGTGAAGTCACTCGCAGGCCGCGACGAAGAACGAGCGCTTCGCCTGGGATTGCTACCGCCGTTTCATCCAGATGTATGGCGACGTGGTCATGGGCGTGCAGAAGCGCGAGGGCGAAGATCACGATCCGTTCGAAGCAGACGATCGAGCACTACAAGCACGAGAAATACGGCCAGCACGACATCGACGACTCGAAGCTCAACGGCTGCCGATTACCAGGAGCTGGTGACGCGCTTCAAAAAGCTGTCAAAGAGCGCACCGGCAAGGCGTTCCCGAACGATCCGTGGGATCAGCTCCAGGGCGCGGCCGGCGCCGTCTTCGGCTCGTGGATGAACGATCGCGCGATCGTTTATCGCCGCAAATACAACATCCCGCAGGAATGGGGCACGGCGGTGAACGTGCAGGCGATGGTCTATGGCAACACCGGCCGAAACTCCGGTTCCGGCGTCGCTTTCACCCGCAATCCGGCGAACGGCGTGAACGAATTCTACGGCGAGTTCCTGATCAACGCGCAGGGCGAAGACGTCGTCGCCGGCGTGCGCACGCCGCGAGCCGGTGATCGAGCTGAAGAAACTCATGCCGAAGAGCTACGCCGAGCTGATGAAGGTCCGCGCGACCCTCGAGAAGCATTTCAAGGACGTGCAGGACGTCGAGTTCACCATCCAGGAAGGGAAGCTGTTCATGCTCCAGACGCGCAACGGCAAGCGCACCGCCGCCGCCGCGCTGAAGTTCTCCATGGACATGTTCAAGGAGAAGCTCATCGACTGGGAAACCGCCGTGCTGCGCAATCCGGCCGATCAGCTCGACCAACTCCTCGCGCCGATCTTCGACCTCGGCCGAAGTGAAGAAGGCCAAGGCGATCGCGAGCGGTCTCCCCGCCGGTCCCGGCGCCGCTTCCGGCAAGATCTACCTCAACGCCGACCGCGCCGCCGCCGCCGCGGAGAAGGGCGAGAAAGTCCTGCTCGTCCGCAACGAAACCAGCCCGGAAGATCTCCGCGGCATGATCGCGGCCGAAGGCATCCTCACCGCGAAAGGCGGCGTCTCCTCGCACGCCGCGCTCGTCGCCCGCCAGATGGGCAAGGTTTGCATCTGCGGCGCCTCCGCGCTTGCAGATCGACTACGCCAAGAAGACCGTCACGGTCGGCAAACAAGACCTTCAAGGAAGGCGACTTCCTCTCGATCGACGGCACCGCCGGCACCGTCTACGGCGGCCAGCTCGCGACCGCACCGAGCGAGATCATCACCGGCATGCTCAACGGCGACAAAGCCGCGCAGAAGACCGAGAAATTCAAAGCCTTCAACCAGCTCATGAAGTGGTGCGCGCAGGCCACCCGCCTCGACGTCCGCACCAACGCCGACAACCCCGAGCAGACGCGAAAACGCGCTCGCCTTCGGCGCGGTCGGCATCGGCCTCACCCGCACGGAGCACATGTTCTTCGAAGGCGACCGCATCGACGCCATGCGCGAGATGATCCTCGCCGACAACCTCGACGACCGGAAGAAGCCGCGCTGGCCAAACTCCTGCCCTATCAGCGCGAGGATTTCATCGGCATCTTCAAGGCGCTCAAAGGCTACCCGGCGACGATCCGTTTCCTCGATCCGCCGCTCCACGAATTCCTCCCGCACGAAGCCAAAGCACAGGCCGAGCTCGGCAAGAAGATCGGCGTCAGCGCGGAGAAAATTAAGCAGCGCGTCGATCAGCTGCACGAGTTCAACCCGATGCTCGGCCATCGCGGCTGCCGTCTCGGCATCGCCTATCCGGAGATCACCGAGATGCAGGCGCGCGCCATCTTCGAAGCCGCCGCCGAAGTTGCGAAGAAGAAGATCAAGGTGAAGCCCGAGGTCATGATTCCGCTGGTCGGCTTCAAGAAGGAACTCGATCTCCAGGTGGAGATCGTCCATCGCGTCGCCGCCGAAGTGATGGCGGAGAAGAAAGTGAAGTTCGACTACCTCGTCGGCACCATGATCGAAGTCCCGCGCGGCGCCCTGACCGCCGATCGAAATCGCGCAGACCGCCGAGTTCTTCAGCTTCGGCACGAACGATCTCACGCAGACCGCGCTCGGCATCAGCCGCGACGACATGGGCAACTTCCTCATGCCCTACACCGAGAACGAAATCTTCAAGAAGAACCCGTTCGCCACCCTCGACCAGACCGGCGTCGGCCAGCTCATGCAGATCGCCGTCGAGAAAGGCCGCGAGCACGCCGCCCGAACATCAAGCTCGGCATCTGCGGCGAACACGGCGGCGATCCGGACAGCGTGAAGTTCTGCCACCAGCTCGGCCTCGACTACGTCAGCTGCAGTCCCTTCCGCGTGCCCGTCGCGCGCCTCGCCGCCGCCCAGGCCGCGATCGCGAAATAGACTACAACTTCGGATCGAACTTCCGCCACGCCGTCCAGGCGCGTTCCCAATTTTCCTGCGCGGCCCAGGCCTGGGCTTCGAGGAAATGGAAATACGCCGGAGCAGCCGGCTGGTCGGTGAAGCGGCGCACGGTGATGAGCGCGTCGGCTATTTTCCCGGCGCGCATCTGCTCCTGGTAAAGCGCGAGGCCGCCGAGGTAATCGTTCGGCGCGAAGCCTTGCGCCGGCGCGACGTTCGCGGTCTCGGGTAATTTTGGCGGCAGGCTAAAGCGCTGCGCAAGTTCCACGGCCGCGCGAAAGTCCCCCCGCTCCGCCTGCGCCTGCGCCACCGCCCGCCACGCCTGCGGCAGGAGCGACGGGTTTTCCTCCACGAGCACGAGCAGTCGCGCGCGCTCGCCCCGCTCGCGCCAAAGCGCGAATAGCTCCCGCTGTTGCCCCGCGCTCAAGCTTGCCAGCGCCGGATCGTGCGCCAGCAAACGCTCCAGTGCCGCCTCGAAATCCGCGCCCGTCGCGCGCGCGAGAAAAGTGAGCGCGAGGTCCGGCTGCACGCTCCCAAATTCGAGCAGCCGCCGCCGCACCGCGGGGTTGAGCTGGGTCGCGCTCGAGAGCATGCGCGCGTAGAGCGTGGCGCGCTCGGTTCCGGCGCGGCGCAAAGCCTCGCGCCATGCGGTCAACGTGAGTAATGGATCGCGCGTGACCCAGGCGAGCCCTTCCTGATACGGCACCTCGAAAGAGGTCGACTCGAAGAAGCGCGCGCGGCGAAAATCCGCCAACGCCTCGTTAGGCCGGCCGGCGCCGACCTCGCCGAGCGCGCGCACGAAGTAGAGTTGCCAATCGAGCGGCGCCCACTGCAATCCGCGCGTAGCCTGCGCGATCACCGCCGGGTAATCGCCTTCCGCATTCGCTTTCGTGGCCAGGCGCCGGGCCGTATCCGCACCGATTCCGCCGGGAAGCGAAGAACTCCAGGCCCAGGTCCCACCGAGCACGATAAGCATCGCGCCCAGCCCGCGAAAAATAACCGGCAAGCTGCGGCTGCTCGTGGCCGGCCGATGGAGCGCGAGGGCAAACAAGAAGAGCCCCGCATAGGCCGAGCCGACCCGATGCCCGGAGACATCGACCAGGCCGTGCAGCGCGAAGAGCGAGGCCGCGAGCAGCGCGGCCAGGCGCAAGCGCACATTGGTTCCTTCGCCGAGCGGCGGGAAGCGCCGGAGAAGCAAGGCCGCGCCCAGCAGAAGCAAGACGACCGCAGGCCAGCCAAGCTCCGCCGCGGTCCACAGCCAATCACTTTCCGGATGGAGCACGCGATTCTGCCCGCTGGAGGCGTCGCGGAAAATCGAGAAGACCGGCGAGAAATTTCCCAAGCCAATGCCGGTCCAGGGCGAAGTCCGGATCAACTCCAGCGTGTCGCGAAAGATCAGCCAGCGAAAATCAGCCGACACATTGGCGCCCTCGCCGCCGCGCAAATGGAAGCGCTCAAGTGTAGCGCCGCCGAAAAGCAGCACCGCAGTCAACAGGACGAGCAACGCCGAAAAACCGAGCGCAATCCGTGCCGGCGATCCGCTGCGCAGGACCAGCAAGCCGAGCCAGAACGCGCTCCCGACGACAAAAATCGCCAGGCCCGCGCGCGAGAAATTCAGGACCAACGCCACCGCGATCACGGCCACGCCGAGCAACCAAAAGACCCAGCGCTTCCTCCCTTTCCGCAGCTCCTCCTGCCCGCAAGCCAGCAGGATGACCGCGCTGATTCCAAGCAAGTCGGCGGTTTGATTGCGATTTGGGAATGGCCCAAAGCCGCGCTGGTTATGCCAGAACGGCAGCGCAGTTTTCGCGAGATAGAGGCCGATCATGAGCGCCGCCAGCAGGGCGACGCCGCCCGCAAAGACGCGCAATTGCCGGCGGAGCGCGTGGCCATCGAGCTCCTGCGCGCTCGCGTAGTAGAGCCACCCCAGCCCCGCGACCAGGCTGCCGAAGCCACCGGCGCTGATCCACGGTTGGGGCGACAAAGTAGCCGGCAGGATGAGATTGAAATCGTTCCGCAAAACCTCCCGCCAGGCCGGCTGCGGAAACCAGCTCGCGGGCAAAAACGCCAGCGCGGCGCAGCTCACGAGCAGGAGCGCGACAAGGTGGAACCAAAGGCCCTGCGAGCGTCGCGGCGGATTAGCCAGCCAGATCACCCCAAGGAGCGCGACCACGATCCCCTCGGCCCATTTCTCGGTCGCGCCGCCGAGAAAGCAGGCCACCAGCGGCAGCGCCGGGACGGCAAAGTCGCGCCAATGCAGCGGCGCGCGATCCCCTCGGCGGAGGCGTTGGCGGCGGGGCTCTCCCATCAGCTAAACTGGCACATCAGGTATGGGATTAGCTAAAAGAGAGCAAGGCCGCGAGACTGCGGCGAGGTCAAAGATGTCGTTCCCCCTGATTTTTCCCCGAGTTGAAGGCCGCGGAGCTTCACGTACGCTCCGCCTGGCGCCCGCCGCTTTCGTACTATGGTGACCCAACGCACCGAAGGGCTCTACCGGGTTTTCCTGCTCTGCCAGATCCTGCTGGTGACGCTCCTCTTTTGGTTCGGCGTCTGGATCATGGTCACGTTCTACTCGGACGGGAACGAGCTCACCTGGCGCCGCTACAGCATCTACTGCGTGCTCCTGGTCTTCGGTTTGCTCGCCGAATCGCTCGCGCGCGACGGCTCGAAAAATTACTTCCTGCAGAACGAGCTCCTGCGCCAGCACCGGCTCGCCTTCCGGCAAACGCTCGCCAGCACCGCGACCCTCGTCGCCTACCTGATCGCGATGCACGACACCTTCATCTCGCGCGTCTTCTTCTTCAATTTCGTCCCCTGGCTCTACGTCGTCCTGCTTTTCTCGCATCACTGGCTGCCCTCGTTTCTCTCGCGCGGTATTTTCAAAAACGAGCGCGTGGAGAAAACCCTCCTCGTCGGCTCGGCGGAAAAAGCCCGGGAACTTCGCGGCTGGCTCCGCCGCAAGGCCGATATCGGCCTGCGCACCATCGGTCGTCTTTCCGAGACCGCCGATGGCCAGCCGGACGACGTCCTCCCGGTGCTCGGGACGACTGATGACATCGAACGCGTCGTCCGCGAGCGCGGAGTCACGCAGGTGATCATGCTCGAGTTCCCGCTCTTCACCGAGCTGAACTACAAGATCATCCAGGTCTGCGATCAACTCGGCGTGCGCCTCCTGATTGTCAGCGACCTCGAGGAAAAGCTGCGCCACCCGGTGACGCACTTCGAGGACGATGGCTTCCGCTTCATCGGCCTGCGCGAGGAACCGCTGGAGAATCCGCTCAACCGTTTCTTCAAGCGCGCGATCGACATTGCGATTTCGCTGCCGGTGATGTTCGTCGTTTTTCCGGTGCTCGCGGCGATCGTTGCGCTCGCGCAGCGTCTGCAATCGCCCGGGCCGCTCTTCCACGTGCAGACGCGCGCCGGCTTGCAGAATCGGCGCTTCCCCATCCTCAAGTTCCGCACGATGCACGCGGACCACGGCGAGCTCGCGCGCCAGGCGAGCGATCGGCGACGAGCGCGTCTACCCGCTCGGGAAATGGTTTCGCAAACTGAGCGTCGATGAGGTCCCGCAATTCTGGAACGTCCTGCGCGGCGAGATGAGCATTGTCGGCCCGCGGCCGCACTTGATCGAGCATAACGACGAGTTCTCCCAGCTCATGTCGAACTATCACGTGCGCACCTTCGTCAAACCGGGCATCACCGGCCTGGCCCAGGTGCGCGGCTTCCGCGGCGAAGCTCGCAGCAGCGCCGATATCGAGCGCCGCGTCGCCTGCGACATCGAGTATCTGGAAAATTGGAACCTCTCGCTGGAATGCGGCATCATTTTGCGCACTTGCGCGCAGATGCTCATCCCGCCCCCGAGCGCCTACTGAGCGGTTTAGGCCAGCGCTTTCAGCTCTTCGAGGAAGCCTTCGAAGACGGCCGTCTTCTCAAACTGTTGCACGTAAACCCGTCCGGCCGCGCCATACGCCACCAGCCGCGCCTCGTCCTGCGCCAGCGCGCGCAAGACGTCGGCTAACTCCTCGGGCCGTCCTGGCGGAATGTTCAGTCCGAAGCCGCCCTCGACCGTCGCCTCCGCGAGTTCGCTCTCCGGATCGGCCACGGTGATGACCGCTTTCGATTGCGCCAGCAAACCCAGCAGCTTGCTTGGGAAAAACGAGTTTCCGGAACCCGATTGCTGCGTGATGAAACAGACATCCGCCTCCGCTAGCAGTGCGGTGTAATCCGCGCCCTGCTGGAGTGGGAGCATGGAAATATTAGGCAGCGCCTCGGCGCGGATTTGCTCGCGCAAAACTTCGCGCTGCGCGCCATCGCCGCAGATCAAGAGATGCATCGGCACGTCGCGCAACCGGCGCGCCGCTTCCACGAGCACATCGAGCCCCTGCTTCACCCCGAGATTGCCCGCGTAAACCGCGAGGAATTTTCCCTCCGGCAGCCCGTTCTTCCGACGGAACTCGCCGCGCACATGCTCCGGCGTTTTAGCCAGCGAGATGGCGTTTGGGAAAAAGACCAGCTTCCGCTCCGGCACGCCTTTGCGGCGAAATTTCACCAGCATCCCGTGCGTGATTCCGGAGACCTTGGCCGCGTGCCGATAGGCGAACGCTTCCAGCCCGTAGAGCGCGCGGATAAACCAGCCCTCCTTCAGCATTCCCAGCCCCACCGCCGCATCCGGCTGCATGTCCTGCACATGGAAGACGTAGGGCGCGCGCTTGAGTTTGCCGACAAACCACGCAGCCGCGCCCAGCAGCAACGGCGGCGAAATCGCCACGTAAACGTCCGCCCGCGGCAAGCTCAGGCAGCGCATCGTCGAAGTGAAAATAAACGTCGCCTCGTGCAGGATGCGCTTCAGCGCCGAGACGCGTTCCGGGACAAAATGCCAGCAGCGATGCACCGGCACGCCGTGGATCACATCGGTGCGATAAAGTTTTCCCCGATCCTCCGGCAGCTTCCGCCACGTGGGGTAATACGAGAAAGTGCTCACCATCTCGACCTCGTGCCCGCGCTCATGGAGGAACTCGCAGAGCGCGACGCTATGCGGCGCGATCCCGGTGAACTCCGGCGCGTAATTGATTCCCCAAACAACGATCCTCACGCCCCGGAATCCTCCCGCTTCTTCTGCAATTCAAAAGTCTTCGCGACCGAGAGGAACTCATAAAAGCCATGCAGCCGCGCGAAGTAATACCCTTCGCGCCCATCGAGAAAACCCCGCTGCCAGACGTAAACGTAAAGGAACCGCAGCAGCCCGCGGAACGGCAGCCGATGCGAGAGCTGCTTCAACTTCCGCCGCCGATGGACCCGCTCGTGTTCCAATCCCGCCGAGCTGCCGGCTAGTTTCCGCTCCGTCGCCACCCGCGCTTCCCAGTTCGAGTAGCGATTGTGTTTCTCCACAAAAACTTCCACTGAAGGGAACGCGTAGTGATCCATCTCGCAGCGCAGTCGCCCGGTTGGTCCCTGCACGATCACGTGCTCGTGCACTTCGTTGTCGCCGCTCTGCGTGGCCGCTTCGGTCAACTTCTCGTAGCGCCCTAACGAGTGCTTGAAGAGGCGCAGGTTCCAGTTCGGGTAATAGGCGTGCTTCAGCCAGCGACCGAGAAAAAGGAAGCGCCGGTTGATCCAATAGCCAGCAACTTCACCGGGCGCGGTCACCGCCGCGCGAAACTCCGCCTCTGCCTCCGGCGGCAGGGTTTCGTCAGCGTCGAGAATGAAAATCCAGTCGTTCCGGAACGGCAGGTTCTCCAGCGACCAATTCTTTTTCTTCGGCCAGGTGCCGTTAAACGGGAACTGCACCACCTGCGCGCCGAACTTTTCCGCGAGCGCAATCGAGCCGTCGGTGCTGCCGGAATCGACCACGAAAATTTCATCAGCCCACGGAATCGAGCCGAGGCAACGCGGCAGATTTTCCGCCTCGTTCCGGATCGGGATGATGAAAGAAACCGGGACCTTCATGACGAGAGACGGGACTGGTGCACCGCCAGGAGCGAAAACGCCGGCACGCTCTCCCGGCATGGCACGAGCGTGCGCCCATCGAAGAGCTCAAAGCCCCGCGCGCGCAAAAAATCCGGGATCGCTTTGCTTCCGTAGCCGTCGAGGTAAACCACCTTCACCCGCCCCGCCTCGAAGAGCCGCGCCGCCCCCTCGAGCACCGGCAACTCGTGATCTTCCACATCGATCTTGAGCACCAGCGCGCCCGCCGGAAGCGAAAGGGCATCAAGTCGTTCACAAGGAATCTTCGCCATCTTGCCGTCTATTTCGGTGGTCACCTTGAAGACGCCGGAGGTCACGCCCGTGGCAAAGGAAAGCTCCGCGGCGCGGTCGGACGCGCCGATATTCAAGATCTCCACCGGCGTCCCCGCGAGCGATTGCCGCAAGCGCCCGGCCGTTCCGGGATTCGCCTCGATCGCGACGAACCGATCCGCTGGGAACAAGTGCCGCGCGCGCGCCAGCACTGAGCTGTAGAGACCGACATTCGCGCCCACATCAACGAAGACGTCGCCCGGTTGCAGAAGCAGCGCGAGATTGATCAACGACGCCGCTTCATCGCGAAAGATCACGTTCTCCTCCGCGATCCGCGCGGCGCGGCAAAGCCCGATCTCGGCCCGCGTGTGCAGATGCAGGGGCGCGCCGAAAATCTCCACATCGATCTCGCGCTCCGGCACCAGGAGGCGGGTGAGCTGCACCCGCAGCTTTGGGTAGCGGAACATCAGCAGCCAAAACCAATGCCGCAGATGCTTCTTGCCCGGCAAACTCATGCTTCCAGGTTGCGCGGCTTGAGCACGCGGCAAGGATTGCCCGCCGCAATCGAATCCGGCGGCACATCCTGCGTCACCACCGAGCAGGCACCGATGACGCTGCGCGCGCCAATCGTCAGGCCCGGCATGATGAAAGCGCGCGCGCCGATGAACGCGTCTTCGCCGATGGTGATCTTGCCGGTAACCAGCGGGATGCTTCGGCGGGTGAAATCGTGCGTTCCCGTGCTCAGGTAAACTTCCTGCGCCACCGTGGCCCGCGCGCCCACCTCGATCTCGCCTAACGAGTAGACGTTCGTCCGGTCGCCGAGGCACGAGCGGTCGTGCAAAGTTAGGTGCCACGGGATTTCGATCCGCGCGCGCTGGTGGACGAAGGGCTGGCCGTGAATGGTGGCCCCAAAGGCGCGCAGCCAAACGAGCCGCCAGGCGTTCAGCGGCTTCGGCGTCCAGGCGCAAAAGACCGCCCAGCAGAAATCCCAGAGCACCCGCCAGAGACGTTCCCCGGCTGACCAGGGCGAGCCGTAGAGTTCCTGGTCGGGCTTGACCGTTTGCAGCTCCGGCATGGCTCGTTAGGCCGCCGCGCGGATGAGCGCGCGAAAGTCCTCCAGGTATTCGTCCGCGATCTGCTCCACCGAGAAGGAGGCCTTCGCTTTCGCGAAGGAAGCCGCGCCCATCGCGGGGATGCGCTGCGCGCTCCCGCGAAAAATAGCCGACACCTTCAGCCCACGCGGCGGCGTCGCCGGCGCGCGCGATGTAGCCGTTTCCTTCGTGGTCGACCATTTCGCGCATCGGCCCGAAATCGGAAACCAGGAGCGGCTTGGCGCACGACATCGCCTCGAGCGCGGCCATGCTGAAGGTCTCGCCAGTCAGCGAGGGCAGGCAAAAAACCGCCGCCCGCCCGAGCTCGCTGAATAATCTCTCGCGCTCGAAAATTGGCGGCTCGATCGAGACCTGTGCACCGCACGGATCGCCCGCAAGCACCCCGCGCATCTCCTCGAGAAAGGGCACATCCGTCCCCTCCTCCGTCGTCTGCGGGCCGATAATTCGCAGCCGAATCGAGTCGTCCCGCGCGGCCGCAGCGAGAAATCCGCGAATGAGCGAGTCGAGCCCTTTGTCGCGCACAAAGCGACCGACATAGAGAAAAGTAAGCGGCTCGTCGAACCCGGCGGCCGGCATTTCCGCCGGGAGCTCGATGCAATTGTGCACCGCTTTCAACTTCGGGCGCAGCCGGGGCGAAATCGCGAGCGCCTGCTCCACGACCGCGTGGCTCCCGCCATAGATGCGATCAAGGTTGCCGTAGAGATGCGCGATCCATTTCGGCGTGCGGTGCATCGTGTGCGTGCAGACGCCGAGCCCGCGTTTGTGGCGCAGGAGAAAGGAAAAAGGCGTGTGCATCGAAGTCACGTCGGCCGGTTTCAAGAGCGGCCAGACGCGCAAGCTATACGGAAGCGCCTGCAAGTTATCGATCCAAACATTTGCATGCCCCGGCGCGCCGCCGACGCGGAAATGCTCGATCCCGTGGGCGTCGGTCTCGTGCTCGGCCAACCCGGAGGCCGCGGGCGAGTAGGCGGTCACGCGATGACCGCGCGCGGCAAATTGCTTCGCCAGCATCCAGACGAGATTGTTCACCCCGCCCCCGCGCGTGGGCGGAAACGGCACCTGGTGGCCGACGACGAGATTGATCCGGAGCGGTGACATCACGATTCGGCCAGAATCTTTAGCAGCAATGCTGCCGCCCGCTCGATTTCGAAGCGGTTTCGGAAACAATCTGCCGCCCGCTCTCCCATCGTGACGCGTTCTGCGGGCGGCAGGGCCAGCCAGCGGCGCAGGAGGCGCTCGGTCCCGGCAAGGTCATCCGTTTCCACCAGGCCGGCGCCATCGGCTCTCGACCTCGCGGCAGATGTTGATCCGGTCGGAGATCAGGACCGGGCGCGCGCAGGCCAGCGCCTCAACCACCGAGAGGGCGAAGTTCTCCTGGTGCGACGGGAGGATGAAGACCTCCGCCGCCCGCAGCGCGCTCCACTTGAGCGAGCCCTCGAGCATGCCGGTGAAGAGCACATTCGCCCCGGCGCGGCGCTGGAGCTCGCCGTCCCATTGGTCGGGGCCGGCCATCACGAGCGTGAGCGACGAGTCGTTAGCCGACACTTTGGCAAACGCTTCAAGCAGGAGGTCGCAGCCTTTTTTGGGGTGCAATCGCCCAAGAAAGAGGATCAACCTGCGCCCGCGCGTTTCCGGGAAAGCGCTGGCAAAATTCCTCCGCGGAACCGACCGGCGGCGCGGGCACGCCCAACGGGAGAATCTTTTCGCGGCAGCGATAAAGCCAGAACGATTCCCGCGCTTCATCGCGCTCCGCCGCAGCGGTGAAGAGAACCGCGCGCGCGTCACGCAGGACGCGGTATTCGGCCCACGGCCAGTAGAACCATTTCTTCAGGTGCTTCAGCGGATAGGTGCGCTTGAACCACGGATCGAGCATTCCGTGCGGGAAAACGAAGTAGGGCGTCGCGGTGCCGGCGAGCGCGCGATGCACCGCCAGGCCGGGATATTGCCAAAGACCGTTCACGATCACGGCATCAAAGCGCTGCCTATTTTCACGGAGCCACGGGACCAGCCGAGGCGAGCGCCCGTAGCCTTCAGGGCCCGGCCCGAGGAGATGAGTCGTTAGGCCGGTGCCAATGCTGGCGCCCGGCGCATCGAGGCTCGCGATTTCCACCGCGTGTCCCTGCCGCGCCATCTCTTCGCTCAAGGAAACGACCGCGCTGGCGACGCCGCCGGAGTGCGCGGCCAGCGTTCGCACCACCTGCAGCACCCTCATGTGACGAAGCCGGTGGTGCGCTGGAAGTAGGCGTAGTCGGCCGGCAAAGTCTGCAGCGCTTTCGCGGGCACGCCGCCATAGAGCGTGTGCGTTTCCGCGAGCGCCTTGTTCAGGAGCGACTTCGCGCCCAGCACGCAGTAATCCGGGAGCACGCTCCCGCCTAACAAGACGCTGTTGGTCCCGACAAAACAGTAATCGCCCACGCGGATCGGCTGAGAACGCTGCCTGTTTTCCGCGAGGTCAATCGAGTGCGTGAGCATTTGCGATTGGAACCCGGCGAAGGTGGTGAAGCGCCCGATCGTGATCCGATTGGTGCAATCGATGAAATGCCGATGCGTGATCGCGGAGTGTGCGCCGAGGATAAGTTCCGGCCGGCGCTCGGTTTCCTCGGCAAAGTGCGGCGACGGCCCGAGCGGAAAGCCGGTGATCCAGTTGCCATTCCCCAGCAGCGCGTGCTCGCCGAGGTGGAGCAGCGCGATGTTCTTGCAGATCGTGAGGTGGCCGATGCGGCTCCCGGCTTCCATCACCAAGGCATCGGGTAAGATGAAGGAAAGCCCAATGCGCGCGGTCGGATGAAGGCGATAGCCGAACTGTTTTTCGAGAAAGCTGCGGCGCAACTTCCAAGGCAGAAACAAGCTGACCAGCGCGAGCAGCTTTCTCATGCCGCCTCCAGTGCGCGATACATTTCCTGGTATTCGGCAATCATTCGCTCGGCGGAAAATTGCCGCGCGTTCTCCAGGCTGCGGGCGCTCCAGCGGGCGCGCTCCGCGGGATCGCTCAGCCGGAGGATCTCGTCGGCAAAACCTTGCTCGTCCTCGACCGCGTGAATCAAACCAGCTTCGCCCGCCACTTCCGGCATCGGCGGAGTTGCGCTGCAGATCACCGGGCAGCCGCAGGCCTGCGCTTCCGCGATGGGCCAGCCGAAGCCTTCGAAACGCGACGGGTAAAGCAGCGCGGTCGCGCGCTGGTAAAGCGCCTCGAGGAGGGAATTCTCCGGATGCACCGCTTCCACAACTCGCTGTCTAATCCCCATCTCGTCGGCTAACGAGCGCAATTCCGCAGGGAGCGGTTCGCCCGCAAAGACGAGTTGTCCATGCCAATGGGGCGCCGTCCGGGCAAAAATGCGGAGTGCGCCGTCGCGATTTTTTCGGCGCAGGTTCGAGCCGACGTGGAGGACGAACGGACGGGCGAGATCGAGGCCAGCGATGCTGGGTTCCATCGCGGGCGTGGGGCCGTAGGGATGGCTCAAGCCGAGTGTGATCACGCGCAGCGCGGGGCGCTTTCCTGCCGGCAAAAGCCGATCAGCATCCTCTAAGGTCGCGCGCGAATCGCACGCGATCGCATCGGCCGCAGCCAATCCGCGCAGGATCCAGCGTTGCAAAAAATTCCCCGCAGCCGAGGCCGGGCAATCCGTTTCCTCGCCGAGCGCGCCACGCACCGCCAGCAGATCGTGACAGGTCACGAGCACCGCAGTCGGGCGAGCGGCGCGGACGTAAACCGCGTTTGAATGATCGCAAATGTGGACCAACGAGACGTCGCCGCGCGCGAGGCGTCGCCGCAGTTGCCGCGGGAACAGGAGATACTTGTCGAGGTAGGCCAGCCATTTGCCGGCAAATTCACCCGCGGCGCGCCAGCGTCCGAAGAAGGGCCGGGGTTGCAGCAGCTCCGCCGGTTGCCCCGCAGCCCTCAGGCCTTCGAGCATCATCTGGCCAAAGCGAAGCATGCTTTGCTGCCGGTCCGGCGCGTAGTTACCGATCAGCAGAACCATTGCGGGGCGTGGGCGGCGAAGGCGGCGCGACCGGTTCCGTCGGTGGACCGTGCAGGCGGGCGGCATAAGCCGAGCGGCCGGGCATCCGCAGCCGCGCGCCCGGCTTTCCTGCGAATACTTCGCCTAACGAGTTGTCGTCCGCGGCTTCTTCCTCGTGCCGCGCGCCCAGGACCAGGCCCATGGTGAAGACGGAAAATCCCAGCACGGTCGGCTGGCCAAACTGGCCATTGATCATCGGCAGAAAGGAAGCGCTGTAGAGCAGGAGTGGCAGCACGTTTCCCTGCTGCACGGACCGCAGGCAAAGCCAGCCGATGGCCACAACCAAACCAAACCGCCAGAGAACGAAGGCCAGCCCGAGGACAGGTCCGCTTTCCAGAAACAGGCGCGACCATTCCCCTTCCGCGAGCAGAAACATGCTTTTGCCGGTGAGGAATCTCGCCCCCGCATTAGTCCCGATGCCGAGGCCATAGCCGAGGAAAGGCGCTTTCGTCAGGACGTGGAAGCCGTCGGCAAAATCGCTCACGACGCGCTCGACCAACCCGGCGCCGACGGAAGTTTCGGTAGCTTCCGCGACCTCCGCAAAGCGAGTCGTGAGCACGTTCAAGCCTTCCTTGAAGATCGGCGTGCGGGAAAGGATCAGGCCGAGGATTACCGTGACCACGAGCGTCTGGCCAAAGCGATTGACCGCCGAGGGACGGAGAAACAAAACCACCGCGAGCGAAGCCACCACGACCGCGCAGGCGCCCACGACCGAGCGGCTCCCGGAGACGACGATGCCAATAACCAAGGCGCTGCCGGCGGCAAAGAGCAGCCAGTTCTTGTAGACGTCGCGCCGCAACGCGGCCCAGATAAGAAAACCGGTCGAGAGGGCGAAGTATGCCACCACCCCGATGACAAACGAGAACGGCCCCGCGGTCCGGACTTTGCCGAGCGCACTCTGCATCATCTCGCCTTCGCCGCCGGTGGTGCGATTCAGAAAAGCATCGGGCGAAGCGCGGAATTGCGCCACCATGAGCACGGTCATGGGCACGAGGATGAGGAGCGTGGCCCAGCCGATGCGCTTCACGTCTTCGCGCCGGAGGACGCGTTCCATCACAAAGATGAGCGGGAGATGAAGGAAATTGCAGCGGAAGCCGTAGCCAGTCACGAGCGCGATCCTCTGCGCATCGATGTAGGGCGCGAGCTGCACAATGCTCACCAGGACCGTGAGCAGACCGATGACGCCAAGGCCAACGACCCAACGATTCCAGGGGAAAATCTGCGCCCGAAAGGCCAGCAGGTAGATGGCCACGACCACCGGATCGCGCACCAGCAAGAGCGGATTCGAAAGGCCGGGGACGACCCATTTCCGGAGCGCGCCTTCGATGATCAGGAGCACGAAGTAGAGCCAGATGAGCCACCGGATGTGGGCGATGGTTTTCTCGGGGGCGTGGTTCATCGGGCGGTCAAAGTCTCGATCGCGGCCAGGATCGTTTCGCCATATCCGCGCCACGTAAACTCCGCTGCGCGTCGTTGCGCTGCAATCCCCATGCCAGCGATCTCTCCGGGATGCTCCGCGCACCAGCTAATTTTCTCCGCCAGCGCCTCGGGCGCACGGATCGGCACCAGGAAACCGGTCTCGCCCTCGACGATCAAGTCCTCGCCGCCGGCGTTGCGCGTTGCGATCAAAGGCAGCCCGCAGGCCATCGCCTCCTGCTGCACGAGCGCGCGCCCTTCGACGATCGAGGGCAGGACGAGAACGTCGCAGCTTTGCATCAAGCGCAGGACCGCGGCGTGCGGCCGGGGCGGCTCGTAGGTGAACTGGCCGCGAGCGTGATACCACTCCAGCGGCTGAAGCGGCGAACCCATGACCACCAATTCCGCGGCCCCGGGCTTGAGCAATTTCATGGCCGCGAAAACGTCGGCTAATCCTTTGCGCTGGGTCATCGAGCCGGCAAAAAGCACGCGCAAACGATCGTTCTGCCGACGCGCCGCATGGACGATTGCCGGGGACCCGAAGGGCGCGACGACCGAACGCGTGCCGGTCGGGAGCGAGTCGCGCACGAAGTCACTCGGGCAAACCACCAGCTCGGCGAGCTCCAGCTCGCGGGTTTTGCGCGCGAGCTTTTCCGCAGAATCGCGCGTCGCGCCGAGCGTTGGTTCCCAGTCGGGATAACGCTCCGCTTCCTCGCGCAGGAGCCGCTGCGCGGTCTCCCAATAAGCGATCGGCAACTCGTAGACCCGGCGCTTTCCGAGAGCGCGCGCGGCCTCGAAGAGCTGGAGCGCGCAATCCTCGTAGCCGTAAACCGCCGCTGTGTCCCCGGCGTGCGCCCGCAGCCAGCGCGCGGCCTCCGCGTCCACGCCCTGCCATACGCGATCGATGCTGGCCCAGCCGCGTTCATGCTCGATCAAGCGGCGCGCGCCCGCCCGGGCCGCGAGCAGGCGCACAAGTTCGCGCAACGGCGCCGCGTGAATTTTCTCGCCCGGCAAATCGTAGCCGCGCCGCGGCAAACGGGCCGCGAGCGACGACTCGCCAGACCAGCCCAGGCTGGTGACGAATTTAGCCAGCGCCTTCTCGCGCTCGAGCGCCGCCAGGAGCGCGCGCACGTTCGCGTTGCCGAAGGGATGGGCCAGCAGGATCATCGGCCCGCGAGCCGCCGGTAAGCCTGCGGATAAAATTCCAGCGGCTCCAATTCGTCGGCTAATTCCGCGCGCGTCCGGTGCGCGCGGTCGGCATATTCCGCCTCGCTCATCCCCGCCGCCTGTTCGAGCAAACGCGCCAGCGCCGCGGGATCGTTTGGTTCGCAAATGAGCGCCTGCTTGCCGCCCGCCTCCGGCAAGCCGCCATCGCGCGTGATGATGCAGGGCACGCCCAGATGCCGCGCCTCAATCGCGGTCAGGCCAAAATCCTCCCGCGTATTTGGCGGCACCACCATCCAGCGCGCATCGCGAATCCGCGCGGTCTTGGTCGCCTCGTCGACGAACCCGAGCACTTCCACGCCGGTGATCCCGCGCTTCTGCACCGCATAAGCGATCAACTCGCGCAGCGGCCCATCGCCCATGAGCACGAGCGGCCACTGCGCGTGCTCGATCTGCGCGAGCGCGTAGGCGTCGATCAAGGTGTCGACCCCTTTGTTCGCGATCCAGCGGCCGATGAAGGCAAAACCCTTGCGCTCGTTAGGCGCGGTCCAGCCTTCAGGCAATTTCGAGACCGTTGGGACCTTGCGGCTGCCCGGGCGTTTCCGCAGCGGCTCCCAGGTGTCCCAGACAAACTGCGAGTTGTACCAGCGCTCGTCCGCCAGCGCCGCGGCCGCGCGCCAGAGTAACCGATGCGGCGTGCGCTCGCGCGTCATGTAGTTGTGGATCGTCATCGCCAGCGGCTTCCGGAAAAGTTTCGCGAGCAAGGTCACGTCCGGCGGCGCGTTTTGCAGATGAACCACATCGGCCCAGCGGATCACCTCGATCAAATCCCGGTCGGCCCCGCGGTCGGCGTAAATCACTTCCTCGCCCTTGAGCATCGCCTTCAGTCCCGGCTGCAGCGCGAAGCCGGCGACGCGCTTGAAGCAAAGCCGCACCTCGAGGTCGGGCGCGCGCCGTGCGGCTTCCAAAACCGCGAGCACAAAGGCCTCGATCCCGCCATACGCGCCCATGCACGGGCTCACGATCACGACCTTGGTCACGCGGCTTCCTCCAGCTTGAGCGCGCCGGCAAAACGCGCCGCGATCCGCGGCCAGGAAGCGGTCGCCTCCTGCCAGGCGCGCAACTTCTCCGCGCGGGCGCGCTGTTCCTCGTCCGCGATTCCGGCGAGCCATTCCTCCGGATGCGTCAGCCAGCAGAGCGGCGCCGGACCCGTGGGCTGCGCGGCGAGAGACAGCACATTGAGGCCGTGCGCGGCGTAAGCCATGAACGTGCCCGACTTCGTGAGGCTGAGCGCATCCAATCCGAGCACGCCAAAGCTGGCCCCGGCCAGCTCGCGCGAAACCTCCACCTCGGGCAACGCGCCGCGTTGCGCAAAGCCGTCGGCTAATGGCAGCGCGCGCAAGAGCCGCGTCTCTTCGGGATCCAGGCCCGCGCCACAAGTCGTTAGGCGCGCAAGCCGTCCGGCGGCCGCAAGCGCGTGCAGGTCCTGGTGCATCGTTCGCAATGCCCGCAGACGCGACCCTTGTAAACCAAAGAGCACCGCCGCGCCCGGCGCGCGCGACCCTTCCGCGCCGGGGTGCACGCCGATCGTGGTCCCCACGGGGAGAAATTCCGCGCTGCTTCCGAGACGCCGCGCCTGGTCAGTTGTGGTCGTGAAGGTGGCATCGGCCGCGGCCACCAAGCGCAGGAGCGCGCGCCGGTGCAGCTGTTGCCGGAGGAAGTTTCGGTTCCACGGGGCGCAGAGGCTCCAGATTTCATGCACCATGACCACCAGGCAGCCGCCGGTGCGCTTCCGCCAATCGAGCAGCTCGCGCAGCAGCCGGCGCGGATAACCGCGGCGGTCGAACCCGTAGGCGCTGTATTGCACGAGCACGCGTCCGCCGCTTTCCGGCAAAGACAAAGCGCTGTCTCTTTTTGGGACGAGCACGCGCACGGGAAAACGCCCGCCCCATTCCTCGAGCAGGCGCAGGGTGTAATCGGCCACGCCGCCGGCGCCGCGCTCGATTTCCGGCGTCACGATGATCGTCTCTGCGCTCATAGCGCCGCCAGTTTCTGCGCGACCACGGCCCAGGAAGCGTTCGCCTCATACCACGCGCGCAAAGCCTCCGCGCGTGCCTGCGCTTCGGCGGGTGCGATCGTGGCCACCTCCGCCGCCTGAACGGTGTGCCGCAGCGGGACGCTCGCGATTACCGGACAAGCGTGCGCCGCCGCGGCCATGAAGGTGGTCGATTTCTGCCAGGTCTCCGCGGTGGCATTCGTTAGGCAAAACGCGGCATGCCGCAGAAGCCGGGAGACTTCTTCGGGCGGGAGCACCCCATGGCGGATGAGAGTCTCCTTCGGCAAACCGGCAAGCGCGTCGTCGCCTTCCGGGCCGATGAGATGCAACCGCCGAAGCCGGCCGGCGGCGTGCCAGCGGCGGAGGAAAGGCGCGAAAAGCTCCAGTGTTTGCCTGCGGCCAAAGGGCAGGCCGAAGAGGACGAAGTCGCCGGCAATTCGCTCCGCGGGTGCGGCGACCGGCTCGATATTCGAACTCACCGGGACAAGCAGCGCATCAATCCCGGCGAGCGTGTGCAACCGGGCGCGATGATGCTCGGTGTTGGTCACGACCACGTCGGCCATGGCCAGAAGTCGTTTCGTCACGCGGTCGGCCAGCCGGGAGAGCCAATAGTGTCGCGACGTCCACGGGAAAGCGCCCGGAAGCTCATGCACGAAAAGGAGGAGACGCGCGCCAGGGAAGCGCTGCTTCCATTTCGCGAGCATGCGCGGCAGCCAGAAAGGAAAACCGAGCGGGTGATACGCGCGGCCGGCGTAGTGCAGCCAAACATCGGCCGCGCCCAGGCGTGCGAGCGCGCGGGCGAGCGCTGCGGGATCGCCGCCGAAAGCGGTAACTTTGGACTCGTTAGGCGCGGAGTGCTCGAGCACGAGGAACTCGCTCGGGCGCGCGCTTTCTGGCCAATGTTGCGCCAGCAACCAGCTGTAGGTGCCGATTCCGCAAACCGCAGGCGGCAGGCGGGTGGTGATCACGGCCAGCGGTTTCGCGTTCATCGGGCTTCGAGCGCGGCGGCGATTGCGCCGGCAAAACGTTCCACTTGTCGCTCGAGCAAAAACTCGCGCTGCGCCAGCGCGCGGGCGTGCTCGGCGACGGCGCGGCGACGCTCCGGGGTGGCGGCCAGCGCGGCCGCGATCTCCCCCGCGGCCAACGTGGGCACGAGCAGCGCGGCGTCGTTGCGGCCTAACAAGTCAGCGGCCGCGGAGTCGGATGGGCCGTGATAAAGGATGGGCAGGCCGCTGCCGAGGTAGGTGACCATTTTAGTCGACAAACTGTAGCGCCCAAAGTTCGCGTGTTCCGCGCCAAAAGGGAGCGGGAGGTAAAGCAGATCGGCCTCGGCAAAGTCGCGCTCCACCTCCGCCTCGGGCGCAAACGGGAGCACACGCACGCGCGCGCGACCGGCAAACACCTGCGGGCGCACATACTCGCAGCGCAGCGTGAGGCTGACACGCGTCTCCGGGTGCGCGCTTTCAAACAGCGCGATGCCCTCGAGGAGGGCGCGCAGGTTTTCCTCGTAGGGCATATGGAAGAGGCCCATGAAATAAATCCGCAGCACGCCCGGGACGCTCTGCTCGCGTGGCGGGGAAATCTGCGCAAGCCCATCGGTCACGACGAGAAATTCGCGCGCGCCATAACGCTGGCAATATTCCCGGCCGAGCTCTTCGGAAATGACGAAGCGCGCGGCGGCGCCGAGCCAGGCGTCGCGCAAGGCGCGTTCCCGCGCCGCGGGGCGCTCGCGCATGGTGTAGCCAAGGTCATCGTGCAGGCTGACAAAAAAAGGAATCCCGAGGTCGCGCGCGACTGCTTGGGCCACGGCGAAATCGAGGCCGCTATGCGGAACCGCATGGATCGCCCGTGCGTTGAGCGCACGGCAACGCGCACGCAAACGACGACGGAACCGTCCGGCGAACAACGGGCTGGAGAGCTTCGGCCAGGATGCCAGCCGGGAGTGTTCTACCCGCCCCCACGAGGGGCGCGAAGGGAGGTGTTCCTCTTGTGGCCACGGCGGCGGCGCCTTGGGCGAGGAGGCGATGCTGCGCCAGGCAAAGGGCACTTGCTCGAGCAACGCACGCAGAATGCGCGGACCGCCCCCTGGCGAACCAAGGCCAAACGGCTGCACGCAGACGACAGGATTCTCCTTGGCGGAGAGCTCGGCGCGATAGGTCGCAAGCGTGGCCTCGGCGATCTCTTGCCAGGAAAAAGTCTCCGCCTGGCGAAGACTTGCCTCGGAGAGTTCGCCGTAGGTTTCCTCGCCGGCTCGAAGCAGCCGGATGATCTCGTCGGCAAAAGCGGCAACGTCTCCCAACGGAACGAGGCCGTGCGGCAAAATCTCGCGCGGCCCGGGCGTATCGTAGGCGACCACGGGAAGCCCGGCGGCGATTTGCTCGAGGACCGCAAGCCCGAAACCTTCGACGTAGCTTGGGAAGGCGCCCACGGTGGCATCGGCCAGGAGTCGCGGAAGATCGTCCGGTTGGTAATCGGAGATCAACTCGATCCCTTCGGCCGCAGCCCCAAGGTCGTGCTCGATCACGGCGGGCGCGACCATGGTGCCGAGAAAACGGAAGCGCACCGCGGGCACAGCCGCGCGGATGCGGGCGATGATCGCAGCCCAATCGTGCGACCCTTTTCGCGGACTCCACATGCCGACGAAGCACACCCGCGCCTGCACAAGCCGCGTGGCCGGCGGGAGCGCGGCGGCGCGAAACTGCGCGCGGCGTTCGCTCGTTAGGCCATAGGGCTGGACCATGATCTTGCCGGCTATTTTAAGCTCGTGGCGCAGGCAGACGGCTTCGGTCTCGTTCGGCACGTTCACCAGGTCGGCGCGCTGCACGCTTTTCTCCGAAGCCTGCTCGAGCCGACGCCGGGTGAAGTTGTAGATCACGCGCCCGGCCAGTTTCCCGCGCGGCGGCTGGGGCCAGCGCTGCGCGATCGTGCGGTCGAAGCGATCGTAAAGCCGGTAAAGCCCGACCGAGCGCGCGACCAAAAGACCGCGGAACCCGAGCGATTCGGCGGTTTCGGGAAGCGTGCCGACGAGCGCGTCGATGACATCAAAGCGCTGCGCGTTTTGCCGAACGAACGCCCTGGCTTTGCGCAAAAAAAGGAGCTGACGCAGCGCGTAAGTGACGCCGGTTGCGGGCCCGCCGGGGAAGGCATCGGAAAAGCTAAATTTCTCGAACGTGTGCCCGCCGGCACGCCACTGCTCGGCCAGCTCCATCCAAACCCGTGGTGCGCCGAGGCGCTCGTCCCAGGGCGAATTGACGATCGCGAGGATGCGCAGCGGTCGGCTCATCGACGATGACAAAGGGCGTTCCAAAACTTGTGGCGCACGGGATTGACGTAATGCCGCAAAACAAGCGCCGGGGAGGAGTGCCGATCGGGGAAGACAAATTGGTCGTCGAGTTGGAGAACCCAGCGCCGCGGGTCGAGCGGCTGCGCGCCGTTCGCGTGCATCACCAAGTGGGTGAGGGTTTGATTCGTAAAGAACGTCGGCTCGCCTTCGAGCGCGAGGAAACGCTCGATGGCTAACGACCAGTCGAGCGGCGCGCGGAGGAAAAGGACGCCGGTGTTGACCGGTTTTACCTGCTCTCGCTCGCTGCGGAACAGGCGCTGGTCGGCGGAGAGGCCGCAATCGGCGAGATAAAAGGCGGGCGCGTCCTCCGGCAGGTGGAGCGCGGCCGCGCCAGCGAAGAAGAGGACATCGGCATCGAGATACAGCGCCGGGCCGGAAACAGGCAGCGACATCACGAGCGCGAGTTGTTTCCCGGTAGGATGCTCGCGCAGGTAACGCTCCATCGGCGCGGGCACCTCGGGCACCCAATCGCGCACCTGGTCGACCGCCACCACCGGGTCAATCGCGCGCAGCAGCTCGAGGCTGCGGAGCGAATGCGTCCCGTCGGAGACGACGGTGAACCGCCGCGGCCGACCGGCGTGGCGCAGGAAGGAGCGGATCGACGCGACCTGCTCCGGAAGCATGGCTTCGCCGGAATAGGCGTAGACATCAAAAGGCAATGTGCGCGATGCCTTCACCGGACGCCGCACGATCCAGCGCAAGGCGGCCTGGTAAATTCGCCGGCAGGCCTGCGCCTCCGCACGCGCGAAGTGGTAGCCAAAATTCGGCATGCGCTCAGGCAGCCGCGAGGCGCACGCTGCGGAAGCCGCGCAGGCTCAAGACGACGTTGAGGAGGAGATTTGGGAGCGCGGAGATGAGATTGAAAAGGAGCACGCCGCGAACGCTGGTGAAATCGGTGAAAGGAATAAGCGCAGCCTGCGTGGCAAGGGTAAGCGGGATGTAAAGCCACGAGCCTTTGATCCAGGCCTTGGAGGAATTGAGCGCCCAGAGCGTGCCGACAAAGGCGCTCGCAACCGCCCCTGCGACCATGAGCACGAGCTCGCGCTCGAGATGAAGATATTTGCTCCCGAGAACGAGGAGAAAGATGTGCGGCGCGAGCGCAGCGACGAGCAGGATCCCGAGGCTGAACAACGCCACCGCGCCGACGATCCCAGCATATTGCCAGCGGAGGCGGCGCGGGCTTTGGCAGCGGGCGAAAGCGGGCGCAAAAACATTCGCGAGGAGATTGCTGAGGACGGAGAAGATCATTGCCAAACGCCCGAGCGCGCCGACCTCGGCCACGGCGCTGACGTGATTACCGAAGAAGCTGATCAGGAAGACGGTGATCTGACCCTGGAGGCAGAAGAAGATGGAATTTGCCGCCTGGTTGCGGATGAAGCCGCGCATCGCCAGGCGGTCTTCGTCGTTCGGCAAGGCGTGCAGGTCGATCATGCCGGCGACGTAGCGGCGGAGCATCCAGTATTGCAGGAAGATGGCGCCGAGGCTGACGACGACCGCGACGCCGGCGTTGAGGAAGACGAACATCAGACCGCCAAGAACGAGCAGGCGTGCGATCGCGCCGGTGAGATCGATCGTGCGGATGCGGTCGATGTCGGAATGCAGCCGCGGGACCACGCTGAGCACGCCAACCGCGAGCTGGACTAGGAGACCGAGCAGAATGACGCCGATGAGCAAGGCGGTGTAAGCCGGCGAGGCGCCGTTCTTGACCAGCATGAAGGCGAGAATGGGCGTGACCACGGCCATCGCGAGCAGGCCGAGTTTGCGGCGCAGATGCAACGCGGTCACAACCAGCTGGCTAAAACGCGCGCGGTCGCGCCAGACGCGGCCGCCAATGGCGACGAGGGCAATGCTGATGCCGACATCCGCGAGCACGTTGATCGTGCCCTGCATGGTGTTGGCGATGGTGAAAAAGGCGTATTCGCGCTGAGACAATTGCCTAACGAGTAGAATGCCGCTGGCAAAACCAAGCAACTGCACTGCGGCCTGGGCGAAAGCAAAAGTGCCGACGACGCGGGCGCGCTGCATCGCGCGACGGATCATGGGCGCGCTCGTTTCCGCGAGCGCAGGCGACGAGATGGAACCGAAAAAGCTCATCGCACGATCGGGCCGGCGGGCGCTTCCGCCGCGGCCGCCGGTTTCGCCATGAATGCGGCTAGGAAGACTGCGTGCCGTGACCCTGCGCGTGCGCGGGGAGCTTGCGCGGCTCTTCCGCCACCGGCGTGTTGTAGTACTCGGAGTACCTGGTAGTAGTAGGTACTCGGGCAGCGAGGTATCGACGTAATTCAAGATCACGCCGGGGACATTGACCTGCCGATTGTAGAGCAACTCGAGCGACTTCTTGGTCAGGCGCGCAGAGGTGTAGGAAAGGCGGACGACGAAGAGGGTGGCGTCAATCTTCGGCGCGAGGCTGGTGGTATCGTCCGCCGCCAAGACCGGCGAGCTGTCGATGATGATGTAATCGTACTGGTGGTAGATTTCCTGGAGGAAGCGATCGGTCGATTCGCGCAGGAGATGTTCGCTCGGCTGCGAGAGCGTGCTGCCGCGCGGGAGGAGGAAGAGATTTTGGTAGGCCGTGGGCACCACCACTTCCTGCCAATTGACCTCGCCCTTGAGGACCTCGGAGAAACCGACCCGCGACGAGATATCGAAGGCTTCGCGCTGCGCGCCGCGGCGGAGATCGCCATCGATCAGGAGCGTCTTCGCCCCGGAAAGCGCGAAGGTAATCGCGAGGTTGGCAGAGACGGTCGATTTGCCTTCGTTAGGCACCGCGCTGGTGACGAGAAGCGTCTTTGGGCGCGGCCCTTCGTAAGGCATGAAGAAAATAGACGACCGGATGTTCCGATAGCTCTCGGCGAAGATGTGGCGGGCGTCGTCCGGCTGGAGCAGGGAGACGCGGCCCTTGGCTTTTTCGCGCGGGATCTGGCCGAGGACGTTCTCGGAGAAGTGGCCCTGGAATTCGCCAAAGGAAGCCATGCGGTCGTCGATCCGGTCGAGCAGGAGAAGAATCGCGAGACCGGCAAGCGCGCCGCCGCCGAAGCCAATGAGCAAGCCCTTAAGCAGGCCCGGGCGCACGGAAGTCGGCACGGTGGCCTGCTCCATGATCGAGACCTGATCGCCGCCGTCGACGACTTGGGAAACGCCGACTTCCTTGAGGTTGTTCGTGAGGCGATCGTAGAGCGTCTTGAGGCGATCGACCTTGCCCTTGAGGCGATTGAAGACCGCGAGGCGCTGGCTAAGGTCGAGCGCCTTGGCTTCCCATTCCTTCACATTCGACTGGAGGTTTTCCATCTGCTTGCCGATGGAATTGCGACGAGTGGCCAGCTTCTCCACGGCATCGGAACGGAAGAGTTGGATGAGGTTTTCCTGCTTCGCGATCTCGTCGTTTAATTTCAGGATTTTCGGGTGCTTCGGGCGCAGGTCTTTCGAGAGCGTGTCGCGCTCGGCCTTGAGCAATTGCACCGCTTGCTTGGCCTTGAGGTAATCGGCCTCCGGACCGACATCGGAGAACGGCATAACCTGCTGCGAGGCCTGATCGGGGGCATCGCTTTCACCCTTATTTCCCGAGGGCGAACGGTCGAGATTCTGGTCGAGGTCGAGTTTTTCGAGAAGCTCGTACTCCGTCTTCAGCGCAGCGTATTGCTGGTTCAGTTTTACCAGGTAGGCCGCGGCGCTGTTTCCTTCTTCCTGGATGAAGCCGATGTTGTTCTGCTTCTGGAAGTCGAGCATTTCGTCCTCGCCATTGCGCAGATCTTTCTCCACCTGGATGAGCTGCTCGGTGATGGCGGTGGTGACGTTATGCCCCTGGTCCTCGCGCATGCCTTTTTTGAAGTCGAGATACTTCTGCATGACCGCATTCAGGTAGGCCTGGGTGTACTCCGGCGAACTGCCGATGGCCTGGAGGTCGAAGATCGAGGTGCGCGGCTTTTGCACCACGTTGATGTCGACTAAAACCGGCTGGAGCTCGGGATGCGTCGAGCGCACGAGCGCCTCCGCGCTGCGGCGGACTTCCGCGCTCTGCATGAGTTGAATCTGGGTGCCGTAGAAATTGACGCTGTCCTCACTGTAGACGGCGTTTTGGGCGAGGTTGAGCTTGCCCGCGAGCATCATCTTGCTCGTGGAAAGAAACGAGGGCGGCGTCTGGTAAATCAGCCAGGCCTGAATGAAAACGCCGAGGCAGATGGTGAGCAGAGGAATCCACCAACGGCGCAGGAGCAGCGCTTTGTAGCGATGCACCCGGGTGATGAAGGAGTTACTCCAGGACGAGGCGGAAGAACGATCGGGAACGGGCGCGGCCATACATTACATGTTGATCAAGCGCTGCGGGACGAAGATCTGGTCGCCGGGATGGACGACCGCATCTTCCTCGGAGTGACCTTCCTCGATCACGCGCTTGAGATCGACGATTACATCCTGGCCGCCCTTGCGGGTGAGTTTCACTTTGCGCTTGTTCGCGAAATCGCCGAAGCCGCCGGCGCGGATGACCGCTTTGCTGACGGTGTATTCTTCGTCGGCCGGGATTTCCTGTGGGCCCGGGCCCTTGACCGAACCGATGACGTAGACTTTGCCGCGCGACTTTTCGCTGACGTGATCGACCGCAATGATCACGGTGGCGTGATAGTAGTATTCCTTTTCGAGCGCGGCCTTGACCGAGTAAGCCAGCTCCTTCGAGGTGCGGCCGGCCGCCTGGACGAGGCCCACATAGGGCACTTCGAGCTGGCCGTTATCGTTCACGCGCAGGCGCTGCGATTCGTTATCGCGATCCTCGACCACACGGAAGCTAACGAAGTCGTTAGGGCCCAGCCGGGTGCGATCATCGAGCACATTCATCGAGTTCGTGCGCATGACCGTGCTCGTGGTCGGAGGCTCAGCCGCCGGGGCGGCGCGGGGGATCGACTGCGGCGGCGTGGAGACACTCTCCTGGGCCAGGAGTGAGGTGTTCGCCAGAGGCGGCGAGCACGAGGAAACGATAAGCCCAGTCTTTCATGCTCCGTTAAGGTCCAGCCTAGAAACTGTAGGTGCCGTCGAGGGAAATGCGATTCTGCTGGTAATCGCGGAAGGGCACGTCCGAATCCTTGCGCGTGTATTGGTAGCGCGCGCCCAAGGTCACGTGGCGGGTGAGCTGATAGCCGATCGACAGGGCGCCGCCGTAACGGTGGAGATGTTCGTCGATGAAGCCGCCGGAATCCTCCGCGTCCTCGTAGAAGAACTCGGTCGAAAGAAGCGTGCGATTGACCAGGTTCCAGGTCGCAGTGTGGCGGACGTAGTTGAGCTTGATGTAGTTCGAGTTTACGCCGAGCTGCGCTTCGTGGCCGAGCGCGAGGCGCTGGGTGATCGCGGAGTTCACCCGGTGGGAGAGGAGGACGTTAATGTAGTAGTCCGAGAGATCGCGCGAGTCGTTGTAGAGCAGGAAGCTGCCATCGGGGAATGGCCCGAGCGCGACCACGCTGCTGTCGAAGTTAATCATCTGGTAGCCGCCGGCGACGCGCAGCTTCATGTAATTGGTTAGCTGCGTCTCGACGAAGCCGCCAACGCTGAAGGTATCGGAATCATTCAGCAGGCTCTTGTCGTAGTTGTTGAAGACGTAGCTCGACTCCACGCCGACGCCGGTGGTGGTCGTGGCCGCGAAGCTGAGCGAACCGGAGAACTGCTCCGCGTTGCGATCGAGGTAATCGAAATCGTCGTTCGTCGCGATGAAGGTGTAATGGTCGTAGCCCAGGGTCAGGACCGCTTTGTTCAAGTCCCACAAGAGCGAGACGCCGGCGGTGTTTTGGAAGCGGCCGTAATCGGCCACGCCGCTCAAGCCGGGCTCGCCGATCGGATCCTGCTCGAGCGAGAAGCGATCGTGGAAGTTCAGGCGGAAGTCGCCGACAAAGATGTCGAAGGAAAGCTGCGAGCCAGGCGCCAGGAGGATGCCGTTGGTGTTATACTCCGAATGAGTGGCATAGAAGGCGTAGCCCACTCCGATATCAAAGCGCAGCGTGTTCAGCTGCGTGATCGGCCAGAGGATGTTGAAGTTTACCTGTGGGCGGAAAATGAAATCATCCTGCGTATCGACATCGGCGATGTTGATATTGTCGTTATACTCGACCCCCGCGGTGGCGCTCAGGCGGAAACGAGCCGGGCCGATGAGCAGGTTATAAGGGATTTGGTCGAACGACTGCCGGCGCGCCTCGGCCGAGGCTTCCCCCGCGAGTGAGGGGCGCACGGCGTCCTGGGCACGGGCGGGCGAGACGGCCACAAGAAGCGGCAGGAGGAAGCTTAAGCCAATCCGCCTGGCGGATAAGCTCGGGCAGCGAAAGATGGAGAGACTGCTCATAGGTCAGGCGATTACTGGTGTTCGAAGTTAGCAGGAGCGGTACCACGGCCGCCAATATTCCAGATTGTGGCCGTGGTTCGTAACGGGAATTTCCCTTTCCCGGGGATCTCGTTAGACAAAATTTTGTTCTCCAGCTGGGCGTTGTTTCGGGGAAGTTTTACTGGGGGGCCGCGAGACGGCGCAAGACAAATCGCCCGGGGTAACCGGGTGCTTCTGCCCTCAGGGATGCTTCACTGGATGGCCCCACGCGCGCTTCCTTTGCTTGAAGAGACCGCCTCCCGCAATGGAAAATTTTTCGCCGTTGGCAAGCTCCAAGCTTTTTAGGAAAGCGAAATGAACCGCTTCCGTCTCCTTCCCTGCCTTCTCCTGCCGCTCGCGGCGGCCGTCGTCTCCTTCGGCGCCCTCACGCCCAGTCGCGCGGCCGATGTGGTCGACTCCGCCGAAGAAAGTAACACCGCCAAGAACCTCGCCCGGATGAATTGCGGGGCGCAAATCGAGTGCATCACGCCCGATGGCCGCAGCGTCCAGGTGGCCGACATGCGCGACCGCGAACAAGCGCCGGCGGCCTTGATCCTCGACAACACGCTCAGCTGCCCGCTGCAGGAAGGGCGCACCACCTTCATTATTAAATTAGCCAGCGTCTCGCAGCTCGATCGCTTTAACTTCGTGAACGAAAACGCCGCGGCCGCTGGCCAGCTGAAGATTGCGGTCTCGAATTACCAGCTCCCTGCGGCGAGCAATAAATGGGTCGAGGTCGCCGGCGAAGTCTCCTTCGCGCACAAGCGCTTCTTTAATCTCTCGCTCCTCGGCGTGGAAGCGCGTTATGTGAGGCTTTCCTTCGAGGTGGCGAAACCCGGCCAGATCGCCGCCCTTGGCCTCTACGGCGGCCAGTCGCTCGAGGCTTTCTCGAAAAATAACCGGCATCTTCTGCGCGACGGGAATGGCGGAAGCCATCTCCTCCAGGTGGGCCACAAAAAAGGAAATCGCCCGCTCGAGGAAGCGATCAATTTCGACTTCGCCAACCTCTACGCGCACGGCCACGTGGTCTACGTCAGCTCCGGTATGGCCCAGGGCGCCCCGCGCATGATCGACGACGACACCAGCACGAGCTTCCGTTTTGCCGCGACCGATCTGCATCCCACCACCGTGGTCGAACTCGAGCAACGCCCGGAAATTCACCGCATCACCGCCGTCTACCAGATGGAGCCCGGCCGTCTCGACGTTTATCTCTTGAACGAACTCCAGGCCAACCCCGGGGACCTGAGCAAGGCGAAGCGCGTCGCCTCCGTGGAAGATCGCGACGAGCAGGGCAAAGCGTCGGTTAATTTCGACCCGCAAGACGCCCGCTACGTCGCCCTGCGTTGGACCCCGGCGGGCGAGCGCCATGATGGCAAGGCCTTCGAAATCGCCGAGATCAACGCCTACGGCGAAGTCGCGCTCTCGATGTTGAACTTCAGCGCCTTCCCGGAAATCGCGAGCATCGCTCCTTCGCTGGAGCCGCCGGCCGCTTCCATCGGCATCCCCTTTGTGCCGGAAGTCAGTCCGTAGGCGTCGCGGCTTCTGCTTCTGTCATCCGGTTTGAGGCTGGCGCAGGCCAGGAAGCCAACAGCGCGCACCGCCTGCCGCTCGAAAGCGCCACGTGCTCATGATCATCCACCGGCTCTTGGTTTCTCTCGGCTGCTTCTGTTGCACCGCGCACTCGGCGGTCGCGACTTTACTCTGGATGCTCCTGCGCGTGCGCTCATGAACGAGGGCAACGCCAGCGTGCGCGACCTGGAGCGCCGGGAATGGTTGCGCCGATGCGGACGGTGGGCCGGCGTGGCCACCGCAGTCGCGCTGCTCGGTTTCGCCGGCTGGCACGGCTACGGACAGCTCCGGCAGCGTCAGCTTAGCCGGCAAGTTCAGCAATTCGCCGGGCAGAACGATCTCGCCCGTGCGGCCGTGGCTGCGCGACAGCTGCTCCTGCTCGATCCCGATCACTTCGAGGCTCTCACCGTGATCGCGCAGCTGGCTGACGCAAACGGGCGCGAGGAAGCGCTCGCTGCCTGGCGCGAGGTGGCCGCGCGACGGCCGGGTGATCCTGCCGGCGCGTTGCCCTACGCCCGCGCGGCGCTCCGCCTCGGGCATGCCGATTTGGCCGAGTCGATTCTCGCGGCCCTCCCCGCGACCGCACGCGACGCTGGCTATTTTCAAGTGGCCGGAGAGGTGGCCACGGAGAAAAAAGATTTCGCCGCCGCCCTGGTCCACTTCCGGCACGCACAGTCCCTCGCGCCCGGCGACGAAGCGCTCGCGCTTCGCCTTGCCAATCTTGAGCTCACCATCGGCGACCCCGCCGACGCCGAGGCCGCGCATGTTCGCCTAACGAGTTTAGCCGATCAGGGTGCAGTTCGCTTTCCGGCCGCCCGGGCCCTCGCGCTGGACGCGCTCAGGCGACGTGACCAACCAGCGGCGCTCCGCTGGGCCGCTCTCCTGCAGGTCCAACCGCACCCACCGGTGGCCGACGATCTTCTGCTACTCGAAGCCGCCGGCGAGAGCGGTTTTGCACTGGACTTCCTCCACCGCCTCGAAAACCGAGTCGCCGCAGAACCTGCAGCAGTCGCCGCGGTCGTGACCTGGCTGAATGACCACAGGCAAGCTGCGCGCGCGGTGCAATGGCGCGAGTCGCTCTCTGCGGCCACGCTCGCCGTGCACCCGGTGCCGCTCGCATTCGCGGAATCGTTTAGCCTGCTCGAGGATTGGACCGCGCTGCAGGCGTGGGTCGCGGGGAAAGAACTGGGGCGAATTCGAGAGCTTGCGCCTGGCGGTGCAAAGCCATGCGCTCCGCCGCTTGCATCCCGCCGTCGAAACGCCCCTCGCCGCGCAGATCGCCTGGCGCGCCGCGCTCAAGGCCGCGCCGCCGGCGCAATTGCTCACGATCGCGCAGCTCGCCGAGGGCTGGGGCTACGCCGGCGAAGCCGAGGAAGCCTGGTGGCTCCTGGCCAATCAGACCGGCGAGGCACGCGCCAGCCTCTCGGCCCTGCAGCGGATCTACCAGGCGAAGCGCGACACTCGCGGCCTCCTCCGCGTGGCCCGGCGCGCGCTGGAGTTGGACCCGGGCGATCTCGTGGCCGCGAACAACTGTGCCAGCCTCGGCCTGCTGCTCGATCCGGGCGACCGCGCCGGCTTCCGTCTCGCGGAAAAGTTGCACGCTGACCATCCTCAGAATCGCGCTTTCACCGCCACTTTTGCCTACGCTTTGCATGCGCACGGCCGCACCGCCGAGGCCTCGCGCGTGCTCGAAACGCTCGACGAAAAAACGCTCCGCGATCCGGCGATCGCAGCCTACTACGTTTGCCTGCTGGCCGCAGAGGGACGCATCGAGCGCGCGCGCAATTTTCTCCTGGAAGCGAAACGCGCCGCGCTCCTGCCGGAAGAAGAGAAGCTCCTGGCCGCGGCCAGCCGCAAGATTTTAGCCGACAACTCGAGGCCGTTCGCCCCGCGGCTTGCGAGCGAGAACACCGCGCTGGCTGCGCCCTAAACTGCGTCGCATTTTTGCAAAGCGATCGCCGCGCAGATGCCCGCGGGGCCTATGATTTTTCAGCCGCGTTATGGGTTGCACGCTCCGGCCTCAAGCGATCAACCGGCGCAATTCCCCGCGCCGGAAAAGCCGCTAGGGGCACGGCACTAGCTAAAGAAGAATGCGGCCTCACCAACCACCAAAACAACATGCGCCATGCAACGAACCTGCCGGAGTCCGCAACTTTGAAACGCACTCCAGTGGCGCGCAGAAACGGAAAGAACCCATCTCATGAAAACCCTCGCCCAGAGAGCCCAGGCGGCCCGGATGAAAGCGCGCAATATTTTGCGCTGGCCGCGCGGGCCACGAATGACGCGCTTCGGCATTGGCATGTAAAAAGCGGCCGCCTCAGCTGGCCCCAGGGACTCACCAGCCTGCTCGGCTACGAGCCCTCGGCGATCACCGATGAAATCGGATTTTGGCAGCGACATCTGCACACCGAGGATCGCGCCGGGACCGCCGCCAGCATCCGCGACGCGCTGGCGCACAGCGACCATTGGAGCGGCGAATACCGTTTCCGCCGCGCCGATGGGCGCTACCTGCTCATCCTCGAGCGGGCCACGATCGAGCGCGACGCCAGCGGGGCCGCGGTCGGTTTTGTCGGCTCGCTCATGGACATCACCGCGCGCAAGCAACTGCAGGATCAGCTCTGCCGTTCGCAGCGGATGGAAGCCTTCGGCCAGCTCGCCGGCGGCGTGGCGCACGACTTCAATAACTTCCTCACCACCATCCTCGGCTACAGCGACCTCTTGTTAGGCGACACGCAGGTGAAGGGCGCGGTCGCGAGCCACGTCACCGAGATCCGCAGCGCGGCCAAGCGCGCCGCCGCCCTGACCGCGCAACTGCTCGCCTTTAGCCGGCGACATCCGCTGGAGCCGCGCGTGCTCGAGGTGAACACACTTATCACCAATCTGGAGCACTCCTTCCTCCGCCTCCTGGGCGAAAACATCCAGGTGCAATGCGAGCTCCATCGCGCCCGCGAAGGCGCCCAGATCAAGGTCGACCCCAATCAATTTACCCAGATCATTCTTAACCTGGTGATCAACGCCCGCGACGCCATGCCCAAGGGCGGTCGCCTCCACCTCAGCACCGGCACCCTCCGAATCCACGATCACACCCCGGGCGCCCCTGCAAGCGACGACGAACTCGCCCCCGGCGATTATGTTTCCATCACCGTGCGCGACAACGGCGTCGGCATGACCCCGGCAGTCAAGGCGCGCCTCTTCGAGCCCTTCTTCACCACCAAGGAAGCGCGCGAACGCAGCGGCCTCGGCCTGGCCACGAGCTACGGGATCATTCGCCAAAGCGGCGGCCGCATCCGCGTGCAGAGCGAGCCGGATTGCGGCACCACGGTCACGATTTACCTCCCGAAAGCGCCTGCGGCGAGCAAGCCGACCTACCAGAAACCGCGCGCTGAAAAATGGCCTACGGGGACGGAAACCATCCTCGTGGTTGAAGACGACATCAGCGTGCGCCACATCGCCGTGCGCGTGCTCCGCAGCCTGGGCTATCAGGTGATCGAGGCGGCCAACGGCGACGACGCGCAGTTGCTCCTGGCCGACGACCAGGCGCGGACGATCGACCTCCTGCTCACAGATGTCGTCATGCCGCACATGAGCGGGAATCATTTTGCCGACTGGCTGCGGGCCGAACGTCCCGCGACCAGCGTGATCTTCATCTCCGGCTACCTCGAGGATTCACTCGAGGAGAGTCTCGGCTGCAGCGCCACGACTTTCCTCCCGAAGCCCTTCGAGCCCGCGCAACTCGCGCTCAAAGTCCGCGAAATGCTCGATGCGCGGAGTTGATGGCTAACGATTGATGGTTGATAGGAGCAGCGTGGCGCACGTTGCTTCCTCCTCGGCCAAGCCGGTCACCTTCGACGACATCAAGGCCGCGCGCACCCGCATCAAAGGCGCGGTTTATTACTCGCCCTGCCCGGTTTCGATTCCGCTGAGCGAGCTCACGGGCATGCAGATTTACTGCAAACTCGACAACCTCCAGCGCACCGGAAGTTTCAAGGAACGCGGCGCGCGCAACGCCCTGGCGCAGTTGCCTAACCGAGCAGCAAAAGCGCGGCGTCATCGCCGCTTCCGCGGGGAATCACGCGCAGGCGCTGGCCTACCAGGGGCGTTTGCTCGGCATCCCCGCGACCGTCGTCATGCCGCAGTTCGCGCCGCTGATTAAGGTGAGCAATTGCCAGAAGCTCGGCGCGACCGTGGTCATGCACGGGAAGGATTTCGGCGAAGCCAAGGCGCACGCGCATGAGCTGGCGAAGGAACGCGGCCTGGCCTACATCGACGGCTACGACGATCCCGCGATCATCGCCGGCCAGGGCACGATGGGTTTTGAGATTGTCGATCAGGTGCCGGACCTCGATGCGGTCATTTGCCCGGTCGGCGGCGGCGGCTTGCTCGCGGGCGTCGCGCTCGCAGTGAAAACCTTGCGCCCGAAAGCGCAGGTCATCGCGGTCGAAGCGGAAAACACCGCCAGCTTTTCCGCCGCGCTCAAAGCCGGGGGCCCCTGCCGCTTCGACACGCACCCGACATTGGCCGACGGCCTCGCCATTCCCACCGTGGGCACGAACGCCTACAACGTGGCGCATGACCTGATCGATCGCTGCCTGACCGTGTCCGAAGAACAAATCGCGGTCGCTATCCTGCGCATCGTCGAATTGGAGAAAGGCGTGGTCGAAGGCGCCGCCGCCACTCCCCTCGCCGCCTGTTTGTCCGGACAGCTTCCGGAATTAGCTGGCAAAAAAGTCGTCCTCCTGCTCTGCGGCGGGAACATCGACCCGAACGTCCTCAGCCGCGTGATCGAGCGCGGCCTCGTGGCCGACGGCCGGCTCGGGCGCTTCGTCGCCGTGATCAGCGACCGTCCCGGCGGCCTGGCCGACCTGACCGCGAAAATCGCCGCCACCGGCGCGAGCATCAAACAAGTGGTGCACGACCGCGCCTTTGCCGGCAGCGATGTCAGCGCGGTCCATGTCCTCTGCACGATCGAGACGCGCAACCACGAGCACCTCGCCGAAGTGCGCGCCAAGCTCCAGGCCGACGGCGTGCGCACAATCGACGCGCGTTAGCAGCCGGGTGCCGCGGGGGCGGTTCTTGAATCTGCACCCGCCTTTCGTAGCTTCATTGATGCATCAAGCGAACACGGGCGTTCTCGAAAAGAAACCTTCCACACGCGGCGAAAAATCCGCCGAAATCCCCGTGCTCGAACGCCAGGATGCCTTTGCCCGGCGTCACATTGGGCCGACGCCGGCGGAGATCGCGGCCATGGTGGAAACGACCGGCGCCGGGAGCCTTGATGCGCTGATTGACTCGACCGTGCCGAAGGACATCCGGCTGAAAGGCGCGCTCCATTTGCCCGCGGCCAAGAGCGAAGGCGAAGCGCTCAATGAGCTCCGCGCGATCGCGCAGAAAAACAAAGTGCTGCGTAATTTCATCGGCGCCGGTTACTCCGATACGATCACGCCGCCGGTGATCCAGCGGAACATCCTCGAGAATCCCGGCTGGTATACCGCCTACACGCCTTACCAGGCGGAGATCGCGCAAGGCCGGCTCGAGGCGCTGGTGAACTTCCAGACGATGATCACCGACCTGACCGCGCTCGACATTGCCAATGCCTCGATGCTTGACGAGGCGACGGCGGCCGCGGAAGCGATGGCGCTTTGCCGCGCGGTCGTGAGCGGGCGCGATGCCTTCTTTGTCTCCGAGCTCTGCCATCCGCAGACGATCGAGGTCGTGCGCACGCGCGCGCAGCCGCTCGGGGTGCAAGTGATCGTGGGCGATCACACGGCGTTCGATTTTAAGCAGTCGGTCTTCGGCGTGCTCCTGCAATATCCGGCGACCGACGGCGCGATCCACGATTACGAAGCGTTCGTTAGCCAGGCACACGCGGCTGGCGCGCTCGCGATCGTCGCGGCGGACTTGCTCAGCCTCACGCTCCTGCGCGCGCCCGGCGAGTTCGGCGCCGACGTGGCCGTGGGAAATAGCCAGCGCTTTGGCGTCCCGCTCGGCTTCGGTGGGCCGCACGCGGCTTACATGGCCACGCGCGATGCCCACAAGCGTTACCTCCCCGGCCGCCTCGTCGGCGTCTCGCACGATGCCGAAGGCCGGCCCGGTTACCGTCTCGCGCTGCAAACGCGCGAGCAACACATCCGGCGCGACAAAGCCACGAGCAACATCTGCACGGCGCAGGTGCTCCTCGCGGTCATGGCCTCAATGTATGCGGTCTATCACGGGCCGCGCGGCTTGCGCGCGATCGCCGGGCGAGTGCATGACTATGCGGCCAGGCTCGCGCAGGGCCTGGAGCAGCTCGGCTTCGAGATCGCACACGAGCACTTCTTCGACACCGTGCGCGTGGAATTAGGCGACGCCATGTCGGCCGACATCCTGCAACGGGCCGAGCGCGCCGGCTGCAATCTCCGCTCGTTAGGCCAACACGCCGTCGGCATTGCCCTCGACGAAACCACCACCGATGCCGACCTCGAGCTCCTGATGTCGATCTTCCGCGGCACTTCCGTGCGCGATTATGAGGACGACGCGCTCGACGGCTCCGCCTTTGGCATTCCGGAAAGCGCGCAGCGCACGAGCGAATACCTGACGCATCCGATCTTCAACACTCACGAGACTGAGACGGAGATGCTGCGTTACCTGCGCCGGCTCGAATCGCGCGACCTCTCGCTCTGCCACTCGATGATCCCGCTCGGCTCCTGCACGATGAAGCTGAACGCGACCGCGGAGATGTTCCCGGTTTCCTGGCCGGAATTTTCGAAGCTCCACCCGTTTGCGCCTGAGTCCCAGACCGCCGGCTATCGCGAGATGTGCGAGCAGCTCGGCATCTGGCTGGCGGAGATCACCGGCTTTGCGGCGGTCTCCCTGCAGCCGAATGCCGGTTCGCAGGGCGAATACGCCGGCCTGCTCGCAATTCGCGGTTACCACCAGGCGCGCGGCGAAGCGCATCGCAACGTTTGCCTCATTCCGCAATCGGCCCACGGAACCAATCCCGCGAGCGCGGTCATGGCGGGCTTCAAGGTGGTGCCGGTGGCGACTTCGAAAGATGGCGACATCGACCTCGCCGATCTGCGCGCGAAAGCCGACCAGCACGCGAACGATCTCGCCGCGCTCATGGTCACCTATCCCTCGACGCACGGCGTTTTCGAGACCGCGATCCGCGAAGTCTGCGAGATCGTGCACTCGCATGGCGGCCAGGTTTACATGGATGGCGCGAACATGAATGCGCAGGTCGGGCTTTGCCGCCCGGGCGATTTCGGGCCGGACGTTTGCCATCTGAATCTGCACAAAACTTTCTGCATTCCGCACGGCGGCGGCGGCCCCGGCATGGGACCGATCGGCGTGGCCGGGCATCTCGTGCCCTTCCTTCCGGCGCATCCAAAAATTAGCCAGCCAGATGGCGCCACCGCCTCGCCTACCGGCCCGGTTTCCGCGGCGCCTTTCGGCAGCGCGAGCATCCTCACGATCTCCTGGATGTATATCCGCATGATGGGCGCGGACGGCCTGGCCGAAGCGACCAAGGTGGCGATCCTGAACGCGAACTACATCGCCAGGCGGCTCGACCAATATTTCCCGGTGCTCTACCGCGGCGCGCACGGCACGGTGGCGCACGAGTGCATCGTCGACCTCCGGCAATTCAAAAGCGCGGGCGTCGAGGTGGAAGATGTGGCCAAGCGGTTGATGGATTACGGCTTTCACGCACCGACGGTTTCGTTCCCGGTCGCGGGCACGATGATGATCGAGCCGACCGAAAGCGAGGCGAAGGAGGAGCTGGATCGTTTCTGTGAAGCGATGATCCTGATCCACGGCGAGATCCAGGAAGTGGTCGACGGCAAAGCGGACCGGAAAGACAACGTCTTGAAACACGCACCGCACACCGCCAGCAAAGTCACCGCCGATGAGTGGACCCGGCCCTACTCGCGCCAGCGCGCCGCTTACCCGGCGCCGTGGACGCGCGACTTCAAGTTCTGGCCCGCGGTCGCGCGGATCGACAACGTCTACGGCGATCGCAATCTCTTCTGCTCCTGCGTGCCGATGGACGGCTTGCCGGAATAGCCGACGACTTCACGGCTTCGGCGGCAACGCCGCCTGCGCCAGCTCGTCGGCAAAATCCTTCAGCGACCGATCAACCCGCGATTCGTCGCTGGTGTTGAGCTGCACTGCGACCGCGACGCCCGCCTCCGGATACCAGCGCGCCTGCGTGAAGTAGCCCGGGAAAAAACCGCCATGCCCGTGCGCTTCGCCGAGCGGCGTCGGTTCCACTTCCACGCCCAAAGCTGACTTCGCACCCTCGCCCAACTCGGAGGCGTCGACTGTCTGGAAAACTTCCGGGAGAAGCTTTGCGTCAAAGGCGCGGCCGGTGGAGAACGCCGCCATCCAGCGCGCGAGGTCGAGCGGATTGGTCACGAAGCCGCCACCGCCCCACTCGAAACGCGGGTCCATTACCAGCACGCCGTCGCGCACCATCTTGTCGCCGCCGAAAGGATTTTTCGCGCCGGCGTAACCGGGGACGAGTCCCGGGATTTTCGGACGATCGGCCGGGACAATGCCGGTGAGTTTCAACGGCTCGAGCAGGCGACGACGGATTTCTGCGTAGGCGGTTTGACCGGTCACCTTCTCGATGATGAAAGCGAGCAATTGGTAGTTCACGTCCGAGTAGCTGAACTTCGCGCCCGCGGGATGAAGCGCTTTCGTGACCGACTGCACCGTCTCCAGCGGCGGGCGTTCCTTGGCGGGATCCTCGACCAGCGCGCGCATGAAGTCGTCGCCAAAACCGGGGAGCCCGGTGGTGTGATTGAGCAGCATCCGCACGGTGATGGCGTCGCCGTTAGGCAGCTTCGCGAACCACGGCTCCGCGCCGAGATACTTTGAGATCTGGTCGTCTAACTGGAGCTTCCCTTCCGCGACCAACTGCAGCGCGACCGCGGCGAAGAAGGTCTTCCCGATGCTCCCGCCGTGCATCAAATCGGTCGGCCGCATGGGCGTTTTCGCCTCGCGATCCGAAACGCCCGTGGCGACGGCAAACGAGCGACCATCGCGGTAGAACACGCCAGCGACCGCGCCGGGAAAACCGCTCGACTCGTGGAAGGCGTCGAGCTTTTTCTGCACGCGCGCCTTGGCGGCCTCATCCGGCGCGGCAATCGCGAGGCGGGTAATGAGAACAAGGCCGACGAGGAGCATGCGCATGCCAGAGCGTAGGCAATGCTCTTCGAGCGAGAAACAAAAAAGGCCGCGCATTGCTGCACGGCCTTTTCGAAATTAGTCAGCGACTCGCTAGGTATTTTCCGGCGCGAGTTCCGGCGCGCTGGCCACACGCGTAGGCACCAAACGCAGCGCCGTCCCCGTGGTCTGCTCGACCGCGGCTTCGCCACCTTCGTGATACTCGGCGTCGCCATTCACCGCCCAAAGATCATAAAGCTTGGTGTCGGCGAGAATGTTTTCCGCACAGAGCATCGCAGTCATCATCGCGTGATCCTGGTTGTTGTATTTGTGCATCCCGTTGCGGCCAACAAGGTGGAGGTTCGGGTAACGAGTTTCGAGCTCTTCGCGAATCGTGAGGACGTTCTGCGCGTAGTGATCGTCGTAAACCGGATAGGCTTTCTTCTGCCGGACGACGGTGCCGTCCATCAGGTCGCCTTCCTTCGCGAGGCCGATCTGCATGAGCTCGCGCTTCGCCAGCTGGATCAACTCTTCGTCGCTCGAATCCCAAAGGCCGTCGTGTTCGAAGCAGAAATATTCCAGGCCGTAGCAAGCGAGCTCGGGATCCGGGACCATCTCGGGCGACCAGGAACGGAAGTTCTGGATGCGGCCGACCTTCACCTTCGGGTCGTGGATGTAGATCCAGTTATCGGCGAAAGCGTCGCGGTTTTTCAGGATCAACATGACCGTGAGGAAGTCGCGATACTTCAAGCCCTCGGCCGCGCGCAGGGTGCGCTCGGTGACCGCGGGGTTGAGGCCGCGGATGAGCTCGCGCATCGGCGCGGAGGAAATGACATGTTCAGCCTCGAGCGTCTGCACGTCGCCGTTGGCGTCGGTGTATTGCACTGTCCAGGTCGCCGTCTCGCTGTCGTAGCCGAGGCCAGTGACCTTGCTGCCCATGCGGATCTGGCCGCCGAGCGCGATCGTCTTCTCCGCGCAGGCTTCCCACATCATGCCCGGGCCTTTGCGCGGATATTTGAAGGAATTAATCAGCGTCTTGATGACGTTGTTGGGATCTTTCGACTGCTTCGCCGGCAGAAGCGCGTTCTTGATCGCGCTGCCTAACGAGAGGCCTTTGATCCGCTGCGCAGCCCAGTCAGCCGAGATTTCCTTGCAGGGAATGCCCCAGACCTTCTCGGTGTAGCTCTTAAAGAAGGTGTTGAAGAGACGCTTGCCGAATTGATTGCTCACCCAGTCCTCGAAGTTGGTCGGGTTCGGCACCGGGAAGAGGCGCGCTTTTGCGTAGGAAAGGACGCACAGGGTCGAGCGGAAGACGCCGAGTTTCATCAGCGCTTCGAAGGCCTTCAACGGATAGGCGAAGAATTTGCCGCCGTAGAAAATGCGCGAGGATCGCGGGCGATCGAGCATGTCGTCCGGCAGGATTTCCTGCCAAAATTCGTTCACCTCTTTTGACTTCGAGAAGAAGCGATGGCCGCCGATGTCGAAGTGAAAACCTTTATAGCTCGCGGTGCGCGAAATCCCGCCGACGTAGACCGGATCGGCCTCCAGGACGGTCACCGGGGTGTTGTTTTTGGAAAGGAGGTAGGCCGCGGTCAGCCCCGCCGGTCCGGCACCAATGATTGCTACGTTTGTTTTCATGTTTGTTTAAGCGACCCAGTTTCCCCGGGTAAAATTCCAGACCCACCAGCCTTGCAGGCCGAGGCCGGCCACACAGAGCAGTGCGATCGTGGCCATCCCCAAGGCGCGTATCGGGAGCGACGGGCGGGGAAGTTGGGCCAAAAAGTGCGAGAACGCCAGCACGATCAGCGCATAGGCGCAAAACTGATAGCGCATCATGCTTTCCATCTGCACCGAGGCCACGCCACTGACGGCGATGTAATAAGTGACGAAGGCGAGGAAATAGAGCCCGATACGCAAGCGCCAGGCCGTCTGCCGGCGCCACGCCGGGAGCAATTCACAGAGCGCGACCACCAGGAAAAGCGCCGCGCCCGCGGTCATCGTAACCTGGCTCCATTGCGTTGGATCTCTCAACGGCGGGAGCATCCAGTGGTAGCTTTCCGGCTTGAAGATGGCGAGGTAATCGGGCCGCACATCCCAGCCGGCCCGCTGCGTGAGCATGTAAAGATCCCAGCGCCCCCAGCGGAAGAGGCAGTAGACGAAAAAGCTGAGCCCGCCGAGCGTGGCCACGCCCATGAGCACGACCGCGGCGAGATATTCCCGCAGCCAGCCGCCGACCGCGCGGAAGCGCGTCCAGCCGCCGGCGAAAACCCGCTGCACCACCGGGTAGGCCGCGCACGGCAGACCGACGATGCGCGTGGCCGACATGACGAGACCGTGCAGCGCCGCGAGCACCCAGGCCGCCCGCCCCTCGGCGCCGCTCCAATAGACAAAACCAAGCAGCGCCATCATGAAGAGCGACTCGGAATAAGCCGCCACGAGGAAGAACGCCGCGGGATGCGCCACGATCGCCAGCGCGCCGAAGAACTGCAGCAGCGGCGAGATTTTCCAGCGCGCCGCGAGCAGGAAAAAGTAGGTCCAGAATCCGCAGGCGGCCGCCTGTGCAGTGAGCAACAAAGCGTCGCCTGTTTCCAGGCGAGTGAGCTTCTGGAGCGCCGCCGCGATCATCGGATACGCCGGGAAGAAAGCCACGTTCGAGACTTCCATCAGCTTATGCTGGATCGGCGGCAGGATGGTGTTGTAGCCGCGGTCGATGATGTTTTGGAACCAATAGCTATCGTGCTGCACGAGCGTGCGGTAGCGCTCGAGAAGCGGCCCTTCGGGCGCGAGGAAAACCACCGCGACCAGCAGTTGCACGAGCAGGACGCCGAGACCGAGGAGGAAAGCGCGCAGGACGGGATTCATGGAGTGCGGTTGGGTGGAAGACACCGCAGCCGCGCGCTCGATCGAAGGGGAAACTCCCGGACGCCGCTCTGCCTGTGCAGAGGCAAATCGCACCCTCGGGGGGCTCTGGACGCCGGATTCCATCGAGCAGTCTTGGACGAGGACACCGGGGGTTTATTCGCCGCGAAGGGAGCAATTTCCCGCGCGGCCGCGCTCAATGCCCGCCGGTGACGGTGTAACCCTCGCGCCGCAGGTCTTCCGCGAGGTCCATTTCCATCTGCAGAGCGGCGTCGTAGGGCATCGGGTTGAGGTGCTCGTAGAGCTCCGGGAGGAGGCGCACCCCGTATTTTTCCACCACCCACGCGGCTTTGTAGCCGTGCTTGTGATTCTCGAAGCGATGCTCCGGCGGCAAGCCGCTCATCCCCACGTAGACACACGGCCGCGCCGGGTCGCGCCCGGGATTAGCCGACAAGATGGAGCGGTGCTTCGCCGCCTGGGAATCGAGCAGGATGACGTAGACGTGGTGGTGAAACTTCGCCGACACGCGGGCCGAGGGCGCGAGGGCTAGGGAAGCCCGCTGCCGGATTGCGTCCGCGTCACTGAGGTGTCGCCAATGTTCACGACGCCATCGTGGTTGAAATCTGACCGGAAATTAGTGCTGTCGGCTTCCGCGCCGGAACGGCTCCGCGTTTGCAGGGCATCGCCGCCGTTGACCACGCGGTCGCCGTTGCTGTCGCCCAGGAGGGTGCTCAGGGGAACGTTCACGCAGCCGACATTCGCGCCTGTGCTGGCGCCATTGATCGTGACCGTAGTGGTGCTGGCATTGGCCACGCCGGTGAGATCGATCGTCGCTTCCGCGCCGTTGATATTGAACGCGGAGACGCCGCCGGCGCCGCTCGTGACGGTGGCATCCGTGGCGCTGAGCGCGCTGGCAAAAGTGACGACCACGCGGTGGTCGCCGGTGGCGCCGCCCGCGCGCGGTTCCACGCCCGAGGTGCCGCTGAGCGGGAGCGGAACGTCGAAGTCGCCCGCGCTCCCATGCGTCTTGCGCGAGACCGCGCTTACCGGCAGCGGCGAGCAGGTAAATCCATCCTGGAAGGTGATCGTATCGACGCGCCAGCCCACGGCGGCCACACTCGAATCCGAACCCATGCGGAAACGCAACTTCACGGTCTGGCCAGCGAGGTTCGGACCCAGGTCCACCACGGTGGTGAGGTAGCCGCCGGAGTTTCCACTCCAGCCTGCCCGGCCGCCGATGGGATTGCTATAGGAAGCGCTGATGGTCGAGTTGTAGCCGTTGCTGAGGAAAGTTCCGCCGACGGCGACATTGGTCACGTCGGTGAAGGCGCCCGCGTTGATGTTGGGCGCGGAAACTTCGAGCACGCCGCCATCAAAGCCGGATTCCAAATCGTAATTCTGGCGGAAGCTCAGGCGCGGCGAGGTCGAGCTGACCGCGAGACCGGGGCTTTCGAGGCGCTTGTCGCTGATCGCGCTCGGGTCGTCGACAAAGGCGGCATTGGGCGCGCTCGCGGGGGTGGTCGTGGTGGTGACCCAAAGCGGCGTCGCTCCCACGGCGTTTGTGGCTGTCCAACCCGCGGGCAATGCCGGCGCGGTCACGCCATCAAAATTTTCCACCGTGACCGTGGGCCGGGCGGATCCAGTGGTGAAGCTGAAGGTCGCCGGCGGCCGGGCACCGACGGAGTCCTGCAATTGCAAGGTCGCGGTGACGTTGCTGCCACACGCGACCGAAGGCGTAAAGGTGAAGAGCCGGCAGGTGGCCGCACCGCCGGTCGGGAGCGAGCCGTAGCTCTGCGGGCCGCTGGGATTCGTCACCCCGCCGGTGGCCTGGAGCGTGCCGACGACGTTGTTCGCGCCGAGATCGCCGGTGTTGTTGACGCAGAGGAAAACCGAGGCCGTCTGGCCGGGGTTTACGTTCGTGGGCGGGAGATTGCTGCAGCTCCCAGCCGCGACTTGCGCACCGGCGGGGCTGAGGAGTGCGGCCGGCTCCGGCGGCGTGAAGTTGTCGACTATTTTAGCCGACCAGATCTCTTCCTTCGCGCCGCTGCGGCGATCGGTCCACGAGGGGAAGAAGGTGGTCGCGTAGCCGGAGAGTCCATTGTAATCGCCGTATTGATTGCCCGAATCCGCGCCGGTGATGGTCTCGTCGGTCGTGCCGCTGGTCACTTTCAAAGCCGCCGACCAGGTGGCGCCGCCATCGGAGGAGGACTGATACCAGACGTCGGTCTTCTTGCGCGCGCTGTCGCCCACGGTGTCGTAGTAGGTAATCGCGATCCCGCCGCTGGTTTCGTCGACCGCAAGCCACTGGTTAAACTGGTCGTTCAAGCTCGATTGGTTGTTGATCTTTACCGGGGTCGACCAGGTGGCACCGCCATCGGTTGAGCGGGCAAACCAAATGCGCGTCTTGCAGGTGGAAGCGGCGTTCGAGCCGGGCTCGTTTGCCGCGGCGGTGCAGCCGGTTTGGCCGGAGAGATCGGTCCAGGTGGCGTAGACATTATTGACTCCGCCCGCGGTGCGATAAGTCCCGAGGGTGACGTAAATCAGAATGCGCCGGCCGTTGAACGCCGGCACGCCGATGTCGTAGCTGTCGTAGGTGGTCGCGACCTGGATCGGCGCGCTGTAGCTCGCGCCGCCGTTGGTTGACTTGACCACAAAAATCTTGCGGCTCGTGGTCGCAGGCCAGGCGCCGAAGACATCGCCCTGGCGGTTCGTCTTCACGTCCGCGCCGATGCAGGTGCCGCTGCTTTCCGCGCCGCTCACCTGCGTGGGCGTGCCCCAGGTGCCGCCAGCGCCGGCGGTGCGGCGGTTCATAAACGCCGGGTTGCCGTTGTGCCAGATGGCATACATCTGGTTGAAGAACGGCGAGGTGCTGCTGTGGTCGACCCAGACCATCTGCTTGTCGACGTTCGTCTGCGTGCCCGAGACGGTCGCCTCGTAGGTCCAGGTGAGGCCGTTATCGGTCGAGAAATAATTCTGCAACTTCAAGACCGTGGCCGCCGCATTGATCCCGAGAGTCGAGGACCAGGCGCGACCATCGGAGGTCCACTCCGCCGTCGGGTCGGAGTGGAAAGCGTCCCCGGTGACCAGCGGGAGGAGCGATTGGCTCCAACTCGAGCCGCTGTTGATCGAGAAATAAATCCCCTGCTGGCCAGTGCCGCTGATGTTGTTGGAGGCTGCGAGGATCTTCGAGGGATCGAAGAAGTTCACCCGGATGTCCGATTCGCTCCGCGCGGCCGTTTGCGTCCCGGAGATGCGGAAGTCGCCGTTGTTCGTGGCGTCGGGGTCACTGCTTTTGGCGCCCACCGACTCGCCCGGCCCCGCCTTGAGGTCCTGGTGCGTCATCATCCATTCGAGCACTTCCTTGAGCACGTGCGGATAGCCGCCCGTCGGGTCGTTCCCATCGAAGGTGGCGTCTGGCCGCGCCTGACGCCACCAGACGCGCAGCCACGCCGGCAAGCCGCGTTTGTCGTTCGCTTCCTCGGCGCGCAGGATCGAGAAATCCTGGTGCTCGCGGATCAACGTCTCGAGCGCGCTCCCGGATTCCACCCGCCGGCCGTCATACTCCTGCGCGAGTTGCGTCTCGACCGAGGGCCAACGCGCCGCGCCTTTCACCGCGCTCCCATTTTTCGCCGGGGTCTGCGCCAGCGCGGAGAGAGAAAGGCAAAGGCTCGCGACGGCCGAAATGGAGAGGGAGAACCGACGCGGACAGAGGAGCATATTCATCGGGAGAGGGCGAAAGGGTCGACATGCTGAGCCCAGCCACCACCGGTGTCACGCTCCAAAATGCGACCACTTTCCCGGGCAAAGTTGCTGGCTATTTCTCCCGGTAAATCTCATACCCGCGGAAGTTTATTCAGCTCCGCAAAATGCGGAGAAGGCGCTTACCGCAAGTCGTAGACTTCCACCAGCGCCACCCCGGTCGAGCCGTTCTTCCCGCGCACAATCGCGGTGTACGCGCCGGGCACGAGCGTGGCCACGATCGCTGCTTCCCGCGCGTCGGAGGGCGGCACTGTCGTGGCGATGATCTCGCTCTCCTGCGTCGCCCGCCAGTCGTCGTTCGTGATCGCGCTGCCGTTGGAGTTGAAGAGCGAAAGCTCCGGGTCCTCCAGCCGGCCCGCGACCGGCAGCGACGGCCCGACCGCCCGCACCAAAACGCTGGCTGGTTGCGGTCCGCCGATGATGAAGCCGCCGATCATCACGTTGTCGCCCGTGAGCACGCGGCCGCGGGTGGAAATATTAGCCAGCAACTCGGGGTTGGCCGGTTCCAGGTCGTAGATCTCGATCACGGCCACGCCCGTGGCCGAGCCCTGGCCACGCACGATCGCCGTGTGCGCTCCGGGTGAGAGCGTGGCCACGATGGCCGACTCGAGGTCGTTCGACGGCGGCACGGTCGAGGCAATGATCTCGGCCTCCTGGGTCGAGCGCCAATTGTCGTTGAAAACACGGGAGCCATCCGGCTTGAACAACTCCAGCGTGGTGTCGCCGAGGCGATCGGCCAGCGGGAGCGATGGGCCGATCGCGCGGAGGATGACCTTCTTGGGCGCGCTTCCGGTGATGATGAAGCCACCGATCAAGACGTTGTCGCCTGTCTCCACGCGCATCCGGCTGGAGATGTTTCGCAAGGTCGGCAGAACAGGATTTGCCCCCGAGACGGTGAGGCTCGCGCCCGTGCTGCGAAGCGCGACCTGGAGATTGCCGCTGGTGCTGGCAAAGGCGCCGCTGGCCGATCCGTAACTCAGCGGGACCAGGGGCGCGTGCGGATCCGGCGTGAAGCCAGCGATCGTCCGCAAGCTCAGCTGGCCGTCGAGGGTCGCCACCCCAGCGACTTTCAATTGATCGAATTGTGGCGCGTAAGCGTTCGTCCCGCCCACTTCGAGCAGGAGCGTTCCGCCCGCCGACTGGGTGAAGTTGCCGGAGACGCTGATCGCGCCCGCGGAATGCCCCGGCGCGAGGTAGCCGCCGTCGTTCGTCAGGTCGCCGGCAATCTGTCCCTGGCCATTGAGGATGCCGCCCTGCAGCAGCACCGGACCGATCAAGCGGATGCCGCTGAGGTCGGTGCTCCCGGCAGTTTGCCGGAAAATATTTGACTCGTTAGCCGCAGCGCGTGCCGGCTGGTGGCCCGGGATGAAATTACCGGCGCCCCCAGAAATGATGTTGCCGCCTCCGCCGGAGACAATGCCCGCGCCGTCCTGGCCGATCAGGGAAGCGCCATCGTTCGAGATGATCGAAGCGCCGTCGTTGGAAATGATGGAGGCGCCGTCATTTGAGATAATGCCCGCGCCATCCTGGCCGATGAGGGAAGCGCCGTCATTCGCGAGGATCGAGGCGCCGTCATTCGAAATGATGCGCCCCCCGTTGTTCTCGAAGGTCGCCACGAGCACGTTGCGCGGCGTCTCCGGCACCGGAGTTGATGATGGACGAGCTTCGCGTTTGCCGCCGGTGCGACGTCCCATGAGGAACTGGCCCGCGTTCCGGAAAAAGGCGGCCACGCCATCGAAGAATCCATTGCGTCCGACCGCCGCTTTCGACGCGACGCCGCCGGTGTTTCGGATGCCGGTAATGCCAGCGCGCCCGATCAAGTTGGTTGCGCCCTGGTTCTCGATCGTCCCGCTGAAGGCGACGTCTTCTTCATTCACCAGGAGCATCGAACCGCTGGGCGTGATCGTCAGGTTAGGCAGCGAGATGGTGCCGCGGGAAATCGTGAGGGTGCCCGTGATGGTCAGCGCGCCGGGCCCTTCTAGCGAACCGCCATGCAAGCCCACCGCGAGCGCCGTGACCTCCGCGGAAAGGGCCACGCGGAAGTCGCCGACAATCGCGAGATCGCCTGGGCCGGGCACGCCGCTGTTTCCCTGCGCGTCGAGCCAGCGCGCCGGATCGCTCCAGGCGCCATCGGCCAACCGTTGGAAAACCTTCCCGCCAGCCGGCGCGATGCGCACATGCACCGGGATGGCGTCGCCGGTCACGCCCAGTTCATCGACGGCGCTCGCTTCGACCACATGGTCACCGGGCGCCGGTGGGGTGAAACTCCGGCTGCCGCTCGAGGCGTTGAAACTCTCGATCGTCTGGCCGTCGTAGAGCAGGCGGAGGGTTTTGATCGCGGGACCGCCGTTGGCCATGGCATTCGCCGAGACCGTGAACGCGCCCGCAGGCAGCGGCACAGGAAACTCGAAGTCGGTGCCTAAACCAGCGCCGGAAAGGCCAGGCGAATTCACGCTGACCGCCGGCGACGGACTATTAATCAGATTGAATGGCCCCACGCCGCGCGAAGGGCTGTCGATGTAGCCCGGCGCGCTCGCCACCGCGCGGAAGTAGAGTGCGCCGTTCGCCGGATACTTGTTCGAGTCGAGATAGAAATCGCCGGGATTGCGATAGCGCGCCATCCGTCCGCCGTTGCCGTCGGCCAGGTCGGTCCAATTGCTCTCGTCGCCGGGCGAGGTCGCGCTCTGGATGCGCATGGAGACGCCGGATGGATGCGCTTCGTCGAAGGCGCGGAAGTTGATCACCGCGCCGGGGCCGTTGCGGGTCGTCGAAAGAATCGTGCGCCCGAGATGCGGCGTGGAAGAGGTGAGATCGAAAGGGCCGACCACATTCGAGCTGCTGGCAGCATGACCGGGCGCGCTGGAAAGCGCGCGGAAGTGCACTCCCGTCACGCGCGGATAGGTCGTGGTGTTCAGCACGTAGGTCTCGTTGGTCACGTCGAAAATCATCCGGCCGAAGCTGCCGTTGTTCAGGTCGGTCCAACTCGCTTCGTCCGCTGGAGTGACCGAGCTTTGCACGCGCACCGCCAGCCGCGCGGCGGTTGAAGGCTGCGTCACCCGCATTCGCAGCACAGAATCCCGCGCGACTGGAACACCCGTCGCGCTGTCGTTCACGGTGAAGCCGGTGGCTGCGGGCAGCGGCGGACCGGGATCCGCGATTGGCCGTGGCGCCGAGAAGAGCCGGGCAACTCGGTTGCGCTGGATGCCCTGGTAGTCGGTAAACAGGCCGCCGATGATGATCTTGCCGTCTACCTGCAAGGCAAGCCCGCGCACATCCGCGCTGGAACCCGGGGTAAGCCCCGCCGCGAACGACGTGTCGTCGGTTCCGTTCGCATTCAGCCGCGCCAGGGCCGCGCGGTTGGCGACGCCATTCACGGAGTTGAAGGCACCGGCGAGGAGGATTTTGCCGTCGAACTGCACCGCCACCTGGTAGACGACGCCATCCGGTCCCACGCCCGGATCAAAGGTGGTGTCTAACGAGCCGTTCGCGTTTAACCGGGCGATCGCGTTGCGCGCGACGCCGTTGAAGCTGCTGAAAAATCCGCCGAGCAAGATCTTCCCGTCGCTCTGCACGGCCACTCCGAAAATCTGCTGATCCGCCCCGGTGCCGGGATCGAAGGTGGCGTCGAGCCGCCCTTCTGCATCGAGCCGCGCCACGCGGTTGCGCGGCGTCCCGCGGACATTTTGAAAACTCCCCGCGATGATCAATTTGCCATCGCTTTGCAACGCGAGCGCGGAGACCGGACCGTTCGTTCCCGGCGCGATGCCTTCGTTGAAGGTGCGGTCGAGCGTCCCATCGGCGTTCAAGCGCGCCACGTTATTTCGGGCAATGCCGTTGTAGCTCTCCAGGTAGCCCGCGATCACGATCCGGCCGTCGCCCTGGACGATGATCTCCTCCACCGTCCCGTTCGCGCTCAAGCCGACGTTGCCGGCATTGAAGGTCGCATCCAGCGAGCCGTTCGGATTGATCCGGGCCAGGCTCTTGACCGGCGTGCCGTTGTAGCCGGTGAAGAATCCGCCGATTAAAATTTTTCCGTCCGCCTGTGCGGCCACCGCACGAACGTCCTGCACGTTGTTGGTCGTGCCATCGGGCGCCAGGACCCCGGTGCCGGGATTAAACGTGGCGTCGACCGAGCCGTCGGGATTCAACTGCGCCACGCGCCGGCGCGGGAGATCGTCATAGGTGGTGAAGAGGCCGCCGATCACCACTTTGCCATCCGCCTTCACCGCGGCGGCAAAAACCGCATCGTCTGCCCCGCGGTTGCCGCCCTCCGCTCCAAAGGAGGGATCCAGGTCGCCCTCGGCCGCGCGCGCCAGCGAAAGACTCGAGAGCAAAACGGTCGCTAGGGCGCAGGAGGCGAAGAAGGAATGGGGCATAATTGGGAGCCTGGTCAGCCAGGCGCAATCAGCCCAGTGCTATACAACGCCGGGAAAAGCCTTCACTTAGCTCAAAAAACTTTTGCGGAGCTGGAAAACTCCGAGGCTCGGCGACCGGCTATTTCACCTTGTAAACCTCAACCAATCCGATGCCAGTCCCGCCGTCCTTGCCGCGGACGATCGCGGTGTAATTGCCGGGGACAAGCGTGGCCACGATTGCCGGCTCGAGGTCGTTCGCCGGCTGCACGGTCGTCGCGATGATCTCTGTTTCCTGCGTCTCGCGCCAGTTGTCGTTCGTGAAGACGTTGCCATTGGAGTCGTGCAATTCCAGCTCGGGGTCCTGGAGGACGCCCTGCAAAACTCCGCTCAAAGATGGACCGGTCGCGCGCACCAGAATGCCGGCCGGTTCGCTTCCGGTAACGATGAAGCCGCCGATGAGCACGTTGTCGCCGGTGTCGACAAATCCGCGCGTGGAAATATTAGCCAGCCGGATGTCTCTGCTCCCGTCGATGTCGTAGATCTCGGTTAACCCGATGCCGCTGCCGCCATCGGCGCCGCGCTCGATCACGGTGTAATTTCCCGGCGCCAGATCGGCGATGATGAGCGATTCGCGCGGATCGGTCGGCGCGAAGCCGTCCGGGATGCGGTCCTGGTTCGGCGCGGTTTGCCAGTTGTCGTTCGTTAGGCTGGAGCCGTCCGGCTTGAAGAGCTGGAGCACCGGATCGTTCAAGACGCCGGCTAATCCTGCGGCCGCCAGGCTCGGGCCTTTCCCGCGGATGAGGACCGCCTTGGTCGAGCCGGCCGGACCTTGGACGATGAAGCCGCCGATGAGGACCTTGTCCCCAGTCAGCACTTTCATGCGCGTGGAAATGTTCGCCGGTTGGCCGTAGCTCGGTCCGGCAATCGCGGGATTCGCGCTCACCAGCAGGCCGCCGTTGCCTAACGAGACCTGCGCGTTCGCGCTCACGGAAGCGAAGCTGCCGCTGGCCGAGCCGAATGCGAGCGGGTTCACCGTGTCGGCTGGGTCTGGGGTAAAGCCGTTGATCAGCTTCACGTCCAACTTGCCGCCTAACGAGACCGCGCCGGTCACGAGCAGCTGGTCGAATTGATCCGAAGTCGCGCCGCCCGCCTCGACCAGAAGGGTGCCGTTCGCGCCCTGACTAAAAGCGCCGGCGACGGTGATCGCGCCCGCGGAATGACCGGGCGAGAGATAGCCGCCGTTGTTCGTCAGGTCGCCTTGGATAATTCCCGAACCACTCAGGGTGCCGCCATCGAGCGTCACCGGGCCGAAGAGCGTCACCGCGTTCAGGTCGGTCTCGCCGCTGATTTGGTCATAGCCGTCGGCGCTCGTCGGCGCAGCTGCCGTCCCGGACCGCGCACTCGCGCCGCTCCCCGTGAGGTTGCCCGCGCCGCTAGCGACCAGGTTTCCAGCACCCGAGGCAACCAGGCGGCTGCCATCTTTTCCGACCAAACCACCGCCGTCCTGACTGAGCAAACCGCCGCCATCCTGGCTAATAAGTCCGCCGCCATCCTGGCTGAGCAAGCCGCCGCCGTCCTGGCTAATGAGACTGCCGCCATCCTGGCTGATCAGGCTGCCGCCATCATTGCTGACCACGCCGGAGCCGGTGCCATTGATCACCCCGTTGCCGCCGAGGGTGACCAACCCGAGATGACTTTGCGCGAGCAGGCTGTTCGGATTCGCGCCGATCAAAATGCCCGCGCCGAGAACCGAATTCGCCGAGAGCACGCGGCTTTCCGCCGTCGGGTCGCGGCCGGCATCCGGCGGGATGAAGGGCGGAATCTGGAAGTTCGAGGTGCCGCGATTATTGAAAACCCGAAGCGAGGCGATGCCCTTGCTCCCGTGAAGATTGAAGGCGCCGTAATTATCGACGGACCCGGTGAAGATCGAGCGCAGCTCGTTGTTCAGCGATTCGAAGGTCGCGCCCGCCGGGATCACGAGGTGGAGGTTGAACAGGTCGCCGCCATGGACCGAGACCGTCATCATCCCGGTGACGGTGAGATCGGTCGGCGGATTAGGGAAATCCTTCACCGCGAAGATCGCGCCGCCGTTCAGGAGAAGCGAGCGGACGGTGGTGGGCTGGCCGATTTTAATGAAAAGTCCATTATTGCTTCCCACCTTGGCGAAGTCATTCGGTCCGGGGACGCCGTTGTTGCCCTGGGTATCTCTCCAGGTGGTTGGGTCGGACCAGAGCCCGCCGGAAGTGACGGCGGTGAAGGTGCGCCCGCTCGAGCTCGCAGCGTTGACCGCGGCGCCGTCCGCGCGGCTGGCCGCCTGAGGACGATCGCCGGTGTCGACTACATTGAGGTAAACCAGGCCGGTGCCGCCGCGGCTGGTTCCGCCGAGATCGTCGATCGCGGCCGCCTCGAGCACGTGGGCGCCGGTGACGTTCAAACGGAAATCCACGAAAGCCGGCGCGCCCGGAGCGGTCGTGATCGTCTTGCCGTCTAATAGCACCTTCAGCTCGGTGATCTTGCTCGGCGGCCGGCTGGGATCCGGGGTCGCGTCGGCGGAGAAGCGCAGCTGTCCCGCAAGGACTACGTAAGGATCGTTCTCCGTTCCGCTGCCGCTCAAATGCGCTGGCGGCGTGATCTTCGTCACCGGCGGCGTATCCGCGGTGATGGTGTAGGCGCCGACCACATTCGAGAGGCTATCGAGGTAGCCGGACGCCTGGGCCACGGCCCGGAAATAATAGGGGCCACCTGGCGGCACCTTATTAGTCAGCAAGATGAAGACGTCGGGAAAATTGCCCACGGCGCTGCGCGCCATCCGGCCGGCGTTGCCGTCGCCCAGGTCGGTCCAGCTCGATTCCACCGCGGGCGTCTGGCTGGCCTGGATGCGAAGGAGCGTGCCGGCCGGTGCATTCGGCGCGCCGGCGAGGAACGAAAGGTCGGCCAGGGTGCCGTTGCGCTTGAAGAGCAACAGGACCGGCGGGAGATGGCTGCCGCCGGTCGAGCCGTCGAAAGATCCGACGTAATTCGAGATGCTGTTGGGATAGCCCGCCGCGGAGGCGATCACGCGGAAGAACAGACCCGGCCGCGCAGGATAGGCAGTCGTGTTCAGGAAAAATTTCCCGGTTTTCTTGTCGAAGGCCATCCGGCCTTTGGTCGCCGTCGGCAGATCGGTCCAGCTCGTATTGGTGCCGTCGTTTGGCTCCGGAGTGGTCGAGGATTGCACCCGCAAAGCCAGCTTCGCGGGCGTGCCGCCTTGCAGCGCGACAAAGCTGAGCACGGGCCCGCTGAGCGTGCCGGCGCGATCGGCGCTACCGTTGACCTTCAAAGTCGTCGCGGAGAGTCCGCCATGCGGTGGCGGGGTCGGCGCCGTCTCGGGCCCGATCGTGATTTTCAAGTCGGTCCAGGCGCTGTCGCCGCCGGGCCCGCGCGCGAGCACCGAGAGATCAGCCGTCACTTCGACTTGCGGCGTGCCGCTAATCAAGCCGGTCGCGGCATTGAGCGAGAGTCCTTGCGGCAAACCGCTGATGAAAAATTGCGTGGGGTTATTCGTCGCGGTGATTTGGAAACTGAAGGGGACTCCGACCGTGCCACTCGCCGTGCCCGGGCTCGTGATCACCGGCGGTGGCAGCGGCGCCGCACGACTCCACTTGGGCGAGTTCGCCTGGGTGGTGTTGTAGACGCGACGATTGGTGCCATCCAGGTTCATCACGCCCAGACGGTTGCTGCCGCCGACGTCTTGATAAGAAATCTGAGTTCCATCCGGCGAAAACCAAGGCGCCGAATCGCCGCCAGTGGCTGTCACCGGGGTGACCCGCGTCTCGGCTCCCGTGACGGGGTTCAGAGTGTAAACCGTGCCCGCTTTTTGGCAGACGATCTTCGTCCCGTCTGGCGACCAGGATGGCTGGCGATAGTTGGCATTGTCGTCCGTGGAGATCCTCACGGGTGCGCTCGCCCCATCCGCATTGACGATGTAGATCCGATTCGGCGTCGCGTGCCCGCTCGCATCACGCGCATAAGCATCAAACACGATCTTTGTCCCGTCCGGCGACAACGCTGGATCGAAGCCCTCCAGCGCGTAGCCGAAGGTCGTGGCCGACCGAAAACCGGTGCCATCCACATTGAAGGTGGCGAGGTACCTCCCAGCCGGTGCGGAACATAACGCCGCCAGCTTCGTCCCGTCGGCGGACCAGGACGGCAGGCTGCAGCCGTCCGTGTTTGGGATAAGGGCAGCGCCGGTGCCATCCGGATTCATCAGAGAAATCCCGTTAGTGCCACTGACTACGAACGCGATCTTGCTGCCGTCCGGCGACAGCTCAGGGTAGAAATCATCCGTCGGGCGGTTCAGCCGGGTGTTGCCCGTGCCGTCGCCGTTAATGATGGAAATCTGGTAGTGCGTCGGTGCGCCGTTATCCGGGATGTTCGTGTAGTAGACAATCTTCCCGGTGGACGCAGCCAGGGCGCCGGTGGCGCTGGCTAAAAGCGCGGTCAAAGCGATGGCAATACTGAAGCGAAATTTCATGGCGAGAGGTCGGGTTGAGCGAAGGCAGCAACCGCCTTCTTTCCCTCTCGCAACAAAATCCGCCCGATCTGTTCACGAAATTTTCGGCGCCCGCGAAAACGCGCCCAGGCGTCGGCTATTTCACCTTGTAAACCTCAACCAAGCCGATGCCAGTCCCGCCGTCCTTGCCGCGCACGATCGCCGTGTAATTTCCGGGAACGAGCGTGGCCACAATTGCCGGCTCGAGGTCGTTCGCCGGCTGCACGGTCGTCGCGATGATCTCGCTCTCTTGTGTCTCGCGCCAGTTATCGTTCGTGAAGACGTTGCCATTGGAGTCATGCAGTTCCAGCTCGGGGTCCTGGAGGACGCCCTGCAAAACTCCGCTCAAAGAAGGACCGGTCGCGCGCACCAGAATGCCGGCCGGTTCGCTTCCGGTAACGATGAAGCCGCCGATGAGCACGTTGTCGCCGGTGTCGACAAAGCCGCGCGTGGAAATATTAGCCAGCCGGATGTCTTTGCTCCCGTCGATGTCGTAGATCTCGGTCAACCCGATGCCGCTCCCGCCATCGGCGCCGCGCTCGATCACGGTGTAATTTCCCGGCGCCAAATCGGCGATGAGGAGCGATTCGCGCGGATCGGTCGGCGCGAAGCCGTCCGGGATGCGGTCCTGGTTCGGCGCGGTTTGCCAGTTGTCGTTCGTTAGGCTGGAGCCGTCGGGCTTAAAGAGCTGGAGCACCGGGTCGTTCAAGACGCCGGCTAATCCCGCGGCCGCCAGGCTCGGGCCTTTCCCGCGGATGAGGACCGCCTTGGTCGAGCCGGCCGGACCTTGGACGATGAAGCCGCCGATCAAGACCTTGTCGCCAGTCAGCACTTTCATGCGCGTGGAGATGTTCGCCGGCTGCCCGTAGCTCGGTCCGGCAATCGCGGGATTCGCGCTCACCAGCAGGCCGCCGTTGCCTAACGAGACCTGCGCGTTCGCGCTCACGGAAGCGAAGCTCCCGCTGGCCGAGCCGAATGCGAGTGGGCTGAAAGTATCCGCGACGTCGGGCGCGTAGCCATTGATCAACTTGAGCTTCAAGTTGCCGCCTAAATTCGCCGCGCCGCCGACGAGCAATTGATCAAACTGATGCGCGAGCGCGCCGCCTTCCTCGAGCACGAGCGTGCCATTGGCGTTTTGGGAAAAGTCTCCGGTCACAGCGATCAGGCCGGCAGTTTGCCCCGGCGAGATGTAGCCGGCGTGGTTGGTCAGATCACCCGCGATCACGCCCGTGCCCGAAAGGACGCCGCCGTCGAGCGTGACCGCGCCGAGGATCGTGACTGCGCTTAAATTGGTCTCGCCGCTGGTTTGGCTAAAGCCGCTCGCCGCAGCTTGCACGCTCCGGTTTGCGGCGCTCGCGTGGAAATTTCCCGCGCCCGCCGCGATCAAGTTCCCGGCTCCAGCGGCCACTAGATTCCCTGCGCCCGCGGCGATCAAGCCGCCGCCGTCGTGGCTCACGATGCCCGCGCCATCCTGCGAAATCAGGCCCGCGCCATCCTGGCTGATCAAGCCGCCGCCATCGTGGCTGACGATATTCCCCGCGCCCGCGGCCACGAGATTGCCGCGCATCGCTGCGACCAGCCCACCGCCGTCATGACTGACGATCCCGGCGCCGTCCTGACTGATGAGCGGCGCGAGATTGAACCCGAGAATGTTCCCGGTGTTGGCGATCGATCCGGCGTCGAGGATTTTCAGCCCGGCCAAAGGATCGAGCCCGGCAGCCGGCGGAATCGTGAGCGGCGTCTGGAAGTTCGTCAGTCCGTGGTTCGTGAAGACATCGGTGCGCAAGCCGCCGCTGCCATGGAGAAAGAGGCGCCCGTTGTTCACGATCTCGGTGCCCCCGCCAAAGATCAGGTCGACGGAATTGAGGAGCTCGCAGGTGGCGCCGGCCTGGATCACGAGGCTGATGTTCGTCGTGCGCCCGGAGGTCACGGTGAGTTGTTTATCGATCAGCAGTTTGCCCGGCCCGATGATATTGCCGCCTTGGAGAATCACGGAAGCGACCTCGGCGTTGGCCGAAGGCATCAGACGCACGCGCATCGCTCCGATGACCACGAGATCGTTCGGGCCGGGGACGCCATTTACGCCGCGCGCATTTCTCCAGGTCGCTGGGTCGTTCCAAAGGCCGTTATCGGTCACAAGCGTGTAGGTGCTGCCGGTCGCGCTCGTCGCGCTCGCGGCGCTGTTGCGCGATGCCGCTGCCGAACGATCTCCAGACGGCACGACCTGGAGGTAGAACGCGCCGGTCCCCGCGCGGCTGGTCGCACCGAGGTCGTCGACCGCGGTCGCTTCAAGCACATGGAGGCCGAGCACATTCGTGGTGTAATCCAAGCCCGCGCTGCCACTCTCGGAAGTCTTCAAAGTGGTGCCGTCGATCTGCAGCTTCAGGCTCGCGATGCGGCTGCCATTGCGCGCCGCGTCCGCGATCGCATCAGCCGAGAAATGGAAACTGCCCGCCGCGATCAGCAACGGGTCCTCCGGCGTGCCGCGGCCGCTCAAGCCGACCGGCGGATGAAGCGTGACTACCGGCGGCGCATCGGCCCGCAGCGTGTAGGGCCCGAGCACATTCGAGAGGCTATCGAGTGATCCGGAAAGCTTCGCGACCGCGCGGAAATAAACCCCGGCACGCGCTGGCAAATTGTTCGTCAGCAGGAGGAAGAAGTTCGGGTAAGTCGCGTTCGTGCTCGGGTTCATTGCGCCCACCTCCGACCAGCTCGCTTCCACTTCCGGCGTGGTCGAAGACTGCACGCTCAAGGCGACGCCGGCGGGTGGATTCGCCTCGACCGCGGTAAAGGAGAGGTCCGCCAGCCAGCCGTTCCGCTTTAGCCAAAGTCCGACCGGCCCGAGGTGATTTCCCATCGTCGAAAGATCGAATGGCCCAACCACGTTTGAGTTGGACGGGGCGTAGCCGGCGGCCGTCGCCACCGCGCGGAAGTAAAGGCCCGCCTGCGCGGGATAGCCGGTGCTGTTCAGGATAGAAAGTCGTCTTTGCCGCGTCCGGAGTCATGTGCCCGGCGGTGCCATTCGGCAGGTCGGTCCAGGTCGCACCCGGATTGCTGGAAGTGCTCGTCTGAATCCGCACCGCCAGGTTCGCCGGATGGCCTCCCTGCCGCGCGACGAAACTAAGGACCGGGTTCGCAGGAATTCCGCTCGCGCTCGCGCTCCCATTGACGGTCAACGTTGTCGCTGACAAACCGCCGTGCGGCGGTGCGGTCGGCGCGGGCGGAGGCGTGGGCGCGGCGGCCGGACTCCACTTCGGAAGATTGGCGCGCACCGTGGGAAAGACATGCCGGTTGCTCCCGTCGACGTTCATCACTCCCAGTCCACCACCATCCGCGTTATCGACAAAAGCGAGCATCGTCCCGTCCGGCGACCAGGTCGGCGCGGCATCGACAAAGTTGGGGTCCACCGTGGTGGGCGTGATTCGCGTCGCGGCGCCGGTCGCGACGTCGAGTGCGTAGATCGCGGCGCCTCGGCGGCACGCGATCTTGGTCCCATCAGGCGACCAGGAGGGATCGTTATAAAGCGCACCGTCTTCCTTCGAGAGCTGCACCGGCGCGCTCGTCCCATTTGCCTTGACCACGAAAATTTCGTCGGTCTGCGAGCTGAAAGTATAGCCTTGGAACGCAATCTCCGTCCCGTCGGGCGACCATGCAGGCTTGGTGGCGACGGGATTGTTCGGGCTGGTGATTTCCGTCAAACCAGAACCGTCCGGTCGGAAGGTGACAATGCGCGCGCCGCCGGCGGCGGTTTTCTGCGCGGCCAGTTTGCTCCCGTCGAAGGACCACGCGGGGAAGGCGCAGCCCTCGGTGTTGGGAATGAGGGCCGCGCCCGTGCCATCCGCGTTCATCAGGTAGATGCCGCTGATCGCGCTGTTAAAATAGGCGATCTTCGTTCCATCAGGTGAAAGCGCTGGGTAAAGATCACTCTCGCCCGGCCGCTCGATCTGGCGATAGCCAGTGCCGTCCCCATTGATCAGGAAGATCTGATAGCTCCCCCCGACGTTGCTGTAGAAAACGATCCTGCCGGTCGCATTCTGTGCGTCGGCTGCAGGCGCCACCCAGAGCGCTGTGCCAGCAAGCACCAGCGCGGGGAAGAGCGCACGCCAGCGACGAGGTGAGACGGAGCGGACTTTTGATTTCATAGGATGCGGCAGGCGAACTGAGCGAAAGTCTGGACCGGGCCTTCCATTTACTCGCAACAGAACCGGCCAGTTCTGTTCATGGAATCTTCGGAATAATCGTAGGCACTCGATTTTCCCGCATCTAAGGTGAAAGCTGTATGAGCGAGGGGATGGCGCGGCAAACAGAGGAAAACCAAGCCGCCCTGGTCGCTTTTCTCGAGGGTGAGGTCCCCGCCGGGGCGAACGCGCAGCTGAACGCCCTGCTGCCCGAGGTCTACGCCGATCTCCGCGAGATGGCCGCCTCCTACCTGCGCAATGAGCGGCCCAACCACACCCTCCAGCCGACCGCACTGGTGCACGAATCCTACCTTCGTCTCGTTAGCCAGCACACCGTCGACTGGAACGACCGCTTGCAATTCCTCTCCATCGCCGCGCGCATGATGCGGCGCATCCTGTCGAATCACGCGATCGCGCGGCAGCGGGTCAAACGCGACAGCGGCGAACCCTTGCTCGAGCTGGATGCGGCGCTGGAATTCCACGACCGCACCCAGCTGAGCCTGGTGAAACTCGAGGAAGCGCTCCGCGGCTTGGAAGCACTCGATGCTCGTCAGGCGCGCGTGGTCGAGCTGCGTTTCTTCGGCGGGCTCACGCTTGAGGAAACCGCCGAAGTCCTCGGCATTTCCGCGATGACCGTGCGGCGCGATTGGGTGACCGCGCGGCAATGGCTCCAGCGCGAGATCAGCGACCAGGCATGACCCCGGCCCGTTGGCAGCAGGTCAAAGAAACCCTCGCCGCCACCTTGGATTGCGAGACTGCGGAGGCGCGCGCGCGTTACCTCGACGGAGCCTGCGTCGACGACACCGCGCTCCGGCGTGAGGTCGAATCACTCGTTAGCCAGCAAGCCGAGGCGTTCGATTCCTGGGCTGATGGCGGCGGCTTCGTCGGCGCTGATCCGTCGCTGCGGCAAAACGAAGGGCGGCGCATCGGCGCCTACCGCCTGCTTCGCGAGCTCGGCCGCGGCGGGATGGGCGCGGTCTGGCTGGCCACGCGCGCGGACGCGGAATTTCGCAAGACGGTTGCGATCAAACTGCTCAAGCGCGGGACCGATACCGATGAAGTCCTGCGCCGTTTCCGCGCGGAGCGCGAAATCCTCGCGCGCCTGGAGCACCCGTACATCGCGCGATTGCTCGACGGCGGCACGACCGACGATGGCTTGCCCTACCTCGTGATGGAATACGTCGACGGCATCCCGCTGACTGATTTCGGCGAGGCGCACAACCTCTCGTTAGGCCAGCGGCTCGAGCTCTTCCTCAAGATCTGCGGCGCGGTCCAGTTCGCCCATCAAAACCTGATCGTGCACCGCGACCTGAAGCCGGCCAACATCCTCGTGACCGCCGAGGGCGAGCCGAAGCTGCTCGACTTCGGGATCGCCAAGCTCCTCGACCCGGCGGAAGCCTGGGAGCAAACCCTCCCCGGGCGCGATCGTTACACGCCGGCCTACGCCTCGCCCGAGCAAGTGAGCGGACAGCCGGTCACAACGGTGAGCGAGGTCTACTCGTTAGGCACGCTCCTCTACGAGCTGGCCACGGGGACCCGCGCGCACCGTTTCGCCACCGCCCACCCGATCACCGCCGAAGTGCAGCGGGTGGTGCGCGAGAGCGAGCCGATGCGGCCGAGCCTGGCGGCGCCGCCGGAGCGACGCGCAGCTTTGCGGGGCGATCTCGACACGATCATCCTGCGCGCGCTGGCGAAGGAGCCGGCGCGCCGTTACCCGAGCGCGGGAAATTTAGCCGACGATTTGCGGCGGCATTTGCAAGGCCGGGTCGTGCAAGCGCGGCCGGATACATTCCGCTATCGCGCCGGCAAATTTTTTGCCCGGAATAAGGTCGCGACCAGCGCCGCGGCTTTGCTTCTCCTCAGCTTGCTCGTCGGCTTCGTTGCCACCGCGCTTGCAGGCACGCATTGCCAACCGCGAACGCGTGCACGCGGAACGGCGCTTCGGGCAACTGCGCGCCGTCGCCAGCAGCTTTCTCTTCGAATTGGACGACGCGATCGCGCAACATCCGACGCAGGCGCGCAAGATTCTGGTCGAGAAAGCGCGCGACTATCTCGACAGCCTCCACCGCGACGCGGCGGGCGATCAACCGCTCGAAGCGGATCTGGCCGCGGCTTACCAAAAGCTCGGCGATGTCGAATCGCAGCTGAACCAGGCGAACCTTGGCGACAGCGCCGGTGCGCTCGCGAGCTACCGGAAGTCGCTCGCCTTGCGCGAGACGCTGCTGACTCGCGCCCCGGCGGCTGAGCGGAGCCTGCGCCAACGGGAACTCGCGATGAGCTTCCGCCGCTTGGGCGACATTCTTGGCAAAACCGGCCACACCGCCGAAGCGCTCGCCAGCTACGAGAAAACTTTGCCGCTATTGCAGACCGCGGCTGCGCAGGGCGATGCGGAAGCGCGCCTGGCCCTGGCCTCGAACGAGGAAATCGTCGGCCGGATGTCGCTCATGACCGGCGAGACCGCGAGCGCCGAGGGGCATTACCAGCATGCCCTCGCGCTCACCGAGGGCCTTTTGCACACCAGCCCAGGGGATCGCGCGGCGCAACTCGAGCGCGCCAAAGCACTCGTTAGTCTGGGCTATCTGCGCGGCCTGGCCGGAGCGCGAACTGAGGCCATCGCGCTTTACCGGGAAGGCCTCGCGCTGGTGCAAGCCTTGGCCGAGGCCGATCCGGCGGATCGCACCTTGCAACGACGCTTGATGGACAGCCGCGCCTGGCTTGGAATTGGGCTGAGCGAAGCGCAGGATTACGCGGCGGCGCGGGAACAATTTGCGCTCGCGCAAAAGCTTTGCGCCCTCGCGCTGGAGAGCGATCCGGCCAATGTGCAGACGCACAACGACCTGGCCGATGTGCTGCATAACACGGCGGAAAGCTGGCTGCGCCAGGGCCAGGGAGCAGAGGCGCTCGGATATGCGCGCGAGGCCCACGCGCAATATGCGTTGGTCGCCGCAGCTGATCCGCTCAACGTGCATGCCGCCCGGCAGGTTGCGGTGGCCGAGGAAGATCTCGCGCGAGCACTCGCGCTGACCGGTTCGGCCGCTGAAAGCCTCGTGCAAATGCGGGCGGCGTTGGGCGATTTCGAGGCGCTTGCAGCGAAGGATTCCTCGAACGTTCAATTCCGCAAAGATGTGGAGCGTTGCCACGCCGAGCTAAGCAAAATCGCGCCGGAACCGCGTAGCTAGAGGGCCTATTTCACCTTGTAGACTTCAACCAAGCCGATGCCAGTCCCGCCGTCCTTGCCGCGCACAATCGCTGTGTAATTTCCGGGAACGAGCGTGGCCACGATCGCCGGTTCCTTGTCGTTTGCTGGCTGCACGGTCGTGGCGATGATTTCGGTTTCCTGGGTCTCGCGCCAGTTGTCGTTCGTGAAGACGTTGCCGTTGGAATCGTGCAGCTCGAGCACCGGATCGGCCAGGACGCCGTTGAGCACGCCGGCTAAAGAAGGACCGGTCGCGCGCACCAGAATGCCGGCCGGTTCGCTCCCGGTGACGATGAAGCCGCCGATGAGCACGTTGTCGCCGGTGTCGACAAATCCGCGCGTGGAAATATTAGCCAGCCGGATGTCATGGCTCCCGTCGATGTCGTAGATCTCGGTCAACCCGATCCCGCTCCCGCCATCGGCGCCGCGCTCGATCACGGTGTAATTTCCCGGCGCCAAATCGGCGATGAGGAGCGATTCGCGCGGATCGGTCGGCGCGAAGCCATCCGGGATGCGGTCCTGGTTCGGCGCGGTTTGCCAGTTGTCGTTCGTTAGGCTGGAGCCGTCCGGCTTGAAGAGCTGGAGCACCGGATCGTTCAAGACGCCGGCTAATCCCGCCGCCGCCAGGCTCGGGCCTTTGCCGCGGATCAAGCACCGCTTTGGTCGAACCCGCCGGGCCTTGGACAATGAAGCCACCGATCAAGACCTTGTCGCCCGTGAGCACTTTCATGCGCGTGGAGATGTTCGCCGGCTGGCCGATCGGCGGCTGCGGGGCGCCGGGTATAATCGAAGCGAGCAGGCCGTTTGCATTCGCAGCCAGTTGCACGTTGCCGCCATTGGTGGCGAAGGCGCCGCTGGCGCTCGCGAAGCTGAGCGGACTGAAGGTGTCGGCCGCATCCGGCGCGTAGCCGTTGATCGTTTTGACGTGCAGGTTGCCGCCTAAAGTCGCCGCGCCATTCACTTGCAGCAGGTCGGACTGGCCGAGATCGCGGCCGCCATTTTCCACGATCAAGGTGCCGTTAGCGCCCTGCGCAAAGTCCCCTGTGACCGCAATCGTGCCTGCGGAATGGCCCGGCGAAATGTAGCCGCCATGGTTCGTTAGACTGCCGACGATCACGCCGGTGCCGCTGAGGGTGCCGCCATCGAGCGAAACCGAGCTGACGATTTGCAGCCCGCTCAAGTCCGTCTCGCCGCCGGTCTGGACGAAGCCAGCCGCGCCGGCGGGCGCTTCATTGCCAAACGGCGCGATGCTACCGCCATCATTCGTGATCAGGCTGGCGCCATCCTGTCCGATCAAGCTCGCTCCATCGTTGCTGATGATGCTGCCGCCATCCTGGCTGATCAGGCTGGCGCCGTCCTGGCTAATGAGGGTGCCGCCGTTGGGCGCGATGAGGCCGAGGCCGCCTTCGCTCAAGAGCGACCCGCCGTTTGGTCCGATGAGCTTTCCGGAATTCTCAAATTTCGTGGCCGCGACTCCGTGGGGCAACGGCCGCGGCGGCGGCGTGCCCGCGGGCGCGGGGGCCGGCTTAAGATTCGGCCGGTGGAAGATGAACTCGCCCACATTCTTGAAGAACGCGGCCACGCCGTCGAAGAAACCGTTCGGGTCGGCGCTTTGATCGGCGCCGGGTTTCGCCGCGGTGGTTTTCACTGGGACGATGCCGCCGCGGCCGGTCACGCGGATTTTGCCGGCATTATTGACCGTGCCGCTCATGGGCACGTCGTCGTCGCTCGTGAGCACCATCGCGCCGCCGGGATTGATCGCGAGATTGATGTTCTTCAACGCGCCGCTGGCGACCGAGAGAATGCCCGAGACGTTGAAGGCGCCGCCGGTGCCATTGAGCGTGCCGCCGATGAGCGAGGTGGCAAAGGCGGTCACGCTCGTATTCACGTTCGCGCTTTTGCCGGCGATGATCGCGAGATCGAGTGCGCCGGGGACGCCGTTTTGCCCGAGCTCATTCAGCCAGTTGGCCGGGTTCGACCAGTCGCCGGAATTTTGCATGGTGAAGATGCGGCCGCCCGGCGGTTTCACGCGGATGTAGACCGGCGGCGCAAAACCGCGAATGCCGAGCTCGTCGATCGCGACCGCCTTGATCACGTGATCGCCGGGGACGCTGGTGGTGTAATCGCTGGTCACGCTGGTGGCGCCGTTTTCTGCGACCGCGATCTGCGCGCCATCGTAGTAGAGGCTGATCTTTTTGATCTGGCGCGTGAAGGTGATCGTGGGATCAAGGCGCGCGTTGAAGCGAATGGTGCCGAAGTTGTAGACCAACGGGGTCGCCGCGCTCGTCCCGTCATTCCCGCTGGCTGGTGTCGTTAGGGGAGTGAGCTCGACATCCGGGCGATTGCCCTGAACGAGATTCTTCACGCCGACGATGTTCGAGTAGCTGTCGACAAAGCCGACGGCCTTGGCGACCGCACGGAAGTAAACCTGTGCGCCGGCGGGATACTTGTCCGAGTCGAGGTAGAAATGGAGCCGGTCGGCGTAGCTGAACATTTGCCCGGCGCGGCCGTCGTCGAGACCGGTCCAGCTGGCGTCGTCATCGGGCGTGAGCGTGCTCTGGAGGTAGAGCGTGGTCCCGGCCTGATCGACCGCGATGCTGGAGCGGAATTTGATTTCCGCCGCGGGCCCGTTGGTCGCGAGGGTGAGCACGGTCGCGCCGAGATGGTTTTTCGAAGGAGCGAGGTTGAAGGGCCCGACGATGTTCGATTTGCTCTCGGGGTAACCGGACGCGGTCGAGAGCGCGCGGAAGTAGAGGCCGTTGGCCAGCGGGTAATTGGTCGAAGTGAGGACGAACTGGCCGGTCGTTTTATCCAGCGTCATGTAACCCCCGCTGCCGTTGGGGAGGTCGACCCAATCATTCGCGTCGTTATTCGCCACCGTGTTGATCTGCACGCGCACTTTGAGCGCATTCGGCGTCCCGCTCTGCTGCGCGCTAAAGTGCAGCGGCGTGTCGGCTAAATTAGCCGACGCATTCTGGCTGCCGTTGACCCGGAAGACGGTCGCGGAAAGCCCGCCATGGGGCGGCGCCGGCGGCGCGGGAGGAACGCCGCTGCCGATAACGCTTAAATTGCCGTCTTCGTTATTCGGGACAAAGAGCTCGCTCGTGACGGGGTTGAAGGCGAGGCCCATCGGATAGCGCCCGACGTCGATTTGCTGCTGAAAGCTGTTGTTCGCGCCGTTGAAGACCGTGATCCGGCCGTTCGCGTCGTAGCCATTCGAATTATCGGCCACATAAACTTTGTTCGTCGCCGGATCGACCGCCACATCACTCACGGCATCGCCGTTGTTCGCGTGCGTGTTGGAAAAGGTGGTTTCCGTCTGGTCGGTCGCGCCATCGATCACGGTCACGCTGTTGTCGACCGAGCCCGCGCCGGTGTTGGCCACGTAGATCTTGTTGGTCTGCGTATTGACCGCCATCGGCCCGGGAACCGCCCCGGCGCCGACCATGCCTAACGAGTTAAAACTGGCATCCAAAATCTGGACCATTCCGCCGCTCGGGCGGCCGGAGATGTAAATCTTGCCGGTCACGGGATTAACCGCCAACCCGATGAGACTGTTCATGATTGGGATGCTGGTGCTGACGGTGTTGTTCTCGGCGTTGATCACGTAGAGCCGGGGCTCGTTCGTGCCCGGATCGACGCTCGTGAGGTAAACCCGGTGCCGGGTGTCATCGACCGCGAGCAAGAGCGAACCCACGAGGTAGCCGGTGCTGATCGGAATGGAAGTTACGAGCTGATTGTTTGCGCCATCGATTACATCGAGGTAGGCGATCTTGGTTCCGTCGTCGGCGCTCTGCTCAACGCGCGGGAGGTAGATGCGATTGAGCGCGGAACTGACTGCGACCAGACGCGCGAGCAGGAACTTCGCATTGTACGAGCCCGTGTTTGCACCGATGACCGGGACGCGCGCCAGGATGCTGTGATCGGCGCCGTTAATCACAACCAGCTCGGCGGCCTGCTCGTCGATCACATAGACACGGTTCGTCTGCGTGTTGACCGCCGCTTTGTAGGGGCGGTAGCCCAGCACCACTTTGCTCAACGTGCCGTTGGCCACGTTGAGAATACCGACTGCGTTCCGAAGCTCGGCGAAGGTTTCGCCAAAATTGTAGTCGAGAATGAAGAGCCGCCCGGAATCGAAGCTAACCGCCCCCGCTCCATGGGCGAAGCCGGGCCGGTCGCTCAAGTCGGCGGCGTTCAAGGCGAGAATCCTGCCAGGATCGGTCCCGATGATCGGCGTCGCCAAGTAGAGCGTGTTTGTCGCCGGATCGATCGTCATGCCGCGGAAATCGGCGGGGTTGAGGCCGGCAGTGCGGGAGGCGACGATCCCTCCGCTGCTATCGAAAACATAAAGGCGGCTTACGCCGTTGCTCGTGTTTTCCGCCCCGAAGACATACGTGCGGCCGTCCGCGGGATCGTAAACGCCGGACGAGGCGTTGAACGCCGACGGCACGGTGAACGGAGTGGCCGTGTCGGAAGCACCATCGATGACCGCGCCGTTCCCGTTACGGGCGAAAAGAAGGAGCTTGTTGGCCGCCGGATTGGCAATGAGGACATGCGGTCCGAGGCCCGCACCGCTGTCGAAAGTGCCGAGGATGGCGTGAGTCGGCCCGTGGACCACAGTCACAACGCCGTATTGGTTCACGAAGTAAACTTTGTGCGTGACGCTGTTCACCGCGAAAGCCTGGTAGCCATAAGGCTGGCCCTGCACCGGCACATCGGCGTTTGCCACGACCGCATCGTTTTGCAGCGTGCGGATGTAATACTGCAGACCTTTTTGACCGAGGAGGTAAACGCGATTCCCGTCCGCCCCGGTGCTTTCATCAGCGGCGATGCTGTAGGGACTGAAGCGATTTGTGACGTTTCCGACGACCTCACGCCCGAGATCGATATCGGCGACACGCGCACCCGTCGTCGTGTCGATCACCTTGACGGCGAGATTCTGGAAGCCGGACGCCGCCAAGCCCGCGACATAGAGGCGATGGGTGGCGTGATTCAGCGCCATAACCTGCGGGTTGTAAGCGTCCGGTCCGGGCAGGAGTTCGATCGTGTCGACAAGGGAAGTGCCCGCGGAGGCTTTGCCTACGGTTAACGCCAGCAGCGCAGACGAGGGCGAGAACGAGTGGTTTTGAGAAACTCATAAATGGGGCGCAATGGTGCTTCTTTTCTTTCTCGCGGAGAATTCAGGTGAATCGGCTCACGAAATTTTCTATAATTTTCGGCACGCCATGAAGTTGCCCGAATCCGCGCCCGCACCCGGCGCCCCGGACTCCGCGGATTCGCTGCCGGAATTCCTCGCCAGCCTCGTGCCGGAGACGGCTTCACCGCGGGAGATGGATGCCGCTTTGCCGGCGCTCTACGAGGAACTACGCGAGCTCGCCGCCGGCTATCTCCGGCGCGAACGGCCCGACCACACGCTCCAGCCGACCGCCCTGGTCCACGAGTCCTACCTACGCCTGCGCCAGCAGCACACGGTCGATTGGGGCAATCGCCTGCAATTCCTCTCCATCGCCGCGCGGATGATGCGGCGGATTCTCTCCGACTACGCCACCGCGCGCGCGGCGGAAAAACGCGGGGGCGACGCGACCCGGCTGCAATTAGACAGCGCCTTGGAATTTTGCGATGAACGCGCGGTCGATCTCGCCGCGGTCGACCAGGCGCTGCGCGATCTCGAGTTGCTGGATAAACGCCAGGCGCAGGTGGTGGAGCTGCGCTTCTTTGGCGGGCTCACCATCCCCGAGACCGCGGAGTTGATGGCGCTCAGCGAAGCGACCGTGAAGCGCGAGTGGGTCACCGCGCGCCGCTGGCTCCAGCGCGAGATCGGCGGCCACTAAGCCGTGACGCCCGAACGCTGGCAGCAGGTCAAGGGTCTCCTCGCGCGCGCGCTCGAGCAGCCCGATGGCACCACTCGCGCAGACTACGTGCGCGGCGCCTGCGCCGACGATACCGGCCTGCGGCGTGAAGTGGAATCGCTCCTGGCGCAGCCGGACGACGAGTTCGATGCCTGCGCGGAGCATCTCGGCTTTGCGCACGCGGATCCGTTTGCCGCCGGGCAAAGCGGCCGCCGGCTCGGCGCCTACGAGTTAATCCGCGAGCTCGGCCGCGGCGGCATGGGCACGGTCTGGCTGGCCCGGCGCGCGGACGAGCACTTCGAAAAGCTGGTCGCGATCAAGCTGCTCAAGCGCGGCACCGATACCGATGAAGTCCTGGCCCGCTTCCATGCCGAGCGCCGCATCCTCGCGCGCCTGGACCACCCGCACATCGCCCGCCTGCTCGACGCCGGGACCACGGAGGATCGGCTGCCGTATTTCGTCATGGAATACGTCGAGGGCGCGCGCCTGACCGACTTTGCTTTTGCCGGCAACCTCTCGTTAGGCGAACGGCTGGCGCTCTTCCTCAAGATCGCGCAGGCGGTGCAATTCGCGCACCAAAACCTGGTGGTCCACCGCGACCTCAAGCCGGGCAACATCCTCGTGACCGCGCAGGGCGAGCCCAAGCTGCTCGACTTCGGCGTGGCCAAGCTGCTCGCACCCGGCGACGACCAGTGGGAACGGACCGTTGCCGGGCAGGAGCGCTTTACCCCGGCCTATGCTTCGCCCGAACAAATCCGCGGCGAGACCGATCACCACCGTGAGCGACGTTTACTCGTTAGGCGCGCTCCTTTACGAACTCCTCACCGGCGGGCCGCCGCACCGCTTCGCCGGCCGCAGTCCCACGACCACGCAAGTGAGCGAAATCGTCGGCGAGCGCGCGCCCCGTCGGCCCAGCCTCGCGGCCAGGGACCCCGAGATGCGCCGGCGTTTGCGCGGCGATCTCGACACCATCCTTCTGTGCGCGCTCGCGCAGGAACCGGAGCGGCGCTATCGCGGCGCGGGACAATTAGCCGACGACCTCCGCCGCTACCTGGCGCACGAACCAGTGGAGGCGCGCCCGGACACGCTCCCTTATCGCGCGCGGAAATTCCTCCAGCGCAATCGCAGCCTCACGGCCGCGGCCGCGCTTCTCTTCCTCGCGCTCCTCGGCGGCCTGCTCGCGACCGCGCACCAGGCACGCATCGCCACGCGCGAACGCCACCGCGCCGAGCGCCGTTTCGGCGAAGTGCGACGCCTGGCAAACAGTCTTCTCTTCGACCTGCATAATGCGATCGCCGAGATTCCCGGCGCCTTGCGCGCGCGCCAGATGCTGACCGAGCGCGCGGTCGAATATCTCGACAGCCTCGCGGCCGAGGCCGGCGACGATCTCTCGCTCCGGAGCGAACTCGCGGCCGCTTACGACAAGATCGGCAGTCTCACTTTCAACCTGCGCGAAGCGCGCGCCGCCCACGAACGTGCGGTCCACCTGGCCGAGGCGGTGGTCCAGGCCGCGCCGGAAAATGCCAGCTATCGCCGACAGCTTTCCGAGAGCTACGATCAGCTCAGCGATGTCTTAAAAATCGCCGGCGACTCGCAGGGCGCGATCGCGCTCGCGCGCAAGTCGCTGGCTATTTTGCCCGCCGGTCCGGCGTTTGCCCTGGCGCGTGCCGAGCGACACGCAGCGGTCGCGATTGCGCTGCTGAATGCGGGCGACTTCCGCGCCGCCCTCGAAGAAGTCGAAGCCGCGCGTGCGCTCGAAGACTCGTTAGGCGGCGAGGAACGCGAAAGCCGCCGGCGCCGGCTGGGTTTGCAATTGCTCGCTGCGGAAGCGCACTCGGAGGCGGGCGATTTCGCCGAGGCGCTCGCGCTGGCCAACGCTGCGACCGCCGCGGCGGAGGCGCTCGCACAGGAGGAACCGGGAAATAGCCGGCATCTTCGCGATCTTTGGTCGACGCGTTTCCGGCGCGGGCGAATCTACGCGGCCATGGGCCAACCGGTGGAGGCGTTGGCGGATTTGCGCAGCGCGGTGGAATACCTCGAAGGCTTGGCCGCGGCCGATCCCAACGACATCGGGCACCGCCGCTGGCTGGGCGTGACCTATGGCGCCATCGGCCGCGCGCTCGCCGCCACCGGCGACCGTGCCGAAGCGGAGCGTTTCCTGGAAAAAGGACGCGCGATCGCGCAGCAGTTGGTGACGGACGACCCGCAGCGCGTCGAAGCGCAACTCGACCTGGTGGAGATCGAGCGCGCGCTCGGCGAATTGCCGGCGGCGACGCCGGCGCACCTCAGCCACGCCGCGCAATTGGCCGAAACGCTCCTGGCCGAGGACCCGGCAAACGTCCGCCTGCAAACCACCGTGGCCGCGCTCCGGGCGGAGTGTGCCCCACAAAAATAGCCGGCACTTTCGCGCTCAGCGACGCGCCTGGCCTAACAAGTCCTGCGCGAGAGACGATCCGGGATTTTCCGCGGCGAAAGCGGCGAACTCCCGCTCGGCTTCCTCGCGCGACCCGGCCCGCGCGGCCACGACTGCACGCACGAGATGCGAATCGCCCGCGAGCCGCTGCCACTCCGCGAGTTCCGCCGGCGGCTCACCGAACCGCACCTGGCCGGTGCGGAGGGTTTCGCGGAGAGCGTCGCGCAACGGCGGTGGCAATTTCGCAAAAGCCGGGGTGCGGTTGCCCGGCTCGAGAATGATCTCCCGCGGGCCATCGCGCAGGGCCGTGAACGGCGCCGAGATTTGCCGGATGGTGATGACCCACCAAAGCCCGCCGACAGCCAGCGAGATCCCGATCGCCAGGGGCAAAGCCCAGCCAAAGAATCGCGCCGACTCGTCGCGCGGCGTGCTCACGCGGCGCGCGCCTGGCCACTCGCGAGGCGGGCGTAGATTTCCTCGTAACGCTCGGCCGCCTGCTGCCAGGAGAAGCTTTGCGTCATCGCGCGGCGCACGAGGGATTGCCAGGTTTCCGCCTCAGTGCGGTAGATCACGGTCGCGCGCTTGATCGCATCCCAGAGCGCTTCCGCGGAGGGATCGTAATAGAGGAAGCCGTGGCCGGTGTCGCTCGTCGGATCATAATCCTCGATGATTTCCTGGATGCCTCCGGTCGCGCGGGCCACCGGAAGCGCGCCGTATTTCAAGCTATACATCGCGCTCAAGCCGCTCGGCTCGATCCGCGACGGGATGAGCGAAATGTCGGAGCCGGCCTCGATCAAGTGCGCCAGGGTTTCATCGTAGACTCGGCGGTAGGCGAACTTCGCGCGGTATTTCTTGGCCGCGATCGCGAGCGCGCGTTCATAGGCCGCGTCGCCTTCGCCGAGAATGATCAGGCGCACATCGTCGGAGAGCAGGCGATCGAGCACCGGCATGAGCGCATCGAAACCTTTCTCCGGCACCAGGCGCGTGACCATGCCGAAGACCGGACCGTCCGGCGACGGCGTGAGGTTTAGGCCATCGAGCAAAAGCTCGCGGCAGGTGCGTTTCCCGCGCAGGTCGAGCGGCTCAAAAGTCTGCGGCAGGAGCGGATCGCTCGCGGGATTCCAGCGCGCGTCATCCGCGCCGTTGAGAATGCCGGCTATTTTCGCCTGCTGCTCGCGCAGGACGACGTCGAGCCCGCAGCCGCCTTCGGGCGTGAGCATCTCGCGGCGAAAACGCTCGCTCACGGTCGTGACCTGGTCGGCGTAAAGCAGGCCGGCTTTGAGCAAATTCATCCGGCCGAAAAATTCCACCCCGGTCGGGCGGAAGTAGCGCTCGGGAAGATTCGTTAGGCCAAAGTCCAGGCCCCAAAAACTCCCCTGCTCCGCGAGATGATGAATCGTAAGCACGGTGCGAAATGGCAGGCGCCATTCGCGCACGAAGACCGGCACCAGCGCCGCGGCCCAATCGTGCACATGGAGCACTTCCGGCGTGGGCGTGAGCCGGCGGGCCAGCTCGAGCGCGGCTTTGCTGAAGAAGATGAAGCGCGCGGCGTTATCCTCGTAGGCCACGCCGTGCTCGCCGTAGATCCCGGCGCGATCGAAAAACTCATCGCAGCGGACAAAGAAAAGCTGCACCCCGCCAGCGGTCCGCCCCGCGAGAAACTCGGCCACATAGGTCTTCGAGCCGAGGCGCACATCCGCGGTCACGCCGGTGTCTTTCCGTTGGACCTCCGGGTTCTCGCGAATCTCGCGATAGAACGGAAGCACGATCCCGATCTCGTGCCCCTGCGCGCGCAGCTCCCGCGGGAGCGCCTCGAGCACGTCGACCAAAGCGGTGGCGCGGGCCAACGGCGGGCCCTCCGGCGAGATCATCAGGATGCGCATAGAAGCCGAAGGTCGAACGCCGAACGCTGAACGTCCAACGTCGAATTAAGACTCCCCGGTTCGACGCTCGGCCTTTCCGAAACTCCCGGCCTCGATCTCCGTCTTCACCCACGCGAGCGCCTCCTCCCGGTCGGCAAACTCCCCTTCCAGCTGCCGCGTCTCGATCGTTTCCAGGATGGCCCCAAAGTGCGGACCGGGCCGCAGCCCCAGCGCGATCAAATCATCGCCGCGCACCAGCGGTGGCGGGATGATCGGCTCGGCGGCAAACTCCGCGCCTTTCGCAAGCAGGAACTCGTAGTTATCCAGCATCCCGTGGCTGCTCGCGCAGTCGACCCGATGCAGCTCCAATTCGTCGGCAAAAGTCGGCCGGGCCATGAAACGCTTCAGCTTTGCCACCCGCATTTTCGGGACGTCTTTGAAGACCATGTGCTGCCGCACCGCCTCGACCGTGGCCTCGATCTCCGCGCGCGAAAAGCGCAGCCGCTGCATCACCGCCTCGGTCATCTCCGCGCCTACGCGATCGTGGCCGTTGAACCGGATGCGGCCGTTCTCGTCCACCGCCGAGGTGGGCGGCTTGCCGATATCATGAAAGAGCACGCTGAAAACCAGCGGGAGCGAGCAGTCGTTAGGCAGCAACTTCAGCATCAAGCGCGTGTGCACGAAGACGTCGCCTTCCGGGTGAAACTGCGGCGGTTGCGCGCAGCCCTTCATCGCCGCCACTTCCGGCAACACCTCCGCCAGAAGTCCGCTCGCATCGAGCAAATCCCAGCCGCGCACCCGGCCAGGCGCGAGAAAAATTTTCACCAGCTCCTCGCGGATGCGCTCCGCGCTGATCTGCCCAATCGCGCCGGCTTCCCTAACGAGTGCCTCCCAGGTTCGCGGCTCGATCTCGTAGTCTAAAGTGGTCGCGAAACGGACCGCGCGCAGCAGCCGCAGCCGGTCCTCCGCAAAGCGCTGTGCGGGATCGCCAATCGCGCGGATGAGCTTGCCGGCTAAATCCGTCCGCCCGCCGACATAGTCGATTACCTCCTCGGCCCCGGGATCGTAGAACATCCCGTTGATCGTGAAATCGCGCCGTTGCGCGTCTTCCTCGGCAGTCGAAAAATGCACTTCCTTTGGCCGGCGACCATCGATGTAGGCACCGTCGGAGCGGAAGGTCGCGACCTCGAATTGCCGCCCTTCCTCCAGGACCACGATGACGCCAAAATGCGCCCCGACCGCGTAGGTGCGGCTGAAGATTTTTTGCACCTGCTCGGGCCGGGCATCGGTCGCGATGTCGAAGTCCTTCGGGGTGACGCCGCGGAGAAGATCGCGCACGCAACCGCCGGCGAAATAGGCGACGTGCCCGTGCTCGCGCAGTTGCGCCACGATTCGGCGCGCGCTCGTTTCCTCGTTCGCCTCGCTGCTTGTCATCCCGGCGCCATCTTCGCGGCGGGCGCGCGGGCTGTCGAGTGAAGCGCCCATCGCCGGCACGATTGAAGAATCCAGCTCGCTGGCTAGCCTTCGCCACTCCATGAAGCATCTCTTCGCCGCCGGCCTGCTCCTCGGCACCGTCCTCGCCGCCGAGGCTGTGCCTTTCACTTTCACGAACACCGGGAGCATGCAGGAGGCGCGGCTCTGGCACTCGGCCACGTTGCTCCGGAACGGCAAGGTGCTGGTCGCCGGCGGAGGAGTCGCGGGCGAAATCGGCAGCGCGGAAATCTACGACCCGACGAGCGGCGCCTGGACGACCACGGGGAGCTTGCTCAAGCCGCGGGCCTTTCACAGCGCCACCTTGTTGCCCAATGGAAAAGTGCTCGTCGCCGCCGGCTTGGCGAATAGCGGCGGCACGCAGACGAGCGCGGAACTTTACGACCCGGCCACGGGCGTTTGGAGCGCCACCGGGAGCCTGCGGAGCGGGCGCGAATACCACACCGCCAGCTTGCTGCCTAACGGGAAGGTGCTGGTCGCGGGCGGTTCTTATCTCGCGAGCGCGGAGCTCTACGATCCCGCGACGGCCACGTGGACTTTTACCGGCAGCATGAGCAACGGTCGCGAAGCGCACAGCGCCACGCTCCTGCTCGATGGCCGGGTGCTCGTGGTCGGCGGCCGGCGCGTGGGCAGCATTGCCTCGGCCGAAATCTACGACCCGGCGACGGGCGTCTGGTCGGCTGCGGGGACTCTCGCGGCGGCGCGCGCAAACCATTCCGCCACGCTCCTGCCGAGCGGCAAAGTGCTGGTCGCCGGCGGCTTTGATTACGGCACGGGCAAGGCGCTCGCGAGCGCGGAAATTTACGATCCGGCAAGCAATTCCTGGAGCACGACCAGTGCGCTCGCGACTGCCCGTTCGCTCCACACCGGCACGCTCCTGCCAGACGGCCGCGTGCTCGTGGGCGGCGGGATCGCGAGCAACAGCCTGCCGCTGGCCAGCGCGCAGATCTACACTCCGGCGACGGGCACCTGGAGCGCCACCGGCAGTCTCAAGGCCGCGCGAACGACCCACACGGCCACGCTCCTGCCGGACAGCAATGTCCTTTTCGCCGGAGGCGACGACACCAGCGCGCGCGCCCTGGCCAGCGCGGAACTTTTCCTGACCGACGGACCGGCAACCACGCTGCGGAATATCTCCAGCCGCCTCCAGGTGCTGACCGGCGATAAAATCCTCATTGGCGGTTTCATCATCACCGGAACGGCTCCGAAAAAAGTGATCGTGCGCGCCCTGGGCCCGTCGCTCGGCGCGCGTGGGGTCGCCGGCGCGTTGGCCGATCCGGTCCTGGAATTGATCCGGCCAGATGGCAGCTCGGTCCTGAACGATAACTGGACGAGCAACCGCGCCGAGGTGGCAGCGACCACGCTCGCGCCGGAACGCGACGAAGAAGCGGCCATCGTCGAAACGCTCGCGCCCGGCGCCTACACTGCGCTGGTGACCGGCCACGGAAACACCACCGGCGTGGGCCTGGTGGAGGTCTACGATCTTGATCCGGCAGCGGGTTCCGTGCTGGCGAATATTTCCACGCGCGGGCTGGTGCAGAGCGGCGAGAACGTGCTCATCGGCGGCTTTATTCTCCGCGGAAGCAGCAATCTCACGCGCGTGGTCCTGCGCGGCATCGGGCCTTCGTTAGCCGAGACTACCAGCCTGACCGACGTGCTGGCCGATCCGGTGCTCGACTTGCGCGACGCGAATGGCGCGCGCCTGCTCTTGAACGACGACTGGCAATCGGATGCGGATGCAGCCGCGGAACTGGTGCGCGCCGGCCTGGCACCGCGGCGCGCGGAGGAAGCGGCGCTCTTTACCGCCCTGCCGGCGGGGAATTTCACCGTCATCTTGTCGGGTAAAAATGGCGGCAGCGGCATTGCCGTGGTCGAGGCCTACAACGTGCGCTAAGGCGGCCGCGCTTTACTGGCCGCGGCTAAGCGGGGCGCCTCAGGCCGCGACTGCACTCGCTAGGGAGTGCAGGCGCCCGCGGTATCGCCGTGGTCCAAGTGACGCCGCAACTCCAAGCTGCTGCACTGGAAGAGGAGCGTGGTCGTGCGCTTGTGGCAGACCTCGCAGTTCACCGGCGGGGTTGGTGAAGGAGTCGGAGTCGGAGTCGGAGTCGGAGTCGGAGTCGGAGTCGGAGTCGGAGTCGGAGTCGGAGTCGGAGTCGGAGTCGGAGTGGCGGAGTCGGAGTCGGAGTCGGAGTCGGCGTCGGCGTCGGAGTCGGAGTTGGCGTCGGCGTCGGCGTCGGCGTTGGCGTTGGCGTTGGCGTTGGCGTTGGCGTTGGCGTTGGCGTTGGCGTTGGCGTTGGCGTTGGCGTTGGCGTTGGCGTTGGCGTTGGCGTTGGCGTTGGCGTTGGCGTTGGCGTGGCAGTGACGGTGTGGGGCTCTGTGCCGAAGCTGCCGTTGAAGGTCGCGCTGCCGCCGTAGGTTGCGGTGAGGGTTCGTGCCCCGGCCGTGTTCAGGGCGAGCGAACATTGCCCGGCGGCGACGGACCCGTTGCAACTGTCCACTCCATCCGAAACCGTCACCGTGCCGGTGGGCGTGCCTGCGCCCGGAGCGGTCGCGGCCACGGAATAAAAGACGGTAAAGACTTCGCCCTGGACCGTCGGATCGGCGGACTCGGCGGTAATCACTGTGGTGGTCGCGGCCTTGTCGACTTGATGCGGGGCCGTGCCGGAACTGCTGTTGAAATTCGTGTCGCCGGGATAGGTCGCGGTAAGGGTGCGCGCGCCCACGGTGGTGAGGGCAACACTACAGGTCCCGGCGGCCACCGAGGCCATGCAGCTATTCACGCCATCACTGACCGTAACGGTGCCGGTGGGCGTGCCGCCGAACTGTGGTGTGACCGTGAAGTTGACCGTGACCGACTGCCCGCTGACCGACGGATCGGGTGCATCGGACGTGATCGCGGTGGTGGTGCCGGCTTTGGTGATCGTGACACTGGCGGTGGCAGTGCCGTTGTCGACCTTGGCATCGGCGGAGCCGGCGCCGGCCGCGGTGGCGTCGAAACTGGCCGTTGCGGTGCCGCTGGCTTGGATGGTCGCCTGCGCGCCGGAGATCGTGCCGCGCACCGCATTGCTGAAGGTGATCGGACGACCGATCAAGACGTCGAGGTTACTCGCCGCGATCGCGCTCCCGGCGGAGTTGGTGAGGAAACTCGCGGTCAAGGTGGAGGCCTGTCCCACACTGATCGTGCCCGGACTCGCGGAATGGGTAAAACGGAGCCACGGATCGAAATCAACTGAACCGGCAGTGGCGCCGGCCGTGTCGCATGGAGCGACGGACGGCCCGGTATTGCAGCCCCACCAATTATTCTCGACATTTGCCGTCCCGCCACGCGTGACCAATCCGGTAAATCCGCCACCGGTGTTTCCGACGATGCGCGAGAAACTCACATTCAAAACGTTGCCGTTTGCCCCGGTCTGAGAGCCGACGTCAATCGCTCCGCCGCTGGTTCCCGCTGAGTTGCCCGTCATTGTCGCCTTGCTCAGGTTGACCGAGGACATGAACACGTTCATCGAAAGTCCACCGCCATTGATTCCGGTGGAATTATTACTGATCGTCGTCGGGGCGGTAAAAGTGAGTCCGCGCTCAGTGAAAACACCGCCGCCTCGGTCTTGCGTGGTATTATTGGAGATCGTCACGCTCGAGAGATTCGAGTTACCGCTGGCCCCTCCGGCAATGGCAAAGATAAACAGTCCGCCACCATTGTTATTGATGCCGGTGGTTTGATTGCCATTGATGCTGCCGGTTGCGAAAGAGAAAGGCGTGCCGAAACCGACAAAGATACCGCCGCCGGCAGTTCCATTACTGGACACCGTTCTGGACGCTGTATTCCCCGTCACGTTCGTATTCGTCAGGGTGACTCCGCCGCTGGCGCCGGTGGTAAAGACGAGGCCGCCGCCACGCCCGTCGAGGGCCGTGTTTTGGTCAACATTCACGTTCGATAGACTGATCGTTCCGTTGCTGACCCCGTCCCAATCCAAACCTCCGCCATATCCGTCGCCACTGAAGGCCGAAGGATTGCGCCCGTAGCGCATCGTGAGTCCGGAAAGGCTGGTGGCAAAGGCCGAGTTGAAGAGCGGGTTGATGGAAAAAACCTTGTCGATGCCGTTGGTCGCATTGCTTCCGGCCTGAATGATGGTGTTGCCGGTCCCGTTGCCCACGATCGTCAGGGCCTGCGTCACATCCAGATCGCCCGTGGCCGACGCGTTTTCGCCAGCGCCTGGAATGGTGAGTTGAAACGTTCCGTTGACGTTGAACGTGATCATGTCCGCCCCGGCGGCATTGTTCGCTGCCACCACCGCCTCGCGCAGCGAGCAATCTGCATTGCAGGCGCCATCGTTCGTGTCCGCCGTTTTCGTGACCGCAAAAGTCGCCGCCGGCGTGATCAACATCGGGTTCGGCTCCAGGCCTCCATCCACAAAAAAGACAAAGCTCTGCTGCCCCATGACGTTCAGTCGCATCGGCAGAACCGCCGTCGGCGGCGCACTGAAACTCATCTCCTGCGAACGGGTCTCGCCGGTAAAGGCGGCGCGCTTCGTTCCGGACGCCGGCTCCTTGAAAAGGATGCGCACGCGCTGCTGTTGCGCATCAGTCACGAGCAGATCGTCGGTTTCGCCGCCGGTGAGATAAGCCTTTTGCAGGCGCCCGGCGGGCATGTTCGCCGGGTAGGCTTCGGCCACGGTCCACGGGTCAAGCGCGGCCCGCGCTGCGCTCGCGGGCGTGGGATTGCCGCGGCCGCCGTTTTGCTGCCAGGTCGCGAGCACTTCCTCGGTCGTAAACGGCCGCCGATCGAGCCGGCCGCGCGTCAGGTAGAGGACGGTCCCATCCGCCGCGAGCACCGCGATCTCCGCGCGCCCTGCCCGGTCGCGAATGAATTCGCCCACCGCCAGATCGACTGCGGAGACAGGCAGCGAGATGCACTCAACGGCGCCGGCGGCCTGCCCGATCTGCCGCACTTGGAAAACCACGCCGTCGACCACGCCGAACAAGTCCTTGCCCGAAGCGTCGCCGCCCGGGGAGGCGAGCACGAGCACATTCGCCGTGCCTGCCAGCGGCAACTGGCGCGGAGTCGACCCCAATAACTCCGCGGCGCCATCGAAGATCGAGAGCATCGAAGAATCGCCGGCGCGCGTGGCCACGACCAGGCCCGCATAGCTCTTGGAAGCATCGAGCGTCTCGGCCGCGAGCGCGGTGATCTCACCCTCGAGCGCAATTTCCTGCGGCGCGGCGAAGCCGCCCTGCCCATCGGACGCCATCAGGTAAACCGCACCTCCGCCCCGCGCGGCGAAGACCAAATCGACCGCGGAATCCCGGGTGAACTTGCCGGCAAAAAGGAAGTCCGGCGCGACCGGCACCGCCATCACCGCCGCCTCGCGCTCGAACGGCGCAGGGAAAACGCCCGCGCGCAAACCGGCGAGGATCGCTGGGTCGGTCGGCTCAAAAGCTTGCCGGCTGGCCCGGTGCAGGACGAGCAAACCGCTGCCATCCGCATTCCGGAATCCGCTGACTAAATCCGCGTAGCCATCGGCGTTGATGTCGGCGGCGACCTGCCCGCCTGGCGTGGTTCCCGCGCTGGTGAGCGTGGCGCGCGCGCCGTTGCTCGCGCGAAATTTCGTCGCCACGGGACTGCCCGCCTGAAGGTTGAGCCAAACCGACGCGCGTTCGCCGAGTTGGACGGAGGGCGCGTCGGTCAGGCTACTCGCCCGGGTTTCCGACCAAAGATCGGGCACGAGCGCCTGGACAAAAAGGAAACAGCCGACCGCGCCGAAGACGCCCGCCATGGGGATTCGGTAACGTAAGAGAGTTTGGGGGAAACGCATGTCACAGCCTAGAAAACAACCTTGCAAGGAGTCGACGCCTTTTTGCCGGAGTGGCCTTGAGCTGAAACTGCTCGGCTGCGGCTTTACTCGACCCGCCATCCGTTTCACTGTCGCCTCGCCATGCGCTTCAAACCTTCCCTCGACTGGCTCCTGGTCTTCGTCCCGATCGCGATCGCGCTCCGCTTCTGGCCGGGGTCGAATCCGGTGGCGCTGTTTGTTTGCGCGGCGATCGCGATCGTCCCGGTGGCCGGCTGGATCGGGCATTCGACCGAGGCGCTGGCGGCGCGCGTGGGCGCTGGGCTGGGCGGTTTGTTGAACGCCACTTTCGGCAACGCCGCGGAGCTGATCATCGCTGGGATCGCGCTGCACAAGGGGCTGCCCGGCGTGGTCAAGGCCTCGATCACCGGCTCGATCATCGGCAACATCCTGCTGGTTCTGGGCCTCTCGATTCTCGTGGGCGGAACCCGCTACCAGGAGCAGCGCTTTAACCGCACCGGCGCGCGCACGACCACGATCTCGCTCTCGCTGGCCGGCATCGCGCTGATTATTCCCACCGTTTTCCATCTCGCGGCCGCGGGCACGCCCACCGGGTGGACGCCGCAAATGGAGCAAAATCTCTCTCTCGCGATCGCGGTGATTTTGTTTGTGACTTATTTCTGCGTGCTGTGGTTTTCGCTTAAGACGCACAAGCATTTCTACCAAAGCAGCGAGGAGACTGGGCATGGCGAGACGGTTTGGTCGCGCACCAAGGCAATCACGATCCTGCTGCTGGCGACCGCAGTGGTCGCCGCGCTCTCGGAATTTCTCGTCGGCACGATCGAGAGCGTGCGCGACACCATCGGAGTGACGGAAGTCTTCGTGGGCGTGATCGTGGTCGCGATCGTGGGCAACGCCGCGGAGCACTCGACCGCGATTGTGATGGCCTGGAAAAACAAGATGGACCTGAGCGTCGGGATCGCCATCGGCTCGAGCCTGCAGATTGCGCTCTTCGTCGCGCCCGTGCTGGTCTTTCTTTCCTACGCCTTTGGTCGGCCGATGGACCTGGAGTTTTCCCTGCCGGAGATCTTTGCTGTGATCGCGTCGATCTACCTGCTCTTCCAGATCAGCGGCGACGGCGAAACGAACTGGATCGAGGGCGTGCAGCTCCTCTCGGTTTACCTGATCCTGGGCGTGCTTTTTTTCTTCCTTCCGGAAGCGCACCACGCCACCGGGCACTAGCGGAGGACGCGCGGTTTAGCCGCGCGCGAGGTCCGCATACTGGCCGTTGCCGTTGCGGCGGTGCGCACCGTCGAGCATGATCGGCAGGCGGAAAGCGCGGGAGTTTGGCAGATATTGATGGGTGCGCAGGTGGCGGTTGGAAATGAACCAGACTTGATCCTCGTTATTCGAGAGGATGAAGAAAGCCTCGCCGCTTTCCGAGAGCGAGAAAGCTCCAAGCACGAGGTAGGCAGTCTCAGAGTTGAAGCCGTGCTCCAGCGGCCGCGGCTGCGGCGCCGCATCGCCCGCCATTTCCTCGATCGATACGTAAAGGCCTGGCTGGACAAACATCATAAGAGCTCCCTATCTCTACTACGGATGCCGCCGCCTGCGCGGGTGCAATGCGCCGGTTTCCTGAAGAACCTTCACCCCTCATGAGAACCACCCTCGCCCTGCTTTCCTGCCTCCTCACCACTGCGGCCCTGGCCGAGCCGATGCCCTACGCACCGAAGATCATGCCGGCTAATTTCTCCAGCGACATCACCCACCCGTTCTTCACCCTGCGAACGGGCAACACCTACACCTACCGCACGGCCGATGGTTCCGAGGTGAACAAGGTTTTCGTGACCGAGAAAACCCGGAAAGTCATGGGTGTGACCACGCGCGTGGTCTGGGATCGCGTCTGGCGCGCCGGAAAATTGATCGAGGAAACCTACGATTGGTATGCGCAGGATCGGGCCGGCAACGTCTGGTATTTCGGCGAAGACTCGAAGGAATTCGAAGGCGAGTCCGTGAGCCGGAAAGGCTCGTGGGAAGCCGGCGTGAAAGGCGCGCAACCCGGCATCGTCATGCCGGCTAATCCGCAGCCGGGCGCGCCTTACCGGCAGGAGTACTTAAAGGGCGAAGCCGAAGACATGGCGCAGATCGTGAGCCTCAGCGAGTCCGTGAAAGTGCCGGCTGGTTCCTACAAAAATTGCCTCAAGACGAAGGACTGGTCCGCGATCGAGCCCAACAGCGTGGAGCACAAAATCTACGCGCGCGAGACCGGCTGCGTGGTCCTCGAGCTCGAGCACGGCGACCGCAAGCGAGTCGAGCTGATCTCGATTACCGGCCGTCGTTAGGCCCGGAAGCCACCGGCGCGGCGGACGCATTCTCGCGGCCTTGCCGGAAGGAGTGGACCATGAAAAAGCCCACGGCCACGCAGATGCAGGCGTCGGCGACATTAAAGGCCGGCCAGGGATGCGCGAAGGGCAGGTGAAGATCGAAGAGAAGGAAATCGATCACGTGCCCGTGCCAGAGGCGGTCGGTTAAATTTCCCAGGACGCCCGCGAGGAGCAGGGCGAGCGAAGTCTCGCGCCAGACGTCGGTGGTTTTCCGGCGCACGATCATGGTCACGATCGCGATCAGGGCCACGCTCGAGAGCGCGATGAAGAAGAGGTTGTTGTTCTTGAAAGAACCGAAGGCCGCGCCGGTGTTGGTCACGAAGACGAGCGCGAAGAATTCCGGGATGATGATCCGCGGCTCCTCCGGCCCCACCTGGTGCAGCGCAAACCATTTGCTCACCTGGTCGAGCAGGTAGAGCGGCAGGGAAAGGAAAAGCACGAAACGCATCGGCTCCCTTTAGCGCGGGAGGATGGCTTGCGCCACCGCGGGCGCACGCGTATCGCGGACCTCGGTGTTTTACCTCAACCGCAACGGCGAAACCCTCGGCCCCTACAGTCTGGCGGAAGTGCGCCAGCGGCTCGTGCGCGGCGAGATCGCGCCGGAGGATTATTGCTGGACTGAAGGCATGCCCGACTGGGTCCCGCTCGCGGAGAGCGAGCCCTTCCGCGACCGCAATGTCCCGGCTAAAGCCGCGCCTCCGATCGTGGGACCGCAGCGGGCCTCGCGGCGACTGTCCTCGATGCGGCGGAAGCCCTCGGGCTTCCGGGAATCGATGATCGCGCTGCCGGCGTTGCCGGAGACCGATCCGCGGCCAGCGCGCGTCTGGCTGCGACCGGAAATGCGCGCGCGGCTTCTGCTCATCGGCGGCGCGCTGCTCGCGCTTTATTTTCTCTTCTTCTTCCGCACGCGCCTCGACCTCCCGGCGAACGAGACCGCCGGCGTGGAGATCATCCTCGGCCGTCCGGCCGCGAGCGCGCGCACGCCCGACCGCATCGCGGGCATTTTCCTCGGGCTTGCGCTTGCGGCGGCCGGCGGCGTCCTGCTCGCGAAACCGCGCCGCGCTACGGCGCGGTAATCTGCAGCCGCAGGAAGCGTCGCGCGGCCGCGTCGAACGGCACCAGGTCGCGCACTTCCACGCGGAAGTCCGGGCCACTGCCGCTCTCGCCGACGAAGCCGGGACCACTCGTTAGGCCGCCGTGGAAGCTGCTGGCTAAATCGCTCCAGCGGTGAAGATCGCCCGAAGCTTGCACGGTGTAGCACAGATCGGTCGCCCGGGCGGAGCGATGAAACGTGAGCGCGAGATATTTTGCGCCGTCGATCTCGCGCACGGAGAGCAACGGGCGCCCGGCGGCTTCCGGCTTCGTCGGATCGAGGCCGAGCGCGTACTCCAGTAAGTTCGGAAGGCCGTCGAAATCGAAGTCGAGCTCCGGCGCAGCGTCGCTTCCGGTGAGCCCGTAGCCCGCGAGATAACTCTCCGTGCTTGTGCCCACCGCGACCGCGAACTCGCGCAAAACGGTCGCGCCGCAGGTGTCGGCTAACGAGACGCGCACCGTGAAAGGCGCGAGCGTGGCGTCCAGCCCGGGCGCAAGGGTAACCACACCGGTCGCCTGGTCGATCGTGATCGTCCCGCCGCCCGGCACGGTCTCGGGACGGACGAGCAACGGCGCGGCCGGGAGGTTGCCATTTGCGTCCGCCGGCGGGGCCGAAGGCGCGACCGCGACCGTGCGCCCGGCATTTGCATTCACTGGCGGGTAAGTGCCTAACGAGGGCGAAGGATTAGGCAGCACTTTCACGCTGATCTTCGCGCCCGCGCGGGCCCCGGCGTGGTCGGTCACGGTCAGCGTGACTGGATAATCCCGGCCACTCGGCGCTGTCACCACCCGGCAATCCGCGGTCCCGCCCAGCGTGATCGCATTCCCAAAAACACTCGTGCTCAAGGCGATTCCCTCGGGCGCGTCGGAGACCGCGGCGCTGAACGGTCCCGCGCCGGCAACGCTCGCGACCACCGCACTGGCCGCGACCGGCGTGCCGCGCACGAGTTCCAACGAACCGATCACGCCGAGCACGGGCGCGCCTTCCTCGGTGGCGATGGTGAAGTCCGCATCCGAAAGATCGAAGAAGATATTGCCGACCGCTTCGACCTTGATCCGGCCCTGCGTGGTCGCGACCTCCGGGCCGCCCGGCAGGAGCACGCCGGCGCGGCCGACGTTCGGCACGTTTTCGGCGAGGACGAACGGGAAGGTGTGTCCGCCATCGGTCGAGAGCGAGATCTTCACGCTCGCGCAATTTACTGGCGGCGCGTCTGTGTTGGCCACGTTCCAGGTGATCGTCTGCGCGGAACCGGCGGGCACGGTGCCGCCGGCGTTGAAGGAAGTGATGGTGAATGGGCCGGCTAATGCGCTCGTCGTCACCGTGGTCGCGGCCCAGCTCGCTCCGCCGCCGCCGGCGCGATTATCCCGCACGGTCACACGGAAGTTCAGCGTGCGTGAAATCGTCGGCAAAATCTCGCCGGTCGCGCTCGCGCCGATGGTAGCCGGCGGGGCGTTGGCGTAGTCGAGCACGTATGGCAGCGCGGGGAAAACGCGCGTGGGACTGAGCGTGGGCGGGCGGGAACGGAAGACGGGATTCGTCCCATCGCTCGCGGGCGCGGCCGTGCTTTGCGCCGGGCCGAGGTCGAGCTCTTCCCAGCAATAGGTGAGCGTGTCGCCATCCGCGTCGCTCGCGCTCGCGGTGAGCGCGAACGGGGTGCTCACGGGAATGGTGAAAGCCGCCGGCGGACTAACGACTGGTGGATGATTGCCGGTGTTCTCGGAGAGCGCGCAATCGCCGCTGCCGGCCGCAAACGCGAGCATCTCCTCGGAGTTCCGCGCGTGAAAATAGTCGTCGCTATGTGGGGCGAGGTCGGTGATCACACCGCCCGCAGTGCAGATGCCGGCGTAGGCCATGACCGTGCTCCCGCTGCCGACTTCATAGGCGTAGGCGCCCTGGCGATTACTGCCGCCGCAGTTGCCGATGTTGCTGTTAAAAGTGTGATGCCCGCCGAACTGGTGCCCGATCTCATGGGCCACGTAGTCGACGTCGAACGGATCACCTGTAGGCACGCTGCGGCCGGTCACGCCGCGCGCCTTGGCCTCGGCCAGGCAGACCACGCCGACGCTCGCGATCCCGCCGCCGCCGGTGCTGAAGACGTGCCCAAGATCGTAATTCTGCGCGCCGATGACGCGGTCGAGATTGTCCTGGTTTTCCGCGAGCATGAGGCTGCCGTTGCTGTTCGTGTAGGGATCGTTCGCAGCGTCGAGGTAGACGATCTGGTCGTTCGTGGCGACCAGGAGGAAACGGATCGCGAGGTCGCGTTCGTAGAGCGCGCTCACCCGATTGACCGAGGTGACCATGGCGCTGAGCGCGCTCAAAACAGTCGGCGGTCCATTGCTGACGGCGCTGGCATATTCGCCGGTGCAGGCGAGCGCGAGGCGATACTGGCGCAAGATGGCACCGCTCGATCCGGCCGCGGCGGCGCGCCCGATTTTGCTCTCGTTAGGCAACGGCAGGCAGCGAAGCGGCTCGGCGCGGGCGAAATCCGCCTTCCGGTAAACCACGTAGGCGCGATCGTCGTCGCGCCAGTAGGGATCGATGAAAACGTCGCCACCTGGCGAAAGGATGATCGCATGGAAGCCATGCGGCGTGAGGTCGAGCCGCGCGCTCGCCGCAGGATCGTCCAGGCCTTGCGCGACGTAGGTTTTAATCGCGGGAAATTTCGCCGCCAGCTCCGGCTCCATCACCGGCGACTCCCGCACCGCGAAGCGCGCGAAGCGGCCATCCGGCAAAGGCAACTCCAACGTTGTCGCGGCCTTGGCCGAGACCAGCTGACGCTCGAGCGCCGGCCGATCCAGCTCGAGCACCCGGTATTTCTCCGGGACGATGTGCCGGCGCGCAGACGCGGCGGCGCCAGCGGCGCGGAGCATCGGCGTTTCGTCAATCGGCTGCCAAAGTCCCTGGCCAAAAGCGCTCGCGCCAAGGAGCCAGAGGAGGAGAAGCGCCGCGCGCACGGATTACTCCCGCTGGCTTACGACCTCGTCACAGCGATCGCAGAGTTCCGGGTGCGCGCTGGATTTGCCGACACTTTCACGGTGCCGCCAGCAGCGGGCGCACTTGGCAAATTCCGTCTTCGCGATCGTCGCGGCCGCGGCGTCGCCGGGCTCGACCGTCAGATCGCTAAGGATGAAAAACTCCTCGAGTTCCTCCTTCGAGATGCCGGCTAAAACTTCGCTGCTGGCCTGCAGACGCACCGCGCCTTCGAGCGCGTTGCCGATGAGTTTTTCCTGGCGGGCCTGCTCGACCGCCTGCCCGATGAGGCCGCGCAGCCGAAGCAATTCCGCAACCGCAGCTTCCGCCGGCGAATCGCGCAAGGAGTCGTTAGGTTGCGGGAATTCCTGGAGATGCACCGAGCCTTCCCGGCCGAGGTAACCCCATGCTTCCTCGGCGGTGAAGGCGAGGATGGGCGCGAGCAATTTAGTCAGCGACTCGAGGATTTCGCGCATCGCGAATTGGGTCGCGAGGCGGCGCGGCGAACCGGGCGCATCGCAATACATTCGGTCCTTGGTGATGTCGACGTAGAGACTGCTCAGGTCGACCGCACAGAATTGATTGAGCGTGTGGTAGACCTTGTGGAACTCGTAGTTCGCGTAAGCCTCGCGGCATTCGGCGATCACGCTCTGCAAGCGGCTCAGGATCCAGCGATCGACCAGCGTTGGCGCGCCTTTTTCGCCACTCTTCGCGTCGATGTTGCCCAGGAGAATGCGGATCGTGTTCCGGATGCGGCGATAGGTGTCGCCGAGGCGCGTGAACATTTCCTCCGAGAACGGGACGTCGTCGGTGTAGTTCACGCTGCTGACCCAAAGGCGGACGATATCGGCGCCGTGTTTGCCGACGAAATGGCCGGCATCCATCGGCTTCGAGTAGCTGCTCGACTTGGAGATTTTTTTGCCGTCGACATCGACCACGAAGCCGTGCGTGACGCAGGTCTTGTAAGGAGCGCGATCGTGCAGCGCGACGCTGGTCATAAGCGACGACTGGAACCAGCCGCGGTGCTGGTCGGTCGCCTCGAGATACATGTCGGCCGGGTTGCGCAGCTCCGGGCGGACCGCGAGCACGGCCTGGTGGCTCATGCCGCTATCGATCCAGACGTCGATCGTGTCGTTGCGGTGGCGCGTGCCCTCGGGCAGGCCGAGTTCGCGCGCGAGCGCGGCGTCGTCGAGCTCGAACCAGATGTTCGAGCCGCGCTGCCTAACGAGTTCTGCGAGCTTGCGGATCCAGTCGGCGTTCAGGAGCGCCTGGCCGTCGGCATCGTAGAAAACGGGGAGCGGCACGCCCCAGCTCCGTTGACGCGAGATGACCCAATCCGGGCGCGACTCGACCGTGCCGGAGATGCGCGCTTCGCCCCAGGGCGGAATCCATTTGGCGTCTTTGATCGCAGCAAGCGCCGGCTCGCGGAGCTGGTTGATCCGGATGAAAAACTGCTCGACCGCGCGGAAGATGATCGGCGTTTTCGAGCGCCAGCAATACGGGTAGCTGTGCTGATAGTTTTCCTCCGCGACGAGCATGTCGTTCGTCGCGCAGGAGCGCGACGATGTCGGCGTTGGCGTCGAAGACATATTTGCCGACGAGATCAGGGAGGCCGACTTCCTCGGTGTAGCGCCCGAGGCTGTCCACCGGGGAAAGGATCGGGAGGCCGTTGCGATGGCCTAACGAGTAATCGTCCTCGCCGTGGCCGGGCGCGATGTGCACGCAGCCGGTGCCGGTGTCCATGGTGACAAAATCAGCCGTCAAGATGATCGCGGTGCGCGGGAGGAACGGGTGCTGCGCGCCGACGCCCTCGAGCTTGGTGCCGGGGAAGGAGCGGCCCGGCTCGCCCACCGGTTCCCAGCCGGTCGCGGCGCAGAATTTCTCGACCAACGACTCCGCGAGGATGAGCGTCTCGGTGCGACCGTCCTTTTGGAATTCGCGCGCGACGTAAAGTTCCTTCGGATGAATCGCGATCGCTAAATTTGCCGGCAAGGTCCAGGGCGTAGTCGTCCAGATGACGATGCTCGCCTTCCCTTTCCACTCGCCGGTGGCGATGGGGAATTTCACATAAACCGCGGTGTCTTCGCGGTCGTGGTATTCAACCTCGGCGACCGCGAGCGCGGTCTGCGCGCCGGTGCTCCAGAAGACCGGCTTTTTCGATTCGTAAACGAGGCCCTTCTCGACGAAAACGGCGAACGCCTTCAGGATCTCCGCCTCGTAAGCCGGGTCGAGCGTGAGATAGGGATTCTCCCAGTCGCCGAGCACGCCGAGGCGCTTAAATTGCCCGCGCTGGATCTCGACGAAGCTGCGCGCAAAGGCCTCCGAGCGCTGCCGCACTTCCACCGGCGAGAGGCCGCGCGTTTCCTTGACCACCTTGTATTCGATCGGGAGCCCGTGGCAGTCCCAGCCCGGCACGTAGGGCGCGCGAAAGCCGAGCATGGTCTTCGATTTCACCACCAGATCCTTGAGGATCTTGTTCAGCGCCGTGCCCATGTGGACATCGCCATTCGCGAACGGCGGGCCGTCGTGCAGGACGAACAACTCCGCGCCGGCGCGCGCTTTTTGAATCTGCTGGTAAAGCTGCGTCTCCTCCCAGGTCTGGAGGATCTCCGGTTCACGAGTCGTTAGGCTCGCCTTCATCGGGAAGTCCGTTTTCGGGAGGAGGAGGGTGTCCTTGTAATTGGCAGGCATCGCGGAGCGGCGACGCTACCACCGAAAGCGCAGAGCGAAAAGGGAGAGCCCGGGCGGACATCGGAAAGGGTCGCGGCGCTTCCCTTACCCACTTGTAACGCTCGGGTAACCCTCAGGTCAGAGTGCTGGCTAAAAATCCCAGAACTCCTCGAAGGCTCCGTCTCCTCACGGATCTCCCCGGAATTCATTTCAACCCTACCGCCTCTCCCTCTCTCGCATGAGCCAAGTCATCCTCCAATCCTCCCGCCAGTTCACGGCCGCCGCGTTGATCATCTGCGCCGTGGTCCTCGCGTTTATTTCCTTCGCCGATCACTCGCGCTCGGCCGCGCCGGAAAACGGCACGCTCAACCCCGCCGGCCCGAGCGTGAGCTGGACCGGCACTTCCGCCGGCGGTTCCTCGCTGGACGAATCGACCTGCGATGCGCTCGATGCGGTCAATTGCGACACCTACATCCTGACCGTGGGCGGCACGCCGGCGGATTGGGCCGGGAAAAAAGTAAACGTCAAGATCAGCTGGCCCAATGGCCTGGATGACTACGATGTCTTCATTCACAAAGGGACGGTCAACGGCCCCGTGGTCGGCTCGGCCGCGGCGGGCGGCAGCGGGCCGGAGGAAGTGGACCTCGATCCGACCAATGCCTCCATCGGCACCGGCGCTTTCGCGGTGCGGGTGGTTTACTTCCTGGTGACGCCGCCGGCGGAGCAGTACACCGGCGTCGCAAGCGTAAAGGGCGGCGGCGCGACCCCGACGCCCACGGCCACGCCGACGCCGAGCGGCACACCTTTGACCGCAAATGTCCCGCGTTACGTGAACCATTACGCGCCACCCGGCGTGATGGAAGATGCGGGCGAGCCGACCATGGGCGTGAATTGGAACACGGAAAATGTGGTCCGCGCCCCGTGGCAAACTTTCCAAAACCGGCTGCGCAACGGCACCGTGCTCCAGACTTTCAACGGCGGCACCTCGCTCTACTACGGCGGGATTAACAGCTACTTCCTCCGCGCGACCTTCGACGATTGCGCCTCGCCCGCCGGCGTCCAGTGGGACCAGATCCCGCTGGTGACCGCGAATACCACGCGCGGCTTCTACGATCCGATTCTTTACACCGATCACTGGACCGGCCGCACGTGGGTGGGCCAGGAGCTCGGGCTGACGCCGGGCGGCAGCACGCTCGAGTTTACCGATAACGACGGCGACACGATGCACCCGAGCGAAGGCGCTGCGCCTTCGGGCGGGGTCGATCACCAGACGATCGGCGGCGGGCCGTTCCACGCGCCTACTCCGCCGACCACGATCACGCCGAAGAATCCGCCGGACCCAGCGGCCACGCCTTACCCGCACTCCGTCTTTTACGCGTCCCAGGCGATCCTGACCGCGACCAGCCAGCTGAGTTTAGACGGCGGCTTCAGCTTCCCGGTGCAGACGCCGATGTATACCTGGCAGGATTGCACCGGGCTCCACGGCCACATCAAAATCGCCGAGGACGGCACCGCCTTCGTGCCGAACAAGGCCTGCGAAGAACTCAATGTGCCGTTTGTCTTCGGCGGCAATCCCGCGGTCGTGGTCTCGGAGGATAACGGCGCGACCTGGGACATCCGCACCGTGCCCGGCATCCCGAGCGATGCCGGTTTGGACGACGCCTCTGTGGGCGTTTCGTGGTGCCCACCGAACACGCCCACCTGCGACAAGACCGAGCGGAGCAAGCACATTTACCTCGGCTTCATGTACACCGGCGGCCGGCCCGGCATCGCCTATTCGAACAACAAGGGCCAAAGCTGGGCCCGCATCGTGGATCTCGGCGCCCTCACCGGGATCAAGCACATCGCTTTCCCGGCTGTAGCCGTGGGCGATCCCGACCGCGCAGCCTTCGCCTTCTTCGGCACGAAGACGCAGGGCGATTACAGCGCACCGGAGTTCCCCGGCGTGTGGCACATGTATATCGCGCAGACGTTCGATTACGGCCAGACCTGGACGGTGCAGAACGTGAGCCCGGAAGGGCCGATCCAGCGCGGCGGCATCTGCGGCGATGGCACCTGCCGAAACCTGCTCGACTTCATCGATATCCAAATCGACCGGCAAGGCCGCGTGCTGGTCGCAGGGGAAGATGGCTGCATCGCCGGCTGCGAAATCGGCGGGGCAAATTCCTTCACCGCGAAGGCGTTCATCACCCGCCAGGCCGGCGGCAAACGCATGTTCTCGATCTACGACACCCAGACGGCCGAGCCGCACATCCCCGGCGCGCCCGGCGTGCAAGGCTTTGTCGACGCCGCCAATACCAAGGTCACGCTCAACTGGACTCCACCGGACCACGGGGGCGCGCCGATCACAGCCTACAAGATCTACCGCGCAACCGCGGAGGCCGGTCCCTGGGGGAACGATAAGCTCATCGCCACGGTCACGGAACCCGGTTTCATGGACACCAGTTTCCCGCCGGCGATGGAGAAATATTACATCGTGACCGCGATCAATTCGCAGGGTGAAAGCCCCTACTGCAAGGTGATCCATCCGCTCGACGTCCCGCAAGTGACAGCTTGCAACCTCCCCGGCATCCAGGTGCTGAATGACACTGATGCGAATGGCGCGGATACCGATCCGCCGCAGCAAACCCCGGCCGATCCGCGGGTAAACGTCCGCCGGCTCCACCTGGCAGAGCCATTCGTCAGCCCCGGCGCCGAGCCGCTCGTCTTCACCATGCAGGTGGCTCCCTCGACCACGAACACCGCCCCGCCGAACAGCCAGTGGCTCATCATTTGGAATCGCCAGGGCACGCATGCGGCCGATCCGCAGGACAGCTCTTACGACCGCATGTATGTCGCCATGGTCACGGATGCGAACGGCGTCCCGACGTTTGAATACGGGAAGTTTGGCATCGCGATCAACACTTCGCCGCCGCCCCTGCCCGACCCGAATGCGAACGCTCCAAAGCGTTACGGCGCGCCCGATAGCGCGACCTACGATCCGCTCAGCGGCCTCGTCCGGATCACGATCGCAAAGTCGAAGCTGCGCGCGATCGATGGCGGCAGCGGCAAGTATGTGATCAACACCGACCTCGCAGGGACGAACGTGCGCACTTACTTCAACCGCGCCGACTACGTCTCCGATCCAAACGCGGCGGTGCGCTCGCAGCGTTCGCAAAACAATGCTTCCGATATCACCAGCGACGCGACCTACACCCTGCGCGGGAACGCGGTTTGCGCGCCGGCGGCGCAACTCGTTAGCGCGGTTTCGCGCAAGGTCCACGGGAGCGTGGGCGCGTTTGAGATTCCGCTCTTCCCGCAAGTGGGAGGCGTGGTCCCGATCGAGCCCCGCCGCGGCGGCTCGCCGACCGGGAATCACCAGGTCGTGCTGGCCTTCCCCGTGCCGGTGAGCTTCACCGGCGTCACCGTAAGCCCTGGCGGCACGGCCACGACAACGCCCGCGCCCGGCTCCGCGCCGACGAGCGAAGTCGTGGTGAACTTGAGCAATGTCCCGGACAGCGCGCTGGTGACGATCACCCTTAACGGAGCCACCTCGGGCGGCACCCCGGCCGACTTATCCGTGCAAATGCGCACGCGGCTCGGCGACACCAATGGCGACGGCTTCGTCAACGTGGGCGATACCCAGGAAACGCGGAACCGCTCCGGCCAGATCACGGACGGCGATGTCTTCCGGAACGACGTAAACCTCGATGGCGTGGTCAATGGCGGCGACAGCATCATCGTGCGGAACCAATCCGGCGGAACCCTCTCCACAAGCCCCGAACGCAGCCGCCGCGAAAAATAGACAGCAAGATCAGATGACCTTCGCCCCTGTCCGCCCCTCCGGAACCAATCAGGAAACCTGGTGACCGCGGCCGCGCGCGCTGCCCGGTAACGCGGCCGCGCGACCGCAGATCAAAAAAAATCGGCGCCGGGGTTTTCCCGGCGCCGACTTCCAAGGGGGTGATCTTGCTGGCTACTCCGCGCGGGTGGCCGAGCCGGATTTTGTGCGCACGATGATCGAATCGCCGCCGTTGATCACGCCGTCGAGATTCACATCGGAGCGGAAGTTACCGCCATCGGCCAACTGGCCGGAGCGGTTCCGCGTTTGCACGGTATCGCCGGCATTAACCGACTGGTCGTTGGTCGTGTCGCCGATGAGCGCGCCGAAAGTCACGGGCACGGCGGCGATCGCGTTCGCGAGGTTGTCGACCACGCCATTGAGGGTCACCGAGACCACGGCGGTATCGGGCACGCCGGTCAACTCGACGAGGTATTCGCGGGTGTTCGTGCCGACCGACCCGGTGGCCATGACGGGCTGCGGACTGCCGCCGGGCAAGGTGGCGGTGGCGGTGATGCTGCCGACGCTGGCGACCGGGTTGAGGAAGCTGAAGACGAGCGTGTGCGCGCCATTGCTCCGGCGGGGCTCGGTGGCGTAAGCGCCCGTGATCGGCAGCGGAATGTCGAAGGCCCCGGCGCCAGCGTGCGTCTTCCGCGAGACCACGGAGTTGAAGCCCGGGATCGGACCCGTGACCAGATAGGTCGGGGTGTTCGCGGTGCTATCGGCGGTGATCGCATTCGAGGTCGAGTCGACCGCATTGGTCGAGCGCACTTCGGCCCCGACGTTGGCGTAGGTGCGGGCAAACATCGCTCCCAGGATGTCGCCTGGGCGCGGGCTGCCGATTTTATCCTTCGAGATGGCAATCGAGATCACACCCCCGGGGACAGGAGTGTAGGAACCCGAGTCCGGTGTGCCGATGGCGGTGGTCGTGGGCAGGCCCAGGACCAAGCCAACAGTCGCGGTGGAGACGGTGCCGTATTCGTAGGTAAGCACGCCGGTGGCATCCTTCGTCATGCCGACGTAAAACTGCTGACCAATCGACGCGGGCGAAGCCCAAATGATGCGCCACATGCGGTTGTTCGGGATCAACGTGAGATCGGTCATCTTGAGCTGGAAGACGAGTTTGCCGGCGTTTGGCCCGGAGGCAGGCTCGGAGACGGAGAGCGCCTGGATGTCGAGGTCTGTATTGCCCGCCGGTCCACCGACCTGGTCGCCGGTTGGATCGGCCGCAAGGGTGTAACCGTTGGCGGAAGTCGAGGCGCCGACGTAGCGGGCCGCCACTTCATTGTCGCCACAGGATGCGCCAAGCGCGTTCTTCGCCACGACCTTGTAATAGTAGACCGCGGCCGGGTTGGAAGCGGTGTTGTCATCGTAACGCGTCTGGCTGCCAGGCACGGTGGCGAGGAGCGTTTCCATACCGGCAGCGGTGCCGCGGAGGATGTCGTACCCAGTGATCGGCGAGCCGCCGTCATCGGATTGCGACCAGGCCACATGGACCACGCCGCCGTTGCGCAACGTGCTGACCGCCGGGCGGCCGGGCACGGTGGCCACATCGCCTCCCGGGGGATCGAATGCCGCAAGCAAACGGCGGCCGCTCGACTGCCGGGCGATCGCTGCCAGCGCGGTGTAGCTATTGCCGACAGAATCATTCGGCGCCTGGATGCATTCGGCCCCGGTGCAACCATCGGAGAAACCGACGAGCACGCGGCCTTCCTGGTCGATCTGCACGTCCATGAAGTCGAGCATGTTTCGGCAGACGTTCGCGCCACCGCCGAGCCAGACGCAGCCGCGCTGGACCGGATCGTCCGGGGTCGCGTCCACCGTCTTCCAGGTCAGGCCGCCATCGTAGGTGGTCGAGACGTAAAGGTGCCAAACGCCCGTAAAGCCGCGCCCCTGCAACCCGCCCGCGGTGGGCGTGCCGAGGAAGGCGAAGACGGCGCGGTTATTGTCGCCTGCGACCATTGCTGGGAAGACGACGTTGTTGATCCCGAATTGCGCGCCGACGTCGAGCGACGGGGTCCAGGTGCGGCCGTGATCGTCGGAGGTAGTCACGACGGCCTTGGTATCGCCATCGGCATAGCCGAAGTAAACCCGGCCGGCGGCGCCCACGCCAATCGCGGGATCGCTCCCGGCAGAGTTGCTCCCGGGAATCGTGCGGATCTGCCAGGTGACGCCGTTGTCTTCCGAGACAATCGCCCCCTGCTGCGTGCCGCAGCCTTTATTCGGCACATAGACGACGCCATCGGAGCCGACTTTCACGTGGCCATGGAGGCCGCCGCATTGGTCGGTGTAGAGCGGCGTGGAGGCGCCGTAGTTCAGGCCGCCGTCGTCGCTTCGCGCGCAGCTCGCTTCCACCAAAGCCTGCGAGCAATAGTAAACTGTGCGCGGGTAGAGCCGCGGCTGCGGCGGTGGCGGCGGCACGGTGTTTTCGCGGTATGGTCCGCCGCCGACGGTCTGGTGGTCGACGCCCGAGCCGATGCCGGTGCCATTGCTCGGATGCCAGACTTCGCCGTCGTTATCCGGGAAGGAGCTATCCGTGTAGGAGGACTCTCCGAGGATAACGTTTCCGGCAAAAGTGAGCAGGTGCGCCACCGTGCGGCCGGTGATGCGATCGGTGTAGAGGATCGGATCGAAGTCGACCTGCGAAGTGGGCGCGGGCTTGTTTTCCCAGAGTGGCTTGAGGCAGCCATTGAAGGTCACGCGCAGCGTCTGCACGTCGGCTTGGAACATCGCGCGGCCTTCCGGGTGCCCGGCGATCGGGAGGGCGATGCCGATGGAAGGCTCGCCCGAAGCGCGGCCCAGGCCGGCGGAAGCTGTCGGCGCTGCCGGCGGGTTGAACAACTCGAAACGCGGGGCGGATCCGCCCGCCGGCGTCGGTGCCGGCACTGGCGGCGCGCCGGAGCCGATGATATTGGCGAGACCGGTGTACTGGTCCGCCTGGGTAGCGGCGAAATAGACGACGTGCACGATGAAATCACCCGTGCCGATGCTCGAACGCGCCGGGTTTAAATCCACCTGCTCCTGGGTGGTCCCGCCGGAGCCCGAGGAAGCCACCACCGGCCCCGCGAGCGTCCCTTTGTGGACATACATGTCGTAGTCTGTGCTCGGGCTCAGCCAGTTGATCTGCACATGCACCTGCTTCTGCGCCGCGGCCCAATCCGCGGGCGTGCCGGTGATGGTGAGCTTGTAGCTATCGCAGCTGAGCCCTTCCATGCAGGAAGACTCCGCGCCACCCGAGGGGATCGAGCCGGTGCCCGTCCAGGTGAGGTTGCCGGCTGTTCCCGGGGAGATGCTGCCGCCGGAAGGGTTCGCCGCAAAACTGAGGAAGGCCAGGAGCATTCCGGCGACGAGGAAGGTACCGACGAGGAGCCAGCGCAGCGTAAAGGCAGACTTGGAGGTGGATCGACGATTCATAAGGGAAGAGTTCGGGGTTGAGCCGCCGGGACCGGCGACGGGCTAATCCTCTTTCGTGACTGCCCGTCCACGCGGGCGGGATAATTTTCTCTCGGCAACCGAAAAAAACGCACGAAAAAGCCCCCGCCCGCGCGTGCGGACGGGGGCTGTTCGTTGGTCGAAGTTGCCGGCTATTTCCCGGCGCGGCCCTGGTTCTCGGCGGAGCTGGTGGGATGGCCGGAATTCGCGCGGGCAATGATCGCATCGCCGCCGTTGATCACGCCGTCGCAGTTCAGGTCGCTGCGGAAGTTGCGCGGGCCTTCCTCGTCGGTCGCGATTTGGCCGGAGCGGGCCTTGGTCTGCTGAGCATCGCCGGCATTCACCAAACCGTCGTCATTGCTGTCGCCGATGAGCACCGGCAGCGGCACGTTGATGGTGGCCGAAGCGCCGCCCGAGGTGGTCCCCGGCAGGCTGACGGTGGTGGTGCGCTGGTCGGGCACGCCCGTGAGGTTCACGGTCACGACATTCCCCGCGGTCGTGGTGCTGGCAATCGTGCCGCCATCCGTCGTCGGCGTGCTGAAGGTGACCGGCGCGGAGAAGGTCAGGACGACCTGGTATTCCCCGGGCACGCCGCGACGTGGCTCGCTCTTCGCCGCGCCCAAAGCCGGGAAGAGGCGGAGATCGAGCGGGCCGACGGAGCCGTGGACCTTGCGCGAAACCGCGCTGACCAGGGAAGGCGCCGGAGCGCAAACGGCATTCCCCGCGAGCACGTAGCTGCCATCAGGGCTGATGTCGGAGGCATTATTCTGCGAACGCTGCGAGCGGACCGCCGGCGTTCGGATCGGAGATGTAATCCGGGCGGTTAAAATACGTCCGCACGTTCACTCCGGCGAGGCCGGTGCCGGGGACATACTTGGTCGCGCCGCCATCGATCGCCTGCAGCTTCGAGTTCGAGATACTGATCTTGATCTCGCCCGTGAGCGGGTTGTAGCTGCCGCTATCCGGGACGCCGAATTTAGCCGGCGAATTGGCCGAGGGATCGGGCAACGGCGGCGGCGAGGTATTGATCGGGATGCCGAACTTGCCGTACTCGAAAGTCGGGGCGCCGTTGGCATCGGTCACCATCGCGAGGTAAAGGCGATCGTATTTGCTGTCGTTCGGATCGCTCGTCTGGGTGCCCTGGCGATTCCAGATAATGATCCACTGGCTGTTCGGCGGCGCCGAGCCGGCGGTCGACGGCGCCACCTGCAGGGTGAAGAAGAGCTTCTGGGTGGTCGCATCCACGAACGGCTCGGCCACAAAGAGCTGCTTGATATTCACCCGCGGATCGGCCGGGGTGTTCTGGCCGCTGTCGTCATCCGTTCCGGCGGTGGTGGTGTCGTCGTTGACTTTGATGCCCGGGAATACGCAGGCAGTCTGGACGGGCCCGCTCGACGGGAGGAAGTCTTTGCAATACGGCCCCTCGCCCTGCTGGTTGAGCGCGGTCACGTGGTAGTAGTTCTGCACCGCGTTATTGAAGGTGGTGTCGGTGTAGCTCGGCGTGTTCACCGTGGCGATGAGGACGAACGGTCCGCTCGCGCCGGCGCGGCGGTAGACGTTGTAGCCCACGATCGGCAAGCCGCCGTTATCCGGCTCTTTCCAGGTGAGGTTGATCGCGGTCGGCGTGGCGTTGCCAGTGACGGCCGGGGCTTGCGGAATGGCCGGCTCGACCGGGTCGAACGCGGCATACATGCGCTTGCCGCCGGACTGGCGGGAGATGGTTGCCTTCGCAGTAAAAGAATTCGCGCCGCCGTTCACGCAGCCGCCGATGCAGCCGTCTTCCCATCCGATGAGGACCCGGCCTTCTTTGTCGATCGTGGCATCGAAGAAATCGAGCAGGTTTCGGCAGGTGCCGCTGCCGCAAATGCCGCCGCGCTGGACCGGATCGTTCGGGGTGACGTTGATCGTGGTCCAGGTCTGGCCGCTATCGTAAGTGAGGGCGACGTAGAGATACCAAACGCCGGGAAATTCCGGGGCATCGTAGTTGTCGCCCGCAGTGGTGGTGCCGAAGAAGGCAAAGGCCGCGCGGCCCTTGTTCAAGCCGAGTTGATCGCCGTCGCCCGCGACCACCGCAGGGAAGACGATGTTGTTGATCCCCAGTTGCGCGCCGACATCGAACGGCGTCGACCAGGTGATGCCCTTGTCGTGGCTCACGGCCACGCGGGCGTGACCGTCTTTGGCCTGCATGCCCAGGTAGATCGTGCCGTCGGTGGCGATGCCGATCGAGGGATCGCGGTCGCTCTTGGTGTCGGAGTTTGGAATCTTGCGGATCGCCCAGGTGAGGCCGTTGTCTTCCGAGACGATCGCGGCTTGCTGCCCATCGGCATGGCCGACCGGGTCGCTCGTGCCGCCGCAGGCGTTGTTCGGCACGTAGACGGTGCCGGAGTGGCCGTTGGCTAAAGTCGCGGGCGTGGACTGGGTGACTTTGACGTGCCCGTGCAAACCGCCGCAATCCGCGGTGGTATACATCGGGATCGCCGGGCCGTAGGTCACGCCGCCATCGTCGCTGCGAGAAATGCGCGCATCGGAGACGCTCTGCGCCGCATAATAGACCGCGCGCTTGGCGCCGGTCGGCGGCCAGAGGGCAGTCGGCGGGGTCGTGCGATACGGCCCGGACGCCTGCGTCTCGTGATCGACGCCCGCCGGCGGTCCGGAGCCGGTGCTCGGGCTGAAGGTCTCGCCGTCGTCATCCGTGATGTCGGTGGTCGCGCCCGCTTGCGCCTCTTCCTGCATCACCCAAGTGCGTCCAGCCACGTGGTCGGTGAAAAGGATCGGATCGCCGAGTGCGCGCGGCGTCGCGGCGAGGACGAGCGGCTTCTGTTCCCAAAAGTCGTTCGCGGGCGAGGAGCAATCGTCAAACGTGATCCGCAGCATCGAAGGGAGGAAGCCGCCGTAGTAGGTCGTGGTGCCGCCGTTCGGGATGGGGCCGTTGCTGTTCGCAAAGGTGTGCCCGGAGCCGGGGCGGACGACGTTTTCGCTGCGCCAGTTCGAGCCGATCGAAGGCTCACCGGCGTCTTCTGCGACTCCCGAGGGAGCCGGGAAAGTATGGAAGCGCGCGGTCCCGGGCGGGACTGGCGTGGGCGTCGGCGTGGAACCCGGAGTCGGCGTCGGCGTGGGCGCCGCACCGGCGATCACCTCAGCTTTGCCAGCATATTGTTGCGTCGGGACGACCAGAAAATAAACCACGCGCACGACAAAGGTCCCCGTGCCGATGGTGCCGATCGAGGGATCGAGCTCGACCACTTCAGGGCCGCCGCCGCCATTGGCCGAGGAGGCCACCAGAGGACCGCTGACGCTGCCTTTATGCACGAAGACGTCGAAGTCATTGTTGGCGTTGGTCCAGCTGATCGAGACCTGCGCTTTTTTACCGGCCCAATCCGCGGGCGTTCCGGTGAGCGTGAGCGTGTAGCTGTCGCACGTGGCCGCGGTGCAGGTGGTTTCGTCGAGCGAGGCGCCGCCCGCGGAAGTGCCCGCCCAAGTGACCGTGGGGCCGGTCGGATTCAACGATCCGTTCGTCGGCGCGGCCGATTGCGATGGGTTGGTGAAGGCGAAGAAGCCGAGGAGAACAGCGCCGACAATCAGAGTCAGCGCGCTAGCCTGGCGGGTTTTGCGGAGGAGGACTTTGCTCATGAAATAGAAGTGACGGAGTGGACCGAAAGCGACCGCCGAGGGGGAAAGATCGCGCGAACGACCTTGCGACAACCGTGGACACTGAGATCGAAAGCGGAGGCGACCTCGGGCGTCTCCCATTCAATAAAACCCGAAAAAAGTCCATCTCGCTGGGCAAAAACAGCCCGGCCGGATCCGAAGACCCGGCCGGGCGAGTTTTGACCCAAGGCGAGGCGACGTTACAGCGAATCGCCCGAGCGATTCCGCACCGCGATGGCGTCGCCGCCATTGATGTTGCCGTCTGTATTCACGTCGTAACGCAAGGTCGACGAGTCCACCGTCTGCCCGGAGCGGTTGCGCACCTGGATGGCGTCGCCGGAGTTAACGATCCCATCGGCATTGGTGTCGCCTACGAGGAAGGCCACCGGCACGGTGATCGTCTTGGCCCCGGAGCCGTCGTTCGCGCCGGTGAGCTGGACGTTCACCACCTGGCCGTTGGTTACGTTCTTTAAGTTCACGACGACTTCGTTGCCGTTGGTCGACGTGCTGTCTATTTCCGCGCTCTTGCCTCCGGCCGGGGTCACGCTCGCGTTGGTGAAGGTCGCGGGCGCGCCGAACTGGAAGACGATCTGGTGGCTGCCGTTGTTCGGGCCGTTGCCAATTCGGCACTCGACCGCGCGGGTTCCAGTCAGCGGCAGGGGCATATCCTGCGTGCCGCCATGGAGCTTGCGCGAAACCACCCGGGCGACACCGGGCACGACGTTAACCGTGACCGGATTGCTGAACGGCCCGGGCGCGGCCTGCCCGCCGAGATCGAAGGTGGTGCGGACACGATAGCAATAGGTGCCGCTGCTCTTTTGCTGGACCGAGCTGGTCCCGGCGGTGGCAGCCACATCGACCCAGTTGTCGTTCACGATCGCGATGTCATCGACATACCAGCCGAAGGGCGCCGAGCCCGCGCGATCCTCCGCGCCGAGCGCGTAGTGGAAGCGCAGCCGGATGGTTTTGCCGCCGTAATCTGCCAGGCTCACGGAATGCGGGAAGAGCGTCTCGGTGGCGAAGGAAACCGCGCCGGTGCCGAGCTCCGAGCGATTGTGCAGATACACCGGGACCCAGCTCACGCCGTTATCCTCGGAGACCTCCACCAGGACATTGTCGTCGCCTTCGTTGTTGTCCCAATCGAGGAAATTCAGGAACGTCTGCCCGCCCGTCGGGATGGTGATCGGAAACTTGTAGGTCAGGTAGGAATCCGCACTCGTGATCCCGTTGACCCCTTGCACGTTGAAGGTGTTGCTCGGGTGCTGCGGCTTGGAGTTATCCGTCTTCCATGGCTGCGCCCCGGTGCCGGAGGTGGTGGTGGTCCAATTCGCCAAACCGGCCTCGGCGTTGTCGAACAAGAGCGGCGCGCAGGAGGTGCGCGATTCCTGGAGGACATCCGGCCCGATCGCCTGCGCGGGACGGACCCAGTTCAAGGTGAACTTGCCGTCTGTGTCCGGGTTCTCGTAGTCGGGTCCGGTGGTCAAGGTCGGGGCCTGCAAGACCGGGCAGGTGAAGACGCGGATGTTGTCGACATACCAACCCTTCACCCCGTTGCAGCCATCCTGGCTCCAGGTGAAGCGAAGGCGGATGGTATCGCCCGGTTGCGCCATGGAAGCGAGGTCAACCAGGGTGGTCCCCCAGGAGCCAAGGATCACCGACCCGAGATTCGTCCCGGTCCAGGCAATCTCGGAAGGGTTCGGATTGGTGTTGTTCCCCACGGGGGCGGCCTCGTTGTAAACCGTGTTCGGCGCGTTGAAGAGATACGCGCTCTTTGGGACGAGCTGGTACGCTCCCCCGTTTCGGCTGATTTCCAATTGCCCGCCGTCCACGCCGGCCTCGCTCGCGATCCAATGGTCAAACGACAACTTGGCCGCAGTCGCGCCTGCCGGGATCGTGATCAATGGGCTGTCGAGCGTGTGGCTTCCGGAGAAGTCGCCGTTTGGCTGGCAAGTGCCGCCGCCTTCCTCGCCCACGGGAGGATCAATCGCAAAGGCCGCCGAGCCGGTGCGCCCGCCGGGTAAACTGCCGACAACATGGAAGAAACGCGTATCGTTTTTCGAGGGCTGCTGCTCCCAGTCGACCAGCCCGTGGCGAAGCCCATGCTCGTCTTGGTCCAGCCGCGCGCGGCCGCGCCGGCATCGCCGCCGGTCTCCCAATTTTCCGAGAAAATGGTGTTCGACCCGAGGCAAATCGGAGCTGGATCGGGATTAAGCAAGGGCCCGGTGGCGCAGGGCGGCGTGAGGCTCATCTCGACCGCGAGCATCGCTTTCGCGAGTTGCTGGCAATCGCCGGCGGTGATCACCTGCGCCGAGGGCGTGCCGGTGGCGCTGGTGGTCGACAGGTTCTTTAACGGCGCCCCGATCAGATCGCTGCAGGAAGTTTGCAACGCGGTGTCGTGGACTTTGAAGTCCGTCGTGGGCGTTTGGTAAACGCTCTCGGCCCGGAAATAGATCGCGGCTGCTTTCGTTAGGCCAATGCCGGTGATGGTCTGGCCGTTCCATTCATTCCCCGGGAAGAATTGCGTGCCATCAACCGTGAGGGCATAGCCGTGATTCGGCACGCCGGAGTTCGTGTGCACGCCGCCACCGTCGCCGGTGCCGCAGGCGTAATTGAGCGAAGAAACTTTGCCGGGCGCGCCCTGGCGGTCGGGATCGTACATATCGCGCAGGAGGAGAGACTGAAGTTCCTCGCCCAGGTCTTCGCCCACGAGCCAGCGTTGGCCGTTCGGATAGGGCTGGGCATTGTTGTTTCCGCCGATGCCGTCGGCGTTGTTCAGGAGGTCCACGGTCTCGCCAAAGATGTCGGAGTAACTCTCGTTCAAGGCGCCGCTCTGGAAGGCGTAGATCAAGCCGTGGGTGTATTCCGTGTAGGCGTGACTCCACTCGTGCGAGACCACGTCATCGGCGTCGAAGGCCGGGCAATAGTTCGTGGAGGTGCCGTTCCAGTAAGCGTTCGGGCACTGCTGATTGATCAGGTAGACGCTGATCATGTGTTTGCCCGCGCCATCGTAGGAATCGCGGCCAAAACCGGAGGCGTAGAGGTTGTACGTCTGCCCGGCGAAATCGTAGAGATTGTTCACGAAGGGCGCCGGATGCGGTGGATCGCCCTCGCGCCGCTGGACAAAGAGGTCCGGATTCGCGGGATCGTAATTGGGCGAATAAATCGTGCGGTAGAGTGCGTCCTGGCGCAGCGGAATGCGCACCAGCACCGCGCCGGTCTGCGCATCGACCCAAAGCTGCTCAGCGTTTTTCAAACCGACCACGTTGATCGCGTAAGCCAGCCGGCTGGAAACCGCGCGCCCCTCGAGCAACCCGAGCGGATAGACAGCGAGTTCTGATTTCTCGACCTTCGCCGAGGAGTCGCCGCCGTTCTCCTTATTCGCGACCGTGAGCGCGAGATCTTCGGCGACGTTTTTGCTCAACGCGGGCCGCACCTCGAGCGAGACTTCCGGCACGAAATCGCCGTTTACCGCGGTAATGCCTTCGTCATTCATGTGCACCACGAGCTGCGCCCCGAAGACGCGCAGCCCCTGGTAAAATTGATTCAAGCGCACGTGCGACATGCCGAGGTCGTCGCGCTCGGTCCGCGCCACTTGCAGGTCGCTCCCGGCCGCAGGAGCGCCGCCGGCGTTGAGCGCCGCGCGCTCGTTTTGGTTCAGGCCTACGAGGCCGCCGTGATTTGCGAGAAAGGCGAGTGCGCGCGCTTCCGGCTTCGCGCTGGCGTCGTCGCGCAGGAGGACCGCTTTGCCCTGCCCGCGCACGAAGTCGTAGTTCCCAGTCTTCGTCGAGACCGAGGAGACCAACGGCGCCGCGGCCACGGATTGCAAGCGCGCCAAGGCAGCCCGCGCTTCCGGAGTGCCCTCGTTGGTCGCCACCCGCGCAAGCGCGCGTCCTGAATTAGGCGACGAGATCAGCGGGCCGGCGAAGGCGGCGAGCAGTAATCCGGAACCGCAAAGCCAAAGAGTGCGAGAGAGAAGCTTTCGTGAATTCATAGGGGTGATGAACTGCTGGCGACCGAGGGACCGGCCGCATCGTTGGGGTTAGACGTGGGGGCGACTCCACGCGGGGGAAGACGCGGAAGGCTGCAATGGTTTCGGGCTCGGCGAATGTCTTGGACGGGTTCAGTGACGAAAAAGTAATCCCGCGATCGCAGCCGACCTTTTCGGGAAGTTCGATTCGTTTATCAGGCGACGCTTTCCGCGCCGCCCATCCTCCCTCTCCCATGAACACCCTCCGCAAACTCCCCCTCTGGAACGTCCTCCCTCTCGTGCTCGCGCTTCTCCTGGCCGGCGTGGCCGCGCTCTTTTTAGCCAGCGCTTTCGCCGGTCCGCAGGGTAACGCGACCGTGCGTGCCCGCACCGAGGAACCGCCCGGCCGCAGCGCGGAGCGGATTGTGAGTGGCATCACTTTTTCCGCCGCGCAGCAGATGCCGAAGGCGCCGCTGAGCCCGGCGTTTTTCCAGGCCGACGCCGAACCGGAAATCAAAGCCGACATTTTCGGCAACATCTACGTCACGGCGATCAACGGCGTCCCGGGCGGGACCGATCTCTGGAAAAGCACCGACCAAGGCACGAGCTTCACCTACCTCGGGCAGCCGGATGGCTTGCAGGACAAATGCACTCCGCCCGTGCCGCAATGCGTCGCGCTCGGCGGCGCGGATGATTCGATCGATGTCTCCAGCGGCGGCTACCTCTACGTCTCGAGCCTCTACGTTGGCAGCGTCACCATGAGCACTTCGATGGACGGCGCGACCGGCGGCGTGCAGCCGGGTCAAGCCTGGACGGTTAATCCCGTCTCGACCGGCGTGCCGGTGGAGGATCGCCAGTGGATCGCAGCCTACGGCCCGCAAACCCTCTTCATGACCGTACGCCAGGCGCCGGGGACAGGGCGGCTGCTCTTTACCAAGTCTACTGATGCTGGCAAAACCTTCTCGCCGCCCGCGCTGCTCACGAGCGCGAATAGCACCGAGGGCAACCTGGTGGTGGATCCTTACACCGGCTTTCTCTACACGACCTTCATTCCGTCGACCGCGCTCAACCGCATCGACCTCTTGAAGTCGGTCGATGGCGGCACCACCTGGCAGACGATCACCGGCGTCTACACGGGCGCGATCGGGAGCGATCCGGCGCACAAGTTCACCATGCTCGCGGTCGATCGCGGCGGGAATCTGCACCTCGCTTTCAGCAGCCGCAGCCCCAGCACCGGGACGCATGTTTATCTCACCAGCTCGCCGTTCCATGCCACTCTTGGCGCCGGGGAAAGCGGCACCTGGAAGGCACCGGTGCAGGTCGATAGCGGGAGCGGAAACACCGTCACGGCAGTGATGCCTTGGATCGTGGGCGGAAGCCCCGGCGTGGTTGATGTCACTTGGCTCGGCTCCGGCGGCGTCAACCCCGACACGGCCCCGTTTAACTGGCAGGTCTTCTTCGCCCAGGTCACTGGCGCGCTCAGCGCCACGCCGACGATCACGCAGTCACAAGTCACGAACGCCGCGGTGCACGACACCAATATTTGCTTCAACGGCACCGGCTGCACCGGATCGGCTAATCGCGACCTGCTCGAGTACTACAGCATGGCGCTCGATCCGGCGGGGAACGCGCTCATCGCTTTCCCCGACAGCGTGAATAATTGCGACCCCGCCTCCTGCAAAACCAACACCTGGTTTAGCCGGCAAACTGGCGGCCCCGCGGCCTATGCCCCGCCTGCCGGCCCGGCGCCCGCCACCTTCTCCGCGAACATCGCCGTCGGCTCCCCGGGCGCGGAGCCAAGCCTGTGGGTCGACAGCTACAACTGCATCTACGTGACCGCGCCCGGGAACCCGTGGGTGTGGAAGTCGGTCAACAACGGCATGTCCTTCCTCCCGCCGACCAATCCCGTGGCCGACGAGCCAACGCTCACCGGCGGCGACGAGGACATCATCACCCTGCCGAAAATGGACGGCACCCGGCCGGACGAAGTTTACTTTACCGACCTTGGCCTAACCTCCGATCACATCCGCAAGTCGACCGACGGCGGCGCGACCTGGACCAAACCCGGGACCGGCGGCGTCGCGGGCGACACCGGTATTTCCTCGGATCGCCAATGGCTCGCGATCGACCGCATCGGCACGGATAAATACGTCTACGAAGTCGATCACGAACTCGCTTCCGAGATCATCCGCCTCTCCTCCTCGGCCAACGACAACGCCTGGGTGACGCAGAACGCGATGACCGATCCCGAGCTCACGACCACCGTGCCGAACACCAATCCCGGCCCGCTCTTCGTGAACCGGAACACGCACGAAATCATCGGCGTCTTCAACGCTTCCATTCCCACGACGAACGCAGCCAATCCGCCCTTCGGAAAGTTGCTCAACATCTGGGCCTTCGTCGCGCAACCGCCGGCGGTCGCGGGCGGCGCGCCGGTGAGCTTCGCGAATTATCCGATCTTCAAGGGCGTGATCGATTCGCCTACCGGAGTGCCGGCGGCGGCGGCGACGCGCGGAACGAACAACGCGCAGATTTTCCCCGCGGGCGACATCGATGCGGCGGGCAATATCTACGTCGCCTGGAGCATGAACAACGCGCGCACAAACGAGTTCAGCATCTGGTTCGCCAGCTCCCATGATGGCGGGAAAACCTTCTACGGACCGTTCCCGGTGAGCTCCGGCGCACTCGCGGCCGACGAGACCGCGGTGCTCCCGTGGGTGGCTGCGGGCGACAACGGCCGGGTCAACATCGTCTACTACAAAACCACGGCGGTCGGCGACCCGAACACCCTCCCGCGCCTGCCCGATCCGAACGCGCCTTCCTGGCAGGTGATGTTCAGCCAAACCATGAACGGCCAAAGCCGCGAGCCGGTTTTCACCACCGTGCAGGCGAGCGACCACGTGATCCATCGCGGCGCGATCAGCACCGGCGGTTTGATCGGCAGCTCCGACCGCTCACTGCTCGATTACTTCGAGGTCAACAACGGCCCCGATGGCCTGGCGAACATCATCTTCGCCGACAACGGCGCCAGCGCCACGCACGCGGAATTTACCCGGCAAGCCAGCGGCCCACTCGTCCGCGCGAATCCCGTCACGCGCACCTGCCTGCCCACTTCCATCGTCCCGGTGGCGGTGGTTTCCCGCCAGACCCACGGCACGCAAGGCGTCTTCGACATTCCGATGCCGCTCGCCGGTCCCACGGGGGTGGAATGCCGGCGGCCCGATGCGGCTGGCGCCTATCATTTGGTCGTGACTTTCGCCAATCCCGTCACGGTCGGAAGCGCCTCGGTCACTTCCGGCACCGGCACGGTCAACAGCATTGCGGTCAACGGCGCCGTCGTCACGCTCACCCTCACCGGCGTGCCCACGCCGCAGAAATTAGCCATCACGCTCTTCGGGGTAAACGACGGCAACACCACCGGAAACGTGATCCTGCCCTTCGGCGTTTGCCTGGGCGACACCAATGGCGACCGGACGGATAACGCCGGCGACACGGTGGAAACGCGGGGCCATTCCGGCGAACTGACCGACCAGATGAACTTCCGCACCGATGTGAATCTCGACGGCGTGATCAACAGCGGCGACACCGTCATCGTGCGGGCGCATTCCGGCGAGAACGTCGCCCCGTAAACAGCCGTCCGCCTGCTCGCAACCGAAGTCTCTAGGCGGCGTCGCGTATCCGCGCGGCGTCCCTGGCCTTTAACCCCAAGGAGCTCACCCCATGTCTGATCTCGCTGTCTCTTCCCCGCGCCGCCGTTTCCGCTGGACCTTCGCCGCCCTTCTCGCCGCCGCCGCGCTCGTCTGTCTGGTGGCGGTCTACCGTTCCGGCGCGGCCAATCCCACCAGCGGCAGCATTTCGCCCACGTCGAATGTGCTCGCCTGGGATGGCACCGCCGCCGGCGGGACTTCGAATGGCGAAGCCACCTGCGTCGAGGGGGTAAATTGCGACACCTACACGCTCACCGTGTCCGGCGACGCCGCCGCTTGGGCGGGCAAAAGCATCCGCGTGGTCATCTCCTGGGTGGTGCTGGCGAGCGATTACGACCTCTACGTGCACAAGGGGAGCAACGCCGGGCCGCTCGTTGGCTCGTCGACTGGCGGCGCGCCCAACACCACCGAGACGGTCGACATTTCCCCCGCGAGCCTGGACCCGAGCGGCACGACCGTTTTCACTGTCCATGTGGTCTATTTCGCCGGCAGCGTAGGCGATCAATACCACGGCACGGCTACGGTCGTTTCCACCGGCCCGGGCGGCACGCCCACACCGACGCCGCCGCCGAAATCGCCCGATTGGACGATCAAATACCACGGCCAATGCTGCGAAGGGAACCTCGCCGCCGCGGGCAATAACACCTTTGTTCTTCTGCCCGTGCTCGTGACCGGCAACATCATCGAGAAGAGCGCCGATGGCGGGAAAACCTGGACGCAAAAATATCCGCCCGCGCCCGCTTCCGTGCCCTTCGGCATCGAAGGCGACATGCAAGCCTTTGGGACTGATGTGATCTTCTTCGGCACCGAGTTGGGCGACGTGGTCACCGCGCACAGCGATGACTTTGGCGAGAACTTCATCATCACTCACGTGCCGCTCGCTTCCGCCGGCAACGACCAGGCCTGGTCTTACCTCGCGCCCTTCTCCGGGATGCGTCCCGGCGGCGCTCTCCCGACTGATGAGCCGTATGTTTTAGCCGGCTGGATGCGCATCGGCACCGCGCTCATCTTTAGTTTCGACGGCGGGCTCACTTTTCCCATCCAGACGCCACTCGTCGGCAATGACGGCAGCGGCCCGGAGCACATCGTTTGTCAGACCAACGCGCACACGCCTAACCCCGCCGCGCCGCCGGACACGCGCGTGCCGAATGCGAATTTCGCCCTGCACAAGGCCGGTCGTCACGGCACCTTCGGGACCGACCGGAAATTCTACTGGAGCGAAAGCACGCCCGACAGCCTCTACGTCTGCAGCACCGGAGACTTCGGCGTAAATTGGGCCGGCGTGAAGCATCCGCTGGGGACTTATCCCGGCTCATCCTTTGTCGTCTCGCACTCGGCCTTCGATAATAAAGGCACGCTCTATGTGCTTCATGGCAATCGTCTCTACGTGAGCTTTAACCAAGGCGAGACCTGGGCCTACACGCACACCCTTCCGCGTTACGGGAACGCCCTGCGCTCCGATTCCGGGTCCGATCAATTCTTCGTCGTCAGCTGCGGCACGGCGCACGTGGCCCTTCTGGAAGATGCCGGCAATGGCAACGCCCGCGTCTATTACCTGCGGGGGCGGAACGTCGATACCGCCGCGCCCACCTGGGACGTCGAACTGGTCGACGAAGTCGGCAACGTGCGCCTCGATTTCATTCAGCTCGTGCTCGACGGCAACGGCATTCCCACGATCAGTTACACCACGCCGACCACCCAGGTGACCACGGCCAGTCGCAACTCGCCCCTGCCCGGCACGACCGTGTGCCCGGTCATCCCGGTCAGCGCGGTCTCGCGCAAGACCCACGGCAGCGCGGGGACGTTTGACGTCAATTTGTTGACCGCGTCCACCACACCCGCGACCGAACCGCGCCGCGGCGGACCGAACGGCGACTACCAAATTGTCGTCAATTTTGCCGGCCCGATCACCATGGGCCAGGCTTCGGTCGATTCCGGCACGGGCACGGTCAGCGGCACGAGCGTGAATGGCTCGACCGTGACGGTGAATCTCACCGGCGTGACCACACCACAGATCGTGCGCGTGAAGCTCGCGAACGTAAACGACGGCGCCACCGCCTCCGATGTCCTCATCACCCTCGGCGTCGCCACTGGCGACGTGAACAACGACGGCGTGGTCAACGTGGGCGACGCGCAGGAAGCGCGTAATCGCTCCGGCCAGACGACCGACGGCACGAATTTCCGCGACGACGTGAACCTCGACGGCGTGATCAACGGCGGCGACACGATCGTGGTCCGCGCGCGTTCCGGCGACACCATCCTGGGAACGCCGAGCGCACGCTAGAGGGCAGCGTTTGGCCTAACGAGTCTTCATTCCCGCGCGAGTGGCCGGCGGTTTTTTCGCGTGGCTCACAGCTTTTGGCGGCGCTTGCCTCGATTCTCTTGGCATGCCGACACCTCTCCGCACTCGCGTCGCTTTCCTGTTGCTCTTCACCGCCGCCGCCGCTCACGCCGAGGTGCCGTCCCGGCCGGCGCCGGAAGGCGTTGCGCTGCCCGCGCAGCCGCAACTCATCTCGGCGGCTGATCCCAACCAGGCCTCGGCCACGGCCGGCGCGCTCCTTTCCACCAAGACGAGCGCCAGCGCGGATGGGCGCTACGTCGTTTTCGAGAGCAGCTCGGATAATGTCGTGCCCGGCCAGGTGGAGGCTAATGCATCGCTCGATGTTTTCCTGCATGATCGCAGCGCGCACACCACTGTCCTCGTGAGCCACGCTGCGGGCACGCCGCTGACCGCGGCGGACGCCGGCTCGATGATCCCGTCGATCAGCGCCGACGGCCGCTGGGTGGTCTACTGGAGTTTTGCCGGCAACCTCGTCGCCGGCCAAATCGAGACCCATCTGCAGGAGCCAAACGTCTTCCTCTACGATCGCCTGAGCGGCGAGAATCGTCTCATCTCACACGCCGCCGGCGCGCCGCTCACGACCGCGGACTCGAACTCATACGATCCCGCGATCAGCGCCGATGGCCGCTTCATCGCCTTCACCAGCGCCGCCAGCAATCTCATCGCCGGGCAAACCGACGGCGGCGCCTCCGCGAGTATCTTTTATTGGGATCGACTAGCCGACACGATGACGCTGGTGACGCATGCAGCCGGGACCGACACGACCACCGCCAACGGCCTTTCCTTCACCCCGCTGCCGACGGCCGATGGGAGCTGGCTCGCCTTCCTGAGCACGGCCTCGAACCTGGTCCCGGGACAAACTGAGGACGCGAAGCGGCTGGATCTTTTTCTTTGGAACCGCGCCAGCGGCCAGACCGTGATCGTGAATCACGCGGCCGACTCCAGCACCACCGTGGGGAATGGCGCCGCGGGCTCGCCGGCCTTGAGCGCGGATGGACGATTCATCGTCTACCAAAGCGCCGCGACCAATTTGGTGCCGAACCAGGTCGACCCGAATCAAAGCGCGCAGGACGTCTTCCTCTACGATCGGAACACGGGCGCGAATACCCTCGTGAGTCACATCCAGGGAAACGCCCTTACCACCGGCAACGTCACCTCGCTTTATCCCACGATCAGCGCCGATGGACGCTTCGTGAGCTACCAGAGCGCGGCCGCAAATTTAAGCAGCACCTCGGACGTGAATAACGCCGAGGATGTCTTCCTCTGGGACCGCACGACCGACAGCAGCCAGCTGCTCACACGCAATCCCGGCGGGAGCGCAGCCAACGCCAAAAGCTTCGGCAGCCGCCTGGCCGCGGATGGAAACACGGTCGTTTTTTCGACCTACGCGACCGATCTCGTCCCGGGGCAAAACAGCCCGTCGAGCGGCGACGTGTTTCTTTACGACCGGCTCCTCGGCACGCTGCAGTTGATGAGCCATCGACCGGGCTCGGCCAGCCTCGGCGGCGATGGCCAATCGTTCCTGCCGCTGCCGAGTGCCGATGGCAGCGTGGTCGTGTTCAATACCCAGGCGAGCAACCTGGTGCCGCAGGACACCAATGGATCAGCGGATGTTCTCTTCTACGAACGCGCGAGCAGCGTGCTCACCGCCGCGTCCGCCGTCGCTGGCGGGACCGCATCCCTCACTGCGAACGGCAACAGTGGCAATGGCCGCGCGAGCGCCGACGGCCGCTTCATCGTTTTCGCGAGCGATGCGACTAACCTCCTGCCCGGGCAATCGGACACGAACAACGCCAACGACATCTTCCTGCGCGACCGGCAGACCGGAGCGCTCGCGCTCGTGAGCCATGCCGCGGGCGCGGCCGCGCAAACTGGCGACAGCAATTCCTACGCGCCGGCGATAAGCGCGGATGGCCGCTGGATTTCCTACTCCAGCCGCGCAACCAACCTGGTCGACGGCGTGCTCGATACGAACGGCGTCGCCGATGTATTTCTCTACGATCGCGAGAGCAACACCAGCCGCCTCTTGAGCCGCAACAGCCTCGTGCCCACGCTCGCGGCGGACGATTATTCCGAGACCGCAGTCGTGAGCCCGGACGGCCGCTTCGTGGTCTTCGCGAGCGACGCCACCGACCTCGTGACCGCGCAATCCGATGCCAACAACGGACGCGATGTCTTCCTCTTCGACCGGCAAAGCGGGAGCACGCGCCTGGTTAGCCATGCCTCCGGGGCGGCACTCCTGACCGCGAGCGATTATTCCTTCGCGCCCTCGATCTCGAGCAACGGCAACTTCGTCGCCTTCTACAGCGCGGCGCTCAATCTCGCGCCTGGCCAGGATAACAACCTCAACAGCGTGCAGCATCTTTTCCTCTACGATCGCAACGCCGACAGTTGCCGCCTGGTCGACGCGCAAAGCGACACCCCCGCGCGCACCAGTGATGGGAACACCGGCAGCACCGTCGCCGACGACCCGGCGATCTTCAGCGCGGACGATCGCACGCTCGCATTTGTCAGCAGCTCGACCAACCTCGTCCCTGGCCAAAGCGACACCAACGGCCGCGATGATGTTTTCCTGTTCGATCGCGTCTCCGGCCAGACCACGCTCGTGAGCCACGCCGCCGCCAGCGCCACGGCTACGGGCGACGGTTACGCCTACAGCCCCACCGTGAGCGCGGAAGCCCGTTTCGTCGCCTATCGCAGCGCGGCCACCAACCTCGTCGCCGGCCAGGTGGATGCGAACAGCTTCCAGGATGTCTTCCTGTGGGATCGGCTGAACGGCCAGACACGACTCGTTAGTCATGCGCTCGGCCAGCCGGCCACTGCGGGGAATGGTTTCTCGTTCGATTCCCCGCGCACCGGCACGCCCACGCTCAGCCCGGATGGACGCTTCGTTGCCTTCGTTAGCTCCTCGAGCGACCTCGTCGCGGGGCAAAATGATCGCTTCGGCTTCAGCGGCGATCTCTTCCTCTACGAGACGAGCAGCGGGCAAAACATCCTCGTGAGTCACCCTTATGATCGCGCCACCGGCGGCGGCAACAGCGGCTCGGGCGATTCCGAACACGTCGGCGGCCCGGTCTGGAGCGCCGACAATGCGCTGCTTATTTTTGCCAGCCGCGCCTCCGATTTGATCGCGCAGGATCACAACAATCGCGAAGATGTCTTCGCGCTCGCGGTCGGGCCGGTCGCGCGGGTGGTCTCGCGCCGGCAACACGGAGCCGGGGGTCCGTTTTTCGACGTGGACCTGCCGCTGAATGGCGCACCCGGGATCGAATGTCGCGCCGGCGGCAACTACTCGTTAGTCTTTCAATTCCGCGGCCCGGTGACGACCGGCGCAGCCGCGATCACGGCAGGCACCGGCGCGATCGCCGGCACGAGCACCGATGGCAGCAGCGTGACCGTGAACCTGACCGGCGTGTCCTCGCCGCAGCTCGTGCGCGTGAAATTAGCCGACGTGAATGACGGCCTCGCGCGCGCGGATGTGCAGGTGACCATGGCCGTCGTCCTCGGCGACACCAACGCCGATGGCACAACCAATTCCGGCGACGCCCAGCAAACGCGCGGCCGCTCCGGGCAATTGGTCGAGGGCGAGAACTTTCGCTCCGATGTGAACGCAGACGGCACGATCAATAGCGGCGACGCTTTCATCGTCCGGGCGCATTCCGGCGAAGGAATTTCCGCCACCGCGAGCAATGCGCGAAAGTAGCGCGTTGCCGGGCGCACTCACGCGAGGACGCTCTAGTTCGGCTTCCCGTCGCGCCCGCTGTTCGGGCGTTTGACGGTGAAGATGGTGATCGTGCGCGCCTGGTTGTCTGCCCCTTCGGCGACCACTCTAAACAGCGGCTGCTTCGGCCGGGCGACATCCCAGGCGACGACCTTTGCATTAGCAATCGGCGCTTTCTTGACCTCGCCGATCTTGTCGAACGCGAGTTCTTTCCCCGCGCGGAAAAAGCCGGTCATGTTGTTGACCCGTCCGGAGTCATCCGTCTTCAGAAAGATGGTGGAATAGGGGCCACCCTTCATTTGCCAGAGGACCTTGTAGGCGCCGCCTTCTCCCTCGTCTTCCTCGGTCTCCTGCTTGGTCGGTTGGCCGCCTTCCGCGAGCGGGTCGAGCTTCCGCCGCGCCGCCTCCACCGTGTCGCCTAATTTCACCCCCAGAAGCGAACCCATCACTTTGACGGTCTCGGCGTTGTGCAACCGCACCGCATAGGGCGCGAGGCCGGAGGGGGCGGGCAGCGGCGAGGTTTCAGCGACCGTCTCCGCCTGCGCGTAAGGGACCGCGCAGGCGAAGAGGAGGGCGAAGGTTTTCTTCACTGCGCGGTTCAGAACGGATTCTGAATCGTCAACTCGGTGCCGCCGCGAGTGGAGTCTTCCAACGCGGTGCTGTTCCCAAGCAGCGTCTGGCCGCGCAGGCCACAGAGGACAGAACCGAAGCCAATCGTCGGCCGATTCGCCCCGGTGAGGAAGCTGTTCAACTTAGACGACGAGATGCGCACGCTGATGGTATTATTCTGCGAGTTGAAGAACGCCCGGTCGGCATCGCCCCGCTCGGTGCGGGTAATCCCGCCGCTAAAGGTCCGCACCGCTGTGCCCCACTTGGCCACGCGCGTTCCCTGCGCCGAGGTGCGGGCCTCGATGTAGAACTGGTCACCATCGTCCGAAAGGCCGGTCGAATAGGAATTACCCGGGATGTTGATCACGCCAGTCTCCGGCGCGTTCGCGGTGAAATACATCCGCCAGGTGCCATTGGGCGGGACGGTGCTCAAGTCGGAGACCTTCATGGTCGCGGTGATCACCGGCCCGGCATTGCTATCCTGGAAGAGATACTTGATCGAGATGATGTCGATCGGGCTGTTGGTCGGCGTGACCGCGAGCAGGCCGCTGTCCTGGTCCTGCGCGAAGTCGGTCACCTGCTCACCATCAGGACCCGGCTGCATCGGTTGAGGCGATTTCTGCCCGGCGATGGGCGCAACCGTTCCCGGCGTAGCGAAAGGCTGTGCCGGCAACGCGGAACCTTCGACCTGAGCCGGCAGCGCGCCGGTGCCGTTAAAGGAGGGCCCGGAGATCTGGCGCGCCACAAAGGTGTGGCCGTCAAAGTCGTTATGGTCATCCGTGAATCCCACGATGGCCGCGCCGCTCGGGTCGAGCACCACCTGGAAGTAGTCGATTAAATTGCGGTTCGGCGAAACGCCGGTCAGCGGCAGCCCTTTCAGCGAAATGTTCGAGGCGTGATTCGAATGGCTGCTGGCTTGGACGATGCGGAATTCCGGCGTGGCCGCCTTCGCATTGAAGCTCTGGGCGAAGTAAACCCGCCAGCGGGCGTTATCGTCGTTCGAGTCGTTGTCGGTCGCATACCAGGCGACGGCGACGGAGCCAGGTACAGGACCGGCCGCCAGCCAGGGCATGAGGTTCAAACGCTCGCGAGGATCCGCGGAGTCGTTCACCGCGACCGGCGCGCTCCAGGAAGTCCCTTCGTCGGTCGAATGGACCAAGTAGATATTGCGCCCATCGGAGTAGACCCCGTAGATCGTGTGATCGTCGGCCACGCGGATCGGGAAGAAGATGTTCGCGGAATCGACCGTGGCTGGAACGGCCTGGTGCACCACGTAAGTCTGAGGCGCATCCGCTGGAGTGCCGCCTCCGGTATTAGCGGAGGGTTTGCCGACCGCGACTTTGCCGTCGTTGCTGCTCACGTAGACCACCCCGGTGGTGCGATCGACTTCCAGCGAGCCCGTTTGCGGGAAGGCCACCCCGCCCGCGGGGAACGCAGGACCGTAGCTGAAGCCGCCATTGGTCGACTGCTGAATGAAAGCCAGTCCTTGGGCGAAATTGCGATAGACCTGGTAGACGATGTTGTTGTTAAAGAATCCGAGCCATTCGCGGTCGTTGACCGGCACGCCGCCGATGATGTTGCCGACTGGATTGAAGGCAAACGTCTGACCGCGATCCAGCGTTGTTCCGAGGGTGAGGTTGGCTGCGGTCAAGCTGGAGTAAGCCAGCACTGGCACCCCGGGCTCCTGATTTTGGTTCACGTTCCCTTTCGCGCCGGTGTAGGGACCGAAGCCGACGGCTAAATCGATATCGCCCCCGCCCAGGGCACCCGCGGAGAGCTGCGATTGCAGGGTGGTGTCGAATAACGAATCCGGCTGGCCGCGATATATCGGCACGCGCATGAAAGGATCGTAGTTTGGATTCACCGCCCCAGGCGCGTTGCCCTCCTGCGTCCGGCGCGCTCGCGCGGCCGAAGACGGCGCCGGCAACGTCGGTCGCAGGTCGAAGTAGAATAAATCAACGCCAGCCGGCACCCCGCGAATCCCGCAGATGTAATAGTTCCCGAAAGTGTCGATCCGGCTGCTCGGCTCGCCGTCGGAGTTGGCCGTGCCAGTCTTGGTGGGTGAGCTCGGCGAGAAGGTGATGCCACCGTGGGTATAGGTCGCGGTGCGCAAAGCGGAGCCGGTGAGGACGCTGATGGTGCCCACGGGTTGGTCGGCGCCCGGGGTGTTTGTGAAGTAGGTGATGTTGACGTTGTATTCGCCGGGAACCACCGGATTGAGCGAGAACTGCTCCTGGGTCGAAGGGGCGCCGCTCCCGGAGGTACCGATTTCTTCGCCATCGCTCCCGTCCGGGTTGCGCTTGTGAATCTGGAGATCGTAATCGTTTGCCGGCACCTGCCAGTTGATTCTGATCTGCACGAGCTTGCCCGTGTAGTCGTTTACATTGCCGGAGATGCTCAGGTGAAAGGTGTCTTTGTTGACCCCCAAAATGGCAGCCGAGGGGTCAGCCGCGCCGGTGCCCACCGCCGTGCCGGTGAAAGTGCCGGTAAAGGGGGCCACGGGCCCAGCCGGGGTAATCGTGCCTGCCGGCGGAGCAGTGGCGCCGGCGCGTTCCGCCGCGAGGAGGGTGCAAAGCGCTGCCGCCAGCGTGGCGGAAGAACGAAGGAAGGTTTGGTATTTCATAATGGAAGGAAAAAACCGCGCTCAGGCGCGGCGGCGCCGGGAATAAAGAGCCAGCGCGCTCAGACCGACGAGGCACAAGGCCACACTCCCCGGCTCCGGCACGGCGGTGCCGGTGAGGGAAAGCGTAGCGAAGATTTGCTGCGTTCCAGCGAGGTTCTGGTTCGGCAGGCGAAAGCCGTTGGACTGTGAGAGACCGGTGGTGTCGTAGATCGTGGCCACCAGCTGTCCATCCTGCAGGGCGGTGAGGAGCGCGCTCATGTTCGCCGGCGTGCCGGTGATCGTGAGCGTCACGTAATCTTTGTCCGCCAGGGCAAAGCTCGGGTCGTAATCGTTGAACCCATTCAGGAGCAACCCTTGCCCAAGATCGATTCCGTCGAGGCGCAGGCCTAACGAGTTTACGTCGAAGTCATCGTCGCCGTACTGCGCGCCATCCGGCGGATAGGGCGTATCCACGACCCCGTTCGAACCGAGACCAGTGTCGCCGTCGATGATCGTGAGCCGGATCGAGACCGAAGTGATGTCGAGCAATTGCGGCTGCAGCGCGAAATTAAAAGCCGCCGCGGCGATCGGCGCCGACTGCCCGGCTCCGGTGGCGCCGTTGAAATTACTCTGGAGCTGGATGTCGCTGATCGTCGCCGCCGGCGACTCCGCCAGCAGCCCTCCCGCGAGCACCCACGCCGCGGCAAAAAATACGCTCCGCTTCGTCATTGGGCGAGCGGGATTAAAGGTTGCGGCGAAAACGGCGCAACTGCGCCCCACCGGCGACCAGGAGACCCGCGCCCAGAAGCGCAACCGTCGCCGGCTCCGGCACTGCCGTGATCCGCAGGGTCGTCATCGCCATTTCCGCTCCAGACGGTCCGCCGCCCACGAAGATGTCGTTTGGCTGCAGGATGGTGTCATTAGGATTATTCGTCACGATCGTCCCGACGAAGCGTTTATCGGCAAATTGGGCCAGCAGAGACATGGCCACCGCAGGACTCACCGGGCCGGAAATAGTCAACGTGTCCTCCAGGCCGTTGCCGCGAAAGCCATTCAGCGCCAGACCGGTGTTGATGCCGTCGAGAGCAAGAAAGAGATGATTAAAATCGAACTCCCCCATTGCCGAATTGCCGTCCTGCAAGGTCAGCGTGACTGAGATCGAGGCGATCGAAGTGATCGTCGGCTGGCTGGTGAAATCGTAGCCGGTTCCGGTTGTCAGCGTTGCCGGAGTGGTGGTGGAAAGTTGCTGCTGCGTGTTTGTCTGCAGGTTAGGCGACGAGATGATCGTCTGCGCCGAGAGCGCGAGGGGAAAGAGGAGGGAGGAAAGAAGAAGGAGCCGTTTCATAGTTGGAGAGGGAGCGGGGTTGAAGTGAGGCGACCTCCGGTGATCCGATTACCGTGAGGTTCCAGACGCAGTCACGTTGTAAACGGGCCGATCCCGCCGTCTGGTTGTGGACCGGACAGAAATTTCTGGCGCCTATCGTTTTTTTTGGGGGCTTATGGCCGCCATCCAAACCGCCGGGCCGCGGCTAGAGTTTTGCCAGCGCGACCTGCGCGAGACGCTTGCACCGCTCGAGCTGGTCTTTGCCGCCGGTGCTCACGCGCAGGATCACGTCGCCTTTGAGCACGTAGAGCGCTCCGCCGACCGCGTTGCCAGCCCAGAAGGCCTCTTCGCCCACGCCTTCCACTTTCAAGGGCGGCCGCTTTTCCTCGCCCTCTTCCCCGCGCTCGCGTTCGCCCTCTTTTTCGCCCGGGCCGAAAGTCTTTTCCCAATATTCCTGCGGCTGGCGGCCGGCCGGGCCCTGGCCGCGCTGCGTCACCGTGAGCACAATCGAGTTCGTGTGCGTCGGCAGCGTGTAGAAGCATTGCGAAACCGTGAAGGCCTGGCCTTCCGCAGGTGCCGTCGGCTTCGTCTCCGCGATCGCTTCGCCCTGGATTTCCTGGACCGCTGCCGCCGGGAGAAGCGCGCAGGCATCGACCGATCTCACCGGCTCATTCGTGGTCGTCCTCGGCTCCGCCTCCGCGGCTTGCTTCTCCGGCGCTTTTTCACAACCGGCGAGGGCGAGCGAAAATATCCCGAGCGTAACCAAAAATTTCCGCGCCATGGCTGCGAGCGTGGCACCTTCGCAGAGCCCGTGCAACTCTCTCCCGTGGACGCGCCGCAAACTGTGTGACATCGTCCGCTTCGCCTCCGCAATTGAAATTCATGAAGCGCTTCTTTCCCTTTCTCCTCATCGCGCTCGTCGCCCTCGCCGCCGTCGCCGGTGGCGCGCTTTTCTACCGCGCGAAAGTGGCCGAGCTCACGCCCCAAGCGAAGGCCGGCACGACCGCCAGTGGCTCCCGCCAGGTCCATCTGCGCGGCAACCCGAAAGCGAAGGTCACCCTCAAGGAATTTGGCGATTTCCAGTGCCCGCCTTGCGGCATCCTCTCGGGTGTTCTCGCGCGCCTGGAGCACGATCTCGGCGATGATCTCGCGGTCGTCTTCCGGAATTTCCCGCTCGAGATGCATCCGCATGCGATGGAGGCCGCCCTTGCCGCCGAGGCCGCCGGGGAGCAGGGAAAATTCTGGGAGATGCACGATCTCCTCTTCCGTAACCAAATCGCCTGGGCCAAGGAAACCGACGCCAAGCCGATCATCGAATCCTACGCGCGGGATCTCAGTCTCGACCTCGAACGCTTCCGCAAGGATCTCGCCAGCCCCGCGCTTCGCGCCCGCATCGAGGAGGACAAGAAACTTGGCGACTCGTTAGGCGTCACCAGCACACCCACCCTTTTCATTAACGACCAGCCGCTCGCGCCCTCGCACTTCAACGAGCCTTCGCTGCGCGCCGCCATTGCGGCTGCGCAACGCGGCGAAGCCGTCCCCACCCCGCCGCCGCGCCCCTCGGTCCCGTCGCCGGTTTCCGCGACTCCGCCGCCGCTCGCGCCTACCCCGCAACCATGACGCGCAAAAATAAAAACCCCGCCCCGCCGACTGAGACCGGCCAGCGCGCCCGCGCGGTCGTCTTCACTTTGGCCGCCGCGATCGCCCTCGCCGGCCTGGCCGAGACCACCTACCTCACGGTGATGCATCTCTCCGGGGCCAACGTCGTCTGCGTGGCATCCAGCGGTTGCTCGCAAGTTCTGCGGAGCGCCTGGGCCAGCATCAAGGGCATTCCGCTGGCTAGTCTCGGCGCGCTCGCCTACTTCAGCGCCTTTAGCGCCGCCACGCTCGCGGCCTTCGGCTATCGCCGCGCCGAGACCTTCCTCGCGTTAATCGTCGGCGTCATGTTCCTCGCCACTCTCGGCCTCCTCTACGTCCAGGCCCGCGTCCTCCACGCCTTCTGCGATTACTGCCTGCTCTCCGCCGCCTTCATTTTCCTTCTCTCCGGCCTGGTCATCGCGCTCCCCCGACGCGCTGCCTAATTTTCTGCTCGGCGAAGATTTTTTCGCGCATCGGACAGCCGTTGTCCGCCCGGTCTGCTAGGATGGGCGGGTGCAGCTGGAACTAGAATTGCAACCCGCGGAGCGCGCGCCCGTTCCCACTTTGCTCATCGCCGCCTCTCCCGAGACCGCGTGGCAAGGCGGTGCGGCGGAGTGGTTCGCCCGGGTCGCCGCGCAAGGCTGGCAAAGTGAACTCCCCGCGCTCGTCGTCGTGCCCACGCGCGGGCAGGCGCAGGCGCTCAAAGCGCGCGTTCTCTCCGCGGGGCACTCGCTCCTCGGTGTGGAATTTTTCACGCCGCAGTTGTTGCGCGCTTTCCTCGCGCAAAACGCCGAGATCGTTCCGCCGCCCGCGCAGCATCTCCGCCTTCTCCTGGCGCTCGCGGCGGAGGAGCGTCTCCAGGATTCCGCGCTCTCCGAAGCCGAACGCCTCGCAGCTGTTTCCGTCCGCCGCACGCCGGCGCATCTTCTGCGTTTGCTCGAGCAACTCGGCGCCGCTGGCTGGGATTTCGAGCGCGCAGACCTGCCGGCTTTCCAGGCCGTCGTGCAGAAATTTCGACAGCACCTGAAGGCGAATCATTTCGTCCTCACGCCGGAAGCGGATCGCGCGGCGCTGGCCCACGCACAGGGGCAACCGCCGCGCATCGGCGAGTTGCTCGTCTCCGGATTTCACGGCGCGCATTGGCCGTTGTGGCATTTGTTGCGCGGCGCCGTCGCGACCGCGAAACGCGCCACGATTCTCCTGCAATATCCGCGCGACGCGGCCGCCGATCTCGACACTGCCTGGATCGGCGCGTGGGAAGACACCTACGACGAAGCCAAACCGATCGCGCACACGACCGATCCGGAACCGGCCCTGCGAACCACGCTCTTCCTCGCCGGCCTCGATCTTCAGGAGCAAGCAGTCGCGATCGTCGGCGCGGCCCAGCAATTTTTAGCCGACCAGAATTGCACGCGCCTCGGCATCGTCGTGCCGGCGGCGGGCGCGCTTTCCCGCCGCGTAGCCGCCGCGCTCAACCGCGCCGGCCTGCCGCACTACGACGCCGTCGGGCAAATGGTTCCTGGATTGTTCGAAGCGCCGGACTTCTGGGCCTGGATGGAATTGCAACGCACCCCGCGTCTCCACGCCCTCCGGCGTTTCCTAACGAGTCTGCCCGCCGCGCACCCACTCTTCGCGAAAATCTCGCGCGAGCAGATTCTCCACGGCCTAACGAAAACGCTCGGAGCGCTCGCGCTCGACGATCTTCCGTTACTCACCGCTGCTACCAAAGCGGAGATCGGTCACGCGCTCGGCCAGCTGCAGTTTCTCCCGGCGCAGGCCACGCTCGCCCAGTTCCTCGCGCAGACCGGCGCCGCTTTCGATGCGCTCGGATGGACCGAGCGCCGCGCGGAAGTTCTCCGGCAGAGCCAATGGGCGGACGGAGTGACCGCGACCGTCTCGCTCACGTTGTTTCTCAAATGGCTCGAGGAAATCGCGAACACCTTCCGCGTTGCGCGCGACCAACTCGGCGCGCACCCGTATGCGCGCATTCACCTGCTCACGCCCGCACAGGCCGAGGAGCAAACCTGGTCGCATCTCATCCTCGGCGGGATGAACGAGAACGCCTGGCCGGCCGCGGCGCGCGGCGATTTCCTCCCCGCCACGCAGGTCGATCAGCTCAACGCAACGGTGCGCAAACTCAATCGCGCGGCCACGCGCGAAGGCCGCCAGGGCGAAGGCCACGTCGCGCTGCGCGAGGGCAAAACCATCTTCCTCGGCGCCGCCGAACAGCGGCAGCTCGCGCTCGCGCAGTTCTCCGGCTTGCTCGAATCCACCACGCACGGACTCGCGCTTACCGCCAGCGTGGTCCAGGAAGCCGCGCCCGAACGCCTCTCGAATCCGAGCGAACTTTTCAGCCAGCTTTATCATCAGGTCCACGGCACCGCGCTGTCGCAAAACGGCCTGCGCGCGTTGCGCGAGAACACGCGAGCGTGGATGGAGAAATCCGCCTTCCCGCGTGAATCTGCGCCGGACATCTCGCCGGCTATTTCCCAAACCGCCATCGCCTACCGCGCCCGCCGGCAATTGGCTGCGTCCGATGAATACGATTTCTCCCTAACGACACCACCCGCCGAAATCGAACCGATGCGCGTGAGCGACGTCGAGGCGCTTTTGCAAGCGCCCGCCCTCGTCTGGATGCGCCGCTTCCTCGGCGTGGAAGGCGCGGAAGATTCCACCTTCGCCTGGAACGCTTCCCTCGGATTGTGGACCCACGATTGGCTCGCGCGAATCCTGCCGCGGAGCGATCAATTCAGCGCGCTCCCGTCGCCTAACGAGTTCTCCAGCCTGATCGAAACCGCCGCCCGGCAGAAGCGCGCGCAAGTCCACGAACTTTGCCGACACCTCGGGAAAACCGTGCCCGACTGGTGGGAAAGCGGCTGGGAAAATGCGCACTGCCTGGCGCAGGTGCTCGGCCGCTTGCTCGGCACCGTCGAGGGTTGGAAGTGGGCCGTGCCCGAATGGAACCTCGCTGGCCAGCCGCTCGCCTTTGGCAAAGACCGCTCGCTCCTCGTGCGCGGCCGGGCCGATCTCTTGTTAGCCAAAACCGAGAGCGCGCCCGCTTCGCTCGCGGTTCCGGAATTGTGGATCGTCGACTTCAAGACCGGGAACAAAAAATCCCTCGCCAAACGCAGAGGCACTCCGGAACAACAGGAGAAGCGCATCATCAAAAGCGTGCTCAAGCGCGAAACGCTCCAACTCGCGCTCTACGCGCATGCGGCCCACGCGCTCGGCGCTGAAGCTGTTGGCATCAGCCTGCTTTCGCCGCTCGTACGCGAAGCCGAGCCGCAAATGCAGCTCGACGACTTCGCCCCCGCGCTGCCCGCCTTCCGCGAACTCGCGCGCATGCAGGCAACTGGCAATTTCGGGATGAAAGGCGATCTGCGCGGCGCCTTCACTTTCACCGCCGATTACCCGCTGGCCACGCTCGCGGTCGATCGCGAAGTGCTCGACGAACGCTGGGAAAAAACGCACGCCGATCTGGCCTTGGACGAGGAGCCGTGGTTTTGAGCGCTCCATCCGACCAGCGCGAGCGCGACCGTTTTGCCAGCGAGCTAAAGACGAATTTCTCCGTCGTCGCTTCCGCCGGCTCCGGCAAAACCACCGCGATCACGAAACGCATCGCTGCGGTCGCACAATCCGCCGATGCGCTGACTGCTTTGCCGCGCCTTGTTGTGCTCACCTTCGCCAATCGCGCCGCCGATGAGATGCAGCAACGCGCGCGTGAGGAAATCCTGCGCGCGCCAACCTTCGCCGGAAATTCTCGCCGCTTTCAACCGCGCCTGGTTCGGCACGATCCACGCCTTCTGTCTCAAGCTCCTGAACGATTACGGACATTCCTCGGCCTGCCCGCGCCGCTTGAGCTCGTGACCGACGACGAGGATTTGTGGACTGAGTTTGTCCAACAACAGACGCACATTGGCCGCTCACTGCGCGCGGAGGATCGCACCGCGCTCCTGCGTTTCGCTTCCATCAGGAACATCATGGAACTCGGCCGCGGCGCCGACTCCGCGCTTCTGCGCCCTAACGAGTCAGGACCGTGCCCGCCGGTCGATGTCCAGCCAGTGTTGCAAATCGCTCGCGCCGCCAACCGGAAAAGCGAGGCGATCGCGAACTCGATCGCGCAGCTGAAATCCTGGGAAGAAAACTATCGCGCCGGCGACGGGCTTCCTTCGCTGGCCCATCTGCTCGTCGACGACCCGGGAGATCGTCGCGAGCTGGAACGAAGCCTTCATCCCCCTGCGCCGCTGGGTTAATCAAGCCGCCATCTGCGTGGCCGCAGAAGTGCAGCGCGATTACCGCAATTTCCGGCTCGAACGCGGCGTCGTGACCTACGCCGATCAGATCGCGCTCGCCGACGAACTCCTGCAGCATCCCGAAGCCGCGCGCCGCCTGCGCGAGCTCGATCACCTCGTGATTCTCGACGAAGCGCAGGACACCGATCCGGCGCAGTTCTCCGTGCTTCTGGAAATCACCCGGCCGCCGGAAGCGACCGGCCGCTGGCTGGAGACCAAAGCCGATCCGCCGCGGCCCGGACACTTCTCCATGGTCGGCGATTTCCAGCAATCGATCTACGGCGATCGCGCCGACCTGCGGCATTATCGTCGCGTGCACGAGACGCTCGTCGCGACCGGCGCCGGCGAGGCGCTCAAGTTCTCCGTCACCTTCCGGCTCGACCAGGCGCAGCTCGATTTCGTTAACGCCGCCTTCCGCGATGTGCTGCACGGCGAGGGCGGGCAGGTGCCGTTCGTCGAGCTGCAGCCGCGTCCGACGGTCCTTCCCGGCCAGGTCCTCCGGCTGAATCTCGTCGCCGAAAATTTTCGGCGGAAAAGACAAACCCAAGGAGCGCCAGATCGCGCACCTCGAAGCCGCAGAGCTGGCGCGCTGGTTGAAAAAAAGCGGGCTCGCAAAATTGCGCGCGCGCACCTGGCGCGAGGTCGCGATTCTTTGCCCGCGGAAAGATTGGCTGCGGACAATGGCGGGCGCGTTGCGGCGGGAAAACCTACCGATCGAGGTGCAATCGGAGAGCGACCTCCAGGCCGATTCGCCGGCCTACGCGTGGCTCACCGCGCTGTGCGTCATCCTGGTCGAGCCGCGCAATAGCTACGAAATCGTCGGCGTGCTTCGCGAGGTTTACGGCATCTCCGACAACGATCTCGCCGTTTTCGCCGAGGGGCACGGCGCGCGTTTTCAAATCGAAGAGCCAGTCGCGGCCGCGGGTGTCGTCTCTTCGACGCTCGCGGAACTGACCGCGCTGCGAGCGGAAGTGCATCGGCCTGCCGCTCTTCGCCGCGGTCGAACAGATCATCGCCCGCACCGCGTTGCGCGCGCGCATCGCCACGCTGCCGGGGGAAGATTTCAAGGAACCGCTGGCCGATCTCGAATCGCTCCTCACGCTCGCCGCCGACGCCGCCGCCAACGGCGCGACCCTGGCGGATTTTGCCGACAACCTCCGCTCCGAGATGGAACGCCCGCGCGCTGTCCGCCTCTCCGACCGCGACGCCATCCAACTCATCACCGCGCAAAAAGCAAAAGGCTCCGAATGGGACGTGGTCATCGTGCCGTTTCTCGGCCGGCGAATCGTGGATGCGCCGCCGCGTTATCCGTCGCTCATGAAACGCCCCGGCAGCGACGAAGTCTTCGCCGCCTTGCACAAGGAAGATTACGAAGACGAGGCGCGAAAGATTTCCAAAATCCTGAAGCGCCAGGAAATGGAGCGCCTGCTTTACGTCGCGCTCACCCGCGCGCGGCACACGCTCGTGCTCGCGCTCGACCATGAACTCTTCGCCAATTCCGAAGGAAAATTGGTCGACAACTCGCAGCTCAAATTTCTTCACGGCCCGGATGAGCCCGCCAAGACCGCATTGCTCGAAACGCTGGCGATCAATCCCGCGGCCTGCGCGCAAACGACCGCGCTCTGGACCGAAAAGCTGAACCAGCAATTTCCCGCGCCTGCTCCGCTCGCGCCGCTCAACGCTGCTGCCTTAAGCCGCGCGCGAAAACAAGCCGGCCACTTCGTCCGCAAACAAAACCCGAGCGCCTTCGATCCCCCGGCCGATCGCCCGGCGACCCAGGCCAACCGCTCGTTAGCCGACAACCCGGCGACGCTCTACGGCAGTTGGTGGCACGGGCTATTCCAGCATTTCCCGTGGAAGAGCGGTCCGGCCCAGCGCGAGACCGCCTTCACGACTTTGCTCCCGGATTCACCTGATCCGAAACGCTCCGCGGAAGAATGGAAACGACTCCAGGCATCCCTGGAAAAATCCGCGCTCGCGGAATTCCTCCAGCGCCCCGGCGTGCTCGTGCACACGGAATACCCGTTCCTCTGGCGCATGTCCGAGCGCAGTTGCGTCGAAGGCGTGATCGATCTCCTGCTGATCGACCCGGGGGCGCGGCGCTGTCTTCTGCTCGACTGGAAAACGAATACCGCGAAGAAGGGCGACGCGGAAATCTTGCGCGCGCGTTATCTTGCCCAGATTGCCGCCTATTGGCGCGCCGTCTCCCACTTGACCGGCTACGAAGTCGAGGCCGCGCTTTTCTCCACTTCGTTAGGCCAATTGCTCCCCTACGACCAGTCCGCGCTGGCCGTCGAATGGACACGCCTCGAGAGTCTCCCGCCGGACGATCTCGCCGCCGAGGTCGCGCCGTCCGACGCATTTTGATTGAAAATCGGAAGCTCGGTGCAGAATAGGCGGATGCGCTTTCGCTTCGCCCTGCTCGTTTTGCTGGCGGGCGCGGTTTGCCCGGCGCGGGCGCTGACGCTCGAGGAAGCGGTCGCCCGGGCCCGCGAGCACAACCCGGAGATCGTGATCGCGCGCAAGCAAGTGGAGGCGGCCCGCGGCGGCGTGCTCGAGGCGCGCGCAGGTTACCTGCCCACGGTCGCTTCCTCCGGCCTGCTGCGGAAGCGCACCCAGCAGGAGCAGTCGCGCCTGCGGGACGATGATTACAACGCCTCCGTGCGCGTGATCCAGAGCATCTACACTTCCGGGGCAAATCGCGCCCGCTTGAAGATCGCGCGCCTGCTCCAGGAAAAGCGCGAGCTCGAGCTGGCGGCCACAACCGCGCGCGTGCTCCAGGATTTGCGCGTGGCTTACTACGAGTTGCTGCTCAATCGCGCGAAGATCGGCGTGCGCGAGCAATCCCTCCAGGTGATGCGCGACGAGCTGAAGTCGCAGGAAGAGCGTTTTCTCGCGGGCACCGTCGGCGAGTTGAACGTGCGCCGCGCCGAAGTCTCGCTGGCAAACGAGCAGCCGGAACTTTTCGAGTCGCGGACGCGTTTGCAAAATTCTTACCTGCGCGTGGGCGAACTCATGGGCCTGAGCGTGCTGCCTAACGAGCGCCGCCCGCAGTTCGAGGTCGCGGGCGAATTGCGCTACCAGGCGGTTCGCCCGGAACTAAACGACTGCCTGCAAGCCGCCGCGGCGCGCCGCCCGGAGATGCGTGCGCGCCAGATCGATCTCGAGATCGAGGAGCAACAGTTGATCATCGACCGCGCGGAGTTGCGTCCGCGGCTGGAGGCGTTTTCCGGTTACGAAGTCTACAGCGAGCGCGATCCGCTGGTGGGGAACGAATTCAACCACGGCTGGGTCGTAGGCCTGAACGCCAGCTGGCATATCTTCGACGGCTACGCCACGCGCGGGCGGATGCAGGCTACGCGCGCGCGCCGCGACGCCGCGGCCGCTGCGCTCCAGGCGATGCAGACCTCGGTGGAAGCGGACGTGCGCAGCGCTTTCTTCGATCTCGAGCAAGCCAACCGCGTGCTCGAGTCGGAAACGCGCAATGTGCAGAACGCGACCGAGTCACTCGAGATCGCGCGCGGTAATCTCGGCGCCGGCCTTGGGACGCAGCTCGAGGTGCTCCAGGCCGCGGCCGATATCACGCGCGTGCGGACCACGCGGCTGAGCGCGATTTACCTGCACAATGCGGCCCTCGCCCGCCTGGCCCGCGCCTGTGCGCGCGAGCCGGACGAGTTGAAGGTGACGCACGCGCCAACGGCGGCGGAAGCGAAACGCCAGGCGCGCGCTTTCGATCTCGCCCGACCGCCCTCGAACCTCCCGCGCTGATGAAAGTGCTGGCTCTTTTCGCTGCGCTGATCGTTCCCCTAACGAGTGGTGCGATCACGCTCGACGCTGCTTTTGCGCGCATCCTCGAGCGCAACCCGCAGATCCAGCAGGCCAAGTTTCAACTCGAGCAGGCCGCTGGGCGGCGACTCCTGTTGCGCGCGGTTGGCTACCCGGACGCACGCGTGATTGCCCCGGCGGGCGCGCAAGGCGGAAAGCGCGCGGGCGAAAGCTCGGTGCAGCCGTTCGCGTTTGGCCAGGGCGCTTTCACCCAGGCGGTTTTCGATCCGGCGGTGCCGGCCTCGTTTCGCCGCGGCGATCTCGAAGTGTTGATCGCGCAGCAGCGCTTAAACGTGGCCGTGCTCGAGCAACTCCATGCCGCGCGCCTCGCCTACTACACCGCCGTTTACCAGGATGCGCTCCGTGCTTTGGCCGAAGGCCAGCGGCAGCGCCTGCGGGAGAATGCGCGCACGCAGAGCGACCGTTTTCAGGCCGGGCAGAGCGACCGCCCCGCGATCGCAGTGGCCCGCTTGCTCGAGCAGGAAGTCGGGCCGCGGATCGAGGAATCGCGCCGCGCTTCCAGCGGAGCGCTGCTGCAACTGGCGCAAGCCATGGGCGCCGACGTGCGCGGCGATCTGCCCACGGCGGAGGGTTCGCTGGCGTTCGTTAGCCAGCAACTTGATGTCGCCGGGGAGACACGCGCGGCCCTGGCGCAGCGAGCGGATCTGCAGCTCGCCCGTCTGCTTGTGCGCGCGGGACGCGAAGACGAGCGGATCGCCGCGGCCGGCTACTTTCCGCAGATCGATGCGACCATTTCCGGCACCTACATTCCGGTCTCCGACATCCGCCGCGGCAGCGAAGGCTCGGCTCGGCGCTCGGATGACATTGTTTCCTCGGAGATGCGTTTTGGCGGCGCCTTCACCTGGCGGGTGATCGACAATGGCCGCGTGGCCGGCGCGGTCGCGCAGCGGCGTGCGTTGCGGGAAGCCAACGAAGCCGTGCTCGCGCGCCTCGAGGCCGAGGTGCCCCGCGCGCTCACGCGTTTGCGGAACAATTTGGACTCGTTAGCCGCGCGGCACGAGGCGCTGGCTAAATCCGGAATTGTCGCCGGCCAGACGGTGGCCGCGGTCCAGGCGCAGCTCGCCCAGGGTCTCTCCTCGCAACTGGAATACCGCACCGCGGAAAGCGATTTCCTCAAGGCCCAGGCCGGGCTCCTGACCGCGGCCTACGAGCAAAACCTCGCCCTGGCCGAGCGCGACCGGATCACCGGGCGCTACTTTCAATTTTCCCCGGCGCCGCGGAGCGTGCATTAGTTAGGGGACTTGAAGTTTCCCTCTTCGAAAAAAATTTGGTGGGCCGCCGGCGCCGGTTTGCTCCTGCTCTTCGCGCTCCTTTACTACGCCTTTCTGCCGGTCGCGGAAGTCGCCGTGGTGGCCCGCGGGACCGCGATCTCGGCGGTCTACGGGACGGTGCGGATCGAGCCGACTTTCTTGATTCACGTGCGCGCGCAGAACGCCGGCTTCATCCGCCTGAGCGATGCTTTCTCCGCCGGCCGCGGCGCGATCGGGCGCACGGTCGAGAAAGGCGAACTCTTCGCGACCATCGCTGATGAAGCGACCGCGCGGCAATTGAAGCAAGCCCGCGGCGATCTGCAGGCTGCGCGGGAGCGCGCGCAGTTGCCCCTGCCTTCCGCGGAGGCGCTCCGCGTGGCCGAGGACACGCTCGGGCGACTCGAGAAGCTCAGCTCCTTGAGCAACGTTCCCGCGGTCGAATACGAGAAGGCCAAGAGCGATGTCGCGCGTCTGCGCGGGCAGGTGGAAGCGGAGCGAATCGAGCGCGACCGCAACCTCGAGAACCTCGACGCCGCCGCGAAGAAGCTCGAGGCGCAGATGAAGAACTCCGAGATCCGCTCGCCCATGGACGGCTTGCTCACGGACGTGAAGACGATCGATGGCGATCTCGTGAGCGAAGGGAACGAGCTCTTCGCGGTCGCCTCGCGGAAAAATTACGTGCGCGGCGAAGTGAATGAGGAAGACGTGGGCGAGGTGAAGCTCGGCATGCCCGCGAAGGTGCAGCTCTACGCTTTCCGCAATCAGCAATTTGATGCGCGCGTGACCGCGATCATGCCTGCGGCCGACCCGGACACGCAGCGCTACACGATTGTCCTCGATCTCGAGAAAGCGCCGGAAAACCTGCTCGCGGGCATGACTGGCGAGATGAACATCATCACCGGCCGCCATGAAAACGCGCTCCTCGTGCCGACACGCGCGCTCCTGGTCGATCACGTGCTCACGGTGCGCGCGGGCACGGTCCGCTCACGCGCGGTCCAGGTGGGCTATCGCACGCTCGATTACACCGAGGTGCTGCAAGGCCTGGAGGAAGGCGCGCACGTGATCATTAGCGACCAGGACAAGTTCCGCCCGGGCCAGCCGGCGCGGCAGCGCGAAGTCGAGGGCTTGAAGCCACCGGAGTAGCGTGAAACGCCCGTCGCTTTACATCGGGCTGCGCTTTCTCACCCACCGCAAGCGGGCCTTCTTCCTCAGCCTCAGCGGCGTGGTCTTCGGCGTAGCCATCTTCATCACCACGCAGGCGCAGACCGCCGGCTTCCAGAAGAACTTCATCGATTCGAACCTCGGGAGTAATGGCGGCCTCGTCTTGTCGGCTAAAATCCAAGAGCCCACGAACGGTCTCTGGGTGGGCGCGAAAAATCTGAAGAGCTCGCGGCGGCGTTTCTCCGAGGGAATCAGCGATCCCGGCGGGATCATGCGCGTGAGCCGCGACTTTCCCGACGTCGCCGCGTGTGCCGCGGTCCTGCGTGGCTTGCTGAGCGCGCGCGCCGGTTTCGAGACGGCCACGGTGAACCTCTTCGGAATTGATCCTTCGACTTTTGTCGAGGCGACCAATCTGCGTGCGCAAATCTTCGACGGGAGCTTTGACGATTTCCGCAACAATTCGCGCGCGCTCATCGTCGGCTCGCGCCTCGCGGAAGCGCTCGGAGTGAAAGCGGGCGACAGCCTCCAGCTTCTTTCACCCGGTGGCGAATACCAGCGTTTCACGGTCGCGGCACTCGCGCGCAGCGGGATCGGTTCGGCTGATGCCAGCCGCATTTATTGCCACCGCAAGACCGCGCAGAAGTTGCTCCTTAAACCCTACAGCGCCTCGATGATCGTCTACAAACTGCGCGACCCGGAACGCGCGCCTGCGCTGGCGCAACATTTCGAGATGCTCTTCCAGCAGCGCGCCGAGAGTTGGCAGGAGCGCGAGGAAGGGAATCTCCAACTCTTCCGCACCCTCCAAATCTCCGCGGCGATCACCGTCTCGCTGATTATTTTGCTGGCCGGTTTCGGCATCTTCAATGTGCTCACCATGACCGTGATCTCGAAGCTCAAGGAGATCGCGATTCTGCGCTCGATCGGCTACCGCCGCGGCGACATCTCCGCGATTTTTCTCTGGCAAGGCGCGATGATCGCCGTGGGCGGCTCGCTCCTCGGCTGCGCTCTCGGCGCGCTCATGACCTGGGGCGTCTCGCACATCCCGATCAAAGTGCGCGGCCTGCTCTACGCGAATTACTTCCTCGTGAGCTGGGAATGGTCGCACTACTTCTGGGCCACCGTGCTCGCGATCATCGCGGTCTTTATCGCCAGCTTCGTGCCCGCGCGCCGGGCGGGCTTGCTCTCGCCGGTGGCCACGCTCCGCGGCTCTGGCGGCTAAAGCGGAACTCAAAAACGCAGCGGCCGCACGAAAAGCACCCAGCCCGCGCGCAGCAGGTGCACCACCGCGGAGACCGCTTCCCACCAGGCGATCACGACGAACGCCGTTCCCGGCGCGCCGAAGAGCAGCCCGACGGTCAGGATCCAGATGTAAATGTTCCGGCGACCGCCGAACAATCGGATCTTCCGGTCGAGCGGCGTGAGTTCATCGATCAAGCGCCCGTAGCGCCGGATCACGCTCAGCTTCGCGATGCCATCCAGCCCTTCGCTCACGAGAAGCAAGAGGAGATACCACCAGGCCGCCGGCAAAATCTCTGCGCGCCAAAGGTGAAAGGCCAGCGCCACCGCCCAGGCGAGCTCGTAGAAAGTATCGAACCAATGCTCGAGCTTCCCGGCTTCCGAGGTCTCCACTTTGACCCGCGCCTGCTTGCCATCGAGCCCGTCGAGCACGCCCACTGCGAGCGCACACAAAGTGCCGGCTAATAACTGGCCGGTCGCGAAGAGCAGCGCCGCGGCCCAGGCGACGACGTTGCAGAGCGCGGTCAGTTGATTCGGGGTGATCGACGTCCGGCAAAGCCGCGCGACCAGCGCGGTCTCGATCGGTCCGTGCACGATCGCGGGTAAATCCTGCGAGCCTTTCTGCGCGGCGTCGAGGATCCGCGCCTCGTCCGCGCGGGTCGGCTGCGGGACCCAAAGCAGCGGCAGGTCGCGGCGCATGTGCAGTGAATAGGTCGGCAACTCCGCGATCTCGAGCGTGCGCGGATCGTCCCCGCTGATGAACGCGCCGGTTGGCTGCCCATCTTTGACGAGCACGCACGGCTCCGTCTGCGCGAGGAGTAATCGGAGCAGCCGCGCATCCCAAAGCGCATCGCCGGGCAGGACCAGCATCCGCTCGTTAGGCGGCGGCAAAGCCTCCCGCACGGTGACCGCGAGCTCGCTCCGGTGCGCCGATGGCCGGAGCGCCGCGGCCGCCATCTCGCTGTCTCTTTTCGTGATCACGGTCGCCGTGCGCACGCCCTCGCGCGGGAGCATCCGCAGGAGGCGCTCGAGCACCGTGATCCCACAGAGCTGCGGTGAGCGCGCCCGGCTTTTCCGCCAAAATGACTACCTGCATGGGTCGATCAAAATTGCTTCGCGCGCCTTCCGGTGTTACGCCAGTAACCCCGATGCCGACCGCCGAACTCAGTGCGCCGCCCGTGCGGCCAGCCGCCGCGGAGGAAGTGAATGTGCCCGGGATGTCGTTTCGGCTGCGATACAGCCCGTTGCTAGCACAGATGGTGATCGTGCGCCGCTGCAATCTCGCCTGCGCCTACTGCACCGAGTTCGATAAAACCAGCGAGCCGGTCCCCTACGCCACGCTCGAGGCGCAGCTCGTGCGCCTGCGGAATCTCGGCACCTTCGGGATGTCGCTCACCGGCGGTGAACCGACGCTGCATCCCGATCTGCCGCGGCTCGTCCGGCGTTGCCGCGAGCTCGGATTTTTCCGCACCGGGATGATCACCAACGGCTTCTTCCTGAAGCAGGAGTTGATCGAGAAACTGAACGATGCCGGCCTGCAGGAGATGCAAATCTCGATCGATGGCGTGAAGGGCAACGACACGACCCAGAAGGTGCTGGATAACTTGCGCAAGCGGCTCATCGCCCTGCGCGACCATGCCAAATTCAACGTCACCGTCAGCGGCGTGATCGGCGCCTGCCCGCCGGAGGAAGCCGAGGAAGTGGTGCAATTTGCCACCGAGATGGGCTTCACTCCACGCGTCCTCCTGGTGCACGACAGCCATGGGCAATCGAAGCTGAGCGAACGTGAGCTGCAGGTTTACGAGCGCATCGTGAAGCAACTCCCGAAGAGCTGGATGGATTTCTCCGGTTACCGGAAGCGCCTGGTGAAGGATGGCGTCGCGCCCTTCAAATGCCGCAGTGGCGCGCGCTATCTCTACGTGGATGAATTCGGCCGGGTCAACTGGTGCGCGCAAACCCGCGACGTCTGGTCGAAGCCGCTCCTGCAATACACCCAGGCCGATCTGCGGGAGCAATTCCACACCCCGAAGTCGTGCAATCCCACCTGCACCATCGGCTGCTCCCGCTCCGCCAGCCAGATCGACAAGTGGCGCGCACAGGCGTTGCCCTAACGAGTCCAGCCGCCGCCCATGCCTGAGGACATCTGGCTGAGCTGCCGCGGGCTCGAGCGTTACCTCGGCGAGGAAGACTCGCGGGTGCACGCGCTCCGCGGCGTCTCGTTAGACCTCGAACCGGGGAGCGTGCACGCGATCGTCGGCCCCTCTGGCTGCGGCAAGAGCACGCTGCTTTACATCCTCGGCCTGCTTGACCGGCCGGATGCCGGCACGCTCACGATCGATCACCAGCTCGTCTCCGGCCTGCCAGACGACGCCCTGAGCACGAAGCGCAACGAGCTCCTCGGCTTCATCTTTCAATTCCATTTCCTCCTCGAAGATTTCACCGCCGAGGAAAACATCATGATCCCGATGCGCCGCCTCGGCCGCGCGAGCGAGGAGGAAATGCGCGAGCGCGCCGGCGTGCTCCTCGACGCCGTCGGCTTGAAAGCCAAACGCGCGCGGCCCAGCCGGCATCTTTCCGGCGGCGAACAGCAGCGCGTCGCGATCGCGCGCGCCTTGGCCAACGATCCGAAAGTGATTTTAGCCGACGAGCCGACGGGAAATTTAGACAGCGCCAACTCGCAGCGCGCCTTCGAGCTCCTGCAAAAGATCGTGCAGGAAGGCAACAAGGCGCTCCTGCTCGTGACTCACAATCCGGCGATCGCGGAGCTCTGCGATTGGATCCACGAAATGCAGGACGGCGTGATCATCGGCAGCCATCCGCGCGGCGGCGCCACCCGGCCGACATGAGCAGCGAAGCCGCGGAGCTGAAGCGCGGCGCGCTCGTCAACACCGTCGCGCTTCTCGCCTCGAATTTCGCGGCCTCTTCACCTTCCTGGTGGCGCGGATTCTCGGGCCGGCGGCGCTCGGCACCTTCCTCGTCGCCTGGAACGCGGTCGAGGTCCTGAGCAAGCTCAGCCTCTTCGGCCTCGAGAACACCACCATCGCTTTCATCGCCCGCGCCGAGGCCGCGGGCGATCGCGCGCGCAGCCGCGCGCTCTCGCTCCTGGTGCTCGCGCTCGCGCTCGGGCAAAGCCTGCTCGTGGCCGGGGTCGCGCTTCTGGTCCTCCAGCTTTTCGGCCGGCGCTGGGGCTTCGATCCGCGCCTGGTGAGCTCGCTGACTATCCTCCTGTGCGCGCTCCCGGGGATGTCGCTCTACGCGATCAACACCGCGGTCTCGCGCGGCCGCAAGGTCATGCGGCACGACATTTTTTCCCGCGGCCTGACCGAGTCGACCGTGACCACCGGCGTCTTCCTCCTCGCGCTCGCGCTCGGCGCGCACACTTTCGGCGCGGCCTACGCCGCGGTTGCCGGTGCGACGGCTTCAGGCGTTGGTCGCGCTCCTGCTCGCGCGCTCGTTATTTAGCCGGCAAGATGGCGCGGCCCGGTTTCGGCGCCGCGCGCCGAAGCCCGGCGCCTCCTCTCCTACTCCGCGCACATCAGCATCTACGAACTGCTCAATGCGCTCATCGTGCGCATGGACGTGATGCTGCTGGCGGCGTTTCGTCGGCCGCGCGCCGGGCGTGACTTTGCCGGTCGTTGGGATCTACGCCGCGGTCGTCGAGATCGCGGGCGGGCTGCGAAAAGTCCATCAATCATTCAATCCCATCTTCGCGCCGGTGATCGCGGGCTTGACCGCGGAAGGCGCGATCGACCGGGCGGCGGCCGCCTTTGCGCGGGTCGCGCAATGGATGCTCTGGGTCCTCGTGCCGCTGCTCGCGGTGATGATTTTTGCCGGCGGCCTTATCCTCAGCATCTACGGCCCGGAGTTTCGCATCGGGAGCACGTGGCTGATGGTCGTCGCGCTGGCTTGCGGGACAAACGCCTTCGTTGGCCTGGCCGAGACCGTGATCATGGTCCAGCAGCCGCGGCTGAATGTGATCAACTCCGCGGTCACCTGCGTGGTCGCCTTCATCGCGAATCTTTTCCTCATCCGCGCCTTCGGCGTCATGGGCGCGGCCTTCGGCATTCTCCTGCCCTACCTTCTCCTCGGCGGGCTGCGCTACCGCGCGCTCCATCGCATTTTCCGCTGGCGCCAGCCCTGGGCCGGGCTGGGCGCGCCGTTTTTCTGGGGAGCGGTCGCGTTCCTCCCGGCGCTCGCGAGCCGCGCACTTCTCCGCGGCGTCCCGGGAGAAATTGCCAGCACGCTCACCTTCCTGGTGGTCTACTTTTTCGCCTGGCGCCGCCATCGCGCCCGCCAGCCGCGCGCAGCCAGCAAACTTCCCTAACGAGCCGCGAAAACTTTCCAGTCGCCGGCGAAATGACGGATCACCTCGTTGTTGTTGTTTTGCCGGCCATCCGGCACGTCGGCCAGGGTCATCGTCCGCCGCTGGGCGCGGACGCTCCGCATGTGCCCGGAGCCGGGCACGACGAATTTCTCCACCCCGCGGCGATCGAGACAACCGCTCACCCAGATGTCGTCCATGAAAAAGGCGGCCGGGGGCGCCGCGCGGTAATCCCACAGCGAAGCATCGAAGAAGCGCGGCTTCAGCAGATAACTGCCGCAACCGGTGATCACCGCCATCGGCCGCGGTTCGCGGATGCAATTGGCCCGTGTCATCCGCGAGTCCCGCCAGTCCAGGTTCCGCGGCATGGTCGCGCCGCGAAAACAGAGCGCCGCCTCCGGCAGGAGACGCTCGAAGTGGGCATAAGTTTCAAGCGCGTCGCGCGGATACACCCGATCGTCGTCCACCACCATGATGAGCGTGTCGCCGCGTCCCGCCGCGAGCTCGCGCTGGATCGCCGGGATAAACTTCGTCGCCGGGCCCCAATCGCGCCCGCAGCGCAAAACGTGCAGCTGCGGGATCGCACGCAAAAATTCCGGCAGCTCGTAGCCGCGCTGCTGCCGCTGGGAGAAGTCCGGCAGCGCGAGCACGATCTCATCCGGCGGCCGCGTTTGCGCGAGCAGACAGCGCAGGGTCGGCTCGAGCTGCGCGATCCGGTCCGGCAAAGTCGAGAGCGAGACGATGACTCGACGATCGTCCGGCGCGCCTGCGTGGGCGCCGAGCAGGCCGCGGAGGAAGCTCCGCTGTTGTTGCCCTTTCCAGTGGAACCAAAGCAGCGGGCCGAGCAGACCCGCGAGCGCGCCGGTGAAGATTATTCGGGGCCGCATCGCGTACCTCGTTGCATCCCGCCGTTCGCATGATTTCCTCTGGCCATCGGCGCGCGCCAAGATGCCGCGCAAAATCGTTTTCATGAAGAAAATCTTTCTCACCGGCGCCAGCTCCGGCATCGGGCGCGCCACTGCGGAGCTGCTCTGCGCGCAAGGCCACGAAGTCTGGGGGACTTCGCGCGAGCCGGCGCGGCTTCCGGCGCTGGCCCGCCTCCATCCGGTGCGTCTCGATTTAACCGAGCCCGCTTCGATCGCGGACGCGTGGGAGCGCGCGCGCGCGGAAGCCGGCGGCTTCGAGGTGGTGATCAACAACGCCGGCGCCGGGCACTTCGATCCCGCGGCCACGCTTTCCGCGGAAACGCTCGCGCGGCAATTCCAGCTCCTGCTCTTCGGGCAGATCGAAATTAGCCAGCAAGCTCTGCGCGCCTGGCGCACCCAGCCGCGCGGTTTGTTGATCAATGTGACCTCGCTCGCGGCGCGCCTCCCGATGCCTTTCAGCGCAGCCTACAATGCGGCCAAAGCCGCCATGTCCGCCTACACCACCACGCTCCAGCTCGAGCTGGCCGGCTCCTCCGTGCGCGTGGTCGACCTGCAACCGGGCGACATCTCCACGGATTTTAACGACCACCTCACGCGCGCTCCAGCGCTGGACGCGCAAGACGCGGCCGCGATGCAACGGGCCTGGGAAGTGATCCAGCGGACGATGCAAAAAGCGCCGCCGCCAGAGTTGGTCGCGCGGGAAATTGCGCGCCTTCTGGAACGGGCGCATCCGCCGGCACGCGTGACCGTGGGCGACCCTTTCCAGCGCACCTTCGCGCCCGCGATCTTTGCGCTCCTGCCTCCCACCTGGCGCATCTGGGCGCTGCGCCGGCACTACAAACTTTGAGCTCGCCCGCACTCGCACCGACCGACGCCGTCATCCTCATGGCCGGCGCCGGGTCGCGCCTGGGCCCGGCCAGCGGAGCCCTGGCCAAGCCGCTCGTCCCCATCGCCGGCCGGCCGTTGATCGCGCACACCCTCGATCCTCTCGCCGCCCTCGGCGTGCGCACGCTGCACATCATCACCGGCGCGAATGGCTCGCAGCTCGCCCAGGAAATCGCGCGTCTGCTTCCGGAAAAGATGGCGCTGAACGCGATCGCGAATCCCGCGTGGGAAAAGCAGAACGGTGTCTCCGTGCTCTGCGCGCAGGGCGCGGTGCGGGCGCCATTTTTCCTCGCGATGGGCGATCACCTTTTCGACGCGGCCGTTTTCCATCGCCTCCTCCAAGGCGCCGAGCCGGCGCAGCTCAACCTTGCGATCGATCGCAAGGTCGCCGCCGTCTTCGACCTGGACGACGCCATGAAGGTGGTCACGCGCGACGAGCAGGTGGTCGAAATCGGCAAAACGCTGCCTGTTTATGATGCGATCGACACCGGCCTTTTTCTTTGCCCCGATGAGTTGTTCGACTACCTGCGACGCGCGCAACGCGCGGGCGATTGCAGCCTGGCCGATGGCGTGCGCCTGATGGCGGCCGACCGGAAAGTGCGCGCGGTCGACATCGGTGCCGCCTGGTGGCAGGACGTGGACACGCCCGAGATGTATGCACAGGCCGAGGCGCACTTCCGCGTGCGTCAGAGCGCGCGCTGAAAGATCCGGTAGGTCTTGTAACGCTGCGCGCCGATCGCCTCGAGGAAGCGATTGATCAGCCGGTTGTTCTCCAGGGTCATGCTCAACTCGCCGACCCACCCGCGCTTCACCATTCCCTCCTCGATCACCCGCAGCACGAGCGTTTCCGCGATCCCGAAGCGGCGAAACTTCGGCACCACGCCGAGCGCGACCAGGCGTCCGCGCTTCAGCCGGCTCTTGTGCCAGAGCAATTTAGCCAGCGGGATGGGCAGGCCATAACTCGTTAGGCGGCCGTTGATTTTTTGAAAGGCGGCGTTGATGTCGGGCACCGCGAGGATGAATCCGGCCGGCTCGCCGTTCACCTCCGCGACCAGCACCAGCTCCGGCATCGCCAGCGGCTTCAGCTCCTTCACCAGGTGATCGAACTCCGCTTCGGTGAAGGGGACGAAGCCCCAGTTCTTCTGCCAGGCCTGGTTGTAAACCGCGCGCAGCCCGGCGGCCTCGTCTTTGATCCGCGAAGATCGATCGGGCGAATCGTGACCTCGCTCTTGTCGCCGAAGCGCGTTGCGATCTTGCGCAGGCGCACCGCTGCTTCCGCGGGCTCGGCAAACCACCAGGCATACCAATCGATCGCCTTCTCGAAACCCGCGCGCTCGATCAGACCGCGGTAATACGGCGGATTGTGCGGCGTGAGCAGCGTCGGCGGAAACTCAAAGCCATCGATCAGGAGCGCGCAGACATAATTCGTCGAGTAATCGATCGGCCCCATGATCTCGCGGCGGCCGCGCGCGCGCAGCCAATCGCTCGCCGCCGCGAAGAGCGCGTCGGCTACCGCCTGGTCATCGATCGACTCAAACAAGCCGAAGCAGCCGACATTCGACCCGTGCTCGGCGTTGTAGTTCGGGTCGTCGCTCGCCATGATCCGGCCGACGATTTGGCCGCCGCGCCGCGCGAGAAAGAGCTCCGCAGCGCCATGCTCGTAGAAGGGATGCTTCGCGCGATCGAGAAAATCGCGCCGCTCCAGGATCAACGGCGGGACCCACGCCGGATCGCCGCGGTAGATCTGCCAAGGGAACTCGATGAAGACGTCGCGCTCGGCCTTGGACCGGACCGGAGTGATTTCGATCTGCGCCACGTCAGCGCCCATCTCGCTGGGCGACGGCACCGGCGCAAGGCGGAAATGCCTTTGCAGCCGCGCGCAAAACTGCGTAGTAGCACGGCCTTCCCATGCCGCCGCAGGCCTCATCGACCAACGCGCCCGGGCTCGCTTTCCAAGCCCGCGAGATCGAGGAACTGGCGGACGTTTATTTCTTCCGGCCGCTCGGCATCCTGATCGCGCGCCCCGCGGCGGCGCTCGGCTTGCACGCCGACACAGGTGACGTGGGCGAGCATGGTGATCGGGATCGCCGGCGGCACGTTGCTCTACCGGCCGCAGACTTACGGCCTGGCGGCTTTCGTTCTCTTGATCGTCTACAGCATCTTCGACTCGGCCGACGGCCAGCTCGCGCGCCTAACGAATCAAGCGAGCGAGTTTGGCCGCGTGCTCGACGGCGCGATCGGCTACGTGGTTTACACCGCGGTCTACCTCGCGCTCACCCTGGGGCTGCTGGAGCGCGGCGCGCCGCCGGCTATCGTGGTGGTGATGTTGCTGGCTGTTTTGTCGAACATCGCCCAGGCGCAGATGTACGAATACCACCGGCACCAATACGTCATGGTCGTGGTCAAAGGCCGCGTCCTCCTGGACGACCCGGCGAAGGTCCACTCGCCGCTGGTCGCCTGGATTTACCAGCGCTATCTCGCGATGCAGCGCGCGCTCAATGGCCTCCATGTCGAGGTCGAGCGGACGCTCGCGGCGCGTGCGGAAAATGGCGTCGTCCCGGAGCGCGACCGCCTGCGCTATCGCCAGCATTTCTACTGGCCGGTGCGCGGCTGGAATTTGCTCGGCGATAACACCCGCTTCTATGCCATCGGGGTGCTCGCGTGGTGCGGTCGGCTCGATCTCTTTTTCCTCGTCCTCCTTTTACCGCTTAACCTCGCGCTGGCCGTCCTCTGGTTTTGGCAACGCCGGGCCGACCGCGCTTTTCTCCGCGAGCCATGATCCGGACGATCTTCTTCGATCTTGGCGGCACGCTTGACGGCAGCGGCGGCCACTGGCTGGAGCGTTTTCTCCGGCTCTACCGCGCGGCTGGCTTGGAACTCCCACGCGAAACTATCCGCGGCGCCTTCGACTTTGCGGAACGCCGCGCGGCTACAGACGACGAGATCGCGTCGGCTAATTTTGCGCAGATGGTCGCGCTCCATGTGCGCTGGCAACTGGAACATCTCGGGTTGCCTAACGAATCGCTCGCGCAAACCCTGGTCGCAGGCTTTGTCGAGCCGGTGCGCCCGGCCGTCGCGGAAAACGTGCGCCTCCTGCGCGAGCTGCACACGCGCGGCTTCACCCTCGGCGTGATCTCGAATGGCTGCGGCAACGTCGCCGCGCTTTGCGAAGATTTTGGCTACGCGCCCTTTCTCGCGCTCACGCTCGACTCGCGCCGGCTCGGCCTTTCCAAACCCGATCCCGCGATCTACCGCCACGCCGTCGCGCAGCTCGGTGGAGAAACAGGCAGCATGCTCATGGTCGGCGATTCTCTCGAGCGCGACATCTTGCCGGCTAAATCCATCGGCCTGCAAACCGCGTGGCTCGACGACTCTGCCATGCCGAGCGATCCCGCGGTCGACTTCCGCCTGCGCACACTCGCGGAATTGCCGGCGCTTTTACGATGAAAGCCGGCATCCTGGCCGCGGGTCGCGGCGAACGTTTGCTCCGCGCCGCGCCGCTGAAGCCGCTGGCTAAAGTCGGTGGCCGCGCCTTGATCGAGCATGTTCTGCACTCGTTCGCCGACGCAGGCGCAATCGAGGTGACGATCATCATCAACGCGGACTCGAGCGCGGTGCGCGACTTTGTCGAAGGGCGGAACTGGCCGTTCGCTCTCCGCTGGATCGTCGAGAGCACGCCGACTTCGATGCACAGTTTCCTGCGGCTGGTGGAAACGCTCGCGGCCGGCGGGGACGACGGGCCGTTTCTCCTTTCGACCGTCGATACCGTGGCCGGGCCGCAAACCTACCGACGCTTCTTTGCCGCCGCGCAGGCGAGTGCGGCGGACGTGACCCTGGCCTTGACCGCGCCGGGCGATGACGAGAAGCCGCTGCTTGTCCGGCTGGAGGACGCGCGCGTCAGCGCGATCGGAAAAGAGGCAGCGGGTTCGGCGCACGCCACCGCGGGAATTTACGCCGTCCGCGCGAGCGTCCTGCGCGAGGCCACCGCGAGCGCGGGGCTCGGGGCGCTCCGGGAATTTCTTGGGCGACTGCACACGCGCGGCTACCGGCTCGAAGGGATTCCCATCGAACCGACGATCGACGTCGACCGCCCGGCCGACCTCGAGACGGCGGCGCGATTTTTTAGCCGGCGACTTGTGGGAATTTATCGCGAGCCGGAATACTCGCCCGGGCGCCACCTCTCGAACGACGCCATCCTGCTCGACCAGATCGCGGCGCGCCTGGAGAACGTGGAGCTGCGGCAAATCGAGGAGCTGCCGGAGCAACCGGCGGCGGCGCTGATTTTTTCCATGTGCCAGGGGCGCGCCGCGCTCGAGCGGCTCGCGGAATGGGAACGCGCCGGCGCGCGGATCGTCAATCGCCCGGAAGCCGCGCGCAACACCCACCGCGATCGCCTGCCCGGGCTCCTGCGCGCGGCCGGGCTTCCTTTCCCGCGGACCGAGCTGGTCGAGACGCGGGGCCAGCACTCGTTAGGGGAAATCGGCGCCGGCCTTTGGCTGAAGCGCGGCGACGTCCACGCCTCGGTCGCAGCCGATGTGCAATGGCTCGACTCCGCGGAGCGGGTGGAGGCCGGGCTGGAGGACTTCGCGCGGCGCGGGATCGAGCGCGCGGTTTTGCAGGAACACCGCGCGGGCGATGAGGTGAAATTCTACGGCGTCGGCCCGGGCGAATTCTTCCATTGGTTCTACTCGCGGGAAGCGGCCGGTCATCCGCTGGACGAGAGGGCGCTGGCGGAGTTGGCCGCGCGCGCTGCGACGGTCTGCGGGCTGGAGATTTTTGGCGGCGACATGATAATCGGGCCGGACGGCGAACTGACCTTGATCGACCTGAACGACTGGCCTTCCTTTGCCCCCTGCCGCGAAGCAGCGAGCGCGGCGATTGCCCAACACCTCCGGAGACGCACCCATCATGTTGCTTGAAGAAAAATCGTCCACGCAGAGCCGCGCGCTTTTTGCCGAGGAGCAAAAGCACATCGCGCCGGGCATCCAGACGATCGCGCTCCTCTCCGAACTAACGATCGCGCACGGCCGCGGAAGCACCCTCACCGATGTCGATGGCCGGACGTATCTCGACTTCAACGCCGGCGTTTCCGTGGCCAGTCTCGGGCATGCGCATCCGCGCTATGTCGCGGCGATGACCGCGCAACTGCAGGCGGTCACAGTAGGGAGTTTCACTTCGCCAGCGCGCGCGGAATTAGTGCGGCTGATCGCCGAGCTCACGCCCGGGGAGCTCACGCGCACGCAGTTTTTCAGCGGTGGCGCGGAGGCGGTGGAAGCAGCTTTCCGGCTGGCGCGTTCTTACACCAAGCGCACCGAGATCATCGGTTTCACCCACGCCTTCCACGGCAAAACCGCGGGCGTCCTGCCGATCTCCGACGTCGACTGGAAACACGACGTCGGTCCACTGGCGCCGCATCACCCGATCGCGCCTTTCCCCGACCCGACGCGCTTCGACGGCACCCCGGAGGAATGCGCGCAGCACTCGTTAGGGGAATTGCGCCGCGTCATCGAAGAACAGGCCGGCGGGCGGCCGGCGGCGATCATCATGGAGCCGATCCAGGGGACTGCGGGCAACATCGTGCCGCCGCCGGGATTCTTTGCCGCGGTCCGCGCGATGGCCACGGAGTATGGCGCGCTTTTGATTGCCGACGAGATGATCACTGGCTTCGGGCGCACCGGACGGATGTTTGCCAGCGAATGGGACGGCGTGATCCCGGACATCCTGACCGTGGGCAAAGGGATGGCCGCGGGCTACCCGGTCAGCGCAGTCATCTCGACCGACGAGATCATGGCCGCGAAGCCGTTCTCGCTCCCGAGCGCCTCTTCTTCGAGCTATGGTGGAAATCCACTCGCGGCCGCGGCGGTGTTGGTCACCTTGCAGACGATCGTGGAGGAAGACCTGACCGCGCACGGCGCGAAAGTCGGCGCCATTTTGCAGGATGGCTTGCGCGCGCTGGCGGAGAAACACGGCACGATCGCGCAGGTGCGCGGACGCGGCTTGCTCGTCGGTTTTGACCTGGTCGAGCAAAATAGCCAGCAAGCTCTCTGGCCGAAGCCGCGCTGCATCGAGTTCTTTCAGCGTTGCCTGGCCGAGGGACTAATCATGATGAGCTACACGCCGCGGGTGCGGGTGCATCCGCCGCTGATCCTGCGCGTGGAGGAAGCGGAGCGCGGGCTCGCGATCATGGATCGCGTGCTCGGAGAGATGGGCGCCTGATGCTGCGCGGCGCGCTGGTTGGTTTCGGAAACGTCGCAGAGTTCGGTCACTGGCCCGGCTACCGGGAGAACGATGCGGTTGAACTCGTGGCGGTGGTCGACGCCTCGCCCGCGCGTCGGGCGCGCGCGCAAGAGCACTCGTTAGCCGCCTACGCCTCGCTCGCGGAGATCCCGGAGGGCACGATCGATTTCGTCGATATCTGCACGCCGCCGGCGCAACATGCGCGGGCCGATGCTGGAGGCGCTTGCGCGCGGCTGGCACGTGCTTTGTGAAAAGCCGTTCCTGCTCGACGCGGCCGTGCTCGAGGAAGTGCGCGCGCGCCGGGGCGAGCTCGCGGTGATGCCGGTGCACAATTGGAAATACGCGCCCGTCATCCGCGCGGCCAAGCAACGCCTGCCGGAACTGGGCCCGCTCCGGCGCGTGGAAATCCAGACCCTGCGGATGGAAGACGCCGCGGCCGCCGATTCCTCCAACTGGCGGCGCGACCCGGCGATCGCCGGCGGCGGCATCCTGCTCGATCACGGCTGGCATTCGCTCTACCTCGCGCAACATTTCTTCGAGGCGGTGCCGCGGGAAATTAGCGCGCAACTTCATCGCCCGGCACCGGGCGCGGCGGAGGACGAGGCCATCGTGGAACTTGAGTTTGCCGAGGGAAGCGCGCGGATCGAGCTCAGCTGGAACGCGTCGACGCGGAGCAATCGCCTCCGCTTCCTCGGCGACGCGGGCGAGATGCTCCTGGCCGATGGCGTGCTCCAATTAGCCGACGAGACGCAAATTTACCCAGCGCTTTCCGCGGGCTCGCATCACCCGGAATGGTTCGCGGCGATGCTGCCGGAGGTGCTCGCGGCTTTTCGGGAGCCGGCGCTTGCACACGCGAGCTTCGAGGAAGCGGCTGCCTGCCTCTCGTTAGTCCAGCGGGCGTACGCGACCGCAGATTGGCGGAGCGAAGCGCTTGCGCTTACGCCGTAGCCACGCGCGCGAGGCGCTGCTTCGGCAGGAAAGTGTCGGCAATGATGTTGAGCGCTTCGTCGAGGTCGGCGCGCGAATGGTTCGCGGTCACGCAGGCGCGGAAGCAGATGCCTTCCTGCGGCACTGCGGGATAATCCACCGGCGCAACCCAGAGACCGCGGCGGCGCAGCTCGTGGCCGAGTTGATACATGCGCGCGCGGTCGCCCACGATCAGCGGCATGATGTAAGTGGTCGAGGCGCCGGTGTTGATCCCCATGGCGTTGACCTGCGCACGGAAATAGTCGGCATTTTCCCAAAGGCGCTGGCGCAGCTGCGGCTCGCGGTTGGCGATCTTGAGCGCGGTCAAAATGGCGGCAATGACCACCGGCGGGAGCGCGCAAGAGTAGACGTAGGAATGCGCGTAGAGCCGGAGGTAATCGAGCGTCTCGCGCGGGCCGGCGACGAAACCGCCAAGCGCGCCGAAGGCTTTCGAAAAGGTGCCGTAGATCAGCGGAATGCGATCGCCGAGGCCGAAGTGCTCGGCCGCGCCGCGACCGGTGGGGCCGCAGGCGAGCATCGAGTGCGCTTCGTCGATGAAGACGCTCGCGCCATGCGTGTCGGCCACGTCGAGCAGCTCCTGAAGATTTCCGAAATCGCCATCCATCGAGTAGATGCCCTCGACGATCACGAGCTGGCGCTTGCCTTTGCGGCGCTGGAGCGCGGCGTCGAGCGAAGCGGCGTCGTTGTGCTCGAAGCGCTCCATCCGGCAACGCGAAAGGACGGCGCCATCGCGCGAACTCAAGTGCGAGCGATTATCCATCACCGCGACGTCGGTCTTGCGGAGCAATCCGGAGATCGTGCCGAGCGCGCCGCCGAATCCGCTATTGAACAGAATCGCGTCGTCGCGTCCGAGAAATTGGGCGATCGCGCTCTCGAGCTCGCGATGGAGATCGGTCATCCCGGAAAGCGTGGGCGAGCCGCAGGCGCCGACGCCATATTTAGCCAGCGCCTCGTTCGCCGCGGCGATGACCTCGGGGTGATTCGCAAGGCCGAGGTAATTGTAGGAGCAAAGGTTGATCACCGGCTGCTCTTCGCCCTCGTAACGGATGGTAGTGCGGGCGTCGGCGCTGCCGAGCATGGCCGGCTCGTAGAGGGCGGCTTCCCACGCGCCGGCCTGGCGCCATGCGGTGAAGCCGGCGGGCGGAATGAGCGGGTCGCTGCTCTCGCCGACGACGAAATCACCCAAGCTCAGGGAGGAATCAAATCCGTCTGGCGACGGTGAGTCCTCTCGTTTGCGCACGTGCACTGAGTCAGGATTGGGACAAATCTGCATGGGAATCAACGCAATATCTCAGGGAAGTTCTCCCGGACGCCCGATGCCTGGCGGGAGAGCGCGACCCTAAGGGACGCGTCTGGCTCGCGCATGTCTTTTTTCCGGAAGCCGGCGAGGCGAGCGCCGGGAGCAATCCGTGTCTCCGAAGCGCGCAGACCGCGCGAGCGGCCTAGGCCGAGGGCGCCGCGCTGATCTCGTAGCGAATCGGCTTGAAGCGATAGTTGTTCGACATTTCCGCCGAGCAAGCGGTGAGGCCGACGATCAAGTCCATCTCCGCGCGCAGAGTAATGCTGTCGCCAGCTTTGGATTTCGGCGGGAGAATCGAAAGCGTCCCAGTCGTCGGATCGACCTCGACGTTCATGAAAAGGTTTAACGTGGTCGGGATGGCGTCGGGCGCGATCCCGAAGGGCTCGAGGTTGCGCACGAGATTCTCGAAGCAACTCGGATGATAGGCGTCGTTCTGATAAATAATTTCGAAGGTCTCCGGGCTGCAAGGCGTGAGGAGAAAATCGTGCCGGCCGACGGTGTCGTCGAGGATGGTGAACATCGGCCGGCTGCGATTGGAATAAAGCAGGTGGCCTTTGGTCAGGTAAATCGTGTTCGCGTAGTCGATGCTGCGACCGGAAGAGAGCCATTCCGCGCGATCCGCCTGGTTAAACGCGGTCAAGTCGGCGACCTGCTCGCCCTCGGGATCGATCACGCGCAGGATTTGGCCGCGAGCCAACGTGAACGCGCCGCCGGTTTGCGGCGCCAGGTGATGCGAGGTCATGAAGCTAGTGCGCGAATGGGCAGCGCGCCGGTGCAGAGTTGGCGCTGGCCGCCTCGACGTGGAATGGCGCCTGCCAATCCTCCGACACCTGCCGTCCGGAGTATTGCCGGGCCTCGGAGCGTTCGCCGAAGTTGCTGAGCATGGGGTTGAAGCTTCCCTGCAAGGCCACGTCGCGCGAGCGAATTGCCTTCTGCATCCGCTCCCATTTTCCTTCGCGCCGCAGCCGCTCGAATTGCTCATGCGGATTGAAGACCAGGGCCGGGAACGGGAACTGGCGCGCAAAGCGCGAGCTCCCTGGATGCAAGCCCACGATGTAAAGCGCAACGCCGGCAAAGCCGAAGGAGAAAAATGGATCGGCTGGATCGGTCGCCGCCGGCCAGGGATCGGTCGCCGCGTCGATGCGATGGAGCTCGCGCAGCTGCTTCCAGAGAAGCCCCTCAAATTCCTCCTCGGTGCTTTGTCGCGGTTCGCGAAACAGGGCCACGAAAGTGGCAAAGCTATCACCGCTCCGCTCCCCTTGCGCGAAGGCGGCGAGCGCCGGCGCGAGCTGCGCCGCGGCGACAGACGATCCCAGTTCCTCGCACACCGCCACGCTGACTGCGCCAGAGTTTAGCGCCGCGTGCGCGCCGAGGCAGGGGAAGCCGGCGTCGCCGATAAAGGCAAGGAATTCCTCCCGCAACGCTTCTTCGGAAAGCTCGTCATTTTCAGCCAAAATCTTCGCACGCATTTCACTGATGAACGCCCTATGGCCGATTCCCGGATGCGCGCTGCATTCGGGATTAGGAAAAGTCCTAGCTGCGAATCCGCTTCGTCCCAGACCCGTTGCGCGGCGCGGTGAAGCGAATCGGAGACGATGGCGCCCGGTTGCAGCTACCTCCTGCCGATTCGGCGGACGACTTACTCCGCGCCGGAGACGGAGGAGCTGCGCGCTTACTTTCTATCGCTCGCACCCACCGGTTGCGAACTTCTGGTGATCGATGGTTCGCCGGACGCCGTTTTTCAGCAACACGCGCAGGCATGGGGAAAAATTTGCCGGCATCTTCCGGTGGAGCGCCGCTTCGGTTTTCGGAATGACAAGGTCAACGGCGTGCACACCGGCGTGGCCGCGGCACAAGGCGACAAGATCATCCTGGCCGATGACGACATTCGCTACACGCCGGACGAGATCGCGGCGGTGCTGGCGTTGCTCGATCGATTCGAAGTCGTGCGCCCGCAAAATTTCCTCCAGCCGCTTCCGTGGTGGGGCAAAACGGAAGCCGCGCGCATGCTCGTGAATCGCGCCACGCTCCGCACCGCCGACTATCCTGGCACCTGCGCCTTCCGCCGCGCGACCATGCTCGCGCACGGCGAGTACGACGGCGATGTCCTTTTCGATAACGAAGAGATTCTGCGGAACTTCGCGGCGCAAGGTTGTCGGATAACTTACGAGACCGACCTCTTCGTGCGGAAGCGCCCACCGCATTTCCGCAAATGGCTCGAGCAACGTCCGCGGCAGGCTTACGAAGACTTCGGCCTGCGCGGAAAAACGGCGCTGTTTCTGGCGCTTCCCTTTGCCGTGATCCTGCCGGCTATTTGCTTCGGCTGGGCAGGCGCCGGTCGTTCCGTGGCGCTGCTCGCGATCGTCGCAATCCTCGTCGCCGAAGTCGGACGCCGACGGGGCCGCGCGGCCGAGTTCTTCCCGTTCCGCGTCTCGTTCTTCGCGCCGCTTTGGATCACCGAGCGCAGCCTGAGCACTTATCTCGCGCTCTACTGGTTCTTCCGGCATGGAGGCTACCCCTTCGGCGATCGCTTCCTTTCGCGAGGCGTCGGGCGCGCCTGGAAAATCGGTGGCCGCCTGGCCGCGGCACAGGTCCGGCCGCGCTAAACGAGGGCCGGGACCTTCTCGCTCACCGCTTCCGCTTCCCGGAGCCGGCACCACCAGCCGCTTTCGGCCAACGCCGGATGCTCAAAAGCTTCCCCGCGGCTTAGCGCCCGCAGCGCCTCGCCCAGGATCGTCGTCCGCACCTGACCGTCGCTCAGGTCAAAGACTCCGGCTTCATAGTGTTCGTTAGGCTGCGTCACCAGGCTGTCCCAATCGAAGGCGCCGAGAAGCGACCACGCTGTCAGCGCCCGCACTTCAATCCCCTCGGCCCGGGCCGTGGTTGCGGCTTCCCAGGCCGCCATCAACCAGCGCAGTTGTTCCTCCGGCGCCGCGGCCAAATGCACTTCTGTGAGCGCAATCGGCCGGCGATAACGCTCGTGCGCTTCGCGAATCGCCCGCTCGAATCCACAACCCACCTCCGCCGCTCGCACCGCCACTTCATCGGCGTAAACTTCAAAGCCATTCCTGCCGTGCGTTCGCTCTTGGTAATTCTCGATCTGCTCGTCCAGAAACCGATCGCTGGTCACGTAGTGATTGATCCCGATGATGTCCGGCGGCGACAGCTTGTCGGCTAACGAGTCCAACTCCGCCGCCGTGGCGCCGTGCGCGAGCAGATGCGCTCGCAGGGGATGGCCTGGCTGCACCCGGCCACTGAGTAAATCCCATCCAAGCCAGCGGCGCTCGTTATTGAAATCCGCCTGGTAACGCAATCGCGGCGTGCTGAAGGTGCGCCCGAGATCGTCGGTCTGCACAAAGAATAGCCGACGAGTTCACCCGACGGATCGCCCTCATCGCCAGGTCGCTTCCGCGGGCTTGCTGGAGCAGGGCCCGCACGAAAGTCGCCTCGTCACGGCCGTGCGGAAACCAGTGTCCGTAAAGTCCGCAAAAGCGCGCGGTCGTTACAGGTTCGTTGATCGGCGTGTAGGCGTCGATCCATGGATAACGTTCCGCCACGCGCGCGGCAAAGGCGGCAAACTTTTCCGGAAACGCCGGGTCCACCAGGCTGGTGTAACGCGGCCCGCTTCCATGGTGCAGCAGGCCGGCAATCGGCCGCAGCCCAAGTTCCCGCAAGCGCGCGAGGCCAGCGTCCGTCCAGCGCCAGTCGCACTCCTCCGGGGAATCAGGAGCGATAGTTTCCCACAAGATGGGAAATCGCAGCCGCTGGAGCCCCAGCGCCGCAAAACGCCCGAGATCTTCCAGCGCGCGTTCCCAGTGGCCGGTGCGTTCCAGTTGGTTCGAGAAGCGGTTGCCGACCCGGTTGATCGTGCACTCCGCTCCGCCCCAAATCTCCAGCGCGTCCATCGGGTTCTCCGCGTCTGCGCGGAAGCTTCGTTAGGCCGCAGTGATCTCGAGTGCGCGCTCATCCACGAGCACATCCTCAATGTGCTGCTCGAGCTGCTCGACGATCGATTCCCAGGAATTCTCCTCGGCCAGGGCGATCCCCCGCTCGATCCGCACGGCGTCGGGATGCGCCGCCGCCTGCGCGCACGCCCGGGTAAAGCTCGCATGATCCGGAGCCACCAGGACGACATCGCTAAATTGCCGCACCACGTCCTGCACCGGCGTGGAGACAATCGGACGGCCGGTGGCCATGTATTCCAGCGCCTTGGTCGGATTGATAAATCGGGTCGCTTCGTTCATCGCGAACGGCATCAGGCAGACATCGAAGCCCCTGGCGTAGCTCGGCAGCTCGGCGTAATCGCGTCCGCCCAGCCAATGGAGATTGGCGCGTTGCGGGAAGCTTTGCGGGTCGACCTTGGTATGCGGGCCCACCACGACCACGCTGCCCTTCGTCTCGTCGGCTAATTTGCCTAACAAGTCGTAATCCATCCGCTCATCGACCACCCCGATGTAGCCGAAAACGGGCCCGGGGAGGCCTGCCAGGTCCGCCGGCAATTCCGTCAAGGGATCGCGCGCACGGCCGAAGTGATCGTGCTCCACCCCGCAACCGAAGGAATAGCAGTTTGGGTTCAGGACACGCTTGGCTTCCCAGATCTTCGGGCCGCCGGCAAAGACCACGTCCGCCAAAGCCAGCAACTCGCGTTCGCGGCGGACCAGTTCCGCCTGCGCGCCGCGGAAAAGCGAGAGCTCATCCATGCAATCGTAGACGATCGCGCGTTGCCCGAGGTGCCCGGCAAAAGCGGTCACCGCCATCGGATCGTAAAACCACTGCACCGGCGACCGGAAACTCTGCCCGAGCGGCCCAGCGAGCACTGCCTCGACCACGCGCCGGCGTTCGCTATCCACCCAGGCACCATCGCTCCAGCGCGCGGCCGGAATTTTTGTTTCCAGGACGACGACGTTTGGATAGTCGGCCACTTCACGGAGCACCGTCTCGGAATGCGTAACCTCAGTGGACGGCGTGGGACCCTCGACGAAAAGGACGCGATGCCGTTGCGATAAACGCGAATGAAACTGCTGCGGCCGCTGCCAGACCCAATCCCAACGCAGATGCGAGTGCACGATGATTGGATAATCATTGAGCGCTTCCAGCTCCGTGCCCCATTGCTTCCCATCCCGCTGGCTAATTGATCCCGATATCATGTGCGGGATGATTCGTTGCGGCCTGCCGATTTGGTTTCCGATATTTCGGTAAAATCAGGCACTACGACTTTTCCTGACGAAGCGCGCGCCCTGCGGTGGAATCACGCCCGCGCAAGGCGGGAAAGAGTGGCGACCCTAACGGGATTCGAACCCGTGTTACCGCCGTGAAAGGGCGGTGTCCTAGGCCACTGGACGATAGGGTCAGGAAGCGGGCCAATATCAGAAGCCCGGTCTGCGGGCGCAAGTTATTTGCGGCTCAAAGCGCGGTCCGCCTTGGCCGCGGCAACGCGAGCAATAACTCCGCGGTCCGCACGGTCGCGCCGTGATGCGCCGCCAGGACCGCCTTGGCCTCGTGCACGAGCCCGGCGCAGCGCGCGGGATCGAGTAATAACGCCTCCAAAATGCCGGCTAATTCCCCGGCGGCGGCGATCTGCACCGCGCCCCGGCGTTCCACCAGGGTGCGCGAAAGCACGGCAAAATTTTCCATGTGCGGGCCGAAGACCACCGGGCGCCCGGCGAGAATCGGCTCCACCGGATTCTGCCCGCCTGTGGTCGTTAGGCTCTTGCCCACGAAGACGACCGTAGCCACGCCATACCAAGCGCGCAGCTCACCCGTGGTATCGAGCAGGAGAGCGTCAAAGCCGGCCGCCGCTGCTTCCCCGGCCAGCTCGCTCCGGCGCACCCAGCGCAGGCCTAACGAGTCCAGCATCCGCGCGATCTCGGTGGTGCGCTCGACGTGACGCGGGGCGATGATCAAGAAGGCGTCGGCTAAGCACGCGCGCAGCTCCAGGAAGGCGCGCGCGAGGATTTCCTCCTCGCCATCGTGCGTGCTCCCGCCGAGGACGATCGGGCGCGTGCGGGCGATGCCGGCCGTTTCCAGAAGCGCGCGCGGGCCGGCGGAATCAGGCGCGGCTTCGCTTGGGTCGTATTTAATGCTGCCGACTTCGTGAATCGTCTCCGGGCGCACGCCGATGGCTTGCCAGCGCTCCGGGTCGCCGCGCTCCTGTACGCAGACGAGGTCGAGCCGGCGAAAGATCGGGCGCACGAAAGCGCGGAACTTCCGGAAGCGGCGCTCGGAACGTGGCGAGAGCCGGGCGTTCACGAGTGCCAGTGGAATCCCGCGCGCCTCGGCCAACGCGGCCAGGTTCGGCCAGACTTCCGCTTCCACGAGGACGATCCGCTCCGGACGCAGGACGGCGAACGCGCGGCGCATGATCGGCCAAAAATCGAGCGCGTTGTAGAGCACCAGCATCCACTCTGGCGCCTCACGCTTCGCGAAGGCGTAGCCGGTGGTCGTGGTCGTGGTCAGGGCGCAGCGGAAATCCGGATCGAGCTCGCGCAATTTAGCCGACAACTTGAGCGCGATCGCGACCTCGCCCACGCTGACCGCGTGCATCCAGGTGTGCGGACGCGCCGCCGAGCCGCGCCCGCACTTCCTCGGAGTAAACGCCGAAACGCTGCCCAAAATTTTCCCGGTAACCGCCCCGGCGCCGCATCTTCAGGAAGTAGCCCGGGAGAAAGAAGAGCAGCCCGAGCGGAAAGAGCAGGTTGTAAAGCAGCCGGATCATTCGTTAGGCCGGGACGAGGAAGAGCACCTCGGTGGCGCCGTAGGTTTTTCGGCGAAGCACGCTCCAAAGCGCGGATTCGAACAGCTCTTCCTCCGGCCGTTTCTCGAGCACGAACAGGCCGTCGGGCGCGAGCAACTTCGGCAGCATTTCGTGCTCCAGAAGTTGCCGGGTAAATTCGCCGCCGGCCTTGGTCTTCTCATACGGAGGATCGGCGAAAATGAGGTCGAAGATTTCGCTCGCGGCCGGCCCGCGATTGAGAAAACCGAAGACTTCCTGCTGCGTGATCCGGCCGCGGAGTTTCGTGCGCACGAAGTTTTGCTCGATCGCCTGGACGGCGGCGCGGTTCTCCTCCACGAACAAGGCCGAGGCCGCGCCGCGGCTGAGCGCCTCGATCCCAAGCGCGCCGGTGCCGGCGAAGAGATCGAGCACGCGCGCGCCGAGCACGCGGTCGGCCAGGCTGGAAAAGATCGCGGCCTTCACGCGATCCATCGTCGGGCGCACGTCGGTCTCCGGCACGGCCAGGCGGAGGCCGCCGGCGCTTCCGGCGATCACCCTCATGGCTGCTCGCCCGCGGGGGTGGGAATCGCTTCCGGTTCCGCCGCGGGCGCGGAAGCTTCGGCAGGCTTGCGCTTTTCTTTCCGGCCGCCGCCGAAAAAGCCGCTGATGATCCCGCCGAGGTCGTTCAGGTCGCGGCCGACGAGTTTGCCGACGAGATCGGTCTTCGGCTTTTGCAGAGTACCGGTGATCTTGAAGTCGAGCGCGGCGAAGCCGGGCTCCTCCGTCGGCTGGAAACTTTCGCGCATCCCGCGCAGCAATTGCCCGCGCACCCGATCGTCCACCGCAAGCCGCGAATCGAGCCGGAGCCGGCCGTCAAAACCGAGCGTGCCGCGCGCGGTCACGCGCAGGTTGGTGGAGCTGAGCATGAGCTCATCGATCAAAACCACGCCGGGCGTGATGTGATATTTCACGTGCGCCTCCTCGAAGCGGAGCTGCGAAAGCTCATCGATCCGGAGCAATTGTCCCAAGGCCACGAGCAGGCTGTATTCCCGCACCTGGCCGTCGCGCAGGCGAATCTCGCCGGCGCCGGTGAGCGCGTTCGGATCGGCGGTTTTGCCAGCAGCTTCGAGCTCGCCCTCGATGCGTCCCTGGATCATGCCCGCCGGGCCGCCAGCCTCGCGCACGAGACGGTTTGCCTGGACCTCGCGAAAATTTACCCGCGCGCGAAAAGGCGAGCCGGGATCGGCCGGGCGCATGCTGAAGTCGCCCGCAATTTCGCCGCCGGCGGCCTCCGCGCCGATGCGGGAAAACTCGAGCTGCCCCGGCGCGTAGGTGATGGGCGACTTGAGTTGCTTGAGGAAAAACCGATCGCGCAACGAGACCTCGGCCACGGAGACATCGCCACGCAGTTCCGCGGTGCGGCGGAAGGTGGAGCGAAAGCCAACCGCGCTGAAGGTGGCGACGGTGCGGCCCTGGGCGTCGAGGAAATGGAAGTTGCCGTTGGTCAGCTGGACGCGCTTGATCTCGGGGGTAAACGAGGGGGCGGAAGGGGCGGCGGGCGTGGGCTCGGGCGTCGCGGGCTGGCTCTCCTGCGCGGGGGCCGGCGGCGGGAACTTGATCCCTTCATCCGCAGGCTCGGCAGGCTCGGGGCTCGCCGTTCCTGGTTCGGGCGCGACCGTCGCCGGCAGGCGCCATTTCCCGGTCTCGTTCTGCGCCCAGTAGACCGTGGGATTAACCAGCGAGATCTCTTTGATCACGAGCTCGCCGCTGAAGAGGGAGGAAAAACGCACGCGCAGCCGGAAGGTTTGCGCCTCGAGAAACTGCTCCGTGAGGGTGGTCGAAGCGTCCTGCGGAATGGTGATGCCGGTGAGCTTGAGGCCCCACCACGGGGTCACGCTGATGCGATCGATCCGCAGCCGCGCGCCGATGCGCCGGCTCAGTTCATCCTGAATCCGCGCTTGTGTGCCCTGCGACTGGACATACAAGTTCACTGCCAGGAGCAGCCCCGCGAGCAGCACCAGGAGCGCGCCCAAAACGTAGAGCAGGGCGCGGCTGAGTTTTTTCACGCGGCAAGGTTACGCAGCGGCTCCCCCATGAAAAGATGAAAGCCCGCCCGCGCCGCCCGTGAAGAGCACCGCCATTATCCTCAATCCCGCGGCCCGCGGCGAACGCGCCCGCCGCCTGGCTGCGCGCGTGGAAAAGATGACCCACGGCGCGGTCCTGCGCGCGACCGCCCGGAGCGGCGACGCCGAGACGCTGGCGCGCGCCGCGGTCAAGGAAGGCTACCGCAAGATCATCGCCGCCGGCGGCGACGGCACGATCAACGAAGTGGTCAACGGCATCGCGGGGAGCGAGGTCACGCTCGGTCTTTTGCCGATCGGCACGATGAACGTTTTTGCCACCGAGCTGGGCCTGCCGGTTTCCGACATCGAGGCCTGTTGGCAGGTGATCCGCGACGGGAAAACGCGCGCGATCGATCTCCCGAGCGCGAACGGGAAACACTTTGTGCAGCTCGCCGGCGTAGGCTTCGACGCGCAGGTGGTCAAGGAAACCAGCCGGGCGCTTAAGCGCAGCTTCGGCCCGCTCAGTTACATGCTCTCGGCTGCGCAGATCGCCGCGCGCACCCCGCCGCGGCTGCGGATCGAATCGGAGCATGCGGTGGCCGAGGAAGGCTCCTTCGTCCTCATCGGAAATGGCCGGCTCTACGGCGGGCCGTTTCCGTTTTTCAAGAAGGCGGTGATCGATGACGGCCGCTTCGACGTCCTCGTCTTCAAGCGCTTCAACTACATCGAGATCATCCGCTACATGCAGGACGTGATCTTCAGCAAACAGATCACCTCGCCCGAGGTGGAGTATTTCCAGACCACCTTCCTGCGCGTGCAGAGCGAGGGCGATGTGCCGGTGGAAATAGACGGCGAGCTCATCGGGAATTGCCCGGTGGAATTCCAGATCCGTCGGCATGGGCTGCGGGTCTTCGCGCCCGCGAAAGCGACGCGGCGGCGCACGATTAAGCCAACCGCCGCAAGGGCCGGGAATTAAACCGCCGGCGCGTCGGTCACCGTCTCGCCGCCCGGCGCGGCGGAGTCGAGCTCCCAGAGAAGCCAATCGTCGTTGGTGACATATTTGCGGAGCTTGTTGTCCCAGCGTTGCGGAATTTCGCGCGAAAGTTTCTCGAGGAACGGGAGGAGCGGGTTCTGTGGCGGGTGGCGTTCTTCGCGCTCGTCCATCGGGATCGCTTTCCAGTCGAAACGCTCGCGATATTGCGCAAAGCCGAAGCCGTCGAAGAAATTGCCCGCGCCAATAAGCGGCATGTACCACAGGCTGGGGATGCCGCGCGGGTTTGGCTTTACCGGGACTTCGTTGGCTAATTTAGCCAGCAACTCGGCGCCCTTGGGATCGTCGCGCAAGTGTTCCTGCAAAGCGTCGAACGCCGGGAAACTCACCGGCGGACTAACGAACAGCACCGGCTTCATCTGCTGGCGCGAAAGGATGATCTCGTGCGCGGTCCCGACGCTGTAAATATTCGTCGGGCAATAGGCGATGGTGAAGTCGCTCGTATCGACCATCCGCAAGTCGATGTGGAGCGTTTCCCAAAAGTTCTCCGCGCAGCGTGCGCGGGTTTCGTCGCCCGCCTGCCCGGGCTCGAAGCTCCAGGTCTCGCGCACGTCGATCGTGTTGATGTCCTCGAGGCCGTATTGATGCAGCCCGCGCACGGCCGGCTTAAACCAGGGATCGAAGACGACTGAGCCTAACGAGCGCAGGAAATCGCCCACGCGATTGCGCCAGCCGGCGGTTTTCTCCTCCACGCGTGAGGCCACGAAATCCATCGGCCCGGAGAGGTAGATGCGCGCGCCGCGCAGGTGATTGTTCGTGCTCATGGGGCTGGAGGCGCGGGGGTGAAAGTGCCGGCTATTTCTTGGCCTCGTCCTCTTTTGGCTTCTCGGCGGCTTCTTTCACTTTGATCTGCGAGGCCGAGGTCACCACGATCTCGACCTTGTCCTTGAACTCGACAATCTTGCCACTGACTGCGAGCTCCTTGCCTTTGTATTGCTCGACGTCGCCGACGGCGGCCGCATCCTTGGTGCTGATGAAGACCGTGAAGCGCGCGCCGCCGCTGCTCAGTTCGATGAAGGTGTTGCCGCCACTGGCTTTATTCACCCGCTCGGCTTTGCCGGTGACGGTGGCGGTTTCGCCGATGTGCTTGGCGGCTTCCTCGGCGGTGTATTCCGCGCCGCTCTCGGCGTGCGCTAACGAAACCAAGGTCGCGGCCAGGATGCTGACTAATTTTATCGCTCGCATAAGTGCCGCAAAATCAGCGATGGGTATCGCGATGTCGAGCCGGAAGCACCTTCTTCTTCTCCTTTGTTCGCTGCTCTCCGGCGCGGTCGTGCTCTCCGCGCCGCCGCCGATGCCGAATGATCCAGATTTGTTACCGCTCGACCTGAGCAATTGGCCCTGCCGCGACGAACCCGGCGGCTCCGCGAAAACGCCCGATGGCGTGGAGCGCAATCACGGGAAGAATCGCCCACCGGTATCGCTCGCCGGGTTGAACATCCCGAACTATGAGACCGCGAGCTTCCTGCAAAAAGTGAGCGCGTTTGAAGCGACCACGAAGGGGAAGCGGCGGACGGATTTAAACGCGGCCGAGCGCAAGCAGCTCGAGGCGTTGGAAAAGGAAATCGTCTCCTTCACCGGCTACCTGGTGATGGCCTACGCCAATGGCGCGGAGACGACGAACTGCAAGGACGCCGCGGTGCACGACTGGCATCTGGAAGTATTCGAGAAGCCGGCCGATCATCCGCCGCATCCCGGCGACCCCACGCCGATCGTCTGCGAGATCACGCCGCGCACGCAGGACCTGCTTTACAAGGCCGGCATCCGGATGCGCGACCTCGCGGCTTTCATTCGCCGGCCGGACATGACCGCAGAGCCGACCGGACACAAGGCGGCGCGAATCAAATTAACCGGCTACTTGCTCTGGGACGACGACCACAACGGGAAGGCCGACATCGGGCCGAAGATCGAGACGATCACCGCCGGCAACGGCTACCATCATCCCTGGCGCTCGACCGCGTGGGAGGTCCATCCGGTGATGAAGATCGAGGTGCTCGATGGCGCCGCGCCTTCAGTTGCGACGCTCCGCCGCCCACGACCACGCCGGCCGCGACCATGGCGCCGCTGCCGCCGGCGACGATCCAACCCGCAACCGTGACCTTGCTCGTGCCAACCAGAGTGAAAATCCCTTACGGCGAGACCGTGCTCCCGCGCGGGACAAAGTTGGAAGTGATCGCGCAGGACGCGCAAAGCGTGACCCTGCGCTACCTTGGGAATCCGGTGCGCGTCCCGCGCGCCTCGACCGACCTCAAACCATGAGCAGCGATCCCTTTCTCCAGGCGGCCCTCGAAGAAGCCCGCACCGGCCTCGCCGCCGGCGGCATTCCCATCGGCAGCGTGCTCGTTTTAGACGGCAAGATCATTGGCCGCGGGCATAACCAGCGCGTGCAAAAAGGGAGCGTGATCCACCACGCGGAAATGAATTGCCTGGAAAATGCCGGCCGTTTGCCGGGCGAAGTTTACCGGCGCTGCACGATTTACTCGACGCTTTCACCCTGCCCGATGTGCAGCGGCGCGATCGTCCTTTACGGCATCCCGCAGGTAATCATCGGCGAGAACCAGACCTTCCTCGGCGCCGAGGAAACCCTGCGGTCGCACGGCGTGAGCGTGGAGGTGCGGCAGGACGCGGAGTGCATCGAGATGATGCGGCGTTTCATTGCCGAACAGCCGCAGCTCTGGAACGAAGATATCGGCGTCTAACGAGTCGTCTCCTAGGCGACCCGGCTGAGCTGCGCGCGCAAGGCCGCGCTACCTTCGATCGTTTCCTGGAGCAGATGCTGCGCGTCGGGGAAAGCGCGCACCCGCAGGCAGACCTGGTAGGAGAAGAGGCTGCGCGAAAGTTTAAGCAGCAGACTGTTGAGCCCGAGGAGCGCGCGGCTCCAGCGATTCGTCCCGAGGGCGAGCGGGAACGGCGCGGGCACGCCGCGTTCCTCGAGCACTTCGTAGCCGGCTTGCTCGAAGAGGGCGCGCAGCGACGCAAAGGTGAAGAGCCGGCGATGACCCAGGCCGAGAATGCCTTTGCGACTGTAATTAAATTGCCCGAGCAGGAGCATCGCGCGGGTGACAAAGAAAGCCACGTTGGCCGCGGTCACGATCACTTCCGGCTGCTGCCCCGCGCATCCGCCGGCGGAGGTCGTCGACAAAAGTTTCCGGGTCGTGCAAATGCTCGACCAAGTCCATCAGGAGGATCTGGTCGAAATTGCCGACATCCTCTGGCAAGCGCGGCGCGGGCACATAGGGCACTGGCTGCGCGAGGTCGTTAGCCGCGAAATCAAGCGCGGTCACGCTGCAATCGCGCGCGCGCAATTCCGCGGCGACATTCTCGTGGCCGAGGCCAAGCTGGAGGACCGACTTTCCACGCGGGCAAGCCTCGAGCGCGAAAGTTTGCGAGGATTCGAAGCCGAGCTTGTCGCTGTGCCGGCCGAGCGCGGGGTTCACGTCGAACTTCCGGTCGTAAAACAAATGGATCCCGCAGAGGCGCGCCTTGATCGTCGCCTTGCAGACGTCCCAGGCATACTTCATCCCGTTCACGTGGCAGATCTCGTCGCCGTAGAAAGTCGGGATCGGCAGCTCGGCGATGTGCAGTTTGCGCAGGACGAACTGGATGATGATCTCGGTGTCGAAATGGAAATCGTTGGTGTTTTTCTCGAACGGCACCTGGGCGAGCGCCGCGGTGGAGTAGAGTCGGTAGCCGCTGTGGAACTCCGAGAGCTGCGTGCCGAGCAGGCGGTTTTGAAATTGTGTCAGCACCTGATTGCCGAGCCATTTGTAAGCCGGCATGCCGCCGGCGCGGGCCGCGGCCTTGTCGATCATGCGCGAGCCAAAAACCGCATCGGCTTGGCCCCGGACGAGCGGTTCCAAAAGAGCCGGCAACTTCTCGGGCGCGTATTGCCCGTCGCCATGGACCAGCGCGACGATGTCGAAGCCATGATCGATCGCGTAGCGGTAGCCGAGTTTTTGATTCCCGCCGTAGCCCTGGTTCCGCGGGGTGCGCAGGATGGTGATCTTGAACGCCGCGCTTCCCTGCTGAAAGCGCAGGCTGCTGGCAAAGGTGTTGTCCTTCGAGGAGTCGTCGATGATCAGGACCTCGACGTCGGGTGAATGCAGGCTCGCCGGGATGCGGGCGAGGACGCGTTCGATCGTCGTCTCCGCATTATAGGCGACGATGAAAATGAGCAGACGCTTGCCGTTCAGGTCAAAAACAGCCGGCGTGCTGGGGGTTGAGTCCGCGCGCATGCCTCCCAAGTTCAGCTAGAAGCAGGCCAAGTCCAATGCCGAGACCGCTTGCGCCCGCGGCAGAGCTCGTGCTTAAGGAGCGCGCATGCCCTGCGCTCCGCTTCGTTATCTTGGCCTCGTTTTCCTCGCGCTCGCCGCGACGCCCGCCGGGGCGCAATCGAAAGCGGAGGCAACGCCGACCTTTTGGCAGCGCGATCCGGCAGCTGCTTTCGCGGATGAAGGCCGGATGCATTGCGCCCCGACCGCGGCCGCCGACGGCTTGATTTATTTAGCCAACGCTTTCGAACTTGAAGACCTGGTGCCGGGCGCCGGCCATGAGGAGCAGATCGAGCTGATCAAAGAATTAGCCGACGACTTCGAGACCGATCCGGCGATCGGCGGGACGAACCCGGACAAGATTCTCACCGGCCTGCGCGCTTACGTGGAGAGCAAAGGCTACCAGCTCAGCCGGCTGGAATTGAAAAGCTGGCGCGGCGTCAGCGCGGCCAACCGGAAATGCTTGCTCGGCCTGCGGCCCGACCTGCCGTGGATGCAGAGCGCCGCGGAGGACGAGGAAACGGTCGTGCTCTTTAATTTCGGCTGGTACGAGGAGAACGATGCAGGCGGCTACACCCGCAACGGCGGCCACTGGGTCGCAGTCGTCGGACGGGGCGAGGAGCCGACGGAGTTTCTCGTGCACAATCCGCTGCTGCGCCCGGAATGCAGGAGGAGGAAAAATCCATCGAGCTCACCCTGATCGAGGAAGACTTCCCGGTCGGGAACGGGAACCTGCGCGGCTACTTCGAAGGCCGCGGCCCCGGCCTGCCGCACAGCGAGAAGTTTACCGCGATCCTCGACGCGGTGATCGTCTTCAGCCTCGAGCGGGAGTGATTTTGCCCCACCTGCGCTACGTGAGGAAGCGGATCGTGAGTGGGTAGCGGAAGAACTTCCCGTCGCTGGCCTTGATCGAGGCAATGATCACGAGCACGGCGTTAAGCACCCAGAGCGCGGCGAGGAAAACAAAGCCGATGAGGATGAGGCAGAAGACCGCCGCGATCACGTTATAGAGCAACATCGAGAGCTGGAAATTCAGCGACTCCTTGCCGTGGGCGTCGATCTCCGGGGAGTCGTCGCGCTTGGCTGCCCAGACGACCAGCGGCCCGAGGACATGACCGGGGAAGTGGAAGAAAACGCCGAGCAAGGCGCTGGCGTGGCAGAAGACATTCCAGAGGCGCACGTTGCTGTCGGTGGCCGGGGGATTGACGGGGGCGGGTGGGTAGGTGGTTTCCATGGCTTCTCCCAATAGATGCAACCGGAGGCGGCTTTGGATTCAAAGATTTTTTTCGCGCGTGGTCGCGGTCTCGAGGCTTGCGGCTTGACCATCTCGCTGCCTAACGAATAGCGTGCGCCCTTAATGGATCCGCTGCCTGCCTCGCCTGCACCCACGCCGATCCCCGCTCCTCGGCCTGGGTGGTGGTCGCGCAATTGGAAATGGTTTCTGCCCGTGGGCTGCCTGACGATGATCGCCGGCTTCCTCGTTTTCATCGGCGCGATCGTGCTCCTGGTCTTTGGCGCGATGAAGTCGAGCGATGCCTATAAAGGCGCGCTGGCACAGGCGCGGGCGAACCCGGCGGTGACGGAAGCGCTCGGGTCGCCGATCAAGGACGGCTGGTTTGTTTCCGGGAAGACGAACGTGGACGGCAGCGGCGGCGACGCGAATTTAGCCATCCCGCTCTCCGGGCCGAAAGCTGCGGGCAAGCTCTACGTAGTCGCGACAAAGACTGCCGGCCGCTGGCATTACACGACTCTCGAGCTGGAAGTGGAAGGGCGCGCGGAGCGAGTGGAATTGCTTGGGGAAAGCACCGGCGAAGAACCGTAGCCCATCTTGCTGGGAAAGATTTCTGAATCCGGATGCGCGGGCCGGCGCATCTCATCAGGGAACGACACAATCGCCCTTGCAATGAACACTTCCTCCGTCCCCGTCCGTCCCTTCGCGCTGCTCAAGCTGATCGTCCTCAGTTTGCTTGCGCTCGCGCTCTTTTTCCTCAACGCCTGCGACTGGGTGGGCGTGATCGAGGGCAATGGCCACACCACCACCGAGGAGCGCCCGGTGACTGGCTTTTCGAAGATCGAGGCCGGCGGCGCCTTCACCATCACCTGGACGCCCGGACCGGTGAAGGTCGCGATCACGACCGACGAAAATTTGCTCAAACACATCACCACCCATGTGAATGGCGACACCTTGAAGATCGAATGGGAAGAGCCGGTCCACGGGACGGACGGGATCAAGGTAAACCTCTCCAGCCCGCAGCTCACCGGGGCGCAGCTCAACGGCGCCACCCGCACCACGGCCACGGGATTGAGCGGTTCGGAGTTCTACCTGGAGGCAAATGGTGCCAGCCGCATTGTCCTGAGCGGCGCGGTTAACGCCCTTTCCGGCGAGCTGAACGGCGCGAGCAAACTCGTCGCCACCGACCTGCAAACGCGCGCGATGGAACTCTCGATCAGCGGCGCCGGGCGCGCCGATGTAAATGCGAGCGAAGTCTTGAAGGTCGACATCTCCGGTGCCGGCAAGGTGACCTACGAGGGCAACCCCGCGATCTCAAAGCAGATCAGCGGCGCCGGCAGCGTGAAGCGGCGCGATTGATTTTTTCCCGCTTGCCGTCCGCGGACGCCGCGCGGAAGAGAAACGCCATGAGCGAGCGACCTGCGGACACGTCCCCGAGCGGCTTTTCCTACAATACGCACCTCGATCTCCTGCACCGGCCGCTGGAGGTCATTGACATCGCCGGGCTGGTGGCCGCCTCACAGCATCAGTGGTGGAACCAAACGCTTTGCCAGGTGGACGAGTCCGTCGTCCGCCTGGGCGTGGTTGAGGGTGAATACCATTGGCATCACCACGAAAACGAGGACGAGTTTTTCTACGTCGTCAGCGGCCGTTTCCTGATCGATCTCGAAGAGCGCACCGTCGAGCTCGTCGGCGGGCAGGCTTTCGTGGTTCCGAAAGGCGTGCGGCATCGCCCGCGCGCGACCGAGCGCACGGTGATCTTGATGGTCGAGCGCGCCGGGATCGTTCCCACCGGACAGGCCGCCTGAGCTACTCGTCGGCGTCTTTTTTACCCAGCGTTTTCAGCCGGGTCCGTAGCTCCTTGAGCCGGGCTTCGGTGTAGGTCAGCTCCGCATTATTCGCCTCGAGGGGCGCCAGCGAGCCGCCTTCGGAATCAATTCCCTCCTTGGCCACTTTCGGCCGCTTTTTCAGCCACGCGGTCTGCTCCTGGAACAACTTCGTCCGCTCCTTTGTGGATAGTTTTTCGTAAAGGCGCACGTAGGCGATGTAGAGCTGCGCGTCGGTCAGGTCGGCCACGTGGCGGCTCAAGCGGTTCATCTCCGCCTGCGTCTCGGCTTGGCGGAGATCTTGCAGGGAAGTTTTGATCGCCGGTGAAAGCGCCGGATACCAATCGTCCGGGGTGATCGCGCGGCTGCCCTGCGCGGAGGCGAACGTGCCTAACGAGAGGAAAAAGAGCGCGCCAAGAAAGAACTTTCGCATTCCGTTGCAATGCGCGACCTCGCCCGCTTTTTCAAGCTTTACTCGGCTCCGCCGGGCGCTCCGTCCCCTGCTCCAGCAGGCGCACGCGCTGGTCGAGATATGGCAGGCGAATCGTGAGCGTGAGGCCTTTGCCCTCGTTGCTCTCGAGCGAGAGTTCGCCGCCGTGTTCGCGCACGATCCGGCGCACGATCAAGAGGCCCAGGCCGGAGCCGTTTTCTTTCGTGGTGTGATACGGTTCGAAGACCCGGCTGAGGCTTTCGGCCGACATTCCCCCGCCGCTATCGGTAAAGCTCACGAGCACGTGCTTCTCCTCGCGGTCCGTGCGGATGCGCAGGAGACCGCGGCGCTTCATCGCCTCGAAGCTGTTCTTGATCACGTTGTAAAACGCCTGCTTCATCTGGTCGCGATCCAGCTGCACGGCGGGCAAATCCGAGCGCAATTCCTGTTCGACCACGATGTCGCGATCCTCGATCTCGGCGGCAAAAAAGCGCACCGCTTCCGCGAGAATGCTGTTTAAATCTTCCGGCTGCAGCTGCGGCTTCGAGGGCCGGATCGCTTTCAGGAATTGGGTCACGATCGAGTCCAGCCGGTTGATTTCCGAACGCGCGATGTCGATCGATTCCTGCAAGGGCGCGCGCAGCTCGCTGTCTAATTGTCGCACCTTCCGCTCCATCAATTGCAGGTGAATCGTGAGCGAGTTCAGTGGGTTGCCGATCTCGTGGGCCACGCCCGCGGCCAGGAGAGTCAGCGCATTGAATCGCTCCGACTCGATCGTTTTCTCGGTCGAGCGCCGGCTCTCGGTGATGTCGCGCAGGATCATCGCATGGCCGACCGGCTGTCCGATTTCGCCCGCGCCATCCGCTCGCTTCTCCATCACCAGCGGGACGGTGTAGAAATTGATGAAGCGGTTCGCCGGGTAGAACACCTCCATGTCGCGGCTGACCGCGCCCTCGGAACGCGAAAGCGCATCCCAGTCGATCCCGCGCATGCGCTCGTCAAGCCGCTTGCCTAACGAGTTTTCCGCCTCGATCCCAAGCAGCTCGCAGGCGGCATCGTTCACGTAGGTGATCCGGCCTTTGGCGTCGGTGACAATGATCCCTTCCTGGATGGCATTGAAGACCGTCTCGATCAGGCCTTTCTCCTGCGCCAGCCGGAGCAGGTAATTCTGCACCTCCTCCGGGCCCACCCGGCCCAGGCGCTCGATCAACTTGTCGAGAAAGCCGGATTTCATGGGCCCAGTCTAAGACGGCCCCATGACTTCCGCCAAGGATCGGGCGGGATTACGGCCTTCAGTCAGCGAGCGCGCCGGACGATGCGCCCGGTCCCGAGCAAGCCCGCCAAGGCCAGCCCCAGAAGCGTCAAAGTGCCGCTTGTTTCCGGCACCGCCGCGGGTCCGCCAGTCGCGCGGATGAGCCAATTTCCAGCAAACCCGATGCTTTCTGTCGAGGTCACGGGAAGGCCGTTGCTGTTGAGATTATTGATGTTGCCCGCGCCCGCAGTGCCGGCGGCAATGAAAGAGCGATTGGCAAAAGTAGGCGCGGTTTGGTCCAAAGCCGCGGGAAAAGCCCCCGCGGGGTGGGTAATGCGGAAGCCGACAAAAAAGTTTGCCGTCAGGACGGTCGTCGGCGCAATTGCAATGTTGACGAAGGTGTTCGTCCCGAAGCCGGAGATCACGCCCGCCGCGGTGGCCAGGACCATGGCGTCGCCGGGTAGGCCGTCCCCGTTCGGATCGCTCCAGAGAACCGCGGTGAAGGAAGTTCCGTTCAAATTCGTGCCGTTGCCCGCACGCCCGAAGGCGATCGAAATACTGGAGATGGTGTTGAATCCCGGCAGGGTGGAGAAGGAGTTCAGCGCGATGAGATCCCCACCGCTAGTGAGCCCAATAGCGTTGTCGGCCGTGCCGTTATCGATCAGATAATTCTGCGCTTGCAGCGAAACTCCCGCCCCGGCGAGCACAAGGGCGGCGGCGGCGAGACCGAGAATCCGAGAGAAAGGAGAAAAACGGCGGCCTGAAGTTTTCATACCGAGGCGAATAGCAATAATGATTCCCAAGAGAAACAGATGGAATCCTGCAGCTCGCGAACTGCTAGATAACCCATTCATTTCCTTTTGGTTAGAACCTATAGTGAAATTTTTTGGCGGATTCCGGAGCCGTTCTCACATCTGCAAATCCGTAAAAATGGCCGACACTTTCTTGCGAAGACGCGTCTGCGGGGAGGTGGCTAACGAATCTTGCACATGAGCCTTGCCGGCATCGAATCGGAACGAGTCGCACCGCTGAATGAGCGCCTTGTCGCGCGCGGCGACTACGTGCTCTACTGGATGCAGCAAGCGCAGCGAGCGCGGTTCAATCACGCGCTCGAGTATGCGATTGCGCGGGCGAACAAGCTCGGGCAGCCGCTGCTCGTCGCCTTCGGCTTGATGGACGATTACCCGGAGGCAAACGCGCGGCATTACGCCTTTCTGCTCGATGGACTGCGCGACGTGGGCCTGGCGCTGGAGGCGCGCGGGATCGGCTTTGCGGTGCAACATGGCGCGCCGGCCACGGTGGCCATCTCGCTGGCTAAAAACGCTTCGCTTCTGGTTTGCGATCGCGGCTACCTGACGCCGCAGAAAGCCTGGCGCACTGAGGTAGCGCAAGCCGCCAAGTGCGCGGTGGTGCAAGTCGAGAGCGACGTCGTCGTCCCGGTAAATGCGGCCTCGGATAAACGCGAGTTTGCCGCCCGCACCCTGCGCCCAAAGCTCACCCGTCTCTGGCCAAAATATCTCCAGCCGGTCCGCGCCGTCCGGTTGGAAAAGCAGAGCGTGGAGCTGGCGCCGCGCGGGCTCGATTGGCGCAAGCCGGAGAAGTTGCTGGCTAAACTGAAACTCGACCGCTCAGTCCCACCGGTGCCGCAGCATTTCCGCGGTGGCACCCGGGAGGCAGAGCGCGTCTTCCGGCACTTTTGCCGCGCGCTTTTCGCGGACTACAAGGAGACGCGCAATCAGCCGCAAACCGACAACGTCTCGCAGATGAGCAAGTATCTGCACTTCGGCCAGGTCTCGCCGATCTGGCTGGCGCTCGAAGCGCGCCGACACGCCGAAGCTGCCGGCAAAACGAACGTCGACAGCTTCATCGATGAGCTCCTGGTCCGGCGCGAACTCTCGATGAATTGGTGCGAGTTCACCCCGGGCTACGAAAGTTACCAAGTGCTGCCCGACTGGGCGCAGAAGACGCTGGCTAAACATGCACGCGACCCGCGCCCGCACGTCTACTCCCGTGCCGAGCTCGAACAGGCCGCAACGCATGATCCCTATTGGAACGCAGCCATGAACGAGATGGTCGCGACCGGTTACATGCACAATCACATGCGCATGTACTGGGGCAAAAAAATCCTCGAGTGGAGCGCGACGCCGGAGGAAGGACACGCGGCTGCGCTGGCCTTAAACAACAAGTTTTTCCTCGATGGCCGCGACGCTAATTCCTTCGCGAACATCGCCTGGGTCTTCGGGCAGCACGATCGCCCGTGGCCAGAGCGCCCGGTCTTTGGCAAGGTGCGCTATATGAACGCCGCCGGCCTCGAGCGGAAGTGCGATATCGCCGGCTATGTCGCAAAGGTGAACGCGCTGGCTACGCGGTGACGCTTCTGCGGAGCAAAGCGAGGCCGCTCAAGGCAAAGGCGAGGAGGGCAAGCGTGCTCCCGGTTTCCGGCACCGATGCCGGACCGGACGGGATCTGGCGCAACTGGAAACCGTTGATGTAGCCGACTTCCTCCCAAGAGAAAGAGATGTTCTGGGTCGCGGAATCGGCGGTAAAACTGCCGAGCACGTACTCGCCTAGCCCGCCGACCGCGTGGTCGTCGTTGCTGTAGAGCGTCACGCTCGTCGTGCCGGTGGTCAGCTTGTTGTCGTAGCTGAATTGGTCGGAAGATTGGTTCACCCAAAGTTGGAACTGATACTGCACACCGGCGATCAAGCCGGACATAATGAGGTTGAGCGTGCCGGAAACGCCTACGACGTGCGACATGAGCAGGGCCTGATACTGCGCGGTGAGCGTGCTGAAGGGTGCGCTCGAGGAGCCGGAATCCACGTTGCTGGCAAAAGTCCCGCCGCTCGAAGCGAGGGTGAAATTACCCACGGTGCCATTGCCGCCGGGGGCGGCGAAGCTTTGGAACGGGACGCCATTGACGGTCGTGCTCGGGACCCCGACACCACCGACGTTAAAGGCACCAACGAGGTTACCGTTTGTGCTCACATCGGCGTTGCCTGAGATCTGGGCGGGGACACCCCAGGCGATGTCGGCCGCGCCTGCGGAGTGGAGGAATAGCGCGGAGAGGCCGGCAACGGCCACAACAACGACAGCGAATCGCTTCTTCATAGTTTCGGGGAAGGGAGGGGGTAGACCAGCTTCTCTGGACGCCTGCGCGTCGCTGGATTGCGGCTTTTGAAACAAAAGCCACAAGCCGTGTCCAGTGGAAATTCCATACAGAATCCACGCCCCCGACGAGCCGGCGGAGCCCATCACTGCGCCGGCGGGACCAAATCCCAGTCTTTCGGCACCGGGTCCACTTCGAGATGCCGGGAGGACTCGGTCTTGGCAAACTCGGCCGCACGCGCGAGGCCGACGACGACCACGAAGGTCACGATGACCCCAAGGATGAAGATGGCGATGAGGTATTCCATCGCCTTCTAGCCTTGTGGCAAAAAAATCCTCGAGTGGAGCGCGACCCCGCAGGAAGGACATGCGGCTGCGCTGGCCTTAAACAACAAGTTTTTCCTCGATGGCCGCGACGCTAATTCCTTCGCGAACATCGCCTGGGTCTTCGGGCAGCACGACCGGCCGTGGCCCGAGCGCCCGGTCTTTGGCAAAGTGCGCTACATGAACGCCGCCGGCCTTGAGCGGAAGTGCGATATCGCCGGCTATGTCGCGAAGGTGAACGCGCTCATGGCGCGCTCCAGACAGAGCTAACTCGGACGCGGAGAAAAGCGAGCGACTCTATTCTGGCGGAGGCACCAAATCCCAATCCTTCGGAACGGGATCGATTTCCAGATGCGTGGCCGTTTCCGTCTTGGCAAACTCCGCGGCCCGCGCCAGCCCGACGATGACAATGAAGGTGACGATCACCCCAAGGAGGAAGATGGCGATGACGTAGTCCATCGCGCCTCACCCTTTCCGAATACGACTGACGGTGCCGGCGAGGAGGACGACACGCACGCCCACCCAAAGGGCGAGAATGCTTGGGACCCAAAGGCCGACGAAAACGCCGTAGTCGCGGTTAACGAGAAACCAGAGGGCAATGCTGGCCGCGAGACTTGCGACCGTCGCGATGAGAAAAGGATAGTCGATTTTTGTAAACATAGGCGTGGAAGGTTACCCAGGCTTACGGCTGTTCCGCCAGCGCGGACTCAATCACGCGCGTCCGCCCGCCGGGGGGTCGCGAAGTAATAACGGTGGAGACGATCTGGATATTAGGCGACCAGCTCTCGCCGGAGCATGCCGCGCTCGCGCGCGCCAGACCCACGGATGCGCGCGTGCTCATGGTGGAATCGAAGGCGCGCGGCTCGGCGCTGCGTTATCACAAGCTCAAGCTCGTGCTGGTTTACAGCGCGATGCGGCACTTCGCGGCGGAGCTGCGTGCGCAGGGCTGGACGGTGGATTATCAACCACTCGAGACGAACGCGACTTTTGCCGACGGGCTGCAGCGTCACCTGAAGAAATTTCGCCCAACCAAGTTGGTCCTGGCCGAGCCCAACTCGTTTGCCGAAACAGACGCGGTCACAAAACTGGCGGCGAAGTTTTGCATTCCACTTGAACTGCTGCCGACCACGCAGTTTCTCCTGCCGCGCGCGGATTTCCTCGACTGGGCCGGCGGTTCGAAGCGCCTCCTGATGGAGAATCATTACCGACGAATGCGGAAACGCTTCGGCTGGCTGATGGACCAGAAGGGCGAGCCAGTTGGTGGTGCGTGGAATTTCGACGCAGAGAATCGCGCGACCTTCAACAGTTGGAAACGCGCGGACCGCCCGCGCCCGAAGAGCGCGCCGCAGGAAAAGCCGGATGAGGTCACCCGCGAGGTCATGGAAATGGTGACGCGTGAATTTCCGGATCATCCGGGCAAGGTCGAGGAGTTTTGGCTGCCAGTGGATCGCGCGGGCGCGCGCCGTTGGCTGCGGCGGTTCATCCAGGAAGCGCTGCCTAACTTCGGCGCCTACGAAGATCTGATGGTGGCAGGCGAGCCGTTCCTTTTTCACTCCGTGCTTTCGCCGATGCTCAACCTCGGCCTGCTCACTCCGCGCGAGTGTATCGAGGCCGCGATCGTCGCCTACGAGAAGAAAGCTGCGCCGCTCAATTCGGTCGAAGGATTCGTTAGGCAGATCGCCGGCTGGCGGGAATTCATCAACGGGGTCTACTGGCTGCGCGGACCGGACTACAAGAATTTGAACTCGTTAGGTGCCACGCGTCCGTTGCCGGTGTGGTTCAACAGCGGGGAGACGGAGATGAATTGCCTCCACCAGGTCATCGGGCAAACCCGCACCCTCGGCTGGAATCATCACATCCAGCGGCTCATGATCCTGGGCAATTTTCTACTGCTGAGCGGAATCAATCCGCAAGAGGCGCTGCGCTGGTTCAACGAAATGTATATCGACGCCTACGACTGGGTGATGGCGGCGAATGTCATCGGCATGGCGCTGCACGCCGATGGCGGCTTCATGGCCACGAAGCCTTACGCCGCGAGCAGCACCTACATCAATCGCATGAGCGATTACTGCGCCGGTTGCCGCTTTCAGCCGGCGCTCAAAACCGGGCCCGACGCTTGCCCGTTCAATTATCTCTACTGGCACTTCATCGATGAGCACGCGGACCGCTTTGGGAAAAACCCGCGCATGAGCACAATCGTCGGTGGCTGGCTGCGGCGGACGGACGCGAGCAAGCAAGCGGTGCGCGATTCCGCGGGCGCTTTTTTGAAGCAGCTGTAAGCGCGCGGCCGGATGGCGCGAGTTGCCCGCAGCGACTGCCGACCTTAGCCTGCCCTCGCATCGCCGCTCAGCAGGCATGCACTCCACTCCATGAAGGTCGAAATTTTTACGCTTTGCGATGCCGCCACGGCCGATGCCGGCGGGAAACTAAACATCCTCGGCTCGTTCGATCGCCTGCATGCTGCCTCCGTGCCGGTGACCCATCCGCTCTGCGCCTTGGCAATGAAATTGCGCTTCGAGAAACTGGAGGAAGGACAGAAGCGGGTGCGCATTTCCTTCATGGATTCCGACGGCACGGCGGTGATGCCGACGCTCGACGCGGCCACGCAGGTTTCCTTCCCGCCGGAGGAACACAGCGTAACCGCCTGCCTGGTCCTGCAGATTCAACAACTCAAGCTGCCGAACTACGGAGAATATTCGATCGATCTGGCGATCGACGGCCGGATCGAGGCGACCGTGCCACTGTTCGTTAGACCGGTGCCGGGCGCGCCGGCTGGTTAGGTCTTCGGTTTCGCTTTCGTCGCGATCCAGGCGTCGACGTTGCGCTCGAGAAGATCGAGCGGAACCGCGCCGGAAAGCAGGACAACATCGTGAAACTCGCGCAGGTCGAACTTCTCGCCGAGCGCGCTCTGCGCACGCCCGCGCAGCTCCTTGATCTTCAGCTCGCCGATCTTGTAGGCCAGGGCCTGACCGGGCATGGAGATGTAGCGATCGATCTCGTTGACGATGTCCTGCTCGGTCTTGGCGGCGTTTTCCTTGAAGAAATCGATCGCCTGCTGCCGGCTCCAATGTTTCACGTGCATCCCGGTGTCGACCACCAGGCGCACCGCGCGCCACATCTCGTAGGTTAATTGCCCGAACTTCGAATACGGATCGTCATACAGGCCCATATCTTCGCCTAACGACTCCGCGTAGAGCCCCCAGCCCTCGGTGAACGCGGTGTAGCCGCCGAACCGGCGGAACTTTGGGATCTCGCCCAGCTCCTGCGCGAGTGCGATTTGCAGGTGATGCCCGGGCACGGCCTCGTGCAGGGAAAGCGCCATCATCTCCCACTTCGGCCGCGTCTCCGGCTTGTAGAGATTCACGTAGTAGCTCCCGGCGCGGGAGCCATCGGCCGCCGGGCCGTTGTAATAGGCGGTCGTGGTATCGGGCGCAGTTTTGTCCGGAATGGGCACGACGCCGTAAGGCGTGCGCGGCAAAGTCTTGAAGACCTTCACCAGGTTGGGATCGATCCGCTTGGCCAGGGCGCGGTAGCCTTGCAGGAGCTCGTCGGGCGTCTTGTAGAAGAACTGCTCGTCCGTCCGGAGCTTGGTGAAAAACTCCTGCAGCGTCCCCTTGAACCCGACCTGGTCCATGATCGCCTGCATTTGCCCGCGGATGCGCGCGACCTCGCTCAATCCTTTCTGGTGAATCTCCTCGGGGGTCAGGTCGGTCGTGGTGTAGCGCCGGGCCAGCCAGGTATAAAGCGCGTCGCCCTGCGGCATCTGCCAGACGCCCACCTCGGGGAAGGCCGCCGGCAGATACTCGCGATTGAAATACTCCTTCAGTTTCGCGAACGCCGGAACGATCCCGGTCTTGATCGCTTCCCGTGCGGCTTTCGTCAGGCGCTCGCGGTCGGCCGCGGAGATGTCGTTAGGCCATTTTTTGAAGGGCTTGAAAAACGGGGAGTCCTCCGGGTTCTCGACGATTTGTTTGTCGATCTGCGCCGGGACGCGCTCGAGCACGACCTTCGGCCACATGATCTTCGCCTTCACGCCCTCGCGCATCAGGGCGAGGTTTTGCTCCATCGATTGTGGGAATGTCTGGAGGCGCTTGAGCCAGTCCTCGTAGTCCTGCAACGTCTCGAAGCGCAGAAGCTCCGCGATCTCGTCGGCTGTCTGGATGCCGCCGCGCTGGTTGATCGGGAGGAGGAACATCCGGAAGGGATAACCGGCGATCTCGGTCTCGAGATTCTTCTGGAAGAGGTCGTAGTTCAGTTGGTCGGCCGGCGAGAGTTTGCTGCGGTCGAGCTTCTTCAATTCCTCGAGCGCAGCCTTCGTGTGCGCTTCCTGTTTCGCCTGCGCCTCCAGGCTGTCGTCGTCCCAGCGGTCGTTCCAACGGCGGTCGCCCAGGGTCGAGGCGCGGACCGGGTGTTGCTCCATGCGCCATTCCCACTCGCGGTCGAAAAACGCCTGCAAAGCTTTGCCGGCATCCTCCGGGGCCGCTTGGCCTAACGAGCGGAAAAGAGCAAGAGACAGCAGGATGAGCGCGGATTTTTTCATGGAGCGGGTCCCCGAGAGCTAGCCGCCCGCACTGGGCGCGGTCAACAAATAGAAGTTGCCGGGAGGGGGAGCTTCCACGATTTATTTCCGCCGGTCCCGACAGGCCCCACGCCCGTCCCGCGCAGCGCGCGGCTCACCTCGCCGGCGCCAGAGCTTCCCTATGAACGACGTCGAACTTCAGCGGCAAAAGGAAATGCAGCAGGCCGAGGAGCTGCTCTTCAGCGGCCACCAGGAGCTTGGTTTTGCCAAGGGCCTTTTCCTTGGACGCTTCGTGGCCGATTGGGCCATGCCCTACCCGCGGCTTTCCCCAGCGCAGCAAAAGGATCTCGATGCCGCGCTCGCGGAAGTGATCCCATTTTTAGACAGCGAATTGAGCGCCGAGGAAGTGGATCGCGCCGCGGACATCCCGCGGAGCGTAATCGACGGGCTGGGCCGCGTGGGCGTGCTCGGCATGACCGCTCCCAAAGCAGTCGGTGGCCGCGGCTTTTCGCAGATGCAGTATTGCAAAGTGCTGGAGGAAATCGGCCGGCGCGATGCCTCGACCGCGGTCTTTACGAACGCGCACCACTCCATCGGCGTGCGCGGTTTGCTCCTTTTCGGCACCGAGGAACAGAAAGCCACCTGGCTCCCGCGTTTGATGGATGGGAAGCAGCTCGCTGCTTTTGCCCTGACGGAACGCGAAGCCGGCTCTGATGCGGCCAACGTGCAGATGACCGCGACGCCTACGGACGATGGCGCGGCCTACATTTTGAATGGCGAAAAGCGTTACATCACCAACGCCTCCATCGCGCAGGTGCTCACGGTCATGGCGCGCACGCCCGACCCGAAAAAGCCGGGTAAGACGAGCATCACCGCGTTCCTGGTCACGCCGGACATGGAAGGCTTTGAGATGCTCGAGCCGCGCATGCCGAAGCTCGGGATTCGCGGGACCGCGACGGGACGCTTCGCCTGCAAGAACGTGCGCGTGCCGAAGGAAAACATCCTCGGCCCGGTGGGCAAAGGCCTGCGCGTCGCGCTCACCGTGCTCGACTTCGGGCGCACCACTTTTGGCGCTTGCTGCACCGGCGCGGCCAAGACCTGCCTCGATCTCGCGGTGAAACACGCGAACACGCGCCGGCAGTTCAACAAAACGCTGGGCGACTTCGAGCTGGTGAAAAAGAAAATCGGACGCATGGCGGCCGACATCTACGCGATGGAAGCGATGACCCAGGTGACCGCGTCGCTGATCGATCGCGGCCTCGAGGACTACATGATCGAGACCGCGATGCTGAAGGTCTTCACCACCGAGCGGCTCTGGGAAGCGGTCAACGACTCCTTCCAGATCCAGGGAGGCGCGGCTTACTTCGACGATAACCCGATGGGCCGGATGCTGCGCGACGCGCGCATTAACCAGATCGGCGAAGGCTCAAACGAAGTGCTCACCTCCTTCATCGCGCTCGTCGGCATGCGCGGGCCGGGCATGGAGTTCAAGGAACTCTACGACACCATGCTCAAGCCGTGGCGGCAGGACGGGGTGAAGTCGGCCTTCGACGCGGGGATGAAACGCCTCAACGCGGCGGTCAAGGTGCCGCAGGTGCCGGTGCAAAACGCGAGCCTCAAAAATTTAGCCAGCCAGCTCGGCCGGCTCGTCTGGCGCTTCAATCTCACGGTCAACCGCGCGCTCATCCAATACCGCGAGCCGATTCTCGACATGCAACTGATCCAGGAACGCATCGCGGTTTGTGCGACCGAGATGTTCGCCAGCGCCTGCACCTTGAGCCGGCTGGACGCGGAATTAACCAGCCACTTGAACGGCGCCTCCGCGCCGGCGAATCGCCAGGCGGGCGAGCTTTTCCTCCGCCAGTCGTTCGCCCGTATTCGGCGCGCGCTCGCGGAGTTTGGCGAAAACGAAGACCGCCGTTTACTCGCGACCGCCGATGCCGTCCTCGGCAAGACTCCGGTCTCGGGCAAAAACGGCGCCTAGGTTCGGCGAAAGATGCGCAGCAGTTGGTGCGCACGCGACGGGTCGGAAGCGAATTCGAAGACGGAGAAATCCGCCTCGAGAAACGAGGAAAAGCCCGGGAGCTCGCGCACCGGCGCGTCGTCGAGGGCGTTGAAACCCATCGACCACTCGGCGAAATCGCGCTCGGCCGAGTCGCCTTCGAGCAGCTTGGTCGCCTCGCGATGGCGCGGATCCGCCGCGATCCTTTCGTAGGTCGCGAGCACCGCCTCCTTCGGTCCTTCGAGCAGCTGCATGAACCGGCGCTTCCGATAAAGCAGCATTCCGGTAATGCCATCTCGCTGGTTATTTCGGCGGCTGGTCTCGAGAATGTCGACCAGGTCCTTCTCGGAGAGGTCGCCATTGGCGAGGCTTAGGTAGATCAGAAAATGCACGGGCACCGCCCTATTTCGCAGCGCAGCACGTCCGCAGTTGCATGCTAGTTTCACGAAAATGAGCCGCGCATTGGGAATCATCGGGGGCACCGGTCCGGAATCGACCGTGGAATATTATCGCCGCCTCATTGCGGCCTACCGCGCGCGAACGGTCGATGGCAGCGCGCCCGCGCTGGTGATCAACAGCGTCGACAACAAGCGCTTGATCGACTGGTTTACCCGCGGGGAAATGGAGCAGGCGACCGCTTATCTCGCGGTGGAATTGGAACGCCTGGCCGCGGCCGGGGTCGACTTTGCCATCATCTCGGCAAACACTCCGCATCTCGTCTTCGACGAGCTGCAACGGCGGGTCGCGTTGCCGCTGCTCAGCATCGTGGAAGCAACCGCGGATACGGCGAAACGCAGCGGCCTTCGGCGCTTTGCGCTCTTTGGCACCCGCTTCACCATGCAAGCGGCGCTTTTCCCGGAAGCCTTTGCGCTCCGCGGACTCGAGATCGTGTCGCCTAACGAGTCCGAGCGGGAGTTCATCCACGGGAAATACATGGGCGAACTCTTCGTTGGGCAGGTTCTCGACCAGACGCGCGCGGCGCTGCTCGAGATCGTGGAGACGATGAAAGCGCGCGACGGCGTCGAGGCGCTGATTCTCGGCGGGACGGAGTTGTCGCTGCTTTTCCGCGAGCCGGTTGCCGCGGGCTTGCCGGTGCTCGACACCACGCAGATCCACGTCGAGGCGGCGATCGAGCGGCTACTGCGGCCCTGATTCCTCGATATCCTGCAAGCGCGGCCCGAAGCGCGCGCCGATCCGGTTAGCCGAGGTAAAGAGGAGCACGTAGAAGACGACCAAGGCGAGGCCGAGGATCGCGGCCGTGGTCCAGTGATGCGCCCGCATGCGCACCAGCGGCGGCATGAACGCGAGCCAGCCAAAGACGCTCAGGATCACGACGACCGCGTCAAAACTCCCGCGCTGCCAATAGCCGCCGCCCAGGTGAAACCACATCCCAAATTCATCGAAGGTAAGCGCCATCCCGAACCCGTAGAGCAGCGCGCAGGCTTTGCGCAGCCGGTCGGAAGGCGCAGGCACAAAGACCAGCAGCGCCCCCACCGCCGCGAGGAGAAAAATCCCGTAGTTCAGGTGATGCACATGCGTCCCGCGGCTGTGCAGGAAGAGGCTCGGGATTTGCCGCGTCATGATCAGAATCACCAGCACCCGCGCGCTGATGAAGGTAAGCAGGAAGGCGAGGAAAACGCGGCGCGCGAGCTTGCGCACCGGCAAGGGCGAGGTCGCGGGCGCTGGGGAATTTGCGGAATGCATGATCTTGCTGCCTAACGAGTCGTCAAGCCGGCGTCCGGCATCGATTCGTTGGCTCGCCCAGAGAGGAGCGCGCCCCGGCGCTCTTGGCAACTCAGAGACCGGCCGGATGGCGGGCAGCGAAGCCGCCGGGATCGCGTCCTTCCGCATGCCAGCGCGGGCCGACGTTGCCGCCGCGGCGGAAATCGGTCGTGTCCAACCGCAGCCCGGCAATGACCGCAAAAGTGTGGCCCGGGCGCGCGTAGATCGTGACCCAACGGCCGCGACCGCGCTCGCCATAGCGCAGGAAATCGCTTGAGGGCAGCGGCGTGGGCAACACCCCGGCATGATGCAGCGCAAAGGAAACCGTGCCCGAGCAATCATAGCCGCGATCCTGGAAAGAGCCGTGGCCACCGCCCCAAACATACGGTTTCCCGCGCAAGCCATTCGCCGCCCAGATCGCGCGCTTGACGCTCTCTGGCGCGTTCGCGGGCGCGTAGGCCACGCCGCCGCGGAGCACCGCGCGATTGCCGGAAACCACTGGCCGGCCCCCGCGATTGCCGGCCTGGCGCGGCTGGTCCTCCTCGCTCTCGTCGAGCATTCCGCCGCGCTCCCGGTGCGGCCCCGCCGGATGCGGGACCCGGCCGGTAAAATAGGCGGCAGCTTCCGGTTCCTCGGGCTCGCGCTCCGCTTCGTCGACGATCTCCGCGTCGTAGACCGGAGCGCGGCGCGCTGCGGATTGGAAAGCGACCCGCAAAGGCGCGGTCGCGACCGTGTGGACCACGGCGTGCGCCACGAGAAAAGGTTGCAAAACCACCCGCACCGGGTTGCGCGTCGCGCGCCGGCGCGAGCGCGCCTCGGCCCCCGCAGGCAGCATCACGAGGAGCGCGAGCGCCGCCACGACGCCCCATCTTGCTGGCTGTTTCCCTGGAAAGTTCACCCGCTTCGAGAAAGCGGGTCGCGGGCCAAGCGGAAAAATTTCCCGCGGCCCCGGCAAGGAAACTGCACCTCCCGCGGGCATGTTCCGCCTCCTCCGCCGGCCTTTTCTCGCGGCGCTGGGCGCAGGGCTGCTCCTCGCGCTCGCCCAGTCGGCGCGCGCGGTCATCCTCCTCGGCAGCGGCGATCCCGCGGCGAATACCACCGCACCGGCGGGCGCTCTCGGCGATGGCGGCTGGAATTACGTCGGCCGCTTCGGCTGGAGTCTCGGCACCGCCATTGGCCCGCATCATTTCATCACCGCGAAGCATGTCGGCGTGCCCGCGAACGACTTCATCTACCAGGGAAAGGCGTACGCCATTCGCGGCGCGGTCGAGGATCCCGTGGGCGATCTGCGCATCTTTGAAATAGACGGCACTTTCCCAAGTTACGCCCCGCTCTACACCCGCGGGGAGGAGCTCGGGCGCGACCTCGTGCTCATCGGTCGCGGCTCGCAACGCGGCGCGCCGGTGTTTCTCGCGGGCATTTTGCGCGGCTGGCTGTGGGGGCCGGGCGACTCCGTCCTGCGCTGGGGCGAGAATCAGGTGAGCGCGGTCAATGGGACGACATTTCACTGCACCTTCGACGCCGGCCGCGGGCCGAACGAGTGCGCCCTTTCGCCCGGCGATTCCGGCGGCCCGGCTTTCGTGCGCGAGGAGGGCGTCTGGAAGCTGGCGGGAATCAACCACGCGATCGACAGCTCTTTTGCCGCGACCGCCAGCGGCCCCGGCCTGGAGGCGGCGCTCTTCGACGGCCGCGGATTTTTCGACGCCAGCGGGCGTTTGCTCACCGGGACCGCGCCCGCGCCCACCGGTTTTTATTCGATGCGGATCTCGAGCAAGCTCCCGTGGATCCAGAGTGTGATCGCGCCCGCGCTGGCGAACATCTCTGCGCGCGCTTTTGTCGGCGCCGGGGGCGAGGTGGCGATTGCCGGCTTCATCATCGAAGGCGATGCGACGCAGGAGAAAGCGGTGCTCCTGCGCGGGATCGGCGCTTCGCTGGCGGTCAACGGCGTCCCCGTAGCCAGCCGGCTGGCCGACCCGGCCTTGCGCCTGCACGACGACACCGGCGCGGTGCGCGCGCAAAACGATGATTGGCAGGAGGTCGACGCAGCGGCGATCGCGGCCACCGGACTGGCCCCGGGCGACGCCAAAGAGGCGGCGATTCTCGCGCGCCTGCGGCCCGGGCGTTACACCGTCATCCTCTCTGGCGCCGGCGGCCAAAGCGGCCTCGGGCTGGTGGAAGTCTACGACCTCGAGCCGACCGGCGCCTCGCGCCTAACGAATCTTTCCACCCGCGCGCGCACCGGCGCGGGCGACAACGTGCTCATCGGTGGGATCGCCTTTCACAGCAGCACCAATGCGCTTCTGCTCCGCGCGCTCGGGCCCAGCCTGGGCGCGCTCGGCGTGAGCGGCGCAATGGCTGATCCTTCGCTGGAGCTGCGCAACAGCGACGGCGCGCTCGTGGCCAGCAACGAAGCCTGGCAGCAAGATGACCACGCGGCCGAGCTGCAGTCGCGCGGCCTGGCCCCGGCCGACCCACGCGAAGCCGCGCTCCTCCTGCGGCCAGCGCCCGGGAGCTACACCGCGATCGTGCGCGCGGCCGGCGAGCTTTCCGGCGTCGTTTTGCTCGAGGCTTTTCTGGTCCAGCCCTAAGCCGTCGCTCGCCGCCGCCGCATTCTCAAAGTGCCGGCTAAAAGGAGCGCGCCCGCCAGCAAAACCGAGACCGCCGGTTCCGGGACGGCGCGGACGTTATCGATCCCAACCTGGCCGACGAGGATGTCGCCATTGGAATTATTCGCTGCGATTTCGTTAATGAAACGCACCTCCGCGAGCCCGGTGGAAAAAAGCGTGTTGTAAGCCGGCGGGCCGGCCACTGGGATGAGATTCGTCGGCAGAAGGGAGAAGGTGAAATGCTGCCAGCCGCTGCCCGGCGCGAGCACCGCCGCGGTCGTGAGGTAGGCCGGCGCCCCCATGCTGAGCGAGCCCTTGAAAGCCAGCCGGATGGAGAGCGACGTCGGGCCGAGATTTTGCAGGTCGACCTCGATCGCGGTCACGCCGGCGGCGAGATAATTGCCGAGCCATTGCGTGCGATTGAAAGCGGTTAACCTTCCGCCCGCGCCCCCGCCATCAGAGATGATCTGGAGGAAACGATCGCCTGCGCCCGCCGGTCCACCATCGGCCACATTCAAGACCGGCGGCGCGCCGCCGACCCCGCCATTGCCCCAGCCGGCGAGGGTGCCGCCTTGGAAATTGTCGACCTGCCCGAGAGTGATCGCCCGCGCCGATGAGACTGCGAGCAGGAGGAAAGACGCGACCGCGGAGCGAAGCATCCGCAGAGTCTAGGGAACGTCCCCGCCGGCACGCTAGCGCAAACCCGAGGGCAGTCGCGGCGAAGCCAGGAGCTCGGCAAATTCCCGCCAGCGTTTCTGCGGCTGATCGCTCGTGCCGCCGCGCGCCTCCAGGTAGTGGCGCACCAGGTCTTCGCCGAGGTTGTAGTTGATCACGTAGCTGCGATAGCGCTGGATAAATTTCACCCGCTGCTGCGCGCGCGCCGGGTCCATGAGCGCGTATTTTTCCAGCCAGGCGCGCGCTTCCGTTTCGCTCATCTTGCCGTCGACCATTTGACGCGCGGCTTCGTTCGCAGCGTAGCCGAGCTGGTTTACCAATTCCTGGACGGCGTAATATTCATCGACTCGTTCTGGATCGAGCCCGGCCGCGGGCCAAAGGATTTCCTGCTCGAATTTCCGCCGTTCCGCCGGGGTGAAGACGACCTCTTTGCCGAAATTAGCCGACCCCTCGGCGATGAGCGATTGCGGGGAGAAAAGCGGGTAAACCGTGAACTCCCGCCAGCCGCGATCGCGCACGAGATTTTTCTCGAGCAGGACGTTGTAAACGTGGTGGCCGGGGTAGCCCTCGTGCGCCGCGAGATCGATCGCGCGGTCGATGTAGATCGGCAGGTCGGTGTTCACCTGGATGACGCTGCGGTAGCCGCCCTGATACCAGTTGTAGCCGCCCCACGGTTTCCCGGTGACGTATTCCACGGTGAAGCTCTCGTCCGGCGGGAGCGCGATCTGCGCGGCGGTGCGCGCACGCGTCTCCGCGATCGCGCGTTGGAAGACGCTGTCTAATTTTTCCTTCGGGATCACGAAGTCCCCGCGCCACTTCTCGTAGCGCGCGGCCAGCGTTCCCTCGCCCGGGATTTTACCGTCCAGCTGCGCGAGGATTTTCTCGAAGTGCTCCGCGGGATAAGTCGGCGCAACCGCGTCGTAAAGCGCGCGCGACTCTTCGTCGAAGGTCATCTTCGTGCCTCCGAGCAGGCGCACCCGCGCCGCGAGCGCCGCTAGTTGGTGCTGCAAATAAACCTGCCGCAGCCGCTCCATCGGTTCCGCGGGCAGCGGCATTTCGCCCAAGGCGCCGGCCGCAGCTGTGGCCTCGCGGCCGATTTCCGCGAGCGGCTTCTTCTCAGCGGTCGCGGCCGCTTTCCACTCCGCCGGGCCATAGTAGGCATCGACGTAATCCGGGTCGTGCTCGCCGAGGGCGAGGACCAGTTTCGCGTAGTTTTCCGCGGTCTTGTCGAGGGTCACGGGAGCGGCCGCGCGCGCGCCCGAGGAAGTCCAAAGGGAAAGCAGCGCCAACAAAAAACCAAGTCGCATGCCGATGCCATAGATGTTCCGGCGCGAAAACGCCAGCGGGGCCAAAAGCGACGTCGCCTGCGATTCCTCTAGAGCACCGCTTATGAAAATCCCCCTGTTTTGCCTGCTGGCGAGCGCATCCCTCCTCCTGGCTGCGCCGGAAGAAACCACCCACATGGCTGGACGCACGCTCAAGGCGCCCGGGCCTCCGGGTTACATGGACGTGCAAGACAAGGACAAGGCGATGGACCGCGCGGTCGACGAGGCGCACAAGTCGCTCGGCTTTTTCGTGGCCGCGCTCCAGGCGAAGAAACCGGACACGCACGACTTCGAAATCAAGGCTGCCTTCATCGATGGCGAGAAAGCCGAGCATCTCTGGATCGATCAAGTGCGCTGGGACGGAAAGGTCTTCCATGGCCGGGTGAACAACCAGCCGCTCGATGTCCGGAGCGCGCGCCTCGGGCAGCGCGTGAAGATTGAGCCGAAGGATGTCTCCGACTGGATGTTTGTGAAAGGCGACAAGCTCATGGGCGGCTTCACCACCCGCGTGCTCTACGCCCGTCTCTCGCCGGAAGAGAAGGCGCAATTTGTGAAAATGGCGGAATTCAAAATCGATTAAACATGAACCTCCCAACGAAATATTTTCTCGTCACCACGCTCGCGCTTGCGGGACTTTTCCTTGGCGGCTGCACCTATGGACCCGGGGGCGGCGTGGGCGTTTACGCCTCTTCCTATCCGAGCTATCGGGGCTACTACCGCGACTACGGCTACAGCGGCGCCCCGTTCTATGGCTACCCGCGGGCCTACGGCACGAGCATCGTCGTCTCTGGCCGGAACTACTCCCGCGGCTACGGCCGGCACCATTATCGCGGGCACCGTCGAAACTACGGGACTCGCTCCTGGCGCGGGCCGAGGTATCGTTAGGCCGCGATGAAACTGTGGAATGAAGCCCCGGACCTGACCAAGGGTCTGGTTGCCGGCGCGGCGGCCGGTTTGCTCGCCTCCTTCATGATGGAGCAATTCCAGGCGCTCTGGTCGAGCGTGGGGAAAAGCTTCCAGGACCCGAAGGAAAAGACAAAGCGCCGGCAAAAACCGACCACGGTGAAAGCGGCGGATGCGGTCGCGGAGAAAATCGTGGGCACGAAAGTGCCGCGGAAACATCAGCAACTCGCCGGCGAAGCGATGCACTACGCCATGGGCACCGGCTCTGCAGCGCTTTACGGCGTGGTCGCAGAGGTTTTCCCGCCGGCTACCGTGGGCGAAGGGACCGCCTTCGGCACCGCCGTCTGGCTGGCGGCTGACGAAGGGGCGCTCCCGGCGCTTGGGCTGACCAAGTCGCCGGCGCAGATTCCGGTGAGCACGCACGTTTACGCGCTCGCCTCCCACCTGGTCTACGGATTCGTGGTCGAAGTCGTCCGCCGCGGGATCCGCAGCGCGCTTTAGCCAGCAAGATCGGGCTAGCGCATTTCGCCGGCCATGACGTCGCGCTCCTTGAGGATGAGCGCGAACGGCTCCAACGGCATCGGGTCGTCGTGCTCGAGGTATTCCGCGCAGACACCGAAGAAATCCGCCTCGGTCGTAACCCGGCGGATGCGATGAAGGAAGGTGCCGGTTCCCTCGACCCCCAGCCCGATGAAGTTGAGATACTTCTTCATGTTCTGGACCTGCGCGGCCTCACGCACTTCGCCGCGCACGCCGACGGCGGCATAGAGCGCGCGGATGTATTCGAGGACATCGCGGCCCCGCGGGACGAAGACCGGCAAGCCCGCGCGCCGCTCGCGAATTTGCCGGAAGAGCCAGGGATTACGGATCACGCCGCGGCCAATCATGAGTCCGCGCGCGCCGCTTTGCGCGAGCACTTCATCGGCTTTCGCCGCGGAATAGACGTTGCCATTCGCCAGCACCGGGCAGCCCAGCGTCTCGACCGCGCGGGCGACAAACTCGTAGCGTGGCGCGCTCCGATACATCTCCTTGACCGTGCGCGCGTGCACCGTGACCAGGTCTAACGAGTGCCGCGCAAAAACAGCCAGCAACTTGTCGAAGTTCTCCGCATCCTCAAAACCGATCCGCGTCTTTACGGTGAACGGGATCGCGATTGCCTCGCGAAGCGCGCCGAGGATGCGGTCGATCCTCTCGGGCTCGCGCAGCAAACCGCCGCCGGCGCACTTCCGGTAAACGATCGGCACCGGGCATCCGAGATTGAGATCGATCGCGGCCACCGGATGCTGCTCGAGCTCGCGCGCGGTGCGCACCAGCGCGGGAATGTCGTTGCCGATCATCTGCGCGATCACCGGCCGGCCGGTGGGATTTTGCGTGATCGAGGAAAGGATCACCGGATCGAGGCGCGATTGCGGGAGCACGCGGAAGTATTCCGTGAAATAAACCTCGGCGTTCCCGTAGTGGCTAACGAGGCGCATGAACGGCAGGTCGGTCACGTCCTGCATGGGCGCGAGCGCGAGGACCGGCCCCGGCTGGGCGAACAAGCGGTCGAAGACAGCGCGCGCGTTCACTTCGCCGCGGAGGAATATTTCGGCTGCTTCACCTGCTTGCGGATCGCCTCGAAGATTTTCCGGATGCCGATGCGGCTGGCTTTCTCCGCCAGGAAAGGTGGGAGCCCGCCGCCGCTATCAGTGAAGATGGAGTAGGTCGCGCGCGTGGTCCCGTTCGCCCCGGGCTCGAGCAGCCAGCCGCCTTCGCACAGCGCCACCCGCTGCACGCCCTCGCGCAGCGGCGGCCCGAGTTCGTTTGCCGGTTCCCAGCGCACCCGGTAGATCGGGCCCTCGGGGCCGAGCCATTTTTCGTTGCGCGAGACGAGAGTGTAATCGCGATCGCTCACGATCGGGAAGGCCAGCCGTTGATAGGCGACCATGCGGTTCTTCTCGCGTTTCAAGACCCGCACCTCGGAGGTGTAAGGCATGAAATGCGGATATTCCTCGGAGTCGTCGATGACCGCGAAGACGACCGCCGGCGGCGCTTCGATCACGCCCGTGGCTTTGAACTCGCGTAGCTTCGATTCGCTGCGCGCCCGGCTATAGAGGGTCAAGCCCCCGCCGCTCATCTCCTCGGTCCACTCGCCGGTCTCGGCCGCGAAGGCCTGTGCACCGCACGCGAGCAAACAGACCACGACGACGCCGCGAAGATTTTGCCAGCGCCCTCTCATTAACTCTCGCCAAAGCTAAAGCGCAGGGCCTTGTGCAGACGCTCCGGCAGCGCCGGCAGATTGCGCCGCTCGATCAGAAAAGTGATCACGCCGGCGAGCTCGCGAAAGACGTAATTTTTGTTCACCGCGCCCTGGAGATATTGCTCGCCGCTGCTCCCGCCGGTGCCCACGCGGGTGCCGATCATCCGCCGGACCATCTGCAGGTGGCGATAGCGGAAATTAGCCAGCTGCTCGTCGATTTCGATCAGCGCATTCAGGAGCGCGAAAGGCAGGCGGAAGAGCGGCTCATCGCGATAGAGCATGATGAACAGGGCCGAGCGCAGCGAGGGCGGGGACCACTCGCCGGAGCCGTCGCGGAAGAAGAGGCTGTCAAACTTGCCTAACAAGTCCTCACGATCATCGCGCTCGGAAAGGCTGGCCGCGAAGAGCTCGCGATAATGCTGCCAAAAATGCCCGCCATCCTCCGTCCCGGTGGAGCGCCCGTCGCTTTTTTCCTCGCGCCAGTCGTCCCAGAAATTGCCGTCAAAAAACGGCGCACGCGCCAGCCAGCGCTCGACCATTTGCAGGATCGACGGGCGTTCCTCGACCGCGCCGATCTTGGCCGCGTCCCCGGCGTTGAACCCGCCCAGGTCGGTGCGCTTGTAATACTCCGGCCGGAAACGCTGCTCCATCCGCAGGCCGAGCGCGGCCTCGATCTCGCGGAATTGCACGCTCTGGAAACCGGAAGCGCCGTGGAGCAGCTCGCGGAACTCGAGGAAATCGAGCGGCGTCATCGTCTCGAGCACGTCGACCTGGTGATTGAGCAGCTTCCAGATTTCAACCACGCGCTTCAGACGATGGACCACGCGGTTCAAGTCGGGCCCGTCGTCGTCCGCGGCCGGTTTGCTCAGGACTTCGGCACAGGCCGTGAGCTCATGGAGGATCTGCTTGAACCAAAGCTCGTAGGCCTGGTGGACGATGATGAAGAGCATCTCGTCGTGCGCGATCAGCTTTCCTTCGCGCAGGCTGAGCGGTTTTTGCAATTCCAGCAGTCGCTCGATCCCGAGGTAGTCGCCGTAGTATTGCGGCGTGCGTTCGCCGGGGTGCATCGGGCATTCCACGCGCGCAGTCTCGCGCAGGCCACCGCGCAGAGCAATGCACGCGCTAGGGCGCGGGCTCGACCCGGTAGAAGCCGCGCGGCTGCAGGACCGCGCCGAAATCAGTCAGCAAGATGTCGCCCCCGGTGCCGATGAGTTGGTCCTCGAAGAGGCTCCAGGGCGCCCCCAGGAAATCCTCCCGCAAGTCGAGCCGATAGGTGCGCCCGGCCACGCTGCGAAAGGCGAGCACGACGTCGTTCCCGTCGCGCAGGACCGCGGTGAAGGCCAGCCGGCTGACGGGATTTTTCGGGTCGGTCCCGGCGCGAAACTCGCGCCCATTGCTCTCACCATCGCCATCGAAATCATCCTGCGCGCGGGAGCGATCGCTCGCGAGGCCGGCGGCGTGGCCGAAATGCGCCAGCATGTAGCCATCGGGGAGGCCATCGCCATCGACGTCGCCGCCGGCCACGGCCAGGGGAGCGGAGAAGCTGGAGGTGTTCCCCAGCGGATCGGTCGCGGTCGCAGTCGCCACCACGCCCGGGGAGAGCGCGGTGGCTAACGAGACGTTGAAGACCAGCTGGCCGCTGCCGTCGGTCGTGCGATTGATCGTGCCGAGGAAGGTGCGGCCCTGGCTGCCGCTGGCGCTCGCGAAAAACTCCAGCCGATAGCTCGTGCCGGCGGCGCTCGTGAGGCTGCCGGCAAGATCGCAGCCGTCGGGATTTCCCGGTGGGCTGGCCGTGGCCGCGCTCAGCACCGGTGCCGCTTGCAGGTTGTTCCCGCCGCCGAAGAGTCCGATGCCGTTGAAGGCGTTGGCAAAAATGGAGTTGCCCGAGACCGTGTTCCGCACGGGGTTTAGATCGCCAATGGTGACGCCGTCGCCCTGGTTGCCAGCGATGAGATTGCTCGCGCCCGCGGTGCTCCCGCCGATGAGGTTCCCGCTGGCGCCCTGGTAAATCCCCACGCCGGAGAAGGCGTTGCCTAACGAGACGGTGCCGGTGGCATCGAAGCCGATGGTGTTGCCCTGGACGACATTCCCATCGGACCCGGCGCCCAGGATAATGATCCCGCTGTTTAAATTCCCGGAGATGACGTTGCGGGCGCCGGCGCGGCCGCCGATCTGATTGCCGTGCGCGCCGCCGAAGATGCCGACGCCGGAGAAGTGGTTGCCTAACGAGCCCTGGCCGGTGGCATCGGTGCCGATGTAATTTCCCTGGACAGCGTTGTTCGAGGTCGCGCCATCGAAGAAGGCGAGGCCATCGCCGCCATTCCCGGAGATGAGGTTGCGCTGGGTGGGCGAGCTCCCGCCCACGAGGTTGAGCTGCGCGCCGTCGAAGAGGGAGACGCCGGCGTAGCCATTCCCGAGCGCGGCCTGGCCCGTTGAATTCGTGCCGATGAAGTTGCCCTGCACGAGGTTCGAGCTCGTGCCGGGGCCCGCCACGATCACGCCCTCGGCCGCGTTCCCCGAAAGGAGGTTCCCCGGGCCGATGAGGTTGTTTTTGGCGCCGTCGTAAACCGCCACGCCGGAGTAGCGATAATTATTTGGCACATCCGCGAAACCGTTTCCCAGCGAGGCACTGCCGCTCGCATCGGTGCCGATGAAATTACCCTGCACATTGTTGTGCTCGGTGCCGAAGCCGCTCACGGCGATGCCGCCGCCGGCGTTCCCCGAGATGAGGTTGCGCGCCGCCGCCGTCGCCCCGCCGATGAGGTTATCGTGGGCGCCGCCGTAAAGGCTCACGCCGGGATAGAAAATGTGATTCACCGGATCGAGGAAACCGTTCCCGGCCGCGCTGGTGCCCGCGGCGTCGGTGCCGAGGTAATTTCCGGCCACGACATTGCCGGTGGCGCTACTCCCATAGAGGAGCACGCCAGCGAGGTTGAACCCGCGGATGACAAGATTGCGCAAGGCGCAGCCGCTCTCCCGCAGCACGAAACCCGCGGCGCTCACCAAGCCGTCGTTCTTCATCAGGGAACCATCGAGCACCACCTCCGGGCCGGCGGGATTCGTATTGCCGGAGAAACTGGTCTGCGTGGCGCCGTCGAGAGTGGTCCCGGCGCCGGGCGCGGTCAGGAGTGACGTCGGTTGAATCGTGAACACGCCGCCGGCAAAACCGGGATCGCTCGCAGGGATGTTGAAGACGAGGACGGTCGGCAAAGGCGAGAGCGCCATCGCGCGATCGACACTGAAATAGAGCGCGCTGCGCAAGCTGCCCGGGCCGCTATCGCGCGTGTTCGTGATCACCGCGCTCGGCAATGGCGAGGGCGCGCCATAGACCGCGCCGAGCCCGGCGCGGTCGAGCGTGCTCAAGGTGCGGTCGAAGACGTTCCCCATGAGATCGGCAAACTGCGCGTAAGCCGGCAAGGGCGTGATCGTGTCCACCTTCGGATCGAGCGCGAGCGCGTTCCGCCGGTAGTGCATCACCGAGAGAAAGTCGTAGCTGCCCTGCGCCGTCGAGCCGGGGACGATGGTAAAGTTTGGCTGATCGGCCGGGGCGATATTGCTGAAATTGATTGTGACGTAGCTGTCGCGATCGGTCCGCTGCATCTCGTGCCACAGCCCAAGCGCATGGCCGGCCTCGTGGCAAATGGTGCCGCGGTTCCACGCGTTCGGCCCGAACTCGAGGAACTGTTCCCCGCCAGCCATCCCGACAGCGCTGGAATAGCCGCCGCCTAACGAGTTGTTCTGCCGGACGGTGACGTAGTTTGCCTGCGCGCTGGTCGACTCGAGGAATTGCACCCCGGCCCAGGCCTCCCACTCGCGCACGCTGTCGCGGAATTGCCGCATCTTCGCCGCGGTGATGGTGCCGTTCGTGACCTGCGCGGGATCGAAGCGGAATGGAATCTTGCCCGCCGTCCATTTGAAGGCCGAGCCGCCGGGCGTGACCGCGTCGGTCTCGAGCTTGCGGCCGCGGCCGTCGCGCTGGGCGAGCAATTGCTCCCGCCAGGCGCGCAGCTGCGCCGGCCGCACACCCACATCGCCAAAGCGGAGCACGCGCGCGCCTTTTTCCTGCGTGGCCAGCAGGCGATCGTAGACCGCCAGGTCGTCGTCAAAACCGGCGGCCCGGGTCGAGGAGAACGCTGCGAACGCGAGCCACGCGGTCGCACACCAGCACCGCAGTTGTGCATTTTTCATGGGAGAATTTTCCTTTCGCCCGCGACCCGGCAGCATGCCGGAAAAGCCCCTCTCCTGGCAAGCTCGCTGACTAAAACGCGAGCGCGCCGCGGAGGTAAAACGCGAGGAACGCCAGGAGGAGGCCGATCGCCGCCAGCCACCAGATCCAGCGCAGGCCGTGCGGCCGCGGCGATTTGCCGCCAAACTCGCGCGCAACGAACTCCTCGTAATCGAAATCGTCGTCGGCCTCGGGCAGGTCGAGCGCGTCCACGTGCGCTGCATCTTCGCGCCAGCCGGAGCGTTCATCCGCGCCGCACTCCGGGCAGGCGAGGGCGCGCGGCGGGACCTCTTCGCCGCAGACTGGACAAATTTCGGGCGCGCGGCTCATCGCAATTCGCGCCGGACGACAAATTTCAAAGCCGACCAAGTGGCGTCGACCGCACAGACTTTGATGTCGACCAACCCCAGCGGGAGAATGATCTCGCGCAGCAAATCCTCGGTGAGGTCGGTAGCCACGCCGGACGTTTTTTTCGGCCAGGAAATCCAGAGCGCCGCGTCCGGCGCGATCTCTGGGCGCAAAGCCACGAGCCGCTTTTCGAGCGCCGCGCGCGAAGTCACGAAACAGGTGAACCAGCTGGCTATTTTTCCCGGGGCGCGCCGACCAGGCGATCGTCTGCTCGGCCGGCAACTCGAGGAGCGCGCGGTAATTCTCCGGCGGATGCTCGACCGCGACGCGCAGGCCATCGCGGTAACCGAGTTTCTTCCAGAGCGGAGTCTGCGAGTAGCCGGCCATAGGTGCGGGTTGCGAGGGTTGCCGAACGATTGGAGCATGACCTCGCCTACGCCGGCCACTTCTATTTTATGAACGCAAAACTTCTTCTCGTCCTCCTCGCCTTCGCCGCGCACGCCCACGCGCAAAGTCCGTCGCCCGCGCCCGCGGCCGGGAAGCGCGCTTTCACTTTCGAGGACATGATGAAGCTGAAACGCGTGGGCGCGGCGGCGCCGTCGCCCGATGGCAAATGGGTCGTCTTCGACGCGGTCGACGTCGACCTGGCGGAGAATTCCAAGAAGTCGCACCTCTGGATTGTGCCTGCGGCTGGCGGCGAGGCGCGGCGTTTGAACCGGACGGAAAACCAGGAAGAGCGGCCGCGTTTTTCCCCTGATGGGAAGCAGCTCATCTTCACTTCGAAAGCAACCGATCCGACGCAGATCTGGATGGCTGATTTCGACAACGCAGCCGGCGCGATCAAGGGCGCGCCGCATCAGGTGACGAATCTTTCCACCGGCGCTGATGGCGGGATTTGGTCGCCGGACGGGAAGCACATCGTTTTCCTCTCGAGCGTTTATCCGGAGTGCAAAGACGATGCCTGCAACAAACAGCGCGAGGAAGCGCAGGCGAAGAGCAAGGTGAAGGCGAAGATTTTCACCCGGCTCTTCACGCGCCACTGGAGCAGCTACAGCGATTTCAAGCGCAGCCATCTCTTTGTGATCAGCGAGCACTCGCGCGCGGAGCAACCGGAGAGCACGCCGGCGATGGATTTGACCCCGGGCGACCACGACGTCCCGCCGTTTAATCTTGGCGCGCCGGACATGTATGCGGTCTCGCCCGACGGCCAGGAAGTGGCCTACACGAGCAACGTCGACGCGCAGGAAGCCACGAGCACAAACAACGAGATTTTCCTGGTCCCGATCACCGGCGGCACACCGAAGAAAATTTCCACCAGCCCCGGGAATGATCACACCCCGCGTTACTCGCCCGATGGAAAGTTGCTCGCCTGGCTCTCGATGGAACGCGCTGGCTTCGAGGCCGACCGGAACCGGTTGATGATTTACCAGCGAGATGGCGGCGCGCTGCGCGAGGCGACGGCGGGCTGGGATCGCTCAGTCGGGAGCTACCTCTGGACGACCGATTCGGCCGGCTTTCTCCTCGCTGCCGAAGATCACGGCGAGGCGCCGATTTACTCGCTCGCGCTTGAAGGCAAGCCGAAGGAGCTCGCACGCCTGCATGCGGATGACCTGGCGCTGCCGGCCGATGGCAAGACGCTTTTCTTCAGCCGCGTTTCCGCGACCGCGCCGAGCGAAATCTGGCGGCTCGATCTCTCCTCCAACCAGCCGGCGGCGGTCACGAAAATCAACGACGCGCTGCTGGCCGGGATCGCGCTGCAACCGCTGGAGCCATTCACTTTCAAAGGCGCGAAAGGCGAGGAGGTCCAGGGGTTCCTGGTCAAGCCGCCGAACTTCCAGCCTAACGAGAAGTATCCCCTGAAGTTTTTGATCCACGGCGGGCCGCAAGGCGCCTGGGGCAATAGCTGGAGCTACCGCTGGAACCCGCAGCTCTTCGCCGCCAGCGGCAACTACGTCGTGGTCATGATCAACTTCCACGGCTCCACCGGCTACGGGCAGAAATTTACCGACGCGATCAGCGGCGACTGGGGCGGCGCGCCCTACGAGGATTTAATGAAAGGGCTCGACTACGCGGAGCAGACCTACCCATTCATCGACCAGACGCGCGAGGCTGCGCTCGGCGCGAGCTACGGCGGCTACATGGCGAACTGGATCATGGGCCACACCGATCGCTTCCGCTGCATCGTCTCGCACGATGGGATGTTCAATACCGAGGCCGCTTACGGGACCACCGAGGAGCTTTGGTTCCCGGAGTGGGAGTTTAAGGGCACCCCATGGGAGAACCGCGAAAACTACCGCAAATGGTCGCCGCATCTCCACGCCGACAAATTCAAGACGCCCACGCTGGTGGTGCATGGTCAGCTCGATTACCGGCTCGATGTAAGCGAAGGCCTCCAGCTCTTCACCACGCTCCAACGCCGCGGCGTTCCCTCGAAGATGCTCTACTTCCCGGACGAAGGGCATTGGGTGCTCAAGCCACAGAACGCACAGCTCTGGTATAAAACGGTCAATGACTGGGTCGACCAGTGGTGCGCAGTGAAGGGGAAATGATTGCCCGGTCGCAAATGAGATGATATTTTGTCTCAAATGAAAGCCGGCAGCCGCAAGCTCCTCACGCCGCAGCAATTGGTTCAAGTGGTCCAGAAAGGTCTGGATTTGGGCGAATTGGAAAAACTGCGCGCCGAGCTCGGCTTGCCGCTCGATCAACTGGCGGAAAAACTCGGGATCGCCCGCGCCACCTTGCATCGGCGGAAAGCAGCCGGCCGCCTCGGGCTTGATGAGTCGGACAAGGTGCTGCGTTTCGCGCGTCTGTTTCACCAGGCGGAGAAGGTCCTCGGCGGCGCGGAGGAAGCGCGGCAATGGCTGGCCGCTCCGCAGTATGGCCTCGGCGGCGCGGTCCCGCTGGATTACGCCCGCACCGAAGTGGGCGCGCGCGAAGTGGAGAACCTGCTCGGCGCGATCGAGCACAGCATCTATTACTAAATGCCGGCCGGCTGGCGGATCGTGAAGGCGCCATACGCGGCCGTCGCTTTCAGCGGCGAAGGCGCACGCCGCTGGCGTGGACGCTGGCACTCGCGCGGGACCGCGGTGGTTTACCTGAGCGAGCACCAATCGCTCGCCGCGCTCGAGCTTTTCGTGCACCTCCGGCCGCTCCCGGTGCGGGGCGATTACGTGCTCGCGGGCGCGGAGTGGGACGAGGACTTCATGGAGAGCTTGAGCGCGCGGCAATTGCCAGCGGATTGGCGCCTGCTGCCGCCGGGACCGGCTACGGCTGCGATCGGCGATCGCTGGGTCCGCGAAGCCCGCTCCGCGGTGCTGCGCGTGCCGAGCGCGATCATCCCGACGGAGTCGAACTTCCTCTTCAATCCCGCGCACCCCGACTTTCGCCGCATTCGCCTGCGCAAGCCGGCACCGTTCGCCTTCGATCCCGCGGCTGCTGCCGGCGTGAACCGCGGCGGAGATTGTCTCGCGCCGCGTGAACGGATAGAACGCGCACAGCCCAATGAATTGCTCGCTCCGGATCGTTGGTCTGCTCGCGCTCATCTCGCTGGCTGTTTCCGCAAACGCCGCGCCGGAGGCGACGCTTGTCCCTTTCCGGTTAGAGGCGCCGCAGGCACAGGCGGTTTTCCTCGCGGGCGAATTCAATCATTGGAGCACGAGCGCCACCCCGATGCAGCGCGACGGCCAGGGCCGCTGGAGCGTGAGCGTGCCCCTGCTTGAGGGGCAGCACAGCTACAAGTTTCTGATCGACGGAAAGTGGGAGATCGATCCGATGAATCCCGAGGTCACGACCGATGGCTTCGGCGGGAAAAACTCGGTCGTGAAGGTGATCGACGATCGGATCGATCCGGTAGTCGAGGAGAAGGACGCGGTCGGCGCAGAAGCGGCGCGGCTGCTCGGGCAAGGCGAATTCGCAGCGCTCGAAAAACGCGCGCAGGAATATCGCGAAACCAAGGCGTGCTATTCCGATGGCCTCTGGATGTTGACCAATTTCTACGACGGCTTGGGCGCGGAAAACGAAATGCGCGACCATGCGGATTGGCAGCCTTGGTTTGAAAAAATCGAGCGCTGGGGCCGCGAGTTTCCCGAATCGATCACGCAGCCGGTGGTATTGGCAAACGGCTGGCGCAAGTATGCCGAAGAGGCGCGGAGCGTGGCGCCGCCGGGCGATGAAAAGGCGCGCGCCACTGGCCAGGGAACGCCTCGCAAAAGCGCGCACCATCCTTAAGGCGGCCGAGAATTTGCCAGCGCGTTGTCCGGTCTGGTATTCGGCCATGCAACAGCTCGCGCTCGCGCAGGGCTGGGAGCGCGAGGAATTCGAAAAGCTGCTGGCCGCGGCTGCGGGCGCGGAGCCGACCTACTATTCCTATTACGCGAATGCGGCGCTCTATTTTCAGGGCCAGGGGCGCGGCGCGTGGGAGAAAGTGGCGGAAGAGGCAGCCGAGAAATACGATCCCGCGGAAGGCATGGCCGCGTATGCGCGCACCGTTTGGTTCATGGAGCCGCGCTTCGGGAACCTCTTCGCGGAATCGGTCGTCGCCTGGCCGAAGCTGCGCCAGGGCTTTCTCGAGATCGAGAAGCGCTACCCGAATTCGCGTTGGAATTTAAATGCCTTTTGCCGCTTTGCGGTCCGCGCGGGCGACCGGCAAACAGCCAGCGAGCTCTTCGCTCGCATCGGCGCGAAGGGCGACCCGGATTGGGGCGGCTACGCGAGCTATGAGATGGCGCGGCTCTGGGCCGACCCGGCGACGCCTTCCTGGCGGATCGCTCCCATCCGCACGCTCAAGCCGAAATCGATCGTGCACGCCCTCGCCTTCTCGCCGGATGGCGGTGGTGTTTTCCGCCGATGGCAAGATGCTCGCGGCTGGGGCCGGTCAAACCTGGCGACCGACGGAGCCGGGCGTGGCCAAGGTCTGGGAAGTCTCGAGCAAACAAGAGATCGCCGCGGGCAAACCCACCGGCGTGGTCTGGAAAGTCGCCTTCACCCCGGATGGCAAAACCCTCGCGCTCTCCGGCGGGCAATGGGAAAGCCAGGCCGAGTCGAGCCTGCTCGACCTGGCGACGAAACAACTCCGCGCGCTTCCCTGGACTACGGGGCACGATCACGTGCTCAAGGGCGTGGCCATCTCGCCGGATGGGGAGTCGCTGGTGACGGATTGTTATCAATCGATCACGGTCTGGAGTTTGACCGAGAACCGCGTTGTCTTCGAGCAGCGGAAGGTGCTGAAGGATTTCGTCCTAAAGCTCGCCTTCGCGCCCGACGGCAAAACGCTCGTGACCTGCGGCGCACCGATGCGCGGGCACAATGATGCCGAGCCGGGCGAGCTCACGCTCTGGGACACGACAACATGGAAACCGCGCAGCCCGCGCGCGCAAACCGATGCCGGCGGTCTGGTGGCGGTGGCTTATTCCGCTGATGGAAAGTGGATCGCGGGCGGCGGCTACGATCGTGCGGTCCACGTCTGGGACGCAGCGACCTTGGAGTCGAAAGTGATCTACCTCGGACACGAGGACATGATTGATGCGGTCGCCTTCTCGCCCGATGGCGCCATCCTGGCCTCCGGCGGCTACGACGGCACGATCAAGCTCTGGCGTTTCCCTCGTTAGGCCGAAATTTAGCCTACTCGTTGTCCGCCGGGGGAGGAAGTGCTTGGCCGGCACGCCTGTTGACCAATCAAGCGTTGAGAGATTGGGCGATTGCGCCAAAATTACCCTCCCGATGCAGCCCACCATCCTGATCGTCGATGACGAGAAGCACACCCGCGATGGCATGCGGCGTTTGCTCGAGGATGAATATGACGTCTATGTCGCGGGCGACATCGCCGGGGCGATGGATGTGCTCGAGCGCGACCCAGTCGATGTGCTCATTACCGACCTGCGCCTCGCGGGCGACGACGGGATGAACTTGATCGAGCGCGCGCTGAAGATGGGCCGCCCGCCGATTTGCATCATGATGACGGCCTACGGCTCGGTCGACACCGCAGTCGAGGCGATGAAGCGCGGGGCCTACGATTTCGTGACCAAGCCGTTGAACCTCGACAAGCTCGAGATTCTGATCGCGCGCGCGCTCGCTGGACGGAAGATGGAGCAGGAAAATCGCTCCCTCCGCCAGCAGGTGGACGAGCGGTTCGGCCTGGAAAACATCATCGGCGAATCGCCCGCGCTGCACGAAGTGCTTACCACCATCCGGCAGGTCGCGCCCTCGAATGCAAACGTGCTGCTCGATGGCGAGAGCGGCACCGGCAAGGAACTGGCGGCGCACGCGATCCACAATCTCAGCCGGCGAAGCAAGGCCAAGTTCGTCGCGGTGCACTGCGCCGCGCTCTCGCCGACGCTGCTGGAGAGCGAGCTTTTCGGGCACGAGCGCGGCGCTTTCACCGGGGCGCACGAGCGCCGCCTGGGCCGCTTCGAGCAGGCCAACGGCGGCACCATTTTCCTCGATGAGATCGGCGAGATCGACCCGAGCACGCAGGTGAAATTGCTCCGCGTGATCAGCGAAGAGCGCTCCTTCGAACGCGTGGGCGGGAACCAATTATTGAAAGCCGATGTGCGCCTGGTCGCGGCCACCAACAAGGATCTCGCGAAGCTCGTGAGCGAGGGAAAATTCCGCGAGGACCTCTTCTTTCGGCTGAACGTGGTCCACATCACGATGCCGCCGTTGCGCGACCGGAAAGAGGACATCCCGCTGCTGGTGCGCGGCTTCCTGAAACACTTTTGCCGGGTGAACGATAAGCCGCTGCTCGACCTGACGAGCGACGCCATGAGCTTGCTGCTGAACCACAATTGGCCCGGAAATGTGCGTGAGCTCCGGACCGCGATCGAGCACGGCGTGGTCATGGCCAACGGCCCCAAGATCACCGTGCGCGAGCTGCCCATGAGCGTGCGCCAGAACGCGACCGCGAACTTGCCCGCCGGGATCACGCCGGCGCGCGCCTGGAGCGAGCGCCCGAGCCCGCTCGACCTCCACGAGACCGAGCGCCGCCTGATCATGCAGGCCCTGGCCACGACCAAGGGGAACATCACCGCCGCGGCAAAAAAGCTCGGGATTAGCCGGCGCACTCTGCACCGAAAGATCAATGAAATGAACGCCGAAAAGGACGCGGCCACGGCCGCGGAAAATCCCGCAGCGACGGGCGCCGCGGACGAAGAGATTGCTCGACTTCCCGGGGAATGACATCGACAAATCCCGCGTGCTCATCCTGCCGTTAATCTCTCGTCATGCCTGGTCCCGCTGACTTCATCCAACGTTCGGTGCACGCCCTCGAGGCGGGTGGTCTTGCGGTCTGGGTGCGACGCGGCCTGGCCTTCCTCGTGATCGTCTTGCTGGCTCTTTTTTATCTGATCCACGAGTTCCGCGGCCTGGCCACTTCGCAGGCGATGGACCAGGCGCAGATCGCGCGCAATCTTGCCAACGGCGAAGGCTTCCACACCGATCTCATCCGCCCGCTGGCCATCGGCCAGTTGCAGCGCGCCAACAAGGATGTCGCCCGGCGCATCTGGTCGGATACCTACAACGCGCCGCTCCCGCCGCTGGTCAACGCGGTCGCGCTTCGCCCGCTCAAGAGCCATTGGAAAATGTCGCCCGCGGAGGTGGTTTACTCCGGCGACAAGATCATCGCATTTTTCTCGATCTGCTTCTTCCTCGCCTCGGTCGCGGTCCTCTTTTTCGTCGCCCGCCGGCTCTTCGACGACCGGCTCGCGATCCTCGCCTGCGCGCTCATTCTCCTCTGCGATATGATGTGGCAATACTCGCTCTCGGGTTTGCCGCAGATGCTGCTCCTCTTCCTTTTTAACAGCACGCTCTACGTGCTCGTGCGCGCGGTCCAGGCGCAGGCCGCCGGCGGCCGTGTGGGCCTTTGGCTGGCCGCGGTCGGCGCTGGTTTCGGGCTGCTGGCGCTCGCGCACGCGCTCACCATCTGGATCTTTTTCGCAGCGCTGGTCTACGCAGTGTTCTACTTCAAGCCCCGCGGCTGGGCGGCGCTGATCATCCTCGGAGTGTTCCTGCTTTTCTATGCGCCTTGGCTCTTGCGCAATTTCATCCTCACCGGCAATCCCGCGGGCGTGGCCTGGTATTCCGTCCTCGATGGAATCAACCAATCCGAGGCCGGCTACATGCGGCATCTCTCGATTGATTTCTCCACGATCACGCCCGGCCTGTTTAAGAATAAATGGACCGGCAATCTGCGCACGCAGCTCGGCGGTGTCTTTGGCTACCTCGGCTGGAGCGTGGCCGCGCTTTCCTTCTTCATTAGCCTGCTCCATCTCTTCAAGCGCCGGGAGACGGCGGCCATGCGCTGGCTGGTCCTGGCGATGTGGGCCGGGGCTGCTCTCGGGATGGTGGTCTACGGCGTACACGAGGAACAAGGCGTGGCCGCGAACCAGCTTTACCTGCTTTTTGTCCCGATCATGACCTGCTACGGCCTGGCTTATCTCCTGGTGCAATGGAACCGCCTGGAGATTTCGATGAAGCTCGCGCGCATCGGCTTCATTACCCTGCTCTTTCTCCTCTGCGCGCTGCCGATGTTGCTGAACATGTTCCTGCCGCAGACGAACCGGCCTGGGGTGCATTGGCCGCCTTACATCCCGCCGTTTATTTCCGTGCTGAACGACTGGATGCGCCCCGAGGAAGTGATCGCTTCCGACATGCCGTGGGCGGTCTCGTGGTATGCCGATCGCCGCTCGATCTGGCTTCCGGAAACCGTTCCCGCATTCACTGAGCTGCACGATTACGGCGTCGTCGGTGCGCCGCTTAACGGCCTCTACCTTACGCCCGTCAGCGGCAGCCAGAATACCCTCAGCGACATCCTCAAGGGCGAGTATCGCGACTGGGCTGCGGTCATTTTGCGGAGTATCGATATCTCGAAGTTCCCGCTGAAGTGGGCTACGCTCCTCGGGCTGGAAGGCGAGTGCGTTTTCTTCGCCGATGTCGACCGCCAGCGCCTGCCTGCGCCCTAACGACCGCTCTCCCCTTCCCTTTGCGGTGACCACTCAAGCGAACAAACTTTTCGGGACCGATGGCGTGCGCGGCGTGGCCAACGTCGAGCCGGTCACCGCCGAAACCGCGCTCAAGCTCGGACGCGCCGCCGCGCACGTTTTTACCCAGCTCAATCCGCGCACCCGGCCGGCCGATGCGCGGCCGAAGATCGTCCTCGGGAAAGACACGCGCCTCTCCGGCTACATGCTGGAGAACGCGCTCGTGGCCGGGATCACTTCGCTGGGCGTGGACGTGCTCGTGATCGGGCCGCTGCCTACGCCGGGCGTGGCCTACATCACTCGTTCGTTGCGCGCCGACGCCGGCATTGTCCTCTCGGCCTCGCACAATTCCTATGAGGACAACGGGATCAAATTCTTCCGGCACGACGGCTACAAATTAGACGACAAGATCGAGCACGAGATCGAGCGGCTGGTCTTCACCGGCGAGATCGACAACGTCCGCCCGACCGCGGGCAACATTGGCCGCGCCACCCGGATCGACGACGCGCTCGGACGTTACGTGGAATTCGCCAAGGCCAGCTTCCCGCGCGGGATGTCGCTCGAGAAAATGCGGATCGCGGTCGATGTGGCCAATGGCGCCGGCTACAAATCGACCCCGTGCATTCTGCGCGAACTCGGCGCGGACGTGCTCGTCTTTCATAACGCGCCGAACGGGACGAACATCAACGCCCATTGCGGCAGCACCCACCCGGAGGAAATCCAGCGGCTGGTGCGCGAGACCGGGGCGCACGTTGGCCTAACGAATGATGGCGATGCCGACCGCGTGCTCCTGTGCGACGAGAACGGCGAGACCGTGGATGGCGACGAAATCCTGGCGATTGCCGCGATCGATCTCCTGCGCTCCGGGCAACTGCGCGAAAACACCCTCGTGGCCACGGTCATGAGCAACTTCGGCCTGGATGAGGCGCTCGAATCCGCCGGCGGCAAAGTTTTGCGCACGAAAGTGGGCGATCGCTACGTGATCGAGGAAATGGTCCGGCGCGACCTCAACCTCGGCGGCGAACAAAGCGGCCACATGATCTTCCGCGACTACAGCACGACCGGCGACGGCATTGTCAGCGGGCTGCAAATCCTGCGGATCATGAAGGCGACCGGGAAACCTTTGAGCGAACTCAAGCGCTGCCTGCAAAAGTATCCGCAGGCGCAGCGCAATCTTCGCGTCAAAGCGAAGCCTCCATTGGAGGAAATGCCCGCGGTCTTGCAGCTGGTGAGCGCGGCCGAACGCGAGCTGAACGGCAAAGGCCGCGTGCTCCTGCGCTACTCCGGCACGGAGCCGAAGATCCGTTTGCTGATCGAGGGCCGCGAGCGGACGCAAATCGACCAGCAGGCCGACCGGATCGCGGAAGCGATCGAGCGCGCGATCGGCGCGTCCTAAATTTTTCCATGACTCTCCATCGCATCATCGAGGCGTTGCTCTTTAGCGCTCAAAAACCGCTGACCACGCGGGAATTAGTCAGCGCGATCAAAGGCGCGGGCGACGAGGAGGAACTCGTGCCGAACGAGTTTGGGAAGGTGAAGGAAGCGGAGGTCGCCGCGGCGCTCGAGGAGCTCAAGGTGGAGTTGATCGAGCAGGGCCGCGCGTTCCAATTGCTCGAGCGCGCCGAGGGCTGGCAACTCGCGAGCGACCCGGCCTACGCGCGCTGGGTGCGACAACTTTTTCCGGCGGTCAAGCCCGCGCGCCTGACCCCGCCGGCCTTGGAGACGCTCGCGATCGTGGCCTACCGCCAGCCGATCACGCGCGCGGACATCGAGGCGGTGCGCGGTGTCGCGGTCGATAGCGTGCTCCAGAGTTTGATGGAGCGCGGGTTGGTGAAAATCGCCGGGCGCGCCGAGGTCCCCGGGCGGCCGTTGCTCTACGAGACGACGCAGTTTTTCCTGGATCACTTCGGCTTGAAGAATCTCGACGAACTCCCGAACGCGCAGGAACTCCGCAAGCGCTACCTGCCGACGGCCGCCCCGGCGGCGCCGCCTGCAGAAGAACCGGTGCAGGCGGAGTTGCCCACCGCGGAGGGGACGGCGGAATCGCCCAGCGAGGCGCCGGCGGAAGAACCCAAGCCGCCGAGCGAAGAAGAAGCGCCCGCTTCCTAAATCCGCGACCACCTCGGGTTCGCGCAGACGCGGCGGCGTTGGATTTTCGCCCTCGTCGCGCCCGCCGCCCACGCGGACTTTTTTCATCTCCACCTTGATGAAGCTGAGGACGACCGGCGCCAGGATGATGCCGGCAATGCCCATGAGCCGGTCGCCAATCAGGAGCGCGAGCAAGGTGAGCCACATCGGGTGATGAATCCGGCCGCCGATGATGTTGCTGTTTAAAAAATACTCGAGCTTGTGGATGACCACGAGGAAGACAAAGGCCCACGCGGCCAGCTTTGGCGAGATGGTGAAGGCGATCCCGATGATGACGGTGTTGCTGATGATGTTGCCGATGATCGGCAAAAGCCCGCAGAAGAAAGTCAGGATAATGACCACGGTGGCGTAGCGCAGGCCGCAGGCGAGGACGAAGACCGCGGTCAGGGTGGTGTTGATCGCGGAGATGATCAGCTGCGCGCCGATGACGATTTCGAAGCTGCGGTAGAAGGAGCGAAACCGCTCCCGGATGAGCGTGGTGTAGTAGGAGTAAAGATCGTTCGGCTTTCGCTGGCGCTCGCGTTCCGGCTCGAAGTGGGGATTGAGGAAAACGCCCACGGCCACGACCACGCCGATGACCAGGAAGAGGAATTCCTTGGTCGCGATCTTGACGTAGAGACCCAGGTTCCCGAGGACATCGCGCACGCTGTCGAGCGCCACTGCGCGCAGGCCTTCCATGTCGGTGAAGGGCAACTCCACGCCCCGCGCCTCGGCGTATTTCACGACTACGGGCACCGCCGTTTCCACGATCTCGGGCAGGACCACGAGGGCGCGCTTAAGGAAGAAGACGAACCCGGAAAAGCCGACCGCGAGCAGGACGATGAAGAGTGTGACCGCGATCCATTTCCGGCCGAAGAAGGTGAGCTTGCTGAGCGCGAAATAGCAGAAGAGCGCGGCCAGGAACGGCGTGGCCAACTGCAGGGCGGCCGCGAAAATGAGCAGCAGCGCAAAGACGAGGTAGGAGATGGCGACAGGGCGTTGCACAGAGTTTCCGCGGGCAGACTATTCTCGAAAGCACGCGTCGGCTACGGACGAATTCTCGCCCGACATCGCCGTCCGAGGCGCGGAGAAATTAGGCGGCAAGACGCGCGGCGTCTTTATGCCCGAGGATGCGCACGGTTTGCTGGAGCTGCTCGACCTCGAGCGGCTTCTTCAAGACGGTCACCGGGCCATGGGCAAGGATGCGGTCGAGCATTTCACTGTCCGGATAACCCGTGATGATCACGATCGGGAGTTCCGGGTCGATCTTCTTGGCCGCGGCGTAGACGTCGTCCGCAGGGCCATCGGGCAATTTGAGATCGAGAAAGAGCAGGTCAAAGCGCTGCTTGTCGAGCGCGGCCAGGGCTTCCTTGACGGTGCCCACGACCACACGGCTAAAGCCGATCTTCTTGAGGAAGAGCTTGAAGAGGCTCTGGAGGCTTTCGTCGTCATCGACCACGAGCACGGTCGGCTGACCGGCCTTGTCCTCCTTGAGGATGTCCTTGTCGAGCGAGGCCTTTTTGATCCGCCACCGGCCGCCGATCTGAATCGCCGGGAGCTGCCCGCGTTGCACAAGATAGTAGACGGTCGGCAAAGGGATCCGCAGGTATTTCGCGGTTTCCTTAACCGTTAAGAGGTTGTGCATGGGCGAGGTTTCAGCAGAGCGAAACTCGGCGAGCAAGCCTTTTTCGTCTTCGGTTTTGAGAATTTCGGGTTTGCGCTTGATTGTCAATGTCCCTTTCTGAAACCCGGATTCTAGGAGCGAATTCGACTCCTGCGGGCGGAGCGAAAGCTGCACGCGTGATTCCGGTAGCCCCAGATATGCTGCTGGACAAGGGGAGTCGCAGAGATAACCGTTTTGACTTCCATGAGCGTCCTGTTCTTTAAGCGTTTCCTCCAGCGGCCCTTTCAGGTCGCCTCGATCATTCCCAGTTCCAAGGCGATGGTCGAGCGCGTGGCCAGCAAAATGGATTTTTCGCAGCCGCGCGTGATCGCGGAATACGGACCGGGCGAAGGCGTCCACTCCCGGGAGATCGCCCGCCGGATGGGCCCGGGCTCGACCTTGATCCTTTTCGAACTGGACCCGGATCTCTCGCGCGATCTCGAGCGCCAGTTTGCCCACGACCCCCGGGTGCACGTGATCCACGGCAACGCCGCGCAGCTCCCGCAAGAACTCGAACGTCTCGGCGTGCCGCACTGCGATTACATCGTCTCCGGCATTCCCTTTAGCATTCTCGACCTGGAGAAGAAGCGCGCGCTCCTGCAGAAGACCTACGACGCGATCGTCCCCGGCGGCAGCTTCATCATCTACCAGGTGACGAACGAACTGCGGCAGCATGCGACCCACTTCGAGCACGCGAAATCGGAGTATTTCCTGCAAAACATTCCGCCGATGTTCATCACCGTCTTCACCAAGGCCGTGGCGCGGAATGGCGCGAGCCATTCGGCCATGCCAGCTCCGACACAGGTTCCGCTCAAGCAAACGGCATGAGTTCTTCCGGCGCGGTTCGCACGGAAAAGGACTCGATGGGGGAAATGTCCGTCCCGGAGGCGGCGCTCTACGGCGCCTCCACCCAGCGCGCGGTCCTGAATTTTCCGGTCAGCGGTTACCGTTTCCCGCGGCCCTTCATCCGTGCGCTCGGCCTGCTCAAATGGGCCGCCGCGCAGGCAAATCACGATCTCGGCCTGCTCGAGGCGCATCGCTCGGCGCTGATCGTGCAGGCAGCGGAGGAAGTGATCGAGGGGAAATGGGACGACCACTTCCCGCTCGACATCTTCCAGACCGGCTCGGGCACGAGCACGAACACCAACGCCAACGAGGTGATCTCGAACCGTTGCTGCCAGCTCGCAGGCCAGCCGATCGGCGCGCGCGACCCGGTGCACCCGAACGACCATGTGAACATGGGGCAGTCGAGCAACGACGTGATCCCCTCGGCGATTCACCTGAGCGCAGCCGAGGAACTGAAGAACAGCCTGCAACCTGCGCTCGAGAAATTAGCGCGCGCGTTCACCGCGAAGGCGGAGGAATTCCACGACGTCATCAAGATTGGCCGGACGCACTTGATGGATGCGACCCCGGTGCGGCTGGGCCAGGAATTCGGCGGCTACGCGCAGCAGATATCCTACGGCGCGGAGCGCGCGCGCAAGGCGATCGCCGCACTCGAGGAGCTGCCGCTCGGCGGGACCGCGGTCGGCACCGGGCTTGAATCGCCACCAGGATTTCCCGGCGAAAGTGATGCGCCATCTCGAGCAGCGCACCGGCATTGCTTTTCGCGAAGCGACAAACCATTTCGAAGCGCAAGGCGCCAAGGACGGGATCGTGGAAGCGAGCGGCCTGCTGAAGACGATCGCAGTCAGCCTTTTCAAAATCGCCAACGACTTGCGTTGGCTGAGCAGTGGCCCGCGCTGCGGCCTCGGCGAGATTCAATTGCCCGCGACGCAACCCGGGAGCTCGATCATGCCAGGGAAAGTAAACCCGGTGATCTGCGAGTCCGTGATGATGGTCTGTTCGCAGGTGATCGGCAACGATGCCTGCGTGACCTGGGCCGGCGCCAACGGCAACCTTGAGCTGAATGTGATGATGCCGGTGATGGCGCACGATCTTCTCGAGAGCATTCGCCTCTTGAGCAACGCCTCCGAAATGTTTGCCGAGAAATGCGTGCGCGGAATCGAGGCGAACCGCGAACGTTGCGCGGAGCTGGTCGAGCTGTCCATGGCCATGGTCACGAGCCTGGCGCCGAAGATTGGCTACGATCGCGCAGCCGAGATCGCCAAGGAAAGCGCCAAGACTGGACGAACCGTCCGCGAAATTTGCCGGGAACGCGCGGTTTTGCCGGAGGCGGAACTGGAAGCGGCGCTGGATCCGGTAGGCATGACGGAGCCGGGCGGCAGCGGATCGGCCGGCGGTTAGACAGCGACTTGTCCTGGCGGCAAAAGTTTCCCCATGGTTGCCAATTTTCACGGCCCGCAATTCTCCGGCGGCGCCAACATCGCGATCAAGTGCCCCGCGCATACTTACGAGGCCACGGTCGCATTTTACCGCGACACCCTCGCGTTGCCGGTGATCGAGGAGGAGACCGACGGCGTTATTTTCCAGTTCGGCCCGATGCGCCTGTGGATCGACCGCGTCCCGAACCTGAGCCACCCCGACATTTGGCTGGAGCTGGAAACGAACGACACCGAGGCCGCTGCCTCTTACTTGAAGATCAACGGCGTGCCCCGTCGCGACGAAGTCGAGCAATTGCGGGAAGATTTCGACGGCTTCTGGATCAGCGATCCGGCGGGCGTGATCCATCTCGTCGTGGGCGACGAGGATTAGCCAGCGCTTTCGGCGCTAGGAAAGCGCTTCCGCGACCCGGGGCGTATTGAAGAAGAGATCCTCGAAGGTCGGCTGGAAAGCGCCGCCCGGGCTTTCGCCAATGACAAAACGCGGGCTGGGCTCGCGTTGTTCGGCGCAGAAGATTTCCATCCCGCGCCGGTCGAGTTTAGCCAGCAAGCTCTCGACCGCGCCGCGCGCCAGCTCGGGCGTGTTACAATCGCGGCTCAGGTGGCCCATGACCACGCGCTCGATCTTGTTCCCGGGCAGCAACTGCTCGATCACCGCCGCGGCCGCAGTGTTCGAGAGATGCCCGTGACGCGACATGATCCGCTGCTTCACCGGCCAAGGGCGGAATTGGCAGGCCTGGAGAAGTTTCTCGTCGTGGTTCGTTTCGATCACGAGGGTGTGCACTTCGCGCAAGCCGCTCGACCAGCATCTTGGTCGCATGGCCGAGGTCGGTGATGAATCCGAGACCGCAACGTCCCGCATGGAAAGCGTAGCCGACCGGTTCGACTGCATCATGCGGCACAGGAAAGGTCTGCACATGGATGTCGCAGATATCGAACTCGGCTCCGGTGCGAAAGATCCGCCAATTCCGGTGCCCGCCGAGCGCACCGCAACGGATCGCCTCGGCGGTTAGCGCGTTGCAATAGATCGGCACCTGCCATTTCCGGCAGAGCACTTCCAGGCCGCAAACATGATCGCCATGCTCATGCGTCAGAAGCACGCCATCGAGTTGTTCTGGGCGCACCCCGCAAACTTCCAGGCGTCGCACCAGCTGGCGCGCGCTCAAGCCGCCATCCACCAGCAGCCGGCAATGCTCGGTCGCGATCAGGGCCGCATTCCCCGCGCTGCCGCTGCCGAGAATGGTGAGGCTGAACACGCAGCGATGTTTACCGAATTGCCCGGAGGACACAAACGGAAAGGAATTTCGCCGCGCGCCTTTTTCCCGAAAAACCGCGCGCGCCTCGGCTCGGCCGACTTCGCCGCTTGCACTCCGCGAGCGCACGAGGCAGCATCGGCGCGATGAAAAAAATCTTTTCCCTGCTCGTCGGCGCCGTTGTCCTTTTCCACGTTCACACCGGGTTCGCCGATGAGGCCAGCCATCGGCAAAGCGCAGAAGCGCTCCTCGGCTCCATGGGGATGGAAAAACTCCTGGCCCAATCAGTCGACCAGATGCTGCAGATGCAGGTGAAACAGAACCCGGCGATCGCCCCGTTCCAGACGGAGATGCGCGGCTTTCTCGATAAATACATGAGCTGGGAGAGCATGAAGGCGGACATGATCAAGGCCTACACCGAGGAGTTCACCGAGCAGGAACTCAAGGACCTGACCGCGTTTTACCAGACCCCGCTGGGCCAGAAGACCGTGCAGAAAATGCCTTCGCTCATGAGCAAGGGCGCCGAGCTCGGCCAACGCCGCATCCAGGAGCATCTCCCGGAATTGCAGGCTGCGATCGCTGCGAAAGGCGCCGCCGCCGCGGGAGCTGGTGCCGCCGCGGCCCCGCAAACCGCCGCCTCGCCCAAGGCGAGCGCGAGCGCTTCCGCTTCACCCGCCAAGAAGTAACGGGCCCGAGCGGCGAGCGGTGAGCGCGAGAATGCGCGCTTTTTTGCCGGCATAATCCAGCGCACGAAAAGTCCGGATCTCCTCGAGGCGGCGCAGGCCGTTGAGGGTATCGAGGAATTTCGTGTAGCTCCCGGCCAGCTCCCCGGTCTCGGCATAACGTCCGCGCAAATCCCGGCAGCGATACGCTCCGGGATTTTTCGCGGCGAAAAGGTGGAAGCGCAGCCAGCGCCGATCGGTCCGCGAGACCTTTTGCGTCTTCCGAAAGAAGGCCACGAAAAGCAGGAGCACGAGATAGGTATCGACCTGCGCCTGCAGCTCGAGATTGCGCGCATACTCCTCCGCGTGGATCTCGCGCGCGCCTTGCTGGAATTGCAGGGCCGCGTGCAGCGCATGGTTGATCTCCTCCACAAAGGCGATCAGCGAGCGGATGTTCGCGTCGCTTAACCCATTCCGCGGGTCGTGCCGCTCGAGCTGCTCGATCAGCCAGCGCGAGTAATAAATGCCGACGTAAAGCTGGTCGTCCGCGCGCCGGAGAAAAGTGCGCGCGAGTTCGCTGAGCTCGCGCGCGGAAGCGCCAGCGGCTTTTGTCAGTTGCGCGCAGCGCGGCCCATCGATCAGGCAATCCTCAAGGTTGATCCCGACCTGCGCATAGGTCCGCTCAAAGAGTTTTTGGATCTGGCTGAAGAGCGTCTCGTTCATCCCAGAAGAGAGGATGCGCTCGCACTGTCGAGATTGAGCAGGCGATCGGTCAGGTCATTCAGCGCCAGGCGCACTTCGCGGAAGCGGTCGGCTAATTCTTCGAAGACATCGCTCAACTCGCAGCGGCGCGCGGTCGCGTGGGACGAGACGAGCTGGTAATTACTCCGCCCCACCTGCTCGTAAAACTTCAGGTCGGGCGCGCCCCGCAGGCTGCGGCGCTGCGTATTTTCGTGGAAGATTCCGCTGAGGAATAACGAGTAGTTCCCCACGTGCGCCCGCAGGAGGAAAGCCTGCTCGGAAGAGGCGCGGGTGAGCGCGATCAACATGTCGGAAATATATTGCCGGCCGCGTTCCGGCGGCAGGTGCGGACTTTGCAGGCCGTTCATGCGCGAGAACGTTTCCAGGAGCGAGGCGACGTAATCGCAGAGCTTGCGGTCGTTAATCCCGGCCTGCTGGAGCACGTAACGCGCGAGCACGTAAAAGTAGAACTGCGAGGAAATCGCCAGCTGCCCGGCGTTTTCCAGGATCGCCCGGATGAGCCGTGGGCTGTCGAGCACGGCGTCGCGCGTCTCGGCGTCGCCCAGCAGATCTGCCAGCGAGACCGACTCGGTTTGCGAGCGCGCCAGGGTGCGCACCACAAAGTCAAAATCCGCCGCGGTAAACCGCTCCCGACAATTCGCTCGAATCATCGAGATCGGAGTATGAGCAGGCGCCGGGCCGTTGGCAAGAAAGCCTGCCGCCGGTGAAGTTGCCGGCTCTTTTTCGCCTAACGAGTCGTGGGCCCGGCGGCCGCTAGAGACCGGCGGGGTGGCGCGCCTCAAAACCGCGCGGCGTGCGCGGCGTGGCCTGCCAGCGCGGCGCCCAATGCCGGTCGCGCCGCATCGTGTTCCAAGCGGTCGTGTCCAGCCGCAGCCCGGCGATGACCGCGAAGGTGTGGCCATTGCGCGCGTAGACCGTGATCCACTTGCCCTGCCCGCGATTCCCGAAGCGCCGGAAATCGGACGAGCTCATGGGCGACTTCACGATCCCGGCGGCTCCGAGCGCATACGAGATCGTGCCCGAGCAATCGTAGCCGGAATCGCTGAAAGAACGGTGCCCGCCGCCGTAGCGATACGGTTTCGAGCGAAGCTGATTAGCCGCCCAGATGGCGCGCTTCACTTCCAGCGGGGCCTGCGCCGGGGCGAGCGCGAGATTGCCGCGCAACGTCGCGCGCGTGCCGGGCACGGTAGGGCCGTTTTCTGGAAAAGGGGACGCCTGCGCGAGCGTGGCCAGGCCCAGAAAGCCGAAGGCGAGAAAATGGGGGATTTTCACGGGCTGTTCTTTAGCCGGGAAGGCGGCAAAAGCCAGCGATTTCCCCCAGCGCCGGCTCACAGGGTTTTCAGGAATTCCACCAGCGCTTCCTTCTCTTCGGGCGTGAGCTCAGTGCCGTAGAGATGCCCCCCATTTCCCTCGCCCCGCCGGCGGGTGTCGAAGAGAAAGAAAGTGTCGGCTAATTCCCCGCGCGGCCCGAGGCGGCGCGGCTCCGGTTCCTTCCAACCGACTTTCACCGGATCGAAAACGTCGTAGCCGCGGTGAAAGGTGACCGGGCGTTCCGCCGGCGGATTGAGCAAATCGCGCAAAGTCGGCACGGAACCGTTGTGGAGATAAGGCGCGCGCAGCCAGAGGCCGTCGAGCGGCGGCGAGATGTAGCCATACGGATCGAGCTCGGTCATCGGCGGCCGGTCGATGCCCATCTCCTTCACTTTCCGGTTCGCTTCTTCCGCAGCTGCTTTCGACCAGGAATGCATCCGCTCCTCGTCCGTGCCGACCTCGGCGATGGGGATGACTTTGTTCGTGCGGTCGCCGCGCGGCTCGTGGCAACCGGCGCAATCCCGCGCGTAGATGCGGCTGCCAGCTTCCGCCCGGACCGGATCGATCGGATGCGTCGCCGCGAAAGGCCACGCGGGCGGCGGGAGATCGCTCAAGTAGCGGTCGAGGTCGGCCATGCGCTGGAGGAACCACGGGCGCGGCGGCGCGCCCAGACCCATCGCGGAATCGATCAAGACCGAGCGCACCGCGGGCGTGTCGCCGGTCCAGTTGAGCAGCATTTGCCGGCCGTTTTTATCCTTCCCGCTGCGAATCCCGAGATTCCAGATCGAAGGAAAATCGGTCGGGCCGACGCTGTTGTCCTCCTTCTGCTGGGTCATGAAATACTTCGTTAGGTTCATCGCGTCGTCGCGGCCGGGGCCCCACGCCGGCTTGGCCGTACCGTCCCCGACGAAACGCTCCATCCAGGTGAACTGCTTCTCCTGCTCCAGGAGCGCCTTCCTGGTGAAAGGAATGAGCACGTAGCGGTAGATCTGGCGGTCGAGGAAGCTGAGGCCGCCATTCCCGTACTGGTTGCCGCTAACCAGGCGGATTTCGTTCATCAAGGTCTCGGAGTTAAAGCGCGGATCGTGCGCCGCCTTGAACATAAAACGGAGGACATCCTGGAGATTATTCGTATGCCCGGGAGCAGCCGCCACGACCTTGGGTGTCTCTTCCTCGCTGAGGCGATAGGTCGCGGTGTGGCAGACGGCGCAGTTATTTGTCACCCGCTCGAAGCCCACGGTCTTTTTCGAGAAACCGACCGGCATCTCCGCGCCTTCTTCCCAGATGATTCCAAAGGAAGTCCAGCCGCCCGGTCCTGGCAGGAGATCGGCGAAAAGCCGCGGCATTACCAGCCAGATGAAGTAAGGCAGCCCGCGATCACCTTCCGCGCCTAACGAGCCGTATTTAAATTGCTCTTCCTCGCTGGCGAAGACCTGCGGCCGCTCGCGGAAAAATTTCACCCAGGTGAGCCAGCCGCCAAAAGCCGCGAGCAGAACCAACGAGATCAGGCTCACCCCGAGGAAGCGTTTGGTTTTAGGCGACAACTTCATCGGTCAAAAAGTCTTGAGGTATTCCACCAGCGCGTCCTTCTCCGCCGGCGAGAGCATCGTCCCGTAGGCGGCGCCTTCGTGGCCCGTATTCAGGTTGCCCTCGTTGCGCTCGCGCGGCGTTGCGCCCTCGCGCGGCTGGGTTTCGTAACGAAAGAAATGCCGTGGATTGGCCGGGTCATCGAGGCTGGTGCCATCCTCCCGGAAATGCCCGGGCTCAGAGACAAAGCCGAGCTTCGCCTGGTCGTAGACATCGTAGCCGCGGTAGAAAACCTGCGGCCGCTCAGCCGCGGGATTGAGCAGGTCGCGCATCGTTGGCACAGAACCGTTGTGCAGATAGGGCGCGCGCGCCCAGACGCCGTCGAGCGGCATGTTTGCGTAGCCGTAGGTTTTGCGGAAACGATGGAAGCGCCACGGGTAGCCGGCGTAGAGGTTGTTCTGCGAAGCGGCCAGCTGGTGCGTGTAGGAATCGAGCCGATGCCGGTCGGTCCCGATCTCAGCGATCGGCACCACCTGCCCGACCTGCGCGCCTTCGAAATCGCGGCCGCTACGCCCGTGGCAGCTCGCGCAGTATTGCGCGTAGATCGGCGCGCCTTGGGCCGCGCGCGCCTGGTCGATCGCGAAAGGATACTTTGGCGGCTCCTTGGTCAGGAGCCAGCTCTCCAGCCGGCTTACTTGTTTTAAGTCGATCGTTGGCGGAAACGTGCCGGTGCCGAAGGAGGCGCTCTTGTTTCGTTCTTCCATCTTGTCGTTATTCCCATCCCAATGCGCGTGCAGCCCGCGCTCTTTCCGCTGCCCTTGCAGCCAGATGGAGGGGAAATCGCACAAGCCCACCAGCTCCCGCGTTTCCAGCTTCTCCAGCGGAAACTCGAGCAGCGTCTTCGCCGGCGTGAAAGTATCGGTGCGGCCGGGACCTTGGGCTGCTTCCCAATCAAGAAAACGAAAATGACCCGCGAGAAGTAAGAGCCGCTCGCGCATTAGCGGAATGGCGTAGAAGCGCATGATCTGGCGGTTGAGGAAATCGTAGTCCGCCCCGATGCCTTGCATCTCCGCCATGAGGCGATCAGCAGTAAAGCGCTGGTCCGCGGCACAAGCGAAGACAAAGCGTTCAAACGCGCCCAGGTCGACTGTGTTCGACGGCATCCCGGTGTGGAACACCGGCGGGCTCGCGGGGGTTTCCCGCACGGAGCCGACATGGCAGATGGCGCAGTTTAGGAAGACGCGATTAATCCCCTGGGTGTTCCGCTGCGAGACTCCCACCGGCAAATCCTTCCCGTCCTCATAGAGAAAACCTAACGAGACGTATTCTTTTCCCGGGACATATTGCTTTCCGGGCAAATACTCCGGAAACATTTTAGGCAGCACTTTCCAAATCCAGATCGGGATCCCGGATTCCCGCTCGCCGCCGGTGGAACCATACTTGAAGTGCTCCTCGAGGTCGGCATAAAGCACCGGCTGGTCGCGGTTAAAACGCTGGAGATAATGCAAGGCCACGAGCGTGAGCAGGGCCACCCAGACAAGGAACACGAAACGCCAGCGCGCCTTCCGTTCTTCTAGGTCCGGCTCAGCCATGCGCGCTCCACTCAGTCCACCGGAAACTCCAAGGCGAAATCAATCAGCCGCTTCTTGCTCCAGAAGACCTTGCCCAGGTAAGTCCCGGGCGCGACCAGACGGATTTCATCCCGGATCCAATGGGCCACGAGCGAGGTCTCGGAATAATCCAGGACGATGCACTCCTTCTGGTCCATCCAGCTGGGTCCTTTGTAAACTTTTGCCAAAATGGCACTCAGGCCGAAGGGAAGAATCTTGTTTCGGAGCACTCCTTTGGCCGGATCAAAGACCTTCCCCTGCCAGGCGAAATGATTGACGAAGGTCGCAATCTCATCGGTGAAACGCGTTCCCGGGGCGACGATTGCGGTGCCTTTAGCTTCCCCGCTGGGGATTTCGCCGGCTGGAGCCTGGAGAAATAACTCATCCAGCTGTTCCTGCGTCATCTTCATCAACTCGGCGACAGTGTTTGGCATAGGTCTCCTTTCGTTAGGCATTCACAGCGTCTTCAGGAATTCGATCAGCGCGCGCTTATCTTCATCGGCAAGGTCGGTGCCGAAGTAATGGCCTTTGTCTTCCACGAAATCGGGACACTTATTCGCCGCCAGCATCTCTGGCACGGCCTTGATCAGTTCTGCAGTCGCTTCATCGCCCTCCAGGTGGCGCGCCTTGATCGCGACGAAGGCTTTCAGGAGTTTTGCCTGAATGGCCACGAGGTCACCCAGGTCCGGCTTTAAATTAGCCAGCAAGTTCACTGGCGTGCCTTTCGGCACCGGGCCGAAGTTCAGGTAACCATCCTTATCCGCAAAAACGCGCAGCGGCTTGGGAACAAATTCCTTTGCCAGGTGGAGGTAACACTCGTTCTCGGTGCGCCAGATGGAATTCCGGCCCGGCCGTTTCTCCGGCCAGAGAAGCTTCTCTGCCGCATCCTGGAACGCGGCCAGCCTTCCGCCTACCGAAGGATCGCCATTGAAGTTCCCGAGCGCGTTGTTATGCAGGAACGGCGCAGAACTCCAAATGCTCACCAGGGACGGCGTGCGGTAGTAGCCGGCCCCGACGTCGCGCTCGGCCGGCTTGTAGCTGATCGGCTGAGTTTCGTCGAAAGGATTCAGGAAACTCATCTCTCCGGGGCGCGGCAGTTCTTTGTAGGTCTTGGAGGAGAAGTTATCCCAGATGTGGCCGGCCATGGCGTTGGTCCCAAAGGCGCGCGCGGAGTTCGTCTTAATCTGGTCGACCGGATAACGCTTTTCGTTCGAGAGGAAATTATCCTGGAGGAACTCGGGCTTCATGACCTCGGCCAGGAACCAGGCTTTTCCTTCGGCCGATTGCGGGTCGGTGCCCGCGGGCGGTTGCTTGCTGGAATGGCAACCGGCGCAGCTATTGGCAAAGACTTGCCGGCCACGATTCATCACGGTGGCGTCCTGGGTGATGAAGGTCGCGCCGCCCGGCGCGTCGGCTAATTTGTAAGGCTGCAAGCGGCGAAAGAAGGCCGCGATGTTCCCCAGCCGTTCCTCCGTCGCGCGCCAAAAGACAGAGTGCTCGCGCGCATACGGAATCTCGAACGGCTTCTGCGGGAGCAGCCCGATGAGGCGATTATGCCGGGTAAGCCAATACTCCGAGAACATGCCGATATTCACGTAAACCCGGATGGTCGCGCCGGGCACGCCGATGGAATCCGCGCCATCCTTGAGGATGTGCGCAACCGGCATGACCGACTCGGTCCCGGGCAATGCGAGGGTGCCGCCGGCGAGGGTTTCCTCGTGGGCGATGCGCTCGCGTTCCCCGAGAAGGAAGATGGCATTGATCGCGTTCGGATTATTCAAGTGATCGGTCGCGATGCGTGAGGTGTCGGAAGTGCCCGGGGGCTGCGCCCGCAGCATTTCGTAGAAGAAGCCACCCTTAGCCACGTTCGGGGCGAAGACGCGGCCCTCGCGCAGGTATTGGTTCCCGATCGCGGAGGCGAGATTCTCCCAGCCCGGGTTCTCGGGATCAGCCGGCGGATTGGTCGGCAGCGGCGCGATATGGCAAGCCCCGCAGGAAACGCCTACGCGGTATGGCCTAACGAGCGATTTTTGGTTGTAATAGGAAGGATCGTTCAGATAGCGGTTGCCATCCCACTTCTGGCGCGCCGCGGCATCGAAAGCCGGATTCGGGAAGAGGCGAAACCCGAGCACGCCGGAGGCCTTGCCGTAAACTTTTTCATCGATCCCCGCCGGTTCCGGCTCGACCGGCTGATCCAGCCAAAGTCCAAACTCATCCGGCTGGCTCGCGGCGCGGAAGCCCGGCTGGTTGATCACCCCCAGAGTCTTGAAGCGTTCTCCGCGCGGATACTTTCGGTTATCCAGCGTCTTCAAAAGATCCATCAAGCCAAAGCTGTCCTGCGCGACTTCGTTCCAAAAATGCTGGTTCCCGCCGGTCCAGAGATTCCAGGCATTCCGCCCCATGATTTCCTCCGGCAGGAGCACCAGTCCGCCGTCCATTTTGGCAAAGACATCCTCGGTTACCTGCGGAAAGTCTCTTGTCGTTAGGCGGGCGGCTTTGGCTTCATCCACCGGGTCGCGATCGCAACCGCTGGCGAAGAAGAGGAAGAGGAGGAGCGCACCGCCGAGATAGAGCTTCCACGTGCGACCGTGGCTCACGGCTGCCGGGCTGCTTTGCGTTGGGGGAAACGCGTTCAAGCCAGCCGCAGGTGTAACCTTTTCCGCGGCCCCCTCACAAGGAGAAACATCCCGCGGCGTCTAGGTCTGGAGCGCTTCCTCCAGCCAGGCGGGCATGGAAGTGCCGAGATGTCTTTGCACCGCGCGCACGAAGCCGGCGAAATCCTCCACCGGGTCCGGACAGATGAGATTCATCGTGTGCCGGCCGAGCATGCGATAACTCTCGAACTGCGACTCGCTGAAGAATTGATCGGTCGTGCTCTCGTGCGGGAAGAGCTTGTTGCTTTTGAAATACTCGTAGACGTCGCGCGGCTCCGCGCCGTAGCAGGCGGGCTTCAGGTAAACCAGGATGCCATCAGGCGCGCCCTCACCGTCGACTGGCGAGTAGCAGCACGCGCCCGATCGCGGCGTGACAGCCGCCCGCGCCGCCCGGCGGCTGATCGTTCCGGCCATAGATGCGGATGTCGTCGAACTCGATCGAAATGCCGAGATCGATCCGGATTTTGCGCACGGCATCGCCGAGATCGGCGAAAGAGCATTCCGGATCCTGGCCGGCGTCGCTGACTACGAGGTAATGGCAGCGCCGCAGAACCATTTCGTAAAGCCCGAGGTTCTCGAAATGTCCTCCGTCGGATAGGTAAACGTAGGGATTGCACTCGTTCGTTAGGCCGAAGGCTTCGGCAAAGATCGGGCGCACGCTGAAGTTCGGGTAACTCAGCTGAAAAGTATTGTCCCCCGCCGGCCCGGGGTTACCCAGCCATGCCCCCAGGCGGACGTTCAGCAAGGTGAGGATAAAGGTGACCAGCGGCGAGGAATGGTAGCCCATGTTTGGGCTCGCGGCCGCGCCGGAGATGGTGATGGCCGTGCCTAACGAAAGCTCGCCACCGTAGCGGCAGCCCGCCGGCGCGACCAGCCGGCGATAGCCGACTTCATACGACCCGCAATGCAGCGGCGAAATGGTGAAACTGGCCGCCTTGCGGTCCTGCCAGGCCAGCCGCTTTCCGCTGACGAGGTTGAGCGCAACGTTCACCACCGGGAGAAGTCGCCGGCTAAATTTCTCCGGTGGCCAGACGAAACGCATGGCCACGTTGTCCTTCTCGTCGAAGCCGGTAAACGGATTCGGGCACCGGCGGCGATTGGAAGCGCCCAGGTAGGCGCGGATGAGCCGGTCGCGATACATCGCGTGCAGGGAAAACTTGTTCGTGTTGATCAAGTGCGCCATCGCCAGCCCGAAGAGCGCCAGCCCGGCAGCCACGCAGCTGAGCAGCGAAAGCGGCGTGTAGAGGATGACGTTGAGGTATTCCACCGTCTCGCCGAGGACGGCAGAGCGATCCTGCAGATTCCACGGCAATGCGAGGCTTTGGCCGATGTGTTTCACCATCCAGGTGGTCCCTTTGGTGATGAAGATCATGAGCACGAGGACGAACAGCAGCGCCGCCAGGCTGGTCGCCTTCGAGAGAAGGAGCGCGAGCGGCCCGGCTTTGCCTTTTTCCTTGTCGTTCGCCGGGATGTAGCTGCTCCGGCTGGCCAGAATAGTCAGCAACCCGGAGATCGCGCCCGCCGCCAAAGTGCTGCCTAAACGCACCCCACGCGAGAGCAGGAGCGGGCCGAAAACGAGCAGGCCGCTCATCAGGACCCAGCCAGCCGCAAGCGCAAGAAACCAGCCGGTCGCGCGGCCCCACCATTCGCGATCGGGATCGCCGGTCCACCGGCTGGAGATGCCGGCGAAGACCATGATCGCGAGAAAGAAAAACGAGAGAAACAGCGGCACCGCAAGGCAGGTGTAGAGCTCGGCTTTGGCGGTGGGTTGATTAAAAATTTTCGTTGCCCCCAGCCAGAGAAGCCAGCCGCCCACGCCGCCGGAGACAACAACGGCGATGAACTCCTTGAAACGAAAGCCATGCGCCCGCAGGAGCGAAGTGGCCCACGAGATCAGGTGCATCACCACCCCGAAAAGGACGAAGGGATACTCCGAGCGGAACTCCGTCCAGCCGAAGAAGCGCCAGGCAATCAAAGGCCGCTCGTAGTAACGCCACCAAGCCCAGTGCAGGGTGATGCAAATCGCCGCCAGCAGCATCGGCAGGAGGCAGAAGAAGAGGAAGCGATTCTGGCTCCAGCGGCGGTTCCCACCGCAGGGAAGATTCAGGCCCATGTAGGCCACGCTCATCGCGATGCAGAGCCCGCCGGCGAGCAGCGGGTAGACTGAATACGGCGGCGGCGAGAGCATGAGCGTGGCGGTGTAAAACCACGGCACCGTGAGCATCGCCGCGAGCAGCGGCAGGAGGACACACCAGTTTAGCAGGAGATTGCGCAGGTAAGTGCCGATGAGCGTCCAGGTGTCGGCGGAGAGCAGGCCCAGGCGCGGGCTTAAGTAGTTTGAGTAACTGCGGAGGTTTTGGATCGGTTCCGGCTCGGGGTTGGGCCGCGCCTTTGGCTCCGGTTGCGCCAGCCGCGCGGTCACTTCGCTCAAGCCGCCATCGGCATTCCCGATCCAGGCCGCGAGCCAGCCGCCGATGTAACCGCCGCCCGACACGGTCGAGAGATAATGAAATTGCGGGAGCAACCCGATCCGCGCCAACCCCTGGAGCACGCCCAGGGAAAAGGTCGCGCTCCGGATGCCGCCGCCGGAAATACAAAGTGCTGCCTGTTTTTCCTCCAAGGCATGGACGGCCGACCAGTAGGCCGGCAAAGCTTCCTCGGGGATATTCCCAGAGGATTCGTTAGGCAGCGGCCCATGCAGCCGGGCAAATTCCTCCCGCAAAACTTCGTGCAGTGGCAGCGAAGGGTTGACCGGGGAAGGAGGCGTCTCCATGCCGTGCGGACTGCACCCAGTCTTACCGAAGCGTCTCCGGTAAGGCAAGCTCGTTAGTCCAACGGCGCTTTACGCGCGTCGCTGCGCCTTAGGCAGCGAGATGGCGGAAGGGGTGGGATTCGAACCCACGGTGGGTTTAACCCCACGTTCGATTTCGAGTCGAGTGCCTTAAACCGGGCTCAGCCACCCTTCCTCTCGATTGCGCTTGCGGGGTGATTATGCTGGAGCCCGCTTATTTTGCAACGCCTCTTGCGTCACGAAAAAGTTGCGTGCGCCAGCCATCCCAGCGCGAGCAGATCCAGCAGCAGCGCGCCAGCCAGGAGCGCCTCGAGCATCCGCGGGACCCGGCGCAACCAGTCGTTAGCCAGCGAGATCAGGAGGAACGGCAAAAGCGGGAGGAAATAGCGCCCCTGGAAACCCTGCACGCGCGGCGCGCCCACGGCATTCCACATCGAATAAATCGCGAACTCCGCGGCCACGAAACCTGCGAGCGCCGTCGCGAAAAAGAGCGCGCGCATGGGCCAGGAGAGGCGCAACGTTCCCGGCTCCAGCAGGCAAACGCCAAGTGCGAGGAGCAGCAAAAATCCCAGCACGAGGAACCATGGCAGCGGGAAATTGAGCCAGCCGAAAACGCCGATCATTTCCCGCAGGTGATTCACGCCGAGCTCGCGCAGGTCGGTCAGCATCGCGCCGAGAAACCTCGCCCGGAGCCTGCTGGAGAAGCGCCAACTGGCCCGCGGGATTGGTCGTGATTCCCGGGCGCATCTGGTTGAAAAGCGCGGGCAATTGCGCGCTCCAGGCGAGATACGGCACGATGAAGGCGCTGGCTAAAAGGGCGCGCAAACCCCAGCCCCGCGTCCCGGTGCGCCCAGGCAGCGCGAAGACCGTCAAGACCAGGAGCGGCGCGCGCGTTTGCGAAAGCAGGAGCGCCAGCACCACCAGCCACACCTGTTCGTCCAGCGTGAGCGTCCCCCGGCTGCGCGCGCGCAAGAGTTCCGCGCACCAAAGAAAAGCCAGCGGGATGGTCACGCTATCGGCGCTCACGACGCCCAGTTGAAAAAGCAGCATCGGAATGAAAGCGAAAACTCCCAGCGCCTCCGCCCCTGGCGGGAGGCGCCGCAAAGCGAGCACGAGCAAGCCCGCGCCGCAGAGCGCGCCGGCCAACCGGGCTGCGTAGAAAAGCACCAGCGGCCGGTGTTCCACCGAGCGGACGAGCGCGATCGCCGCGGCCTGCGGCAGGTAAGTCACCGGCGAGTAGAGCGCGCTCCCGGGAAAATTGGCCCACGCGCGCTTGTGCGGACGCAGGCGCACCTGGCTGCCGAGGCGAAACTGGCCGCGGCTGGTTTCGATCTTTGCCGCGCGCGGGAACTCGCCCGCGGCGGTCGCAAGTTGCAGCAAGCTGGCCGGCAATTCCCCGCCGACGACGCCTCCCGGTCCGCGCTGCGCGAGCCATTGGCCTTCCGAGACCTGGTAGGCGCGGAAGAAATGGCTCGGCTCATCCGCGCCGCGAAACGGTCCGGTCACGAGGGGAAACGCGAGCGCAAAAGCGAAAACGGCGAAGCTGGCGAGGCGCGTTCTCATCCGTAGAGGGCGAAGGTGGGGAGTTTTCCCCGCCGGGGCGAGCCGCAAAAGCGAAAGCGCCGGCTAATTTTAGACAGCAAATTGGGCGGAAAAGGCGGTTTCTCCCTCGTAAAAAAATGTTACAATTCTGTGCTTGAGCGGGGCTGCCTGAGCACCCCATCTTGTAGACCGCTCGGGCAGCTCCCCCAGCATCTTGTTGTTCCCGGTTCTTCACGGGTTGTGCACAGGATGCTGGCTGGGCTGTTCACGGTTCTTCGCCGTTTTTCACACCAACCGTTCACCTTTCAACCGTCGACCCGTCATGATCCAACTCAAACCCGGCCTCCAACCCGCTTCCTTCTCGTCTTCCGCCAAGCCGCGCGTGCGCAGCAAGAGCCGGAACCGAAAAAAGCCGGCCGGCCTCCGCTTTGACCGCGTTTTCAGCAACGCCAAAGTCGCGCCGTTCGACCAGATCGAATGGGAAAAACGCACCGCGGAGATCACCGACGACGCCGGAAAAGTGATCTTCAAGCAGGAGAACATCGAGGTGCCGAAGTCGTGGAGCGCGCTCGCGACCAAGATCGCGGTCTCGAAGTATTTCTACGGCGACATCGCCAACGGGACCGATCCGCTCAAGGGCGGCCGCGAAACCTCGGTGCGTCAGCTGATTCACCGCGTCACCCGCACGATCACCGACTGGGGCATTGCCGACGGCTATTTCGCCGACGCCGCGACCGCAGAAACGTTTTACGACGAGCTCACCTGGCTCTGCCTGAACCAACATGGCGCCTTCAATTCGCCGGTCTGGTTTAACGTCGGCCTCTACCACCAATACGGCACCGGCCGCGAGGCGGGGCTGGGCAATTTCTTCTTCAACCGCGAAACCGGCCAGGCTGAGCGCGCGACCTCGCAGTACGAGTATCCGCAGGGCAGCGCCTGCTTCATCCAGAGCGTGGAAGACACCATGGAAGACATCATGCGCCTGGCGATGAGCGAGGCGATGCTCTTCAAATACGGCAGCGGTACCGGCAGCGATTTGTCCACCCTGCGGAGCACGCGCGAAAAGCTCAGCGGCGGCGGGAAACCGAGCGGCCCGCTCTCGTTCCTCAAGGTCTACGACCAGGTGGCGAACGTGGTGAAGAGCGGCGGCAAAACTCGCCGCGCGGCGAAGATGAACACGCTCAAGGACTGGCATCCGGACATCGAGGAATTCATCGATGCGAAGCAGAACGAGGAGCGCAAAGCCTGGGCCTTGATCGAGCAGGGTTACGACGGCAGCTACAACGGCGAAGCCTACGGCTCGGTGATGTATCAGAACGAAAACCTGAGCGTGCGCGTGAGCGACGAGTTCATGAACGCCGCGGTCGAAGGCCGTGAATGGTGGACCAAGCGCGTGCGCGACGGCGTTCCCTGCGACAAGAAAGATGCGCGCACCCTCCTGCGGAAAATCGCCGAGGGAACGCACGTCTGCGGCGATCCCGGGATGCAGTTCGACACCACGATCCACAAGTGGCACACCTGCAAAGGCACCGCCCGGCAGAACTCGACCAATCCCTGCAGCGAATACCTGTTCCTCGACAACACCGCCTGCAATCTCGCCTCGCTCAACTTGATGAAGTTCAAGGGCGCGGACGGCGTTTTCGCGGTCGAGCGCTTCAAGGCAGCTTGCCGGCTGTTTATCACCGCCCAGGAAATCCTGGTCGATAACGCCAGCTACCCGATCAAGGAGATCGCCGAGAATTCGCACATCTTCCGCACCCTCGGCCTCGGCTTCGCCAATCTCGGCTCGCTCATCATGAGCTACGGCTACGGCTACGACAGCGCGGAAGGCCGCGCGCTCGGCGGCGCGATCACCTCGATCATGACCGGCGAAGCCTACGAGCAGAGCGCGCGCATGGCCAAGGCGATGGGCCCCTTCCCCGGCTACCGCGACGCGCGTTGCAGCGGCGTGGCCAAGCCAAAGGCGAAGGACAACGTCGCGCCGATGCAGGAAGTGATCGAACTCCACCGCGCGGCGGTGAACGAGATCCAGCCGAACGAAGAGTTCGCCTACCTGAAGGACGAAGCCGCGAAAGTCTGGGACTCGGCCGCCTCGTTAGGCCAGAAGCACGGCTACCGGAACGCGCAGGTCACCGTCCTCGCGCCCACGGGCACGATCAGCTTCCTGATGGACTGCGACACCACCGGGATCGAGCCCGACATCGCGCTGGTTAAATACAAACTCCTGGCCGGCGGCGGCATGCTCAAGATCGTCAACCAGACGGTGAAACCCGCGCTCGAGAAACTGGGTTACAACTCCGAGGAGATCGAGCGGATCATCGCCCACATCGATGCCTGCGACACGATCGAGGACGTGACCGACAGCGACGGCTCGACGATCTCTTCCGGGCTCAAGCCGGAGCATCTCGCGATCTTTGACTGCGCTTTCAAGCCGCACCGCGGCCAGCGTTCGTTAGGCTACATGGCGCACTTGCGGATGATGGCGGCCGCGCAGCCCTTCCTGAGCGGCGCGATCTCGAAGACGGTCAACATGCCGGAGACGGCCACGGTCGACGAAATCATGCACACCTACGTCGAAGGCTGGCGCCTCGGCCTGAAGGCGATCGCGATTTACCGCGACGGCTCGAAGCGTTCCGCGCCCTTGAACACCAAAAAGACCAAGGACATGGGCGGCCTCATGGAAGCGGCGGCGATCGCTCGAGCGGCCGGAGCAGGCGCTCGAGCTGCGCATCCTCGAACTCGAGAACGAGATCAGCAATCTCCGCGGCAAACCGACCCGCCACCGCATGCCCGACACGCGCATGTCGCTGACGCACAAGTTCGAGATCGCGGGCCACGAAGGCTACATCACCGTCGGCCTCTACGAGGACGGCATGCCCGGCGAGCTCTTCATCCAGATGGCCAAGGAAGGCAGCACCATCGGCGGCTTGATGGACACGGTGGCTACGCTCACCTCGCTCTCGCTGCAATACGGCGTGCCGCTGGAATCGATGGTCAAGAAGTTCGCCTACCAGCGCTTTGAGCCGAGCGGTTTCACCAAGAATCCCGACATCCGCAACGCCACCAGCATCACCGATTACGTCTTCCGCTGGCTCGGGTGCCAGTTCATCAAAGGCTACAAGGAAGCGACCGCGCCCCATCGGACGCAGCCGGAATTGCCGATGAAGGAAATCCCGGACATGGAGAAGAAGGCGGTCAATCGCCCGGTCTCCGACCTGCCGCGGACCGCGGAGAAGGAAGTGCTCGACGTGATCACGAACCACGTCTCGAACGACGGCTTACCGAGTGTGAACGGCGGGGGCCACACCCACGCCGAGCGCGTGAAGGAAGCGCTTGGCTCGACCTTCATGGAAACGCCCTGCTCCCATTGCGGGAGCGAGAAAGTGATCCGGGCCGGCGCCTGCGGCGTCTGCACCGAGTGCGGCACGAGCCAGGGCTGCAGCTAGCCCCAACCTCAGTCGCTCAAGAAAGAAGGCGCGCGGGATTACACCCGCGCGCCTTTTTGTTGAGCCGCCCGCGACGCGGTTACGGATTGATTCCGTTGCCCGCTTTGCTCCGCACGATGATGGCGTCGCCGCCGTTGATCGTGCCGTCGCGGTTGACGTCGTAGCGGAAGTTCGTCCCGTCAGTCAACTGGCCGGAATTGCTGCGCGTTTGCTGGGCATCACCCGCGTTGACCGTGCCGTCGCCGCTGGTGTCGCCGATGAGGAAGCCCATGACGGCGTTGACTGAGCTTAGGACCCCGCCGCCGGTGACTGCCGTTACATTGGTCGCAGTGAGGGTGAGCTTCTGCTGATCGCCCACGCCGGTGAGATTAACCAGCATGTCGTTTCCGCTGAAGGTGACCGCGCCCGCGGTGCCGACACCGGCCGAGACGGAAGCATTTCCGCTCTGCAACGGCCGGTCGAAATGCAGCACGGCGGTGAAGTTGCCGCCAGTCCTCGGCTCCACGCCGGAACCATTGAGGAGCATTTCGGTGTCAAACGAGCCGGCTGCGCCGTGGGCCGCGCGGGTGCCCGCGCCGATGAGCACCGGCACGCCCGGCACCGCGGCGCTGCAGGCATTGGGCAGGCGAACGTTGCTCACGCCAATGTCGTCCAGGTAAAAGCCTTTAAACTGCGCGCCGGGATCCGAGACGAAGCGCCAGCGGAACTGGATGGTGTCTCCCGGCGCGAGGCCCGTGAGCAGATGGCAGCGCCGTCCATAGCTGGTGATGTCCGCCGTGGTCCAGGTGTTGCAATCCACCCCGCCAGCCGCCGCCGGCCCGGTGATGACCGTCTTGGAGGCCGGGTAGCCGCAGGCGTTCGCCGCGGGCGAACCCGTGCAATCGAGCGCGGCGTAATCCGCAGTGATGTCGGAGACCATGCATCCATTAGCCGTCGAGTTGGTCGGCGCAGGCACGTCCGTCCAGGGACCGCCGTTGCGCGAGTATTCGATCGCGACGCCATCCCAGCCCTTCTCGAGCTGGTGCCGTTCCCAATAGGTGAGGTTGATCGAGCTCGCGCCCACGGTAAGCACGGGCGTCTCCGCGGCGGAACATTGGTTGTTGGCGTAAAGCGCGTTCGGGCCCGGGCCGGTGTTGCGATAGGCGTAGCCGCCGCCGCTGGTGTGGTTCGCGCCTGCGTCATCGGCGGTTTTCACGATCCGCCAGGTCGCGTCCGTGGTATTGCCGGCGCCGCTGGGATTCAGCCGCAGGAAGGAAGTGGCGTCGCCGCCGCCATCCGTCCATGCGCCGGGAGAGGCCGACGTGCCGGCAGCGTAGGCAGTGCCGGCGACGTGTAGGTTATTCAAGTCCTCGTTGCCGCCGCAGGCGCCGCCATTGCCGGTGGTATTATCCTCCGCGCGCACCACGTAGTAGTAGGTATTCCCGCCGATGAGGTTGTCGGTGTCGGTATAGCTGGTTCCTGCCAAACAGCCGGCCACACGGTTCGCCGGTGCGGGTGTGAAATCCGGCACGGTGCCGCGGTAGACATTGTAACGCAGGGTCGAATTGAGCGGGCAACCAGCGGACCCCGGCGTCCAGTTGAGCGTGATCCCACAAGCCGGGCCATCGAGACTGCTGGCGCGGTTCAAACCCGCGAAGGTCGGCCGGATGGTGCAATTCCCCGTGGCGGTCGCGCTGGCGGCGCTGCTGCGCACGAGCGCCTGGCAACGTCCGGCGCCATCGGTCGCCGCAAGCACGCGATAACTATAGGTCACGCCTCCTTGCACCGTGGTGTCGGTAAAGCTGGTCGCCGAGCCAGCGACAAAGCCGACCGGCTGGTAAAGCCCTTCGCTCCCGGCGGCGCCGAGGGCACGCTCGATCGCGTAACTGCCCGGCGCGGGAGAAATAGCCGACCAGTTCACCTGGAGCTGGTTCGGACCTATGGCCGAGACCGCGCCGATGACAGGCGCGCTTGTGGGCCGCGCCGTGCAAGTCGTCGGCTGGCATTGCCCCGCGGGAAAAGCAGCCGAACCCACGCGCGTGTGCCAGTTGGCGTTGGAGGTGCCGCCGGCGGCGTAATACTCGTTTACGTGCCAGAAAGTGCAGTCGTCCGCGGGATCGATGCTCGTGCTGGTGTAATCGCCCCAGCGTCCCGGCGAAAGACCGGCGGGATCATTCACGATGTTGCGCGTGCCGGTGAAGATGATCGCCTCGGGCGCGGTCATGGTCCCGAGCGGGTCGGCCTTCGCCCGGGCGGTGTAGCGGATGGAATGCGCGTCCGTCAGTTCCACCGTTCCGGTGGCGCTGTAACCCACGAGAATGTTTTCCCCGCCATCCATCGCGATCGATGGCATCCAGCGCGAGCGCCCATTCGGCGCATCCGCCACGGTGCCCTGCTGGTAGGTGCAAGGGTAGGTCGCGCAGACCGCATCGGGCGTTCCAGAAATCCGGAAGTCATACCAGCGCACCCCGGAGACCACGCCCGCGATGTTTGGATCGACCGAATGAGAAACAACCAGCGACTCGTGATCGACGAAGTTGCGGTAGGCCAGGCGGAACATCAGCCGGTCGGCCAGCGAATCGATCGTAAAGGCGCTTTGCGGCTGCGGAATGCAATTGCCGCCCCCGCAGGCGGCGCTGGCCGCGGCGATTGGCATTTTCGCCTGCAACGTGCGCGTGGTGTTGGCCGCGTTCGCGAAGTCCACCTTCATTCGATAGAGATACATCCCATCGGAGTGGATCGAGGTGAAGATGCCGGGTGCGCCGCCCGGCGGCGGGGCGAAGCCGTCCAAGTCTGCCGGCAAATGCCCGCCCTCGAGCGGGTCCACAATCACCTGCCAGGTCGCCGTCGGATTGCCCGCGAGCATCTTCGTGCGGTCCATCGCGCCGAAGAGACCGCCGACGAAGCCGCCGGAGGTGTTCACGAAATTGTGCGCCATCACGTAATAAGCGTCGGTCCAGACGCCGTAGTGCGGATAGTCGCCGAAGTTGCCATTCGGCACCGCAAAGGCGTAGCGCGCATAGGTCCCCGCGGCATTGGCCGAGGTCGAGACAGCGACGCATTGATAATAGAAACCGCCCGAGACCGCGGAGGTAAACTGCGAGATCATCCAGCGGTTCGCGACCTTGTCATACAGCACCACGGGGTCGCCGGAGTTTTGCGTCTGGCAAGGCCCGCCAAAGCCGGCCCAGAGGGTGTTGATGTTCACCGGCCCCACGATCGAGGTCGCGACCTTGGTCGTGCGATTGAGCGACCAGACCTGGTAGCGCGAGTTCACCGTCTCAACGTATTGGTCATTCCCGACCGAGCCGTTGTTGTCCGGCGGGAAGCTATTCGACCCGGCGATGCCCTCGAAGTTAAAGCCGGCCACCGGCGCCGCGGCCGTGGTCACCAGGCGGCTGGCGGTTTTTGCCGCGGGCGCGACTTGCGTTACCGGGTCCGACAGCTCGGAGCGCGGGATGCGCGCGGCCGGTAATTCCAGTTCTGGCAACTGCTCGGCCGCGGGCTCGGGCAGCGCGATCTTGGCCAGCTCCGTCAGCGGCGGCGAGAGGTCGAAATTAGCCGGCGAGATCGAGTAGACCGTCTGGCCCATGCGATTTGTCGCTTCGCGCACGGTCGGATGCTGCGGGAGATTTTGCGCCCGCGGCGCGCTCGCCGCCGGGGCGGAGGCTCCCACGGTGGTCATGGCCGCGCTGCCGCGCACGCTTTCACCCTTCTTCTTTAGGAGCGCCAGGTTGCTGGCTATTTTTGGCGGCGCTTTGTCGATGGGATTTGGCAGCGCGCCCAGCGCCAGGAGCGCCAGGAGGCTGCCGATGAGGCAAAACGTCAGTGCGAGCAACGCACGGATGCCGAAGAAAGCGGAAGGGACAGAGGGTGTTCTTTTCATAGTTTGGGACGGAGGTTCGCGCGAGCGCCAGCATGTCAGATTGGGCCCGCTGGTGGCAGCAAAAAACTGCGCGACCACGTCTGGCCCGCGCGAAGAGGATTGCGCCCAAGCCCGCTCCGCGCTTCCAATGCCGGGCCAGTGCCCATGATCTCCGCCTCGCCTGCTTCCCGCCGCCCTTGGTATCGCGTTCTCTATCTTCAGGTGCTGGTCGCGGTCGCACTCGGCATTCTCGTGGGCCATTTCTTCCCCGAGTTTGGCCGGGCGCTCAAGCCGCTCGGCGACGGCTTCATCCGCCTGGTGAAAATGATCATCGCCCCGATCATTTTTTGCACCGTGGTCCACGGGATCGCCTCGATGCGCGACCTGAAAAAGCTCGGGCGCGTCGGCGGCAAGACGCTGCTCTACTTCGAGGTCGTTTCCACGATTGCGCTCCTCATCGGCCTGGTGGTGGTCAACCTCCTCAAGCCCGGCGCCGGCTTCAACATCGACCCGCGCACGCTCGATCCGGGGATCGGGCGCGGCTACGCCCAGGCGGCGCAAAACCACTCGTTAGTCGACTTCCTGCTCAACATCATTCCCCGCTCTTTCTTCGACGCTTTCGCCACCGGCGATCTCCTTCAGGTTCTGCTCGTTTCCATTCTCACCGCCTTCGCCATTTCCTTCCTCGGTCCGCGCGGGCAACCAATCCTGCGCGTGGTCGCGACCGGCGCGGAAATCTTTTTCGGGATCATGCGCCTGATCGTAAAAGTGGCGCCGCTGGCCGCCTTTGGCGCGATGGGATTTACCGTCGGCAGCTACGGCCTGGGCGCACTCCATCGCCTGCTCGCGCTCATGCTCGGCTTTTACCTCACCGCCGGCATTTTCGTGCTGGTGGTCCTGGGCACGATCGCGGCCGCGGCCGGCTTCTCGATCTTTCGCTACCTCGATTACATCAAGGAGGAAATCCTGCTCGTTCTCGGCACCAGCTCCTCGGAAACCGCGCTTCCGGGAATGCTGGCAAAATTGCGCCGGCTCGGCTGCGCCGAATCGACCGTCGGCCTGGTCATTCCCACGGGCTACAGCTTCAACCTCGACGGCACCAACATCTACATGACCATGGCCGCGATCTTCCTCGCGCAGGCCACGAATACGCCGCTCGACCTTCGCCAGCAGCTCACGCTGCTCCTCGTCGCGATGATCTCCTCCAAGGGCGCCAGCGGCGTCACCGGCGCGGGCTTTGTCACGCTCGCGGCCACCTTATCGGCCGTGCCGGTGATCCCGATCGAAGCGCTCGCGCTCCTCGTGGGGATCGATCGTTTCATGAGCGAGTGCCGCGCGGTGACGAACCTCATCGGCAATGGCGTGGCCACGATCGTAATCAGCCGCTGGGAGGGCGAGGTCACGCCGGCGCAGTTGCGGGAGAAATTGCGCACGCCGGCGAGCTTCCTCGATCTCACGCCCGAAGGCGCTGGCTAAATGCCGCGCGGAGGCGTCGGGCGGCGGAAAATCATCCACACGCCCAGGAGCACGAGCGCGCCGCCTGCGAGTTGCCAGAGCGAAAAACTCTCGCCGCCCAGCAGCCATCCGATGGCGACGGCGCCCGGCGGAGTAATCAGCGAGATCGTCTGGAGCTTGTTCACCGCGATTCGCGGGAGCAGCCAGTAGAGCAGGAGAAAGGTCAGCGCCGAGCCGACGATCGCGAGATAAAGCAGGCAAAAAACCGCCAGCCCGCTCCAATGGAAGGCGAGCGGGTTTCCCTCCACCACCAGCCCGAGCGCAAGCAGCGGCACCGCGCCGAAGATCATTTGCCAGGCGGCGATCATCGCCGGCGCCAGCGCGAGCGCGCGCTGCTTCAGGAGCACATTCGAGAACGCCGCGCCCGCGCCGCCGAGCGCGATCCCCAGCCCGCCCCAGAACGGCAGCGCGCCGCTGTGCGAAAAAAGCCGCGCGCAGATCAAAGCCACGCCCGCGATCGCCACCAAAGCGCCGCCTAATTGCCGCCCGCGCAGCGGTTCCGCCGGGAGCAGCCAGTGCGCGAAGACCATCCCGAAGACCGGAATCGTGGCCTGCAAGACCGCGGCCAGGCCGGAGGAAACGTTGAGCTCGCCCCAGAAGAGCAGCCCGTAGTTCACCGTGAACATGAGCACGCCGGTAAAGCCGAGCAGCTGCCAGTCGGCCCGCGTTCTCGGCAGCAGCCGCACCCGGCCTAACGAGACCGCGACCAGGACCACGAACGCCAGGAGGAAGCGAATCGCGGCAAAAGAAATCGGCGGCAAATCCGCCAGCCCCACCTTGATCGCGAGCCACGTCGAACTCCAGACGACGCAGAGCGTGGCGTAAGCCGCCAAGATTTTCCACCGGCCGGCGCCCATTGTTCGTTAGGCCAGGACCGCCGGCGCCGGGATTTCTTCACGCGGAAGCGTGATCGTAAACACGGAGCCTTCGCCGAGCGTGCTCTCGACCGTGAGATCGCCGCCCATCGCGCGCGTCAGCTCGCGGCTGATCGAAAGCCCCAGGCCGACGCCCCGTTGCCGCGAGTCGATCCGCTGCCGGTCCACCTGCACGAACGGCTCGAAGATGCGCTCGAGATGTTCCGCCGGGATGCCGTAGCCGGTGTCGCGCACGCGGATGCAACCGCGCCGCGCAGCGGCCTCGCATTCCACCGAGACGAGGCCGCCACGCGCGGTGAACTTGATCGCATTAGTCAGCAAGTTCAGCAGCACTTGCTGGAGCCGGTCGGGGTTCGCCCGCACCGCCAGGTCGGGGTCGCAACCAACTCGCGAATAGGCGATCCCGGCTTCGTGGAACTTTGGCGTGAGCAAGACCTCCGCCCGCTGGACCGCGCGCTGCACCGGCACCGTTTCGGTGCGCATCTCCGCCTGCCCGGATTCCAGCCGGGCAAAGTCGAGAATGTCGTTTAACAGGCGCACCAGCTCCTCGCTCGCCTGCCGGATGGAGCGCAGGTCGCCGATCTGCTCCTCGTTCAAAGGACCACTCGCGCCAGTCGTAAGCAGGTCGCAGTAACCGGTGATCGCCTGCAGCGGCGTGCGCAATTCATGCGACATCATCGAGAGGAATTTCGCCTTCGTGTCGCTGGCTGTTTCCGCCAGTTTCCGCGCCTGGATCAATTCCTCCTCGAAGCGCGTCCGCTGGAGCATGCGCATGAAGATGCACTCGTTCACCGCTGCTGCGCCCCCGGTGCGCCGGACGGCGTTCGCCAGCACCGGGATGTCCGTGCCCGCGCGCGAACGGAGCGAAAGGTAAACCTCCTCCACCTCGCCCTTGAGCTTTAGGATCGGAAAGAAATGCGTGTGGTAAAAAATCTTTCCGCCCACTCCGCAAAGGAGCTCGAAGTGTTGTCCCACCAATTCCTCCGGTTCGTTGCCCAGGAGGTGCGCCAGGGTGCGATTGCACGCGGTGATCTTGCCGTCATCGGCAAAGGCGAGATACCCGCACGGGGCCTGGTCTAACGAGGGATCCATCCGACAGGGGCCGCGCTCAAGCCGCCGCCAGATACTCGCGCATCACCGCGATGGTTTCGTCCGGATGGCTCATGTGCGGGCAATGCCCGATCGCCTCCATCTGATGGTAGGTGCTCCCTGCCAGGTGCGCCTCCAGGTAACGCCCGGCCGCCAGCGGCGCGATCGTGTCCTCGGAGCATTGCATGATCAACGAGGGCACGGTCGCGCGGTCAAGATCGGCCCGGTTATCGGACAGGAAAGTTACCTCGGCGAAGCGGCGTGCGATCTTCGGGTCGGTCGAGCAAAAGCTCTCCTCGAGCTCGGCCGCGAGCTCGGGGCGATCGGGGTTCTTCATTACTGCGGGCGCGAGGAAGCTGGCCCAGCCAAGGTAATTTTTATCCATCATCTCGAGCAGCCCCTCGATGTCCGCTCGCTCAAAGCCGCCCACGTAAGGCGGATCGTTGATGTAGGACGCCGAGGGCGCCACCAGCACCAACTGCTTAAAGCGTCCCGGCTCGCGATTCGCCGCGAGGATGCCGACGACGCTGCTGACGGAGTGGCCCACGAAAATCACCTCGTGCAGATCGGCCGCAGCGCAGATCTCGAGCACGTCCTGCGCGTAGCCCTCGAGCGAGTCGTAGCGTTTCGGATCGTACGCCGCGAGGTCGCTTTTCCCCGAGCCGACGTAATCGAAGAGCACGATCTTGTAGTCGCGCTCAAAGGCCGGTGTGATCCAGCGCCACATGTTTTGATCGCAGCCGAAACCGTGGGCAAAAAGCATCGGCTGCGTCCCTTGACCGAAGATGCGGACGTTGTTGCGGCGCAGAATGTCGGCAGTCACCGGGGAAAGTTAAGCGGGGATGCGGCGCACGGGAAGCGTTTCCCCATCTTGCCGGCTAATTTTCCCGGGCGCGGGCGATCCACGCGTCCACCTGCTGCTCGAGGATCTCCAGCGGGAGCGCGCCGCTCTTCAAGACGGTGTCGTGGAACTCCCCTTCGCGGAAACGGCTGCCCAGTTCCCGCTCGGCCCGCGTGCGCAATTCCTGGATCTTGAGCATCCCGACCTTGTAGGCGCAGGCCTGCCCGGGCGAAACGATGTAGCGCTCGACCTCCGCGGTGGTTTCCTTTTCGCCCATGCCGGTCTTTTCCTCCATGTAAGCGATCGCCTGCTCGCGCGGCCACTTTTGCGCATGGATCCCGGTGTCGACCACCAGGCGCACCGCGCGGAACATTTCCCCCTGCAGGCGGCCGAGATCGCCAAAGGGATCGCCTTCATACCAGCCGGCGTTTTTTGCCAGCCACTCGGCGTAGAGCGCCCAGCCTTCCGTGTAGGCGGTAAAGGGGATGATCTTCCGGAATTGCGGCACGCCGGTGATCTCCTGCGCAGTCGCGAGCTGAAAATGGTGTCCCGGCACGCCTTCATGGTAGGCCAGCGTCGGCATGCCCCAGCGCGGGTTCTCGCTCAGGTCGCGCAGGTTCGCGTAGAACACGCCGGGCCGCGTGCCGTCGAGCGCCGGCGGCTCGTAGTAGGCGCCCGCGAACGTCGCTTCCTTGAACTCGGGCACGCGGCGCACTTCCACTTTTGCGCGCGGGATGGTGCGGAAATGCTCGCGCGAACGCACCAGCGCCTGGTCGATCAGGCGGGTGTATTCCGCCAGCGCCGCCTCGCGCCCGGCGTCGTCATTGGCGAACAGGAAACGCGGGTCCGCCGCGAGCGCTTTCATCGCCGCGCCGATCGGCTGCCCGGCATAGCCATTGGCGTCGAGTAACGCCCGCATCTCGCCCTCGATCCGCGCCACCTCAGCCAGGCCTAACGAGTGGATCTCCGCGGGGTTCAGGCGCGTGGTCGTGTTCTGCCGGAGGAGATGCGCGTAATACTCCGCGCCGTCCGGCAATTTCCAGACGCCGTCGTCCGTGGTCGTCTTTGGCAGAATGCCGGAGAAATAGCCGGCCAGCTGGCGGTAGGCCGGGTAAACCTCCCCCGCGATCGCTTCCTCGACCCGGCGCTGGAAGTCGGCCCGTTGCGCTTCGCTCAAGCCCTCGATTTTGGCCGCGCGCCGCTGGAAGGAAGTCGCGAGGATGTTCTCCGCCGGCGGCGTGGCCACGAAGTCGTTCATCTCCTTGAGCACCTTCTCGACCACGAAACGCGGCGGCAGAATGCCCTTCTCCTCGCGCACCCGCAGCCCCTCGATCAAGCCCTCGAACTGCGGCCCGACCGCGTGCAGCCGCTCGAGGTAATACTCGGCGTCGCGCGGTTTCCGCAGCCGATGGGTGTTGGCCATGAACGACGGGAAATTGCTCTGCACGCCGAAGAGTTGGTTCACCGGGTAGTCGTGCCATTGGAATTTTTCGCCTTCGAGTTGCACCTCCAGGAACCAGCCGAGCACGGCGGTCGAGAGGCGTTGCGATTCGCTCTGCCGGTCAGGCGAATACGCGCGCAGATGAGCCACGTCGCGGCGCAGCCGGTCGAATTGCGCGCGCTGATGCGCCGGCGAGAGGTCGTCGAGTTTCCCGCTGTGGCCGGTGATCCCGAACTGCTCGACCAGCCCGACGCTGGTCAGGAGCTGCGGCTGATCGAAGAGGAACTCGAGGAAAACTTTCTCGTAGAAAACGTTGAGCGACCACGGACGGAACCAGATCGCGTTCGCCACGAAGACCGCCGCGACCAGCAGACACAGAAGAACGATTCCACCAAGCCACTTGCCGACGCGCTTCAACATCCCGGGAGAACACCGGAAGCCGCGCGCGCGGTCAAGCCGGGGCTTGAAGCGGCCGCAGTTCACGCGGAAAGCATTGCTCGATGAAGCTTCCTTACTTCGAAGTCGCGGCCTTCAGCCCACGCGCTTTTGCCGGCAATCCCGCGGGCGTTTGCCTCCTGGAGGAATGGCTCCCGGATGCGGTCATGCAGGCGATCGGCGCGGAGAATAACCTCGCCGAGACCGCTTTCGTCGTTCCGCAAGGCGACGACTTTGGCCTGCGCTGGTTTACGCCCACGAGCGAGATCGATCTCTGCGGCCACGCCACCCTCGCCTCCGCGCATGTGCTCTTCCGGCATCGCGGGCTCGCGGGCGACAGCGTGCGCTTTCATTCGCCGCACAGCGGCCCGCTCGGGGTCGCGCGCGTCGGCGACCGCCTGGTGCTCGATTTTCCCACGCGCCCGGTCGCGCCCTGCCCAGTCACGGAGGAAATAGCCAGCGCCCTGGGCGCGCGGCCGGTGGAGCTTTTCCAGGCGCGCGATTACCTCGCGGTCTTCGAAAACGCCGCGCAAATCCGCGCGCTCCGGCCGGACATGGCGCAGCTGATCTCGCTGCCTAACGAGGGCGTGATCGTGACCGCGCCGGGCGACGATTGCGATTTCGTTTCCCGCTTTTTCGTGCCGCACCACGGAATCCCGGAGGACCCGGTCACCGGCTCGACTCACTGCAATCTCATCCCCTTCTGGGCCGAGCGGCTGGGCAAGACCACCCTCCATGCGCGCCAGATTTCCGCGCGCGGCGGCGAACTTTTCTGCGAACTCCGGGGCGACCGCGTCCGCATCGGCGGCCACGCCGCGACCTACCTCACAGGCGAAATCGAAATCCCGGACTAACGAACAAAACTCGCGCCGTTAATGTCGAGCACCGCGCCGGTCATCGAGGCCGGCGCTTGCAGCGCGAGATAGGTGATCACGTTGCCTACTTCCTCCGCGCTGGCCACGCGGCCGAGCGGGATCTCTTTCAACAAAGCCTCGCCCCCGCGGCTGCTCAGGTATTCCTCCGCCATCCCGGTCATGGTGAAACCGGGCGCGACCGCATACGCCAAAATCCCTTCGCCCGCGAAGCCGCGCGCGATCGACTTGGTCACGCCCACGAGCGCTGCCTTCGACGCGGCGTAATGCCAATGCTCCGGCGAATCGCCGCGATAAGCTGCGCGGCTAACGACATTCACGATCCGCCCGCCGCCGCCGCGCGCGCGGAAATGGCAAACCGCCAGCCGGCAAAGATCGGCCGCGGCCTGGAGATTGATCTGCATCGTCCGCTGCCAGAGCGCGCGCCAGCTTTCCGCGCTCTCGCCCACGGAAGCGCGCTCGTAGATCCCGGCATTGTTGATCAGCACGTCGATCCGGCCGTCGAGCCGATCGAGCGCTTCCTGCCACAGATGTTCCGCCGCCTCGGGCTGCGACAGGTCGGCCGCGAGCTGCATCTCGCCGTCTATTTTCGAGCCGTGACCTACCACGCGTGCGCCCTGTCGCTCGAGTTCCACGCGCGCGGCCGCGCCGATCCCGCGCGTGCTTCCGGTTAATAAAACATGCGTCGCACTCATTTTTTCGGCTCCGATTCCTGCAGCAACTTCACCAGGTCATCCTTCCAGAGCGCCGCGAGCGTGTGGCTCCCGTGCCCACGCGTCTGCTCGCTCCGCGGGACCACGAGCGCGCGGCCGTGCGGCACGCGCTTGATCTCGCGCTCGAGAATCTCGAGCTCGGGCGGATTGATCAAGTCGTCGGCAAAATTGATCGCGAGAAGCGGCGCCTTGATCTTTTCCAAGCCGGGGCCGGGATCGTAATCGTGCGAAGCCTCGACCGCGTAGAGCACGTCGGTGGCGTCGGCATTCTTCAGGTAAGCCTCGACGTATTTATCCAGCGCCTCGTCCGTTTCCTTGAGCGTCGGCGTCTCGTTTTGCCTAACGACTGGATTGCTGCTCATGAGCCAGAGCATCTCGCCGGCCGTGCGCAGGCTCGGCGGTTGCGCGGCATATTCGCCTTCGTTCCACTTAGGGTCGTTCCGGATCGCGTCGATCACCAGCCGCCGCCAGGCGCGATTCCGCCCGGAAATTTGCGCGGGCAAACTGGCCAGCGGCAGGAGCGCGTCCATGAACTCCGGATAGGTCTCGCCCCAGAGCCAGGTGTGCATCCCGCCCATCGATGTGCCCATGACCAGGCGCGCGTGATCCACGCCCAGGCCGTCGGCCAGGAGCTGGTGCTGCGCCTTGATCATGTCGCGATAGCCGTAGCGCGGGAATTTTGCGTGCAACCCTTCGCTCGGGCGGGACGACTTTCCGTGGCCAATGCCGTCCGGCAGGACGATGAAAAACTTCGCCGCGTCGAGCGGCTGACCGGCGCCGAAGAGTTCGCCGGCGAATTCCGGCCGGATGAAATTCGAGCCGTTGCCGGTGGTGCCGTGGGTGATCAGGACCGCGTTGAGCGCGTGGCCTTGCGCGTCCTTTTTCAGCGTCCCGACGGTGCGGTAATGGATCCGCAGCTCAGGCAATTTCTCGCCGGAGGCGAACTCGAAATTCTTGAGCGTGTAATCGGCTTCCTGCGGCGCGGGATACTCCGCCGCGCGGACGGCGGCGAAAGGAAAAGCGAGAAGGGCGACTGCGAAAAGCTTCAGGTTCATTTTGTGAAAGCGCTGCCTAAATTCTTCGGGAATGATCCACGTCCTCGATACCCGTCAACTCGGCCGGCCCGGGATCATCGCTGCGACTGCGCTGGAAACAGCCGAAGGCCTGGCGCTGTTCGACACCGGCCCGGAGTCGACCTTCGCGACCATCGAAGCGGAACTGCAGCGGATCGGCGCGCACGCGGCGGACGTGCGCCATGTGTTCCTGAGCCACATTCACTTCGACCACGCGGGAGCTGCGTGGCGTTTCGCTGAGCTGGGCGCGACGGTTTACGTGCATCCGCGCGGTGCCCGGCATCTGCTCGATCCGGCCAAGCTGGTGGCCTCGGCCACGCAGATTTTTGGCGACGAGATGGAGCGGCTCTGGGGCCGGGTGCAGCCGGTGCCGCCCGAGCGTTTGCGCGTGCTCGAGGATGGCGCGCGCGTCCGCCTCGGCGCGGTCGAAGTGCGGGCGGTGGCGACGCCGGGACACGCGAGCCATCATCACGTCTACTATTGGGACGACGTGCTCTTCGGCGGCGACATTGCCGGCGTGCGGCTCGGGCGCGGACCGGTGATTCCACCCTTCGTGCCGCCGGAGTTGCAGGTCGAGGAATGGCTCCAATCGATCGCCCGGATGCGCGCGCTCGCGCCGGCCACGCTTTACCTGCCGCATTTCGGCCGGGTCAACGATTCGTTAGCCGACCACTTCGACGCGCTCGAGGAACGGGTGCGCCGCTGGGCCGATTGGTTCCGCGAACGCCAGTCGTTGACCGAGGCGGAGCTGGTGCCGGCTTTTGCCGAACAGGAACACGCGGAACTGCGCGCCGGTGGAGCCGACGCGGAAGGGGTGCTTGATTATGAAGCCGCCGATCCCAGCGCAATGGCGGTGACTGCGGCGCTCCGCTATTGGCGCAAGAAACAGGCGACAAATTGATGCTCTATTCCATTCTCGATCTTTCCCCGGTGCGCGAAGGGGGCAATGCCGCGGAGGCCTTCCGCCACTCGGCCGACCTCGCGGTGCACGCGGAGCGCTGGGGCTACACGCGCTATTGGCTGGCGGAGCATCACAACATGCCGGGGATCGCGAGCGCCGCGACCTCGGTGGTGATCGCGCACGTCGCCGCGGCCACGAAGACCATCCGCGTCGGCTCCGGCGGCGTGATGCTGCCGAACCACGCGCCGCTGGTCGTAGCTGAGCAATTCGGCACGCTCGAATCGCTTTACCCGGGCCGGATCGACCTCGGGCTGGGCCGCGCGCCGGGGACGGATCAAACCACCGCGCGCGCGCTCCGGCGTTCGCTCGGGAGCAACGGCGACACTTTCCCCGACGATCTGCTCGAGTTGCAGGCGTATTTCCGGCAGGAGGTGGGCGCGGTCAGCGCGGTTCCCGGGCGCGGGCTGGAGGTGCCGATCTACTTGTTAGGCTCGAGTGATTTCAGCGCGCAACTGGCGGCCGAGCTCGGCCTGCCGTTCGCCTTCGCCTCGCATTTCGCGCCCGATTATCTGCCGGTGGCGATTGCGCTCTACCGACAAAATTTCAAGCCTTCCAAGGCGCTGGCAAAACCACACCTGATCGTCGGGATCGGGTTGTATCTTGCGGAGACGGATGCGGAAGCGGCGCGGCTTTTCACCTCCGCGCAGCAGATGGGGCTGGCGTTGATCCGCGGTCGCCCCAGCTTGCTGCCACCCGCCGGTGGAGAGCATGGAAGGGCGCTGGAATCGCGGAGAGGAAAATGCCGTCCGCCATCGCGGGACCTACGCGATCGTGGGATCGCCGGAAACCGCGCGCGCGAAATTAGCCAGCATTCTCGAGGAGACGGGCGCGGATGAATTCATCGCCGTAAGCCAGATCTACGACCACGCGGCGCGGCTCCGTTCCTACGAGCTGGGCGCGGAAGTTTTCCGCTCGCTCTAGCACTCGTTAGGGCAAAGGCGGCGGACCGCCGGGCCGATGCTGCCGCCGGAGCATCTCCTCGTGGTGCGCGCGCATTTTTTCCAGCTCGGCCAACTGCGCGGGCGTGAGCAGCGGCTTCATTTGCTCGTGCGATTGCTCCATCGCCTGGCGCACCCGCTGGGTGGTCTCGCCGCGGATGCCTTCGAGCTGCGCGCTCAGCTGCTCGACGATCGGATCGATCGCGCGCGCCTGGTCCGGAGTCAGCTTCAGTTGCTCGCGCAAATGCAGCCGCATCCGGTCATCCAACGGTCCGCCGTGCGGTGGTCCGCCGCGGCGGTGCATCTGGTGCGCCGCGCCCAGGAATCCGGTGGCGATGCCGGCGAGGTAAACCACCACGAGCGCGACCGCGATCCAGATTTTAGCCGACGCGTTCATTGCCAGCTCCCAGCTTCGATCACGCGATCGGCCATGGCGTAGGCGGTGGCGGTGGGCGAATCGATTTCTTCGACCTGCTGCAGCTGCCACCAGGCGGCCGAGCCGGCGCAGGCTCCGACGAGCAAGGCCGCGACCGCAATGCGCCGGAGGAAAACAGCCAGCACGCCGCCGTTTGACGGAGCGTAGCCGCGCGCGCGCGCGAGCACGCGCGTGTCGAAACCGAAGGGCATTTCCGCGCCCGGCGCTTCCGCCCGCGCGGCCGCGCGCAGGAGGCGATCGAGTTCATCCGACGCGGGCATCTTCCTCCTTTATCCGCGCCAGGAGCGCTTTCAATTTCTGCCGTGCACGAAAGGCGCGCACTTTCACGAGCGCGCCGCTCCAGCCGGTGAGCGCGCGAATCTCGGCGACGCTTTTGCCTTGGAGATATTGCAGGTCGATGACGAGCCGTTCGGCTGGGGCGAGGCGCTCGAGCAGACGCGCCACGAGATCGCGCGCGGCGTAGCTCTGGTCCGGCGCCAAGTCGCTGTCTGTTTGCGCAAGATTGGCCATGACCGCGGCCTGCTCTTCGCTCAGGTCGGCGTGGCGCAATTCCGGGCGCGCCTTCTCCGCGGCGATCTGGTTCAGGCAGGTGTTGATCGCGATCCGCGAGACCCAATGCTCCAGCGGGACGGCGCCGGAGTATTGCCCGAGTTTTTGGAAAATTTTCACGAAGATCATCTGGCAAAGGTCCTCCTCGGCCGCGCGCGCCGGACGATGCGAACGGACCAGCCGGGCCACGAACGGGTAGAGATGCTGCAGGAGCGCCCGCGCGGCTGCTTCTTCTTCGCGCCGCGCGCCTGCCACCAGCGCAGCCACGTCGACCTCATCAGCCATGCGTTCCACCATGCATCCACTCTGTGGGAGATGACAGGCGCCCGGCCGCGGCGGTTACAAAAAAAACTTTTGTAACCAAAAGCCCCTGTCGCTGGTCAAACCCTGCAAGCACCCGCGCTCCGGCGCACCAACCAAGAAAGACAACCAGCAAGATGAAACGACAACTCCTAGCACTCGCCGCCTGCAGCGCCCTCGCGCTCGGCTCCACCTTTACCCTGCTCGCCGGCGAGCCGGAACCCGGCCGCGGCCCGGGCTACGGTGAGCACCACGGCGGCATGCGCGGTCACGGTCCCGGCCCCATGGGCGGAAATCCGCTCGAGCACCTAACCAGGGAGTTAAACCTGACCGAGCAGCAAAAAACGCAGGTCGCGCCGATCGTCGAGCAGGCCAAGCCGCAGATCAAAGCAATCCACGAGGAAGCGATGCAGAAAATGCACGCGGTGATGGAAAACGCCACGGCGCAGATTCGCCCGCTGCTCACGGCCGAGCAGCAGACCAAACTCGACGCGATGAAAAAGGCGCACGAGGACGAGATGAAGGCCCACCAGGAGATGGACCAAGCCAAGGCCAAGTAGCTTTCGGCAGAGAAAAGGCAGGCAGCGGTCGCCGCGAGGTGGCCGCTGCTTTTTTCTCTCCTGCTCCTGAGCAGGAATTACGTGCTGCGCTCGATCGGCATGCCGACGCGATTCCCCCACTCGGTCCAGGAGCCGTCGTAATTGCGCACGTTCTCGAGGCCGAGGAGGTAGGTGAGGACAAACCAAGTGTGGCTCGAGCGCTCGCCGATGCGGCAATAAACGATCGTCTCCCGGTCCGAGGAAACACCGCACTCCTCCTGGTAAATCTTGGCCAACTCGTCGGCTGATTTGAAGGTGCCGTTGTCGTTGGTCGCAGTTTTCCACGGGACGCTCTTCGCTCCGGGGATGTGGCCGCCGCGGAGCACGCCTTCCTGCGGATACTCCGGCATGTGGGTGATCTCGCCTTTGAATTCGCCCGGCGACCGCACATCGATCAACGGCTTCCCGGCTTTGCTTTGCGCGAGCGCTTCATCGGCGAAGGCGCGAATCTCCTGGTCGTAGCGCTTTGCCGGCTCCGGATATTTTGTGGCTTCGAACTTCGGCACTTCACGCGTCATCGGCCGGCCTTCGGCTTTCCATTTGTCGCGGCCGCCGTTGAGGATTTTCACCTTCGTGTGGCCAAAAAGCCGGAAAGCCCAGAGCGCGTAGGTGGCCCACCAGTTGGCCTTGTCGCCGTAGAAAACGCAGGTGGTCTCGGGCGTGATCCCGTGGCGCGAGCAAAGCTCGGCAAATTTAGCCGGCGAGATGTAATCGCGAATCAACGGGTCCTGCAGATCGCTCCGCCAATCGATGTGGACCGCGCCGGGAATGTGCCCGGAGTCATAGAGCAGGATGTCCTCGTTTGACTCGACGATCCGCAGGCCGGGATCGTTCAGGTGCTCGGCCAGCCAGGAGGTTTCGACGAGCGCCTCAGGATGGGCGTAAGAGTGAGTGGCCATGCGGTGAACTTCCGCCCGCCGCCGTCGAGCGGCAAGGCGATTGTCCCGCTAACGCCGCCGCCGGCCGTAGCTGTAGCCGCCGTGCGTCCGCCCGCCGCCGATGGCGCGTTTGCCCGAGCCGGTGACCGATTCCGGCTCGAAGAGCGCGGTGTATTTGTAATCGAAGCCCTCGAGCTTGAGGCGCGGAATCTTCGCGCCGATGAAGCGCTCGATCGCCTGGAGCGAGCCCAACTCTTCGCCGTTCATGAGCGTGAAAGCGTCGCCTACTTTCTGCGCGCGACCGGTGCGGCCGATGCGGTGGACGTAGTCTTCGCTGTGCTCCGGCACGTCGTAATTGATCACGTGGCTGATCCCGGCGATGTCGATCCCGCGCGCAGCGATATCGGTCGCGACCATGATCTCGTATTTGCCGCTCTTGAAGCCTTCGAGCGCCTCGACGCGTTCGCGCTGGGTGCGGTTGGAATGCAGCACGGCGACCGAGTGCTTCCCTTGCTTTAAGCGGACGGCGATTTTGTCGGCGCCGTGTTTCGTGCGCGAAAAAATGAGCGCGCTGTCAAAGTTCGTCCGCTCGAGCAGCGCCATCAGAAGATCGAATTTCTGGTCCGCCGCTACCGGGTAGACCGCGTGGGTCACGGTTTCGGCGGGCGAGCGTTGCGCGCCAATCTCGATCGTCTCGGGATTGCGCAGGACCCAGGATGCGAGGCGCTCGATCTCCGGCGGGAGCGTGGCCGAGAAAAGCAGCGTTTGCCGATCGGTCGAGATTTGCTCGACGATCCGGCGCACATCGGGAAGGAAACCCATGTCGAGCATGCGATCGACTTCATCGAGCACGAGGACGTTGACGCTGCGCAAGTTCATCGCGCCCTGCTCCAGGAGATCGAGCAAGCGGCCCGGCGTCGCGCAAACCACATCCACGCCGGACGCGGCCTCCTCGCGTTGCTTCCCGTAGCCGACGCCGCCATGGACCAGCGAAACACGCAGATCGGTGAAGCGGCCGTAATCGCGGAAAGCAGTCTCGACTTGGGCCGCGAGTTCGCGCGTCGGCTCGAGCACGAGGCAGCGAAAGGCGCCGTGTTGCGCCAGGTTCGTCAGGATGGGCAAAGCGAAGGCAGCGGTTTTGCCAGTGCCGGTCTGGGCGGTGCCAATCAAGTCTTTGCCCGCGAGGACGACCGGAAACGCCCGCAGCTGAATCGGCGTCGGGTCAGTAAATCCCATCGCCAGGGTGCCCTGCACGACTTCATCGGAAAGGCCAAAATCACGAAAACTCACGGGCACACGCTACGCAGATAAGCGCCTCACACAACGCAGCGCCTAACAACTCCCGCAGGAACCGTTGCTAGAGCAACCGGCGCTTTGTGCGAAGCTGCGCGATGTCCGGAAAGCTCCGCATCCTGGTCCTGGCGGACACGCACAACCATCTCCCGCCCCAGCTGGCCGCTCTCGCCGAGGGCGCGGATGAGATCTGGCACTTGGGCGATGTCTGCGATCCCAGCTTGCTGGCTATTTTGCGGAAAGTCGGGCCGCCGGTCACGGTGGTGCGAGGAAATTGCGACAGCGAAGAAACGTGGCCGCTGCAGGTGGACCTGGAGCGCCACGGGGTGCGCTTTCGCCTGGTCCACATCCCGCCGGCAAAACCACCGGCAGCGGTGGACGTCCTCCTGCATGGGCACACGCATGTGCCCCGCGACGAGCGCGTGGGCTCGGTGCGTTTCCTGAATCCTGGCTGCGTCACCCGGCCGAACCGGGGCGCGCCCGCCAGCGTGGCGCATCTCGAAGTTTCGGCAGACGGCCACGTCCGCTGGAACTTGGAGACGACTCGTTAGGCCACGCGGCGTGCGAGCCTCGGCTTAACCGCGATCGGCCACCGCGGGATTCCGCGGAGCAGTCTTCGCGACCATGGGGGCCGGCGTGCTCTCGAGGTTGGCGGGCGCCGACGCTTTCGCGGTCATGCCCGGGGTCACCACGGAACTGGAGACGAATTGCCAACCGGAGAAGGCGGTGCAGAGGACCACGAGCGCATAGATGCTGTGCTCGAAGATCGCCCGGCCCTTTTCTTCGGCTTGAAGGAGGATGGAGTAGGTGTTTTTGCTTTTCATTTTGTGTGGGTATTGAGCCCACCCATATCGCAGGGTCCGTGCCAGCCGACGTTTTAAGCCGTAAAGCGTGCAAGTCCCGTAACTTACACGCGAGAATGATCTTACGTGCCCAACGGAAGCGTGGCAGCGCTGGGACGCGGCCGTTTCGTTTCCGGGACGCCCGCATTCGGGCAAAAAAATAGCGGCAACCTTTCGGCCGCCGCTATCTTATTTGAACGCTGAAAGCGCTGCCTATTCTTCCGACTTCTCGGCTTTCGGCTCCTTCTTCTTGCGAGCAGGTTTCGCTTCGGTCTCCTTCGAGGCCTTTTCTGGCTTGGAAGGCGACTTGGCGGCTTTGGTTTTTTTCGCCGCGGTGGTCTTCTCGTCGGTCTCCGCTTCGTCCGTGATCAGGGGCGCATCGACCCACTCGATCAAGGCCACGGGCGCGGAGTCGCTTTTGCGCTGGCCGAGCTTGATGATGCGGGTGTAACCGCCGTTGCGCTCCGCCGCGCGGGGCGCGATGTCGCTGAATAATTTCTTAACCGCATCGGCCTGGCGCAGGGTCGCCAGCGCGGTGCGCCGCGCGTGCAGCGAACCTTTTTTGCCGAGCGTGACCATTTTCTCGGCCAACGGACGGACCGCCTTGGCCTTGGCCAGGGTGGTTTTGATCCGCTGGTGCTCGATCAAGCTGCAAACCTGATTGGCCAGCAGCGCTTTCCGATGCTCTGCCGTGCGGCCGAGCTTGACCGTTTTTTTCTGGTGTCTCATGAGATGATTCTTTTTCTTCCCTAACGAGTGCTATTCCCCGAGGTCGGCGCCATTGGCGCCATCGAGCGGGATGCCCATGGGCGTGTCGACCAAACCTGGATCGAATTTCATCCCCAGGCCGAGGCCGAGCTGAAGCAGCTTGTCCTTGATTTCGTTGAGCGATTTCTTGCCGAAGTTGCGATACTTGAGCATCTCCGCTTCCGACTTCTGGGCCAGCTGGCCCACGGTCGTGATGTTGGCGTTGTTCAAGCAATTCGCCGCGCGGACGCTCAGCTCGATCTCGTTCACGCTCATGTTGAGCAGCTTCTTCAGCTTCATGTTCTCCTCGGAAACACCGGCCGGCGTTTCGTCGAATTCGATCACGTCTTCGTTGAAGTTCACGAAGACATCGAGGTGATGGCGCAGAATCGCGGAAGCCTGCAGGAGCGCGTCGTCGGGGGTGAGGCGGCCGTCCGTCCAGACTTCGAGGATGAGCTTGTCGTAATCGGTCCGCTGCCCGACACGGGTGTTCTCGACCGCGTATTTCACGCGCGTGACCGGCGAGAAAATGCTGTCAATCGGGATCAGGCCAATCGGCTGATCAGCGCGCTTGTTCTCATCGCCGGTGGCGAAACCGCGGCCGACGCGCACTTCGAGCTCGGCGTCGAACTTGTGCTTCTTGTCGATCGTGCAGATGAGTTGATCGGGGTTCAGGACCTCGAAGCCCTGCGCCAGCGTGATGTCGCCGGCAGTGACTTCGCCTTCCTTGTTCACCGTGAGGGCGAGCTTGCGGGGTTCGTGCTCGGCGGCTTTGAATTTCACGCGCTTCAGGTTGAGCACGATGTCGGTCACGTCCTCAACCACGCCCGGGAGGGTGGCAAATTCGTGCTCCGCACCGGTGATCTTGACCGCGGTAATGGCGGCGCCTTCGAGCGACGAAAGCAGGACGCGGCGCAGGCTGTTTCCGACCGTGTGGCCATAGCCGGCCTCGAAAGGTTCGGCGACAAACTTGGCGTAGGTTTCTGTGGCGCTGCTCTCCTCTTTGGTGAGCGTTTTCGGCATTTCAAACCGACCGTAACGTACTGGCATAACTGATGGTTCCTCCGCGCCGGGTTCCCCCTGGCGAGTGCGGTTTCCGTCTAGCAACGGAGCCCCAGGGACCTACGGCGCAACGTGTGACGACTCGCTGCGGACGGGCAATGAACACGCTTTGGCCGGAATCGCAAGCGCCGCGCGCTAGCCTTCGACGACCGTGTTCGGAAGCTCGCCACGGAGCTCGTCCTTTGGCGGAAAATGCTGCGCGAGCAATTGCCCCACGCTCCCGATGCCCTCGATCAAGGCGTCGGTAAACGCTTCGCGTTGGAAATGCCCGCGCATCGTGGCCACAAGTTGCTGCCAAAATTCCTCGCCGCACTTCCGGTGAATCCCCTCGTCGCCGACCACGGCGAACTTCTGCGCGCGCGGCGCGACCAGGATGAGGACTGCGTTGCGCTCCCGGGTCGCGGTCATGCCGAGCTCGTGGAATTTCGCGGTCGCGAACTTCAGCGGATCGTCGGCTACTTTGCCGCGCTGCACGTAGACGCGGATCTCGCCGGAAGTGTTCGCCTCCGCTGCGGCGATCGCCGCCTCGATCCGCCGGTGGTCCAGCCGAGCCATGAAATCATCGGTCTTCATTACCTTACCAGCTCGACCCTCCACCGCCGCCGCCGAATCCGCCACCGCCGCCGCTGAAGCCGCTAAACCCTCCGCCACCTCCGCCGCCGCTGGACCAGCCGCCGCCGCCGCCCCCGCCGCCAAGGAAAAACCCACCGGGAGCTCCCAGTAATCCGCCCCGACGCCGTCCGCGCGAGAGCTTGCCCATGATCACGAGGAAAATCATGAAGCCGATGAAGAGCACCAGGCACGACACGCCGCTCGAGGTGGTCCCGCCTTTTTCCCGCGACTCCGCCACGGTTTTGCCGCTGCCTTTGTATTCACCCTTCGCGGCCTTCATCATCAGCTCGATCCCAGTCGCGAGGCCGGCCTCGTAATTCCCCTGCCGGAACTGCGGCTTGATGTGGCGCTCGGTAATGTCGAAGGCGGTCACGTCCGGGATCGCGCCCTCCAGCCCGTAGCCGACTTGGATGAACATCTTCCGGTCGTCGATGAAGACGAAGAGGACCGCGCCGTTGCGCTTGTCTGCCTGCCCCACGCCCCAGGCTTGCGCGATTCGCTGGGTGTAGTCGGCGATGTCGGAAGCGCTCTGCATCTTCCGATAGACTGCGACCACGAGCTGGTTCGAGGTCTCGCGCTCGAATTGCGCGAGCTGCTCGTTAAAACGCAGCGCCGTGGCCGGGGAAACCACGCCGGCCAGATCGTTGAAGTAGCCAGCCGGCTTGGGCGGGATCGCCTCCTGCGCGCGCACCCCGCTTCCCGCGACGAGAAGGAGCGCGAAAATTAGCCGACGAATTGTCGCCACGGTCTACGGCGTGGCCGCGGGCGTGGCCACCGGGGCGACCGCGGGTGCAGCGGCCGGCGCGGGCGTATTCCCGAAGCTCCCGAAGTTCACCTTCGGCGCGGTCTCGGCCCCGGCCTGCGCGGCGAAGAACGGCCGCGGCTGGAAGCCAAACATCTTGTTCAAGAGGTTCGTGGGGAAGGTTCCCAGCGCAGTGTTGTACTGCTGGACCGCGCCGTTGAAATTATTTCGCTCGACCGAGATCCGGTTCTCCGTCCCCTCGAGCTGCGCCTGCAGATTCTGGAAGGCTTCGGTCGCACGAAGCTGCGGATAGTTCTCGCTCACCACCAAAAGGCGCGAGAGCGCGTTGCTCAATTGCCCCTGCGCTTGCTGGAACTCCGCCAGCTTGGCCGCGTCCTTCGGCGCATTGTTCGGGTCGAGATTCACCCGGCCGACGCTGGCACGCGCATCGGTCACTTCCGTCAGGGTCGACTTCTCGAAGTTGGCCGCGCCCTGCACCGTGCTCACGAGATTCGGGATCAAATCCGCGCGCCGCTGGTAGACCGACTGCACGTCGGCCCACTTCTTGTTCACGTTCTGCTCCAGGCTAACGAGTCGATTGTAGCTCCCGCAGCCAGTCAGGGAAAAAATGAGCGTGAGCGCAAAGAGCGCGCTCGCGAGTTTGGAAGCAGTGGTCTTCATCGTCCGAGAGTCTCCGCTCCGGACCCGGCAAGTCAATCCGCGCGCGGACGAACCTCCACCCGCATCGGCAGCCAATGATTCACCATGTAGGTGCCGTATTCGGCCACGCGTCCCGGCGGCTGGGTGCGCCCGGCCGCGTCAGTCGCGCGCGCCATCAGGACCACGTTCCCGTGCTCCGCCGGCACCTGCCATGGGCACTCCCAAAAACGCCAGCCAAACGGCGCCGTCTCGCCGGTTAATTCCGCCAGCGGTCCAGCTTTGCCCGCCATCGCTGCTGAACTCCACCTTGCGTCACCGGACTCTCGCCGCTCCAGGCCGCGCCGCGCACGGTGTAGCTGCTGCCGGCGTCCACCACCTCGCCAAACTTCGGCTGCGCGATCTGCGCTTTGACCGCGATCTCGCTCAGAGGCGTGAGGTCCGGATGATCGCCGCGACGTTCCCAGTAGGCGTAATCAAAGGTCTGGAAGTAGCCGTGGAAGGGCCGCGCCGTGACCACGAGGCGCCGAAGCCATTTCACCGAGGCCATGCCGAACCATCCCGGCACGACCGCGCGCAGCGGAAACCCATGCGGCGGCGTCAGCGGTTCGCCATTCATCTCCAACGCCAGGAGCGTGTCGCCCATTGCTTTCGCCAGCGGCAGGCTGCGCGTGTAGTGGAAATCGGTCGGCGGCCTTGGCGGTTCGGCGACATTCCCGCGATCGGCACCCTCCAGGATCACCTCGACCGCGCCCGGCTTGACGCCCGCTTTCTCAAGCACGTCGCGCAGGAGCACGCCGGTCCAGCGCGCGTTCCCGACCGCGCCGATGTCCCATTGCACGCCCTTCACCTTCGGCTCGAGATGCGAGCGGCCGTTGCCGGCACATTCCATCGTCGCGATCACCGTGTGCTGCGGCAACGCGCGCAATTCCTCGAGGGAAAACGCGAGCTCGCGCTCGACCTCGCCCGCGATCTGGAGGCGGAAGCTTGCCGCCTCCACCTCCGGCACCGGGAAGTGGCAGCGGATGTAAAAGCGGTCGTTCGGCGTGATCCAATCCTCCAGGGTGGAGAACGGCATCTCGAGGTTCAGCGGCTCCTTGCTGCGGGTGATCAATTCCGGTTTCGTCATAGTTGTCGCGCGCTTCAATGCGCCGGCAGTTCCGCGCGGCGTTTCTGGTCGAGCAAAAGGCCCCAGAGCCCATTGTAAGGATGCACCTGTGCGACCTCGTGGCCCTCGCGAAAAACCGGTCGCCCTTCATTGGCCCACTGGAAGATCGAGCCTTCGAGATTGCGCACCTTCGTGAAGCCGGCCGCGCGCAGGCGCTGCGCCAGCGCCGCGGAACGATAGCCGACCGAACAGTAGGTCACGATCGCGCGCTCCTTCGGCGCGGTGACCGCCGAAGCTGGAGCTGCGGGATCGATCCGCTCCGCGCCGCGCAGATGGCTCACGGCAAATTCCTCCGGCGTGCGCACGTCGAGTAGCAAGGGACGGCGCGCTTCCGTTGCCGTCATCTCGCCGGCTAATTCCGCAGTCGTGATCCGAGGAACTTCGGGAAACTCGCGGCGAATCTTCCCGTTCACCAGTTTCCAGCCGAGGCCCGCTTGGGAATGGGCGCAGGCCGGCAGCAAACTCATGCAGAGAAGAATCGCGAAGCTCCGTTTCATCGGCCGTGAGAGTCTAACGATCGCGGCGCCGCTGTCACCCGGCGATCAACTTGCCAAGTCCGCGGGGGCAACGCATAGTCCCGATCGTTTCGCGCGGTTAGCTCAGTGGTAGAGCACCTCCCTGACACGGAGGGGGTCACAGGTTCGAAACCTGTATCGCGCACCATCTCTTTCCCCTCCTGCATGGCTGAACACTCGAGCATTCTGCAGGCAGCGATCGACTCCGCCCGGGAAACGCTCGAGACCCTCGCGGTCTTGGCGGAGCCGATGGACCGCGCAGCCGCCGCAGTCGAGCGTTGCCTCACCTCGGGGCACAAAATTCTCCTCTGCGGCAATGGCGGAAGCGCGGCTGATGCGGCCCATTTTGCGACCGAGTTCGTCATCCGTTTCGTCAATGACCGGCCGGCTTACCCGGCCCTCTGCCTAACGAGCGATGGCGGCACGCTCACGGCCGGCGGGAACGATTACGGCTTCGACGAAATCTTCGCGCGCCAGGTCGCGGCTTTTGGGCAAACCGGCGACGTCCTCATCGCCCTCAGCACCAGCGGGAATTCGCGCAACATCGTGCGTGCGCTCGAGGAAGCGAAAGCGCGCGGAGTGCAGACGATCGCGCTTCTCGGCCGTGATGGCGGGAAGACGCGCGGCTTGGCCGAGATCGAGTTCCTGGTCGCGGGCCAGGCGACCGCGCGCATCCAGGAAGCGCACATGTTTCTCCTCCACGTCCTTTGCGAGGAGATGGAAGTGCGGCTGGCGGCCGCTCGTTAGGCGAGCGGCGGCAGGTGGATGGTCGCGAGCATGCAGCGCGCGCTCCCGCCGGCGAGTTCAATCGTCGGCAGATCCAATGGCACCGGCCGCGCGAAACGCTCGATCGTTTTCCGCTGCTCCGGCGCGAGCGCGGCGAGTGCGCGCGCTGAAAGCACGCAGAGCTTTTCGCCCGCGGCGTTCTCCAGCTCGAGCGCGTTGCCGGCAAATTCACCGATCTGGGCCGCGCTCAGCGCGAGCACTTCCTTGCCGGTCGACTCGAGTAAATTCTGCACGCCGATGCGCTCCGCTTCATCGGCGATGAGCGCCGTGCCCAAGAGCGCGAACTCCGTCCCGACACACATCACCACGTTGGTGTGATAAACCGCGCGGCCATCCGGGCTCGCGCTGTGAAATTTCACCGCCTCGTAGCCGAAGTCGGCGCAAAAACGCTCCAGCACGTCGGGATGCGTCCGCTGCGAAAGCGAGGCGTAAGCCAGCTTATTTTCGTGGTCGAGCACCAGGCTGCCGGTGCCTTCGAGGCATTGGCCCTGCGCCTCGCACGCGGAATAGTCGACCACTTCCGCAACGCGATAATGCTTTCGCAATTCGTCGATCACCTCGGTCCGCCGCTCCCGCCGGCGCGCCGGCGAAGCCATCGGATAAAGCGCGACTCGCCCGTCGTGATGTGTCGAGAACCAGTTGTTCGGGAAAACCGCGTCCGGCTTCTCCGGCGCCGCCGAATCTTCGACCACGTGCACGGTCACGCCAGCGGCGCGCAATGTCTCCACCGCGGCATCGAACTCGCGCTGCGCCGCAAGAGAAAGAGCCGGCAACTCGCCCGCGGCGACCGCGCGCTGGAAGGCATTGTCGGCCGCTGTTTCGGGGTTCGGATAAAATCGGTGCGGCCGGATCATCAGGACTGCGCGGGCGCTTTGTTCGCTCATAAGGGAAAGAATTTAGACAGCAACTTGTTCTGGCCGGCTGGCACCATGCCGCCAAATCGCGAGCGCGACAAAGAGCAGATCGAGCACGACAAAGCCAGCGACGTAAGCCTCGCCGCCCGCGCCGAAGCCGTAACTGTGCAGCCCTTTGCCCAGGAGAAAATTCACTCCATACCAAGCCATCAACACCGCGAGAAAACAGATCACGCTCGCGACCACCAGGCCGAAGTCCGCCCACCAACCCGCCAGCCGTCCATGCAGCGCGACGAGATAAGAAAGGAGCGCCAGCAGCGCCCACGTCTCCTTCGGATCCCAACCCCAAAACCGCCCCCAGGAATAGTTCGCCCAAACGCCGCCGAGGATCGTCCCCGCAGCCAGCAGAAGCACGCCGAGCTGGAGCACGCGACGAAGCCGCAGAGCCAACGCTGGGTCCACCGGCGCCCGCAGCGCGCGCCAGAGCAGGATGTGCCCGAGACCCAGCGCAAGCGCGAAGGCCGCGTAGCTCAGCGTGATCGTGAGCACATGGATCGTGAGCCAGAAATTATCGCGCAAGACCGGCACCAGCGGATCGATGCTCGCCGATAGCGCGACCGGCATTTGGTGCACCAAAAGCAGCGCCACCAGTGCGATCGGCAAGGCCGCGAAGAGGTAGACGAGCGCGCGCGTGCGCAGGAAAAAAATCATCCCAAAAAGGGCGACCGCGAACGAAACCCAAATGATCGACTCATACATATTCGTCACCGGCGGCCGCCCCGCGACCAGGCAGCGGAGGACGATCGCGGTGCCGTGAAAGAGCAGCCCGCCGAGCGCGAAACCGACGGCTAAATTTCGCAGGACGCTGCTCCCGCGCATGAAGGCCGCGAAGGCAAAGAGCAAGAGCGCGAGCCCATACGCCCAAGCCGCGCGGTAAAACCCATCGAAGTCGTGATACCGCACCTCGAGCTTGAGCTGGCGCTCCGTCGGGTAAATCGCCGGGCTGAGCGCGCGCAAAGCGCTACGCAATTCCGCCGCGCTGCGTGCAAACTGCGACCGGTCGCCCTGGAGATAACCGAAGGCGAGCGCCTGTAGCGCGGTCTCCGCGCCGGCGAATTGCTCCGCGGAATAATATTCGCCAAAGGCCGGCGGCACGACCCACGGATCGGTCACGTTCTGCGCCGCGGGCACGATCAAGAGCGCGCTTCCGTCGAGGATGCGGTTGAGCAGGGTCAGCCGCGCGCTCACCAGGCTCACCTCGGTCTGCAAGCGGTTCAGCGGCTGCTCGGCGCGCTGGAGCGCGTGCACTTCCGCCGCCAGCTTCTGCAATTCCGCGGAGCCGCTCAGTTCGGTGAAGGAGAAGCGGCGCTGCGACTTCGGCAGCCCCAGCCGCTCGACCAACTCGCCTAACGAAACCAAAACCAGCGGTTCGTTTTTCCAATTCCGCGTTTCCAGCAGCGCCGAAAGGAGAAAATCGTTCGCGCTCCAGCGCCTCCCGCCGGTCAGGCGATAGGTCGAGCGGCCGCTAATTTTAGTCAGCGCCTCGCGCGCGAAAGTGTCGACTGGTTTCCGCCGGCCGCCCTCCTGGATCGCCAGCATGCGCCACTGCGAAAAATCGAGTCCGCCCGTCTCGGGCACGGGTCGCGGCGCCGTTTGGCCGAAGGCCGGGAGCGCGAGCGCCACCAGGAGCGCGAGGAAAAGCGGATGCAAAGTCCGGGAATCTAGCGCCCGGCGCCGCGTCGCCAAATCGCATCAGCGCGCGTATTTTTGCTGGTTCACTTCCTGTCCCGGCGCGGGCCGTGGCCGAATCGCTTTCACGTGAGAGTCAACCAGAACGCCTCGCTCGTGGTCGTGAGCTTTCGCGATCAGCAGCAGCGCCGGATAGAAGCATGGCGCACGCTGGAGGCAGCGGCGGATCGCCTCAACTGCGCGGCTCAGAGCGCGTGGCCAGCCGCGCGTTTGACCACAGTGCTGTCGCCGGTATTGATCGCGCCATCCACGGTCACGTCGCTGCGGAAGTTCCCCTGGTCGACCGCCTGCCCGGAGGCGGATTTGCAGCGGAGGGCATCGCCGGAATTAACCGCGCCATCGCCATTGGTATCGCCGAGGAGGAAGCTGATCGGGAGCGCGTAATCGCCGCGCGCGGTGCCATCGTCCACTCCGAGAAGCGTGAGCGTGAGCGTCTGTGCATCGGCCACGTCCGCGAGCTGGACGGAGATATCATTGCCCGCTGCCTGGCTGCTGGCCACGGAGCCGACGCCAGCGGTGATCTGAGCGCCAGCGAACGTGACCGGGCCGGCAAAGCGCACCACGATCTCATGGACGCCGCCGCGGCACTCGACGCCGGCGTTGCCGTTCACGGGTAAATCGAGATCGAACGCACCGGCGCTGCCGTGGACCTTCCGCGAAACAGCGCTGACCGGGCCTGCGGGCGGAGCGATGGAAGTCGCTCCCGGGTTCGGCCGATCGAGCGAACGGACGTAGGCGATAAGTGCATCGAGATCCTGCTCGGACAAATGCGAGGTCCGGCCGTGGGTCTCGGTGAGGACGGCCACGTGGTTCGCGGCCAATGCCGGATTGATCCTGCCGTCGCGCAGCAAGGGCGCAAGGTTGTTCGTCCCGAGCCGATCGATTTGCGCGGACCCATCCGGCAGGATGGTCCACGGGCTGTCGAGGCTCACGTAGATTTCGCCTTTGCCGTCGCCCGCGAGCGCGCCGGAGCTATCCGCTAAGGTGATCGGAACCTGGGTCGGCAAAATAGGCGCGGCTTGATTCCCCAGGCCGGCGCCGGTGGCGCGTTGATGGTCGGTGCGCACGGTGCGGAAATTAAAACCGCGTTCGCCAGGTCGAAGGAGCGGGGAATCGGGCGCGAGCAAGACCTCGCGCAAAGTGTGGGCAAAGCCGTGGTGCAAATAACGCGGGACCGCATCCCACTCCGCGCGCAGATGTTTCGTGTTCCGGCTGCTGAAGTTCTGCGGCGTCCCCACATCCTGCGGCGGAGCGAAGGCGGTGAAAAAATAGTCGTTCGTCGGGCGGTAGAAGGGTCCGTGACCATCGACAGTCGTCTCGCTGACGACACCCGGTTCGTGAATGTTAAAATCCTGGAAGGTGTCGTCCGTGACACCATTCGTTAGGGTGTTGCCGTTGTGGTGACAATCAGCACAGCCCGCCCCGCCCTGCGCCACCTTGCTGCTAAAGAGCAGACGGCCACGGGCGATCTGGTCTTTCTCCGCTGTGCTCGGCGCCTGTCCCAAGGGGTTGGGAAAGAGCCGCGTCTCGTTTTGCGACCAGAGAATTTGCAGGTAGGCCAGCTCGTAATAGCCCACCTTGCGGGCTTTGCCGGTTAATTCCGGGCGGCCGATGTTGATCGAGTTTTCCTCCGTTTTCTGGAGGACATAATCCTCGCGTGCATGGAAGCGATCGACCGCGTTCGCCTGCGGGAAGAGCGGCGTTGGGGCGCGTTCGCCTAACAAGACCTCGCCGTTGCAGGCGGAGGCATAGGCCATGAAATCGTTGTTTAAACCTTCATACCATTCCGGCCAGTTATCGGAGATATCCTTGTTTTGCGGGCAGACTTTTACCCCGCCGACGGCATTCGCGGCCACGTTCCACTGGCAGCCATCCTGCCGTCCATCCCAATGGCAAAAGCCGCACGATTTTTGCGCATCGAAGCCACCCACGGTAAGCCCCGGAATTGGGCCGTCGTCGGCGTAAGCGGAGCTGAAGAACCAGCGCAACCCTACTTCCTCGTCGGTCGCAAAGAGGCCCTCGCCGTTCCCGCCTTTAACCGGATCGGGCGTCTCCGGCGTGACTCCGACCGCGAGATGTCCCTGGCGCGTGAGGCCACCGTTCGCGTCCACCGCGAGAAAAGACACATCCTCGGTCTGCATATTCGCCACGTAGAGGGTGCGGCCGTCGGGCGCGACCTCAAGGCCCTGCGGTGTGATGCCGCCGGTAAACTCAAAACCCGCCGGCGTGAGGATTCCCGCAGGGTCGGCCGCGTTTTCGTTGACGCGAAAAACCTCCACCTTGTCCGAGTGCAGCATGCTGGCAAAAAGCCAGCCATTGCGTAGGGCCAGCTGCTCCGGGCCGCTGCCGCGGATGATCTTTTGCGCTTCGGAATGATCGTGGAGATCCACGATCTGGCCGGGAGTGACCAGTTGCGAATAATCGCGCCCTTTGTCGACGTAACGGAAGACAAAGCGGTTGGTCTGCGTGTCGAAAATATTCAGCTCGCTCCCGATGTCATCGAAGGTGGTAGCCTTCGTCGCGTCGGACATCACCGGGGTGTAGCCGAGGGGTTGGCCATTGTTTTTCAAGGCTACGCCGTTGGCATCGAGCGTCGGCAGGCCATGCCCGGTCTCGCGTTCGTTTAGGCGGGTGTTCGTTTCCTGGCCAGAGACGATGCCCCACCGGCCGCTGATCTTTACATCGGTCACCAGGCCGCCGACGGGCAGCGTTTGCCGGAGGACATGGGCATCTCCGGCCACGTCGATCGCCGCGAGCGTGTGGCCGAGTGTATTCGCCACGTAGAGCGTGCGTCCATCCGCGCTCAGGGCGAGATCGCGCGGGTTAGTCCGCTCCAACTCGGTCGCGCCCGTCGGGATCTCCGCGATCTGGAGAAAACGCGGACCCGGATCGACCCGGAAAGCGCGCACGCTGTCGCGGTAGCGGTCGGTTACGTAAAGGCGGGTGCCGCTGGCGTTGAAGAGTGCTTTCTCGGCGTAGGTCCCGGTCGGAAACTCGCCGATGACCTGGTCGCTTCCCGTATCGATGACGGAAGCGAAATTGGCGTACTGATTCAGCACGACCGCATACGGCCGCGGATAGATCGCCGGGTTCGCCGGTGAAACGCGCACACTGATCGGCCGCAAACCGCCGGCGATGCCCGCCGGCCGAAGATCGATCCAGCGCGAGACGCTGCCGCGCGGCGGTGTCCACCACCGCTACCCGCCAATCAGGATAACCTTCCCGACCGGGAAGCGTGACGTAGAGCTTGCGGCCATCGGGGGTGAGCGCGAGCGCGCGCGGCTGGCTGCGGAAAGGCTGCTTGCGATGGGGCCAGAGCTGGTTGCCGCTGCTCACCCGTGGATTATTTGGATCGATGCGCGTGCCGGGGTCCGGTCGGCCATCGATGTAGCCCGCGCCAAACATGATTTTGGTGAAGCGCTCCAAGCCGCCGCGTTCGCCCGCGCTCTCCGGGCCGACGATGCGTTTTACCGGATCGCTGTTCGGCCCGGTAATGATCCGGCCCTGCGAATCCGTTTTGACCGCGGTGGAGAAGAGGCGGAGCGCGAGCGGCGCTTCTGCCGTGGTCGTGAGGACTTGATAGGTGAATGGCGGGGACAACTGGGCGCGGCGCGAATCGCTCCGCAGGAGGCCGCGTGCGTTTGGCAGGATGAGAGGAGAGAGCACCGCGAAAACGGCGGCGCCGAGGAGCAGGCCGGCGGATGATGGAGCCTTCATGGCCCCAAAATAAATCCGCGCCCGCGGGCGACGAGTCGGCGATGGTAACGCAGCTGTTACCGCGCGAAAAGAGACGGAGCGTTTTACAGCCCGCGCTTCGAGCAAGCGCGAATCAAGCAAGCAGTCATGCGAGTAAACAAAAACGCTTCCGCGGCGGCTTTAGCCGGCATTTTCACCGTCGTGCTGACGGCGTTTGTCATCACCGTGCTCTACGTCGGCAAGGAGGTGCTGATCCCGCTGGCGCTCGCTTCGATGCTGACCTTTCTGCTCTCGCCGCTGGTCGCGCGGGTGGAGCGCTGGATCGGGCGCATCGCCGCGGTCCTGCTCGTGGTCGTGATGCTTTTCGCGATCATCGGCGGCGCCGGTTGGCTGCTCACCCGGCAAGTGGTCGACCTCGCGGCGAAGCTCCCGGATTACCAGTCGAACATCGAATCGAAGCTGCGCGCCATCCGCATGCCCACCGGTGGCACGCTCGGACGATTCACCCACAGCGTCGATGAAATCCAGAAGCAGCTGCCTAATGCCGAGGAGCCTTCGCCGACGCCGACGGAGTTTCCGTGGCGCGCCCGGCTGACCGATGCGAAACCGGCAGCCTCGCCCGTGCCGGTGCGCATCGTGGAATCAACCAGCAAGCTGCCGCAACTCCTGCAGCTTCTCGGCGGCGCCGTTCTCGGTCCGCTCGGCACCGCTGGCCTCGTGCTCTTGCTCGTGGTCTTCATGCTTTTCAAGCGCGAGGACCTGCGCGGACGACTCGTTAGGCTAATCGGCCAGGGGCGGATCAGCGCGACCACCCGCGCGCTCGACGATGCCGGCAGCCGCGTCGCGCGCTATTTGCGGATGCAGCTTCTGATCAACACTGGCTTCGGCATCAGCATCGCCGCCGGCCTTTATTTCATCGGCCTGCCCAACGCGCTCCTCTGGGGCGCCTTCGCCGCGATCATGCGCTTCATTCCCTACGTGGGCGCGTGGATCGCGGCCGCGGTGCCCTTGATCTTGTCGGTGGCGGTGTTTACCAACTGGCTGCCGCCGCTGTTGGTCCTCGGGCTTTTCATCGGGCTGGAGTTGATCAATGCGAACGCGCTCGAGCCGTGGCTCTACGGCGCCAGCACCGGCGTTTCCTCGATCGCGCTCATCGTGGCGGCTGTTTTCTGGACCTGGCTCTGGGGGCCAGTCGGCCTGCTGCTCTCGACGCCGCTGACGGTTTGCCTCGCGGTCATGGGCCGGCACGTGCCGAAGCTGCAATTCCTGAGTGTGCTCCTGAGCGAGGAACAGGCGCTCGCGCCGCACGAGGAATGTTACTACCGCCTGCTCCGCCTCGGGCTCGAGGAAGGGAGCGATTTAGCCGACACCTACCTGAAGTCGCATTCGCTGACTGCGCTCTACGACAGCGTGCTCATCCCCACGATCACCCTCGCGGAAAGCGATGCGCAACGGCAGCAGCTCGAGAGCGAGCAGAGGGCCGCGATCCAGCAGCACATCCACGACATGGTCGAGGACCTCGGCTCGATGCCGCAGACGCCCTCGCCCTCGGAAGCCGACAAAACCGTGGCGGCGAATACCGTGCTCCCCTTGACCGCGCCGACCTGCAGCGTGCTCACCGTGCCGGCGCGTGCTTACCGCGACGAATTAGCCGGCACCATGCTCACGCAATTGCTCCAGCAGCAGGGCTTCCACGCGGAGAACGCCCGTGCGGCCGACGGCCCGAACGAACTCGTGAAGCTCGCGCGCGAAGGCGATTGGGAAGCGATCTGCATCTCCGTGGTCGCGCCTTCGACCCACATCCATGCGCGCGCCGTCTGCGCGAAACTGCGCGGCGCGCGGATCAACGCCAAGATTGTCGTCGGCGTCTGGGGCGCGAGCGAAAACATGATCGAAACGGCCGAGCGCCTGCGCGCCGCGGGCGCGGATGAAGTGGTCATGTCGCTTGCAGAGGCGGTCGTCCAGTTGGCCAAGTTCTCCGTCAGCATTACCGACGAGATGATCCCGGCGCCCATCCCTTCCAACGAAGACGAGCGGCTGCGCGAGCTCGAGGCGTTGCAAATCCTGGATACCGCGCGCGAGGAAAACTTCGACCGTATCACCGAAAAAGTGGCCCGGCTCTTCGAGGTCCCGATCGTCCTGATCAGCTTCATCGATCGCGACAGGCAGTGGTTCAAATCCGAGGTCGGCCTGCCGCCAGATCTCGCGGCCGCGCGCTCGACCACGCGCGCGGAGTCACTCTGCGGCCACGTGATTGCGACCGAGCAATCGCTCACCGTCGAAGATGTCGCCCGCGACCGGCGCTTCGCGAACAATCCGCTGCTTAATTCCCGTGGGATTCGTTTCTACGCGGGCGTGCCACTGCGGATCAACGGCCAGTCCGTCGGCTCGCTTTGCGTGATGGATGTGAAGCCGCGTCGCCTGACCGAGCGCGAACAGCGGCTGCTCGAGATCACCGCCGAGGATGTAGTCGACGAGATCAAGCGCCGCACCCGCCGCAGCGGCGCGACTCCGGCGGCGATCTAGACCTGCGCGCGGAAAGCCGCAACACTGCGCGCATGCCCTGGTCGCGCCAGCTCGCAGATTTCTTCGGGCTGAAGCGCAACCTCGTTATCCTGCTCCTGGCGACCTTCGCCATCGGCACGGGCGAGGAACTTTGGATGCGCTTTCTGCCGAAGTATCTCCAGTCGTTAGGCGCGACCGTTTTTGTCATCGGGCTGTTCGATGCCCTGCGCACGCTGTTGGGCGCGGTCTACGCCTATCCCGGCGGCGTGCTGGTCGATCGCTGGGGACATCGGCGCGCTTTCCTGGCCTTCAATCTCCTGTCGATCGCAGGCTACGCGCTCGTGCTCGCAGTGCCGCACTGGGGCGCGGTCATCGCGGGGATGTTTCTTTTTCTCTCGTGGACCAGCTTCTCGCTGCCGGCCTCCTTCTCGCTCATCGGCGCCTCGCTCGCGGCCAGCCGGCACGCGACTGGGATCGCGGTGCAAGCAGTGATCAAACGCCTGCCGATCATGTTCGCGCCGCTGCTCGGCGGACTCCTGATCGATCACTACGGGCTGGTCCCCGGCGTCCGGCTCGCGCTGGCCCTTTCCATTGTCCTCTCGTTAGGCACGCTCCTGCTCCAGCGGGAACTGCGCGACCCGCCGGCGGAAAGAGACAGCCAGATGGAGCCGTGGAATTTCCGCCGGAGCCTGCGCGCCTTTGACGCGCCGCTGCGCCGCCTGCTCCTGAGCGACATCCTGGTGCGCTTCTGCGAGCGGATCCCGTTCGCCTGGGTGGTGATCTACGCAATGGACACGCTTGGCCTGAGCGCGGCGCAATTCGGCGTGCTCACGACCGTGGAAATGGTGGTGGCCTCTGTCTGCCTGCTGCCGGCGGCGCATTTTGCCGACAAGTTCGGCCGCGAACCTTTCGTGCTCGCGACCTTTGTCTTCTTCACTCTCTTCCCGGTGATGCTGCTCTTTGCCGCCGGTTTCCCGATGCTCCTGCTCGCTTTTGCGGTGCGCGGCCTGAAGGAATTTGGCGATGCCGCGCGCAAGGCGCTGATCATTGGCTGCTGCGACCCACAACGTCGCGGGCAAATGGTCGGCACCTATTACCTCATCCGCGACCTCCTGGTGAGCAGCGCCGCTTTCCTCGGCGCCGCCCTCTGGAAACTCGGCCCGCAGGTGAACTTCCTGACCGCTGCCGCGATCGGTGCCCTCGGGACTTTATTTTACCTCGCCACCCTGCGGCGTGCAGCCTAACGACAAAAAAGGCGGAACCTTGCGGCTCCGCCTTTTTGAAAAAATAGCCAGCAGGCTTAGCGGCTGGGCTGGTAGTCGTCCTGCATCTGCGGCTGTCCGGATGGCGCTTGCTCGCCGCCCTCGGGATTCCCGGCGCCTTCGCTCTCGGCGCGCTCTTTGAGCGCGGCTTTGCGGCTCAATTTCACGCGGCCTTTGTCGTCGATGCCGATGCATTTGACCCAGATCATCTCGCCCATCTTGGCGACGTCTTCGGTCTTCTTGACCCGGAAATCGGCCAACTCGGAGATGTGCACCAGGCCGTCCTTACCCGGGAAGACTTCCACAAAGGCGCCGAATTCCTTAATCGAAACAACCTTGCCGTGGTAGACCTGCCCGACTTCGATCTCGCGCGACATCCCGCCGATGATCTCCTTGGCGCGAGCCATGGACTCGGGGTTGTTTGCGTAAATGTGCACGGAGCCGTCGTCCTCGATATTGATCTCGGCGCCGGTCTCGGCCACGATGCCTTTAATTGTTTTCCCGCCCGGCCCGATGAGCGCGCCGATTTTATCGGGGTTGATCTTGAGGGTCTCGATGCGCGGGGCGTATTTGCTCAGGTCGGAACGCGGTTTGTCGATCGCCTGCGCCATGATCTCGAGGATCTTGGTGCGCGCTTCCTTGGTGCGCATGGTCGCCTCGGCCATGATTTTGTGGCTCACGCCCGGGAGCTTGAGGTCGAGCTGGAAACCGGTGATGCCATCGGCTGTGCCGCAGACTTTGTAATCCATGTCGCCGAAGTGATCCTCGGAACCGAGGATATCGGTCAGGAGCTCGTAGCGTTTCATCTGGCCGTGGTCGTCGTTCTCGGTCACCAGGCCGCAGGAAATGCCGGCCACGGGAGTCTTGATCGGGACGCCGGCGTCCATCAACGCGAGCATGCCGCCGCAAACGCTGGCCATCGAACTGGAGCCGTTCGACTCCATGATCTCGCTGGTTATCCGGACGGCGTAACGGAAATTATCCGTGCCCGGGACGACCGGCTCGAGCGAACGCTCGGCGAGCGCGCCGTGGCCAATCTCGCGACGGCTGGCGCCGCCAGTGCGGCCGGTCTCACCGACGCTGAACGGCGGGAAGCTGTAGTGCAGGATAAAGCTCTTGGAATTCTCGCCGCCACCGTAGGCGTCGATCATCTGGGCTTCCTCGATCGGGGCGAGAGTCACGACCGCGAGCGCCTGGGTTTCACCGCGCTGGAAAATCGCGGAACCGTGTGAGCGCGGGAGCACGCCCACTTCGCATTCGATCGGGCGAAGGTCCTGGTAACCGCGGCCGTCCATGCGCTTTTGCTTGTCGAGCACGCTGATGCGGAAGGCTTTCTTCTGCACGTAGTCGAACGCCTGCGAGATGCTGAACTTGTCGGCTTCCGGGAATTTCTCGAGCACCGCATTCTTCACTTCGTCCGCGAGGGCGTTCACTGCCTTGGAGCGGTCGACCTTCTTCGCATTGTAGAGCGCGGTTTCGATCCGGTCGCCCGCGACCTGGTAGGCAATCTCGAGGATCTCGGGATTCACCGTCATCAACGGCATCTCGCGTTTCGGCTTGCCGATCTGCGCGGTCAGTTCTTTCTGCGCGCGGATCATCTCCTTGGCGTGGCCGTGGGCGAACTCGAGCGCCTTGATGAAGTCGGCCTCGGGAATCTCGAGGGCCGAGCCTTCGATCATGATCACGTCGTTCTCGGTGCCCACGTAAACCAGGTCGAGGTCGCTCTCAGCGCGCTCGTCATGCGTCGGGTTGGCGATGAACTCGCCGTTGACCCGGCCCACGCGCACCGCACCCACCGGGCCAGCCCAGGGGATGTCGGAAACGCTCAGGGCGGCGGAGGCGCCGTTGATCGCGAGAATGTCGGGATCGTTCTGGCCATCCGCGCTCAGGAGCATGGAAATAATCTGCGTGTCGTAAAGATAGCCGGCGGGGAAGAGCGGACGCAGCGGGCGATCCGTCATGCGCGAAGTGAGCGTCTCCTTCTCGGACGGGCGGCCTTCGCGCTTGAAGTAGCCGCCGGGAAATTTCCCGACTGCCGCCGCTTTCTCGCGGTAATCGACCGTGAGCGGAAACCAATCCTGGCCTTCTTTGATTTTCGTGGCCGAGACGGCGCTGGTGAGCACCATGGTGTCGCCGCAGGAGACGATGACCGAGCCGTCGGCGAGCTTCGCGATTTTGCCAGTCTCGATGGAGATCTGATGGGACCCGATCTGGGCCGTGACCTTGTTTTGCATAACTGCTTTCTGGAATTTTGGCTGATCCCAGGCCGGTCACCCTGATTGTAGGTTTTAACCTCGAGCCAGCTCGGAGCTAAAACCTCTAATCAGAGATGGAACGACGGCCTGAGGGCCGGGTTACTGTTCTCTTGATCGCGATGGCGCCCAGCAACTCCACCAAAGGGAGGGAGCGCGCCAGGATCGGCCTGCGAGGATTACTTCCGCAGGTTGAGCTTCTCGAGCAGCTTCTTATAGCGCTCGGAGTTCGACTTGCTCAGGTAATCAAGCAAGCTCCGGCGCATCGCCACCATCTTGAGAAGGCCGCGGCGCGAGGAGTGATCTTTGGCGTGACTCTTGAGATGATCGGTCAACTGCGCGATTCGGCGTGTCAGGAGCGCGACTTGTACGTCCGCGCTGCCTGTGTCCTTGTCGTGGAGTTGGAACTCCGTCATATCCATGGTGTCACTGCTTTCTGCCATAACGAAGGGCCCACCTTAGATGCGAAATGCGCATTAGCAAGGGCCGCCCCTGAGATTGATTTCGCTGGCTAAAAGTAGCTCAGCCAGGCATCCCGCCGCCGTTGCTTTAGTGCCGCGAACCAGCGGCAGAGCGGATAGAGCAGCGCGAGCACCAGCCCCCAGACTGCGTAGACCCCAAGCAAGCCATAGCCGTAATCTAGCGGGAGACCCTTGGCCTCCGGGAAGACCGTGTCGTGCAGGATCCCCTTCGCGTGTCCGTAGCGCAGGAGGGACAGCAGGACCGCAATCCCGTGGATCAACGGGAGGTGCAGCAGATAATAGAAGAGCGGCACCCGCCCAAAGACGAGAATTGGTTTTTGCCACGCTTGGTTGAGCTCCCGGTCGGCCAACGAAAGAAAAATTAGCGCTGGCCCGAGCGTCATCAGGAGATAGAGCAGCGAAGGCGGATACTTCGTGCAATTCACAAACGAAAAGAGCGTGAAGAGCGCCGAGGCCTGCGGCGCCCAGGGTTTCGGGTCGCCGTAGAGATTGGTCGCGCGCAGCACCACGAACCCCACGCTCAGCGCCAACCCCAACCAGAGCAGGAGTCGCCGCCGTTCCGCGCGTTCCCGTCTCAAGAGCGCGCCGAAAGCGAAACCGGTGGCCACCACCCCGATCCACGGGATCAGCGGATAGGCGATGAAAACGTCATAGCCCGGCGCCGGATTCACCAGGCCCTGGACGTGCAGCATTTTCCAAAGCCCGCTCCACGCACCCCAGCTTTGCGGCGAGATCGGGTCGAGCAGGTTGTGCCCGGCGATCATGATCAACCCGAAGGCGGCCACGCCCCAAAGCGGCAGATGAATCAGCGCCGCGAGCACGATCATTGAACAGCCGATGGCCCAGATCACCTGGAGGAAGAAATTGTGCGGATCGAAAGCGAAGGTCCAGGCCGAGCCGACGAGCGTGAACTCCAGCACGACCAGCCAAAGGCCGCGCGTGACGAGAAACCACGAGAGGTCGCGTTTCGTTTTGCCGCGCCCGAGCGAAAGGAAGGCCCCCGTCCCGGCGAGAAAACAAAAAATCGGCGCGCAGAAATGCGTCACCCAGCGCGTAAGGAAAACCCAGCCATGCGTCATCGAAAGATCGGTCGGGTCGAAGAGCATCGCCTCGTGGCTGAGGAAATCCCGCGTGTGATCCAGCGCCATCAGGATCATGACCAGCCCGCGCAGGAGATCGAGCTGGTCCAGCCTTGGGCGGCTGCCGGCGGGCCGCAGCGGAATAGCCGACGAGCTCACGGGCGCGGATTCCATGCGCGCCGAGCTAAGCAAACCACTCGTTAGCCGTCGAGCGCCAAGGTGAAGTGATGCGAGGCGATCTGCATCCGCTTGCGCAGGTAAAAGCGATGCGCGTCGAAGCGTTGCACCCCGGAATCGAGCGTGAAAGCGCGGCACTTCTCGCGCCGCGCCTCCTGCACCAGCCAATCGAAAAGCCGGTCGCCAAAACCGCGCGAGCGATCCGCGGCCCGCGTCACCAGGTCGTCTACGTAAAGCGTCCGCCCGGAGAAAAGCAGCTCGAGGATCCGGTAGCCCGCGACTGCGCGCACCTCCCCGTCCGCCTCGAGAAAAGCCAGCCGGTAACCTTCCTTCTGCTGTCGCTGAACTTGCCGGCTAAATTTCGCCCGGTCCGCGTGGTGCGGCCGCAATTCCGCCATGACCGCGTGGCAGCGGCCGATCTCCGCCGCGGTGCGCGCCTCCCGGATCGTTACGTCGCCGGGCGTTCCCGTTTTCCGTCGTACCATAAATCAAGCTTCTCCCGCTTCCGCAGCGCCCGTTGGCCGCCGAAGAAAATGAAAAACGTCTGCCCGAGAACGAAGCGCGCCGAGTGCATTCGCACCTTCCGCGCGGAGGTCACGATCGGCTCGCGCAGGATCTCGAAGCGGCCGATTTTTTTCAAAGCCAGGGTCAGGAAGACCTCTTCGCCGGCGAAATATTGCTCATCGAAACCGCCCGCCTGCTCGAAGAACTCGCGCCGGGTGAAGACAAACGCGCCCACCGCCAGTCGCATCCGAAAGTAGATCGCGGAGAAGCAGCGCAGGAAAATGCGCGCCCAGAGCGCAAGCTCACTATCCATCGCCACGTAGGCGCTCCCGCCCACCGCTCCCTTTGCCAGCGCCGCGAGCGCGCCGGTGACGTGCCCGGGCGCGATCCGCGTGTCGGCATCCACGAAGAACAGCACCTCGCCCTGCGCCACCCGCGCCCCGGCGTTGCGGGCCGCGGCGATCTGGCGGCGTTCGATCGCAACCACCCGGGCGCCAAAGCCGCGCGCGATCTCCGCGGTTGCATCGCTCGAGGCGTCGTCCACCACGATGAGTTCGTAGCTTTCGCCGGAGGCATCGGCCGCCACGCGCAGTGCCGAGAGCGACCCGGGCAACTCGAGTTCCTCGTTGTGGGCCGGGACCACGAAGGAGAGCGCGGGCGTCATCGGCGGGAGGTTGAGCCCGAATCGCCCGCGACGAAAGCGATTTTCCTGCCGGCGCGGGCACGACACCTGCACTGCCTAACGAGACTACCTCGTTCCATCTCCTATGTTCGCTCTCCCTTCTCCCCGCCGGCGCGCCGGCTTCACCCTCGTCGAAATCATGATCGTGGTCGCGATCATCGCCCTGCTCGCGGCCATCGCCGTGCCGTCATTCCTCCGCGCGCGCAAACGCTCCCAGGCTTCCACGATTCTCGAAAGCCTGCGCAACGTCGACGCCGCGGTCGACCAATACGCGATCGAAACCCAGAAGCGCACCGGCCAGGCGGTCGCATGGGCCGACGTGCAGAACTATCTCAAGAGAGACACGCCGATCTACGCCAGCGGCGGAAAGGACTTGTTCGGGAACACGATCGCCCCGCTGGTCGTCGACCAGGCGCCGCAGGTGGCTGATGCGACCGCAAAAGTCCTGGAGGACGTGGTCGACAGCGGTTTCTGGGGCCGCTATCAGGCCGTCGCCTTGACCAGTCCGGACGGTGGCCCGACCGCGCGCGACCGACCGATCACTACTCGTTAGGCTTGCCGGCAAGCAGCGCCTCGGAATCGAGCGTCTGCGGGCCGGCTTCGGTACAGACAGCAAATTGATTCGGGTAAAGCGCCACGCCCGCGTACTCGCCCTTGGCGTTCAGGATGTAGAAGTTGACGTTAAAATTCGGGAGGCCGCGGCTGTTCAGGAGACGCTTCTCGATCGTGTTCCCCTGGATGCGCTTGAGCGCTTCCATCCCGGCGTCTTTCGGTGTCATTCCGCGCCGCATGTTTTCCACGATCAGGAACGAGCAAAGGCCGTAGAGATTGGCCTCGCCGCGCCCGGTTGAGCCGGCGGCGCCAATCTCGCCATCGACATAAAGTCCCGCACCCAGGATCGGCGAATCGCCCACCCGGCCGGGAATCTTCCACGCCAAGCCGCTCGTCGTGGTCACGCCGCAGATCTCGCCCTGCGCGTTCACCCCGTTGCAATTGATCGTCCCGGTGACGTGCTGCATTTCGATCAGCCCCTCGTTTACCATCGCCACGCGCGCGCGATCGCCCGCCTCGGCGCGTTTCTGCGGGTCGAGCCAATGCTCGGGATCGATCCGGCGTTTCCAATCGAGCCAAAGGCGGCGCGACTCCTCGGTGTTCAGGTCCTCCTCGATCTTGAAGCCCATGTCGCGCGCAAATTTCTGCGCGCCCGCGCCCACCAGCAGGTGGTGATCGGTAAAGTTCATTACCTTTTGCGCAACGTTCGACGGCGTGCGCACGCCCTCGATGCAGGCCACGCCGCCGGCCCGCTTCTTCGGCCCATGCATGCAGCAGGAGTCGAGCTGGACCACGCCGTCGGCATTGGGCAATCCGCCAAAGCCAACGCTCGTGTCCGCGGGGTCGAGTTCGACGATGTTCACCCCGGCGATGAGCGCGTCGAGCACATCGCCGCCCTGCGTCATCAAGGTCCAGGCTTTCTGCACGCAGGTCATCTCGCCGCCGTTCTTGAATTTGTTTCCGTTCGCCGACGAGATCACCACCGGCTTGCTCGACTTGTTAGGCATAATCTTGGGAGACTGAGCGCGCAGAGCGCGCGGGAGGCTGGCGGCCAGGCTCGCGGCCGCGGTGGTTTTGACGAAATTGCGGCGATCCATCGCGTGAAAGCGTCGGCTATTTCTTCCAGACGTCGCCCACGCCTTCGCCAAGCCAGCGGGTGCTCACGACTTTTTGCTGGGTGTAAAACTGCACCCCTTCCTTCCCCTGGATGTGGAGGTCGCCGTAGAACGATTCGTCCCAGCCGGTGAACGGGAAACATCGCCATGGTCGCGGGCACGCCGACGTTGATCCCGACCATCCCAGCTTTCACGCGATGCTTGAATTCGCGCGCGGCTTTGCCGGAGTTGGTGAAGATCGCGGCGCCGTTGCCGTAGGCGGATTTGTTTGCCAGCGCGATCGCCTGGTCGAGGTCGTCCATCCGCATGACGTTAAGCACCGGGCCGAAGATTTCCTCGCGGCCGATGGTCATTTCGTTCTGCACTTGGTCGACGATGGTCGCGCCAAGATAGAAGCCGTTCGGCGCTTCCGAGACGCGCAGGTCGCGCCCATCGGCGATGATCTTGGCGCCTTCCTTCTCGCCGCTAGCCAGCAAGCTCAGGACGCGGTCGCGGTGCTGCGCGGTGATCACCGGGCCCATGTCCGGTTGCGCCTCGGCGCCATCGGTCGGGCCGACCTTGATCGCGCGCGCGGCCTCGACCAACGACGGCAGCAGATGCTCCGCGGCCTTGCCGACGGTGATCGCAGTCGAGCCGGCCATGCAACGTTCGCCGGCGCAGCCAAAGGCGGCGGTCGAGAGCGCCTCGACCGTGCGCGGGACATCGGCATCGGGCATGACCACGATGTAGTTCTTCGCGCCGCCGTTCGCTTGCACCCGCTTTCCGTGGCGCGTGCCGGTTTCGAAGATGTATTTCGCCACCGGGGAAGAGCCGACGAAGGAAATCGCGCGCACCTTCGGATGCGTCAGAAGCGCATCGACGCATTCGCGGCCGCCGTGGACGATGTTGAGCACGCCTTTCGGCAAGCCGGCTTTCTCGAGCAGCTCGATGATCATGACCACCGTGAGCGGGACTTTCTCGCTCGGCTTGAGCACGAAGGTGTTTCCGCATGCGAGCGCCAGCGGGAACATCCACATCGGCACCATCGCGGGAAAATTAAACGGCGTGATCCCGACGCAGACGCCGAGCGGCTGCAGGAGCGTCTCGCAATCGACCCCGCGCGCGAGATCCGGCAGGTTGTCGCCCATCAGGAGCGTCGGCGCGCTGCAGGCGTACTCGACATTCTCCAGCCCGCGATAAACGCTCCCGCGCGCTTCCGCGAGCGTCTTCCCGTGCTCGCGCGAAACGCTCGCGCAGATGCGCTCGAAGTTTTCCTCGAGCAACTGGCGGTAGCGGAAAAACAAACGCGCCCGCTCCACTACCGGAGTGTCGCGCCACGCCGGAAAAGCCGCGTGCGCGGCCTCGACCGCATCATTCACCCGGTCGGCCCCGCACATCGGGACCTCGGCAATCACTTCGCCGCGGGAGGGATTGTAGACGGGCGAAGTGCCGTTGCCGTCAACGGTCTCCCAAGTTCCGCCAATGAAGACCGGGCAGGCTGAAGTAGGCATGGGTTACCCTCGCGCCAATGCGTCGGATTGCTTCACGAAATCGTCGCCGCTCCACTCGCTGTCGGCCTTGACCATTTTCGCTTCCTCGGCCGCTTTCTGCGCTGCCTTGCGCTCGCCCTGCATGCGCACGAGCTCGGCGTGGGTGGTGAAGTAATCCAGGCTCTTGCCTTTGAAATCAGCCAGCGTCTCGAAGCTGTGCTTCTCCATGAAGGCGAGCAGCTCGTCCTGCATCCGCTTGACGCATTCGTAGCCGAACTTCATCACGCCGGTGCAGACCTGGACGGTGTCCGCGCCTAGCAGGATGAACTGCGCGGCGTCGCCGCCGCTTTCCACGCCGCCGATGCCCGAGAGCGAGCGGCCGGGAAATTCCGTGGCGAATCATGGTCGCGATTTCCATGACCATGCGGAGCGCGATCGGGCGGACCGCCTTGGACGAATAACCGCCCGGCGTGGTGAAGCCTTCGACCGATTGGCTCCGGCCGGAGCGTCTCGAGGTTCACTCCCATGACACTGCGAATGGTGTTGATCGCCGCCAGTCCCTGGCAGCCGGCGCGCAGCGAGGCGCGGCTCGGATCGGTGATGCGGGTGACGTTTGGCGTCATCTTCGCCCAGACCGGTTTCTTGGCTGCGCTCATGACCCAGCCGCAGACTTCCTCGAGAATTTCCGGCACCTGCCCCATGGCCGCGCCCATCTTCCGCTCGGGCAATCCGTGCGGGCAGGAGAAGTTGCACTCAAACGCATCCACCCCCGCGTCCTGGCAACGCTCGACGATCTCGACCCAGGCGTCCTTGTTGAACTCCTCCATGATCGACGCGATCAAAATTCCCTCGGGAAACTGGTCTTTGATCTTCTTGAATTCCTCCAGCCAGATCTCGAATTTCCGGTCGCTGATCAGCTCGATGTTTTCCCAGCCGATGACTTCCTTGCGGTCCTCCGAGTAAAGCTTCGCGTAGCGCGGGGTGACGTTGACCACCTTGCTGGAATCGAGGCTGACGGTCTTCGCGATGACCGCGCCCCAGCCTTCCTTAAAGGCCTTGTTGATCACGTTCAGGTTCGTCCCCGGAGGACCTGAGCCGATGACGAAAGGGTTGGGTAATTTCAGGCCGTCGACGGTGGTGGCTAGTGTAGGCATAAGCGATGGGGTGGGAGTCGCTTCTATGCGCCCGGGCCGGAAAACTCAATCCCGAACTCCGCGCGCCCCTGGCGCGCGTTACGGCCGCGAGACCTGCAACCGGATGAAGCGCCGCGCCGCCTCCGCGGTGGAAGCGTTATCATGCGCCTGCAAAAGCGTGAGCGTGTTTTGCTCGATCGTCGTCTCCGCTGCATTCCAGCCCGCGAGGTCGCTCGCTACCTCGATCGCAAGCGCGAGATCGGTCGCGGCGGGATTTTTCGCGACCGTCATCCTGAGATGACCCGCCGGATCGAGGCTGGTCGCGACCCCGGTGCCCGGCGGATAGGCCACCAGCGGATTCAGGCCTAACGAGTACTTGAGCAGATTGGCCAGCCCGTCGCCGCTGGGGTTGGCGGTGTCGGCGGCGTCGCCGGTGTTGGTCGCGCCGGGCCCAAAATATTGCTGCCGCCAATGATCGACCGTGTCGGTGACCAAGCCGGTGAGCGCGATGACGTGCCGATTCGGATTGCCGCTGGTGTTCAAGGCAACGGCCGGTTCGTAGCGGTCGTTCGCGGTGAAGCTGAGCGGCGCCTGGTAAAGGCCGCTCGCACTTGCCGAAAGCGTGACGCTAAAGCTGGCCGACTGGCCGTTGTCCAACGACGCGCTGGGAAAATCCGCGCTGCCGTAGCCGGCGGGGAGCGCAAGATCGGCGAGCATCAGCGGACCGCTGCGCAACGGGCTGGTTTGGGTGTTCGTGATCGTGATCGTGCGCGCGACCGGCGCATCGAACGGCGTGGCGCCGAAGTCGACTGCCGTGACCACGCTCATTTCCGGCTCGATCAACTCGAAGGCGCCAGCATCTGGCAGCGCATGCCGCGGCGCGTCGCGCTGGTCGAGGCTCACGCTCGAGGCGAGCCCTGCCCGCTGCGCAGCCGAGCCGCGGAGCAGCGCGTGGCTTTTGGTGGAGCCACCGTTGAGCGCGAGCGCGGGGGCCACGGAAGCAGCCAGGTTTGCGCGGCCAAGGCGGTCGCTCCCGCTCATGAACTGCGCGCTCGTGACCGTTTCGTCGGTGACGTTTCCGCCTAACGAGGAGTAGCTCAGGGTGAGCGCGCCGGTCGTGTTGCCGGCAAAATTCCGCAGGGCGCTGGCCGGCGCCTGGTTATTAGCCAGCAGGCTGTTCTTGACGCTGGCGAAGGTGTGATAGCTCGCGGTGTAATTCTCGCGTATCGCCCCGGCCGCGCCGCTGGCGTCGACATTCGCCACGAAGGTGCAGTGCTCCACGGTAAGCCCGGCCGGATTCGAGGGCGTCGCGCCGTAGTTATAAATCGCGCCGCCGCCCGGCTGCCCGGTGGCTGCGCCGCTCTGGGTGTTGCCAGAGAAGGTGCAGTTAGTGATCCGGGAAGCGACCGTCGGCCCCAGGCTGAGCGCACCGCCGCCGCCGTATGTGCCAAAGGCCAGGCCGGTGCTGTTGTTACCGGAGAAGGTGCAGCGGTCCAGGAGGAGGCCGCCGTTGAAGACGTCGACCGCGCCGCCCCAGCCCGATTGATTATTGCTGAAAGCGCAATCGCGGATCGTGAGTCAATTTCGCCGCGCCGCCGGCGCTGAAGTTGTCGGCAAAAATCGCGCCGCCGGTGTCGATGTCCCCGGGGAAGGCCCGGCAGTTGTCGAAAGTGAGGCCGCTGATCGTGCAGCTGGCGTTGGTCAGGTGCAGCGCGCGCGTGGTCGCGTTGGTCGTGATCGTGAGGTTGGTCGCGCCCGGGCCGGAGAATCGTCAGGTCTTTGCCGTTGACGGCGATTTCACCACTCGTTAGGGCAATCGTCCCGTTGATCTTGAAGGTAATCGTGTCGCCATTCGCCGCCGCGGCCAACTGCGCGCGGAGCGAACCGACGCCGCTGTCTGCAGTCGTGCTCACGCTCAGGCTTGCGGCTTGCGCGCCGGTGCCGGCGAGCAGAAGCGCAAAGATGAGGCGGAGCGTTTTCATTCGTTAGCCACCCATGGTCGCGCCGGGGAAGAAGGGGAGGCTGCGCAGACGCGTGCCGGTTAATTTCGCGTAGGCGTTCGCGACCGCGGGCGCGATCGGCGGCACGCCCGGTTCGCCGCATCCGCTCATGGGCGCGCCGCTGTTGATGATGTTGACCGTGATCACCGGCGCCTCGCTCATGCGCAGGACGCGATACTTATTGAAGTTGGTCGCGCCGGGCTTGCCCGCGGTCCATTTGATCTCGCCCCAAAGCGCCGCGCTCAAGCCGTGGAAAATGCCGCCCTCCATCTGCGCCGCGACGGAGTCGGGATTGACCGCGGTGCCGCAATCGACCGCGCAGGCGACTTTGTAAACGCGGATGCTGGTTGCCGTGCCGGAGATTTCGACGCACTCCGCGACGATGGTGTTGAACGCCTGGGCCACGGCGAGGCCTCGCGCGCGACCCGCGGGCAACGCCGTGCCCCAACCGCCGATCGCGGCCGCGCTGTTCAAGCACGCGAGGGTGCGCGCGGCCAGCGGGTCGGTGCTATTGGCCAGCAACTGCTGCCGGAAGAGGAGCGGGTCGACGTTGGCCGCGAGCGCAAGTTCATCGATCGCGCTCTCGACCGCAAAGGCGTTGAGCGAATAGCCGACGGACCGCCAATAGCCGACCGGGATGGGCGACGGATGGATGACGTATTCGACCGTGCGGCTGCCGAAATTATACGGCAGCGTGGTGCTGCCTTCGGTCGCCTGCGAATCGCCCTTCGTGCCGATGGTCGCGCCGCGTTGCTTCGAAATAGACGGCGAGATGTGCCGGTAATTCCACGCGCTCACGCTCCCGGCATTATCCAAACCGGCGCGCACGCGGATCATCGCCATCGGGCGATACTGGTCGTTTGCCATGTCCTGCTCGCGCGTCCAGGTGAGCTTCACCGGCGTGCCGCTCGGGAGGGCTTTCGCGACCTGTACCGCCTGCGAAATAAAATCCTGCTCGATCTTTCGCCCGAGCCCGCCGCCCATGAGCGTGGGGTAGATCGTGATGCTGGTTTTCGGCAATCCCGAGACGTTCGCGACCGTGGTCAGCGCGCTGTTTGGACCTTGCGTTGGCGCCCAGACTTCGCAGGTCGTGGCGGTCAGACGCACGGTGCACGCGAGCACTTCCATGCAGGCGTGCGCCAGGTAAGGGAAGTTATAGGTCGCGTCGATCGTCTTCGCAGCACTCGTTAGGGCGGCGGCCGCGTCGCCGGTTTGCTCGGCCATATACGGCGCACCGCGTCCCATCAATTGCTGGGCCTGGGCGAGGAAGACGTTGCTATCGAGGAGCGCGGCATTCGCCGGCGCGGTCCAATAGTTGTTCGAGATCCCGTTGGCTAAATTCTTGGCCTTGTAGGTATCGGTTGAAACCACTGCGACGGCGTTCGCGGTCGTGCCGGAAATCGGGAGCAGCGGGACGAGCGCGATCGCGGAGCTGGGCTTCGGCGGCGTGGCATTGAGCAAGCCGCCGATGACCGGGCTGTGCTTGACCGCGGCGAAGACCATCCCGGGAAGGAAGGTGTCGATGCCGTACTTTGCCGAGCCGTTTGTCTTCGGCGGCAGATCGACCCGCGCCGCCGGCGTGCCGATGATCCGATAGTTGGCAGCCGGCGTGAGCGGCGGATTCGTCGGCACTGGAAAGGTCGCGGCGGTCGCCGCGAGCTGGCCGTAAGTCAGCGACTCGTTCGTCGATGTGTTCCTGACGGTGCCGTTCGTCGCCTGGCAAAGCGCGCGCTCGACGTTCCAGGTTTGCGCCGCGGCGCTGAAGCAACATCTCGCGCGCGGCCGCGCCGGCTTTCAGGAAGGTGGGCAGGCGCGAGCGAATCCCGCCGCTGCCCTGCGGAAAGCCAGGAAGAAATGGCGGCGATCGGTTCCACTTTCACCGCGGTCCACGGCACCATCAATTCCTCCGCCGTGGCCATGGCCAGACCGGTGTAAATGCCCTGCCCCATCTCGCCGCCGCCGACCAGGACGGTGATCGATTCATCCGCGCCGATGCGGATGTAAGTGGTGATGCTGGTCGGTCCGGGCGTTTGGGCGAACGCGCGGCTGCCGCCAGCCTCGAGCGTGATCGCGAGGAGGAAGCCGCCGGTGAGCTTGAGAAATTCGCGCCGGTCGAGCGAATTAGCCTTCGAGATGGCGGGCGCGCTCATGACTCGTTAGCCGCCGTTGGCCGCGCGATGAATCGCCGCGCGAATCCGCTGATACGTCCCGCAAATGCAGATGTTGTGGATCTCGTTGATCTCGTCGTCTGTCGGATGCGGCTTCTGGCGCAGGAGCGCGCACGCGGCCATGAGCATGCCGGATTGGCAATAGCCGCATTGCGGGACCTGCTCGGCGATCCAGGCCTTTTGCAACGGATGGCTGGCGCCGTCCGGCGAGAGGCCTTCGATGGTGGTGATCGTCTTCCCGACCGCGGAGCTGACGTCGTATTGGCAGGTCTTCTCGGCCTGGCCGTTGATCATCACCGTGCAGGCCCAGCAAACCTCGATGCCGCAGCCGTATTTCGTCCCGGTGAGCCCGAGGAGGTCGCGCAGGACCCAGAGCAACGGCGTGCTGCCCGCGACGTTTACGTCATAGTTCTGCCCGTTAACGTTGAGCGTCACGACAGCGCGAGGATAGGACTTCGCTCGCGGAAAGCACGCGCCATTTCAAGGCGGCTCGTTAGCCGAAACGGCGGAATTTCGGCCAGGCCTCTTCCCAGCGAAAACGCGGCCCGCGGCAGAGAAAAATGTCGGGATGCTCGGTGGTCTCCTCGTTGGCAACGCCTTCGCGATTGGTGATGTGGCCGACTAATTCGCAAGAGCGGAAACGCGGCTCCAGATCCTCGCGCGAGGCGCCGAGAATGATGAGGATTTCCGGAGGCGGATCGCCGTAGCCGCGAGCCCAGAAGGAGTTCACCGGAGAAATCGCAGGCGGCAGACCATACCGCGGGCCGTAGAGGTTGATCGCGCCGGCTTCGCCGTAGTTGCCCGCGAGGATGCGCACGCGCTCGCGGTCGCCGGGCGGGAGGGAATCGCGGATGCGCGCGACGTTCTCCACCAACTCCGGCCAGCCGATTTCCTCGCGCAGGTCGCGGTTAATCTCCGAAACGATCTCCCACCAGCGCGAGTGCAGCGGAGCGAGCGGCAGGAAGATCGCGGAGATGACGACGATGTTCACGCTCACCCCGAGGAAGGCGAGGGCGCCAATGGTGCGTCGCTTCCACGGGCGACTCTGCGCGAGCCATTCCGCCCCGGCGACGGCGCCCGCGGCGTAGAGCATCGGGTAAGCCGGCGCGAGGTAGTAGCCGCGGCCCCGGGCGAGAAGGAAAAGGGCGAGCGGCGCCAGATACATCCAGCCAAGCACGCGGAACCGCCCTCCCCGCGCGAGGAAGCAGAAGCCGAGGCCGGCCAGCGCCAGCGGGAGCGCGGCCAGGGTGAGCAGCAATTGATCCGGCAGAAAAGAATCGGTCCGCCCGATCGCGATGTCGCGCGCGTGGATCTTGCGCAGGAACTCCAGCGAGATGAAATCGTGCTGCCATTGCCAGAGGAAATTTGGCAGGAAGATGAGCAAGGCGAGCGCCGCGCCGAGATAGAGCCACCGGCTGCGTAAATGCGCCCGGAGCGGGCCAAGGATCACGCCCACGCCGAGACCCGCGACGAGGAAGAGCATGCTGTATTTGCTCATCATCCCAAAGCCGATCGCGCCTCCGACCGCGAGCCACCAGCGTGGGTCGTGCGACCGGCAAAGGCGCGAGACAAAATAAGCCACCGCCACCCAGGCGAGGTAATCGAAGGAGACGTATTGCATCAGGCTGCCGGCGGCGAGGCTGAAGGGCGCGGTCGCGCAGACGGCCAGGAGCTGGGCCGTGCGCTGGCCGCCGAGCTGGCGCGCAAGCAGACCAGCCAGCACCATCGCGCCGGCGCTGGCCACGGCCGCGAAGAAGCGAAACCCGGCGAGCGACGGGCCGAAGAGTTGCCACGAGATCCAGCCGAAAAAAGGGGTAACCGGCGGATAGGCGACATACCCCCAGGCGAGATGCCGCGCGTCCTCCAGGGTGGCGAGTTCGTCGCGATGAAAGCCGTAGCGATGGCCCACGAGGAGATGGATCAGCACCGTCGCGGCGGCGAGCGCCAGGATCAGGAGAAGCGTGGTGCGCTCGCGCTGCGGTTCGGTCACGTCGGGGGCCACGAAAATTCTAATGCGGCAGACGCGCGAAGAGCGTGGTGATGTATTGCACAAAGGCGATCGCGGTAAAAAGAGCCAGCGCTTTGTGAAACCATTCCTTCGCCACCAAAATGCCCGCGACCGCGATCGCGATGTAGCCGAGGTGGAAGAGAAAATTCAACCGCTGCGGGAGGGCGTGATTCAACACGTAATCGCGGCCCAGGCTCAGGAGCGTGGCCACGATCAGCAGGGTGAAGAAGCGCTTTCGCTGCGCGAAATAATGGGCCCGCAAATCGACTCGTCTCCCGGTCGGGAAATTTCGGGAAAACCAACCCGGCCAGCAGATAGAGCACGATGGACTGGGCCAGCAGGACAAGGAACTGGCTAAACTCCCAATCGTGCCGGTTGCGCAGGTCAAACATGGCCCACCAAGTCTGCGCGCAAACCAGCAGGAGCGTGGCCGCCCAAAGCCGCGTTGGCCAATATTCCTGGATCCGTTCCCGCGCCAGCATCCGCTCGCGAAATCCCTGGAGAATCTCCGTGAGCGCCAGCCCGATGATGATCGAAAGCAGAACCGAGAGGTAACTGAACTCGTCCATCATCGCGCCGGCAGGTGACGTGCGAACGGCGGTGCCATCAGGCTTTCCGGCCCGGCCCGTTCTGCGCGATCCAGTTCATCGTCTGGTCGGCTAGTTTGTCGAAGGCGGTCACGGCCAGCTCGAGGTGCTCCGGCTTGGTGTCCTCGATTTTGTTGTGGCTGATGCCGTGCAGGCTTTGCACGAACATCATGATCGTGGGCACGCCGGCGCGGGCCACCTCCGCGGCGTCGTGCAGCGGACCGGAGGGCAAACGATGCGGCTGCGCGCCGACCGCGGCGATCGCCTGGTCGCACTGCTCGATCAATTCCTGGTGAAACAGGATCGGCTCGATGTTCCAAAGCCGTTCCCAGGCCACGGTCACGCCCCCCGCCTGGGCAAAGCGCTCACTCGCGGCCTGCGCCTCACTTAACATTTTAGCCAGCGCTTTGGCGTCGAGATGCCGCATATCGAGCGTGATCCGGCATTCCTCGACCACGCTGGTGACGATCCCCGGTTTCGTCAGGCACGAGCCAATGGTGCCGACGCCGCCCCCGCTGCGCGCCGCGATTTCGTAAACTTCCGGGCTCATCCGGGCCGCGGCCAGGAAGGCGTCCTTGCGGCGATTCATCGGGGTGCTTCCGGAATGCGCCGCCTGTCCCCGGAACGTGATCGCATGCCGCTCGACCCCGAAAGTGCCGAGCACGGTCCCGAGCGGCCGGTCCAGGTCGAGCAACACCGGACCCTGCTCGATGTGCAGCTCGAGGTAGGCCGCGGCGTTTCGCAGCTCTTCGCCGCACTCCTTCACCTTCTCGAAATCGATCCCGCATTCCCGGAGCGCCGCCGGCAGGGTGGTGCCGTCGCGATCCTTGAGCACGCGCGCCTCGTCCATGTCGAGATTGCCCGAGCAGGCGGAGGAACCGAAAAGGCTTTTGCCGAAACGCGCCCCCTCTTCATCGGCCCAGTCGACCACGCGCACGGTCACGGGCGGACGGCCCTGGTATTGCGCATGGACGCGGCGCAAAATCTCCACCCCGGCGAGCGTATTCAGGCAGCCATCGAGCCAGCCGCCATTCGGCACCGAGTCGATGTGCCCACCGATCAAAAGCGCCCTCTCGGATTCCCCGCGCAGCGTCGCCCAAAGATTGCCCGCGGCGTCGCGCTGCACTTCCGCCGGGATCGCTTCCAGCTTTCGCTGCAGCCACTCGCGCGCGCCGGCCCAGAGGCCGGTAAAGGCGACGCGCTGGGCGCCGTTTTCGTCGCCCGTGAGGGCGCGCAATTCGCGCAGTTCGGCGACCGTGCGCCGCGGATCGAGAAGGGATTTCATATTGCCGGAAAAACTTTCCTAACAAGTGCGCCCGGCGAAGTCAGGGAGTTTGTTGCGCGCGCGCCCGTCCGGTGAATTTCCCGGCCGCTTTCCCGTCAGAATTTTCTACGCCCCGGCAGCCGCCCGCAATCGAATCAAAGATGCGGGTTCTCGAACCCAAGCCGTCGGCGCCGTCCTCATGCAAACCAAAACCTACCTCGGCCGTTACCTGCTCATGCTGGGCCAAAATAGCCAGCCGCTTCGCCTGCGCCGCGCCGGCCCGGGCGCGACCTACAAAGCCTTCGACTCGCAGGCCAAGCGCGAGGTTGCCCTCGTGGTCCTGCCCCTGGCGGAAGTAGCCACTGCGCTCCATGGACAACTGGCCGCGGAAGCGAACGCCGCGCAGCGCTTGCAGCACCCGAATATCCCCGCGCTCTACGATTTCGGGATCGAAGGCGACGAGATCGTTTACGCCTCCGAGTTGGTCGAGGGCCACAGCACTGCCACCTGGGTCAAAACGCAGAGCCCGCTGCCTATTCCCGCCGTCCTGCGGATCGCCGCGCAGGCTGTGAGCGCCCTCGGTGCGGCCGCTTTTCACGGCATTTTCCATCACGCGCTCAACCCGCGAAACATCATCATCCTGCCGGTGGAAACGAATGAGTGGCCGCGGATCAAGGTGACCAATTTCCTCGGCCTGGCGCCGGTTTATTCGCCCGACCAGGCCGCGGCCGTGGGCACGACCTACGACCCGATCCACTTCGCCAGCCCAGAGCAACTGCACAGCGGCGAAGTCGACTTCGCCTCCGAGGTTTACTCGTTAGGCAGCACGCTCTGGTTTTTGCTCAGCGGCACTTTGCCGCTCGGCGGAGCCGCCACCATCGAGACCGCGCAAGGCTTGCCCCCTTCCGTCCGCCGCCTCCTCCGCGCAATGCTCGCAGCTTCGCCGGCCGATCGCCCGGGCGACCCGCTGGCGCTGCAGGGAGCGATCGAACAAGCGCTGGCCGAAGTGGAAGCCGGGCCGGTCAGCCTCGCGGCCGTGGCGGCCGCGGAGCCAGTGGTCGTGCGCCCGCCGCGGCGGCCATTCCCCTGGCAGGCTCTGGCCGTGGCTGCGGTTTTGCTCGCGCTCGCCGGGATCGCGGCGCTCTTCTTTCGCGGAAGTAGCCAGCAACTTGGTGTGCCCGTAGGCGTGCCGGACGAAGTGGCCAACGCCGCCGCGGCCGCACCGCAGGCGACCCCGCCGCTCATCGCCGCGCAAGGCGTCCTGCAATCCACCGCTGCCGCCAGCGCGGCCGAGGACGAAGCTCCGCTCGAGGAAGCCCCGCGCGACGAAATGGCCATGCCAGAAGTTGCCGCCAATTCCTCCTCGGAACCCGAGCCCGCGCCGCCTTCCGAAGGTCCGGAGGCCACCGTCCCGGCCGCGCCCCAAATCGCCGTCGCCACCACCCCCCTCCCGAAGAGCCGATCATCGAGCCCACGCCCGCGCCCGCGCGCCGCACGGAAGTGCGGAAAGCCGAGCCGGTGGAGGAAGTGGAAGTCGCGGCGCGCCCTCGCGCCGTGCCGCCCAAAACCCGTCTGGCTGCGGGCAAACCCGCGCGTCGCGAACGCAGCGTCCGCGGCCCGGTGCGCGCGCAATACCTCGGCACATCGCCCGATGGCGAGATGATCTTTGGCCTCCCGAAAGACGAGCGCGGCTACGTCGCTGTGCCCCCGGCCTCGAGTCGGCAGGAACGCCGTCCCAGTCGCGAAGTGATCTACAAACCCGCTCCGGGGATGCCGGTTTTGCCGGCGCTCCCGGTGGACGAATAGGCGCCGCGTTCGCGCCCGTAGCCTGCGGTCTTTTGGCTCGCGCCGGTTTTGCGTTATGGTGGGAACCTTGAGCACGATGGACCAGGGTCACGGAAACTCCGCCGCCACCACGAGTTTCCCGCCGTCGCGGAGGCTGCTGCGCTGATGCTCGGCTGGGGAAAAAAACGCGCACCGGTGACCGTGCGCCGCGAGATCACGATCCTGAATAAATTCGGCATGCACGCGCGCCCCGCGGCCGAGTTTGTCCGCAAGGCGAACAGCTTTCGCTCCGAGATCTCGCTGGTTAAAGATGATCAGCGCTTCGCCGCCACCAGTCTCATCGATATTCTCCGCGCCAGCCTCGCGCAGGGTTCGCAGCTCACGATCGAAGCTCATGGCCTCGATGCCGAGGAAGCGGTCGCCGCGATGGCCCGCCTCCTGGAGAAGTTCCAGGTCGAAGAGGCCAACGTCTAGGCCCACCCGGCGGCCGTCCGCCGGTCTTTTCGCGCTCGCTTTTGCCGCAGCCCCTTCGCTAGGGTGTGCGCGCACACAGGTCAATGCACGGGAAAACCTACCTCGGTCGCTACCGGGTGCGCCTCGATCGAATGGGACTTCCGATCGTGCTTCGCCGTGGCGAAGAGGAGGCCACGCTCCTGGCCGAGAATGCCGAGAGCGGGACGCTGGTCGCGGTGGAATTGCAGCCAGCCGGCGCGCACGCCACCACCCAACGCGAACAACTTCGCACCGAGGCCCGCGCCGCGCAGCAGATCGCCCATCCGCACATCCCGCGGCTGCTCGACTTTGGCTTCGACGACGATCAGCTGGTCTACGTAACCGAATACCTCGAGGGCGAGACGGCGGCGGAGTGGGTCCGGGAGCACGGCGTGCTCCCGCCGGGCGTGGCCTTGCGCGTGGCCGCCCAGGTGGTCGATGCGCTCGTTGCGGCCAGCCTGCACGGGATCATTCACCACGCGATTCACCCGGGGAATCTCCTCTTCGTTTTCGAAGGCCAGGACCTCGCCGCGGTGCCGCAGGTAAAGGTCTTGAACTTCCTCGGCCTCGCCCCTTCGCTCGACCCGGCGGAAGGCGCCACCGCGCGCCGGATCGCTCCGGCGGATTTCGCCAGCCCGGAGCAATTTCAAAATGGCCCGATCACTTTCCGCTCGGAGATCTACTCGTTAGGCAGCACGCTCTGGTTTTTGCTCAAGGGCGTGCCGCTTACCGGAGGCGCCGCTGCGGTGGCGCAAGCGGTCGGCCTGCGCGCGCCGCTCCGCGCCCTGCTCAGGGAAATGCTCGCGGAAAATCCGGCCGAGCGCCCGTCCGATCCGGCCGCGCTCCAGCGCCAGATCGAGCATTGCCTGGCCGAGTTCGAGGGCCGGGACCCCGTCGCGCCGCGGCGTGCCGCGGTCCCGGTCCTGGCGAGGTGGGAGACGCCTCCGCCGCGCCGCCGCTCGGCCTGGAAACCGCTGGCGCTGGCCGCGCTCCTCCTTCTTTTGGGCGCGCTCGCGGTGGTTTTTTTTCGGCCGCGCCTCTCGCAGGAAATGGCTTTTTCCGCAAGCGCGCCCAGCCCGGCACCACTCGCTTCGCCGCCCGTCGAGACCGAGCTGCCGGCGCCCGATTTGCCGCCGCTCTCTGAGCTCGCGGTCGCGGAGGAAATTCCGGCCAGAGAAACAGACAGCACTTTCGCTGGTGCGACGCCCGCTGGCGAGGCCGCGCTCGCCGCAGCCGCGCCGATCGCCGAGCCGGAGAAGACTTCGCCGCCTCCTTCCTTCGCTCGAGCTCGCCTCGCCGCTTATTGCCGGCAATCTCGCAGGCGCGGCGGAGTCGGAAACCGAACTCCAGCTTCAGGTAGAACCGCTTCCTGCACCGCCCGCGCCACCCGCCGAGGGCCCACCGGAAAACGAGCCGCCGCCGTCGGCCCCCTCTCCCGCCCGCGAAGCAGCGCCAAGCCTCGAGATTCGCCGGGCGCTCCCGGTGGAGCGCGCGGAGAGCGCGCGCCCCAGGATTACCCTGGCCCGTCCGGCTGCGACCCCGCCGGAAGCCAAGCCCGCGCCCGCCCCAGCGCCCGCGCGTCGGCCCGCGGGCGGCTATCTTGGGGCCCCGCACAACCGCAGCAGTGTCGTCGGCCACATCTTCTTCCCCGTCTGGCGCGATCCTGCCCCCGAAGAAAAATCGCCCACGCCCACTCCCACGCCGTCACCCGCGGGCCGCACCACTCGTTAGGCAACGTCGCGCGTCCGGGCGAGCCGCGCCTGCCGGTGCCCCAGCCAGAGACTAAGACCGCACCAAGCCGCCGCCAGCGGCGCGGCCGCAAAGGAAATGCCGGTCAGGCCCAGGCCCAGCCAGGTAAGCAGCGGATAAGACCAGGCACCGATCTGGTCGCCCGCACGATAGACAAACGTGTCCATGAAGCTCTTCGCTTTGTATTTGTCCTCCCGGCGCAGGACGGTGAAGAGGACCTCGCGGGCCGGTCGCGAGAGCGCGAAATTCCCCGCGCGCCTTAGCACTTGGAAGAACGCCAGGAAGGCCAGCACCGGGGCAAAACCAAGGACCAGAAAACCGATCAGGCTAACGAATGGTAGCGCCGCCAGGGTCAGTCCCACGCCGAGCCATTTCAGGAGCCGGCCAGTGAGGAAAAGCTGCACCGTGATCGTGAGCACGTTCACCCAGACATCGAGCTGCGCGAAGAAAGCCGTGCGCGCCGCGCGGTCGGGAAATTGCGCCCCCACGATCTCCGCCTGCTGGAAATAAACCAGCGTGCTCGTGATCGCGTGCAGGAGCATGAACGCGCAAATCCCGAGCAGGTAAGGCGAGCGCGAGACGTGCGTGATCCCGGACCAGAGCGACCCGCCGATCACCTGGTCACCCTGCGGAGCACGAGAATCGCGCGAGCTTCCGCCTGGGAAAAACCGCACCAGCCAGGCCCCGCTTTCCAGCATGGCCGCGGAGACCAGCAGGAGATTGGCCGTCCCGATTTGCCTAACGAGTGACGCCGTGAGCAATCCGCCTACGATCCCGCCGAGCGTCCCGCCCACGCTCACAAAACCGAAGAGCCGCTTCGCTTGCTCGTTGCTGAAGACGTCGGTCATGAAGGCCCAGAAGACGGTCACAACGAAGAGATTGAAGACGCTCACCCAGACGTAGAAGGCCGCGCCGACCCAAAACGGCGGCGCGCCGGAGCGGAGCAGAAAATAAAAGCCGACGAGATTGAGCAAGAAGAAGCGGTAGGCCAGCGGGATGAAGCGCCGCCGCGACATCCGCGCGACGATCGCGGCGAAGAGCGCGTTGGCCACCAGCATCCCGGCGAGCGTGGCGGTGAAGAGCCACGAGAGCTTCTCCACCCCGCCGGCCACGCCGATCTCGTCGCGAATCGGCCGGATGACGTAGTAGCTGCCGAGGACGATGAAATTGAAGACGAAAGCAAACCCGAGCGCGCGACGTTCCGCCGGCCGCACGTCGACCACCTTGCCCCACAACTTGTCGGCTAAATTCCCCACCCGCACTCACCCCTGCGCCCGGTGCCACGCCGCCAGCACTTCCGCTTCCCGCTCCGGCGTCAGTCCTGCCTTCAAAGTTTTCCGCCGTTCCTCCGGCAGCGTCTCGAACCACGCAAGCGTATCGCGTGCGGTCACCGCCAGCGGCCGGAAGCTCAGGCCCGCCGCGAGCGCCTTCGCATTCGGCGTCCGCCCCATCCCGCCGTCTTCTCCACGCGGCGGCACCCACACCGGCATGTCCGACCAGGGCGCGACCTTTTGCGCTTCGAGAAAATCCGCGTCCACCCAGGTGAATTTCGCGTCCGCTCCCAGCGCCGTTTTGATCCCGTCGAGCATCGCGCCCATCTGGATACGGCTTCTCCGGGCCGGTGGCGTTGTAGATCCCGGCCGCGCGTTGCTCGACCATTCGGATGGTCCATTCCGCGAGGTCGCGCGCATCGATGATCTGCACCGGGTCCGCTGGATTGCCGGGCGCGAGCACTTCGCCGCCGCGCTGGATCCGCACCGGCCAATAGGTGAAACGATCCGTCTGGTCGCCCGGTCCCACGATCAAGCCCGGGCGAATAATCAGCGCTTTCTTCGGGAACCATTTCTCCGCTTCCGCTTCCGCGAGCGCCTTCAGCGGGCCGTAGAGTTTGAACCCGGAAGCGACGATGCTTTCGCGCGATTCCTTCATCGCATCCGCGCCTTCGTATTTCGCGAGCGCGCCGCTCTCGTCGTTTGGCGTGGTGTTGTCTGCGTAGACCGAGATCGAGGAAATGAAAACGTAACGCTCCACGTTTCCCTGGAGGATCTGGGCCACGTCGCGCACCCAGACCGGCGCGCTCGTGGGATTGTCGATCGCCACGTCCCACTGGCGATTGCGGAGCGCGTCGAGCTGGCCGTTGCGGTCGCCGATCAGTTGCTCCACGCCCTCGGGCAGTTCGCCCGGCCGCGTCTTCCCGCGATTAAAAACCGTGACCTCGTGCCCGCGTTCGAGCGCATACTTCACCTGGAACGGCCCGGTAAAACCGGTCCCGCCCAGGATCAAAATTCGCAGCCGCTTCGGCTTATCCGCCGCGCGCAGCGCGCAGCGCCCCGAGGCTCACCGCACTACCCGCAAGCGCACAAACTTCGACGAAACTGCCGGCGAGTTCTTTTCATAGGCCACAGGACCGACACGGATGAAAACACGGATGGGGAAAGAAAACCCAGCCTTTATCCGTGTTTCATCCTGTCGATCCGTGGCCAAAAAAAATCAGGGAGTGAAATCCTGGTCCTGCGGGAGCGAATGGCAAAATGCCGCCAGTAGCCGCGCGGTGTTCTCCAGGTCGACCAGTGACAACAGCTCGTTAGGCGTGTGCATGTAGCGCAGCGGCACCGAAAGCAGACCGGTCGCCATCCCGCCCCGCGAGAGCTGCATCACATTCGCGTCCGTGCCGGTGCCGCGCGCGGCCGAAGCCACTTGATACGGAATGTTCTCCGCCTTCGCTGCCGCTACCAGCAACTCGAAGACGCGCGGGTTGATGTTCGCCCCGCGGCAGATGATCGGCCCGTCGCCCACGCGGAAGTCGCCGGCTTTTTTCTTCTCGATATCCGGCGTGTCCGTCCCGTGGGCCACGTCGAGCGCGATCCCCACTTCCGCCTCACTCGAGAAAGCGCTCGTGACCGCGCCGCGCAAACCAATCTCCTCCTGCACCGTGGACACGCCGACCACGCCGGCCTCGGAGTTCCGCTCATGCAGGAGCCGCAAAACTTCGGTCACGATCCAGGTGCCCATCTTGTTGTCGAAAGCCATCGAGACGGCGCGCTCGTTCGCCAGCTCCAGATACGGCTGCAGGAAAATCCCCGCGTCGCCGATCGCGACCAGCTCTTCCGCCTCTTCCTTGCTCGAGACGCCGAGATCAACGTAGAGATCCTTCACCTTCGGGACCTTCTTCTTGTCCTCATCGTCCATCAGGTGGATCGCCTTCCGGCCGATCACGCCGGGCACAAGCCCGTTCGCGGTCTTGATCGAGACCCGCTGCGAAGTCGCCACCACCGGGTCAACGCCGCCGATCGGCTCGAGGTGGAGAAAGCCTTTCTCGGTGATGTAATTGATGATGAACCCGATCTGGTCGCAGTGTCCCGCGAGCATGATCCGCGGCCGCGCGGCGGCGTTGCGCAGACCGAAGACGTTCCCCATCACGTCCGTGCGCACGTTCTCGCACCACGGACGCATGCGCTCGCGCACGAGCTTCTGCACGTCGTATTCGTAACCGGACGGGCTCGGGGTTTCGACCAGGGTCTTGAGGAAGGCTTTGCTTTCGGGATTCATAAAATGGGCGCCGAACTTGTCGGCTAATTTTCTCTGGTTTACCACCGCGCCGCGGCGCCATCGGCGATCCGGCAAACGAACGCGCCCGTGGCCAGGCCGCGCGGCTGGTGGAATTGTTTCGTTAATTCCTCCGCGACCGCTTCCGCCTGCTCCACCCGCACGAGCGCGACCGTCCCGCCGCCAAAGCCGCCGCCGGTCAACCGCGCGCCGAGCACGCCCGGGAGGGTGCGCGCGAGCGTGACCAGCTCGTCCACTTCCGGCGCGCTGTTCTCGAAGTTCACCTGCGAACTTTCGTGCGACGCATTCATCAGCGCGCCCATCGCTGCCACGTCGCCGCGCTCCAGCGCCTCGAGCGCGCGCCAGACGCGGTCGTTCTCGCCCACGATGTGCGCCGCCCGCCGGTAGAGCACGTCGCCTAACGAGCCGTGCGCATACTCCAGCGCGTCCGGCGTGAGCTCGCGCAGGCTCTCCAGCCCGAGCGCTTCCGCGGCCGCGGAACACTCCTCGCGCCGGGTATTGTAAAGGCTCTGCAGGAGGTTGTGCTTCGCGCCCGACTCCGCGATCACGAGCGCGCAATCCGCCGGGAAAGCGAAGGTCCGCACCTCTTCGCTCTGGCAGTCGAAATAGACGACATGATCGCGCTTCCCGAAGACGGAGGTCGCCTGGTCGAGCAGGCCCGAGCGCACGCCGACGAATTCGTTTTCCGCGCGCTGGCAAAGCTTCGCCACCTCCAGCGGCGGCAGGCGAAATTCATTCAGCAACATCAGCAAACCCGCGGTCGCGACCTCCAACGCGGCCGAGCTCGAAAGCCCCGCGCCCGCCGGGACATCGCCGGTCACTTCGGCATCGAACCCGCGCACCTCGCAGCCGGCGCGCTGGAATTGCTCGATCACCCCGAGCGGGTAGTTCGCCCAGCGCTGCTCTTCCTGCGGCGCGATCTCGCGCAGGGAAAAATGCACCCGGCTGCGCGCGTTCTTCGAAGTCAGGATGACGTTGTCGTCCTGTCGCAGGATCCCCGCGACCGTCAGCCCGCGATCGATCGCCGCCGCCAGGACCACGCCCTGGTTGTAATCGGCGTGGTTCCCGAGCAATTCGACTCGACCGGGCGCGTAGGCAGCAGCTGGACTCACGCGCGCACCATTCCACATCCGCGCCCCGCGCGCCGGAAAACGTCGGCTAAATCGCGCATTGAGCGGAGCCGCCCGGGGACGCATCGTCCCGCGTGCCCGCCGCGCCGCCGATCACCCAGAAGCTCCTCGTGACCGCCGGCGGCTGGCCGGTGATGAAACAGGCGCAGCTGCTGCACGCCGCCGGCCGGGTGAGCGAAGCCGCTTACGAGCCGCCGATGCTTACCGGCATGGTCCGGGAAGGTCCGCGCAACCTGCGCGCCGGTCTGCGGATCAAGACCGAGACGGACGTGGAGAACCTCTGCACCTGCCGCGAATCGCGCGAGTGGGGCAAAATCTGCGCGCACTCGTTAGCCGTGGGCGTGGCTTACCTCGCGCCCGCTCCGCCGCCCGCCCCCACGGCCGCTCCGGCCTTCGCCCGCCGCCGCGAAAACAGCCGGCCCTTTGTTCCTCGAGAACGGGTCGGAAAACGCCAGCCCGCTCGTGCTCCATTTCATCCTCCCGCCAAATTTCGCGAGCGCCTGGAGCAAGCCGCAGGTCATGCTCGTGACCGAGGTCGAGCTCGGCGGCGCGCGCGTCCAGCCGGTAGCCTTGCGGCCTAACGAGCGCTACGCCTGCGACCCGCACGACCTCGCTGCGCTCGACGGCTTCCGCGAGTTCTTCCCTGAGGACGAACTTCTCGCGGCCATGCGGCTCTATCCGCGCGAGAAATTTCTCCGGCTGCTGCGGTCGTTCCGCGGCCATCCGCGGGTCAGTTTTGGCAAAGCGAAGCCGGCGGCCATCGCCGCGGAAAATAGCCGGCCGCTTCTGCATCTGCGCGCTTCCCTGATGGCCGAACTCTCCGCGCCGCTGCTCATCGCCGGCCCGGAAGCCTGGCTGCTCGAAGGCGAAACGTTTCGGCCGTTGCCGGAGAATTTTCCGGAGGAGTTCCGCTTCCTGGCCGATGGGCGGATGAAAATTCGCGCCGAACGCGTGGCGTCGTTACGCGAGTGGTTCACGGTCGAGAGCGACTTCCCGCTCCCGGAGCCGAAGCTCGCGCGGCCGCAGTTCCTCCTCGCGCTCGAGGGTTCGCTCCGCGAAGTGCGTGCGACCCTGCGCGTGCGCTATGCGGAGGCGGACTGGGAGGGCCCGCTCGCGCGCGCCAGCGAGCAAGTGCTGGTTTCGCGGGCCGATGCGATTCTCCTGCGCGATCTCACCGCGGAAAGCGCCGCGCTCGCGCGCCTCGAGCGGCTCGGTTTTGACGAGCGCCTGGTCCTGAAGCGCGAGGAAGCGGTCGCACGTTTCTTTGCCTTCGAATACCCGCGCCTGCGCGAGCAATGGACGGTCACGCTTTCGGCGCAGGCCACCAAGGCGCAGGCCGAGCTGCAACCGCTCGCGCCGCAGATCGAGGTCGTGGCTTCGGGCGAAAACTGGTTCGAGATCCAATACTCGTTAGGCACGCCCGACGGGACCCAATTCTCCGCGGCGGAACTGCAGCGCCTGCTTCGTTCCGGGCAGACGAAAACCAAACTGCGTAATGGCCGGACCGCGGTCTTCGACCCGGAAGCGATGGCCGACTTCGAGGAGATGCTGCGCGATACCGACCCGACGCAGAAGCAGCCCGGCCTTTACCGGATCAGCCGCGCGCACAGTGATTACCTCGCGACGACCGCGCAGGCGATCGGCGCAGATGTGCGTGGGGCTTTGCAGAGCCTAACGAACGCCGTGGCGCTGCCGCCGCTTGGCGAAATTGGCGGCAAATTGCGCGACTACCAGCGTGAAGGCGTCGCCTGGCTGTGGCGGCTCGGGCAAGGCGGCCTGGGCGGAATTTTAGCCGACGAGATGGGGCTAGGGAAAACTGTGCAAACGCTCGCGTTTCTCGAAGCCGCGAAAACGAAGGAGCCGGCGCTGATTGTTTGCCCGAGCTCGCTCGTGACCAATTGGCGGAACGAAGCGCAACGTTGGACGCCGAGTCTGCGCGTGCTCGTGCTCGAGGGTCCGCAGCGGCACGAACGCTTCGCGGAAATCAGCCGGCACGATCTCGTGCTCACGAGCTACGCGCTCCTCCAGCGCGACGCCGAGCGCTATCGCGCGCTCCAGTTCTCCACCGTCGTGCTCGACGAAGCGCAGCACATCAAAAACCCCGACACGCAAAACGCGCAGGCCGCCTTCGCGCTGCAGGCGCGGCGGCGCTTTGTCCTCACGGGCACGCCGATCGAAAACTCGGTGCGCGATCTCTGGTCGATCATGAACTTCGCCCTCCCCGGCTATCTCGGGAACGCGGGCCGATTTTCGCGAGCGCTACGAGCAGCCGCTCGCGCGCGGCGAAGCCCCGGCGGTGCAACAGCGGCTGGCGCGCCGGCTCCGGCCGTTCCTCCTGCGCCGCCGGAAATCGCGAAGTGGCCAAGGATCTCCCGGAGAAGATCGAGCAACAGGTGCTCTGCGAACTGACTCCGCCGCAGCGCGCGGCCTACGATGGGCTCCTGCGCGAGATTCAATCCGGCCTCGCGAGCGGCAAAAACGCGAACGAAGGGGCAGTGCGGATGCAGATGCTGGTCGGCCTGCTCCGGCTGCGGCAGGTCTGCTGCGACCTGCGCTTGCTCGATCGCGCGAAGGCCGGCTCGGCCAAGCTGGAATTGCTCGACGAGCTGCTCGAGGAAGCGATCGATGGCGGGCATCGCGTGCTCGTCTTCAGCCAGTTCGTCTCGATGCTCGCGCTCATTCGCGAGCGGCTGGAGGCGCAGAAAATCCCGTATGCCTATCTCGACGGCTCAACCAAGAACCGGCAGGCGGAGGTCGATCGTTTCCAAACAGACAGCAAGTTGCCGCTCTTCCTGATGAGCCTGAAAGCCGGCGGCGTGGGCTTGAATCTCTCCGCGGCCGACACCGTGATCCATTTCGATCCGTGGTGGAATCACGCGGTCGAAGCGCAAGCGACCGATCGCGCGCATCGCATCGGGCAGACGCGCGTGGTCACGGCCTACAAGCTGATCGCGCGCGGCACGGTGGAGGAGAAGATCGTGCAACTGCAGGCGCGCAAACGAAGCGCGAGCGAGGCGACCATCGGGAGCGAGGAGCCGCTAATGAGCGGCCTTTCGAGCGACGACCTGGCGGAGCTGCTGGCGTAACGCCGCGTTCACAGGCCGCTCCCCTGGCGCGCGGGGTCGCAGGCCAACGTTGCGGACGGGAAGATTAAATTTGGAAACCAGGAAGCCAGAAAGGGGAGCCTCTTTCTTTCTGGCTTTCTGGCTTCCAAATTCATCCCTTCCCCGTCGCTCCACGGGAGATCACGCCCCAGCCCGGAACCAGTGAAGTTGCCGGCTATTTTTTGTCGACGTCCGGATCTTTTTTCAGCTTCTCGAGGTCGACGTCGTCGTTGCTTAACTTGCCTTCGAAAGCCTTGATGAAGGCGTTGCGGAGGACGTTGAAAACGGTGTCCATGATTGCGGGTGCGGGATTGTCGAAGCTGCCGGAAATGGGGACGCGGGTGCCGAAGCGATCCTTCGGGTGATTGCGGATCAAACGCGTGATCCCGCCGACGATGCCCTGCCAGATGAAGTCGATCGGGTTCTCGGAATCGTGCGCCGGATCGAAGATCGACATCTGGTCGAAGACCGGCTCGAAGTAGCCGCGGAATTCGCCCTGCTTCGAGGTTAGCTCGGTCGCGAGCTTGAGCGTGCCACCCTCGAAGGTGATCCCGGCGTAGGCCTTGGCAAAGTCGTTCAGCTTCACCAGCGGGATGCCCTCGACCTCGATCTTGCTGCTAAAGGTCGGCTTCGCGGCGTAGGGATCGAGATCGATCTTGGACTTGAACTCGCCGGTGCGCAGCGGCCGCCCGGAGACCTCGATGTTCGCGTTCATCGTCTTCGAGAGCTTCTCGCTGTTGGTCAGGTTGGTCGCGACCACGTCGAAGCGATCCATGACCACGTCGACCTTGGGCGACTTCGAGAAATCGCGGTAATGGATCTCGCCGTTGTTGACCGTGAAGCGGTTGATCTTGAGCGGAAAGAGGTCGCGAATTTTCTCAGTCCACGGCTCGTCCAGCGGCGCCTGTTTGCCGGCTTTGCTCGCGCTGTTCACGAGGTTGATCTCGGGATGCTCGAAGTTGATCTCGCCGACAAAGGCGCCATGGAAGAGCGCCTTCCATTCAACCGAAAGATCGACCGCGGGCGCGGCGAAAAACGGCACCGGCACTTTGCCGTCGGTCTTCTTGATGTCGACGCCGTGGATCGTGTAGGCGCCGCGCCAGAGGTGAAGATCAACGTCGGCCACATGGCCGCGGTAGCCATCGATCTCGGAGAGTTTGCGGTTCACGTAATCGCGCACCCAGATGGGCAACATCGCGCGGACCACCAGGAGGGCGACCAGGAGAATGACGGCGAGCCAAAGGAGTTTGCTGCGATAGAGCGCTTTCATGCTTTCCATCGTCTAACGAATCGAGCCCGGCTGGTGGCCGTGTCGTCGGCTAGCCACCGGGCGTCGCCGACGCGCTGGCGCTGGCCGAAGGCAGCGGGAAAGCAAAGGTCGGCGCTGGCGAAGGCGACGCGGGCGAGACCGACGGGCTGGGCGACGGAGATGGCGTCGGAGTCGGCGTCGGCGTTGGGGTTGGGGTCGGCGTGGGCGTTGGCAAATTGCTGACCCATTGGTGCACCGGCACGCCGGCGCCGCCGATCTCGCCGACTAATTCCGCCGCGCGCGCGTTGATCCGCGCAAGATCGGGCGGACCGAAGGGCGACTCCGCCGTGCCGGGGAAGATCAAGTAAGTGATCTTGAGCTCGTCTATCGGCCGATTGTTTCCCGACGCGCGCGCGCTGATTTCCTTCGCGATGCGCAACGATGCTTCGCCCGCCTTATCCGCCGGGCCGACGTCGCCCACGAGGGCGGGATAAATCGCGCTGTCGGAGACGACAACCGCGTAGTCGCCCACCTTGACGTTCTCCGCGCGCGTGAAACCGCCGGGAACGACGATGAAAGGATCGTTTGCGCCGATCAGGTAGCTGAAGGCCTTCAAGCTCCCGATGTCGCTGCGCGTTTGCGCGATCGCATTTTTCAAGTCGCGCTTGCGCTCGGCGCTGGTGGTTTTCGCCGCCATCTCGGTCTCGTAACGGGCGATCTTTTCTTCAAAGACACCGATGTAGGGATTCGGCACCTTGCCCTTCTTTGGCCAGCGATAGCTGGTGAATGGCTGGAAGGTCGAAGAACCGGCGGCGAGCGTCGGCACGCGGTCGGCATCGGAGCCGTCGGTGTCGACGTCCATGTCCGATTGCAAGAGCACCGCCTTTCGTTTCGTCTCCGGATGCCGCAGGCGCAGAACGGTCTGCACGTCGAAGAAATTGTGCCGCGACAGGAGCTGGTCGAGCCGGCCGAGATCCTGGCGCAGCTCCTTCAGCTTTCCTTCGTAGAACTCGTTGAAGTACGGCGAAAGCGCATCCGGCGTGATCAACGCCGGCAATCCCGGCAGAAGGCGCGCCAGCTCGCCGTTCGCCTTGGCGAGATCGTCCATGCTGGCGTTGGCCGTGGGCACTCGCACGCGCAGCTTCAGGTCGAGCACGTAACTCTCGGGGTCGACGCGTTCTTCGGAAGCGGTCCGGCCTGGCGTCGGCTCCACCGCGGCCCGCAGCGTGATCCCGTTAAAGAGGCGGCTGGTTTCGAGCCGCCCGCCGATCGGTCGCGGCTTCGGTTCGGGCGTGGGGGTCCCTACCAGCTCCGGCACGATCGGGGTGACCAACTCGTGCTGTTGCGTCCAATGCCAGCGCTCGAGCGAGATCCAGCGCAGGACCACGGCCGCGAAGAGCCCGAGGAAAAGCAGCAACACCAGCCAGCGCAAAGTGCTCAGGCGAAATCGGCGCACGCGAGAAAGCGCTGGTTATCTTCGCACCAGCGCGGCGATCGCGATGATCAGGCCCATCACGCTCAGGACGGACATCATCCCGGCCGGCATCACGCCGCCAGTCTTCAGGAAAGCCGGCACGAACCGACCCGCAAGCAGCAGCGAAACCACCGCCGCGAGGATGAGCGCCACCAAGGTTTGCGAGGGAATGAGAAAGGCCGCGACCAGCAGGAGGACGCCGGAGATGGAGCCGGCGATGATCGAAGGCATGCTGCCCTTGCTCACATAGCCGATGATTCCGCCGAGGATGGTCAACAGTCCGAAGATGATGAAGTAGATTTTCGCGGGGCCGATCATTGCGCTGCATCCGTAAACGATGGGCGCGCTTCTGTCGAGGCCTAGCGCAAGCCTGCGAGCTCGCGAAACCAGCGCAGGGCTTCGCGCACCGCGCTACGGCTGACCACATGTCCGTGCGGCGTTGTTTCCAAACGCACGCGGGTGAAGCCGGCGCGCCCGAGCGCCTGCGTCACTGCTTGCTGCTCGGGCAAGCGCGCCACGCGATCGCTTTGGCCCGCGCTCAGGTAGATCGGCGTGCGCAAGAATTCGCGGCCGGGCCGGAACTGCGCGTAACCAGCCGCAAGGCGGTCTTCATTGATCCCGGTGAGGAAGATTCCAATCACCCGATTCCCCGCGAGCGCGAGCAACGGCGCGAGCGAGCCGGCCCGTTTCGCGCCACCGGAAAATCCCGCGATCGCCACCGGCCAGCGGTCCGAGCCGGGAAAGGAACGGTGCAGCGCATCGAGCGCCGCGAGCGTGGTCCCGGCGCGCCAGCCGGCGGTATCGCGCGCGGGGTTTTGCTCGCCATCGCCCGCGAGCACCAGCCAGCCCTCAGCGAGCGCAGCTTGCTGGTAAAAATCGCGCAAGTCATCGCGGTTTTTCCGGCCAAAATCGCTCGTCGAGAGCGAAATCAGGACGGGCCACTTCTTGGCCGGATCGAAACGAGCCGGCACCGCGAGCACCGCCACCGCCTGGGCCGGGACCGCGTTCCCGCCTTCGGCAAGGTAAGCCCGCTGCTGCGTGCTTAAGGGCACAGCCGCGCGCACGCTCGCGCCGGGCTGCAGCGGCACGCCCGCGAAATTTGGCGCAGCCAGGGCGTTCCCTGCCATCAGCAGACAAGCGACCATGAGAATGCGCCGTGGCATCCTTTTGTGCTCGCATCTCGCTGGCAAAATGTCGACGCGGATCACGGCGGCGGTCGACCGCGAGCGGAAAGTGAGGCAGCTTGCGGGCGCATCCGCGCCGGCATGAAATATCCGCTCTCGAAAAATCCCATCTTCTGGACGCTCCAGGGCGAAGGCCACCTCCGTGGCTTCCAGATGTGCTTTGTGCGTCTTGCCGGCTGTTCGGTTGGCTGCCCCGCGTGCGATACCGATTACCGCCGCGAGACCACCGCGACCGAGGAGGAGATCGCGCAAAGAGTCGACGAGCTCACGCCGAAGAACGCGCGCGATCGCTGGGTCTGGATCACCGGCGGCGAACCGACCGATCACGATCTCGTGCCGCTCATCCGTGCGCTGCGCGCGAAACATTTCGCGATCGCACTCGCCAGCAGCGGCCATCGCCGGGTCATCCCGCCGGTCGATTGGCTTTCGATCTCGCCGCACGATCCCTCGAAGTGGATGCAAACCTACGGGAACGAAGTCAAAATCGTCCCCGGCTTGAACGGCTTCTCGATTGAAGACTTCCGCCGCGCGCATCCGGACGACCAGACCGATTTCATGTATCGCTACGTGCAGCCGCTCTCGATCGGAAAAACGGAGGACCCGGCGAGTCTTCAGACCTGTCTCGAATTCGTCCGGCAGAATCCAAACTGGGCGCTTTCCCGGCAGGATCACCATTATTGGGCGGTCCCGTAGCCGCGGCTTGCACCGCGCGCTTTCCTGCCAGAGACTCGTCGCCTTATGAGCGGCAAATTGCGCGCCCTCACCGCGACGCTCCTTCTTGGCGCCGTGGCCCTGGCGATCGGCCTCGCGAGCGCGCCGCAACTCCACGACCGGTTGCACCAGCAACCCGGCGGGCAACACGAATGCGCCGCCACCCTGCTCGCGCATGGCAATGTGGAGCACGCCCCTAACGACACCTTCGCGGTGCCCGCGGCGCCGCCTCCGCAGCCAGCCGTGTTTCGTTTCCGGCCGCAGGCGCATCTCGCCCTGCGGCTCGCCTTTTCTCTCCTGGAGCACGCTCCACCCGCTGGGCGTTAACTTGCCGGGAGCCTCCAGGGCAAAAGCGCGCGCGTTTCGCGCCGTTGCCGCTCCCTCCGCAAGCGCCAGACGCACGGTGGATTGATGATTCGTTAGGCGCGAAAGCGTCGGCAGTTTTCGGGGGAGAAATGATGCAACCAAAGATTTTGTGCGGACTGGTGCTCGCAGTCGCCTGCGCCTGCTCAGGTGCGGCACAGGCGCAGGAACCGTCCCCGCCGGCGAGCGCCGCCGAGATCCAGGAATTGCGGGAGCAAGTCCAGGCGTTGACCGCGCTGGTGCAAACGCTCCAGCAACAGGTCCAGGCGCAAACCTCGCCGCCGCCGGCGGCCACGGCCGCAGCCTCGCCCTTGCCGGCCAATCCCGAGCCGTCACCTCTGCCCGCCGCGAGCGCGCCGCCGCTCTTCCCCACGAGCGACGAGGCGGTGGTCGCAAAAACAGACAGCAACCTCTCGCCCGCGCCGCCGGTCAACGCCAACGGCGCCGCCTTTCCCACGAGCGACGCTGCCGTCACCGGCGGCAGTGCGACGAGCGAAACCGGCGCCGCCCTGGCGCAGCCGATTGCACTCGCCGGGGGTAACGGCGGCGGCGGGAAGACCTACATGAACATTTCCTTCGACGGGCTCTTCACCGTCGATGCTTCGAGCGCGCGCGACGTCAGCCGTCTCCAGGTGGGCGACCACGATCCGCAGCAGCGCGGCTTCAATGCGCGCAACTCCGAGCTCGCGCTCGATGGCGCGGTCGATCCGTATTTCGAAGGCTTCGCGAACATCGTTTTCAAACTGGATAACGACAACAACACCGAGGTCGAGATCGAGGAGGCGTTCCTGCAAACGACCAGCCTGCCTTTCGGTTTGCAGCTGAAAGGCGGGCAATTTTTTGCCGCCTTTGGCCGCCTGAACGCGACCCATCCGCACACCTGGGACTGGAGCGATGCGCCGCTCGTGCTGGGCCGGTTGCTTGGGCCCGATGGACTGCGCGGAGTGGGCGCGCAGCTTTCCTGGACGCTCCCGGTCTCGTGGTATTCGCAGTTTCTTTTCAGCGTGCAGAATGGCCGTGGCGGGACCGGCTACTCCTTCCGCAATCCCGGCGAGAACGGCCTGTTCTACGGCCGCCTAACGACCGATCGCGAGGCGCGCGGCTTGCAGGATTTCGTCTGGATCCCGCGCTGGGAAAATTCTTTCAATCTCAGCAGCACGCAGACGGTGCTCGGCGGGGTGTCGGCTGCTTTTGGCTCGAACGAGACCGGCGGCACTGCGCGCACGCAGATTTACGGGGCGGACTTGCTCTACAAATGGAAGAGCCCGCGCGCGGAAGGCGGCTTCCCGTTTGTGAAATGGCAGACGGAAGCGATGTATCGCCGCTTCGAGGCCGGGCGCGGGATCGACCAGCTCTTTCCGGTCGCGGAAACTTTTCACGATTGGGGGCTTTATTCGCAGGTCATGTGGGGCTTTCGGAGAGGCTGGATCGCGGGCGTGCGCGGCGAGCATTTGCACATGCAGGAAAGCGCTTTCACCGACGACGAGGTGCGCCAGACGCGCTCGAGGGTGTCGGCAAATTTAACCTGGCTGCCGACCGAGTTCTCGCGCCTGCGGCTGCAATACAACCACGATTTCCTCGAGGCGAACGACTTCCTCGCGAGCCGCGACGAAGATTCCCTCATCCTCCAGTTCGAGTTCATCCTCGGCGCACACGGCGCGCATAAATTCTAAACCATATGAAGAAACTACTCGTTAGCCTGTCGGCTATTTTCTGCTGCGCCTGGGCGCGCAGGCCAAGCTCAACGTCGTCACCACCCTGCCGGACCTGGGCGCGCTCGCGCGGGAAATCGGCGGCGACAAAGTCGACGTCACCACCATGGCCAAGCCGACGGAGGATCCGCACTTCGTCGATGCGCGCCCAAGCTTTGTCGTGCAGTTGCGCAATGCCGACGCCTTGATCGAAGGCGGAGCGGAGCTCGAGCTCGGCTGGCTCCCGCCGCTCCTGCAAAACGCGCGCAACCCCAAGATCGAAGTCGGCAAGCCCGGGCGCATCCAGGCTTCCGCCGGAGTCCGCCTGATGAATGTGCCGGCTAATGTCACCCGTGCGGCGGGCGACGTGCACGCGCTCGGCAATCCGCACTTCGCGATCGATCCGATCATTGCCAAGACGATCGCCGCGCACATCGCGCAATCCTTCGGCGAAATCGATCCGCCAACGCCGCTTCCTACACCGCGAACGCAAAAGAGATTCGAGGAAACGATCAACGCCAAGCTGCAGGAGTGGGGCGCGGCCATGCTTCCGTTCAAAGGCCAGCATGTCGTCGCCTATCACGATTCCTGGCCCTACTTCGCGCACCGTTTTGGCGTCGAGATCGATACCTTCCTGGAGCCGAAGCCTGGCATCCCGCCTTCGCCCTCCCACCTTGCGGAAGTGATCGGGCAGATCAAAGCGCAGAAGATCAAGGCGATCATCGTGGAGCCTTTCCACGATCGGAAAATTGCCGAGAAAGTCGCGAGCGCGACCGGCGCCAAGGTGGTCGACTTCGCGCAATATCCCGGCGCGCTCCCGGACACGGAGACCTATGTGAAACTGATCGATGCGCTCGTTAGCCGGCTCTCGTCGGCGATGAAATAGCCTTATGTGGGACGTCATGTTCTGGCCCATCGTGGCCTGCGTTCTTCTCCCCTGGCTCCTGGTCTATCTCGGACTGCACGTGGTCCAGCGGGGAATTATTTTTATCGATATCGCGATGGCGCAGATGGCCTCGTTAGGCATTTGCGTGGCGCTGCTTTTCCGGATCGATCTCCATAGCCCAATCACCTTCGCGATTGCGCTCGGCTTTACCTTGCTCGCGGCGGCGCTGTTTTCCTTTACCGGAAAACGCGCCAGCGAAGTGCCGCAGGAAGCGATCATCGGCATCGCTTACGTGGTCGCGGCCGCGGCTGCCGTGCTCATGCTCAGCCGCGCGGCCGAGGGGGACGAGGAGATCAAGCAGATGCTTGTGGGCAACATCCTGCTGGTCTCACCGAGCGATGTCTGGATTTGCTTTGGGCTCTTCGTGGCCGTGGGGGTGTTCCACTTTCTCCTGCGGAAGAATTTCCTCCTGGTTTCCTTCGATCGCGATGCCGCCTATCACCGCGGGCTCATCGTGCGCTGGTGGGATTTTCTCTTCTACGCCGCCTTCGGCCTGGTCGTGACCAGCTTCGTCCGCATCGCCGGGGTGCTCCTGGTTTTCAGTTATCTGATCGTGCCGGCGGTCTGCGGGATTACCCTCGCGCGCCGGACCGGGGCGCGCTTGCTCATCGGTTGGCTGGTCGCGCTGATCGGCGGAGTGGCCGGGTTGTTTTTCTCCTTTTACGGCGACCTGCCCTCGGGCGCCGCGATCGTCTGCACCTTCGGCGCGTTGCTCGTGCTCGTGACCCTGCTCTCGCTCTTCCGGCGAGCGGCGGCCTAGCGCCACTCGTGCTTCGGGTATTTGCGCTGCAGCTCTTTTTTGAGCTTCGGGTATTGCTCCGCCCAGAAGCCGGCGAGATCGCTTGTGACCTGGATCGGGCGATGATTCGGCGCCAGCACTTGCATGACTAACGAGACTCGGCCGCGGGCGATCGTGAGGTTGCGCTCGACGCCGTAAAGATCCTGGATGCGCGCAGCCACCACCGGCGCGCTTGTGAGGTGGTAGGTTATTTTCGCCTTCCGGCCTTTCGGCAACTCCAGCCGCTCAGGCGCGAGTTGATCGACCTGCTGCTGCTGCTCCCAGGTGAGCCACGATTTCACCGCAGGCCAGACCGGGCGTTCCTTGATTTCCTTGTAACCCAAGGCGCCGCGGCAGACTTCCTCGATCATCAAGCGCTTCTCCGCCTCGCCCACGGTCGGGAATTGCAACTCCGGAAACCACTGCGCGACGCAGTTCACGCGCACGAGCCATTGCTCGACTGCGTTGTCCCAATTCTTCAGCGGACAAGCGCCCGCGAGCACCTGCTCCGCGAGCAAGGCCGCCGCCTGCTCCTCGCTGGGATTAGCCGGCGCGCTCCGCAAGACGAGGTCATGAAACGCGGTCAACTTTTTGCCGACGACGCGCCGCATCGTCGGATCGAACGCGACCTCGATCTCCTCGCGAAACGCCTCGGGGAAAAGCTCGCGCAGCCATTCCTCCTCGATCTTCGTCCCAAGGGTGAGCAGCGTCTGCAACTCGCCGCCGGTCTCGATCTCGCGGATCTCGGAAGCAACCAGGAGCGGCGCGCGATGGACCACGCTTTCGCGCGCGAGCACCCCGCGCCGGCCATGCACCAGCGCACAGCGAAGCGTTCCCTGGTCCAGCCGGAGCGCCACTTGATCGGGAAACCCGGCGAGGACGCAGCGCTGGATCGCGCCCGGCAGCAGGCTCGTTCGGCGAGACGTCGAGGCCTTCCTTGCGCGCGATCTCGAGGAACTGCTCCGCCAGTTGAGCGGCCTCGCGCGCCGCCGGCGCGTTCACTGAGAGCCGGGCGCAACGCCGCGGATCGAAGTCGTTCTTTTCCGCGAAGCGAAAGGCGCGCGTGAGGATGAAAAGATCCGAATCGTCGTCGTCGCCTAACAAGTCGTTGCGGTCGTCGCGCGCCTGTTTGCCCTCGGCCCGGCGCAGGAGATTGCGCCCCTGCGTAACCGCGGCGATGAGCGCAATCGCGCGCACGCAGCGTATTCCTGCGCCGCCAGGAGCATGCGCGCGTAGCGCGGGTGCAGCGGGAAGGCGAGCATCCGCTGGCCGAGCGGGGTGATCTCGCCGGCTAAAATCGCGCCGAGGTCGCCTAACAAACGCTCGGCGCCCTCGAGCGCGCGCGGGTCGGGCGGCTCGAGCCAGCGGAACTTGCCGACATCTTCCACCCCGCTGGCCTTGAGCGTGAGCACGACCTCCGCGAGGTCGAGCCGCTTCACTTCCGGCAATTCCTGCGCGGCGCGCTCGAGATGCTCGCGCTCGGTCCAAAGCCGGAGGCAATGCCCGGGCGCGGTCCGGCCGGCGCGGCCGGCGCGTTGATCGGCCGCGGCGCGGCTGATCTTTTCCACGAGCAAAGTGTTGATCCCACGCCGCGGATCAAAGCGCGCGATCCGCGCCAGCCCGGCATCGATGACCACGCGCACGCCCTCGATCGTGAGCGAAGTTTCGGCGACGTTGGTCGCGATGATGACCTTGCGTTTTTCGTAACGGGCGAGCGCGGCGTCCTGCTCCGCGGGCTGTAACTCGCCATGCAACGGCACGACGACAAAGTGCTGGCTAATCCTGGAAGCGCGGACGGCGTTGAGGGTGCGGCCGATCTCGTATTTCCCCGGCATGAAGATGAGCACGTCGCCTTCGGTCGAGCGCGCCAGCCTAACGAGTTCTTCCACGGCCAGGTCCCAGACCGGGAAGTCGCCGGCTGATTTCGGCAGATACTCGACCGTGACCGGATGCTGCCGCCCGCCAGAGGTAAGGGTGGAGCAGGGCTGGAGGAATTTCTCGAGCGCGCCGGTATCGAGCGTGGCGGACATGACCACGACCTGGAGATCGGGGCGCGCGGTTTCCTGCAGGTGCAAGGCGCGCGCGAGGGTGATGTCGCCGTAGAGATGGCGCTCGTGAAATTCGTCGAAGAGGATTGCGGAAACGCCGCGGAGTTGCGGATCCTTGATCAGTTGCCGCAGGAGAATGCCCTCGGTGACGAAGCGGATGCGCGTGCGCCGGGAGACGACATTCTCGAAGCGAATCTGGTAGCCGACTTCGTCGCCTAATTTGCCAGCACGCTCATGGGCCACGCGGGCCGCCAGCATGCGCGCGGCAATGCGGCGCGGCTGCAGAATGACCACCTCGCCTTCGCCGAGCAAATCGTGCTCGAGCAGCATCTGCGGCACCTGGGTGGATTTCCCGGAGCCAGTCGGGGCCTGCAGGATCAGGCGCGGGCGTTCGCGCAACGCGCTGACGATTTCCGCCTCGAGCTCGTAGATCGGAAGGTCGCGCGGCGCCATCGCTTAAGGCTGCTCTTTCCGCCGCCGCAGCAAATCGCCCACGGCGTCGACCAGCAAAACCAGTCCGGCGCAGGTGGCGAGCAGGGTGAAGGAATATTGGAGCATGGTGTAGCGATGGATGTGCAGCGAATGCACGATCGCGGTGCCGAGGCTGTTCCCGAACGGGTAGGCAAAAAGGAAAAGCGTGAGCAGCGTCAAGGGTCCATAACGTGCCCGCCACCCGGGCCAAAACAGGAGCGCAACAGCCAGGGCGAGCGTGCCCAGGAAGACGACCAGAAAGGCGTGCGCGAGGAGATTATTTGCCCGGCGCACGCTCCAGGATTGCACGACATCCGCCGGCGTCTGCTGGAGCTCGCGGGAATGCGCGAGGTATTCCTGCAAGGGCGGGAACGGAGCATTATCCCGCGCGCGGCCATCGAGGACGCGATTGCTTTTCTGGTAGTAGCCGTCAAAGCGCGCGTGCTTTTGCCCGATGAAGGCGGGGTTGTTCCAGCGATAAAAAATCGCCATCTGGCTGGTTATTTTCCGGAGCATCGCGCCCGGGCGATGGCGCATCGTGCGCCAGAAGTAGTCGCGGAAGAATTGCATCTGCAGGTGGTAATCGGGGAAGAAACGCGGCGTCCAACGATGCAAGCCATCGACGTGGAAGAGGAGATAATCCGGGTCGAACCCGAAGGAGCTGTAGTGGTGGCTGTGGGCCCACGAGCGCGCCATCGCGTCGTGTAAACTCGCGACCACTTCGCCAAACCAGGCGCAGCCTTGGGGCGGGCAAAGCCCGCGCGCGAGGTCCTCGTCCATCTGCTGCACGATCAGGTTCGCGTGAATCGTGAAGAGGCTTTCGGCCATGATGTTGTGGGCGTCGTCGTCCGGCTCGGCCATTTTGCGCTCGAAGAGAACGACCGTGAGCGCAGCGGCGAGGCCGAGCGCGAGCACCGCCAAGCGCCGCCGCCAGGTGGCGCGACGATCGAAGAGCGCGACCACGACGAGCCCCGCGCTGAAGAGCACGCTGATCCCAAAGCTGGTCTTGATCGTGACCAGGAGGACGGAGTTTACGAGCACGCCGCAGGCAAGCGCCGCGGTTCCACGGTTGAAACCCTGCGCGCGCCAGCGCGCGAAAAAGAGGAGCGAGAGGTAGATGTTCAGAAGCGCGAAAAAAGGCGCGATGCCCTCCGGGCGAATCTGGTGCTCGAAGACGATCGGCCGATTCGCCAGGAGATAGACCGCGACCATGCCCAGCCCGAGAAAACGATGCCACCAGCGCGGCACGAAACGCAGGAGCGGTGCGAGTTGATTCCACGAAAGCAGGAGGAGCACGCCGGTCCCGAGCCCGAGAAGATGCTGCACCACACTGAGCGCGCGAAAATCACGCACCGCGCTGAGCACCAGCCAAACGAAGCCGGGATAGAGGAAGTTTCGCCCGTCGGTGTGTTGAAAGCCGGTGCCGGAAAGCTTCGAGATTGCTGGGTAGAGGTAGCCCCAGGTATCGGGATCGGCCAGGGGCCATTGCGGCAGGCGAAAACGCAGAGCCGCGCCGCCCGCGAAGATGAGCGCCAGCAGCAGGCCGTAAAGAACGGCGCGTCCAAGGGCGAAGCTGCGCGCGTTTGAGTTCACAAGGTGAGCACTGGCTTTCAACGGAACGGGAACATTGCAGGGAAACGCCTTTTTGCACTTTCCGCGGAACCGGCGAAGCTCCCCGCACGCGATGACTCCGAGGGGCTGGCCGCACGATGATTAACGCGCATACACGGCTGCTTTTTTTCGCCCCGCATCCCGACGACGAGAGTCTCGCCGGCGGCGGCTTGCTGCAACGCGCGGTCGCCGCGGGCGCGGAAGTGCGGGTGGTCTTCGCGACCAACGGCGACAACAATCCCTGGCCGCATCGCCTGGTGCAGCGGCAATGGAAAATCGAAGTGGGCGACCAGATGCTCTGGGGCATGCGCCGCGCGCAGGAAGCGCTGGATGCGCTCGACATTCTCGGCCTGCCCGCGAGCGCAGCGGAGTTTCTCCATTTGCCTGACCAGCGCGTGACCGAGCTTTTCCTGCGGAACGATCCGGAGACCGTCCGGCGAATCACGCGGATCGTAGAACAGTTTCGGCCGACATTATTGGTCGCGCCGGCGCCGTTCGACATTCATCCCGATCACAGCGCGCTCTGGCTGCTGATTCAGCAAGCCTGCCTGCGCGCGGCCTGCGCGCCGCCGGAGCAACTGGCCTTCGCGGTGCATGGCCGCGGTTATCATTCGGACTGGCACGCGGAGGAGTTGAACCTCTCAATGCGGGAGCAAATCGTGAAACGCGCCGCCGTGCTCAGCCATGATTCGCAAATGATCCTGAGCCGCCGCCGTTTCCTCGCGCACGTGACCCCGCGGGAACGTTTTTGGCGTGCGACCGCGCCGCGCGAAAACGATCCCGGGCATCCGGTGCGAAGCGCGCGCGTCGAGGCGAATACCCTCGTCCTGCAGCTGCGCCGGCGTCAGCGCGCCGGCAGTTTTGCGCGCTGCCGCTTGATGCTCGCGCTCGAGCACGGGCTCGCCGGCCGGGCGCAGCGCTGGGTGGTGAGCTTGCCGGCTAATTCCCGCCGCGCCTCCGTGTGCGAGGCGAGCAGCGGCGCGGAACTGGCCCTGGCCCAGGTGCGCACGCAGGGCGTGCATGCGGAAGTGCGCGTGCCGCTTCCAGCGCCGGAAACGCTCACCCACGTCTTCGCCAAGCTGCTCGAGCCGGCGCTCTTTTTCGATGTCGCCGGCTGGCGGGAAATCCCCACCGCGCCCACCCTCGCGCCGGCGTCGCTCAACGGTCACAGCATGTCGCTGGCGCCGCAGCGCCGTCGCCGGTTGCTCCCGCTCAGGGCGAAAGCCGCTCGATAAACCAGGCAGCGCCGGCTGCTTCGCGGCGGTAGCGGAAGCGATCGTGCAAGCGGTTCGTGCGGCCCTGCCAAAACTCAATCGTGTGCGGGACCACGCGGTAGCCGCCCCAATGCTCCGGCAGCGGCACCTCGCTCCCGGCAAAACGCTCCCCGGCCGCGGCCAGCTGCTCTTCGAGCGCTTCCCGGCTCGCGACCACCTCGCTTTGCGCCGAGGCCCAGGCTCCGAGCTGACTGCCTTTCGGCCGCGAATGAAAATAAGCTTCGGCCTCTGCCACCGAGGTCTTCTCGACCGTGCCTTCGATGCGCACCTGGCGCTCAAGTTGCACCCAAAAAAGGATAAGCGCGGCGCGCGGGTTCGCGGCCAGCTGGCGGCCTTTGTCGCTCGCGTAGTTGGTGAAGAAAACGAAGCCGCGCTCGCTGACGCCCTTGAGCAAAACGATGCGCGCAAAAGGCGCGCCGTCTGGAGAAGCGGTCGCCAGGGTCATCGCATTCACGTCGCGGATCTGCGAAAGGGCGGCGGCTTCGCCAAACCAAATCTCGAATTGCTTGATCGGGTCCGGATCGAGGTCCGACCGGTGCAGTCCGCGGGCGGTGTAATCTTCGCGCAGCGCCGCCAGGTCGATCGAGTTGCTCACGGCAGCTAACACGCAGCCAAGGCACGGAGGTGTCAAGCGTGGCCCTCCTCTTGCTTTGAGTCGTTATACCCTCTGATGAAAACGACTCGTGTCCTTGCTTTCTGCCTTGGGCTGCTGCTGCTCCCGCACACCAGCCGCAGCGCCGTTCTCTATACCTACGATTTCCCAGGCAGCCCGGGGTCGGGGCTGGCCTCCGCGCAAACCAATCCCCAACCGCCGAAGGCAACTTTTAGCGACTTCACCCGGGCCGCCAGCCTCGCGGCGACGACCAGCGCCAGCGGCAACAACGTTTTTTCCAGCAATGGCTGGGGCACCGGCGCAGCCTTCGACCCGGCCCAATATGTCGGCTATTCCATCGCCGCGGCGACCGGCTTTGTGCTCAATCTCACCAGCATTGACTTCCTCGCAGGCCGCTCCGCCACAGGCCCGACAAGCGCCCGCGCGAGCCTTTTCCTGAACGGCGTCGCCACCCCGTACGCCTCGCTGGACTTTACCCCCGCGACGAGCCTTGGCGCCTTTACGCTCAACTTCCCCGCACTCACCAGCGCCAGCAATGTCAGCTCCGCCGAGATTCGCTTCTACGGGTGGAGCGGCGGCGGCGGTCGATTGGACTTCGATGATGTCGCGACCAACGGCGCCACCGCCGTGGCGACCGTGCCGGAAGCCTCCGCCATTGTCCCAGTCCTTCTGCTGCTCGCGGCGATCACGGGCGCCGAGGTCCGCCGGCACCGGCGGGGCGCGTTGCGCCTAACGAGCGGTTAAAGCTGTGAGCGGAACGGGATCGCCAGCCACTCGGTGGTCCGTTCCCAGAGACTGCGCCGTTTGAATTGCTCAAGCGTGTAGGGCTGCGACTGCGCCAGGTCGCGCTCAAAGGCCGCTTCCATTTCCTTTCCGAACCCCTCGTCGTAGATCACCAGATCGATCTCCTCGTTAATCTCCGAGGAACGCGCGTCCAGGTTGGAGGTTCCCACCATCGAGAACATCCCGTCGGCTACCATCGTCTTCGCGTGGATCATCGTCGGCTGATACTCGAAAATCTTCACCCCGCCCTCGAGCAGTTCGCCATAAGCGGTGCGTCCGGCCGAGCGGGTGAGCGGCTGGTCGTTATGCGGTCCCGGCAGGAGCAAGCGCACATCGACTCCGCGCCGCGCGGCCTGGCTCAGTAGGCGCACCTGATCCGCGGTCGGAGTGCAGTAGGGATTGGTGATCCAAATGCGTTGCTCCGCGGCCGCGAACGTCACCGCCTGGATCAACGGTATCGGCGCGATCGAGAAGGAATGCGACTCGATGACGCGCGCCTGTTGCGGGCCGGCTTTGGGCAGCCGGGGAAATTGCCCGGCGCCGGTCAGTGCTTCGCCGTAAGTCTTGATCCAGTGGGCTTGGAAAGCGGACTGGAGATCGTTCACTACCGGCCCTTCGATCTGCACCTGCGTGTCGCGCCAGTGTTTCGGATCCTGCGCGTGTCCGTCCCATTTGTCCTCGAACGCGGCGCCGCCGGTGAAGCCCACTTTCCCGTCGACCACCAGGACGCGACGATGCGAGCGACGATTCGTCCGGTCGATCCGCCAGGAAGCCACCGGATGGTAATAGGAAAATTTGCAGCCGGCTTCCTGCATCATCCGCACATCGGAATTGTCCAGCGACCAGCCGGACCCGATGCCATCCAGCAAGACGCGCACTTCCACCCCGGCCCGCGCACGCTCGATGAAAGCGTCGCGAAACTCGTGGCCGATGTGGTCCGACGCGAAAATGTAGGAAGCAAAATTAACCGTCTGCTTGGCGCCGCGGATGGCCGCCAGCATCGCCGGGAAATAGGTGTCGCCATTCTCCAGCAAGACGATTTTGTTGCCGGCCACCGGGATCGGATCGGTCAGGCCGAGCGCGGAGCCAAAGAACTCCGCGGAGTGCACGTTGAAAGTGTGCTCGAGATTAAACTCCATCGTCTGCCGACGAATGAAGAAGAGGCAGAAAACCAGGATGACGCCGAGAGACGCCAGGGTGGCGCCGATCCATTCGCCCAAGGTGAAGGTGCCATGCTGCTTCTGCAGCTTGTGCCGGACTTTTGCTCTGGTTGCGCCTTTGGCCATCCGCTAGTCGCGCTGGACTAACTCCTGCACCTTCCCGAGCAAAGCCGCGCGCGCTTTCTCTTCGTCCTCGTAACCCCAGACTGCAACCTCCAGCATGCGCGCCCCGATTTCGCGCCGGGCGCGCCAGGCATTGCGCAAGCGGCCCCGGGCGGACCAATCTTCCGTGAGCTCGCTCGGGTCATCGCTAAACGAAGTGCGCCCGTCCCAATAGCAGTAGAGCACGTCAAGGTTCTGCGCCGGGCCTTGAAAACGATAGGTCCGATACGGCAACCGCACGCCGTGCACCGCGACTGTCTGCAAGCTCGATTGCCCCTGCATCGTCAGCCCGCTGGCTGGGAGACAAATGTCCGGGCGATGATTTTTCACAAAAAGCGCCGCGGTGCGTCCGGGGAGCCAACGGAAGTAATACATCAGCCAATCGCGCCCATCAGCCGCTCGCCAGGTCGCGCCGCCCCCTTCGTTGTAAAGCAGAAGCTCCTTGGCCGCCGCCGGCACTTCCGTGACGCGGTAGTCATTCGCCTGCACCGGCCAGGCAGCGCTCCAGGAGGGTTGCTTCGAAAGGTCCGGCCCCCGGAAGTGATACCAGGCCGCCGCGCTTCCCTCGACAAGCAGCATCCAAACAAGCAGCACGCTGGCAAAGCGCAGGGCGCGGGTTTGCACCGGAAGCGGGACCTGTGGCGCGCGCGAAGCTGAAACCGCGGGCTGCCCACGCACGAGCCAAAGGCTCATTAGCCAGAGTCCAACCAGGCAGATGATGAGGATGGTGAAGCCAGCCGAATCATGCCAGGCGTGGACACCTTCGGTGCCGGACTTTGCCGCCACGAGACAAAGGATGAGGGTGCGCACCAGGTTGCAGACAAAAGCCAGGACAGCCGCGAGGAAGACCAGGAGGAGCCGGCGCGCCGCGGTCATGCGATAGAATTCGCCCAGGAAGAGCGCGATCATAAAAGTCGACTGCAACGAGCGCACGCCGGTGCAGGCATCTTCAATTCCAACCAGCCCGGTAGTCAGCTCGATGACGTTGCCGCGCTGCACCGCGATGGTGCCGATGGCATTCAAGGTTTCGACCACGATCGCGGCATCCGCGCGCATCAGCCCAAGGACGATCTGTTGTTCGATCTGTGCCGGCCAGGGCGTGGCCACGAGAAAGAAGACAATCGCAAAGCCGAAGTGCCGGACCCAGGGACGCCCGCCGATGAGATGCAGCGCGGAAAGCGAAGCAATCACCCCCGCAAGCGAGAGCGCCCAACTCAGCAGCCGCCAATCGGGATTGGCGACGGAAACGATGCGCGCGGGAAGGAGCGGGAGCAGGCAAAGAAGAGCCAGCAAACTGGCGGTCCAAGGCCAGGAGGGCGCAGCGGGCAGTGGTCGATCCGGCCAACGCCTCGCAAACAGATACAGCGCGAGAAAGGGCACGGTCCAGCCGTAGCTGTATTGCGGATTGATCGTCCACTCCATCCGCAGGTGATTGACGACCACAAACCAGAGCAGCCCGAAGGCGGCAGCGACGACGCCCACGATCCAGGTTTGATTGCTCCCGCGCCGCACCATCCCGCCGGCACCGACCGGCGTGGAAAGCTGCGGGAGAGACGAAGACATGACCTGCGTCTTAGCAGGTTGCGCGCCCCTACGCCACTGGCGTCCGCGGCTGCAGGGCCCGAAGCTTCTCGATCACTCCCGGCACGAGAGCGAGCGCGCGCTCGATCTCTTCGTCATGGTTCAGTCGGCTAAGGGAAAATCGCAGGCTGCTGCGCACACGCTCGTCGCTTAGGCCCATCGCACGGAGCACATGCGAAGGCTCGGGCGAACCGCTCCGGCAGGCCGAGCCCGCTGAGCAGCAAAGATTCGCCTGGTCGAGCAGGATGAGCGCCGCTGCGGAATCCACGCCGGCGAAGGAAAGACTGGCGGTGTTCGGCAAGCGCGCGGTCGGATCGCCATTCACCGCCGCGCCAGGAACAGCCGCCAGCACGCCGCTTTCAAAGCGATCTCGCAGCGCCTGCACGCGAGGCATCTCGCTGGCTAATTTCTCCCGGGCCAATTCCGCCGCTTTCCCGAAGCCGACAATGCCCGCGACGTTCTCGGTTCCCGCGCGCCGGCCTTCTTCCTGGCTGCCGCCTAGCTGGCGCGCGCGGAAAGCCGTGCCGCGCTGCACGTAGAGCGCGCCCACGCCTTTCGGCCCATGAAGCTTGTGCGCGGAGAGCGAAAGAAAATTAGCCGGCAACTCGTCCGCGGCGATCGGCACCTTCCCCGCCGCCTGCACCGCGTCGCTGTGGAAAAGCACCCGTTTCCGGCGCGCGATCTCCGCGATCTCGCGCACCGGGAAAAGCACACCGGTCTCGTTGTTGGCCCACATCACGGAGACGATCGCAGTCGCGGGCGTGATCGCGGCCTCGAGTGCATCGAGATCGATCCGTCCCAAGTGGTCGACGCCAAGGAAGGTCACCGGGTGCCCGCGCTCCTGAAGTTGCTGGCAAAATTGCCGGGTCGCGCTGTGTTCCACCGCCGTGGTCACAACCCCCTGGCGGGTCGGGTCGAGCGCGAGCGCGGAGGCCAGCGCGGTGTTGCTCGCTTCCGTGCCGCAACTGGTGAAAACGATCTCGCCCGGCCGCGCGCCGATCAGCGCCGCGACCTGCGCGCGCGCGTGCTCGATCGCCTCGCGCGCCTGCGCGCCAAAGCGGTAACCGCTCGAGGGATTACCGTAGTAGCTGGTGAGGAACGGCAGCATCGCCTCGACCACCGCCGGGTCGAGCGCAGTGGTGGCGTTGTTGTCGAGATAGATGATCTGCGCGGGCTCGAGCACAGCGTTTTATTCCGGCGGACGCGGTTCGTTGCCCGGATGTTTCGGATGCTGATGGGTGTAGCGGAAATAGAGATTCCGCAGGTAAATCGGGAGCGGCAGCGCGGTCATGATCACGCCCACGGAGTCGCGCTGATACATCGCAAAATAACTCAAGGTGAGAATGCTCCCGACGGCGCTGCATTCCCAAAAACCGAAAGGAATCACACTCTTGCGTGCCTTCTCCGAGGCGATCCATTGGATCAGGAAACGCACGCCGAAAATGAGGCTGCCGCTCAGGCCGACGATCTTCCACGGATGAATCGCGATCCCGAAGACGTGCGTCTCGGCGAGGAGAAAGTGAAGGCTGTTCATGGGCGCAAGGTAGCGCATGCTTCCCGCTTGCGAAGTCTTTGCTAGGTTCCATCAATGACGTCCATCTGGGAGCTGGCCAATGCGCAGTTGCGCGACCTCGCGGTCTACGAACCGGGGAAGCCGATCGAGGAAACAGCGCGCGAGCTGGGAGCGGACGCCGCCAGCATCATCAAGCTGGCCTCGAACGAAAACCCGCTCGGCCCTTCGCCGAAAGCGATCGAGGCGATGCGCGCTGCCCTCGCCGGAACGCATCTCTACCCGGATGGCGGCGGCTATTACCTGCGCGAAGCGCTCGCGCAACAAACTCGGGGTCACCCGCGAGCACCTCATTCTCGGCAGCGGCTCGAATGAAGTGCTCGAGTTCCTCGGCCACGCTTTTCTCCATCCCGGCGCGGAGATCGTGATCTCGCAGCACGCTTTCGTGGCCTACAAATTGATCGCCGCGGTTTTCGGCGCGCGCACGATCGAGGTCCCGAGCCCGGATTACCGGCATCACCTCGATGCGATGCTGGCCGCAATCACGCCCGCGACCCGGCTGGTCTTTATCGCGAACCCGAACAACCCCACCGGCACGTTGCTCACGCAGGCGGAGATCGACGATTTCATGCGGCAACTTCCCGGCCACGTCGTGGTCGCGTTCGACGAAGCCTATTTCGAATACGTCGATGCGCCGCCGGACACGATCCAATACGTGCGCACGCAGCCGAACGTGATCGTGCTCCGCACCTTCTCGAAAATCCAGGGGCTCGCGAGCCTGCGCGTCGGCTACGGCGTGGCCCATCCGGAACTCATCCGGGTGTTGCAGAAAACGCGGCAACCTTTCAACGTCAACGGCCTCGGCCAGGCGGCCGCGCTCGCCGCGCTCGGCGACTCCGAGCACCAGCGCCGGACGAAGGAATTGACCGATGACGGCCGCGCTTATTTCGAGCGCGAGCTCGCGCGGCTTGGGCTCGAGTTCGTCCCCAGCGCAGCCAATTTCGTCCTCGTGCGCGTGGGCGATGGCGGCGGCGGTTTTCCGCGAACTGCTCGCGCGCCACATCATCGTGCGCGCGCTTAAAGGCTATGATCTCGCTGCCTGGATCCGCATTTCCATCGGCACGATGGCACAAAACCGCGCCTGCCTGGCCGCGCTCGAGGAAGTGCTGGCCGCCGTCGCCGCGCCCTAGCACGTGGACCCGCACGGCTCCGGCGAGACCATCGCCGCCATCTCCACCGCGGTCGGCGAAGGCGCGATTGCACTCGTTAGGCTTTCCGGGCCGGAAGCGGTCGCGATTGCCGACCGGCTTTTCCGCGGAAAAGCGCTCCCGTCGGCCTTCAGTTCGCACACGCAGCATCTCGGCGAATTGGTGGAAGACGGGCGTGTGATCGACCAGGTGGTGCTGGTGGTCCAGCGGGCGCCGCACAGCTACACCGGCGAGGACGTGGTGGAGATCAGTTGCCACGGTGGCGTGATCGTGACCGGGCAGGTGCTGGCAGCGTGCTTGCAGGCTGGCGCGCGCGCGGCGCGGCCGGGCGAGTTTACCGAGCGCGCCTTTTTAAACGACAAGATGGACCTGACCCAGGCCGAGGCGGTGATCGATCTGATCCGCGCGCAGACCGATCTCGCGGCCCGCTCTGCGACCGAGCAACTGCAGGGTCAGCTCGGCCGCGCGATCGGCGCGCTCAACCAGGAGATCGTGGACCTGCTGGCGCACCTCGAGGCGGCGATTGATTTTCCGGAGGAAAACATTGCGCCCGACGAGGGCGAAAAGTTGCGCGCGCGCCGGGAGAAAGTGCTGGCTAAAATCGACGCGCTCCTCGCGACCGAGACGCGCGGCCGCATCCTGCGCGAAGGCTTGCGCGTGGTCATCTACGGCCCGGTGAATGCCGGCAAGTCGAGCCTGCTTAACCGCCTCCTCGGCTACGAGCGCGCGATCGTGAGCCATCTGCCAGGGACCACGCGCGACACGATCGAGGAAGTGATCAACCTGCGCGGGATTCCGCTGCGCCTGCTCGACACCGCCGGCCTGCGGGAAACAGACGACGAGCTGGAACGCGCGGGGATCGCCCGGACCGAGGAGTCGTTAGGCCGGGCCGATCTGGTGCTGCACGTGCTCGACCGGAGCGCGCCGCGGCCGGCCAATTTTAGCCAGCGAGATGAAGCGCGCGAGATCCTGCTCTTGAACAAGAGCGACCTGCCCGAGCACACCGATTGGGCTGGCGTGGGGGCGCTCCGCATTTCCTGCCAGACCGAGGACGGCCTCGCCGGACTCGACGAGCACATCCTCGCGCAACTCGGCGCCCGACATCTGGGTGCGGAAAGCAGCGTGGCGATCAACACCCGCCATCGCGACTGCCTGCGGCGCGCGCGCGACCTTGCGGCGGCGGCGCCGCTGACGGAGCCGGAGCTGGCCGCGCTCGACCTGCGCGCGGCCCTTCAGGCAAGCACGGAAGTGATCGCGCTGGAAAGCGACGACGCCGTCCTCGACTCGCTCTTCGCGCAATTCTGCATCGGCAAATGAGCGCGCTTTACCAGGCACTCGTCCGGCCGGGACTCTTCGCGCTCGACCCGGAGCGGGCGCATCATCTCGCGCTCGGCGCGCTCGAGCGGGCCTCGGCCTTCCCGCCAGCGCTGGCGTTTCTCCGCCGCTTCCAGCCACCGCGAAAACCGGTTTCGCTTTTCGGGCTCACCTTCCCCAATCCCGTCGGTCTCGCGGCCGGCTTCGACAAGAACGGCGTCGCGTTGCCGGCATGGGAGGCGCTCGGGTTTGGCTTCGTCGAGCTCGGCACGGTGACCGCGCGCGCGCAGCCGGGGAATCCGCGCCCGCGCATTTTTCGCTACCCGGAGCACGGCGCGCTTGATCAATCGCCTCGGCTTTAACAACGACGGCGCGGATGCGATTGCGGAGCGACTGCGAAGGCTGCGCGCGCGCGGCGGCTGGCCGCTCATTCCCGATCGGGATCAACCTCGGCAAATCGAAAACGACGCCGCTGGAGAAAGCGGCGGAGGATTACCTCCATTCTTTCCGGCGGCTGCGCGAATTTGCCGACTACCTGGTGCTGAACGTGAGCTCGCCGAACACGCCCGGCCTGCGCTCGCTCCAGGAGCACGAGGCGCTGGCGAAGTTGCTCGGCGCGATGCAGCGCGAGAACGCCCGCGGGCCGCGGAAGCCGGTGCTGCTGAAAATCGCGCCCGACCTGGGCGACGACGATCTCGGGCAAATCATCGCCACGCTGCGAGGCGCACGAAATTGCCGGCATTATCGCGACCAACACCACGCTCGATCACCGCGCGCTCGCGGGCGCGCAGGACGAGACCGGCGGCCTGAGCGGAGCGCCGTTGCGGGCGCGCGCGACTGAAGTGGTCGGCAAAATAGCCAGCCAGACGCAGCTGCCGGTGATCGGCGTGGGCGGGATCGCGGACGCGGCGAGCGCGCGGGAGAAACTCGCGGCGGGCGCGAAATTGATTCAGCTCTACACGGGCTACATCTATCGCGGCCCGGGGTTGCTCCGCGAAATTTGCGCGGCGCTTTAGCCTCTGGCGGCAGGCAATGTTGTCCCTTTAGTTTTCTGAGCGCTTTCGCTAAGATCGACAAATGGCCGTCGCGCCTCCGCTCCCCATCTCCCAGATCAACGACCATTCCAGCGAAAGCTCCTGCGGCCCGGTGCAGGTCGAGCAACTGCGCAAAGTGCCGCTCTTCGACGGCCTCACGGCGGGCGCGACCGAACGTCTCTGCGCGCTCCTGACGCTGCGCGAATTCAAGGCGCCCACCCGCCTCTTCAACGCGGGCGACTCCGGCGACGCGATGTATTTGATCGAGCGCGGCAAGGTGCAGATCACCGTGACCGATGCCGATGGCCACGAGGTCACGCTCTCGGAATTGCACGAGGGCGAGTTCTTCGGCGAGATGGCTTTGATCGATGGCGAGGAGCGCTCCGCGGGCGCGACCGTGCTGGAGGATTCGCGCCTGGCGATGCTCACGCGAAAGGATTTTCTCGCCTTCATCACGAGCGATTCGCAGGTCACGCTGGCGATGCTCGCGGCCATGGCGCGCCGGCTCCGGCGCACGGACAATCTCCTGCGGCATCGCGTTTCGCGGAACCCGAACGTCGAGGCCGCGGCCCACACGACTTTAGCCGACCGGATGGCGGACTCGATCGCGAGCTTTGGCGGAAGCTGGAAGTTTATCACCGGCTCGGTGATTTTCCTCGGCGGCTGGATCGTGGTGAACCTCGTCTTCAACCGGACGTTCGATCCCTACCCGTTCGCTTTTCTGCTTTTCATCCTAAACATCCTGCAAGCTTTCCAGGCGCCGATCATCATGATGTCGCAAAACCGGCAGACGGAAAAAGACCGTCTGCGCGCCGACCTCGACTACGAGGTCAACTTGAAGAACGAACTGCTGCTCACGGAAATCCGCACCGTCCTCGCCGAGCAGGAACGCCGACGGCGCGAAGAGCGCGCGGGATTTAGTCGGGATTAACGGCGGCGGCGCGGGGGAAAATCCCGGCAGAGGCCCGGCCTCGCGCGTGGCTAGCGCATCTGGTAAATTTCGACCGAGGAGATGCCCGTGGTGTTGTTCTTCCCGCGAACGACGGCGCTGTAGCTGCCGGGATCGAGGCTGATCCGGAGCGCGGCTTCCTTGTCGTCCTTTGGCTGCAAGCCGGTGGCTTCGATGTCGCTGCGCGAGCCGACGCCGGCACCGCTCTGGGTTTTCCAGTTGTCGTTCGAGAAGACCTTCACCGAACCGCGGTAGATATCGAGCGTGGGATCGGCCATGGCGTTGCTGATGCCGGCCGCCTTCAGGCTCGGCCCGAGAGCGCGCACGATGACTTCCTGCGCGGTGCCCGGTTCGTTGTTCGGCGCGGAGACGATAAAGCCGGCAATGAGCGCGCCGTTATCGCCTTCGTTGACCTTGCCGCGGGTGGAGATGTTAACCAACCGGCTGACGGTGGTCGCACCGAGATCGTAGACCTCGACCAGGCCGACGCCGTTGGTGGTGCCGCGCAAGATGGCGGTGTGCGGGCCGGCATTGAGCGTGGTCGACGAGGGCGGCCTCGCGCGTGTCCTCCGGCTTGAGGCCGTTGGCCGCGAGCGTCTGCTGGTCGCCGGCGGAATTGGTCGTGTAGTTGTCGTTATACCCGATCTGGTTGCCGTTCGAATCCATCAGCTGGACCGACGGATCCTGGATGGCATTGACCACGCCGCGCTGGGTGAGCGACGGCCCGAGGCCACGGATGATCACCTGCTTGCTGTCGCCTTGGACGATGAACCCGGCAATCATGACGCCTTCCGCCTGCTCCACCGGGCCGCGGGTGGAGACGTTTCGCAGCTTCGTGCGCAGATCGAAATTATTGACCGTGACCGTAGCGCTCGAAGTGCCGCCTAATTCCGCGCCGCTGCTCGGATTCGAGAGGGTGACTTTGAACTGTTTCGAAGGCGTGCCCGCCGGTTGCGCCGTGAGCGGAACGGTGATGGTCCGCGAGGTTTCACCGGCGGCAAAGGTGAGCCGTCCAGAAGTCGCAGTGTAATCGGTGCCGGCCTGCGCCGTCAGGTCCGAGGTGGCGTAGTCGACGGTGAAGATGCCGTTCGGATTGCCCAGGCGCGAAAGCGTGACCGTGAGGGTGGCGCTGCCGCTGGAATTGTTCACCGCGTAAGTCGGCGAGCTGAACTGGAAGGTGGTGGCGTCGTTATCCGCGATCGTAACGGTGGCCCGGCCGCTGCCGATGCGCGGCGCGCTTCCGTTCGTTGCGCCAAGAGGATTCGACAGGACCACGTAGAAGAACTGGCTGCCTTCCTTGGTCGTGTTGTCGACAATCGGGACCGTGATCGTCTGCCGGGTGACGCCGGCGTTGAAGGTCAGGCGGCCGCTGGTGCGGGTGTATTTTCTGTCCGCCGCGGCGGTGCCGTCGGTGGTCGCGTAGTCGACCGTGACCACTTCGGCGGGATCGCCCACGCGCAGGGCTTCGACGGTCAAGGTGACCGAGCCAGAGCCTTCATCGATGCTGTAATCCGTGGGGTTGAAGCGGAAGGTCGTGGCATCGTTGTCGAGGATGTTGACCGTGGCCGTGCTCTGGCCGCCGACGAATCCGGTGCCGGTGGGCGAAGTGAGCGTGACCGTGAAAGTGAGCGTGGGATCGGCGGTGGCGTCGTCGATGATCGGGATCTGGATGACCTTCGAGACCTCGCCAACGCCGAAGGTGACGCTCCCGGTAGTGGCCTGGTAATTCACGCCGGCGACGGCGGTGCCGTCGCTGGTGGCGTAGTTTACCGTGGCGGAAACGCCGAGGCCGCCCGAGCGGGTGACCGTGAGATTGGCGAAGCCGGCGCCTTCATCGACATCGAACGACTTCGCGGAGAAGCCGATCGTGGCCGAAGGCGAATCGTCATCCGCGATCTCGACCGTGGCGGTGGCAGCGGTGCCCACGGCGACGCCCGGGCCGGGATTGGAGAGCGCAACGAAGAAGTTCTCGGTGCTCTCGATCAGGTTGTCGTTCAGGATTTGGACGGTGATCGGCTTGCTGGTTTCGCCGGGGCCGAAGGTGAGCGTGCCCGAGGTGCCGACATAGTCAGCACCTTCCAAAGCGGTGCCGCTGTAGGTGCGATATTGCACGGTGAGCGTGTTGTTCGGATTCCCCTGCCGGCTGGCGACGACCATGACCGTGACCGTTCCTCCGAGCTCTGAAACGGTGTAATTGGCAGGGCTGAACTGGACGATGCTCTGCACGTCGTCATCGATGATCGTGACAATCGCGCTGCCCGGGGTGCCGATGATTGATCCCGGGCTGGGGTCATTCAAGGTCACCCGGAAGGTCTCCGGATCTTCACTGATGGTGTCGTTATTGATCGGGACGAGAATCGTCTTGCTGGTCTCACCGGGCGCGAAGGTGAGCGTGCCGGAAACCGGCGAGAAATCGAAGCCGGCGTAGGCGCTAATCGGTGTGGCGGTAAAGTTGATCGAGGAAGCGCGGGAAGCGTCGCCGTTCGGGATCAGGTTGACCGTGAGGACGGCATTCCCGGCGTTTTCGACCACGCTGTAAGTCGCGCTGCTGAACTGGATGACGTTGCCGAGATCGTCGTCCGTGATCGTGACCTTGGTGGTCGAGATGCTGCCTAATTGCGCCACGTCGCTGCTCAGGAGCGTGAGGTGAAAGGTGACGTCGCCCTGGATGAGCGTGTTATCCGGGATCGGGATGATGATCGTTTTCACGTGCTCGTTATCCACCACGACAGTGCGCGGCGGAGTCCCGATCTGCGCGAGCAACGGAGCGAAACGAATCTCGCCGGAAGTGGGCGTGAAATTGACGCCCGCCTGGGCGGTGTCGCCCGCGCGCAGTTCGGTGGTGTAGCGCGCGATCGTGCCATTCACATCGAAAGCGCCGAAGCGGACCACGGTAATGGCAATGGCTGCCTGGTCGCCTTCGCGGAAACGATGCGCGGTGGTGAGGAACTGGACCGTGTTCGGGCCGCTATTGTCGAAGATGGTCACGCGCGCGGAGCTCTGCCGGCCGATGGAAGTGAACGGGCCAGGATTCGTTAGGCCGACGGTGAAAGTCTTCACGCCCTGGGCCGCGGGATTGTTGAAGATCGGGATGGTGACGCTCTGGACGCTTACCCCTGCAGGGAAGGTCACCGTGGTCGACGACGGATCCTGGTAGTCATCCGGATTGACTGCGGTGTCGCCGGTCGCGCCGAGGGTAAGATTGACGGTTAAAACCTGGTTCGGATCGCCGCCGCGGACCGCGCGCACGCGCACCTGGACGGCGCCCTCGATTTCGACCGCGCCATATTCGGCCGCGTCGAACTCCACCGTGTTCAAGCCGTCGTCATCCTGGATCGTGACCGTGGCCGACGAAGGCGAGCCGAGGAAGGCGTTGATCGGGTCGCTCAGGACGACGAAGAAATTCTGCGGCGGCTCGATCACGTTGTCGTTCAAGATCGGCACCACGATCGTAGCCACGGCAGAACCGGGCGCGAAATTGATCGTGCCGCTGGTCGGGACGAAGCGGGAATTGGAGGCCGAGCCGGCGACGGTGGTGAACTTAACGCTGGCGGCGGAGTTCGTGTTGCCGGTGCGATTAAGGAGGACGGTGAGCGTGACCGAACCGGAGCTCTCGGAGACAGCATAATTCGTGTTGCTGAACTGCACCGTGCCGGCGGCATCGTTGTCGAGAATGCTGAGCGTCGCGGCGGAATTCGCGCCCAGGGTGGCATTCGTTGGGTTCGCCAGGACCAGGCCGATGGTCTCGGTGTTTTCCGGGATGGTGTCGTCGATGATCGGAATGGAGAAGGTCTTGATCGTCTCGCCGGGGCCAAAAGTGAGGCGGCTGTTGGATTGCGCGCTCACCGGGGTGAAGTCCGAGCCGGGCGTGGCCGAACCGGTCTCGGTGAAATACTGCACGCTCACGGTGTCGCTGTTATTCCCGGCGCGATTTAACCGCACGGTCACGAGAGCATTGCCGTCCTGCTCGTTGACCGAGAAATCAGTCCCGGCAAATTCCACCGTGTTGGCGTTTTCGTTGTCGATGATCCGCACCTCGGCGGTGGCGGTCCCGCCGGGAACGGAAACGCCGGAGTTCGGGCTCGCAGTCAGCGAGACGTAAAAGGACTCGGTGCCCTCGACCTGACTATCGTCAAAGATCGGGATGTTGACCGTGGCAAAGGTTTGCCCTTGGGCGAAATCGACGTTTAACCCGGTGACGGAGGCGTAGTCGACATCCGGCGTGGCCGTGCCGCCCACCGTGGACACCTTGACCCGCGCCGCGCTGTTGGTATTCCCGGTGCGGAGCAGCGTGATGGTGGCATTGCCGGCATCTTCCGCGACCGAGTAGCTGCCGGCGCTGAAGTTCACCGTGCTGGTTTCGTTATCCACGATCGTGACCGTGGCCGTGGCCCGGTCGAAACTATAGCGCGCGCCGGGCCCGGAAAGATTGACCGCAAAGGTCTCGTTCCCCTCGACCAGGGAGTCGTCGTAGATCGGGACGGTGATCGTCTGCGCCGTCGGACTACCGGCCGCGAAGACCAAGGTGCCGGCTGTGTTCTGGTAGTCGACGCCAGGATCCGGCAAATCGCCCCCAGTCGCTGAGCCGGGCTGAGTGGTGAAATTGACGACATCCTCCTGGGTGATATCTCCCGAACGCGTGACCGTGAGTGTGACTGAGCCGCCATTCTCCTGCACCGCGTAGCTATCGGGATTGAAGGTGATCACGGTTCCGCTGCCATCATTATCCTGGATCATGATCGTGGCGGTGCTCTTGGTCCCGTCGATCGTAGCGCCGGAGGGATTGCTGATCGTGAGCGTGAATTGCTCGGTGCTCTCCGCCACGAGGTCGTCGATGATCGGCACGGTGATCAGCTTGGCGGTGTCGTTAGGCCCGAAGGTCAGGGTGCCGGCGGTGGCGCGGTAATCGGAGCCGGCCACGGCCGAACCGTCGCTCGTCCCGTAGTTCACCGTCACGGTGTTGGCGTTGGACCGCGCGAGCCGGACGATCACGTTCACGCTCCCGGCGTTCTCCACCACCGTGTAGGAGGTCTTGTCGAGCGAGAGGACATTTTGCCCCTGGGCGGAACTCCCCGCGGAGAGCGCGAAGAAAGCGATCAAGGCGACGAAAAAAGCGGAAAGACGAGGATTCATAAGCGAACGGGACGAAGCGCCGAGAAGCGACGCGGCGCGGAGTGTGTCAGATGAGTTGGGCGAATGCAAAATGAAACTTTTTCCGCCCGGGGCGTGAACGAAAAAAGAGCGCAAATCGGCTGCCGGCGAAGGGGTTAATTCCCGCCCTGCGCCGTTTGCACCACCGTTTTCAGGTCGCTGATGCTCCCGTCGGTAAAGATGATCAGGTTGCCGCTGCCGTGGACGTCGCCGGTCTCGATGAACCAAGGCTGGCGGGCCCATTCGTGCGGCGTGCCTGGCTTGTCGTCGAAGGGGGTGGCCACGTAATCGATCCGCGCGGTCGCGGGCGTGGAGTAATCGGGGTTGTGCAGCAGATTTTGGATCGTGGGGCAGATCCAGGTTTTGCGCACCGGACCGAAAGGCGCGAGCGCATCGATCCAGGCTTGAGCGGTTACCTCCGGCGGGCTCGAAGAAGAGCCGACAGGGATTTGCGGCCAGACGCCGTTCTGCTGCAGGTAAAGCTCGGCTGCGACCGCGAGATTCTTCAGGTTATTCGAGCATTCCACCCGCTGGGCCCGGGCACGTAGCTTGGAAATAAGCGGCACGCTCAGGACTGCGAGCACGCCGATAATGACGATCGCGACCGCGAGCTCGAGCAGCGAAAAAGCCCGCGCGCGCGCTGGTTTCACCGGCCGGAGAGAAAGCGGCAAGCGCTCCTACCCGCCCGTCGTCGGCACGACAGCCGGCGCGGCGGTGACCGAGCTGGATTGCTTCACCCCGGAGACGACCAAAGAGAGAATGCTGGAAATGACCGGATCGCCATTCGCGGCCACCTGGCCCTGAGAAATCGAGAGGTTGGCGTCGCCGCGAATGACGGTGGCGCTGCTGGTCGCCGTGCCCCCGGAAACAGTGCCGCCCACGGTGGAAATCTTGGCATTCACCGGGCCGGCCGCGGTCGCGGTGATTGGGGTGGTCACCACCGTCTGGGTGCCATCGGCATTGGTCAGCAACGAGCTGAGATTGTAGGTGTAAGAGGCGGAGAGGATGCCCTTGAGCGAAGCCTTCTGCGGATTGGCAAAGGCCTGCGCGGTGCCGGTGAAGACGCGCCCGCGAGAGAACATAACGAAGGCGCCGGTGGCGTTACCCGAGCTGGGAACGCCTAACGAGAAGATACCAATGGAGTTGCTCGAGGCTGGGTTGGTCGGGTCAAAAACCCCCTGGAGCACGCCCGCGTAGGTGCCGACGATGTTGCTGCCCTGCGGATACGGCGGGCCGCCTTTGAGTGCCCACGACTGCGAGGTGCCGAGGAGCAGGCACATGAGGGAAGCGAGAACGATCCGCATGCGCTGGAGTTAAGGAGTTGCCGCTGCGGGCGTCAATTCCATTCGCGGCGCGGCGCAGCTTTTCACCTCGTGCGCATGGGAATCGCCGGCCGCTTCGAGGTTGAGCCCGAGCTCGCGCAGGAGCGCAACGTCGGCATCGGCCGCGGGGTTCTCCGCCGTGAGCAGTTTGTCGCCGAAGAAAATGCTGTTTGCGCCGGCAAAGAAGCAAAGCGCCTGGCCTTCGCGCGTGAGCCGGGTGCGGCCGGCGGCGAGGCGCACCCGTGCTTTCGGGATCGCTAAACGCGTGACCGCGATCAGGCGCACGATCGCGAAGATATCGACCGGCGGCTGGTCGGCCAGCGGCGTGCCGGGCATGGCCATGAGGCAATTAATCGGCACGCTCTCCGGTTGCGGATCAAAATTGCTCAAGACCTCGAGCATGCGCAGGCGGTCGTCCTCGCTTTCGCCCAGGCCGACGATCCCGCCAGAGCAGACCGACATTCCGCTCTGCTGGACCGCGGCGATGGTGCCCAGCCGGTCGGCAAAAGTGTGGGTGCTCACGATCTCCGGGTAGTATTCCGGCGAGGTGTCGAGGTTGTGATTGTAAGCGGTCACGCCGGCAGCCTTGAGCTTTTGCGCTTCGGTCGCGCCGATCTGGCCCAGGGTCACGCAGACTTCCATCCCGAGCTGGCCGACCTCGCGCACGGTCTCGAGGACTTGCTCGAACTTGGCGGTGCCGTCGCGCACTCCGCGCCAGGCCGCGCCCATGCAAAAGCGGGTCGCGCCCTGGGCGCGCGCGCGTTTCGCCGCCGTGAGAATGTCGGCTACCGGGAGCAGGTCCTCGCGCTCCAGGCCGGTGGAATAGTGCGCACTCTGCGCGCAGTAGCTGCAGTCTTCGCTACAGCCGCCGGTTTTGATGCTCAGCAGGCTGCAGCGTTGCACCTGTTCGCCGCGCCAATGTTGCAAATGGAGCGCACGGCTCTGCGTTATCAGGTCGAAAAGCGGCTGATCGTAAAGCGCGCGCAGCGTTTCAAATTTCATCGCCCGACGACCCTACGGAAAGCGCGCGGGATTCCTAGAATTAAGTCGCGCCGCGCTGAGCAGAACTCGAAAAATCAATACGCCCACTTGCCGCCGGGCGTGGCAATCACCGGCAGCTCATCGGTCATGAATTGCGTCTTGCCGACGACGCCCCACATCCGATTGCCGACACTTTCACGCCATTTTTGCGACATCATCTCGCCGGTGTGGCAGCCCCAGCTGCGGACCTGCGCGTCGCGCGTGAAGACGCTGCGATTGATTTGCGAGAGCTGGCTTTGGTGCAGGAACGACTTCGCCGCGCTGTCGACGTTGCTGCTGTAGTCGAACATGAAACAGGCTTTGTTCGAATGGCCGAAGTATTCCAGGAACGCAACCTTCACGGTGTCGCGCGGCTGACCGCTGTTGAGATACTTGATCACGTCGTCACCGTTGCGGAACCAAACGAGGTTGAGATTAAACTTGTCGCGCACGGAGTCGATGAAGCCGATCAGGTCGGTCTTCTCCTGCTGGCCGCGGTCGATGTAACCCTGCTTGTAAACCAGCCAGGTGATCTTGGCGTCGGGGCCGTATTTCTCGCGCAGTTGCTCGGTGCGAATGCGGCTGGCGCGCACGAAATTAGCCCACCAGTTGTCATGCGGCTGTGCCTTGTATTTCTCCCACTGCATGAGCGATGGGCCGCCTACGAGGATGACGTATTCGGGCGTGATCGCCGCCGCGCGCGCGGAACCGGCGAGGACAAGGAGGGCAAAGAAAGCAGCGAGGAGTCTTTTCACGGGTTTGGAGGGAGCACTATTCATGCGTGGTCCTCGCTGCGCAAGAATCAGGGAAGAATCACCGCGAGGAGCACGGAGATCCGCGAGCCGAACTCTGAAACTCCGCGCTTAGGCAAAATCCCGCTCGCCTCGCACCAAATCCTCGAAGGTCTGCCGCTCCCGGATCAGCCGCGCCTCTCCGCCCTGCACCAGCACCTCCGCCGGCAGCGGGCGCGAATTGTAAGTCGAGGCCATGACAAAGCCATACGCGCCAGCGCTCATGATCGCGGCCAGCTCGCCTTCGGCCAACGGCGGCAGCTCGCGGTCTTGCGCAAAGAAGTCGCCGCTTTCGCAGACCGGGCCGACCACGTCGACTGGCTCGCGTCGGGCACCCGGCGCGGGCTCGGTCACGGGCACGATCTCGTGATAGCTCTGGTAGAGCGCGGGGCGAATGAGATCGTTCATCCCGGCGTCGACAATGACGAACTTCTTTTGCTCGGCCTGCTTCAGGTAGCGCACCCGGGTGAGCAGCACCCCGGCGTTGCCGACGAGAAAACGACCCGGCTCGAAGAGAATCCGCAAGCCTAACGAGCGCAGCGGCGGGACGATCGCGCGCGCGTATTCGTCGATCGTCAGCGGGTGGGAGCCAGCACTTTCATCGCGCCACCATTCCCCTTCGCCACTGGCCAGCGACGAGCGGTAAACGATTCCCATCCCACCGCCGATGCTGAGAAATTCGATCCCGTAGCGCTCCTGCAAATCGCGCGCGATCGGCGCCACTTTCGCGATGGCGTCGGCAAACGGCCGCGCCTCGGTGATCTGCGAACCGATGTGCATTTGCACCCCGCGCAGCTGGAGGTGCGGGAGCGTCGCCGCGTGCGCATAAACCTCCGGAATGCGCGCGAGCGCGATCCCGAACTTGTTCTCGCTCTTCCCGGTGGAGATGTATTTGTGCGTGCTTGCCTCGACGTCGGGATTCACCCGCAAGGCCACCGGCGCGCGCAGGCCTTTCGCTGCAGCGATCCGGTGGATGTAATCCAGCTCCGCTTCGCTCTCGACGTTGAAACAGAAGACACCTTCCGCGAGCGCATACTCGATTTCCTCGCGCGATTTCCCCACGCCGGCGAAGGTGCAACGGTCCGCCTTCCCGCCCGCGGCGAGCACTCGATAGAGTTCGCCGCCGGAGACGATGTCGAAGCCAGACCCGGCCTCCGCCAGCAGGCGCAGGATGGCGCGGTTGGAGTTCGCTTTGACCGCGTAGCAAATGAGGTGATCGAGCTCGCCGAGCGCGCGATCGAGGCGGCGGTAGTGATCGCGGATTGTGCCCGCGCTGTAGACATAAAGCGGCGTGCCGAACTCCTCCGCTACTTGCGCGAGATCGGCCGCTTCGCAGTGCAGCCGGCCCTGGCGATAATGAAAGGAGTGCAAGCGGCCAAATTGCACGCTCCACCCGCGCCCCTCAACCAGCACTTCCAGCGCTCTCCTTCCGCGGCACGTTTCCGGCTCTGGAAGGCCAGTCCTTACGCCGCCCTTGTGAAAAAAGAACTCATCGATCCGCTCCTCACCGCCATGGTCCAAAGCGGCGACGGCATCTCCGATTTGCTTTTTGCCGTCGGGCGCCCGCCGATGACGGAGCAACACGGCGCTCTCCAGTCTTTCCCGATCGACACCCCCGGCGGCGTCTTCACCCTGGAGCAGATCCAGGTGATTGCGCGGCACCTCATGCAGGGCCAACCGCGCCTTTTGGAAGATCTGGAGCGGCTCGGCGCGTGCGATTGCAGTTACTCGGTCGCAGGCCTGGCGCGTTTCCGGGTAAACATCTTCAAGCAAAACGGCCGCGAAGCGATCGTAATGCGGAAGCTGCAGACAGAGATTCCAAGTCTCGAGGGCCTCGGGTTGCCGCCTATTTTCCAGGAAATGACCCGGGAGAAAAACGGGATCATCTTCGTCACCGGCGCCACCGGCAGCGGCAAAACGACCACGCTCGCGGCAATGCTCAACGAGCTGAACGAACGCGAGCAGGTGCACATCCTCACGCTCGAGGACCCGATCGAGTTCCTCCACCCGTGCAAACAGGCGCTCTTCAATCAGCGCGAGCTCGGGAAAGACTTCCCGGATTTTGCCAGCGGTTTGCGCTCGGCGCTCCGCCAGGCGCCCAAGGCCATCCTCGTGGGCGAAATTCGCGACCGCGAGACCATGGAAATCGCGCTGACCGCCTCGGAAACGGGCCACATCGTTTACACCACGATGCACACCATCAGTGCCGGGCAGACGATCAACCGCATCCTCGGCATGTATGGCAAAGACGAAGAGCAACAGCTCCGCCAGCGCCTCGCCGATACCCTGCGCTATGTGGTGAGCCAGCGACTGGTCGGCAAGGTCGGCGGCGGCCGCATGCTCATCACCGAAATCATGGGCTCGAGCATGCGCACCCGGGAGACTTTGCTCTACGGCGAAGCCGAGGGCCGCACCTTCCAGGAGATCATCGAGGCCGGCGGGACGATGGGCTGGCACAGCTTCGATCAATGCCTGATGGAGGCTTACAAGAAAGACCTCATCACCGACGAGACGGCCTTCATTTTCTGCGCGCACAAAAACAAAATGCGGCGCGATCTCGACCTCTTGAAGAAGCTCCGCGACCAGCATTACGAGGAACCCTCCGGCCTCCGGCTCGAGACGGCCGCGGCTTTCTAAGAATCCCGACTGCTCTCCGCGATGGAAACCAATACAATGAACCGAGTCATGGAATTAGCCGACGCCGCGGACGCGCGTGCGCTCGAAACGGTCAACGACCCGAACGCCGCCGCGATGCAGGAGTTGCGCGAGAGCTTGAATCACAAGCTGCGCACACCCTTGAATGCGATCATCGGCTTCGCCGAGTTGCTCACCCTCCAGGCAGACAACAAGCGCAAGGATGCCGACATCAAGCAAATCCTCCAGGCTGCGCGCGAGATGCTCCAAGTGATCGAGCGCGAGCTCTGCGAAGCCAACGCCGCCCGCCCTTTCGTCGAAAGCGGGACCGACAACACCGCTTCCACCCGCACCTGCGACGTGCTCTACGTGGAAGACGATTCGGTGAACTTCATGCTCATGGAACGGATCATGGAATATCGGCCCAAGGTGCAGCTCATCCACGCGCCGCAAGGTGGCCTGGGCCTCCAGCTCGCCGAGGCCTACCGGCCGAAGTTGATCCTGCTCGACCTGAACCTGCCGGACATGTCCGGCGATGAAGTCCTCCGGCGCCTGCAAAGCCAGCCGGAGACGAAAGACCTTCCGGTCGTGATCCTGAGCGCAAACGCTTCGCCCAGCAAAATCGAGCGTTTGCTCGCCGGCGGCGCCCGCAATTACCTCACGAAGCCGTTTAACATCGACCACTTCCTCACCGTGGTGGACGAGTTCGTCTCGTAGTTTCCGCGCACGGAGCCTCAACCCACGCGAGGCCCAAAACGTCGCCTCTTCCGGCCTGGCCGTTTGACGGCCCGGCCATCGCTCGCTCCTGTCTAGGGAGAAACAAGCAGCGAGTTGTCTCTCATTCGAGAGGCGCAAGGAACCCTCGAACCACGTATATACTTATATGATCAATCCCAATGGCGGCGACCAATTCGCCAAGCATGATCCGCTCGCAGGTGCGACGAAGCCGAGCGAACCACAGACTCTCCCCGGCGCGACCAGCCGATACGAAAGCACTTCCGAGAAAGTTTCCGCCGCAGCCAGCGATGCCTGGCGGCAGACGCGCGAGAAGGCCGGCGTAGCCCGCGAGCGCACGGAGTTTTTCCTGCGCGAAAATCCGGTGCCCACCGTCCTCGGCGCCCTCGCCCTCGGCGTCGCCATCGGCCTGGCGATCCGTTATTCCTCGGAGTCGAAACGCGAAGTCGAAGTCAAATCCAGCCTCGGCAATCTCGACCTCGGCGCCCTCGGCCTCGCTTCCATCCTCCCGTTGCTCAAAGGCGCGCGTCATCGCTACGAAGACGCCGCCGGGGTGGTAAAGGATCGCGTGAGCGGTGGCGTCGATCGCCTCCGCAGCGTCGATGTCGACGATTACGTCCAGCCGCTGCGCAAGAAATGGCGCAGCTGGATGAACTAGCCAGCACGCTCACTACTGCAGTCATCCCGAGCACAGCGCCGCGGGGTCGAGAGACCTCGCGCGCTGGGCGCGGTTTTTGACCTCATCGTTTGCCCGCCGAAACTACCGGCGACATGGCGACCTCTCCCGCCGGCCGCCCAGCTTGGCAGCGCAATCGCGTCTTCGCATTTTTCGCTTCGCTCCGGCTCGCGGTTGTTCTCCTCGCGGTCCTCATTCTCGCGGGCCTTGCCGGCACGTTTCTCGAATCGCGCTTCGACGCGAAGGTCGCGCGCGCCTACGTCTACGGCGCTCCATGGTTCCTCGGCTGGCTGCTTTTGCTGGTCGCGAATCTCACTGCCTCCGCTCTCTCCCGCTGGCCGTGGCGGCAACATCACGTCGCTTTTCTCGTCACTCATCTCGGCATCATTACGCTCCTCTTCGGCGCGCTCATCGGACGCCTGTGGGGGATCGAAGGAACGATTACGCTGCATCAGGGCCACCCTCCTGACCGTCGCCTCCTGCTCGACGAACGGGAACTGCGCGTGCGCGCCAGCGACGGCACCGTGCGCGTTTTCCCGGTGGAGTTCGCGCAGCGTCCGCGTGAACTCGGACGCCTCGCCTCCGGCGCGCGGCTGCATCTGGTCGAGTATGCGCCGGCGCTGGAATCCCGGCTCGATCCAAAACCACTCGCGGACGGCGGCGCGCCCGCGCTCCATTGGACCCTCCGGACCGCGATGATGGGGCAGCAACTCGACGGCTGGCTCCTCGCCGGCGAAAACCCCGAGCAGGCCCGATTCGACCTCGGCGGTCTGGCCAGGCTCGAGCTCCGGCGCGGTGCCGCGCCCGCCCTCGTCCCGGCCGATCTCGAGGAAGCCATTTTCGCTTTCGCAAAAGCGCCTAACGACCAGATCACCCGGCCCACGCAGGGCGGCCGCATCGGTGCGCAGGTCGTCCTGGCCGAGCCGCACGCCGGCGACTCCGGCGAAGTCACCGTGGTCATAGCCGGCAAGATGTGGTCGCACGACGTCGCCTCGAACCTCGGGAAAAACCTCCCGCTCGAGGGCAGCCCATTCACCCTGCGCATCGAGGGATATTGGCCCGATTTCCGGATCGAAAACGGCCAGCCGGCGAGCGCTTCCGACCAGCCAAACAATCCCGCCGTGGTCGTGACCCTGCGCGGCCATGCCCTGCCCGCGGTCGAGGACGACTCGGCGAATCGCGCCACCCTCTTCCTGGCCGAGAACGGCACCCTGAGCTACGAGCTTTCCTCCCGCCAAAACGGCCGCTCCACCGGCACGCTCGCGCCCGGCGCGCCCCTCGCGACCGGCTGGGCCGACTGGCAATTCACCGTCGACCAAATCCTGCCACACGCCGAAGCCGCGACCGCATACCGGCCTGTGACCGGCTTTGCCAAACAAGGCCGCCACTCGCCCGATGGCGTCCGCCTTCGCGTCGCCGATGGATCCGGCCGCGCCCCCGTTGAGCGGTGGATTCCCGCCGGTCGCGAGATCACCCTGCCGGCCACGCCCGCGCCGTTGGAGGTCGCGTTTGGCCCGCGGCAGCGCGCGCTCCCGATCGCGCTTGAGCTGCTCGCTTTCGAAGTCGAGCGCAACGAAGGCAGCCATAGCCCGGCCGCCTTCCGCAGCACCGTGCGCGTGACCGATCCGGAAGGCCGGAGCGCAGTCGGCGAATGCTCGATGAATCACCCCTTCAGTTTCCCTAACGAGTGGTGGCGCACCTGGACCGGGCTCACCTTTAAGCTCTCGCAAGCCTCGTGGGATCCCGACGATCCCGAGCAAAGCACCATCCAGGTGCTGCGCGATCCGGGCTGGCTCCCGAAATGGCTCGGCGCGCTTCTCGTTTGCCTCGGCATCTTTTTGCTCTTCTACGTAAAACGATTCCGCCGCCCGACGGACGAAACCGCCGGGACAAGTCGCTGACTAATTTTCCCATGAACCACCGACATCTACTCGTGCCCATTCTCTCTCTTGCTCTCGCCGGTTGCGCCCCGCGCCGGCTTGATGTGGCCAAGCTCGCCGCGCGCGAGCAAAAGCAGCTCGATCGCCAGGCCGCAAAAGCGAAGGAAGCGCGCCCCGGCAATTGGGGGTTCTTTAGCGGCGAGATCGATGCGCGCTGGGAAGAGGACGGCCTGACCATGGTCCTCTTGAGCGAACTCCGTTACACCGATCCCTACGGCGTCGTCTGGACTGCGCCCGCCGGTTCGCGGGTCAACGGCGCCTCCATTCCGCGCGCTTTCTGGAGCATCATCGGCGGTCCGTTTGAAGGAAAATATCGCAAGGCTTCCGTGCTGCATGATGTCGCCTATGACCGGCAAGACCGTCCGCCCGAGGAAGTGGACCTCATGTTTTACAATGCGATGCGCGCCAGCGGCGTCGGCATCGTGACCGCGAAGACGATGTACTACGCGCTCCTCCGGCACGGGCGGCATTGGAAACACCGGCAAGCCATCGCGGTCGACTCCGATCCCGACCGCCGCACGGAAGTGCGACCCGGCGAAATGAACGAAATCCAAAGCTGGATCCGCAGCAACGATCCCGATCTCACGCAAATCCGCGGTCGCGCCCAGGGAACCCCTCGTTAGGCAAAAAAATTAGCCAGCAAGATGAAGCCGTGACGCTCCTCGATCTCCAACACGAAGATTGCGTCGCGGGAATGGCGAAATTGCCGCCGGCTTCCGTCGATCTGATCGTCACCTCTCCGCCGTACAACCTCGGCATTCGTTACGGCGCCTATGCCGATACCGCCGAGCGCGCGAGCTACCTCGACTGGTCCATGCTTTGGGCCACCGCAGCGCGTCGCGTCTTGAAAACAGACGGCGCTTTGTATCTCAACATCGGCGCCGCGCCCTCGAACCCGATGCTGCCGCACGAGCTCGTGCTCCGGTTGCGCGAGCTCTTTGTCCTGCAAAACACGATCCACTGGATCAAATCGATCGCGCTCGAAGACGGCACGCGCGGGCACTTCAAGCCGATCAATTCCCCGCGCTTCCTGAACGATTGTCACGAATACATCTTCCAACTCACGCCCGAGGGCCGCACGCCGCTCGACCGGCTCGCGCTCGGCGTGCCCTATGAGGACAAGAGCAACGTCGCGCGCTGGGGCCATACCGAAGGGCGCGATCTCCGCTGTCGCGGCAACACCTGGTTCGTCCCTTACCAGACGATCAAGAGCCGCGATCGGCAGCGTCCGCACCCGGCGACTTTCCCGGTCGAACTGGCGGTCAATTGCCTGAAGCTCCACGGCGTCACGCGCGTGCACACCATGCTCGACCCGTTCCTCGGCCTGGGGAATTCCGCCGTCGCCGCGCAGCAATGCGGCGTGCCGCAGTTCATCGGCTACGAGATCGATGAAGGCTACCTCGCGGAAGCGCAGCGTCGCACCGAGGGGACGCTTCCCGCCTAGTTTTCCTGCGCGCCGAACTTTGCCAGCGGCTTCACCAGGTTCCCCGGCAACGGCCGCACCCGATCGTAGATCCGCTCCGCAATCGGCTTCGCCACCAGGTAACCGGCGGCGAACATTTCCATCCGCGCATCCAGGTTATCGATGTAGTTGAGCGCCATCGCTTCCGGTGTTTTCGGCGCCACCGGCGACCCAAACTGCGGCTCCCCATGATGCGCGCCGATCAAGTGCAACAGGTGCAGCCGAACGTCCTCCGAAGCCGGTGCGAGCGCGCTCCAAGTCTTCCAGTTCTCGCCCGACTGCAGCTTTCGCCAGAGCGAATTGACCAGCTCCATCCCGATCGAGATGTGGCCCATGAGTTCGCCCCGCTCATCGAAACCCATGGTAAAGCCATTCTCCGGCAGGTGATTTTCCCAGAGCTTGCCGCTGTCGTGAAAGAGGACCCCGGCGATGAGCAGGTCGCGGTTGAGCTGCGGGTAGAGCGGCACGATCGCCTCGGCCGTGCGCAGCATCTGCGCGGTGTGCTCCACCAGGCCGCCGCGCCGCGCGTGATGGTAGCTTCGCGCACCGGCGGTGCGCCGGAAGCGGTCGCCAAAGTCCGCCAGGAGCGCTTCGCAAAGCGCGCGCAAGCGCGGATCGCCGATCGTGACCACGCGCTCGATGATAAATTCCCAATCCGCTGTCTGTCGGGCGCGTAACTCCGCCGGGCCCGCGAGCAGGTCCGCCGTCTCTTCACTCGTTAGGCGGCGCATTTTCCACTGTCGCGTCTCCAGCCCGAACTGCGCATGGAGGGCGAAATCGCCCGCGACCTCGATGAACTCCGAAGCCTCGAGGGCGGCGCACGCGCGGTAGTCGGCGTGGTCGCTCCAAACGCGCAGCGTCATCCGATCGCACGCGTCCGCCAGCGAGAGCTCGCAGTACGGCTTCCCGTCGCGGCTCGCCTTTGGCTCGGAGGCGTTGATCTGCACATGCACCCGCGCGGAAACGATCCCGCTCTGGGTGCCGCGGCGGACTTCGCTCAGGCTTAAGAGATCCACGCGCGCCGTTTCTGCCGGCTTAATTCTTGGCCACGCCGATCACGCCGCAGGCCAGGCGGCCACCGGCATCGCCCGTCGGCTGCGACTTCAGGTCGTCGGCTTTCTCGTGCACGATGATTGCGTGCCCGACGATCGCGTCGTCGCCGCTCAGCTTCATCATCTTGTCGGTTAATTCCAGGTGCGCCTTGCCGCTGGCATCGGCTTCCAGGTTGCCCATGTCACCCGTGTGGCGCTTCTCCGCATCGTGCCCGGCGTGCGCATCTTTGGTGGGATTGAAATGTCCACCGGCCGAGGTCGCATCAGGGGCCGAGCAATCGCCGAATTCATGGATGTGGAAGCCATGCTTCCCGGCGGTGAGCCCGCTCACATCCGCGACCACTTTCACGCCGTCGGCCGTCTTGGTGAAGGTGACCGTGCCGAGGACCTTGCTGCCGGCGGTCGGATGCAGGACAGCGATGGCTTTCTCAGTGTCGCCAGCCGAGGCGAGCTGCGGCGCGAGGCCGAAGGCGGAGAGAGCGAGAGCCGAAACGAGGAGGGTTTTCGTGGTCATGCCCCGAGCATACACCCGCACCGCCGGGCTGCGCAAAATCTGCCAGCGCTTTGCTTAATCAATCAGCCGCTGCTCGATCCCGTCGTAGGCGTCGATCCGCCGATCGCGCAGGAACGGCCAATGCGTCCGCTGCTCGTCGATCCGACCCCACTCCACATCCGCTGCGATGATCTCCTCCCGGTCGACGCTCCCCTTCGCGAGGATCTCGCCGCTCGGCGCGCAAAGAAAACTCTGCCCCCAAAATTCCAAGCCCGGCCCGCCGACTGGCGCCTCGTGGCCGACCCGATTGACCGCCGCGACGAAGCAGCCGTTCGCGATCGCGTGGCTCCGCTGCATCGTCTCCCAGCTCGAGTGCTGCGCCACGCCGTACTTCTCCTTCTCACCGGGATGCCAGCCGATCGCCGTGGGATAAAATAGGAGCTGCGCGCCGCGCAACGCGGTCAACCGCGCCGCTTCCGGATACCACTGGTCCCAGCAGACACAGACGCCGATGTTCCCGCGCTGCGTCGCCCAGGCCTTGAAGCCGAGATCGCCGGGCGTGAAGTAAAACTTCTCGTAGAACGACGGGTCATCCGGGATGTGCATCTTGCGATACTTCCCCATGAGCGAGCCGTCGGCGTCGATGATCGCGGCGGTGTTGTGATACAGCCCCGCGGTTCGTTTCTCGAAGAGCGAGGCCACGATCACCACTTTGTGCTCGCGCGCGACCGCGCTCAGCGCGTCGGTCGACGGCCCGGGAATTTCTTCCGCGAGCGCGAAGTTCGCGTGATCCTCCGACTGGCAAAAATACTGCGAGCGAAAGAGCTCCGGCAGGCAGACGATCTCCGCCCCTTCCTCCGCCGCCTGGCGAACGAAGCGCACTGCCTTCTCCAGGTTGGCCGCGGGTTCCACCCCGCAGCTCATCTGCACGAGCGCGACCCGCGAACTTGCCGCGGCCATCGTTACTTCACCGAATCAGCCGGCACGATCTTCACGCTCTCGAGCGCGACTCGATTCACCGGCTTGCTGCGCTCGCCGCCGTTGCTCATCGTTACCGGCACGTTCGCCAGCTTATCGAGCACGTCGTCGCCTTTGATGATCTTCCCGAAGGTGGTGTATTGCCCGTCGAGCTGCGCCACTTTGCCGAAGCAGAGGAAGAACTGGCTCCCGGCCGAATCCGGATCGCTCGAGCGCGCCATCGAAAGCACTCCGCGCTCATGCGCCTTTTTGTTGAATTCCGCCTTCACCTTGTAGCCCGGACCGCCCGTGCCCCAGCGGCTTTCGGCCGCGGGATCTTTCGTGAGGGGATCGCCGCCCTGCGCCATGAAGCCCTTGATGATCCGATGGAACGCGGTCCCGTCGTAGAAGCCTTCCTTCGCGAGCTTCTTGAAATTTTCCACCGTCTTCGGGGCCACGTCCGGCCAGAACTCGGCGACCATTTCTCCTTCGCTGGTCTTGATGATGGCGACTTCTTTGGCGGCGGGACTGGATTCTGGCGTCATGGTTGGTTTGGCTGTGGTGGAAGGTGATGGACTGGCCTCCTCGCTGCGGGCATTCGTCACTCCAAGAGCAAGCGCCGCGAGGCAACCGAGCAAGACGGATTTCATGTTGTGACCACTTCCACGAAGTGCGGGCGAAGTCACGCGGGATATCGGCCGGGCTGCCAGAGGCCGGCGATCTCCGGCAAACCGAGCGCGAGGTTCATGCACTGCACCGCCTGGCTGGCCATGCCTTTCCCGAGATTATCCAGCGCCACCAGGATCGCCGCCGTGCCGTTGGCGCTGACAAACGCGACGTCGGCGAAGTTGCTCCCCGCGACCGCGCTCACGCGCGGGCTCCCTTCCACGATCCGGACAAACGGCCGGTCGCGGAAGACCGTCGCTACCCGGGCGGCAAGATCGACCGCCTCCGGCAGCTGGCATTGCACCGTCGCGAAAATCCCGCGCACGAACGGCCCGCTGTGCGGCACGAAGGAAAACGTCCCCTTGATCTCGTTTGCCGACATCATCAGCGCCACCTCCCGGTCATGCTGGTGCGCGAGCATCTTGTAAGCGCGGTAATCGCCCGCGCGCGTCGGATGATGCGTCCCGGCCGCCGCGACCGTGCCGCTGCCACTCGAGCCGGTGACCGCGCTCGCCGCGATGAAGCCGACCTCCAGCCCGCGCAACGGGAGCAGCGCCAGCTGCAAGGCGGTGGCAAAACATCCCGCGCTGGCGATCCGGCGCGCGCCTGCGAGCTGCTCGCGATTCCATTCCGGCAAGCCGTAAACGAAGCGCTCGTCGAAGCGAAAATCCGCCGCGAGATCGATCACGAGCGCGTGGTCCGGCAGGTGGCTTTCGAAAGTAGGCAGCAACTTCGCCAGCTCGCCATGCGGCAAGGCCGAGAAAACCACCGGTTGCTCCGCCTGCGCAAAATCCTTCCACGGGATCTCGCTCTCAAAATTTCCCGGCACCACCCCGAGCAGATTCGGGTGCGCTTCCGCGAACGGCTTGCCGCCTAACGAGCGCGACGTCCCGCGCACGCTGGCCACGTTCGGATGCAACGCGAGCCAGCGGAGCAGTTCGCCGCCGCCGTAACCGGAAGCGCCGAGAATGGCGACGTCGAGCTTCATTTGCTGCGCAGGTGCGGCCGCAATTTCTCGAGCACGAAATCGCCCAGTTGTTTCGCGTTCGTGCGCGCGTTCACCGCGGGCAGGCCTAACGACTCCACGAAACGCGTGCCCACGCGGTTGTCCGTCGCCGGGCCGGTGACGACGTCGACGCTCAAGCCAAAAGCGTCGCGAAAATGCGTTACCGCACCGGCCACGCCCACCGGATCGTTCGCGCAGAGCACGTGCAGCTTCCCCCAGGCCTGCAGCTCCGGGTCCTTCAAGATCGTCTGCACGCCGTACTCGCCCATGATCCCGTCGCCTGTTTCTGCGATGATCAAGTCCACGTCGCGCGCCGCCAGTTCGCTCAAGATCACGCGCGCCAGCCGCCCCGAAGTGTCCGGCCCGGTGCAGGCCACGCCTGCATCGGTGAAATCCAGGACCGCATCCGCGCCGTAGTCGCGCATCGAGAGGATGTCGCGTTGCAAACTCACGCCGGTCAGCTTCGCCCCGCCAACCTTGTAGCCTTCCTGCGAAAGTCGCCGGACGAGTGCACAAGCCGCATGCGTTTTCCCCGCGTTCATGCAGGTGCCGGCGATGTAAACCACCGGGACCGGCTTCGCGTCCGGCCGGCCCTTGATCGCGGCCGACTCGATCGTGGCCGGCTGCCCAATGCGGCTGCCAAATTCCGGGAAGAGCAGCACCTGCCCGAGAATCTCCACCTCGAACGGCTTGCCCACATCGGGGCTGCCGGAGATCGCCTGCCCGATCACGCCACCGACGTTCAGGAGATTGAGCGCGTCGCCTGTTTTCACCGCGGTCGGCATCACGCCTTCGTAGCCTTGGAGCGCGTTGCGATGGCCGAGCGCGCCCACGATCACGTCGCCATCATGGAGCACGCTCATGCGCCCGTGCACATCTTCGAGCTGGTTGTAGACGCTCTTCTCGCCGTGCACCCGGCCGACTACCACCGCGCCCGGTCGCACCTCGATCTCGTCGGCTAAAGTCACCTGCCGCCCGAGCCGCAAGTTCCGCGTCACGGAGGCAATTTTGTCCAGGTGCGTGCGGATCATGGTTCGTTCCTCTTCATCGCGAGCATCTGCGGCACGCCAAAAATTTTCCCGTAGGCCGCCGCTTCCGCGCCGGTCCAAAACGACGTCCCCTCGCCGTAGCTCGCGATGTCCGCGCGCATCAAGCTATGCGGCGAGCGCACGCCTTCGACCGTGAAACTCCGCGGACTTAAACGCAGCCGCACCTCGCCGCTGACCATCGCCTGGCTGGATGCGAGGAAAGCCTCGAGGTCGCGCGCCAGCGGATCGAAGAATTGCCCTTCGTGCAAGAGCGAGCCGTAGAGATTGCCGAGGTTTTCCTTCCAGAACATCTGCTTCCCGGTGAGCACGAGCTTCTCCAGCTCGCGATGGGCCGCGATCAATAAATGCGCCGCCGGCGCTTCAAAGCCGACCCGCCCTTTGATCCCGAGAATGGTGTCGCCGAGATGAATTCCGCGCCCGATGCCGAACGAGCGGCCAAGCGCATTCAGTCGCTCGATGATCGCAACCGCGTCCAACATCTCGCCGTCTAATTTCGCCGGCACGCCCTGCTCGAATGCGATCACCAGCGTGTGCGACGGCGTCGCCGGGTCGATCGCGCCGCCGGGATAAGCCTCCTCCGGGAGATGCTGCCACGAGTCATGCGTTTCCTTGCCGCCGATGCTCGTGCCCCACATCCCTTCGTTGAAGCTGTATTGCTCCACCTTCTCCGGAAACTGGAAGCCGCGGGCATCGAGGTAGGCGCGCTCTTCCGCGCGAGTCGGCGCGAGGTCGCGGATCGGCGTGAGAATTTCCAAGCCCGGCGCGAGCGTGCGAAAGGCCACGTCGAACCGCACCTGATCGTTGCCCGCGCCGGTGGAGCCGTGCGCGAGCGCGCCCGCGCCGATCTCCTGCGCATAGCCGACCACACGCCGCGCCTGGCAGACGCGCTCCGCGCTCACCGAAAGCGGATACAAGCTGCCGCGCAGGACGTTTCCGAAAAGGAGAAAACGGATGTAATCGCGGAAGAGTTCCTCACGCGCATCGATCGTCCGGTGCGAGGCCGCGCCCAGTTTGCCAGCGAGTTCTTCGATCCGCTGGAGCTCCGCGGCGTCGAAGCCGCCGGTGTTGACCGTGACCGTGTGGACTTCGCGGCCCTGCTCGCGCAGCCAGAGGACGCAGTAGGAAGTGTCGAGGCCGCCGGAGAAAGCGAGGAGGGTTTTCATTTCCAATCGAAAAGGTCGGCGGTTTTCTGCGCGAGGAACTGCCGGCGCTCCGCCAGCCAATCCCGGCTGCGCGACAGCCCGTCGGCTAACGAGTCATAATCCGGCGTCTCGGCCGCGGAGGATTCTGCGGAAAACTTTCCGCGCTGGAGCTGTTGCGCGACCTGCTGGTAAGCGTCGCGGAAGGGCGTGCCTTCTGCCGCCAACCGGCAGGCTTCACGCGCCGCCTGGAGCTCGTCGGTGCAGGCCGCCGCGCAAGCTTGCTGGTTAATTTCGAGGCCCGGAAGAAGATGCGTCAGCACGCGGAAAAGCTCTTCGCCTTTCGCAGTGATCTCGAGCAGCGGCGCCTTCAGCAGTTGCTGGTCGCGGTGATAACTCGAGGGCAATCCGCCCGCGAGTTGCCCGAGCAAGCCGGCCAGCCCGCGCAGTTCGCGGCAGCGCGCTCGCGCCAGCTCGAGCACGTCGGGGTTCCGCTTCTGCGGCATCAAACTCGAGCCAGTGGTGAAAGCATCCGGCAGCCTAACGAATCCATATTCCTCCGTGCTCCAGACGAGCAAATCCCAAAGCGCCTTCTCCAGCGTGCCGCCGGCGGAAGTGATCCACGCCGCCAGCGCTTGCTCGTGGCGCCCGCGGCTGTTCATCACATCGATCGGGCTGCGCTGCGCGCGCGAAAAGCCGAGCAGCTCGGCGCTGCGCTCGCGGTCGAGCGGGACGGGCGATCCGAAGCCCGCGGCCGCGCCCAGCGGGGAACGATCCAGCCGCTGCCAAAGTGCTGGCAGTTGCTCCAATTCCTCGAGCAAACCTTCCGCAAAAGCGGCACCCCACATTCCCCAACTCGAAGGCATCGCCGGCCGCATATGGGTGTAGCCCGGCAGGACGATCGCCCCATGCTTTTGCGCGAGCGCGAGAAAGGCCGCGGCGCAGCCGTGCAGCGCCTCGCCCAGGTCGAGCAGGCGCGCGCGCATGAGCAAGCGGAGCGCGGTTTGCACCTGGTCGTTGCGCGAGCGCGCGAGATGAATCCGGCGCCCGGTCGCGCCGAGCTTGGCGGTCAAGGCGGCTTCCAGCGCAGTGTGCCCATCTTCCTGCTCGGGCGTGATTGTGGGCGGATTTTCTTGCAGCGTCCGCAATTCCCTAACGAGTGCTTTCGCTTCCGCTTCCGGGAGCAGGCCGGTCTCGCCGAGCATGCGTGCATGCGCCGCGCTCGCTTCCGCATCAAAGGGCAGGAGCGCGAGATCGGTCACGCGATCGTTCCCGACGGTGAACGCATGGAGCTGTGCATCGAGCGGCAGGTCCTTGGCCCAAAGCGACTCAGACATGCGCCACCTCCGCTTGCGCGACGCGCGCGAAATACTCACGGGCCAGCTGCGCGTAAAAACCGGCGCCGGCGTCGAGTTCCGAGAGAAGCAAATACTCGTTAGGCCGATGGCTCCGGTGAGTGTCGCCGGGCCCGGCCTTGACTGCCGGGAGATCACGCAGGAAAGCCCAGTCCGACGCGGTCGCAGAACCGATCGACTCACGCCGGCCTGCGGCCGCGAGGGCGGCCTGCACGATCGCTTCTTCGGGATCAGTCCCGACCGGTTCGTAGCGCATCGAATGCACCGCGACTTCGCTGTCCAAAGTGCCGGCTATTTTGGCGGCAACTTCGGCCTGCTGGAGATTCGGCGTGGTCCGCAGATCGACGAAGAATTCGCAGGTGTCCGGCACCTGATTCCGCGCCAGGCCTCCGTGGATTTGCGTCGTCTGCGCACGGGTTTCGCCAAGAAGCGGGTGCGGCTCGAAGCGCATCTCCGCGAGCCTGGCGATGTCGCTCGCAGCGACATGGATTGCGTTCCGCCCGAGCCCCGCGTGGGCCACGTGCGCCGACTCCCCGCGCGCGGTGCACTGCAACAGGAGCATCCCGCGCTGGGCGGTGCACACTTCGAGCGCCGTCGGTTCGCCCACGACCGCGGCATCGAGCGGGCCGAGGAGCGGTTTGACTGCGCGGATCCCGTCGCCGCCGCGCTCCTCCATTTCCACAAAAGCGAAAGTGACGCGTCCCTCGAGCGCTTCCGCGCGCAGAGCGCGGGCAGCCAGGATCATCGCGGCCACGCAGCCCTTGGCGTCGTTCGCGCCCAGGCCGGTCAGTTTGCCGTCGACCCAGCGCGGCTGCAGTGGATCACTCGACCAGCCTTCGCAGGCCGGGACAGTGTCGAGGTGACTAACGAACAGAAGATGCGGGCGCGCCGCCGCGCCGAGGCTGAACCAGATGCTCGCACCGGCGCGCTGGACCTCGAAGCCTTCGTCGCGCAACTGCGCGCCCAGCTTGTCGGCTAATTCCGCTTCGCTCCCCGAAACGCTCGGAGTGGCCACGAGGAACTCCAGGAGGGCGGCCGCATTCACGGGCTCGATTCGTTAGGCCGCTGCGCCACCACCATCGTGCCGCTGCCTTCGTTGGTGAAGACCTCGGCGAGGATGGCATCGGAAAGCAGGCCGGAAACGAGGTGAACGCTCGGGACGCCGTCGGACAAGGCGTCGCGCGTGGCCGCGATCTTTGGTTTCATCCCGGTTTGGATCGCGCCGCTCGCCTCGAGTTCGTTCAGTTTCGCCAAATCGACCAGCGGCAGGAGGCTGCGCTCGTCATTTGGATTCGCGAGCAGGCCGGGCGCGCGCAGGACAAAGAAAAGTTTCTCCGCGCCTAACGAGGAGGCGACCGCGGCCGCGACGGAGTCGGCATTGGTGTTAAGAATTTGCTGTTTGTCGTCCACGGTGAAAGGCGCGATCACCGGGACGTAGTGCGCGCTGATCAAGTGACGCAGGAGTTGAGGACGGACTTTCTCGATGTCGCCCACGCAACCGAAGTCGACCGTCTGGCCATCGATCTCCACCGGAGGGCGGCGCCGACTGCGAATGAGTCCGCAGTCCTGCCCGGACAAGCCCACCGCCGGCAAACCGGCCGCCTGCAGGTCGGCGATCAAGTTCATCTGCGCCTGGCCTTTCAAGGCCATCTTCGCGACCTCGAGTGCTTCGGGCGATGTGATCCGCCGGCCGCCGACCTTGCTCGTGCTCACCCCGAGCTTTTCGCACAGCGCGTCCGTCGCCGGGCCGCCGCCGTGCACGATCACCAGCGGAATGGCAAAGCTGGAGAGCAACGCGAGCTGGCCGCAGACGCTCCGGCGCAGGGTGTCATCGGCCAGAATGTCGCCGCCGATTTTGACCACGAAAGGTTTGTCGCGAAAGGCGCGCACGTATTTGGCGGCGTCCTTCAGCGGATCGAATGGGGAGGAGTGCGGCATCGTCGTTAGTTCAGCAACCATTCAAGCAGCGCACGCTGCACATGAAAGCGGTTTTCCGCCTCGTCGATCACGCGGCTGCGCGGCCCGTCGAGGACCGCGTCTGCGATCTCGACATTCCGGCGCACCGGCAGGCAGTGGAGGAAAATCGCGTCGCGCGCTGCCTGGGCAAAGTGCTCCGGCGTGACCATCCAACCGGGAAACTGCGTGACTGTTTCCGGCGGCAACCCCGCAGCCGTCGCTGGTCCCCAGGCCTTCGCGTAAACCGCGCGCGCGCCAGCGAGGGCGGCGCTTTGCTCGTGCGTGAAAGTGATGCTGCCACCGGTGGCCGCGGCGTATTGTGCGGCCTCGGCGATGACGCTCGGGTGCAATTCGAAGCCCGGCGGGTGGGCCACGCGGATCTCACAGCCGCGCGCCGCGGCGGTCAGGAGAAAGCTATTCGGCACGGCTTTTGGCAGCGGTTTGATGTGTGGCGCCCAGGTGAGGGCAACGGGCAGGCCGCGCGCGGCGCCGAAGTTTTCCTCGATCGTGAGCAGGTCGGCCAGACCCTGGCAGGGATGCTCGCGCGCGCTTTCCAGACTAACGACCGGCACGGTCGCGAATTGCTCGAAGGCATGGAGGATGCGGTCGGCGTTGTCGTCGTCGTCGTTTTGGTTGGCGGCGAAAGTGCGCACGCCGAGCGCGTCGACGTAACGGCTGAGCACGGGGACCGCTTCCTTCAGATGCTCGGGGCGATCGGCGTTCATGATCGCGCCAACGCGATCCTCGACCTTCCAGGTGTCGCCGGTGTCGAGCACGATGGCGTTGCCGCCGCCGCGGAGCATGACCGCCTCGAAGGAAGTGCGGGTGCGCAGCGAGGGATTGAAGAAAAGCAGGCCGAGGATCTTGCCGGCTAAATTCTGCTGGTGCGGCTGGCCTTTCGCGGCCTGCGCTGCGGCCAGGAGCCGGTCGACGTTTTCCAGGCCGAGCCGGGCGATCGAGGTGGCGTGCTGCATGACTCGTTAGCCGAAGCGATGCACTTCCGCGGCGAGCGCAGCCATCGCGTCGTCACTCAGGTTCAAGGGCGGCATCAGCCGCAAAACCTCCGGGTCGCTGCTGCCACCGACGAGGATGCAGTTCTCTTGCAGGTGTGCCTTCAGCTCCTTTGCCGCCCCCGGGACTTCGAGGCCGAGGAGCAAGCCGCTCCCGCGCACCGCCTGCACGCAGGAACCGTCGAGCATTTGCCGGAGCTTCCGCTCGCAGGTGAGCGCGCGCTCCATCAATTGCTCCTGCTCGATCACCTCGAGCGTGGCCAGCAGGGCCGCGCAAGCCAGCGGTGAGCCGCCGAAAGTGCTGCCTAAATCGCCCTGCTTAAGCTGCGCCGCGATTGCTTCCGTCATCAGCAATGCGCCGATCGGCACACCGGAGGCGAGGCCTTTCGCGCTCGTGATCATGTCCGGCAGCACACCATGTTTGGTCGCTGCATACGGGAAACCCAGGCGGCCCACGCCGGTCTGGATCTCATCGAAGATCAAGAGCGTGCCGGCTGCACTCGTTAGGCGGCGGAGCTTCTCCAGGAAGCTGGTCGTCGCCGGTCGAATCCCGGACATGCTCTGGATCGGCTCGAGCAGAACCGCGGCGACGGTGGCGAAATCGAAGGCGTCGAGCGCAGCTTCGTCGTTCCAGGGCAACTGCGTGCAAGGCGCAAGCAACGGCGCGTAAGGCGCGGAGATTTTCGGGTCGTCGGTCAGCGAAAGCGGGAGGGTGCCGCGGCCATGCCAGCCGCCGGCGAAGGCGGCGAAGCGATGGCGCCCGGTGATTTTGACGGCCACCTTGAGCGCGTTCTCGTTCGCTTCGCTGCCGCTATTGCAAAAAAAGACGCTCGCCATGCCGGCGAACCTAACGAGTGCTTCCGCGGCTTGATTCCGCACCGGCACTTCCGCGGCGGTGCTGTAGAATAAAAGCTCGTGCGCCTGCGCGCTGATCGCGTCGGCTATTTTCGGGTGCGCGTGCCCGGTGCTGCAGACGCAATGGCCGCCGTAAAAGTCGAAGTAGCGGCGGCCTTCCGCATCGAAAACGCAATCGCCTTTCCCGCGCACGAGCGGAAACGGGTAGGGCGGGTAGGTCGGTAGGAGCGCGGCGCTCAAGGATGATATTCCTGGAGGCTCTTCACGGTGATGCCGTGACTTTGCAGGGCGCGAATCCCGACCACGCTGGCCTGGGCGGCGCGCATCGTGGTGATGATCGGGATCTTCGCGGTGCGCGCGCGGCTGCGCATGGTCAGCTCGTCTTCGCGCGGAATTTTGCCGCTCGGGGTGTTGATGATCAGCTGGACGTCGCCGTTCATGATCCGATCGAGCACGTGCGGCCGACCTTCGCGCAGCTTGAAAACGCGCGTCACCGGCAGGCCGGCTTCGCTCAAGGTATCGGCGGTGCCGCTGGTCGCGATGATCCCGAAGCCTAACGAGAGGTAATCCCGCGCCAGCGGGACGACGCGCTGCTTGTCGGTGTCTTTCACGCTGATGAAAACGTTGCCTGTTTTCGGGAGCGGCGGCGGCGCGGCCATCTGCGACTTCGCGTAGGCGCGGCCGAGGTCGACGTCGATGCCCATGACTTCGCCGGTGGATTTCATCTCCGGGCCGAGGGCGGTGTCGCTCCCGAGATAACGCAGGAACGGGAAGACCGGCTCCTTGACCGAGAAATGTTTCGGCAAAATCTCTGCGGTAAAACCGAGCGTGCTCAGCTTTTCGCCGGCCATGACTTTGGCCGCGAGCTTGGCCAGCGGAACGCCGATCGCCTTGCTCACGAACGGGACCGTGCGCGAGGCGCGCGGGTTGACCTCGAGCACGTAGAGGTCGTCGCCTTTGACGGCGAACTGCACGTTCATCAGGCCGCGCACTTCGAGCTCACGCGCCATCGCTTTCGTCGCGGTGGAGATTTCAGCCAGCACTTTGTCGGGGAGCGAAAACGTCGGGATGGCGCAGGCGCTGTCGCCGCTGTGAATGCCGGCGAGCTGGACGTGTTCCATGATCGCGCCGATGACCGCGGTCTCGCCGTCGGCAATGCAATCCACATCCACCTCGACCGCGTCCTCGAGGAAGCGGTCGACCAGAATAGGCCGGTCGGGGCTGACCTCGATCGCCGTCTGCATGTAGCGCGCGAGATCGGTGTCGTTGTAGACCAGCTCCATCGCCCGTCCGCCAAGGACAAACGATGGCCTAACGAGCACTGGATAGCCGACACGCTGCGGCGATCGCAAGCGCTTCCTCCGCGCTGACTGCGGTGCCGCTGGGCGTTTGCCGCAGGCCGAGCTTGTCGAGCATGGCGGCGAAAAGCTTGCGGTCTTCCGCTTTCTCGATGCTCTCGGGTTGCGTGCCGAGAATGGGGACGCCGGCCGCGCGCAGGCCGGCGGCGAGGTTGAGCGGAGTTTGTCCGCCGAACTGCACGATCACGCCCTCGGGTTGTTCCTGGTCGTAAATGTTGAGCACGTCTTCGAGCGTGAGCGGCTCGAAGTAGAGTTTGTCGCTGGTGTCGTAATCGGTCGAAACGGTCTCGGGATTCGAGTTCACCATGATCGTCTCGAAGCCGAGCTCGCGGAGCGCGAAGGCGGCGTGCACGCAGCAGTAATCGAACTCGATGCCCTGGCCGACGCGATTCGGGCCGCCGCCGAGGATCATAATCTTCCGGCGATCGCTCCGACGCATCTCGTTCTCGGTCCCGTAGGTCGAGTAGTAGTAGGGAGTAAAAGCTTCGAATTCCGCCGCGCAGGTGTCGACCAGGCGGTAAGTCGGGATCACGCCTAACGACTTACGAAGGTCGCGGATCGCGGACTCCGATGGAATTCCAGGCGACCGCGAGCTGGCGATCGGAGAAGCCGAGCTTCTTCGCGCGGCGGAGGGTGTGGAGGTCAGGCTTCCAGCCTGACTCGGCGAGCAGGCTTCCAGCCTGCTCATCTCCTAACTGCAAAACGGCCGCATCACGTAGAACAAACGAACCGGACGCCAATCCGGCCAGATCGGGATTCCGCCGGATATATTCCCGCGAAGCCGCCAGATGCGCTGCGTCGTGGACAATCGTGTCGAAGCTCTCAGCCATCCAAACCGGTCCGGCATGCTGCAAGTCGCGGTTGAGTGCATTGGCAGTGAAGGATTTCCAGGAATGCAGTATCTCGCCGAGGGTCCGTCCCTCGTTAGGCCGGACGAGAACATGCACGTGGTTAGGCATGACCACGAAGGCGTCGAGCGCGTAGCGTTCGCCGTCGAAATGCTCGAGCGCTTCCGCGACAACCTTGGCGGCAGCCGGTTGCGCGAGCAGGCAGCTGCCATGGCCGCGGTCGAGCCATTCCTCGCGGTTTTCTTCGCAGAGGCGGAGGTATGAGCGGGCGGTTTGCCAATCCCATGGCTGAGGGTGCGCAGCCACGAATCGCTCGGTTTCCTCGCGCCACTGCTCGAGGACTTCTGCCGGGACAGAGTCGGCCAGGCGGAAAGTGACGAAGTAGGTCGCGCCGGGTTGTTCCCAGTGGGGGAGATGGCGGCGGGTTTGGTGGATTGCGGCTTGTGGGTCCAGGCCCTGGAAGATTGGTGGCTCTTTGCGACGGGCTGGAAGCCCGTCGGCCGAGTCAGCCTGGAAGCCTGACTTCCGGGCTTGTGGCAGGTCCGCGGCAGCTTCCACGATTTGGCGGATGTTGTGCAGGAACCACGGGTCGATTTTCGTCAGCTGGTGGATTTCTTCGGTCGTTAGGCCGTCCTGGAAGGCTTGGGCGACGTAGAAAATGCGCTCGGCGTTCGGGACGGCGAGCTTCAGGCGGAGCGCCTCGGGGTCGACGCGTTTTTCGGCGCCGTCGGCGCAGAGGCCAAAACGTTTGATCTCAAGCGAGCGCAATGCTTTTTGTAGCGCTTCCTTGAAGGTGCGGCCGATGGCCATGGCTTCGCCGACGCTTTTCATTTGCGTGGTGAGCGTCGCGTCTGCTTGCGGAAATTTTTCGAAGGTGAAGCGCGGGATTTTGACCACGCAATAATCGATCGTCGGCTCGAAGCTCGCCGGCGTCTCGCGGGTGATGTCGTTGCGGATTTCGTCGAGGGTGTAGCCGACCGCGAGCTTGGCCGCGATCTTAGCAATCGGGAAACCGGTGGCCTTGGAAGCGAGCGCGCTCGAGCGGGAAACGCGCGGATTCATCTCGATGACGCACATCCGGCCGTTCTGCGGATTGACAGCAAATTGAATGTTCGAGCCGCCGGTCTCGACGCCGATCTCGCGGATGACCGCGAAGGAAGCGTCGCGCATGAGCTGGTACTCGCGGTCGCTTAAAGTCTGCGTGGGCGCGACGGTGATGGAGTCGCCGGTGTGCACGCCCATCGGATCGACGTTCTCGATCGCGCAAATGACCACGCAGTTGTCCGCGCAGTCGCGCATCACCTCCATCTCAAATTCCTTCCAGCCGACAAGCGATTCCTCGATCAGGACCTCGCTCACGGGGGAAAGCTCGAGGCCGAGGCCGGCGATCTGGTCGAGTTCCTCGCGGTTGTAGGCAATGCCGCCGCCGCGTCCGCCGAGGGTGAAGGCCGGGCGGATGATGAGCGGGAAGGTGCCGATGTTGTCGGCAATTGTCGAGAGCTCGCCTAACGAGTGCGCGACTCCGGAGCGCGGGACGTCGAGTCCGATGCGGAGCATGGCTTCCTTGAAGAGCTGGCGATCTTCGCCCTTGGCGATGGCCTGGGCATTCGCGCCGATGAGCTTCACGCCGTGGCGCGCGAGCGCGCCGTTGCGATTCAATTCCATCGCGGCATTGAGCGCGGTCTGGCCACCCATCGTCGGGAGGATCGCGTCCGGCTTCTCGCGTTCCATGATCGCCTCGATCACCTCGGGAGTGATTGGCTCGATGTAGGTCCGGTCGGCAAATTCCGGATCGGTCATGATCGTGGCCGGGTTCGAATTAACCAGCACCACCTGGTAGCCCTCCTCGCGCAACGCCTTGCAGGCTTGCACCCCGGAATAATCGAACTCGCACCCTTGGCCAATGACGATCGGGCCGGAACCGATAAGGAGGATTTTCTTGAGCTCGTTGTTGCGCGGCATCGGCGCGCGAACATTAGACGAAAAGGTTGGCGCGTCACGAAGGAATGCTTCGCTGGGCGAGATGCCCAGGAGGCCCACAGGCGGAACGCCTGGGCGACACGGCCGACGCTACGCGGCGGCAGCGGCGCGGCGCTGGCGGTCGAGGTAGACCTTACAAATTCCCTTCATCCGCGTGAGGATGTAATAGGTCGTTTGGCTGCGCACGCGCACGAGCTCCGCACCGACGATGCGGGTGACGAAGTCGCTGGGTAAATCGATGATCTCCTGCGGCGTGGCGCCATCGAGGCCCTTGCACAAAATGGAGGCCATCGCGCGGGTGAGCGTTTGCACTTCCGGGCCGAGGGTCATGCGGAAGTGCGCGCGGCCTTCGTCGTCCACCTGCAGGTAAACGCCCACGGTATCGGCGCATTCCTCGTCCTTGCGCACGTCTTCCAGCTGGAAAGTTTCGCCCGCGCGCGGCTCCTGTTTGCGCGCGCTGTCGGCATAGGAAACGAGGGTCTCGCGGCGCTCCACTTCCGGCAACATCTCGAAGAGGTGGATGATCTGGTCGAGCTTCGGCGGATACATCGGTTTACTCATGCACGCCGCTCCGGCGCGGACAAGTGCCGCACAAATTCCCCGACCAGTGGAAAGTGATCCGAGGCGACACACGCGAGGGCAGTGCGATGGACCTCGAGCGAGACCGGATGGAGCGCGGCATTGGTGAAAATGTGGTCCACCGCCAGAGTTGGCCATCTCGTCGGATAAGTCCGGCGCGGGTGCGGCGAGGGCAACAAGGCCCGCGCTTCGCGCAAAGTGCTGGCAAAAATCTGGTGGATGCGCGAACCGGGCCGGCTATTGAAATCGCCCATCAGGAGAAGCGGCTCATCTGTGGGAGCGGCCCCGAGATGCTCGGTTTTGACCAGCGCTTGCGCCTGGAGAAGACGCTCCGACAGCCCGAGGCCGAAGTGGGTATTGATCGTCTGCACGCGCCCGATTTCCGTCTCCACCTCGGCCCAAAGCGCGACCCGCTGCTCGCGGCAATACCAGGTGCCGCAGCCAGGCAATTCAATCGAGCGCGCATGCGTGAGCGGGAAGCGGCTGATGACTGCATTGCCATACTGTTCCTCCGCGCGGCGCATCGCCGGCTCGAAGAGAAATTGCCAGCCGAGCTCGGCCGCGATCGCCTGCGCCTGGTCGACGCCCGCCGAGCGCGCCCGGCCGAGGTCGAGTTCCTGCAAACCGACCAGATCCACCTGCATGCTCGCAATCACTTCCGCGATGCGCTTCTCCGAGCGCTGGCGGTCGATCCCGACACAGCCATGCACATTGTAGGTGGCGACGCGGAGCCCGGGCATGGTTCAGAGTTGCGGGCGCAAGGGGAGCGCGAGCCGCCCACGCCACTTGTCCTTCCACGGGCGTTGCCGCCAATCCGCGAGCGTGACTTCGCGTGAGTGGCTTTTGTCCTCCTCGAAAACACGCGTGTGCCGGCGCACGAAGTCGCGGCCCAGGACGTTGAGATTCGCCTCTTCGTTCAGCGAGAGGGAGCGGTTGTCGAGATTGGCCGAGCCGACCGAAGCCCAGACGTCGTCGACCAGGAGATACTTGCAGTGGAAGCGCGCCGGCAGGTATTCGAAGAAACGCGCGCCCGCCTCGAGCAACGGACCCCAGAGCGTCTGCCCGACGGCGCGCACGGTCTTCGCGTCAATGTCCGGGCCGGGGGTAATGATCTCGACCTTCACGCCGCGCTCGAGCGCCTGCAGCAACGTGTCGAGGCAAAGCTGATCGGGAATAAAGTAGGCGTTGGCGATCCGGATGGTGTGCCGCGCGGAGGCGATCGAGACCAGCAACATCAGGCGCGCGCTCGCGGAGCCTTCGCCGGCGGAACTCTTGAAGACCTGGCAACGGTCGTCGCCCGCCACCTCGAGCGCGGGAAAATAGTCGTCGCCATGGAGAAGCTCGGCGCGCGTCTGCAGCCAGTTATCCATGAAGGCCTGCTGCATCTGGCCGACCGCGGGACCTTCGAGTTCGTAATGCGAATCGCGCCAAAGATGTTTCGTGCGGCCGTCGCCCCGCCAATCGTCCGCGATCCCGGTGCCGCCGATGTAGCCATGCCGGCCATCGACGATCAGGAGCTTGCGGTGCGTGCGGAAATTCATCGTTAGGCCGATGAAGCGAAAGACCTCGAGCTGCACCGGCGAAGCGCGGATGCGGTTCATCGCGCGCGCGTGCAGCCCATCGCAGCCGAGCGCGTCCTGCAGGAAATGCACCTTCACCCCGGCCTCGGCCCGCTCCACCAAAGCGTCGGCAAACGCCTCCGCGATTTCGCCTTCCCGCCAGAGGAAATTCTCGAAGCAAACCGTGCGCTCAGCGCTGCGGATGGCGGCCAGCATGGCCGGGAAAATTTGGTCGCCATTTTCCAGCGGGAGCACGCGGTTCCCGTCGAGCAACGGCGGCCCGAGCATCTGCCCCATGGTCCGGGCAAAGACTTCGTCGCCCGCGTCGTAATCCGCCTCGATCCGGTGGCCGACCTTCTTCTCGTTAGGGAAAAAATTCCGCGCGATCAGGAGCGAGGCCAGGCCGCCGGCCGCGGCCGCCGCCAGGAGCCGGGGCCATTGCGCTTCGTCGCCGGGAGCATCGTGCCACTTCACTCTCTCTATTCGCATCTCTCGGGCGCGACGCGCCCTTCCCCGTGATCTCGCTGCCTAACGAACGGGCGGCGGCGTCGGCTGCTGGTTCGCCTTTGCCGGTGGCGTGCGTCCCGGCGGCCGCTGGCCGCGCCCGGGCGGATTGCGTCCCGTGCCGCCGCCGCTGCCGCCGCCGAGATTGATCGAGGGCAAGCCGAGCCCGCCGAGGCCGGAGAGGATGGGGCCAACGCCGCCACCGGAGACCTGCGTCCCTTGGTAGACCGGCTCGTTGTGCGCCGCCTCCGCGATCAGGTCGCGGCTGGGCAACGGCGCGAATCCCACGATCAACGGATGCGTCTGCATGAGCTGGTCGAGGTCGATCTTGACCGGCTGCCCGAGCGTGGTCGCGCCCGCGGGCACCTCGAGCATCTGGCCACCGCGCAGGTCGCGCGTTTGCGCCGGGACCTTGCGGAGGGAAAGACGCGCGTTGCCCTCGAGGACAATCAGCCGGCTGCGTCCGCCGCGGCTGCTTTCGAGGATCAAGGTGGTTCCCGTAACGGCGACGCTCACGGCGTTCCCGCGCACGCTCGCGCCGCCGGTGTTTTTCGGCACGCGCAAGAGGATGGAACCGCTCTCCAGCTCCACGCTGCGGCCGCCGCGGGAATGGGTGTAGATCGTGTTCTCGCCCAGGCGGGTGAGCGTGAGATCGCGGAAGGTGAGCTCGGATTTCGAGCGCTCGCCGGTGCGGACCGCAGTCGTCTCGTCCACGACCGCATCGAGTTTCGCCGGCTGGGGCTTGCTCTCGTTAGGCAGCAAGTTCACTTCGCGGACGATGCGGGTGACGCGGGCCTCCTTCCCGGCGGCCAGGAGGACCGTCGGCAGCGCGAGAAAAAGGAGAAGGCAGGCGCGGCCGCTCACTCCGTGATTCTCGGAAACGCGCGCGCGGAAGTCGAGCTTCCTTCTCGACCAGCGGCGCGCTTTCGTGCTCATTGGCGCCGGCATGAACGCGCATTTTTGGCAGACCAACCAAACCCTCTTCGATCTCGCCTTGCTCCTCTTCCGGCTCGCCCTTGGGATTTGTTTCGTGGTCCACGGCCTGGGCAAACTCGGGGTGGTCGGGCCCGGGAGTATGAGCGGCTTCACCGGCTGGCTGCAGTCGCTCGGCTTCCCCATGCCGGCGCTGCAGGCACGGGTCGCGATGCTCTCGGAGTTAATCGGCGGTGCCTTTATCGCGGCCGGTTTCCTGACCAGGTTGTCGGCTATTTTCGTTTGCGTGGCGATGGCGGTAGCGGCGGCCGTGGGGCACAAGGGCGGCGGCTATTTGATCACCAATACGCCGCCCGGGAACGAGTATGCGCTCAATCTCGCGCTGCTCATGATCGTGCTTCTGCTCCTGGGGCCCGGGAGCCTCTCGCTCGATGCGCTCCTTTTCACTCGTTAGGCGGCGCGGGTTTGCGTTCGCCGGTCGCCTTGCGTAGCAGTCCCTCGCTGTGAAAGCCTTTATCGCGCGCCAAGGAACCGAGCTGGGCGAGTTCACCCGCGAGCAGATCGAGCAGCTCACGCGCGTAGGCGAATTCCTCCCCGGCGACATGTACTGGGAGCAAGGAATGGAGGATTGGCAGCCGCTGGTGGAAGTGCTGGGTCCAAATTTTTGGGCGAAACCCGAGCCGCCGCTGAGCGTGCGGCAACGGCTCGCAATTGGCGGCGGGATTGCGCTTCTGGCGCTCGCGATTTTCGCGCTGGTGATTCGCTGGACGATCACGGATGCGCCGAGCACGCCGATCGCCACGCGGGCGGCGGCGCCGGTGACGCAGACCGCGCCGCTCGACCAAGGCGCGGAGAAAGAGGTGCGCGCACAGGCGATCGACGCGCTTCGGCGGAAATTGCAGGCGCTCCCGAGCCAGGCGACGGCGCCGCTCTTCCTCGCTTATTACGATGTCGCGGTGGAGATGCGGCGCTCGCTGATGGCGAACACGCCCTACGAGGTGACGATCCACGGGAGCGAAAACAGCGTCGACCCCGCGACGCAGGAAACGACGCGGCGCACGACCTTCGACCTCCTGGCGGAGTACACCGCCGGCGAGTGGACCTTTCGACGCTACCTCGGCTCGGTGCAGAGCACCGATAACTCGGACACGATCGTGATCGAGGCCGGGCCGGGATCAGATACGTTGCCGACAATAGTGACGCTGCTCGGGTTGAAAGTGCCGGCTAAACCCTGAACGCTTGGGAAAATTACTCGGCCCGGAGGGCAGCGATGGGGTTCACGCGCGTGGCCCGGAGCGCGGGCACGAGGATGGCCGCCGCCGCGACCGCGGTGAGCAAGGCCGCGACCGAGCTGTAGATCACCGGGTCGAGGGTGTTCACCCGGAAAAGGAAATTCTGCATCGCCGCGCGGCCGATCACGCCGAGGAGCACCGCGGCCGCGCCCACGCCTAACGAGAGCCCGATGACGAGCTGCCAGGCGCCCTGTCGCATGACCAGCCGGAGGATCCGAGCCGCGTCCGCGCCCAGCGCCATGCGGATGCCAAACTCCTGTGTGCGCTGATTGACCGAGAAACTCATGACGCCATACAAGCCGACGGCAGAGAGCAAAACTGCGACCACGCCGAAAGCGGTGAAGAGCGTCGCGGTGATGCGATTGACGCCGAGAATTTCATCGTGCAAACGCGCCGGCGTGCCGCCGAAGTAGGTCGGCAAATTGGAATCGAGCTGGCTCACCGCCTGGGCCAGCGGCGTGGCCAAAGTCTCGGCACGCTGGCCGCGATGCGGGCGCACCATGAGGGTGGCAAATTGCGAAACCTGCTCGGTGCCGAGCAGCGGCATGTAGAAGCCGGCGCTGTCCGTCTGCTGGTTAAACGGCCCTTGCATGAGCATATCCGGAACGACCCCAACGATCGTGCGCCAGGGCTGCGGCGCGGCCGGATTGAAGACGCGAATGCGCCGTCCGAGCGGGCTGGCGTTGCCCCAATATTTTCGCGCGAAGGTGGCATTGACGATCGCCACCGGCTGGCTGGCGTCGCTGTCGGCCACGGTGAAATCGCGGCCTTCCAGAAGCTTCAAACCCACGGTCTCGAAGTAACCATCGGAGACGGACTCGAAATTGCCGCGCGGGCGGTCGCGTTCGGTCACGTAACTTTCGCCATCGACTTCGTATTGCGCGAAAGGGGCGAAGGTCATGCGGAAGCGATCCGTCATGGCCGCGGCTTCGAAGTTCGGATTGCCGCGGAGTTCGCGCAGAGCGCGCACGAAGAACTGCTGGCGCGCCTGGGCCGTGGGATAATCGCCTTCAAACAAGCCCATGCGCGCGGTGTAAAAGCTCGCTTCGTCGTAGCCGTAGTTCAGGTGGATCTGGTTGCGGACGGATTTGATCTGCAAGGTCGCGGCGATGAGGAGCGCGGCGGTGAGCGCGATCTGCGCGATCACCAGCGTGCGCGTGAGGACATTCACCAGCCGGCTGCTGTTGCCGCGGCCGCCTTCTTTCATGACCTCGGCCGGGCTGGCCCGGACCGCGAGGAGCGCGGGCACCAGGCCGGAAACCACCGAAGCCACGAGCGTGATCGCGATCGTGAATAGCAGCACCGGTCCGTCGATGGTAAACGAAACCCAATAAGGCAATGGGAAGGGCAAGGCGTTCGTGGTGCGCACGAGCAAGCTCACGGCCCAATGCGCCAGGAGCACGCCCACCGCCGCGCCGAGCAGGGCCACGAGCAGGCTTTCGGTGAGCATTTGCCGCACGATCCGCGCGCGCGTGGCCCCGAGCGCTCCGCGAATAGCCAGCTCTTTGGCACGCAGAGCGACGCGGCCAAACTGCATATTCATCACGTTCACGCATGCGATCAGGAGCACGACGATGACCGCGCCGAGCATCGCATAAACGGTCTGGCGAAGCTGCGGGCCGGTGAAGCTGTTAAGCAACGGCTGCACTTTCGCGGAGACGAGCTGGCCATTGGTCTTCGGATATTCCCGCGCCAGGCGGCGCGCGAGCTCGACAAATTCCAGGTTCACCTGGTCAAGGCTCACGCCGGGCTTGAGCCGGCCGATGATCGCCGGGCCGTTGTTTTGCGCGGTCGGATCCTCGCGCGGCTTTGCCGGGAACTCATTGAAGAGCGGCACCCAGAGCTGCTCCGCCACCGGGAAAGCAAAGCCTTTCGGCATCACGCCGACGACGGTGGCAGCCTTGCCATTAATCCGGATGGCCTGGCCGACGATCTGCGGATCGGCATTGAAATCTCGCTGCCAAATCTCGTGTCCCAGGATCGCGACCTTCTCTGCGCCCGGCTGGTTATCCGCCGCGGTAAAGTCGCGGCCGAGCACCGGCGAGACGCCGAGGATGCGGAAGAAATCCTCGGTGACGTAACCGCCGGTGTAGCGCGTGGGATTGTTCTTATAGGTGACGTTGACGGTCGAGCCATTGAGGTAGGCGACCATCATGGAGAAAGATCGCTGCGCCTCGCGCAGGTCGAGGTAATCCTGCGCCGTGGGGATATTGCCGGCGCCGTTGTTGTTTTGATTGTCGGTCGCCTGCGGGTCGAGCAAGCCCACGCCCACGAGCTGCTCGGCCTGGGGAAAGGAGAAGCCGCGAAGCACGAAGGCGTTGACCACGGTGAACTGCGTGGTCACACCACAGATGCCGAGCGCGAGCACGGTCACGGCGAGGAAACAGAAGGTCTTCTCTTTCGTGAGCACGCGCAGGCCGACGCGGAGATCCTGGAAGAAGGATTCGAAAAACATAAGGGGAGGTCCTGGGGGGTTGGTTCGCGCCGGCGGGACCGGCACGACTCCGCGCGCGAAAGCGAGGCCGTGCCGTGGGGCTTTGCTGATTTAGACAGCAGGCTGGGCCGTCGGGGCAGCGGCGTGCTGGCTCACAATGGCTCCACGGGTGAGGTTGGTGGGCACCGTGAACGGCTGCTGCGCAATCTGCCAGACAGCGAAGACCGCGCTCAGGATCAAGAGAGCGTAGGCCAGGGTCTCGGAGACGGTGCGCTCGCGCTCCTCGGAACGGAGGATCAAGGCGTAGGTGGATTCGAACTGCGGGATTTCGGGGTAGGTTTTCATGGTGGTTTGGGGTTGTTGCCTGAATAGCTTTGCAAGGGCTGTGCCACGCCGATCGCCGAGTCGTAAGCCGTTGATTCCAAGCGAGTTTGTGTCCGCGGCGGAAAACTCGCCGCCCGCCGCGCATATCGACTGTGGGACCGGCCTGTCCGCTTTCGGGACGCGGCGGTTGATCTTGTCGGCTATTTCCAGCGAGGGGTTCATCAGCTTCCCCAATGCGATGCCCGCCGGCCTGCTTTCGGATTCAATTTTTCGCCGTCGCCTCGTAGGGCGGCGAAATTTTCCTGTTCCCTCGCGGGGAACTCTGTCATCGTGAACTCTTAATCATGCAGATGTTCTCACCCAATCGGAGACCGGAACCGGCGACTCCGACTCACCCCGAGCCGACCGCTCCTCTCGCCACGATGACTCCCACCTCTCCGCTTCCGTCTGCCCGTCCGTCCCGCGGCGGCGTCCTCTCGGCCGGTGTTTCGATCAATGGTTCGCTCACCTTCGGCGAAGAACTGGTGATCGATTGCCAACTAGAAGGTTCGATCACTTCTGCCGGAAAACTCACGATCGAAAAGAACGCGCACATCACGGGCGAGATTCGCGCCGGCTCCGTTACCGTCCTCGGGACGGTCGATGGCAATGTGACCGCGGGGGAACGTTGCGAGCTGCGCGCTGGTTGCACCCTCCGGGGCGACATCGAGGCACCACGACTCGTGGTCGATGACGACGCGACCTTCGTGGGCAGCGCGAAGATTACCAAGCGCGCTCAGCCCGCCTCCGCGGCGGCTTAAGTTTCCCTCGCGACGGCCGCCGGCCGCTCCGCGCTAGGAGGTGAACTTCGCGTAGACCGCCAGCACCGGGTAGTAGCAACGGTTCTTGCTGCGGTAATCGCTCACGAAGCCGTTCTTCGTGCGCAACTCCACATGCCCGGCGCCGTTGCTTCCGCGGCCGTAGACGATGACCGCGCCCAGCGGTGCCTCATACGGGTCGCGGGTGGCGAGTTTCTTGAAGCCGTGATTGCGCACCAACTCCTCGCCCGCCTGGCAGGCAAAGTTGGTCTTCGGATAGGAAGTGACCGCGCCTGCGGCGAGCAGAGCTTCTTTCACGTAGCGCCAGCAACGGGCCTGCGTATGCGCATTCGCCCGCTCCTCGGCGATGCTCACGGCGCGAAAAAGGCGTCGATCAAAGCGCGCATCGAGGCGGGCTTCGGGATGTATCACGCCATAATAACGGCGAATGACCTGCACCGAAGTGATCCGGCCTCCGCGGCCGACATAGTAGAAACGCTTACTCGATTTCGTCAGCCCAGCCGCATGCAGCGGCATCGGGAAGAGACACACGAGACCTAAAAAAAAGAAAGCGACCAGTCGAGGCACGCGCCTGTGTAGTGCAAGGCTTGTGCCATGTCACTTGGAATTTCTCGCAATCTCATTTCGCTGGCTAAATCCTGGTAGCCAGCGCCTTTGCTCCGCCGAGAGTCTCCCATGTTTGCGCCTGACGATCTGCGCGCCGCGGAGGAATTCATGCACCGCCAGATTCCGCTTACCCGCGCGATGGGTCTCCGTCTCGTCGCTGCCGGGCCCGAAGGCTTCGCCGTGGAAGCGCCGGTGGCTTCCAATTCGAACCATCTCGGCACCGCTTTTGGCGGTAGCATCAACGCGGTGGCGACACTCGCGGCCTACGGATTTCTTTGGCTCGTGCTTCGGGATTCCGCGGTGGAGATCGTAATCGCCGAAAGCTCCATTCGCTTTCTCGCGCCGGTGCGGGAGATGATTCACGCGCGCTGCCAGGCGCCCACAGCCGACACTTTGGCGAGCTTTCCGCAAGGCGCTGGCGTCTGAGGGGCGCGCGCGTCTTCCGCTGCAGGTGCGGGTGGACGAGGGGGCGACGCACGCGGCCGATTTCCGCGGAACCTTCGTGGCCGTTGGCAAAAGCACAGCCTGAGCGCCGGGCACGCGCGTAACTTTTGGCTGGCCCTTTCGCTCGCGCCGCTTCGCGCCGAAATTGCCGACGCCATGGAACCGCTTCGCTCGATCAAACTTCGCTGGCTGCAGAGCGCGCTCGGCGACGTCTCCTACCGCGTCACCACGATGCATTTTCTCCCATCCGGCCCACCGACCTGGCAGCCGGCGATCAATGCTTACCGCTGCGCCGATTGCCTGCGCATCTGCGTCGAGCTTGCCGGGGTCGATAAGTCGTTAATCGATCTGTCTGTGGAGCCGGAACGGCTGGTTCTCCGTGGAACCCGCGAAGTGCCGGAACCGAGCGGTGCTCAGGGCCGCGCGCTCCAGACGATCGCGATGGAAATCGATTACGGGCCCTTCGAGCGCGAAATTCGTTTCCCCGCTGAGGTCAATGTCGCCGAAGTCACCGCCGAGCAACGCGAAGGCCTGCTCTGGATCATTCTGCCGCTAAAAAAATCGTGAGCGACGAGACCCAGAGCGCCCTGCAATCCGATCTTCAGCGCGACCGCCGCGGAGGTTCCGCCTAACGACTCCAAGACGGTCGCTGAAAGTGTCGGCAAAATCCCGGAAACGCTCGCGATCTTGCCGGTGCGCGGCTTTGTCCTTTTTCCTGGAACGATTGCGCCGCTGCAAGTTCGTCGCGCGGCCTCGATCCAGCTCCTCGACGAAACCCTGCCGCAAAGCAAAATCGTCGGCCTCATCACGCAGCGCGACGAAAACATCGAAGAGCCGCAGCCGCACGACCTTTACGAAATCGGCACCGCCGTCCTGGTCATGAAACTTCTGCGGCAGGCCGATGACCACTTGGTCGTGGTGGTGCAAGGTTTGCGCCGTTTCAAGCTGCGCAAAATTATCGGCACCTCGCCATTTTTGCGCGCCGAGATCGACTTGCTCGAGTCCCGGCCCGCGCCCACCGGCCCGGAATGGCAGGCCGCTTTCCGCAACCTGCGCGATTCTGCCGCGCAATGGCTCGAGCTCACGCCCGATGTCCCGAGCGAAGCCGCCGCCGCCGTTCGCGGGATCGAGGAGGCCGAGCAATTAGTCGATTTTCTCGCGCCGAACCTCCAGATCGACACCGCGCAAAAACAGGCCTTGCTGGAGGAACTGGATCTCGAGAAACGCCTGCGCGCGGTCCAGACCGGCATCTCCTCGCAGCTCGAGATCGCGCAGATCCAGCAGAAGCTGCAAAAGGATGTGCAGTCGCAATTCTCCGATGCGCAGCGGCGCGCGTATCTGCGCGAGCAGGTCAAAGCGATCCAGCGCGAGCTCGGCGAAGGCGATGCCGGAACGGACGAGCAAATGGCGCAATTGCGCACGCGCCTGGAGAACGCGCAGCCACCGGCCGAGGTTATGGCGCAGGCCGAGCGCGAGCTGAAACGGCTCGAATTCATCCCGCCGGCGAGCCCGGAATATTCTGTGATCGTCGGTTATGTGGAGACGATCGCCGATCTCCCCTGGACGAAGTTGAGCGAGGACAACCTTGACCTCGACAAGGCGCAGGAAATTCTCGATCGCGATCACTACGACCTCGAGAAAGTAAAGCGCCGGCTGGTGGAATTCCTGGCGGTGCGCAAACTCAACCCGAAAGGCCAGGGCCCGATTCTCTGCCTGTTAGGGCCGCCCGGAGTCGGCAAGACCAGCCTTGGGCAATCGATCGCCGATGCGCTCGGGCGAAAGTTTGTCCGCATCAGCCTCGGCGGGATGCGCGACGAAGCGGAAATCCGCGGGCATCGCCGCACTTACATCGGCTCCATGCCCGGCCGTATCATCCAGGAGCTCCGCCGCACCGGCACGCGCAACCCGGTGATGATGCTGGATGAGATCGACAAAATCGGCGCCGACTTCCGGGGCGACCCCGCGAGTGGTTTGCTCGAGGTGCTCGATCCGCGGCAGAACTTTGCCTTTGTCGATCGCTACCTCGACGTCCCGTTCGACCTCTCGCAAATCATCTTCATCGCGACCGCGAATTACGTCGACGGCATTCCCGCGCCCCTGCGCGACCGCATGGAAGTGATTTCGCTCGCGGGCTACACCGAGCGCGAGAAGCTCGAGATCGCGCGGCGTTACATCGTCCGCCGGCAGCTCGAGGAAAATGGTCTTCAGCCCGGAGCAAATCGAGTGGGAGGAGAGCGCGCTGCGGCTGATCATTAATGACTACACGCGCGAAGCTGGCGTGCGCGAACTCGAGCGGCAGATCGGCGCCGTCAGCCGCAGCGTGGCCGCGCGGGTCGCTCGCGGCGAGACCGCGCACGTGAAAATAGACGACGCTTTGGTGCGCGAGTTTCTCGGCGCGGAGCTCTATGTGCGCGAGAGCCGGCTCAAGGCGAGCGCGCCCGGCGTGGTCACTGGATTAGCCTACACGCCGGTGGGCGGCGAAGTCTTGCACATCGAGGCCACGCGTTATCCCGGAAAAGGCAACATCACCCTCACCGGCCAGATCGGCGACGTGATGAAGGAAAGCGTGCAGGCTGCGCTCAGTCTGGTGCGCAGCCGCGACGGCGCGATCGGCGCGCACGCGGACGACTTTCGCGAGAACGACATCCACGTGCACGTCCCAGCGGGCGCGGTCCCGAAGGATGGGCCGTCCGCCGGCGTGGCCATGTTCACCGCGCTCGCTTCGCTCTTCAGCAATCGCAAGGTGCGCGCCGATGTCGCCATGACCGGCGAGGTTACGCTCCGCGGTTTGGTTTTGCCGATCGGTGGCTTGAAGGAAAAAAGCCTCGCCGCGATGCGCGCCGGGATCACCACGGTGATCTTTCCGAAGCTAAACGAGAAAGACCTGGCCGACGTCCCCGCGGAAGCGAAGGAGAAGATCAAATTCATCCCGGTGGAAAACGTCGATGAAGTTTTAGCCAGCGCTTTGGAACCGGAGGAAGCGAAGTGAGCCGCGCCTTCGTGCGCGAGGACGATCGTCCCGAGCCGCCGCTGGCCCGGCCAGCCTCGGCCTTGCCGGAAGGCGCGAAGAATTACATCACCGCCGATGGCCTCGCGCGGCTGCGGGAGGAACTGCGGAAGCTGGTCGAAGAAGAACGCCCGCCGCTCCTGGCCGCGACCGATGATCCGGACTCAAAGCGTCGGCTCCTTTCTCTCGAGCAACGCCGGCAAAGTCTGGAGGAAAGCCTGCTCTCCGCCGAAGTGCCGGAGCCGCGCGGCCGATCCCGAGGTGGTCCGCTTCGGCGCGAGCGTGCGCGTGCGCCGCGCCGATGGCGAGGAGGATGACTACCGCATCGTCGGCGTGGATGAGATCGATCTCGACCGGAGCTGGGTCAGCTGGCTGTCGCCGATCGCGCGCGCGCTCCTGAACGCCCGGCGCGGCCAGCGGGTGCGCTTTCGTTTTCCCTCCGGCGAAGAGGAACTCGAGATCGTCGAAATTTCCTACGACGCTCCGCGGTGAAGCTGCGGCGCGCGTGTGTTAGGTTCGCGCGATGTCCGACCAGTCCGCCAAGCTCACCATCGCCGGCCGCGAGTTCACTTCGCGCCTCCTGCTCGGCACGGGCAAGTTCGCTTCGAACGAGTCGATGCGCGACGCCCTCGCGGCCAGCGGCACCGAGATCGTGACCGTGGCCTTGCGCCGCGCCGATCTTTCCGGAAAGGCCGACCCGTTCGCGAACATCCTCGAGTTCATCGATCCGCAACGTTACCTGCTCCTGCCGAACACCAGCGGCGCGCGCAACGCCGCCGAAGCCGTGCGCCTGGCGCGGCTCGCCGTTACCGCCGGCTTGCCGAATTGGGTGAAGCTCGAGATTCATCCCGACCCGCGCTATCTCCTGCCCGACGGCGTCGAGACGCTCGCGGCCGCGGAGATTCTCGTGAAGGAAGGCTTCGTCGTCCTGCCTTACATCAACGCCGACCCGGTGCTGGCAAAGAGACTGCAAGATGTGGGCACGGCCACGGTCATGCCGCTCGGTTCGCCCATCGGGAGCAACCGCGGCATCGAGACGCGCGCGCAGATCGAGATCATCATCGAGCAGGCGACCGTGCCCGTGGTGGTCGATGCCGGCCTGGGCGCGCCCAGCCAGGCAGCCGAGGCGATGGAGATGGGGGCCGATGCCGTGCTCGTGAACACCGCGATCGCGATCGCCTCCGATCCGAGCCGAATGGCGCAGGCTTTCCGCAAAGCGGTCGAAGCCGGGCGCGACGCGCGCGAGATCGGTCTCGCGGAAGCGCGGCAAACCGCGAGCGCGACCAGCCCGCTCACCGGCTTCTTCTCGGAGAAGGATTAAGCGCGCCCTCGCCTAACGAATCCCCGGCGTCGGCCCGCTCTGCCAGCGCGCGTAGGTGTCGTTGTAAAATTGAAACTGCCGGCCGCCCAGCCGGCGCACGGTGCTCCAGCCGTTGCGCGTGGCAAAGTCCTGCAGCTCGGCCGCGGTCAGTTGTTGCAGGATCAGGAGCTCGCTCGGGTGCGTGATGAAACACTCCGGCCGCCCGGCGAGGGCGCTGGCTATTTTTGTTTCGATCGCGGATAGCTCGTCAGAGATCATTGACCTCCTCATTCGTCCGGCGCGCCGGCGGCTCGTTCTTTTCGATCTCGCCGCCGGGAAAAGTGGGCGGCGGTTTCGGTGGCCGATTCAATTTCTCTCCGAGCGCATCGTGCGCTTTCGCCGAGGGCGACGGCCCGTGGGCCTCTGGTTTTTCGGGGTTGCTCATGTGGCGTTGCCTTCCACTGAGGAAACGCAGCCCGCCCCGCCCGCGGCCCTGTATCCCGCGGGCCGGTTCGCCTTCCTTCGCTGGTTAGGCTAAACTCCGCCCGCATGTCGACCGAAACTATCGAGCTCCGCGGACACATCATCGATTCGCTTATTCTTCCCAAAGTGCTGGATGAAATCCTGACCCGCGGCGCGGAATTCAAGATCGCCGAGATCCGCATCGGCCAGAATCGCGTCGACCAAAGCTACGCCCGCATCGAAGTCTCCTCCGACTCGAGCGAGACTCTCGGCGAACTGCTCCTGCGCCTGCGCCAGCACGGCGGCGAAGTGCAGGAGCGCAAGGACGTGCAGCTCGCGCCCGCGCCGGCCGACGGCGTTTTCCCCGAGGGTTTCTACGTGACCACCAACGGCCAGACCTTTGTGCAACTCAGCGGCCAGGAAGTCGCGGTCGAGTCGCCGATGATGGACAGCGGGATCGCGGTCGACGCGGCCGGCAAGACCGCGCGCACGGTGAAATTCAACGATCTCCGCGCAGGCGACCAGGTGGTCGTGGGCCAGCAAGGCATCCGCGTGGCGCCGATGCAGCGCGACACGACGCACACGAACGTGTTCCAGTTTAACAACAACGTCTCCGCGGAAACACCGAAGACCGCGATCATCCGCGAGATTGCCGGCGAGCTGCGCCGCATCCGCGAAAAGGACGGCAAAATCCTCGTCGTGGCCGGGCCTTCCGTGGTTCACACCGGCGCCGGCGGCTATCTCGAGAAGCTGATCGAGCTTGGCTTCGTGCAGCGCTTCTTCACCGGCAATGGCCTCGCGGTTTACGATGTCGAGAGCGCTTTCTACGGCACCTCGCTCGGGGTGAATCTCGAGCGTGGCGCGCTCACCGACGAGAGCCACGACAACCACATGCGCGCGATCAACCGCATCCGCCAGGCCGGCGGGATTGCCGCCGCGGTGGAGCAGAAAATTCTCACGCGCGGGATCATGGCCGCCTGCGTCCGGCACCAGGTCGATCTCGTCCTCGCCGGCTCCATTCGCGACGACGGCCCGATTCCCGGCGTCATCACCGACACGGTCGAGGCCCAGCGCGTCATGCGCGAAAAGCTCCGCGGCGTTTCGCTCGTGCTCATGCTCGGCTCGATGCTCCACTCGATCGCGGCGGTGAACATGCTCCCGGCGAGCGTGCGCATGGTCTGCGTGGACATCGCCCCGCGCGTGGTCGCCCGGCTGACCAGTGCGCATCCTTTCCAGGCCGTCGGCCTGGTCACCGATGTGGAGCCGTTCCTGCGCGAGTTGCTCGACGATCTCGCTGGCTAATTCCTTTGTTTATGCGCGAGCTTCTTCTCTGTCCGCCGGATCACTACAGCATCCAATACGAGATCAATCCCTGGATGAGCCGCGCCCAGGAGGCGGACAAGGACCTCGTGATGCAGCAGTGGAAAAATCTTCACCGCGAACTCAGCGCGCTCGACACCAAGGTCCATGTGATCACAGCCGGACGAGAAGCTGCCGGACATGGTCTTCACCGCGAATGCCGGGCTCGCGGTCGGCCGCAAATTTATCCCGAGTAATTTCCGCCACGAGGAACGCTCGGGTGAAGCGCCGCTCTTCGCCGCCTGGATGGAGGAGCGCGGCTACGAAATCATCTGGCTGCCCAAGGATCTCTACTTCGAGGGCGAAGGCGACGCGCTCTTCGGCAACGACGCCCTTTTCTGCGGCTACAAATTCCGCACCGACATCAACTCCCATCGCGCGATCGCCGACTTGTTAGGCTGCCTCGTCATCTCGGTGGAGCTGGTCGACCCGCGCTTCTATCACATCGACACCTGCTTTTGCCCGCTGGGCGATGGCGGCGCGATGTGGTTCCCGCAGGCCTTCGACGAATACGGCCAGCGCGCCATCCGCGATCGGCTCACGAACTTGATCGATGTCTCCGAGGAGGAAGCGACCGTCTTCTGCTGCAACGCCGTCGTCCTCGAGCGCGACATCGTCCTCCCGCAAGGCGCGCCCAAATTAGTCGACAAGCTCACCGAGCGCGGCTTCACCTGTCACCCGCTGCCGATGTCGGAATTCCTCAAGGCCGGGGGCGCCTGCAAGTGTTTGACCATGCACATGCCGCAGCGGCAGTCGGTCTGATCACCGTTCCCGCTTCCGCTTCGCCAAAAGCGCCGCCTCGATCTTCCCCAGCGGCAGGCAATTCATCACGTCGGCTTTCGTGAGCCAGCCTTTGCGCGCCACGCCCACGCCGAACCATAACTCCTGCAGCCGCTCGACCGCGTGCGCGTCGGGATTGATCACGCACTTCACCCCTTTCTCCTTCGCCAGCGGCCACCAACGCCAGTCGAGATCGAGACGCTTGGGCGCGGCGTTGATCTCGATCCACGTGCCCGTTTCCGCGGCCGCTTCCAGCACCGCCGGGATGTCGACCGCGTAGGGCTCGCGCCGCAGGAGCAGCCGGCCGGTCGGGTGCGCCAGGAACGTCACGTAAGGGTTTTGCATGCGCGCGGATGATCCGCTCCGTCATCTCCGCTTCCGGCAGGGTGAAAGCCGAGTGCACCGAGGCGACCACGTAATCGAGCTCCGCGAGGAACTCGTCCGGGAAATCGAGCGAGCCATCGCGCAGGATGTCGCACTCCACCCCGGCAAAAATCCGGAAATCGCCATCTCGCTCGCTATTTAGCCGGCGAATTGTCGCCAGCTGCACGCGCAGGCGCGCCTCGTCCAGGCCGCGCGCCTGCACCGAGCTGCGGCTGTGATCCGCGATCCCGAGATATTGCAGCCCCAGCTCCTCCGCCGCGGCCGCCATTTCCTCGAGCGAATTGCGGCCATCACTCGCGGTGGTGTGGCAGTGAAACGTCCCGCGCAGATTTTCTTTCTCGAGCAACCGCGGGAGCGCGTGCTTCTCCGCGGCCTCGAACTCGCCGCAATTCTCGCGCAGCTCCGGCGGCACATAGTCCAGGCCTAACGAGCGGTAAAGCTCCGCCTCCTCGCGCACTTCTGGAATCGGCTCGGAGATTTTCGCCTTCCGCTTCGCCGCCGGGTCGACCGGCACCGGGCTGAGGCGATACTCGTTCAAGGTCCACCCGCGCTGGAGCGCGCGGTTTCGCATCACGATGTTGTGCTCCTTGCTCCCGGTAAAATAATTGAGCGCGAAGGGATACTCCGCGGGCGTGACCACGCGCAGGTCGCACTGGATCCCGGAGCGCAGGCGCACGCTCGTCTTCGTCGCCCCCGCGACGATGACCGACTCCACCAGCGGATGCCGGACGAACGCTTCCGAGATCGCCGCCGGCTCTTTCGTCGCCACGATGAAATCAAGATCGCGCACGATCTCCTTCCGGCGGCGGTAGCTCCCGGCGACCGAGACCTGGAGCGCGGCCTCGAGCGCGCACAGATCGTCGCGCAAAGTTTCCGCCTCGCCCGCGATCGCGCCGAGCTGGAAAGAGCCGACATGCTTCACGCGATCGGCGATCGCCTGCGCGAGCTTCTCCTGCGTGGTCTTGCCGAAGCCAGGCAACTCCGCGACGCGGCCGGAGTCGCACGCTTCCTTGAGCTGCGCGATCGAGCTGACCGCGAGCTTTTCGTAGAGCGCCTTGATCTTCTTCGCGCCCAAACCCGGGAGGGTGAAAAGCTCGAGAATGTCCGCGGGAAATTCCGCGCGCAGCTGTTCGAAGATCTCCGAGCGCCCGCTTTCCGCGAGCTCGCGCACCACGCCGGCGATGCCTTTGCCGATCCCCGGAATTTTAGCCAGCGTCTCGGGATTTTGCAGGTCAGCCACGGTCCCGCCCCAGGTCTCGATCGAGCGCGCGGCGTTGGTGTAGGCGCGGATCTTGAACGGGTTCTCCGCCTTCAATTCCAGCAGCGTCCCGATTTTTTCCAGAGTGTCGGCTATCCCCGCCTTGTCCATGGGCTCATCGATAATCCGGGAATCGCTGCGCGTCGATTGTGCTACCGTCCCGGATGAAATTCCGCCTGCTGGCCGCGGTGCTTTTCATGGCCGCGCTTTCACCCGCGCCCGCGGTCATCCTCTTCCGCACAGCCGATCCGGAAGCGAACACGACCGCGCCGGGCGGTGATCTTGCCGGCAGCGGCTGGCAATACGAAGGCCTCTGGGGAGGCTTTCTCGGCACGCCGATCGCGCCGCAATATTTCATCTCCGCAAAACATATCGGCTTGCAGGGCGACCTCGTGTTTCAAGGTGCGACCTACCACGTCGTTGCGGCCTTTCCCGATCCCGCAAGCGACCTGCAAATCCTGAAAGTGGCGGAGATTTTTCCGTCGTTCGCGCCGCTTTATAGCCGGCAGGATGAAGTCGGCCAACGCTTGGCCGAGTTCGGCCGCGGGACGCAGCGCGGCCCGGAGATTTTTCTTGGCGGGACGCTGCGCGGCTGGGCTTGGGGCGCGGGCGATGGCCGGATGCGCTGGGGCGAAAATCTCGTGAGCGCGATCTTCAGCGAGAACGCGGAGAACGATTACCTCGTCTCGGCTTTCGACCAGAATGGGCTGCCTAACGAGTGCCACCTTTCGGCGGGCGACTCCGGAGGCGCGGCTTTCATCAACGATGCCGGCATTTGGAAACTGGCCGGGATCAATTACGCGGTCGATGGCCCGCTCTACACCGACAGCGCGGGGAACGGCGCCTTCACCGCGGCGCTCTTCGATGCCCGCGGTTTCTTTGCCGAGGAGAATGGCAACTATGTCGAAATTACCGGTCCCACCGCGGTGCCGACATCGTTTTATCCCACGCGCATTTCACGCCGCCTGCCTTGGATCGCGAGCGTGCTCGCCGAGGGCCTCCTCACGCGGGAGGCGGATCGCATCGCCTTCACCTACACCCGGCTGCTGCTTCCGCCGACGGACTTGAGCTACGCGCTCGAGCAATCCAACGATCTCCGCAATTGGTCGCCCGCCGCGCTCACCGAGGAAGTCCTCTGGAGCAACGCCTCGGTCGAGCGCGTGCGCGCCAGCCGCCCGCTGGCCGATGCCGGGCCGCTCTTCTTCCGGCTGCGCCTCAGCGCGCCTTAGCAGTCGTTAGGCGCGGATCACATCCGCCCGCGGCGCTTGTAGAAGTCCACCCGCGCGAGGATCGAGTCGACGTAATTGCGCGTCCCGGGGAAGTCGATGCTTTGGCGGAAATCCTCCGGCGCCAGAACCACGGAATCGTCGCCGCCGGCCCAGCGGATCGCGCGGCTGGCGCCGGCGTTGTATTCCGCGAGCGCGAAAGGCAACGGATCGCTCTGGTGCTTCCAATGCTGGAGCGCGCGCGCCAGATACCAGCTCCCAGCCTGCAGGTTCACTCGTGGATCGAAGAGCTCCTCCGCGCGAAAATCCTCCACCTTCGTCTCCCGGGCCCATTCCTGCGCGGCGCGCTCGGTCACCTGCATGAGCCCGCGCTCGCCCGCGCTACCGAACTTCCGCGGATCGAACCGGCTCTCGCGCCAGACGACCGCCTTCACCACCATCGGGTCGAGATGATGCTGCGCCGAGACTGCGGTGATGAGCGCATCCTGCCCCTGGAAGCGCGCCGGGCTGAGCCACTCGTGCAGCGTGTAGACCGGGTCGCCCGAGCGGAGGGCAAACATGGCCACCGCCGCGCCGGCCGCGAGCAGGCAACAGATCAGGAGTTTGAGAAAAAAACGCATCGCGGAATCAATTCGTGGCGGCCCGGGCGTTGAACATCGAACATCGCACCGCGAACGTCGAATGCTGAACCCGCCCCAATTCGCCCGCGTTATTCTTGATCGCGCGATTCACCGCGAGCTCGACTACGCCATCCCGGAAAATTTAGCCGACCGGCTGAACATCGGCTGGCGCGTGCGGGTGCCTTTTCGCGAGCGCTCCGCGCTCGGGACGGTCGTTGGCTTGCTCGAGAAATCCGACGCGCAAGGGCTGCGGCCGATCGAGGCGATCGTGGGCGACGGCCCGGCGTTGAACGCCAAGCTGCTTGAGCTCGCGCGCTGGATGGCGGCTTACTATTGCTGCTCGATCGAGACGGTCATGCGCAGCCTCCTGCCGCAGGTCATCCGGCGCGCGGAGGTGAGCTTCAAGAAGCAGCTCTTCGTCGAGCGCGGTCGCGCGCCGACCGCGGAGGAACTCGAGAAACTCCAGCGCCGCGCCCCGCGACAGGCGGAACTTCTGGAGGCGGTCGGCAAATTAGCCAGCGCGATCGCCGCCGCCGATCTCCTCCGCCAAACCTCGCTCGATAACCAAACTCTGCGCGCGCTCGAGAAGCGCGGCTTCGTGCAATTGCGCGAGACCGCGGTCCGCCGCGACCCGCATGCGGACGAGCAATTCATCGCCACGAGCAATCTCGAGTTGAACCCCGAGCAGGCAATCGCGCTGGCCGCGGTCGAGCAGTCGTTAGGCGATCCCGCGAATGCAAAGCCGCTCCTCCTGCACGGCGTCACCGGCAGCGGCAAGACGGAGATTTACCTGCAAGCCATCCGTTGGACGCTCGACCGCGGGAAGACCGCGATCGTGCTCGTGCCGGAGATTTCGCTCACGCCGCAGACGGTCGAGCGCTTCAAGAGCCGCTTCGCGGAAGCGCCAGACACCGTCGCGGTTTTACACAGCAAGCTCTCGGAAGGTGAGCGCCACGACGAATGGCACAAGATCCAGATGCGGCGCGGCGCGCATCGTCATTGGCGCGCGCAGCGCGATCTTCGCGCCGCTGGAAAACCTCGGGCTCATCGTGGTGGATGAAGAACACGAGACAACCTACAAGCAGGAAGAAGCGCCGCGCTACCAGGCGCGCGACGTCGCCGTGGTTCGCGCGAAACTCGAGGGCTGCGTGGTCTTGTTAGGCAGCGCCACGCCTTCGCTCGAAAGTTATTACAACGCCACCCGCGGGAAGTATCAGCTGCTCAACCTGACCCTGCGGGTGGACGACAACCAGATGCCGATGATCCGGATCGTCGATCTGCGGCTGGAATCGCGAAAGGCCAAGGGGCTCACGATCATCGGCGAAAAATTATACAGCGCGATCACCGCGCGGCTGGAGAAGCGCGAGCAGACGATCCTGTTCCTGAATCGCCGCGGCTTCTCGACTTCGCTTCTTTGCCGCGCCTGCGGCGAAGCGCGGGAATGTCCGAACTGCAGCGTCGCGCTCACCTTCCACCGCACGGCCGCGCGCTTGAGCTGCCACCTCTGCGGCCACACCGCGACGGTGCCGAAGAAATGCCCGGCCTGTCATGAGGACGCGCTGATCTATTCCGGCTTCGGGACCGAGAAAGTCGAGGCGCACGTGCAGCAGATTTTTCCGAAAGCGGTGGTCAAGCGGATGGATGCCGACTCGATGACGCGCAAAGACGCCTTTCGCGACACCCTGCGCGCCTTTCGCGCGGGCAAGATCGATGTCCTCGTGGGCACGCAGATGATCGCGAAAGGGCTGCATTTTCCCAACGTCACGCTCGTCGGAATCATCAACGCCGATCTCGCGCTCCACTTGCCCGATTTCCGCGCGGGCGAGCGGACCTTCCAATTGCTCACGCAGGTCGCCGGGCGGGCCGGGCGCGGCGAGACGCCGGGCGAAGTTTTCGTGCAAACGTTCACGCCGTTTTCGCCCTCGATTCAGTTTGCGCGGCACCATGATTTCGCTGGCTATTTCGAGCAGGAACTCGAGTTCCGGGAGCGCTGCGACTTTCCGCCGTTCAAGCACGCGGTCCTGGTGACGATCCGCTCCGAGCACGAGGCGCGCGGGAAATTCTCCGCGGAAACGATCGCGCGCCGCCTGCGCGAGGCGCTCCCGGCGGAGTTCATCCTCGGCGAGCCGACGCCGGCGCCGCTGGAGAAATTGCAAAGCCAATACCGCTTCCACATCCTCCTGCGCGGCGACGCGATCGTGCGCCTGAGCCGGCTCTTGCGCGAGACACTCGACAAGCTGCCGCTGCCGGAAGACGTGATCGCCTCGGTCGACGTGGACCCGTATCAACTGCTCTGAGGCGGGGTGAGCGTCTGCGACTCCGCTACGACTTCGCTCGGGACGGCGAGGTGGACGGTTTCGCCTTCCTTCGCGGCCGCGACCTCGAGCTGGCCGCCTTGTTCCCGCACGCGCTCGCGGGCCCGCTCGACCATCGCGTCGACCTTTTCGTCGTGATGATCGGGATCGTGATGAAACAAGAAAAGCCGCCTTGCCTTGGCGCGCAGGGCGAGCTGCACGGTGTCGTCGGCGCAGGTGTGGCCCCAGCCGCGGCGCGCCGGGTATTCGATCGCGTCGTATTGCGAATCGGCGATCACGACCTCGGCGTCGCGCAGGAAATCGATCACCTTTTCGTCCTGGATGCGGGCGTATTCCAGGCCATGCGCGGAGGTCTCGTGGTCGGCTTTTTGCCGCTCCAGTTCGCAGCGCTCGTAGGCTTCGTGATCCGGCAGGTAAACCACGTCGCCGGCAGGAGTCGTTAGGCGATAGCCCAGGCAAATCCCGGGGTGATTGGCAAACATCGTCCGCACCTGGACCGCGCCCATGTCGAACTGCATGTCGTTTAATTCCTCGAAGGTCAGGTGCGTCGCCATCTGGTGCAGGCCCACGGGAAAGAAAGCGCTCTGCATTTGCTCGAAGAGCGCCCCGCGCAGGCCGTGGACCGCGCCTTCGTAACCGAGGATGCGGATGTTTACCTTGGGATGGTAGGCCGGGACGAAGAACGGGAAGCCCTGGATGTGATCCCAATGCGTGTGAGTCACGAGCATGATCACCTCCAGTCCATCCGGCCCGATCTCCCGCATGAGCGCCTGGCCCAGCCGGCGAATTCCCGAGCCGGCATCGAGGATGATGATCTGCCCGCCGACGCGCAGCTCCACGCAGGAGGTGTTGCCGCCATAGCCGGAAGTCTCGCGACCCGGTGTGGGAATGGAGCCGCGCACGCCCCAGAAGCGGAGCAAGGTCGGGCCCGCGGCCGTTGGCCTAACGACTGGTTCCGCGACCGCGGTCTGGCCGTTGTGGCCCGCGGCCTCGAGCATGCGCAGGAGTTCCGCGGGCACGATCGGCTTGAGCAAGTAATCATCCGTGCCCGCGGCGAAGGCGGTCTCGCGATCATTCGCAAAACGGCTCCCGCTGGTGAGCACCACGCGGGTGTGTGCGAGCGTTTCCTGCTCGCGAATGTGCCGGCAAACCTGGAAGCCATTCCGCCGCGGCGTGCGCAGGTCGCAGACGACCGCATCGGGCCGGTGCTGGTTGACCAACTCGAGCCCAGCCTGGCCGTTTTCCGCCTCGAAAATGAGCCACTCGCCCCCTGCGAGACACTCGCCAATGAGCGTGCGCGTGAGCGCGTCGCTATCGATCAGCACGAGCGTCTTCATAGATTAGCCGACACTTTCTCGGCCTGGGGAATCCGCAGGGTGAAGCAATTGCCCACGGGCTCCCGCGCTTCGTAAAGAATTTCCCCGCCCGCGCGCTCCACCGCCGCGCGGCAAAATTGCAGACGCAAAAGCGAGGCATCGGAGCCCTCGGAGGACGCCTTCGAAAGCAGGCCGTCGCAGAGATCGGGCGGGAGCGGCGGCCCGTCGTCGCACAACTTCAAGGCCACGCTCTGTTCCTCCGCGCGCAGCTCGAAGCTGACCACGCCACCGGCCTTGGTGTTCGTTAGGCAAATTTCCAGGACGCTGCAAACGGCGCGGCGAAGGTGGTCGCCGCTCATGGCCACGCGCGTGTCCGGCGGGGTCTGATCGGAGACCGCCAGCCGCGCCGGCTTCTCCCACGCGGCCGCGGTTGCGCTTGCGGCGCGCACGATTTCCGCGAGCCCGCAGGCCGGCGGGGAGTCCGCGCTTTGCCCGTAGAGCGTTTCCAGCTCCGAGCGGAAGACGGTGAGGATGCGATGAATCAGCGCCTGTTGATCGGCCGCGGCGCGGGCGGCCAGGCTGAGCAGCTGGCGAGTGCGCGGCGGGTGGTTGTTCTCCAATTCGAGGAGGCGCAGCGAGGTGATCAAGTTCCCGAGCGCGGCGGTCATCTGCTCGGCGATCCAGCTCAAGAGCACTTCTTTTTTGCGCGTCTCGCTGTTTAAACGCTGGAGCGCGATCACGGTCTCGCGCGCGGTCTGGAGCATCTGCCGTTTGGTCTCGAAGGCTTCGCCTTGCCGTTCGAGCAGGAGCACGGCGGCGCCGCCGACCCGGAGCGCGCTCGCTTCCAGGGTAACCTCGCGGCCGTCGGGCGCGGTCTCGATCCACGGGCCGGATTGCACCCGCAGCTCGCTGTCTGTTTGCCAGCATTCTCGGGCGTCGATCAGGAAATTTTCGAGAAACGGCGAGGCCTGCGCGACCGGCAGCTCGCCCGTCGTTTTGCAGTTGCGGCCAGAGCGCGCGGAGCCAAGCGGGCGGGTCGCCCTGCAGCCGGAGCGCGCCATCCTCGGCCTGGTGAAACACCGCCAGGCCGAGGGCGGTGAGGAGATCGTGCGCCGACATCAGCGTTCGTTAGGCAGCGTGATCATCCGGCGGCTGAGCTCGGCGAAAATTTCCTCCACCGCCGCGCCTTCCTTCGCGCTGGTGCGAAAATAGGTCCAGCCCTTCGTGTCCAGCTGCGCGGTGTGGGCGTCGTCGATCTCCCATTGCGCGGCGAGGTCGGCCTTGTTCAAGGCGAGCAGAAACGGCACCGGGCCGACGACCTCCGCGACACGTCCCTGGAGCTCGATCGCCTGGTCGAGTGTGACCGCGCGGGTGCCATCGGCGACTAAAAGATAGCCGCTCGTCCCGCGCAGATAGGAAGTCTGCAGGCGCTGGTAATCGTCGTCGCCCGCGAGATCCCAGATCATGAGCAGGACTTCGGTCCCGCCGGCGTCGACCGTTTTCTTGTCGATCTTCACGCCCACGGTGGTGAGATATTTTTCCGAGAAAAGGCTGTGCACGAACTTGGCCACCAGGCTGGTTTTGCCGACGCCGGAGGTGCCAAGGAGGCAGACTTTTTTCTGGATCATGGAAGCGCGAGTGGCCGCGGCACGACCTTGAATTGCACCCGGCGCTCGGCCTCGTCGGGAAGCGGCTTGCCCTCCGGTGTAGTCGGCGGCGCCTCCTGCGGAAGAGGCAGCAACATCTCGCTGCGAAAGCCGCAGGCCTGCAGGAAATCCCGCACCTTCTCCGCGCGGCGCAGGCTCAGGTCGCGGTTCTTTTCCTCGGCGCCTACGGAGTCGGCGTGCCCGTGGATTTCGAGCAGAATCTCCAGCCCCAGCCGGCTGGCGGCGCTTTGACAGCGGCGCAATTCCTCCGGCAAACGCGAGAGCGCGGCGAAGCCCTCGGTGGCGATGTTGTCCTTCCCGAGCAGGAAATAGACGAAGGCATTTGCGATCACGGAGCGGGACTCGTTAAAGGCGCGCTGGTCGACGTCGACGACCTTGCGCTCGTCGAGCGCGGTGATTCCCGGGAGCGTGGTCGCGCGGTCGCGGATTTTCGCGAGCCAGCGATGTGAGGCTTCGCCGGTGAGGATGAGTTTGCCGTTGGCCACGGCCGCGGTCACGCCCTCCGGCAGGCCGAGTTGCTCCTCGAAACGGCGGGCCGCGAGCGCGGGATCGTAGGCAATGCGGAGGTCGCGTTCCTCGATCGCGGCAACGCCGGCGACGAGCGTGCCTTCGCTGCGCACGCGCGTGAGCCACTCGTAAGGCGCGGCCCCGGAGACGACGAGATGATTGCCCTCGACCGCGAGCCGCGCGCCGGCTGGCGGCTGGAAACGCTGGTCGACGCGCCGCTGCACGCTCGCGGGATCGAGCGCAAGATAATCCTTCCAGGCGAAGCGGATGCGCGCGGGATTCATCCCGGTGCGCTGCGCGACCTGCTCCGGGTCGACCGCCGCGTGGTCGCGCAGGCCGGAGACTTCCGAAGGGCGAAACCAATGCCGCTGCGCTTCCGTGATCACGATCCCGGGCTGCGCGGCGAGCTCGCCGACAAAGTGCTGCCAACGCCGCTCCGCCCGCCAGAGGCTCACGATCGCGCCGGCACAAAGTGCTGCCAAAATCACCAGGAGAAACCACGCACGCGATGGGCGGCGGCCGGTTTTTTCCCGGGAATATTGCGCGCGCAAGCAGGCCTCGAGTTCCGGCCGGAGCGCTTCGAACTGCGCGGCGTCGCCGTTGAAATGTGCCAGCGCGCTGCCTTGGAGGACGTGGATGCTCTCGATCGCCTCCTCGAGCGTCGCGCGCAGCTCGCGCGGTGGCGTTCCGCGCACGACCGCGGCCAGGAACGCGTGCCGCCCAGGGGCCACCCAAACTTCCAGCTGGCCCACGCGAAACTCCTCCAGGGTGGATTCCTCGCCGAGGGCAAAGGAGTCCCGGGCAAAATCCTGGATGGCGCTGAGCATGCCGGCGACCATGTCGGAGTCGCGGCCGAGCGCGGGATCGGCGGCCACATGGAGCAGCGCGAGACTGGTCGCGCGATGAATCAGGAAGACCTGCTCGACGCGGTAGACCAGGCTGCGGAGCATGACCACCTCCGCGAAACTGCGGCCGGTGCGCAGCGCCTCGAAGCGCCACCGCAACCCGCGCCAGGAGAAGGTGTGCTCGAGCGTTTGATTAAGCGATTGCAGGAGCCGCCGCATGCTTTCCGCGATCGAGCGGCGCACGATCGGCCCGATGATCGGATGGAGCGCTTCCACGAAAGTGCCCGGGCGCTGCGCGATCGAGTCGCGCACGGAATTCTCCACCGCCGGGCGAAGCGCGCGCGACAGCTCCTCGCCGCGCTCGCGGCTCAGCTTGAGCGCCTCTGGCAGGATCGCGGCGACGTCACGCGAGCGTCGCTCCTTGTCGGTCACCTGCGTGCGCAGCTCGCGCAATTGCTCGCGGTCGCGGCTGAGGAGGAGGCGGCGCAGCTCCTCGAGCTCGTTGACCGGATCGACGCGAGGCCGGGGCATGGGCGGCGCCTACACTCCGGGGACGCGGAACTCGTTTTTCAGGCGCAAGGCGACCTCGCTCAGCATCTCGGCAAGCGCCTCGCGACCGGTCATGGCGGTGCGGATTTGCTCCGCTTCGCGCGCCAGGCCGGCCTGGAGATGCTCGTGCTTCTCGCGAATGTCGGTGCTGAGCGTGTTGGCTTGCTGCAATAATTGCTGCCGCAAATCCTGGAGCTCGCGGCCGGATTGCTCGCCCAGGCCATTGAGCTTCCCATCCAGGGCGCGCGCCGTCTCCGCCAAGTCGCGCGCTATTTTCTCGAAAGCCTGCACGCGCTCGCTCTGCTCCGCCGCCAGGCGGTGCCGCAAGGCTTCAAGCTCGCCTTTGAAAAAGCCCTCCAGCGCCTCGATCCGCTTTTGCGTATCCGCGCGTGCTTCGCCGGCTTCGCGGGCCAGGCGTTCGTCCAACCGCTGGAAGCGGCCGTCGTACTCGCGCATCTGCGAGCCGAAGAGAATGTCGCGAATACGGTCGACCTTGGCGTTTTCCTCGAGGCCGTCCGGGTCGCCGCCATGGCGCTCGGTGGCGCTGGCGTTCTCCGGGATGGGGGTTTCCTGGATTTGCTGAGCATTCATGGGGGCTGCCCTTTCGTGCGCCGCGTCCCGCAGACGCTGCGCGGTTCCGATGTTTCTTCCAGCGCGATTTGTAGCACCGCGGCCCGGGCAGCGGCAAGGCTGGTCTCGGCGAAAAGCAAAACCGATTGGGCTAGCTCCGGAGCCGAAGGCGTCGGCAATTTTTACATAATTGCGGCAATTGAGAAAAATGCGTCGCAAACAATCTTTCGTCGTAAATGCTATCTACACAGATGTAGTTTACATTTTAAACCGCTTTGATTGCCGCCCGGTGGTATATCCCCTGCTCTAAAGGCTTCGCCGTTCCCCCCAGAACCCGATTTACTTTGGCGTTTTAAGTCCTGCCTCGGGGCTCCGGACTTGGTGCGCCGAACGGCAAAGCGCGTATGCCTGGTAAGCCGCGCTCGGCTGCGTTCCCGTCGCAGGGGAGTGAAGGCCAACGCCTCCTCCTCTGCGACGTAGAACCCGGCCTGCCAGCCGATCTCCCAATGTGCTGGCTAATTTTTCGGGGAGCCGGCTGACGGGTTCGAACCGACGACCTGCTGATTACAAATCAGCTGCTCTACCAACTGAGCTAAGCCGGCATTTTTCCTCGAAAAAGGAACGGGCTTCGCGACTTCGCCGCGCCCGAGGCTCTTTGTATACCCACGACGTTGCGCGCCGGCAACCGATTGCTTCGCGGCCGTGCGGTCACGGGAGAAATTTCGGAGCGCCGGCGCGCGCTCTTTCCTTACCGAGCAAAAGCTTCGGAGCCTTCCTGCGATAGAACCAGCGACTTGGGCGCGAGCCGCAGACGCGTAGTGCTCGGGCGATTCGCGAGACGGGAGCAGCGAGGTCCCAGCCTCCGCGGTGCTGTGCATTCATGCGGACGGTGGCAGTGCGGCAGGATTTGTTTCTGGGCCGCCGGCGCGCTTTGTTAAGTCGCGCAGGCGAAGAAAGCCTCGCCATTGCGTCGCAAAAGATCGGAAGTAGTAAGCACCACTGCATTCATGCCCTCTTCTGCACCGGACCTGGACCTGATCGAAGCCAACCCGACGCCGCCCACCTCGCCGCCGCCGCGAGCAGGCTGGCTGCGCCGCATCCTTGGGATGCGATTCCTGGTGATCTCGATCGCGGTGCACGTACTCCTGGGCTTGTTCGCCGCCGTCTGGGTGGTGCAGAGCTACAGCGCGAATCGCAAGCTCACTTTCAAGGGCGGCCCGCCCTCGCCGAACAAGGCCACGCGCGCGATCGAGCACAAAGTGCAAATGGCGAAAAAGCAGAGCACCATGACCGCACCCGCGATGAAGCGAATCGTGAGCACGGGGATTTCGAAAGTGACGCTGCCGGAGATGCCGGCGATGCCAAAATCTCCCACGACGCCGAACCAGATGGCGGGAGCAATGGGCGCACAAGTGGGCGCAGCCGGCGGACCGATGGGTGCGGCCGGGCCATCCGGCGGCGGCGGGCCGGTCTCGATGTTTGGCCTGCGCGATGCGGCCGGCGGGGTGAAGGGGGAATTTTACGATCTTAAGCAGAGCCCCAGCCGGAAAGAAACCGGGATGGACAAGGAGAAGTATGCGGAAGTCGTGACCGACTTTGTGAAGGGCGGTTGGAACACCTCTGTGCTCGCGCCTTATTACAAAGCCTCGAAGCCGCTCTACTCTTCGCAGTTCATGATCCCATCGATCAAGGCGGACGAAGGCCCGAAGGCCTTCCAGGTGGAGCGTGACGTGAAGCCGTCGCTCTGGCTCGCGCTCTACCAGGGCGAGGTGACGCCCTCGGAGAGCGGCACGTTTTTCTTCGTCGGGGCGGGCGATGATGTCCTGTGCGTGCGCTTCAACGGCAACACGGTGTTAAGCGCGAACTTCAACATCCCGAACGACCCGCTCGCGCGCGCCACCGGCCGCTACGACTACAAGTGGCCGCCCCCGCCGTCGTGGTCGATCCCGGGTGGATTCTACAAGGGCCAGGCGATCACGGTGGAAGCGGGCAAAAGTTACCCGATCGAAATCCTGATCGGCGAGCAGCCCGGCGGCGATCTGCACGCCATTCTCCTGCTCGAGAAGCAAGGGCAAGAGTACAAGAAAGACAGCCACGGCAATCCCATCCTGCCAGTCTTCCGCATGGGCGCCGGCAAGCCGCCGGTCTTGAAGCAGGGCGAAACCCTCCCGCCGCACGACCCCGACGGCCCCATCTGGCGCGCCTCCTCCGAGACCAAGCCAAAGTCCGCGCTCGACGCGCTCAAGCGGCCATAGAGAGAGCGGTGGTTAGTGCTTAGCGGGCTGGACGGTTAGTGTCCGGGGAAGCGCTAAAGGCGCGATATGTCTATCGGATCGCCCACCCGTTCGCGAAGCCCTTTTCCCAGACCCCCTGGTCATCGCAAAGGAAGAGATAGCGCGGGCGCCCCGCCGTAATTACTCCAAGAGGCGCGGGGCGGCCGTGGTCGCGCCGCGGAAGAACTCGAATGGAAAGGAAATGGAGCGCACCGACTCCGACGGGTTCTGGATGCGATAGAGCAAGCGTTGCAACGCGGCCGCGCCCATCGAGTGATAAGAGGCGGTCACACTCGTGAGCGGTGTCTCGATCGCGGCCGTCACGCCGGTGCCGTGAAAGCCGGTTACGGAAACCTCTTCCGGCACGTGCAGGCCGCGGGAAGTCATCCAGCGGACGAGCCGGTGCGCGACAAATTCGGTCGAGCACATCCAGGCGGTGACGCCTTCGTTGCGCGTCAATTCCTCCGCGCGTTCGAGGTGGGATTTTGTCGCTACGCGCGGATCGCTCAACGTGCTCGCCTCGACCTCCAGGGCCCACTCCGGGCGGTAGCGGATTCCCAGCCGCCGCAAGGCGGCGACATAGCCGCCGAAACGCGCGGTCGACCAATGCAGCTCGCCGCAATACCCGAGAAACCCGATCCGCCGGTGCCCGAGCTCATGCAAATGCGTGGCCAGCATTTGCACGCCCTCGTGGTTAGCCACCTCGATCAAGTCGAGGTCCACGCCCGGGTAACGATGCATGATCGAGACCGCGCGCAGCCGGGTGTGAATCGCGCGCACCACTTCCGCGGGCCAGCGGAAGACGAAGATCACGCCATCGAGCAGGCTGGATTGCATCGCCGGCGGGCGGGCATCCTCGTGCACGAGCTTCTCGCAATCGGCTGGGCTCACGAAATGCACCATCAGCGAGGCGTTCAAGCCCATGGCTGCCTGGCTCATGCCGACGAGGTATAAGGGTGGGGGAGCATGCCGATCGGGCGTCTGGATGAGCACGCCCACGTGCCGGAGCGTTTGCTTTTGCAGGTGCTGTGAGCGGTAGCTTTTTGGCAGCCGATAGCCAAGCTGCGCGGCCATCGCAAAGACCCGGGCGCGCGTCTCGGGATTGATCCCGGGCACGCGCCGGAGCGCCCGCGAGACCGTGGGAATGGAAAGGTTCAGCCGCTCGGCGATCATTTGCATGTTCGCCGCGCCCCCGCGTTTCCCTTCGGCAGGGAAGGCCACCATCGAACTGGTGCTATCGGGCATTTTCAACCTTGTAACCACAATCGCACGGGAGACCCAGATGAAATTAGCGATCCCAATCGTGGGCGCAGAGCCACCCAGAGATTACCTATTCTCTGCAGGAGTCAGCGACCCGGAGAATCCCGCTTGGGCCGCTGGGAAAAGCTAATTTAGCCAGCAACTTCCGGCTTTGAAAAAACGGTGATTTCTTAGGCTCAGCACCGTGAGCGCTCGCGCGGAACGCAGTTCATCTTCGCGTTCTACTGTACAACACCCGTCGAGAACGCGAGCCGGACTGGCCAAAGTGGAATGCGCTTGTTGCTGGTAAAGCCGATGTCCAGCGTGTTGTTCAATTCGAATTCGTAGGTGCTCGAGGGCTTGAACTCGTAGGCCAGGGTGAAACTCTTGCCGTCGGGCGAATATTGGAAGGCCGCTTTGGAGAGATCGACTTCCTTCTTGTTCTCCTGCATGTGCAGACCGTGTTTCGTCGTCTGCATCGGCTTGTCGAAAGTGATCGTGACTGATTTCAACTTCGCCGGGTCGAGATCCTTGGCGCCGTTTCCCGGGATGGTCGAGAGCGCACGAGGCGGGGCATCCTCCGGCGCAGGATTTCCCGCGGTTTGAAAAACGAGGAAGTAGGGCGGCGCGGATTTGCCTCGCTGATTTTGAAAGCCAACTCCGGGGATTTTTTTCTCGTTCAGCGCGAAGACGTAGACCTTGCCCGGCTGAAAACTCACGTTCAGCGAAAAGGTCTTTCGATCGGGACTGATCTTGGAATCGAGATCCAGCTGCGGCACGACACTGCTGCGGCCCATCCAAGCGGTAAAGGCAGGACTCATTACCTGGTCGAAGGTGACCGAGAGTTCTTTCTGCCCCGAGTTAACGCCGACTTGCCACGCTTTGGGCGAGGTTTCGATGACTTTCGGGACGGCATCCGCGGGAGCGGGAGTGGGTTGCTGTGCGCCAACCGACCCGAGCCGATAAAATTAAAGGAATAGCGAATGCAATTAGGGCAGCAGGTTTCATTGTTTATTCGGTTATCGGACGCTGTGCAATGACTGTGTAGCGACTGTCAGAAGTCTTCTTCGCGTCGGGATTGCTGCCTTGGGGCGCGAAGATTGGCTGGCGTTCTACAAAGGCTTCGCCGAGATACTCAGCCACGATCTCGGAATCCTTCTCAACCGCCCCAAGTTGACCGCTGGCGTCTTTCTGATCCTTGATAGCTTGTCCTACGTACAGGACGCGAAAGACGTTGCCACGTGTCGTAGTTGAACTGCTGACTTCGCGAAATGCCTGCTCTGCCTGGATGTCTGTACGGTAGTATTTCGTGTCCGTGATGGCTGAAGGATCACTTCGCAGTATACTGTAGATTACGCGAGATTGGGCGGAGTTGGCTGCCACATTCGAGGCCTCACTGCCTGAGATTAATCGACTTAGAGTGGAAGCGAGTTCGGCAGGCTGGAAATAAGGCCGCGCGGGGTGCTTGTCTGGAGTTGCGATTTCTTTGTTAGCACCTTCTAGAGGTATCCGCTTGTTGGATACGCTCGCGAACCGATATTTCCGTGGGGATGAGCCAGTGGAGCCAGCGCTTGGAGGCGACTCCGTGTTGACTTCCAGCAGCAGATTTACTCCGGTGCTAAGCCGATCTGCATTGAGGTCTGGCAGCGCCGTCCCTACCGGTAACCCGAGGAACAAGCTCCGCAACAAATGCACCGGGGAGGGCGGAGTGGCGGTGGTATCCGACATCTGTTGCTGTGAGTTGATGTTGATCGCGCCGCGTCGCGTTGTCGGCCCACCCGCGCGGAACAGATCGAGCAGCACGTAATCGACTGCCTGTCTGCGATATGTGGGAATGTCGTCCTTCGGGCCGGTCTGAGCGGTATTGGAAGGCCGCTCAGGTTGCTGCAAATATACTGTTCGCCAAGGGTATTGTGCCGCAGAAACGTTTCCAAGCTCGCCAATGTTCAGAAGTGGTTGATTACGGATGAAAGCAAAAGGCCGGTCCGCGGTTTGATCGAACCAATCGAACGCATACGATTTGAGATTTGTTTCCGATTTGTCTTCACCGAAGGCAACGCGTGCGGGATCCGTGCGAGTAATGTTTCTCCATCGTTCATTCACCAAGCGAGCTCGAAAGCGGGGATCTCCGTGGTCTAACTCGGTATTCCCGCTGAGCCCATAGGTAAGACTTATCGCAGCCGTCGATTTGTTATCTTTGAGGAAATCCCCGGTTGAGGGTGAAGCGTTGTTGTATCCCGTTAATTTCGGGTTAATACCTATTGCTGTAACGTCGATTTTATCACCAGCAGGGCTGTAGACGGTAATTTCCACTTTACCATCTTCCAGGCGCGGGCGCTCATCATTCGTTGGCTTGATCGTATAAGTGACGTTCTTCGTCACGACGTCGTTCGTCGTTTCAAAAGTGCGCGCGCCAGAGTTTGTCGTTCCATCTACCCCCGGTTGGATCTGAACTCCTGATCCTTTCACTGCCTTAAGATCAGTCGCTTGGATAACGAAGGTCTGAGTCTCCACGTCAAAAAATGGGGCGTTGTTTTTGTCGAGCACAGGAACGCCCTTTATCTCAACCCGCCCGATTTTTTCCGTTAGGTTCAACGGAATCTCGAACATGTTGAGAAATCGCAACCGCACTTTTAGAGCGACATTTGCAGTCCCCGTAGGCGGGACAGCCGTAGCGCTGGTGGCAGTGTAGATGAACTCCACTCCAGTTATATACGGCAGCTTCTCGATCCCTATTATCGGGACAGGATCGGCGAATCCTGGGATGACGTAATCGTCTAAAACCGTGGGGGTATCGTCGGTGTCGATGTAGTCGATCAAGTTAGCCGCAAATTGCAGTCGCAAGCGTTCGTCGCCCCAGACTTGCGAATAGGCGAGGTTGCCGATTGGAGTTGGGCCGGTCCACGCGTCACGAATCCAGTCCGAGATCCGCTTAGCCAGAGATTTTTTTGCGTCATTACTGGCACCTGCGTCGGCTACGAGTTTGTTGATATCGAGTTTCTCCCAACCCCTCGCGGTCGTGTCGTCGTCTTTTGAGACAATGGTCAAAATGTGGGCGTACTCCGGGAATGTAGTCTTCCACTGGTCCAGCAGAGCCATGGTGGACTTGGACGGGATAACAGTGCGGGGGGCCGGAATGTAAGCATTGAGCGCAGCAGCACGATTCGGCGATGGCAAAGCGGCCGCTGGATTGACCTCTTGAATTTGCGAGGTCAAAGCGGGAGAGGGCGTCGGAGTCGGTGGGACCGCCGGAACGTCGTTGATTCGTAGGTTCTTGTCCGCCGTCGTCGATGAAGTGTTGCCGCTGACGTCCACGTTGATCTTCATGCTCTCATCTTCAACGAAATAGGCATACCGGCCGATAAGTTCACCAGCCGAATTCCGAACACGCACCCATTGGCCGTATGCCGGTGGCGGCGAGGGTGCTGGAAGACGGACGCGGGCGGCGTTCAACGAGCCGGCCGTCCACGTCTCCGACGCGGATGACTTGATTGAAGTCGTAGCTGTTTACCGCCGTAAACGGTTAGCGGCGCGGAAAACCTGTGCTCTTCAATTGCGGGGGTCAAAGGGGAGATCTGAACGTGGGAACGACCTGGGCCGGGATGGTTTACTTGCGGCGCCTGGATCAGGTCCCGGCGAAGTCGATGCTCAGGGCGCGTGAGACGCAGGGCGTCACCACGGGCATTGTCCAGCTTCAGATAATCGTCTACGGTGGATCGCCGGTAGATTAAGCCGAATCGGAATAGGAGAGGCCGGCGGGCTAGGCGACACGGTCGGTGCGGGCATCGCGGTGATGTAGTTGCCCGTTTTGGTGTGCTGGTAGAGGAGATTAGTCGCCGCGCTCAGGCCCGCGTCGGCCACGATTTTGGCGCGCAGGCGATTGGCGTAAAGAGAGGAGGTCGAGCGATCGGTGCGGCTGTTCAGGAGATAAGCCACGACCACGGTGACGACCAGGGCCATCATCACAAGGGTGGCAATCAAGGCGAAGCCGGAAGCGGGACGGAGGTTAATTTTCATCGCTCAACGCAGCGGCAGTTTGAAATCGCCGAAGAACTCGCGCGCGCTACGTTTCATGGTGTCGTTGTAGGTCGCGCTGCCGACGGGCACGCCGGCGAGGCGAACGAGGGTTTTGTCGTCGACTACTTTTATCCGCAGGACAATGCGGCGCGGGGTTTTCCCTTCAGTCACGGTATTGCCCGCAGCGCGCGAGCTCCAACTGTCACCCGGGAGGGCGACGTTGTTGTCCATGTCCTGTTGCGAGTAGGAGCGGATTTCGAATTCCATCACGCCGTCGGCCACCACGCGCCATTTGAAGTTCGCGCTCGCACTGGTAGGCGCCACTTTGAAACGGCTGCCCTGCCCGATCGCCCAGGCGGCCGCGCTATCCATGAAAGCGCGCTCAAGCCGGTGCGCGCTCGTGTCCAGACGGTAGGCAATGACGCAGAGATCGCCGGTGCCGGAATTCGGATACGGCGAGACGAAGAAAATGTTCTCGGAAGTCTTCGCGACCGGCGGGGTGGTCCCCTGAAGCTCGGTCGCGTTCTCGACGAATTCCATGCCGTCTTTGGCCGCGAGCGCGGCACCGATTTCATCCTGAATGCGACCGATAACCCGGCGCGCACTCGAGTAGGTGTCGAGGCGATTCCGCGCCTGTTGCCAGGCCACCATGGTGGCGGAAACGACGTTGGCCAGGAGGACGACGAGAATGGAAGTGATCGCGAGAGAGATCAGCAGCTCGACGAGCGTAAATCCGCGGTCGCGCTTCATGGCTTGGGGGTATTCATCAAAGTGGTGAAGCGGTAAACACTCTGACTCGCCGCGGGCGCGTTTGCCGGGTAGCGCACTTCCGCGTTGAAGACCGAGTCCGCGGGCACCGGCGGACTAAGCGGCACGATGCTAATGCCGAATTGGTAGACGGCCGCGGAAGTCTTGTTCGTCCCGAGGTCGCCCAGATTGGCGTCGAAGTAGCGGGCATTATAGGAGGCGGGAAAATTGACCGCGCTGAGCGCACGGAGGCGGTCGAATTCATTGGCCGCCAGTTGCGCCGCGAAGGTCTCTTCGCGCGAGCGGCGGTTGGTGTCGTTCGCCACGGAGAGGAGACCGACGGTCGCGAGCACGGAGAAACTCACGATCCCCATCGCGAGGACCACTTCGACCAGGGAGAAGGCGCGCGCTCGGGACCTCATTGCAGGCGCGCGCTCCCAGTCAGCGGATCGATCGCGACGCGATATTTCAGGTTGGGATTTTTTTTAGTGATGCTGCCGCTGTTATCGGGAATGGCATCGACCACGGCGAGAATTTGGCTCGGCGAGTTCGGGTCAAGACTGGTGGAGCCATTCGAGTGAAACTCGATGTAGGCCCCGGTGAAGGTCGTGGTCGCGCCATTGCCAGACTGGGTGTTGTCGATCCGGGTCGTCGAGGTTTTGCGCGCATCGATCACACCCTCCTCTGTGGTGGCGTTCACCGTCGGCGTCGGATCGAAGGTGGCCGGCTGCGAGAGACGAGTCCACTTGCCGCGCTGCTTCCAGGTATTCGCAGTCTTGTTGAGACTAACAACAGCGTAGGCGCGCAGCGGCGCGTCCAATGGTACCGGACTCGAGTTGGCACTCGGGTCTCCTAAAATCAGCAGGCGGGTGCGGGTGCGCTCAGCGATGGCAATTTGCCGCGCATTCTCGAGTTCGGCCGTGAGTTGGCGGGCCGCGCCTTCGAGCGAACGGCCAGTCGCCGGCGCAAGCGCTGGCACGAGCAGGGCGATGGCAATCCCGATAATCGCCATCACAACCAACAGCTCGATGAGCGTGAAGGCACGAGGGCGTAAACGGGACCGGAGGACAGGGATATGCAAGGCGCGGGATGATGACAGCATTGCGCTGCGGGGGGCAATTTTAATCCCGAATGAGCCGATGCAAACCCGGAGATTTTTTGCAAGCGCCGCGCCGTCGATCAGCCGCGGAAAGCGCGGAGATTAGCGATTGGAAACCGTCAGCGGCTCCGCCGTCTCAAGCTGCTTCACCACCGTGCTCAGGTAGACCGACTCCGGATGGTAGGCCTTGTATTTCGTGATCTCGGCGCGGTTCATCACCTTGAAGCCGTAGCGCTCAAACATTCGCTCGCCGCGCCGGCTCTCGAAGGTGACGATTTGCCCGAAGACCGCCTTCTCGCCGCAGCGATGAAGATACGAAAAATAAGCGCTCAAGAGCGAGCGGGTGGTCGACATCTTGCGCGCGTCCGGCAGGAGATTGATGTGGAAATGCGGGGTCCGCCGCGGCGCTGCCGGGACTTCGCGCCAGCCGTTCATCAGGATCCAGAGAATGAAGCGGCGCGAGCGCTCGTGATAGCGCGGGTAACGCAGGAGCGCGCGCCCGAACAGCACGATGTTTTGGTAGAGCGAGTAGACCTGGTTGCGGAGTGATTTCCGGCAACCGAGCAGGTAACCGTGAAGCTCGCCGTCCTTCTCGATCACGAAGGAAGATTCCGGCTCGTGATCGGTGTAGTAGGTCGTGAGGAAGTCGGCAAAAAGCTCGCGGTCCTCGTAAACCGGATCGATCGGCTCGCCGAGGAAACCCGTCTGGCAACAGAGCCGCCGCACCGCGGCGCGATCCGACGCCCGATAGTTTCGGATGGTAAATTCCTCGGGCGGCTTCATGCGATCAGTGCCCATAGCCTGCGCAGACTTCCCGGTAAATGCAAAAGAGCCGCGCGAAAACCTCCGGCCAGGCGAAGCGTCCCGCGACCGCCGCGGCCGCCTGCGCGCCAATTTCCGGCAAGGGCAAACGCGCCATCCGCGCGATCGCTTCCGCGAGTGCTTCGGCGCTGTTCTCCGTGGCCCAGGCGGATTGACCGTGCAGGATGGCATCGTCCATGTAGCTCCCGCGAATGCCGACCACCGGCGTGCCGCAAGCCTGCGCTTCCAGCGCCACCAGGCCGAAGGTTTCCTCCACGCCGGGATGCACAAAGAGGTCCGCCGCGCGGTAATAGCCAGCGAGCTCAGCAGCGTCGCTGCAGTAGGGAATCCAGGTCAGGCGATCACTCGTTAGGCCACGGAGCAAGTCGCGCTGCTGGCCGTCGCCGATGACCAGCGAGGTGAAAATTAGCCGGCAACTTCTCCAGCGCTGCGAAGAGAGTTTGCGTGTTCTTTTCGCTCGCGAGCCGGCCGACATAGAGCAGGAGCGTGCGACCTGCGGCGGCGGGGATTTCCGCGCGCGCGCCTTCCGGCCGAAAGATCCCGGTGTTCACGCCGAGCGGCATCGGCCGCGTGTTTGGCACGCCCCAATTTTCCAGCAACGCCGCCAGCCGCGCCGAGGGCACCAGCGTGACCGCAAAGCGCCGGTAAAGCTCGCGCGTGTAGGCTTCGCCGGCGCGAAGCGCGAGCCGCGCCGCGGTTTTGCCCAGCCGGCGCACCGGCCCGCGTAGATACGCCTCGACGAAGTGCGAGTGGTAAAACGCCACCACCGGGATGCGCTGCCTCTGGCCGATCGCGAGCGCGCGCCAGCCGACCTGATACGGATCGGCCGACTCGATGATGTCCGGCCGCTCGCGCGCGATGATTTCCTCGACCGCGCGCAGGTCGAGGAGCGCGCGGTATTGCGTCCGGCGTGAGATCAAGGGCGAGCGAATCGTGCAGGTGCAGAGGCGGCCTTCGCGCACGATTTCATTCTTCGCGCCCGGGATGACGAGCAGGTGCTCATCGCCGCTGCCGGATTCCTCGATGAAGCGCCGCTTCTCCCCGAGGTAGCGTTTCACCCCGCCGCTCAACGGCGAGTAAAACTGCGTCAGGTCACAGACCTTCACGGTCGTTCGGCGGCGCGCGCTTTACGAGTTCAGCGCGCTCAGGTAGCGCTCGGCCTCGAGCGCTGCGGCGCAGCCGGAGCCGGCGGCGGTAATCGCCTGTTTGTAGACGCGATCGGCCACGTCGCCGGCGATGAAGACGCCCGGGTGCTTGCTCTCCGCAAGGTGACGCGCGATCAAATAGCCATCGGGATCGGTCTCCAGTTTTCCCTGGAAAGCCTTCGTGTTCGGGTCGTGGCCGATGGCCACAAAAACGCAGGCCACATCGAGCCGCCGCTCGGCGTTCGTCTGCACGTCGCGCAGGTTCACCGCGGTCATCTCGCCTTTTTCGTCAGCGATATATTTCGTGATCACGGTGTTCCAGATCGGCTCGATCAAGTCGCACGCGAGCACGCGGTCGGCCATGATCTTGGAGGCGCGCAGGCTGTCGCGGCGATGGATCAGGTAAACCTTGGAAGCGAAGCGCGTGAGGAAGAGCGCCTCCTCGGCTGCGGAATCCCCGCCGCCAACCACGCAGACGGGGACGTTGCGGTAGAAAGCGCCGTCGCAGGTGGCACAACTCGTTAGGCCATGGCCGATGAGCTTCTCTTCGTTCTCCAGCCCGAGCCAGCGCGCGGCCGCGCCGCTCGCGATGATGAGCGATTGCGTCTCGACCCATTCCTCGCCGTCGAGTTGCACCCGCACATGGCCGGCGGCCGGCTCAAACGCGGTCACGAGAGCGTATTTGAACCGGGCGCCAAATTTCTCCGCCTGCGCATGCATGTTCATGATCAACTGCGGGCCGTCGATTCCTTCGGGGAAGCCGGGAAAATTTTCCACCAAAGTGGTGGTGGAAAGCTGGCCGCCAGGTTGCGGTCCTTCGAGCACGAGCGGGGCGAGGTTCGAGCGCGCCGCGTAGATCGCCGCGGTCAATCCCGCGCAGCCCGTCCCGACGATGATCACTTTTTCCATGCGGCCGGAACTTAGCATGCCGCGCGAGCGTGCGACAATCGACCGGCCTGTGGCTACCTTCCGCCCATGCCCGAGCTGGCCGAGGTGGAGTTCAATCGCAAGAAATGGGATGCCGGCCTGGGCGCGAAGGTGCTCGCAGTCGCGCTCCACGGCGCGAAGCGGATCTTTCGCGGGAGCGACGCGAAAGAGATCGCGCGCCGCCTAACGAGTCAAAAGCTGCTCCGCTCCGAGGCGCGCGGGAAGCAGATGCTCTTCGTCTTCGGCGGCGACAACTGGCTGGGGCTCCATCTCGGGATGAGCGGCGCGCTCCGGACCGAGCCGGCGAAGTTTGCGCCCGAGAAGCACGATCATCTGGTCCTGCGCCAGGCGAAACAGGCGCTGGTTTTTCGCGATCCGCGGCTCTTTGGGCGAGTGAAATTTCATCACGGAAAGGAGACGCCGCCTTGGTGGAGCAGTGCGCCGGAGATCGGCTCCAAGGAATTTACCCAGCGATATGTGGCCGATTTCCTCCAGCGCCATGCGCGCGCGCCAATCAAGGCGGTGATCCTGCGGCAGGAAGGTTTTCCGGGTGTGGGCAATTGGATGGCGGACGAAATTCTTTGGCGCGCAGGAGATTTTGCCGGCGCGCAAAGCGGGGTCGTTCAGGCGTGGAGGAACGCAGCCGCGCTGCGGCGGGCGACGCGGTTTGTTTCGCGCGAAGCGCTGCGCGTCATCGGGCACGATTATTCGGACCCGCCAAAGAGCTGGCTAATTCACGAGCGCTGGAGCGCGAAAGGCGTGTGCCCGCGGCATCGCACGCTCTTCAAGCGGGCGACGATCGGCGGGCGGACGACGGCCTGGTGCGCGCAGTGCCAGGTGTAATTTCCGGGAGCGCAGCTGTCGGAAACGACAGGCTGGCAGCCTGTGCTCCCGGAACTACCGCTCCAGCGCCACCCGAAAGAGCGTGGCGATGATGCGGGTGCCGGCGAGCAAGGTGCCGCGCAGGCTCCCGGAGACTTTGGATTCGCCGCCGGTGCGGCAGCGGTGGTTCACCGGGATCTCGCGGATGCGCAGGCCGGCGCGAGCAGCGCGCATCTGCATCTCGAGGTTCCAGCCGTAGGTTTCCTCCTTCATCCCGAGGCGCGCGAGGGCGTCGCGCCGGATCGCGCGAAAGGGACACATGTCGGTGTATTGCACGCCGTAGAGCGGGCGAATGAGAATGCCGGCTAAATATCCGGCAAAGACCTGCTGCGCGTTCATGCTCCCGGGTTCGCGCTCCCCGCGAGTGCGCGAGCCGATGACGAAGTCGGCCAGGTTGTCGGCAATCGGCCGGACGAGCGTTTCCATGAACTCCGGGCAATCGCTCCCGTCGCCATCGAGGAAGACGACGATCTCGCAGTCCTCCGCAACCGCGGCCACGCCGGCAGCGCAGGCGCGGCCGTAACCGCGCGGCGCCTTCACCACCTGCGCGCCTGCCGCCTGCGCGCGCTCGGCGGTGCGATCGGTGCTGCCGTTGTCGACCACGATGATCTCGTTAGGCAAACCAGTCGCGCGGCAGGCCCGCACGACCTCGGCGATCGGCTCCTCTTCGTTGAGCGCGGGAATGACAACCGACACTTTCATCGCAGGACCATCGCCGCGGTGCCGAAGTAAAGCAGGAGCGCGCAGAAATCGGCCAGCGCGAGGGTCACCGGGCCGGCGGCGATTTTCGGATCGAGCTTCAGCCAATGCAGGAGCGACGGAACCGAGAGCCCGAAGAGACACGCGGTAACCAGCGAGACGCTGATGCTCCCGCCAATGACGCAGGCCGCGAGCAGGTCGCGCCGCCAGGTCCAGACGATCGCGCACACGACCACGCCGCACGCGCCGCCGAGGAGCGCCGCGGTGGTGGCCTCGCGGCGGAAAGCTTCAACGAACCAGCGGCGCGTCGGCTTCTGCGAGCGGAGCGCTTCGATGGTCACAGTCATGGATTGCATGCTCACGCTCTCGTTCAGGCCCAGGACCATGGTGAGGAAGAACGCGATCACCAGGCTCTCGGCGAGCGTGGTTTCAAAAGCGCCGGCTAAAAGCGCGCAAGCCGTCCCGCTGAAGACCGTGGCCAGGAGCCAGGGGAAGCGGTAACGAAAAATGCGCGCGGGCGAGGCGCCGCGGATTTGGGAAAGGTGGAAGCCGAGCGACTCGAAAAAAGTATCCGCCGGCGGCCGAGGTGGCTCGCTCAGTCGCTCCTCCGCTTCCAGCACTTCCTGCCGGAAAAGCCCGACATCGACCACGCCGACAACGCGGCGCTCGGCATCGACCACCGGGAAGGCGAAGAACTTGTAGAGCACGAAGAACTCGCAGGCATCGAGCACGGTCGCAGTCGCTGGGAGCGCGACCACGCGGCGGATCATGATCTCCTCCAGCCGCGTCTCAAGCGGCGCGGTCAGCAGCCGTCTCGTCGGCAAAACGCCGGCTAATTTCCGCTCCGCATCGACCGCATAGAAGTAGATCACGCGTTCGCCCACGCCTTCGCGCCGGATGGTATCCAGCGCCTCCTGCACCGTCATGTCGACCCGCAGGAGCGGCAGATCCTTGCGCGCATGGAGCGCGATCGGCTCGTCAAAGTCGGGAATGACGGCCGGCTCGTCCATCAAGTGGAGGCCACGCGGTGGACGATGCCTTTTTTGCGGAGGATATCGGCCGCTTCGCTGAAGTAATCCTTCACGTTGGCCTGGGTGCGGATCCAATCGAGGTAACGGCCGATGCCGGTCGCGAGGTCGACCTGCGGAGCGTAACCGGCCGCGCGGATGCGCTCGGTGCCGCTGATGAGCGAGCGCATTTCGCCCGGGCGAAATTCGCCGTTGGTTTCGGGCGCGAGGCGGATGCCAAGGGCGTCGGAGATTTGCTCGGCGACTTCGCGAATCGGGACGCCGCGGCCGCTGCCGACGTTCACTGGATAGCCGTCGAGTTGATCGGTGGTAGCGGCGAGGAGATTGGCGCGCGCGATGTCTTCCACGAAGGAGAAGTCGCGCGTTTGCTCGCCATCTTCGTAGAGCACGGGCGGGAGATCGTTCAGCAGGCGAGTGCAGAAAATCGCGATCACGCCGGTGTAGGGATTAAAGATCGATTGCCGCGGGCCGTAGGTGCAGGAGTAGCGGAGCGCGACTGTGGGGATGCCGCTCTGTTTGCCCCAGAGAAGGACGAGCTTTTCCTGGTCGACTTTCGTCAGGCCGTAGACGGTTTCGCCGCCAATGGGCGCTTCCTCCGGCGTGGGCACGCTGGTGGTGACGGCGCCGCATTTCGGACAATGAACCGACCAATCGCCGGTGCGGAGCTGCTCGATCGGGCGGACGCCGGGAAAGACCAGGCCGTGCTCCGGGCACTGGCCGGCGCCTTCGCTGTAAACCGCCTGCGAAGAGGCGACGACGATTTTTTTAACCGGCAACTTCTCCTCGCGAATGATCTCGAGGAGTTGCGCGGTCCCGAGCGAGTTCACCTCGACGTATTTCGCGATCTCCGGCATGTAGCCGCCGTAAGCCGCCTGGTGGAAGACGACGTCGATCTTCTCGAGCGCGGCGCGCATGGTCGCGCGGTCGCGCAGGTCGCCCTGGAGAAACTCGGCGCGCTCATTCACCCACGCCGGCTTGCCCTGCTTGTGCGTGTTTGGCTCGAGGTTATCGAGGATGCGGACGCTCCAGCCTTCGCGCAGAAGCAGGTCGACCAGATGCGACCCGATCAAGCCCGCTCCGCCCGTGACCAACGCTCGTTTTTCCGTCGTCATGTGATCGCACACTGGTCGCTGATCGCACCGGTTTCGCAACGCCGCGCGCACGGAGAGCGCCGCGCAGATTCCGCGGCCGCGGCAGAGGCGACCTCTCGTTAGGCTCCGAGGCGGGCGGAGAGTTGCGCGAGGCAGTCGCGGGTCGCGGGCGCTTCGAAGCCGGCGTGCTCCGGATCCGCCAAAGTGCTGGCTAATTTCTCCAGCGTGGCGCGATCGTCCACGTCGAACCAGGTCGGGAGCATGTGGACATCGAGCCCCAACTCGGCCGCGCGTTCGAGCGTCTGCGTGGCCACACGCTCCGTGCTCCAGTCGATCCGCTCGAAGAGCGCCGCGTGCGCCTGTTTCATCCCAATGAGGTAATAGCCGCCATCCTCCGAGGGACCGAAGACGATGCGGTCGCCGGGTTGCGCGAGCGCCGCGGCGGCGTCGCGGTAGGCTTCGACTGGGACCGTCGGGCTGTCGGAATCGATCAGGCAAACCGACTCGAAGCCGATCTCGAAAAGATCCGCGGTCGCAAGCGTGAGCCGTTCGCCGAAAGCGTCGCCGCGCTGCGCGATGAGCTCGAACTCCGGCGGAAAGATATCGGCGTAGACGGCCTCTTCACCGACCGGGGTGTAGACGGCAATGCCGCGGGCGAAGGCCTGGCCGCAAGCGGCCTGGATGGCCGCGCCGGTGTCGCGCAGGAAGCAGGCATTGAGCGCGGCGGCTTCTGCCGGGGTGAGCGGCGGGCTGAGGCGCGTCTTCACTTTTCCGGGACGCGGCGCCTTCGTCATGACCGCGAGGGCGCAAAGCCCGGGCGGCACTTGTTTGCCTAACGAGCGATCGAAAACGCGGTGGCCCGGCGCGCTCACGCTTTCGCGCAGAGCGCGTATTGGTAGCGGCCATCCTGCCAGATGCGGACCTCGCCCCACGGCTGGGTGGCAAAGAGCTCCGCAAATTCCCGCGCGGCGAGCACGGTCGCGCGGCGGGGCTCGCGGCAGCCATTGTTCATCCGGGTGGCGCGGGCCAGGAGCCACATCGCGAGCAAGGGCAGCGAAGCCCAGAAGGCGTAGCGCGGCTCGGCGATGAGACAGCGACCGCCGGGCCGGAGGATGCGGTGCATTTCGCCGAGAGCGCGCGCCGGATCGGGCAGCACGGTGAAGAGCCGGGCCGCAAGGACGAGATCGACGCTCGCGTCCTCGTGCGAAAGAGAGAGCACATTGTCGGCGGCGAAGCGGCAATTTCTGAGCGCCAGCCGGCGGGCCTTGGCGCGGGCGCAATCGAGCTGACGGGCAGCGCGATCGATTCCAAGAACGGAAAGCCCGGGGAAGCGCTGCGCGAAACCGCAGGAGTAAAAGCCCGGGCCGCAGCCGAGCTCGACCATTTGCGTGCCGGGCCGCGGCCGGCCCGCGGGCCACAGCGCGCGGATCATCCGGCTGGTGTCATCGCGGAAAAGACGCTCCCGAAAGAAGACGTAGAGCCAGGCGAAACGATTAAAGAGGCTATCGTCCTCCTCCCGCGCCGCGGCGAACTCCGTGGGACGCGCGGAGATTTCTCCGGCAATCATCGCCGCGGGTCTCTCGATGGTCTGGCTCATGCTTAATTAGGCAGCGCAATCACCGCGACTGCCGGAGGGGAAAGCGAGCAGACCAGGGAAGTTTTTCACAGGCTTTCTTTGAATGATTTCTTAAACCCCAGCTCTCTCTTCATCATCTGGGAGCCAATAACCGGCCGGATCGCCGTGCCCACACGAGGCGTGGCCGTCGCGCCAGCAGCCTGTGCATAAACGGAGGCGCAAGGACCGACAACTCGCTCCGGAGTGGAGAAGGACGGATGGTGTTCACGGTTATTCAAAGATGTTGGCTTCTTGCTGAGCGTTCCATTAACAGAACGGAATGCCTTCGTTCCGGGTCGTGGTTTGGTTGCTCGCGAGCCTCCTGGCGACGCGCGCGCCTGCATTGGGAAACGCCGATGAGCCGAGTCTCGCGCGTATCGGCCAGATCCTCGCGGGCAAACCAAAGGTCGACCTGACGCACGCCTTCGCTCCCGGGATTCCGCATTGGCCCGGCTTTCCGGAGGAGAAACGCGAGACGCTCTATTGGTATGAGAAAGGGCGCGGCTCGATGGGCACGGGTTTCTTTGCGGAACGCTACGCGCTCGTGGGGCAATGGGGCACGCACGTGGATCCGCCGGCGCATTTCCACCGGGGACTGCGCACGGTCGACCAGATCAAGCTCGAGGAAATGATCCTGCCGCTGGTGGTGATCGATGTGCACGAGGAGGTGGCAAAAAATCCGGACTACACGCTGACGCTCGAGCGCGTGCGGGCATGGGAGAAAGCGCACGGGGAAATTCCTGCGGGCGCGTTTGTGGCCTTGCGCACGGATTGGTCGAAGCGCTGGCCGGATGGGGCGGCGATGGAAAACAAGGATGCGGCCGGCGTGGCGCACTACCCCGGCTGGGGCAAGGAAGCGCTGCAGTTCCTCTACGAGACGCGCAAGATCACCGCGAGCGGACACGAGACGACCGACACCGATCCCGGCCTTGCCACTTCCAAGGACGACTACACGCTCGAGACCTATGTGCTCGGGACGGATCATTACCAGATCGAGTTGCTGGCTAATCTCGACCAGGTGCCGGAGGCAGGCGCGTTGGTCGTGGTCACGTTTCCCAAGCCGAAAGGCGGTTCCGGATTTCCCGCGCGCGTCTTTGCGATCCTCCCGTAGCGCGAGTCTCCGCACGGCCAAAGGCTGCCGCGCGCGCGAACCTTTAACCCTATGGCAAACCGATTCGCAGCTCTGGCCGACAATAAAGCGCTCAACCAAATCGGCGAGGCGCTCCAGGTAAACGTCTCCGATGGCGAGCGCATCGGCTCGATCGCCGCCGGCGCGGCGCTGGTGGTGCTGGGATTGTCGCGGAAGTCGATCGGCGGCTGGCTCCTGGCCCTGGCGGGCGGCGCGCTGGTCGCACGCGGCGCCACCGGACATTGCCTGGCCTACGAAAATCTCGGGATCAACTCCGGGAACCTGAACCGCGAAACCGGCGTGCCCGGAGATCGTGGGATCAATGTCGAGCGCTCGATCACGGTGGCGCGGCCCCCGGCGGAGGCGTTCCGTTTTTGGCGGCAACTTGAGAACCTGCCACAGATCTTTGAGCATGTGGAATCGGTCCGCGAGCTCGATACCAAGCGCTCCATCTGGGTGGTTAAAGGTCCGCTCGGTCACGACGTGGAATGGACCGCGGAGATCATCAACGAGCGCAACGGCGAGATGTTGTCGTGGGAATCGCTGCCCGGCGCGGAAGTGCAAAATGCCGGCTCGGTTTGGTTCGAACCAGCCGCGGGTGGCGGCACCCGGGTGAAGGTCTCGCTGCAGTATCTCCCGCCGGCCGGCGCAGTCGGCGCGGCGCTGGCGCGCTGGTTCGGCGAAGCGCCCGAGGTGCAGCTCGCGGAAGATCTCGCGCGCTTCAAGCAGGCGCTGGAGAGCCGGCCGCTCGCGACCGCGCGCTGAAGTCGTCGCCTAACGAGCGGTGTGGCTCACGGCACGGTGTAAAATTCCACCTGGCCAACGCCGCTGCTGCGATCGCGGCCCCGCACGATGGCGGTGTAATTGCCTTTCGTCAGCGTCGCGAGCAGGGCGGACTCGCGCGAGTTTTCCGGCGCCAGACCGGTAGCGGTGATCTCCGCCGCCTGGGTCGCGTTCCAATCGTCGTTCGTGGCCAGGATCGCGCCGTTGTGATCAAAGAGGAGCAGCTCCGGATTAGCCAGCGCGCCCTCGACCCCACGCGCGGTGAGCGAAGGACCCAGCCCGCGCACGAGCACCCGCACGCTGCCGGCGCCATCGGTGCCGCTCCCGTTGCCCACGATCAAGCCGCCAATGAGGACGTTCTCATCCACCCCGACGAGGCCGCGGCTGCTGACGTTGGCCAGTTGCGAAACACTCCCGGGCGCGAGGTCGTAGACTTCGACCAAGGCTACGCCGGTGGAGTGGTCGCGCCCGCGGACGATGGCGGTGTAGGCGCCGGGGCTGAGCGTCTGCACGATGGCAGATTCGCGGTCGTCTTCCGGTGGCAGGCCGGTGGACTCGATGGCGGCAGCGTCGGCCTCGCGCCAGTCGTCATTCGTTAGGCTGGGGCCGTTTTGCGGGACGAGCTGGAGGGTGGGATCGGCCAGGGCGCCGGCGATCCCGTGCCGCGCGAGCGAGGGACCAAGGGCGCGCAGCAGGACGCGTTTCGGCTCGCTCCCGGTGATGATGAAGCCGCCGATGAGAGCATTGGCATCGCCCATGCCGACACGCGCACGGGTGGAAAGGTTGAGTTGCCGGCCGGTGCGGAAGACGGAGGCGGGATCGTTTGGATCGGTGCTCGGCGAGGAACTCCGCGCCGTTGTCTTCGCCATCGCCATCGGCGTCGCCCGCAGGGCCGCCAGTGAGGTTGCTGTCTATTTGGCCTAACGAGAGGCGGGCGGCCTGCCAGCTGAGAAAGCTCAATGCCGGCGCCAGGCCCACGCGGGTGACGAAGGGATCGGGATCGCCCGTGCGCGTATCCACCCAGACCGGCACCGCCGGGACGTCCGGCGTGGTGCTTTCCGCAAGGCCGAGATAATCGCCGAGCATGTAGCCGCTGCTCGTGCGCGGGGCGAGCGCAGCCTCGGTGGAGACGGAAGTGAGGCGAAGATTCGGCTGCCAGGTGGCGCCGCCGTCGAAGGACTGCGCGAGGTAGAGATCGACCAGCGTGGCAGAGCCGGGATTGTCGCGATGATCGTAAAAGGCGACCGTGATCCGCTGGCCGTCGGGCGACGCCGCGATCGCGGGATTAAACACGCCGGAGCCGGCGGGATTATCGCTGATCGCAACCGGCGCGCGCCAGGTCGAGCCGCTGTCGGAGGATTTCGTGAAGAGAATGCGCGGCGCCCCGCCGAGGCGTCCCTGGCACGCGACATAGAGATTGCCGACGTGATCCGCCGTGGCCGATGGGAGGAAACCGCCGCTGCGGATCTGGCTCTCGGAATAGAGGGCCACGTTGGCGATTTTGCGCGAAGCGCCAAAGCTCGTGCCGCCGTCATTCGAAACCGCGACCGCGAGAAAGTCGTCCGCGGAGGAGGCAGTGCGATTAAAGTTCCAGTAGACGAGCGCGAGTTTGCCATCCGCGAGGAAGACCGGCTGCGCGCCCTGCGTGTCCTGATTGGCGGAATCGATCAGCGCGATCGGGCTCCAGGTCAGTCCGCCGTCATCGCTGAAGGAGCGGACGATCGGGCCGCCGTTGGTGTTTGTGGGGCCGAAGAGGGTGAAGGCCACGAGGATGCGGCCGGCGGTAGCGGTGCCGGGGAAAGGATTTAGCGCCATCCAATTTTTGTCCGGGAAAATCGTGTCGTTAGGCGATTGGTAGACCACGACGGGCGCGGCGAAGGTTTGCCCGCCATCGGTCGAACGGCTCACGAGCACTGCGCTGGTGGTGAACTGTGGATTGAGCGCGGCGATGGTATTGAGATAGGCCGCACCGTCGAGTCCAACGCCGGCCACGGGATCGCTCGCCCGCGGATACGGGCCGCCGCTTGCACTCGTTAGGCCAGGGATGAGCGCGCGCGTCCAGGTCAGGCCGCCGTCGCGGCTCACCCCGTAGCCGCAGTCGACCGCGCCGCCGTCGGTGAAACGGCCTTCCTGGAAAGTGGCGAGGAGAAAGTCGGGATCGCCCGGGGAGCGGGCGACATGCGGCTCGGCCTGCGCGCGCAAATTAGACGGCAAGCTGGCGGGATCATCGCCCAGGCGAATGCCGGCGCGCACCCGGCGATCGAGCGCAGTTTCGACGGCGGCGCTCTGCGCCGGGACGCGGCGAGTGTCGCGGGGCGCGGGGCTTTCAACGAGATCGCCTCCGCGATCGAGCCGGAGCAAGGCGCCGGAAGAAAGATGCTCGAGCGGGACCTGCTGGAGGGCACGCGGCAGCCGCGCACGATCTGGGGCCGGCCAACCCGGCGGCGGGGGCGTTTCTGCCCTAACGAGTGGTGCGAGCAGCGCCAGAGTGACGACGAGACCAGAGAGCGCGCGCGGCAGTTTCATGGTGGCGAGGTCAAGCTTACATGATCCCGCGGCAGAAGCAGGCGGGTGAAGTTGCTGGCTAATTTGCGCCGGACTCCGAAGAGGCGAAGGTTCGCGCATGGCTCCGGTGCGGCGCGCCCTTTTCATCCAGTTCGGCGGGCTGCTCGCAGCTGCGGTTCTGCTGTTGGTTTTGGCGCGCCTCTTTCCCTTGGCGGACTGGATTGCGCTCGTCCAAGAGCGGGTCATGGGCTGGGGCGTTTGGAGCGCAATTTGTTACCCGCTGCTCTACGCCGGTTGCAATGTGCTTCTCTTGCCGGGCGGTTTTCTTGAGCATCGGCGGTGGGTTTTTCTTCGGCCTCTGGTGGGGGTTTCTCATCATTCTGGTGGGCAACGTCGGCGGCGCGGCGATCTCGTTTTACATCAGCCGTTGGTTCGGGCGCCGCTGGCTGCGACGGAGATTAGTGCGGCATCCGACCTTTGGCGCACTGCAACCAGCTCTCGAACGCGAAGGATGGAAGATCATCTTATTGAGTCAGTTACATCCGCTGTTTCCCACCAGCCTTTTGAATTATCTCTACGGTTTGACGACCATCCGCTTTCGCACCTGTATCACTTGGGTGGCCGTGGGTCAGGCGCCGGGACTGTTTTTGTATGCCTATATCGGGACGCTGGGGCAGCTCGGCCTGCGGCTGGCGCGGGGACAAACACATCCGCGCCTCGTGGAATATCTCGTCTGGGGCGGCGGCCTGGCCTTGAGCGCGATCATCCTTTTCTTCCTTGGGCGCATCGCACTGCGGCTGATGAAAGAGGCGGAGTTAGCTGCTGCGCAAGCGGAACCGGCGCGGGTGAATCCGGCGGCAAATTTAACGAGCGTTGAGATCTAATCCATGACCGAACAACAGCTTACAGAATCGGCTTTGGCTGCGCGAAAAGCGGCCTATGCGCCGTATTCCCATTTTGCGGTGGGCGCAGCGTTGCTCTGCGATGATGGTTCCGTTTTCCAAGGATGCAACGTCGAGAATCTTTCGTTTGGATTGACGATGTGCGCCGAACGTGTCGCGATCGGCGCCGCCGTTGCAGCCGGCCGACGCAAGTATTCGCTTCTCGCCTTGGCTTCGGAATCTTCCGAGCCGGTAGTCCCTTGCGGCGCGTGTCGGCAAGTGCTGGCCGAGTTTTCGCCCAGTTTGCAGATTGTTAGCACAACGGTAGACGGCAAATTAGCCCACTATAGTCTTAAAGGAGCTTTTGCCGAGGCCGAGCCAAGGCATTCTTCGGTAGTTCTACGTGGAACAAATGCCCGTGAAGTCATATGACGTCATTGTAGTAGGCAGCGGTCATGCCGGCATCGAAGCTGCGCTGGCCTCGGCCCGGATCGGTTGCGCCACCCTGCTGCTTACCCAAAATCTGGACACTATCGGCCAAATGTCCTGCAACCCAGCCATCGGCGGGTTGGCCAAGGGGCACATGGTCCGTGAGATCGATGCATTGGGCGGGTTCATGGGCGAAAACGCCGACGCTACCGGCATTCAGTTTCGCCTGCTCAACCGCACCAAGGGGCCGAGCGTCCGGGCGCCGCGGGCGCAATGCGACAAAAAAGCTTACCAATTTCGGGCCAAGGCGGTCTTGGAACGGACGGAACATCTCGACGTTAAACAGGCAACCGTCTCGAAAGTGCTGGTCGACGCGGATGGAGTAACGGGCGTCGAGACCGACTTCGGCGGGACGATTCCTGGCCGTGCGGTAATCATTACGTCAGGGACCTTCCTGCGCGGCTTGCTGCATGTGGGGGAGACGACCAAAGCCGGCGGCCGAATGGCGGACACCGCGTCAGGGCTTAGCGAGAACCTGCGTGGCATGGGGTTCGAGGTAGGGCGTTTCAAGACGGGAACGCCGTGTCGGCTAAATGGTCGGTCGATCGATTTCGCGAAGTGCGAGATTCAACATGGCGACGAGCCGGCGCCGTTTTTCAGTTTTATTCGAGACGCGGGGAAGAAGACAGTAGCCGACATTTTCACGCTGAATCGTCCGCCGTTCCACGTGGAACAAGCCAACTGCTGGATCACCTACACCAACGCCCGGACTCACGAAATCATCCGGGCCAATCTTCATCGGTCGCCCCTTTATTCCGGGCGGATTGAGGGAACGGGGCCGCGTTATTGTCCATCGATCGAGGACAAGGTGGTGAAGTTTTCCGAAAAACCGGCGCATCAGCTTTTTCTTGAGCCCGAGGGGTTGCATACGAACGAGTTTTACGTCAACGGCATTTCCACCAGCCTGCCGGTCGACGTGCAGGAAGCGTTTCTCCGCACTATCCCAGGCTTGGAAAATGCAGAGATGATCCGCCCTGGTTATGCCGTCGAATATGACTATTTCCCCCCGACCCAGCTGCGCCATACCCTGGAGACGAAATTGGTTTCGGGCCTTTACTTTGCCGGACAAATCAACGGCACCTCAGGTTACGAAGAGGCGGCGGCGCAAGGTTTGATAGCTGGCGCAAACGCAGCGCTAAAGGTCCGAGGAGGCCAACCATTTCTGGTCGATCGCACCGAAGCCTACATCGGCGTTTTAATCGACGACCTCGTCTCCAAGGGGACGGATGAACCGTATCGGATGTTCACGAGTCGTGCGGAAAACCGCTTGGGTCTTCGGCATGACACCGCGGATGAACGTCTGACCGCGAGGGCTCGAGCATTCGGGTTGATCCCCGATGCGCGCTGGGAACAACATCAAAGCAAAATGGATGCGCTGGAAAAGATCCGGCGAGCAGCGCGAACTGAGCGTATCGATGGGCGCCTCGTTTTCGATCTCCTGCGTCGCCCGGACTTTTCCGTCGCCGACCTCCCTGCAGGGATGGCTCTCCTCGCGCCGACGGCGCTCTGGGAGCTGATCGAGGTGGAGGCGAAATACGAGGGCTACATCCGACGGCAGGAAGCGCAGAATCTACAAGTCGCCGGAAGATATTCCCAAGTTATCCCGAACGCCGTTGACTTCAGCGCGCTGTCTGGGTTACGGCCTGAGACCCGGCAGAAATTGGATCGCCACCGGCCGGCTACCTTAGGCGATGCGAGCAGAATTAGCGGAATTACACCGGCGGATCTCGCCATGCTGTCGCTCTTCCTGAAAGCGAAGGCAAAAGTTACTACGCTATGATGCCGTGTAGTTTACCGGTATGATCTTGCTGGCTATTTCCGTCGTTCTTACGGCCTACCTGCTCGGTTCGATCCCGTGGGGTTTCCTTTTTGGTCGGTTTCGCGGAATGGATATCCGCGAGCACGGGAGCGGCAACATTGGCGCGACCAATGCCCTGCGTGTGCTGGGAAAACCGTGGGGCGTCGCCGTGTTTATTCTCGATGCCTTGAAAGGCCTCCTCGCAGTGCGCCTGGCCATTTGGCTGGCGCAGTCGACGCCGGGGGCCGCGCCGTACACCGAACTCATGGCGATTGTGGCTGCAGCCGCGTGCGTGGTCGGGCACTCGTTTCCGGTTTGGCTGCGCTTTCGGGGCGGGAAAGGGGTGGCAACTTCGGCGGGCGCCCTGGTCGGGGTAATCCCGCTGGCCGCGTTGGCAATTTTAGTGGTTTGGTTGCTGACTTTTCAAATCACGCGCTTCGTGTCGCTCGCCTCCATTTGCGCCGCCCTCAGTCTTCCGCTGGCCGTGCTCGCCCTGGTCCTGGCACACCAAACGCGCGGCTGGGTCTTGCTTTACTTCTCGGTCGCAATGAGCGCGCTGGTCGTTTGGCGGCACCGGGGAAACATCAGCCGCCTGCTGGCTGGCACCGAACCGCGTTTCGCTCGCAAGTGATGGAACAAAGACGCATTGCCATTCTCGGAGCCGGTGGCTGGGGCCTGGCGCTGGCGGTCCTGTGGGCTCGCCGCGGCCAGGAAGAGATTACCCTGTGGGGCCATAACCCAGCGCACCTGGAGCGCATCGCGGCCGATCGCAAAAATCTCTCGCGCCTTCCTGGCGTGGAATTGCCCGCCAGCGTGCGCCTTTCGAGCGATCTAAGCGATTGCGGCCGCGCCGACCTGCTGGTGCTCGTGACCCCGTCGACTGCGGTGCGGGAAATAGCCGGCAACTTGAAAGCCGTCCTCTCCCCCGACTCGGTGCTCCTTAGCTGCACCAAGGGTATCGAGCACGGCACTGGCATGCGCATGAGCGAGATTCTCGAGGAACAACTCCCCGGCCACCCTGTCGCCGTTCTCTCCGGGCCGAATCTCGCCGTGGAAGTTTCGCGCGGGCTGCCCACCGCGACGGTGTTGGGCTGCCGCGAACGCGCGCGCGCGGAGGAATTGCAGCAACGCCTCGGCGGCTCGCACTTCCGGATCTACTCGAGCGACGAGACGGTCGGGATCGAATTAGGCGGCGCCTTGAAGAACGTCTTCGCGATCACCGCCGGCGCGAGCGACGGCCTGGGCTTGGGCGACAATGCGAAGTCCGCGCTGGTTACGCGCTGTCTCGCGGAACTCCTCCGGCTCGGCACCGCCATGGGCGGGAAGGCCGAGACCTTTTACGGCTTAAGCGGCGCGGGCGACCTCATTGCCACCTGTTTCAGCCAGCTCAGCCGCAATCGTCGCGTAGGGCGAGGAACTCGGGAAAGGGCGCACGCTTCGGGAAATAACCAGCGAGATGGGGACGATCGCGGAAGGCATTCCCACGACGAAGAGTGCCTACGAATGCGCCCGCCGGCTCGGCGTGGAAACGCCGATCATCGATCAAGCTTACGCCATGCTTTACCAGGGACGCCGGCCGCAGGAGGCGCTCCTGGAATTACTCCAGCGCGAGCAGAAATCCGAAAGCTTAACTCTTCGTTAGGCTCTCGTTAGGCGAGTTGGCCTAACGAGTCATTCGCAGAATTGACTGAGCGCCGCCGGGTAGAGCTCGCGCTCCGCCAGTTGGATGCGCCCGTGCAGACTCTCCGGCGTGTCGCCCGGGAGGATCGGCACCTCGCGTTGCGCGATGATCTCGCCGGTGTCGACCCCTGCGTCGACGAAGTGCACCGTGCACCCGGTGATCGTCTCCCCGGCCGCGAGCGCCTGCTTCCAGGCCTCCAGCCCGGGGAACTTTGGCAGCAGCGAGGGGTGGATGTTCAAAATCCGGTGCGGAAAAGCCGACAACATCGGCTCCTTGAGGACGCGCATCCAGCCCGCGAGCACGACCCATTCGACAGTTGCTTCGCGCAGCATTTGCACCAGCGCCGCTTCCGCTTCCGGCTCCATTTTCGTGCGAAATTTCCCCGGCGGCAGATACGCGTGCGGCACGCCGAACTCGCGCGCAATCTCGAGAATGCCCGCGTCGAAATGGTCCGACACGATCACGCGCGCCTCCGCGCACAGGCGGCCCTCACGGATCTGCTCGAGGATCGCGCGGCAGTTGCTGCCTTTCCCCGAGCCGAGAATGCCAAGACCGATCGCCGCCATTGTCAGTGCATGCGCTCGATCAGGCCGGAAGTCGAGTAGCCCTGCTCGAACGGCAGGATGCGAATCTCCGCCCCCGCCGCCTCCAGGACCGCGCGCTCCGCCGGGTCCAGACTGTCGACCTGGTAGTCGCCGCCCTTCACATAGATGCCTGGCTGGACCCGCTCGAGAAAAGCGGTCGCGCGCACTTCCGGGAAGATGACCACAAAGTTCACGCAGGCCAGCGCCGCCAGCACCTCGGCGCGGTCGCGCTCGGGATTGAGCGGGCGCGCGTCGCCCTTGAGCGCGCGCACCGAAGCGTCGCCGTTTACCCCCACCGCGAGCGCGTCGCCCAGCGCGCGCGCCGCCTGCAGGTAACGCACGTGCCCCACGTGCAAGAGATCAAAGCAACCGTTCGTCACTACCAGCTTGCGGCCCTCCGCGCGCAGCGTCGACGAGAGGCCGGCCAACTCTTCCGCACTCACGATTTTACCTCTCATGACTGGGGCGGCGGCACGAAGACCCGAAGCGCTCGCGGCATGATTTCGAAGACCGCCGGCTCGTTCCCCACAAGTTCGCCATCGACGTTGAACCACATGCCCGGCTGCGAATGGATCGCCACTCGCGCGGCACGGCGGAAGATCACGTTCTCGCTTTCCAGATGCGTGCCGAGGCCGATCGCCGCGATCACCAGCGCGATTGCGGTGGCCTGGTTTTCGGGAATCAAAACCACGTCCAACAAGCCGTCGTCTATTTTTGCTTCGGGCGCGATCTCCGTGCCGCCGGCAACGAAGCGGCCATTGGCGACGACCACGTTATAGAGATCGAAAATCTCCGGCGTGCCGCCATCGAGCGAGACCTCGGTGCGGTAGGCGCGCAGGTCCGGAAGCGCTTCCGCGGCGCAACGCAGATAGGCCAGCGGCCCCCAAGTCTGCTTGATTTCCGGGGTCATGATTTCGTTGACCGCGCCGCTGAAACCGCCCGCGGAGACGTTGATGAAATAGCGCACGGCGTCGCTGCGCACGCGCACCAGGTCGACCGGGCGCGTGTGGCCGGCGGCAATCACTGCGAGGCATTCATCCACCGTGGCCGGCAGTCCCAAAGTGCGCGCAAAATCGTTCCCGGTCCCGAGCGGGAGCAGGCCTAACGAGACTTCGCCCGCGTGTTCCGCGAGGCCGTTGACCACCTCGTTCAGGGTGCCGTCGCCGCCGGCCGCCAGCACTTGCTCGCACCCGCGCTCCACCGCCGCGCGGGCCAGGCGCGTGGCGTCGCCTTCCTTCCCGGTGAAGTGCACCTCCGCCGCCGGCAGGTGTTGCAGCTTCGCGCGCAATCCCGCCTCGTCATCGACACTGCCGGCCCCGGGATTGCAGATGACGAACGTCTTTAACCTCATGCCGCGGCACGTTCGCTGCGCCGCGCGGAAACGGCAACGGGAATGCGGCCTCCCGGAGCCGGCCGGACAAGAGTCTTGTCGGCCCCGGCCGGTGGCCTTACCGTCCGCCTGCAAATTCCCACCCCATGGACTTCGAACTCAACCCCACTCCTCAGCGCGCTCGTCGCCAGCCCCGCGCGGCTGCAGCCGAGGCCGCCTTCGAGATTTCGTCCCGCCCGCTGATCGGCGAGGCACCCGCCGCCGCGGTCGCACCCGCGCCTTCGGCCGCCGCGATTCCGCCCACGCTCTGCCTGATGGCGCGCGATCCGCATACGCTCTTTGCCTATTGGGAGATCGACTGGACGGATGCGTTTCGCGACGGCAAGCCGGCCGACCGCAAGGTGCATCTGCGTTTGCTCAACTCCGCCGACAAGGAGCAGACCGTGGAGGTGGAGCCGATGGCCGGAAGCGCCTACCTCCCAGTAGACGGTGCCGACGAAGAATACCGCGGCGAGATCGGTTTTTTCCGGCCGGCCGGGAAATGGAATGCGCTGGCTGTTTCCGCGAACATCGCCACGCCGCCCGACAGCCTGGTTGATTTCGACGAGACGGAATGGGCCACGGTGCCATTCCACCTCAGCTTCCAGCGCATGATCGACATGCTCCGGACCGCGCGCGCGCCGCTCACCGTGCAGCTCGCCGAGTTGCGCGAACGCTCCGCAGCCCCGGAAACGGAAGCCATGCTGAGCGCCCCGGAGCGCGAACTAAACCGCGCCGTGCGCGCGGTCGAAAGCCGTCCGCCCGCCGCTCCGGGCGCGGCCCGGCCTAACGAGTTGTCGAAAAAGCAAAAGCAGAAACGCCTCGAGCGCATCCTCGGCTTCGGTGGCGCCGGGTTGAGCCCGGCCGAAGGCTTCGGCGGCGCGAGCGAGAACGGTCTTGGCGGCAGCAGCCGCGGCGGGTCCTAGCCGCCGCCCAGATAGGCCTGCTTGACCTGCGCGTTCGCCCGCAGCGCGCTCGACTGGTCGGCTAAAATAATCCGCCCGGTCTCGAGCACGTAGCCAAAGTGCGACACTTCCAGGGCGAGGTTGGCGTTCTGTTCCACCAGGAGAATGGTGATGCCTAACGACTTGTTGATCTCGCTGATCTTTTGGAAGATCGACTTCACCAGGAGCGGGGCGATCCCGAGCGATGGCTCGTCCAGCATCAGGCAGCGCGGCTTGCTCATCAGCGCGCGACCGATCGCGAGCATCTGCTGTTCGCCGCCAGACAAAGTGCCGGCAACCTGCTTCGCCCGCTCCTTCAGCCGCGGGAACATCCCGAAGACGAGGTCGAACTCGCTGCCTAACTTCCCGCGATCCTTTCGCAGGTAAGCGCCCATCAGGAGATTTTCGTGCACCGTCAGGTTGGCGAAAATCATCCGCCCTTCCGGCACGTGCGAAAGCCCGCGGGCCACGATCCGGTGCGGCGCCTCGTTCGCGATCTCCACCCCTTCGTAGCGGATCGAGCCGCTCCGCGCTTTCAGCAATCCGGAGATCGCGCGCAAGGTGGTCGACTTCCCGGCGCCGTTCGCCCCGATCAAGGTTACGATCGAGCCCTGCTCGACCTTGAGCGAGATCTCGTGCAGCGCATTGATCGAGCCGTAGGCGACCGCGAGGTTGGTAAGTTCCAGCATGACTCGTTAGGCAGAAGCGGATGCTGCTGGCGGTTCTTCGCCGAGGTAGGCTTCAATCACTTTCGGGTTGGACTGCACTTCCGCGGGCGTGCCCTCGGCGATTTTCTCGCCGTAGTCGAGCACGGCAATGCGCTGGCAAATTCCCATGACCACTTTCATGTCGTGCTCGACCAGCAGGACGGCGATCTCGAATTTCTTTTTGATGAAAACGATCAGCTCCATGAGCTCTTCCTTTTCCTTCGGGTTCATCCCCGCGGCCGGCTCGTCGAGCAGGAGGAGCTCCGGCTTGGTCGCGAGTGCGCGCACGATCTCGAGCCGGCGCTGGTCGCCGTAGCTTAGGCTACCGCAGCGCACGGCGGAGAATTTCCCCAGCCGAAAAATCTCCAGGAGCTCGTGGACCTGGCGCGCGACCTCGGCTTCCTCGCGGTAGAATGCCGGGATGCGCATGAGCGCGTGCGCCAGCCGATGCTTCAACCGGAGATTGAAGGCGGCGCGGACGTTGTCGAAAACCGAGAGCGTCGGGAAAAGCCGGATGTTCTGAAAGGTGCGCGCAATCCCGCGGCCGGCGATCACGTTCGGCTTCAAGCCGGCGATCGGCCGACCTTCCAAGGTGATGCTGCCGGAAGTGGGCCGGTAGACGCCGGTGATGATGTTGAAGATGGTCGTTTTGCCGGCGCCGTTCGGGCCGATGAGCCCGATGAGGTCGTTCTCGTCCACCTGCAGGTCGAACTTCGAGACCGCCGTAAGACCGCCGAACTGCACGGTGCATTGCTTAAGTTCGAGAAGCAGCGCCATGGTCTAGGAAGCGGAAAGCTGCGGTTTCTTTTTCCGGTCGCGCGCCATGCGCGGGAGCGCGCCAAACAAGCCCTGCGGCCGCAGAAGCATGAGCGCAATCAAGACGAGCGAGAAAATGATCATGCGATTCGCGGCGATCCGGCGGACGATGTCCGGGAGCCACTCATAGCCCGCGACAAACCGGAGATACTCGAGCAAAACAGTCAGCAAGATGGCGGCAAAGGTGACGCCGGCGGTGCTGCCCATGCCGCCGAGGATGACCATGATCACAATCTGGATGGAGAGCTGAAAGTCGAAGCCGCTGGGATTGATGTAAGTCGTGGTGTGCGCGTAAAGCCCGCCCGCGACTCCAGCGAAGAACGCCCCCAGGACAAACGCCGTTACCTTGTAGCGCGTGGTATTGATCCCGATCGCTTCCGCGGCAATCTCGTCATCGCGCACGGTCAGGAAGCCGCGGCCGTAAGTCGAGTCGATCATGCTTACGACCACGTAGATCGTGATCGCCGCGACCGCGAAGGTCCAAAAGAGAGTGGTGTAACCGGCGATGCCGCTGTAACCGCGCGGGCCGCCGACGGCATCAGTGTTTTGGATTAGAACACGAATGATCTCGCCGAAACCGAGAGTAACAATCGCAAGATAATCGCCCTTCAACCGCAGCGAAGGCACACCTACGATAAGTCCCGCGAGCGCGGCCGCGAGACCGCCGATCAGGAGGGCCGCGGCGAAGACGACGAAGATGCTGAAGCTTCCTGAGCCACCGAGCAGCTGGAAAAGGCCGCCGCTTTTCTCGGTCGAAAAATAAGCCGCGGAATAGGCGCCGATGGCCATGAAGCCGGCGTGACCTAACGAGAACTGGCCGGTGTAGCCATTGATCAGGTTAAGGCTGCTGGCGAGGGTAATGTTGATCCCGATGAAGAGCAGGACCTGGAGGTAGTAAGGATTAAACGAGCCGGCGAAACGCGAGGCTACTGCCGCCAGGATGAGCGCCGCGACCAGGGCGAGTTGTTTGAGATGCCGATGCTGCATGGCGAACGATCTTGCCGGCTAAACTTTCTCCACCTGCATCTTGCCGAATAAACCCGCGGGCCGGAACAAGAGGATGATGATAAGAATCGCGAAAGCAATCGCGTCGCGGTAGGTCGAGTAGACTGAGCCGGCGACAAAGGTTTCCACGATTCCAAGAATCAACCCGCCCACCGCCGCGCCGGGAATGTTTCCGATGCCGCCGAGGACCGCGGCCACGAAGGCTTTGATACCTGGCAGGATGCCCATCAGCGGATCGATCGAGGGATAACTAATCGCGTAAAGAATGCCGGCCGCGCCCGCCAGCGCGCTGCCTAAAGCGAAGGTAAAGGAGATGACCGTGTCGATGTTTACTCCCATGAGCGCGGCAGCGGTGGCGTTATTCGAGAGCGCGCGCATCGCCATACCCATCTTGGTGCGCTTGACCGTGTAGGTTAGTCCAACAAGGAGCAACAAAGTGACGGCAAACGCCGCAATCTGCGTGGTCGTGATCGTGAGCGCGCCGGTGTTTTCCAAGGCACGATCTTCGACCAACTCGGGAAAAGCCTTCGGATCGGCGCCAAAGATAAACTGCCCGGCGTATTCCAGGAACAGGGAGACGCCGATGGCCGTGATCAGGACGGTTAATTTCGGCATTTTCCGGAGTGGGCGGTAAGCCAGGCGCTCGATGAGTACGCCGATGGTGGCGCAAATGGCCATGGTGGCGACGAGGACAACGCCCACGCCCACCGGCGCGAGCGAGCCGGTGAAATGTGGAAGGATGCGCGGAGTTAAGTAGTAACCGCTAAAAGCCCCCAGCATGAAAACATCGCCATGCGCAAAGTTAATAAACCGGAGCACGCCATAAACCATGGTGTAGCCCAGCGCGATCAAGGCATAGAAGGCGCCTAAGGAAAGGCCGTTGATTAACTGCTGCCAGAACTGCATCATCCGCGGCCTGCTTTCTCGGGGAACTTAAGGAGCAACCGTGGCCACGAATTCGTTGCCTTTGTTGTCGACCTTCAAAACCACCGCGGACTTGGTGGCGTTGCGCTTCTCGTCGATCGTGATCTTGCCGGTCACGCCGTCGAAGTCCTTGATGTTAGCCAGCGCATCGCGCAGCTTCGGGCCTTCGGTCGAAGCGGCGGCGTTCATCGCCTGCGCCAGGACCATCATTGCATCGTAGCCCAGCGGGGCCATCCCATCGGGCATGGCGCCGTATTTCGCCTGATAACGTTTCACGAAATCCTGCACCTTCGGGTTGGTATCCTTGGGCGAGAAGTGAGTCGAGAAGTAGCTCCCCTCGATCGCGCTCCCGCCGATCTCGCTCAGCTTGGGCGAATCCCAACCATCGCCGCCGAGCAACGGCACCTTGATGCCTAACGAGCGGGCCTGCTTCGCGATCAACCCGGCTTCGGTGTAGTAACCAGGAACGAAGATCGCATCTGGTTGCGCGGCCTTGATCGAGGTGAGCTGCGCGCGGAAATCGCGATCCGTCCCGCCGCCACTGAAGGAACGCTCGACCACGATTTTGCCGCCATGACTTTCGAAGTATTCCTTGAAGTATTTCGTCAGGCCAACGGAGTAATCATTTCGCACATCGGTCAGGATGGCGACCTTCTTGGCCTTTAAGTTATCGAGCGCGAACTTCGCCATCACCGTCCCTTGGAAAGGATCGATGAAGCAGACGCGGAAAATATAGTCGCCCACTTCGGTCACGCGGGCATTGGTCGCGCCCGGCGAGACCATGGGCATCTTGGCTTCCTGGCAAATCGGCGCCGCCTCGAGCGAGCGGGAGCTGGCGATCTCGCCGATGACCGCGACCACGCGATCGCTCGAGATGAGCTTCTTGACCGCGGCGGAAGGCTGGCCCGGCTTCGACTGATCGTCCTCGGTGATGATCTTGATTTGCCGGCCGCCGAGGACGCCGCCCTTGCTGTTGATGTCGTCGAGCGCGAGCGCGACACCGTTGCTGGAGTTAATCCCGAAAGTCGCTTCGCTGCCGGTGAGCGAAGCGTATTGGCCGACCGGAATTTCCTGCGCGCCGAGCGGCAGCGCAGTCCAGATAAGGGCTCCGAGCGAAAGAATTGCGAGGCGGAGGGATGGCTTCATGGCAGAGCTTCTTTACTGTCTCCCTCTGGCGGGCGCAAGGAGTCACGCCGCCCGGCACGCCTCGGCGCGAACGAACCATTTCCGCGCGCGCGGCGTGATGCTATTCTCGGCGCGTGTTTATCCGCTCGCGGTTTTCCTTGGTGCGAAATTTCTACGTCGCACTCCTTCTCGGCACGCTCACCTCCGCCGCGCTCGCCGCTCCGGCGCGGAGCAAAGGGAAGCCGTCGCGCTTCGCCGCGGACGAAGCGAACGCGCCGCGCACCTTGCAATTCGAGGCGCTGCCGTTGGAGCGTAGCCGGCAGAATCACCTCCTGGTCCGCGCGACCATCAACGGCAAACCAGCGCTGCTTGGCGTGGACACCGGCGCGCCGGTGAGCGCGATCGCGCTCAGCCGCGTGCGCCACTTCGGCCTGACGCCGGCGGTGGCGAAATCCGAGATTCCCACGCGCCTGCAGATCAATGGCGCGTTTGCCGGCGTCTCGATCGCGCGCACGCTCCGGCTAGGCGCGCTCACCTTGGTGGACGAGCCGCTGGTGGCGGTGGACCTGAGCAGCTCCCAGCGGGCCGCCAGACTCATGCGCGAGCAGCCGATCGACGGCATCCTGGGCGCGGACATTCTTTTCCCGACACATGCGGTGCTCGATTGCCGCGCGCAGATGTTGATCTTGAAGATCGATCCGCACACACCCGGGAGCGTCCCGGGGATGGATTACCGCGGCTACAACAGCGTGCCGATGGAAGTGAGCCCGGGCTACAATCTCTACGTGAACGGCAGCTTCAACGGCCGGCGCGGCAAGCTCATGGTCGACACCGGCGCCTTCACCACTTTGTTCCACCAGCGCTTCGTCCATCGGATGCAGATTCCGTTGCGGAAAAGCCCATTTCAATCCGCCGGGGTGAACCTCAAGCAACGCGGCGTGCAACTGGCGACGATCTCGCGTTTCTCCGTCGGCTCGCTCAACCTGCGCGACAAGGAAGTGGGCGTGATCGACCTCGAAGGTCTCGTGCGCACTGGACTGCTCAACGGCGCCACGCCGGTCGCCGGCTTGCTCGGCTCGGAGACGCTCCGATTGCACTACGGCATCATCGATTTCGGCACGCGCACGCTTTACCTGAAGAAATAGCCAGCAAGCTCAGCGGTGCCGACGCTCGCCTGGAAGCGGCGGTGGCGTGTTCTTTTTCAACGGCGTGGCCGCGTCGTCTTCGGGCGCGAACTCGAACGACTCTTTGGCGATCGGCTGGTTCACCGTGATCTCGCGGTGCGTTTCCTCCATTCGGTAGCCGCTGTAGAGGGCCACGATTTTGCGGACCAGGTGATCGTCTCGCCCGATCCAGACATCGTAGGGATCGCTCTGCCAGACGCCATGAACTTGCTGGCAAAGGACGCCATCGATCGTCTCCTCGCCGACGATTGCAGCCTCGTCGAGTTGATGCAGCCGGCGCGGGCCACCATAGCTGCTCTCGAGGAGACTCGGGATGTGATAGGCGTAAGTGCCGAACATTTTCGAGCCGGCCAGCTGCACCTTCGCGCGAGATTTCACCGGCTGCGTGGTGCCCCAGGTGCGGATGCTGTCGCCATTCGCCCAGAGGACTTCACGCGTTGGTTTCTCGGTGCCGCCGCCCGGGGCCTTGGTCACAGCGTCGATCCGGAAAAGCGCCGGCCGTTGGAACCAAATGCGGTAATCTACCTGGGCGCCGGCGGCGCCGTCGGGATTGGTGAAATGCGCCGTGCTCGTGTCGGTGTAGGACGAAAGGGCGGCGTAGGTTTGCTCCATCGTGCGCAGGAGCGCGGTCGCGGCCTCGTCGGCGCGGATCCCGCGCGCGCTCAGGCAAAGGAGAAGGCAAAAGAGAATTGCGCGGCGCATAGTCCCGCAACTGAACGCGCAAAGCGCTGGCTGTCGATGCGGAATTGCGCCGCAGCCTAACGAGCGGCGCGCTTCTTGACCCGGCGGCGGGCGGCGCTTTTTCGCGGCCGCCGGCTCGGTGCGCGCGCGCAGGCCCACTTGCATGTGCGGGAAGCCGATCACACGCAGAATCGCGTGATACTCGTGCCCGAGGCGGAAGAGATCGGGCAGCGGTAGGGTGCAAGCGACGGTGCGCTCCGCCCGCGGCGCGAGCTCAAAGGATTCCGGGGCCACGACCGCTTCCACGCGCACGGTTTCCTCGCCATCGTCGCGCACAAACTCGGAGAGCTCGAAGCGAATCGCCGCGGTCGCGCCGGTGGTGTTGGCCACGAGAAAGTTGTGCGTCTGCGCGCTCCCGATCGGACCTTCGAAGACGAGTTCCTGTGCCGCCGTGACTTCTGGCGGCGGGCCGCAGGGCGTCGCCTCCACGGTGAAGAGATTGCGGTAGAAACTCTGCGAAAGATGAAGCCCCACGTTCCAAACCTCGCGGTAATAGTTGAGGCTAAGCTGCGTCACTTTCTGGAAAGCGACCGGCGCTTCTGCGCGCCAGAATTCCGCATAGCGCTGCGGGAGCGAAGTGATCTCGGGAGGGGCGGACTCTTTCATTTGGCTGCGCTTGCGGTCGTCGTTGGGGTTAGGGCGCACCGGCTGGAAGCAGGGCTCGGTGCATTGAAAATGCCGATACCAATCATCCGCGCGGATGCGTTGCGGGATCGCGCCCATCTCCAGCCGGCAACACGGCTCAGCTTCCGCGCTCACCTGCACCCGCAGGCAAAGGCAGCGCTCGTAAAGCCCGCGCACGAGAATCTCCGACTCGTAGGTTTCGCCTGCGCGCCACGTCTCGTCGGTGGAGAAAGAAACGCGCATCGATTGCGCTCCGCCGGCGGGAAGCGTCGCGCCTTTGGGCTCGACTTGCGGGCGCTGCTCGAGCGTTTCGCGGCAGGAGCGGAAAGGCGACGCCTCGAAGCCATATTGCACCCGCTCGTCGGCAGTGTTCCGCAGTTGAAAATAGCCGACACGCTGGTCGCCCGGCGCCACCGTCCACTCGAGCGTGCAGGCGCAGCGCGGCGGGCAGGTGGTCTCGGGAATTTCGCAACCGCAACGCGCCGCCTCGACTGCGCCGGTGAAGAAACGGCTGTAGGCCTCGAACCAAGGCTGCAGCCCGCGCAGGGAAACGCGGAGCGCCTCGTTGTTCAGATCCGTGAGGCGCTGCACGAAATCGGGCGCGCCGGGAAGAACGCCGGGGCGCCGGCGCAGGATGGCTCTGGGTTCATAGGGTCTCCTTGGTGCCGGCTTTCTCGGTCGTGTAGATGTCGACCGTGAGCGTGGCGTTGTAGAGTTCGAGGAGCGCGCGGTAGTGGCGCGCCGGCTTGATGTCGTCGGGTAATTCAAAACGAGCGACCATCGCGCGGCGTTCGCCCGGCTGGAGGATGACGCGCTCGCGGTGCACCCGCAACGGGCCGACCTGCGCGCGGCCGACATCGTCGAGCACCCGCTCGAGACGCTGCTTGAGCTCCACGCCCACGTTTTTGCGCAGCCCTTCCTGGAAGCGCGGCAAAGAAGTCGAGCGAGTCGAGCAGCGGCGCTTCGCAGAGCGCGCCCAGCGGGAGCGGGACGTTGCCGGCATTCTCGGCGATGAACTCGCGCTCGAGCGTGCGTTTGCCGCCGGCCAGGAGCGTGACCGTGGTCGGCTCGATGCGGAAATCGACCTGCTCGACCACGTGCGCCTCGACCGCCACGGTGCGGCCGCCCACGTCCATCTCCAATTCGTAAAGCCCGGGCGCGGTCCCGTCGCCTAACGAGAGCTCGAGCGGGACCAGCGCCTGTTCGCCCGGTTGCAGGCGCGCGCCCAGGTGCAACAAAGCGCCGTCTAATTTCTCCGCGCTCCTGGCCCCTTTCCGCGGGCGCAGGGAAACGCTCCGGAGCTTGAGCTTCTCGCGTGGAATCATTCCGCAGGTGGAGCTGGCCGCGGAGCGCCTGCGGCGGACCGGCGACGACCAGAGTGTCGCGACCGGTTTTAAGCGTGGGTGCGGGGGTGGCCATCGGAACGCTCCATCTGCGATCAGCGGCAAACCTCCGTTGCCCGCGGTTGATATTTCTCGTTGATCACCTGGCTCTCCCCGCAGAGCGCGAGCTTCCAGATTTCCACGCCGAAAAGACAAAACGCGACCTGGTAATGCGCCGGCAAATGCACCCGCGTCTCGGGGATTTCCTTGAGGGCGATGTTCAGGTTGCTGTTGGTGTCCACCCGCATGGTCGGCAATTCCTTCACCGAGATGTTCGAGTTGAAGGTCATCACCGGGACTTCCTTCACGCGCAGGACGACGTCCGGCACTTCCTTCACGTGGATGTTATCGAGGTCGCTATCGACCTGGATGGTGCTGCCGGGCAGGCCACCGAACTTGACCGTGTAATCCTTGGGAATGTTTACGCTGCCGCCGCCGCCTTTAGCCATGGGAAGGACCTGGGGTTGAAGCCGGCGGACTCGATGGGCTGCGCGTTGCCGCCGATGCGGTCCAAGCTACAAATCCGGCGCCCCCGGCGGCAAGCGCATAATTCCAGCGCGCGGGGCGTTGCTTTTACCGCTCGTGCGCTGAAGGTCGCGCGATGCCGCCGCCCGCCATCCGCCAAGCCTTCGTTCTCGGGGCCGGGCTGGGCCTGCGGCTCCGGCCGCTGACCGCGGATTTGCCGAAGCCGCTGGTGCCGATCTTCCAGAAGCCGCTGATCTCTTTTGCCTTCGACCATTTGATCGCGGCCGGCGTGGAGCGCTTTTGCGTGAACACGCACCATCAGCCGCAAGGTTTCGACGAAGCCTTCCCGGACGGGACCTACCGCGGGCGAGCGCTCCGGTTCCGGCACGAGCCGGTGCTGCTCGAGACGGGCGGCGGGATCGCGAATGTCGCGGACCTGCTGGGCGGCGAGCCGTTCCTGGTCTACAACGCCGACATTCTTTCCGACCTGCCGCTGGCGCCGCTCCTGGAGGAACACGCGCGCGCCGGGAACATGGTCACGCTTGCGCTCCGCTCGCACGAAGGTCCGCGGCACGTGGCCTTCGATCGCGCCACCGGACGCGTGCTCGATATTCGCAATCTCGCAGGCACCGGCGCCGTCGACGAATTTATCTTCAGCGGCATCTACGTAGTGCAGCCGGAGTTTCTGCGCCTGCTCCAGCCCGGTGTGAAGCGGTCGGTCATCCCGACATTCATCGAAATGCTTCGCGGCGCCGGCCGCCTCGGCGGCGTCCTCCTCGACGAGGGTTCGTGGTGGGATGTGGGCACGCGCGCGGCCTATCTGGAATTGCATCGCGCATTGCCCACGCTCGACTTCCCGCGCTACGGCGCGCCGGACGCAAACTGGCGGGCCGCGGTGCATCCCTCGGCGAAATTAGCCAGCGAGATCGAATTGCTGCGGGAGCACTGTCATCGGCGCGAGACGCAGAGGTCGGCGCCGGGGCGAAATTAGCCGACACCATCGTCTGGGCCGGGGCACAAATCGCTTCCCGCAGCGACCTGCGTGGCTGTATCGTCCGCGCCCGCCAAACCGCCCAAGGAACCCTGCGTGACACCGACATCTAGCAGCCAAAAAACCGACCAGCTCCTGCGGCAAACGCGGCGGCATTTCCCGCTCATGGAGGCGGCCGAGGTGGAGATAACCCCGATCGAGAAAGGCGGGAGCGACCGGCGTTTTTATCGCGTGCGCACTGGCGGGGAGCAGTCGCTCATCCTGGTGAAATACCACCTCGAGCGCGGCGAGAACCGGCACTATGTGCAGATCGCGGAGTTTCTCGGGGCGCACGGAATTCGCGCGCCGAAAATCTATTTCCACGATGCCGCGGAAGGCTTGATCTGGATCGAGGATCTCGGTGCGAACGATCTCTGGACCTACCGCGGCGAGCCCTGGCCGGTGCGCCGGCAGCTCTACCAATCCGCCCTTGGCGAAGTCGCGAAATTGCATCGCCTTCCATTGACCGCAGCCGACCAATTGCGCCCGGATTTCCCGCAGGAATTCGACGCCGCGCTTTACCACTGGGAGCAGCAATATTTCTTTGAGCATTGCCTGGGCCGGCGCTTCGGGCTGGACGAAACGGAGCGCGCGGAACTGGCCGCCTTGCCCGCGCTGGCCGCCATCGCCGAGCGGCTCGCGGCGCTTCCGCGCGTGCTGGTGCATCGCGATTTCCAATCGCAAAACCTCATCATCCGCGACGGCGACGCCTGTTTGATCGACTTCCAAGGGATGCGTCCCGGCCTGGCGGAGTACGACCTGGCCTCGCTGCTCTACGATCCTTACGTCTCGTTAGGCGCGGAGGAGCGGGACGAGCTCTTCCGTTATTCCGGCACGCTGCATCCGGCCGACGAGGAAATCTTCCAGCTCTGCGCGATGCAGCGCTTGATGCAGGCGCTCGGCGCGTATGGGAATCTGGGCCTGGTCAAGGGCAACCCCGCCTTTCTCGAGCACATCCCGCCGGCCCTGCGTTCGCTGCGGGCGGTCGTCGGCGAAATTGACGGCCTCGAGCCACTGCGGCTTGTGCTGGACGCTCTTCCCACCGAATAGCCAGCGCTTTCTTCCGTCTGATCTCAGCGGACGGACAATCCCACACATGAAAAACCTGACCCTTACGCTTTCGCTCACCCTGCTCGCTCTGGCTGGCGCCACGCCGCACGCCGCGGCTCAACGTTTCGACCGCCGGAGCGAAATCCCGGCGATCATTAACGCCGGCCGCGAAGACCGGCAGGAACGCGGGGGCGATTGGCAGCGCCGCGCTCGTTTCGAGATTGTGCAACTCCAACGCGAAGTGCGGCAGGTCCGCCTTGAGATTGGCGATTCGCGCAATCGCAACCTCCGTGAGCGTTTCGGCCGGATCGTGCGCTCGGCCGATTATCTCGAAGCCGCCTACGAACGCGGACGCGTGCGCGGCTGGGAAGTGCGCCAACGTGCGGAAGCGCTCCGCAGCGAGCTCGACGGCATCCGCCGTGACTTGCGCGAACGCGGCCGCGGCCGGCGCGGACGTTAACGCACAAAGGGATTGCTCGCGCGCTCCCGGCCGATGGTGGTCGGTGGGCCGTGGCCGGCGAGGACGGTAAGGTCGTCGCCTAACGGGTAGAGCTTCGTGCGGATCCCGCGAAAGAGGAGATCGCCATCGCCGCCCGGCAGATCCCAGCGCCCCACGCCGCCGGCGAAAAGGACGTCGCCGCCGACGACTAATTGGTCTTCCCGCGAGACGAAGCAAAGGCTGCCGGGCGAATGGCCGGGCACTTCAAGCACTTCGAATGGCTTGTCGAGGAACTCGCGGCTCGACGTTTCTTCAATGAGGAAGTCGGGCTCAGCTGGCTCAATCTCCAAGGCAAAGCCGAATTTGCGGAAGAATTCCGGATCGGAAATCATCGGCGCGCAGTCCGCATGGCAGCCGATCGGGCAACCAAAGCGCTGTTTAATTTTCGCCACGTCGGGCACGTGATCGAAGTGGCCGTGGGTCAGGAGCAGGAGCTTCGGGGCAAAGCCCTGCGCCTCCAGCCAGGCGCAGGCGCCGTCGGGCGCGTCGAAGAGGATGTCGCCCTCGGGCGCATGCAGGAGGTAGCAATTGGTCTCAAAGACTCCGCCGCAAAAGGTCTCGTAGTTGCTCATAAGTGGAGTTTCCCGTGCGGATCAGTTTTTCAGCAAAATGTTTTGAATCTTCCCAAGGGTCGGGTGTCTCAAGTGCTACACCCTTGGCGCCCGGCGCCATATGTTGCGCAGAATATTGAACTCTGCGACCATACGAACTCCGCATCTCTTACAGAATGAAGCTCCCACTCCGTCGGTCGCTCGCTTTCGCCGCCCTCCTGCTCCCGCTGGTGGCCATCCCATCGCTCCAGGCGAGGTCCGATCTCGAGCAGGTCGAGGTTTCCGTCGGTCGTCTCCTCGAGGAAGGACATTACACCCATCAACCGCTAAACGATGAGGTCTCGAAGAAATTCCTCAAGACTTACCTGGAGCTGCTCGATTTCAGCCACCTCTTTTTTACCCAGCAAGATGTCGATGCGTTGACCGCGAAATACGGCACCTCGCTCGATGACGATATTCTCCTGGGAAACCTCAAGCCGGCCTACGAAATCTACGAGCTTTACCAGAAGCGCGTGGATGACCGCGTGGCCTGGGTGAAGGAGTCGCTCAAGAATCCGCCGAAGGAATTCAAGGGCGACGCAACGATTGAACTGAGCCGGCAAAAAGCGCCCTGGCCGAAAGATGCGGCGCCGACGCCGACGGGATTTGGACTGCGCGGATCAATAATGAGCTTCTCCAGGAGAAACTGAGCGAGCATCCGATCGAGCCCGGCCCGCAGTTGATCGCCCGCCGTTACGAGCGCCTCCAGCGCAACGTCCACGAGGAAGACCAACCGGAGCAGGTGAAGCTCTTCCTGGCGGCGCTCGCGCAAACCTACGACCCGCACTCGGAATACCTGAGCAAGGCCGACCTGAAGAACTTCAGCATTAACATGGGCCTCTCGCTGGTCGGCATCGGCGCGATGCTCCGCACGGAAGACGGCTACGCCAAGATCGAGAGCCTCGTTCCCGGCGGCCCGGCGCAGCGTCATGGTGGGATAAAAGTAGGCGACCGGATCACCGCAGTGGCGCAAGGCCCGGCGGACTTCGCCGATGTGCGTGACATGCGGCTGGACAAGGTCGTGGAAATGATTCGCGGCAAGAAAGGCACAAAAGTGCGCCTGCTCCTCATTCCCTCGGATGCGGCCGATCCTTCGAAGCGCAAAACGATCGAGCTGGTGCGCGACGAAATTAAGCTGAAAGACCAGGAAGCGCGCGCGGACATCATCATCAAGAAAGACCGCAACGGCGATCCGGTGAAGCTCGGCTGGATTACGCTCCCGTCGTTCTACGCCGACATGGAGCGCCACCAGAAGAGCACCACCAAGGACGTGCTCGCGCTTTTGAATCGCCTCAAGAAAGAGAAGATCGGCGGCCTCGTGATCGATCTCCGGCGCAATGGCGGCGGCTCGCTCGAGGAAGCGATTTCGCTTACCGGCTTGTTCCTGAAGTCCGGCCCGATCGTCCAGACGAAAGGCTCCAACGGGAACATCGTCGTCTCGAGTGATCCCGATCCGGGCGTGGCCTACACGGGTCCGTTGGTTGTCCTGACCAGCCGGCAAAGTGCCAGCGCGAGCGAAATTTTCGCCGCGGCGCTGCAGGATTACGGCCGCGCGCTCATCGTGGGCGACAAGAACACCTTCGGCAAAGGGACCGTCCAGACCATCCTTGAGATCGGCCGTTTCACTTCGCTTTTAGGCAGCGCCTCGAAGGAAGACGGCGCGCTCAAGCTCACCATCCAAAAGTTCTACCGCGTCGCCGGCGGCTCCACGCAGCTCAACGGCGTCGCTTCCGATATCGTCCTGCCGTCGCTCACCGACCTCCCGGAGTTCGGCGAAGGCTCACTCAAAAACGCGCTCCCGTATGATGAAGTGCCGAAGGCGCGCTTCTCCATGTGGTCCGAGCCGCCGACAGTTTACCTCGATGAACTTAAGCGCCGCTCGAACGGTCGCATCCAGGAGAACCCGGAGTTTCATTACGTCATGGAAGACATGGAGCGGTTGCGGAAGAAGATCGATGAGAACCGCATCTCCTTGAACGAGGACCTTCGCCGCTCCGAGCTGAACGAAGACAAGGAGCGCAAGGAAGCGCGCTCAAAAGATCGTCTGGCGCGCGCGAACGATGACACCAAGACCTACCGGATCACGCTCGATAACGTCGACAAGCCGAACCTGCAGCTCGTGACCTTGCCGGCAAAAACCGCCGATGCCAAGAAGAGCACAACTGCCCCGGAAGTCGCAGACGACCCGGATAGCGAGCTCACTGGCAGCGACGGCAAAGACCCCGCGCTCGATCCGACGCGCGACGAGGCTTTGAACATCGTAGCCGACATCGTCGATCTCAGCGCCGGTCCGAAAACTGCGAGCGTGGCCCCGGCAAAGTAACTTTTGCTCGAGCAAGCTTCCCAAGCTCGCGGGATGTTGTTTAACTACCGCGGCATGAGGTGTCTGGTTCTACGCGGGGTGCAAGTGGCGCTGGCCCTGTTGCTTGTCGCGACTGCTCACGCGCAGCAGCCCGCGCCGCCGGAGGGTGGCGGGCTCCCGGAACTCTACGCCCAGGGCATGGCCGCGTTCCAAAACGGCGACTTTGCCGGCGCCGCGGGCCAACTCGAGGCGCTCATCGGCAAGGCGGAATTTTCCCCGCAACTGGAGCCGGTTTTTTTCACCATCGGCTCGGCCTGGTTCAACGCCGGAAACTACCCGAAGGCCATCGCCGCCTTCAACACCTACCGGCAAAAATTCCCCGCCGGCCCGCATAACGGCGACGCCATTTACGGGCTCGCGCAGGCCAATTTGCTGTCTAAAAACTTCGCCGAAGCCGCGCAGCTCTTCGCCGCCCTCGAAAGCGACCCAAAACTTCGCGAGCAAGCCCTCCTCGCCCAGGCGACCGCGCTCAAGGAAACCGGGAAAGTCGACCAGGCGATCGCCGCCCTCGAGAAACTAACCGCAGGTGAAATTCGCACCGCGCAGGGCGCGCGCGGCCTCATGCTCCTGGCCCAGACTTATGCGCAAAAAGGCGCGGCCGATAAGGCAGTCAAAACCCTCACCCGCCTGCATGCACAAGTGCGGCTGGTGGATAATTTGATTGAGCTCAACGGCATGACCATCGAGCTCGGCGACCAGCTCTTTAAGAAGAAAGAGTTCGTCGACGCGCTCGCGGCTTACCGCTCCGCTTACCCGCGCGAGCAGGTAATAAAAATGCAGCAGGAACGGATCGCCGCGATGACCCAGGCGATCGAGGATAACCGCAACGCCGCGCGCGCCGATCCCACGCAGGTCGCAAACCTGGGCACCGTGATCAACCAACTGAAGGCCGATATCACCCGCGCCCAGGAGTTACTCGCGGCCTTCGAGAAATTACCCGACATCACGCCAGCCATCTATATCCGGATGGCAAGTTCCTTCTACGAGACAGACAAGAAGTGGGAAGCTATCGTGGTCTACCAGGAATTGCTCGACCGCTACCCAAAGGCGCCGGAACGCGAAACCGCGCTTTTCGGCATCATCGTTTCCCTGGCCGAAGTGAACCAAGGCGAACGTGCGGTCGCGCGTTGCGAGGAATATCTGCGCGATTTCAAGACCGGACCGAACGCGGAAACGGTCGGCTATTTACTCGGTGCGGTCGCCCTGCAGGCAAACGATCCGCAAAAGGCCGAGACTTACTTCGGGCGTATGCTCGAGACGCAACCAAAAAGCAATTTCCGCGAGCAAATGCGCTACTTGTTAGGTAACGCCAAGTTTATGGCCGGGAAGCACGAGGAAGCGATTGCGGAATATCAGAAGTATCTTAAGGAATACCCCAAAGGCCAGAACGTCGAAGACGTCACCTACCGCATGGCCTTGACCTCGGTTTTCGCGGGGAAATACGAAGAGGGCATCCAGAAGCTTAACGATTACCTCAAGCAGTATCCGCAAGGCATTTTCGTGAGCGACGCACGCTACCGTCTTGCTGTCTGTTACTACGCCGCCTCGCAATACGATCAGGTGATCAACGACTGCAAAGCCTGGGAGCGCGACTTCGAAAAGAACCAGCAACTTGGCGAAGTGCTCGCGCTCCTGGCCGACTCCTATGCCGCCACGGGCCGCGACCAGCTGGCGATCGACGAATACATTCGCTCCTACAAAAGCGCCACCACCGACGAGGTGATGAACTACTCGCTTTTCGCCGCGAGCAAGCTCCTGCAAAAGCAGGGCGAGTGGAACCGGGTGAGCGACCTTTTCGCAGAGTTCATCAAGGAGCGCCCGGATCATCCCACCGTGATCACCGCGCTTTACTGGATCGGAAAAGCCAAGGCGCGTGAGGGCCAGGTGGACGAAGCCAAGAAGATCACCGCCGACACGATCAAGAAATACATCGGCAATCCGCAGCGCGAAGCAGTGGAGCTTCTCCTCACGCAACTGGCGCAGCTCTCGGTAAAGAAGAAGCCGGCGGTGGCGGAAGGCGAGACTACACCCGCGCCACCAGCGGTCGATCCCGGCGCGGAGCTCGAACAATTACTGGGCGACAGCGCGGGCGACACCTCGCCCACGACCAAGGCGCGCATCCTTTTTGCCAAAGCCGAGTTGGCCCGTCTCCGCCGACAGCCTGCGGAGGAAGAGAAGAACATCGCCTTGATCGCGACGACCGCGAAGCCGGAAGAGTTAAGTCCGATACTCCTGGGACGCGCGGGAGATTATCTCGTCGGCAAAGGCAAACTCGACGAAGCCAAGCCATTCTTCGATCGGCTGATGGAGGAATACCCTAAAAGCGAGAACATCGACTTTGCCTACAATGGGCTGGGTGAAATCGCACTGCTGAAGAAGGATTACCCGAAAGCTTTGCGCTACTTTACCGACGGAAGCGAAAAAGTGGTCGCGATCCAGAAGATGAAGGATCTAACCATCGGCAAAGCCAAGACGCTTCTGGCGATGGACCGGCTGGTGGAGGCGAAGAAAGTCTTCGAACAAATCGCTTCCGTGCGCGACTGGCGCGGCGAGGCCACGGCTTTCAGCGTTTACTCGTTAGGGGACATCGAAGCGCGCCAAGGTCACTGGGCGGAGGCGAATGCTTACTTCCAGCGGGTTTTTGTCGGTTACCGGAAATACCTTCCCTGGGTCGCGAAAGCTTATCTAAGGAGCGCGGAGAGTTTCGAGAAACTGGGCAAGCCGCAGGAAGCAGCCAATACCTACCGCGAGCTGGTCCGTTTGTCGGAAGACAAGAAGGAGCTGCAAGGCTTTGCCGAGACTTTGGAAGCGCGGAAGAAACTGGAGGCCATGGGACAAGGATGAAGCGCGCTGCTTATTGTCTCCTGCTCCTTGGCCTAGCCGGAAGCGCACACGCGCAGACGATTTTGCTGAAGAACGGCCAGCGGATCGAAACCAAAGGGGTGCGGCGTGCGGGCGACTTGATCATGGGGAAGATCGAGGTCGCCGGTCGCGCGGGTGAAGTCGGCCAGCCGCTGAATGCGATCGCCAAGATCGAGTTTCCGGAGCCGAACGGGCTCACGGCCGCGGGTGAGTTCCTGGTGCAGGGACAGCCGGAGAAAGCGCTCGCGGAGGTCAATCCCGTGGTCGCCTTTTACGAACCTTTCCGCGACGTGCCCGGGAGTTGGTGGGCGCCGGCGGCGGTGATCAAAGTGTCGGCTCTGGCCGCGCTCGGCCGCGAAGGCGAAGCGGAAACGCTGGCGCAGCAGATCCAGAAAAGCTCGACCGACCCCGAGACCGCGCGCGCGGCCAGCCTGCGTATTGCCAATTCCTTTGTGCGCAAACAGGAGTTCGAGAAAGCGCTGGCTATTTGCGAGACCGCGATCAAGGAAAGCGCGCGCGACGAGGTGCTGGCCGATGCCTGGGTGACCAAGGGACAGATCCTGCTCGCGCAGCGCAACTGGGACGGCGCGCTCCTCGCCTTTCTCCACGTCCCCGTCTTTTACCAGGAGGAGAAACTCCTCATGCCGGCGGCCTTGCTCGGCAGCGCGCGGGCTTATCGGCGTCTCGACGACATCGACAGGGCCAAGAAATCGCTGCAAGATTTAATCAGCACCTTCCCAAAGTCGGCGGAAGCCGCCACCGCCAAGACCGAACTGGAAAAACTTTAGCCGACACCAACGCCACCGCCTTATGACCAGAAAATCCTTATCCATCGCTGCGCTCGTCCTGTTGACTCCGTTTCTTGCGGTCCCGGCGACTTACGCGCAAGCCGCCTCACCGGCCGCGTCGCCCGCCGAAACGATTCACTCCAAGACCCTCTGGGAGCAGATCAAGGAAGGCGGCTGGGTCATGTTCCCCATCGGCCTTTGTTCAGTAGCCACGCTTTACTTGATCGGAGACGGCTTCCTGCGCACCTCCCGCAAGCGCGTTTCGCCGGAAGCGCACGAGCAAAGCGTGAAGTCGCTTTTCCGCCAAGGCGACTACGTGGGTGCCTTTAATTTCTGCAAAGAAAATCCCTCTCCGCTGACCAACGTCCTCCGCGTGGGCGTCGGCTTGCTCGGCGAAGGCAAGCAGGTGGCCGAGGAAGGCATGATGGGTGAGCTGGCGAAGGAGAATTCCCGCATGCAGACCTACATTAGCTACCTTTCCGTTATCGGTGTGACGACGCCGATGATCGGTCTCTTGGGCACGGTCACGGGCATGATCAAAGCGTTCGCTAAACTAGGATCGTCCGGCATTGGCGATCCCTCGGGTCTGTCTGCGGCTATCGGCGAGGTGCTGGTGGCGACGGCCTCCGGCCTGGTGATCGCGATCCCGGCCTTCGGCGCGTTCTACTTCCTGCGCAACCGCGCGGCCGCTTCGCTGCACCACATCCAGGACGTGATCAATAGCGCCTTCCGCAAGATGCCTTACGAGTCGCTCGCCGGGGTTCACTTGGGCGACGAAGAACTTTACGCGGCGATCCCGAACTGGCTGGTGCAACCCGCCGAGGGCGGCGGAACCACCGGCCGCATTCCCACTGGGACAACGCAGCAGATTGCCGGCGCCTAGCCGGACGGGAAGCAATCCATGGCTGGCGGCGGAGGAGGAACGGAGCAAGGCGAACCTGAATTCCAGGTCGCGCCGATGATCGACGTGTTGCTGGTTATCTTGGTCTTCTTTATGACCATTACCTCGACCCAAGTTTTGAAGGTCGACAAAACAATTAACCTACCGATCGCGAAGAATGCGCTGAAGAAGGATAACTCCCGCTCTGAGGCGATGGTCAACGTGCGTTGGCGGCCGAGCGACAAGAAGGCGGAATTTGTCTTTGATGACCGCGTCTACAAAAGCGGCACGGAGCTGGTCGAACCTTTGAAGAACGCCAAGATCACAGGAGAGAAGAAAGTGTCTGCCGGGAGCAATCCTACTTTCCGCGCCGTCATCCGCGGCGACCGCGAGGTGCCCGCGCTCTTCGTTTCGCAGGCGATGAATGCTTGTGCGGAAGCAGGGATTACCGACATCTCCTTCTCGGCGGTGAACAAGGACTAAGCAATGCGCCTGGAACTTCATCAAAACGAAGGCAACGCCAGCTTCCAGATCGCGCCGATGATCGACGTCGTCTTCGTGATCATGCTCTTTTTCATGGTCATGGCCGGCGCGGTCAAAGTGGAGAACGAGCTGAACACGCAGCTCCCCGGCACCGCCGAGACCTCGAGCTCGACCGACTTTGTCGACGAGCAAATCATCACCATTTCCGACATTGGCGAGGTAAGCCTGAACGATGAGCCGTTTGACTCGAAGGACAGCAAGGACCTGCCGATGCTGAAAGGCACGCTCATGCGCCTGAAGCAGAACGCCGATGCCGCCAAGACGCCGGCCGTGGTCACGATCGTGAGCGACGAGCAGGCCAAGTATAGCCGCACGGTCGACGTGCTCGACGCGCTCGCGGTGGCGAAGATCGACAACGTCACCTTCACCGTCTCCGAGGAAGAATAAGCGCCCTCAGCGGGTTGCATTTCCGCAACCGGGCGGGCGCAGCCTGCGGGTCACGCGCGAATCAGAGCGAATGATTAGCGTAATCCTGAACCAGGCGGCGGGCAGCGTGGGCGAAGATTTAGCCGCCAAGGTGCGGCAGGAGTTTGCCGCCGCCGGGCTGGAGGTGGAGGTGCGGCACCCGGAGGAGGGAGAGGATTTGGTCTCGTTAGGCAAACGCGCCGCGCAGGGAAACGAAGACTTGGTTGTGGCTGGCGGGGGCGACGGGACAATCAGCGCCATCGCCGGCACCCTGGTCGATACCGGAAAAACGCTCGGGGTGCTGCCGCTGGGCACGCTGAATCACTTTGCGAAAGACCTCGGGATTCCGCTGGAGCTGCCCGCGGCGGTCGCGGCCATCGTGCACGGTCGCACCATGGAGGTGGACGTGGGCGAGGTCAGCGGGCGGGTCTTCATCAACAACAGCAGCCTCGGCCTTTACCCGCGCATCGTGGCCACGCGCGAGGCCCAGCAGGAGCGGCTGTCGCGCAGCAAGTGGACCGCCTTTGCCTGGTCGACGCTCCGGACCTTCCGGCGTTTCCCCTTCCTCCAGCTGCGCCTGACGGTGAATGGAAAACAACTCGTTAGGCGGACGGCGTTCCTCTTCGTGGGGAACAATGAATACGAAATCGACGGCTTCAATTTGGGCGCGCGCAGCTGCCTGGATGCCGGGAACCTGGGTCTTTACCTGACACCGCGAACTGGACGGCTGGGATTATTTCTCCTCGGCCTGCGGGCGCTGTTCGGCCGGGTCCGGCAGGCAAAGGATTTTGAAGCTTTCTGCGTCGATGAAGTGACGATTGAATCGCATAAGCCGAAGCTGCTGGTCGCGACTGACGGTGAGGTGGGAATGATGGAGACGCCGCTCCGGTATCGCATTCGGCCGGGCGCCTTGCGGGTGAAAGTGCCGGCTAAAAACGACGCCCCGGCGGATAAATAATGCGGCTGCTGGTTCACCTTTCCGACCTGCATTTTGGCCGGGTGAACCCGGAAATCCTCGAGCCGCTGGGGCATTTTGTGCGCAAGCTCCAGCCGGACCTGGTCGCGGTCTCGGGCGACCTTACCCAGCGCGCGCGCACGCACGAGTATCTCGCGGCCCGGGAATTCCTGGCCACGCTTCCGGGCCCGCAGATCGTCGTTCCCGGGAACCACGATGTGCCGCTGCACAATCCGTTTCGCCGCTTCTTTCGCGGGCTCACGCGCTACCAGCATTACATCACCCGCGACTTGCAGCCGACCTTCATCGACGACGAGCTCGCGGTCGTGGGGGTAAACACCGCGCGCGCGTTCACCTGGAAAGACGGCCGGATCAATCGCCGCCAGCTCGCGCAATTACGCGCCACCCTGGAGACGGTCGGGCCGCGGCACACGCGCGTGCTGGTGACGCATCATCCCTTTGATCTCCCCGGCGGGGCGAGCGGGGAAGTGGTCGGCCGCTCGCGGCTCGCGATCAAAACGCTGGCTGATTGCCGGGTGGACCTGCTGCTCGCGGGGCACTTCCACATTGCCGACATCGGTTACACCGCGAAGCGCTATAACGTCGAAGGTTATTCCGCGCTCATCGTTTCCTCCGGCACGAGCACGTCCACGCGCGGGCGCGGCCAGCCGAATTCATTCAACCTCCTGCGGATCGAGCACCCGGCGGTCACGATTGAGCGTTACGTTTGGCCGCCGGCCGGCGGGGAGTTCACCCTCTTCTCGGTGGAGAACTTCCGGAAAGGCGACGCCGGCTGGCTACGCGTCCCAGACGGCGTATCCTCTCCGGAATGAAACTCTATTTCCTGCGCCATGGAAAAGCGGATTGGCCCGACTGGACCGGGACCGATGACGAGCGGCCGCTGACGAAAAAGGGCCGCAAGGAAACGAAGCGCGTGGCGCGATTCCTTTGCCGACACGGCGAGGAGCCAGAGTTCATTCTCACCAGTCCGCTGCCACGCGCCCGGCAAACCGCGGAAGCCGCCGCGAAGAAACTTGGCGTGGAAGTGCGGGTGGAAGCGGCGCTCGAAAAGGGCTTCGATCTCGCGGCGTTGCGGCGCCTGCTCAAGCGCACCGAAGCAAAGACGATCATGCTCGTCGGGCACGAGCCGGACTTCAGCGGAGTGGTCGCGGAATTGACCGGCGGCCGGGTGGAGCTGCGCAAAAGCAGTGTTGCCTGCGTGCTCCTGGGCGAGGCGAAAAGCGCCGGCGTGCTCGCCTGGTTGCTCCCACCGGCACTGACGAAGCGGCGGAAAGCTTAGCCGGCGCGACTCGCGGGCGTTCGGCGGGTTAAAAGAACCAAAGGGATGTTTTACGGGGTCACGTTTCGGTCGCCCAAGGGCAGTTCAGCGCTCGTTAGGCGAAAAGCTGTGCGCGCGCAGGAGTGCGTGCTGGCGGCGGCGATCTTCGGAGGCACGCTCCTGCTGAAGCTGTGGGCGGTTTATCACTACCGCTTCGATAGCGACGAGTCGCAGCATCTGCACGTCGCCTGGGCCTGGACGCACGGCTTGGTGCAATACCGCGACGCGTTCGATAATCACATGCCGCTCTTCCATCTGCTGACCGCGCCGGTGCTCGCGCTCCTCGGCGAGCATGCGTCGGTGCCATTTTGGATGCGGCTTTTCATGCTCCCGCTCTACGGGATCAGCGCCTGGGCGATTTATCGCATCGGCACGATCACGTTTTCGCGCCGGGTTGGGATGTGGGCCGCAGTCGTGCTCGGCGGTTACGCGCCCTACTTCTTCTGCACCACGGAATTTCGCACCGATAACCTCTGGAATCCGCTTTGGCTGCTCTCCGTGCTCGTCTTGTTGCGCGGACCGATGGAAACGCGGCGGTCGCTCGCCGCGGGCGTGCTTCTCGGGCTTTGCTTTGCGGTGTCGATGAAGACAACGGTGATGCTGCTGGGATTGCTCCTGGCCCTGGGCTGCACGCTGTTTCTCCTGCGCGCCGAGTTGCCGGCTATTTCCTGGGGGCGGGTGGGGCGTTGCGCGGCTGCCTATGCGCTGGCCGCGGCGGCGATCCCAGGTTGCATCATGCTCTACTTCGCCGCCATGGGCGTGTGGCCGGAGTTTCGCTACGGCGTCTTCGAGCACAACTTGATGCTGCATCGCTCGGCCGCGGCGACGTATCTGCGGATGCTGTTGCTCCCCATGGGGCTGCCAATCATCCTTCTGGCCGGGCGCCATTTCCTGGCCCGGCAGCCGAAGCGGGAGCGCGGTTTTGCGCGCACTTTCGTGCTTCTGCTCGCGCCTTGTTATTTCATCGTGCTGGTTAGTTTTTGGCGGCACGTCACGCGGCAGGACGATCTGCCGTTTCAGCCTTTCGCGGCTCTGCTCGCGGTGGTGGGCGTGCTCCATTTTGCGCGGAACTGGCGGCCGCTTCTGCTTGGGCGCTGGCTCCCGGCGCCGGCGTGTCTCGCGCTCGTGCTGGTGGCGCTCCTCGGGCCGCGTTTCGCCAGCTTAACCGGCGCGCGCACCGAGGTGGCCTTGGTGCGCGAAGTTCTCCAGCTGGCCGATCCGAGCGACTACGTGCTCGACGCCAAGGGCGAGACGATCTTTCGCCCGCGGCCTCTGTTCTGGGTGCTGGAGGGGATCACGATGGATCGCCTGCACAAGGGCCTGTTGGCGGACGATCTCGCGGCGCGTTGCCTGTCCACGCGGACCTGTGTCGCGGTCGTGAGCGGACATTTGCCGGAGAACGACCGCGCTTTCCTGGATGCAAATTACATCGAAGTGCGACCGGCCTTGCGAGTCGCGGGGAAGGTCTTGCCGTCGACGAGCGGCCCGGACGGCAAGATCCCGTTCGAGGTTGCGATTCCGGCAAGCTACGAGTTGATCTCGCCGGACGAGAAAGTCACCGGGACGCTCGACGGCCTGCCTTACGAAGGTGCGCGGACGTTGAACCAAGGCTGGCACGATTTCCGGCCAGCGGTGGCCGGCGAGACCGTGGCGGTGATCTGGGCGCAGGCGGCGGACCGGAACTTCACTCCTTTCCACTCGCACCACGCGAAGGTGCACGGCTAACGAGTCGCTGGCTAATTCTCGGCCGGTGCGGTGAGCGCGGCGAGCTCGCCCGCGATCTTCTGCTGGCGCTCGTTCAAATCCTTCAGCCGAAGTTGCCAGCGATGCAGCTGGATGCTGTGCTGATTGATGTAGCTGGTGATTTCTGTGCGCTGCGACTCGTTCTCCTTCAGCTGGTGTTGTAACTCGGAGAGCTTCGCGGCATTCACCGCGGCGGCGGCAATCCCGGACGCGGGTACGGTGGTCGTCTTTCCACAGGTCTGACATTGCAGACTAATGCCCGCGGCTGCGGCGTCGACCACGTAGGAAGTGGCGCAGTGGGTGCAGGCAAAAACGATGTCGGGCGTGCTGGTTTCCATCACGTCGTCTCTTTAGCAGGTGGTATACCGGAATGTCCTCTGGGAAAGGTCCTGCCACTAGAGAGATGCGACACAGCAGCGCATCGCAGGGAAATCCACTGCGCCACGATGTCCCGAAAGCCCGCAGCCACGTCGCGACACTCAAAAAAGTAAACCGCTCTCCCGTAGAGGCTTATCGCGTCCCGCCCTGGCCGGAACATGCCCTGCTTAGAGGGTGCTGCCTGGATCGCTCTGATCCACGGAAAGGAATACAATTTTATGGCTAAAGTTTTAGGTATTGATTTGGGGACGACGAACTCCTGCATGGCAGTGATGGAGGGAGGCGATGCGGTGGTCTTGGAGAACAGCGAGGGCGCGCGGACCACGCCGTCGATCGTCGCGTTTGCGAAAAACGGCGAGCGTCTGGTCGGCCAGGCGGCGAAACGCCAAGCAGTCACGAATCCGGCGAACACCGTTTTCTCGGTGAAGCGCTTCATGGGCCGGAAGTTCGACGAGGTCCGCGAAGAGGAACACCGCGTGCCTTACAAAATTGTGAAGGCGGCCAACGGCGACGCGCACGTGCAGGTGGAAGTGAATGGCGAGAAGAAGACCTTCAGCCCGCCGGAAGTCTCCGCGATGATTCTCGCGAAGCTCAAAGCTGATGCGGAAGCGAAGCTCGGCGAAAAGATCACCCAGGCGGTCATCACCGTTCCGGCTTACTTCAACGACTCCCAGCGCAACGCGACCAAGGACGCGGGCAAGATCGCGGGTCTCGAAGTTCTCCGCATCATCAACGAGCCGACCGCGGCTTCGTTGGCTTACGGCCTCGACAAGAAGAGTGATGAGAAAATCGCTGTCTATGACTTGGGCGGCGGCACCTTCGATATCTCGGTGCTCGAGATTGGCGACGGCGTTTTCGAAGTGAAGGCGACCAACGGCGACACGCACCTCGGCGGCGACGACTGGGACAATGTGCTGGTTGATTGGATCGTCGCGGAGTTCAAGAAGGACTCTGGCATCGATCTCTCGAAGCAGCCCGATGCGATCCAGCGCATCAAGGAAGAAGCAGAGAAAGCCAAGATCGCGCTTTCTTCCTCGCAGGAATACGAGATCAACCTGCCTTTCATCACCGCCGACGCGAGCGGCCCGAAGCATATCCAGAAGAAGCTGACTCGCTCGAAGCTTGAGCAATTAACCGACGCTCTCTTCCAGCGCACGATCAAGCCAGTGAAGGACTGCCTGGCGGACGCGAAGCTGGCCGAGAAGGATGTGAACGAGCTCGTGCTCGTCGGCGGCATGACACGCATGCCGAAAGTCATCGAGACCGCGCGCACTTTGATTGGCAAAGAGCCGCATAAAGGTGTGAACCCGGACGAAGTGGTGGCGATCGGTGCTGCAATTCAAGGCGGCGTGCTCAAGGGCGACGTGAAAGACGTTCTCCTGCTCGACGTCACTCCGCTAACCCTGGCGATCGAAACCGCTGGAGGCGTGGCTACTCCGATGATCCCGCGCAACACCACGATCCCGACGCGGAAGTCGCAGATCTTTTCCACCTACAGCGACAATCAGCCGGGCGTGGAAATTAAGGTTCTACAGGGTGAGCGCCCACTGAGCCGCGATAATAAGAATCTCGGCACTTTCCACCTCGATGGCATCCCGCCGGCCCCGCGTGGCACGCCGCAGATCGAAGTAACTTTCGATATCGACGCGAACGGCATTCTTCATGTCTCCGCAAAGGATCTTGGCACCGGGAAAGAACAGAAGATTTCCATCACTGGTAGCTCAGGTCTTTCGAAGGAAGAGGTCGAGAAAATGCAGCGCGACGCTGAGGCGCATGCCGAGGAAGATAAGAAGGCCAAAGAAGCGATCGAGATCAAGAACAACGCCGATACCCTGGCTTACCAGAGTGAGAAGCAGCTGAAGGATCTGGGCGACAAGGTTCCCGAGGACAAGCGCAAGGGCGTCGAAGAGGCGATCAAGGCTGTCCGCGAAGCGGTGGAGGCAAACGACGTCGACGCGATGAAGCGGACCTACGAGGACCTGCAGAACAAGTTCCAGGAAGTCAGCGCCGATCTCTACAAGCAAGCCTCTGCCCAGGCCGGCGCGGCTGGCGGCCCGATGCCGGGCAGCGAAGCCGGCGGACGTCCGCATGCGGAGCCGCAGGAAGGTGGCGCGCGCAAGGACCAGGGCGACGTGGTCGATGCCGAGTTCGAGGTGGTCGACGAAGACAAGAAATAGGCAGCACTTTCAACCCATAAAATTTGCCGGCGCTCGCAGGGCTACCTGCCGGGCGCAGGCATTAACCAAAAGACAAGAAGGAGTAACTAAAACACATGGCAATTAACGTAAGACCGCTTGGAGATCGCGTGCTCGTGCAGCCGATCGAAGAGCAGGAAATGAAAAAAGGCGGGATCATCATTCCCGACACCGCAAAGGAAAAGCCACAGGAAGGCAAAGTTGTCGCCCTCGGCACCGGCAAGCTCGATGACAATGGGAAGAAGGTCGAGTTCACCGTGAAGAGCGGAGACAAGGTGCTGATCAGCAAATATGGCGGCACCGAAATCAAAGTGGACGGTGAGTCCTACTTGATCATGCGTGAGGACGACATCCTCGGCATCATTGGTTAATCAGAACCTTTAACTAGAAAACCACACAATAACTTATGGCAGCTAAACAATTACAATTCGACGAGAATGCGCGGCATGCGCTTCTCCGCGGCGTGGAGAAACTCTCCCGCGCCGTCAAAGCGACCCTCGGACCGAGCGGCCGCAACGTCATCCTCGACAAGAAATTCGGCAGCCCGACGATCACCAAAGACGGTGTGACCGTGGCCAAGGAAATCGAGCTCGAAGATCCTTACGAAAACATGGGCGCCCAGCTCGTGCGCGAAGTCGCTTCCAAGACTTCCGACATCGCTGGTGACGGCACCACGACCGCGACCGTGCTCGCCGAGTCCATCTACAAAGAAGGTCTCCGCAACGTGACGGCCGGCGCTAACCCGACCTCGCTCCAGCGCGGCATCAACAAGGCTGTGGAAGCCATCGTCGCCGAGCTCGCGAAGATCTCGAAGAAGGTCAGCGACCGGAACGAAATCGCGCAGGTCGCGACCGTTTCCGCCAACTGGGACAAGACGATCGGCGAGATCATTGCCGACGCCATGGACAAGGTGGGCAAGGACGGCACGATCACGGTGGAAGAAGCGAAGTCGATCGAAACCAGCCTCGACGTGGTCGAAGGCATGCAGTTCGACAAGGGCTACCTCTCTCCGTATTTCGTGACCAACGCGGAAGCGATGGAAGTGGTGCTCGACAATCCGTACATCCTCATTCACGAGAAGAAAATCTCGAGCTTGAAGGACATGCTGCCGCTGCTGGAGAAAGTCGCGAAAGCCGGACGTCCGCTCCTCATCATCGCGGAAGACGTGGAAGGCGAAGCGCTCGCGACTCTGGTCGTGAACAAGCTCCGCGGCACGTTGCAAGTCGCAGCCGTGAAAGCCCCGGGCTTCGGCGATCGTCGCAAGGCGATGCTGGAAGACATTGCTGTCCTCACTGGCGGCCGTTGCATCACCGAAGACCTCGGCATCAAACTCGAGAATGTTAAACTCGAAGACTTAGGGCGCACCAAGCGTGTCACGATTGACAAGGAGAATACCACGATCGTGGAAGGCGAAGGCACCCAGTCCGATATCCAGGGCCGCGTGTCTCAGATCCGCCGCCAGATCGAGGAGACCACCTCCGATTACGATCGCGAGAAGCTCCAGGAGCGCCTCGCGAAGTTGGCCGGCGGTGTCGCCGTGATCAACGTCGGCGCAGCCACGGAGACGGAGATGAAAGAGAAGAAAGCGCGCGTCGAAGACGCGTTGCACGCTACCCGCGCAGCGGTCGAGGAAGGCATCGTCCCCGGAGGCGGTGTGGCTCTTATCCGTGCGCAGAAGGCGCTGGATAATCTTAAGCTCGAAGGCGACGAAGCCGTCGGCATGGCGATCATTCGCCGTGCGGTCGAGGCTCCGCTCCGCACCCTCGCCGATAACGCCGGCCAGGAAGGCGCGCTCATCGTGCAGGAAGTGAAGAAGCGCAAAGGCAACGAAGGTTACAACGTCGCTACTGGCGAATACGTCGACCTCGTGAAAGCCGGCGTCGTCGATCCGACCAAGGTGACCCGGAGCGCGTTGCAAAACGCTGCCTCTATTAGCGGTCTCCTCCTGACCACCGAAGCAGTCATCACCGAAGCTCCTGAGAAGGACAAGGGTGCTGGCGGCGGCGGCGGCATGCCCGGCGGCGGCATGGGCGGAATGGGTGGCATGGGCGGGATGGACTACTAAGTCCAGCGACCCAAAGCTAACCAAAGCAATCAAGAGCAGCCGGGTTCCGCAAGGGGCCCGGCTGTTTTGCTTTCGCCGACGTTTAGCTCAAAGCGCGGTTGCGCGCTTGCGAGCTACGCTGTGGGGAAGGCAAAGGCGGAGGCTGCGGCTAAGCGGCCTGCTTCATCCCGGGGAGGACGCTTGGGAAGACGGCGATCGCGGCTTCCGGCTTTTCCACCGGCTCGGAGGTCAGCTTTCCTTCGATGATCTCGGTCAAGGCGATATCGGCCAAGCCCATTCCCGGCGGAGTGCTGACCAGCGGACGATGTCCCTGGTTTAACTGCCGCACGCGGCGCGAGACCACGTTAACTAGAAGTTCAGTCAGCGGGATCACTTGGGCGGCAGCGGCGACGAGGTGGGAATTCATAAGGGAAGAGGAGTGGGAAGCTGCGGACTGGAAGAGAGGCACCGGCGCGCCCGCGAGGCGCGACCCGGCGATTCACCGCAGGGAAGCAGGCGGAGGTTCGCCCACTTTGAGGGAAAGACAACCGCTCACTGCGGATGGTCCCGCTGCGTTGGAAACTGTCGGCTAACGAAAGAAGAGCGAATAACCGACCGCGGCCAGGAGCCCTCCCGCCACGATGAGCCAGGGAAGGCCCCGGGCGTTGAAGCGCAGCCGGTTCGATCCATTGCCGAGCAACGCTGGCGCACAGTGCCGGCAGCGATGATCCACGATCGACAAGGCATAACCGCAGGCGGGACATTCTTCCAGAGGCACAACTCACCCATCGCAGGCTTTGGCGGCGACGCGAGGGAAGACATGCTGTCGCGGCGCGCGCAACTTCTTTGACTCCGCCGCAGCCTCTCGTCACTCTCCCTTTCCATGAAGCTCCGTCCCGTCTGTGGTTGTCTCCTGGCTTTCGTCCTTGGCCACGCCAACGCTTTGGCGGCGGAACCCCGGCTGCTCACGCCCCAGGACCTGTGGGCGATTAAACGCGTGGGCAATCCGGCGCTCTCACCCGATGGCCGCCACGCTGTTTTCCCGGTGCAGCAGTGGCACATCGAGAAGAACAAAAGCTCGAGCAATCTCTGGACGGTCGCGCTGGCTGATGGCGCGGTGCGTCAGCTCACCACCGCGGCTGACACGAGCGAGGAAGCCCCGATGTGGAGTCCGGACGGCAAGCGCATCGCTTTCACTTCTAAGCGCGGGGCGGATGAAACTGCCGCGCTTTACGTGATCCCCTTCGGCGGGGGCGAGGCGGAGAAGATTGTGGAGCTGCCAGGCTCGGTGGCGGCGCCGAAGTGGCTGGCAGATGGGAAGAGCATCGTCTTCGCAACCACCGCGATCCCCGAGCTCGCAGGCAAATGGGAGAAAGCCGACCTCGAAGCGATGAAGAAGGAATTCAAGCGCCGCAAAGATTCCAAAATGACGGCTAAAGTTACCGAGAACCGACAGTATCGTTACTTCGATCACTACCTTACCGACGCCGTCGCGCATCGCCTGCTCCGGGTGGACCTCGCGACCAAGGCGCTGACTGATCTCACGCCCAAGGTCGACCGCCTGTTCCTGAATAGCGGCGAGTTTCACTACGACGTCTCGCCCGACGGCAAGTCAATCGCGCTCGAGTTCAACTCCACCCCGCCGCCGTTCCGCGATTTTCCGCAATCGGACATCTACCTCATCCCGACCGATGGCTCCGGCGCGATGAAGAACCTCACGCCGGAAAACAAAGGCGACGACGGCGCGCCGATCTTCTCGCCCGATGGCCGCTCTGTCTTGTTCAAGCGCACGAAGTCCACGATCCACAACGGCGAATCGGAGAAGCTCTGGCGTCACGACCTTGCGAGCGGCCGGAACACGCCGGTGACCGAGGCGCTCGATTACTCGATCGGCGATGTGCGCGCCGCCGCCGATGGCCAGACCATATGGCTGAATGCCGAGGAGAAAGGCGTGGTCCCAATCTTCCGGATAAACGCCGACGGCAGCGAGCTCAAGGCAATGCATTCCGCCGGCACCTCCACCGGCCTCGATGTCCGCGGCGAGTCCATCGTTTTCCTCAATGACAACACCAGCCGACCTAACGAGATCTTCGCTCTCGACCCGAAGGCCGGCGCGTTGCGGCAGTTAACCCATTTTAACGACGACTTCATGCGCGGCTTCCATCTCGGAAAGGTGGAGTCCTACAACTTCAAGGGGGCAAGCGGCGACGACATCCAAGGCTGGCTCGTCTTGCCGCCTAATTACGACCCGGCGAAGAAGTATCCGCTCGTGCAACTCCTGCACGGCGGCCCGCACACGATGAATCGCGATAGCTGGAGCTACCGCTGGAATACGCAACTCTTCGCGGCTCCGGGTTACATCGTTACCTGGGTAAATCGCCACGGCTCCACCGGCTTCGGCGAGAAATTTGCGCAAAGCATCCTCAACGAGTGGGGCGAAAAACCGTTCGAGGACGTGATGAAAGGAACGGACGTGTTGCTGGAGCGCTTCCCTAACATCGATCGCGATCGTCTGGCCGCGGCCGGAGCGAGTTTTGGCGGCTACATGGCGGCGTGGGTTCTTGGTCACACCGATCGCTTCAAGGCGATCATCGACCACGCCGGGGTGAACGATAGCTACTCGCAATTTGCAGCTGATGTCCCGCACGGCTTTGCCGAAGTCATGGGCGGCACGCCGTGGGGCGATGTCGAGGGTTTGCAGCGTTATAACCCCATGTTCTTTGCGAAGAACTTCAAGACCCCTACGCTCGTGATTCATAACGAACTCGATTATCGCGTCCCCTTGGGTAACGGACTCGAACTCTACGCTGCTCTCCAGGCGCAAGGTGTGCCTTCGCGCCTCGTCATCTTCCCCGATGAAAACCATTGGGTCTTGAAACCACAGAACGCCATCTACTGGCACTGGGAAATGCAAAGCTGGCTTGCGCGCTTCATCGGCGGCAAACCGACCCTGGAGAAGCCGCAATTCGAGAACCAGGAAGAGGCGAAACCCGACAAGACTAAAGAAGGAGCACCGAAGCCTGCCGCAGCGGTTCAATAATTCAGCTTCTTCAGAGCAACTTTACCTTGAGGTGCGATCCTGTTTTCATGCAAACGCGCAAATTAGGCGACTTGGAAGTATCAGCGATTGGGCTGGGTTGTATGGGAATGAGCTTTGCCTATGGGGCGGCAAAGGATGTGCGGGCGATGACCGATCTCCTTCGCACCGCGGTCGAGCGTGGGGTGACGTTTTTCGACACCGCGGAGGTTTATGGGCCGTTTGCGAATGAGGAGTTGGTCGGGGCCGCGCTTGCGCCGGTGCGTGAGCAGGTGGTAATCGCAACCAAGTTCGGCTTTGATCTGGGCGGGAGCGAGCAGCAGCCCGGTGCGGCGGGCTTGAACAGCCGGCCGGAGCACATTCGGGAAGTGGCGGAGGCTTCGCTCCGGCGGCTCAAGACGGATGTGATCGATCTGTTCTATCAGCATCGAGTCGATCCCTCGGTGCCGATCGAGGACGTGGCCGGCGCGGTGAAAGAATTGATCGCCGAAGGGAAGGTGAGGCATTTCGGGCTTTCGGAAGCAGGAGTGGAGACGATTCGGCGCGCCCATGCGGTGCAGCCGGTGACAGCGCTCCAAAGTGAGTATTCGCTCTGGTGGCGCAAGCCGGAAGCGGAGGTGATCCCGGCCCTGGAGGAATTAGGTATCGGGCTGGTGCCTTACAGCCCACTCGGGCGCGGATTCCTCACCGGGAAGATGGACGCGGGCACGACTTTCGGGGAAGGCGACTTTCGCAAAGGACTGCCGCGATTTGCGCCGGAAGCGCTCAAGGCCAACCAGGCGCTGGTGGACTTGTTAGGCACAATCGCGGCGGCCAAGAACGTGACGCCGGCGCAGCTTGCGCTCGCCTGGTTGCTGGCACAAAAGCCATGGATCGTGCCGATTCCTGGAACGACGAAGTTGCATCGCCTGGAGGAGAACCTGGGCGCGGCGGACCTGGAGCTAACGGCGGAAGACCTGCGCGAGATCGACCGGGCAGCCAGCGAGATCAAGGTGCAGGGCGAACGTTATCCGGAGCGGTTGGAGGCGATGACGGGGCGGTAGTTAAGCAGAACTTTATTTGGAGACCAAGAAGCCAGGAAGAGAATGCTGGCTAATGGCCGAGTGCTTTCACAGAGCCGCCGGCTCTTAGACAAAAAACTCTTCGCCGCGCGGGCGGAGATCGAGCTCGAGCGTCCAGGCCGACGGATCCTGATGCGCCAGGAACCAGTAACTCTCCGCGATCTGCGCCGGATCAAGCCGCGGCTCCTTCGCCTCCGGCTCATCGCCGATGATGCCGTCGATGAGCACATGCGCGACGTGGATGCCTTGCGGCCAAAGTTCGCGCGCGAGCGCCTGCGTCAGGCCGCGCAGGGCAAACTTCGCACTGCTAAACGCGAGCCAGCCGCCGCCGCGCACGCTGGAGGTGGCGCCGGTGAAAAGGATCGCGCCCGTTTTTGCCTGCAACATGTCGGGCACGGTCGCCTGCGCGGCGACAAACGCCCCCAGCGCCGCGATGCGCCAGGATTGCTCGAAGTTTTCCGGCGTGGTCCCGAGGAGACCGTCGCCGGAGGAATCGCTCGCGTTGTGGATCAAGAGATCGATTGGGCCAAGCGCGGTTCGGATCTGCTCGACCGCCAGCCGCACCTGCGCCGGATCGCTCACATCGGCGGCCACGCCGAAAGCTTCGCCACCGTCGTGCGAGAGCTCGCGCGCGAGCTCATCGATGAAGTCGCGGCTGCGCGCGACTAACCCAAGCTTGTAGCCGCCACGCGCGAAGCGGCGGGCCAGCGCCGCGCCGAGGCCAGGCCCGACTCCAGTGATCAAGGCGATGCGCGCAGGGGACGTGGTCATACCGCAGCTTCACCCGCGCAGCGGCGGCTGGCGTGCACTTTTCGCGCGGTTCCAAAACGCCGCGCCCGCCCAGAGAAGCGCGAGCAGGAAAACGAAAGCGCACCAGCTCGCGCCGCTGACCGCGCGCCATTGCCGGAGCGCGGCGCGCCAGCCGAGGCTGCCGAGCGGAAAGGAAAGGCCGGCGAGCATGAGGAGCATGCCGCCCGCGAGCAGCCAGCGCTCGCGCCGCGCGGAGATGTGGAACAGCGCCAGCGCGACGGCGTAGACGATCACCAGCAAGATCATGTGCCGCGAGGTGGTTTGCGGGCTGAAGGCGAGCGCAAAAAAGATGAGTGTGGACCACTCAAGCGCCGCGAGTCCGCGCGCAGAAGTTGCCGGCAAATTCTCCGCCCGGGCGAAGAGCGGCAGCCCGCACCTGCGTGCGACCACCAGAAAAATAGCCAGCAAGATGACCAGGAGCGCGGCGGCGAGGGCCACGCCCACGGCATCGGAGAGCGCATGCGTGCGCGTATAGCGGAAGATCGCGGAGGTGAGCGAGATCGACCGCGCCCAGTCGACATGGAGGATTTGCGCGCCAGCCGACGCCGCCACCGGCAGGCCAAACATCCGCCCCAGCCCGCCAAAGGCCGCGCCGAGATTTGCCCGCAGCGGCTGGACGCCGAGCTGGAGCGCCGGGAGCGCGAGGAAAAAAACGAAGGCGGCGCAGGAAGCCGCGGCTGCGCGATAACGCCGGGTCCAGAGGAAGTAAGGCACGGAGATGAGGCTCAGGTATTTGATGTTTGCCACCAGGCCGAGCGCGATTCCGGCAAGGCCGGGCCGCCGCTCCATCCAGCGCAAGCCGCAGACAAAACCGAGCAGCATCAGCCCGTCGGTTTGGCCAAGGGTGAACATCGCGTGCACCTTGTCGGCCACGAAAAGCAGCGCGAGCGCCGCCACCCGCCAAACCACCGTCGTCGACGCGCCCGGGAGGAAGCGCTCCTGCGCCTCGCGCGCGCCGAGATGGAGCGCGAGCCCCACGATCGCAGCATTGGCCACGGCCCAAACCATGCCCGCGATTGTCTCTGGCAGGAGTGCGAGCGGTTGGAAGAAAAAGGCCAGGAACGGCGGATAGATATAACGTCCGCCCGCAGCCGCGTAGAGATCGCGCCCTTCCACGAGCGCGCGCGCGGCTTGGTGGAAATAGGCAAAGTCCTCCGTCTCCCCGGTCCGCCCGATTTCGTAGATCGCGTGCCCCGCGAAGGCGAGGAGCGCGAGGATGACGAAAGCACGAGCGAGCTGGAAACGTTGGTCGAATTCCAAGGCGCGGCGCATCGCGCCCAAGAGAAAGGGGAAGCTTTCCGGCGTCAACCGGCGGGCACATTGACGCCCCGGCGGTTAGCCAGCAACTTGTGCCCTGGCCATGCAGTCGCATGCGCCCCTGCATTCAACCCCCGAAAAGGACCCCCATGCCCATGAAACTGATCCTCCCATGCACCTTCCTCGCCGGCGCGGCCCTCGCGCTTACTGCCTGCGATAACAAAACTGCCGACTCTCTCAAGGCGAAGGCCGAGGAAGCCAAGCAAACCGTCCAAACCAAAACCACCGAGGCCAAGGAAGCAGCCGACAAGAAAATCGAGCAGGCCCGGGAGAAAGCGAAGGAAGCCGCGCCCGCGGCTGCAGCCGCATTCGACAAGATGGCCGAGACAGCGAAGGACGCCACGCACACCGCGGTCGAGAAAACCAAGGACGCGGCCGAGCACGCGGTCGAGAAGGTGAAGGACGCTGCGGACGGCGCGATGGGCACCGGCAGCACGCCTGGGCCGACGACCACGCCCTCGCCGTAGCTCTGCTCCGGCAGACGGTCGCTGCGCTCAAGCCTTTGTCCGGATGGTTCCCGGCAAAGGATGGCACATCGGCGCATCTTAGATCACCGCCTGACCTGCTGGCGCTTAAGGAGAGTCTGCGCGGTGCCGCTCGGATCGCGCCCGCCTTGCGAAGCGAAACCCTTTGGTTCACTGGCATGGAAGATGGTCATACCCCAGGCCAATGAAAAAATTTGTCTTCTCCCTTGTTATCGCCACCACCCTGGCCCTGGCCCAGGCGCAAGCTGCGGTGGAATTCTTTAACGTCACCTGGTCGGGCGCGACCAATGGCAACACGGCCAGCGCCTTCGCAATCATGGGGATTGATACCGCGGCGATCCCGAATGCAGGTTCTTATATTGAGCGCAACCAAATGCCCGCATGGCTCGACAGCGTGACGCTTACCATCACCGGAGCGACCACCGGGAATGGGACCTTTACCCTGGCGGATTTTGAAGGCATTTACTGGAACACCAGCACTGGAGTATTGGATTTCAGCCAGGAGTTAGTGGGGCAAGTTGTCGGGGGGCAGCCTTGGGGTTTTGATGGCATCTCGTCCAATGGTGATTTCAATCTCTTTCCGGCAGCTGGTTCTTCGACCGCGCCGCGCGGTGTCGGTCCCTTTATGCTCGCAGCCGATGGGGGCGGGGGCGACGCCATGAGACTGACTTCCTTTGCTCCTGTGCCCGAGCCACAGACCTATGCCTTGTTCGCCGCAGGCGTGGTCGCGGTCTTGCTCTTCCGTCGGCGGAAGGCCCAGAGCTGCTAGACCTTTCGAGGTTTCGCGGAGTCGACGGCGTCCGGTTCCCTCCGGACGCCGTTGTCGTTTTCGGGGCGACATCGGGCGGGAGCGCGCTGAAGTTGTCGGATGTTCTTCCGCACGCAGGCCCTGGTTGTTGCCGTCTCTCTTGGGTTGGTGTTCTCCGCCGTGGCGCAACTCGAGCCCGCGCTCCAGGCACACGGCGGGCTCGCGAAGTGGCAGAGCTATGGCGGGGTCGAGTTCGACCTGAAGTGGACTTCCGCCCGCGGCACGAAACAGGATCACCAGCTCTTCGATCTGCACACCCGCGATGGCTTGATCACGAGCGCCAAGTATTCGTTAGGGGCGCACCAGGGAAATGTCTGGGTGCAGCCGAATGCGGCCGCGCTCGGGGGCACGCCGCCACGGTTCTACCTTTGGACGCCGTTCTACTTCTTCGGCATGCCGTTCGTCTTTGCCGATCCGGGCGCGATCCTGGAGCCGCTGGGTAAGAAGAGTTTCCAGGGTGCGGAATACAACGCGGTCAAAATCAGCTTCCGGAAAGGCACGGGCGACACGCCGGACGATTTCTACGTGGCTTACTTCGACGCGCAGAGCGGGCAGCTGAAATTAGCCAGCTACATCGTGACTTATCCGGCGCTGCGCAAAGGCAAGCCGGTCGAAGAACTGGAGCAGCACGCGATCGTCTTCCACGAGTGGCAGGAGGTGGACGGCCTGCGTGTGCCGAAGCTGGCGCCGTTCTATCTTTGGAAGGACGAGACCATCGAGGGCGAGCCGCTCGGCACGCTGGAGTTTTCGCAGGTGCACTTCCTCCGGGAAGCGCCGGCAGCCGCGAAATTCGCCCCGCCGGAAGGCGCCGTTGCGTTGCCGCTCGAGTAGCCGGCGACTGGATCTTTTTGCGTCCAAACGAGGCCCGCGAGCGGACCTCTTGCACATATGAAACGATACCTAACTATTCCCGCACTCGTCCTCGGTTTGAGCGCGGCCGTCGCCTTTGCCGCAGAGAACCCGAAGGTCGGCGGCGCCGAGATGTCTCCGCAAAAGAACATCGTCGAAAACGCCAGCAACTCGAAGGACCACACCACCCTCGTGGCCGCGGTCAAAGCCGCCGGTCTCGTCGAGACTCTCTCGGGCAAGGGACCTTTCACGGTCTTCGCGCCGACGAATGAGGCCTTCGAAAAACTGCCCGCTGGCACCGTGGACACGCTGGTGAAACCAGAGAACAAGAAGAAGCTTACCGGCATTCTTACCTACCATGTCGTCCCGGGTAACGTGACCGCGGAGAAGCTCATGGCCGAGATCAAGGCTGGCAGCGGCAAGGCTGAACTCAAGACCGTCAACGGCGAGAAGCTGACCGCGATGATGGAAGGCAAGAACGTCGAATTGAAGGATGCCAAGGGTGGCACTGCCAAGGTGACGATCGCCGACGTGAAGCAGAGTAATGGTGTGATCCACGTGATCGACACCGTTTTGATGCCGTAATTTCCGAAGTTGGTGGATGGGCAGGCGCGAGTGGGCACAGACACAGCCACTCGCGCCTTGCTTGTCGATTCTAGTGGGAGCCGCAAGCGCGTGGCTCCTTTTTTTGTGCCTGGCAGATGATTGATCCCTCGCAACAGCAGGCCGACCGCCTTTTGATGAGTCGGGTGGCTGCGGGAGACCAGGCGGCTTTCAGCGCGCTTTACGATCGTTTAAGCGGCCCGCTGTATTCGCTCGCCTACGAGATGCTGGGCGATGCGACCGAAGCGGAGGACGCGCTCCAGGAGGTGTCGCTGCAAATCTGGCGCCGCGCGCCAAGTTATGATGCCGCGCGTAGTGCCGTCTTTACCTGGGCGGTTATGCTCACGCGCTCGAAAGCGATCGATCGCCTGCGCGCGCGCGGCCGGCGCCAGCGGATTGTGGCCGGCTCAATCGATGAGGAGAGCAGCACGCATCGCGAGCTTGCGTCCACCGAGGCGGATGCGGCGGACCACAGTGAGATCAAAGACGAAGCTTTGCGGGTGCGCTCGGCTCTGCGCACCCTTTCTGGCGAGCAGCGCCAGGCGATCGAGTTGGCTTTCTTCAGCGAAATGACCCATGCGGAAATCGCCGAGGAAAATGGCGAACCACTGGGCACGGTAAAGGCGAGGATTCGCCGGGGATTGCTTCGTTTGCGGGATGGCTTGAAATGATTTCCGAGGAACAACAGGACCAGGCATCCCTCTACGCGCTCGACTCGTTAGGCGCGGAGGAGCGGTCTGCCTTCGAGCAGGAGCTGGCGGGGAACGCCGAGCTCCAGACGCTCGTGCGCGAACTGCGGGAGAGCGTGGCCGCGCTGGCTTTCACGGTGCCGCCTCGGGTACCAGCACCAGCGCTGAAGGCGCGCATCCTGGCACAGCTCGCTGGGGAAAATCCGCGCGCGGAAATCTCAAATGTCATCCGCCCGCCGGTGTCCGCGTTCCGCACTTGGATTCCATGGGCCATCGCTGCGGCGCTCCTAATTTTTTGCGGGCGGCTCGCGCTCGAGCGCGCGGCACTTAGGCAGCAACTGGATGCGGAACACGCCGCCCTGGCCGCGGCCACGCCGGCTCCGACGCCGGTGCCCGTGCCGGTTGCAACGCCGGCGCCGCCAGTGCTCGTCGCGCTCGCACCCGCGGAAGGTGGGCCAGCCAAAGCCCAGGCGGTGGTCGCCTGGAACCCGGCGCAGCAGACGGGCATTATTCGCATCAGCCACATGCCCACGCCCGGTGTGGGTCACGACTACCAGCTTTGGGCCGTCGACGCGGCGCATAAGGATCCAATCAGCGCCGGGGTCGTGCGAGTAAACGCCGACGGCACCGCGCAGGTGGAGTTTAAGCCGGTGCAAAGCGCGGCCGAGGTGAAGGCGTTTGCTATCAGCCTCGAGCGCGAGGGCGGTGCTCCTTCCAAAGAAGGCCCCATCCTGCTCGTCGGGTACTGCCTAGGTTACCCTGCCTCGCTCCGGAGGCCTGCGAGTTCACCTGATTGTCACTTTGACGCCACTGCGGCGTCACAATGTGCTGCCAGTTTCGCTGAGAGAAACAACTGGGCGGCTCTGCTGCTCATCTCGCCGGCTAAACCTCCGGCGCCTCCAGGAGAAACCAATGTTCAGCACCAAAATTCTTTTCGCCACGCTCGCTGTGAGCGTCTTGCTAGGAACGGTCGCCGCCCGAGCCCAGGACGCCGGCGCCTTGCTCGATCTGCTCGTTAAGAAACGCCTCATCACCGACCAGGAAGCGGAAGAAGTGCGCGGCGAACTCTCGAAAGAAGCCGCCGGCACTTCTGCCGGCAAATTGAAGCTTTCCTCGCCGATCACTGAAGTCGAAATCTACGGCGATGTCCGGACGCGCTACGAAATCCGCACCGCCGAGACGGGCACGCCGGACCTGATCAACCGCGCGGGCGACAATACCCAGCGCAATCGCGCCCGCTACCGTCTGCGGCTCGGGATTCGCGGCACCCTGGCGGATGACTGGTTCTTTGGCCTGCGTCTGGAGACCAGCTCAAACCCACGGTCGACTAACGTGACCATCGGCGACGATTCCGCCAATGGTCCTTACGCGAAGACCAACGACGGCGTGAACGTGGGCCAGGCCTACTTTGGCTACAAAGGTTTCCGCGACGTCACCCTGACAGTTGGAAGAATGCCGAATCCGCTGATTACCACTTCGATGCTTTGGGATTCCGATATCAATCCCGAGGGCCTGGCGGAACAGTGGAAGCACACCTTCAATTTGAGCTATGGCGGCGGTGCCAGCGGAGCGACCTCCTATGATAAGGATGGCAAAGCCATGGCGGCAGTCGCCAGCGAGCCGCATAAGCTGTCGATCGATGTCTTCGCTAATTTCGGGCAGTTTGTTTACGACGATTCCAATCCAGAAAATCCGGTAGGCCCAGCCCCGCGGGGAGTCCCCAACACTGATGCCTACCTCTTAGCCTGGCAGTTGGGGGCGAAGGTCAACTTCACCAAGGAGGTTTACCTCCAGTTCGCCCCGACCTTGTATAATTATACTGGCAACGGCGACACCTTTAACACTCACTTCTCCGGCGATCCTAGTTTCCGCCGGGTTCCCGGTGGGCCGATCATTTCGCTGAACCAAACAGGGATCAACAGTCTGTTGGTTTTCGATGTCCCGGCAGAATTCGGCTTCAAAGTGGGAGACATCCCGGTGCGCTTCTTTGGCGATTTCGCGACCAATCTCGAGGGTGACGCGCGCGCCGCCGCGGCGGGCCATCCGAATAAGGGCGACCAGCGGTATGCCTACCAGCTCGGCGTGGGCCTGGGGAAGGTCAAGGCGAAGCGGGACTGGGCCATCCAGGGCTTCTACCAGCATGTCGACCAATATGCGCTCGATCCAAACCTGGTGGACTCGGATCTCTTCGACAGCCGGGTTAACATGGAAGGCTTCGCGGTTTCCGGCTCCTACGCGGTTAGCGACGCCGTCACCTTCACCTTAACTTATGGCTACGGCACCCAAGCCGATCGCGACCTTGGCACTGGCGGTGTCGGCGATGCCTTTAGCATCAACCCGCTAAGAAAGTACAACATCTTCCAAGCCGATCTCAGCGTTAAGTTTTAGTCCCAGAGCACTCCAAGTAACCGAGAAAATAAACTACCATATGAAATTAACATCCCTCGCACTCCTCGCTGGCCTGACGATGGCCGCAACCAGCGTCATGGCCGACCGTTTGGTCATTAAAGGTTCCGATACCCTCGGCGCCAAGCTTGTCCCGCAACTGGCGGAACAGTTCAAGGCCCAAAACGCCAGCACCACCTTCGACATTGCCGCGGAAGGTTCCACTACCGGCATCGCCGCAATCATCGACGGGACCGCGCAGATTGGCATGGCCAGCCGCCGTGCGAAGCCGGCCGAGATCGCCGCGGCGACCGCGAAAGGGGTAAACATGAAGCCGACGATCGTGGCTTATGACGGCATCGCCGTCATCGTGAACGATAAGAATCCGCTGAAGGGCCTGACGAAGAAGCAGGTTGAATCGATCTTCACCGGCGATGTGACCGATTGGAGCGCAGTTGGCGGCACTCCCGGCAAGATCTCGATTTATACCCGCAACACTTCCTCGGGCACCTACTCCGACTTCAAGGAACTGGCGATGAAGAAGCGCGACTACGCCGGCACTTCGCAGAAGATGGCCGGGAACGAGCAAATCGCCTCGGAAGTAGGAAAGAATGCCAATGGCATTGGCTACGTAGGATTGGCTTACGATAAAGCGCCGGGGGTGAAAGCGCTGCCTATTGACGGTAAAGCTCCGGCGGCCGCTTCAGTTCAGGATAAGTCCTATCCTTTTGCGCGCCCAACCTTCTATTACACCAATGGCGAGCCTGCGGGCGCGGCCAAGCAATTCGTCGACTTTACCCTCGGCGCGGAAGGTCAGAAGATTGTTTCGCAGGTTGGTTTTGTGCCGGTGAAGTAGCCTAGCTCAAACCTAAGTTACGGAAGCCCGCAGGAGTAATTCCCGCGGGCTTTTCCGTTAACTTTTGACGAACGCGAGCCTTCCCGCTAAAAGCGGGGATGCTTCACCGGGCCGTCGGCTTGTTCGTGCTGGTTGGGATGCTCGCGGCGCTGCCGCAACCGGGCGCCGCGGCCGACGAGGGGGATCGCATTCGCGCACTCGAAAAAGCGGTGCAGCAACTTCAGCAACGTAACGCCGAGCTGGAACAGAAGGTCGAGCGGATGAACGCGAAGAGCAGCCCGTTCGCGCCCGTCTTCCCGCAAAGCGGAGACCAGGAAAGTGTCGCCTACTCCGGACAGCAAGTCGGTGGTTTTCAGCGCCCCGGAGGAGACCCCACTCCCGGTCGACGTGCATCCGGGCGGCTCGGAATTCAAACTCACGCTCGGTGGTTATGTGCAGGCGAATTTCGAGACCGGCGACGTCTCCGCCTTTGAAGGCCGCTTCGGTGCGACCGCGCTGAAAGATCGTTTCCGGTTGCGCCGCGCGCGCCTCACGCTCCTGGGCGACTTCAAGGAAGACTTCGACTTCAAGGTCGAGGGCGACTTCGAGCAAAGCGACGCTGCGATCACGGCCCTGCGCACGGTCAACCTCGTCACCGGGGCGACAACGACTGTGACCAACTCCAACCGGGTCGAGTTTTCCGCGACCGACATTTTCGTGAACTGGCACCGCTTCGCGGAGATGAACGTGAAGCTCGGCCAGTACAAAGCGCCGTTTGGCTTGGAGAATCTCACGCCAGATACCCTGATCCTCACGATCGAACGCAGCCTGCCGACCGGTGCGGTCGTGCCGGAGCGCCAAATCGGCGTCATGCTCTGGGGCAAGCCGCTGGCGCAGCGTGCTTCCCGAACAGAAGGACCTGCTTGACCTATTACGCCGGGATCTACAACGGCAACGGCCGGAACTTCAACAACAACGACAACAATGAATTCATGTATGTCGCGCGGCTCGAGCTCTTGCCGTGGAAAGGAAAGTTCCTGGGCCAGGAAGCTTCGCTGAAATTAGGCGGCGACTTCTTCTCCAGCCGGGACGACGCCGGCACCAACATCTCGCCCGGGCTGAACCTGCGCGTCAATGCCGATGGCTCGCTCAGCTCCTACGTGCTCACGACCGCAGCGGAGCGCACCAGCTACAGCCTCGATGCTTCGCTTAAGCTCGGGCCGTTTGATTTGATCGGGGAATACCTGCACGAAAACGTCGATGGCCGCCGGGTGAACAACGTCGCGCCGCTGGCGGATTTCGCAGTGAGCGGTTGGTATCTCCAGGGCGCTTACTTCCTAATCCCAAAGAAACTCCAGGCCGTGGTGAAATGGGAATCGCTCGATCCCGGCCAGTTGCCGAATGACAGCCTGCATTCCCTGACCGGCGGCTTGAACTACTACATCCATGGAGACGGACTCAAGATTATGGCCGACTACGTGCACACCTGGTCGGATTTCCGAGAAGCCAATCCGCGCTTCGGCGATGAGCAGTTTAACGAATTGCTCCTGCGGATGCAGGTGATGTTCTAGGGCGCGGCAACCCCGCTGCGAGTCTGGCCGATGAAACGCGTCCTCTTTCTTTGCGTGCATAACAGCGCGCGCAGTCGCATGGCCGAAGGGCTTTTGAATGCGCGCTGCGGCAAGCACTTCCAGGCCGAAAGCGCCGGGCTCGATCCGGGCAAGGGCGTGAACCCGCTGGCGGCGGAAGCGATGCGCGAGCTTGGGATCGACATCGCGTCGCAGCCGGCGCAGGGCGTGGACGCAGTGCTCCAGCGCGGGACGAAATTCGATTACGTCGTGACCGTGTGTCACGAGTCGGAAGCGGCTGGCTGCCCGGTTTTTCCCGGGAAAACGCAGCGGCTGCACTGGCCCTTCGAGGATCCCAGCTCCTTCACCGGCACCTGGGAGGAAAAGCTCGCGCGCACCCGCGAAGTGCGCGCGGCGATCGCGCAAAAGATCGAGTCCTGGTGCGCTGAAGTTGCCGGCTAATTCTCCGGCCGGAACGGCTGGTGCCGGATGTCTTCCGCGGCCGCGGCGTAGACGGCGTCTTCCGCGATGTTCGTGGCGTGATCGCCCACGCGCTCGAGGTGGCGCGCGATGAACATGAGATTGAGATAACCGCGGAGCTGCTCGGGGTTTTCCGCCATCCGCTGGATCAGACGTTTGCTCGCGGCGGCGTTGAGCTGGTCGAGCGTCTTGTCGCGCGCCTTCAGCTGCATCGCCTGCTCCACGTCTTCGCGGATGTAGGCGTCCACGCTGTCGCGGAACATGCTCATGGCTTGTTCGCGCATCGGCACGACCAACTCGATTTCGTCGAGCACCGGATGCTGGTTCAATTTGCGCGCCTTGCGCGCGATGTTGACCGCCTGGTCGGCCATGCGTTCGAGATTCGAGCTGAGCTTCATCGCCGAGACCACCCGGCGCAGGTCGGAGGCGACCGGCTGGAAACGGAGCAGGAGATCGACGCCATCTTTGTCCACCTGCTTCTCCAGTTGGTCGATCTCCTCGTCGTCGGCGATCGCGAGCACGCAGAGTTCGTCGTCGCGCTGGAGCAAACCATCGAGCGCGTGATCAAGGCTGCGCTCGGTCAGGCTCGACATCGTGAGCACATTGTTGCGCAGCGAGCCGAGAGCTTCGTCGAAGGTTTTGAGAATGTGGTTTTGTGGCGTCATCCGAATCTTCCGGTGATGTAGTCTTCCGTTTGGCGTTGCGCCGGATTGCTGAACATCTTGCGCGTGTCACTGAACTCGATCAGTCGCCCGAGGTAAAAGAAGGCGGTTTGGTCGGAAACGCGACCGGCCTGTTGCATGTTGTGGGTCACGATCACGATGGTGTATTGCGTTTTCAGGTGGCGAATGAGTTCCTCCACTTTCGCGGTCGCGATTGGGTCGAGCGCGGAGCAGGGCTCGTCCATCAGGAGAATCTCCGGTTCCACCGCGAGCGCGCGCGCGATGCAAAGCCGCTGCTGCTGGCCGCCCGAGAGTCCGTAGCCGCTCATGTGCAACCGGTCCTTCACCTCGTCCCAAAGCGCAGCCGCGCGCAGGCTCTTCTCCACGGCCTCGTCGATCGCGGCGCGTTTTTTAATTCCGGCGATGCGCAGGCCGTAGGCGATGTTGTCGTAGATCGATTTCGGGAAGGGATTCGATTTCTGGAAGACCATCCCGACGTTCCGGCGCAGGTCGACCACGTCGATCCGGGGATCATTGATGTCGAGCCCGTCGATCCGAATGGAGCCCTCGGTAATGCGCGCACTTTCGACCAGATCGTTCATCCGGTTAAGGCAGCGGAGCAGCGTGGTCTTGCCGCAACCCGACGGCCCGATGAAAGCGGTCACCGCGCGCGCGGGGATAGCCAGCGAGATGTCGTGCAGCACGGCGTTCGTGCCGTAGGCAAAGCTGAGATGATCGATCTCAATCGAAGCCGCTGGCACCGATGCGGCGGCGGAGGGTGTGGGGGGCTCAAGCGCAGGCATGGTGGAAAGCGTTACCATGATAGACGGGTGCGGCTGCGTTCGCGCAAGACCACGGACGCGAGCGCGATCAACATCACCAGGAGGAGGAAGACGAGCGCGGCGCCGTATTGCACCCGCTCGGTGTATTCGTTTTGCGGGATCTTCGAGCTGACGACGTAGATGTGATAAGGCAGCGCCATCACGCCCTGGAACACAAAGTCGGTCGCGCGCTGCACCTGCCAGGGCATCTCGTCGCGCATCGCGTAAGCCGCGGTGAACATGATCGGCGCGGTCTCGCCGGCGACGCGCGCGATCCCGAGGATCGAGGAGGTGAGAATGCCGGGCAGCGCGTAAGGCAGGACGTTCTTGCGGATGGTTTGCCACTTGGTCGCGCCGAGCGCGAGTGAGCCTTCGCGCAACCCTTGGGGCACGGCGCGGAGCGACTCTTCGCTCGCGGTGATAATAGCCGGCAGGATCATGAGCCCGAGAGTGAACCAGCCAGACAGCAGGGAGACGTTCCAGCCGAAGAAGATCACGAAAAGGCCAAAGCCGAAGAGCCCGAAGACGATCGAGGGCACGCCCGCGAGATTGAGAATGGCCACGCGGGTCAGGCGAATAAACGGCCCGCCGCCGCTGTATTCGCTCAGGAAAATCGCGGCGCTGATCCCGATGAAGAGCGCCAGCGTCATCGAGCCGAGAACGAGCAGCGCGGTGCCGACGATGCAAGGCCAGATGCCGCCGGCAGAATAGGCGACCGTTTGCGGCTCGACCGCGGCCGTTGGATGCGCTGCCTGCCACTCCCGGAAATCCTGGTCGCCTAACGAGAGCTTTTGGCCCTCGAAGTCGAACACGTAAAGCGTCTGCGGGCTTTCGCTGAGGAAAGCGAAGTTGATGAACGGAGCGTGCGTGGTGAAGAGCGTGCGGCTCCCCTTGATTCCGATGTCGAGAAAGATGTAGGCCGCGCAGGCGATCACGAAATAGGTCGCGAGCCGGAAGGCCCAGAAGGCGCTGCGCTCGAGGAGGCGGTTGCGGGAACCGTTGGCGGTGCGCGTCTTCATTTACCCAATGCTCATGCGGAAACGCGCGACCAGGCGCTGGGCCAGGTAATTGATCAGGAGCGTGATGAAAAAGAGGACCAGCCCGACCATGAAGAGCGCGCGGTAATGAATGCTCCCGCGCACCACCTCGCCCATCTCCTGCGCGATGATCCCGGTCATGGTGTGGACCGGTTGGAAGAAAGCGCCCAGGCCTTCGGTGAAATCGGGAATCTCGATCCGGTTTCCCGCGCAGAGCAGCACCACCATGGTCTCGCCGATGACGCGGCCGAGCCCGAGCAAAATAGCCGACACAATGCCGGAGAGCGAAGCGGGCACGAGCACGCGCGCGATCGTTTGCAGGCGATTGGCGCCGAGCGCATAGGAGGCTTCCTTGAAGCCGCGCGGGACGTTGCGGAGCGCGTCTTCCGAGAGGGTGAAGATCGTCGGCACGGCCATGAGCGCGAGCAGACAGCCGGCAGTGAAAACATTCAGCCGCTCGGCGATCGGGAAGAAATGGATCCAGCTGAGCCAGGAACTTTCCGAGGCGGTGCGGATCGCCTGGCCGACGACGGCAATTCCAAAGAACCCGAGCACGACCGAAGGAATCGCGGAAATGAATTCGAGGTAGGGCTTGATCAGCTTCTTCTCGCTCGCGGAAGCGATCTCGCTCACGTAGATCGCCGCGGCCACGCCGAAGGGAACGGCGAGCACAAGCGCGACCACCGAGACCATGATCGAGCCGACAAAGAGCGGCGTGATCCCATACCAATCCTGCCAAAAGCTGGCCGTGATCCAATCGTGCCCGAACAGGAAAGTCGTGAGCGTGCGATACCAGACGACCGGTTGATCCACGTTCCAGGCTTCGAGTTGCGCGGTGGTCTGCGGCATCTCCGCGACGTAGCCGCGGGCCAGCTCCTGCCAGCGCACGAAAGCTTTTTGCGCCATCGCGTCGGCTAATCTCGGCGGCGCCGCGAGCAAGGCGGTGACTTGCTCGCCGATAGTCGTGGCCGCCGCGGCGTAGGCCGGAGTGCTTCCGCGCAATTGCTCGAGCATTGCGCGGGGCGGCGCGGGCCGGTCGGGGTTGGCGCCCAGCTGCGCTTTGGCTTCGCTCGCGAGGTCGCTCGCATCGGAGAGGACGCTTTGCAGCGGATCGGCCGTGTCGCTGAAGGCGCTGGCAAATTGATCGAAGGGCGCAAGGCCGGCGTTGATTTCTTCCAGGGGAACGCCGGCGCGCTGCCCGGCGCGGAGTTGTTTCAAACGGATTTGGTTGAGGCCGCGATTGAGCGCGACCTGCGCGTCGGCCTGCTTGCGGATGAGGTCCACGTATTCCTGCCCGCTCATGCGGTAGAGCCGGAGGTTGCGCAGGTTTTGCCCGAAAAAGCCGAAGCCTTCGCGGAAAAGGAAACAGCGTGATCAGCGCCAGGACGACGATGGCGACGAGCGCGTTGCTCCCGAAGAAATATTTGATCCAACGATCGGCCGAGACGCGTTTGCGGTTGGCGCGCTGCTTCGCGGCAAAGCTTTCGGGGATGGCAGCGGCCGGATCCATGGCCGGCAAATCTGCGCCTGCTCTCGACGCCGACCAACCGCTTTCGTGTGACGTTTTGGTGACAGAAACCCGCGCCTTACAGCCGCAGCAGCGGTGTCTCCGCGTCGGTGGAATCGGCGGGCGGCTGGATCGGTAAGAGGAGGCTGATCGTGGTTCCGTGGCCTGGTTCGCTCGCGGCTTCGACCTGACCCCCGTGGAGCTGCATGATGTGCTTCACGATCGAAAGCCCCAGGCCGGTGCCGCCCAGTTGCCGGCTGCGCGCTTTGTCGGCCCGGTAAAAGCGCTCGAAAATCCGCGGGAGATCGCGCGCGGGAATGCCGGGGCCTTCATCGGAAACGGAGATCCGCACCGCCTCGCCGAGGCGTTCGGCGGCCAGGACGATCCCGCCTTCGGGCGGGGAATATTTCACGGCGTTATCCAGCAAGTTGTAGATCACTTCCTGGAGTCGGTGTTCGTCGGCCGAGATCGCCGGCAAGGCATCGGCCAGCTCCAGGCGGGCATGGAGCGACTTCGTGCCGAGGCGTTTTTCCCAGTCGCGCAGGATGCCCTGGAGGAAATTCGGCAGCTCCACTTCCGTGCGCTCGAGCCGTGCGCCGGGTGCTTCCAACTGCGCCAGGCTGAGGATGTCCTCGACCAGGAGCGTGAGCCGGTCGGCGTGCCGATCCATCACTTCGAGAATGCGCACCAGCTCCTCCCGTGGTTGCCCCGGATCGTCGAGCAACGTCTCGAGGTAACCGCGAAAAATCGAGAGCGGCGTGCGCAGCTCATGCGAAACATTGGCGACGAAATCCTTCCGCATCGCCTCGACCTGCCGCAGCTCGGTGACGTCGCGAAAGAGCACCACCGCGCCGGGTGCGCGCGCATCCGTCGCAAAGGTCACCGCAGTGACCTCGAGGTCGCGCCGCAGGCCGGCGCGCTGGAAAATGATCGCTTCGCCCAGCGCCTCGCCGGTCTCGAAGGCGCGAGCGACCGCCCGGTCGATGCGCGCATCGCGCACGGTCTCGAGCAAAGTGGTCCCAAGTTCCGCGGCCCCAAAGAGCTGGCTAAAGCGCGGATTGAACAGGTGGAGCCGGCGCTCCGGGTCGACCACCGCGACGCCATCGGGCAGGGCGTCGAGCACCGCGCGCAAGCCCGCGCTGCCTTCGCTGGCGGTGCGCTCGAGTTCGCGCTGGCGGGTGGCAAATTCCTCCAGCGCCAGGCCGATGGCGTTGGTCCGCTCATTCGCGGTGGTGAGGAATTTGCGCGGGACCTGGCGGCGGACGATCGCGGTCACCAGCTCTTCGATTTCCTCCCACGGCTCAACCCAACGCCGCCAGAAGGCGTAAGCCAGAAAGGCGAAAGCGACGCCCGCGGCCAGGATGACGATCCAGGTGAGCATTCGTTAGGCGCCGGGGCGGTGAAGTTGCTGGCTAAAACGCGGCCGCGGCCCGGGCGAGGACGTAGGCGATCAAACCAGTCGCCGGCAGGGTCAGGACCCAGGCCCAGACGATCCGCTCGACCACGCCCCATTTCACGCCGCTGAAACGTTTGACCGCGCCCACGCCCATGATCGAGGTGCTGATCACGTGCGTGGTCGAAAGCGGGATGCCATGCGAGCTGGCCACCTGGATGATGACCGCCGCGGTCGTCTCCGCCGCGAAGCCGTGGACCGGCTGCAGTTTCACCATCTGGTGGCCGAGGGTGCGGATGATGCGCCAGCCGCCGGCGGCCGTGCCCGCGGCCATGGTGATCGCGCAAAGGAAGATGACCCACTTCGGGATGACGAAAGTGGGCGTATCGAGAAAATGCAGCAGCGGCGGGAGCCCGGCGAAGGCGCCGCTGCCGGTAGCGGTGAAAAGCGCGAGGGTGATGATGCCCATGGTCTTCTGGGCGTCATTGGTGCCGTGGCTGTGCGCCATCCAGGCGGCGCTTACGAGCTGGAGCTTGCCGAAGATGGTGTTCACCAGATGCGGGGTGAACGGCCGCAGAATCAGGAGAAGCAAAAACATCAGCAACCCGCCGACGAGAAAGCCGACGACCGGCGAAGTGATCATCGGCACGACCACTTTCGGGATCAGGCCGGTGCTCCATTTCAAGACCGACCAGTCGTTTTTGGCATAAGCCAGCGCGGCGCCGCAAAGCCCGCCGATGAGCGCGTGGCTCGAGCTCGAAGGGAGGCCGAGCAGCCAGGTGATGAGGTTCCAAACGATCGCGCCGGTGAGCGCGCAAAGGATCGCGCCCATCGTGATCACGTTCGTATCGACCATGCCTTTGCCGATGGTGGAAGCGACCGCGGTGCCCATGAGCGCGCCGGTTAAATTAAAGAAAGCCGCGAGCGCGATCGCCTGCCGCGGGGTGAGCACGCGGGTGGAGACAACCGTGGCGATGGCGTTGGCCGCATCGTGAAAGCCGTTGATGTACTCAAAGGCGATCGCCGCGAGGACGACGATGAAGAAGAGAAGCATGGCCGGGCCGGCTCTAGGAATACTTGAGCACGATCTGCAGGATGATGTTGCCGGCGTCGCGGCAGCGATCGATCACCTTCTCGAGCATGTCGTAGATGTCGCGCAGAAAGATCACCTGCTTCGGCTCGTAATCGCCGTGGTAAAGCTCGCGGAGCAATTGCAGCTCGAGCTTGTCCGCCTGGCCCTCGATCGTCTGCAGGCGGTTGTTGCGCTCGCGCGCGGTCGCGGCATCGGTCCCGCGGCGGAGTTGCTTGACCATCGCGAGCACTTCCTCGGCGGCCTGGTCGAGCAGTTCGAGGTGGCGCTTGAAATCGATCTTCTCGAGCGCGGCCGGGGCGATGAGGACGTGCTCGCCGATTTTCTCGACCGTCTTCGGGATCTTGTAGAGCGCGGTCGCGAGCGCCTGGATGTCTTCGCGCTCCAGCGGAGTGATGAAGGTTTTGCAAAGCTGCTCGGTCAGCTCCTGCGTGATTTGCTTGTCCTTGCGCCGGCTGTCGACGAATTCCTCCAGGCTCTTGCCGGAGGCGTGATCCTGCAGCTGCCCGAGGAGCGCGATCAAGTGATGGACGCTGGTGTCGGCCTGCTGGGCGCTGGCCTCGAGGAGGTCGAAGAATTTCTGGTCGTGACCGAGAAGTTTGCGAATGGAGAACATGGTGGCAGGTGGTGGGCGCGGAGCATCGTGCCTGTCGCTCAGCCTTCGCGCAAGCGGTAGCCGAAGCCACGCACGGTTTCGATCGCGCCCGCGGCTTTGCCCAGTTTTTTGCGCAGGCGGCGCACGTGGGTGTCGACCGTGCGGGTGTCGATCAGGGTTTCGTAGCCCCAGACTTCGTTCAATAACCGGTCGCGCCCCTGCACCCGCCCCCGGCGTTGCATGAGCATGCTCAGGAGCTTGAACTCCACGCTCGTGAGGCGCAGCGGCTTCCCATTGACCGAAACCGCGTGGCGCGCGGCATCGAGGGTGATCGCCCCGATCTGCAGCGGCTCCTCCGCGGCTTCGCCGTGGCCGCGGCGGAGGATGGCCTTGATCCGGAGGGCGATTTCCCGCGGGCTAAACGGCTTGGTCACGTAATCGTCCGCGCCAAATTCCAAGCCCACGATCCGGTCCACTTCCTCGGCTTTAGCCGTCAACATGATGATCGGGATGTGGCGGGTGGCGCCCTCGGTCTTGAGCGCGCGGCAGACTTCCAGGCCGGGCATCTTTGGCAGCATCAAGTCGAGGATGATCAACGCCGGAAGTTCCGCGCGCGCCTTGCGCAAACCTTCCGCCCCATCGGCGGCCGTGGCTACGGTATAGCCGCCGGTCTTGCGAAGGTTCAGCGCGAGCAAATCGACCACGTCCGGCTCGTCTTCGATGATCAGGATTCGATTGCCGGTGGCGGAGGTCATGAGCTAGAGGAAAGCGTGCGTCGCGCGGCCACCATTGGGCCGTTCATCCGGCCTTCCTAGGAATATCTCATGCGTCAATATCACGATCTTCTCCGGCTGGTGCTGACCGAGGGGCGGCCGCGCACCGATCGCACCGGCACCGGCACCCTTTCGCTTTTCGGGGCCCAGGCGCGCTTCGATCTCCGGGAGAATTTCCCCCTGCTCACGACCAAGAAGCTGCACCTGAAGTCGATCATCCACGAGCTTCTCTGGTTTCTCCGCGGCGAGACGAACGTCCGCTCGCTCCAGGCCGCCGGCGTCACCATCTGGGACGAGTGGGCCGATGCCGAGGGCGAGCTCGGCCGCGTCTACGGCGCGCAATGGACCGACTGGCGCGGCGCCGACGGCTCGCGCGTGAACCAAATAGACCGCGTGATCACGCAGATCCGGGAGAATCCCGACAGCCGCCGCCTGATCGTGAGCGCCTGGAATCCGGCCGAGCTCGAGAGCATGGCCTTGCCGCCGTGCCATCTCCTCTTCCAGTTCTATGTGCGTGACGGGGAATTAAGCTGCCAGATGTATCAAAGGAGCGCCGATCTCTTCCTCGGCGTCCCCTTCAACATCGCCTCCTACGCCCTGCTCACCCTCATGGTCGCGCAAGTCTGCGACCTGCGTCCGGGCGAGTTCATCCACACCTTCGGCGACCTTCATCTCTACCAGAACCACCTCGCCCAAGCGCACGAGCAACTCGCCCGCGAACCACGTCCCCTCCCACGCATGCGCCTTAACCCCGAAGTCCGCGACATCCACAGCTTCCGCTTCGAGGATTTCACTTTGGAGAACTACAATCCGCACCCGGCGATCAAGGCGCCGATCGCGGTTTGAGGCTGATACAGAGGGCTCCCAGACAACAGATGAGGTTCTTTCTCCATGGACATCCGCCCGTTTCTCTTTGTTATCGGACTGCCGCTGTTTATCGCCCTTTCCCTACTGGTGGCGTGGGCGACCAGGAGAAAATTCAAGGCACGGCAGGTAGCCTTGTTCGCTACGCTGCTTTTCACGGGACTCTTCACCTTTTTCCTGACTGGCTTTGGCCCGTTAGTCGACCGGAAGGAGACGCGCGAATATCCGATGACGTGGCAGATTAATGCGATTCCTTCGACAGCAAGAAAGGAAGCGGAGGTCGTGTTGTCGTTTGTAGATTTCCCGGGATACGAAATCGGAGAGTTTTCAAATGAACTCGCTGCCTATCTCCGCCAAAGGGGCGAGCAGCCGGTGAAGGTCGTCTTCGAGGTGACCATCGACTACCGAAAGGTGCGAGGCTTCCACGCGATCGAGGTGGCGGGACTGCGCTCATGGCGATCGGAATGGGGCTACGCCGGAATGAATGGTGTCCCGACGAAGTCACCGTGGAACTGACGACGACCGTGCTCGAGGTATAGTTGGGAAGCACCGGCTAGTTGCCTGCCGCCGCTGTCCCCTTCTCACCGAGCTTGGCTCGGTGGGCGAATCCGGTTATCAAGCGGGTCGCGATGCAAGCTTCCCCCAAGACTTCGGCCTGGCTCTTCCTGCTTACCTTCGCCCTGGTTTTCTATGGGATGGGGGCGGCTTCGGTGGAGAGTTTCGTGAACTATCCGACGTGGCCTTTGATCGGGGCGAAGGAGTTCCAGGCTTATCACCGGGTGCTGGGCCCGCTGATCGTGGCCTACATGGTTTTGCCGATGCTTCTGACCACGGTCATGACTGCGCTCCTGCTCTGGATTCGGCCGGCGGCGATTCCTCGGTGGATGATCTGGGTGGCGCTGGCGTTGCAGGTGGGCGTGTGGGTGTCCACCGGGGCGATTCAACTCCCGATCCAGGCTCAGCTCGGGACGGAAGGTTTGTCGCTGCCGTTGATCGAGCGGCTGCGGGTGACGAGTTTTTGGTTTCGCCGGGTGCCGCACACGGTGAATGCAGTCCTCTTCCTTTGGATGATGTGGTTGCTGCTGCGAGACACCGCGCCTCGCACGACCGCGGGCAACGCCCAGGATTAAACCGGCGCGTGCCTTACGCGTAAACCAACAGATCGATCTCCTCCGGCAGGATGTCGGAGACGTCGCGGATAATGTTGCCGCGTAGGAGATTGATCACGGCGCTGCGGCCGGGGGCGCCGAGCAGCAAGCGGGAGGCGCCGAGGGTGGCGGCGATGTCGACGATGGTAACGGCGGCAGAGTCGCTCACGGCGTAGCAGAAGAGCGGCGGCTGGTCGCCGGCTTGCGCTTTGGCATATTCGAAGATGTCGCGGGCCTCGTCGTCACCCTGCCATTTCCGTTTGCGATCGTCCTCGGTGATGAAGCGCTGTTCGCGCACGAAGAGCAGGTAAAGCCGGCGCTTGCTTTCGCGGGCCTCGCGCAGGGCAAAGTCGAGCGTGCGCCCTTTCGAGCGGACGGCGCAGAGCATGACATCGCCTTCCCCGGCAAACGCGGCTACCTCGCCGGGCGCGGCGCCGGAGACCTGGAGCGGCAGCGTGCGCGGGAGAAGCTCGGCGCTCTCCTTGCGCGCGCGGCGTTCCTGCACCAGGCCGCGCAGGATCAGGCCGATGACCAACAAAGTGACGACAAAAATGCGCGCGTTCGGCTTGTCGATCAGGAGCGAGAGCTCGATCGCGGCCATGATGACAAAGGTGGCCAACATCAAGCCGCGCTCCCATGGCTTCATCTTCAGGGAGCGGTCGGTCGAGGTGGCGCCGAGATTGGCCGCAATCGCGCCGACCACGCCGACCGCGTAGAGATCGGCCAGGCCGGCCATATCCTTGACCAAGAGCACCAGCCCCACCGGGACGGCGGTGGCGAAGATCATCGCGAAATTCGGCACGCCCCACTTGTTCAGGTTCTGGAAGATCTTCGGCATCTCGCGGTCGCGCGCCATCAGGAACTGGATCGTGATCAAGCCGACCACGCTGGTGTTGACCGCCGAGAGGAGCAGAAACCCGAAGACGACGCTGATGATCAGGCCGAAGAGATGCCCGGCGTGCGGCCCGAGCGCGCCGCCGACGAAATTTTCGCCCATGTAGCGGAGCATGTAATCGCGCACGCCTTCCGCGCCGGGCGCGTCGACTTCGCGGCCGGTGATGTGCAGGCCGCCGAGCGCATGCATCGCCAGGCCGAGGAGCGCGGTGAAGAAAACCACCTCGACCATGACCATCAAAAGCGCGGGCGTCGAGGTCCGGCTGACGGATGGCTGGGCATCGGTGCTGCCGGGGTTGAGCTTCATCACGCCCGTGGCGGTGGCGATCGCTTCCACGCCAGAGAGCGCGAGGACGATGCCGACAAATCCGTTCCAGTTGGTGAAGAAGCCGCCTTCCAGCGGCCGGAGATTCGCGACTGCCGCCCCGAGATGCGGCACGCTAAAAATAGCCAGCAAGATGACGACGATGACCGTCGGGATGGAGATGAGCACCGCGAGCCCGCCGGTGTGCTTTGGGCCGAGTAAATTCAGCAGCCCGATGCGCGAGGATCGCGAGCGCGGCGAACTTCTCCGGATGCGGCACGCCCAGGTAGGCAAAGGCGGAGAGCGCGCTGATTGCCGCCGTGACCAGGTAATCGGCGATGAGCAGGAAAGCGCCGACGATGGAGATGATCTCCGAGCGTCCGCGCACGCTGGCGTAGACGCCGCCGCCGTCCGGATAAAGCCGGCAGATGACGACGTAGTTGAGGCCGACCAGCAGAGTCAGCGCGCACATTGCCGCGATCAGCCAGAAGGAAGCGTAACCGCCGACGGCGAAGGCCAGGCCGATGACGTAGGCTTTGCTCGTGCCCCAGTCGCCGTAGAGGATCCCGGCTGCGCGCGGGATGTCGACGTTGCGCGGTCGCTTGATGTTGGTTTCTAGCACAAACGCAAAGGTGAGGCGGCGCGACGCTCGGAGAGACGCCGCGCGAAGTCAATTCGCGGGCCCGGGCCCGCGCGGATGCCGCGGCAAGTGCGTGCAAATACGGCGCGCCTGTTTATCGTCCGCTTTCGTCCCATGAATATCTCCCGCCTTCTCCTCGCGATCCTGGCCGGTTTCGCCTTCATTTTTGCCAGCGACTTCCTCGTGCACGGCCTTTGGCTGGCGGCCGATTACAAGGCGAGCGCATCGCTCTGGCGGCCGGAAGCGGAAATGCAACGCCGCATCGTGATCATGCTGGGCGGGCAACTTCTCTGCGCGCTCGCCTTCGTCTACATCTGGGCGAAGACCGGCTGGCGCCGGCGCAGCGTGCTCGACGGCTGCGCCTTCGGTTTCTGGATGGGTCTTTTCCAGCAGGTTTGGGTGATCGCGAATTACGTGGTCATGCCCATGCCGCTGGTCCTGACGATCAAATGGTTCTTCGCCGGCCTGGCCCAGGCGATCCTCCTCGGCGCGCTCGCGGCGCTGATCTACAAGCCGCTCTCCCTCACGCAGCAACGCGGGACTTAACTTCATCATCATGCTTCGAAATTCCTTCCTCGCTCTCCTGCTCACGGTAGCCGCAGCCGGCGCGCAAACGCCCTCGCCGTCCCCCACCCCGGCGCTGCTTTCGCCGGCGACGCTCACGGAGTTAAAGCAGCTGCAACAAGCGGCGCTGGAGAGCGATTACGCCTGGAAACAGGTGGCGCATCTCGCGAACAACATCGGCCCGCGCCTGAGCGGATCCGCGCAGGCGGCGAAGGCGGTCGAGTATGTCGCCGCTGAGCTGAAGCGACTCGGGCTCGAGGTGCGCACCGAGAAAGTGATGGTGCCGCATTGGGTCCGCGGCGAGGAGACCGCGGCGCTGGTGGAATTTCCCGGCATGGCCGAGGGGACCACGCAAAAGCTCGTCCTCTGCGCGCTCGGCGGGAGCGTGGCCACGCCGCCGGAAGGGCTCACCGCGGAGGTCGTGGTGGTGAAGGATTTCGACGAGTTGAACTCGTTAGGCCGCGAGAAAATAGCCGGCAAGATCGTGGTCTTCGATCACGCTTTCGATGAAGCCATGGCCGCGCAGGGCCGCTCCGGCGAAGCCTACGGCCAGGCCGTGGTTTATCGCAGCGATGCCGCCAGCGCCTCGGCCCGTTTGGGCGCGGTCGCGGCCCTTATCCGCTCCGTGGGCGGTGCGGATTATCGCCTGCCGCACACCGGCGCGATGCATTACGCCGAGGACGCGCCGAAAATTCCTGCGGGCGCGCTCGCCGCGGAGGACGCGATGTTGCTGTCTAATTTAGCGCCGCAGGGGAAGCTGCGGATGCACCTCACGCTCACGCCGCAAACGCTGCCGGACGTCGAGAGCTACAACGTCATCGGCGATCTCAAAGGGAGCGCGCATCCCGAGCAGGTGGTGATTGTTTCCGGGCACCTCGACTCGTGGGATCTCGGCACGGGTGCGATCGATGACGGCGCCGGCGTGGCCGTCTCCATGCAGGTGGCCAATCTGGTGAAGCAACTGAAGTTGCAGCCTAAACGCACCATCCGCGTGATCGCCTGGATGAACGAAGAGAACGGCCTGCGCGGCGGCAAAGGCTACGCGGAGGCGCATGCCGCAGAGTTGCCGAATCACGTCGGCGCGATCGAGACCGATGGCGGTGCGGACCACCCGGTAGGGATCAACGTGAAAGGCTCGGCGGAGTTGAAAGCGGCCCTCGCGCCGGTGGGGAAAATCCTCCAATCGCAGGGCGCCGGGATTCTCGACCGGGTCGAGCACGCGGGCGCGGACATCAGCCCGCTGCTGCCCACCGGCATGCCGCAGTTCTCCCCGATCCAGGATGGCCGGCGTTACTTTCACTACCACCACACCGCAGCCGATACGCTGGATAAAATCGTCCCGCGCGAGCTTGCGGAAACGGCCTCGATCAACGCCGTCCTCGCCTACGCGCTTGGCGAATATGGAGGAGACGCCGCCGCGTTAACGAGTGTCGCGAATTGCGACAGCGGTGTCATCGATCGCGACGCGGAAACGCTGCCAGCGTCCCGCCTTTCCCTGCGTAAAGCGGTGGAGGCACGGGCGTTGCTAAGGCGAAGCGCATGTTCGCCCTCACCGCTTTTCTTTGCGCCGTTGGTTCCGTGGTCGTGAGTGTCTTCTTCGCCTGCCGCGACGAGGCCGGGCCGACCGGCCAGGTTTAGTTCGGGCCGCTCGCCGCTTTACGCTGTCGCGAGGTCGCGTAGGTTCGCCGTCCCACGCATGGCGGTCACACAAGAACAGATCAAAGAAGCGCTCAAGGGGGTGAAGTATCCGGGCTTTAGCCGGGACATTGTCTCCTTCGGCCTGGTCAAGGGCATCCAAATCGACGGCGAGCAGGTGACGGTGCAACTGGCGCTGGCCACAAACGAGCCGGCAATTCCGCGCACGATCAAAGCGGAGGCCGAGACGTTGCTGCAAAATTTAGCCGGCATCACGAGCGCGAAGGTGCTGGTGGATATTCATGCGCCACCGGCCGGGGCCAGCGGCGCCGCCGGCGTCGGCGCGACGCGCATCGAAGGGATCAAGCACGTGATCGCAATCGCCAGCGGCAAGGGCGGTGTGGGCAAGTCGACCGTCGCGGCCAATCTCGCGGTCGCGCTCGAGCAGAGCGGCGCGCGCGTCGGCTTGTGTGATTGCGACATCTACGGGCCGAGCATTGGGATCATGTTCGGCACGCGCGAACGGCCGACCGCGACCGAGGAAAACCGGATCATTCCGCTGGAGCAATACGGCCTGAAGCTCATGTCGATGGGCTTCCTGCTCGACGACAGTTCGCCGGCTATTTTACGCGGGCCGATGGTCACGCGTTATACCCAGCAATTTCTCCGGCAGGTGGAATGGGGCGAGCTCGACTTCCTCGTTCTCGATCTCCCGCCGGGCACCGGCGACATCCAGCTCACGATCGTGCAGACGGTCGCGCTCGCGGGCGCGATCATTGTGAGCACGCCGCAAGAAGTGGCTTTGATCGACGCGCGCAAAGCCACGGTGATGTTCGAAAAAGTGAATGTGCCCGTGCTCGGCTTCGTCGAGAACATGAGCTACTTCATCTCGCCCACGGATGGTTCGCGACACGACATTTTCGGCCTCGGCGGCGGCGAACGCGAAGCCAAACGCCTGCGCGTGCCGCTTCTCGGCCAAATCCCGATCGACGTCCGCACGCGCGAGGCGGGCGACCGCGGCATGCCGATCACCGCGGAGGATGAACAGTCGCCCGTGGCCGCGGAATTCCGAAAGATCGCGCAGCACTTGCGGAGCACGCTCGGGTGAAGTGTCGAGGGATGACGGCACAGGCGATGCTAAATGAGAGGAAGTCGGTTTTGTTTTGACCCCGATCTGACGCCATGAGTAACAAAGGAGAAATGTCCCCCGCGGAAGCAGAGCCCACGCAGTTCGTGAAGAACTCCGTGCTCTACAAAGAATTTCTCGCGGAGCGCGAGGAGATCCTGAAGCACAAGTGGATCGAGAGCGAGAAAGCCGGCTCCGATATTGGCTTCGAGAAAGCGCTCCTCGACTGGATCGTGAAACATCGCTCCAGCTGGCGCGATAAACGCCAAAAAGATGGGAGGAAGCAGCCCGCCGAGAGCCGCTAAGCCGCTTCCTTTCCTGTTTCCTTTAACGTGATCCTGCGAGGTCGCGAAGGAAGAACATGTCCGAAAACACCCCACCTCTCTCCCCCGCCGGCACGCCCGTGCTCGACGCCGCCGCCATTCGCGGCGCGCTCCGCCGCCTGGCGCACGAGATCATCGAGCGCAATCCCGACCTCGCATCCGTGGTCCTCGCCGGCGTTCCTTCGCGCGGCGTGGAAGTGGCGCGGCGGCTGGCGGATTTCATCGAGGAATTTGCCGGCAAGTCTGGTCGAGACCGGCGTGCTCGACGTCTCGATGCATCGCGACGATGTCGGGCAACGCGCCGACCTCCCGATGGTCCAGGCGTCCCATCTGCCGGTGCCGCTCGACGGGCGCACGGTCATCATCGTGGACGACGTTTTCTACACCGGGCGCACCGCGCGCGCCGCGATGGACGCGATCGGCGGCTTCGGCCGGCCGGCGCGCATCCAGCTCGCGGTCCTGGTCGATCGCGGGCATCGCGAGCTGCCGATCCGCGCAGATTATGTCGGCAAAAATTTGCCCACCGCCGCGGGCGAGCGGGTGCGCCTTCGCCTAACGAACGTCGACCAGGAACCGGACGCGGTTTGGCTGTTGAAAGAATGACGATGCGCTGGAACCGCAAAGACCTGCTCGGCATCCGCGAGCTCTCCGCGGAGGAGATCACTTTCGTGCTCGATACCGCCGATGCCTTCAAGCAAGTGGGCACGCGCGAGGTCAAGAAAGTGCCGGCGCTGCGCGGGAAGACGCTGGTTAATTTTTTCGTCGAGCCGAGCACGCGCACCCGCACTTCTTTCGAACTCGCGGCCACGCGCCTGAGCGCGGATGTGATCAACATCTCGGCCACGAGCAGCAGCCTAACGAAAGGTGAAACCCTCAAGGACACGGCCAAGGTGCTCGAGGCTTACCATGCGGATCTCATTGTCCTGCGGCACAGCTCCGCAGGCGCCGCGCAGTTTCTCGGTGAACGCCTGCGCTCGAGCGTGATCAACGCCGGCGATGGCGCGCACGAGCATCCCACACAGGCGCTGCTCGACCTTTACACCATCCGCGAACGCCGCGGCCGCATCGCGGGATTACACGTCGCGATCGTGGGCGACATCCTCTTCAGCCGCGTGGCCCGTTCGAACATCTTCGCCCTGCTCAAGCTCGGCGCGCGCGTCACCCTGGTCGGCCCGAGCACGCTCGTGCCGCGCGTTTTCGAGCGCCTCGGCGTCACCGTCTCGCACTCGCTCGATGACATCCTGCCGACGGTCGATGTGATCAATCTCCTGCGCATTCAGCATGAGCGGCAGCGGAAGGAATACTTCCCCGGCCTGGGCGAATACATCCGGCTTTTTGGCCTAACGAAGCGTCGCGCGGAGCGTCTCCCGCCCGAGTGCTTGATCATGCATCCCGGCCCGATCAACCGCGGCGTGGAAATAGACAGCGACCTGGCCGATGGCGCGCAAAGCGTCATCCTCGACCAGGTGACCAATGGCCTGGCCGTGCGCATGGCCGTGCTCTATCTCTGCGGCGGCATTTCCACCCGATGAAAACTCTCCTGCGCAACGGCCGCATCATCGACCCGGCGAACGGCCGGGATGAGATCGGCGACCTCCTGCTGGTCGATGGCAGGATCGGTGACGGCGATCCCGCGGGCGCGGAAGTGATCGAGGCCACGGGGCTGGTCGTCGCCCCGGGCTTGATCGACATCCATGTGCATTTCCGCGAGCCGGGCTTCGGCTGGAAGGAAACGATCGAATCCGGCGCGCGCGCGGCGGCGGCGGGCGGTTTCACCACCGTCGTCTGCATGCCGAACACCTCGCCTGTGGCCGACAGCCCGGCGACGATCGCGTGGATCAGGGATCGTGCCGCGGAGGTCGCATGCGTGAATGTTTTGCCCTCCGGCGCGATCACGAAAAATCTCGCCGGCGAAGAGCTCGCACCGCTCGGCGCGCTCGCGCAGGCGGGGGTGGTCGCGCTCACGGATGACGGCCATTGCGTGCAGAATAACGAGCTTATGCGCCGCGCGGTGGAGTATGCCCGCATGGTCGGCCTGCCGCTGCTGGATCATTGCCAGGATTACCAACTCGTCGGCGATGGGGTGGTGCATGAAGGCTATTGGAGCACGCTCCTGGGCCTGCCTGGCTGGCCGGCGGCAGGCGAGGAAATGATCGTCGCGCGCAACATCTTGCTGGCTGAACTCTGCGATCATCAGATCCATTGCCAGCACATCAGCGCCGCGGGAAGCGTGCGATTATTGCGCGAAGCGCGCGCCCGCGGGGTCAAGATCAGCGGCGAAGTTTGCCCGCACCATCTGGCGTTGACTGACGAAGCGATCCAGAACTTCGACACGAATTACAAAATGAATCCGCCGCTGCGGACGCGCGCGGACATCGAGGCGCTGCTCGCGGGTTTGGCCGATGGCACGCTCGACATCCTCGCGAGCGACCATGCGCCGCACGCGAAATTTGAAAAGGAGCGCGAGTTCGACCAGGCGCCCTTCGGCATTCTCGGCCTGGAGACGGAGCTGGGGCTTTTCCTCGACTTGCTGGTGCACAAAACCAGGACGCTCGAGCTGCCGCAAGTGATCGCCATGTTGACGGCTAATCCGGCGCGCCTTTTGAAATTAGCCAGCGGGACGTTAAGCCCCGGCGCGGTCGCCGATGTGACCCTGATCGATCCCGAGCTCGAGTGGACCGTGGACGCCGGGGAATCAGCCAGCCTCTCGTGCAACACGCCTTTCCACGGCTGGCAGCTCAAGGGCCGCGCGGTGCGCACGATCGTCGCCGGGAAGACGGTCTGGGAATTGCCCTAGGCCGCGCGTGACCTTCGCGGGCAAAAAAAAGCGCGACCATCGCTGGTCGCGCTGCGGAAGCTAAGGAGATGTTAGTTTTAGTTGGTGACTCCCAGTTCGCAGGTTCTTCTTTAGCAATGGCGGTGCCACGGCCGCGGCTGCGGGAATCTTTTTCGATAAAACTGTCAACGCCCTCAGCTTCGATTCCTTGGTATGGACTCAAGCAATAAAGACAAAGCCGAAGGCAAGTTCGACCAGGCCGCCGGCGCGGTGAAGCAGAAGGCCGGTGAGCTGACCGGCAACAAGGAGCTCGAAGCCAAAGGCGCCGCGCAGAATGTGGCCGGCCACGTCGAGGAGAAGACGGGCGACGTGAAGAAAGTCTTCGGCAAATAACCGATAAAATAAGAAGCGCTGCGTCCCATCCGGAACGCAGCGCTTCGCTTCTCTAGCAGCGGAGCGTGGGTCTACTCCTCGCCGCCGTCGTCGTCGCTTCCACCGTCATCGCCGCCGTCGTCACCGCCATCATCATCCCCACCCTCGTCGTCACTGCCGCCATCATCGTCGTCTTCGCCGTCTCCGTCGAAGTCCTGGCCGTCATCGTCCGAATCGTCCTCCATGCTCTCCTCGTCCGCGCTGTCGTCTGATTCCACGGATTCATCGCTGTCCTCTTCGACCGCCACTTCTTCCTGCTCTTCCGCGCTCATTTCGAAGGATTCGGTCTCGGCAAAGCTTTCCTCCGCTTCCATTTCCTCGGTGCTGATCTCCTCGGAGATTTCGATGTCCTCGCTTACTTCGAGTTCCACCGCGGTTTCCGTTTCGCTCCACTCATAGCTTTCCTCGGTGGTGAACTCGGTGGAAGTCGACTCCCACTCGCTGGTGTAAGTGGAAACTTCGATCCACTCGCTGCGGTCGGCGCTGTTGACGTAATAATCGTAGCCGTAAAGCATGCCCTCGATCTCATCGATGAGGTAAAGCGTGGAAGTAAGTGCCGCCACGGTGAAGGGCGCGTCCACGATCCGACGCGCATCGTGCTTCATTTTCTTGATGCCCTTCAGCAGCGCCTTGTCCTTGCCCGCTTTCTTTTCCATCTGGTCGAGCTTCGCGATCAGCGCCTTTTGCTGCGCCTTCAGCTTCTCAAACTCGGCTTTTTCCTTGGCGCTTAACTCGCCGCCTTTTTTCCGGCGCGCTGCTTCCTTCGAGTAATCCGTCCGCAGGACGGCGAGCGCGTGGCCCATCTTCTTGCTCGCCTCGACCACCTTCTTGTTCTTCGAATCGGTCAGCTCCCAGGCAATGGCCATTTGCTTGTCCGCGGTGCGCGCGTCGCTGATCCCGAGGAAGAAATCGTTGCTCTTTGCCTCGAGGCCTTTTTGCGCGCGATCAATCGCCTTGGAAACCTTTTGCACCGACTTCCAGAACGGCTTGTTCTTCGCCGTTTTCGGATCGAGCCCCTGGTCGGCGCGGGCTTCTTTGATCATAAGAGCCAGCGCTTTGTTCGCCTTGGTCAGGAGTTCCCTGGCATTCGCTTTCTTGCCGCTGAGCTTCTTCTCCTTCTTCCCTTTCTTGTGCGTCTTTTTCGCTTCGCCGCTCTTGGCTTTCGCTTCGGCGGCCGCGCCGTGGGCGGTTAGGATAAGGCTGCGTTCCATTCCGAACCCGATGAGCACGGAGCACAGGGCGAGTCGGACCAATAAATTCGATTTTCGTTTGAGCATGCGCGGCCCACCGTAGCAGACGGGACGCGGTTTACTGCATAATTCGCCGGGCGATGCTCCCGGGCAAAAAATAAGCGCGACCATCACTGGTCGCGCTGCGGAAGCTAAGGAGATAAGTTAGATAGTTGGTGACTCCCAGTTCGCAGCTCTTCTTATAGCAGCCACGGTGCCACGGCTTCCGAACCGCGAGAAAAAACTACGTCTTGCCGGCAAAACTTTCCCACTCGGCGGTCACGCGTTCGAGTTCGGCCGCCACCCCGAGAAGCTCGCGGTTTAACTCCATCGCGTTTCCTCCGGCGTCGTAGGTTTCCGGCTTTTCCAACTGGGCGGTTAGTTCTTTCTGCCGGCCCTCCAGGGAAAGGATATGCATCTCGAGCTCGCGCGCTTTTTGTTCGTGCTCGCGCCTGGCTTTCGCTTCGGCCTTGCGCTGCTCGGCCTCGGCCCGGCGCAGTTGTTTCACTTCGCGCAGGCTCAGGTTTTCCGTCGAAGCGCTCGCCGCGGGTGCTTTCGGCGCGGTCGTCGGTTGCGCATTGCTCAAGGTCGTTCCGCTGGTCAGCGCGGCGCGCGCGGAAGTGGCGCGGGATTTATCGAGGTAATAATCGTAGTCGCCCGCGTAGGGCGTGAGCTGGCCGGCGCTGATGTGCAGGACGCTCTTCGCGACGGCGCGGATGAAATAAACGTCGTGGCTGATGAAAATGAGCGTGCCTTCGTATTGCGCGAGCGCGCCGACGAGGGCGTCGATGCTGCCGATGTCGAGGTGCGTCGTCGGCTCGTCCATCAAGAGGAGGTTCGGCGGATCCAGCAGCAACTTCACCAGGGCGAGGCGCGTCTTTTCGCCGCCGCTGAGGACGGCGGTCGTTTTGAAAACGTCGTCTCCGCGGAAAAGGAAGGAGCCGAGGACGGTGCGCGCGGTTTGTTCCGAGACCGGGTTCGGCATGTCGCGCGCGGTGTCGAGCACGGTCATCATCGGCTGCAGCATCTCCACGCGGTGCTGCGCGAAGTAGCCGATCTTGACGTTGTGCCCGGGCTCGCGCGTCCCGCTTTGCACCGGGAGAACGCCGGCGAGGAGCTTGAGCAAAGTCGATTTGCCGGCGCCATTCGGGCCGACGAGGACGGTGCGCTGTCCGCGTTCAGCCTCGAAGTCTAACGACTCGTAAACCACGTGCTCGCCGTAGGCGTGGCGCACGTTCTCGAGCTTGATCACGCGATGCCCGCTGCGCGGCGGCTGCGGGAAGTGAAAGTGAACCGTCTTCTCGCGCGAGACCGGCGCCTCGATCTTCTCCATCCGGTCGATTTGCTTCAGTTTGCTTTGCGCCTGCGACGCTTTGCTTGCCTTCGCGCGGAACCGATCGGCGAAGGCCTGGAGCGATTGGATTTCCTTCTGCTGATTCTTGTAAGCAGCGGCGTGCTGCTCTTCGCGCGCGGCTTTCTGCTCGACGTAGCTGTCCCAGTTTCCGCGGTAACGCGCGAGCCGCTTGTGCGCGATCTCGATGATCGAGCCGACGAGCTGGTTCAGGAACTCGCGATCGTGCGAGATCATGAGGATCGCGCCCGGATAGCTCTTCAAATATTCCTGAAACCAGACGAGCGACTCGAGGTCGAGGTGGTTGGTTGGTTCGTCGAGCAGCAACAAGTCCGGCTCCATCACGAGCAGCCGCGCGAGATGCGCGCGCATGATCCAGCCGCCGCTCAGTTCGCGCGCAGGGCGGTCGAAATCGCTCTCGCGAAAGGCGAGCCCGCTCAGGATCCGTTTCGCTTTCGGCTCGGTCTCCCAGTCGCTGTGCTCGTCGTAGTCGCCGCAGGCGAGCTTGAGCACGGTTTCCTCGCCGACGCTCGCGGTCTCCTGCGGGAGGAAGCCGAGCGTGGCCGATTTCTCGATCGAGACCTTGCCCTCGTCCGGCGAGGCCTCGCCGAGGATGAGCGAGAAAAGGGTCGACTTCCCCGCGCCGTTCGGGCCGACGAGCCCGATGCGATCGCCGCGATTCACCTGCAACGACGCATCCTCAAAAAGGGTGCGCCCGGCGAAGGCTTTCGAGACTTGGGAAATGGTGAGCATTTTTGCGGGCGGGCAATGTCGCCAGCCACGCCCGTGGCGCAAGATTGCCGGCTGAAATTGCCGTCTCCCGGAAGCGGCCTTAAGGAAGCGAATGACGCAACGCCTCTTCGCTTTCGCTCTCCTCTGTGTTGGCGCCGCTTTCGGGAAGGAGCCGGCGAAACCCTTTGATTATCCCAAGCCGCCAACAAGCGAGCAGACCGATGACTACCACGGCACGAAAGTGGCCGATCCGTACCGTCCGTTGGAGAACGCTGACTCGCCGGAGACGCGCGCCTGGATCGAGGCGGAAAACAAGGTGACTGAGGGTTACCTCAGCCAGGTGCCCGAGCGTGCGAAAATCAAGGAACGCCTGACCGCGCTCTGGAACTACGAAAAATTTGGCGTCCCGACGCGTGAAGGCGATCGCTATTTCTTCTCGAAGAACAGCGGCCTGCAAAACCAGAGCGTGCTTTATGTCGCGCCGAAGCTCCCGGCGACCGACGCGCGCGAGTTGCTCGACCCGAACACGCTCGCGAAGGACGGCACGATGGCGCTCACCGGCACCGACGTGACTGAGGACGGCAAGCTGATGGCCTACGGCCTGGCCGATGCGGGATCGGATTGGCAGAAGTGGAAAGTGCGCGACGTCGAGACCGGGAAGGATCTGCCGGATCAGATCGAGTGGGTGAAATTTTCCAGCGCTTCGTGGAAGCCAGATGGCTCGGGATTTTTCTACAGCCGCTACGACGAGCCGAAGGGCGAGGAATTGAAGGCGGCCAACTTCAATCACAAGCTCTACTTCCACAAAATGGGCACGCCGCAGAGCGAGGACGTGCTCGTCTACGAGCGGCCGGATCACAAGGACTGGCTCTTCCAGGGGCGCGTGACGGATGACGGCGCGTATCTGATCATCCACGTCGCGCGCGGGACGGAATCGAAGAATCGCGTCTTCTATAAGGACCTGCGCGACCCGGAGGCGAAAGTGGTCGAGCTCCTGCCGAAGGAAGACGCGAAGTATGATTTCGTCGGCAACGACGGCGGCGTCTTCTGGTTCAACACCAACCTCGACGCGCCGCGCGGCCGGATCATCGCGATCGACACCGCCAAGCCGGACGCGATCAAGGAGCTGGTCCCGCAGACCGAGAACAAGCTCGAGAGCGTCTCGCTCGTGGCCGACAAGTTCGTCGCCAACTACCTGAAGGACGCGCATGCACTCGTTAGTCTGTATGACTTGAACGGGAAGCCGTCGGGCGAGATCGCGCTCCCGGGGCTGGGCGCGGCCGATGGTTTCACCGGCAAGCGCAAGGACAGCGAGACCTTCTATCGCTACGTCAGCTTCATCGCGCCGCCGACGATCTATCGCTACGACTTCAAGACTGGGAAAAGCGAGGCGCTCTTCAAGCCGAAGGTCGATTTCAATTCCGACGACTACGTCACCGAACAGATCTTCTACAAGAGCAAGGACGGCACGAAGGTGCCGATGTTCATCACGCACAAGAAAGGCGTGAAGCCGGACGGCAATAACCCCACGCTGCTCTACGGCTACGGTGGCTTCGACATCTCGGTCGTGCCGGAATTCCGTCCGGCGGTCGCAGCCTGGCTACAAGCGGGCGGCGTTTACGCTTCTGCGACTTTGCGCGGCGGCGGCGAGTACGGCGAAGCCTGGCATCTCGCGGGCACGAAGTTAACCAAGCAAAACGTCTTCGACGATTTCATCGCCGCCGGTGAATGGCTGATCGCGAACAAGTGGACCTCGACGCCGAAGCTCGCGATCAACGGCCGGAGCAACGGCGGCCTGCTCGTGGGCGCCGCGCTCACGCAACGTCCCGATCTCTGGGGCGCGGCATTGCCATATGTCGGCGTGCTCGATATGCTCCGCTTCCAGAAGTTCACCATCGGCTGGGCCTGGGCGTCGGATTACGGCTCGTCGGATAATCCGGAGGAGTTTGAGGCGATCTACAAATACTCGCCGCTGCACAACGTGAAGCCGGGGACGAAATATCCGCCGACCTTGATCGTGACCGCGGATCACGACGACCGCGTTTTCCCGGGCCACAGCTTCAAGTTCGCCGCCGCCCTGCAAGCCGCGCAGGCCGGCGACGCGCCCATCTTGATCCGCATCGAGACGCGCGCGGGTCATGGCGCCGGCAAACCGACTTCGAAAGTGATCGAGGATTACGTCGACCAGTTCACCTTCCTGGTGAAGGCACTCGAGATGAAGCTCGCGTTCTAAGCGCCATGCAAAAAGTCCACCTGAGCGAAGTCCCCGAGGACGAACGCCGTTCGCCCGGAGGAGAATTTCACAAGTTCTGCAAAGACATCTCGGTCGCGCTCGGGCGCGAGCCGAAGTCATCCGATCTCGAGAAGCGGCACCCGTTCGACCTCGCGATGGTCCGGTTGCCGGAAGGCAAATCGTATTGCCCATATCATGCGGAGAGCGCGCAGTGGGAACTCTACGTGATCGTGAGCGGCAAGGGGCGCATCCGCGATGCCAGCGGCACGCATGAGGTCAGCGAAGGTGACATCTTTCTCTTCAAGCCCGGCGAAGCGCACAAAATCTCCGCCGCGGCCGATGGCGCGCTGGTCTATTACGTGATCGCCGACAACCCGGTCGGCGACTCCTGTTATTACCCGGACAGCGGGAAGTTCATGGTCCGGAAGGAAGGCGAAGAGGTGGTCGTGGTGAAAGGCAAAGAAGCCGATTACTACGACGGCGAAGAGCGCCCGGCGCAAAAATAGCCGGCAACTTCAGCGCTGCGGAATTCGCGCTCTCCCGTCTGGGGTAACAGCGGCGTTACGTCTCCCGTGTGGAGGACGCCCGCGCACTGGGGCAGAGTCGTTCGATCAAGGAACTGAAGCGAAAACTATGAAACACTTATTCAACCTATTGGGCGTCATCGTCCTCCTGGCCCTCACGGCCACGGGGACCCGTGCGGGCGAAAGCCGGCGCGGTTTTTACGAAGGGGATCTCGCGGGCAACGGCAAGATCGTCTTCTTCGTGCAGGCAAACGAGAGCCTCTCCGTTTATGCCTTCGACAAGGCCGGGCAGCAGGTGAGCTACGCGGGCGGACCGATCGCCAGCAACGGCACCTTTAGCCTGACGACAAACAGCAATCAGCCGATCGCCGGCACGGTCTCGCGGGACACGATCAGCGCGACCTTCCTGGGCCAAAACATCACCGCGCAGCGCACGAAGGTGTTCGGCAAAGGCGAGCATTTCTCCGGGCGCTTCACCACGACGGCGCGGAGCGACAGCGGCGCCTCGCTGGATTTGAAGATTGTGATCGATGCGCAAGGAAACATCTTCCTCGTGACGAAACAGGGCTCCACCGTTTTGGGTGGCTTTGGAACGATCACGCCGACGGCCTCGCCGAGCCCAAGCCCGAGTGCGACGCCTTCGGCCACGCCGAGGCCCAGCGCGACCCCAACACCAACGGCTTCGCCCACCCCGACCGCCACGCCATCACCATCGCCAAGGCATGGCGACGACGATGACGAAGGCGACGACCGCGGCGGCGGCCGTCACGGCTCCGAGGATCGCGACGATGCGGAGGATCGCTTCGAAGATGCGAGCCAGCCGACCTTTAACGCCACCTTCTCGGTCACGTTGGTGACCGGCCAGTTGGTCACCGGCAATCTCACCTTCAGCCATGGGCTGCTCATGGGTGACCTGACGTTGAACGGCGTGATTTACCGCTTCCGCGCGCCGCAGCAGTCGTCGGCCAATCGGCTGGCTAATATCGCCACGCGCGGTTTTGTGAACACCGGCCAGGGCCAGCTGATCAGCGGGTTCATTATTCGCGGCGGGCCGAAGCTGGTCATCGTGCGCGCGATCGGGCCATCGCTGGCGGCCAAGGGCGTGAGCCCGGCGCTGGCCGACCCCGTGTTGCAGCTCTTCAACGACGGCACGCTCGTGCGCGAAAATGACGACTGGCAAAGCGCGTCGAACGCGGACGACGTGATCACCAGTGGCGTGGCGCCGGAGAACGCGAAGGAAGCGGCGATCATGATCCGGCTGGAGCCGGGCGCTTACACCACCGTGGTCCGGGGCGCGAATGACGGCACCGGCATTGCCTTGGTGGAAGTCTACGAAGTCGCCCGCGACTAACGACCGCTTCACCGTCTAATCAAGGGAGCCCTCGCACGCTGGTGCGGGGGCTCTTTTTTTTAGCCGGCTACTTCTGGATGGTGTAACCGACGTGCCGCACGGTTTCGATCAGGGGCGGCGTGCCGAGCTTGCGCCGCAGCCGGCCGATGAAGACTTCCACCAGCTTGGTGTCGTATTCGTGTTCTCGTTCCCAGACGCGTTCGCACAATTCCGTGCGGGTAAAGACGCGCCCCGGCTCGCGCAGGAGGACTTTGAGCAGAGCGAGCTCGCGGCTGGAAAGCTCGATCGGCCGTCCGGCGCGCCGCACTTTTTGGTCGGCGAGATCGAGCTGGAGATCGCCCGCCTGCAGCACCAGCGCCGGTTCCTCCGCGTAGCGCCGGCTGAGCGCATGGACGCGCGCGATCAGTTCCTGCATCGCGAACGGCTTCGCCAGGTAATCGTCGGCGCCGAGCTGCAGCCCGGTGAGCCGGTCGTTTAATTCGCTGCGCGCGGTGAGCATGAGCACGCGGCTGCGGTTTCCGCCGGCCCGCAGGCGGCGGAGGATTTCAAAGCCATCCGTTCCTGGCAGGCCTACATCGAGCACGATGAGATCGAAGGTTTCCCGGCCCGCCGCCGCCAACGCCGCTTCGCCTTCGTGCACCACCACCGGGTCATGTCCCGCTTCGGTCAACGCAGAGGCCACATGGCGCGTCAGCCGCACTTCATCATCGATCACCAGGATGCGCATTTGGCTGGTTAAAAACGAACCGTGAGCTGGGTGGCGAAGACGTGTTGGTCCCGGTGCCCGTCGTCCCGCTGGAAATAGTATTCGGCTTTGAGCTGCACATGGGTCGTGAAGCGGTAGGTGAGCGCGGTCTCGACGCGGTCGGTTTCGCCAGCCCAGGCTTTCATGGTGCCCGGGAGGTCGCCGAAGAATTGCTGGTTCCAACGAACCGCGCCGAAGAGTTGCGGGAGGAATTTGTATTTTGCCTCGAGAAAATAGCCGACCGTCTCGGCGGTGCCGAGTCGCGGCACATCGAAGCGCGTCTCGTGCACTTCTGCCCAGAGTTGGAGGTGATGCCAGGCGAAGCTCACATCCTGCGCGAGGTGATCTTGCCGGTAATCGCCGAGGCCGCGCCCCGCAGGAAAGCTGGTGCGCGCGGACGTCGAAAAGTAGCTCCCGTCGCTCGCGGAAAAGCCGAGATTCCACATCGCATTTGGCCGGAAACCGAGACGCGCGCTCACGGTGGGATGCTCGAAGCCGCGCTGCGTCGCGTCCCACACTTCCGGGCGGGACGAGAGGCTGGCGTTTTTTAATTCAGCGGCGTATTCGAAGCGCCCGAGCCGCCCGGCGACGGAAATGCCGGAGGCATAGCTCGGCCCCCAGATCACCGGGATATACTCGGCTTTTTCGTCGTGCAATTCGCCCCGGAACGGCAGCGCCGGGGCCTCATGATCTTCCAGCGGGAGGGCGCGTTCGTAGATCAGCGGCGCAGAGATGAAGGGATTGTCCCAGGCCAGGTGACGCTCAACCCAGCGGGCGACGACGGTGGCGAACTTACCGGCCTGCAGGCTCAACCGCCCGTCGCTCCACGGCGTGATCCGGAGCGCGTATTCATCCAGCCGGAGCTGCGCTCCCTCCTCGCGCGGATCGAAGTGCCGGTCCACCCGCGCCTGCGCAAAGAAATAGAGCGGCGCGCCCACTTGCGCGTCGAAAAAGAGAGTCAGCCGCGGATTGACGAAGCGATTTCCCCGCACGTCCAGCAGGCCGGGCGCGGCTCCGTCAAAGGCGTAATACTCCAGCTCCAGCGTGCCGCTCGCGCGGGCGCGGATTTGATCGTGAAAAGCGCTGAGCGTGAGCGCCTGGTCGAGCTGCTCGAGAATTTCCTGCCCAGGCAGCAGTCTCGTCGTGCCGAGGAAAAGCAGGACGAGCAGGCAGCGCTTCATCCGACTTCAGAAAGCGCCCGCTCCTTCGCCGGGCGGGACGCGGCCCGAAAACGTACTTCAAATTCCGTCGCCTCTTCGTCCGAGCGGGTGAGGCAGAGGTCGCCTCCCTGGAGCCGCGCGAGTTCGCGCGCGAGGTTAAGGCCCAATCCGTGGCCCGGGACGTTTTCGCCCACCACCCCGCGGTGAAACCGCTCGAAGATGTGCGGCTGGGCCGCGCGCGGAATCGGCTTGCCGGTGTTCTCCACCCCGAGGATGACGAACTCGCCCTCGTCCCGCGCCCAGACGCAGATGTGGCCATCTTGCTGGTTATATTTGCGCGCGTTTTCCAGCAGGTTTTGCACGATCAGGGTGATGTAGCGTTTTTCCCCGGCGACGTGCAATCCCGGAGGGAAATCGGTCTCTAGTTTTACGTGCAATTCGTCCGGGACCGCGCCCAGGTCGTCGATCCATTCCTCGAGCAGCTGCGAGAGATTGACCGGCTCGAATTGAATCCGGAGCTGCCCCGCATCCATCCGCGAGAGGAGAAGTAAATCGTCGACCACGCTGGTGATGCGATAGGTCTGGTGGAGCAAGGCGGAGAGTTCGTGGTAGAGGTCGGGCGGAAGATCGTCGCGCGCGAGCAGCTCATCGATGCCAGCCCGCAAGACGGTCACCGGCGTCTTCAATTGATGCGAAGCATCCGCGGAGAAACGCGCGGTGCGCTGGAGTTCTTCGCTGGTCGCTTCGAGGGCGGCCTCGGCCTCGCGCCGGCGGGTCCGTTCCTCGCGCGAAGCGACCGCCAGCGTCTCGACCGGTTTGGCCAGGCGCCCGGCGAGGAAGTGGCTGGCTAAAAGTCCCACGAGCAGGAGCCCGCCGCCGGCCCAGAGCACATGCCGGCGCAGTTGACGCTGGCGGGCGAGGGCATCGTGCAGCGGATAGAGTGCAACTTCATAGGCCGCCGGGAAGATCGAGCCGGGGTTGAGCTGTTTGAAGAAGATGAGGTGCGGTTCGCCAGCAATCGCCAAGCGAAAGCTGCCGCTGCTCGTTTTCGCCTGGGATTCCAGAGCGCGCAGCAAGGCAGGGCTGGCCTCGGGCGCCAGCCGCGGGAGGTCGAGTTTTCCTTCCGCCCAGATGCCGCTCGCGAGGCGGGCGCGTTCTTCACTCAGCGTTTCGGGGCGAAACCCGAGCACGATCGCGGAAATAACTTCGCCGCTCTCGCTCGAGAAAATCGGCACCGCCAGGATCTCCTCGGCCTCGCTGCGGTCCCCCGCGCTTTCGCGCAGGAGATAACCGCTTTGCGGTTCGGCAGGCAGCGGCTGCACTGCAATCCGGGCGGCTTCCCCCGGAGCCAGCTGCCCGACCTCGGCTCCCGGGGGCGGCGGCAGGACCGCGCCGGCGCGATCGAGGAAACGGTAAAAGCGAGCATGCAGGGAGCCGTTGGCGGTTGAAATCAGATCGCGCAGTTCGTCGCGCGCGCTCGGGTAAAGCAGATCGAGCGCGTTATCCTCCAGCGCCGCGTGAATCCGCGGCCGCTGGGTCAGCCGCCGGCAACGTTCCACCAGCGCCGCTTGCCGCACCTCGCGCACGCCATGAAGCGTGGCCAACTCGTTTCGGAAATCCTGCTCGAGATCGCGCGCCGCTTCCACCGCCACTTTGCGGTCCGCGAGGAACAGTCCCAGCGCGGTCAGCGCCGCCACCACCAGCATCATCGCCAGGAGAAAGCGGACCCGGAAAGGCCGCGGGCGCGGCGCGGGCGACGCGGGTTTCACCGGAAATCGACGCGCTGATTCGCGCCATCGTGAAGTTCCACTGCGAGGGCGCGGGTTGTCTTGCTGTCCACCCAGGCCTTGAGCGTGTAGCGGCCCGCCGGCAGCCCGGTTAGCCGAAAATTTCCCTGCGTGTCGGTGGTGGTGAAATGGTTTGTCGGGAGGACAAGGACCAGGCCGCGCATGTGCTCGTGGATGTCGCAGCGTAGAGTGATCAAGCCGGGCTGATCGAAGAGCACGGAAGGAAACGGGCGTTCATCGGGCCGGTAGCGGCCGAGATCGAAACGCTTCGCCGGCGAGTAGGAGAAGATGTTGTGGTAGGTGTCGTCTTCGTTGGGAAATTCCACCGTCGTCCCGACCGCGATCGGGAGCAGCGCCGGACGGAAAGCCATCTCCTTCTGCACCACCTGGGCTCGAGACGGCGTGGTCTTTTCCGAGGGAGCGCCTTCGAGATAGACCACGGCGACCGGAGGATTGGTCGCCAAGACGCCGCCCTTTGTGACCACTTCGTAGCGCTGCGTGAGCAGCGGCGCGCTGCGCGCCTTCGGCAAATCCACGTGGCCTTCCACGGTCGCCTGCGCGTGGCCGAGACGGGCGCAAAGAAGGCAGAGCACGAAAGCAAGGCAGACCCGGAGCCACATCGCCGCCGATCGTAGCAGTTCCAGGCGGGCGCGAAAAGCGCCCAGCTACACCTCCAAGAGTAACGCCGCTGTCACCTGCGCAGACGACTTGTTAGGGGACGAAGGAGAACACTTGCAGGCGCGCAGGTCTTGATGGTTGTTCCTTCGTGTTCTCGAAAGACCACGTTTTCACGTTAGGCATCGAGGAGGAGTTTGCGATCGTCGATCCGCAAACGCGCGAGCTCCGGTCGCACATCCAGGAGATCCTCGAGGGCGGCAAGCTCACCTTGAAGGAGCAGATCAAGCCGGAGATGCACCAGAGCGTGGTCGAGCTGGGCACGGAGATCTGCCAGTCGGTGGTCGATGCGCGCGCGCATGTGATCGAACTCCGGAGCCACCTCGCCCGGCTCGCGGGCAAGGGCGGGATGAAAATCGCCAGCGCCGGGACGCATCCTTTTTCGCACTGGGGTGACCAGCTGATCACCGAGGGCGAGCGCTACAAGGAAATCGTGAAGGACATGCAGCAGGTGGCGCGGGCCAACCTGATCTTCGGTCTGCACGTGCACGTGGGAATCCCGAGCCGCGAAATGGCGATCCACGTGATGAACCAGGCGCGCTATTTTCTCCCGCACATCTACGCGCTTTCGACCAACTCGCCCTTCTGGGTGGGGCGCAATACCGGCTTCAAAGGTTACCGGCTAAAAGTCTTCGAACGCTTCCCGCGCACCGGCATTCCCGACGCCTTCGAAGGCCTGAGCGAATACGACGATTACCTCAAGCTCCTCATCCGCACGAACTGCATCGATAACGCCAAAAAGATCTGGTGGGACATCCGATTGCATCCGTTCTTCGACACGCTCGAGGTGCGGGTATGCGATGCGCAGACGCGGGTGGACGACACTCTCGCGCTCGCGGCTTTGATCCAGGCGGTGATCGTGCGGCTGCACAAGCTCCAGCGCGAAAACCTTTCCTTCCGAATCTACCGCCGGCGCTTGATCGATGAGAACCGCTGGCGCGCCTCGCGCTACGGATTAGACGGCAAGTTGATCGATTTCGGCCGCGAACAAGAGACGGACACGCGCACATTGATCCATGAGATTCTCGACTTCGTCTCGAGCGAGATCGAGGAACTCGGGATCCAGCGCGAGATCGAGCACATCGAGCGGATCATGCGCGAAGGGACCGGCTCCGACCGCCAGCTCGATGTCTGGGCGAAGACGCGGGACATGCGCGAGGTGGTGGATTTGATCGTGCGCGAGACCTACGACGGCCTGCGCCTGGACGAGCCAACAGTCTTCGAAAACGCCGGAAGCTAGGGCAATTGCCCCGCAGCCTTTCCCGCGTAAAGGTTAGCGTTCGCCGAAATGTCCGACCGACTCTCCATTGCCACGATCGATGCCGAGCTTGCGCCTGGTGCGCGTAATGCCATCCGCGACTGCCTGCGCCTGAAACCGGAGGAGCGGATCACGATCATCACCGACGAAGCGACGATCGAGATCGCCGCGGCGCTCCAGGCGGAAGTGGAGGAGGTCGGCTCGGAGTGTGCCGTCTTTGTCCTGGAGAATTACGCCACGCGCCCGCTCACCGGGATGCCGCAGCCGATTCTCGACGATCTCGCCAAGTCGCAGGTAAGCATTTTTGCTTCGCAAACGCAGACGGGCGAACTCGGCTCGCGCATTCAGATGACCGCGGTGGTGAATCAGCATGGCATCCGCCACGGCCACATGGTGAACATCAACCGCGAGATCATGCTCCACGGGATGCGCGCGGATTTCATCGCGGTGGATAAATTGAGCCAGCGCCTCGTGGAAAAGGCGCGCATGGCGCAAGTCGCGTGCGTTGCTGGACGCCGCACGGCACGGAATTCACGGCCGAGCTTTCGCCGAAACTGAAGTGGCTCAAAACCAGCGGCATCATCACGCGCGAAAAGTGGGGTAACCTGCCCGGCGGCGAGATTTTCACCTCGCCCTTCAACACTCACGGCACCTTCGTGGTCGACGGCGTGGTCGGCGATTACCTCTGCCAAAAGTATGGCGACATCCAGGCGACGCCGCTGACGATCGAAGTGCGCGACAACCGCATCCACTCGTTAGCCTGCGAGAACCAGGAGCTGCTCGAGGAGTTCCGCGCCTACACCAGCACCGATGAGAATAGCAATCGCGTGGGCGAATTTGCCATCGGCACCAACATCGCCTGCACCCGCATCATCGGGCACATCTTGCAGGATGAAAAAATTCCCGGGATCCACATCGCCTTCGGTCACCCGTATGCCGAGCACACCGGCCAGGACTGGATCTCGAAAACACACATCGACTGCGTCGGCCGCGACTTCGACATCTGGTTCGACGAGGAGAAGGTGATGGAGCACGGGCAGTTCCTCATTTAGACAGCGCTTTCATGCACTCAGACCTGCGCGCTCGTTTCAACGCTGACTTCACGGCGGAGCGTTATGAAGAGCTGGTGCTCATGGCGAACGAGGCTGAGCGCTGGCCGGTCGACTTCCGCATCGCCGAGTCGCCGATTTTTTTAACCGACGACTTCACCGCGGAGGTGAGCGCGGCGGCCGAGGAATTGGTTGCGCAAACCCGCACGCCGGAGTTCGCCCGCCACGCGGCCGACTCGATCCCGCCGGGGCTCGAGGTGCCGGGCGAAACGCCGCACCCGACCTTCATTCAGGTCGATTTCGCGATCTGCGAAGTGGACGGCAAACTCACGCCGCGCCTGATCGAACTCCAAGGTTTCCCCAGCCTTTACGGTTTCCAGATCCTCCTGCTCCACAGCATGCGGCACGCGTATCCCGCGATCCCGGAGGATTGGGTGCCGTTCTTCAATTGCGACGAGCACGGCTACCGCGAACTGCTCGAGCGCGTGATCGTGGGCGATTGCGACCCGGAGAACGTCGTCCTGCTCGAGATCGAGCCCGAGAAACAGAACACGCGAATCGATTTCGTCTGCACCGAGACGCTCCTCGGGATTGAACCGGTCTGCCTCACGGAAGTGCGGCGCCGCGGGCGCGAGCTCTTCTACGAACGCGATGGTCGCGAGATCAAGATCGAGCGAATCTACAACCGGGTGATCTTCGATGAACTCCTGCGCCGGCCGGACTTAAACCTCGGCTTCAGCTTCCAGCACGAGATCGACGCGCAATGGATCGGCCACCCGAATTGGTTCTTCCGGATCAGTAAGCACTCGCTCCCGTTCCTCAAGACCGCGCACACGTCGCGCGCTTATTTTGCCGACGAGTTCCCGGCCGGCGAGTCGCTGGCTGATTTCGTCCTCAAGCCGCTCTACTCCTTCGCCGGGCTCGGGGTCGACCTCGAGCCGAACGAGAAAACTCTTGCCGCGCTCGAGGATCCGCACACCTGGATTCTGCAGGAGAAGGTGAACTACGCCGACTTCATCCCCACGCCGGACGGCAGCCGCTCAAAGGCCGAGATTCGGATGATGTTCGTCTGGCCCAATGGCGGGGAGCCGCTTCTGGTCAACAATCTCGTGCGCATGAGCCAGGGCGCGATGATGGGGGTGAAGTTCAACAGGAACAAAACCTGGGTCGGCTCGAGCATCGCGCTCCACCGCGGCTAAGCGGCCGCGCGCCGTTTTCCAAAGCGCTGCCTAACGCATCCGCGCCACGCGGATATTGCCGCCGCCGAGGATATACATGCGATGGCCGTAGCCGGCTTTCACGATCACCACCGGCGGCGAATCAGTCGGCGGGAACGAAGCGGTAGACGATTGCGATTGCGCCCAGACCTGACCGTTCTCGAGCTGGAAACGGGTGTGCCCGTTGTAGCCTTTGAATGGCCCCACGATGCGGCTCTCGATCACCTGCGGCTGCGAAGCGATCTTGTTGTCTTTGACCGCGCCTTCGACCGCCAGCTTGGCGGCTTCCTGGTTGGTCGATTGCGTGTAGGAGCGGATGAATTCATTCAGCCGCGCGCGCTCTTCCGGCGTGAGCTTGGTTAAGCCCGCGGCTTCAAACGCCTTGGTCGACATCGCCTTTTCCACGCCAGGAAAATCGGGGTTCTGCGCCTGCACCGAGCCGAGGACGAAGGCGGAAGCGCAGAGGAAAGCGAGGCAGGTCTTCATGGCTGTGGAATAGAGGCGCCGCGCCCGGAATGTCAAAGCAACTCCTCGTTAGTCTCGGCAAAGGCGTTGACCGCAAACTCGAGATCGGCCCGCGAATGGGCCGCGCTCACCTGCGTGCGCACGCGCGCCGTGCCATGCGGCACCACCGGGTAAAAGAAGCCGATCACGTAGACGCCTTTCTCGAGCATGCGTGCGGCGAACTTCTGCGACTTGGTCGCATCGCCGAGCATGATCGGGACGATCGGATGCGTCCCGGGCTTGATCGTTAGGCCGCGCTCGGTCAGGGCGGCACGGAAGAATTTCGTGTTCTCCTCGAGCTTGTCGCGCAGTTCAGTCGATTTCTCGAGCAACTCCAACCCGGCGAGTGTCGCGGCCACGATCGGCGGCGCGACGCTGTTCGAGAAAAGATACGGGCGCGAGCGTTGCCGGAGAAGTTCCACGATCGATTTCCGCGCGCTGGTGAAGCCACCGCTGGCACCGCCGAGCGCTTTCCCAAGCGTGCCGGTGATGATGTCGATCTCGCCCATGACGCCGCGGTATTCATGGGTCCCGCGGCCGCCTTTACCGAGGAAGCCGGTCGCGTGGCAATCGTCGATCATGACCAGCGCATCGTATTTCTTTGCCAGGGCCACGATCGCTTCCAGATCGGCGATCGTGCCGTCCATCGAGAAGCAACCGTCAGTCGCGATCAAGCGCGTGCGCGCGCCCTTCGTCTCCGCGAGCTTCGCCTCCAGGTCGGCCATGTCGTTGTGCTTGTAGCGCGCGCGTTGCGCTTTGCAGAGGCGAATGCCGTCGATGATCGAGGCGTGGTTCAGCTCGTCGGAAATCACCGCGTCCTCTGCGCCGAGCAGCGTTTCGAAGAGGCCGCCGTTGGCGTCGAATGCGCTCGGATAAAGGATCGTGTCCTCCATCCCGAGAAAATTAGTCAGCGCGCTCTCCAGCTCCTTGTGCAGATCCTGCGTGCCGCAAATGAAGCGCACGCTCGCCATTCCCAGGCCATGGGTATCGAGTGCTTTCTTGGCCGCGGCGATCAGCGCAGGGTGATCGGCCAGGCCGAGATAGTTGTTCGCACAGAAGTTCAAGACCTCGCGGCCGTCGCCCACCTTGATGTGCGCATCCTGCGGCGAAGTGATGATGCGCTCGGTCTTGTAGAGGCCTTGTTGGCGGATTTCCTCGAGCGTGGAAGCGAGTTGCTGGTCGAAGGCGGCGCGCATGGCGCAAAGCTGGCGTCATCGCACGGCGGATGCAAAGCGGCGCAAAAGATTCTTGCCTCTGCTTGTGAATAACTGGTAACAACTCGGCCGATCCGATTTGAAATTCTCCACTCCGAATCTCCTCACCCTCGCCGCCTTGAGCGCTTGCTGCGCGCTCCTGCTCTCCTCCTGCGAGACCACCGGAACCCGCGTCTCCAGTCGACCTTTGCCGGCCTACGAGCCGCCGATTGCGAAGAGTGATTTTCAAAACGTCCGCACGACTGCCTACACGCACACCGAGTCGGATCATCGGCAATACAGCAATCGCAACGCGCTCGGCGGCGTGCTCGGTGCCGCCAGCGCGCCGATCCAGCGGGTTGAGTCCGGCCGTTCGCTCGAGGCTTACCTTGCGCCTCGCAAGCGGACCGTCACGCATTACGTCAAGACCCGGCGCGGCCGCAAGAAAGTGGTCAAGACCGAATACGTGCGCCCGGCGATCGGAAGCGCCGCCGCCGATTGGTCGCGCTGGCCCGCGGGGACTTACTTCCGTGTGCTCTCCACCGGACAAATCTACAAGGTTGACGACTACGGCTGGGCGCTGAGCGGCCGGAATACGATCGATCTCTACATGGCCACGACCCGCGACATGAATCGGTGGGGCGTGCGTCAGGAACCGATCCAGGTGTTGAAGTGGGGCGACCGCGCCTCCAGTCTCGCGCTCCTTACTCCGCGCCAGCACTACAAGCATATCCAGCGCATGGTGCTCCAGCTGCAAGGCCAGGATGAGCAAGCCGCGGCGCTTCGTTAGTCGGCCGCACTTTTTTCCCGCCCACTGGACGGCGGCGATCGCAAAGGCTTTGCGAGCGACACATTCAGCGGTTCGTCCCGGTATTCCCCGAAACCAGCAATTCGCTTATAGCCGAGACGTTCATACAGCCGCAGCGCGGCCGGCTGGCGCAGGCCGGTCGAGAGCCAGATCTCGTTGAATCCGCGCTCGGCGGCGAGCTCTTCGATGCGTTCCATCAGGGCCCGCGCGATCCCGCGACCGCGTGCCGGGGCGCGGACAAACATCCGTTTCACCTCCGCGATTTCACTCGTTAGGCGAAGGAGCGCGACACAGCCGACAGCTTCGCCCTGGACGCGCGCGAGGAGGAAAGCCACCGGCTGGAAGTCGCTGGCTAATTTTGGCGTGGTCGGCGTTTCGTTGCCGTAGAGCTCATCGAGTTCCCGCCAGAGTTCCGCGAGCAGCGCGCTGCTTTCCGCGGAGTCGCTGCTGGCCGGCTCGACGGTGAAACTCAAGCCGCCGTCCAATCGAGCACGATCTTGCCGGATTGCCCGCTCTTCATCAGCTCCACGCCCTCGACCACGTCGGTGTAGGGCATGTGGTGAGTGATCACCGGCGAGATATCGAGTCCGCTCTGGAGCAGCGCGGTCATTTTATACCAGGTCTCAAACATTTCGCGGCCGTAGATCCCCTTGATCGTCAGGCCATGGAAGACCACCAGGTTCCAATCGATCGCCGCGTGGCCTGGCATGATCCCGAGCATGGCGATGCGGCCGCCATTGACCATCACGTCGAGCATGTCGGTAAACGCCTTCGGATTGCCGGACATCTCAAGGCCGACGTCGAAGCCCTCCCGCATCCCGAGGTCTTTCATCGCGTCGGCTAATTTCGTTTCGCGCACGTCGAGCGCGAGCGTTGCCCCCATCTTGCGCGCAATTTCCAGGCGATAAGGATTCACATCCGTGATCACCACCTTGCGCGCGCCCGCCATTTTGCAGATCGGCACCGCCATGCAGCCGATCGGGCCGGCGCCGGTGATGAGCACGTCTTCGCCCACGAGATCGAAAGAGAGCGCGGTGTGCACCGCGTTGCCCAGCGGGTCGGAGCAGGAAAGGACATCGAGCGGGATGTTTGAGTCGCAGCGCCAGATGTTCTTGTAAGGCACCGAGACATATTTCGCGAAGCCACCCGGCCGTTGCACGCCGATGCCGATGGTGTTCGGGCAAAGGTGACGCCGGCCCGCGAGACAATTGCGGCAATGCCCGCAAACGATGTGGCCTTCGGTCGTGACCAGTTCACCTTCGGAAAAATCCTTCACCGCGCTCCCGACCTGGTCGATCACGCCGACGTACTCGTGGCCGATGACCAACGGCGTCGGCACCGTCTTCTCGGCCCACGCGTCCCAGTTGTAGATGTGGACGTCAGTTCCGCAGATCGAGGCGTTCTGCACGCGAATGCGCACGTCGTTTGGCCCGACTTCGGGCACCGGGACTTCCTGCAACTCGAGCCCCGGACCGGAGCGCGCCTTGACCACCGCTGGCATTGTTTGGCTCACGCTGGGGAAATTAGACAGCGAGATGACGAGCGCCACCAAGTTCCTCACGCTTGCGTTCGCCACGCTCTTTCCGGATGGTGCTCGCCATGCCTGATGCCGTCGACCGCTCTCAGCCAAAAGCGGTCCCGGCAAAGCTGACTTTCGTCTTTCGCTTCACCAGCACGGTCGCGCTTTGGTCGGTCGCGCTGCTGATTATTTTCTCCGGTTACGAGTACGCTTTCTTCGGGCTGATCGCCGCCTTCGGGCTGCTCACGCTCTGGGAGTTCTACGGCATGCTCGATCACAAAGGGCTGCCTAATTTCAAGATCACCGCAATGATCTGCGGGGCGATCATGCTCACGGGAAGTTTCTACTACTTCTCGACCATCGGCCCGGCGCATTCCTACGACTTCGAGGTCGCCTGTTTGCTCGGTTTTTTGCTCACGGTTTTTTGCCGGCAAATGTTCACCAGCCTGCGCGACGACGCGCCCCTGCGGACGATGGCTTACACGCTCTTTGGCCTGCTTTACGTGCTCTGGCTTTACAACTTCATCACCAAGATCGTCTACGTGGTCCCGCGCTCGCCCACCGGTGCGGTCCAGGGTCAGTTCTACGTGCTCTATCTGATCGCGATCACGAAATTCAGCGACATGGGGGCTTACCTCACCGGGAGTGTGATCGGGAAACACATGATGGTGCCGCACATCAGCCCGAAGAAAACCTGGGAAGGTTTTGCCGGCGCGCTCTTCTTTTCGCTGCTTGCGAGCTGGGGTTTGCTCTGGTTGATGCCGCATCATTTGGCGGCGCTCAACTGGACGCATGCGACCGTGCTCGGGCTGCTCCTCGGCTTTGCCGCGGTCGTGGGTGACCTCGCAGAGTCGATCGTGAAGCGCAGCACCGGGGTAAAGGATTCGGGCAATTTTCTCCCGGGCATCGGTGGTGCGCTCGACCTGATCGACAGCCTGCTGTTTACCGCGCCGTTGCTCTTCTTTTACCTGCGCCTGGTCATCCGCGTTTCATGAAGCGGAAGCGCGTCGTCGTCCTGGGCGCGACCGGCTCCATCGGTGAAAGTGCGCGCAAAGTCGCGCGCGACATCCCGGAGCGGATGGAGATCGTCGGCCTGGCGGCCAACAGCAGCGCGGCGAAGCTGGCCGAGCAGGCGAACGAATTGCGCCCGGAAGCGGTCTGCATTGTCGACAAATCGAAGGTCGCGGAGCTGCGCGAGAAATTAGCCTACACGCCGCAAATCTTCGTGGGCGACGAAGGGCTTTGCGAAATCGCGCAGCTCGCAAGCGCGGAGATGGTCCTGGTGGCCGTCGTCGGCACTGGCGGCCTGCGCCCGGCGCTGGCGGCGATCGAGGCCGGGAAAGATCTCGCGGTCGCGAGCAAGGAAATCCTCGTCATGGCCGGCGAGATCGTGATGCGCGCGGCCGCGGCCAGGGGCGTGCGGATTTTGCCGGTCGATAGCGAGCACAATGCGATCTTCCAGTGCCTCGCGGGAAAGCACGCCACGGCGGAAGTGAGCCGGCTGATCCTGACTGCCAGCGGCGGACCCTTCCGCAAAACGCCCGCGAGCGAGTTTGCCAGCGATCACGGTCGAACAAGCCCTGAAGCACCCGACCTGGAACATGGGCCCGAAGATCACGATCGACTCCGCGACGCTCTTCAACAAAGGCCTGGAGATGATCGAGGCGCGCTGGCTTTTTGACGTCGAGATGGCGCGGGTGGACGTGATCGTGCACCCGCAAAGCATCGTCCACTCGATGGTGGAATTTACCGACGGCTCGGTCCTCGCGCAGCTGAGCCACTCGGACATGTGCTTCCCGATCCAATACGCGGTCACCTGGCCGGAGCGCGTCCCGAATTCCCTCCGGCCGCTCGATTTCGGGCAATTGCGCGCGCTCGAATTCGAGACGCCACGCTACGATGATTTCCCCGCGCTCACGCTCGCGCGCCGCGCGGGCGAAGTCGGCGGCACCTTGCCTGCTGTATTGAACGCTGCCAATGAAGTCGCCGTCTCCGCTTTCCTTGAAAAGCGCATCTCTTTCCCCGGGATCTGGGAGGTCGTGGGCCAGGTGATGGAGCGGCACGCTTCCATTGCAGAGGCCGACCTCGATGCGATATTGGCCGCCGATCAATGGGCCCGCGCGGAAGCCGCCGCGCTCACCCGGGCGAAATAACGCCGCCGTTCACGCATGATACCGCAAGCACTCCGTTTTCTCTTCATCCTCCTCGAGGTCATCGTCCTCTTTAACCTGCTCATCATCGTGCATGAGCTCGGGCATTTCCTCGCGGCGAAATGGCGCGGGCTGGTGATCGAGAAGTTCGGTGTCTGGTTCGGCAAGCCGATCTGGAAAAAGGAAGTCAACGGAATCACCTACTCGCTCGGCTCGATTCCTTTCGGCGGCTTTGTCGCCCTGCCGCAGCTCGCGCCGATGGACATCATCGAGGGCGAAGTGGATGTCGATCGCGCCACGCTCCCGCGCGTTTCCGCGCTCGACAAAATCATCGTCGCCTTTGCCGGGCCGCTTTTTAGTCTGCTCCTCGCGCTCACTTTTGCCTGCATCGTCTGGGCGGTCGGCCACCCGGTGAACGAGTCCGACATGACGACCACGGTCGGCTATGTGCAGGCCGATTCGCCCGCGGCCAAGGCCGGCATGCAAGCGGGCGACCGGATCGTGGCGGTCGATGGCTCGCCCGTGCGGCGTTTCAGCGGGATGAACCACAGCGTCGTCTGGGCAGTGGTGCGCAGCGAAGGCGCGACCATCCCGATCACCGCGGAAAGAGACGGCAAGATGTTGAGCTTCGACGTGGAGCCGTTCCGCTCGGAGACGCGCGGCTGGCGGCGGAAAAGCGTGCGCCAGATTCTCGTGCTCCCGGCGCAGACGCCGATCGTGGAGGAAGTGCAGCCGGGAACACGCCGCGGCAGCGGCGGGCTTGAAGGCCGGCGACGTGATCCATGGCTTCAACGGGACGCCGATTTTCCACCCGGTCGCGCTCGCGGATTACATCGAGAAACACCCGACCGATCTGCTCAAGCTAGAGGTCACGCGCGGCGGCCAGAACATGGAAGTTGCAGTCCAGCCGACGATCCTTGCCGGCGAGAAAACCGCGCGCATCGGCATTCGCTGGGACAGTGCCGGCCGCACCTCGATCTCGCATCCGAACCCGATCGAGCAGGTCTACAACAGCGTCACGAGCACATTGAACACGATTGGCGCGGTCGCTTCGCCGAAATCAGACGTCAAGCTGCAGCATCTCAGCGGACCGGTCGGCATCGGGCGGATCTACTATCTCCTCTTCCAGAGCGAATACGGCTGGCAGCTCGCGCTTTGGTTTAGCGTGATCCTGAACGTAAACCTCGCGATCCTGAACATGCTGCCTATTCCGGTCCTCGATGGCGGCCACATCGTGCTGGCTATTATCGAATCAATCCGCCGCAAGCCGGTGAACATTCGCCTGCTCGAGATCATCCAGACCGGCTGTGCGGTTTTGATCATCGGCTACATGGTCTACGTCACTTTCTTCGATCTGCAGGACCTGCCGTTCATCCGCTCGAAGCTCGACAAGATGGAAGCGCCCGCGCAGAAAGCGGAGATGGAGCCGTAAGGCGGGCGTCTACATTGCCGAGGCGAAGCGAAATGGTTATCTTGCGGGGCGATGGACCCCAACCAGTTACGAGAGCTTTATTCCGCGGCGCCGTTTCGTCCGTTTGAGATCCTCCTCACGAATGGCGCGCGCGTGCTCGTGGATCATCCCGAATTCATGTCGTTTACGCGGGACTATCGCACCGTGCACGTCTCTGATGTCGATGGGACCGGGAAACGCATCGACGTGAAATTGATCATCGCATTGAACGAGCTGAAAAACGGTTCGCGGCCGCGCAAGCGCAAGTGAGCTACTGCGCCGATCCTTTCCGACCCCAGCGCCGCGTCGACCCGCGAGGTCATGGTCGGCGGCGTGGGCGTGGGCGGGGCGAATCCGATCCGCGTCCAGTCGATGATCACCTGCGACACGATGGACACGGAGGCGTCGATCGCGCAGTCCCTCGAGCTGGCGAATGTCGGCTGCGAGATCGTGCGCATCACCGCGCCGACGGTGAAGGATGCCGCCAATTTGCAGCACATTGTGCGCGGCCTGCGCGAGCGCGGCTGCCAGGTGCCGATCGTGGCCGACATCCATTTCAAGCCCGAGGCCGCGATGGAAGCGGCCAAGTGGGTCGATAAAGTCCGGATCAACCCGGGGAACTACGCCGACTCAAAAAAGTTCAAGATTCTCGAATACAGCGACGAGCAATACGCCGCCGAGCTGGAGCGCATCCGCGAGCGCTTCTCGCCGTTGGTGCGCTTGTGCCAGGAGCGCGGGATCGCCATGCGCATCGGGACGAATCACGGTTCGCTCAGCGACCGGATCATGAATCGCTACGGTGACACTCCACTCGGCATGGTGGAGAGCGCGCTCGAGTTTGCCCGGATCGCGCGCGAGCTCGATTACCACGCTTTCGTTTTCTCGATGAAGTCGAGCAACCCGAAGGTAATGATCAACGCCTATCGGCTGCTGGTCGCGCGGCTGAACGCCGAGGGGCCGGACTGGAACTACCCGATTCATCTCGGCGTGACCGAGGCCGGCGAAGGCGAGGACGCGCGGATCAAGAGCGCGATCGGGATTGGCTCGCTGCTTTCCGATGGAATCGGAGACACGGTGCGCGTGTCGCTGACCGAGGACAGTGTGCACGAAATCCCGGTGGCGCAGGCGCTGGTCGCATTGATGGGCAAAACTCCCAAGGCCGAGGGCCCGACCTTCGACCTCCCCACGTCCTACGATCCATTTTCGTATGCGCGCCGGGCGTCGGACCGGGTCACGCTTGCTGGCATCGTTGGCGAGGTCTCGTTAGGCGGCGAAGAGCCGGGACGCGTGGCGGTGCGGCAGGCGAACTTCGAGAAAGTCGCGCACAAGGTCGAGCGCATGGGCGATTACAAGCCGGAGTTCGTCTACGAAAGCTCCGGCGTGGCCGAGATTGATCCGCGCGACGACGAGGCGGTCGGCAAATTAAACAGCGAGATGACGCCGCGCCTGGTCACGGTGCGCGACAGCGTCGACCTGCCGGTGATCACTGCCTTCCGCCTGCTCGCGGCGAAGGTGCATCCGCGGCATCCGGTGCTGCTTAAGGATGTACTCCAGCCGCCGGGCGCGCCGGAGTTTCTCCAGAACCTGCTGGTCGCGGCGACGCACATCGGCGCGCTCTTGTGCGATGGAATCGGCGATGCCGTCCTCGTGCAGGGCGAGGAAGCACCCGGCCAGGCATTGCGCCTGAGCTATAACATCCTCCAAGCGGCGCGCTCGCGGATTTTCAAAACCGATTACGTCGCCTGTCCGTCGTGTGGAAGAACGCTGTTCAATCTCCAGACCACGACCGCGCGAATCAAAGAAGCGACTGCGCATCTCAAAGGCGTCACCATCGCGGTCATGGGCTGCATCGTGAACGGTCCGGGCGAAATGGCGGACGCGGACTTCGGCTACGTCGGCGGCGCGCCTGGGAAGATCAATCTCTACGTCGGCAAGACCGCGGTGAAGTTCAACATCCCGGAAGCGGAAGCGGTCGATCGTTTGCAAGACCTCATCCGTGAGCACGGGAAGTGGGTCGATCCTGCGCCGCGGGCGCACGAGCCGGCGATCGCCTAGTCGCGGACTTTGTAATTGAGCTGCCGCGAGAGCAGCCAGCGCACGCCGAACATGTCGACCGTGGCGCGCACCGCGCGGTTGCCCAGGCCGTATTTGCTCACGCCGAACTGGCGCGGGCGATGGTTCACCGGGATCTCGACTAACGAGTAGCCGCCGCCTTTGACCAGCGCGGGAATGAAGCGGTGCATGCCCTTGAAAGGCACGAGCGTGCGGATGCACTCGCGCCGCATCGCCTTGAGCGAGCAACCGGTGTCACGCACACCGTCCTTGGTGAAACGGCTGCGCACGAAATTAGCCACCCGGCTGGTGATCCGCTTCACGGTCGTGTCCTTGCGCTTCGCGCGGTAGCCGCAGACGAGATCGGCCCCGCGCTCGAGCTCGGCGAGGAGGCGCGGGATGTCCGCGGGATCATTTTGCAGATCGCCATCGAGCAAGACCGCGACTTCGCCACGGGCAGCGTGCAGGCCGGCATACATGGCCGCGCTTTGGCCGGCGTTCTGCGCGAAGGGCAGCACGCGCACCCGCGGGTCGGGCCGGATTTTTTCGATGGTCGCGTCGCGGCTTCCGTCATCTACGAAGACGATCTCGTAGTCTAAATTAGCCAGCGCTTTCTCCAGCTCCGCCTGGAGGATGGCGACGTTTTCTTCTTCGTTGAAAAGCGGGACGACGACCGAGACCGCAGGGGCAGCACTCATAACGGCAGCGGATGATAGTTCTTGCAGATGAACACCTGCAGCGTGCGCACCAGGCGGCCGTAGCGCCGGACCTCGATCACGCGGTATGGCTCGGTCGAGGCAAAGGCGCGGGTGATATTGCGCGGGGCGTTCTTGAGGTTGTTCTGAATGTAGAGCGCACTGCGGCCCTCAAACGGGTTCACGCCCGCTTCCTCGGTGTAGACGTCGCCGTTCCCCATCTCCGTGCGGGTGTTCGCAGGCACGAAACCATCGTAGCGCGGCCAAAAGGAGAACTGATTCATGATGTCCTGCGTCTCGACGATGTAGACCGGCGGATGCTCCGGGCCTTCGACGCGTTTCTCTTTCAAGTAGAAGGATAACTCCGAAGCGCGCGCGCGTTCGTCGGCGATCAGGAAAACCTTTTCGCCGAGCTGCGTTTCCACTTCGCCGCGGAGCTGCTCGACCGCGGCCGCGCTCGCGCCCCAACTGCGCATCTTATCGGCGGGATCGCGCCGCGGATGGAAACCGAAGCTGTGCAGGAGATCGGTATTAAGCGCGAGCGCGCTCAGGAAAAGCGCGAGCAGGAAGGCCGCGGCGGCCCACGGGACCAGGCGCGGGCGGGATTCCAAACGCTCGCGCCAGTAGGAAGCTGCGAGCACGCCGAGGCTCAGGAAAGCGAGGCAATCCCAGTTCGCGTTCGAGGCGTGGTTGAGCGAGATGACCGCGTAGACCAGGAAAACCGGGAGCCCAAACCAAAGCAGGAAGATGCCCTTGAAGGTTTGCTGGGTGCGCTTCCAATTCGCCAGCACCGCCCAAACGAGCCCGAGGAAAAGCAGCGGCGAATAGACGGCAAAATGCATTCCGAGAAAGGAAATGAACTCGCCGAAATGCAGGCCGAAGGGGCGATTGAGCGCACCGCGATTGCGCAGATGGCCGACCGTGGCCCAGGTGCGGTTCGAGTTCCAAACAATCGGCGGAATGGTGCACAGGACGAAGACCACCAGGAGCGAGTAGAGCCCGGGCCGGGCGAATTCCTTTCGCAACCGCGGGACGAGCGCGAGCACCGCGGCGACTGAGAGCAGCTGGAGCGCGTTGGTGTATTTGCAGAGGAAGCCGAGGCCCATGAGGAGCCCGGCAAAGGGCCACCACCACGAGAAGGCCGGGCTTTTCTCGAGCGCGATCCAGAAGGCAAACATGGCCGCGGTCCAGCAGAAAATAGACAGCGGATCGGTCGTGATCACGAACGAGCCGATGTTGAAAATCGGCGCGACATTGAGCGCGAGCACCACCCAGAAACCGGTCACGTCGCTGAAGAGCCGGCGCGTGAAATAATAGAGCAGCAAGCTCGTGCCCATGCCCACGATCGGACTCCAGAAACGCACGCCGAATTCCGTCGGCCCCCAAAGCGCCACACTCGACCAGATGGCGTAAGCCACGCCCGGGCCCTTGCTGAAGTAGGCCGGTGCCAGCCGCTCGCTCCACATCCAATAGTGCGCCTCGTCGAACGAAAGATCGGTCGTGCCAATGAGCGCCAGCCGGATGCCGGTGAGCGCGAGCAGGAAAAGCCAGACAGCGCGGGTCGTGCTCATGCGGTCGCGGGAATTCCGAGCAGGCGCGGGTGGCGCGCGAAAAGTTGCGGGAGCCAACGTGGTCCGGCCAGGCGCCAAAGCGCTTCCCACAGGCCGAGCGCGAGCAAGGTGAAGCCGCCGGCAAAAAAGATCGTCGCCAACACATCACTGGGCCAGTGCGCCCCGAGGTAAACGCGCGAGTAACCGACCGCGATGGCGAAGAACCAATAGAGCCAGCCCCAGCGCCGGAAAAAGAGCGAGAGGCAGGTGGCGATGATCGTGTTGTCGGTCATGTGGCCGGAAGGGAACGACGGGCCGCTTTGCGTCCGCTCGCGCACGCCGGAGAAACGAATCGTCGGCCGCTTGAAGAGCGTGAGAAATTTAGGCGACACTTTCTCCAGCTGGACCATGCGCACGGTCTGCGCCTGCTTCGGCCGCTTCCGGCCGATGGCTGATTTGAGCGCCGGGACCACAAAGCTGTCGGAGACGATCAAGGTCAGCCCGAGGCAAACCAGAAAGGCGCGACCCTTGAATCCGCCGCGGAGCAGCGCATAGAGACCGAGCACGATGAGGAGCGGTTTCCAGATTTCGACGTCGCTGATCCCGGCCATGAAGAGATCGAGCGCAGGACTCGTCCATCGTTCGTTGATAAGATGAAAAACAGCCTGGTCCATCGCGCCGAAAAAGCCCTTCGGGAAGGGGCGCCACGATACAAGCCTCGCCCGGTGAGACAAGCGATTAAGGTCTGCGCGGCGGCCGGACTTTGCCTCAGCGCGAGCGTGCTTCACCTCCTGGCTGCGCCTTCCGCGGGGGAGATCCTGGCCATGGCTCGCGCCAGTGCGGGCCAGCAGGAGATCGACCTCGCAGGGCAACTGCGCGAGGAAGGCCGCGTGGTCCCGTTCCGTTTGGTGCAATCCGGCGGCGTAATCCGTTACCGCTTCACCAATCCCGACGAGGCGCTTCAACTGCGCCTCGGCGAAAGCGATTCCAACCTCGAGAACATCAGCCGCGACGGAGTCGACAAGATCAGCGGCCCGGAGTTTAGCCAGCGCGTTCGCGGGACCGCGATCACCTTCGAGGATCTCGCGCTCAAGTTCATCTACTGGCCGGGCGGAAAGGTTCTGGGCGAGGATTACATCAACACCCGGCGCGTTTGGAAGCTCGAGCTCCGGCCGCCGGGCGATCGATCGCAATACTCGAAAGTTTATCTCTGGGCGGAGCAGGAGAGCGGCGCGCTCATGCGCATGGAAGGCTACGATTGGAACGGGCAGCTCGTCCGCCGCTTCGAGGTCGTCTCCGCGCAGAAGATCGAGGGGCGCTGGTTCCTCAAGCAAATGCGCCTGGAGCAGGTCGATCCCGCGACCGGCAAGGTGACCGCGCGGACCTATCTCGAGATCAAAAAGTAGCCGCGGCGGCATTGGAAAACCCGCCTTTGCGGTGTAAAGAGAACGCTCGATGAAACGCACTCTCTCGCTCGTTTTCCTGGTCGCTTTTCTCGGTGCGCCGCTCGCGCCCGCGCTCACGGTCAAGCCGAACGCCGCTCCGGTCGTCAGCGCCGCGCTCACCGATTACCAGCAATATGTCCAGACCACGCGGGTGATCGACCTGAACAGTTTCTTCCGCGACCCCGATGCCACCGCGGCGGTCAACGTGAACACCGTCGCCGGAGCGATGAACTTCACCCTCGATGGCGCGGCCGCGCCGCAGACGGTGGCCAATTTCCTGAGCTACGTGAATGGCGGCCGCTATTACCAGGCCGATCCAAACGCCGGCGGCGCGATCGCTTCGCTCATGTTCCACCGTTCGGTCGCGGGCTTCGTGATTCAAGCCGGCGGCTTCATCGCGACTGCGGCCTCGAACGGCACCGACCTGGTGCCGACCGCGGTGCTCACGCTCGCGCCGGTGCCGAACGAGCCGCTGATCTCGAACACGCGCGGGACGATCGCGATGGCCAAGCTCGGGGGCGATCCGAACAGCGCCACCAGCCAGTGGTTCATCAATCTCGCGGATAACTCCGCCAACCTGGACAACCAAAATGGCGGCTTCACCGCCTTCGGTCACGTGGCCGCTGGCGGCATGGCTGTGGCCGATGCAATCGCGGCCTTCCCGCGCTTCAATTTTGGCGGCGCTTTCACCGACCTGCCGGTGCGCAATTACACGCAAACGGACTACAACACGGGCAAAAACGTCAAGGTCGCGAACGCGATCACCATCCCGTCGATCACCCAGATCTCGCCGCTTAATTTTGCCGCCTCGAGCAACAACCCGGGCGCGATCACCGCCACCGCCAGCGGCGCGAACTTGCTCGTGACCGCTTTCACTCTCGGCTCCGCCACGATCACCGTGACCGCGACCGACCTCGATGGCCTCTCGGTTTCGCAGAGCTTCGTCGTCACCGCGATCGCCGCGCCTGCGCGCCTGCGGAACATCGCCACGCGGGCGAATTTCCCCACGGGCAGCGAAGTCCTCGCGGGTGGCTTCATCGTGCGCGGCGGGACCTCGAAGAAGCTCGTGGTGCGCGCGATCAGCACCAGCCTGGGCGTGGCCAATGCGCTGCCCGATCCGACCCTCGAGCTGCTCAATGCCGGTGGCGCGGTCATCGCTTCGAATAATAACTGGGGCGATTCGCCCGACCGGCAGCAACTGATCGACCTCGCGATCGCGCCCAGTGGCGCGACCGAGTCGGCGCTCATCGCCACCGTCCCGTCGCAGGACGCAAACATCACCACCTACACGGCGCGCGTGCGCAGCGCGAACGGTGCGCCGGGCGTGGCCTCGATCGAGATCTACGACATCGACAGCGCTCCCGGCTCGACCTTTCGCAACATCTCCACGCTCGGCCCAGTCGGGACCGATGCGAATGTCCTCATCGGCGGTTTCATCGTCCGCGGCGACGATTTCCGCCGCGTGATCATCCGTGGTCTTGGGCCTTCCTTGAGCGGCCGCGGCGTGAGCGGCGCGCTGACTGACCCGGCGATTAAGGTGGTCAATAACCAGGGCACAACCGTGGGGATGAACGATAACTGGCAGACCGATCCCGGAGCCGGCGAGATGCAGACCATCGGCCTCCAGCCGAGCGACCCGCGCGAAGCGGCGGTGATCATCAACGTCCCCTCCGGCGAATACACCGCCACCGTCGCCGGGGTGAGCAACACCACCGGCGTGGGCCAGGTGGAAGTGTTCGTGGTGCAGTAAACGAGCCGCCAGCGAGAGTCGGCGAAAGTGCTGGCTAAGCCTCAGCCCGGTCGCTCGCCGCGTGCACGATTTGCGCAAAGCTGCGCGGGTCGAGCGCGGCCCCGCCCACGAGCGCACCGTCGATGTCCGGCTGCTGCATGAGCTCGCGGGCGTTATCCGGCTTCACGCTGCCGCCGTATTGAATGCGGATGCGCGCGGCCGTGGCGTCATCGGAGATTTCCGCGAGCGTCTGGCGCACGAAGGCATGCGCTTCCTGCGCCTGCGCGGTGCTTGCGACCTTGCCGGTGCCGATCGCCCAGACCGGCTCGTAGGCCACCACGGTGTCGGCTAATTCTTTCGCGCTCAAGTCTGCCAGGCTCCCGCGGAGCTGGGTGCCGAGCACCTTCTCCACCTGGTTCGCCTCGCGCTGCTCGAGCGTCTCGCCAATGCAAAGGATCGGCCGCAGCCCGGCCTCGTGCGCCGCGCGCACCTTGCGGTTTACGATTTCATCCGTCTCGCCAAGTAACTGCCGGCGCTCGCTATGGCCGAGGACGACGTAGCGCACGAAAAGTTCGCGCAGCATCGCGGCGCTGATCTCGCCGGTAAACGCCCCGCCTTTTTCCCAAAACATGTTCTGCGCGCCGAGCTTCACGTTGCCCGTCTGGTGAATCGCTTCGCTCACCCGGCCGAGCGCGGTGAACGGCGGCACGAGCACGATCTCGACGTCGTTCGCTTCGCCGATCTCGCGCAGGAACGTCTCCACGAAATCCGCCGCTTCCTGCTGCGTCTTGTTCATCTTCCAGTTGGCCGCGACGATTTTCTTGCGCATAAAATTATTTCCGGTCGGAGAGAGCCGCCACGCCGGGCAATTCCTTGCCCTCGATCAATTCCAGCGAGGCCCCGCCGCCGGTGGAAATAAACGTCATCTTGTCGGCTAACCCGGCCTGCTTGACCGCGGTCACGGAGTCGCCGCCGCCAATGATCGTGGTCGCGTCCGATTTAGCCAGCGCCTCGGCGATCGCGATCGTGCCGTCGGCAAAATCGGGAATCTCGAAGACGCCCACGGGCCCGTTCCAGAGAATCGTCTTCGCCTTCCTGATCTCGTCTTCGTAAAGCGCGATCGTCGCGTGGCCGATGTCGACCGCCTGCCAGCCGTCGCTGATCCCGTGGCCTTCGGTCACCTTGCCGGTGTTGCGCTTGTTCGCGCCGGCCTTGAATTCATCGGTCTCGAGTGCGTCGACCGGCAGGAGAAACTTCACGCCTTTCTTCTTCGCGTGCTCCAGAAGTTCGCGCGCGAGATCGAGCTTGTCCGCTTCCACTTTGCTCGCGCCCACAGGGATGCCCTGCGCTTTCCAGAAGGTGTTCGCCATCGCGCCGCCGATCAAAATCGTGTCGGCTTTTTCCATCAGCGCTTTGATCACGCCGATCTTATCCGAAACCTTCGAGCCGCCCATGATCACGACGAACGGCTTGGCCGGCTTTTCCAATTCGCCGCCGAGATATTTCAGCTCCTTCTCCATCAGGAAACCCATCGCGGATTGCCCGATGAACTGCGTGATTCCCGCCGTGCTGGCGTGCGCCCGATGGGCCGCGCCGAAAGCGTCGTTTACGTAGACGTCGCCTAAATTAGCCAGCGCTTCGGCGAACTGCCGGATCGTTCCCTTCCTCGCCCGCCTGGAAGCGGACATTCTCCAGGAGCGTCACGTCGCCCGGCTGCATGTGCGCGATGATTTCCTCCGGGATTTTGCCGACGGTTTCATGGGCAAACGCCACCGGGTGATCGATCAAGGTGTGCAGGTGATCGGCCACCGCGCGCAGGGAATACTTCTCGTTCGGCTGTCCCTTCGGCCGGCCGAAGTGCGCCATCAAAATCGTCTTCGCCCCGTGCTCGCGCAGATAATTGATCGTCGGCAGCGATTCACGGATCCGGGTGTCGTCCGTGATGTGGAAATGGTCGCCATGCGCTTCCACCGGGACATTGAAATCCACGCGCAGAAGGACGCGTTTCCCGTGCACGTCGAGGTCTTTCAGGGTGAGCTTTTTCATTGCAGTGAACTCCCGTGATCGTCCTCCAACTCGCGTTTTGGACAAAGCGCGAACCGGGTGACGACGAAATTACTTCCCGAGCAACTCCAGCATCTGCACGCAGCGGTTGCTGTAGCCCCACTCGTTGTCGTACCAGCCGACGACCTTCACGAACTTCTCCCCGAGGGCGAGCGTGAGCCCGCTGTCGAAGATGCAGGAGTGCGGGTTGCCCACGATGTCCTGGAGGACGAGCGGCTCGTCGGAGTATTCCAGGATGCCTTTGAACTTCGCGGTGCCGGCGGCTTCCTTAAAGGCGGCGTTCACTTCCTCGGCGGTCGCTTTGTTCTTCAGGATGGCGGTGAAATCGGTCACGGAACCGTCCGGCGTCGGGACGCGGAAAGCGCCGCCGTTGAGCTTCCCTTTGAGCTCGGGAATGACTTCGCCGATGGCCTTGGCCGCGCCGGTGCTCGACGGGACGATGTTGACCGCGGCCGCGCGCGCGCGCCGGAGGTCTTCGTGCGGCAGGTCAAGGATGCGCTGGTCGTTCGTGTAGCTGTGGATCGTGCTCATGAAGCCGGCTTCGAGGCCGAACTTGTCGTTTAAAACTTTCGCCAGCGGCGCGAGGCAATTGGTCGTGCAGCTCGCGTTCGAGACTACGGTCATCTTCGCGGGGTCGTAGATCTCGTCGTTAATCCCGAGGCAAATGGTCGCGTCCGGATTTTTCGCCGGGGCGCTGATGAGCACGCGCTTCGCGCCGCCTTTGCTGATGTGCAGCTCGGCCTTGTCGCGGCTGGTGAAAAAGCCGGTCGATTCCATGACCACGTCCACGCCGAGGCTCTTCCACGGGAGCGCCGCCGGGTCGCGCTCTTTCATGATCCGAATCTTGTGCCCGCGGACGATGATGTTCTCGGCGTCGTGCCCGATCTCGCCGTCAAATTTCCCGTGCACCGAGTCCCACTTCAGGAGATGCGCCAGGGTGGCGGTGTCAGTGAGATCGTTGATGCCTTTGACGCGCTCGACTTCCTGCTGCGACATGGCTCGCAGAACGTTGCGCCCGATGCGGCCGAAGCCGTTGATTCCGTAGTTTGCCATAAAATAAATGCTCCGATGGGTTGCCCCGCGCCGGCGGGAATCCGCGGGCGGGAGATACCACTAGAACGCGCTAACGACTGAGGCAAACAGGGAATCGCGCAGCGGCTTTTTGAACAAGCACGCCCCCGCCGGCGTCGAAAAGCGCACCGCCATGATCTCGCTGTCTAAAAATCTTGCGGCCGCCTTTTGTCTCGCGGCCGGCCTGCTCGGGCAATCCGCGGTCGCGGCGCGGCGCGAACCTTCCCCCGTGCGGACGATCCTGATGCTGGGCGACAGCCTGACCGACGGCTACGGCCTGACCCGCCGCGAGGCTTACCCGGCGCTGGTCGCCGAGAAGCTGCGCGCGGCTGGGGTGCGCGCGGAGGTGATCAACGCCGGCGTGAGCGGCGACACCACCGGCGGCGGGCTTGCGCGGCTCCCGCGTTACCTCGATCGGCCAATCGACGTGCTCGTGCTCGAGCTCGGAATTAACGACGCTTTCCGCGGCGTGCCGCTCGACCAGATGCGGGCGAACCTGCAGGCTATCATCGATCGCACCCGCGCGAAAAACCCGCGCGCTCGGGTGGTCATCGCCGGGATGCAGCTCCCGCTTTTCGGCGCCGATGGCTACGTGCGCGCCTTCGGCGAAATGTTCGGCGAGCTCGCGCAGAAAAACGACGCCATCCTCATCCCTTACCTGCTCGCGGGCGTCGGCGGCGACCCCCAGCTGAACCTTGGCGACCACATCCACCCGAACGCCGCCGGGCAGCGCGTGCTCGCGGAAACGGTCTGGCGCGCGCTCCAGCCCTTGCTCACAAAAGAGTCCGGGAGGGTCTCCGGCGGCGAATCCTAAGCATGGACCCAGCAAACCCGCACAACCTGCACGACACCGCCGACCACGAAGTCCTGGAAACGATCCACATCGGGACGGATGGAAACGATTGCGACGAATGCGTGCGCCAACTGCGGGAGCCGCTGATGAAGATCAACGGCGTGACCGAGGTAAAGGCCGACCCGAAAGCCGAGCGCGTCACCGTGACCTTCGACGCCCGCAAAGCGCACGCGCCCGAGATTCACGACGCGATCCTGGCCAGCGGCTACCAGCCGGCGCCGACGACGACCTAGACCGCGGGCTGCTGCTGCGTCAGGCAGTGGAATGCACCGAGGCCCCAGATGAGCTCGCGGCAATCGATCGGAATGACGCGGCGTTTTGGGAAGGCGGCTTGCACGATTTCGGTCGCCGCGGCGTCGTTTGGATCGGCAAAAACAGGCAGCAGGATGGTCTTGTTCGCGAGGTAAAAGTTCGCGTAGCTCGCCGGCAGCGGCTGGCCGTCGCGGATGATTTTCGCGGGCATCGGGAGCTCGACGATCTCCAGCGGTTTGCTGTCTAATTTCAGCGCGCGCAAGCGGGCAAGGTTTTCCTGCAAGGGGGCATAGTTCGAGTCATCACGGTTCGATTCCACCACCGTGAGCACAGTGCGTTCGCCGACGAAGCGGGTCAGGTCGTCGATGTGTCCATCGGTGTCGTCCCCTTCGATCCCGTCGCCTAACCAGAGGATCTCGCGCACGCCGAGGTAGTCGCGCATCCGCTGTTCGATCTCGGCTTTGCCTAACGAGGGATTGCGGTTGGGATTGAGCAGGCAAGCCTCGGAGGTGAGGAGCGCGCCGGCGCCGTTGAGCTCGATCGAGCCGCCCTCGAGAATCATCTTCGGATAGAAAACTGGCAGCCCGAGTTTCTCGGCCACGCGCGTGGGGACGACGTCATCGAGATCGTGCGGCGGATACTTTCCGCCCCAGGCATTGTAGTCCCAGTCGACCACTGCCAGCCGCGGCTCCTCGTCGCGGACGAGAAAAATGGGCCCATGGTCGCGACACCACGGCTCGTTTGTCGGGATCAGATGGTAGGTGATTCGCTCCGGCGCGACGCCGTCCAGCACCTTCCTCGCCTCGGCTTCGTGCGCGCCATTACACACATTGATGTTCACCGGTTCGGACTCGGCGATTGCCTCAACCATTTTGCGAAAGGTCGGCAGGACGCGGTCGTAAGCGTCGGGGAAACTGATGCCTTCGCGGCGCGGCCAGGAAAGCCAGGTGGCGCTGTGCGGTTCCCATTCCGCGGGCATGCGGTAGCCGAGAGAAGCGGGTGTGTCGGGCATCCGGCAATTAACCGCAGTGGCGCGGAGAACGCAGAGCTTTTCTCAAAGCGCGGCCCGCCGCTGTTGCGCCGCGAGGAGCGGCGGGAACTCGAGCAGCGCGGGCGAAGTGCTTTTGTCGACGTAATGCTGGGCCGCGGCTTTCAATTCGTGCCAGCGATTCCACTCGAATTCCGGCGCGTGCACGATGTGGCGCAGGAGGCTGCGCCATTCCATGAGCGCGCGCTCGATGTCGCCCGTGCGCAGGGCTTCACTCGTTAGGCGGCTTTTCGCGGTGAGGTTTTCCGTGACCTCGCGGATCACTTCCGAAGCGCCCGAGCCGTAATGCGCCGGCACGCCCATCTCGAGGTAGCCGGGATAGTCAGCGCGTTGGTAGACCCGCTGGCTGAGGATTCCGAGGCGCCCGCCCATGGGCGCATCTTCCCCGGCGAACCGCGGCCCGCCGCGGATGTTTGCCAGGTCGAAGATGAGATCGTCGATCGGGTAACTCACGTCCTCGAGCGCGGCCGCGATCGCGAGGCCTTCGCCACCTTGAAAGAAGGAAAAGATCACGCCGCGGCGCGTGGGTTGGCCGTCGTGCTCCACCAAACCCAGCCGGCGCCAGGCCCAGGCGGGCGAATGGGTGATCTCGCTGGCTAAATCGTGCTCCCGCTGGTCGCACTCGCGGCAAACCAGCGGCATCGCCTCGCGCTCCGGCGGATCGAGCAGCGCGCGGCCTAACGAATCCAAAATAGCCGGCATCTTCACCGCGGAGAAATCGATCCGCGCGCTGATCGTGCGATTGCGGGTGACGATTTCGTCCACCGTGCCGCCGGTCTCTCGCACGACCACTTGCACCGCCGCGACCGCGAAATCGCAGTCCGGCAGCGAGGCAAGGCCTTGTTTCCGGAGCCACTTCACCGGGAGAACGACATCATTCTCGCCCAGCGTGGCCAACGGGATTTCCCGGCCGTAGATCCCGCGCTCGCGCAGCCGGCAGAGGTTGCCGAAGCCGCGGCCGTCGAGCAGGCGCGGGAGCGAAAGCGCCGGGACCCAGCGGTCGCCCTCGCGGCAGAGAATGTCGCCTAACGAGATTTCGCGCGACTCGCCTTTCGGTTCCCATTCGCCGGCGGAGTTGAGCATTTCCGTGATCGGCCGCCGGACAAAGCGCGCCCGCTCCGCATCGACCCAGAGGCCGCACGGCCGCGCGCCCACGGCTAACGAGTGCTCCACCCCCAGCGGCACCTTCTGCGGGCTGAAAAGCGAGTGCGTCAGCTCGACCGCGGCGGCAAAGGGCGCCTCGCGGTCGCGCATCACGCTGATCAAGCTGGGCCAATCCATTTGCGCGGCGCGTTTCAGTTGCCGCGGACGCGCATCGCTCAGCCGCGGGATGTCCGGGAGCAGGAGCACGTAACCGGTTTCGTCGAGCCCGCGGCGGCCGGCGCGGCCGAACATTTGCAGGAGTTCATCCGGCTGCACGTGCCGCTCGAAGTTGCCGGCTAAATAACGCGTGCCGGTGATGAGCACCGAGCGCATGGAGAAATTGATCCCGGCCGCGAGCCCCATGGTCGCGACCACGGCGTTGAGCTGGCCGTTTTTCGCCAGCGGCTCGATCAAGCCCGCGCGCACGGCGTAGCTCAGCCCGCTGTGATGATAGGCCACGCGGCTACGGAGCAATTTTGCCAGCCGTTTCCCGGCGAGCGCTTCCTGCGCCGGCGAAAGGACGAGCGGATCGCGCACGGTCAGCGCGGAGGCGAGGGCTTGCGCCATCTCTTCGGCGGCGTTGCGGCGCGGGGCAAAGACGAGCACCGGCGCGAGGTCGGCGCGGAGCGCGCGGCCGATCATGCGCGGCCAAAAGCTGCGCGAGTTCACAAATTGCGAATCGGACAGGTTCTGCAGGTTCACTTCCTCGAGCGGGACCGGCCGCTCCGCGTGCGAGATGAGGACCGCGTCGCGGCCGATGCGCCGCAGCCAGGCGACGACATCCTGCGGGATTCCCCACGCTGCCGCTGAGGAGCAGGAGTTGCGTCTCGCGAGGCGCGAGGGCGAGCGCGAGCTCGTAATGCACCCCGCGCACCGGGTCGCCGAGCATCTGGTATTCATCGACCACGAGGAGCTGCGGGCCATCGCGCCGGAGGAAGCGGGTGCGCTGCGTCTCGAGCGTGGCCACGACCACCTTGGCGTGCGTGTTCAAGGCGAGGTCGCCGGTGGCAATGCCGACATCCCAGCCGCGCGCGCGCCACTCGGCGAGCTTGTCGTTAGCCAGCGCGCTCGTCGGGCACGGTGAAAATAGCCTGCCCTTTGAGCGACGGATAAAGCAGCTCGAAGATGTAGGTCTTGCCCGAGCCGGTGGGCGCCTGCACGACCACGTCGCGGCCTTCGCGAAGGGCGCGCACCGCTTCCTGTTGCCACAGGTCCGGGACGACTAAATGGATCTCGAGCCCGGCCGACATGCGCGACGGTCGCGGCGGAGATTGCGCCCATCAACCAAACAACGCGCCGCGCGGCATTTCCCCGCTGGCGTTCGTGCGGAGTGCCCTTATCGTCCCATCCCATGATTCAAAGTCCCCCGACGCTGGTGCCGCGCTGCGTCGTCGGCATCGAGGGCCTGGATGATATTCTCGGCGGCGGCGTCCCGAGCAATCGCCTCTACTTGATCGAAGGGAAACCGGGCACGGGCAAGACCACGCTGGCGCTGCAATTCCTGCTCGAAGGGGTGAAGAACGGCCAGGAAGGCCTCTACATCACGCTCTCGGAAACCCGCGAGGAACTCGAGGAAGTGGCCTACTCGCACGGGTGGGATTTGACCAAGATCAACGTGCTCGAGCTCTCCGCGATCGAGGCGCAGCTCTCGGCTTCCGCGCAGAACACGCTCTTCCATTCCTCGGAGGTCGAGCTCACGCAGACGACCCAGCTTTTTCTCGACGAGATCAACCGCGTGCAGCCCGCGCGCGTGGTCCTGGATTCGCTCTCGGAATTGCGCCTGCTCGCGCAATCGGCCCTGCGCTATCGGCGCGAGGTCCTGGCGTTGAAGCAATTTCTCATTGGGCGCGCCTGCACCACGCTCCTGCTGGACGATGGCACCGGCGAAGCGAGCGACCCGCAAGTGCAGAGCCTGGCGCATGGCGTGATCACGCTCGAGCAACTTGCGCCCGATTATGGCAGCGACCGGCGCCGGCTGCGGGTGGTGAAAATTCGCGGAAGCAAGTATCGCGGTGGCTTCCACGATTTCGTGATCCAGACGGGTGGCATCGCGGTTTTCCCGCGCTTGATCGCGGCGGAACATCTGCGCGACTTCGAACACACGAATGTCTCCAGCGGCATTCCCGGCCTCGACTCGCTCCTCGGCGGCGGACTCACCCGCGGGACGAGCACGCTTTTCATCGGCCCGGCGGGTTCGGGGAAATCCACCATCGGTTTGCAGTTCATGCTCGAGGCGGCGCGGCGCGGGGAGAAGTCGGCCCTTTATACTTTTGACGAGACGGTCGCGACGGTAATGATGCGCGCGGACAAGCTCGGGCTGCAGCTCGAGAAAGCGGTGCGCCAGGGGATGATCCAGATCCACCAAATCGATCCGGCGGACAAATCGCCGGGCGAATTTGCCTTCGATATCCGCAAGGCGGTGGAGCGGGACGGCGTCCGCTTTGTCCAGATCGACAGCCTCAACGGCTACCTCCATTCGATGGTCGAGGAGCATTCGCTCGCGCTGCAATTGCACGAGCTTTTCACTTACCTGAACCAACAAGGCGTCGTCTCCATGATGATGGTCGCGCCGCACGGCATGCTCGGGCAAATGCATGCGCCGATCGACGTGACCTACCTGGCCGACACCGTCCTGGCGCTGCGTTTTTACGAAGCCGAGGGCGCAGTCCACAAGGCCATCTCGGTGATCAAAAAGCGCACCGGCCAGCACGAGCAAACCATCCGTGAGCTGGTGATGGAATATCGCCATCTCATCATCGGCCGGGCGCTCTCAGACTTCCGCGGGATCTTCACCGGGGTGCCGCAGCCCGAGCGTCCTCCGCGGAAAACGGCCGTGCTGAGCGAAGATGAAGTCGGCTGAAAACGCAGGCGCGCCGGTGCTCATTCTCGCTCCCGTGGGGCGGGACGCCGAGCTGGCCGCGAGCGTCCTGCGGAAGGCCGGCTACGAAGTCGAAATCTGCCGGAGCCTGCGCGAGCTCGCCGAGCGCGTGGGGGAAAATGCCGGCGCCATCTTGCTGGCTAAAGAAGCGCTGGTGCAGGCCGACCTGCCGGGCTTCCGCGAAAAACTCGCGCAGCAGCCGCCCTGGTCCGATCTGCCGATTGTTCTGCTGACGCATACCGGCTCGGTGAGCGATGCCAGCCAGCGCGCCCTCCAGCTTCTGGGACCGGATGTGAACGTGACTTTGATCGAGCGCCCGATGCGCGGAAACACGCTCATGAGCGTGATCCGCGTGGCCCTGCGCGCGCGCCGCCGGCAGTACGAAGTGCGCGACTTGATCGAGCAACGCGAGACCGTGCTGGCTTCGATCAGCGACGCCTTCTCGGCGATCGATCACGACTGGCGCTACACTTACGTGAACGAACGCGTGGCCGAGCTCGCCGGGCGCCCGCGCGAGGAGATGGTCGGGCGCGATCATCTGGGAGATTTTCCCAGACGCGGTCGGCACGGAATTTTACCACATGGCGCAGAGCGCGATGAAACTGCGCAAGCCGGTGCAGGCGGAGTTTTTTCACCCGCCGTGGCAGCGCTGGCTCGACACCCGCATTTACCCCACGAAAGGCGGGATCGTGATCTTCCGCGCGGACGTGAGCGCGCGCAAAGCGCAGGAACTGATCGCGGCGCAGACCTCGGAGAAGTTGAAGGAAAGCGAAGATCGCCTGCGTCTCGCGACCGAAGCGGCGGCCATCGGGACGTTCGATTATTACCCGCAAACCGGCGAGCTGAAGCTCTCGGAGCGGGCGAAGGATTTGCTCGGACTCACGCCAGAGGACGACTCGAGCTACGCCAATTACCTCGCGGCGTTCCACCCGGACGATCGGCACATTCCGCCGGAGACGGTCGCGCGCGTGCTTCAGCCGGGCGCGCACGATCATTACGAGATCGAGTATCGCGTCCTTCCACCGCGCACCGGCGAAGAGCGCTGGCTGGTGGAGCGCGGCCGGGTGGTCCTGGACCACGCCGGGCAGGCGACGCGCTTCATCGGCACTTTCCTCGACGTGACCGAGCGGAAGCACTCCGAGATCGCGCTGCAAAAAGCGAAGCAGGAAGCGGAAGCGGCCAATCGCGCGAAGGACCAATTCCTCGCGATGCTCTCGCATGAGCTGCGCACGCCGCTGACCCCGGTCTTGATGACGATCGCCTCGCTTCGCCGGCAAAGCGATTTGCCGGAAGGCCTGCGGCAGGACCTGGAGATTCTCCAGCGCAATGTGGAGCTGGAAGCACTCCTGATCGACGACTTGTTAGACCTGACCCGGATCGCGCACGGGAAGCTCGAGCTGCAGGGCGACGCGGTCGACGTGCACGCCTCGCTCGATCATGCGCTCGCCATTTCCGCGGGCGAGATCGGCGAGAAACAACTGGTCGTTAGCCGACATTATGACGCGCGCGAGCACCACAGCTGGGCGGATGCCGCCCGCCTGCAGCAGGTCTTTTGGAACCTGGTTAAGAACGCGGCCAAGTTCACCCCGCTGGGCGGCACCCTCGAGCTGCGCACGCGCAATGATGCGGAGCACAACATCGTCGTGCAGGTGGTCGACAGCGGCATCGGCATCGCCCCGGACTTGATGCCGCGGATCTTTGACGCCTTCGAGCAGGGTGGGCGCACAGTCACGAGCAAGTTCGGCGGGCTCGGCCTGGGCCTGGCGATTTCCAAGCGCGTAGTCGACCTGCTCGGCGGCACGATCGCGGTCGAAAGCGCCGGCCGCGGGGAGGGCGCGACGTTTACGGTTACTTTGAAAGCGATGGAGACGTCGCTGCTCGACCAGACCACGGTGCTCCCGGTGGAGGCGCGGGTGAGTGCAAGCACGGCGCTCCTCCTGGTGGAGGATCACGAGGACACTGCGCGCGTGCTCCGGCGGATCCTGGAGAATGCCGGCTATTCCGTGCGGCATGCCGACAGCCTGGCGGCGGCGCGCGAGCTGGCCGCGGAGCAGACGTTCGATCTCGTGATCAGCGACCTCGGGTTGCCGGATGGAAGCGGCACGGAATTAATGCGGCACCTGCGCGCGACCTACGGTCTCACCGGGATCGCGCTGAGCGGCTTTGGGACCGACGACGATTTGGCGGCAAGCTCGGCTGCCGGGTTTGCCGAGCACCTGACGAAACCGGTGGATTGGCCGCAACTGCGAGGCGCGATCGATCGCCTGCTTGCGGCCCGCGCGCAAAAGGGCGATTTGGAAGCGACCGCATGAAATTCTTCGCCTCACTCCCACCACCGCCGCGGCCGCCCCGTCGCCCACCGGCCCCGCCGCGCCTGCGCCGCCGGCCGGCCGGGCTGCGTTCTCACCCGGCGGACATCGTCCGCCTGGCACCGACGCTCGTGGGTCAATGGAGCGAGCCAGGCAGCGCGGACTCGATGGAGTTTCTCGCGAACGGGATGTTGTTTGAGCGCCTGGCCACGGGCGAGGTGATCCAGGGCTCCTACGAATTGAAGGGCGCGCGGCTGCGGATCGAACTCGACGGGATGGAGGAAGCGCTGCGCTTCACCGTTGGCCTAACGAGGGAAGAGCTGGAGTTGACCGACCCGGAAGGGCAGGCCACGCGTTATCGCCGTTTGTAAGATGAAAAACTTCACGCTCGTTTTCCTGGCGCTCCTTTTAGGCAGCGCTTTCCTGCTCCCGGCCGCGGAGGAAGAAGCGCCGCCATACATCGGAAATTGGTCGAACGGCCGCGGCGAGACGCTCAAGATTACCCGGCGCACGATCCAGTTTGCCGAGAACGACCCGGTGCCCTACCGCGACATCACCCGCGCGACCGATGGCAGCGCCTTCGAATTGCAGATCACCGCGCGCGGCGAGGTGAACGCGTTTGCCGGCAAATTCCTCGGCCTGGCCTGCGGGGAGGATTCCATGGAAATGGTCGGCTATCGCTCGCACGGCGATTACCTGGAGGAAAAGAATCCGCAGGAGCGGGTGCGCTGGGAAAAAGACGCAGGGGAAGATGAGTGATTTCCCGGGAAGGTTCCTGATTGACAGTTTGTTACCAAAACCCTTAGTCACGTGCGCATGAAACGATTGCTGCTCGCCGCTCCCGCCTTTTTCGCCACCACCGCGCTTTTCGCCCAGGAGACCGTATCCGAGGCGACGCCCTCCGATGCCGCCGGCGCGGCCGGGGCCTTGATCGGTGGCACCTGCGGCTGCGTGGTCATGCTGGTGAGCCTCGCGATCTGGATTTTCCTGGTGGTCTACGTGTATCGCGACGCGAAGAAGCGCGGGATGGATAACGCCATCTTGCTGACTATTCTCACGGCCTTCACTGGGTTGCTCGGCTTCATCATCTATCTCTTGATGCGTCCCAAAAATCCGCCGACCTCGGGCACGAGCGTCTAACGCGCGGGTGAACGCTTCCACGACCGCGGCGGCTCGAACGGGCCGTCGCGGTTGGATTCTCGGGATCGCCGCGGTGGCTTTGGCTGCCGCGGCGATTTTCGATTGGAGCCGCCCCCCCGCGCAGCAGGCCTCGCGGGTCCTCTTCGAGCGCGGCGTGGTCGCGTCCTATCGGAAGTTCGTCCGGCCGGTGACTGCGCGCTTCGTGCATTGCCGGTTTTACCCGACCTGCTCGGAATACGCGGTCCAGGCGGTGGGGCGGTTTGGTTTCCCGAAAGGCGCCTGGCTGAGCGTGCGCCGCCTCGCGCGCTGCACCCCATGGAGGGCGCCGGGAACCTACGACCCGGTGCCGCCGCTTCGCACTCGTTAGGCGGCGTAACCGCCGGAGATGTAACGCTCGAGCTGCTCGAGCGCGGCGCCTTGCACGGAAATGACGTGCTTCACCAGATCGCCGATGGAGATCACGCCGCAGATGTCGCCCGCGCGCACCACCGGCAGATGGCGGATGCGCTTCTCGGTCATGAAGCGCAGGCAATCGTCGACCGACTGTTTCGGGTCCACCGTGGTCAGCTGCGAGGTCATGATCTCCTTGACCTTGGTGTCGCGGGAACGCTTCCCGTGCAGCATGATTTTGCGGGTGTAATCCCGTTCCGAAATAATTCCCACGAGTTCGCCGTGCTCGACTACAAGGAGCGCCCCGACGTTCTTCTCGGCCATCAAAGCCACCGCGTCGTAGACCGTGGCATCGGGGTCGATCGAGATCACTTCGCCGCGCTTCTGATTCAGGATTGAGTCGATGTTGCCGGTTACGTTCATGAGTGCCTTTCCCTTTGCCTGGTGAGGGATGAGCCTAGCGCCCGGTTTCCCGGCGGCGCAAGCGTTCTCTCTCCCGGCTAGCGCTGGCAAAAGGCAAATTCGCACTGCTGCGCGCGCACCGGCGCGGCCGGCGCGGCCAGCGAAAGGCGAAGGGCGCGCAGCATGCGCAGCCCGCGCTCGATGCGATCGGGGCGGACGGAGTAGGGGACGGGGAGGAGCGTGCGACGGCGGGAGCGAGTGGAATAAGTTTTCATGCGCGCCATCTTGTGCGAGAGCATCGGACATTAGCTGTCTGAGGCTGAAGATTTTTGCGATTATTTTATGCCCTCCCCAAATCAACATTCCCGCCCGCCGCTCGAGCGGATGATGCGCATCCACAGCCAGCTGAAGGCGGATGACTTTCCGAATTGCCGGAAAATAGCCGACGAGCTGGAGGTCTCGAGCAAGACGATCCTGCGCGACATCGATTTCATGCGCGACCGGCTGGGTTTGCCGATCGAATACGAGCCGAAGCGCTTCGGCTATCACTACACCGAGGAGGTGACGAGCTTTCCGAGCATCGAGGTTTCCGAGGGCGAAGTGGCGGCGCTTTTCGTCGCGCAAAAAGCGCTCGCGCAATATCGCGGGACGCCTTTCGAGCGGCCGCTGCGCTCGGCTTTCCGGAAAATAGCCGACAGCCTGCGCGAGCGCGTTTCGTTTTCCTGGGACGACATGGAGGAGGCGATCTCGTTCCACAGCGCGGGCGCGAGCGTGGCCGACCTGGAGTTATTCGAGGCGGTCAGCCGCGCGGTCCTGCAATCGGTCGAGCTGGAGTTCGAATACCGGAAACTCCAGGGGAAAGACTACGAGGCGCGCCGGGTGCGGCCCTACCACATCGCCTGTCTGGAGAATCAATGGTATGTCTTCGCGGAAGATCTCGAGCGCAAAGACCTGCGCACCTTCGCGCTCCCGCGGATGCGTGCGGTGCGCCCGACGAGGACGAAATTCCGCCGGCCGGCGGACTTCTCGATCAGCAAAGTTTTAAGCGGCAGCTTCGGGGTCTTCGAGGGAGGGAAGAAGCACCGGATCAAGCTGCAGTTCGACGCTTTTGCCGCGCGCCTGGTAAGCGAGCGCACCTGGCATCAATCGCAGAAGTTTCGCGCGTGCGCCGACGGCGGCGCGCTTGTGGAAATGGAACTCGGCGGGCTGGAGGAGATCGAGCGCTGGATCCTGAGCTGGGGAGAGCACGTGACCGTGCTCGCGCCGGCGGAATTGCGCGATCGGGTCCTGCGACAGGCCGAGGCGGTGACCGCGCTTTACCGGCCGCGGGAAGCGGCCGGCAAAAGTCGCTGACTGTTTTCCCGGCGGGAACGCGCTTCTGTCTAGGAGGACGGAAGTGTCGATGGATCGAAGCGAGAACAAGCGAATTCTGCCGCGTCCGCTTTGGAGCTTGCTGGCTCTTTTGTTGGTCGCGCTCGGCTTGGCTTGGATGATCCGGCTGGCCTTTGCGTAAGCCTTCACGTGGCCAGGCCAGCCCGGCGTGCTCGGCGGCTACCGACGGGTGGTCGCGGCGAACTTCTGCTCGATCAAATCGTGCAGCTGGCCGCTAAGGATCGGATGGTCGAGTCGCTGCACCACTTCATCGAGGAAGCCGGCCACGAGCAGATGCTGCGCGACTTTTTTCGGAATGCCGCGCGCCAGGAGGTAGAAAAGCTCGTCCTCATCGATCTGGCCGGAAGTCGCCCCGTGGCTGCACTTCACGTTGTCGGCTAAAATTTCCAACCCTGGCATCGAGTTCGCCTCGGCGTCGTCACTCAGGAGAAGATTGCGCACCGTCTGGTAGGCATCGGTGAAATGCGCTGCCGGCTCTACCCGAATGAGTCCGCCGAAAGTGGTGCGCGCGCTGTCGCTCAAGGAATTCTTGTAGAGCAGATCGCTCGTGGTGTGGGGCGAAGCGTGATCCTGCAAAGTGCGCGCATCAAATTCCTGCGCGCCATGCGCGACCGCGACTGCGAGCAGGTCGCTCCGCGCGCCCTCACCAATCAGTCGGCTAAAACTCTCGAAGCGCGAGTAGGCGCCGCCGAGGTTGAGATTGAGGCTCATCGCGGTCGCGTCGCGCTCCGCGGTGGTGGCGTTCATCTGGATGGAGACCACGCTTTCGTCCCACTCCTGCACGCAGACGTATTTCACCTGCGCGCCGCGCCCAACCACGAGATCGTTGACCCCGCAGGAGAAACCGCGTCGGCCCCTTTGCGCGGAGCGGAAATGCTCCACCACCGTGACCTTCGCCATCTCGTCGGCGATTAAAAGCGTGTGCGGAAAGACGCTCGCGTTCTCTCCATTCAGCCAATGAAAAATCTCGATCGGCAATTCCACTTCCACGCCGCGCGGGACGTAAACGAAAGTGCCGGCACGGACAAAAGCCTCGTGCAGCGCGGCAAACTTGGCCGAGCCCAGCGGGGTCGGTTGCGCCATGAAGTGCTGCCGGAAAAGTTGCTCGTGCTCGGCCAGTCCGCGCTCGAGCGACTTCAAAATCACGCCCTGCTTTTGCAGTGCTTCCGGGAGAGGATTTTCCTGGAGGAGGAAGTTGTCGGCAAAAATTAGTCGGCCGGATGTGGGCGAAAGCGACACGGAACGCTCAAGCAGTTGCTGGCGCTCGGCCGCCAAAGGCGCGCCAGCGAGCACGTAGGGCGCAAGGTCGAGCGCGTTCACGTTCGAAAAACGCCAGGGCTGATCCTTCCGCGCCGGCATCGGCAAGGAAGCGAAGCGGGTCCAGGCCTCGTCCTGCCGGCTGCGGAACCAGGCCGGCAGATCATTCGTTAGGCCATCGGGCTGGCCGGAAAGAATCGCCGGCGCGGAAGATTCCTGCGGGGATGCGATCTCGGTCACTTCGTCAAGCACAGCGGTCTCGTGGCTCATTGTCGACAACAGAAGGTAAACGGTGGCCGCGCCGGCGCTAGCCGACCGAACCTTCCATCTCCAGTTCGATCAGGCGCTTGAGTTCCACGCTGTATTCCATCGGGAACTGGCGCACGAGATCGTTCACAAAACCGTTCACGCTCAAGCTCATCGCCTGCGCTTCCGAGAGGCCGCGCTGTTGCATGTAAAAGATCTGCTCGGCCGAAACCTGCGAAACGCTGGCTTCATGTTGCACGCTATTGCCGGTGCCGCGGACGGTGATCGCCGGGTAGGTGTCGGTGCGCGAGTTCGAGTTGATCAGGAGCGCGTCGCACTCGGTGTTGTTCTTGCAGTTCTTGAGATGCTTCGGCACGTGCACCAGGCCGCGATAGGTCGCGCGGCCGGTGCCGATCGAGATCGACTTCGAGATGATGTTGCTGGTGGTTTCGTCGGCCGCGTGGACCATCTTCGCGCCGGTGTCCTGGTGCTGGCCGTTGCTCGCCAAAGCGATGGATAAAACTTCGCCGCGCGCCTTGCGGCCTTTCAGGACGACGCCGGGATACTTCATCGTCAGGCGGCTGCCGATGTTGCAATCGATCCACTTCACTTCCGCTTCCTCGTGCGCGATCGCGCGCTTGGTCACGAGGTTGAAGACATTAGCCGACCAGTTCTGCACGGTGATGTATTGGATCTTCGCGCCCTTGAGCGCGACCAATTCCACAACCGCGCTGTGCAGCGTGGCGGTGTTGAACTTCGGCGCGGTGCAGCCTTCCATGTAGGTCAGCTCCGCGCCTTCATCGACGATGATGAGGGTGCGCTCGAACTGCCCGAAATTCTCCGCGTTGATCCGGAAGTAAGCCTGCAGCGGGTGCTTCACCTTCACGCCCGGCGGGACGTAGATGAACGAGCCACCGCTGAAGACCGCGCTGTTGAGCGCGCTGAATTTGTTGTCGCCGGTCGGGATGACTTTGCCGAACCACTTCCGGAAAATCTCCGGGTGATTCTTCAAGCCCTCGGTCGAGCCGACAAAGATCACGCCCTGCTCGCCGACCGCAGCCTTGATGTTGGAGTAAACCGCTTCGCTGTCGAACTGCGCTTCCACGCCGGCGAGAAATTTGCGTTCCTGCTCCGGGAATGCCGAGGCGCTCGAAGGTGCGTTTGACGTCATCGGGCACATCTTCCCAGCTGCGTTTCGCCTGCGTGCCGCTGCTCAGGTAGTAGCGGATGTTTTCGAAGACGATTGCCTCGAGATCCTTGCTCGCCCAATGCGTCGGCATGGGTTTGCTCAGGAAAGTTTTCAGCGCGTTCAGGCGGAATTCGCGCACCCATTCCGGGTCTTCCTTGATGTTGGAGATGTAGTGGATCGTGTCTTCCGTCAGGCCGGTGCCCGCGTCGTGCAGATGGGTTTCCGGATAGGCGAAATTGCCGGCGTTCCGTTCGATCTCGAGAGCTGTGACTTCGTTCGACATATAGATTCCCTTCAGACTGCGGCGGGCTCCGCGAGAACTTCGCGCACCCAGTCGTAACCTTTCTCTTCCAATTCCAACGCCAGGTCCTTCCCGCCACTGCGGACGATCTGACCTTTCACCATCACGTGCACGTGATCCGGCACGATGTAATCGAGCAGCCGCTGGTAGTGCGTGATCAAGAGGACGCCAAGGTCCTTTCCGCGGAGCGAATTCACCCCGTGAGCCACGATCTTGAGCGCGTCGATGTCGAGCCCGCTGTCGGTCTCGTCGAGCACCGCATATTTAGGCTGCAACATGGCGAGCTGGAGAATTTCGTTCCGCTTCTTCTCGCCGCCGGAGAAGCCTTCGTTGACTGAGCGCGAGGTGAACGAGCGATCCATCTCCAGCAGGTCCATCTGCTTGTAGAGCTCGGCGTAGTAGTCGGTCGCCTCGAGTTCTTCGCCTTCCGGGAGACGCGCCTGGACGGCGGCGCGGAGGAAATTGGCAATGGTCACGCCTGGAATTTCGCTCGGGTATTGGAAAGCGAGGAAGATGCCTTTGCGCGCGCGCTCATCCGGCTCGAGACCCATAATGTCCTCGCCATCCATGGTCACGGTGCCGCCGGTGACGGTGTAATCGGGATGGCCCGCGAGGATTTTCGCGAGAGTGCTTTTGCCGGAGCCGTTCGGTCCCATGATCGCGTGCACTTCACCCTTCGGCACGGTCAGGCTCAAGCCGCGGAGAATCTCCTGCTCGCCGATGGTGGCGCGTAAATTATTGATCGCTAATTCGTTCATTTTGCGGAGGGACAAGGTAGCGCGGTCTGGCCGTTTTGCTAACGGCGAATCGCCTTCTGTCCTTCCGCGCGACTTGGCCGCCCGGATGCTCCGGGCATCGCTCCCGGGGGAGAATTAGCCAGCCATTTGGCCAGGATGAAGCCCGACCGCCGCCCCGTCTCCCACCTCAATGGCGCCACGCACCGCAAAGATCTCCAAAGGCGCGTTGTGCCCGCTCACCATCGCCGGGGGCAGCGGCGTGACCTCGAACTCCTCCTGCACCAAGCCGCGCACGCTTCGGCTGATGATCAGATCCGCGCCCGCTTTCTTGGTCAATTCCTGGAGCTTCCAGGTCACGTTGACCACGTCACCGATAACGGTGAACTCCATGCGCTCAGCCGAGCCGATGTTCCCCACGACCACGTCGCCCTGGTTGATCGCCAGGCCGATCCGCAGTTCCGGCAAGCCGCGGGTGCGCCAGGCCGCGTTCAGGCGCACCAGTTCCGCGCGCATTTCCAGGGCGGCGCGGACGGCGCTGCTGGCGTCTTCCTGCGTCCCCTCCGTGCGCACGTTGCCCCATACGGCCATGAGCGCGTCGCCAATAAATTTATCCAGCGTGCCGCCGTGGCGGAAGACAATCGCGACCATCGCGGTGAGGTATTCGTTTAGCTGCGAGACCAGCGCATGCGGATCGGTCTGCGCGCCCAAGGCGGTGTAGCCGCGGATGTCGGAGAAGAGCACCGCGACCGGTTTGATCACGCCGCCTAACGACTCCTGGAAACTGGCAGGCTGGTCGAGCAGTTCGCGGACAACGTTGCGCGAGACGTATTTCTCCAGCGTCCGCCGGACTCGCTTCCGCTCCAGCCGTTCGCGGGTGAAATCCGCCAGGGTGCCGAGGAGCACAGTCCCGTTGAGCTCGAGCAGGCCGGGAAGACACGGAACCGAGAGATTGAGGTGGTTGTAGGCTTGCAGCGCCAGCCACACGAGCGCGCCATTGGCACCGAGAAGCGCAAGCAGCCGCAGCCAGGGCGAACCGACCCCGAGCGTAAGCACGACCGCGAGCAGACCCGCCAGCAAGACCACGCCGAGGACGCCGGGCGCAGGCAGTTCGCGGATGAATTCGCCCTGGAGGGCGGCGTTCATCGCATTGAGGTGGATTTCCGGCCCGGGCATCGAACCGAAAGGCGTCCGGTGTTCGTCGTGCTGCCAGTTTCCCTCGGCGCCGATGAGCACGATCTTGTCCCGGAAGAACTCGCCGTTTTTGTAATTCCGCTGCCAGTATTCCGGGACGAAAATCTCAAAGACCGAGCGCGGTGGAAAACCAGCTCGGGCCGATCCCGCATAGCGGAAAGTCTGGTCGCCCAGCCCGGCCGGGACAGCCTCGGGATAGCCGGCCTTCTCCAACGCGCGTCCCGCGAGCGAGAGAAATTGCTCCGAGGTCGCGTCGGGCGAAAGACCTTGGATTTGTTCAAAGGTCACGCGGTAGTTGGCGCGGCGGACGACGTCGTCCGCATCCGGCCAGAAATTCGTGAACGCCACCCGCGCGTCCATGGGCGTGGTTTGGGGGACGAGCGAATCGGGAGGCCGGGTGTGGGCCGCGCCCACGCGCGCCAATCCGCTCCACGACGGGTCCACGAAGTTGCTGCCAATAATCACGTGGTCGCGGTAGCGCTCGAGCGCCAGGCGAAAGGGCTCGTCGCCATCAGTCGGCGTGGGAAAAGTGAGATCGAACGCCACCACCTTGGCCCCGGCTTTGACCAGGCGCTCGACGATCAAGGCATAGGTCTCGCGCGGCCAGGGAAACCGATGCGTCATCGCCTTGAATGCGCGCGCTTCGATCGAGGTTTGGTCATGCAACTCGTAGAGCTGCTCGGCGTCGGTTTCCTCCTCCAGGCCGACCGAGTCGGAATCAATCGCGAGGAAAACCAGATGCTCATCGGGTAAGGCGGTGCGGCCAAGGCGCGCGATCGCATCCGCCGAGAGATGGTGCAGCCGCTGATAGATCAACGGCTGAAAGCGATCCAGGAGGCAGAGCAGGCCAAAAATCGCCACCGCCAAGGCGAAAGGCGTGGCCGCGCGTCGTGGAAGCATGCACCTCGAGCAAGCCAATCACGTGCCTGCCGAAGATGAATCCACGTAGCGGCATGAGCGTTGCTAAGACCCAATCGTGACTTTCCCCCGATTCACATCGGTCTTTTGCCTACTCGCCCTGATGCCTGGCCTCGCGCTGGGACAGTCGGTAGTGAATAGCGCCCTGCAGCAGTCGCTCGCCGTCGATCGCGCGTCGTCGGCTCCGGTCGCCCCGGCAGTCACCTCCGATGGCGCGGCCCTTCCCGTCGCTGAAAGTGCAGACCCCGATGATTCCAGCTTCGGGCAGCAGCAGATCCTGAAGTCCCAGCCCCGCCAGTATGCTTTCACCGTCAGCGGCGACAGCTCCCTCTTCTATACCAGCAATGCCGCGCTGACCCGGTCTGGTGAAATTGCCGACTATTTCCTGGTGGCGAATTTCGCCGCCGGCTGGGACCGGGCGGTCACCAGACAGCTTGCCCTGCAGGCAGGACTGCGTGGTTCCATTTTTCGTTACCGATCCACCAGCGCGCTCGACTTCCAAAGCCTCGGGGCCGGGGTGGGGCATCGCCTGGACGCCCGATTGGGCGCGCGGCTCCCTGCTTTCCGCCCGCTACGATTTCTCGGAGCTGATCGATCGGCACGGGGGCGAACTTCTGCAGGATCACCAACTGTTCCTGGGCGCGCAACGCGGGATCTCCCTCGGTCGCGCGCAAGCGTTGACCTTCGGCCTGACAAGCTCGGCGGGGATCACCCACCCGGCCACGTCGCAACGAGTGCAGTTGAATTTGATGGCGGCCTACCATGTCCAGCTCGCGCGCGCCTTTGATGCGGATCTGAGCTACCGGGTGGGCGGCTCGTTCTACTCCCAAGCGGACCGGGACGACCTGAATCAATTCCTCAACTTGAGCTTGAGCTATCGGCTTCGCTCCTTTGCCGTTCTCAGCGCCTTCTGCTCGGCCGGCAAAAATCTCTCGAGCGCCGAAGTTTTTGACTACGAAGTCCTCACCGCGGGTTTGGGGCTAAGCCTCACCGTCCGATTCTAGTTTTTATAACATCAGGACCGTCACGGCCCACACCCTGCTCTCTTTTAGGGGAATTCCTTACCCTCCATGAAAAAAGCCTTACTCTTCGCCGCCGCATTCGTTCTTCTCAGCCGGCCCGGTGCCGAGGCCGGGCCTTTGACGGAAGCGCGAGTGACCAAGATCATCAACGATGTTCGGCTGGTCGACCCGGCGACCGGTGCGCGCGCCGCTGCGGTTAACGACCTGATTAAAGAGGACCTCGGTTTGCGCACTGGCTTGAAAAGCCGCTCCGAGTTGCTCTTCCAGGACGAGACGCTCACCCGCATCGGGCCCGAGACCTTCTTCAGTTTCCGCCCCGGCACCCGCGACCTCACGTTGCAACAAGGCACCATGCTCTTGCAGGTGCCGAAAGGTTTGGGCGGGGCCAAGATTCACACCGCGGCCGTGACTGCCTCGATCACCGGGACCACGATCATGATCGAGTATCTCCCGAAGCAGCACATCAAGGTGCTGGTGCTCGAGGGAAGCCTGCGGCTTTCGGTCAATGGCCGGGTCGGTGATTCGCTCCTGCTTTTACCCGGCAAGATGGTCATCATGGCGCCGGATGCGAAGCGCATCCCGGAGCCGGTATCGGTGAACCTGGCCCTCTTGGTGAAGACCTCGTCGCTGGTGAACTTTGCCCAGGAAGGGGAGACCGCGCAGCCGCTGCCGAGCCTGCCTTTGATCGAACGCGAAATCGCGGAGCAGGGGAAACAGAAAGGCCGCACGGAGTTGCTCGAGACCAATCTCGTCATCGCCGGCCACGGGACCAAGGTCACGATGGTAGGCGACACCACGGTCGAGCAGATCGCGCCCGCCAACGAGATCTTGCTGGCTAAAGCTGAGCCCACGCCGACGCCCGCGCCTCTTCCTTCTGCGACTCCGCGCCCGATCTCGACACCTACGCCACACTCACTCCCACTCCGCAAAGCACACCAACACCAACCGCGACCCCGTTGACTTCGCCGACGCCAAGCCCTGCGCCGACCGTCACACCCACCGCCACCCCGGCACCTACCGCCACGCCCACGCCAGCGCCCACTGCCACGCCAATAGCGACAGTCACCCCAACGCCGCTCCCCTCCGCGACGCCGATCGTGACTCCCACCCCGGCGCCAACGGCGACGCCGAGCGCCACCGCCACCCCGCTGCCGACCGCGACGCCGCTCCCCACCGCCACTCCCGCGCCCACGGCGACCCCGATTCCTACTGCGACTCCGCTGCCCACGGCCACGCCAGTGCCGACCGCGACGCCAGTGCCGACTGCGACGCCAGTGCCGACTGCGACGCCAGTCTGCCCACGGCTACGCCGCTCCCGACGGCTACGCCCACAGCCACGCCGTTGCCTACGGCCACGCCGACGGCTACTCCCACGGCCACTCCTGTTCCCACGCCGGCACCGACAGCTTTCCCGGGCGCAAGTCCGACGCCGAATCCTGCACCGACGCCGAACCTGAATCCGGCGCCGGCCGGCACTCCTCCGCTCATCTCAAGTGGCGGGCCTTACATCCTCAAGTCCTCCACCGTGATCGACACCTCACGCGTGGCGCCGGCGATCACCACCGATGCCGTCACGGACGCCGGATCCTTTTTCCGGAGCGTGGCTGCGAACGGTTCGCCCTCGGCCTTTCTCTTCGGCGCGACCTCGGCGTTCGATAACCAGGTCAACTTCGACAACCAGTTTGCCAGCGACTTCTCGAACACGGGCGTCTATCGATTCTCCGCGCTGCAGATCGAGGGCAATCCCACCTTCGTTACCCGCGACGGGGCGAATCGCATTGGCTTGATCGCGCAAACAGACATCACCTCGTCGTCCCTGGGCGGAAACGTCAACCTGAGCGGTCTCGACAGTCTTTTCCTGGGGACCGTGAGCGGCTCCATTTCCTTAAGCGACCGCTTCAGCTTCACCAAGGCCGACGGTAGCGCCTTCAAGCTGATCCAGCTCTATGCGCGTAACGGCAGCGTGAACTTCGGCTCCTCGATGAACCTCAAGGATGCGAACCTCAGTCTCTACGCGCAGCAGAACGTCACCATTGATTCCACCGCCAGCATTTTGGCCAACTCCGCCATCCTTACCGGGCTGGGCGCGACCACGATTAATGGCTCGCTTTCCGCGCATTTCGCACAGGTCTATGCAGGCACCAACCTGGTTGTAAACGGCAGCATCGCGGCCGAGACGATCTACGGCTTTGGCGGCACCGGCACGATCAGCGGTTCATTTAGTGGACGAGATGTTTCCCTGCAGACAGGCGGCGACTTAACCCTGACCAGCGCCGGGTCCCTTAGCTCGGCCGACAAACTCACCGTCGTCACTGGCGGCGCGCTCAATCTCGCCGGCTCCACCACGGACCTCGAGGATGCCAGCAGCTCAAGCAAAACCTACACGCTCCAGGCCGGGACCGACCTGAACTTAAGCGGCGTGCTCACCGCTTCCTACACGCTCAACGCCAGCGGCCGCACGGCGAACCTAAGCAATCTCGTCACCGGGAAAACAGTTAACTTCACCCTTACGGACGACTTCAACATGGTTAACCCCGGGAAGATCAACAGCAACGACCTCACGATCACCACAGGCGGCGCGATCAACCTCGGCGCGGTCAATAACACCAGCGGGATCGTCCTCAAATCAGGCGGCAACATCAAACTCCCGAGCGGCGCGATCGCCTTCAACGGCCCCGTGACCACGAAAAACCTGACCGCCATCGGCACCACCTTGACCGCAAAGGCACCGGTTACCGGTCAGCAATTAACCCTGAACGCCTCGGTCGACTTTATCTCCGCCGTCGGCGGTAATCTGACGGGCACAGGACCAGGCAGCAGCCTTTTGATCACCGCGGCTAATTTGGTCACCTTGAGTGGCCTAACGACCGGAAACAACATCACGGTTACCTCCGGCACAGGTGGCAACGCCGGCGTCCTGGCGATCAACGGCGCCATCCAGGCGCAATCGAGCCTGACCGCAAACGCGCCCGCAACGACCCTGAACGCGGTCGTGAGCGGCAAGGACGCGAGCTTTAATTCCGGCACCGTTTTCGCCATGACCGGCGTCGGCGGCTTCAACCTCACGGGCGACGCCACGATCGCCGCCTCCAGGACCCTGACTCTCGACGGCCCCATCACCACGCTGGGTAATCTGACCTTGAACGGCCTCGCCACGATCAACGCCAACAGCAGCATCAGCAGCCAGGATGTCACCGTGGCCGGAACCAACGTCACCTTCGCCGGCGGGATTTCTGCGAAGCATTTTACGGTCAATAACCAGGGCGACTTGCTCCTCAGCGGCACGGGCTCCCTCACGGCGAGCGATGTGGTCAGCTTGACCGCGAGGAATGGGGTGACGCTCAATGGCGCGTCCTCCGGAAAATCTTTCCTCATCTCCGCCGGAAAAGACCTAACGACCAACGCGGTCATGCAAACGCCCGGCAGCTTTGTCGCGACGACCAGGAACGCTTACATCAATCAGTCGCTCAACGCCGACAATGCCACCTTCAATGTCGTGACCGATTTCGAGCTTAGCCCAACCGGGGCGATAACCACTGGTCACGACATCAACATTACCTCCAGCGGACGGGACATTACGCTGAGCGCCGCCACCAACTCGGGGAAGCTGAATCTCACCGCGCTCAAGGGGAACGTGACCATGGATGGAAACGCGCAAGCGCAGGCGATGACGATCACGGGCAAGAAGGCCTTCATCGGCGGCAGTCTCAACTCCACCGGCGATTTGAACTTTGCGATGTCGCAAGACTTCATCCTTAAGACCCCTGGTAGCCTAACGACCAATGGCAACATCATCATCGCCGGCCAGGGCATCACCCTGGGCGGGAGCAGCACCGGCAACACCTATAAGCTGACCGGCACGAAAGACCTGACCGTGGATGGCACCGTGGGCGCGCAGGATTTTCAAGCCACCGCGGCTTCCGCGATCTTTAACTCCACTCTCCTAAGCGCGAAAAACATCGCGCTGACGCTGAATGGAGATTTAACCACTGGGGCGAGCAGCAACCTTTCCGCAGCGTCCGGCTTTACCGGCACCGCGACTGGCTCCGCCTACCTTTCGGGCGCTTTGACGGCGCCGACGATTGCGCTCACGGCAACCAAAGACCTCTTCGTCAACAACGGCTCGCGTCTCCAAGCTTCGCGCTCGCTCAACCTTAGCGGCGCCACCGCGACCATCGCCGGCATCGTGAATTCACCCACGGTGTCCATCACTGGAACCAACGGGATCACCTTTGACGCCGCGACGGGTTATCTCTCGGCCGACAATGTGACGTTAAATTCCCCCACGGGAATTTTGACCCTGGCCTCGGCGACGAATGGCACTGGCGGTGTCGATGCCGCCCGCCTGCAGTCGCTCAACGCCACTGCGGACAGCGTCATTCTCCTGAGCAGCTTCGCCCTCGCGCCGAGTTCATCGAATCTCACCATCGGGTCGGGCGGCGTGACCGCGACCGGCTTCGACGTTTCAGGATTCGACAAGATTACCCTTAACAGCAGCAGCTACCTCGGGCGCGATCTCTCGGTCAATACCCTCACCTTTAACGTCAAAGGCGATCTCATCCTCACCGGCAATCTCTACGCCGCGCAAAAAGCGACCACGTCGGGTGGCGTAGTCATCGTCGACGGAATGGTCGGTGGCGGCGATATCCTCGCCACCAAGATCACCGCTGGTGGAAGCAGTGCCGCCAGCCTGACTGCGACCAGTCTCCTGACCTTGGGCGCAGAGGGGATTGTTTCCGGGAGCACCGTGGGCACCAAGTCGATCAACGCTCCTTCGATCAAGTGGGGCACGGGTGGAGTCGCACTCGGTGGCGCCGCCGGCACGGCCGCCCTCGCGCCCGGCGCTGCTTCCAGCCTCGACGTGACGACCAGCGCCCTCGCCATCGGGGCGAACAACACCGACCTGAAGAGCGTGGAGCTCTCCGGCGGCGATGCCGATCCGACGCGCAATGATGCCGGCGGCAACGGCGGCAGCTTCAGCGTGACCACGACCGGCGCGATCACGGTCGACGCCCCGATCACGGCGACCACCGGATTAAACAGCAAGAGCGGCACCAGCGGCGGCAATGGCGGCAACGTCAATTTGACCGCAAACGGAGCCGTGACCGTCAATTCCAAGATCGAAACTTCCTCCAATGATGGCGGCCGCCGCGCCAGCGCCAAAGGCGGCAAGATCACCCTCACGAGCAAGGCCACGACCAACAGCGGAATCACCGTCGGGAGCAGCGCCCAGTTGCTCGCGCTCTTGAGCAACGCCGCTCCGGGGCCCGGCGGGACGATCAAGTTCAGTTCCTCCGGCGGCGACATCAACATGAGCGGCACGGCCAAGGCGGACCGGGGCACGATCGACATCCAGAACAGCGGCAAGCTCGGAAAGGTGAACCTCACCAACAGCACCCTCAGCGCGGATGTGGTCAAAGCGGGCGCGCTCGGGTCGAACGGCACCCTGACGGTCAATGGCGGCACGCTCTCCGCTGATTCCGCGCTCAAGCTCTACGCAGGTGGAAGCAGCGGCACGATCCTCTTTGCCGGCAATGTGACCTTGAACGGAAACAGTGTGAAGACGATCGCGGCCAACACGGTCACGATCGCCAATGGCAAGGTGGTCACGATCGGCGGACCGCTGCCGGCAAACGTGTTCACGAATACGCCAAATTATACCGGCTTCGGCGGGAATAATTCCACCAGCGGAACCTTCGCTGGCACCGGTGCTGCTACCAAACCGTTGCTTCTCGCACCCGGTTATTAACCAGCACTTTCACCAAACTCATGCCCGAGACCGCCGCGATTCATTCCCTCGAAAACTTCCGCCTCTTCTCGAATAATCGCCTCTTCGAAGGCATCGCGGGCGACGTCCTGGTGGATCTGCGCGACGAGCTCCAGTTCTCCGAGATGGAGGCGGGGGAAATCGTTTTCCGCGAGGCGGAACCAGGCGATTCCCTTTACCTCATCGGCCGCGGTTCCGTGCGCATCTACAAGGAATCGCTCGGCGGCCAGCAGGAGACCTTGAGCGTGATCCAGGCAGGGAATTTCTTTGGCGAAATGTCGCTGCTCGATGGCCAGCCGCGCAGCGCCACCGCGGTGACCTCGGAGTGGACTTTGCTCGCCCGGGTGGACAGTTCCACTTTCCAGCACATTCTCGAACTCGCGCCCAACCGGCTGCATTTGAATTTCCTCCGCTCCGTCTCCGAGCGGTTGCGCAGCGTTAACACCCAGCTCATGGCCGAAGTCATGCGGGCCGAGAGCCTGGCCGCGCGCATCGGGTCGCGTTAGCACTCGTTAGGCGAGGCCTCGCTGATTTTTTCCGGGGCTTTCTGATAATTTCCAGACTGGCGGGCCTGCCGCTTGCTCTCTCCGAGAGCAGGGAATTGCTCACCACAATCATGGACAAACGTTTCTTCTTCACTGCCGCCCTGCTCACGGGACTCTTCGCTGGCGCGAGCCAGGCCGGTCCGCTCACCCGCGCCAAGGTCACCAAGATCGTCAACGACGTCCGCGTGGTCGATCCCGCGGTTGGCGGCCATCCCGCCACGCTGGCGGAATCGATCCACGACGATCTGCGCTTGAAGACCGGCGTGAAGTCCCGCTCCGAGCTGCTTTTTGAGGATGACACCCTCACGCGCATCGGGCCGGAGAGCTTCTTCAGTTTTCGCCCCGGCACCCGCGACCTCGAACTCCAGCAAGGCACTTTGCTTCTCCAGGTGCCGAAAGGCCTCGGCGGCGCCCGCATTCGCACCGCTGCAGTCACGGCCTCGATCACCGGCACCACCATCATGATGGAAAACGTCCCCGGCCGGCCGCTCAAGGTGCTTGTGCTCGAGGGCAGCCTGCGCCTGGCGATGAACGATCGCGCGGCTGACGCGGTCACGTTGACTGCCGGCAAGATGGTCACCGTGCCGGTGGGCGCGACCAAGATGCCCGCGCCCGTCTCGGTGAATCTGGCGCGCGTCATGGAGACGTCGGCCTTGGTCAACATGGATCCTGCCGGCCAGCCGCTGCCGAGCGCAAATTTGATCGCGAGCGAAATCAGCGCGCAGAGCCAACGAGAGGATTCCCTGGAAGGGAAAGTGGAACTCGCCGGCGACCAGATGTTCGACGCGCTCGCAAAGAAAAACTCCGTGAGCACGAGCGTGCCTGATCCCGTGGCCGCGACCCCTACGCCAGGACCCGCAGTCACCCCGGCCGCCACGCCCACACCGACATCGACTCCAACCCCAGGCAGCACCCCGACTCCCGGCCCGGTGACTACGCCGACTCCAACGCCGGCAACCACCGCCACGCCCGCGCCCACTGCGGCACCGACGCCCAGCGCAAGCCCCGTGGTGATCGCCAACGTGCGCGACCTCACGATTAACTCGCCCCTCGTCGGCCCCAGCTTTCGTCTTTTGGCCGGAAAGGATCTCGAGGTGAATGCCTCCATTACCGCAAGCATGCTCTCCTTCGCCGCGGGCGGAAACGCGACCATCGATGGACTCGTTAGGGCGAAGGATCTTTCCGGGGTTGTAGGCAATTCCCTGGAAGTGAATCGCTCGCTCGACGTGGACAACATCACCCTCACCCTGGGCGAAAGGCTGAAGCTTTCCGTGCCCTTGGTCGCGCCCGCGGCAGCCGGCACCGTCTCCGCCGCCCCGGCCGATGGTCGCAGCCTCTCGCTTTCGCTCGACTCGTTAGACCTCAACACCGTCGGTTCCGGCAAGCTCGCCCCGGTGACGCTCAACGGCGGCGACGCTGCAGCCGCCAGTCAATTTGCCGGCGGTTCCGGCGGCTCCTTGACCATCGGTGCGGTCGACGCGCCTACGAAGGGAGGCATCACTTTCTCGGCGCCGCTCCATGTCACCACCGGCGCAAACGGTCACGACGTCGCCTTCGGCGGCCAGGGTGGCCATGTCGCTGTCTATTCGAAGGACAAGATCGCGGTCAAATCGACCATCCAGGTTTCGAGTTCCACTGCGGGCCGCGCCAGTGCTCGCGGCGGCGACATTCTCCTCGACAGCCGGCGCACCAAGGATGTCGCGATCGAGATCGGCACCTCCAGCCAGCTCCTCGCCTTGCTCGACGCTGCCGCTCCCGGGCCAGGCGGCTCCGTGACCATCGTCGCCGCCGGCGGCAGCATTAAAATGAACGGCACCGCGCGCGCCGACCGCGGGAAGGTGGAGCTGCGCAACGAGGGCAACAAAGGCGAAATCACGCTCTCGAAGGCCGATCTCCGCGGCGACGTGGTCAAGCTTGGCGTCCTCGGGAATGACGGCACCCTCACCATCGGCGGAGGCACGATCGACGCGAACTCGGTGATCAAACTCTACGCCGCCGGAAGCAACGGCAGCGTCGTCTTCAACGACAACGTCACCCTGAGCGGGAACAGCGTGAAGACGATTGCCGGCAACACCGTCACGATCAACAACGGCAAAGTCGTCACCGTCACCGGTCCCGCGCCTGCGAGCGTCTTCACCAATAAGCCAAACTACAGCGGCTCCGGCGGCAATGGCACCACCACCGGCACCTTCGGCGGCGCCGGAGCGACTACCCACGCCTTCACCGCCGCGCCCGGCTACTAGCATTCGCAGGAGCACACCATGGAGCCGACCGATACCCCCGCTGCCCACACCGCGCAGCCCGCGATTGCCAGCGAGCTGAATAATCTTTTGCAGATCATCGCTGGCACCAGCTCGCTCATCGAAAACATCTGGGAAGGCAAGCCGGGTGCGGCCCGCTATTTCGAGATGTTGCGCGAGAGCATCGCCCGCGCGGCCGACGTCACCACCGACCTGATGGCGCTGTCTAGTTCCGTCCATTCCGTCGGCACCAAGATCGTCCTCCACCCCGCCTGGGCCCGTCGCCAGGAGGAAAAGGCCGCCCAGCCCCCTTCCGTGGCGAAGCAGCGAATCATGCTCGTGGACGACGAGAAAATGCTGCTCGTGGTCAACGGCGAGATCCTCCGCGAGGCCGGTTACGAAGTCGTGACGGCACAGTCCGGCTTCGAGTGTCTTGATCTCTTCCGCGCCGGCGGCGCCCGGTTCGATCTCGTCTTGCTCGACTTGAACATGCCGCTGATGGACGGCGAAGAAACCTTCCATCGCCTGCGCGAGCTGAAGCCGGACCTGCGCGTCATGCTTTGCACCGGCTACGTCCACCAGGAACGGCTCACCCATATGATGGACGCCGGCCTTTCCGGCTTCATGCAAAAGCCCCTCGGCTCGCAGCAGTATCTCGAGCGCATCCGCGACGTCCTCGCGCGCAACATCTTTACCTACGGTTGCGCTGCGGCGCGCAGCCTCACCGCGGTTTAGCCGGCATTCTCATGCTCAACGCGCTGCCTAACGACTGCTTCGATGCCTTTGCGGCCAACCGGCTCTTTGAAGGCATCCGCCCGGAGCTGCTCGCCCCGGTCGCGCACGAGCTTCATGTCGTCCGCCTGAATGAGGGCGAAGTCATTTTTCGCGAAGGCGATCCCGGCGATTCACTTTATCTCGTCGGCCAGGGCTCGGTGCAAATCTCAAAGCGCGGCCGCGGCGGCAACCAGGAAACGCTCGCCTTCATTCAATCCGGCAATTTCTTCGGCGAAATGGCGCTGCTCGATGGCCAACCGCGCTCCGCCATGGCCACCGCCGTCGGCTCGACCATTCTCGGCACGGTCACCGAGGAAACTTTCCAGCATATTCTCGAGCTCGCGCCCAATCGCTTGCACATGAATTTCCTCCGCTCGGTCTCCGAGCGGCTTCGCCAGGTGAACTCGCACTTCATCACTGAGGTCATGCGCTCCGAGCGGCTCAGCCTCGTCGGCTCGATGGCAAACTCGATCATCCACGACCTGAAGAATCCGATCTGCATCGTCCGTTGCTGCGCCGATCTCATCGCCAGCCAGACCACCGATCCGCGGATGCACGACCTCACTTCCATGCTCGGCAAAGCGGTCGACGGGATGACCTCGATGACCCAGGAACTGCTCGACTACGCCCGCGGTTCCACCTCCCTGCACAAGGAACGCGTCTCCCTCTGGCGCCTGATGGACGAACTGAATCAGCAAGCGCTGCAGCTATTGCCCGGGCAAAACATCCAGTTCGTGAAGCACCTGCGTTACGACGGCGATCTCGAGATCGACCTTGCCCGCTTCACGCGCGTGCTCTGCAATCTGATCAAAAACGCCCGCGAAGCCATGCCCGGCGGCGGCATTCTCAATCTCGCCACCGAATTGCGCGACGGGCAGGTAAGCCTCACTCTCTCCGACACCGGCTGCGGCATTCCCGCAGACATCCTGCCGAAACTCTTCGAGCCTTTCGTGACCCACGGAAAGTCACATGGCACCGGCCTCGGCATGGCCATCGCAAAATCCATCGTCGAAGCGCATGATGGCACCATCGCCGTCCGCAGCACTGTCGGCACCGGCACCACCGTCGAGATCCGCCTGCCCGCCGCCGCGGCTCCGGTCAGCGCCTAGCGCGCGGCCGCAAATGCGGATTTGCGGTTTCGCCCCGCGCCGTCGAAAATCCGAAATCCACCAGCGGAAATACCCCGTGGTGTAACGGTAACACAGC
>CAVSDR010000004.1:0-376686 GCA_963726745.1 uncultured Verrucomicrobiae bacterium
CCTCCTTTCGATTGGCCTAACCACTGCCCACACCCAGACGGTCACCAATCCCAGTTTCGAAGCCGACGCCGTGCCGCCGGGCAATGGCGAAGGCACCCCGAGCGGCTGGAGCAGCACCAGCGCGGGGATCAACGACTCCGCCGGTCCTTACGCTGAGAACGGGGCCATTCCTGACGGCGAAAAAGTAGCCTTCATCTTCGGCGTCGGATCGCTCCGCCAGACCGTGGGTGGCTTCGTCGTGGGGCGGCAATATCGGCTGCGCTATTTCGAGAACGCGCGCACTGGCCCCGCGCAAGGCCTGGAAGTTCGCGTGGGTGGCAACTTGCTCGACAGTCACACGGTCGCGGCGGTGGGCGGGACGAATCCCTACACGCTTCGCTTCACCAATGCCTTTACCGCGTCCGCCACGAGCCTCGAGATTGCTTTCAATACCACAGCATTTAACGCCATTTTGCTGCTCGACGGCGTGGCGGTCGAGCTGATCACGGTCGAGGGCTCCAGCACCTTTCGACCGCTGCCCGACCTGCCGTTCGGACGCACGGAGCATACGAGCACCCTGCTGCCGAACGGGACGGTCCTGGTGGCTGGTGGCAATCCCGAGCAGGTCGCCGGGCAGGGACTTTGGACCAATGATTGCCGCCTTTACAATCCGGCGACCAACTCGTGGAGCGCGACGGATTCGATGAAATACGGCCGCCGGGGCCACACCGCCACGGTCCTGGAAGGACCCCAGGATTTCAGACCGTTCTCCGACCCGGGCGCGGTCATCACGAAGAAGGTCATGGTCGTGGGAGGAAAAGGGGACGTGCCTGCCGGCTCAATCTACTTGAAGCGCACCGAGGTCTACGAAACGGCAACCGGGAAATGGGATGCGCAGCCCTGTTCCACCTCGCCCGCGGCGCGGGATTCGGTCTACCAGCATTTCGGGCACACGGCCACGGCAATTCTGGAGCCGGATCTATTTGGAGGACCTGCCGTGGCCTACAGACTTTTGGTCTGGGGAGGCTATTACGATCAAAGCAGTAACAATCTCCGGCAGGGAGAGACTTATTCCCTGAACAACAACAGTTGGCGGGCGACCGACATTCAGGTGAATCCGCAGAACCCCTATCCGCCCGAACGAACCGCAGCGACGCCTCTTTCGAATCAGCGTGTGCTTTTCATGGGGGGAACAACCAATGGAGGCTCCACCCCGGTCACGACCTCCTACATCTACAACGCCGCCAGCGGTGTGACCTCGAACCGTTGGACACTCACCGGCCCGCTCGCCGAAGCGCGGCTGGGACATACCGCCACGACCCTGCTCAATGGCGATGTCCTGATCGTGGGCGGCTCCGGCTCCGCCGGCACCTTGCTCGGCACGGCGGAACGCTACAGCGACGGCCCGCAAACCTGGGCCTCCACTGGCATCCCCGGCTTCGGCTGGACGGCGCAATATTTCCCCGATGCAGGCAATGGCACCCATCTCGTCGGCAATCCGATGGATACGCGCACGGATTTGACCATCGACTTCAACACCGGCTCCGGCTGGCCCGTCAACGCGGGTCCCCTCCCGAGCCAGCAAAACTTCAGCGTCCGCTGGACCGGCCAGCTCACCGCCCCGGTCTCCGGCACCTATACGTTTTACACAACGTCGGACGACGGCGTGCGGCTCCGGGTGAACAACCAATTACTGGTCGATAACTGGACCGACCATGCGCCGATCGAGAACAGCGGCACGATCGCTCTGACCGCCGGGCAGGTCGTTCCGGTGGTGCTGGAGTACTACCAGGCTGCAGCCGGCGGCGTCATTAAGCTGGAATACTCCTCCGCTGCCGGGGTTGGGCGACAGGTCGTTCCCGCCGCCCAGCTGCGCACGCATTTTATTCCGCGTCAGAATCACACGGCCACGCTGCTCGCCGCCGGCAAGGTGCTGGTGATCGGCGGACGAGATGGTAGCGGAGCGCCTCTGGCCAGCGCCCAACTTTACGACCCCGCGACCGGCTTCTGGACCAACACGAGCTCGCTGAACACGGCGCGCTACGGCCATACCGCTACCCTCCTGGCTGACGGCCGGGTGCTTGTCGTTGGCGGTCGCACGTCGGATTCGGCGGAGCCCCTCCGCAGCGCAGAGATCTACGGCGCCCAGAACGCGGACATCGTCATTGAACGTCCCGTCAATGCGGCCATCGCCAATGGCGCAACGCATGATCTCGGCTTCACCGCCGACACCATTTCGGGCAGCTTCCTTATCCGCAACCCCGGCCCGAAGCCGCTGGGCGCACTGAGCGTGAGCGTCAGCGGCGCGAATGCAGCCGACTTCGTTATCCTCCAACAGCCAGCCAGCGAAGCAGCCCCCGGTAGCGGCACGCAATTTGTCGTGCGCTTTGCCTCCGCCGGCTTGGGACCGAAGACCGCCACGATCTCGATCGCAAACAACAGCGATCCTTCGCTCCTGAAATCGCCCTATAACATCACCCTAACCGCCCATCGCCTTTCGGACACGACCGACAGCGACGGCGACGGCATCAGCGATGCGCAGGAATGGCGCATGCGCTCGTTAGGCTTCAACTGGCAGGTGCGGCAACCTGGACTGGCGGCAAACTACTTCGCCACTGCGGGAGCTAACGGCCTTTACAATCAAACCCAATACAATGCCAACTACACGGCGGGCCAGAACGCCGTGATTAACTCACCGAACAGCTACAACCTTTATACGTTAAATCAGGTCCAGCTTCTCAATGTCGACCGGCCCTTATTGGTGCGAGACGCCAACGGCAAGTTCAAGCTCACCATGGGCGTGAAGAAAGCGAACGCGGCGAACCAGCCTTACACCGACTTCCCAATGAATCAGGCCGGTATGACCACGGTGATCAATGCCCAGGGCAAACTGGAGTTTGTTTTCCCCTCGACAAACAACGCCGCCTTCTTCCGGGTGGAGGCGCAATAGCGACCCCTAGGACTCGAATCATTCGCGGAGCAAATGCCGCTAAAAGCGGGGAGATCGAATGAGAGACCACGAAGCCAGAAAGGAAGACGTCTCCTTTTCTGGCTTTCTGGTTTCCAAATTCCTCCCTCTTCCGATTCGCCCGTTTCGGTTCACTTCGCTGTCCCGGGTGCCAATCCGCGCACTCTCTCCAGGCTATACTTTGCGAGCGCAAGCGGCTCCCGGTTTTCGGTAGTCTGCAGGTGGTGCAGCAAGCGCTCCCGCCGGACGCGTTCGGCCGCATCGTCGCCAGCCGACACGATCAGGTTGCGCAGGTCGGCCAGGGTTTCTTCTTCGGTCTCATTTTTCAAAGAAAGCAGTGCCAGCCCAGCCATTGGGAACCGGTCAAAAGCTTCCAGCAAATAATCGCGCAAGGCCGGGCTCTGCCGCAGGTGGAAGCGGATGTTCTGCTCCACCCCGCGGATCGGATATTGCGGAAAGGTCGCCGAGTGAATGATCGCCGAGGCCAGGTTATCGAGGAGTAACTCCGCCATCGCTTTCACCTCATCGAGCGTGGCCTGCTCCCCGTCGCGCCACGCTTTGTTGTCATAGAAATACGGACGCAGATAGGGCCGCTCTACCAGGATGCGGAGATGGTCGGAGGTCTCCATCATCGCGCGTTGCACGAGCTGAATCTCCGGGCCCTGCTTCGCGCTTTCGAGCAGGCGACGCGTCGTTTCGAGTTGTTCCCGCCCTGCGCGCAGTTGCCGCAGGAAAACGGAGAAGTTCAGCAGGCTCGTCACCACCAGCAGGAGCGTGCCTGCCACCGCCAATATCGGGATAAGCGTGTCGAAGTTCACGCTTCCTTTTCCCGGACAATCCCAGATCGGTCAACCGCCCCGGAGCCGCCCTCGACGCGCGCCGATTCGACGTGGCGAAGGAACCTAGGCGACAGCGGCCGTTTCCGAGGCCACATACCGGGGCAGATCGATCGTAAACACGCACCCGGAACCGGGAAGATCGCGCGCCTCGAGCGTGCCCTCGTTTAGCTCGACGCTCCGTCGCGAGATCGGCAGCCCAAGACCGAGCCCACTCTTATTGGCTCCCGTCTGCGTGAAGGGCAGAAAGAGATACTCCAACTCGCCGGCAGGCAGACCGCCGCAGTGATCTTCCACATCGATGTGCACGCGGTCACCCACGGCGTAGGCATGCAGGATCACTTCCGTGTGCGGGTGGGTAAACTTGAACCCGTTCTGGAGCAAATTACCCAGCGCCGAGGAAAGCAGATCGCGATCGGCCTCGACCGCCAGCGCAGGGTCCACGTGCCGCACGGTCAGGACGCACTCATGCAGCCGGGCCTCGAGCGTGGCGGACACGCTTAACTCGCCGATGAATTCTGCGAGCGTGAAGACCGTCCGCTGCGGCGGCATTCCTGCGGTGATGCGCACGTCCGAGAGCGATCGGTCGACCAGGTTCCGCAGCCCGATCAGGCTCCGGTCGAGCACGGCGCCGGTGGCTCCCTGCAAACCGACACTGCCTCCCTTGATCGCCGTGAGCGCGAGCGTCGCCGAGTTCAGCAGATTGCGCACTTCATGCGCGAAGGCGCCCAGACGCAGGTTCAACGCATCCGAGTGGACGTTCGCGATCACGAAATCTCGCTGCTTGGTAAACTCGGTTACCGCATCCGCGATCGCGTTATCAAGGCAGCGGTTGAACGTGTGGAACTCATCGGTAGTCACCGGCGCCTGGCGCTCTGCCGCCAGTTCGGTGATCGCCTGGCAGAGATCGCCGTAGTCGTGCACCACGGAATCGACCGTGAAGCCGTGCAACATCAATTCCCGGCCATGCTTCGTCGCGGTATCCCCCATCTCGGAAAGGTGCGAGAGCGCGCCGCCCGATGGCCCCGAGATTTGCCGGCTGCGCATCATCGAGTCGGGCCTTTGTTCGACCTCCAGGGTTTCAATCAGTTGATCGAGAAAGAAAGCAATCCCGAAGACGAGCTTGGCGTCCCGGGTGTTCGGCGCGGCTCGATCGGCGACTTTGCGCTGACAGCGCGCGATGAGCTCAGCCCGATTCTGCGTGAGGAATTCGTGCATCATGGGGGAACACCACCTTCGCACATGCCGGCATTATCCCTAGGAGAAATACCGACCGGCGGGCAGGGATTTATTTGATCACGGGTAGCTCCGCGTGGCTGGCGCCGGGCCGTGGTGACGCAGATCACACCAGGAGCGACGCGATTTTGACGTTGCGATGACGCCCGGGCCTGCTCCATCCTCGAGCGCTCAATCCCAGGCGCTCCATGGAATTCTTACGCATTGCCCTTCTTCTCGTCGTCGCCTTGGGGATCCTTAACGTCTGGCTCCTCCGCGCCGGCCAGTCGACCGCGTTCCGCGGCGGCGATGCGCACAGCTTGCGGGAGGAGTTTGCTTCTTACGGTCTGCCGGTCTGGTTCATGGTTTTCATCGGGGCGCTCAAGGTCGGGCTGGCGCTCCTGCTCCTCGCCGCCATCTGGCTGCCTCATCTCGCCGCGCCGGCGGCGATCGCTTTGGGCGTGCTCATGCTCGGGGCGCTCGCGATGCACTTGCGCGTGCACGATCCGCTCAAAAAATCGTTCCCGGCACTCGCGGTCCTGTTCCTTTGCCTAGTGATCGTCCTGCTCTAGCCGCATCCGCTTTTCAGAAAACGGCCAGCGCCAGGTAGGCGTTTAGCAACAGGTAAAAAATCGCCGGCACTGTCTGCCAAAGCGTGTCCTTGATCCGAATCCGCACGCCTACCGCGACCAACATCATCAACGCCAGCCCGCCCGCGGCCGCACGCCCGAGCCACGGATGGTGCCAGCCCAGCACGAGGCCCGCAGCCGCCGCCACCTGCAGCGCCCCGACCAGCCAACGCTGCGAAGGCAAGCCGTAGCGCTTGAACTCGAGCCGCAAATGCCGCGAGCTAAAACAGCCGAGCCCGTAGAAAAAGAACGAGACCGCGGAAAATGCGATGAGGACGAACTTCAAGACGCACACCTTAGGGCCGCTTGAGCTTGTCGGCTAACTTGGCCGTGGCTCGACGGAGTCCGTCGCAACGCGTAAAGACAAAAATGCCTAACGAGGATGCGCACTACTTCGTGGTCGACGGCCGGCGCTGGCGCAAGACCGATCCGCACATTCCCGAGAATCTGCGCGCCGAGTTGGTGAAAGAATTGATGGCCGCCCGTCGCGTCCAGGATCGGCCGCGGGTGCAGGACGCAAAGGTGGCGCTCGGCGAGCGCGGAGAAAAGTGGTGGCAAAAGACGTCCGAGGAAGGAAACCGGAAACGTCTGCGCGCCGCCATCCGCGCTCTCCTGCGCGCGCGACCGGCCGCTTCCTCGATCTGCCCGTCCGATGCGGCGCGCATCGCCGGCGGTTTGCATTGGCGCGCCCTGCTGCCCCAGGCCCGCGAAGCAGCGCGCGCGGCCGCCCACGCCGAAGAATTGGTCATTACCCAGCGAGGCGAAGAGATCGATCCCACGGCCGACTGGCGCGGCCCCGTCCGCCTTCGCCTTCCGCGCTAGGCGTCTCGGTCGCATCACTCCAGGCTTGGCCTGCGCGCGCCCTGCGTCATGCTGCGGCGACAAGGCGCGAACGGTAAGCGCCGCCTCACCAATCGCGGAAACCTAGTCCTATGACGAACGACCAGATGCTTCTTTTCGCGCTCCTGGCAGTCGTCCTTGCACTGCTCCTTTGGGGGCGGTTCCGCTATGACTTGGTGGCCGCAGCGGGATTGATGTGCGGCGTCGTCCTTGGGCTCGTGCCGCAGAAATCAGCCTTCAGCGGCTTCTCCAATCCGGCGGTCATCATCGTCGCCCTGGTCTTGATCGCTTCGCGCGCGTTCGAAAATTCCGGCGCGCTCGGGTTGCTGGCTAAATTGGCCGCGAACGAAAAACGCTCCGCCGGCGTGCACATTGCGGTCATCGGCGGAATCGGCGCGGCGCTTTCGGCGGTGATCAATAACGTGGCCGCGCTCGCCATGCTCATGCCGGTGGACGTGCAGGCCGCGCGCAAGGCTGGGCGAACGCCGGGGTTAACCCTGATGCCGCTGGCTTTTGCCACCATCCTGGGCGGCATGGTCACGCTCATCGGCACGCCGCCGAACATCATCGCCTCCGCCGTGCGCGAGCAACGGCTGGGTGCGCCCTATGGCATGTTCGACTTCACGATGGTCGGCGGCGCGGTCGCGATCGCCGGGGTGATCTTTGTGGCGCTCATCGGCTGGCGCCTGGTGCCGCAACACCAGGACCGCTCGGCTGAGCTCGATCCCTCGTCCTTTCTCGCCGAGCTGCTCGTGCCCGAGGAATCGAAGCTCGCCGGACGCGTCGGCGTCGAGCTCGATGAAGAAGCGGAGAAAGCCGATGTGCTGCTGGTGGGCCTGATCCGCGAGGGCAAACGGCATTCCGCGCGCGCCCGGCGCATCCAGGCGGGCGATCGCCTCGTGGTGGAAGGCGCCACCGACGCCATCGCCGCTTTCATCAAGGCGCTCGATCTGCAAAAACCGAAAGCAGACGAAGAACAGCCAGCAACTTCAAGAATGGAGGAGCTGGAAGAAAAAGAAGACAGCGACTCGAAGGATGACGACGAGTCCTTCCGCGGCCCGGAGATCATCGAAGCAGTCGTTAGGTCCGATTCCTACCTGGTCGGGCGTTCCGCCATCTCGATGAAAATGCGGCCGCGCTTCGGCCTTACCCTGCTCGGGATTGCCCGAGCCGGAAAGATGGCGCGCGAAGGCATCAGCGACCGCCGGATCGAGGCGGGCGACGAGCTTTTGATTACCGGGCAGCCCGCATCTTCCAAGCGCACCCTCGATCAACTCGGCCTCGTCGCGGTCAATCGCACGAGCGTCGCGCCTTTCCGTCCGGTAAACGCGGCCATTACCATCGGGCTTTTCGTCGCCGCGATTGCCATCGCCACGCTCGGCTACCTCTCGTTCACCGTCGCCATCGCCATCGCCGTGGTCGCGTATGTCGCCCTCGGCCTCGTCCCGGCCGGCGAGTTATACCAGCAGGTCGAATGGCCGGTCGTGGTCATGCTCGCCTGTCTTCTCCCACTCGGGACCGCCTTCGAGAAGTCGGCGGCACCGCCTTGATCGCCAATGGTATCGTCGACCTAACGAAGGGTTACTCCGCGGTGGTCGCGCTCGTCGCGATCATGGGGGTGACGATGATGTTGTCCGACGTGCTCAATAACGTGGCCACGATGGTCATCACCGGCCCGATCGCGATCGATCTCGGGCAACAGCTCGGGGCCAACCCCGACACCTTCCTCATGGGCGTCGCCATCGCCGCCTCCTGCGCCTTCCTCACTCCCATCGGCCACAAGAACAACACCCTCATCATGGGCCCCGGCGGCTACCGCTTCTCCGATTATTGGCGCATGGGCCTGCCGCTGGAGCTGGTCGTCCTCGCCGTCGCCGTGCCGATGCTGCTCTGGGTGTGGGGGCTCTAAGCCTCGCGGCCATTGAGACCCAGGTGGGTTTTCGGCGATCGTGCGATGCCTTGTAGCCGGGCGGATCGCCGTGCCTAATCGGCTAACGAGGGAAGAAACTCTTCCCGGACGATCTTGCCATCCTTTACCGTGTAAACACCGACCTCGGACATCTGGAACCGCTTTTGCGATTCTTTGTCGGTAACGTCGATGTCGTATTGAACCACAAAACGATCATGGGCCACGAACGGTTCGCTGACCTTAAAATCGTGCACTTCCATCGCACTGATCCACCAATCCGCTTTCCCGCGAATCGCTTCAATCCCCCGCTTTTCAGGAGAGCCGTCCCTTCCGTGCGCCTCCACGCTGACGATGTCTGGCGAGTAGAGAGTATCCACCGCTTCGTGCCAGGCCTGCTTGCGGCAGAGTTCCACTACTTTCCGCGCAACTTCTTCGGTTTTCATTCTATGACTCTTCGCCCGCGCGTCGGGCTGCGCAACGCCGCCTTTCAAAACTTCGCCCGAGCGTTCTTCGCAGGGGCAATAAGATACAAGGCGAAACCCAACGCATACTGAGAAATTACCTAGGACAGACCTGTGTAGCCCTCGCGAGCCGAATTGAAGGAATAGAAGTCGCCCTGACCCGCTGCTCGCAAACTTATAGGGGCGCAAGCTCTCCTGATGCCTACCTAACGAAGGGTCCCGCCGATGTGGGCGCGCATCACCATCATCGGACATTTAGCGCTGGCATCCGGGCCAAAGTGAAGAGACGGAAGCCTGGGATGCGCCGCACCGTTGCGACCGGGCGACCCGGCTTAAGCGATGCACTAGTATGAAAATCGCGCTTCTCTCCGCCCTCGTTTTGACGCTCCAGCTCGCGAGCGCGCTCGCGCAGGCGGATCTCCCTGCGGTGCAGGAGAGGCTCAAGGAACGCGGCTTTTACTTCGGGGAAATCGATGGGCGCTGGAGCAGCGAGACCGGGGCCGCGGTCAGCCGCTTTCAGATTCGCAACGGTCTCGCCATCACCGGCCGGCTCGAACCCGAGACGCTGAAGGCGCTTGGTTTCGACGAGGGCAAAACACCGACCGGCGCCGACCAACCGGCCCCCAACGTCTGGTCCCGGCTGGTGGAAGAAGACAAGCGCTTCTTGAGAAGCCTGGCCTCGCAGCCCAACGGAAAGGCCGCTCCGCCGTCCGAGTCTGCTCGGGTTGGTTCCACCCCGGTCAAGCCTACGCCTCCGGTTCCCGTTGCGGCCACCAGCCTCCCGCGAGCTAACCGAACGCGAAGCCGAGGACGCCCACTTCGACACGCGCGAGCGTCTGCGCGACTGGGTGGCGGCTTTCGTCCTCGCCGGTCTCGAGCCGACAGTGGAGGCCGAGCTCCAGTTCTCCGCCGGAAACGGCGTCGACTACTTCGGCGAGAAACGGTCGACCGGGAGTCTATCCGGCGCGATCTCCAGCGCTACCCGCGGCGGCGCTTCTGGCTCGCGGGCGATCCGGAGATCGTGAGCGAAACTGCCGACCGTTGGGTGGTCAACTTTCCGCTGCGCTTCGAAGTCCGCGGCCGCGGGGGAGAAAAGTCCGGCAAGGTCCTGAAGACTCTCGAGCTGCGCAAAGAGGGCTCCCGCTACGCTATCGTAAGCGTGAACGAAAAGGCGTTATAGCGCAGCCGACTTGCCGCCAAGGCAAACGAAAACAACTCATCGCTACCGACTCAGCATCTACTCGCGCGTGGAGAGGCCGACTAAGATCGTTTTCCACTCTTTCCCCTTCTCGCTGGTGGCCCATTCCTGTTTGACTTTGCCTTCCCGGCAGCGGCGTCCAGGTGATGCAATTCTACTCCGGTTTCCCGCGCCGGGGATTGTAGCCGTCGCCTTCCAGGATCATCGCGCCCGCAAGTATGACAACGGTCATGCCCTATTTAAGTTAGCGCGTTGGTTCTGACGATTGTGCTACCGGGCGAGCCCGCCGCCTGTTAGGACCTCGCGGTGATGAAGAGGATTTCGTGCGGCTTGCTTCTGGTCGGATCAGTGATGCTTTCGTCTTTCGCGTTTGCGGCGGACCAGCCGGACCCGGCCAAGGAGGTCACCCGGCTGGCGGACGCTTACGTGCAGGCCTACCTCGAACGCTTCCCGGAGAGCGCCGCTTTTGCCGGGATGACACTGCCGCACAACGACCGCTTTTTCGATAACTCCGAGGCCGCTTACAGGGCTTGGGAAAAGCGCGAGGACGGCTGGCTGGCTGAGCTCTCCAAGATCGACGAGTCGGCGCTCGATCGGATAAACCGGAATGGGTGACCTACGGGTTCCTGCGCAAGGCGCTGGAATCGGCGCGCGGCCTGCGCGTCTGCCGGGAGGAACTCTGGACGGTGAACCAGATCGGCGGCTGGCAAACTGCGCTGCCGGATTACCTTGGCCTTCTGCCGGTGGGCACGCCGGAACGCCGGGCGGATTTGCTCAAGCAATGGAACACGCTGCCGAAGTTCCTCGCGACACGACCTCGCGAACCTCAAAGCCGGACTAGCCGCGGGCTACTCTACCCCGCAGCACAATGTCGAGCTGGTCATCGCACAGCTCGATGGCTACTTGGACGTCCCGGTGGAGAAATCGCCGCTTTACGCGCCCGCCTTGCGCGACACGGACCCGGCCTTCGTCGCGAGCTGGAAGAAGCTTTTAGCCGACAAGATCAATCCCGCGATCAGCCAATACCGCGAGTTCCTGAAGAAAGACTATCTGCCGAAAGCGCGCACCGAAATCGGAGTCTCGGCCAACCCGAACGGCGCGGCCTGTTATGCCGCTTCCTTGAAGGCGCAAACCGGCCTCGACATTTCGCCCGAGGAGATGTTCGAGAAAGGCCAGCAGGCCGTCGAGGAACAGCAAGCCACAGCCAAAGTGCTGGCAAAAAAAGTCTACGATACCGAGGACCTAAGCGAAATCCGCAGCAAACTGGAAGCGGATCCCGAGAATCACTTCAAGACGCGGGAGGAAGTGATGGCTTACTCCCAGGCCGCGGTCGATCGCGCCTGGGCGGCTTTGCCGAAAGCGTTCGGCATTCTTCCAAAGGCGAAGGTGCGGATCGAACCGATCGGCGCCTTCGATGAGGAACACGGCGTGCCGCATTACGTCCCCGCCTCCGAAGATGGCAGCCGCCCCGGCACTTATTACATCTCGCTGTTTGAGCCCAAGAAGCAGTTAAAGTCGCGCGTCGAGATGGTGGCTTTCCATGAGTGCGTCCCTGGTCATCATCTGCAGATCGCCATCGGCCTTGAGTTACCTAAGACTCATCCGATTACGCACCTGATCTGGAACGGTGGCTTTGGTGAAGGTTGGGCCGTTTATTCGGAAAGTAAGCTGGCCATGGCGATGGGACTGTTTAGCTCCGAGCGCAATCAGCTCGGCGAAGTGGTGCAATTCCCCACCGGCATGGTGGCCGATCCTGGCATCCACGCGAAAGGGTGGACCCGCCAGCAGACGATCGATTACTTCCTCGCCACCCGTCCCGATTACTCGGCCAAGCTGGCCGAATCGCAGACCGATCGCATCGTCGTCACCCCGGGCCAGCTCACCACCTACTGGGCCGGCGCGCTCGAGATCATGGCCTTGCGCGCGCAGGCCGAGAAAGCATTAGGCGACAAGTTCGACCTCCGCGCCTTCCACGACCAGGTCCTGAACACCGGCTCGATCACACTCCCGATGTTGCAGGAGAAGATCGGCCGCTGGCTCGCTGGTTCGAAAGGCCGGTAACAACTGCCGTCGAACGCCAGCAGGCTTCGGCTTTCACTCACGGCGTCACTTTCGCGAGCGCTTCCATCTGCCAGTGGAGGTACTCGGGTTTGCCGTCCTTACTGCGCAGAACGAGGAATTCCGTCGCCTCCTCGCTTCCCGGCAGGTTGTAGGCAAAACGATCGCGGCCGATCTTTCGCACCGGCGTCTCGATCTCCCAGCCTGGACCTTCGCCGACGGTGGTCGGATAGCTGGCTTTGCGATGCAGCTTTCCATCGCGGATGACCAGCTCGGTGCGGAGCAGGCCGTTGCGATAAACGCCCGCGACTTCTTCCATCTCGGCTAACGAGAGCGGCATTTCCTCGACCGGCGGCAAAGAAGGCTTAGGCGACAATTTCAGAAACATCTCCATCGCTTTCTCCGTCGTCTGATCCAGGATGAGCGCCGTTTTGTTCGTGATCGTGATGACCGCGAAACGTTCTTTCGGCGCGAGCACCATGAAGGCGCCGAATCCCGGGATGATCCCGCCGTGGAATGCGATCGGCACCCCGCGATGCTCGTGCATGAAGAAACCAAAGCCGTAGGTCGTGCCCGTCCAGTAGCCCTTCGGGTTATCGAACGACGGCGGCACTTCCGCTCGCGGCTTGGTCAGCGTCGCGAAGAGCGTCGGCGCGAGCACTTGTTTGCCGTCGATCTTGCCGCCGTTCATGAGCGCGAGCGCAAACCGCCCGAGGTCGCCCGCCGTGGTGAAATAAAATCCCGCCGGCCAGTCACCCACGTTGTTCGCCACCGGCCGCACCACCGTCGGCTTCGCTTTGCCTTCGGCGTCGTGCCCCTGCGCATGCGGGTAAGTCATGGCCGTGGTCGGGCGAATGAAGGTGTGCGTCATCCCCAGCGGCGCGAACAACCGCTCCTGCATCACATCCGCGAATGGCTTCCCGCTCAGTTGCTCGATCGCGTAACCGGCCAGGATGTAACCCGCGTTCGAGTAGGAAAAAACGCGGCCCGGTTCGGTAAAGAAATAATCTTCGTCGCGATAGGCGCGCACCTCCGCGGCCAGCGCACTCTCTTCCTGCGCGCAACAAATGCGCGCGAAGGAGATCAGCCCCGCCGAATGACTGAGCAACTGCTCAAACGGCAACCGCGAAAGCCGCGGCGCCAATCCCGGCGCCGCCTTCTCGAGCGGCGCATCCGTCGCAATCTTGTGCTCCTCGAGAAGCGCAAGCAGCACCGACGCCGTCAGCATCTTCCCGATCGACCCCGACCGAAAAAGCATCCCCGCCGTCACCGGCGCGCCGCTCTCGACATCCGCCACGCCGAAGCCCTGCTCATAGATCACGCGGTCCCCGCTCACGATCGCGACCACCGCGCCGGGCGTGTTCTTTTCCTGCAACTCTGCCCGGACCACCTCCTCCAGCTCGCGGAAATCACGCCCGGCGGCGAAAGCGTTTCGCTCCACCCCAAGCATGAAACCAAGGAGCGCGACCAACCGAAGCAGATGCCAGTGCTTCTTCATCTCGATAAAGCTGCGCCTCGCCGTCCCGTCTTTATGACAAGACCTCCCGAAGTCTTATCACCGCTGGAGGCGCGGCTGCGAGCTTTTCGAAATGCGGAAGAAGGACAAGGTCTTTCCTTCGGTTGGAAGTGAGTTGCTTTGGGCGATCCAAAATCCCGCGGAAACGGCAGCCACAATAGGGGCGCCGGACAAAGTGCCGGGCGCGGATCGCGTGCGTTTTTGGCGTTGACGAAAAGATGGCCGGAGCTGCTTGATAAGGCATGCGGACGGCAACGTCCTTGTTCTGCTTTTCGGCTTGCCTTGTCGCCGGGCTCAGCCGCTTCCTGCTCGCGGAAGAACCGCCCGGCCTGCATCGCGCGCTCGAGAAGCTGGCTCGCGAAGGAAAATTCAGCGGCGCGGTCGTGGTGCGCGGGGCCGATGGCGTGCGCTTCGCGCGCGGCTACGGCTGGGCTGATCCGTTCGAGAAACGGGCCTTCACGCCCGAGACGCCGGCCGACAGCGCCTCGCTCGCCAAGCCGGCGACGGCGGCCGCGGTCCTCCTCCTCGCGCACGAGGGGAAGATCGAGCTCGACGCGCCGGTGCAGCGTTATCTCCCGGAGTATCCGCATCCCGACGCGACCGTGCGCCATCTCCTATCGCACTCGGCCGGCTTGCGGTTCCCGAAGGAAGTGACGGAGAAGAGCAACGCCCAGCTCCTGGCCGAGGCGGGCGACCCGCGATTTCCTCCCGGCAGCGCATTCACCTACTGCAACCTCTGCTCGGTCACGCAGGCCATGCTGATCGAGCGCGTCAGCGGCACCGATTATCTCGAGTTCGTGAAGCAACACCTCGCCCTGCCGTCAGGTGTAACCCTGCGGCCGGCGCGACTGGCCGACTGGACCGGGCGGGCGATCGGTTACCGGCGGACAAAAGACGGCAAGTTCGAGCGCTTCGATAGCTGGGAAGGCGAGCAATTTTATGGCGCAGCTAATTTCAGCATCTCGGCGTCGCAGCTCGCCGAGTGGGGCAGCGAATGGTGGCAGCCGCGTCTGGAGCCGATCCGTAAGGCCGCGACCACACGCGCGCGGATTGGCTCGAATGAATTAGGGCTCACGCTCGGCAATTGGTATTGGGCACCCGATGGACGGCAATTCCATTACCTCGGGCACCACGAAGGCTTTCACCACCTGCTCTACTGGGACGCGGACCGCCGAATCAGTGTGGCGATGATGAGCAACAACACGCTCGCGCCCGGCCTGCAGCAACCTCTGCAGCGCGCTCTGGTCGCGTTCGCCCGGGGCGAACCCGACCGCGCGACGCGCGAGCTGGGACGCGAAATGGAGGATCAGCCGGTGCCGGCGGGGCGATTCAAACTCGACTCGGGCGAAACCGTCGAGGTGCTCGCGAACGGCGATGACCGCTCTGTTCGCCGCAGCGGCATCGAGTATCCCGCTTACCTCGTTGCTTCCGGCATCCGCTACGTGCCAGGGTTGGATCTCTACCTTGCCGGAACGCCGGATGGAAAGCTGCGCTGGCTGACCCTCTACGAAGATCTCACCGGCAGCCCTGCGCCGGATGCCAGCCGGCACGCTCCCTAGCGAAGCGCTCGGAAAGATTGATTAAGTCGGTGCAATTAAACCGCCGCCGCGGTTTTGGCGCGACTTCCGCCTCGCGGACAACAGGAAGCTCGTAGGACTGGTCTTTACTAAGCAGACCCTGCCCCCTGCGCTAAGGACATAAATCGTCCGCTGCGGGCGCCGTTCGCGCGCCTCCCCGCGGCGCAGGCCGCGACCTGCTGGGAGCTTTCTCGGATGTCCCGAAAGTATTTCGACCGGCCCCCCAGAAGACATTCCAACCGGTCCTGCAGACATTTTGCGGGTCCGGAAATCGTTTTCTTAAGCCTTTCCGCGTTCCCGATTTTGCCCATCGTCCCCCATGCCAAAACCGACCCCTTCCGGCCAGAGCGGCCTGCTCGTCCTGCTCGGAGTCTTGTTCACCATCATTCTTGCCGGGCTCGATAACACCATCGTCAGCACGGTCATCCCGGTGGCTTTGCCAGAGCTTGGCGGCGCGCATCTCTACGCGTGGACCTTTGCCGCCTATATGCTCGCCGCGGCGGTCTCGATGCCAATCTGGGGACCGGGCTCGGATCGCTGGGGACGCCGGCGCACTTATCTGATCGGGATCGCCGTCTTCACCATCGGGAGCGGGCTCTGCGCGCTTGCGCAAACAATGATGCAATTCATCGCGGCGCGCGCGGTCCAGGGGATCGGCGCCGGCGCGGTCGCGACGCTGCCCTTCGTCCTCCTCGGGGTGGTTTATCCGCCGGAGAAACGCGGCCGCGCGCTTGGCGCTGCCAGCACCGCATGGGCGATCGCGAGTGTCGCCGGCCCGCTGCTGGGCACACTCATCGTGACGCATGTTTCATGGCGCTGGGCATTCTTGATCAACGTCCCCATCGCCATCGTGGCGGCGTTCCTCGTCATCTCCGGAACGGGCGAAAGCACCGGGCAAAGCAGCGGACGTTTCGACCTCGCGGGCGCGCTCCTCGCCGGCGCAGGAGGCAGCGCTTTGATGTGGGCCTTTGTCGATCTCGGTGAAGGGAAAATCGGGTTGCTTCAGGCTGCGCTCATTGCCACGGGCATCATTCTGCTGGCCGTCTTCGTCTGGCATGAAGGACGCACGGAGCACCCGATCCTGCCGCTTAGTTTCTTCCGTCACGCTGGCTACGCCTCCTCGATCTCCTCGTCGTTCCTCGCCTTCTTCAGCGGGTTCGGCCTGAGCTCGTATCTGCCGCTCGCGACTAACACCGCGTTTCATGAGAACCGCGCGATCGTCGGTCTCGTGGTCGGCGCATTCACCATCGGCTGGAGCACCCTCGCATTCGGCACTGGACGCCTGGTGCATCGCATCGGCGAACGTCTTCCCTGCGTCGTCGGGATCGTCATCCACATTCTCGGCCTGCTTCTGTTCATGGTGGCCTTCGCCCAAGGCTTGGTCTGGGTGGTGATCGCTGCGCTTGTCTCCGGCGCCGGCATGGGTTTGCTCTCGCCCGCGCTCACCGTCGTCGTGCAAAACAGCGTGCCCGTTGCCCGCATGGGCAGCGCGACGACTAGTCAGCAATTCATCCGGCAAGTTGGCGCAGCCCTAGGTGTGAGCTCGTTCGTGTTAGCCGCGACCGCTGGCGGATTTCGCGTCGCTCTGCTGGTGATGATTGCCGTCAGCGCCGGCGCATTCGCCTGCATCCTGGCCCTGCCCGCGCATAGCTTGCACGAGGCGCACAGCAGAGAAATAGCGCCATGAGGCGGTAATCCCGCAACACGCGACCGCGCCCGTGGATTACGCCGTCGCGAGAAGCGCACGGACCACCTCCGACAACGACTTCCCCGTCACGCACGGTGCGGCCATCGCCGACGAAGGCGTCGGCTATTTCCGCGCCAGGTAACCGGTGCGCAGGCCGGCTTGGCTGGCGCCATCGACGTCCCAATCGTGCGCTGCGATCAATGCCAGCTCTCCCGGCGCCAGCTCCAGCCTCTTCGCTGCGTGCTGGTGAAAACAGATCACAGCGAGCCCGCAGGCAGTCCGAGCGCGCTGAGCTTCTCGTCGATCGGATCAATCGCAAAAAGCGTCTCGATGACGTCCAAGGCCACAGCCTTCATTCATCGTTCCGCGGGCGGGCTGGCGGTTCGCTCCGGGTGAAAGAAGGCCGAGAAGGAATCCGCGTCCGTGCTCGCTGGCGCGCGCGGGATCCGCGCAGTCATGCGTCCCGCAGCGGCGCCCCAACCGCCCACCTTTTGCGCCTGCGCTTCTCGCTCGAGCCGCGCCAGCTTTTCTTGCTCCCGCTCCGGCGAGGCCAGGCCCACGGGAGCCGCCTGCGCGCCATAGACGCGGGCCAGACCATTGGCCACGAGCAGCTCCGCGAGGTCGCCTTCGCGCGTTTCCACGAAAGCGAAAAAGCGGGGCAACGCGCTCCGGCCCCGCGCGTCCTGCAGGCAGGTGCGAACGGTGAACGGCGTCGCCAGTTTCTCCGCGGCGAAGCGCTCCGCGAGCTCGCCCACCTTCAAGGCCTGCGGAACCGTGACGTGAAAATAGGCAGCCTGCTCGCCGACGCGCTCGGGAAAGCTGGCATCCGTCTCGGGCGCGTCCACCAGGTAAAGCCGAAAGATGTATTCCTTCCCACCGGCGCGGACGTGGAAGCTGTCGCCATCGTTGGCCTTGTTAGGCAAGAGACGGCAATCCTTCAAGGTGATCCATGGTCCGTGGGCCCAGGCCGCGCTGGCGGACAGCCAGAGGAAGAAGGACAACCACGCGCGCCGCAAATTTTTCCAGGACAACATCGAAGATTTAGTCAGCCAGTTCTTCTGCGCCGACATTCCAGGATCGCGTTTTGCCATCGGCCAGGTCAAGGGAAACGAGGTGCTCGCCGGTGGCGGTAACGCCGTTCCTGGTCTGCTGGACCACGCCGTAAAGCAGCAGGTGCTGCGGCGTCTGGTAGCGGTGGCGCAGCTCGTGGAACGGCAGCTTGGCCATCCACTGCGGCTGCAAATCATTCGTTAGGCGAGTGAGCGCCAGCCGGCCGTCCTCGTCCAGGCGGGTGCGGTGGAGCACGAGGAAACCGTCGGGATCCTGCACGCCCATGACTTGCCTGGTTCCCTGCTGGACCAGCAAGCCAGCCTCAAGAAACTCCGGCGCGCCGGGAATGCGCGCGAGGTCGAAGAGCCGGTCGTGCGTCCCTTCGGAGAACTCTCGCGTCTTCCCGAGCCGCGCGCTCCAGAAGGTCCGCCGCGCCCGCGAGCTTTCGTAGAAGACGCTGTCAGCCTTTGAGCCCGGCTCCCCCGTGGCCAGCTTGTCGCCAAACTCGTCGTTCGCCGCATCGGCCGCTTCCTTCTCACTGAAAAGCCCGAGCCAGCGCCCATCGAGCCGCATTTGCCTAACGAGGAAATCGCGCGTGTGATAGCCCCCGCTCCCTTTGGCCACGGCCTGGAGCTGTCGGAAATAATCGTCGCTCGGCGGCGTGTAGGGCTCGGCTTTGCCGTCGGCTCCGCCAATCCGGAAACGGCGCGCATCCGCCGCCGTCACCACCAGGCCGCGATCGAAAAGGTAGAAGTCGAGCTTCGACGGAAGCAAGCCGCGCAGGGCGGGATTCTCTCGCTCGATCGTGGCCCGGTCGGCCAGCTGGCGGCCGTCCGCCGCGGAGAGCGCGACCGGCCCGTCATGCAGGAAAAGCCAGACGACGGCGCCCGCCTGTCCGAGAATGCGCGCCTCAGCCACGCGCCCGCCGGCGTCTTCCTTCACCGTGAGCAGACGCTTTTTCCAAAGTCGCGCCGCGCTCGCTGGATCATGCGCCTGCAGGTCGAAGTGATACGACGTTTCCGTGACCAGCTTCCCGAGCAGCCGCCGGCTGCCGCCGAGACTGCGGGTTCGTTGTTCCTCTTGCTTCAGGAGCAACCAAAGCCGCGGCTGGCTCTCGTGCTGCACCAGCGCGGGCGGACCTTCGCGCTCCGGCGCACTCACACTGCTCTGGCTGCACGCGGCGAGCATGGCTGCCAGCAGGCCACCGATCCAGATGGTGCCGACTTTCCGGGTAACCATCCGCCGAGTCTCCAATGGGACGGCGACGCGTCAATCCGAAAGGACTCGCTACACCACCGCGGTTTCCGTTTCCTCGATCACTTCCGGCTTTCGCGGTTTCCCGAAAAGGACCGCGAGAAGCACGCCGGCGACGACGAACCCCAGGCCCAGCACGGTCTGCGCGGTGTAGCGTTCGCCGAAAAGGAGCACGCCGAAGAGGAGCGCGTAGACCAGACCGAGGTAGTTCAAGGCTGCGACCGTGGCCACGCGCTCGGCCTGGAGAGCTCTCGTTAGGCAAACCTGCCCGATCTGCGTCAGCCCACCGCAAAGGAGGAGGCAGAGCCATTCCCACGGCACCGGCGTGCGCCAGTGGAAGAGCGTGAAGACGAGCCCGGCCCCGATGCCGACAAGCTGGAAGTGGAGCACGACCACGATCGTCTCCTCGCGCTCGCGCAGGCGGCGCACGAGATTGTAGGCCATGCCGGAGCAGAGCGCGGAGACGATGCCGAGGAAGAGGTAAAAGCCCGAGACGCGCGCGTCGAAGCCCTTGAGCACGAAGACGCCGGCAAAGGAGAGCGCGTAGAAGAGCCACTGCCGCTTCGGCACCGCCTCGTGCAGCACAAAGACGCCGATGAGCGCAGTGAAGACGGGCGAGAGATATTGGATCGTGACCGCGGTCGCGAGGTGCATGTGCTGCAGGGTGATGAAGAAGGTGAAGAGCGCGAGCGTGCCGAAGCTGCCGCGGGCGAGCAGGAGCGCGTGGTTGTTCCCCTTCCAATCAAGCCGGCGGCGCGCGATCTCGACTGCGCAGATCAACCCGGAGATGAGGCAGCGGAAGAAGACGATCTCCATCGCCGGGATGCGGTCGAGTTGCTTCACCAAGACGTTCATGACCGCGAAGGCCAGCGTCGCCAGGAGCATGTTGGCGACAGCGGGCGAGAGGCGGCGCGGAGCGGTCGAGGCAGACATGCCCGTAGCTCATACGCGGGCCGGTTCCGCGGACAAGAGGGATGGACAAATGCGCCGCCCGCGCCGAATTAGCCGGCACTTTCATGAGCGAGACCGAGGAAATTACCGCGCGGGAGCGCTTCGAATGTCCCTCTTGCGGCGGCGCGGCCGAGTGGTCCGCGGCCCGGCAGGCGCTGGTCTGCCCCTTCTGCGGCACGGTCTCGCCGATGCAACCGCCGACCGATGGCTCGAGCGTGCGCGAGTACGATCTCGCGGAAGCGCTGCGCAACATCCCGCAGAGCGAGCGGGGCTGGGACACGGCCACGCGCTCGGTAAAGTGCCAGAGCTGCCAGGCGATCTCGGTCTTCAAGCCGGAACGCGTGGCGCAGAACTGCGACTTCTGCGGCTCCCCCGCGCTCGTGCCTTACGATGAAATCAAGGCGCCGATCCGGCCGGAAAGCGTGCTGCCGTTTCAGCTCGCCGAGAGCGCCGTGCGCGACCGCGTGCATGCGTGGTATCGCAGCCGTTGGTTCGCGCCTAACGAGTTCAAGCGCCGCGCCTTTACCGATACGCTCCACGGCGTCTACTTGCCCTACTGGACCTTCGACGCGCAGGTCGCAGCCGAGTGGACCGCGGAAGCGGGCTACCACTACTACACCACCGAGAGCTACACCGACTCGAACGGCCGCGAGCAAACCCGCCAGGTCCAGCAGACCCGCTGGGAATATGCCAGCGGCGCGCTCGCACATTTTTTTGACGACGAATTGGTCGCGGCTTCGCGCGGCGTGCCGGAGAACTTGTTAGGCAAGATCGAGCCCTTCCCCACAAAGGAACTCGCGCCCTACGACGCGGGCTACGTCTCCGGCTGGGTGGTCGAGCAATATCAAATCGACCTCGTGGCCGCGGCCGCGAAATCGCGCGAGACGATGGACGCCAAGCTCCGCCGCATGTGCGCCGAGCAAATTCCCGGCGACACCTACCGCAATCTCGCGGTGCAGGCCGATTACAGCGCGCAGACCTTCAAGCACATCCTCGTGCCGGTCTGGCTGCTGAACTTATCAATACGGCGCGCGCACTTTCCGGATCATCGCCAATGGTGTCACCGGTGAGATTGCCGGCAAATATCCCAAAAGCTGGCTCAAGATCGCGCTCCTGGTGCTCGCGATTCTCTCGGTGCTCCTGATCGTCGCTGCGACCCAGAGCTAGCGCTCGTTAGGCAGCGCGCACCTACTTCAACTCGGTCGCTGCGGCCGGGACGACCAGGCTTTCGCCCTGGAAGGAAATCATCACCTCGGAGCCCGTGCGCGCGACCACCCTCACCTGCGCGCCTTCCGGGATGGCGACAAATTTGCCAGCAACTTCCACTGAGAGCGGCCGGGTAATGCGCGTGCTCCAAACCGGCTCGACGCGCGGCGTGGGCGAAGGGGACCCGCTCGAGAAAGCGAGCCGATCCCGATTCGCTTCGAGCACATGGAAGAAGGCCAGCAGCGCCATCATGCTGCCGCCCATCCAGAGCGCAAGCGTCAGCCTTTCGCGCCGATAGCTGCGCCGCGGCGAATGCGCGATGGAATTTCCGGACCCTCGGTGCCGCTTGCGTTTCCGGAGTCAGCGCGCCAATCGCGGCGATGATCTCGCCGGCAAATTCCGGCTCCGCCAGGTGCGCCCAGCGCTCTTCCTCGAGGTGGTAACCGAAGCGCTCGTAGCTCTCACCCGCCGGCGCGAAAACATCGGCCCATCCGTTCGGCTTCGCGCTGGAATACAGGATTTCGATCCCGCCCACCGTGAGCAACCCCCAGCGAGTGCGCGGAGATGGCGGCCAGGCTTGATCGATGAAGGCCTCCAGCCAGCTCCCGTCGCGCTCGCGAGCCACCTGCGCGAGAGCCTCGAGAATGTGCCGGCAACAGCGGCTGAGATGACCGACTGGCAAACGCGCCCGGCGTTCGCGCCATTCCGAGCAGGTGCACTCCGGGCCGCGCAGGTCGACCGTATGGGAAAGGCCCAGGCGCCCGCGCGATGCGATGCGGAATTGCGCCTTGACCGACGGCAGGCGCGCCTGGCTTTGGCTGGCCGGCAACAGCACCGGCGCGGCCCGCGTGTCCTGCGGCGCGCGGGAAGCGTCGCGCTGCAGACGGACGAGTAGTTGCTCGAGCCGGCGGAGCTCCCTTTGATCAACCGCACCTTCGGCCCAAATCTTCTCTAGCGGCTCGAGCAATTGCGCCGCCGGCCAACTCCCCGCGGTTTCCGGGTGTTCATTGAGCCACGCCGCAATCCCGGCAGCTTCCTCCGCCGAAACCTCGCCATCCTCCAGGATGGCGGCGCAGAGTTGCAGGAGATCGCGGGTTTCCTCGTCGTCCGGCACGGCGCTCGATCAACTGCTCGTTAGGGCTTTACTGGCCCGGAGGCCGCCCGCCACCGCCGCCACGTCCACCGCGCCCGCCGCGAATTTGATCCGCGGGCAAGCCCGCGCTTTGCAGGAGGGCCGCGCCGTTCTGCGGATCGCGCCACATGACCACGCCGCTGATCCGCTGCAGGGTGCGCTGGCGGGTTTGATCGTCGGTGATCGTGCCGACCCAACCGACCGCGGTCTGCGGATCGGCAAAAGCGAGCGACTGCGCCAGCCCGGCGACGGCGTTGTCGCGCGAGGGGCCGGGCTCGAGCGCGTAGATCCAATTGGCCGCGCCCTGCGGATCGTCGCGCGACCATTGCCGCATCACCTGGTCGAGCGAACGCCGCTGCGCTTCCGCGTCCTTCATCGCAATGGAAAAATTTGCCGCCGCCACCGGATCCTGCGCCGCCCAGGTATCGACCACGCTGCGCACGGGCGAGCGCCAGCCGTCGCCCTCAGCGGGCGTTTGCGCGGCCGCGTGATTTGCCGCCGCCTGCGGATCGACCGCGGCCCATTGCCGGTAGACCACGCTGGCGAGCGATTCCATCCCGCGGAAATCGCCCATGGTGCTGGCTAATTCCAAGGCGGCGCGCGGATCGCTATCGGCCTTGAAACTGAGGATGCCCTTGAGCGCGCGATAGCGCAGGTCGTTTCCCGGGATCGCGCTCGCCCGCCCCATCGCGGCGCTGAAGTCCGCCGCGGCGAAGGCTTGGAAAACATCCTCGGCCACATATTCGAAGCCGCGATTGCCGGCGGCGAATTGTAGCGCGCCATCGGGATCGCTTTGCACCCAGCGGGCAACCAGGAGGCGTGAGGCGAGCTCGCGCTCGTTGCTATGCGGGATTTGGCGCAGGCGCTTGAGCGCGTCGGCAAACCCGGAGACCGGCAGGTGATTGATGAAGTCCTGGAGTGAAAGAAGCCGCTGCCGCGGATCGTGCTCCGCGAGGACGGAATCCAGCCCGGCGCCCGACTCGCCCGCCGCAGTGCGCACGTCCGTCGCCGTCGCCGGGGCGGTCTTCTCAACACCACCGCTTCCGCTGGCCGCAGCGGCCGCTTCTTGCGCGCCGCCTCGGGTCGCCGCGATCGCGCTGGCGCGACGAGTTTCCGGGACACCGCTGCCGGCCAGCAGCAACCGATCGACCAGGACGCCCACGATCATGGCCCCGACAATGAGGGCCACCTGGAGAAACGCGGGAGGTCGGTTCATGCGCAGGGCGAGTCTAGCGCAGGCAATTGCGGATTAGCCAGCGCCTAGGTGGCCGCTTTTTGCGCGACGTACACCGTGCTGCGGGAAGTGCAGTCGAGCACCGGATTTGGGAAGGCGACCACCTCCGCACGCACCTCGGGAAAGACCTCGCAAAGCAGCGCGAGGAACTCCTCGTCCGGCGCCTCGTCCGACCAGAGCGCAAAGACCCCCGCCGGATGCAGCTGCGCTGCCAGCGCCTGCAGGCCGGTGACGGTGTAAAAGCTCGCGTTCCCCGGCGCGAGGAGATCGCGCGGCGAATGATCGATGTCGAGCAGGACGGCGTGAAATTGCCGTCCCTCCGCGAACCCCCTCGCGGACTGCGCCAGCGCAAAGAAGTCCGCCTCGAGAAATTTTACCCGCGCATCACTCGTTAGCCGAGGACCCAGCGGGACCAGCCCGCGGCGATGCCAGGAGATCACCTGCGCGAGCGCATCGATCACCAGGAGCGAGCGCACTTCCGGATGCTCCAGCGCGGCGCAGGCGGTGTAGCCCAGCCCGAGACCGCCCACGACCACATCCCATTCGCTCCCGGGCAGGTCCCCCAGCCCACGGTGCGCCAGCGCTTCCTCCACCACATGGAAGAGGCTCGACATCAGGAAAGCCTCGCCCAGCTTCACCTCGAAAATCTCGAGGTTGTCCAGCGAACGAATCCGCCGCCGGCGCAGGAACAGATCGCCCAATGGCGTCTGGGCAAAATCCAGTTCCTCAAAGTCGCGGCTCATAAGCCTGCGGTGTCCCCACCGGCAGGGGGCCAACGTTGTTCACCTGGACGGGGCACGCAACCGCCAGCCCGTCTCCAGACACACCTCTGCCTAACGAAACAAAAGATCAGCGGCCGCTGACGAGGGCGCGCGTCGCGCGGGGTGAAAGTGTGGAAGTTACTTCACGAGTGGGCACAGAGCGGCCGCCAGTCGCTCCCTTGGTTGGTTGAAGCGTCGCGGCGGTCGTCCCTGGATTCATTCCTTATGGCTTGGCTGCGGCGTGGGACGACGCCAACGCCACAGTGAGACCATGGCAAACAAGCAGACTGCCCCGGCCATACCGTAACCGAGCTGCCAAGGCAGCCGTTTTGTAGGCTCCGCATACTCAGAGGATGCAAGCAAACCAAAGACACAAAACGCGAAAATGGCGAGAAGACAGAGCGTGAGAACTGCGCGGGCAATGAGATTCATGTCTCGGCCATTCCTGGTCTTCATCTCAGGGTCGGCGTTTACCAGTGGCGCCGGGCTCCGCCTAACGAGCTCAAACAGTGGACCGCAGGGCGCTCCGCCGTTCGCTCCGCCGCAGATTTAGACGGCTGAGCTTCCATGCGAAAAGTAGACCGAGCAAACCGCCAAGGAGAAATCCGCCACCAAGGCCAAGAAACGCGGCAAGCGAGGTCAAGCGAGACGGACCGAGAAGTCGCTCAGTGACAAGCCCGCCGCCCCAGAAGCAACAGAACGCGAGAAAAGCTGAACCGAACAACGGAAAGCAAACAAACGAAGCGAGGAACCGGACGCGTTTGAAGGGCAGCAGGCAAAGGCCAAAGAAAACGCCCGCCAGCGCGATCATGAAGAGAAGCCCGATCAAAGGAAACATCGGCGTACGCTGTCCGTCTAAGGAGCCACAAGATCAGCGAAGGCCAAGAGGCCCATCGCTCGGAGTAATGGCGTGGAAGTCATCTCAAAAAGAGAACGCGCGTTGGTATCCGTCGTTTCGGTGCATCGCCTGGTTAGGACTTGGGCTCATCGAGGGAGGCAGCGCAGTATGGACATAACTGAAGGTCGTCGCAGATGCGCAACGGCGAGCCACCGGGACGACGCTCGCGCGCTAGGCCGCCGGACGCACGGCGAGCTTGCGGCCTTTGAACTGGATGCCGTTGAGCTTTTTCAGAATGAGCTCCACGCGGTGCTCGGCGACGTCGACCAGGGTCTTGGTCGCTTGAAGATGAATCGCACCGATCTCGCCTTTTGGGATGGCGGTGACGCCGGCGATGACGCCAACAAAATCGCCCGGCTGCACTTCGTGAGCACGACCGACATTGAAGGCCAGGCGCACCATGCCGGCTTCGTGTGAGACGGTGCCGGCTTCCTCGCGCGGGCCGGAGTGCCGCGGCGGGCGCTGCCGGAAATCGTCGCGCGGACGCTCGCGCCGATCGCGCGCGCCGGGGTCCTGCTGGCGATAATCGCGGTCGCGTTGCGGGCGGTCCTCCGGGATGACTTCGCCGGCGCGATTCTTGTCTTCGCCTAACAAGTGGATGAGCGCGGAGGCGATGTCGGTGGGGGAATGGCCCTGCTCGAGCAGGCGGTCGAGGAGTTCATCGTGCCGCTTGTATTCGCCCTTGGTGAGGGTTTCGCGGAGGGCGTCGGCAAAGGCGCTGGCGCGCTTGCCTTCCACTTCCTCGGCGGTGGGAATTTTCTCGCGGCGAATGCGACTCTTGGTAAAGCGCTGAATGTTTTCCAGCCGGTAGATTTCGCGCCCGGCGACGAAGGTGATCGCCTTGCCTCCCTTCCCCGCGCGACCGGTGCGGCCGATGCGGTGGACGTAATCCTCGCCATCGTGCGGCAGGTCGAAATTGAAGACGACCTCGATGTCGTCCACGTCGAGTCCGCGCGCAGCCACATCGGTGGCGACGAGAAACTCGACCTTCTTTTTCCGGAAGCGGCCCATGACGCGCTCGCGCATCGCCTGAGTCATGTCGCCGTGTAATTTATCGGCTACATAGCCGCGCGCGATCAGGTGCTCGGTCAGCTCGTCGACCATCATTTTGGTCGCGCAGAAAATGATCCCCAGCTTGACGTCCTCGATGTCAATCAGACGACAAAGCACCTCGAGCTTCGAGCGGCGGTCGACCTCGTAGTAGACCTGCTCGATCGCCGGCACGGTGAGAGCCTGCGCCTCCATGCGGACGTTCTCGGGATTGCGGGTGAAAGTCTTGATCAACTCCGCGATCGGGCGCGGGATCGTCGCGGAGAAGAAAACCGTCTGCCGCGTCTCCGGGACGCTGCGGAGGATGGTCTTGATGTCGTCGACAAAACCCATGTCGAGCATGCGGTCGGCCTCGTCGAGCACGACCATCTTGATCTGGTCGAGCTTGAGACTTTTGCGCTCGAGGTGATCCATTACGCGGCCGGGCGTGCCGATGATGATCTGCGCACCGGCGCTCAGGCCGCGGAACTGGCGCTCGTAGGATTGGCCGCCGTAGATCGGGAGTTCGCGGACGCCTTTCTTGAAGAGGGCGAGCTTGGCGATTTCCTCGGCCACCTGCACCGCGAGCTCGCGCGTGGGGCAGAGAATGAGCACCTGCGGCGCGCGCAGGTTGCCGTCGACCAGGGCGATCGCGGGAATGCCGAAGGCGGCGGTCTTGCCGGAGCCAGTCTGGGATTGGCCAACGACATCGCGGCCCTCGAGGAGCACGGGGATGGCGGCGGATTGAATGGGCGAGGCTTCCTCGAAAGCCCATGCGCTCGACCGCCTTCAGGATCTCGGGGGCGAGCCCAAGCTCGGCGAACAACTTCTTCTGCATCGCTCCACTAGACCACGGGAGCAGCCCAGCGTCGCGCGCGGATAATCTTTCGAGCGGGCGTGCCCGCTGTGCCGAAAACTGGCCAGACGGGCGGGACGCTCGCCTTCGTCAGCGCGAAACGTGACGTGCGGCCGGGTATTTGCCGGCAACCTGCCGGCGAGTTGCCGGACTGGGTGTCCAGGAGGCGATCGTGCGCGTGAGCAACTCGAGCCGCTGGCTGCGCGCAGCGAAATCGCTTTTCAACTGCCAGCCGACGCGCGCGCGCAGGTCGTCGCTTGGGCCCTGGCGCGCGAAGTTCCAGGCATCCTCGCCCTCAGCCTCCTCGACGCTTTTCTCCAGCGCCCAGACCGCGCGCTCAAGCTCCGCGAGGAGCGCGCGCATCTGGCCCACGCTGGTCTGCGCGCTCACCTGGTCGGACTCGAGATCGCTCAAGGCCAGGAGCAATTCCATCCGCGCGACATCGGCCGCAAGATAGGCTTCCTGGACCTCGTGCCAGAGAGAAGAGACAGCGACTTCACCATCGGCGCGGAGATCGGGATGCAGCCGGCGCACAAGCAGGCGGTAGAGTTCTTTGACCCGCTGGTCGACCAGTTCTTCGACCGGTTCTTCTTCCGGCAGTTCGGGCGGGCGCTCCACCCGACGGGCCGAAGGCGGTGGTGCCGGTGGGCGCGCCTGGAACATGTGCGTCTTGAAGGTGGCAAAGCTGGCCTCGTAAGCGTCGTCGTCCATTTTGTCGGGATTCGTGCCTAACGAGCGCTGGACCCATTCCTGGAAAAGCGCCTCCTGCTCGAATTCGCTCAAGCGCCGGCCTTCCCCGCCATCGGCTGGAGCCGCGGCTGCGGCTGTTTCCGGGGGCGTCTCGCCGGGATGCGCGCGGCGGAAGAGCACCCGTTGGTAGGCCGAGGCGGCATCCTGGAAGAAGCGGCGCATCTCCATCTCCACTTCGTGGATCAAGGCCTGCGCCTCGGCGATCTGCACTTCCACTTCGCGAGCGCGGCTGAGCAGTGGACCGAATTCCCGCGCCCGCCAGCGGGCAAAGGCCGGCTTGTCCTCGTGCTCGAAGCGATGCCACGCGGCCCGGGCTTCCTCCAAGCGCCGGCGCGCCGCGGTGCACTCCGCGGCGGCGGAGGCGCGCAACGGCGCTTGGTCGATCACAGCCAGCAAAAGCATCGGGCAATAAAGCACGGCTGCCTCCCGAGGTGGAGGCGGCAGCTACGGCGTGAGAAAGATTTTCCCGGTGAACGGGTCTTTCACCTCGGTGCCACCGGGAAAATTGCGCACGTCCACCAGGCCCTGCTTGGGCGCGTAGGGACTGGTGACAAAGCCCGGGCGGTTCGGCACGGGAATGCCGTAAGGCAAATCCCGGCGCAGCCCGGGCGTGGCCGCGACATGCGAAGCCTGCCGCACCATCGGCGGCTCCGGCGTGGGACTGGGCGTCGGCAACGCCGGGCGCGTCTCCCCGGGCGAAGCAGCCGGCGAGGGTGCGGGCGACTCGTTAGGCTCGGCCGCGTCGGTCCCGGCCTTCTTCTTCGCCGGCCGCGGCGGTGTGGGCGTGGGCCGCGATTTCTTGCGCGCTCCCGGATGCGCGATGGAGTTGCCGACCGCGCGGAAAAATTCCTTTAAGCTGCGCGCTTCCGCCGCCACCGGGCCGGCCCACCCAACGAGAAAGAGGGCGACAAGGAGCAGGCGAGAGATGCGGGCGGCGCGCATGATCGGGAAAGGGAAGACGCGCGCTTAGGAGGCGCGTTTCCGATTGCGAGTGGCGGAGGCGGTTTTCCGCTTGGTCCCGGCCGGCTTTTTCGCCGTGGCCGGGCGCTTCTTCGCCGGCTTCCGCGCGACCAGGGCATCGAGGATCGGGTCCGGCGGCGTCTCAAACTGAGCGAGCCGATCGATCGCCGCGAGCAATGCCTCCGGCGTGGTCCCTTTGACCACGTGCTCCTCAAACCCGGCCTCGCGGCTGCGCTCGACGTGCTCGGGATCGTCGAAGGCGGAAAAGGCGATGCCGCGCACCTTGCGGTTCTTTTCCTGGAGCGCCTCCATCAATTGCCAGCCCGTGCCATCAGGCAAATTCAGGTCGCATACGAGCACGTCAAAGCGTGCCTTCCCGGCGATCTTCAAGGCGGAGTCGAGATCGCTTGCGATGTCCACCTGGTAGCCGGAAAGCTCCAGGAACATCTTCAGGCCACGCGCGGTCGCCGGATGATCTTCCACCACGAAAACACGAAATTCCCGACGGCTCATAAATTCCCCTGCGCCCTCCTGGCGCTCCAATGTGTTGGTTGCTTGCTCATGGCCCCGTAACAGCTTTCCGCTTGCAGTCTGCTAGCTCACGCGAGACCGCGGGAAGATGCAAACGAATTGCAGCGTCGAGCGCATTTTCTCGCGAAAAATCGCCGCGACTTATGGGAGCAACTCGACTTTGTAGAATTTTTGAGAGCCGTCCGCAGCCGACGAGTCGACGAAGCTCTGGGTCGTTTCGCCGGCCCCGGCGGTGAGCGCTCCGCTCAAGGGCGCGAAGGGCGTCCGCAGGTCGTCCGTGGCCAGCACGCGATAACTCAGGCCGGGCACTGCGCTCCACTGCAGCTCGATCGCGTTCCCGCCGCTCCGCACGATCGCGAGGATGCGCGGTCCGGCAGCCGCGGCGGCGCCCCCCTCGACCGCGCGGGCCACGTTTAAGCGCCCGCCGGCGACGACCAACCCCGCCCACTGCGGCAGGAGATCGACCGTGTTCAGCAGCAGCGCCTTGATGTTGCCGGCTGAGAGTGCCGGGTAAAATTGCGAGAGCAATGCGCCCGCGCCGGCAACGTGCGGCGTGGCCATGCTCGTGCCGGAGAGCGTGACGTAGCCGCCGATGTTATTGCCGCTCAAAATTTCATCGCCCGGTGCGGCCAGGTCCACCGTGGTCGGTCCGTAGTTGCTGTAGTTGCTGCGCGCGTCGGCCCGGTCCGACGCCGCCACTGCGATGATCGCGGGCGATGGAAAGCTGGCCGGATCGAAGGGCGCGCTGTCGAGGTTGCGCCCGCCCTGGTTTCCGGCGGCACAGACGTTCAAAATGCCGGCTGCGCCTAACGAGTTGAAGGCCGCTTCCAGGATCACCGGGTATTCGTCGCCGGGATCGCGCACCCCGCCCCAGCTGTTGTTCGTTAGGCGCAGGTTCACCCCGCGCTGCTTCAGCGCCAGGAGGTAATCGAGGCACTCCACCGCCTCGGCGTCGGTGCCGTTGCCGGATGCGTCGAGGAATTTGCAGACAACCAGCTTTGCTTTCCAATGCACTCCCACCACGCCCAGTCCGTTGTTCCCGACAGCCGCGAGTGTCCCGGCGGTGTGGGTGCCGTGGTGATGGTCGTCCAGCGGCGCACCCGTGTGATGGACCACATCGATCCCGTGCACGTCGTCGATGTAACCGTTGCCGTCATCGTCGAGGCCGTTATCCGGAATCTCGCCCGGGTTCACCCAGATGTTGGCGGCGAGATCGGGGTGGTTGTAGTCCACCCCGGTGTCGACCGCGCCCACGACCACGTCGTCATTTCCCGGCGCGAGCAAGCGCTGCCAGGCCGGCTCCACCTGGATGCGCTCCATCCCCCAGAGCGTCCCGTCGAGCCAGTACGGGTCGTTAGGCGGCGCGCCCCCGGCGATGTGCCGCAGGTAATTGGGCTGCACCAGGAGGACGGCGGCGTTCGCCCGGAGCGCCTGCGAAGCCGCTGGCAAATCCTTGCTCGCAGCCACGCGTACGTGCTCCACCCCGAGGTGCGGAAAACGCCGGATAAGGCTCAACCCGCAAGCCGCGCGCACGTGGCGGCGCTCCGTTGCGGAAGCTTCCTCGCGGAATTGCACCAGCAACTCGCCCGGGACCGCGCCGTGATTGGCCCACTGCGCCTCCGCCGGCCGGGCGAAAAACCAAGCGAGCAACAGGAGCACCAGGCGGCCCCGAACCGGAAGCGGAAGGTGCACGGAGCGAAGCATACCGCACCGACCAAGTTGCTGGCTAACCTTTCCCCAGGAGGCGGCGCGTCTCACAGAAAGCGATCGATCGAGCCTGGCGCGAGCTCCAGCGGCGGCAGTTTCCGCCGGAAAAGTCGCGCGCCCGCGGCGCCCTTGAGCGCGCATTTCCCCTGCTCCAGCCGCAGCCAGGCGCCTTCGCGCAAGCCGATCACGGGCGTCTCGTTTTCCTCGAGGAATTGCAGGATGCGCTCCTCGCGGGTTTCGCCCATGTGCCGCGAATGCGGGTCCGGATCGAGGTAATGCGGGTTGATCTGAAAGGGCACCAGCCCGAGCGCCTCGAACGAGGGCGGCTCCACGATCGGCATGTCGTTTGTCGTGCGGATGGTCGGCCCCGCGACGTTCGAGCCCGCGCTCGAGCCCATGTAGGGCAGGCCCGCGGCCACGCGTTCGCGGATCACGCCTAACAAGTTCCGGTCGTAGAGCGCGCGCAGCAGGCGGAAGGTGTTCCCGCCGCCGATGAAGAGCGCCTCCGCTTCGCGCACCGCTTCCACCGGGTCGCTCGCCGCGTGCAGTGACTCGACCGGCAGGCCGAGCGGCTCGAAGAACTGGCGGACGCGGCCGGAATAGGCGGCGTGATCATGCAACGCAAAAGGGACAAAGAGGAGCCGCCGGGCCGCGCCAAAAAACTCCCGCACTTCCTCCTGCGCGTAATCCAGATACTGGCCGCCAAAAACCGTCGAGGTGCTGAGAAGCAAAATCCGGCTCATGCCGCGGAGAGATTGCCACGAAAACGCCGCAGCGAAAGGAAGTCGATCGCGTGCGGCGTGCCGCCCTCGAGCGCGAGCTGCGCCGCGATCTCGCCGATGACCGAGGCAAACTTGAAGCCGTGCCCGGAGAAGCCGCCGCAAAGAATCACATCCGGATGTTCCGGGTGGCGATCGACCACGAAATGCTCGTCGTCGGTTAACGAGTACATGCAAACCTTGGCCGCGAGCAGGCGTCCGGCCGCGCCCGGCATCCAGCTTTCCATCGCGGCGACCAGCGGCGCGATGTCGCGCGCCTCGTCGATCTCGCGGTCGAGCTCCGGCGCGGAAGTGACCGTGCCGGCGCCGTGGAAGGCGGCCTTCACCCCTTCGCCGAAATCGGGGAAGCCGTAGAGCGGCGCCGGGAAGTGGTCGCGCGTGACCAGGAACGAAGGAAAACCGGGAGCCGCGTAGCCTCCCTGCGTCGGCTGGAACCACGCCTGCACCATGCGTTCCACCCGCAGCCGCACGCCGAGCGCGGCCAGCGTCTCGCGCACCCACGGCCCGAGCGCGAGCACCAGCCGGCGCGCCGTGACCGTCTCGCCGTTAGCCAGCGAGATGGCGAAACCGACGCCGCGCGCTTCCCAGCGAGTGAGCGCGGTTGCAAAACGCAACTCCGCGCCCGCGCGTCGCGCGACCCCGAGCTGCGCCGCGATCGCCCGCTCCGGTTGCAAGACGCCGCCATCCGTCTCCCAAAGCGCGACCTCTCCCGGCGCCAAGCGCAGGGTGGGAAAGCGCTTCCGCAATTCCTCCCGGCCTAACGAGTCCACCGCCAGGCCGTGCTCCTGCGCTGCCCGCAGGGTGCCGCGAATGATCTCGCTCCCTTCCGCGCCGATCGTGAGCAGCCCGGTGAGCCGGAGCAATTCCTCGCCACTCGCGTGCTCGAGCTCGCGCCAGAGCTCGTAGGCTCGCAAGACCAGCGGCACGTAGGCGGCATCTTCGAAATACGCTTTCCGGATCATCCGGCTGCGTCCGCTGGAGGAGCCGAGCTCGTGACCTTCGGCGAATTGCTCCAGGCCGAGGACGCGCGCGCCCCGCCGGGCACACTGCGCGGCAATGGCACTCCCCATTCCGCCCAATCCGATCACGGCCACGTCAAATTCCATCGCTTGCAGAACATGACGCTTTCCGCAGAAAGACAAATTGGGCAAGCTCCCGCCGTGCAATCGCCTCCCGCACCCTGGCTCGTCTTCATCGGCCGCATCGGCTTTCTCGCGCAAGGCCTGGTCTACGTTTGCATGGGACTCTTCTCGGCCACGGCCGCGCTCGAAGGGGCCAGCCGCGCGACCGGCTCGCGCGATCTCCTGCAAACGATCGTGCGCCAGCCGTTCGGTCGCGTTCTCCTGCTTGTGCTCATCGGCGGGCTCTGCTGCTACGTCGTCTGGCGGGTTTTAGCCGCGCTCCTGGATGTCGCGAACGACGGCCGCGATGCCAAGGGCCTGGCTCTGCGCGCGCGCTCCTTTGTTGTCGCGCTGATCTATGCCGGCCTCGCTTTTGCCGGCATTAAGACGCTCGTCGGCACGGGCGGGAAATCCGGCGGCGGCGACCAGGCGGCGCGCGACGTGGACCGCGACCGCGCTGGCCTCTCCGTTTGGGAAAACGCTGGTTGTTCTCATCGGCGCGGGCGTGGCCGTGGCTGGGATCGGGCAAGGTTATCGCGCTTTCCGGCAAAAATTTGCGGAGCAACTCGACCTCGGCGAGCTCGACAAGACCGCGCGCACCTGGGTGCTGCGGGTTTGTTCCTTCGGGCTGGCCGCGCGCGGCCTGGTCTTCCTGCTCGCTGGCGGATTTCTCGTGGCCGCCGGCTTGCATTCGAATCCCTCGAAAGCGCGTGGCCTGCCCGGCGCCTTGAGTTCGCTGCACGCGCAGCCGTTGGGCCGCTGGCTCTTCGCCTTCACCGCGGTGGGCCTGGCGGCATACGGCGTGTTTGCCTGCGTGAAAGCGCGCTACGGGAAAATCGCGCAATGACCGCGCCGGCGCGCTTCCTCGACCTGAGCCACACGGTCGAACACGGGATGGTGACCTACCAAGGTCTGCCCGCGCCGGTGATTTGCGATTGGCTTAGCCGCGAAGCTTCGCGCAGCCGCTACGCGCCCGGGACCGAGTTCCAGATTGGCAAGATCGAGATGGTGGCGAACACCGGCACTTACATCGATAGCCCATTCCATCGTTATGCCGATGGGATCGATCTCGCGGAGCTGCCGCTCGAGTCGCTGGCTAATTTGCCCTGCCTGGTCGTGCGCGCGACGGAGCGCGAAAGCCGCGCGGTGAAAATGCTGCCTAACGAGTTGGATTGCCGCGGCGCTGCGGTCCTCTTCCACACCGGCTGGGCCAAACACTGGCGCACCGAGCGCTACTTCGCGGGGCATCCGCATTTGACCGCGGAATTAGCCGACGATCTGGTCGCGCGCGGCGCGGCGCTCGTGGGGATCGATTCCTTTAACATCGACTCGACCGACGACGGCACGCGCCCGGTCCACTCCATCCTGCTCGCGGCCGGCATCCCGATCGTGGAGCACCTCCGCGGCCTGGAGCAACTACCCGATGCGGGCGCGCGGTTCTACGCGGTGCCGGTGAAGGTCAAAGGCATGGGCACTTTCCCGGTGCGCGCCTTTGCCCGGCTCGCTTGAAAGAAAGGCGCGGGAGCGAACCCCCGCGCCTTTCCGCTGCAACCAACAACTTGTTGGCTAAAATTCGAGCTCGAGGTCTTCCTCGCAGAAGTCGAAGGCCTTCGCCTCCGATTCTTCGCCGTCGGCAAACTCCGCCTTGAAGAACCATTTGCAGCCGCTGTCGTTCGTCTTCTTGTCCCAGTTTAAGGTCACCGTCTTGCCGGCGGGGATGCCCGCGCCGATGTCGAAAGCGCCGTAGGACTTGCCGTCTTCCGAGGCCATCAGCTTGGTGATTTTGTCCTTCGTGCTGTTATGCACCTTGAACGAGAACTGATCGTCCGCCGCGGCCAACTGGCGCACTGGGGTCATCAGGGTGGCGAAAGCGAGCGCGGCGAGCGCCGCCAACTTTAGGTATTTTTTCATTGGGGCTCGAAATAGCAGTTGATGTGCCGAAGGTAAAGCGATGCCTACGCAAGCCGAAAGCGCCCTCGCCCTGCTGCACGAATGGGTCCAGGCGGAGAGTCTCCGCCGCCACTGCTACGCGGTCGCCGATGCCATGCGGCACTTCGCAAATCTGCGCGGCGCCGATGCCGATCTCTGGGAAGCCGTCGGCCTCTTGCACGATCTGGATTACGAGCGCCATCCCACCGTCGAGGAGCATCCTTTTGTCGGCGTCGCCTTTCTCCGCCAGGAAGGCTGGAGCGAGGAAGTCTGCCGCGCGATTCTCGCGCATGCCGACTACGCCAACAGCCCGCGCACGACGCCGCTGGAGAAAACGCTCTACGCAGTCGACGAGTTGAGCGGCTTCGTGACCGCAGTCGCGCGGGTGCGCCCGACAAAAAACATCCGCGACGTCGACGTGGCCGCGGTGAAGCGAAAGATGAAGGACAAGGCCTTCGCGCGAGCGGTCAACCGGGAAGACATCCTCCGCGGCGCCGCGGAACTCGAGCAACCGCTCGAGGAAGTGATCGCGCACGTCATCCAGGCGCTTCAGGCCGATGCCGCGCGGCTGGGGCTGGCGGGCACCTAGGGCGCGCCCGCCAGTGCCCACCAGAAGTCGCCGGCTAATCTTTGTCGGTCTCTTTCTCCTTGGCGTCGTCCTTGTCGTCGTCGTCCTCGCCGGCGCCCTTGCCTTCGATCTTAAACTTCCCGGTCGTCGCCAGCTTCTCGCCTTGGTAGATCTCCACGCGGTACTGGCCCACCGGCCAGCCTTTGGTCGGCTTGGTGAGCGAGAAGGCGCCAAAGAAATTGTCCTTGTCCGCGGTCAACGAGGCTTCGTCGATCTTGGTGCCCTTCGGCGCGGCGTCGCCCACGTCGTCGGCAATCCAGACGCCCTTCAGGACGTCGCCTTTTTTGGTCCCGGTGCTTCGGAAAAAGGCGTAGATCTTCGGCACGTCTGCGGAAAATTCATCCGTTGGCTTGGTTTCCTGGTCCTTGGCGAAAGCGACCTCCACTTTGGCATCCCCCGCGCGCGCGATCGAGAGACCGAAGGCGGCGCACAACACTAGAGCAAACATGCGTTTCATGCGCGCGAGCTTGCCTAGCGTTCGCTCCGCGTCAAACCAGCGCGCGCCGGGCACGGGAAATCTGCCGCGGTGGTATGCAACTTTCTCTCCGAAGGGAGGTATGCGGGTTTTGATCGCAGAGGATAACCACGAGGTCGCCGGGGCGCTCTCGGAGCTGGTTGGCGCGGCGCAGCACGAAGTCGTGGAAATCGCCGCCTCCGGTCTCCGGGCAATGAGCGCCTACGAGCGGCTCCGGCCGGACGTAGTCATGATGGATTACATGATGTCCGGGCTGAACGGCGCCACTGCCTGCCGCAACATCATGGCGAAACATCCGGCCGCCCGCGTGGTCCTCGTGTCCGCCGCGCTCCAACCGCATGATCTCTCGCGGATGGACTGCGGCGCGCGCGCGATCCTGCGCAAGCCGGTCGACTTGCTCGAGGTGCAGCGCGTCCTCGCAGAAGTTGCTGCCTAACGAACGCCGCCGCTCAGTCTTTCACCTTCAAGAGCAGCACCGGCACGTCGACCCGGTGCCGCACCTTGTCCGCGGTGCTCCCGTAGATCACGTCGCCGATGAAACCATGCCCATGCGTGGTCATGGCGATCAGGCTGACCTGCGCCGATTCCGCGAGCTTGATGATCTCGCTCGCCGGATCACCCATCGCCAGGACCGAGCTGGCCTCGAAGCCTTCGCTCCGCAGCTCGCCCTCGATGCGCGCGAGATACTCACGATCGCTCCGGATCTCCTCGCTCTCCTGCAACCGCAGTTGCTCGAAGTTCCGCGCGGCCCAGCCATCGGCCACGTGCACCAGGATCAGTTTCGAATGCGCCATCCGCGCGAGCAGCCGGATGTGCTCCAGGATGGTGCGATCGGTCGCGCGGTTTTCCAAGGGGACAAGAATCGTGGAATACATCGGGGGGTCTCCTAGCTGATCCATTCACGGACGGTTTGCACCAGCAACCAGGCGTTCAGCGCGGCGATCACCAGGGCGATGATCCACGCCAGTCCCTTGACGATCACGCCATTCGCAAACTCGCCCATCTTCAACTTGTCGTTAGTAAACATGACCAGCGGGAAAACTGCGAAGCTCAACTGCAAACTCAGGATCACCTGGCTCAGGACCAGCAGGTCGGTCGTGCCGCGCTCCCCGTAGATCGCGGTCACGATCACCGCCGGCACGATCGCAATCCCGCGCGTGATCAAGCGCCGCAGCCACGGGCGCATGCGGATGTTAAGAAATCCTTCCATCACGATCTGGCCCGCGAGCGTCCCGGTGAGGGTGGAGTTTTGGCCGGAAGCGAGGAGAGCGAGCGCGAACAGGGTGCTCGCTCCGGTCACCCCAAGAAGTGGCGTGAGGAGTTGATAGGCTTCCTGGATTTCGGCGACGTCGTTCCGCCCGCGCGTGTAAAAAGTGGCCGCGGAGACGATCAAGATCGCGGCGTTGATGAAGAGCGCGAACATCAGCGCGAGCGTGGAATCGATCGTGGCGAATTTGATCGCCTCGCGTTTTCCCGGCGCGTTCAGCGCGTAGCGCCGCGTCTGCACGATCGAGGAATGCAGGTAGAGATTATGCGGCATGACGGTCGCGCCGAGGATGCCGATGGCGATGTAGAGCATCCCCGGATCGAGCACGATTTCCTTCGTGGGGATGAACCCCTTCGCAATCCCGAACAAGTCCGGCCGCGAGGCAATCAGCTCCCAGGCGAAGCAGCCGCCGATGACCGCGATGAGCGTGATGACCAGCGCCTCGATGTAGCGGAAGCCCTTATTCTGCAGGAACAGGACCACGAAGACATCGAGTGCGGTAATGCAGACACCGTAGATCACGGGAATGCCAAAAAGGAGATAGAGCGCAATCGCCGAGCCGATGATTTCCGCGAGGTCGCAGGCCGCGATCGCGAGCTCGCAGATGACCCAGAGGAAAAACGAAACCGGCCGGCTGTAGTGATCGCGGCAGGCCTGCGCGAGGTCGCGCCCGGTCACGATCCCGAGCTTGAGCGAAAGCGCCTGGAGCAGGATCGCCATCAGGTTGGAGATCATGATCACCGAGAGGAGCGCGTAGTTGTATTTCGAACCGCCCGCGAGATCGGTCGCCCAGTTGCCCGGGTCCATGTAACCGACCGCGACCAGGAAACCGGGCCCGGCAAAGGCCAGGAGCTTGCGGAAGAAGCTCGCGCCCGAGGGCACCAACATACTCCGGTGCACCTCGGAAAGGCTGGCCCGCACCGGCTGGGTGCGGAAACCCGCGGAGGTGTGAGCCTCCTCGGGCTCCTCGGAGTTAGACATGGCTAACTTTGTTGTCGTTGGGCAGAAAAGTGTCAACGGCAAAACTTTATCCGTTTGACCGAGGCCCGCCTTTGTCGAAACATCGGCAAGCCCATGCCCGCCCGCGCCCAGTCTGCCGCTCGCAATTCCACTGCGGTGGAGGATTACCTCGAGCGCATCCTTGAGCTGATCAATTCCAAGGGCTACGCCCGCGTGGTCGACATCGCCTCCAGCCTCAAGATTTCCCAGGCGAGCGTGAGCAACATGGTCCAGCGGCTCGATGGCGAAGGCCTCTTGAAATACGAAAAGTATCGCGGCCTCGTCCTGACTACTGCCGGCGAAACGCTCGCGCGCAACATCGCCCGCCGGCACGAGTTGCTGGCTGATTTTCTCCAGCTCCTCGGGCTCGACGAGCGCGTGATCGAACACGACGTCGAGGGCATGGAGCACCACATCAGCCCGCCCACGCTCCGCGCGATCGAGGCTTTGACTGCCCTCCTCCGGCGCCGCCCGGCGCTGCTTGCGCAGCTCGCGAAGTCGATCGCCTAGCCGCTCCGCGTCGCATGCAACCGCTCGTGCTGGCGATCGATCTCGGAAGCTCCTCGGTGCGCACGGCGCTCTTCCGTGCGAACGGCGCGCGCCTCCTCCCGAGCAGCGCCAGCCGCTCCTACGCCATCCGCTATTCCGCCGATGGCGCGGCCGAGCTCGATCCCCTCATCCTCCTACGCGCCGCCCGCGCCTGCTTCCGCGAGACGGCGTCGAAAGCGCCGCCTAACGAGAGCATCGAGCTCATCTCCGGCTCCGGTTTTTGGCACAGCCTGCTCGGTTTGGACAAAGCCGGGCAGCCGCTCACTCCGGTCTACACCTGGGCCGATGCGCGCGCAGCGCCCGATGCCGCGCGGCTGCGCGAGGAATTCTCCGAACGAGAAATCCAGCAGCGCACCGGCTGCATGCTCCGCGCTCCTTTCTGGCCGGCGAAGCTCCGCTGGCTCCGCCGCACCGAGCCCGCGGTCTTTCGCCGCGTGGCTGTTTGGATTTCACCCGCGAGCTGGATTTTCCGGGAGCTCTTCGGCGTGCTCGCGACGAGCGCTTCCATGGCCAGCGGCACCGGTCTCTACCAGCTCGCGACCGGGCAGTGGGATGCCGACTTCTGCCACGCCTGCGACGTGGACCCGGTCCAGCTCGGACCGATCGCGGCGAGCTTCGATATCTTCAACGCCCGCGTCTTCACCACGATCGGCGACGGCGCCGCGAGCAATCTCGGCTCGGGCGCGAACGGCGCGGGCAGGCTGGCGATCAACGTCGGCACAAGCGCGGCCGCGCGCTTGATCCTGCCACGCTCCGCGCGCGTCCCGCGTGGCCTGTTCAAGTTCGTAGTCGATCAGCAGCGTGTGGTCGTCGGCGGCGCGATCAGCAACGCGGGGAATTTGCGGAAGTGGAGCCTGCGGGAGTTGCGGCTCGCGCAAGACCCGCCGCTCGACCGCGCGGCCGCGGCCCACGATGCGCTCACGGTTTTGCCGTTCTGGGTCGAGGAGCGCGCGCCCACCTGGCCGGGCGAAATGCGCGGCGCCCTCGTCGGCTTGACTGCGGTCACTTCCGCGACTGACATCCTCCGCGCGCTCACCACGAGCGTCTTTTACCGGCTGGGCGCGATCGTCGATGCGCTTGCGCGCAAGTTCGGCGAGCCAGGGGAAATCATCGTTTCGGGCGGCATCCTGCAATCACCCGAGGCGCTGGCAATTTTAGCCGACACTTTGGGCCGCGACCTGCGCCGCTGCCGGGAAATGGAAAGCTCGCTCCGCGGCGCCGCCGTGCGCGCGCTGGAGCAATCCGGCGCCGCGGTGAAGGCGCTGCCCGCGGGTCGCCTGGTGAAACACCGGCCTTCTCTCAGCGAACGGCACCGTGCCCGCCGCGCGGAACAGGAAGCGCTCGAGCGGCGCCTCGCTCGTTAGGCCGCGGCGTCGCTTTGCGCTTTTTCCTGCGCCTGCGCTTCGCTGCTTAGCTTTTGAAAATGCAGTTCCTCGACCCGGCGGCCGTCGGTCTTGGTAATCGTGACCAGGTAGTTTTCGATCCGCACCTGCTCGCCGTGCTTCGGCAGATGCCCCAGCAAATGCGTCACGTAACCGCCGATCGTGCTCACGTCCGAGCTCTCGAGCGTGAGGTCGGCCATATCCTGCAGTTCATACAGCCCGACCGCCCCTTCGAGGGTGAATTCGTTCTCGTTGATCGCGCGAAACTCCGCCTTCTCGGCATCGAACTCGTCCTGGATGTCGCCGACTAATTCCTCGAGCACGTTCTCCAGCGTGACCATGCCGACGGTGCCGCCGTATTCATCCACCACGACCGCGAGATGCGCGTGCTTCGTGAGGAAAAGATTGAGCAACTTCTCGAGCTGCATCATCTCCGGGACGTTCAAGACGTCGCGACGGATCGCCATCAAATCCGGCTGCGGGTGGCGCATCATCGGCACCAGCTCCTTGATGTGGATCAGGCCAATGGTGTTGTCGAGATGGCCGCGGCAAAGCGGGAAACGCGTGTGCCGCGACTCGAGCGCCTTGCGCACGTTATCCTCGAAGCTCTCCTCGAGATCGAGCGACACCACTTCGCCGCGCGGCGTCATGATATCGCGGACGACGCGACGGCGCATGTCGAGCGCGTTCACCAGAATGTCACGCCCGAGCGTGGAGACTTCCGCGGAGCCTTCGCTTTCCTCGAGGATCAAGCGCAGCTCTTCTTCGCTGTGCGCGAGCTCGCCCTCGGCCGCCGGTTCCAGGCGCAGGATCGAGCGCAGGACCCAATTAGACGACGCATTCAGAAACCAGATCGCCGGCCGGAAAATCGTGTAGAAGAACCGCAGCGGCGCACTCACCCAAAGAGTTGTCGGGAGCGGCTTGCGAATCGCGAGAATTTTCGGTGCCTGTTCGCCGATCACGATATGCAGGAAGGTGATCAGCGAGAAAGCGATCGCGAACGAAACCGAGGTGATGATCGTGACCGAGGTAATGCCAACAAGAGCGAAGGCAGGCTGAAGGATCTGCGCCAGGAATGGCTCACCCAGCCAACCGAGCCCGAGGCTGGCGAGCGTGATCCCGAGCTGGCAGGCGGACAAATAGGCATCGAGATGGGAAGTGACGTGCTGCCCGGCGAGCGCGCGTTTGTTTCCCTCGGCTGCGAGCATCTCGAGCTGGCTCGTGCGGATCTTCACGAGCGCGAACTCCGAGGCCACGAAGAAGCCGTTCAGGAAAACCAACAGCCCGATAATGCCCAGCTTCGCGAAAATGGCACCGGGCGATTCCCAGTGCTGCGCCAGCTCCGCGGCCGCGAGGGGCCACGAAGATTCAAAAACCAAAAATGAAATGCTCATCGCGCGGATGCCCTCCCTGGCATCCGGAACCTAACGTCTGCGGGCTCGGGACTACCAGCTCGACTTTGTCACCCCGGGGATGAGCCCGGCGGAAGCGAGCTCACGGAAAGTGAGACGCGAAATTTTGAAGCGGCGAATAAAGGCGCGCCGGCGACCGCTCACTTCGCAGCGGTTGACTACGCGGGTGGGGCTGGCGTTACGCGGCAACTGCGAGAGCGCGGCATAGTCTTTCTTTGCCTTTAGCTCGGCACGCAGCGCGGCATACTTTTTCACGGTTTCACGCTTGCGTTCGTTGCGGTTGATCCAGGAAGTCTTCGCCATAAAAATTGAACGCGGAACCTATCGTCCGAAGCGGGCATTGCAAGGGCTTTTTCGGGCGAATCTCGTTAGGGCCGCAGGCCCGCGCGCACCGCATCCAACGCCCCCGCCGCGCGCGATGCAGTTCTACATGCTTCCGCTTCATTCCGCCACTTTTCCCGCGACCGCCGCTGAATTGAAAGCGCTGCTTAATCGGAGCGTGCAGGAGCTTTTCGAGGGCGCCCCGGATGCCGTCGCGGTCGAGGACCTGGCCTACCCGGAACTGCGCGCGCTCACTCTTACGCTCGACGGCGCCAGCCTGCGGCCCAATCCGCCGCGCCCGCCGGCGCTCGCCGGTGCCACCTCCCCCGCCCTCACCGCGGAGAGCCTGCAGCTTGCGGCCGCGCCGCTTCGCCTCGGGCCGGTGGGGTTGCAGGTGCGCCTCGCGGCCGAGGACGTGGCGCTCCACCAAGGACGCGATGCGGCCGGCGAGATCATGCTCGTCCTCCAGAGCGCGAAAAACGGCACCGTGGAAATCAGCGCCCCCGCGACCGAGGTCGAGCAGGCGATCGCCGCGCTCGCGAAAGCGGAAGCTGGCAAGCACGGCGTCACTATTGAGGAAGTGAAGCTGCACGCACGCAGCCGCGACGAACGCAGCGTGGATGCGGAAGTGCAGGTCCTGGCGCGGAAACTTTTCTTTCGCACGACCGTGCGCATCCGGGCGCGCCTGGAATTAGACGACGACTTGAACGCGCGACTTTCCGAAGTGTCCTGCGAGGGCGAGGGCGCGATTGGCTCGGTCGCTTGCGGTGTGCTCGAGCCGCATGTGCGCAAGCTCGACGGCCGCGTTTTCCCGTTAATGGCGCTGCCTCTCGGCGAAATAAAACTGCGCGAGGTGCGGTTGGCCGCAGGCGACCAACTCCGCGTCTCCGCGGAATTCGGCGCCTAAGCTCACTCCTCGCGCAGCGCAACCATCGGATCCACCCGAGTCGCCCGCCGCGCTGGAAAAAAACAGGCGAGAAACGCGACTGCACTGAGCGCGACCATGGCCGTGGCGAGCGCGAGCAAATCGACGGCGCCCACGCCGTAGAGCACGCTCGCGAGCGCGCGACCGGTAGCCAAAGCGCCGGCTAAACCGAGCGCCAGGCCGATCGTGATGAGCACCGCGCCCTGGCCCAGGACCAGCCGGAAGACATCGCCGCGCGCGGCACCGAGCGCCAGGCGAATGCCGAGCTCGCGCGTCCGCTGGGTCACGCTCAAGGCCATCACGCCGTAGAGGCCTACGCTCGCGAGAAGCAGCGCCAGCCCGGCGAAGGATGCCAGCAGCGTCATCGTCAGGCGACGCGTCGCCAGGCTATTGGCGATGTTTTCCTCCATCGTGGCCACGTTCCCGATCGGCTGCTGCGGATCGAGCGCCTGCACTTCGCGCCGGATCGCCGGGAGCAGCGCGTGCGGATCGCCGCCCGCCACGCGCACCAGGAGGACGTTGCTCTCGTTAGGATTCTGCGAGGCCGGGAGATACAGGTGCACGAAATTCAACGCCTCCACGTTCTCTTCCCCGGGCGCTTCGTTCCGCGTTCGCGGGACCACGCCCACGATGGTCAAGGGCGGCACGGTTTCCTCCGGATTCTGCGACGGTGGCCGCTGGTTGTCGTCCAGTTGCTGCCCGATCGGATCGCGCCCGGGGAAATAACGCTGCGCAAACGTCTCGTCGATGATCACCGTGCGCGGGCCGTCCGGCGTCTCTTCCGGGCCAAAGTTCCGGCCGCGCAGGATCGGCATCTTGAGCACGCGAAAATAATCCGGCGAGATGATGTTGATCTCGGCGGACGGTTCCTGGCCCGGCTCGGGCTTGGGCGTGCCGACGATGTGGAAATTGCTGTCCCACTCGTTCTCGTCGAAGGGAATATTGACCCCAACCGCGGCCGCTTCCACGCCCGGCAAGGCGCGCACTCGCTCGAGCAACCGCTCGTAGAATTGCCGGATCTTGGCCTCGGAATCGAAGCGCGCCTGCGGGAGCGCGAGGGAAGTAGTCAGCACATTGTGCGGATCGAAATGGAGCGGCGCGCTTTGCGCACGCCAGAAGCTTTTCAAGGTGAGCCCAGCGCCGGCGAGGAGCACCACCGCGAGCGCCACCTGCGCGATCACGAGAAAAGAGCGCGCGCGTTGCCGGGCCGCGCCGCCACTGCCGCCGCGCGTCCCGGCTTCGTGGAGCACGATCGCGAGCGACGCCGTGCGCGAGATCCGCCACGCCGGCCAAATCCCCGCGAGCATGCCGGCCCCCAACGCCATCGCCGCAGTGAAAAGGAGCACGACGCCATCGATCTGCGTTTCCCGGAAACGAGGCACGCGTCCCGGGCTGAGCGCGATGATCCCGTCGAGCGACCAGATCGCAAGGAGCACGCCCGCGGCTCCGCCGAAGAGCGCCAGGAGCGTGCTCTCCGCGAGCAATTGCCGCGCGAGCCGCCAGCGACTCGCACCGAGGGCAGTGCGAATGGCGAGTTCCTTGGCCCGGGCGACCGCGCGGGCGAGCTGCAGATTGGCCACGTTTGCGCAAGCGATCAGAAGCACGCAGGCCACCGCGGCCTCGATCAAGCGCAGGCTTTTGCGGTATTCCCCCACCGAAGCCTGGAGCAAGGTCACCACGTCGATGCGCCGGCCGCTGTTGGTCTTTGGATATTGCCGTTCCAGCGCGACCGCGATCGTGTCCAAGTCCGCCCGGACCTGTGCCAGCGAGACTTCTGCGCGCACGCGCCCGAGGCCGCTGAAGCCCGGATGATTTCCCCGTTCGGCGACGGTCGGCTCCTTCCGGAGATCGCCCAAGGGCACGAAGACCTGCGCGAGACGCGGATATTTCACCGCCTGCGGAAGCACGCCCACGATCTCGCGCCCGACGCCGTCGACGATCACGACCTGGCCGAGCACTTTCGGTGAACCGCCGAAACGCGCGCGCCACAATTCTTCACCGAGCACGATCACCGGCGCTGCCCCGATGGTGTCGTCGGCCTCCGCGAGGTCGCGGCCGAGGACCGGCCGCACGCCGAGAATGCTGCCAAAATTTGCGGTCACGCGCGCGCCGTTGACGCGTTGCGGCCCGTTCGCGCCGCCGGGGAGCGAGAGATTAAACGGCTCGCGCCGGACGAGCGCGAGATCTGTCAGGGTGCGCTGGCCCGCGCGCCAGTCCATGTAATTCGGATAACTCACGGACCCGAACGGGAACGTCGCGGTCGTCTCGCGCAACACCACCAGACGATCCGCGTCGGGGTAAGGGAGCGGCCGCAGGAGAACCGCGTGGATCACGCTGAAGATGGCGGTATTGGCGCCAATCCCGAGGGCCAGGGCAAAAATCGCGATCAAGGTAAAGGCCGGCGATTTAGCCAGCATTCTCAGGGCGTAACGGAAGTCAGTAAGGATGGAGTTCATTCAGTGCGGAGGGCTTCGCTGGGTTGGATTTGGGTCGCGCGGCGGGCCGCGCACCCGCTGGTCGCGAGTGCGGCCAGCAACAAAAGAAAACTGGCGGCGCCGTAACTCCAGGGATCGCCTAACGAGACGCCAAACAACGAGGCCCGCAGGACGCGAGCCACGCCGGCGGCCCCGGCCAGGCCGAGCACCAGGCCGACGAAGACCGCGCGCATCCCCTGCCCCATTAACATCCCCACGACCTGCGCGCGCGTGGCCCCGAGAGCCATCCGGATCCCGATCTCGCGCGTTCGCTGAGAGATACCGTGCGCCATTGTTCCATAGAGGCCGGCCGCGGCCAGAGTGAGCGCGACGAGCGAGAAAAAGCCGAGCAACCAGGCGCGCAGCCGCGCCTGCCAGACCGAGTCGGCAACTTCTTTGCCTAACGAGACAAAATTAAAGACGCCGACATCGGGCGCGATCGCAGCCAGTTCGCGCTGCACCGCGGGCGCGAGGCTCAGCGGGTCGACACCCGTTCGCGCGCGCACCAGGAAATGCGTCTGCTTCCAGGCGAGTTGCAGGCTCGGCTTGTAAAGATCGGGACCGGCGGCGCGTTCCAGCGCCTGGTGCCGCACGTCACCGACCACGCCCACGACCGTCATCCAATCAGGGCTCGGTCCGCCGGGCCGTCCGAGCTGCAAGCGTTTGCCAACGGCGTCGGCGTCCGGCCAAAGCGATTGCGCGAGGCGTTCGCTGATCACGCAGACGTGCGGTGCATCGAGCTTGTCGCGTTCATCGAAGACGCGGCCGCGCCGCACCGGGATGCGCAGCGCGCGGAAGTAATCCGGGCTGACCGTTTGAAAATTCGCCAGCGGATTGCGCGCTTGTTCGTCAGGTGATTGGCCATCAGCGGTGAAGTCGACGCGGTTCCAAGGACGCTGCGCGACAAAGGGTGGGCTGTTATTCGCCGCGGCCGCTTCCACGCCCGGCAACTGCGCGAGGTGCGCCAGAAGCTTCGCGAAACGATCAATTCGCGTCTGCGCGTTCTCCGTTTCGCGATAGGTCGGGTTGACCTCCATCAGCAAAACCTGGCGCGCGTCGAAGCCGGGATTGACCTCGTCGAGCTTCATCACGCTGCGCAGGACCAGACTTGCGCCGACCAGGAGAATCATCGAGACCGCGATCTGCGCGGCCATGAGCAGCTCGCGTGTCCGGCCGCCGGCGCCGGCGTGACCGCCGCCAGTCGCCTTTAAAGTTTCGGCAATGTCGACCTGCGTCGCGCGCCACGCGGGCAGCGAGCCGGCGGCGAGCGCCGCGAGGCAGGAAATCGCAACCGTGAAGGCGAGCACGGCCGGGTTCACGTCGATCGTGACCCAGAACGGCAGCTCGACCGGAATGGCGCGCGCGAGGAATTCCACCAGCCAAAACGCGAGCACGATGCCGAGCGCACTGCCCGCAAGCGCCAGGACCGCGCTCTCGGTCAGAAGTTGCCTAACGAGTCGCAGGCGGCTCGCGCCCAGGGCCGCGCGCACGGAAAACTCCCGCTGCCGCGCAACAGCGCGCGCCAGCAGAAGCTGGCTGACATTGGCGCAGGCAATCAGCAGGACCCCGCCGCAAGCCGCGAGCAGGAAGACGAGCGACGAGCGCACATTGCCGACCGTCTGCTCGCGCAGACTAACGACTGCCGCGCCGACGTCCTTGTTCGTGTCCGCATGCTCGCCTCGCAAGCGTTCGGCGATCAGATTCATCTCCGCCTGTGCTTCCGGAATGCTCACGCCGGGCCGAAGGCGCGCGATCGCCTGGTCGATCCGCCAGGAACGGTCCGTGCCCTGATTGAAAAACGCGGCCATCGGCACCCAGAGGTCGCTTTGCAGCGGGAAACGAAAGCCCGCCGGCATCACGCCGACGATCGTGCGCGGGGTCCCGTCTAACGAGACTTCGCGCCCGACGATCGCGCGGTCGCCGCCGAAAGAGCGTTGCCAAAGGCGATGGCTGATGAGGAGGACGCGCGGCGCATTCGGCGCGTCATCCGCCGCGGTCAGGTTGCGCCCGAGCAGCGGCTCGACGCCGAGGAGGCTGAAGAGGTTCGCGGTCGTGAAGGTCGTCTTGAGGGTCTCGGTGCTGCCGCCGGCGGATTGCAGGTTGCCGTTCCAGCGCAGATTGAAAAAGGCCGCGTCGCTGAAACTGCGCGCCTGCTCCTTCCAGTCCTTGAAGTCGAGATAACCGACCCCGAGATCGCTTCCGGAACGCAGATTGCGCGATTGCAGACTAACGAGTGCTTCTGGTTGCGCGTAGGGCAGTGGCCGGAGGAGAAATCCGTAGACCACGCCGAAGATCGCGGTCGTGGCGCCGATGCCGAGCGCGAGCGCGAGGATCGCCACCAAGGTCACCCCGGGTTTCTTGAAGAGCTGGCGAAAGGCGAAGCGGAGGTCGTGCATCATTCAGCGCGCAAAGTTTCCATCGGGTTGACCCGCGCCGCGCGGCGCGCCGGAATCCAGCAGGCCGCGGCCGCGGCGCAGACCAGAACCAGAGTGACCGCGCCATAAATCAGCGGATCGTTCGCGCTCACGCCGAAGAGCACGCTGCGAATCGCGCGGGACAAGGCGATCGCTCCGGCGAAACCGAGGAGCAGACCGAAGCCGAGCAAGCGCATGCCCTGCCGCAGCATCATCATGCGAATCTGCGCCGGTTGCGCGCCGAGGGCGAGGCGCACGCCGATTTCGCGCAAGCGCCGCAGGCCATTGAAGGCCATGACTCCATAGAGGCCCACGACCGCGAGCGTGAGCGCGAGCGCGGCGAAACAGACGAGCAGAAAACTGAGCAGCCGCGGCGTGGCCCACGTTTCCTCCACCCGCTCCTGCATCGTGCGGAACTCGAAGGCAGGTTGCGCGGGATCGAGCGAGGCCACGATTTCGCGCACCGGTTTCTCGAACGATTTCGGAGCCAGCGCAGTGCGGAGCAAAACGACGAGGCCGGTATTCGGTTGCTGCGCCATCGGGAGATAGGCCTGCGGCAAGACGGTCACTTCCTCGAAGCCGTAGACTTTCAGGTGCGGGACGATGCCGACGATGGTCCAAAATTCACGAGTGCCGTCTTTGCCGGTCAACATGCGGATGCGTTTCCCGAGCGCGTCCTGTCCGGGGAAATAGCGCTCCGCCATCAGTTGATCCACGATCATGACCAGCGGCGCATCCTTCGTGTCCGTTGCGGCAAACGGCCGGCCGCGGAGCAGCGGCGTCTTGAGCGCCTGGAAATATCCGGGCGTGACCACGTTCATTTCCGCCGAGGGCATCTGCCCGGGCGCTGGCTCCGGCGCGCCTTCGGGGACGAAGGAAGTTTGCCAGCCCGTCATCAACGGCGGCGTCGAGGCGAGCGCGACCTGTTCCACTCCGGGCAGCGCAGCGATCTTGTCGACTAAAGTCGTGGCAAAATTCAGCACCTTCCTGTCGTCCTCATACGCCGGCTGCGGCAGATCGACGCGCGCCGAAAGCAGGAGCTGCGGATCAAACCCGAGTCCGAGCGACTTGGCATTGGCGAAACTCTTCAAGACCAAACCCGCAGTGCTCAAAAGCACGAGCGTCAGCGCCACCTCTGCGATCACGAGGAGATCACGCGAGCGCCGCGCGCCCGGCGCATCCGAGCTGCCGCGGCCGCCGGCTTTGAGCGCGAGTTGAATATCCGCGCGCGAAGTGTGCCAGGCCGGCCAGAGACCAAAGAGGACGCTGGTCAAAAGCGTGAGCGCCAGGCTGAAGAAAAGGACCCAGCCGCCTAACGGAATGTCTTGAAAGCGCGGCACGCCCGGCGGCGCCAGCGCGACCAGCAGATCGCGGCCCCACGCGGCCAGGCAAAGTCCGAGCGCGCCGCCGACGAGCGCGAGGACAAAGCTCTCGATGAGCAACTGACGAATGATTTGCCAGCGCGACGCGCCAACCGCCGCGCGCACGGCAAACTCACGCGCGCGGGCCGCGCCGCGGGCCGCGAGCAGATTGGCCAGGTTGGCGCAGGCGATGAGCAAAACGAGCGCAACCGCGCCTAACAAGAGCTGAAGACTGGCGCGATAATCGCCCACCTGGTTCTCCAGCAGCGGCGTCACGGTCACGCTCACGCCGGCATTGGAATCAGGATATTGTTTGGAGAGCCGCGCGGCGATTTGCTTGAGGTCGTTCAGCGCGCGCTCCTGCGTGACCCCCTCCTTCAACCGTCCCCAGGCGAAGAGGCCCGGATGATTGTCGCGCGTCTGCCAATTCGGACTCGCCGTCCGTCGCATGATGGGGAACCACACCTCCACCGTGCGCGGCGAAAACATCTGCGGCGGCATCACGCCGATGATGGTGTACGGCTGATTGCCGAAATTGACCACGCGCCCGAGCACGTTCGGATCGCGCGCAAAAACGCGCTGCCAAAGTCGATCGCTGATCACCGCGAGAAATCCGCCGCCGACCGTGTCTTCTTCCTCGGTGAAGACGCGGCCGAGTTGCGGCTCGAGCCCGATGACCTTGAAGAAATTAGCCGTCACGATGGCGCCGCTGACCTGCTCCGGTGCGCGCCCTTGCAATCCGCTCAGTCCGAACGATTCGCGCCGCGAGATCGCGAGTTCAGAGAAGCTGGTGTTGTCGCGTTTCCAATCGACGTAGTCCGGATACGAAACGGAGATCTGCGGCTGGTTCGAATCGCTTTCGGTCACGATCATGAGCCGGTCCGCTTCCGGATAAGGCAACGGCCGGAGCAACACCGCGTAGATCACGCTGAAGATGGCGGTGTTCGCGCCGATGCCGAGGGCGAGCGTGAGCACGGCCACGATGGTGAAGCCGGGTGATTTCCGGAGTTGGCGAAAAGCGTAGCGGAGGTCGTTCATAGGAGTATTAATCTCTGATTGAAATTCATTCTGCGCGCAGCGCGACGATCGGGTCGACTCGGGCAGCACGGCGCGCGGGCAACCAACTGGCGACGAGCGCAGCGAATGCGAGCAGCGCACTCACGCCCGCATACATTGCGGGATCGGTCGCCTGCACCTGGAAGAGAAGTCCGGTGAGCAGGCGGGAAGTCGCAAGCGCCCCGGCTATCCCGAGCGCCAGGCCGATGAGGAGAAGCTTCATCCCCTGCCCCACGACGAGCGCGCGGATATCACTGCGCTGCGCGCCGACTGCGAGGCGAATCCCGATTTCGCGCGAGCGACGGACAACGCTGTAAGCCAGCACGCCGGCGAGGCCGATCGTCGAAAGCAAAAGCGCGAGCCCCGCGAAGATAACCAGGAGCAGACTGAGGAAGCGCGAGCCGGCCAGCGTCTCCTGCACGCGCGCCGTCATCGGACGCACGTCATAGACCGGCTGCGCGGGATCGATCGCGGCGACGGCGGCGCAGACCGATCGCTCGAGCGCGGCCGGGTTGCCGGGCGTGCGGAGGAGCAGGACGAAATTCGTCCGCTCCACCTGCGCCTGCGAAAAATAAACGATCGGGAGCGAGCTGATCTGATCAAACCCGCGCAGCTTCATCCGCGCGACCACACCGATGATTTCAAACATGCGCCCGCTGCCGCTGTCATCCGGATCGATCCGCAAGCGGCGACCGATCGGATTCTCTCCGGGAAAGAACTTATCGGCGACGGATTGATCGACGATGACGACAGGTGGCGACGTGCCGGAATCGCGTCCATCAAAGACGCGCCCGCGCTGAAGCGTGCCTTGGAGCGTGACGAAGTAATCGCCGCGCACGATCTCGGTGTCGGCGGAGATTTCCTGGCCGGGCGGCGGCTCCGGCGCGCCTTCCGGCAGAATATTCGTCTGCCAACCGGCGAGCATCGGCGGGTTCGAGCTGAGCGCGGCATTCTCAACTCCGGGAAGTGCGCGCACGCGCTCGAGCAGCCGATCGGAAAATTGCACGACCTTTTCCTTGGTCGAGTAGACGCGAAACGGCAGGTCGAGCCGGGCGGTGAGCAATCCTTCCGGTTGGAAGCCTAACGAGAGCGCCTGGGCGCGCGCAAAACTCTTCAGCACTAAACCGGCAGCGCAAAGAAGCACGAGCGTGAGGGCGATTTCACCGATCACGAGCCAGTCGCGTGCGCGCCGCGAGGCAGGCGAGTCGGCGCTGCCGCGCGCGCCGGCATTCAAAGCCAACTGCGCATCAGTGCGCGCCGCGACACGGGCCGGCCAGAGGCCGAAGAGGAAGTTGGTGCAGAGCGCCAGGCCGAGCGTGAAAAGCAGCACCGGCGCGTCGAGACTGACGGAATCCAGCCGCGGAATACCCGCAGGACTGAGGGCGATGATCGCGTCGCGTCATCCAGAAGGCGATCAACAACCCGCCGGCGCTTCCGAGAAGGGCGAGGAGCAAACTTTCGCAAAGCAATTGCCTAACGAGCTGTCCGCGGCTCGCACCGAGCGCGGTGCGCACGGCAAATTCCCGGGCGCGCGCGGCGCCGCGCACCGCGAGCAGGTTGGCCAGATTGGCGCAGGCGATGAGCAGGACCAATCCGACCGCGGCCAGGAGCAGGAAAAGATTTTCGCGATAAGGCCCGACCTGATTTTCCAGGAGCGAGGTCACCGCGACGCCGACGTTCGTGTTCGTCTCGGGATATTTTTTCTCGAGCACCGTCGCGAGCGTGCGCATCTGCGCGCGGGCCTGCTCGAGCGTGACGCCGTTTTTCAAGCGACCAAAGGCGTAGAGGCCGGGATGATTTTCACGATTCCAACCCTCCGGCACGCGACGCATGAGCGGCACCCACACATCCGCTCCGCTTGGAAGCGACATCTGCGGCGGCATCACGCCGACCACTTCGAAGAGCTGGTTGTGCAGATTGATCGAACGGCCGACGACATCGGGCGCGCGCTGAAAGGCGCGTTCCCACAGCGCGTCACTGAGCACGACCAGCGCCGGTCCGCCGCGCCGATCTTCCGCTTCGGTGAAGACGCGGCCGAGGCGCGGCGACGATCCGATGACGGAGAAAAAATTAGCCGACACGAACGCGCCCGAGACGCGCTCGGCCTCGCGACCCGCGATGCCGCTCAAGTTAAAAGACTCGCGCCGGCTAACGGCGAGATTTTCGAAGACCTTGTTGTCGCGCTGCCAATCGAGAAAATCGAACCACGAAATCGAGATCACCGGTTGCGCGGCATCCGACTCGGTCAGGTAAACGATGCGCTCCGCATGCGGAAACGGCAGCGGCCGCAGGAGGACCGCGTTGATCACGCTGAAGATGGCGGTGTTCGCGCCAATCCCGAGCGCGAGCGTGAGAACCGCAACCAACGTAAAGCCGGGCGATTTGCGCAGTTGCCGAAAAGCGAAGCGGAGGTCGTTCACGGCTGCTCGGCGGGTGGAGTTGGGACCGGTTCCGCCAGGGCGGCGGTCGGCTCGAGATAAATTTGGCCATGCGGCGCGTCGAAGGTGACGATGAAACGGCGCAAAATTTCCATCCCGACAGATGGCGGCGCGCCGCCCGGACCCCAGACACGTTTGATCACGAAAGGTCCAATTTTCACCGAGGTGAAGACGCCGGAGTAGGCTTTGAAGTTCTCTCCCAGTCCGCCGCCGAGCGTGCTCGTGCGCACTTCTTCCGATTGCCTAACGACTTCATCGTTCACAGAGGATTCCGAGCCGGTGTCGATCCGCAGCTTGTGCGTCACCTTTTTTCCGGCGGGCACTTCGAGTTCCGCCTCGAGGAAAAGCCGACCGTTCTCCACGGAGAGAGGAATCGCGGCGCCGGAGCCGGTGTATTGGAAAGTGGCGGGATCGAAGACGCTGAAGCGCGCTGCCACCGGATCCATGCGGACGACGAACTTCTCGAACAGCTCCGCGCCGACCAATCCGCGGACGTTTTTCGGAATGGGAACGTTGCTCAGGTCGATGACCCAAGGCTCCGGCAGCTCGACCTTGAAGCCGTGCAAGCTCATCGTCTGCGGCGCGGTGATGGACTTGGCCACGGAACCTTTGCCCGTCCCGGTGACGGCGGTGGAGCTTTCCACTTTGAGTCCGAGCTCGTGCGCAAATTTGGGATCCAAGATGCTGTGCGGAGCACCGGTATCGACGAGAAAGAGCGCGGGCTCGGCGTCGTTGATGCGCGCTTCGACGAGCAGGAGCTGGCCATCGCGGCGGAAGGGAAATTCCGCCAACGGCTTCGACGGTTCCGCCCGGGTGAACGACGCGCCCGCAAGCGCCGTTATCACCAGCACAAAAGCAAAGCGGAGAGCGTTCATCAATTAATCCGCGCGGAGCGCCAGCATGGGATCGACTTGCGCGGCGCGGCGCGCGGGGATGAGGCAGGCCACGAGCGAGACGAAGCTCATAACCAGTGCGGTTCCGAGGAGCGTAGCGACGGGCAACGCTGGCACATCGAAGAGAACACTCTGCATCGCCCTTCCCGCCATCCACGCGCCGATCAATCCGAGGATGGTTCCGGCCGCGAGCAGGCGTAGACCTAACGAGAGGAATTGCGTGCCGACCTGTTTCCTTTGCGCACCCAGGGCCATGCGAATGCCGATTTCGCGTCGGCGTTGGGCGACGGCGTAACTGAGCACGCCGTAGGTTCCAATCGCCGCGAGCAGGAGCGCGACGCCGGCGAAGATTCCCGCAAGCAGTGCGGGCGAGCGCCGCGCGATCAGGCTGTCGGCCACGCGGGTTTCCATCGACTGGATATCGTCGATCGCCAGACGCGGATCAGTCGCGCGCACCAGACGACGCAGCGTCGCGGCAAACGCTTCCGGACGCTGGCTGGTGCGCACGACGACAAAGACGTTGGCGGCGTCGCGATCGATGAAAGGGAAATACACTGCACCCTGCCCCTGCGGTTCTGTGAGCTCCGCTTGTTTTACCGTGCCGACGACGCCGACAATGGTGGATAGTTTTGCCTTGTCGGAATCGCTGCCTTGGAACACGCGTTGACCGAGCGCGTCGCCGTGGGGCCAGTAACGCCGGGCGAAGTCTTCGTCCACCACACAGACCCGCTCCCCGCGGCGCGAATCCTCTGAGTTGAGGAACCGTCCTTCGCGCAACGGAATGCCGAGGGCACTGAAGTAATCGCCGGCGACGCCGTAGGAATAATGGCCGTGCAAGGATTCACCCGGCTGCGGCACATATCCTTTTGGTGTGACGGCGGCTTTTCCATTATCTCCGCTCAGCGGCACGTTCGTAATCGTCCCGGCCGCGGTGACTCCCGGTTGCTGGCCGATGGCGTCCAGCAAGCTATCGAGCACGGCCACGCGTTGGGGTGATTCAGCCGGATAGGCTCCCCACGGGAGGGTGAACTGGCCGGTGAGCACGTGATCGGCGCGAAAGCCGGGCGACACGGCCATCGCCTTTTTCAGGCTCAACCCGAGCAACGCCGCGCCGGCGAGCAAAACAAAAGCGAGCGCGATCTGTGCGATGATGAAGCCGTGGCGAAGACGCTGCGCGGCGCGGCTAACCGTGCCCGTGCGCGATTCCGATTGGAGTGCATTCGCCAGATGACTGTGCAGGTTGAACCAGGCGATCGGCAGCGCGATTACGACTCCGAGAAGAATGGCGCCGGCCAAGCCGATCACCGCGAGCCAGCCATCGAACACAATGTGTGCCCCTAACGGCAACCGATCCGCGCCGAGAACTTCGAGCAGGCCCATTCCCCACGCCCCCACCGCCAGACCGAGGACTCCGCCGATCACGGTGAGGAGAACGGTCTCCACCATCACTTGCTGCACGACCTGCCTCCGGCTCGCGCCCAGCGATTGGCGGATAGTCATTTCTTTCGCGCGCCCGCTCGCGCGGATGAGCAACAGGTTCACGAGGTTGACCGCGCCGATGAGCAGGAGGAACAACACGCCAGCCTGCATCAACCAGAGGGTCGGACGAATCGAGCGCACGTGATCCGCATGAAGTGAAACCACCGGCGAACGGAAGCCGGCCTCAGCCATTGCTTTCGCGTCAGGATTATCTTTCTCGACCGCGGCATTGTGCGCATCGATTTGGGATTGCGCCTGATCGATCGTCGCACCCGGTTTCAAGCGCGCGATCATGTGCGTCCCGCCGCCGCCGGAATGGCGCTGCTTCGGACCGCGTTGAGACAACTCGGAGGTGAGCGGTAGGAAAAGTCTCACTTCCGAGGAGAGGAAGCGAAAATCAGGAGGCAAGACGCCCACAATCTTTCTGGGCACTCCGTTCACCTGGATTTCCCGACCGAGAATTTTAGGGTCGGAATCGAGACGCTGGCGCCAATAGGCGTCAGTCAAAATGGCCTGGCGCATGTCCACCATCGCCGTCACGTCTGTGTCGTTGAAGCCCCGGCCCATCACCGGGCTGACGCCGAGCGTCGCGAAAAACTCCGGCGTGATCCGCATGACCTGCACCTGCTCGGTCGAACCTGCTTCGCCGACGAGTTCACTGTTGTCACGATAGATGGACAGGCTGGAGAAGGCCGGGATGTGGCCGCGCCGCTCGTAATAATTAGTGATCGACGAGCCATCGTTCTCGACGCCGGCTTTCGGGTAGGTGTTGTAGATCGTGACCAGGCGATCGGATTGCGGGAACGGAAGCGGCCGGAGCAGGATGGAATTGATGACCGCGAAGATGGCCAGGTTCGCGCCGAGGCAGAGCGCAATCGTGGCCAACGCGGTGAGGGTAAAAATGGGCGACTTGCGCAATTGGCGGAGGGCGAAGCGCAGGTCGTTCATGATTACTCCATGCGCAGAGCGATGATGGGATCGACCCGGGCGGCGCGGCGCGCAGGCAACCAGGAGGCAATGAGGGCCACCAGCGAAACCAAGAGAACGATTCCGATGAAGGTGAAGGGATCGAAGGCGCCGACGCCAAAGAGCAGGCTGCTGAGCAGGCGAGTCGCGGCGAAAGCGCAGGCTAAACCGATCGCAAGGCTGATGGCCACGAGCGTCATAGCCTGTCCGACGATGAGGCGGAAGATGGAGCCCTGCTCGGCCCCAAGAGCCATGCGGATGCCGATTTCGTTCGTCCGCTGCGCGACCGAATAAGCGAGCACGCCGTAGATGCCAATGGCGGTCAGGAGTAGGGCGACGCCGGCAAAAATCGAGAGCAGCAGCGCATTGAAGCGGGGCCGCGCGAGGGTGCGGGCGAGGTATTCATTGAAGACACGCACCCGCGTGAGCGGAATGTTGTGATCGAGCGCGGCGACTTCCGCGCGCACCGCAGCGAGGAGCGTGGCGGGATCGGAAACGCTGGTGCGCAGAACGAGCGTGGGCGAGCCGACCGGGATCTGCGTTTGCGGCAGATACATTTCCGGGGTGTCGGCGCGGTTCAAAGACTGGTGCTTCACGTTCCCGACCACGCCGACGATTTCGCGCATGGCGGGCTGGTCGTTGCCCGAGCTAAAGCCGGGCCGGATGCGCTTCCCAATCACGTCCTGGCCGGGGAAGAATTTCTGCGCGAAGCGCTCGTTTACGATCGCCACCGGCGCGGAATCGAGCCGATCGCGCTCATTGAAGACGCGGCCCTGTCGCAAGGGAATCCCCATGGTGGCGAAGTAGTCGCTTCCGGCCAGTCGCGCCGGCGCATCCGCCTGCTGGCCCTCGGGCAAGGGGCGCTCCTCGATATCGAAGGAGGTGACCATGTTGCTGCCACTGAGCGGCAGCGGCAGGATCGTGCTGGCCGCCTCGACGCCGGGGAGCGCGCGCAGGCGCGGCATGAGCTGGTCGAAGAATGCATTCACGTTTTCGTTCTTGGGATAGGCGATCTCTGGCAATCCGATGCGTGCCGTCAGGAGATGGCCGGGGCGCATTCCGGGGTCGACCCGGCCCAGACGCGCAAAGCTTTGAATGAGCAGGCCGGCGCAAATCAAGAGCACGAGAGCAAGGGCCACCTCGGCCATCACGAGCGCGTTGCGCAGCCGGCCTTTTCGTTCGCCGCCGCCGCCCGCGCGCGAGCCGGATTTCAGCGAGGTGTTCAGGTCGACGCGCGAAGCCTGCCAGGCAGGCACGAGGCCGAAGAGCACCCCGGTTATCAGCGAAACGAGAAGGGTAAAGCCGAGGACCGCGCCATCCAGCCGGATATTGCCGACGCGCGGGATATTCTGCGGGATGGCGGCCACGAGGGCCTCGGTGCCCCACAGCGCAAGCAGTAATCCCAGCACGCCGCCAAGGCCTGCGAGCAGGATGCTTTCCGTGAGCAGCTGCCGCACGAGCCGGCTGCGGCTTGCTCCCAAGGCGGCACGCAGGGCGATCTCTTTCCCACGCACAGAAGCGCGCGCCAGGAGGAGGTTAGCGACGTTGGCATTGGCAATGAGAAGAACACAAAGGACGGCACCAAAAAGGACGTAGAGCGCCGTCCGCACATCTCCGACGAGGTCGTCGCGTAGCGGCTTCATCTTGACTCCGAAATACGAATTGGTATCCGGGTATTGCCGCTCGAGCGCGGCGGCGATCGCGTCCAGGTCGGCTTGCGCCTGTGCCATCGTCACGCCCGGTTGCAAACGCGCGACGCCGTTCGCGCTGTGGTTTCCGCGCTGTTCCGTATTCGGCTTCGAGCCCTCAGACGTCATCGCTTCCTCGGCGATGGTCACATAAACGTCGATCGACTCGCTTTGGATGGGAAATTGAAAGCCGGCCGGCAGGACGCCGATGACCGTGAAGTTGCGCCGGTCCATCTGCAGGATCTGCCCAAGGATCTCGGGATTGCCGGCAAATTGCTGTTTCCAAAAGGCGTGGCTGAGGATCACTTTCAGCCCTCCCGGGCCGCCCCCAGCCTGCTCATCGACGCGGTGAAAAGCGCGCCCAAGGATGGGCTTGATCCCGAGAACGTCGAAGAACTCGCCGCTCACGACTTCGCCCCGAACACTTTTCGCTTCCTGATTCGTCGCCAGCGCCAATCCGCGGTCCCGGTAAAGCGCGATTCCGGCGAGCGCGCGGTTCTGCTCGCGAAAATCGAAAAAATCCGGGTAGGAAAACGAAGAAAGATCCACCGCGGACTTCTGCCGTGTGTCCGTCATGCCCACTGCGACGAGCGCCTCGGGTTGCGGAAAAGGCAGCGGCTTCAGGAGAACCGCGTCGACCACACTGAAGATGGCGGTGTTGGCGCCAATGCCGAGGGCAAGCGTTAGGATGGCGACGAAGGTGAAGCCAGGATTCTTGAGCAACTGCCGAATGCCATAGCGGATGTCGGTAAGCATGAGGGTCTAGTCAGGAGGTTCAACAGGGCACAATCAGAGTCTTCTCATGGCAGCTGACTTTGCCGTTAAGGCCAAGGCTTTGCAGGCCTCGTGCCATCGTCAAAACCGAGTTCTAAATAACTTGCAGAGAGCCATTTAAGTATATCGTCGAAATCCCAGCTCGTCGCTTCGTTTCCCGCCATCGGGATTCAGTCGTCCCGTATCCGAATTTCTGATTCCCGATCAAGTCCTCCAACTCCAACCCCGTCCAAGCACTCTTGCCGCAGTTCCTATCGGGGCCGCACCGGTACAAAAAAAACCGGGCGGGGAATTGCTTCCCCGCCCGGCAGATTCGATTTCGTGAAGTGTTGGCTTAGGCCTTGGCGAGCTTGCGGCGGAGACCTTCGACCGCAATCAAGCCGACGCCAAGGAGCACAAGGGCGGTGCCGCCTTCAGGAGTCGCAGCGGTGCTCGCCGCGAAGCTAAAGGTCGCGCTTCCGCCGCCACCACCCGTAGGGATGGTGAAGCTCCAGGTTCCGGGCGTATCGGTGAAGCCGGCCTTCTTGATGACGCCGATACCAGTGACGTTAAGAAACGTGCTGTTCTGCATCACCACCGAAGAGGAGATCAGGTTGAAGGTGAAGCCGCCCACCGCGGTCGTCCAGAACGGGGTAATAGGCACCACCGTGTTGAAGTTCCAAGGAGCGGTAAACGTCACTGCACTGCCTTGAGTGGCCGCGGTGAAGTCGCCCGTATTACCGAAACCAACCACCGGGCTAAGCCAGGCGGTCACTTTGGTCGCGGTTGCGAGGTTGCTGTTATCCAAGGTCACGCCGCCGCTGAAATTAATTTCACCGGTGATCGGGACAGCCTGCACGCTGGTTTGGAAGGCGGTGCAGGCGAGAAGAGCGACCGCGAGAGCGGCCATCAGAGTTTTAGTGGGATTTTTCATAGCTTGTTTGGTTGTATGTTCACGAACCGAACCTTGTTTCTGCGGGGACTCGGTTACAGTCATGTTCCCAAATAGCAGAGGGGATGCCAACGTGGCGGAGTGAAACATTAAGTCTCTCATTAGCAGCAGTTTAACCGTTTAAAATTCTTTTCGCTCTTACGGCAACCAGAGAGCATTCGTAAAACTTTCCGACGTTCTCGTCCTATCAGCCTTGTGGCGCCGTTGCGAGCCGCGCTTCCATTTATCTCCGGGAGAGCCGCACAAATAGCCAAAGCCCGAGTCCCACAAACAGCACATTGGGGATCCAGACCAAAAGTTCCGGATGCATCGCCGGCTTCGCCCGAAGCGTGTCGGCCGCGATCACGAACAAAAAGTAGGCAAACGCAACGACCAGGCTGATCAGGAAACCCATAGAGGTCTCCCGCCGATGGGCCGTGATCCCAAGCGGCACGGCCATCAGCGCGAAGGCCACACAGGAAAATGGGAAGGAGAATCGCTTGCTGATTTCGGTGCGACTGGCACTGGCTGCGCCTTGATCGCCGCTCCGGAGTTGCTCGATTAATTGCTCGAGCGACAAAGTCGACCGGCTGGTTCGGCGTTTCTCTTTCAAATATAGCTCCTCGAGGCTGATCGGCAGCGTGCCTTCCTCCATATTGATCCCGTCCTTGATCTTCCGCAGGTCAAACGGGTCGCGCTCGTCGCGCTGCTGGTAACGCGCGTCGTAGAGGTGCATCAAGAGGCGCTGATTCGGCAAGTCCGCCTCCAGGGTGCCAGTGCGGGCGTGCGTAACCCGGATGGGCATGGCGTCGACGTTCATCTCGAAGACGATGATGTTCTCGAGCTTGTTCCCCTCCTTTTTCCCAACGTAAATTTTCCGGCCCGGGAACTGGTCGATCACCTGGTCGCTCCCGAAAAGAGCCATCGGGTTGCGCGTCGCCAGGTTGAAGATCGTGCTGCGTAATTTTAGCTGCGCCGCGGGGGCCACGACCACGTTCAACCAGAGCGAAATACCGGTGCAGACGGCCGCGATCACACCCAGAGAAACGCACAGCCGCGGAATGCTCACCCCGGTCGCCCGGAGCGCGACCAACTCGTTCTCGGCCGAGAGTCGTCCGAAGACCAGCAGGATCGCGGTCAGCAGTCCCCACGGAATCGTAAAGATGAGCGAAAACGGCAGCACATACGCGATGAACGTCACCAAATACTCCATCGGCACGTCGTGGTTCACCAGCAGCGGCAACAACCGCCGGAAGATGTTTCCCACCACGAGCACCAGGCTGAGCACCGCGACGGCGAAGAGCAGGTTCACAATGAGCTCCCGGCTCATGTATCGATCGATCAGCTTCACGCGCCGTCACCTCTCCACGCGAAGTCTAGCGGCGACAAATGCAAAACGTGCATACTAATGCCGGCGGCCTTTCGCAGGGGCCGGCGTGGGCGAAGAGGGAGCCGTGGGGGAAGGCGTCGCTGCCGGCGTAGGCGTGGGCGGCGGCTGCCAGGTCCAGTTGATCGCGTCGATCAGCCAAAGCACGCCCGGATGCGAGATCTGCAATTCGAGAAAGCCCGGCCCGGTGGGCGTGGCTACCTCCGCGACGAAGCGCCCGGTCGGCTCGCTGAACTGGCTGACGAAATTAACCTGCCCTTTCACCCGGAAGTCCGGCCGCGCCGGGCCCGGCTCGCGGATGCTCTCCAGCAAGCGCATTCGCCAGGACGGCGGGTAGAGCACCTGGGCCCGCGGCGAAAGGTGAAAGCCGAGAAAGTGCGCATCCTGCTGGAGCACGATTCGACGCGTGGCCTCCTCGGCAAAGGCGCGGCCTTCCTGCTCGCGTTGCGCCCGATGCTTTTTTAAATACCACCAGCCGCCACCGAGCACGGCCAGCACCACTAGGAGGAGGATGATCACCGAGCCGCCTTCGCCGCGAAAACCGCTCGCCGCCTGCCGAGGTCGACGCATGCGGGAACGAGCACACCAGCTTCGCCGCTCGTTAGCCAGCCGCATTTTGCTTCGGGCGCTTCTTTGCTACCTTCCTCGCGGAATGTCGGAAACGCTTTACGATGTCGCGATCATTGGCGGCGGCCCTGCCGGGAGCACCGCCGCGGCTTTGCTTGCGCAATACGGTCGCCGCGTCGTGGTGCTCGAGCGCGAGCGATTCCCCCGCTTCCACATCGGCGAATCGCTCCTGCCCTTCAGCATGAAGGCGTTCACCCGTCTGGGCCTGCACGAGAAATTCCGGCGTGCTGGTTTCATCGAGAAATTTGGCGGCGAGATCCTCGGTGCCTGCAGCCAGGAAGGCGAAGGAGTAAAGTTCTACTTCGAGGATGGTTTTCGCGCCCAAACGGATCGTTCTTATCAAGTCACGCGCGCCGAGTTCGATAAAGTACTGCTGGATCACGCCGCCGAACTCGGTGCGGAAGTGCGCGAGGAAAGCACGGTCGCGGCGATCGATTTCGGCGCCGAGGAAGTGCGGTTGACCGTGAACCAAACTGAGACCGTCCGCGCGCGTTACCTGATCGACGCCAGCGGTCGAAATTCCCTCGTCGGCGCGAAGTTCAAGCTCAAGAAAAGCTACCCGCAGCTGCAGAAAATCTCCCTCTTCGCGCACTACGAAGGCGTGGTCCGCGATGCCGGCCGCGATGGCACCCTCACCCGCATGGTCCGCGCGAGCGATCGCTGGTTTTGGATGATCCCGCTCAAGGACGGCCGCACCAGCATCGGCGTCGTTTTGGATGCAGCCGTCTATAAGCGCAGTGGCCAAAGCCCGGAGGCATTCCTCACCGAGGCGGTGGCGGCGCAGCCCCTCCTGGCCGATCGCATGGAGGCGGCGCATCGCGTCGGGCCGGTGAGCACCGCGGCCGATTTTTCGTATCGCAACGACCGCCTCACTGGCGACCGCTGGATGCTTGCGGGCGATGCCGCGGGCTTCATCGATCCGGTCTTCAGCAGCGGCGTTTTCCTGGCTATTCTCGGCGGCGAACAGGCGGCCGATGCGCTCCACATCGTGCTGTCTAAACCGGCGCGCCGCCGCCGGCTTTTCGCGCGCTACGCGCGCACCCTGCACCGCGCGATGGATGTTTACCTGCGCTTCGTCGAAGCGTGGTATTCGAAGGAATTCATCGAGGTTTTCCTCAACCCGCAGGACGTCCTGCAAATCCCCCCCGCCGTCAACGCCGTCCTCGGCGGCAACGCCGGCACCAGTTGGCCGATCCGCTGGCGCATGGAAATCTTCTATCTGCTTGTGCGCCTTCAGAAATACTTCCCGCTCTCGCCCCGCCGCACCCTCGTGCCCGCCGCGCGCCGCGAGCGCGCACTCGCCGCCGCCTGATCCTATGCGTCTCTTTTGCCTCCTGCTCGTCGTCCTCGGCCTAACGAGTTGCGCCGTCACTTCCAGCCATCAGTTCGCGGCGCCCGGCGCGCAGTGGCAGACCCGCGCCGGCCAGCTCGCTTATCGCAGCCCCAAGATCTCGCTCATCGGCGACGTGCTCGTGCGTTTCTCCGCTGCCGGCGACATGGAGCTGCGCTTCAGTAAAGCCCCCGGCCTCACGCTCATGACCATTCGGCAGGATGCGAATTTCGGCAGCGCCGAAGGTCCCCTCGCCCGCGGGAAATGGGCCGGCCCGCTCACGACCGCGCCACCACGTCTGCGCGGCTGGTTTGCGCTCCGCGAAAAAATCCTCGCCGGCCAGGCCGCGGTGCAACTTCAAAGCGGCGGCGAAAGCTTCAATCTCCGCTTTTGACCCCTGCGGCGGGAGACGCGAGCTTCGCGCCTTCGCCCCGCTTTTCGCATGCCGCTTCACACAACCATCAGCCGACTCGTCACCGAACGACGCGGCCTGGTCTGGCTGGGCGTTCTCCTAATCATCGGCGCCTCGCTCTTCATCCTCGTCACCCGGATGAAGCTCGACACCGAGGTGCTCAATCTCCTTCCCTCCGGCTTCGAATCGGTCGAAGGCCTGAAGATTTACAATCGGGACTTTGCGCAGGTGCGCGAGCTCACCTTCGCGCTTGTCGCGCGCCCGGAGGATGCCGACAAGCTCGAGGAATTCGCCCCGCAATTTGCCGACGCTTTGCGCGCCCAGCCTTGGTGCACCCGTGTGCTCGCGGGCGCGCCGATTGAAACGCCCGAAGGCATTCGCGACTTGCAGGCCATCGCCGTGCCGCTCCTGCTCAATCTTGAGCCGGGGGCCTTCAAGGAAACGATCGCGCTGCTGGAGCCGGTGAAGATCCAGGAGCGGCTCGCGCGCTTGCACCAGGAGATCGAGGCTGGATCGCCGCGCCCGCAGTTTGAGCTCTCGTTAGACCCGCTCGGGGTGATCGCGCCCGCGCTCAAGCCTTTCGCGAGCAACGCCGCGATCGAGGAGGACCAGCCGCTCACCTCTCCCGATCGCACCATGCGCGTCTTCCTCACGGTCACGAATCAACCCACGATCAGCGCCTTCGATTGCCAGGCCTTGATGGAACAAGTGAACGCCTTTCGCGCCCGCGCGAGCGAGGGCTGGGAAGGCGGCCCGCTCGAGATCCTGGTCACCGGCCGCTCCGCTTACGTCGCGGAGATTTCGCTCAGCATGCGGCACGACATCATCATCACCGTCCTCTTCTCGATCATTCTCGTCGGCGGAGTTTTCTGGATCGGTTTCCGCCGCTGGCTGCCGCTCCTCGGGATGGGTTTTTCGCTCCTGCTTTGCTGCCTGGTCGCGCTCGCGGCTGGGCTGCTCATCTTCGGCGAGCTCAACATGGTCACGGTCGGCTTTTGCGCCATCCTCATCGGGCTCGGCGTCGATTTTGCCATCCTGATCTTCGGGCGTTACCAGCAGGCCCGCGACGACGGGCATGATCATCCCACCGCGGTCAGCGAAGCGATCCGCAACCTCGGGCGCGCCATCTTCTTCGGCGCGCTCACCACCGCGGTTGGCTTCCTCGCATTGCTCTTAAGCAACAGTGGAGGCTTCACGCAACTCGGCGTGCTCATCGCCATCGGCATCTTTTTAGCCGGCATCTTCATGATGACGGTTTTCTTCCTCTTCCTGCGCGCCAAAGCGCCCGCGCAAAAGCACGATTGGATCTTCACCCTGGTGAAGCGCTACGTCCGCTGGACCGTGCGGCGGCCGGCGATCATGCTCAGCATTTCCGTGCCCGTGCTTCTGCTCCTGAGCGCGCTGGCCGTTTCCCCGCGGCCGCGCCTGATTTTCGATGCGAGCACGGAATCGATGGAGCCAAAGTCGAGCGCCGCCGGCTACGCCTTGCACACGATCATGGCGAAAATGCCCGCGCGCTGGGAGCCCGCCATCGGGATGGTGCGCGCGGACGATCCGCAGCAGCTCCATGATTACTGGCAGAAACTCTCCGCGCATTGGGCCGAGCTCCAGGCCGCCGGCAAGATCAAAGGCTTCTCCACGCCCGCCGCGCTCGCGCTTTCGCCGGCCCGCCTCGCGCAAAACCGCGCCGCGCTGCATTCGTTAGACTTCAACCGCATCCGCCAGGCCCTCGAGACTTCCGTCGCTGCTGAAGGCTTCAGCCCGGAGACCTTTGCCAGCGGCTTCACCTTGCTCGAACAGCTCGAGCGCGTGGCGGAGCCCAGCGCCGCGGTGCCCGATTGGCGCAGCTTGCTGCCTAAATCTTCAAGCTGGTGGTTCCTGGTCGATCGCTACTTCGCGCACGACCCGCGCCTAACGACCGGTTTCGTGACCACCCACGAGCCAATCAAGACCCAGGCGCAAAAAGAAATGCTCCGGCAAGAACTCCCGGTCCCGGGCGTCCCACTCACTCTTTCCGGCTGGAGCTTTACCCTCACCGACCTCATCCCGTGGTCGCATCGCCAGCTGCTTTTAATCAGCGCGCTCATGGCCATCTTCGATGCCACCCTGCTGGCCTTGCTCTATCGCGACTGGCGGCTCTGGGCGATCCAGGTCGCCACCCTCGCGCTCGCCGTCGGCGCGATGATTGCCTCGATGAAGCTGCTCTCGATTCCGCTCAATTTGCTCAACGTTCTCGCCTTCCGCCTGGTCCTGGCAATCGGCGTCGACTACGGCATCTACGTCCTGCTCGTCTGGCAAAAAGCGCGCCAGTTGGAGCACGATGTCGCGGGGGTGGTTAAGCCGGTCATCCTCGCCGGGCTGACGGCGATCGTTGGCTTTGGCTCGTTAGGCCTGGCCAATAATCCCACCCTCGCCGGCCTCGGAGTCGCCTGCGCCATCGGCATTTTCTGGAGCCTCGCGGCCACGGTTTTCTTCACCCTGCCCGCAACCGCTGCGGCCGAACCGAAAGTCTGGCGCGAAGAAACCGTCACCCCGCCCGTCAAAGCCACACAGCATGTTTAGAATTCTCCTTTGCCTTTCGCTTCTCCTCCCGTCGCTTCTGCGCGCCGAGGCGCTCGCGCCGAACGACCTCAAAACGCTCCTCGGCCGCATCCGCGAAAAACGCGCCGCTGCCCCGCAGGTGCAGGCCGATTTCGAGGAAGAGAAGACGCTTCGGATGATGAATAAGCCCGTGGTCAGCGCGGGCAAAGTTTGGTTCCAGGCGCCGAATAAATTTCGCCGCGAAGTGAAGGGCAACGCGCCCAGCATAACCGTGAGCGATGGCGCGCAGCTGTGGATTTTCTACCCGAAATTCCAAAGCGCGGAGCACTACTCGTTAGGCCGGCGCGGACCGCTGGATGCCGGGATCGCCGCGATCACGGCCGCGCTTAACCTTGAGGGCGTGGAGAATAATTACCATCTCGCCGGCGCGCGTGAAGGTGCTGGCTATGTCCTCGAATTAACGCCCAAGCACCCTTCGATGAAGCGCATGCTCCAGCGTTTCAGTATTCACCTGAACGACGGTCTTCAGGTCGAGCGCACCGAGATGTTGCAGCCGAACGGCGACCGAATCGTGACCAAGTACACGCGGCGAATCGCGCGCGCCGATTCCGGCCGACACCTTCGAGTTCACTCCGCCGGCGGGCACGAATGTGACCACGCCACTCGGTCGTTAGGGCGCCGGCGTCGCTTCCAGTTCGGCGGCGCGTTTCGCGTGTGCGTCCGCTTCCGCGGCCCGGCCGAGCTCCGGAAGGATGATGGCTAAATTCTTGTGCGCGGTCAGGTCATCCGGCCGCGTTTGCAGGAGCCGCTCGTATTCCGCGGCCGCTTCCTCGAGCCGCTCGCTCCGCAGATAGCAGAGCGCGAGGTTCATCTGCGCCGCGGGAAAATCACGCTGGATGCGCAGGGCCGCCTGGTATTCCGGAATCGCTTCCGCGCAGCGCTCCATGAGCGAAAGCGCGGTCGCGAGATTGTAATGCGGCTGCGCTTTCTCGGGCGCGAGTTCCGTCGCGCGGCGCAGATAGGTCAGCGCTTCCTGCATCTGTCCCATCACCCCGAGCGTCTGCCCGACGGTGGCCTGCAACTCGGCGTTTTGGGGATCGAGCTCGAGCGCGCGCTTCCAATGTTCCATCGCCGCCGGCACATCGCGGCGGCGCGCGTAGATGTCGCCTAACAACTGCTCCAGGCCGGCATCCCACGGTTCGAGCTGCGCCAGCTTGAGCAGGTGCGCGAGCGCTTCGTCCTCGCGCCCCATTTGCAGCAAGAGCGCAGTCAGATTCCGCTGCGCGCTGGCCGACTCGGGGTTGGCCGCGAGCGATTTTTCGTAATACGGCAGCGCAGCATACGGCTGCCCCATGCGCGCGAGCGCGTAGCCGAGGTGGTTGTTCGCCTCCGCGTCCTCTGGCTGGCTCGCGAGGGCCGCGCGGTATTCCGCAACCGCCTCCTCGACGGCGCCGCGCTGGTCGAGCAAGAGGCCCAGCTGCGCGTGAGCCAGCGCGCTCTGCGGATTGCGCGCCAGTGTCGTTCGCCAAAGCGTTTCCGCGTCGCGGAAGTCGGCGCTGTGCCGCCAGGTGACCGCGCCTAACGAGCCCAGGAGCAGCACCGCGACCGCTGGCTGCAGCCACGCGGCTTTGCGCGCGGCAAACAGAGCGATGCCGGCCGCGAGCAGAGCCAGCGGGCCGATCGCCGCGAGGTATTGCGCGTGATCCGCCGGGGGAACGCCGAGCGCCGGCAACAAAGCCACGCCAAAGAAAAGCAGCGCGGCGGCCACGCTCCGGCCGGCGGAACGGACACTGATCCACGCGACCAAAACAGCCAGCAAGATGAGCGCGGGCCAAAGGTAAGCCAGCGGCACAGCCGGCCCCGCCGGGTAATCGAAAACAAGCGGAAGCGGCCAGGCCAATTTCGCGAGCGACAAACAGAAGGCCCACGAAGCCTGCAGCAGATGCGCCCCGGGATTCGCCGTGAAAAACTCAAGCAACTGCGCGCTGCTGCGCCACCAGACGCTGGCCGCGGCGAGCAAAAAGAACGGCGCCAGCTGTGCCCAACGCGCCAGCGCCAGCGGCTTCCGTTTCAACCAGAGAGCCAGCAAAAAAATAGCCGGCAAGATGACGGCCGCGCCGGCGCTCAGCAGCGCGGCCACAAAGAAGACCAGCGCCGCGAGGTAGAACAAGGCCCGCGCACGCGTGTCTTTCTTGAAAAACCGCGCCCAGCTCCAGAGGGCCGCGAGCGCAAAAAACGTCATGAGCACACGGCCGAGTTGCGCGACCCACGCGACCGTTTCCACCTGCACCGGGTGAAGCGCGAAGAGCGCCGCCGCGAGCCACGCGCCGGGTATGCGCAGCAATCGGAGCAGCCGCCAAAGCAGGAGCGCGTTGAGCGCGTGCAAGCCGAGGTTAACCCAATGGTAGCCGGCAGGCTGGACGCTCCAGAGCATCCACTCGAGCCGATAAATGGAGTTCGTCAGCGGGAAATAATCCGCCGGCCGCGCAAAGGAACTCCAGATTTGCCGCCAGCCTTCCGCCGCGCTCAGCAGCGGATTTGCGGTCACCCGCAGGTCATCCTGCCAGATGAAACCGGCGCGCCAAACTTGCTGGTAAACTCCGAGCGTGAGCGCGAGCAGCAAAAGCGCGAGGAGCCACTGCGCCAGCCGCGTCTCGCTGAAGTTCGTTTTCTCTTCTTCCACAGACCTGCCGAGTTTTCGCGGATTCGCCCGGAGCGCAACAGACTTGTTTCCCCGCGCGAGGCCGCTAGCGTCCCGGACCGCGATGCCGATCCGACCTGCTCCTCTCGCCGCCTGCGCGCTTCTTCTTTCCACTCTTTTCGGCTTCGGCCAAATCACCACCACCCCTCGCCAGGGCCTGCGCGAGAATGATCCACGCGTCCACGCCCTAACGAATGCGCGTGTGGTCACCGCGCCCGGGAAAGTCATCGAAAAGGGCACCGTCCTGATCCGCGATGGCTTGATCGTCGAGGCCGGGCCGGCAGTGAAAATCCCACCGGAAGCGCGCGTCTGGGATCTTGCTGGCAAAACGATTTACCCGGGCTTCATCGATTCCTACAGCCGCCTCGGTTTGCCCGAGACGCTTCAGCCGGAACCCATCCGCCGCCCGGATTCGGACCCCGATAATCCGGACGCGAAGCCGAAGGAAATTCCGCGCGAAGGCGTGAAAGGGACGCACGCCTGGAACCCGCGGGTCACGCCGGAGCGGAACGCGTCCGAGTTTCTCCGCCCCGATAAGAAAGGCGCGCAGAAGTTGCGCGACCTTGGTTTTACCAGCGCGCTGGTGGTGCCCGCGCGGGGCGTTTTTCGCGGCGCGAGCACGCTGGTCGATCTCGACGACGCGGAAGTCAATGCGACCGTGGTCGCGCCGCAGGTGGCGCAGCACATCGCTTTCGAGATCGAGCGCCGGCGCGATGGCGGCGGCTACCCGAGCTCCCTCATGGGCTGCATCGCGCTCATCCGCCAGACCCTGCTCGATGCCGGCTGGTATGCGGCGGCGCAGGAGGCGTATCGGAAAAATCCCGGAGCGAGTGAGCGGCCGGAAAACAACGCCAGCCTCGCGGCCCTCACTGAGTGGACGCAGCGGAAACAACCGGCGGTCTTCGAAGCGGAGGATGAACAGGACGCCCTCCGCGCCTTGAAAATAGCCGACGAGTTCAAGGTCAAACCGATCCTGCTCGGCAACGGCTACGAATACCGGGTGCGGAACTCGTTAGGCAAAACACCCGTCATCCTCACGCTCGATTTCCCGAAGACGCCCGAGATCGAGAAGCCGGAGCTGGCGCTCGAGTATCAACTCGACGAGCTGCAGCATTGGGATCGTGCCGCGAGCAATCCCGCGCTCCTCGCCGCCGCCGGCCACCCGATCGCTTTCACCACTGCGAAGCTCGAGAAGCCGGAGAAGGAATTCTGGTCGCGCGTGCGGCTCGCGGTGCGCCGCGGCTTGAGCAAAGAGAATGCGCTCGCCGCGCTCACCAGCGCGCCGGCGGAGATGTTCGGCGTGTCCGATCGCCTGGGCACGATCGCGCCCGGTCGCCTGGCGAATCTCGTGGTCACGAGCGGCGATCTCTTTGCCGAGAATGATGCGCGCGTTCTCAGCACCTGGGTCGACGGACGCTGGTATGAGACCGAGCGCGCGAACGAGCGCGACCCGCGCGGCACGTGGAACGTCACCCTCGGCGACAAGTCTGTGCCACTGGTGATCGAAGGCGAACAGGACAAGCTCGAGGCCAAGCTGGCCGACCAGAAAGTTTCGTTCTTCACCAAGGACGGCGCCGTCCTCCTGATCGCGCCGGCGAAGATTTTCGAGAAAGGCGACGGTTCCTTGCGCCTTTCCGGTCGGCTGGTAGACGACAAGATCGACGGCGCGGATGAGCTTCCCTGGAGCGCGCAACGCACCGCCCAATATGCCGGCAAAAAGAAAGACGAGAAACCCTCGCCGCTCGACCAGCCGCTCGATTTTCCCGAGACCTTCCCTGCCGGCGCCTACGGCCGAACCGCGCCGCCCGCACAGCCTGCGGTCTTCATCCATGGCGCGACCGTCTGGACCGTCGGCCCGCAGGGCACTTTGCAAAACGCCGACCTCCTGGTGAGCGGAGGGAAAATCACCGCGGTCGGCCCGGGCTTGAAAGCCCCCGCGGGCGCCACCGTGATCGAGGGCCAGGGCGTGCACGTGACGCCGGGAATCATCGATTGCCATTCGCACACCGCGATCAGCCGTGGAGTGAATGAAGGAACGCACGCGGTCACCTGCGAAGTGCGCGTGGGCGATGTGGTCGATGCGACCGACATTGCGATTTACCGCGAGCTCGCCGGCGGGACGACGACGGCGAATTTGCTCCACGGCTCGGCCAACCCGATTGGCGGCCAGAACCAAGTGGTCAAGTTCCGCTGGGGCGCGCTCCCGGAGGAGTTGAAATTCGAGGGCGCGATGCCGGGCGTGAAATTCGCCCTGGGCGAAAACGTGAAGCAATCGAACTGGGGCGAGCGGAACACCACTCGTTATCCGCAAACGCGCATGGGTGTGGAAGAGCTCATCCGCGACCGCTTCCGCGCGGCCCAGGAATACGACGCGGAAGCGAAACGCAAAGGCCCCCTGCCCTTCCGCCGCGACCTGCAGCTCGAGGCGTTATCGGAAATCGTGAACAACAAGCGGCTCATTCATTGCCATTCCTACCGGCAGGATGAAGTGCTCGCGCTCCTGCGCGTCACCGGCGAATTCAAGATCCAGGTCGGCACTCTCCAGCACATCCTCGAGGGCTACAAAGTAGCCGACGAGATCAAGGCCGCGGGTATCGGCGCCTCGACCTTTGCCGATTGGTGGGGCTACAAGGTCGAGGCCTTCGACGCCATCCCTTACAACGCCCCGATGATGGTCAGCCGCGGCGTTTTGACGACGGTAAACTCCGACAGCCCCGACCTCGCGCGCCGGCTCAACACCGAGGCCGGGAAGTCGATGAAATATGGCGGCCTGCCCGCGGAGGAAGCGCTCAAGCTGGTCACGATCAACGCCGCCAAACAGCTCCGGATCGACGCGAAAGTCGGCTCGCTCGAGGTGGGCAAGGACGCAGACTTTGTCCTCTGGAGTGACAATCCGCTGTCTAATTACGCGCACGCCAACCAGACCTGGATCGAGGGCCGGAAATACTTCGATCGCGCGGAGGACCTCGAGTCGCGCAAAGCCTACGCCGCGCAGCGCGAGGCGCTGGTGCAAAAGGCGCTGGCGGAACGCGTGAAGGAAATCGGCAAACCGAAGGAGAACGGCGAGGAGAAAAAAGGCAGCGAAAAGACGCCGCCCCCTTCGCCGGAAGACTGGGAGCGCGCGCATGAACTCGTCGGCTCCTACGGCGACGGGAGCGATCGCTATTCCTGCCATCACGAATAATGAAGCACTCGTTAGCCATCTTCCTGCTCGGTCTTTCGCTGGCGCGCGCCTCCACTCAGATTCCCGCGCCGCCGCAGACGCGCCCGATCGCCCTTCGCGGCGCGACCCTCCATCCGGTGAGCGGCCCGGAGATCGCCGGCGGCACGCTTGTTTTCGAAAACGGCAAGATCACCGCGCTCGGCCCCGAGGCCGCGCCGCCGGCAAATGCCGAGGTCATCGATCTCGCCGGCAAACACGTTTACCCGGGCTTGATCAGCGCAAACACCGTCCTCGGCTTGACCGAGATCGGCGCGGTCCGCTCGACCGCCGACTACGCGGAGGCAGGCAAAATTAACCCGAACGCGCGCGCCGCCACGAGCTTGAATCCAGACAGCGAATTGCTCCCGGTCACGCGCAGCAATGGCATCCTCACCGTGCTCTCGGTGCCCGAGGGCGGCCTCATCTCCGGGCTTTCCGCGGTAGTGCGCATGGATGGCTGGACGCCGGCGGAGTTGACCATCCGCGCGCCCGCGGCGCTCCACCTTCGCTGGCCGGAAATGCGGATCAATCGCGATCCGCGCGCGCCGAAAACCACCGACGATCAGCAAAAGGAAATCGACCAGGCAGTGCGCACGATCCGTGACGCTTTCGCGATTGCCCGTTCGTACTGGCAGGCGAAGAAAACCGCTGCACCGGATTTCAAGATCGACCAGCGCTGGGAAGCGATGCTGCCGGTCTTCGACGGGAAGTTACCGGTCTTTGTGCATGCCGACAGCGTCGCCGAAATCGAGTCCGCGCTCGCCTGGGCGCGGGACGCGCAGTTGAAGTTTACCCTCGTGGGCGGGCACGATGCCTGGCGGATGGCCGCGCAGCTCAAGGCCAGCGACATCCCGGTGATCGTGAGCATGCCCACGGCGCTCCCGCCGCGGCGCGACGATCCCTACGACAGCCAATTCAGCAATGCCGCCGAATTGCAGAAAGCCGGCGTTCGATTCTGCATCGCCCGCACCGGTCGCGAAAGCGAAGGCCCGCACGAGCGCAACATGCCCTACGAAGCCTCGATGTCGGCCGCCTATGGCTTGCCGAAGGACGAGGCGCTCAAGGCGGTCACGCTTTACCCCGCGCAGCTCCTTGGCGTGGCCGAGCAACTCGGCTCGCTCGAGGTCGGCAAGGCCGCGACCTTGATCGTGACCGATGGCGACCCGCTCGATTTCCCGACCAATGTCGAGGCGGCCTACATCGATGGCCGCCGGATCGATCTCGGCAATCGCCAAACGGAACTGCGCGACAAGTATCTCGAGAAATATCGCCGGAACTAGGCCGCGTTACGCGCGGAAATAGCCGACAATCTCATCCGGCAGAAGCGGTGTCGCGCCATGATGGGAGGCCACGTAGGCGCCCAGGCGGCAGGCGTTTTCCAGCACTTCGCGCACATCCGTCCCGCGCGTCAGGCCGACCATCAAGCCCGCCATGAAAGCGTCGCCTGCGCCCACGGTGTCGCGCACCTCGACCTGTGGCGCGGGCGCGTTCACGAGCGTGCCGTTGTCCCACAAAGTGGCGCCCTCTTCCGCCCGGGTCACGCAGATCCGGGTTGCCCGGGTGGCTGCGGCGACCGCTTCGCAGGCACGCCCCACGGCCGCAGCGTCGCGCGGCGTCTCCGGTTGCAGCTTGCCGGTCTTGAGCCAATGGGCCAGCTGGCCGACCTCGCCGTCATTTAATTTTAAAACGCCGGCATGCTGCGCGAGCCGGATGACCAGATCGGGTTCGACGAAGGGCGGGCGCAGGTTGACGTCGAAAAACTTCAACGGTCCCGGGACCGCGAGAAGGCGCTCGAGTTGCTCGAGATTGTAGGGCGAACGGCAGGAAAGCGAACCGTAGATGAGCGCGCGCGCCTGCGCCACGGCCGCGAGAGCCGCCTCTGGCACACGAATTTCATCCCAGGCCGCCGGCTGGACCAGCTCGTACGTGGCGTTGCCGCTCGCATCGACCGTCACCAGGACGGTGCCAGTGGCCAGGCCGATGCGGGCGCGGGTGACGAAGGTGGTGTCCACGCCTTTGTCGAGGGCCACCTGCAGGATCTCGTCGCCTAACGAGTCGCGGCCGATGCAGGAGATGAGCGCGGAAGAAGCGCCCAGTTGTGCCAGGTGCGCGGTGACGTTGAAAGGCGCGCCGCCGGCGTGCCGCCCGGAGGGAAGGCAATCCCAGAGAATTTCGCCGAAGGCAAAGAAGTCGCACTGCATTACACGGGCTCCGGTTCATAAAGGAAGATCAGGTCCTGGTCCATGCCTTTGGGATCGCTCGAGCGCTCGAACACGAGCAAATCTTCGGTGCCGATGAGGCAATGCTCGATGCCCGGCCGGAAGTGAAAGCGCCTCCCAGGCTGGAGCACCTGGGCGGTTAACGCCCGATCCTGCGCCTGGCGCCGCCAAAGGATAAGCCCGGCACCTTCGCGCACTTCGAGCTGCTCCTCCTTCTCCGCATGCATCTCCAGCGCGAGGTAGCCTGCACGTTGCACGACGAGAAATTTCTCCACCTCTGGAGGCTCATGCCGAGTCACAACCACACCACCCCAACCGGTGCGAATGATCTGCGGGCCACCGCGTTCGACCTCCGCCGCGCGCGCGGGAAAGTCCGCACCGACCGTCCCCAGGCCGTGCGGGAACTCGGTCTGCCAGAGCCGGCAAGCTTCGCGGCCGTAGCGATTGAAGGCTGCCCGGGAATCGATCGGCGAAAGGTGGCTGAGCTGCGCGGCCAAACCGGCGAAGCGCGGGTCCCGGGCCAGCTCCTCGTGGTCGATCGCGAAAACAGCCGGCATCTTCTAGTGCCCGCCGGTGGTGGAGACGCCTTGCATGCCTTCCGCGCCGCTAAGCTTCGGCCAAAGAAAACCGTAAGCCGCCACGAAGGCGAAGCAAAACATCGGCACGATGAAGCCGCGGGAGAGATCATAATGATCCGCGACCGCGCCCATGACCTTCGGCAGGATGGCCCCGCCCATGATCGCCATGACGATGAAGGAGGAGGCCTTCTTGGCCCTTTCCCCAAGCCCAAAAATTCCCAGCGCAAAAATAGTCGGAAACATGATCGACATGAAGAAGTAGGTTAGGAAAACCGCCACCACCGAAATCCACCCGAGCTTCAGGAAGATCACACCGCAAAGAAGCACGCTCAGGAGCGAGTAGAACCCGAGGACGCGATGAGCCGCATACTTCTTCAGGATCGCGGAGCCGGTAAACCGGCCGACGAGAAAGCAGAGAAAACCTAACGAAGCCAGATTGGACGCGGATTTGTTGGTGAAACCCAGCAGGCCATTGCCGTGAACCTCGAACCAGCCGGCAAAGCGGCTACCAGGTTCGTTCCAGGCCGCGGGAATCGCCGGCACCTGCGAGGTCATGTAGTTGATGAAGAAGCTAAAGATGCCCGCCTGCGCGGCGACATAAAGGAATTGCGCCAGCACCGCCATCCAGAAGTGCGGATGCGCCCAGATGGAATGCGAGACCGTCGTCTTGGGATCGTCCAGATGGTAATCGTCCTCCATCTTGACGTCGGGCATCCGGGCAAAGAAGAAGATCACCGCGAGCACGAGGACAATGCACGCCGATGGCGGCGTAGGGCACCCAGAGCATTTCCGCTCCCGTGCTTTGCCCGGAGGCATCCTTGGAATAGAAGAACATTCCGCCGGCAATCGGCCCGAGAAGCAGACCGATGCCATTGGTCGACTGCGCGAGATTGATCCGGGTGGCGGCATATTGGATCGGCCCAAGCACGGTGGTGTAAGGGTTGGCGATCGTTTCCAGAAAGGTTAGCCCGGCAGCGATAATGCAGACACCGAGAAGGAAGGCCCAGAACTGCGCAATCTGGGTCGCGGGGATAAACCAAAAACCGCCCACCGCCACAATCAACAGCCCAGTGATAATCCCTCCCTTGTAACCGAGCTTGGTCGCCAGCCAACCAGCCGGCAGCGCCATGAGAAAGTAGCCTAAATAGTGCGCAAATTGTACCCAGGCCGATTGTGCCAGAGTAAGGTGCAGCTCTTCCTGGAAGTGCTTATCCATCACATCGATCATTCCGTTGCAGAAACCCCAAAGGGCAAACAGCAGGATGAGAAGCGTGAAGACGAACAGGACGTTGCGCCCGTCCTCGAGGATAAACATGCCTCGCTTCGGGGCCAGGCTGGGATCAAGCGGAGTCGGGTGATGTTCCATAAGTTGGTTTTCTAAAAGGTGACTCCCATTTGCGCGCCAAGCACCACAGCGTTCGGAATCTCGCCGGTGCCGCCGGGATCGATAACGTATTGAATATCCGGTTGAAAGTAACTCCAGGCCGTGAGCTGTAAGCGATGTGCGAATTCCAGCACTTTCTCGGAATCAGCCAGCGCTCCGCCGGGACGGCGCACGCTGCGGGCATAAACGCGGCTGATGTCGCCGTAGATAAAATGCAACATGGTGTGGTCTTTCTCCCGCGTCGGGAAAAGGCCGACGTAGTTTAAGCCGAGGTTTACCTGAAAAGGCACGATCGAGATCTTGGTTTGCGGGTAGTAACCGGAAGCAAGGAAAGCAACCAACCCTTGCTCACTCCCCGGTGTTTCCCCGTAAATCATCTGGTCGGCATGCAGGTAGAATCCGTAAGAATGGTCCTCGAAGCCGCCGCCAAAGCGCTGGTAAAAATCCCACTGCGAAAACGTGACGCCAAAATGGTAATGCCCTGGCAAGCCGCGCAGAATCGGCGCGCCGCCTTTTGCGTCCGCGCCCCGGACTGGCTGCTTCCAAAACTGCGGTGCCCAGCCAAACTGGACGATCGCCGTGTAACCGTCGTCGGACCCGATGCTCCAGTTCAACCCATGGTCATTGTTGTTAAACATATCCCTCGAGGTCTGGTAGAAGCCGAACTTAAAGTTGAGCTCCGGCGAAGGGTCGTAAAACAGCGCCGCCGCCCAGACAGCGAAGGGATAAGCCGAGAAGCGGGTATTGAAGAGCACATTGCGGATGTCGCCGTTGATTCCGTTGTTCAAGGAATAGCCGTAGAAGGGCGAGGCATTAAAGTCATCCGAGGCGCCGAAGCGCCCCAGCTTCAAAGTGAATCGGTCGCCGGCCAGCTTCTGTTGAAGATAAACCTGGTAAAGGAAGGGGCGTTGCCCGCCGACCGACTGCTGCACCGAGTAGAGGCTGCCCACGTAGAGATTCGTTAGGTCGTCACCTTGCCGGTTAATCCCACTAACGACAAACAGGCCGCCCGGCCAGCCGGCCAACTTCGCGAGGTCGAATTTAAAACCGAGCCAGGCGTCGTCGACGTAGCTGGCGTGCTGGGGATCGAACCCGCCGCGGACGTTGCCATTAAAGATACTGTTGTAAAAGCCGAAGACCTCGACCCCGGCGTTTAGCCAACGCGTGCGCGCGCCGCCCCAGTCGCCCGTCAGGTGATCGGCGGCGGTGAAACCACCGGGCTGGACCGCGGCTTCATCCCGGGCTTGCAAGATCGAGCGATCGGAGCGGGAAAGAGGGACCGCATCCTGCGCCTGCGCCGTGGCCAGGCAAACCCACCCACATAGGGCTGGCAGGAGGAGTTTCATCGGGGAGACGAGGTCCGTTGGCAGGATTAGCGAAGAAGCGCGGACAAGGCCAGCACGGTCTTTGCCGGCGGCGATTCTCTTGCAGCTTGTCGAGCGGCCGGATGCAAAGAGGTTACCCGATGAAGTTCACTTACTACGGACACGCCTGCTTCGCAGTCCAGGCGGGCGGCCTGCATCTCTTGTTCGATCCTTTTGTTTCTCCAAACCCCCTCGCGAAGGAGATCGATGTCGCCAAAATAGCCGCCGATTTCATTCTCGTCTCACACGGGCACGGCGATCATGTGGCCGATGTGGTCGCGATCGCAGAACGCACCGGCGCGACCGTGATTGCGCCTTTTGAAGTGGGCGACTGGTTCGAGAAGAAAGGCGTGAAAAACGTCCAGGCGATGAACCATGGCGGAGCGGCGCAATTGCCCTTCGGCCGGGTGAAACTAACCAGCGCAATCCACAGCAGCTCTATGCCCGATGGTAGTTATGGCGGCGAGCCCGCGGGCTTTCTCGTCGAGTCGAACGACGGCAACTTCTACTACTCCGGCGACACCGCGCTCACGCTCGACATGAAGCTCATCGCCGAGGCTACGGCCCTGCGGTTTGCCGTCCTGCCGATTGGCGACTTCTACACCATGGGCGTCGAGGATGCCCTGCGCGCGGCGGAGTTTGCCGGCGCGCCGAAAATCGTGGGCGTGCACTACGACACTTTTCCGCCCATCGAACTCGACCGCGAGAAAGCCCTGCGCCTGGCGAAGGCTGCGGGTCGCGACCTGCTGCTGCCGAAGATCGGCGAAACGATCGAAGTCTAGTCGAATTTCCACCCGCGCTGTTTCGGCGGGCGCAGCTTGTAGCGCCCGCCGGCCAGGCGGCGGATACCATCGAAGACACCGTCGCAGCCATCGGCTTTCGTTTGGTAAACCAGCCGAAGAAGTTCCCCGAGCTTTCCTTCCGGGAAACCCTTGAGCGCGAACCAGGCGAGGTATTCCGCCGGCAGGTCGTAGATCGGCACGCCTTTGGGCGGGTAGTTTTTTGGACCGAACATCCCGAAGGGCATGTGATAACGGCTGATCTCGGCCAGCACGGCGGCGGCATCGGACTCGTGGCTCATCTCGCTGCCTAACGAGGAATTCGTTCGCTCCGCAAAACCGGACTGAGTTGCAAATAGACAGCCGCTTCACCGCCGGTGGCACCGCCGATCCCGAGGTAGAGCGGACCCACGATGGTATCGGCGCCTAGGAACAGCGCGCCGCCGTACTTCATGTGCGTGAAATCGAACTGGTCCAGCTCCGACCAAACCCGCCCGGCCTCAACCGAGAAGCCGGCGTAAATCCCGCCACCAAAAGCCGCCGGCAACTTTGCCAGCTCGCGGTAGTAGATCACTTCCGCGACCGCGGCGTTCTGGTCGAGCAAACCGCGGCGCGCATAGCCCGAAAGCTGGAACAAGCCGCCTAACGAGGAGCGATCGTAGTAAGGCAGGTCGTTCCTTTCGAGATTCAACCCCGCGACCACGCGCGGGATGATCGTGTTTCGGCCGAAGGCGATCGGCTTGTAGAACTCCGCATCCAGCCGGCTGTAGTTGGCCGAGGCGCCAAAAGCGCCGCGCGAAACCGTGCCGGTGGCGCTGCCGTAGTAGCCGCTCGCGGGGAAGTTCGCGCGGTCGAGCGTGTCAAAGGTCAGCCGGGCCCGGAGCTCGCCGCGGCCGCTCCAGCCTTCCGTCTCCGCCGGCAGGCCAAGGGTCCGGCCGATGTGACTCCCGCCGCCGGTGTAGCCGAGCCGGAACTCGCCCACCTGCCCCAGGCGCAGCCCGGCATCGATCCCGCCGAGCGCGTTTTGCAGGCGGAAGCCGAGCCGCCGGTCCGAGGCGTCAAGGGCATTCAGAAATTCATTCGCATAAAGCACATTGGCCGCGAGGAAGAAGCGGCGCGATGGCTCCACTGGTTGATACCATTCCGAGTAAACCCGGGTGAGATCGCCGATGCTCAGGAAAGTCTCCCATTCCGCGCCTAACGAGTTCAAATCCGTGAGGCGGAACGACAGCAGCACGTCGGCAGCGGTCTCGCCGGCGGAGGTGTAGTTAAAGTCGAAGCCGAGGTTGAGGTAGTTTGGCCCGCGGCGTTTCGGTTTCGTCTCCAGGCGCAGGCCATAGACGCCATCGGCCTCGACTACGCGGAAGTCCACGATCTCGGAATGCCGCAAGGCGTCGCGGCCGAGGAGCTCTTTTTCCAACTGCCAGAGCTCAATCTTTTCGCCCGGCGCGAAGTGGATCGCGCGCTCCAGTTGCTGCCGCGTGACCCCATTCGCCCCCGGAATTTCCAGGAAGGAAATGCTCGTCCCCTCTCCGTGCGCGGTGCGTTGGGCGGCGAGATATTGCTGCCAATTTCCCGGGCCCACCGCCAGCGGGCGCAGTGCGGCCGCGTCGGTCATGGCTTGCTCGTAACCGATCGGGATGTTCGCGCTCGAGCCGGCAAAATCCGCCGAGCCCGCGCCCGGCAAACGCAGCCGCACGTAGACGTCGCGGCCGCGGAGGCTCTGCACCTGCGCGCGAGTTTCACGCTGGATCAGGATGTCGAGCATTTGATTCGCGACCGCAATCGCGGAAGCGAGTTCCTCGGGCGACTTCTCGAGATCCGGCATGACGTCGACGGCAATGATCACCTCCGCGCCCATGTCCCGCGCGGTCGCGATCGGCAGGTTCGCGGAAAGGCCGCCATCCACCAGCATGCGGCCGTCGATTTCATGCGGCGTGAACACGCCGGGCACGGCCATGCTCGCGCGCATCGCATCCGCGAGGTCGCCACGGCCGAGGACCATTTTTTCGCCGGTTTGCAGGTCGGTCGCGATCGCGCGAAAGGGAATCGGCAGCCGGTCGAAATCGTGAATTTTGCGCACCGGCAGCGTCAGCTCGCGCAAATTAAGCAGCACTTTCTGCCCGGAGATAAATCCAGCCGGCAACTGCAAATCGCCGGAACGCGAAAGACCGATCTCGAGGTTCTGATTGATCGTCGCGTCGCGCTGTTTTTCGCGAAAGGAACGGCTCTCGCGCGGCGGCGAATCGGAGAGGAGATACCGCCAGTCCGCGTCGCGGAACCAACGCTCGATTTCCTCCGGCGACATCCCACTGGCATAAAGCCCACCCACGACTGCGCCCATGCTCGTGCCGGAAATGTAGTCGATCGGAACGTGCAACTTTTCCAGCGCTTTGAGCACGCCGATGTGGGCCACGCCGCGCGCGCCACCGCCGCTCAAGACGAGACCGACCTTCGGGCGCCCGGTCCGCCGAGTAGCTGTCGGTTCGGCCGCATCCTGCGCCTGCAGAAAAAGAGGCAGCAAGATGAGCAAAGCTGCGCCGAGGCGAGCCGCGATTCCGAGAGTGTAGCTTCCCCGTTCGATGCGCGGACTATATCGCCGCGCGCATCGAAGGGGAAGCGCTCCGCTACTACTTGGCCTTCGCAGGATTGCGGTCGGGATAAGCCGGGATCGGTGGAAGCTGGTAGTTCTTCGTCTTCCGCTCCTCCTGGATCTCCGCAATCGCGCGGTCGAGCTGCTGGTCCTCGCCCTTGAATTCGCGCGCCGGGTCGTTGTCGACCACGATGTCGGGCTCGACCCCGCGGCTCTCGATCACCCAGCTGCTCCCGTCTTTCGCATAGGGCGCAAACTCCGGCCGGAAGAGCTGCCCGCCATCGGCCAGCGGCAGCGGATTACGAATCCCGACGACGCCGCCCCAAGTGCGTTTCCCGATCAGTTTCCCGAGGCCCATGGTCTTGAAGCGATAAGGGAAGATGTCGCCGTCGGAAGCGGAGAACTCGTTGATCAAGGTCACCATCGGCCCGAGGAAAGTATTCGGCGGATTGGTTTGCGCAGTGCCGTTGCGCGACATCTCCACCATTACCAGCTGGCGGCGCAGTTTCTCGATGATCAACGGCGAAACGAAGCCACCGCCGTTCCCGCGCACGTCGACGATCAACGCCTTCTTTTTCACCTGCGGAAAATACATCTTGGTGAACTGATTCAGGCCGGCCTGGCTCATGTCGGGGATGTGCAGGTAACCGACCTCGCCGTTCGTTTTCTTGTTCACGTACTCGACGTTCCGCTGCACCCACGCGAGGTAATAAAGCCCGCTTTCATCGGCCGTCGGGACAACCACGACATCGCGCGCGCCATCCTCGGCCGGCTTGGAATTCACCCGCAAGGTGACCTGTTTGTCCGCCTGGCCGATGAGTGCCTCATAGATGTTGCCTAACGAGGAGACGGGAATGCCGTTAATCGCGAGGATGTAGTCGCCCGGCTTCACGTTCACGCCCACTTCAGTAAGCGGCGACCGCGTGTGCTTGTCCCAGTTCTCGCCCGGGAGGATGCGATCGATCCGGTAAGCTTTGCTCGCGGCGTCGCGCGAGAGTTCCGCGCCGAGCAGGCCGAGTTTGATTCGGGGAAGTTCCGGGCGTTCGCCGCCGGCGACGTAGGCGTGGCCGTTGTTCAACTCGCCGATGAGCTCACCAATCAGGTAGGTCAGGTCATTGCGGTGATTCACGAACGGCAGGAGCGCGGCGTATTTGTCGCGCATTGCCGGCCAGTCGATCCCGTTCATGTTCGGCGCGTAGAAGAAGTCGCGCATTTGCCGCCAGGCTTCGAAATAGATCTGCCGCCACTGCGCGTGGCGATCGAGCATCATGTCGAGGCCCTTGAGCTTGAGCTTAAAGTCTTTCCCGGCCTTCTCGTCCTTCAGCTCCAGCTTGTCCTTCGGCAGGTCGACGATCGCGTAATCGTCCTTCACTTTAACCAGCATTTTCTTCCCATCGGCGCTGATCTCGTAATTGTTCACATCGCCGAGCACGGTCTCTTTCCGATCTTCCAGACTGTAGACGCAGAGGTGCGCCTTGCGGCTGCCGGGACCGCCCTCTTCCTCATCACCGCTTTCGTCGGCGACCGTGCGGCGGAGATAAAAGACGCGATCGCCGATCTTGCGGAGCTGTCCGTAGTCACCGCGCACGATGTCGAGCGCGATCAAACGCTGGCCAATGCCGTCGAGGTCCACCTTCACCACGACTGGCTTTTTCGGCTCCTTGGCGTCCTTCCCCTCGCCCTTCTTTTCGTCGCCTTTTTTCGCTTCGCCTTCGTCCTTCTTCTTCTCGGCCTTGCCGACCTCGTCGCTCTTCGGACCGAGCGGATTCTCCGTCTCCTTCGCCAGGGTCACGAGGTAGACGCGGCTCATGTCACGATAGAGCGCGGCGAAATCCTCCTGGCCAAAGAGCGGATCGAAATCGCGGCTCGAAGTGAGCAGGAGATACTTCCCGTCGTCGCTGAAAGTCGGGTCGCCGGCGGAATACCAGTTGTCCGTTACCGGCGTCGTCTTTTTGTCGGCTAACGAGTAGAGGTAAACCTTGTCGAAGTTGTTTTCCTCCGGGCGCGACCAGGCGATCCACTGGCTGTCGGGCGACCAATCATAACCGCGAATTTCCCCGTTCGGGTCCTGGTCCACCTGCGTGATCGCCTTGCTCGCGAGATCCACAAAGCGCAACCGCTGCAGGCGATCGCTCCAGAGGAGCTTCTTCGAGTCGGGCGACCAGATCGGCTTGTAATAGTATGTGTCTGCACCGCTCGTGATCTGCTGCGGTTGGCCGCTGCCATCCTGCGCCCGCACGTAGAGTTCGTTCTCACCGGTCGCGTCCGAGTTGTAGGCAATCCACTTGCCGTCAGGCGACCAGGTGGCGTCGCGCTCATGCGCCTCCGAGGTGCGGGTGAGCGTGCGCGGCGAGCCGTCCTTCGCCGGGACAGTAAAGAGATTGCCGCGGCCAACCACGACCGCGCGCTCGCCATCGGGCGCGATCGCGACGGAGCCGATTTGCTTCGAGGCATCGACCATCGCGGTGCGGCCGGAAGCCAGGTCTTCCTTGATTTCGATCGGCACCGGCTGGGCCTGGCCGCTGGCGAGATCGTAACGCCAAATATAGCCGGCCTGCTCGAAGACAATCGCGTCCTTCCCGATCGACGGGAACTTGATGTCAAAATCCTTGAACTGCGTCAGCTGCTTCGTCTCCTTCGAGCCGAGATCGGTCACGAAGAGATTCATTCGGCCGTCGCGATCGGAGAGGTAGTAGATCTTGTTCTCCGGGCCCCACATCGGGCAAATGTCCTGCGCCTCGTTATTGGTCAGGTTCTCGGTCGTGCCGGTCTTGAAATCGAAGATCCAGATGTCGTCGGCCATCCCGCCGCGATACCCTTTCCAGGTGCGGAACTCGCGGAAGATGCGGTTGAAAGCCATCTTCGAATCGTCCGGCGAGAAGGAAAGAAAACCGCCGCGCGGGATCGGCATCGGCGTGGGCAGGTCGCCCTCCATCCCCACGGTAAAGAGGTCGCCGTTAAAGGAATTGAACGTCTTCATGCGCGAGCGAAAGGCCACCCGCGGCTTCGTGTTTTGCCAGCCGAGGACGATATTGTTCGGCCCCATGCGATCGGAGATGTCGTCGCGCGCGAGCGTGGCCGTGGTCGTGAGCCGCTTCGGCTCGCCGCCGTCGCCCGGCATCACATAGACCTCGGTGTTGCCGTCGTATTGCGAAGTGAAAGCGAGCTGCGCCCCATCGGGCGAGAAGTGCGGGAAGGAAGTGTAGCCCGGGCCACTCGTTAGCCGGCGGGCCACGCCGCCCTCCTTCGGCACAGTGTAGAGTTCACCCGCATAATCGAAGACGATCTGCGCGCCATTGGTCGTAGGGAAACGCAGCAGCCGGGTGGTTTTCGGTAATTCGGGCGACTGCGCGAAGGCGGAGACGGCGAGGAGCGGAAGGAGGAGGAAGAGGCGGGAGAGGAAACGCATAGAGGTTTGGGGTTCAGCTTAGACGTCAACCTGCCGGGCGGCGTTCAAGATTCGGCAGAAACGCCGTCAGCAGCCCGATCAGTGGCAGATAAGAACAGACATGGAAGACGTAGGGAATCCCGCGGTGATCCGCCAGCACCCCGAGCACGGCTGAGCCGATTCCGCCCATGCCGAAGGCGAGGCCAAAGAAGAGCCCGCTCATCAGGCCGACTTTTCCGGGAACCAGTTCCTGCGCAAAGACCAGGATGGCCGAGAAAGCAGACGACAAGATCACGCCGATGATCGCGCTGAGCACAGCCGCACCAGAACAGATTCGCGTAGGGCAAGGCGAGCGCGAATGGAGTCACGCCCAGGATAGACGCCCAGATGACCGCCTTTCGCCCGATGCGGTCGCCGATCGGGCCGCCGAGGAAAGTGCCCGCGGCGATCGCGGCCAGGAAGATGAAGAGATGAAGCTGCGCACTCTTTACCGAGAGGCCAAACTTCTCCATCAGGAAGAAGGTGTAATAGCTCCCCATGCTCGCGAGGTAGAAATACTTCGAGAAGACCAGGACCACGAGAACGCCTAACGAGAAGAAAACCCGCCGGCGCGCGAGCGGCGTCGCCCGGAGCAAGTGGCTGCCTAATTTCCGGCCCTCGCGCCGGCTCTCGTCCAGCCGCCGGCGATACCAGCGCCCGACGCCCGAGAGCACGAGGATGCCCGTGAGCGCAAGGAGGGTGAACCAGATGATCGCCCCCTGCCCGCGGCTGACGACGATGAGCGCCGCGAGCAGCGGCCCGAGCGAGCTCCCGGCATTCCCGCCTACCTGGAAAAGCGATTGCGCAAAGCCGTGCTGCCCGCCGGAGCTCAAGTGCGCCACGCGCGACGCTTCCGGATGAAAGACCGACGAGCCGATCCCGACCAGCCCAACCGCGAGCAGGACCAGCGTCAAAGTGCTGCCTAACGAGAGCAAAACCAGCCCCACGAGGGTGAAGGTCATCCCGATGGCGAGCGAGTAAGGCTGCGGGTGTTTGTCGGTGAAGAGGCCGACGAACGGCTGCAAGAGCGAGGCCGTGAGCTGATTCGTTAGCGTAATCAGCCCAATGTGGCGGAAGTCGAGATTGAGCTCCGTCTTGAGGATTGGGTAGATCGCCGGGATCAGCGATTGCAGGGTGTCGTTCAGCAGGTGCGCGAAGCTGAGCGCGCCCAGCACCCCGAGGACAGGCGCGGCGGCTTTCGGCAAGGCGATGTGATCCTCGGCGCAAACTGGCGGGCCGCTCGGCGGCGCTTCGACTTCCCCTGGCACGCCCCGACCTTCCACCGCCCGCGCGCGCTCGTCGCGTGGATTCTCCACGGTTGCAAAGCGAGCCTGCTTCGGAATGATTCCCCGCGATGCGAGACGACAAGATCGAGGCGGCCTTGGCGGCCGGAAAATTACTGCCGGCGGCCGCGGAAAACCTGCGCGGGTTGCTCGCGGGCGCCCCGGATGATTTCTACGCGCGCGTGATCGGCGAGCTGGCGGATGGCGGGCATTGGAGCGAGCTAAACGACCGCTTTTACAAGAAGCTCGCCTTCGGGACCGGTGGTCTGCGCGGCCGGACCGTGGGCAAAGTCGTCACCGCCGTCGAGCGCGGCTCTGCGGCCCACGATGCACCGCCGGAGTTCCCCTGCGTGGGCACGAATGCGATGAACTTCTACAACGTGGCCCGCGCCACCCGCGGCCTGGTGGCTTACCTGCACGATTGGTTTGCGCAGGAAAAACTCCCGGGCCGCCCGAAGCTGGTGATCGCGCACGACACGCGCTTTTTCTCGCGGGAGTTCACCGCGCTGGCGGCGAAAGTCGCGGCGGAGAATGGCGCCGACGCTTTCATCTTCGACGGCCCGCGCTCGACCCCGGAGCTGTCGTTTGCCGTGCGCCATCTCCACGCGAGCGCCGGCATCGTGATCACCGCGAGCCACAACCCGCCGCATGACAATGGCTACAAGGTTTACTTCGCCGACGGCGCGCAAGTGGTCGAGCCGCACGCCGGCGGAATCATCGCAAAAGTGAACCAGCCGTCAGCCGCGGAGTCGCCGCACGGCCACGGCGCGGTCACGACTTTAGGCAGCGAGATCGACGCAGCCTACATGCGGCGGTTGGAGACGTTGGTGCTCGATCCGGAGCTGGTCCGCGGCGCGAAAGACTTGCGGATCGTCTTCACCCCGATCCACGGGACCGGCGGCGTGATCATCAAGCCGATGCTCCAGCGGCTCGGCTTTCAGTTTGCAGTCGTTAGGCAGCAAGATGAGTTCGACGGCGCTTTCCCGACGGTGGCTTCGCCGAACCCGGAAAACGCCGAGGCGCTGAAGCTGGGCGTGGAGCAGGCGCAAGCCGACGGCGCCGACCTGGTGGTCGCGACCGACCCGGATTGCGACCGCATGGGCGTGGCCGTGCGCACCGCCGCCGGCGAGATGAAATTGCTCACCGGCAACCAGATCGGCTCGCTCATGGCCTACTACCGCGCGAAGACGCTTTTCGAGCAGGGCGTGCTCACGAAGGAAAACGCGAAGCGCGGAGTGATCATCAAGACGTTCGTCACCACCGATCTGCAAAAAGCGATCGCCGAACACTACGGCCTGCGCTGCGTCGAGACGCTGACCGGCTTCAAGTATATCGGCGCGAAGCTCGGGAAATACGAGGCCGCGCTCCCGGCGGCGACGCGCGCAGAATACCGCTCGCTCTCGGAGGAAGAGACGCGGGCGCGCCGGCTGGCGGACTCCTCGCTTTACATCTTTGGCGGCGAGGAAAGCTACGGCTACAGCGGCGCGGATTTCGTGCGCGACAAGGATGGCAACGGCGCCACGATCATGTTTTGCGAAGTTGCGGCTTACGCGAAATCGAAGGGCCTAACGCTCGATGCCTTGCTTGATGAAGTTTTCGCGACCTTTGGATTCTTCGCGGAAAAAAACGGCGCCATGACCTTCGAAGGCGCGGAAGGCGCGGGGAAGATCAAGGCGCTGCTCGAGTCCTACGTGAGCGCGCCGCCGCCGGAGATGCTCGGGTCGGCGGTGGCCGCGGTGAAGAACTTCGAGCAGGAGACTTATCGCGACGTCGAGGGCGACGTGATCCCGAAGGAAAAGATGCTCATCTTCGAACTAGCCGACCAGACGCGCGTGGCCGTGCGCGGTTCCGGCACCGAACCGAAGATCAAGTATTACCTCTTCGCGCAGCGCCGGCCGGAAGACGGAGCGCGCTTGAGCGAGGAAGAACTCGCAAACGCGAAACACGACGTCACCGCACGCCTCGAGCAGCTTTGGTCGTGGCTGCAGGACGATGCCGCCGCGCGGATCGGCTCGTAGCTCGACAGCCGCCGTTTTCCCACTGAAAGTCCGCGATGCCTCGTGAGATTAAGTTAAGCGGCAGCGAGATCACTCTGCTGAAAGCGATCGGCCTGGGTGGTTCGCCGGTGCAGGGCAAGATCCTGATCGAGCGCACCGAGGACATGATCACCGCAGAATTTCTCGACACCCTCGATGGCCTGCTTTCCATCGGTTACGTCATGAGCAACAAGGTCAATGTGCGCAAAATGGAAGACGTCGAGCGCGCCTTCTTCCGGGTGAATCCGTCGTATGCGCGCGACTTGAAGGATGCGCTCAACCCCGCGGCCCGTCGCGACGCTGGCGGGCGCGCCCGGCGGCAGCGGAGAAGCTAACCCGCGCGGTGAATTCCCTGCACAGAGCGCTCCGGCTGTGGCCGTGGCTGGCGGCGATCACGAGTGGCGTTTTTCTGCGCCTTTGCTTCGCTCCGTTCGATCAGGCCTGGCTTTGCTGGGTCGCGCTCGCGCCGCTGCTCGCGGGCATTTGGTTTCCGGGTTACGAGGTCCGCCGACCTTGGCGGCGACATCTTCTGCTCGGCTATCTCACCGGGATCATTTTCTTTTGGTCGGTCTTCTCGTGGCTCACTACCGTGACCACGCCCGGCTGGATTCTCGTGGGTCTTTACATGGGAATTTACCCAGCGCTTTGGGCCTGGCTGGTCGGGCAATTGCGCCCGGTGCCCCGTCCGCCGACGCCGCTCACTGGGCTGGAAGCGGTCACGCGCAAGCTCGAGGAAAAACGGGCCGCGGAGCGGGGCCTGGTCCTGCCGCCGGCGACGCCGGTGGAATCAGAAGCCAGCCGATCGCCCTGGCTCAGCTCATTAAATAATATCCGCCTGGCGGCCTTGCTTTCCGCAGCCTGGGTCGCGCTCGAGTTCATCCGCTCGACGCTCTTTTCCGGCTGGGGCTGGAACAGTCTGGGAAGCGCGCTCCATGCGCAGTGGGCCATGATCCAGATCGCCGATCTCACCGGCGTGCCCGGCCTTTCCTTCCTCGTTTGCTTCACCACCGTCATCCTGGTCGCCACCGTCCGGCGCTTCATCCTCGAGACCCAGGTGCGGCCGGTGAAGCCGCATTACGATTTCACCGTCACCATGGCGCTGCTTGTGGCCGTGATCGCCTACGGCGTGCGTTCGGTGCAACACCGCCGGCCGGTGGAAACGATCCGCGTCTCCGCCCTCCAGCCGGACATTCCGCGGGAGGATAAATTCAACCCGCAGACGGCGGATTCGGTTTTCGCCACCTACCGCCGCTTGAGCGAAATCGCGCTCCGTTCGCAACCGGACCTGCTCCTCTGGCCGGAGAGCTCGCTGCCCGGCCCGGCGCTGCAGGATGAGCAAAGCAACGCCTTCCTGATGGACTTCGCCGCGAAGGCGCAGGTCGACCTCTTGTTAGGCGCGATCGACGTGAACGAAAAGGACGCCTTCAACGCCGCCCTCCTCGTCTCCGCGGGCGGCGAGCGCGTGCAACTCTACCGGAAAATCCACCTCGTCCCCTTCGGCGAATATGTTCCCGGCCGGAACACTATTCCGGGCATCGGCGCGATCGTCGGCAATCAGGTCCCGGAAGACTTCGGCTTTGGGCGCGAGTTCACCGTCTTCACCACCGCGAAGGAAAACGTGCGCGTGGCGCCGTTGATTTGCTTCGAGGACACGATCGGCGAGCTCACCCGGCAGTTCGTTCGCCGCGGCGCGAACTTGCTGGCTAATGTGACCAACGACGGCTGGTTTCTCCAGTCCGCCGGCTCGCAACAGCACCTGGCGAACGCGGTTTTCCGTTGCGTGGAAACGCGATTGCCAATGGTTCGCTCGGCCAACACCGGCGTGACCACCTTCATCAACGAATTCGGCCGGCCGACGCAGACTTTGCGCGATGAACGCGGGAGCCAATTCACCCAGGGCGTCCTCACCGGCACAGTCGAGGTGCCGCTGGAATACGAGCCGACGTTTTACGTGCAACACGGCGAGCTTTTCGCACAGATTTGTCTCGCGCTCACGGCCGCACTTGGTGCTTTTCTTGGCCTGCGCGCGCTCCGGCGGCGCACTCCGAAGCATGACTGACGATCTCGCCATCTCCGTGCGCGACCTGCGCATGAACTACGGCCCGCTCGAGGCGGTCAAGGGGATCGACTTCGAGGTGCAAAGCGGCGAGGTCTTCGGCCTCCTCGGCCCGAATGGCGCTGGCAAAACCACCACCGTGGAAATCCTCGAGGGCCTGCGCCGCCGCACCGGCGGTGAAGTGCGCGTGCTCGGGCTGGACCCCGATCGCCAGAAGCAAAAACTCAAGGACCGCATCGGCGTGGCCCTGCAGGCGACAAGTTTAGCCGACAAGATCCGCGTGGGCGAAGCGGTGAAGCTCTTTGGTTCCTTCTACACCCGCACGGTCGATGGCGAGGCGCTTTTGAAACGCCTTCAGCTTTGGGAAAAGCGGAACGCTTTCTACAGCTCGCTCTCCGGCGGACAACAACAGCGGCTGGCCCTCGTGCTCGCGTTGATCAACGACCCGCAACTTCTCTTCCTCGACGAGCCGACCACCGGCCTCGACCCGCAGGTGCGCCTGGAAATTCGCGACCTGATCGAGGAACTGCGCTCCGAGAAGCGCACCATCCTCATGACCACGCACTACATCGAGGAAGCCGAGCGGCTCTGCGATCGCGTGGCCATTATCGACGCCGGCAAAATCATCGCCCTCGGCACGCCGCGCGAGTTGCAGGAGAAAAGCGCCACGCAATCCGGGATCGAAGCACGCCTCGATCGACCGGTCCCGGCTGGCCCGCTCCCGGAATTCGCCGAGAGCCTCCGCACTCTTCTGAGCGACGATCGCCGCAGCCTCACGATCAGCTCGAAACGGCCGGCAAAGACTTTGGTCGAGCTGGTGAAATGGATCGAAGCGCAGGGCCTCGAACTCGAAGACGTGCACTTGAAACGGCCTACGCTCGAGGATGTCTTTATCGAGCTGACCGGGAAGAAGCTCCGCGACTAATGAACCGATGAAAGCCTTCCTCGCCCTGATGCAGAACGATCTGCGCCTCGCGTTGCGCAATCGTGCGGTCGTCTTCTTCAATTACTTCTTTCCGCTAACCTTCTTTTTCATCTTCGCGCTCCTGCTCCAGGCCAACCAAGGCTCGGCGATCAATCGCGTGATCACGATCGCCCTCGGCTTTGGCATTCTCGGGAATGGCCTTTTTGGCGCCGGGATGCGCGCGGTCATGGATCGCGAGGCCAATGTCCTCCGGCGTTACAAGGTCACGCCGATCACCCCGGTCCCGCTGCTCGTGGCCTCGATGATCGTGGGCGCGCTGCTCTTCCTACCCACGGTGATCGTCACGCTGTTCCTGGCCCATCAGTTCTACGGGATGGAAGTGCCGCCTAATCTTGTCTCCTTCTTCCTTTTCGTCATCGTGGCCGCGATCGCCTTCCGCGCGCTGGGGTTGATCATCGCCGCGGTGGTCAATTCCTCCCAGGAAAGCAACCTCCTGATCCAGCCGATCTACATGGTCATGCTTTTCCTCAGCGGCATGACCATCCCGATCAGCATGTTCCCGGATTGGCTCCAGCGCGTGACCCAATTTGTCCCCGCGACTTACCTCATGAGCGGGATGGCCGGGATCATCCAGCGGCACGAAACGCTCCTGCAAAACTGGGCCGCAACCGCCGCGCTCCTCGTGACCGCGGTCATCGCTACTTTCATCGCGACGAAACTTTTCCGCTGGGAAAAGGGCGAGAAGCTCCGGCCCGCAGCCAAGCTCTGGGTGCTGGTCTCGCTGGTGCCGTTTCTTCTCCTCGGCGCCTACCAGTCATGGAGCAGCGAGAACCTCACCAAAACGAAAATCCTCGCGCGCGAAGTTCAGCGCGGCCGCTCCTGGCTCCTGCAGAACGGGCGCATTTTCGTGGGCGACGGCCGGGTGATCGAGTCCGGCTCCGTCCTGATCCGCCGCGGCAAGATCGCGCGGATTTTTGAAGGCCCGGCGCCGGAGGCGAAGGCGCTCAATGCCGAGCCGATCGAGGCCGCCGGCAAGACGATCCTGCCCGGCCTGATCGATGTGCATGTGCACCTTGGCGCGCCGGGCGGCTTCGTCGAGGACTGGTCAAAACACGACTCGAAGAAGGCGATCGAGCGTGAACTCGCTGCCTATCTTTTCTCCGGCGTGACCGCGGTGCGCAGCGCAGGCGACGCCACCGACACGTTGCTCGATGTGCGCACGCATTTCGCCACCGGCGAGAAGCTGGGGACCGAGCTCTTCCTTTGCGGTCCGCTCTTCACCGCCAAGGACGGTCACGGGACGGAATACGGGAAGTTCATCCCGGAGAACTTCCGCGAAGGCTTCAACGCGCAATTCGTCCGCACGCCGCAAAGCGCGGCGGAAGCGCGCACGCAAGTCGACCAGCTCGCGCAGCAGGGCGTCGATGCGATCAAGGGCGTCCTCGAGACTGGCTCGGCCTCGTATTCCTTCGTGCGCATGGACCTCACGATCCTGCGCGCCGTGGCCGACGCCGCGCACGCGCACAATCTCCCCGTCTCCATCCACACCGGCGACGCCCAGGACGTGGCCGACGCCGTCGCCTTGGGCGCAAACTCGATCGAGCACGGCTCTTTCCGCGACGAAATAGCCGACAACATCCTCGCCCAGATGAAGGAGAACGGCATCATGCTCGACCCGACGCTCTCGGTCGCGGAGGGGATGAAAGACTTCGCTGCGGGCAAGACCGACCTGCTCAAGCGCTCGTTAGTCCAGCAGGTCACGCCGAAGGATTTGCTTGCCAGCACCGAGCGCGCGACGAGCGACCCCAAGACCGCCGAGATGCGCGAAAACCTCGCGAAGTATCCGATCTCGCTCGAGCAAGGCGCGCGCAACCTCGTCCGCGCGTGGCAGGCCGGGGTCACACTCGTGACCGGCTCGGACGCGGGGAACTCCTTCGTCTTCCACGGCCCGACGGTGCAGCGGGAGATCGAGCTCTGGGTGGCCGCCGGCATCCCGCCCGCGGTCGCGCTCCAGGCAGCCACCGCCAATGCCGCGCGCTTGCTGCGCGCCGAGGACCGCTTCGGCACCGTCGCGGAAGGGAAGGAAGCCAGCTTGCTGATGGTCGATGGCAACCCGCTCGAAGACGTGCGTGCGCTCTCGGCCATTTCCACCGTTTTCTTCAAGGGCGAACGCGTCGGGCGCACCGAACTCTTGGAAGAAAAGTAAGCGCGGTTGACGCACCTGCGCCCCGGCCAGAAAGGGGAAGATGCTTCGCGTCCTCCTGCTCCTGCTCGCCTTCCTGCCCTGCTCTGCCTGGGCCTACGGCCCGATTGGCCACCAGATCGTCGGCGCGATTGCCGATGAAAAATTAGCCGGCACCGAGGCCGGGAAGAAAGTCGCGCTTCTGCTCGACGGTTTCACGCTCGAGAAGGCGGCGGTGATTCCCGACGAGATCAAGGGCTGGGACAAGAAGGGCCCGGACGATCCGCAGATTTTCCATTACTCCTCGCGGCCGCGGATCGACGCCATGCTGGTGGAGTATTGGAAAGCCAACCCGCCGACGAAGGACACGAAGTCGCCCGTGCCTTCGCATCATTGGTATCACTACACCGACGTGCCGCTGATCAAGCCGCAGAAGTACGCCGACGGCCAGGCGGGGCGTTCGCCTTGGGACATCGTGCACGCTTCGCGCTATGCCATCGCGGTTCTCCAAGGCAAGGAGCCGGAGGAAAATCCGCGCAAGGTCACCAAGCCAATCGCAATCATCTTGCTGGCTCATTTTCTGGGCGACATCCATCAGCCGCTCCATGTGGGCGCGCAGTTTTTCGACGCCGCCGGCCAGCCGGCCGATCCCGAGACCGATCCGCACGCGCTCGAGGACCAAGGCGGGAACACGATCACCTTGAAGCACTCGCCCACGGCGGCGGCGCGGCTTGAGCATGTCGACTCGAAGCTGCACGGCTTTTGGGATAGCGGCACGGTGAACCTCCTCCTGCCCGACGCACCGAAAGCCATGCCGAAGGAAGAACGCCGCGCGACCACCGATGCGGGCAAGAAAGCGCTCATCGACCAGATGGCGAAGACGGAACCGAAAGGTTGGAAGTTGCCGGCTAATCTCGCGCTGGTCGATTACCCGGAAGCCTGGGCCAACGAGATTCTGCCAGTCGCGCACGAGGCGCACACGCGTCTAAAATTCAGCGGCCTTCGCCGCGGCGACGATCCCGAGCAACCGGTGATCATCGGCCAGGCCGAGGGCACATCCGCAGCCGACAAGCTTTCCTACGAAGATTGGGCCGCCAAAGTCGTGCGCCAAGAGCTTCATCTCGCTGGCTGGCGGCTGGCCGATCTCCTCGAACAAGCGCTCAAGTAAGACGCGGCCGGTCGCGCGTCAGCGCAGCGTCTGTCGAAAATAGCCAGCAACTTCTTCCCGCACCCGAGCCTGCGCCGCCGCGGAAAAGCCGTGGCCTTCGCCGGGCACGAAATGCGTCGTGACCGTGGGCGCGTGCCGGCGCAAATACCGCTGCAGCGGCAAGGCGTATTTCTCGAATGGCACGCGACCATCCGCCATCCCGTGGATCATCAACCCTGGCGGCATGCTTCCGAGGCGTTTGGTCTCGTTATTCCACACCCCGCCGGCCTGCTCCGCGATCGCGCCCACGCGCGGATTTTCCGACGCAGCCGCCACGGCGAGAAACGCGCCTAACGAGTAACCATAGAGGCCGATGCGGGCGTGGTTCCCCTGCTCCTGCGCGATCCAGCGCAGGGAGTCGCGCACCGTCTCCAACCAGGTGTCGAAATTCTTCAAGAGACCGCGGTCGCCGAGGAAAAAGTGCGAGCCGGTGCGATCGAAATAGTGCAGGAGGTAGACCGCGTTTCCCTCGGCCGCGAGCCGAAGCGCCATCCGCCGCATCTCCGGACCGTCGAAGAGCGTGCCGCCAGCGCCATGCAGCACCAGGATCGTCCGGTGCGTCGCCGGTACGGCGGCGGGCGCAAAGTAGTCGGCCGTGATCGTGCGCCCGCCACTGACGAAGGATCGCGTCTCGGAAGCGCGGAGTGCGCCCGGAGCGAGGAGCGTAAGAATGATCAGCCAGGCCGGGCGCAGGAAAGTCATGTCGGAGAGCGCTTCGCACCGGCCGCCCTGCGGGACGCGCTTTACTCGTCGGGATGAAGCTCGAATTGGCTCATCGCGCGGAACATTTGGTAGCGCTGCTTGATCTCGTCCTGCTGGAGCGTGCGCAGCCGGTCCATGCTGAAGGCCTCGACGTTGAAGCTCGCAAGCACGCTCCCGTAGATGAGCGCGCGGCGGAATTGCGCGAAGCTTAATTCGCCACCGGAAGCCGCGAGATAGCCGGCGACGCCGCCGGCGAAAGTGTCGCCTGCGCCCGTAGGATCGTGGATGTCTTCCAGCGGATAGGCCCCGCAGCTGAAGAAATCGTCCTCGCTGAAAAGAAGCGCGCCATGTTCGCCTTTTTTGATCGCGACATATTTCGGCCCGGCTTTGAGAATGGCACGGCCGGCTTTGATCAGGCTCGTCTCCTTGGTCATCTCGCGCGCTTCGCTGTCGTTCAGGATGAGCATGTCCACTCGCGGGAGGAGCGCATCGAGATCCGCGCGCGCAATGTTGATCCAAAGATCCATCGTGTCGGCCACGATGAAGCGCGGCTTCTCCATTTGATCGAGCACGTGGGACTGGAGCGCGGGCGCAATATTAGCCAGCAAGACGAAGTCGGTCTTCTTGTAGGCCGCCGGCAGATCGGGGCGGAAATGTTCGAAAACGTTCAGGTCGACCGAGCGGGTCTCGCGCGTGTTCATGTCCCAGGCGTATTCGCCCGACCAGCGGAAGGTTTTTCCCTCGGCGCGCTGCACCCCCGCGGTGTCGATCTTGCGTTCCTTCCAAAAGTTGAACTCGCTCTCCGGAAAATCACTTCCGACCACGCCGACGAGATTCACTGGCGAAAAGAAGCTCGCCCCGAGGGCCGCGTAAGAAGCGGAGCCGCCGAGTTGGTCGGCATGTTCCTCCACGGGAGTTTTGACGGTGTCGAGCGCGATGGAACCAACGATGAGGACGGACATGCTATTGGGAATTTTCGGTTTGGGATTTTGGAATCGAGGAGCGCCCGGGCAGCGCGGGCATACTCTGCAATGTCCGCGGCTTGCAGCAAGCCGGAGACAATGACCACGCGTTGCGCGCCCGCGGCCAGGACTTGCGGGAGATTCTCCAGCTTGATCCCGCCGATGCAGAAAATCGGCAGACGCACGAGCTCGTGGACAGGGGTGATTTGTTCGAGCCCGATCGGCTCGTAGTCCGGTTTCGTCGGCGTGGCGAAGAGCGGACCGAAGCCGATGTAATCCGCGCCTTCCTCCATCGCCTGGTGCGCCTGCGCCAGGCTGTGGGTGGAGCGGCCAACCAGACAAGCCGCACCCGCACGCCGGCGCGCTTCCGCGATCGAGAGATCGTCCTGCCCCACGTGCACGCCCTCGGCCCCGATCTCGCCGGCTATTTCCGGGTGATCGTTGATGATCAAGGGCACGCCGGCGTCGCGGGTGAGCTTGATTAATTCCGCAGCCTGCCGGCTAATTCCCGCCGCGCTCAGCTTCTTCGCGCGCAATTGGACCAGGTCGACGCCCCCGCGGAGCATCTCGCGCAGGACGTTCGACGTCTCGTTAGGCGAGACGTAGCCGAGATCGAGAATCCCGTAGAGCCGGGCCTCGCGCAGGCGCGCGCTCACTCGTGCAGGCGCGCCGGCGACGGCGGAAGCTGGAAGCCGTCGGAATTCATCAACCGCTCGACGAATCCGGTATCGTAGTTGCCTGCGCGGAACTCGGCGTTCTGCATGATCGCGCTGTGGAACGGCACCGTGGTTTTGATCCCGGTGATGTAATACTCCTCGAGCGCGCGGCGCATGCGGTCGATCGCGGCGGTGCGGGTCGCGCCCACGCAGATGAGCTTCGCGATCATCGAGTCGTAATACGGCGGGACGACGTAGCCGGTGTAAGCGTGGGAATCGATCCGCACTCCGCGGCCGCCGGGGGCATAGTAAAAATTGATCCGGCCGGGCGACGGCTGGAAATTGCGCGCCGGATCCTCGGCGTTGATCCGGCATTGGATCGCATGCGAGCGCGGGACCGCGTTGGCCACGTGCGGCGAGAGGTGCTCGCCCGCGGCGACCTTGATCTGCTCCTTCACCAGGTCGCAGCCGTAGACTTCCTCGGTGATCGTGTGCTCCACCTGGATGCGGGTGTTCATCTCGATGAAGTAGTAGTGGCCTTGATTATCGACCAGGAATTCCATCGTGCCCGCGCCTTCGTAGTCGACCGCTTCCGCGAGCTTGACCGCGGCCTGGCCCATCTTTTTCCGCAAGGCCGGCGTGAGCAGCGGCGACGGGCATTCCTCGATCACCTTTTGGTTGCGCCGTTGCACGGAACAATCGCGCTCGCCGAGGTGAACCACCTTGCCATGGCTATCGGCCATGATCTGAAACTCCACGTGATGCGGGTTCACGATCAATTTCTCGATGTAGACGTCGCCGTTGCCGAAGGCCTTCTCGGCCTCGTTCTTGGCCGCGTGGAAAAGGCCGGCAAAGCTGGCTTCGTTATGCGCCGCGCGCATTCCGCGACCACCGCCGCCGGCGACCGCCTTGATCATCACTGGGTAGCCGATCTTACGCGCGATCTTCATCCCCTCGTCTTCGTTCTCGACGATGCCGTCGCTGCCGGGCGTGACCGAAACGCCAGCCTTGCGGGCCGCGGCGCGCGCGGAATTCTTGTCGCCCATCGCGCGCATCGCGTCGGCTGAGGGCCCGATGAACTTGATCTGGCAGCTCGTGCAAACGTCGGCGAAATGCGCGTTTTCCGCGAGGAAACCGTAGCCAGGATGGATCGCATCCACGTCGCCCACTTCCGCCGCGCTCATGATCCGGTCGATCTTGAGATAACTCTCCGAGCTCGGCGGCGCGCCGATGCAGATGGCTTCATCCGCGAGCTGCACGTGGAGCGAATCGACGTCCGCCTCCGAGTAAACTGCCAGCGTCTTGACGCCTAATTCCTTGCAGGCGCGGATCACGCGCAGGGCGATTTCGCCGCGATTGGCGATGAGGATTTTCTCGAACATCAATGCCGGCTGGCTGGGTTGCTTCGGTGCGAAATTTCCGCGGCGCGGCGCGACCTCATTTCACCCGGAAAAGCGCCTGGCCAAATTGCACCGGCTTGCCGTTCTCGGCCACGATTTCGGCGATCACGCCGCTGGTCTCGGCCTTGATTTCGTTCATCACTTTCATCGCCTCGATGATGCAAACCACGGTGTCTTCCGTGACCTGCTTGCCGACCTCGACAAAGGAGGGCGAATCCGGCGAAGCCGCGCGGTAAAACGTGCCCACCATCGGCGAGGTGATGTCCTTCAAGGCCGCGCCACTTCCCGCCGCCTGGGCTGCCTGGCTCTCCGCGGGCGCGGGCTGTGCGCCGCCGCCCCCAGGTATCGGCATTGGGACCAACTGCGGCATGGGCGCGGCAAAAACCGTCTGCTCGCCGGCACCTTTTTGCAGCTTCAACTTAAAGCCATCCTTCTCCAGTTCGAACACCGAGAGGTCGTTCTTTTTCATCAGGTCGATGATGGCTTTGATGTCTTTTAATTCCACGAAGTCTCCCGGGTAGATGCGCTTGGGCGAGTTAGGTAAAGCGGTTTTCTCCGGGAGGTCAAGCAAACGAACCGCGCGCCAGTTTCTCCAGCTGCGCGGTGCGGAAATCGAAGATGCGCTCGAGCTGCGGCCGGACGAGCAAGGGATGGAGCAGCGCGCCCAGCGGGCCCAAGGGCGGGACGTAATGCACCAGGTCGCGCACAAGCGTTTCGCTCGTCGCCCAGCGCGCTCGAAGAAATGCTCGTGATGCCAGAGCGCGATACGGCCCAACGCGCTGCTCATCGACGAAGTGATGCGGCCGCGCGACGTGCGTGATCTCCGTCAGCCACGTCATCGGAATACCAAAGAGCGGCGAGACCGTGTAGCGGATCATCAGCCCGGGATAAATCTCCGGCGGCACCTCCGACTTCACGCAAAAGCCGAGAGTGGGCGGCGTGATCTTCGCGAGGTTGCCGGGATTGCTGAAAAAATCCCAGCAACGCTCGAGCGAGAGCGGAACTTTTTGTTCGCGAGCCAGCGTGTAGATGGGCATGCGAAAGCTACGCCGGGGCGGCCGGGAGAGACGCGACCACCCGGCCGTCGCGCAACTGGATCTCGCGCCCTGCGGCCGCCGCCACTTCCGCGCTATGTGTCACCACGATGAGCGTCGCCCGGCGCTCCTGGCCGATTTTAGCCAGCACTTTCATGACCTTCTCGGCCGCGACGGAATCGAGGTTGCCGGTCGGTTCGTCCGCGATCAAGAGGCTGGGCCGATGCACCAGCGCGCGGGCAATCGCCGTCCGCTGCTGCTCGCCGCCGCTCAGCTGATGCACGAAATGCCGCTCGCGTTCCGCCAGGCCGACGAGCTCGAGGAGCTCGCGCGCGCGCCGCTCGGTTTCGCCTAACGAGACGCCCTGGAGGAGCAGCGGGAAACCGACATTCTCGAGCACGTTCATCGTCGGCAGGAGATTGAAAAATTGGAAGACCAGCCCGAGCCGGTGGCGTCGATAATCGGTCAGGGCGGCGTCATTCGCGGCGTGCAACGCCAGGTCGCCGACAAAAATTTCCCCGCTGGTCGGCGTGTCCAGGCCTGCGATCAGATGCATCAGCGTGCTTTTGCCGCAGCCGCTCGGCCCGGTGATGGCGACAAATTCGCCCTCGGCGATCTCCAGCGAGACGCCATCGACCGCATGCACCGGGCGGTCGCCGCTCGTATAATGGCGGGTGACGTGGCGCAGCGAGATCAAGGGTGCTTTATCCGCCAGCGACGCGGCCCGCGCAAATTGCCGGACGGACTTCCGGCTGGTTGCCGAGACCGAAGACTACGCCGTGGTCGACAAACCGCCGTTTCTCTTAGTCCACCCGACCAAGCCCGATGGCCCGCGCACGCTCTGGGGCGAGCTGCGCCAGCTCTTTGCCTACGAACTCGCGAATGGCGGCCAGGTCTCGATCGTCAATCGACTCGACCGCGAAACCAGCGGGCTGGTGCTGGTGGCGAAAACTGCGCGAGCGGCCCGCGAGTTTGGCCTGCAGATGCAGCGCGGCGAAATCGCCAAGGAATATCTCGCCGTGGCCTGGGGCTGGCCGGAGTGGGACGCGACCACGCTCGATCTCTCGCTCGCGCGGCAGGGTGCGCACAGCTTGTCGGCTATTTATCTCAAGCAGGCGCCGCATCCGGCGGGCGCCGCGGCGGTGACGCACTTCGCGGTCGAGCGCCGCTTCGAACGCGCCACTTCCGCAGGCCAGAAGTTTTCCGTTATCCGCGCAACCCCGGTGACCGGCCGCACCCACCAAATCCGCGTGCACCTGGCCGAGCTCGGGCATCCCATCGTCGGCGACAAACTCTACGGCCCGGACGAACGCTGCTATCTCGAGTTTATCGAGACCGGCTGGACCGCGTCGCTCGAGCAGCGGCTCCTGCTCCCGCGGCACGCGCTCCATTCCGCGAAGCTGGCCATCGCAGGCGTGGGCAGCTGGACCTGCGAGCTGCCCGACGATCTTCGAGCGTTTCTCGCTTAGCGCTCGACCTTGATGTCCGCGAAGCGGATCACCTTCCCGCCGAAATCGTGATAGGTCGATAGCTGGAGCCCGCCGAAATCCTGATACTTGTCCCAGGTAGCGTGCATCGTGGTGTCAGGCTTCGGGCTGTAATCCCAGGAGCGAACCAGCTTGGTCGCCGGGTCAACGTAGAGGACATACTGGTCGTTAGGCGTCAGGCCCACTTTGCCGAATTGCATCCGGAGCGCTTCCAGCTCCGCACCGTCGATCGATTTCTTTCCTTCGGCGGTCAGGGTCACGCCAGGATCGAGCACCTTCAATGGCGCGAGCAGCCAGTAGGCGTCGTTCGTCCAGCGCGCGTAGGCCGCCTTGGCGTTCTCGTCGTTGCCGGGATTGGCCAGGTTCACGGTTACGTCTTTGTCTTTCCACTTCACGTGATCGGTCTGAGCGGCCACGTCCCAGTCGTGCGTTGCGGAAACGAGCTCCTTTCCCTGGTCTTCGACGATGAAGGTGAATTGGAGCCGCTTCACCTGGCTCCAGTTTTCGCCGCCGCTCGCTTTCCAGACTTCCTTCGCCAATTGCTGCGCCCGGGCGTCCTCCGCGCGCGCCTGGAAGCCAAGGGAAACGGAGAGCAAGAGAACGGGAAGAAGCAGCGATTTCATGAGGAGGAAGCTGCCAGCCGCCGCGCGCATTGCAATCACTCGCGCTCATCCTATCGTAGCGCGCGCTCATGATTTTCCACCGCCTTTCCCTGTTCGTTCTTGCGCTTACGCTTGCGGCCGTGCCGCTGGTTTCCGCCGGCACCGAAGCCGTCAGCCGGCATCTTGGCGGCGCCACGGAACTGGTCGCGCCGAGCTTCGAAGTCGCGGCCGAAACCTCTTACCTGCTCGGCTCTTTTGCGAATCCGAACAGCTATGAGGTTGGCGCGCTTTTCGTGACTGCCCGTTGGCGCTGGGGCAAGATCGAGCGGCCCGGTTTTTGGCGCGGTTACAACCAGGTCTACTTCCTCGGGATGGCCGAGCCGATCTTTCGCGGCCCGGAGAACTTCTACTACGGAGTTAGCGCCGGTTTCCGCTACAACTTCGTCCAGCCGGGCGCGCGCCTCGTGCCTTACGTCAGCGGCGGCGTCGGCCTCGGATGGATCGACAGCCACGCGAACGTCTTCGGCGCGCAAGGCCAGGATTTTACTTTCAACATCCTGACCGCGCTCGGCGTTTCCTATCGCCTGAACGATCGCACCAGCCTGACCGTCGGCGCGCTTTACCAGCATCTTTCCAACGGCGGCCAGACCGATCCCAACCCGAGCCTTAATCTTTTCGGCCCGCAGGTCGGCCTGACCTGGGCGTTTTAGACAGCGAGATGGCGGAAGAAAACGTCCTCGTCGTCCGGCGCAGTCTCCTGGACGAGCTGGGCACTTTTCAGGGTTTGAACTTCGAGCCGGAGAAATATCTCGGCGCGCTCCTTTCGCGCGGAAATAATTTCTTTCTCCCGCGCGCGCAGGCGGAGAACGATCCGACGCACAAGCAGCTCATCCCTTACGTGCTCGTGGCGCACGAAGGTAAGGTGCTGCATTACGTGCGCGGGAAAAAAGCCGGCGAGCAGCGCCTGGTCGCGAAAGGTTCCATCGGCATCGGCGGGCACATGAACGACACCGACGAGTCGCTTTTTGCCTGGGACGAAGCGGCCTACCGCGCCGGGGTCGAGCGCGAGGTCACCGAGGAAATTAAAATAGGCAGCACTTTCACCGACCGGATCGTGGCGCTCTTGAACGACGACAGCACCGAGGTCGGACGGGTGCACCTCGGGATCGTCCATGTCTTCCAGTTGGCGGAAGCGAAAGCCGAGAAGCGCGAGTCGATGATTACCAACCTCGCCTTCCTCAGTCGCGCCGAGCTCGAGGAGAAACGCGACGCGCTCGAGACCTGGTCGCAGCTCTGCCTGGACTCGTTAGACCGGCTCCTCGCGGCTCAATAACGCGGACGCCCGCCCCAGAGGACGGTGCCGTTCTGGATGACCACCCGGTAACGCTGTTTCCCGGTGTAGGAGCCGAATTGGTTCCGCGCATTGACCTTGAAGTCGACCACGTAGCCGACGAAACGCTCGCCGCTCCGCGTCTTGTATTCGCCCGGTTTGGGCGGGGCGTCCCAATCGATCACCGCGCTCGCGGGGTCGGCCAGCTTCGTCTCCAGCCAGCGCTCGACGATCGACTTGTAACCAAGCGGCGGCTGACCGTAGACCGCTGGGTCGCCGCGCGTGGGGATGACTTCGCTGGGTTTCTGCGCCGGGACCAGCGGCAGGCCGGTGCAGAGAAGCGCCAGCGCGAGAAGCATCGTTTTCGTTCTGCTCATGCGGAAAACTTACGCCGCGGGGCGGACATGGTCGAGCGCTACGGCTGCGGATTAGCGAGCAATCTCCAAAAAAACGGCGAGCCCGCCGGCACGTTGTGGTCCTCCATCGAGCTCGGCGCCCACGGCTGCGGCGAGGCCGGCCCGGTCGAAATCACCGACCAATTCCGCAGGTCGGGCGAGCGCTCCAAAGTGTAGGCAAAACCAAAGAGCGCGGTGTAGGCGAACATCGCCGTCGGGCGTCCACTGCCGATCACCAACCGCGGCGGAAACTCCCGCTGCGCCAGCTCCGCCGGGTCTTCCCGCGCCGGCAGGAGAAAACGCAGCGCCTGCGGCAAACGCGCGGCCCAAGCGGCTTCGTTGTGCGCCTGCCCGCAGCCGCCAACAAACGTGACCTCGCCATTCGCGGCGTAGCCTTGCCCAAGGTGAGTATCGAACATTGCGAGCGCGTTGTTCCAATCGCTCGCCGGCTCGGCGGTGCCGAAATCCAGATAGACCCGGAGCGGCTTCTTCGAGCCGGCATTTACCTGCGCGACATAGTTCGGCGCGATCCACCAGGCGCTCGAAAAGACGCCGGCCCTGCCGAAGACCGGGAACTCGCGCGCGAAATAAAGCGAGATCAAACCGCCTAACGAGGAGCCGGCGATGACGGTGTTCTTCGGATCGTTCAAGGTGCGATAGGTCGTATCGACGTAAGGCCGCACGTTGTTGATCACGAAATTGGCGTAGGCGTCGCCACGGCCTTGAGTGCCCTGATAGGAATCCGTCGGCGGCATGTATTCCGGGATGCGCGCGGCGGTGTTATCGATCGCCACCAGGATGGCCTCGCGCATCCGCCCCTGCCCGATCTCGCGCGTGGCCGTGGCGTCCGCGCTCCAGGAACCGAAGGAGCCGCCGGGATCGAAAACGTTCTGCCCATCGTGCAGGTAAAGCACCGGGTAACGGCGCGTGCTGTTCTGGGGGTAAGCGCGCGGCAGATAAATGCGGATGTTGCGCCCGGCGATATTCGGCGCGGTCGAGTTGACGAACTGCGTGACGATCTGCGGCGGGCTCACCGTGGCCGGCGGTTGATACGAGAAAACGTTCCCGTCCTGCACCTGGAAAACGTCGAGATCGGTGAGGTAATTTCCGCCGCCCGGCGGGTTATCGTAGTGCCCGGCGCCGTCCGTGAAGACGAACTCGAGCGCCTCGCCTTCCACGCCTACGCCGCTGATTTTAAACAGCGACTCGCCCGTCGACGCGCCCAGCACCGACCTTGGCCATGGCCGCGGCGACGAAGGTGCCGTTGGAGTTATAGAAGAGGTTGGTCGTGTTCCAGCCGCTCAGGTAGTAGATCGTTTTCCCGCGATAAGGCGGCTCCGGCGCGGGCGGGATGGTGCGGGTGAGATCGCTCGTTAGCCAGGTGGCGTTGCTCGAGTTGCACCAGGCGGAGTTCGCGGTGCTGCGCGCGAGAAAGCGATACTGCAACTGCGTCCCTGCCTGCACCGCCACCTGCGCGGTCCAAACGTTGCCCGCGGTGTAGCGCAGCTTGATCGCGCGGGTGACGTCCCAGTTCCCAAGGTCCGCATGATTGCCGGAAACGAAGACGCTGTTCCCGAAGCCGACGTCGCCGGTGTAGGAAAACGTGACCGTTTCGCGTTGCGGGCTGGAAGCGAAGACCGAAGTCGCGAGGCAAACAAACAGGAGGAGGGCGAGGCGCATGGGAAGCGGGCCACCTTGCACGGCGCGCCGCGGGAAGACAAGCGGCGCCACCGCGATCTACCCAGTGGTGCGCAGGCCGCTGGCGATCGCGTTCACGGTCACGAGCAGCTGGATAAAAAGCGGATCGCTGGAAATCTCCGTGGCGTGCTCCGCCGCGCGCCATTCTCGCAGAAGCTGGATCTGCTGCCGGTGGAGCATGGCCAGCCCGGAATGGCGCAGCTGGAGCACGCGCGCCAGCCGCGGCCGGCGCGCGAGCAGGTCCGCGCCGAAGATCTGCTCGAGCAGTCTCCGTGTGCGGATGTATTCCGCTTCGATCAATCCAAAGACGCGCGCGCGCGTCGCCTCGTCCTCCACCAGCGCGGAGTATTCCCGCATCAATTCGAGATCAGCCTGGAGCACGCTCGTGCTCACATTCATCAAGAGATACCGCAGCGGCGGCCAATCCGGCGCCTGCGCGCGCAGCGCCTCGAAGCTCGCGGGATCGCGCGCCAGCAAATCCTCCAAGGCCGCGCCCACGCCATACCAGCTCGGGAGATAAAAGCGCGCCTGGCTCCAGGAAAAAACCCACGGAATCGCGCGCAGATCGTTCAAGCTCGAGCGCCCGCTGCGCCGGGCCGGGCGCGACCCGATGCGGCTCGACTCGATCACATCCAGCGGCGTCGCCTCCTTGAAAAACGTTAGAAAACCCTCGGCCTGCAGGAGCTCCTCGTAAGCTTGCCGGCTAATTTCCGTGAGCTGCTCGATCACCGGCTGCAATGCGTGCGCCGGCGCGCTCGTCTCCGCGCGGCCGATGGTGGTGGCCGCCGCGCCCGCCAGGAGCAGCTCGAGATTGCGCACCGCGGTGATGTGGTTGGCGTACTTCTGCGCGATCGTTTCCCCCTGCTCGGTCATGCGCAGGTCGCCGCTGCGCGCGGCCGGCGGAAGCGCGTTCAGAAAACGGTGCGTCGGCCCGGCGCCGCGGCTGATCGTCCCGCCGCGCCCGTGGAAGAAACGGATGCCTAACGAGTGCTTGCGCGCGACCGCGGCCAGTTCCTCCTGCGCCCGGTAAAGGCACCAATGGCTCGCGAAGATGCCGCCATCCTTGTTGCTGTCGCTGTAGCCGATCATCACCTGCTGGACCGCCTGCGCGCCGCCGCTCAGGAGGCGTTGCGCTTCCAGGCTGCGACGCGTGACCGGGTGCGCGAGAAATTCATCCAGCACCTCGGCGGCGCGCCCGAGATCCTCCACCGTTTCGAAAAGCGGCACCACCGGCACCCGGCAGACCAGCCCCTCCGGCGTGCCGACCGCGAGCCCGGCTTCGCGCGCGAGCAGGTAAACCACGAGCAAGTCGGAGGCGTTCCGCGTCAGGCTCACGATCAGCGAACCCACGCCCCCGGGGCCGTGCGCCTGCAAATAATTAGCCAGCACTTTCAGGCCGTCGCGCACCGCCGTGGCTTCCGCGCCGACCTCGGCATCCGGCTGCGCAAACGGTCGCGAAGTCGCCAGCTCCCGCTCGAGAAACTCCCGGCGCGCCGACCTCGTCCCAGCCGGAGAAACTTTCCCTCGGCCACGCCCGCCGCCGTGAGCAATTGCTCCAGCGCGAGCTCATGCACCCGGCTGTTCTGCCGCAGGTCGAGCGCCGCCAGATGAAAGCCAAAGGTCTGCACCAGGCGCATCACCGGCTCCACATCGGCCTCGGCCAGGCGGGCCGCGCCGATCTCCCGGAGGGAAGCGCGCAGAAAGCGCAGGTCCTCCATCAACTCGTTAGGCGAAGCATAGTCCGGTAGCCGGGCCACGATCAGGCTGGCAAATTGCCGCCAGGGCTCCTGCGGGTTGCGCAGGAGCGCCTTCTGCCCGCGCTTCCCGAGCTGCGCCGCGACCGCGGCCACGCGCTCGAGCAGCGTCGCCGGCGGTTCCTGCAGAAGCGCGGCCAGGCTCAGGCGCGCGGCCAAGGTCGAGAGACGCCCGTGCAGGAACTCGAGCGCGTTTGCCCGCAGCGTCTGCAAGGTGCGCGCGGTCACCTCCGCGGTGACTAACGAGTGGCCGTCGCGGTCGCCGCCGACCCAGTTCCCAAAAGCCAGGCGCGGGAGCTGCCCGGGGTCCTGCAGGAGTGCGGGATCGAAGCCGGTTTCCGCCCAGGCCGCGCGCAGCCGGGCGTCGAGCACCGGGAGGGCGTCGGGAAAAACTTCGCGCAAGTAGTGGATCACGTTCCGCAGTTCGGCGGTGATGTCGGGCTTGCGGATGAGGATTTCGCCCGCGCGCCAAAGGCGCTCGAGCACCGCCTTGATTTCGTCGCGCAGCAGCCGCCGCTCGAGCGGCGTCCACATCTGGTTTTCGCAGCGCACCAGCAGGAGATAGAGCTCGCGGTGGCAGCCGAGCGCGGTCGCGCGTTTCGCCTCCGTCGGGTGCGCCGTGAGCACCGGCTCGACCCGGAGCAATCGGCAAAGCGCTGGCTATTTCCTCCGCGCTCCGTCCATTCGCCGCAAGGGTGCGCAAGGCGCGGCCCCAGCTGCCACTGGTGCCGGCGAGACCCTCGGCCGTTTCCTGCGCCCGGCGATGTTGCGCGGCCGCGTTTTCCTCCGCGAGGTTGAGCAACTGGAAGGCGATCGATTGCGCCTGCGCGACCGCCTGGGAGGAGGTTGCGCTGCGAGGGCTCGTTCGCCGACGAGATCGCGGCGGCGACCTCCGCTTCGCCCAATTCCTCGAGCACCTCGCAAAAACAGCGGAGCAGGAAGGCGTAGTCCCGCTCAGCTTTTTCCATCTCGACCATGTGTGGTCTTCCGCGGGCCCGGCCTGCGCCAGGCGGTGAAAGTGCTGTCTAAATTCCTAGCGCTGGTCGAGCGGCGTGACCGTTTTCCCGACCGGTTCGCCGACGTATTCGCTCAGCGGGCGGTAAAGGCGGTTGTCCTCGAGTTGCTCGAGCACGTGCGCGCACCAACCGGAGCAACGGGCGATCGCGAAAACGGGAGTGAAAAGATCGGTCGGAATGCCTAACGAGTAGTAGACCGTCGCGCTGTAGAAATCGACGTTCGCGTTCAGGTTCTTCTTCTCCTTCATCAAGGTGGCGATGCGCTCGCTCATCCGGATCCACTTCGGCTCGCCCAGTTTTTCGCTCAGCTTGACCGCCATCTTTTGCAGGTGAGGCGCGCGCGGGTCGAGCGTTTTGTAAACCCGGTGGCCGATGCCCATGATCTTCCGCTTCTGCGCGAGCTGCTCCTCGATGTAGCGGTCGACTTTTTCCTCGCTCCCGATTTCCTCGAGCATCTGGATCACGCCTTCATTCGCGCCGCCGTGCAGCGGGCCCTTGAGCGTGCCGATGGCGGAAGTGATCGCGGAATAAATGTCGCTCAGCGTCGCGATGGTCACGCGCGCGCTGAAGGTGGAGGCGTTCATCCCGTGATCGGCATGGAGGACAAAGGCCACGTCGAGGGTGTCGACTGCTTCCTGCGAAGGCTCTTCGCCGGACATGAGGTAAAGGAAATGCGCGGCCTCGCTCAGGTCCTGGCGCACGGGGGGCAATTCCTTGCCCTGGCGCGCGCGGTGGAAGTAAGCCGCGATCACGCCGATCTTCGCGGTGATGCTGCGGGCGCGTTCGAGGTTCCGCTCCGGTGTCGCATTTTGCTCGAGGTCGGCATCGTAGAGCCCGAGCATGGAGACGGCGGTGCGGATGACATCCATCGGGCCGGCTTGCTTCGGCGCCGACTTCAGGAAATCGATCACGCCCTGCGGGAGTTCGCGCTGCGCGCGCAACGTCGCGGAACACTTCTCGAGTTCGCTGCGAGTCGGCAGCTGGTTGTTCCAGAGCAGGTAGACGACTTCCTCGTAGCTCACTTTGCCAGCGAGCTCGTTGATATCGTAACCCGCGTAAACCAGCTGTCCCTTGTCGCCCACCACGGCGCTTAGGCGCGTGGTGTTGGCGACGATTCCTTCAAGTCCTTTGGCAATAACCGGCATCGCGCTACTTACGTCCTTTCATCACGGTGAGCAAAGTATCCGCCATCGTCGCGGGCGTCTCCGCGACCGCGATCCCCGCGGCCTTGAGCGCTGCGATCTTTCCTTCCGCGGTCCCCTTCCCGCCGGAAACAATCGCCCCGGCGTGCCCCATCCGGCGTCCCGGCGGCGCGGTCGCCCCGGCGATAAACGCGGCCACGGGCTTCCGGCAATTTTCCTGGATCCAGGCCGCGGCCTCTTCTTCCGCGGAGCCGCCGATTTCGCCGATCAAAATCATCGCCTCGGTCTCAGGGTCGTCATTGAAAAGCTTGACCGCATCGAGGTGCGACATGCCATTGATCGGATCGCCGCCGATGCCGATGCAGGTCGATTGCCCGTAGCCGCGCGAGGTCAGTTGCCAGACGGCTTCGTAGGTCAAAGTGCCGGAGCGGGAGATCACGCCGACGTTGCCGGGCTTGTGAATATAGCCGGGCATGATCCCGATTTTGCATTGGCCGGGCGTGATGATGCCGGGGCAATTCGGACCGATCAGGCGCGACTTCGAGCCCGCCATCTGCGCTTTCACGCGCATCATGTCCATCACTGGAATGCCTTCCGTGATGCAAATGACCAATTCCACCCCGGCATCGACCGCTTCGAGAATGCCATCGGCCGCTCCCGCCGCGGGCACGAAAATAACCGACACATTGCAACCGGTCTCCTTGCGCGCTTCGGCCACGGTGTCGAAGACTGGAACCTTCGACTCAAACGTTTGCCCGCCCTTCCCCGGCGTGACCCCGGCGACGACGTTGGTGCCGTATTCCATGCACTGCTTTGCATGAAAGCCGCCGGCGCTGCCGGTGATGCCCTGGACGCAGAGACGGGTGTTTTTATCGACGAGGACGGACATAAGAAAAGATTCGAATCAGGAAGGGAGGAACGAATTTGGAAACCAGAAAGTAAGAGGCCGGTTTTTCGCTGGCTTTCTGGTTTCCAAATTCATCATGCGGCGGATTCCGCTTTGCGTTTGTGGATGATCAGCTTGTTCCCATCGGGGTCGCGGAATTGCGCCATCCAGCAGACCGGCGTTTCGGTTTTCTCCAGATCGAAGGCCACGCCGCGCTCCTGGAGCTGCGCGAAGGTGCTGTCAAAGTCATCCGTCTCAAACGCGACCGTGGTGCCATCGCGCGAGGGCTGCCAGGCCGGATGACAACCAACGCCAATGGTGACCGCGCCCAGGTCGTATTCCACCCAGGCGCCCTCCATCTGAGTGCGCGAGGGCTTTAGTCCGAGCGTTTCCTGGTAAAATTTGCGCGACCGTTCCGGGTCGGAGACGGCGATGGCAACAAAGGCGACTTCCGTGATCATATCTATTTTCCTTTCGCCGCGGCGACGGCCTTCTGCGCGGCATCGCCGAGGTCGTCGGCAGTGGTTACTTTCAAACCCGATTCCGCGATGATCTTCTTCCCCGCCTCGACGTTGGTGCCTTCGAGCCTAACGACCAGTGGGACCGGAAGATTGACCGCCTTGACCGCGTTCACGATCCCCTGCGCGATCACGTCGCACTTCATGATCCCGCCGAAGATGTTCACCAGGATCGCTTTCACGTTCTCGTCCGAGACGAGGAGCTTGAACGCTTGCGTGACCTGCTCCTCGGTCGCGCCGCCGCCGACGTCGAGGAAGTTAGCCGGGCTGCCGCCGTAAAACTTGATGATGTCCATCGTCGCCATCGCGAGGCCGGCGCCGTTCACCAGGCAGGCGATGTTGCCGTCTAATCCGATGTAGTTCAGTCCATACTTCGAGGCCTCGACTTCGCGCGGATCTTCCTCGGCGGTGTCGCGCATCGCGGCCACTTCCGGGTGCCGGTAGAGCGCGTTGTCGTCGAAGTTAAACTTCGCGTCGAGCGCGAGGACCTCGCCTTTGTCGGTCACGACCAACGGGTTTACTTCCACCATCGAGCAATCGAGCGCGAGGAAGGTGCGGTAAAGACCATCGAAGAGCTTGGCCGCCGGCTTGATTTGCTCGGAGGTGAAGCCGAGTTCCTTGGCCAGCTTGCGGGTTTGGAATGGCTGCAACCCAGCCAGCCGATTGACCGGTTCGCGCAAAATTTTCTCGGGCGATTTCTCGGCCACGGCTTCGATTTCCACACCGCCCTCGGTGCTGGCCACGATCATCGGCGCGCCGGTCGCGCGATCGAGCAGGATGGCAAAGTAAACCTCGCGCGCGATCTCGACCGACTTCGCCACCAGGACGGTGTTGACCACGCGTCCGGCCGGGCCGGTTTGATGCGTGACCAAGGTTTGGCCGAGCATCTTGCCGGCTATTTCCCGCGCTTCCTCCGGCGACTTGCAGAGGTGCACGCCGCCCTTGAAGCCGTTGGCAAAAGTTCCCTTCCCGCGACCGCCAGCATGGACCTGCGCCTTGATCACAAGATCGTCGGTGCCGAGTTCGCGCGCGGCCGCCTCGGCCTCCGCCGCGGTCCGCACCGCCTTTCCCGCGGGGGTGGCGACGCCAAATTTCTGCAACAGCTCCTTGGCCTGGTATTCGTGAATGTTCATGCCGCGCGAAACGCTAGCGAGGACTAAGCATTTGAACGCGCGACCAGCAATCGCTTTTTCGCCAGCGGAAAAAGGAAACAGCGAAAGCCGCACCGTGCTCCGGATCGGCGCCGCCCGTTGGCGCGGGCAGCGGGCGCGAAATCGTCGGCTATTCCGCCAGGTCGGCCACCGGCGCGCGGCGGCCGGAGCGCTGCGAGGACCAGCAGCCTAACGACCAGCAAATGGCGGCGACGACGAGATTGAAGACGACGAGAAGCGTGGCCACCACGGGGTCGTCCTCGCGCAGGAGGAGTTCCTTGAGCGCATTGGAAATGGCGTAGAGCGCCACCAGCAAAAGCAGCAGCCGCACAGCGAGGATGAGGGCGTGTTTCATCGGAGTTCGGCGGGCGCGCCGGTGAGCAACTCCGCGCTGCGCACGGTGCGGCGCCATTGCCCGGTGTCGCGCCGGAGGAAGCCCTCCGGGAAGCCGACCACAAAAGTAGTCAGCGAGATGGCCCAGAAGTAAATCGTGTAGAAAGGCGCGAGCAGGAAGAGCTTTGGATAAGTGCTCCAGCGGGCGCGATCGAGCAGGGTGGCGATGATGAGCTGGAGAAAGAAGAAGCCCAGGCAGATGCCGAAGTAGACCAGCACCCGGCTCCAGACCGCGCCATGGGTCCAATCGTGCCCGCGGAGCGCGTGCCGCGTCGCCCCATAAAGCCGGATGACGCCGGTGAGGAGCGAAGCCCAAAGCCAGGTCGCGCCGAGCACCGTCATGAGCGCGACCGGCACGTGGGTCGCGCCGCGCCGGAGTGCATCCGGGAAATGGTCGCGCATCGCATGGCCCAGGCCGCGACTCCAGCGCCGGCGTTGCCGCCAGAGTCCTTTCCAGGTCGGCACCATCTCCACGAGCGCGATCCAGGTGCGGTCGTAAACCACCCGCCAGCCGCCGGATTGCATCCGCCAGGAGAGATCAATGTCTTCCGCGGCGGTCTCCTCGTTCCAACAGCCGATGTCGAGCAGCGCCTGCCGCCGGAAGGCGACCCACGCACCCGAGACGGTCATGAGGCCGCCCCAGCGATTCTCGGCGTTTTTCACCAAGCCAATGACCGCGAGGTAATCGAGCGTCTGCATGAGTTCGACGAGCGAGCGCGGTTTCGCCGGCCAGATCTTGCCGGTGACGCCGCCCACGCCGGGCGCTTGCGCGAAGCGCGCGAGCATGCCGCGCCAGTCTTTTGTGTGCACGATGCTGTCGGCATCGAGGCAGACGACAATCTCAGACGCGACCTCGCGCAGCGCGGTGTTCATGGCCGCGGCTTTGCCGACATTTTCGGGTAGACGGAGCACGCGCGTGCCTGCCGGGAGCCCGGCTTCCTGCAGGATGCGCGCGGTCTCGGCCACCTCCGGGCTGCCATCGTCCACCAGCAAAATTTCCGCTGGCGCGGGCGAGACTCCCAGAAGGCTGTGCGCCGTGCGCAAAGCGCCCGTGGGCTCGGCATAAAACGGAATGATCACGCTGTAGCTCGGCAGGGTTGCCGGCAGTTTGCGTTTCCGGAAAGAACTCAGGAGGCAGATCAGGCCGTAGATCGACCAGACCAGGCAGACCACGAGCGGGAAAAGATCGATGTATTCCGCGACCGACTCAAAGGAGCCGCGCGGCCAGTCGCCGAGATCGCGAAATTCGCTCAGCCAATGGTCCGCGACCATCCGCACGAACTCCGCAAAAGTGATCGCCGCGAGCGAGAATGACATCAGTGCGGCCGCGGGCCGGGCGCGAGAAGCGCGAGCGTTTGATCGACCGTGCTGGTCACGCCGGCGTCGAAGTTGGAATGGGCGCGCAGCTTCAGCAGCCGCTGGGTCCCGGCGGCGACCTGGCCGTTTAGGATCTCGAGCGCGCCGCGCGAAATCTCGGCCTGCGGATGCGCCGCGGCTTGGGGATTGAGTTGCGCCAGGGCCGCGGCGAGCAAGGTGCGGCTCTGCGTTTGCCGGCAGACGCGGAGGAAGCCGAGCCACCAGGATTGCTGTTCGCCCGCGTCGGTCGGGAAGCTCAGCGGCACGCTCTCATCTTTTCGCAGCACGGGAATGCGCGGGAGGTTGCCATCCGCGGCGGTGTCGCGCGAGACGAAGATCGGTGGAGTATCGAAGCCGAGAAAATGGGTGAAGCCGGCGACGAGGGCGACCGCCTTGGAGGTCATGTTCCACTCGCCATATGGCCAGCAAAAGAAGCTCGGGATGGGGAAGCCGTGCTCCGCGAGCTTTCGCCGGCAGGTGTCCATGTCGATGCGCAGGCGGCGTTCGTATTCGCCCTCGGTCTCGAGCCGGTTTTTCTCCGTGAGCCATTGGCGCGTGGTCTCGGCCGGCGAACCCTCATCGGAGGCGGCCATTTCCGTGGCTTGATAATGCAGCGCATCGGAGTGCGCGATCACTTCCACGAGCCCGGAATCGTAAAGCTGCTTCGCTTCCTTCCAGGTCATCGTCGGGTCCGGCTGGAGCGGCTCGCTCGTCGCGTGGCTGCTCTCGTCCGTCTCGCTCATCCAACTGGTCACAAGCGCGATCGTGTAAGGTAAGTTTCCGCTGCAGCGCGCGTGGGTGGAAAAGTTTGACGACACTTTGGGAGCCGTCATCGATCGTGAGCACGAGCGGGCGCGGCGGCAGGAGCGCGGCATCGCCGGTGATCGCGAAGCTCTGCAAGCGCGACAACGGAATCACGTGGAAGCCAGCCTTGGCCACGGCATCGAGCATCGCGTCGAGGTAGGTCGTGCTGCACTTGTAGAGATAAGCCTGCGTGCCCGGCGCGACGTCGGCAAAAGTATGGAAAGCGAGGATTGGGCAAACCGGGTCGGCGTTGTTCTCCTTGAGCGCGCCGCGCTTGTAGAGCTCGCCCAGGCAAACCACGCTCCAGATGGAAGCGTCGCCCGGAAATTCCTTCGGCACGATCGGCTTCGCCCGCGTCTCCGCGACCGCCTTCGCTCCGGGCGTAGGCGAGGCCGCGGCTGGTTCCTCGGCGTAGCCGAAAAGGCGGCGGACGGGAGCGTTTGCGCGCAGGATTTCCGTAAGCTTGTCAAAGGTGTGCTCCTCCCAGGTGCCGTAAGTGAAGAAGGAAACTCCGCGCAACGGATCGGGCGGGAGGCTGGCCAAAGCGCTGGCTATTTCCGGCGCCGGACTGTCGATCCCGAGCGCGGGCCAAAAGGCGGCACCATTCGTTAGGTAACGCGCGTAGGGGCCGACGACGTTCTCCCCGGCCCAGGTCGGCGGCTTCTTCCAATCGCTCCAGTAAAGCATCGGCTGGAGGAACTCGAGCCCGCTGCGCGCGAGCATGGGATAGTTTTGGCTCTGCTCGGTGAACTCCGGCGGCAGGAGGAACGCGCCGAAGTGCACCGTCGGGCGATGCTCGTGCAGGAGGTCGACCGTTTTCGCGACCCAACCAGCGATCGCTCGCGCGCGGAAATCATACCAGCGCGCCTTGTAGTAATCGTTGTCCAGGGTCATGCGGCCCCACTTGAAACCCATCAGCCGCTCGAACTCCATCCCGGTGAATTTGTCGCAGCCGTCCCACCAGCCGGCGTAGCGCAACCAGTCGAGCGAGACGCCGTCGAACGGGTAGGTGTCGACTAATTTAGCCAGCAACTCGGACTGGCGATTTTGCACCCGCGGATCGCCCGCATCCACAAACCACTCGCCGCGCTGCCCGCGATAAGCCGCCTCGGGAAAGAGCGCGGCCATCTGCGCATCGTGAAAGCATGGCCACCAGGCGAAGACCTTGATCTTCATCTCCTTCGCGCGCGCGAGCATTTCGCGCAGCCAATCGGCATTCTCCCAGCCGGCGGCGGTCTTCTCGTTAGGCAGCGGGACCAGGAGCTCGCCGCTCTGGAGCGTCTGGCCGGTGCGGGCGGATTTGAAATTGTCCTCGTCCTGTTTCACCAGAAGGTCGATGCGGGTGATCCCGCGCGCCTGGCATTGATTAAGAAGGAACAACCAGCCGCCGCCGGTCACGTTCTCGGTTGTGCGGACCACGATCCCCTGCTCCACGCCGGTGTCGGCGATTTTAGCCGGCAAGATGGAAGGCACGGGCGAGGTTTGACTTTGGACGTGCAAGGGCGTGGCGGACGCGAGCGCCAGGAAGAGGAAAGCCAATCGCGGGCAGGAGAGCAGTCGCATCGAGGAGCAGTAGTGTAGAGACAGGGCGCTGGTGTTCAAATCGCGCCGCCCGGGCCAGGCGGAGGTCAAAAAAAAGGCTCCCTTCACACTCCCCACTTCCTCTCTAAGCTCTCGTTAGGCCAAGTGCTCGCGGCGCCCCCGGGCCCTCAGGAAAACGATCAGAGCGGGCGCAGTGGCGGCAGCAGTTGCTCGATGGCTGCACGCTCCGGCTCGAGCCAGGGTGGCAGAACCAGCGTCTCGCCGAGATGCGCCGGGTCTTCATCGACCGCAAACCCGGGCCCGTCCGTGGCCAGCTCGAAAAGCACCCCTCCCGGTTCCTTGAAGTAGACCGAGCGAAACCAAAAGCGGTCGATCACCGGCGTGGGATGCGCCCCGGCCGCGGCCACGCGCGCGCGCACCTCGGCCTCGTGCGCCTCGTCCTCCACCCGCCAGGCGAGATGGTGAATGCTCCCCGTGCCCCAGGCGCCACGCGGCGCGCCCGCGGTCTCGCGCAGATCGACGTAGCAACCGGAGGTTCCCCCGGCCACGCCATAGCGTTGCCACTCGCCTTCGCTCGCGATTTTCCGAAAGCCCATCGCTTCTTCCAGGAAAGCCGCCGTCACCGCGAGGCTGGCCTCGGCCAGGCGCGCGCTTTCGAGGCCGCGGATCTGGTGCTCCGGCGGCACCGGGCTGCCAGCCCAGGCGCGGAAGTTGCGCCCTAACGAGTCCTGGCTCTCAACCAGCGCCAGCCCGAGGCCATGCGGATCGCGCAACGGGAGCGCCTTTTCCCCGAAGCGAATTTCCACCTCGCCCGTCGCGAGATCGAGGCGCCCCAGGCGTTCACGCCAGAATTCCAGGCTGCCGGGGGCGATGGCTAACGAGACCTCGGTCCCAAGGCCGGAGCCCAAACGCGCGGGCGCCAGCTGCGCCCACGGGAAAAACGTCAGGTCGGTCCCGGGGCTGCCGGCAGCGTCGGCGTAGAAGAGGTGATACGTGCCGGGGTCGTCCTGGTTGACGCTCTTCTTCACCAGCCGCATCCCGAGCACGCCGGCGTAGAAATCGAGATTCTCCTGCGCGGGCCCTGCGATCGCCGTGATGTGGTGCAATCCGCTGACTGTTTTCATGGCTTCGTTTTGCCTTCCGTTGCCGGCTCCCCAGCGACCTCGTATTCCGGCTTGGCCGCGCCCAGGAGCCAGCGGTCGAACCAGCCGACGAGATGCTGCAAGCGCTCGACCCGGTGCCACGGCTGGCCCGCGCGCGAAAGCTCGTGCGTCTCATTCGGGAACTTCACCATCACCGTCGGAATCTTGCGATATTTCAGCGCGCGGAACATCTCCTCGCCGCCCGCCGTCATCGGCGTGCGCGTATCGGTTTCGCCAAGGATCAGCATGAGCGGCGTCTTCACGTTCTGGATGTAGGTGATCGGCGACCGCGCCTTGAAATCTTCCTCCTGCTCAAACGGCGGCCCCTTGAACCAACTCGGCTGGAAAAGCGTGAAATCCGCGGTGTACCACCAATTCGCCCAGTCGGCGATGTCGCGCTGCGAGACCGCAGCCGCGAAGCGATCCGTGTGCGTAATCACCCAGTTAGTCAGCAAGCCGCCGCCGCTCCCGCCAGTCACGCCGAGCTTCTTCTCGTCCACGTAACCGCGCTTGATCACTTCGTCGACGCCCGCCATCAGGTCCTTGAAATCGTCGCCTGGATACTTGTGCTGGATGATGTTCCCGAACTCCTGGCCGTAGCTCGTGCTTCCGCGCGGATTGGGATAGAGCACGATGTAACCTTTCGCCGCCATCCACTGGAACTCGTGGTCGAAGACAAAACCGTAGGCCGCGTGCGGGCCGCCGTGGATGTTCAGGATAAGCGGATATTTCCGCTTCGCGTCAAAGCCCGGCGGCTTTTGCAGCCACGCCTGGATTTTTCGGCCATCGAAACTCTCATACCAGACTTCCTCCGGCTCGGTCAGGTTGAGCTGGCTAAAGAGCGCGCGATTGACGTCGGTGAGCTGACGCAAGCCCGCGCCTTCGACCACGAAAAGATCGCCGATGCGCGTGGGCGTGGAGACGAGCACGAGCAGCTTTCCGGCATCCGCGCTTGTGCGAAAACGGCCCACCGCCTGGTCGCCTTTCGTGATCTCGGTCAAGGCGCCGCTGGCGGCGTCGAAGCGGCCGAGATTGGTCCGGCCTGCACGCGAGAAAAGGTGAAAGATGCTCTTCCCGTCGGCGCTCCAGACCGGCGGATTATCTCCGCCCGCGCGCGGCGCGCCGTTGTCGCCAAAGACGCCGCTCGCGACATCGAAGTCGAACTCAGCGGTCAGGTTGCGCGGCTGCGCGTTGGGCTTCAACTCCAGCGTCCAAAGATCCGGCTGGGTGTAGGAATTCACCGGCTGATTGGCGGAACCGACGAAGGCGATCTGCGTTCCGTCCGGACTGAGCGCCGGGTCTTGCATCCCGAGCTCCACCGTCGTTAGGCGCGTCGGCTCGCCGCCACTCGCGGGCACGGAATAGAGTTCGGTCTTCGGCAGTTCGTAGTAGGGCTCGTCCACCCGGCGGGTGGTGAAGAAAAGCTGCGCGCCGTCCCGTGACCAGAAGGGATCCTCCTCGGAAAAACGGCCCGTGGTGAGCTGTTTTGGCAGCACTTTGTCGCCCGGGTTTTGCGGCACCGCGACCGTCCAAAGGTGATCCGGGTGCTTGAAGTCGAGATAGCCTTCGTTATTCGAACGATAGACCGCGCGCGTGATCACATGCACGTCGCTCTCGCGCTCTTTCGCGTCGGCCTTGGCCGCGCCGGGTTTCTTCTCGTCTTCCTGCTGCTTCTGCCTGGCCAGGTCTTCCGGATTGGTCGAGCTGCTGAATGCGATCGTCTTGCCATCCGGCGACCAGCGCGGGTTGCTCGCGCCTTTCGGGAGCGAGGTGAACGGCCAGGCCTCCCCGCCGGCGGCGAGCGGGAGGAGGAAAAGCTGGCCCGGCTCCGGTTTCCCCTCTTTCTCGCCACCGCGCACGAAGACGAGCTGCTTCCCATCGGGCGACCAGCGCGGGGAACTGTCGCGCGTGCCACTCGTTAGGCGGCGCGGCTCGGCGCCCCCGGCGGTCGGCACCAGCCAGAGCGAAGTGTCGTAACCCTCTTTCTTTTCATTCACGCTCACGCGCACGAAGACCGCCGCGCTTCCATCCGGCGAAAGCTGCGGATCGCCGATCCAGACAAAATCGAAGAGATCCTTCTCGGTGACCGCGCGTTTCTCGGCCGCGACCAGGGAGGAAGCGAAACCCGCGAGACCAAGAGCCAGCAACTTGAGGGACAGACGCATCGCGAAACGTGGCACCATGCCCACGCGGTGCAATCCGCCACTGCCTCGAAACACGAATCCCCTTCTGTGCGCGCGCTCCTGCTTTGCTTTTGCCTCTTCGCCAGTCCGGTCCTGGCCACGCCCACGGTCTACCTCGTGCGCCACGCGGAGAAAGCGCCGAACGATCCGAAGGATCCCGACCTGTCCGACGCCGGCCGGAAGCGCGCGCAAAATTTAGCCAGCACTTTGAAGGACGCCGGCCTCACCGCGATCTACGCCACCGAGTTGAAACGCACGCAACAAACTGCCGAGCCGCTGGCGCGCGCCACCGGCCTGCAGGTCACCATCGTCCCCGCCGCCGAGACCGCCGCGCTGGTCGCGCAATTGCAGGAAGCGAAAGGAGCGGTGCTCGTCGTGGGTCATTCGAACACGCTCCCGGCGATCGTAAAAGCGCTCGGCGCCTTCGCGCCAATTACCCTCGATGACGCTGCCTACGACGATCTCTTCATTGTCACCGCGGGCGCGCCGGCCTCGCTCCTGCACCTCCATCTGCCAGCGGCCCACGATTGACACCGCCGCTGTCCTGTCGTTAGGCTAGCACCCGTTTTAAAATCCGAGACTTCCGCTTATGAGACCCATCTGGAAAGGCAGCATCAGCTTCGGCTTGGTTTACATCCCCATCTCGGTTTATCCCGCGACGCGTGAAGAGAAGCTTAGCTTCCGCCAACTGCGCGCGGCCGACCTCAGCCCGATCAAATACAAAAAGGTCGCGGAGGTGGATCAAAAGGAAGTCCCTGCGGCCGAGATCGTGAAAGGTTACGAGTATGAGCGCGGGCAATTCGTCGTCCTGAAGGAGGAAGATTTCGCGAAGGTGAAGATCGAGTCGACCCATTCCATCGACATCACCGACTTCGTGGAAGTGGAGCAGGTCGACCCGAAATATTTCTACAAGCCTTACTTCCTCGAGCCGCAAAAGGGCGGAGAAAAAGCCTACGCGCTGCTGCACAAAGCGCTCGCCGGCACCGGTAAGATCGGCATCGCCAAGGTCGTGATCAGCGGCCGCGAGCACCTCGCTTCGGTCAAGCCGGATGGGCTGTTCCTTGTGCTCGAGTTGATGCATTTCGCCTCGGAAATTCTCGCGCCGGATGAACTCAACAAGCCGACGACGGCGATCTCGGACAAGGAATTGAAGATGGCGCAAACGTTAATCGACAGCATGTCGAGCGACTGGGAGCCGGAGAAGTATCGCGATGAATATCGCACCGCGGTCATGGAGATGATCGAGCAGAAGGCGCAGCATAAAGAGATCACCGCCAAACCCGATGCGCCGGTCCGGGCGACCAACGTGGTCGACCTGGTCAAGGTCTTGCAGGAGAGCCTGGCGCGAAACCAATCGCTCAAGCCGAAACGCGCCAGCGGTGCCCGGAGCGGCGGGCGCTCAACCGCCACCTTGGTGAAACAAAAGCGGCGTGTTGCTGCCTAACGAGCGAGCCGCGCGATTAATTCCTGCGCAAAGCGCGGGCCGACGCCGCTCTCCTCGTGCTTGAAGTAAATGTAAGCGTCCGACCACCCGGCGGCGTGCGCGCGGATTACCTCGGCCCAACGATCCATGTCCGCCGCGACATAGTCCTCCCGGCGCAGTCGCAGGTAGCCGAAATTAGCCGTCGCGATGTCCGGCGTGCTGAGCTTCTCGCTCTCGGCCAGGCAGAGCGCGGCGTTCTTCCCCCGGAGCAGCGAGAAAACTTCGTCGCAGAGCCAGCTCGCTTCGCGGAACTCGAAGGCGCAGCGCAGGCCCTCCGGTAGATCGGCCAGGAAGGCCTCCAGCACCGCGGCGTCCTTCTTAAACGTGGGCGGCAATTGGAAGAGCACACAGCCGAGTTTCTTCTCCAGGTCGCAGATGACCCCGTGGAAAAAACGCAGCGTCTCGCCGCAATCGCGCAACTTTTGCCAGTGGGTCACGCGCTGCGGCGCCTTCAGGCTGAAGCGAAAATTCTCCGGCGTGCCCTTCCACCAGCCGTCGATCGTCTTCGCGCTCGGGATGCGCCGAAAGCTGTAATTGATCTCGGTGCTCGTTAGGCGTTCGCTGTAAAAGCGGAGCATCTTGGCCGCCGCAAGATCTTCCGGGTAGAAAGTCCCCTTCCATTCCGCATACTGAAATCCAGAAGTGCCAATCCAAAGATTCATCCGAGAACGCTCCGCGCGGCCACATCCTGCCGTCTGTTTTCGCGGAAGACCAGCGCGCGCATGAAGTTTGAGATCGTGCCCGCGGCTGAGGTCGCGCTCGCGCAACAGGCCCAGCTCGCGAATGCTGCCTTTGCCGATTACATCGGCGGCTGGCATCCGCTGGACGCGGTCGCGCTCGCGGAGTTTCTCGCCCGGCAAGGCGCCGATCTTTTCCTGAGCCGGCTCGTGCGGGCCCATGGCGAACTCCTGGGTCTGTGCTACCTCAACCGCACCGGCCGCATCCTGCGCTGCGGCGGGATGGCGCTGGTGCCGGCAGCGCGTGGGAGCGGCGCGGGCGACGCGCTTTTCGCAGCCGTTCTCTCCGACGCGCAAACGGCCGGCGACGAAGCGCTCCTGCTGGAAGTGATCGAACAAAACCCGCGCGCGCATGCCTTCTACCGGCGGCATGGATTCCGGAATCTGGGCCGGCTGGGCGGTTGGCGGCGCGCCGCGGGCCCGGTCGAAGCGCCGGCAGAAATCACGGAAATTTCCGTCGCCAAAGCGCTGTCTGTTTACGACCCGCGCGAATATCCGGAAGCGCCCTGGCCAATCTCGCGCGGCGCGATTGCAAAGGTCGCCGGGACCCGAGCCTTCCAAGCGGACGGCGGCGTGGTGATTCTTTCCAAGCCCGAGATCCATCCCGTGCGCGTGCATGGACTCTTCGCCCGCGGCGCCCGCATCGGTCTCCGGACGTTGCTCGCGGGCGCACTGGCGCGTTTCCCGGAGCGCGAGTTTTTCGTTCCGCCGGTCTGGCCGGAGGGAGATGGCGCGACGATCTTCGAGCCGCTCGGATTCGTGCGCGAGCCGCTCTCGCAGTTCTTCCTCCGGCGCGATCTCTAGCCATGCCCAACCACTACGCCACGCTGGGCCTGGAACGCGACTGCACGCTCGCAGAGGTGCGCGAAGCCTACCGCCGCCTGGTCAAGGAGCATCACCCCGACCGCCACGCGCAGGCGCCGGAAGCAGTCCGGCGGGCGCAGGAATTGAACGCTGCGCATGAGGTCCTGAGCGACCCGACGCGCCGCCGTGTCTACGATCGCGAGCAGGGCGGCGGCCGCACGCCGCGCGCCGGCCGCATCTCCCACGATCTCGCGCAGGATGTGAACCTGCGGCTGGAAGATTTTTTCCGCGGGACGGCGCTGACGGTGACGGTGCGCGACCCGCTGAGCCGCGAGCCGGAAACCTACCCGGTGGAGATTCCGCCCATGACTGCGCCCGGGACGCGCCTGCGCCTCGCGAGAAATTCCGGCGAAGGCCACCTGCGGCTGCGCTTGCGCGCCATGCCTTCGGCGCGGTTCAAGCCGCGCGGAAGCGATCTCCGCTGCGACCTGCGGATCGACGCGCGCCGCGCGGCCGCGGGCGGAAGCGAGACGATCACCGGCGCGGACGGCCGGAGGTTGACCGTGCGCATCCCGGCGCAGGCCGGCCGCGGCGAGATGGTGCGTTTGCCTAACGAAGGGTTGCCGCGGGCGCGCGGCGGACGAGGCGACTTGCTGGTGAAAATAACCTACCGGGTCGAGGTGCAGGTGCGCCGCGCTCGTTAGGGCCGGAGCGCGCTGGTGAAGCGGACCAGCTCCGCCGCGACCTGGTCAATGCGCTGTTGGATTTGCGCGTCCTGGACGGTGTCGCCGTCGAAGGCGCTCTCGTTTGCGTAGACAAAACGCGGGATGATGACGCTGCGAAAATCGAGCATGAGCGAGTTCGCATAGGCCATGACGGACATGTAGCTGCTCATGCCGCCGGCGGCGCAAAGGAAGCCCACGACCTTGTCGGTCCACGCTTTCCCGGTGAGCTCGATCATGTTTTTAGCCGACGCGCTCACATCGTAGTTATAGACCGGCGCGGCCACCAGAATACCGTCGGCCCGGGCGATCACGGCACTGAGTTTTTGGGCGCCGGGCGCGGCGTAACACGCCCCGGCATCGCAGAGCGGCAGGTCAAGCTCCCGCAGGTCGATCCACTCCGGCGCGACGCCCAGTTTCTCGAGCGCGGCCAAGGCGCTCCGGCCGAGGCGGCGGCTGTTGCTCGCGGGATTCCCGCTCGTGCTCACGACAAGGTATTTCGGCATAACGACGCGGCGAAATTAGCCGACAACTTCACCGCTGGCTACTTTCAGCCGAGGTCGAAATCGGCCCAGAGGAGGGCGTGATCGCTCGCGGCATTGGTCTCGCCCGTGACCGTGGGCAGGGGCGGATATTTCTCCCGCACTTTCTTCGTCTTCGACCAAATGCCGCGCCGCTCGATCCCGACCCCGCGCAGGCGCGGCCAAAGCGCGTCGGAGACCAGGAGGTAATCGATCTGGTCGTTTTTGCTCGGGATGGCGTCGTCGCGATAAGTCCAGCGATCCGCGTCCGCAGGGAGTTTGTCGAAGGTGTTGCGCAAGCCGGGATGCCGCAGGAGCGGCGCGAGCGATTCGTTCTTGGGCAGTTCGTTGAAGTCGCCCGCGACCACGACCCACTGCCGCTTCAGGTCGAAGCGGCGCAGGATTTCGCGCACGCGCTCCGCCTGCCGGAGACGCCGGGCATCGTTGCTCGCCTGCGAGCCGTAGCCGCGGCTCTTAAAGTGGTTCACCAGGACCCAAAGGCTGCGCGTGCCCGGCACATCGAGCTGGAATTGCGCGCAATCGCGGCTGAAAACCGGCCGCTTCGTCTCGCTGTCTAAATCGTCCACATGGCTCTGCATGTCGCCAATCGGGCAGCGCGAGAGCAGGCCCACGTCGATCCCGCGGTCGTCGTTCCCGTCGATCACCATCGCGTGCGCGAAGGGCGCCGGCTGGAGCAGGGTGTCGTTAAATTCGCGCAGCACCGGGCGGCTCTCCACCTCGACGCAGCAAAGGACATCCGGGTCCACCGCGCGGATGATGCGACCGGTGTTTTCAATCGCGGCCGCGCTGACCACGCAACGGCGCCACTCGATCCACCCGATCCAATCGGCCCGCCCATCGGCCACGATCTTGCCCGTGCTCGTGGCCAGCCGGCCACGCGTTTGCTGGAGGAAAAAGGGCCCGTAGTTCCCGAGCGCGCGGTGTTTCTTCAGGAGCGCGAGGATGCGCTGCTTGTCCGCGGCGGTGTAGACCGGCTGCTCGATCAGGCGATGGAGCGCGGCCGCATCCGCGAGGATCTCCGCGTTCTTCACCTGGTCGGGGCCGGCCATGGCTTTGATCCGGCTGAAGAGGTTCTCGACATTGTAGGTGGCGATGCGCATGGCGTTTCCTGCGAATAGATTTCGCGACTCGTTAGGCGTGGATCCAGAAAGCGCTGTCGGCAAATTGCTCGCCGCGCCACCACTCGCGCGGCACCGCGCGGCGGCAGAAGTTGACTGAGCCGGCCTGGCTTTGCAGCGGGGCGAGCACTTCGCCCGCGGAGTCGCGTTTCGCGCGAAACTCCGGCGTCTCCGGGACGACCGCGACGATGTGGCCAGATTTCCCGTCGAGTTTACGGCGCGCGACGATCAGGCCCACGCCGCCGAGGTTGGCCGCTTCCTGGAGCTTTGTCAGCGTGCCCGTCTGCCGCCAGCCGAAGCGCAGCCCGAAGTCGCGCAACCAGCGGAAGAGGTCGTTTGCGCGCTGTTCATCGATCGTTTTTTCGTAGAGCGGCGGGACTTCCTCGCCTTTAGCCAGCAACTCGACCGCGCCCGGCGTCCACCAAACGCGCGGGAGGTAGACCCCGGCGAGGTGGCAATAATCGTGCGCGTAGATGTTGCAGAAAGTGCAGCCGCCGGCGGGCTGGTAACGCCGGTGCGCCGGCTGCTCGACCGCCAGCCAGTCGATGATCGCCGCCAGCTCGGCGGTGCGTTCGGCCGCGCTTTCCCCGGCGCGGCCGGGTTGCCCTGGCTCGTTCAGCGAATGCGGGCCGGCGCAATCGACCCGCCGGGTCACGCTCCCCGGCGCGCGCGGCATGTAGACCGCGACCAGGCCGGAGGTCGGCTCGACCGTCTGCGGCTGGGCCACGGGAATCTGCGGCTCGCACGGCACGGGCGGCCGCGTCTTCGGCTTGCGCGGCTTTTTCCCCGCGGGCCGGGCCGGCTGGGCGCGTTTCACCCGGCGGAGGTATTTGGCAAAGGCCCAGCCGCGGAAGTAGGCGCCGTTCAAGCTCGTCTCCACCTCCAGGAAACCGCCGGATTTCTTCGCGGAAAGCCGCTGCACGAGATGGCCGGCGGGCAAGCACGCAAGGACATTCGCGACCTCATCCTCCTTCGGAATCGAAGGATCGCGCCGCAACCGGAGCGCGTTGCTGGCCTTCACCTCGTAGACCGGGCGGACGCAGGGGAAGAGCGTGGGCGCGGCCAACGGTGCCACCCCAGCCGCCGGCGCGACCGCAGCCACCACTTCGCCCACCAGTCCGATCCCCTGCGAAATCCGGAGGTATTCGTGGATGTTCTCGCCGTAAAAGCGGCCGTCGGACTCATGGCCTTGCTTGAAGCCACGGCTCGGGCTGCAGCTGCCCTTGTTGTAGGCGATGGCTACGAAAACTTGCTCGCTGTCGGTTAACGTTCGCCGATCGGACCAGCCCTGCCGCGCCAGAGCTTGCTTGAGCTCGAGCAACAGGAGGTCGAGGCAAGGCTCGAAACGCTGCCAGCATTTTCCGAGGAACCACTCGGGATTCTCCCGGAAGAACTGAAGATCGTACTGAAAAATCCCGAATCCGTGGCAGAACTTTCCGGGGTTGCGCAAGGCAAAGCCGTAACCTGGGACTACGCGTGCGAGGTCCAGCAGCGCCTCCCGCGCGATCGCAAACATTTCCGGCCCGCGCGGCGCGGAGAGCAGGTCGGATTTGGTTCGCGGGAAGGCGCAGCGGCCTTTGTCGGCATCCAGCGTATCGCCCACGCAAAGCCGGAGGACGTCGGCTTCGCCGAGGCCCTTGGCGACCAGCGGACTCCAGATGTAGCAGGTCTCCTGGGTGGCGATGGCCGCCACGAGATCGACGCTGAACGGCGTCGAAGCGACAGCCGCCGCGGCTCGGCGGCCGAAAGTGGTCTTGAACCAGGCGATCGCGTCACGGGTGGTCATATAAAAATGTGCGTAAGAAATTTAGCCAGCAACTTCCACGGCTGGAGACGTGATCCGTTTTCACTAGAAGATGTTTTCGAAAGTTATCCGCGCGAACAGGTTGCCGCTTTTGCTAGGTGAGCCAGCAACTGTTTGGAGATAGCCCAGTTCCATCCGCGCGATCACCACGGTCAGTTGCAACCCACCGCCTACTGCGACCTCCAACGGCTCCCCCTCGGACCCCGCGAAGTCGGCTAAAAACAGCGGCTTGAGCGCGTAAACTTTGGCTCGGTCGGCGATGAACGCGATGGCTGGCTGGACCTCCGAGTAGGTCTGCCGCGCCTTCACCATCGCGGCCTCGGGCGACATCCCCTGCTCTTCCAAATCGGCCGCGTAAAAGGCCACCGAATCCCCGGCTTTGTTCTTCAAAAGCCGCTTCAAGGAAAGGCCGGGCGCAACCTCTTCGTCGGGAATCAACGGCCGGGAGAGCCCCGGCACCGGCAGCGCGAGGTTCAGATTGAGATGCCAATAAGCCCGTGTCCCGCGCTCGCCCCGCTGAGCCTGGCCTTCACCCTGGCTGCGAAGGAGCGGGCCTTCCGGGAACGCGGCCAGCGCGCGGGAGTCGAGGGCATCGTAGAGAAAATTGCGCTCGGTGTGACCGCCGAAAAAGCGGGCGTAAGCCGGCGCCGACCAAGCCTTGCCGCCGCCCAGGATCGCCTCCAGGCCGATCGTTTGGCCGGCCGCGACCGGAATTTCCCGCGCAAACGCGACCAACCCCGCGGCCCGCCCGTAGTCCGAACCCGTTCCGGGCGCCGCCGCTTCCGCCCAGAGAGCCGCCCGCAAAAATCCCCCGCCCGCCCGGCCCTCAGCCCCGAGACGCAGGCCCAGGGCGTGTTCCGTGGTGCGGCCCGCGCCGGCAAATTCGTTTGCTCCGTAGCGATATTCCCCGTCGAGCGAAAAGCTCCAGCCGCTCGCCGGCCGGAAACGCGCGCCGGCACCGACTTTACCCGCGGTCCGCCGCAACGTCCTCGGGCCGCGTGGCGCTTCGGTCGACTCAAAAAGAGCCGACACGCTCAGCCGCTCGAGCGTTTCGCCCGGGTGCAGCCGGCTAAGCGCCAGCTCGGTCCCAGCGTCGTAAAACGTTTCCTGGACCGACTTCCGCCCGCCGGCGTTGAGCTGGAGGCGCAGGCCATCCGGCCGCGGGCGGAGCAGATCGACCGCGATCGCGCCCGTGGGCGCAAAGCCATATTCCTTGTCGTAATAAGCGCCCGCCTGCGGATGGAGCGCGCGCAGCGGAGCCGGCACCGCCTGGTAGAAAGTGGCAAACCCAGAGCGCGGCAAGGGCAGGATGTTGCCGCCTATTTCCAGCAGGTCGACCCGCACCGAGCGCACCTCGATGAGCACATCGACCTGCCGGCCCTCGGCCAGCAAGCAAGGGCTGATGTAGGTCACGCCGAGCGCGCCCAGGTTTTGTAGCTCGAAGCCGCGGCGCTCCTCGGCGTGGAGCGCTTGCTGGACCGCGCGCAATGCCGTCTGGACCCCGGCATTGCTGAAGCGGTCGCCGGGAGCGATCGGCAAAGGCAACCGCGGCACCCAGCGGCCTTCGACCCGCACGCTCCGGATGGTGTAGCCGGCGGCTTCGTCGAGATCGTCGCGGCATTGGGCCGTCGCCTCCGCGACCAGCACGCCGCTGAGCAGGAGACCCAGGGAGAAACGCGGGAGCTTCATCTTGCTGCCTATTTTTTTAGCGCGGCCCTCGCTAAACCTCGATCGCGGTGCGCGCGGCTTTGCTCATGGCGGCGCGGAGGTTGTCCTTTTGCGCCGGGGTGGCGTTGGCCACTTCGGCCACGGCCTTGGCCGCGGGATGCACTTCCCGGCGCAGGACGCGCGCGGTCTCGACGTTGATCGGCTCAGTCGCGAGCGCTTGCACTCCACGTTGATCCGCCGGGTCCACCGGCGTGTAGGAGACGTGCACGATCTGCTGGAAGACGCCTTGCGCGTCCTTTTTGTAGAGGTCGAAGACCAGCTTCCAGAGCGGGTCGTTCGCCGCGCTGCAGGACTTCTCGACTACGAGCTCGAATTTGTAGCCGGCTTCCGGGCTGGCGACGAAGACTTCGAGGATGAAAGGCCGGCATTTCTTCGGGCCGACGGCGATGACGCTGAGGTTGGACTCGGGCATGGTTTCTGGGGTTGGGACTGGGAGGTTTTCGAGGCGGACATTTAACTTGCCGGCGGACGGGCGTTTTCCTCGCGGCCGATGAGCTGGGCGAGCGCGGGGCGCAAGCTGGTGAGGTTCTTGAGCAGGTTGTACCAATAAGGCGCGCCGAGCGTGAGAAGCGCGGCGAAGAGCGCCATCCCCGGAAGATGCCGGCTAAAGACGGCGACCCGCTCGCCGAAACTGGCGCCGCCCGGCCAGCGCCAATAGCCCACCGGGATAAACTCGAAGCCGGTCGCGCTCACCTCGCGCGTCATCTCGGCTATTTGCTCGCGCTTCTCCGCGAAATCCGCCCGCGTCCCGGCCGCGAGCAGGCGCTCAAATTGCGCCGGATCGAATTGCCCCGCCGCCGCCTGCGCCAGCGCCGCGCGCAATTCGCCGGCGTTGCTGATCCCGTCGAGCGAGATCGGCGGGCGCTCATTCTCGCGGGCCCACTCATCGGCCACGCGCGCGAGCAGGGCCGGGCGCGCCGCGCCCACCGCATCCGCCTGCACTACGGCGCGGGCGGCCTGGGCCACGAGCGCCTCGCGCGCGGCGGCGTTGGTGCTCGCGTGGTGGAAAATTTCCACCGCATCGAGTTGCAGGAAAAGCGCGAGGAGCGCGCTCGCAGCGATCGTGAGCCCGCGGGTGTGCAATTGGAACCACTGCTGCGCGCGGTCCTGCGCGGTGCCGAACCAACGCTCGAATTTTTCCCGCGCCGCATCCGCCGCGACCAGGAAATTAGCCGGCATATTCTCTACCGTGTCGACCAGCTTTCCCTGGAGCGCGGCATCGGGAATTTCCTCCAGGAGCGCGCGCAAACCGCCGAGCTGCGCGCGGATCGCCGCCGCCTCTTGATCCGGCACGATGAGCGCGGCCAGCACCTGCTGCGCCGCCGCGGCCACTCCGCGATCGTTGATGCCCGGTCGTTCCTGCGCCAGGCGCCGGAGCGCGGCGTAGACTTCCTCCGGCCGGACCGCGCTTGCCAGCCGCGTCGCGCCGAAAATGTCGGTAAAATGCCACGGCTTCTCGGGCAAGGGAGACGCGCAGGGATCCGCGCCTTCGTCCTTCGGCGTGCGGGTGGAATCCGAGAGCAGCGGATCGCACAGGATGTGCGCGGCCAGCCGATGCGCCCCGGGGCCGAGCGTGGGCGCGACCGTCTGGAAAGTCAGCGCGAGCGCGTTGGCTAAATTTTTCCCGCGCAAGCTGAGCGCCGCCGAGCCCATCTGCACGAGCACGGTAACGAACAGACTCGCCACCGTCATGATGAGGACGAAGGCGATGAGGGTGTCCAGGCTTTGCAGCATGGGGGATGCTTTCCGGAGGCCCGAGATTGGCCGGAGAGGACGGCTTCGACAAGGCGGAAATGGCAGCGCGCCGTCCGGAGGCAACCGGCAAACGAATAGCTGGGCAATGAAAGCTACCTGGAATGAGGCCGTCCTGGCCGAAAGCAACGACACCGTGATCGTGGAGGGGAACCATTATTTCCCAGCCGATTCCCTGCGCCGGGAACATCTGCGCGCCAGCGCAACGCAGACGGTTTGCCCGTGGAAGGGCACCGCGAGCTATTACGACATCGTCATCGGCGACGCGGTGAACCGAGACGCGGCCTGGTATTACTCCGAGCCGAAAGCAGCGGCTGCGGAAATCCAAGGTCGCGTCGCCTTTTGGCGGGGTGTGATCGTGTCGTAACGACCAAAATCCACGGGCGCGCGGAGGAAAAGCGAGGCCTCATCCAACCTCGCCGCGGGGCAGGCGCGAAGTAATGGTTAGCTCTCTCGGGAGCACAACCCAGCAACCCCTCCTTCCCATGCAAACACCCCCCGTGTCTCGCGTCGGCGGCCAGCGTCTCCTTGCTGCCTGCCTCCTCTCCAGCCTGCTCCTCGGCAGCGCCTCGCTCTTCGCCGGTCCAGCGCGCAGCGCGCCGGATTCCTCCGCCCAAGCCCGCCGCGTCCCGACGCCCGAGGGCAATGTCGGCACGCAGGATGTGGCTGCCTGCTTGAACGCCCCGGTCGTCGTGGTGACCGATCCCGCGGGCGATCAAGGCGTGGCCAATCCCCCGCAATCCGACATTCTCTCGATCGCCCTCGGAGAGGACTACCGTTACATCGGCTCGCCGCGGCTAGTGATTGTCCTCAAGGTCGCGAACCTTTCCACCGTCCCGGCGAATGAGTTCTGGCGGGTCCGCTTCACGAACGGCGCGACCACCTACTACGTCTCGATGATGTCCGACGCGAGCGGCGGAACGAATTTCGAATACGGCACGCAAGCGGGGAACCTCGTCACCACGGTTGGCGGACTGGAGGCGGCATCGTTTAATGCCGACGGCACCATCACGATGGTGATCGCCCTGAGCAAAATCAGCGCCGGCCCCGGGACCGGACTCACTGCGATCAACGCCGTCACGCAAATGAATGTCGGTGGCACGCTTTTCCTGGGGCAGGATTCCACCAGCAACGGCACCTACACCGTGGGCAATCAGGCGGCTAGCTGCACGCCCATCCCGCTGCCTACCGGCGGCACTGCGACCTACCTTAAGGGCGGGATCACCTTCAGCCCCAGCTATGCTTTGCGCGCGCCCTACATCGGGCAGGATGTCGAGCCGAGCATTCGCACGGATAAGTTTGGCAACACCTACGTCGCCCCGATTCGCGGCGTTCCGGCCGGGACCGACCTCTTCTACTTCGACCTGCGGCCAACCGTCGGCGGCAATCCCAACCCGAACTACGATCCCCTCATGCGGAACCCGCAATATCGCGGGCAACCGGACTCGATCACCGGTTCGCAAGACGTGGTCGTGGGCGGAGATGGCGGGGGCGATGTCGACATGGCGGTCGCCTTTCCGACCGAAGCGGTGGAGAACCCGGCGACGCCGCCAGCCTTGGCCTACAGCAGCCTGGTGCTGGCAAATATCTCGTCGCAGCGCTCGACCGATCGCGGCGCGACCTTCCTGAAAAATCCCTCGGGCAATGTCACCGGCGGCATTCCCGGGGATGACCGCCAATGGATGGAATTTTTCGGCAGCCAGTATTGTTACCTGATCTACCGCACGCTCGCGCCCGCCGTCGCGCAGGTGCAGCGCTCGGTCGACATGGGCCTCACTTACGGCAACACCACCGTGGTCGGAACCATTGGGCAGGTCGGCGGCGTGGACGTGGATCAAAACGACGGCACGGTTTACCTGAGCGGGAGCAACGGCGTGGTCGCGGTCGGCATTCCGCCGGTCCCAGGGCCTCCGGGGCCGACCAGCCTTCCGCCGGCGAGTTACACGGTGCACAACGTTGCTGGCACCGGGAACGCGCACCTCTTCTTCACCGTGAAAGTCGCGAGCGACGGGACGGTTTACGCCTGCTACTCCAACGACCACGACATCTATATTAAGTTCTCGCAGGACAAGGGGAACACTTGGTCGCCTGCGATCCGCGTGAGCGACGGAATGGAGACTTTGACTGCGGTGTTCCCATGGCTGGAAACTGGGCCTACCCCCGGCACCATCGGCGTCGTCTGGTATGGCAGCGACAAGGCGACGACCGGCGACGATAGCGCCAACTGGCATGTCTTCTACGCCCTGGGCACCAATGTCCTCACAGCGCCGGTCTTCCGGCAGGCGGAAGCCGGCGATCATGTGATCCACGGCGCGAATATTTCCGAAGCCGGCTTGGTGGTCGGTGGGATGTCGCCGAATCGCAATCTTGCTGACTACTTCCAGATCTCCTTCGATCCTACGGGCGCAGCGGTGATCGCTTTTTGCGATGATCACAATGACATCAGCGGCCATACTTACGTGACCCGGCAGATCAGCGGGCCTGGAGTCAACAATGGCGCCGCCGTTCCGACACCGGTCGAGGGTAGCGCGCTCCCCGGACCGGCCTATGAGCCGCTCCCGACTGCGGCAAGCGTCGGCGGCATTCCCGGCTCTCAAGTGACCGATTTCCGGCACGACGTGCGCACCGGCGGCAATCCCCAGACTGGCGGCATCGTCGTTCTGGCAGCGGACGACGCGACCGATATTCTCTCGGTGCTTTATTCAACCGAAGGGACCAGCGTCGCGCCTGTTTTGGTCGCAACCATGGCTGTCTCCGATCTCACCGCGATCCCCCCAACAACCAACTGGCGCATCCATTTTGCCGCTAATGTTCCGGAATCGATCCTGAGTCCCACCGGCGAATACACTTTCGGCATCTCCGATCGGGGCGACCAATTTTACCTCCGTGCGAGCACCGATAGCGCGGGCGCGCAGACCTTTGTCTACGGCAAGGCGGTGCGGAATTTTGACGGCAGCATCACCTACACGGATCTGGGCGCGGCCGACAGCGGCGCCTTCGATCAAACCGCCAAGACGATCACCATGAAAGTCGCTGTCAGTAAGCTGAACGCCGCTCTTCCCAGCGGGCACAGCCCGCTGGCTCTCGGATCAATCCTCGCCGGCCTGCGCGCGACCACTTACACCACGGCACAAGGCAGTGGCAATAATCGCACCGACACCGCGCGCGGCGGCACCCAATATCCGCTGAGCTTCCCAGTCCAGCCGGTTAGCGCCGCTTCCGTGAAGTCTCACACCGGCGGGGTGAACTACAGCATCGACCTGCCATTGACGGGCCCGCCGGGAATTGAATGCCGCCGCGGCGGCAGCACCGGCGACTACACCGTGGTCGTCACCTACCCGGAGAACCTAACGAGTGTAACCGGCGCCAGCGTCACTTCCGGTGTAGGCAAAGTCACCAGCGGCGCAGTCGGCAGCGATCCTCATACCTATGTGGTCAACCTCACGGGCGTCACCACCAACCAGGTGGTCAATATCGGGCTGCATAACGTCGCCGATGCCACCGGCCGCTTTAGCAGCTTGAACACGATCCCGCTGCGCGTCCTTGTAGGCGACACCAACGGCGATGGTTTCGTCAATGCGGGCGACACCACGCAGACGCGCGATCGCTCCGGGCAGTTGGTTAGCCCCACGAACTTCCGCTCCGATGTGAACACCGACGGCGTGATCAACAGCGGCGATAGCACGATCGTGCGGAATAACGCCGGCGGCTAGTGCGCTGCGATCGGGCCGACCGGTCGGCGAACCTTCTTGAAGAGCAGCACCAGCGGCGCGCTTAGCAGGCAGGTCAGCGCGAAGAGCTGGAAGTTCTGCACGTAGCTAACGAGTGCTGCCTGTTGCTGGAGCAGGCCGTAGAGCACCCGCGGCGCCTGTTGCATCGCCTGCCAGTCGCCGCCGCTCCGGGCCAGCGCGGCGTGCGCCTGTTGCAGGCGCTCCTGCACCAGCGGGTTAAACGGCGACAGGTGCGACGAAAGGATCGCCTGGTTCGCCTGCGCCCCACGCGCCACCAAGGTCGTGATCATGGCAATGCCAACGCTCCCGCCAACGTTGCGCATGAGATTGAAGATACCGGAAGCGTTCCCGATTTGCTCCTGCGAGAGCGTCCCCATGGTAGCCGTGGTCAACGGAACGAAGATCAAACTAATCGCCACCCCGCTGATGATGATCGGGATGATGATGCTGCTCATGCCGATGTTGAGATTGATTTTCCCAAGCATGAAACAGGCGTAGCCCAGCAGGAGAAAACCGGCCCCGATGAGCATGCGGCTGCTGACTTTGCCGACGAGACGGCCGACGATCAAAGTCATGAGCAGAGCCCCGATGCCGCGCGGGCTCATGGCAATGCCGGCTTCAAGCGCGGTGTAGTGCAGCAGGTTTTGCATGAAGAGCGGGAGGATCGCGGTCGTTCCGTAAAGCAACGCGCCCAGCAGTAGGATCAACGCGGAGCCGACTGCGAAATTGCGATTTCGGAGCACGCGCAGGTCGACGATCGGGAACTTCGTCTTCAACTCGCGCACGAGGAAGCCGATGAACGCCGCTCCCGAAATCACCGCGCACCAAACGATCGTCCGCGAGCTGAACCAATCGAGCTCCTGGCCCTTATCGAGCAGGTATTGCAATGTCGCCAGCCAGATGCCGAGCAGGCCGAAGCCGACATAATCGATGTTCGTCGCCGAGATCCGCTTCAAATAAGCCGGGTCTTCCACGACCGCGTTCGCCATCAGGACCGCGAGCGCGCCGATCGGCAGGTTAATGTAAAAGATCCAGCGCCAGGAATAATTGTCCGTGATCCAGCCGCCTAAAGTCGGGCCGAGGATCGGCGCCACGACCACGCCCATGGCGAAGACCGCCATCGCCGCGCCCCGTTTTTGCGGCGGGAAACTCTCGAGCAAAATAGCCTGCGAAATCGGCTGGAGCGCACCGCCGCCCGCGCCCTGGAGGACGCGCGCGAGGATGAGAAACCCGAGGCTGCCGGCCACCCCGCAGAGCGCCGAGGCAAAAGTAAACAGCAAGATGCAACCGATGAGGAACCGCTTCCGCCCGAAGAGTTGCCCGAGCCAGTTGGTCGCCGGGAGAATGATCGCATTCGCCACCAGGTAGCTGGTTAAAACCCACGTCGCCTCATCGGTCGAGGCCGAGAGATTGCCGGCAATATGCGGCAGCGAAACGTTGGCCACCGAGGTGTCGAGCACCTCCATGAACGTCGCCAGCATGACCGCGATCGCGATCAGCCAGGGATTGTGCGCCGGAGGCGCCCACGGCGGCGCGGCACTGGAGGCGTTTGCCGCCATTTAATGCGCACGCCCGACGCGCCCCAACCAAAGACCCGCGCCGATCACCACCGCGGCGATGGCCACAAACGCGATCCCCGCGACCACCAGCACCACACCCATCCCGTCGCCTATTTTCACGTCCGGGACCGCAGACATTCCCGGCCCGAGCACACGCCCGATCTCCGGTTGATCGTCGAAGACGATCTTCACCGGCACGCGCTGGACGACTTTCACGAAATTCCCGGTCGCATTCTCCGCCGGGAGCAAACTAAAACGCGCCCCGCTGCCGGCCTGGATGCTCTCCACGTGCCCGCGAAATTCCTGCGCCGGGTAGGCGTCGACCGCGATCGTGGCCGGCTGCCCGGCGCGAATGTTCGCGAGTTGCGTTTCTTTGAAATTCGCGGTCACCCAGCGTTGCGGCGTCACCAGCGCGAGCAGGTTTTGCCCCACTTGCACATAGGCGCCGGCCTCCACCGCTTTTGTGGTCACACGCCCGTCTTCCGGCGCGGTGAGAGTCGCGTATGACGATTGCAATTCCGCCTGTCGCGCGGCCGCCTCAGCTTCCGTCACTCCGGCCTTCGCCGCGTCCACCTGCACGTGCGCGGCCTCGGCCTGCTTCTCCGCTTCCTTCAAGAACGCCGCGGCCGCATCCATCTGCTTTTTCTTCGCGCTCAGAGTCGATTGCGAGGCCTCGAGGTCGATCGATGAGTGCTCAAAGTCCTGCCGCGAGATCGCGCCGCTCGCGATCAGTTCCTGGTTCCGCTGGAGATCGCCGCGCTGCTTCTTTGTGTCCGCCGCAGCCGCATCGGTGCTCGCGCCGGCCGCTTCGTAACCGGCATGCAGGGTCTGCAGGTGCGCGTCCGCCTGCTCGGCACCGGCGACGGCATTGCGCTCCTTGGCCTTCGCTACCTCGACCGCGGCGCGGCGTTGCGCGAGCGTCGCCTCCGCATCCGCGGGATCGATCTCCACCAGCGGGTCGCCCCGTTTCACTTCCTGGTTGTCGCCCACCTGCACCGCGGTCACGCGCCCGGCAATCTTCGGCGCGATCGCAATGATGTGTCCGTCGATGAAAGCGTCGTCTGTCGACTCGTGAGTGAAGGAATGGACGAGCGCAAACGCCCCGCAAACGATTCCCACCACAAGTAAGGTCGCGGCCACGAGCACAAGCCACGGCCGATGAAACAACGGCACCTTCCCGGCCGGCGCGGGCGTTTCCGCGAGTGGCCGGCGGTTCTTCTCCGCCGGAGCTTCCACGGTTGTTTCGAGCACGCTCATTTGGCTTTTCCCTTCACTCCCGCAGTCAATCCGGCGGCGCAAAATTCGATCATTCTTCCCAAGGTCTTCTCCACCTCGAGCACGCGACAGCGGCGGCCCGAGGACAACTCCAGCACCCGTCCGTGGGCCACGGTGTGCAGGAAAACGCCGTGGGCAAAATGCAGCCGCCAGTGAACTTCATCGCTCGAGAGATACGGCAAGGCGCGTCGGATGGCCGCGTGGAAACGCCGATTTTTTTCCGCGAATTCCTCCACCACCAGCGGCTCCAGCAGATCGCCCGGCTCCGATAATATTTGCCCGAGCAAGCGAATGAAAAAGCGGCCGCTCTTCGCCCCGCGCAGCGCCAACTCGGTCGGCGGGCGAAAGAGCGCCTCGAGAATTTTCTCCACCGGCAGCGCCTGCCCCCCGGCCGCCGCCTCGAAGCGGTCGAGCAGCGCCAGGCGTTGCGCATTCAACGGCTGCATCCGCCGGCGCAGGACCGCCAGGATAAGCGCATCCTTCGATTCGAAATGGTAGTTCACCGCGCCGAGGTTGGCCGCGGCCGCGCTCGTGATCGCGCGCAGCGAAGTGGCGCGAAAACCATGGGCTGCGAAGAGGCGCTCGGCTGCGTCGAGCACCGCGCGCTTCGTTTGGGGCTTCTCGCTCAGGACCGGCATCAGGGCGCAGCCTAATTCATACGTTCGTATGAATCAAATCCGGCCAAAGCGCCGCCCCGCTGCCTTCGTGCTCCCGCGGCATTAGCCGGCCGCTTCGCCCGCGCGCACTGTTGCCAGCACTTTCTGCGCGGCGTTATGCCCCGGGATGCCGCTGACCGCCCCGCCCCGGCGCGCGCTCGAGCCGCACAGGAAAAGATTCCGCCACTCCGTTTCCACGCCCCAGGTGCCCGCTTCCTCCGGCTTTTCCGCAAAGGGAAAGCTGGGCGCATCCTGGAAGATATTCCCGTGGTAAAGCCCTAACGAGTCCTCCAGGTCGACCGGGCTCTTGCTTTCGAGGCAGAGGCTGCGGTCGCGCGCTTCCGCGAGGCAACTCTCGAGCGGTTCCTCCAGCCACTGGTCCATGCTCGCGAGGAAGCGCCGTTCCGCCAGCCGCCGCTGGTGGACGTTGTCGCGCGCAAACAGGCTCCAGGGCGTATCCAGCCCGAAGAGCGTGAGCGTGTGGAAGCCCTGCGCGCGCAGCTCCGGCGAGAGGATGCTGTCGTCCGTGAGCGTGTGGCAATAGACCTCGCCCGGCGGACGCTCCGGCAGGCGCCCTTTGGCCGCCTGCTCGTAACTCTGGTTCATCTGCTCGTAGCCTTCGTCCGTGTGGAAGGTGCCGCCAAAAGCTTCCTCCGCGGAATAGCCGGCAGCCTTCAGCTTCGGCAGCCGCCGCAGGAGCATGTTCATCTTGAAGACCGAGCCCTCATCCTCCGCCGCCGGCTGGTAGGGACGGCCGATGAATTTTGCCAGCACATTGCGGCCGAAGTTTACCAGGAGGAAGCGAGCCTCGACCGTCTGCTGCTGGCCTCGATGGAGGAATTCCACCGCATGCTTCCCGCCATTCACGTGCAAGCGCTGGAGCGCGATGCTCGTCTCCATCTCCGCGCCCGCCGCGCGCGCGACCCGCTCCAGCTCGCCCGCGACCGCGCCCATCCCGCCGACCGGCACCTTCCACTCGCCGGTCTTGTTCCCGATCAGGTGATAGAGGAAGCAGCGATTTTGCAGGAGCGAAGGATCGTGCGGATGCGTGAAGACGCCGATCTTCGCGTCCGTCAGCACCAGTCCGCGGACGAGATCGTCTTGCAGGTAGTGCTCGATCGCGCGCCCGAGCGGTTCCTCCGCCAAAGCTCGCCAGGCGGCGCGCGTTTCGTCGTTCGCAGCGAAGCGGCGCTCGCAATCCTCCCGCGAAACGAGCGGCTCGAGCAGGCCATCCCAGGTCTGTTCGGCGAAGAGCGCGACCAGCCGGTAAAAGCGCTTGAGCTGCTCGAACTCGGTCTGGTTGCCGGTGAGCTGATGCATCGAGTGCGCGCTCGCGCTTTCCGAGACGTTGCTCAGGAGCAAACCGGCGTGTTTGCCGTGACGCACATACGGAGTGAACGATCCGACCGTGCGCCGGCGCAATTCCAGGCGCAGCCCGAGGTCGCGGATGATCTTTTCCGGGAAGAGACTAACGAGATACGAATAACGCGAGAGCCAGGCGTCGTAATCGCGGAAAACCTGCTGCGAAGTCGTCGCGCCGCCGAGGTAATCGTTCTTCTCCAGCAACAGCACGCTCAAGCCGGCGCGCGCGAGATAAGCCGCGGCGACCAGGCCGTTGTGGCCGGCGCCGAGGATAACGACGTCGTAGTTTGTTCTCATGGCCGTGGGAGCAGCCCACCTGCATACGCAGCGGCGCGCGCCGCGGCCAGAAAAACCCGGACCCGCCGCGGGAATTGACCGCGCGCAGGCGATCTGATATCCCTGCGGTTCGGCAGCGATATTGAAAAGGAGGTTCCCATGCGGTTCCGATTTCTCGTCCTCGTCCTGGCGGCGCTTTGCATCCTTCCCGGTTGCAAAAAAAAGAAGCACCCCGGAGTCGAAATCGTCCTGAGCGAAGCCGCCACCTCCGTCTGGGACGACAACCTCACCGTCGGCACGCAGTTCGAACTCCGGAACGCCAGCGGGCACCCGGCCGGGCAACTCCGCATCACCGGCATCGAGGTGGAAGGCGGCACCTACGCGGGACCGGCCAGCCTGCCCACTAACTCGTTAGGCGATCTCCCCGCCGGCGGCTCGGTGCGCTTCGATGCCTTGTTAAAGATCGCCGGAGCGGATGGCAGCGCTCATCTCCTCACGGTCGCCGGGAATTATCGCGCCGAAGGCAAGGAGCACGCCTTCCGCGCGCAACGCCCCATCAATCCCGACAACGCGCCGCCTGGCCCCATCCCGCTCCAGACCGGCACGACGGTAAAGCAAGACCCGAAGACCGTCCCCTATCCCACCGTCTCGCCCGCACCGCCGCCGTTCGGGCCGAACTCGGAGACGCCCGTCTTTGTGCCCATCGGCCCGCCGCGCCAGCTCTTCCCGCCCACGCCCACAGGAACGCAGCTCGGCACTTCCGCAGGCGGCGCCGGCGTGCAGATCCCGCGCAATACCACGATGCGAAATGCCGGCACTCCGCCCGACCCAAACGCTGCCGCGGCTGCCCCGGACGGAGTGGTCCTGGCGACCTACAACAGCAACATCAGCTACTCCACCAACGGCGGACAGACTTTCATCGATGTAAATCTTCTCAGTCCGCAGCCGGGTAACCCGGCGCGCACCACCTTTTTCCCGCAGAGCGATGGCGGCTTTTGCTGCGATCAAGTCGTCGTCTATTTGCCCGGCCAGAATCTTTTCTTCTGGCTGCTGCAATACAATCCCATTACCGCGTGCGCGACCAATTGCCCGCCCCAGCCCCCACCGGCTGCGCCTGCCACTTTCCGGATCACGCAGACCTCGCGCCTGCGCATCGCCTGGGCGACCCCGGCCGCGGTGGCCGCAGATTTCTGGAACGCCTGGCGCTTCGTCGATCTCACCGGCACCGCCCTCGGCACGACCAATGCCGAGTGGCTCGACTACCCCGACCTCGCCTTTTCCGACACCTTCCTCTACGTCGGGATCGACCATGGCTTCACCACTCCCGGCCGGGTCTACACCGGCCGCCGGATCATCGCGCGGATGAGCCTGGCGGATTTCGTGAACCCTGCTGCCGGCAGCATTGGTTTCGGCTTCGCCGAACTCACCGGCTCCAATGGCTTGAACAAAACGCATTTCATCCAGGGCGCGCCCGGCCGCATGGTCGTCGGCTCGCTCGACGATTCCAGCACGCTGCGCGTTTTCACCTGCCCGGATAACGAAAACGCCGTCACGCCGACGACCGTTAAAATCAGTCAAATTCCTCAGGGCACGAACTACACCTCGACCGCGCCCGATGGCGCCGATTGGCTCGCAGTTTCCTTCCCGGGCAACATCACCGGCGGCGTTTTTCGGCGCGTCATTCCCGGTCTCAACCAAGGCTCGCGCGACGAATACCTCTTCGCCTTTGATGCCGGGGCGAACAGCGGCGGCGGCCGCCCGCGCGCCTACTTGCGACTCGAGACGCTCACGCCCGATGGGAGCAAATACAAAGCGATCGCAGAGTACGACGTGTGGAATAACGACTACGCCTACGCCATGGGCGGGCTCGGCACCGACGGCAGCCAGATCGGGATCACCCTCGCGGTCGGCGGCGGGACGATCGGCTTCCCGCAATTTGCCGTCGGCTACAAGGATGATTTCGTCGTCTACCAGGTGACGAACAGCAACGCGACCCAGACGACGCGCTTCGGAGATTACGTCTGCAATCGCCCCGTCGCTGGCGGGACCTTGTTCGCCACCGAGGTCTACGATGTAGTGCTAAATCCGCTCCCGCCCGGGACCACCAGCGGCACCTGCGCCACCATCGGCTGCAGCGCGAACATGCGCTTCGTGGAATACGGCCGGCCGCCCGCTCCACCCATCCGGTAGGCGCTTTCCCCGCTCGACTTTCGGCCGCGCCTAACGATACCTTTCGGGACGTGCGCGCGCGCTGCCTTGCCCTGCTCCTCACTGCGCTCCTCGTCCTGCCCTCCAGCGGTGCCGATCGCAGCGTGGCCCCGATCGTCTCGCGGATGGAGCGCCTGCCGGTGGACTCGAGCGCACTCGCCGCTGTGGGCTACAGCCATCGCTTGCATGCGCTTGAGATCGAGTTCCGCGATGGCTTGATCTACCGCTACCTCGGCGTGCCCGCCTCGCTCCACCAGGCGCTCATGCAGGCGGAGTCGAAGGCGCAATTTTACAACCGAAAGGTGCGCGGCCGTTATCGCTGCCTGCGCGTCCGGCCGCCGGAAACGCCATGAAGCGACCGGTGCCGCGCCGCCAGATCTTCGTGCTCACGCCCGAGGAAAAGAAGGTGGTCGCCTGCGTGCTCGCGGCCTTTTGCCTGGGCCTCGCGACTCAGCACTACCGCCGCACGCATCCGCGCCCGCCGCCGCCGCTGAGCGCGCGTGAGCAATACGTCGCGCAGAAAAATGCCCGGGCCACTGCTGCCCGCGCGCGTTCCGCGCGGGGCCAGGCGGCGGCGAAATTGGCTGCGCGCCCGCCCGCGCCGGAGGAAGAAGATGCTGACTAAATTCCTCGCCGCGACCGCCTGACTTCCCGCGGAAAACGCGCTATCTCCTCGGGTGGCGCGACCAACAGCCGACCAGATGTTCATGCGCGCCGCCTTGCGCGAAGCCGCCAAAGGCGCCGGTCTAACGAGTCCTAATCCCGCGGTCGGCGCGGTTTTGGTGCACCAGGGAAAGATCGTCGCGCGCGGGCATCATCGCGGCCGCGGCACGCCCCACGCAGAGATCGCCTGCCTGGAAAAATTCGGGCGCGCGCTGCCCGCCGCGGCCACGCTTTACGTGACGCTCGAACCTTGCTCGACGGTCGGCCGCACGCCCGCCTGCACCACCGCGCTGCAACGCGCCGGCCTGCGCCGGTTGGTCGTGGGCGCGGTCGACGTCAACCCCGCGCACGCGGGACGCGGGCTGGAGATTCTGCGACGCGCGGGCGTCGAGGTGGTCGCGGGGGTGCTCGCGGAGGAATGCGCCGCGCTGAACGAAGCCTTCAACAAATGGATCGTCACCCGACGGCCGTTTGTCATTGCCAAGTGCGGCCTCAGTCTCGACGGCCGGCTCACCCGCCCGCCGGCCGATCCGCGCTGGCTCACGAGCGCGGCGGCGCGCGCGCAGGCCAACGCTTTTCGCGCGCAAGTAGACAGCATTCTCATCGGCGCGCGCACCCTGCGGGCGGACAATCCCCGCCTGACCGCGCGCGGCCGGCCGGGCGCGCGCCAGCCGTGGCGCGTGGTCCTGACGCGCTCGGGAAATCTTCCGCGCGCGTCGCATCTCTTCACCGACCAATTTGCCAGCCGCACGCTGGTCTACCACGACCAGCCGCTGGCCGCGGTCCTGGACTCGTTAGGCGATCGCGAAATTACCAGCGTCCTCCTGGAAGGCGGCGGCGATATTCTCAGCCAGGCTTTGGATGAGCGCCTGCTCGACCGGGTGCACCTCTACTTTGCGCCAGTGCTCGTGGGCGGGCCGGTGGTCGCGTTTGCCGGCCGCGGCGCGGCGGCCACGCTCGACGGTGTGCGCCTGCGCGATTTGCACTTCGCGCAGATCGGTGATGATATCTTTCTCAATGCGCGCGCGGATTATTCCGCCACGGGAAACGAATAATTAAGCGCAACCTGCCGTCTTAATTTCAGTTCAATCATCAGCAGCAACCAAAGGAGGAAAGACCAGATATGAATTGGAAAAAACTTCTCATCATTGCCGTGATCGCAGGCGGCTTCGCTTTCGCCGCGGCTCCGCGCTCGGAGGCTGGCTTGTCGGTCGGCATCGGCGTGGGCGTGCCTGTGGGTTACGGGTATGGATACAGCGGCGGCTATTACGGCGGCTACGGATACCCAGAGCGGGTTTACTATCCCGGGTCGGCCTACGGCTATGCGCCTTACGGGGGCTATTATGCGCCCGGCTACGTGCGGGTGGTCGTGCGGCCGCACTATCACTGGCGGAATCATCACCGCGTCTATTGCACCACGCGGCACGGCCGCGGGTGGCGCTAAGCGGAGATCGCCCAGAAAAACCGATCGGGAAACCGGTCGGTTTTTTTGTGCCTACTTCGCGGGGGAAGCAGCGGGAGCCGGCTGGCTAAATTGCTGCTTCAAGCGCTCGATCACCGGGAGCAATTCCTTCTCCCGTCGTTCTTGCATTTCCTGGCGCAGCGCGCGGTCGATCCGGCGCCGTTCCTGCAAGTAAGCGCGCTGGAATTGCTGCCGCTGCTCGCCCTCCAGTAGCAGGCCCGCGGCCCGCATGGCGTCGTCTATTTCCGCGCGCATCCGTTCGCGGCGAAAATCCTCCCGGAAGCGCAGTTTCTGCCGCTCTTCCGGCGCCAGCTTGATCCAGCGCTGCATGTTCGCCTTAAACTCCTGGCGCTCTTCCGGCGACATGTTCCGCCAGCGCTCGCGGATCGGCCGTGCCTCCGGCGTGCTCGCCGCTGGCGACCCTGCCGGGGTCTGCCCGGAGGCGGCCGAGACCAGGTAAAAGCTCGCCGCTAGAGCGAGACCGAATCGTCCCATAAGGAGTCGTCCTCCATCGCGAAGAGGTCATCCAGGTCGGCCACGACTTCGTAATCCTGCGGATCGACCGCGGCGACCAGAGCGGGCGGAATTTCCGCGATGGCAGGCGATTTCGCCTCGTGGAAAAGCGAGAGTGCGCCCACGAACAGGACCAGCGCGGAGGCGGAGATCGGGGCGAGCGCACGCGGCCGCAGCCAGCGCTTCCAAAAAGAGCCAGCACTTTCAGCCGTGCGGATAGAGCGGAGGACGTTGCGCGCGAAAAAGGGCGAAACGCCGGGCGCTTTTGCCTGGCCCAGCAAGTCCCACAGTGGCTCGTCTTCTTCGCGTTTCATGCTTTCGGGAGATTCAACTTCCCGGCGCCGCAAAAGTTGCGCCGACGTCGCTAAACTTCCGCCGCTTCCAAGAATCCCTGCAGCTGCCGGATGCGCGTCGGGTGGCGCATTTTACGCAGCGCCTTTGCTTCAATCTGGCGGATGCGCTCGCGGGTAACGCGGAACTGGCGCCCCACTTCCTCGAGTGTGCGGCTGTAGCCGTCGACCAGGCCGAAGCGCTGCTCCAGCACCTGCCGTTCGCGTTCGGTCAAGGTCTCGAGCACATCCTTGATCTTCTCCTTCAGGAGTACGATCGCGGTCATGTCGCTCGGGTTTTCCGCGCCTTTGTCCTCGATGAAATCGCCGAAATTCGTCTCCTCGCTCTCGCCCACCGGGGCCTGGAGTGAGATCGGCTGCTGCGCCATCTTTAAGACCGCGCGCACGCGATCCACCGGGAGCAAAATCTCCTCAGCCACTTCCTCCGGGGTGGGCTCACGGCCGTATTCCTGCACGAGCTGTTTCTGCACGCGCATCAGCTTGTTGATCGTCTCGATCATGTGCACCGGGATGCGAATGGTGCGCGCCTGATCGGCGATCGAGCGCGTAATCGCCTGCCGGATCCACCACGTCGCGTAAGTGGAAAATTTGTAGCCGCGGCGGTACTCGAATTTCTCGACCGCTTTCATTAACCCCATGTTCCCTTCCTGGATCAAGTCGAGGAAAGAGAGCCCGCGGTTGGTATATTTTTTAGCGATCGAAATGACCAGGCGCAGATTCGCCTCGACCATCTCGGTCTTGGCCTGGAGCGCCTTGCGCAGCCAACCCTTGAGCTCCTGATACTGCTCACCGTATTCCTCAAGGGACAGCCAAAGCACGGCTTCGAGTTCGCGAACCTTGAGGCCCACGGGCGACTTCGGGCCGTGATCTTTCGGATGCTTCGCGATTTCCGCACGCAGGTTGTTGAGCACCAAAAATTTCTCATCCGCGAGGTGCACAAATTCCTCCGTGACCTTCTGCTTGAAGTAAAATTTAGGGTAAAGCTTTTGCAGCGCAGCTGCCGACTTTTGGAAGTCTTTGAGCTTTTTCGCGTCGCCCTTGGCCGCGCCGAGCAGATGTCCGTATTGGTGGCCGAGCGTGCTGCGCAGGTTCTCGACCTGTTTGCACAGGCGCGGGAGCATCTTCATGTAGCGCTCGCGGCTTTCGATCTTCTTGTCGAGGATCACGCGGTCGAAGCGCTCGCCGCCTTCCGACAAACGCGCCGCCAGATCCAGGTGCGCTTGGGCGATGAAACCGAACTGGTTGATCAGGCGCTGCACCATCGATTCCGCTTCCTCGATGCGCTTGGAGATCTCGACCTCCTGCTCGCGCGTGAGCAGCGGCACCTGGCCCATCTGCTTGAGATACATCCGCACCGGGTCGTCGAGAATGTCGAGCTTCGTTTCCGGCTTCTCTTCCTCTTCTTCCTCGTTGTCCTTCTTGCCGTCCTTGTAGCGATCGACCTCGGAAGCTTCGATGATGTCGATCTCCATCCGGCGCAGGCGCGTGAGGATGGCATCGAGCTCGTCCGCATCGGTCACCTCCGCCGGGAGGGCCTCGTTCAGATCGTCGAAAGTGAGATAGCCCTGCTCCTTCGCGAGCTTGATCAATTCGCGAATGCGCGCCTGCACATCGGTGCCGCCGCCGAGCAGAAGCGAAGAAGGCGCGTCGCCATTCACCAACTGCTTCTCCGCGACGGGCGCGGGCGCAGCTTTGCGGGGCCGTGCGGTTTTGGCGGCCTTGGCGGCCTTGGCCGCGGGCTTCACGCGCGCAGGCTTTTTAGCTTGTTTAGCCGGGCGTGCAGTGCGCTTGGCCTTGGCGGGTTGAGTGCGCGCCGCGGAAGCCGGCGCCTTACGTTTCGGATGCTTGGCCAAAGGTTACGGTGGAGGAAAGTGCTGCCGCGTGCGCCCGGAAATATGCGGTCCCGCCGCCCGATAACGACGGCTAATTGTCGAGCACGCGGGCAGGCGAAAACGCGGAAAGTTGATCGAGCTGTGCCTTCAGGTCAACAACTTGTTTCTGCAGTTGCGTCAGTTCCCCGGCACTGAGCTGCGGGATGTGCATCCGGCCTTCCGCGATCTGCAATTGCCGCCGCACCGCGGCGCGTTTCAAGCCGCTCCACCAGTCGCGCGCCACGCCCGCGGCATTCGGCGGCACCTTCTGCAGGAGCCAGCCGGAGATGAGCTGTTCCTTCCCCGGCGCGACCTGCGTCATGAAAACATTAAGCGAGGCCGGATCGTCCGGGCGCACGTCCGCCGCGAGGATTTCCGCGAGCAATTCCGCGTCCGGCGTTTGCCCGAGGACCTCGCGCCAGTTCTCCTCCTGGAGGAAAGCGCGCGCCTCCGCATCGCGCAGCGCCAGCAGGCAAAGCAGCGCGATCTCGTGCCGCGGTGCGGGCGCCGGGAGCATGCGCGCCCGCTCCACCTCCGGGCGGTAGCGCTCGCGCGCCGGACGCGTAAGCAGCGCCTGGAATTCCCGCGCGGCCACGCCGATGCGCGCGCTCACTTTGCTGGCAATTTCGTCGCGCATGATCGGGTTTTGGATCCGCGCCACGGTGTCGGCTAATTTCCGCGCGAGCTGCATCTTCGCGCCCAAGGAATCGAGATCGCTCGCGGCTGCTTCCCGTTCGATCCAGTAATCGAAAAAATCGCGCGCCGTCTGGATGCGCTGCTCGAAGGCCTCGCGGCCCTGCTTGCGCACGATCGAGTCCGGATCCTCGCCCGCGGGCATCTCCGCGATGCGCACGATCAAGTCGTTAGCCAGCAAGCTCTCGAGCGAGCGCTCGGCCGCCTTTTGCCCGGCGGCATCGGCGTCGAAACACAGGATCACCTCCTGGACAAACCGCTTCAGGATGCGCGCCTGTTGCTCGGTGAAAGCGGTCCCCTGCGGCGCGACCACGTTAGTGATTCCAGCCTCGAAGAGCGTGATCAAATCGAGCTGCCCTTCGCAGACGATCGCAGCGCTCGCATCGATGAGCGCGCGCTTCGACTTGTGCAGCCCAAAGAGGACCGAGCCCTTGCGAAAAAGCGGCGTTTCCGGCGAGTTGAGATACTTTGCGCCTTCGTTCTCTTTCACCAGCACGCGCCCGCTAAAGGCGATCACTTCGCCGGTGTCGTTGCAGATCGGGAACATGATCCGGCCGCGGAAACGATCGTAGACTTCAGACTCGTTAGGCCGCTCCTCGTCGCGTGGCTTGACCAGCCCGCTCTGGAGAATCTGCCCGCGGCGATAGCCCGCATCGAGCGCCCAGCGCAGGCAGGCCTCCCATTCGTTAGGGGCGTAGCCCAGCTGCCAGTTCTTCGCGATCCGCGCATCGATCCCGCGCTGCTTGAGATACTCGCGCGCAGGCGCGGCCCACTCGCGCTTAAGCAGGTTTTCCTGGAACCACTCGGCCGCATCTGCATGGAGCGCGAGCAGGGTCCGGCGGATGTCGTGCTGCCGGTCGTCCTCGACACTGAAGCTGCGCTCCTCGATCACCGGAATGCCGACGCGCGCCGCCAGCTTTTTCACCGCGCTCGGGAAATCGAGATGCTCGTAATCCATCACGAAGCGAAAGACGCTCCCGCCTGCACCGCAGCCGAAGCAATGGAACGATTGCCGTTGCGGGCTGACGCTGAAGGAAGGCGACTTCTCCTGGTGAAACGGACAGAGCGCCTTGAAGCTGGCGCCCGCGCGCTTCAGGGGAAAATACGAGCCGATGACCTCGACGATGTCATTCGCCGCTGCTACCTGCTCGATCGTTTGTGTGGGAATGCTGCCCATGGTTGGCCGCGGGCAAAATAGAGCGCGCCCGCTCTCCCGCCAACGCCGAGATGCACCAAGGCGTCGGCAATTTAGCCGACGACTTCAAAGGTGGGCCGGCCCTCAGTGACGACGCGGGGCCTTGGCCATGGCTCCCCGGCCCGAACCACGCCCGTGGAGATTCCCACGGACGTGGTGCGAGTGCCGTTAGCGCTGCGAATCGAGTTTCTGGACCGGAGGCGCGGGCGGGCAGTCGCCCTCGGCGTCGCCGTGATCCAAGTGGCGCCGCAACTCCAGGCTGCTGCACTGGAAGACGAGCGTCTGGGTCCGCTTGTGACAAACCGAGCAGTTCACCGGCGGCGTGGGTGAAGGAGTCGGAGTCGGAGTCGGAGTCGGAGTCGGAGTCGGAGTCGGAGTCGGAGTCGGAGTCGGAGTCGGAGTCGGAGTCGGAGTCGGACGTTGGCGTCGGCGTTGGCGTTGGCGTTGGCGTTGGCGTTGGCGTTGGCGTTGGCGTTGGCGTTGGCGTTGGCGTTGGCGTTGGCGTTGGCGTTGGCGTTGGCGTTGGCGTTGGCGTCGGCTGTCCGCTCCACGGAGCCCTTTTCGCAGGCCGCTTCCTGCGGGCGCGTGACGGCGTTCTGCGAGGTCGTGATCACCGTCCCGCAGTCGTTCGTGCCCCCTGGGATGGCGTTCACCACCGGACTCATCGGGTTGGGTTGATGCGTCAGGGTGCTTCCGCCGTTGTTGGCCAGCGGCCCGAGTTGCGGGTCGGTGCCGGTGAAGTCGTTCGCTAGGGCGACGAAGGTGCCGCCCGAAGTGTTCTCGACGTGATTGAAGTCCTGCGACGTGATCGTGCCGGCAATGTCCGGCCCGGAAGTTCCGGCGGTGTTGTCGGCCACGATGCTGTTCTTCAGGTTCGTCGTTCCATTGGCGTCCTGGAAAAGGCCGCCGCCGGTGGTGCCCGCGGTGTTGGAAGCGATCGTCGAGAAGTTCGAGGTAAGCGTCGCCGCCGTTCCGCTGTTGTAAACGCCGGCACCGTTGTTGGCGCCGTTCCCGCTCACGGTGGAGTTCGTCAGGTTCACCGCACCGAGTCCAGTGGAGACGGCGAAGTTCTCCACCCCGCCGCCCAGACTGGTCGGCGAACTCACCGAGTTCCCGCTGATCGTGGAACGGGTGATGGTGGTCGTCGCGTTAAAGGTGGCCCCGGAGATGTTCACCACCCCGCCGCCTTCACCGACGGCGGTATTCCCGCCCACCGTGCTATTAGTGATCGTAGTCGTCGCCGCCGCCGTCGTCGAAGCGAGCGTCCGGATGCCGCCGTGGAAGTGGCTGGCCGAGTTGCCGGAGACGGTGGAATTGCTGATCGAGACCGTGGCCTGCTGATTGTAAATGGCACCCGCGAAACCCGAGCCGGCGCCTGCGGTCACGGTGGAGGAATTCCCGGTCACCGTGCTGCCGGTGATTGTCGTTGTGCCGGCGGTCACGTGCACCCCGCCGCTGAAAGTGTTCGTACCCGAACTGGTGACGGAGTTCCCGGTGATCGCCGAGTCGGTGATATTCAAGGTCCCGATCGACGAGATGCCGCCGCCGCTGACAGACACGGTCGTGCTCGTATTCGAACCGGCATTGCCGGAAACCGTCGAATTATTGAGCGCGATCGTGGCCACGCTATTGCCCATGATTCCGGCGCCGGTCGAACTGCCGGCGGCTGTTCCCCCGGCGGTGTTATTCGAAACCGTGCAGTTGTTCAGCGTGGTGGTCGAGCCGGTCGCGCCGGAAACCGCGATGCCGCCGCCGCTGGTCCCGTCGTCGTTCTCGGTAATGACACAACGGTTCAGGGTCAGGTTTGCAGCTCCCGCATCCACGCGGATGCCCGCCCCGAAAGTCCCGGCAGCGGTGGTGTAGCGGCCATACCGCACCGTGAGGTCATTCAAAACGGCGGTCGTCCCTGGCGAAACAAAGCGGACGTGGAAGACGCGCTCGACCGCGACACCGCGGCTGGTGGCCGCCTGGACGATGGTGGTCGCAGACCCGGCACCGTTAATCGTGATGTCCGAGTTGATGTCTAAATCGCCACTGGCGTTCGCGTTCTCGCCGGCTGCGGCCAGAGTGGTGGTGTAGGTTCCCGCCGGGAGAGTGATGATGTCAGCGCCAGCCAGGGCATTCGCCTCGGTGATCGCGGCTCGCAGGGTGCAGGTGCCCGTGCTCGTCGCGCACATGCCGTCGCCCGGGGCGGCATCGTTCGCGTCGTTGGTATCGTTAACCACAAAGGTCGCGGCGTGCGCGCCGGTCAACGCGAGGAGGGAGATTCCCAGGGTGACGGCTCCCCGGAAGGTGTGGTGAAGTTTCTTTGGGCTCATGGGTGTTTGTGGTGGGTGGGTTGGGGGCTGCAGGAACGGCCACATGAGCCGTCAGGGGGGCGGAGAGTGAATGAATGCGAACGAATTGTCAGCAATAATCTCCAGACAAGGTGAACGTCACCATACCGGCGAGGGCCGCATTCAGGGAAGAAGACGCACCCGCAGGAACAGGCCAGGACTGCCGCTGGTCGTGGCGGAAATCTGCGCGGGGCCAGCGCTGCTCGCGGTCAAGTCGCTCGCTGCGCCCGTGGCCGACCAATGGGGCGTAGCCGGCAGCTCGGGAAATCCAAACCGTTCACATCAGCCATCCCCACGGCGATCCCCCGTATCGTCGATTTCATAAGCCCCGCCCGACCGAACCCGTTGTCTCGCCGTTAAGTCCGCCCAGGTCCTTGTTCTTCGAGCCCGTGCCGCTAAAGCGCACCGGGTGCAGATTCGCGTTCCCCGCATCGAAAGCATAGCCGACCACCTGGCCAGAGTGATTCATCGCCGTCGCCGCCGCGATCGTCCCACCTCACGTCCCCAGATCCGTCGCCAAGGGATACCTCGCCCGCTCCCGCCGCCCGTCCCGGAGCGGAGATGTTTTAAGCCAAAACCAACCCACCGACCCAGCGCCGCGTCCGATTCTTTCTTGGTAAGACTTGGGTGATCATGGGCGGATGCCCCCGGGAAGTGTCCACCCGCGATAGGCCCGCTTACCAAAGTCGCCGCCGCCCGCGGCCGAGCATTGTCCCGCCCGCCACGCTCAAGGAAAAAATCCTCGCCTTTGAAACCGGGATTCACCTAATACCCGTTAGTCGGCTGAAGCGCGCCACCTCACCCACGCAGCCAATATACAGGCGGATGAAGATACCTCCACCCCTCGTCGCTTCGACTGCCCTTATGCTTACCCCTCGACGCCTCTTTCGCCTTCCACTCCTGCCCGTGATAGGTGTAAAAAATTACGCCTTTGAAGACGTAGTTACGTCTAATTCTCGTTAGGTCTCAACCGCGCCGTGGAAGTCTACGTTCACAAAGCTGGTCAGCAGCATGGCCCATTCACGGACGAAGAGGTGATCGCTTCGCTGCGCAATGGCGCATTCGCGGCTGACGATCTCGGGTGGCGCGAAGGCCAAGGTGACTGGCTTCCTCTTGCGCAGCTCTACCTGGCCGCTTCGCGACCGGTGGGCGCAGCGCCTCCACCTGTGCTAACGGTCTCCCGCGCACAGAAGAAGTCGAAGGTTGAGTTCGCGGGATGGGGCGCGGCACTTCAGGCTATCGGCCTGCTACTTTGCTTCACTATTGTAGGCGCGCTTATGGGTATTCCACTGATGATTATCGGCGGGCGCATGTCACGCAAACTCATCTGCACACACTGTGGCAATCAAACCACAGCAGAAGCGAAGATTTGTTCGGCTTGTGGCGCACACTTCGCATGAAAACGCAAAAGAGACCTGACCAGGCGATGCAGCGAACCGCTGGCCGCTCCGCGTTCCCACTTTCGATGACTTCCACATCCTACCTGCAGCGGCGTGCGCTCTCGCCAGCGGTCGCCTGATCTTGGGTCTCGTTAGGCGGCTACGCACGTGAGCTACTTCATTTATCAAGAGAGCGAGACATACGGCCCGTACCCGCTTGAGCAGTTGCGAGCGCTTTGGGCCGAAGGGCGTGTTCAGACTGGCGCCCTCTTCTGCGAAGAGGGCGCCGAGGAGTGGCGAGATATTGCGGAGCTGCGATCGCGGCTGGAGCCGCAGCCGCGGCTGCCCGCCGCGGTTCGTGCGTCGCCACCATTACCGGTACAGCAGAAAAGCGCTGCGCCTCGCAAAAACACAGCTCTTGTCGCCGCTGGTGTCGTTGGACTATTCGCTTTCTTCATTATCATTGGCGTTGTCTCGCAGAGTACGACACCGACGCCAGTTGTAGGCGGGCGTAGTGCCGCCGCCGGAGTGATGTACCGATGCAGAGTCGGCGCTTCGCAGCGCCGACTACAACCGGACCGCACAGCTATTGAATCGAATTTCCGACGAGTATCCCGACAGCTCGCAGGCACAGACAGTTCGCGACCTGGCGTCATTCCTTCGCAACCGGCAAGCGAGTCGCGAAGGCCCGTTCACGGCGGGCGAAGCGGAGCGCCTTCGCGCCGTAATGGATTCATGGGAGAAGATCCGTGCGAATTACCGCGTCACCACACCAGAGAAGCGTCGTGCCTTGGAAGCGATTTTCGGGCGTGAGACTTTCCAGACGACAGATGTCGGCTTGGAGAGCATCAGCACATCCGCTACTAAGCTTCGAGATAGCGTGGACAGAGCGCGATGACACCGCCGCCTAACCATGCGATGGAGCGAAACGGCGGACCGCTCTGCAATTCACTTTTGAGATGACTACTTCTCTTCCACTTCGAGCGGCGCGAGCCCTCGCCAGCGGTCGCTCATCTTGTTCTCGTTAGGTGCTGAGACGTCGCGATGAGATTGCTGGCTAATTTCTCCGAACGGCCGTCGCGCGGCGCGGTGGCCCGCCGGGCGGACCGCCCAGCCTCCGGGGTCAGAGCTTGAATCTCGGCAGTTTTGGCGCTCTTCGGGCACTGGCGGCGCCCCCTTTTTTTCTTGCCTAACGGGCGCTGCCTTTTCAAACATCGCGGCCTATGGACGACTCTCAAAGGAACACGCTGGCGATGTTTAAGACGGTGCGGACTTACCTGGGCGAGCATCAGTCGGTTTGGCAGGGGGTGCCGGCGATTGCGACGGTGAAGTCGGCCTTTTCGACGGTGGTGGACGGGATCGATGCGGCGGTCGAGCGGCAGGAACAGCCTTCGACCGGAATCACCCAGGAGAAGCAGGATCGGCGCGATGTCCTGGAGGGTTTGATCCTTTCCCTGGGTCACACGGTGGCGGCTTATGCGGAGATGAGCGGGAACCACGCGATGGCCGCGGAGGTGGATTACACCCCGTCGCGGCTGGATACGATGAATGAGGAGCGGCTGGACGATGCAGCCACGCGGGTGATTGACCATGCCAGTGCCCATATCGCCGACTTAACTGCGCAATATAACCTAACGAGTGCAATGGTGACGGCGCTGACGGCGGCGCGCGATGCCTTCAAGGCGGACCAGCCGAAACCGCAGGCGAAGATTTCGGCCAAGGCCGGGGAGACGGCCTCGCTCCCGGAGAAGTTCCGGCAGGCGCGCACCCTCCTGCGCCGGCAGCTCGACAAGCTGATGATGGCTTTCCGCGCGACCAACCCGGAGTTCTATGCCGGCTACCTGAGCGCGCGGGTGGTGATCGACCGGCGCGGGCCGGGAAAGCCGGCTCAACCCACGCCACCGACGCCCTAAGGGCGCAAATCGCTGGGAGGGAGGCGTTTTCGGATGCTCGCGAAAGGGATCGACCAGAGCGGGAGCCGATCTCGGCGGAGCCAGACAGCCAAATGGAGGCGCCAAGGTGCAGATCATCTGGCCCAAACGGCAACTCATCTTCGCCAAACGGCAACTCATCTTCGCCAAACGGCAATTCATCTTCGCCAAACGGCAATTCATCTTCGCCAGACGGCAATTCATCTTCGCCAAACGGCAATTCATCTTCGCCAGACGGCAACTCATCTTCGCCAGACGGCAACTCCTCTGCGCCAAAGTGCAGGCTATTTTCCCCAGACGGCATCTCGCATGGCCCGGACGGCAACTCCTTTTCCCCGGATGGCAACTCCCCGGGCCCGGACGGCAGCTCGTGTGGGCCTGAGCGCCTCTCCCCTTCTCCAGACGCCCAGCCGAACCTTGCGGGAGGACGCCGCGTGATGGAAACGGACGAGTCCCGACCGACGGCGGGCGCCGGCGAAGGGCTGGACCTCGACCGGGTGCTGGCCGCGATCGGGGATGGATCGCGCTGGCGCATCCTGGTGGCGCTGGCGGAGCGGGACAATGTGCTGGTAAACGAGCTGGCGGAGCTGCTGGGCCGGAATGCGAGCACGGTTTCGAAGCACCTGCGTTTCCTGCGCGAGGCCGGCCTGGTGGAAGCGGGCCGGGGGCGGCTCTACCGGATCGCGCCGCAGCTCGCACTCGACCGGGAGAAGGGCGAGCTGGACCTCGGCTTTGCCGTGCTGCGGTTCCATCCTGCTGGCTAAAAACGGCCGGGCGCGCCTGGAAGGAGGTGCCGGGCGGGCGTCGACGGTGGACCGGGAGCGTTCCGGTCGCGCGAGGCGCGATGGGGCACCCATGTCTCCTCCCTTAGGAAACCTCAAGAGAATGATTTTTCTGGCCATTCCGAAGCGGTCTCGTTAGACCAACCGAATGAAATCCCCCCAAAACCTCCTGCTCGCGAGCGGCCTCGCGCTCCTCCTTCCCTTTCTGACCGCCACGGCGGTCCACGCCCAGAGCGTGGTGGTGCCCGGCGGAAATGCCGGCACCGAAGGAAATCAGAACAACCTCATCCCATTTAGCTTTAACAATAATCGCTACCAGCAGGTCTACGGCGCCTCGGCCTTTGCCGGAGTGCCGGCGGGCGGAGCGTATCTCACCCAGATCGCCTTCCGGCCAGATGCGGAATTCGGCGCCGCGTTTGCCAGCATCCTGCCGAGCGTGCGGATCGACCTGGCCGTGACCATGGCGGCGGTGGACGGTCTGAGCACGACGTTTGCGAGCAATCTCACCAGCGGGTCGACGATCGTTTACGGCGGGGTCAGTGGCGCCGCGCTTGCCCTCTCCAGTGCTTTCACCGGTCCGGCCGGCGGACCGAAAGCCTTCGATATCATCATCACCTTCACCACCCCGTTTTTCTACGATCCGGCATTGGGGAACCTGCTGCTCGACGTGCGGAACTTTGGCGGCGGAACGACGACCCTTTTCGACGCGCAAAGCATGCTGAACGACAGCATTTCCCGGGTGGGCACGTTTGGCGGCGGCGTGGGCTCGGCCACGGGGAACTTTGCGGACTCTCTCGGCCTGGTGACGAAGTTCACCTACGCGCCGGCGGCTGCCCCGGAGAATGCGGAGAGCGCACTGCTCCTCGGCCTGGGCGCGGGTGCTCTCTTTTGGCTGCGGCGGCGGGTGGCGGCGTAAACGCGGCGGGATGGCAGGGCGCGGGAGGTGATGGGCGCGGCCCGCGTTTACTCGTGCGCGCGAGACTGCGTGATGGCAGATTGCCAGCGTGATGAAGATGGCTCTCTGCCTCGCGTGCCTGCTCCTGGCTTTTTCCCCGGCAGCGCCGGGCCGCACTGAGATCGCCAAAGGCGACGTGGTGGTAGTGCCGCTGGAGGGGGAAGTCTCGCCCTCGCTCTTTTTCTTCCTCCGGCGCGCGGTGAAAAAGGCGGAAGCCAATGGAGCCTCCGCGATCGTCTTTGAAATGGACACCTACGGCGGGCGGCTGGACAGCGCGGAGGAGATCACCAAGCTGCTCAACCGCACCACGCTTCCGACCTACACCTTCATCAACACCAACGCCGGTTCCGCGGGCGCCTTGATCGCGCTTGCGACCCAGCACATTTACATGGCGCCGGTGAGTGCGATCGGCGCGGCCGCCCCGATCCAATCCGACGGCAAAGATCTCGGCGCGACTGCGAAGGAGAAGACGATCTCGTATTGGTCGGCGCTGGTCCGCGGGACCGCGAACCGCAACAGCCACAACCCGGACGTGGGCGAGGCGTTCATGAACAAGGAGAAGGAAGTGAAACTCGGCGACCGGGTGCTTCATCCCGCCGGCAGCCTCCTGACCTTGAACGCGCAGGAAGCGACCGCGCGGCACGACGGGAAGCCGCTGCTCGCGGAAGGCATCGCGGAGTCGGTCGCGGAAGTGGTGCAAAGGGCGGGGCTGAAGGGCGAGACCGTGCGGCTGGAGCCGGCGGGCTTTGAGCGGCTGGCGTTTTGGATCACCGCGCTCGCGCCCTTGCTCTTGTTAGGCGGCATGCTCGGGGCGTATCTCGAGTTCAAGCTCCCGGGCTTTGGCTTGCCGGGAATCGCGGCCGCGGTTTGCTTTGGGCTTTTTTTCTTTGGGCACTATTTCGCGGGGCTCGCGGGTTGGGAGACGGTGGCGCTCTTCGGCCTGGGCGTGCTCCTGGTGCTGGCGGAGATTTTGTTCTTCGCGCACTCCACGATCATCATCGGATTAGTCGGCGTCTTCTGCATTCTCGGCTCCCTGCTCTGGGCGATGATCGATCGCTTTCCGGGGCAGACTTTTCTCCCGACGAGCGCGATGTTGCGCGTGCCCATTATGAATCTCCTTCTCGCCATGGTCGCCGCCGCTTTCGCCATCGCGCTGCTCGCGCGTTACCTCCCGCGCACCAGCGTCTACCGGCGCTTCGTCTTGTCGGCTGATATCCCGAGCGGCCCTTCGATCCTGGGCGATGCGCCGCATTTCCCGCCGCCCGTGCGGGTCGCGACCGGCGCGGAAGGAACGGCGGTCACGTCCCTGCGCCCGAGCGGCAAGGCACGCTTCGGCGAGCACGTGGTCGACGTCGTCACCGAGGGGGAATTCATCTCCGCGGAAAGCGCGGTCGCGGTCGTCTCGACCGACGGCATGCGCGTGGTCGTGAAGGTGCGCGCTTGAGATGTTCGGGAGCTTGAAGGAACGACGCCGACGCCGGCTGCGGGCGGAGCCCATCCCGGAAGCGTGGCGCGCGATCATCGGGCGGAATCTGCCCTTCTTCGCCCACCTCCCGCAGGCGGACCAGGCGGAGCTGCTCGGCCACGCGCAGGTTTTGCTGGCGGAGAAAGGCTGGGAAGGCTGCGGCGGCCTGGAATTAACCGACGAGATCAAGGTCACGATCGCGGTGCAGGCCGGCCGGCTCCTCCTGCATCGGCCGACTGACTATTATCCACGGCTGCTGACCATCCTGATTTATCCGTCCGGCTTCATCGTCCCGCAGGAGCAACCGTTGGGCGACAGCGACATTTGGCAGGAAGGAAAAGAAGGCCGCCTGGGCGAAACCGGACGGCGGATGGGCTCGCTCGTCCTGGCGTGGGACACCGTGCTGGCAGATGCGCTCGATCCCTCCGACGGGAAGAATCTCGTGCTGCACGAGTTTGCTCATCAACTGGACTTCGAGGATTCCGTGGCCGATGGCGCGCCCGTGCTGGGCTCGCGGAGCGATCGACGCTCCTGGGCAGAGGTGATGCGGATCGAATACGCCACGCTTTGCGCCGCGGTCGATACCGGCATTCCGACGCTGCTCGACGAATACGGCGCGACCGATCCAGCGGAGTTTTTCGCGGTCGCGACGGAAGCGTTTTTCGAGCGGCCGCTGGCGCTGCGCCGCTGGCATCCGCGGCTCTACGGCGAGCTGCAACATTTCTTCCGGCAGGATCCGCTGCTTTCGTCGAGCGAGCCGGCGTCGTTTGACCGCTAAGGGGTCAGCCGCCGGCGACGACGCGGATGAACTCGATCTGGTCGTTCTCGGCTAACGAGTGCTCGGCCCACTCGCGTTGATGGAGCGCGGTGCCGTTGTGCTCGATCAGGATGCTGTTCGGATGCAGGCCGAACTGGTCGGCTAATTCCGCCACGGTGCGCGCGCCGCGGGTCTCGGCGCGTTCGCCATTCACGCGCACGGTCATGTCGCGAGCAGCGCCTGGTCCCAATCTTTCCACACCGGCTCAAGCCCGCGCGCGCGCAGCATGTCGGCTATTTCTCGCGGCGAACGTTCGTCGCTGATCTCGAATTGCCCGGTGGCGATCTGGTCGAGGCCGCCGTCGAACTCCGGCGCGACGATCCGGCCACGCACGGTCTGGTGAAGATTTTCGCGACCGAGGCGAGTGTAACCGCCGGGCTCGGTGTGGCTGCCGGCGCTCATCGTGGTGATCCCGAGCGGCACGAGCGCGTCGCGCAGCGGCGCCGGCTCCCGCGTGCTCAGGACAATGCCGACCTGCGGAAAGGTGATGCGCAGGGCGCAGATGAGCTGCGCAAGCTCGCGATCGCTCATGCCGTGGCTCGGCTGGAAACCGCCCGCCGCCGGACGAAGCCGCGGCAGGCTGACGCTAATCTGCGCCTGCCAGCAGCGCCGGAGTAAATAATCGACATGGGCTGCGAGCGCGAGCGCTTCCTCCCGCCAAGGCGCGAGGCCGAACAGCGCGCCAATGCCGAGACGCCGGAAGCCGGCTGCGTAGCCGCGTTCCGGGCAATCGAGGCGCCAGTTGAAGTCGCGCTTCGGTCCGGAGGTGTGCATCTCGGAATAGACCGCGCGATCATAGGTCTCCTGGTAAACCACCAGCCCTTCCGCGCCCGCGTTTACGATCGGCCGGTATTCTTCCGTCTCCATCGGCCCGACCTCGATCGAAATCGAGGAGAACTCCGGCGCCAGCGCGCGCACGCAGTCGCTCAGGTAATCGCCGCTGACGAATTTCGGATGCTCGCCGGCAACCAGCAAAATCTGGCGAAAACCCTCGGCGGCCAGATGGCGCGCCTCGGCGATGACCTGCTCCTGCTCGAGAGTCACACGCAGGATCGGATTATCGCGCGAGAAGCCGCAGTAGCGGCAGTTGTTGATGCATTCGTTGGAAAGATAAAGCGGCGCGAAGAGCCGCATCGTGCGGCCGAAATTTTGCCGTGTGAGCCGACGTGCCTCCTGCGCGAGGGCCTCGAAGCTGCGAGCATCGTCCTGCGCCAGGAGTCGCTGGAAACCGGTCAGGCACGCGCTTTTTTCGAGCGCGAGCTGATCGAGAATGGGAGCGAAAGACATCGGGGAAAAGTGCGGCCAGCGGCAGGCCGGTGCAATCGGCAAGAGGCCGGCTAAAAAAGAAAACGCCGGGAACACATACAGTGTTCCCGGCGCTCCTGTTTAAGCTTTAAGCGTTAGCTTAGAACGCGAAGTTCAGACCGGTGCGAACCTGCCAGAAATCATTCTGGCCGCCGTCGACTTGGTTGTAGCTCACGTCATTGGTCCAGCCGATGTGCTGGGTGATGCGGAACTCAAGACCGCCGCCGTATTGGGCGAAGAGCTTGCCGTCGTCGTTACGGTTGCTGTTCACGAACACGCCGTTGCCGTTGAAGAACAACTGCTCGCGGCCGCCACCGAAGATGCCACCCACACCAGCCCACGCGTAAGGCGCGAAACGGGTGCATGGGATCGGGTAACGGAAGGTGAACGTGCCGAGCGCGCCACCAGCGAAGTTATTGTTGTTGTCGTTGCGGCCGAAACGGTTGTTGTTCGTGGAATCGAGGCCGAGCCCGAAGCCCTGCACACCCACGCCGAAGAAGCGGCGGAAGAAGTACTTGATGTCAACCGCGCCACCGAAGGCGTGATCCACACCGAGATACTGGTCGTCGCGGTAGCTGTTGCTCGTGGGAGCATAGATGCCCGAGACGCCGATGTTCCATTCGTTGTCCGCATACCAGGTCGGGCAAGGCGCCGTCATGGTCTGCTTCATTTCTTTGCCAGAGTACGTTTCGGTACCTGCGTAAGCGGCCGAGACCAGGGCGGTCAGCGCGCACAAGGTTAAGGTCAGTTTTTTCATATCGTTGTTTCTGTTTTTTTGGTTAAGTCCGGCTCTTCGTCAACGGGAAAGTGCCGCCGGTTACACTCTCTCCTCCGCTCTACATTGCTGCAGAGGCGGCGAAGGTGACACAGAAATCTGCGATTTCCAGTGCTTCTTCAAATCATTATCGCTCAAACCCCCGGTGGCGGTTGCCTCTGTTTACCGGGCGTTCCGCCCTAGGCCTTGAGCTCGGCGCCGGAATTAGCGTCGGTGACGGTGAATTTCTCGTGGTGATAGCTCGGGTCCGCGCGGAACAGGAGCCGGCCAGCGTAGCGACGCTCGAGCTCCACCAGAAGCTCTTCGTCCTCTTCCTTCAAACGCTTGAGCACATCGGGATTCAGGATCACCCGAATGTCATGCACGCTGTCCTGATACTTCCGCATCACGGTGTTCAGCGTCCGGTGCAGCTCGACGCTCGTGGTCATGGAGGTTTTCACCACGCCGCGTCCCTGGCAGTAGGGACAATTCTCGTAGATCGAATCGCTCAAGCTTTCCTGCGCGCGCTGGCGCGTCATTTCCATGAGGCCCAAGGCTGAGAGCTGGAGCACATGGGTCTTCGCCTTGTCGCGGCGGAGGCGTTCCTTCATCAAATTATAGACCGCCATCTGGTCCTTGCGGCTCTTCATGTCGATGAAGTCGCCAATGATGAGGCCGCCGATATTGCGCAGCCGGAGCTGGCGCGCGATCTCGTCGGCTGCTTCGAGATTAGTCTGCAAGATGGTCTTCTCGACGTCCCGCCCGCCCTTGTTCCGCCCGGTGTTCACGTCGATCGCGACCAGCGCTTCGGTCTCGTCGATTACGATGTAGCCGCCGCACTTCAGCCAAACCTGGCGATGGAAGGCGTCGTCAATCTGCTTCTGGATGCCGAAGGTCTCGAAGATCGGCGCGGCGCCGTCGTAGAACTGGATGCGGTTGCGCGCGCGGCGCGAGATCTCGCCCACGAGGCTGTTCATCCGCTCGATCGCCGTGCGGTCGTCGCAAACTACTTCGTCGATCTCGTCGGTTAAAAAATCGCGCACGGTGCGCTCGACCAGGTCGGGTTCTTCGAAGACGCGGCAAGGCGCGCGCTCGGTCTTCATGGCTTCTTCGACGCGCTGCCAATTTTCCACCAGGAAAGCGAGATCGCGCACGAAATAGCGCGCCCGCTGCCCCTCGCCCACGGTGCGAATGATCACACCCACGCCTTCGGGGATCTCGAGCTCGCGCAAAATCTTGCGCAGGCGATCGCGTTCTTTCGGGTCCTCGATTTTGCGCGAGATGCCGCTGCGATCGCTGTAGGGCATGAAGACGAGATAGCGGCCGGCGAAGCTCAGGTTCGTGGTCACGCGCGGGCCCTTGGTCCCGATGGGACCCTTGGTTACCTGCACGATTACCTCGGCGCCGACGGGATAAATATTCGGGATATCCTTGGCCGTGATGCGTTTCTTCTGCCCGCGCTTATTCGGCCGGTCGATCTCCTCGATGTTGCTGTCTAAAGCTGCGGGGATCGCATCCCAGAAGTGGAGAAAAGCATTCTTCTCAAAACCGATGTCGACGAACATCGCCTTCAACCCCATCTCGATGTTCTTTACGCGTCCCTTATAGACGCTCCCGACGATGTTCCGGGTGCTGTTGCGCTCGACGTTATATTCTTCGAGGCGGCCGTTCTCCAGGAGCGCCACGCGACGCTCCAGTTTTTCCACGTTGATGATGAGCTTTTTGCCCGTCTTCTTCGCGGAGAGGCCAAGAATTCGTTTCACTGTGTCGATCATAAGAAAAGGCGATGCGCCACCGGCTGGCCGGGATTCGAAGAAGCTCGAGCGGCATGGCGGCTGGTTGTTTAGTTTCTGCGCGGCTGCGTCCCGGGACGGCGAGCAGGCGGCGGTGGTGGTTGGGCGGGCTGGCGCCCGCCGAAGATTCTCTGGAAGAAATTGGGTTTCGGTGTCGGCTGCGGCGCGACCACCTGCGGTTTGGTGACCTTCTGGGCGCGCTTGACCACGCGGCCGCGCGCATCGGATTCCGGCTCCACGTCTGGATCGGCCGGCGCAGCGGCAAGTTGCACGTTGGCGTTGTCGGATTGCTCGAGATTTTCCTCGTCGGTTCCGGGGACGTTCGGCCCGGAATCCTTGAAGTCGACCGCCTCGATCATGGCAAAAGGATTCGGCTTATTCGCCGGCGCGATCCAGGCGAGCTGCGGATCGTATTTCCCCTCCTCCATCGCGAGCGCGCGCTCAAGGATGCGGGTGGCGATGGGCGCCGCGACCGAGCCGCCGTGCGCGCCGCCCTGCACCATGACCGCGATCGCATAACGCGGATTATCGTAGGGCGCGAAGCAGGCGAACCAGGCGATCGTGTCCTTCTTGCCATCGGTCATCGCCTGGGCGGTGCCGGTTTTGCCGGCAACTTGCACATTTGCGAGCCGCGCTTTCCCGCCGGTGCCGCCTTCTTCGTTGACGACCTTCCAAAGCCCGCGCCGCGCGATCTCGATCTGGTCGCGCGTAAAATCCGTGCGCAAGTCGCCGTGTAATTTCGGCTCGCGCGAGATCACCGGCTGGCCCTTGTCATCCACGATCGACTTGCCGTTGGCATCGACCACGTCCTTGACCAGCCGCGGGTAATACGAGACGCCGCCGTTCGCGACCGTGGCGTAGACCATCGCGAGCTGCAGCGGACTCACGAGATCAAAGCCCTGACCGATGGAGACGTTCGCGGTATACGCCGAAGTCCATTTTTCGCGCGGGTAATTGATCCGCATCCACTCCGGGCCAGGAAGCACACCCGGTTGCTCCCCGGTTACCTCGAGCCCGGAGCCTTTGCCAAGGCCAAGCGTCTCGCCGGTCTCATCGATCGCGTTGATCCCGGCAGCGTTACCGAACTGATAGAAGAACGCATTGCAGGAAACCTTGATCGCATCCGAAAGGCCGAGGGTGCCATGCGCGCCGCCTTTCTCCGCGATCCAACATTTAAAGTAGTGGTCTCCATAGCTCACGCCGCCGGAGCAATTGAAGCGCTGGTTAGCCAACCCTTTGCGCAGGCCGGCAAGCGCGGTCACGAGCTTAAAGGTCGAGCCTGGAGGAAAGGCGCTGATCGCGCGATTGATCAACGGGTTCGCCTCGTTTTGGCGCAGCGCTTCCCAGTCTTTCGCCTTGATGCTGGGGATGAAAGTATTTGGGTCGAACGACGGCACCGAAGCCATCGCGAGGATGTTGCCGTTGTTTGGATCGACCACGACCGCGGCCGCGCGACCAACGGAACGGAGCGCCTCCTCGGTGATCGCCTGCAGGCGCGCGTCGAGGGTGAGGACAACGTTGTCGCCCGCTTGCGGTGGCTCTTCGCGAATCACGCCATCGATCACGCCCTTGGCATTGCGCCGGAGATAACGCACCCCGGGCTTGCCGCGCAGGTAATCATCCATCGCCTTCTCGACGTTCGATTTTCCCTCCACGTCGCCTTGGTAGAAGGTGTATTTGCGCGCTTCCTCTTTGTTCGTGTCGTCGGGCGCGCCGACGTAGCCGAGGATGTGCGCCGCGAGTGCGCCGTAGACGTAGGAACGCACCGGCTTGATCGCGATATCCACGCCCGGCAGGCCAACGTCGTGCTCGCTAAATTTAGCCATCGTCTCGAAGTCGATGTCCTTGAGATACGAGAACGGCACCTCGGTGTTCGTCCGGTAATGCTTCTGCAGGCGGTTGGCGTTGTAGTCGCGCGCCAGGTCGAGATCATCCAGCCGCGGAACGACACCATCATTCACAATCTTGACGATGTCGGCCTCCTTCAGGTCCTTCGGCATGTTGTTGATCGTGGCGCGATACTCCGTAAGCGGCGGCGCCCCGAAACGTTGGCGGTATCCCTTGACCATCTCCGGCAGGTAGAAATCGACTTCGTAGCTCGCGCGGTTCTGCACCAGGGCGATGCCGTTGCGATCGCGAATCTCCCCGCGGATCGACGGAATGCGCACCGTGGCCTCGGAGCTGCCGCGAATTTTCGAGGTCCACTCGGGCCCGTGCGCCACTTGCACCAGCCAAAGTTTACCCAGCACCGCGCCCAGGCCGAGGAGCATGAGCACACCGAGAATCTGGATGCGCAGGCGATGGCTGAGGCGGCGGCTTTTCATAGGTCAATAGCTCTCACGCGATGGGAGATAGGGATTGCCGGTGGCCTCGCCAATGGTGTGCAAAAGCCAGAAAAGAAGCGGCGCCATGATCATCGCGAGCACGCCCGGCCCGCCGATCTGCCACCACGCCTCCGGCGTGAAGACAATCGAGCCGCGGCGGAAAGTGATCATGAGATATTGCGAGAGAAGAATGAGGGAAGTGCAAACGCCACTCATGATGCAATGAATCTCCCACCGCCCCCGAATGAACAACGGCCGAAGGCCATGCATAATGGACGCCAGCACGGCGTAGACGATTATTGACCATCCCAGCGCAATTTCAACCTTCGGCCCCACTACCTGCATGGTGAGCGCATCGAGCAAGAGCCCGGCGAAGAACGCCAGCCCGAGCACCAGCGGGAAAGGCAGCGCCATGGCGCCGTAGAAAACTACGATCGGCACCAGATAGATGTGCGCATTGTACATCCACTCCAGCGGCGGCAGGAAAAGCTCGATGATCTGCGCCACGAAGACGAGCACGAGCAGGATGCCGAAGAAGATCATTTTTGCCCGGTGATCACGAAGACATCCTGAAGCTTGGCGAGATCAACCGCCGGATTGAGATGCGCTTGCCCGTCCAGTTCGCGCACCTTGTAGTCCTTGATCACGCCCACGAGCAGGCCCGAGGGAAAAACGCCGCCCACGCCCGAGGTGTAAACCTTCTGGCCGGGCTGGAGATTGGCCTGCTTCGAGAGAAAATTCAGGTCGAGCAGTGGCGTCAATGCGCCGGCTACGCGCTCGCCGGCCACGATCCCCTGCTCGCGCGTGCCCTCGACTTTCGCAGCCACGCGGCAGTTCTCGTCCGAGACCAAAATAACCACCGAGATGTTGTCGCTCACCGTGGTCGTCTTGCCGACTAAACCTTCCTCGGTTACCACCGGCATGTCGGTTTGGATGCCGTCATCCTTGCCGCGATTGATCGTCACGGTGCGCCACCAGGTCGAAGTGTCGCGGGTCACGATCTCCGCGGGCACGAGCTTGAAGACCGAGCGCTCGCGATAGCTCAAGGCCATGCGCAGCCGATTCACTTCCAATTCCACGTCGCGCAGTGCCTGGTTGGTCGCTTTGAGCGCGCGATTTTCCACCCGCAGGGTGCCGTTCTCGCGTTCCAACTCCTCGAGCGACTTCAATCCTTTTCGCATCGCCGTGATCTGTTGCTCAAGGCCCGATCCCGTCGTCAAAAACGGCGAGATCACCTTGTAAAAGGCAGACTGCAGATTGCGCGTGCCTTCCGGTCCGAAGCTCAGGAAATAAGCCAGGACCGCCGCGAGCACGAGCAACGCGATGATGCTCGAGCGATTCATCGGAACCGCCGGCTCCTGCTATCGCCAGGAGCGATCAGCAGAAGCGACTTGGCGTAAAAATTTAAGTTCATTGAGGCACTTGCCCGTCCCTTCCGCCACGGCGCTTAGCGGATCTTCGGCCACATGGACAGGCAAGCCCGTCTCTTCGCTCAAAAGTTTATCGAATCCGCGGAGCAACGCGCCGCCACCCGCGAGCACCAGCCCGCGATCGACCAAATCAGCCGACAATTCCGGCGGGCAACGCTCGAGCGTAATGCGCACCGAATCCACAATCGTCGAGATCGGCTCGAGCAACGCTTCGCGCACCTCCTGCGACGTAATCATGAGCGTCTTCGGCAATCCAGCCACGAGGTCGCGGCCCTTTACTTCCACGCTCGTTTCTTTCTCGCTCGGATAGGCGCTGCCAATCTTGATCTTGATCTCTTCCGCCGTGCGCTCGCCGATCATCAAATTGTAAGCGCGCTTCATGTACTGCACGATCGCCTCGTCCAGTTCATCGCCGGCCACACGCACGCTTCGGCTAAAGACAATGCCCGAGAGCGAGATCAACGCGACCTCGGTCGTCCCGCCGCCGATGTCGATGATCATGTTGCCCGCAGGATCCTGCACCGGCAGGCCCACGCCGATCGCGGCCGCCATCGGCTCTTCGATCAGGTAAACTTCGCGCGCCCCGGCATGCGTGGCCGATTCGCGCACCGCGCGCTTCTCCACCTCAGTGATGCCGGAAGGAACCGCGATCACCACCCGGGGCCGTGCGCGCACCCGGCGGCTGTGCACCTTGGTAATGAAGTGCCGCAGCATTGCCTCGGTCACCTCGAAGTCTGCGATCACGCCGTCTTTCAACGGGCGCACCGCCACAATGTTGGAAGGCGTGCGGCCGAGCATGCGCTTGGCCTCGTCGCCCACAGCCAGCACTTTGTTCGTGCCGGCCTGCACCGCCACCACCGAAGGCTCGCGCAGGACAATGCCCTGGTCCTTGACGTAGACGAGCGTGTTGGCCGTGCCGAGATCGATCCCGATGTCGCTGGAGAGCCAGCCGAAGATTCCGTTGAACATGAATTAGAGTGAAATAAGTCGCCGCCGCGCGCCCGTTCTGTCGTCGGCACGCGGCCCTTGGCTTTTCAACTCAGCAGCGCTGGCGCTGCGAGCGCGGTGACGATCGGCGGAAACGCAGAGTATCTAGGAAGAGAGCTTCGTATCGTCAAGGGAAAGCTGGTGATGCGTCGCGGGAAGGGCAAGTTTTCGCCCCACGTCGCGTCCGATCTTCGTCGCCCCTTCCATCTTCGTCGCTGGTTGCGAGATTTAGCCAGCGAGATCACCGTCGACGCGCCCCGGAAATCCTGCTGAAAGGAGTGGGTGCGCACGATTCTTCGATTTCTCGCCGCGGTTCTGGCCTTCGCTCTCTCCGTCCAAGCCGAAACCACGCCGCCCGCGATCTCGCCTTCTCTCATCCTCCCACCCGCGCAACCGTGGAACGGCCAAAGCCGCGCGCTCGTGGTCCCGAAGGACGATCCGTGGATCACGCCGTCTGAGCGCGGCGACCTGAAGACTTCCCCCTCCTACGACGAAACCGTCGCCTGGCTGCAAAAGCTGGTCGCGGCCGCGCCGAACCTTTCCCTGCTTTCGCTCGGCAAATCGCCGGAAGGCCGCGACCTTTGGCTCGTCATCGCGGCGAAGGATAAAGTCTCCAAGCCCGAGGAGCTGCAGCGAAACGGCAAACCGACCGTCTTCGCCCAGGCCGGCATTCACGCCGGCGAGATCGATGGGAAGGATGCTGGCATGATGTTGCTGCGTGACCTGACCGTGCGCGGCACGAAGAAGGAACTGCTCGAGAATGCGAATTTCCTTTTCGTCCCGATCTTCAACGTCGATGGCCACGAGCGCGCCTCGCGCTTTAACCGCATCAATCAGCGCGGGCCCGAAGTCATGGGCTGGCGCACCAATTCCCAAAACCTGAATCTGAATCGCGACTACGCGAAGGTCGACACCGCCGAAATGACCGCGATGATCGGCGCGCTCCACCGCTGGTCGCCGGATCTGTATCTCGACCTCCACGTTACCGACGGCTCCGACCATCAATACGATGTCACCTTTGGCGGGAACGGCACGGACGCGAACGGCTCTTCGCCCGCAGGCGCGAAATGGCTGAACGAAGTGCTCCTGCCCGGCCTAACGAGTGCATTGCAAGCGCAAGGGCACATCCCTGGTCCGCTCGATGTCGCGAACCGCGCGGATCCTTACGATCTCACGAAAGGCCTGCGTGGGAGCCCGGGCGAGCCGCGTTACTCCACTGGTTATGGCGACACGCGGCACCTTCCGACAATCCTGGTCGAGAACCATTCGCTCAAGCCTTACGACCAGCGCGTCCTCGGGATGTATGTCCTGCTTGAGAATACCCTCCGCATCGCAGGCCAGCGTGGTGCCGAGCTGCGCACGGCGATCAAGGCCGATCAGACGCGCAATGCCAAGGCGGTCCCGCTCGTTTTCGGACCGAATCCGGAACCGGGCCCGACCCCGATCGCCTATAAGGGAATCGAAGCGCGCGTCGCGCCTTCCGCGATTTCTGGCGCACTCCGGGTGGAATACACCGGCAAGCCGATCACGGTCACGATCCCGCATCAGTTCGACAACAAAGCGGTCGTCTCGGTCACGCGTCCAAAGGCTTACTGGATCCCGCCAGCCTGGAACGAGGTAATCGCCCGCCTTCGCATCCACGGGATCGCGATGGAAACACTGAGCGCCCCGCGCGAGGTCAAAGTCGAGATGTATCGGACCGCGGACGAGAAGTTCGACGCGAAACCGTTCGAAGGCCACATGCGCGTCCAGGCCGCGACCAAGACCGAGACCCGAACCGAAAAATATCCGGCCGGTTCAGTGCGCGTGCCGGCCGATCAACCGCTTGGCGATCTCGTGGTCCAGCTGCTCGAACCCGCCGGACCGGATTCGTTTTTCCAGTGGGGCTTCTTCGATCAAATCTTCCAGCAGACGGAATACTTCGAGCCGTATGTGGTCGAGCCGATGGCGGCGCAGATGATGAAAGACGATCCAAAGCTGGCGGCGGAGTTCGAGGCCAAGCTGGCGAGCGACGAAGCCTTCCGCGCCTCCGCGCAAAGCCGGCTGCGCTGGTTTTACGAGCGCACGCCTTATTTCGATGAGCGCTGGCGCTTGTATCCGGTCGGGCGCGAGATGGCGGGCAGCGAAACGAAGTAGCGCGCTTCGACGTTGAACCGCGGAGGCGTCGCATGGAATCTTCCCGCACATGACCACGCCCGTCCTGATCGCGCCTTCCATTCTCGCGGCGGATTTTTCGCGGCTCGGCGAAGAGATCCGCGCGGTCGAAGCGGCCGGCGCGGACTGGATTCACTGCGACATCATGGACGGGCATTTTGTCGACAACATCTCGTTCGGTCCGGCCCTCGTGAAGACGGTTCGCGGCCTAACGAAGCTGCCGCTCGATGTCCATCTCATGATCGAGCACGCCGACCATTATCTGCCGCGCTTCCTCGAGGCCGGCGCGAACTCGATCACGGTCCACGTCGAGCCGGAGGCGCACCATGATGTCGGCAAAACCTTGGCCGCGATTCGCGCCGGCGGCTGCCGCGCAGGGCTGACGCTCAATCCGGCGACGCCCTTTGAAGCCCTCGAGCCGCATCTCGCTTCGATTGATCTGCTGCTGGTCATGACGGTGCACCCCGGTTTCGGCGGGCAATCCTTCCGCGAAGATCAGATGGCAAAACTGCAGCGCGCCAGTTGCCTGGCGCGCAGAACACGGAGCGAATTTCGATCTCGAAGTCGACGGCGGGATTACCGCCGAAACCGCCCCGGTCGCTTTGCAGCACGGCGCCAATGTGCTGGTTGCCGGGACCTCGATCTTTAAAAGCCCGGATTACGCCGAGGCGATCGCAGCCCTGCGTTCCACTCGTTAGGCGACAGCCGGCGCGCTTTCGAGCGAAGTCTCGGCAATGACTTCGTCGTTCTGCGTTACGCGCACCACTTCCTCGACCGTCGTCCGCCCCTGGCCCACGCGGCGCCAGCCGTCCTGCCGGAGCGTCTCCATTCCCTGTGAAACTGCTGCCTGTTTTAGCTCGCCGCCGTCGCGCCGGCCTACAATCAAGCGACGCATCGCTTCGTTGATGATGCAGATTTCGTAGATCGCCATGCGGCCTTGGTAGCCAGTTTGCCGGCAATTATCGCAGCCCTGCCCGCGCATGAACTGCGTCCCCATTTCATCCACCGGGAAGCTGATCTCGTGCAGGTACTCGCGCGGATACTCGACCAGTTGCGAGCAATCCGGGCAAACCGTGCGCACGAGCCGCTGCGCCAGAAACGCGCGCACGGTCGAGGCGAGGAGGAATTGCTCGACGCCCATGTCGAGCAGGCGCGTGATCCCGCCGACGGCGTCGTTCGTGTGCAGCGTGCTGAACACCAAGTGACCGGTCATGGCCGCGCGGATCGCGATCTCCGCGGTCTCGAAGTCGCGAATTTCGCCGACCATGATCACGTTCGGATCCTGGCGGAGAATGTGGCGCAAGCCCTTGGCAAAGGTCAGGTCGATCTCCGGTTTGACGTCAATTTGGGAAACGCCGGGCAGCCGATATTCCACCGGTTCCTCGATCGTGATGATCCGGCGCTGGACCGAGTTGATGCTCGAGAGGAAACAGTAAAGCGAAGTCGATTTGCCCGAGCCGGTCGGCCCGGTCACGAGCACGATGCCGTTCGGCTGCTCGAGGAGCGATTGGACGATGCGCGAATGCTTCGCGCTCAAGTCGAGCCGCTCGAAACCGAAAGTCGCGTTCTGCTGGTCGCGGCTCAGCAGACGCAGCGAGATCGATTCGCCGTTGACCGTCGGAATGGTCGAGACGCGCACGTCGATGTTCGCGCCGCTCGATTGCAAATTGATCCGGCCATCCTGCGGCAGGCGGCGCTCGGCGATGTCCATGTGCGCCATGACTTTCAGGCGTGAGATGATGGCCGATTGCAGGAGGCGCAACTGCGGCGGGACCGCGACCTCATGCAGGATGCCATCGATGCGATAGCGAATCCGCAGGTCGCCCTCGAGCGGCTCCACGTGGATGTCGGTTGCGCGTTCCACGATCGCTTCGCGGATGATCTGGTTGACGAACTTGACCACCGACGCCTCGGGATCGTCGGCGTTCAGATCCATCGCCAGCTCGGTGTCCTGCAGGCCTTCGAACGAGCGGTTGGTCTTCAGGATTTCGTCGAACGTTTCCGCACCGACGCCGTAAACCGTTTTCATCACGCGCAAGATCTGCACGCGTGAGACCAGGACCCACTCGACCGGCCGCTTCAGGAGCTGCGAAGCGAGCTGGCGGCCGACGGAGTTGAAGAGATCGTAGGTCGCGAGCACGACCGCGTTTTCCTTCACCTCCAGCGGCAGGATGTGGTGCTGGAAGACGAAGCGACTGGGTAAAAGCGAGAGCGTCTGGCGATCGATGCTCTTGGCGTCGATCGAGCGCATTGGAACGTCGAAGTAGTTCCCGATCGCCTGGAGGAAACGCGTTTCGTCGACTTTTCCGGAGTCGAGCACCTGCGCGGTCCAGGAGCCGCCGTTCAGGTTCGACGCCAGCGCGGCCGCTTCCTCATGCGAGGACACGCCGGCCGCGAGCAGCAGCTCGATTAATGACTGCCCGACGGCGGCGTTCATTTATAATCCCGCACCGGCGGGAGATCAGGCGGGGTCATGAACTTGTCGTCTGCGCCTTCGGCCTTCGGGCAATCCGGGCAATCGTCCTGGTCGAGCTCGGGGCCGAAGTGCGTTTTGTCCTCGTGCTTCGCGCGCAGGCGCACGAGGTCGAGCTTGGTCAAGGTCACCTCCGGCCGCATCAAGATGATCAGCTCCTGCCGCGTCTTGTTGTTCGTCGTGTTCCGGAATAATCCGCCCACCAGCGGGATCCGGCTGAGCACCGGAATGCCGGCCTGGTTGCGGTCCTTCCGGTCCATGATCAACCCGCCAAGGATGATCGTGGAACAGTTCGGCGCGGTCACCGTCGTCTTGATGTAGCGCGTCGCGATCGTGGGGATCTGGTTGTTATCGATCGTGGTGCTGCCGGCGATGCTGTCGACCTTCTGCAGGATGTCGAGCGTCACTTCCTTCTCGGAGTTAATCAGCGGCACGACCTCGAGCTGGAGCGCGATCTTCTTGAATTGGATATTCGATTGCTGCGCCAGGCCGGTGTTGATCAACCCGCCGCCACTAGACGACGAGATGGTGTTCACCGGGACCGGCACTTCCTGGCCGGAAGCGATAATCGCCTTCTTGTTGTTGCTCGTGAAAACCGTCGGCCGCGAGATCGTGCGGAAGCGCCCGGTGGAATCGAGCGCGCGCACGATCGCCGTCAGGCCATTGCCGGTGGAGAGAAAAATGTTCGTCCCCGTCGCCGCCGCGGTCGCGAGCTGGGTAAATCCGGTCAGGCTCGCGGGATTAACCCCGGCGATTCCCGTGTTGCCCGCCCCGCCGCCGATCCCGCCGTCGCCGCCGCGGAAGGAGGCGAACTTCGCGAAGTAATCGATCCCAAGTTGCTCGTTATTATTCAGCGTGAGCTCGCCGATGACCGTGCTCAGCGCGACCTGCGGCGCGCTCACGTCCATTTCGTTCAAGAGCTTTTGCACCTTCACCACGACCTCGCGATTACCCAGGATGATGATCGTATTCGCACGCTGGTCGGCGATGATCTTGGCGTTGCCGATCGTGACCGCTTTCGGCGTGGTGTCGACTGCCTGGGTCGAGAGTTCCTCCGAGAAATTCTGCGAGCCGCTGCTCCCACCGGAACCGAAGTCGCCACCGCTGGTGTTCGTGTTCCGGTTGCGATTCTGGTTGGGCACCTGCGGGTTCTGGCCGGGATTCGCGCCGCCGGCTTCGCCCGCGCCGCCGGCGTTGTTGCCACCCGGCTCGGTCAGCGCCTGCACGATCACCGGCAGCACGTCCGCCGCGGAGATGTAACGCAGCGGCCGCGTGACCGGTTTGGCAAAGTCGACATTGGCGTCGAACTCCGCGATCAAGCGGCGGACAAACGGCATGTTCACCGGGCGCGTGATCACGTGGATGCGGTTCGTGCGCACGTCCGGCGCGAGCTTGATCTTGCCGATAATCACTGAGTCTTCCGAGAGGCCGGTGAGCGATCCGAACTCGTTATTCTCCGCCACGATCTGCGGCTGCGGCTGGCCCGGAGGAGGCTGCACTCCGGGACGCACCGCGCGGATATTTCCCGGAGCCCCGGGCACGCCCGGCTGGCCTTGCCCCTTCTCAAAGATCTCTTTCAGCATGTCCACCACCTTGCCGGCATCGGCCCGCTCGAGCTTGATGAACTCGCTGACTACTTCCGCCGGCGGGATGTCGACCTGGTTGATGATGTTCGCGAGGCTGCGAATGACGCTCGAGTTTTCGGTCACGAGAATGCTGGAGGATTTCGGGAGCGCGAGGAAGGAGGTGTAGGGCTGCGGCGGCGAAAGATATTGCCCGAGGACCTGCTGGAGCTCGGTCGGGTCGGCGTAGCGGAGCTTGAAGAGGAAACTGATCACCTGCTCGCCGAGCGGAATCTGCGATTCATCGGAAAGGATCGGGACGCCGGCGGTGCGCGGATTTTTCCCGGTGCCGATGACCTTGACCACGTCGTCTTCCGCCGGGACTAACGAGTAGCCGTTCATCAAGAGATTGATCTGAATGATGCGGATCGCTTCCTCGCGTGGGATTGGCTTGGCGATGAAAATGTTCACCTTTCCCTGCACGAAATTATCCATCACCAGTTTCTTCCCGGTGAGCTGCTCGTAAAGGCGGAGGACGTCGGTCACGTCGCTGTTTGGATATTGCAGCGTGACCATGTCGGGCGCGCCCGGAGGCGGCGTGGTGTTGCCGAGGGGCGCGGCGCCGGCCGAACCAGCGGGACCGGCGGCGGCCACGTTTGGCAGCGGCTCTGGAACTTGAGCGGAAAGCAGCGAGGCGCCGAGCAGCGAGAGACACGCTCCGAAGGCGAAAGTGCTGGCTAAATTTTTACGCATAAAGGGATCGACGTTGGGGCAGGACGAAGACGGTATCGGAAAAATGAATCCGGCGGAAGCGCAAGAAGTGTAGCAGCCTCGCCCGCAAATCGCTATCGCGCCTTTCGCCGGGAAAATTGCGCGTTGGCGGACGTCACCGCTTCGAGCGGAGCGCGGTCAGGAGCCGCTCGTGGATGCCGTCGAAGCCGCCGTTACTGAAGACGACGACGACGTCATTCCGGCTCGAGCAACGGGAGGAGCTGCTCCACGATGTGCGCGGCGTCCTTGACGTAGAAGGCCGGGCGACCGCTCTCGGCGATCGTTTGCACCACGGCCTCGGGATTGAGCCGGTCGCCCTCCGGGAGCTGATCAAGCCGCGCGACTTGCGCCAGGAAAACGCCATCGGCCAGCATCAAAGCGTCGGGTAATTGCTGCTGGAAAACGGCGCGCCGGGTGGTGTTCGAGCGCGGCTCGAAGATCGCCCAGAGCCGCTGCCCGACGTAACGCCGGCGCAGGCCGGTGAGCGTCTGCGCGATCGCCGTTGGGTGATGCCCAAAGTCGTCGATCACGGTCACGCCGCCGACTTCGCCGCGCACTTCCTGCCGGCGCGCGATCCCGGTAAACGTCGCCAGCCCTTCGCGAATCTTCTCCAGCGGCGCGCCGTAGAAACGCGCCGCGCTGATCGCCATGGCGGCGTTGCGCACATTGAATTCGCCGACCAGCGGGAGCTGAAAGCGCTCCTCGCCTAACGAGAACTCGGAGCCCTCCGCGCTGTAGCCGATCTCGGTGATCCGCTGCGCGCAATTCTCCGAAAGCCCGATCTCGACGATCGGCGCGACCGCCTCCCGGCCGACTTCCACGCAATTCGGATCATCGCCGTTCAAAAGGACCATCCCGTTCTGCGGCACGATCCGCAGGAGGTGGCGAAAGCTGCGCTTGATTTGCTCGAGGTCGTCGAAGATGTCCGCGTGATCGAACTCGATGTTGTTCACGATCACCAGCTCCGGGAGGTAGTGGACAAACTTCGAGCGCTTGTCGAAAAAAGCGGTGTCGTATTCGTCGCCCTCGAGCACGAAATGCTTCGAGTCGTTAAAGAGCGCGCCCTGCCCGAGATTGCGCGGGATGCCGCCGATCATGAAGCTCGGGTCGAAGCCGGCCACGCGCAGGAGCCAGGTGAGGAGCGCGGTCGTGGTCGTCTTTCCGTGCGTCCCGGTGACCACGAGATTGTGCCGCCCGCGGAGGAACTCGTTCCGCAAAACCTCCGGGAGCGAGACGTAGTAGCGCTTCTCGTTCAAGGTCGCTTCGACCTCCGGGTTGCCGCGCGTCATCGCGTTCCCGATCACGATCACCGAGTCGTTAGCCGGCAAGTTCTCCGCGCGGAAACCTTCGCGCAGGATGACGCCGCGGCTCTCGAGGAAAGTCGACATCGGCGGGTAGACGTTTTCGTCCGAGCCGGTCACGCCGTAGCCGCGTTCGCGCAATGCCGCCGCGACCGAGCCCATGGCCGTTCCGCAGACTCCGATGAAATGAAAACTCTTTTTGGCGCCGGTCACGCCGCGTTCTTTAAATGCACGCAGGCCATTTGGCGAATGCCGAGAAGTGGTCGGCTATTTTTTGGTGAAGACTTCCGCGGCGCTCCAAGATTCGTCGGGCGGATGAAGCTCGTATTCCGCCGCGCGGTCCCGGTAAAGCTGCGAGAGGTAGTCCTTCGGGTAAAAGGCGAGGAAGCGCTCGAATAACTCCCGCGCGCTGGTGAACTCGCGGCCACGAAATTTCGCGATCCCCTCCTCGTAGCCTTGCAGCCGCTCGAGCAGTTCCTGGTCGTAGTCATCCCCTTTCGCGCAAAGCAGCGTCGACACACTAACGGGCACGGTCTTCCCCTTCACCTGCACGCGCGCCACGCTCCGCAGGTGAAAGTCACCTTTGATCAACTCGGCGGCGGCTTCTCCGACGAGAATATCGACCCCATAAGTCCTGGTAAGAGCCTCGAGGCGCGAGGCGAGGTTCACCGCATCGCCGATCACGGTTAAGTCCGCGCGGTCGCCCGAGCCGATGTTGCCGGCAATCGCCTCGCCGTGATTGATTCCCACGCCCATTCCCAGGGTCATCCGGCCTTCCCCGCGCCACCCAGCATTCAATTCCTTCAAGGCCCGCCGCATCCCCAGGGCCGCGCGCGCGCACTCTTTGGCATCGGCCATCGCTCCTTTGCTCTGCACATTTCCCCAGACGGCCATGATCGCGTCGCCGATGAATTTATCGAGCGTGCCTTCGTTCTCGAAGACCACGCCCACCATCCGGCTGAGGTATTCGTTCAGCTGCCGGACAAGCTCCTCGGGATTGGCCCGCTCGCTCAAGGTAGTGAAGCCGATCAAGTCGGAGAACAGCACCGTCACGGGGATGCGCGCTCCTTTCATCGTGCTGTAAAAGCTGCCCGGATTATCGAGGATATCCTTGACCAGGTTCCTCGAGACGTAACGCTCCAGCGTGCGGCGGGTCTTCAGTTTTTCGCGGCGCTCGAGGATGTAATCGAGGCCAAGCGAAAACGCGCCGCCGCCGGCAAAGGCTGCCAGCACCGGGACGGTCAGCAGGAGCACGCCCATCTGATCGTAGAGGACCCGCGCGACTGCCAGATAGGCCGCGGCCAGGCCGACGATCGCGAGCAGCTCCCAAATTGGGCGCTTCACGAAGGCGATGACCACCCAAGCGGCTACGCCGGCTCCTAAAATCAGCAGATAGGACCAAAGCACCGGCGTGAAATGGAGAAACTCCCCGCTGAGCGCCGCTGCGAGCGTGTGCAGGTGCAGCGCCGGTCCGTAGAAAGCGCTGTCTACCGGAGTGTCGACCACGTCGTGCAGGATTTGCGCGGAACCGCCCACGACCACGACCTTGTCTTTGAAAAACGCGCCGCCGCCGAAGTTTGCCTGCCAGATCGGCTCGGCAAAAATCTGCCAGAGCGCCAGCGGCTCGTAGGCGGTAGGCGCGCTGAAGCGGATGAGATGTCGCTGGCGGTCGCCCGGCAATTTCCCTCCCTCGCCAAGCTGCAAGAGGGCGCGTCCGGCGAGCGAAAGATAAATCGGGTCGCCGGGAAAATAAGCCATGTTCACCAGCTCGCGCTCGGATACCTGAAAGCGCGCCTCGCGCACTTTTCCATCCCCGTTAGGCCAAAAATTAACCAATCCCACGCGGCGATCCTCGACCGCTGGCGGCGGGATCAAGGTGTCGTTAGGGACCACCAAGGTGCCCGCAGCGGTGTCGAAATTGGCCCCGATGACCACCTGGTCGCGATACTTCTCCAAGGCCGCCGCAAAAGCCGGGTCCCCCGGGTTTGGCGGGTTAAAGAGCACGTCAAAAATAACCAGCCGCGCGCCCGCCGCGAAGAGCCGATCAAGCAAAACAGCCCAGACTTCCCGCGACCACGGATACGGCTTCTCGGTCATCAGCTGCAGCCCGCGACTCCCCGCGATTTCCTCGGGACTCGCTGCAGTAAGCTGGAGCGACTCCTGGTCGATTCCGATGAAGGCGAAGTCCGGTCGCGTGGCCGTGAGGCGACCTTCGCGCCGGAGCAGATCCTGGAAAGCGAGCTCGCCGCGAAGCATGCCGGAGAGGAACGGCTTGTCTGGAAAATTGATCGCCAGCACAACCGCGCCGATCCAGAAAGCGCAAATAACTGCCAGGGCAAGGCGGCGATGGCGCGCGATCCAATTCATCGTGTCGACTCTAGAAACCTCCGGGCGCGCGACCAATGCGAAAATGAAAGCTGACGGCATCGTGCCGGGGCAAAATCCAGTTGCCATCCCGCGTCCTGCGCCTACTTTCCCGGCCCTGTCGCAACCCTGCGGCACGGCGATTGTCCCACCTGGCGGGTGAATTTTCCCTGCCAACTCAGCGAATGAGGTCGGGCCGATCCGGTGAAACCAAAGAACAATTCGCTGAAAGAGGAACCCGGAGCGATCCGGGAAACAACACATGCCAAGAGCAACCAACGCCCCGGCCAGCCGGGAGCGCCGCAAACGCGTGATCGACGCCGCCAAGGGCTACCGTGGCCGTCGTTCGAAACTTTTCCGCTACGCGAAGGACGCGACCATGAAGGGCAAATATTGGGCCTATCGTGATCGCAAGACGCGCAAGCGCACCTTCCGCTACCTCTGGATCCAGCGCCTGAACGCTGCCGTCCGCGCGCAGGGCCTGACCTACAGCCGTTTCGCCGAAGGCCTCAAGGCCGCGAACGTCGGCCTCGACCGCAAGGTCCTCTCCGATCTCGCGATCACCGACGAAGTCGCCTTTAAGGCGATCGTCGAGCAGGTGAAAACCGCGCTCTCGGAGAAGTCGAAGGCGAAGCAGCAGGCCGCGGCCTAACGAACAGAACGCGCCGGCGCGCGTTCGCTCGCGATGACGCACCCGTTGGAAGAACTGCGCACCCAAGCCTTGGGCGAAATCGCCCAGGCGGGTGACGCGGCGGCTCTCGAACAACTGCGCGTCCAATACCTGGGACGCAGCGGCAGCATCTCTGCTTGGAGCGAGCGCCTGAAAGCGCTGCCTAAAGAAGAGAAGCCGCTCGTCGGCAAGCTGCTCAACGAAACCCGCAATGCCGTCGCTGCGGCGATCGAGGAACGCGCGGTCGCGGCCCGCGCCGCCGCCGAGTCCGCGGCCCTGGCGAACATCGACCTCACCCTGCCGGGCACGCCGGCCGAGATCGGCGCGCTGCATCCCCTCACCCAGATGCTCGATCGCGCGATCGCGATCTTCCGGCGGATGGGTTTTGCCCTGGCCGAAGGGCCGGACGTCGAGACCGAGTGGTATTGCTTCGATGCGCTCAACACCGCGCCTGATCATCCGGCGCGGAACGAGCAGGACACCTTCTTCCTGCCGGATGGCCGCCTCCTCCGCACGCACACCTCGACCGTGCAAATCCGGACGATGCAATCCGCGCCGCCGCCCATCCGGGTGATCGCTCCCGGCGCGGCCTATCGTCGGGACGAAGTCGACGCGACCCATAGCGCGCAATTTCACCAGATCGAAGGCCTCTACGTGGACGAGAACGTCAGCGTGGCCGACCTCAAGGGCACGCTTGAGTTCTTCCTCAAGGAGTTGTTAGGCGCCGAAACCGAGATTCGGTTTCGCCCGCACTTCTTCCCCTTCACCGAGCCAAGTTTCGAGATCGATGTGAAATCGAAAGCGCTTCGCGGCGGTGAAAAATGGCTCGAGCTCGCCGGCTGCGGGATGGTGCATCCGGCGGTCTACGAAGCGGTCAACGGCGCCCGCGGCGATCTGGCTTACGATCCGGAAAAGTTCTCCGGCTTCGCCTTCGGCCTCGGGATGGATCGCCTGGCGATGATCCTTTTCGACATCCCCGACATCCGCCTTTTCTCGCAGAACGATCTTCGTTTTCTGCGCCAGTTCGCATGAAATTTTCCGTCAATTGGCTGCGTGAATTCGTCGACCTCCCCGCGAGCACCGAGGAATTAGCCGACATCCTCACCTTCGCCGGCATCGAGATCGAAGGGATCGAGCCGCGCGGCTTGAACCTCGAGCATGTCGTCATCGGCCAGATCAATTCCTTCGCGCAACATCCGAACGCCGACCGCCTGAGCGTCTGCGACGTGAACGACGGCACGAACGAGCATCGGCAGATCGTTTGCGGTGCGAAGAATTTCAAAGCTGGCGACAAAGTCCCGGTGGCCCTCCCCGGCGCCGCCCTGCCCAACGGTCTCAAGATCAAAGTCAGCAAGCTCCGCGGCGTGGAATCGCAGGGAATGCTTTGCAGCCCGAGCGAGCTCAAGGTTTCCGAGGATGGCGACGGTTTGCTCATCCTCTCACCCGATGCCCCGGTCGGCGCGCCCATTGGCGATCTCTTCCCGCCGGACACGATTCTAGACGTCGAGATCACGCCGAATCGGAGCGATCTCCTGAGCTACCTCGGCCTGGCCCGCGAGATCGCCGCGCTCACCGGCAAGACCGCGCGGCTCCCGCAAATCGCCGAGCCGGCCACGGTGCGAAACGAGAGCGTGAAGCTAAGCGCGCCCGAGGCCTGCCCGTTTTATTCCGCGCGTCGGATTGCCCACGTCCGGGTCGGCCCCAGCCCCGCCTGGCTCCGAGCGAAACTCGAGTCTGCCGGGCTGCGCCCGATCAACAACATCGTCGACGTGACCAATTTCGTGATGCTCGAGCTAGGCCAACCGCTCCACGCCTTCGATGCCGATAAATTAGACGGCGGGATCAACGTCCGCCTCGCGGCCGAGGGCGAGAAATTCCTCGCGCTCGACGGGAAAACTTACTCGTTAGGCCCGGACAATTTGCTGATTGCCGACCACTCGCGCGCGGTCGCGATTGGCGGCGTCATGGGCGGCGAAGACAGCGGCGTCACCGAGTCGACGGCGAACGTTCTCCTGGAGAGCGCCTGGTTTCTCCCATCGAGTATCCGCCGCACCGCCCGCACTCTCGCCTTGCCGAGCGATGCCAGTTACCGCTTCGAGCGCGGCGTCGATCCCGCAATGACCTTGCGCGCCTCCGCGCGCGCCGCGCAATTAATCAGCGAGCTGGCCGGCGGTGAACCGGCGGCTGAGACGGCGATTGCCGGCGAAATTCCCGCTCCGCCCGCAGACGTGACCTTTCGCAACGCCCGCAGCAATCAGCTTCTCGGCATCTCCCTGTCCGAAAGCGCGTCGGCCAAAATTCTCGAAGGCTTTGGCCTCACCAAAGTGTCGGCTAACGAGGAATCGAGCACCTGGAAAATCCCGAGCCATCGCCCCGACTTGAAGCGCGAGGCCGACCTGATTGAGGAAGTCGTGCGCGCCCACGGGATCGACAAAATCCCGAGCCGCAACCGGAGCGTCTTCACCGCGATCAGCGCGGCCGATCGCAGCTTCGACTTCCAGGCGCGCGTCCGCCAGCGCCTAAGCGCGCGCGGTTTTTCCGAGGCACGCACCTCAGCCTTGATCGCGCGCGGCGCGGAGCATTTCGCCGAGGGGGCGGTGGCCCTGCGCAATCCGCTGAGCGAAGACCATGTCGCCCTGCGGCCGAGCTTGCTGCCTGGCCTCTTGCAGGTGCTCGAGCGCAACCTGCGCGCGGGGGCGTCGAGCGTCCGCCTCTTCGAGCTTGGACGCGTCTTTCAACCGCCGCAGGCGGAGGAAGCGCGGCATCTCGCGCTCCTTTGCGCGGGCGAACTGCAAGGCGCGCCTCATTGGCGGGGCGGCGAAAAGCGGCGGCTTGACCTCTTCGACTTGAAGGGCGCGCTCGACTCGTTAGGCAGCGAGCTCAGTTTCCGTCGTGCGGAAAAGCCTGGCCTCGCCCTGGCCGCAGAAATCCTCCAAGGCGAGCGCGTGCTCGGATTTGCCGGCCAGTTGAGCAACGCGGTCGCGACCAGGCTGGGCGCGAGCGCTCCGGTGTTTCTCCTGGAGGTCGAATTCTCTTCCCTGAACGCCGCCACGGCGGAGACGACCAAGTTCCAAGAGCTGGAGAAGTTCCCTGCGATCACGCGCGACATCGCCCTGATCGTGCCCGAAAACGTCGCCCATCGCGAGATCACGCAGACCATCCGGTCGACTAACGAGCCGTTGCTCGCGCAGGTGGAGCTGTTCGATTTGTTTGCCGGGAAAGCAGGCGCAAGTATCGGTGCCGGAAGAAAATCCGTGGCATATACGTTGACATACCGGGACAGAAACCGGACACTCACGAGCGACGAAGTTGCCGTGGTGCACGCGCGAATTCGCGAGCGGTTGCGGAGCGAGCTCGGGGCGGAATTGCGGGAATGAGTTCTTTGAAAGTGCCGGCAGTTTTTGTCTGAAGGCTGGGTGGAAACCAGCGTTTTTCGTCCAGTCTTCTGACAAGAGCTTCCGGCTCCGGCCTCACGCGAGGCTGTGCGAGTTTACCCTGCGGTGTTCGAGATTACAGGTGTGATTCCCGGACCGATATTTAGTTACAGAGGGGGCTTGTTCGTCGGTGGGAATGACATGCCTTAATTGGAAGTCAGACGTGCCGGCGATGGTTACCCGCCCGTTACCGAAAGGGAACGGGATATCCTCCTAAACGGCATTGGCGGGGTAATATTTTAGAGGCCCGGATGGCGCAAGCTGTCCGGGCTTTTTCGTGCTCGTGGTCAAAATCGGACGCGGTGCTTCGGCGCGCACGACTTTCGCTTTCGCGCGCAGGCAATCCTGCTAACGGTCTCCCAGTCATGAAAGCGCTCCTCGCCCTCGAAGATGGACGAATTTTCCACGGCGAGGCCTTCGGCGACGCCGGCGACCGTCGTGGGCGAAATTTGCTTCAATACCTCCATGACTGGCTACCAGGAGGTGCTGACCGATCCCTCCTATCGCGGCCAGATCGTGGCCATGACCTATCCGCACATCGGAAACTACGGGACGAACGCGCTCGACCAGGAGAGCGCCCGGCCGCACGTGCGCGGTTTCGTGATCGAGGAATTAAGCGACATCCCGAGTTCGTGGCGCTCGGAGCGATCGCTCGAGGATTACCTGCGGCATTGGAAAATTCCCGGTGTGCAAGGGATCGACACCCGCGCCCTGACCCGACACCTGCGCGAGCGTGGCGCGATGAAAGCCTGCCTAACGAGTGAAGCAATCAGCGACGAGGAAGCAGTGGCGCGCGCGGCGGAGGGCGCGGGCGTGATCGGGATGGATTACGTGCAGGAAGTGACCGCGACCTCGCCTTATCGCTGGGATCCGGAGGACACGGCCAGCCGGGTGTGGGGCACGGAAGACGAGCGGATGCAGCTCCCGCCGGTGCGCCACCAAATTGTCGCCTACGATTACGGGATCAAAGAAAACATCCTTCGGCGCCTGCGGCAGGAAGGGTTTGGCGTGACCGTGGTGCCGGCGCAGACGACCGCGGAGGAAGTGCTCGCGCTGCAGCCCGACGGCGTGTTCCTCTCGAATGGCCCGGGCGATCCGAGCGCGCTCCCGTATGCGCATGAGGCGGTGCGCGGCTTGATGGGCAAGACCCCGATCTTCGGCATCTGCCTTGGGCATCAGGTGCTCGGCTACGCGTTTGGCGGCCGCACTTTTAAACTCAAGTTCGGGCATCGCGGGGGGAACCAACCCGTGAAAGACCTGCGTAGCGGGAAGGTCGCGATCACCTCGCAGAATCACGGCTTCGCGGTCGACCCGGAATCGCTTCCGCCGGAAGTCGAGGTCACGCATGTGAACTTGAACGACGGCACCGTCGAGGGCATGCGGCACAAGGAGCTGCCGGTGTTTAGCGTGCAATATCATCCCGAGGCCGCGCCCGGCCCACATGATGCCGGCTATTTTTTTGCGCAGTTCGCCGAGTTGATCGACCGCCAAAAAAAGCCCTAACGAGTCCGCAACTCCACGACCTCGCGGAACATCCGCAAGCTGTCGCGGGCGAAGCTGACCTTGCTGCCGTCGTGGTGATTCCAGCGCACCGGGATCTCGCGCAGCCGCAAGCCGGCGGCCTGCGCCAGGTAGAGCCATTCGACGTCGAAGCTGAAGCCGTCGTGGCGCGATTGCTCCAGCACCGGCCGGAATGCCTCCATCCCAAAGGCCTTGAAGCCGCATTGCGTGTCCCAAAACGGCAGGCCGGTCCCGAGGCGCACGAGTAAATTGAAGACGCGCCCTCCCTGCTCGCGATGCCACGCCTGCCGCTGGCCGATGAGCCGCCGGTCGAGCGCGCGCGAGCCGAAAGCGATGTCTATTTCCCCGGCGTTAATCGGGTCGAGAAGCTTGGGCGCTTCCTCGATCGGCGTGGAGAGATCGGCGTCGCTGAAGAGCGCCACCGGCCGCGTGGCCGCGAGCAAGCCATCGCGCACGGCGGCGCCTTTGCCGCGGTTTGGTTGGTGGAACAGGAGCCGCGTCTCGCAAGCGGCGCCGGTAAAGACTTCGCGCACGACCGCGCTGGTGGCATCGGGCGAGCCGTCGTCGACCACGATGACCTCGCTGCCCGGGCTTTCGCGCTCGAGGTAGGCCAGCACTTCGCGCAGCGTCTGGCCGATGCGCGCCGCTTCGTTGTACGCGGGAATGACGAGGCTGAAGGGCGGGAGCATGCGCAGCGGCGCGGTCTAACGAGCGGTCGGTGGAGGCGTGGCCGGCGTGGTGCCGGTGGTGTCGCCGCCGAGAATGACGGGCAAGCCGTCCTTGCCGTTGCCGATGATGATGACCTTCGAGTTCCCGCTGAGCGCGAGTTCCTTGGTCGCCTCGATTCCTTTCCACTTCAGGAGATTTTCGTTGATCCCGTCGGTCACGATCTTTTGGAAACTGGAGATGCCCTCGGCCTCGATCGTCTTGCGCTCGGCTTCCTGTTTTTCCTTCAGGAGGACGAACTGCATCCGCGAGGCTTCCTGCTCCGCGCTCAGCTTTTCCTGGATCGCCTGCTGGAGGCGCAGCGGCAGGGCGACATCGCGCAGGAGCACCCGCTCCACCGTGACCCCGCGCGGCTCGATCGCGCCCACGATTTGGCGGGTGAGATCGCTGCTCATCCGCTCGCGCTCGGAGGAGTAGAGCGCTTTCGCCTCGTAAGAGCTGGTCGTCTCGCGGACTGCGCTGCGGACGTTGGGCCCCACGAGGACCTCGTCGTAGTTCAGCCCGACACTGCGATAAAGCTCCGGCGCCTTCTCGGGATCGAGATGGAAAAGCACGCTGATGTCGAGATGCACCACCAGGCCCTCGCTTGAAGGCGTGTCCATCGCTTCCTTCACTTCGCGCGTTTGCACCGACATCCGATGCACTCCGGCCAGCGGATTGATCAGGTGAAAACCGGCCGGCAACGCCTGCGGATAGACGCGCCCGAAAAGATCGACCACGCCCACGTGGCCTGCAGGAATCACGCGCGCCGAGCGAAACAACAACAGCCCGACGAGCGCCAAGAGGAAGAGGAAGGCCGTCGATTTCGGTTTCACGGCGGCAGTCTACGGCCACCGCTGCGGGTGTCGAAATTTTTCGCGGCGCCGCGCCGGCCAGTTTCCCCTTTCCCGCCGGAGCAACTAAGGCAACTTCTCCGAGCGCATGGCCGAGGCAGAGCACATCGATCCCGAGAACGTCCCCATCCCGACCAATCCCGTGGTCGTGGTCCAGGGCGTGGGCGCGCTCGGCCGCAGCTTCCTGCACCAGATCGGGAGCATGTTCTGGTTCCTGATCAACACGGTCACGGAGACGGCCGACAACGTTCGCCGCGGCCGCGCGCCGTTCCGCGCCTCGAGCTTTTTCCGGCACACCGAACGCGCCGGCGTCGGCTCGGTGCCGCTGGTCGCGATGGTTTCGTTTTTCCTCGGGCTAACGATGGCGCTGCTAACTGGCTACCAGTTGCAACGTTTCGGCACCGAGCGGCTGGTGCCGGGGCTGGTGGCGATCGCGTTTACCCGCGAGCTCGGGCCGTTGCTCACCGGGATCATGCTCGCGGCGCGCATCGGTGCGGCTTTCACCGCGGAGCTCGGGACGATGCAGGTCTCGGAGGAAGTGGAAGCGATCGAGGCCATGGGCATCAGCCCGCTGCGTTTTCTGGTCGCGCCGCGCTTGCTCGCGCTCTTCGCGCTCATGCCCTGCCTCTCGATCATTTCCAGCCTGGCGGCAATTCTTGCGACCTCGCTGATCTCGCGCGCGTATTTCAACATCGCTTTCGTCTACTTCAACGACCTTGTGCTCCACAGCCTGCTCATCCGCGACATCATTACCGGCGTGCTCAAGAGCTTCCTCTTCGGCTTGCTCATCGGCGCGATCGCCTGCTTCCGCGGCTTGAACGTCAAGGGCGGTGCCGCTGGCGTGGGCAGCTCCACCACCTCGAGCGTGGTCTCGGCGATCACCGCGGTGATCGCGTTCGATACCCTTTTCAACGTCGTCTACGTGGTCTTCTTCCCGTGAACTTGCCGGCTAACGACAACCGCATCCCGCCGATCGTCGAGCTGCGCGACGTGGCGTTGCACTTCGAGAGCAAACGCGTGCTCGACGGCGTCTCGCTGCGGGTGGAACCGCTCGATCGCCTGGTGGTCATGGGCCAGAGCGGGAGCGGCAAAAGCACCCTCCTGCGCCTGGTTCTCGGGATTCTCTGGCCGACCAGCGGGCAGATTTTCTTTAAACAATTCGAGGTCTCGCGGCTCTCGCGCCGGAAGCTGCAAAAGATCCGCACGCAGATCGGCATGGTCTACCAATACTCCGCGCTCCTGAGCTCGCGGAACGTGCGCGACAACGTCGCCCTCCCGCTCGAGGAATTAACCCGCAAGACCCGCGGCGAGATCGAGGAAATCGTCGATGCCAAACTCGACCTCGTGGGCATGAGCGGGGTGAAACACCAGATGCCCTCGGAATTAAGCGGCGGGATGCGCAAACGCATCAGCCTGGCGCGCGCGCTTGTGATGGAGCCGGAGCTGATTCTCTTCGACGAACCCTCGGCCGGCCTCGACCCGGTGATCAGCTCGGTGATCGACGAGTTGATCATCAGCCTGAGCGAGCAATCGAAAGTCACCTCGATCATCGTGACCCACGAGATGGACAGCGCTTTCCGCATTGGCACGAAAATGGCCATGCTTTACCACGGCAAGATCATCGAGATGGCCGAGACGGAAGCTTTTAAAAATTCACAAAACCCGGTCGTGCGGCAGTTCCTCAGTGGGAGCACGGAAGGACCGATTCTGGAAGGAACCCGAGATGCAATTGCGACGTAACGAAATCCTCACCGGCCTGCTGGTGCTGGCCACCGTGGCCGTGCTCACCGGCGTGCTCATCCTCCTGGGCGCGCCTGGCCTGTTCAAACCGCTGGTGAAATACGAGATCTATTTCGACAACGCCGCGGGCATCAAATTGGGCGCGCCGGTGCTCCTCGCGGGCCGCAAGATTGGGCAGGTCGAGAGCCTTTACTCGCCGCTCTCGAAGGAGGAGGAAGCGCGCGCCCGCGCCGCGGCCAACCGCGGCCGCATTCCGGTGCAGCCGGCGAAGGAAGACGGCCAGCCGTCGGAAGCGAAGTTCGAAGCGCGGGTCAACGTGCGCGTCGACAAAAGCGCCGTGGTCTACAAGGACGCGCGCGCGCGCCTGATCACGCTTGGCTTGCTGGGCGAAACCGCAGTCGACTTTACCGAAGGCAACATCGACGCCGGGCTGGCGGAGAACGGACAACCCTTTGCGGGCGAACGCGTGCCCGATTTCGGCGAAGCCATCGCCAAGATGCTCGACATCATCCAGCCCGGTGGCCAAGGAAGCGACCGGCACCTTGAAGGAGCTGCAAACGACCGCGCAAAACCTGAGCAAGATCACCGACGAACAGTCGCAGTTAAACATGGCCCTCGCGCAGATGCGCACCTTTGCCGAGAATCTCACCAGCATGACCGCGTCCGACAGCGCCCTGCAACTCGCGCTCAAGAATGTGGAGACGATCAGCACCAACTTGAGCAAGCTCACGACCGATATCTCGAGCAACAACAACATCGAGATCACGCTGCAAAACTTCCGCGATTCCTCCGAGAAATTGAAATCGGCGCTGAACGAGCTCACGCCGGATCTGCAGGCCACCGGGACCAACGTGAAGGAACTGACCGACACCGTGAAACGCCAGCCGTGGCGGCTCGTGTGGCCCAGCACGAAGGCGTATCCGCAAGACCAGCCGCAAAGCGGCGACACTATCACCGTGCGAAAGTCGACTCGCTCACGCAGCAGCAGCAAACAGGAAAAACAGCCGGCAAAGCGTGTTCCGCGCGGAGTGCTCTACCAGGGCGAATAGTCAGCAAGCTCAGGCCGCTTTTTGCGCACTGCTCAGGCGTTCCTCGAGGAAATTCATCACCGCGACTTCGACGCTCCGCAGGTCCGGTGCGTTCTGCGCCAGCGCCTGGTCGGCCTTGCGCTTGAGCCCCTCGATCGTCCCGCCACGCAGGTAATTCTCGAAGATCTCCGGGTGCACGTAGCACTTCCGGCACACTGCCGGGGTGTTACCCAGCACTTTCGCCACCGCGGCCACGGCTTGCTTGATGTTCTTTTTCGCGGCCGCCTTCGTTTCGGACGCTTCGAGCGCGTTCAAGGCCACCGCCGCGAGCACCGTGCCCGCCCAGGTGCGAAAATCCTTCGCGGTAAATTCGCCGCCGGCGATCTCGCGCAGGTAGTCGTTCACGTCCTGCGAATCGATGTGCCGCGCCTCGCCCTCGTCGTCCACGTAGCCGAAAAGCTCCTGGCCCGGGAGCTCCTGCGCTTTCTTTACGATCCGCGCGAGCCGGCGGTCAGCCAGTTCCATCTGGTGGGTCACGCCGCTCTTGCCGCGAAACTTGAACGTCACTTTCGCGCCCTTCACGGCGGCGTGCTTGTTCCGCATGGTCGTTAGGCCATAGGACTTGTTTTCGCGCGCATACTCTTCGTTGCCGATGCGGATGAAGGTGCGCTCCATAATCGAGACGATCGTCGCGAGAACCTTGTTTTTCGGCAGGCCGGGCAACTCCAGGTCGGCCTGAACTCGCCGTCTAATTTTTGGGAGCGCCGCGCCGAACGCGAGCATCTTGTCGTATTTCGATTCGTCGCGCTGCTGGCGGAATTTCTCGTGATAGCGGTATTGCTTCCGCCCGCGGGCGTCGCGACCGGTGGCCTGGAGGTGGCCGTTAGGCGACGGGCAAATCCAGACGTCGGTGTAAGCCGGAGGCACCGCCAGCCGGCGACACCGCAGAACCTTTCCTTCGTCGGTAATCAGCTTGCCGTGGGTGTCGTAAAATTCCCAGTCGTCGCCCTTTTTCTTGCGAGTGTAACCGGGGTGATCGTCGCTCACATAACGCAGCCCGGCTTCCTCCGCGGCCGCCTCCGGATCGAGGACCACACCCTCGAGCGACCCCGCTTTTCCATTCCCGTTCGCCGACCCTTTTCCAGCCATGAAAACAGATACGTGCGCAACCGGCGAAAAGGCTGCACTGCGCTTCCTGAGCGCCTCGCTTGCCCCGAGCTACGCGCCGTAGCTCTTGGTGAATTTCTTGCGCGACTCGCCTTCGCTTGGGGAAGGCGCGGCCGGATCGCTCGCGCTTGGAGACGGCGCGTTCTCGGCGGGCGCGGAAGATTTCGGAGCCTCGCTGGAGCTGGAGGGAGCTGGGCGGCTGCCGCCTTTCTGCTCCTGCGAAACCTCCACGAAGACCATTTGCAAATTAGCCAGCGCATTGCGCAGGACGGTGGCCTCTTCGTTGCTCAAGTTGCCGCGGGTCTTTTCCTGAATCATCGCCAGCTGATCGATGAACATCTTCGCGAACTCGAGGTTCACCTCGCCCTCGCCGGTCTGCGGGTTCGGGATTTGCCCGAGGAAAAGGGCCGCGTTCTGCGCGTGCATCATCACGAATTCGATGAAGCGCTGCGCCATCTCGCCGCTTTGGGTGGTGGTTTGAACTTCGGCCATATTAGTTTTCTCCCTGCGTCTGCGGCCGCACGGTCGCGAGGACATACGGTTGCGCAAAATATTTCGCGGCCACACGCCGCACCTCCGCGGCCGTGACCGCCTCGACTTCCGCTTCCAGCTTTCGGTAATGATCAAACCCGATCCCGTAGAGCTCATCAAGCGCGCTCATGTAGCCGAGGCTGTCATTGCTTTGATTTGAGATCTGCTGCTGGCCGATGAGTTTTTTCTTCGCGCGGACGAGTTCTTCATCAGTCAGGCCCTCGCGCGCGAGCTGGCCGATCTCCTCGAGCAGGGCCTGCTTCACGGCCGGGACTTTCTGCGGATCGGTCCCTAAATAGAAGGCAAACATGCCAGGCACCAGTCCCTGCAATTGCGTGGAGCCGACGTAATAAGCCAGCCCCATCTCCTCACGGATGCGGATGAAAAAACGCGAGCCCAGGTCGCTGCTCGCTTCATCGATCAACTCGAGCGCTGCGCGGTCCGGGCTGAACATGTCCGCGCTGCGGAAGCCCACCATGAGCACCGCCTGCTCCTTCTCGCGCAAGCTGCCAACTTCCGCCATGGCGGCGATCGGCCTGCTCGCAGCTACCTGCTCGAGCGCGAGCGCGCCCGGGCGCATCGTCGCGAGAACTTGCTCGAAAAGCTCCCGCACTTCCGCCGCTTTCACATTGCCGAAGACCGAGAGCACACCGTTCCGCGCGACCACATGGCGATCGCGAAAGGCGACCAACTCTGTGCGCGCGAGCTTTTGCACCGCCTCAGCAGAACCCTTCCCGCGCAAGGAATAGGGATGGTCCCGGAAGAGCGCCTGCGCGCACGAGATTGCGCGCGACCGCAGTGAGGTGTTCCTCCTCTTCCTTAATGAGCGCGAGCTGCACTTCCCTTTCGCGCACGATCGCTTCCTCCGGGAAGTTCGCGTTCAGGAGAACATCGGCGAGTAATTCGCCGGCCTGGCGGAGATCGGGCTGGGTGACCTCGAGAGAAATGCAGAAGCTGTTGTTGCCGGAATCGCTTCCCAAGTGGCCGCCTATTTCCTCGACCTCGTTGGCAATTTGCTCGGCCGTGCGCGTGGTCGTGCCCTTGAGCAGCACCTTCGCCATCAGGCGCGTGATTCCATTCGTCTCCGGCGTTTCCGCGAGCAGTCCGCCGCGGAAAACCGCGGTCATCGAAACCAGCGGCAGGCGCGCATCCTCCCGCACGAGCAGGCGCAGGCCGTTGCTCAACTCCAGCTTTTGAATCTCGCCCGCGGTGATCGTTTTTCCCGGCGAGATTGGTGCCGCGAACGCCGCCTTCGGGTTGAGCGAAATGACCGTGAGATTGCCCGGGGTGAGATACTGCCGGGCGACGCGCTGGATGTCCTCCGCGGTCACCTGCTGCACGTCCTCGAGGTAGTCGCGGGTGAAATTGAGATTGCGCGTGAGGAACCAGCTCGAGCCGAGATCGGAGGCCTGCCCGCGCATCGTCGTGAGCGTGGCGAGGTGCTGGCTGAGCGACATCTTGCGCGCTTTTTTCAACTCCGCCGCGGTCACACCACTTTCCTGGATTTCCGCGACAATCTGCAGGATCAACGCCTGCGCCTCGATCCGCTTTTCCGGTTCGGTGGCCGCATCGATCCCGAGCAAGCCCGCGTAGCCCGGCGTGTAGGAATAAGCGGAAACGCCGTAAGCCAGGCCTGCTTCTTCACGCACCCGGCGGTAGAGCCGTGAACTGCGGCCATCACCCAGGATGGTGGACAAAAGATCGAGCGCGGGGACGTCGGGATGCGTCAGCTCCGGCACATGCCAGGCTAACGAGAGCCGGGTCAGCTCGGTGTTAAATTCCTGGTGAACCTCACGCGTCCCGAGCTGGATCGGCTCCTCGGGAATGAAGAGCGGCGGCAGGGAGCGCGCTGGGTATTCCGCAAAAAATTCCTCGAGCTGCGCGCGCACTGCTCGCGTATCGACATCGCCCACGATCACAAAGGTGAGATTGTTCGGCACGTAGCGCCGGCGGTAATAGGCGACCACTTGTTCCTGCGTGAGCTGGTTGAAGAGATCGAGCCAGCCGATCACCGGCAGCCGATAAGGATGCCGTTGGTAAGCGGTCGCGAAAAGTAGCTGCCCGGCCATGCGATCGGGATCGTCAAAGCCCATCGCAAACTCGCGCCGGATGACTTCCTGCTCCTTATCGTATTCCTCCTTCGGCAGGGTGGAATTCATCATCGCGTCGGCTAAAACGTCGATCGCCTCCGGCACGCCGGCTTTCGGCACATCGATCCAATACACCGTGCGGTCGAACGAAGTGTAGGCGTTGATGTAGCCGCCCACGTCCTGCACCGCCTGCGCGATTTCATTCGCGCCGCGCCGCTTCGTTCCCTTGAAAAGCATGTGCTCCAGGATGTGCGAAAGCCCCGCTCCGAGCTGCTCGCCCTCGTCGATGCTGCCGGTGCCGCACCACGCCTGCACGCTCGCGACGGGCGCGCTGTGGTCCTCCTGCACGATGATCGTAAGCCCGTTGACCAGGGTCCATTGCTCCGCGGAATTCGGCGGGAAAGTGATCGCCGCGCCTTGCGTGGGCGGAATGGTTTTCAGCTGAGCCGTCTCGTGCATATCGATGGAAAATGGCGCCAGCCGGGGCGCGGGCCGCATCATGAGGCCTTTGGCGCGGGCAGCGCCGGCGGCACGGTTTTCGAGGCGGGCCTCGCCTCGGGCGCGAATGGCTTCACGAAGACTTCGTCGAAATCGTAGACATCCTTGAAGTCCTCGATCGAGTCCTCCTCGGTCTTCCCGAAAATGCCGGCGCCGATGAGATTGAAGACCATGTGGCCGATGTCCTCGGAGCTGCGGATGCCCCAGTAGCTGAAGACCGTGGTCACCATCGGGCCGAATTCCTTGAGCGCGTATTGCCGCACGCCCTTCGAGCAACTCCGGGCCAGCCACGTGCCGCACCGCGCCTCCCTTGATCTTCTTCTGCTGCTTCGTGGTGTAATCCAGCGAGTCGCGCAGGAAGACGTAGGCCGCATGCGCATAGCGCGGATCACTGGCGGTGATAAGATCGAGAGCTTCGGCGAATCCAATTTTCTGCATGGGCGTGCGTCCTGAGAGGCGCCTATGATACGCGTCCCGCGTGTTTCGGGCAACTGTCGCGCGCTAGAACTGCGACTCGAGCGCGTCGAGATAAACCGAGATCGCGTCGCGCCGCCGCACCTGCCGTTCCTCCGCCGCCTCGGCTGCATGGTGATAGGCCTGGAAACTTCCGCTAAAGCTGCGCGTTTGTGTCGCCTCGTGCCAGTTCAGGTAATCCGCGATCGCGCTCATCCGCCGCACGATTTGCTCGCGGCGCGAGCGCAATTCCGCAAGGCGAGCCGGGAGGCGTTTGGGCTTTTTTTGGCGCGCGATCTCGCTGGCTATTTTCGCATACTCCGCCAGCACCGGGACAAAGAGCGGATTCGCGCGGCCGGAGAGGAGCAACAACTCGTCGACTAAATTCGACAGCGCTTTCGGCGCCGCCGGCAAGCCGGCGAATTTCGGGAATTCCTCGAGCGCGTAGCTTGCGATCGGCTTCTCGCCTTCGCGCAAATCCACTCGCAAAACCCGGAGCAATTCTCGCTCGGTCTCCTCGCAACTGAGCAGCCGATAGCGCTCGCTCGCCGCCGCCCGCGCGACCGCCAGCGCCCAGTGCTTGCGCATCGCTTCGAGATCCGCGCCTAACGAGGGAAAGTGCGCCCGCAGCTCGGCCAGCGGATCGTTTCCCGCCTGCGGCAAGTCGCCCAGATAACGCGCGAGCGCCGCCGGGCCGCCGGGCGCATCGCTGAGCAAGGTGACCAGCGCCGCGGCGTAGGCGCGATAGAGCGCACGCGACGGCGAGTCGAGCAGCTCCGGGCGTTGCCGGAGAAAATCCGCCAGCGGCAGGATGTTTCCCGAGGCCACCGGGACCGTGAGCGCGTCGGCTATTTTCCCGGAATCGTGCCCCGGCGCGAGCGCGAGCGTCCCCTCGAGGAGCCAATCCGGCGGCTCGACATAAGCCGTGCCCGGCGGCGTGTCGGGCGCGGCGCGATACATCATCTCGAGAAAAATTGCGCGCAGGATCTCGCGTTCCACCACCGGCCCGGTGAGGTCCGCCACCAGGCTCAGGTCGAGTTGCAGTTTCAACCCAAAGCCGGTTTGGCTGAAGCTGAGCTGCGCCCGCGGAACATCCGGCAGATTTGCTTGCGGCAATTGCGCGTTGATCAGGATGGGCGTTTTCCAGGCATCGTTCTCGCCGAGCAAGCGCAGCGCGGCCGCCTTCGTCCGCTCCGCCAAATCGCAAACCGCGCCGCGCAAACGCGCATCGGGACCGTAGACGATGAACTGCCGGGAAACGCTGTAGCTCCGCGGCACCGGCGTGCTTTCGGCGTGGGTGATCGCCACCAGGAGAAGAAAAGCGATGAGCAGACGACAGTTCATCCAGCGGGCGCGCGATCGCGCGGCTGAACTAATTAGCCGAACGCGGCGCAAAGGACACGGATTTATCGTGCACCTCGAGCGCGCCAACTTTTCCGAGCGACTTCAGCTCGCGCTGAAACATTCCCAGCGCGTCGCCGAAAAGAAATTTCGTGTACGGCAGAAGCGCTGGCGTTAACGGCAGCCGCCCGATCCATTCCCCCTGCGGCGTCGCCGTGATACGGCCATCGCGCAGCGCCGGTAGAAAACGCGCCTGGGTCGAAAGCGAGATGCCGTAAACGGTTCGTTGCACCGTCAGGAGCGCACTGTTTTCCTCCAGGGTCGCGACCACACGTTTGACCGGAAGATAATCACCCAGCGGGGACTTCCGCGACTTGCTCGCCGAGGCGAGATAGGCATTCACCTGGCTTTCGGTATAGCGCACGCCGGCGCTTTGGGGGTCGGTGGCGAGATTCTCCAGGTCGAGGTTTACCTGCGGGGCCAAGGCACCATCCAGCCCAGGAGCCGGCGGCAACGAGACCGGCCGGAAAATTTGCACAAGCGCAGCAACCAAGAGCGCGGCCAAAAGTACGCCGGCGAAAGACTTCGCAACGAGACGCAATCTAAACCCGCGGGGATTGAGCATCGATTGAAGATGACGTCGAGCCGCGACCTGCGGATCCTCGGGCTTTTGCCCCTTGCTCTTCGACAGGACGGAGCGGTCGAGGCGGGCGCCGCACTCGTGGCAATAGACGCGCTCCGGTTCGTTCTCGTGCCGGCATTCCGGGCAAACCAGAGTGACGGCAGGCTTCATGATGCGCTGGGTTTGCTCTCGGTCTTTTTGGGCGCCGGAGTGCTCGCTTCTTTCGCCGGCGCAGCTTTCTCGCTCCCCGTGCCGGCGGCGGTGGCCGGCGCATCCTTCTTCGCGCCTTCCTTGTAGTTATTGCTCCGGTAGTCGGTGATGTAGAAGCCGGAGCCCTTAAAGATGAGCCCGGCGCCGGTCCCGAGGAGGCGCTTCACTTTCCCGTGGCCCCACTTCGCCTGCTGGCATTTCTCTTTCGGGCATTCAGTCAGCGCGTTGTCGCGCATTGACTGGAAAAGGTCGAAATTCTTCCCGCACTTTTCGCAATGATATTCGTAGGTCGGCATAAGGCAGTGGCCGAGCGAGCCACGGCGCAGTGTGCGTGAACTCAAGCAGATTTCAAGCGAGGCGCCGTGGAACCCTCGTAGCCGGATGAAGCTGCCGGCAAAACCGGCCCGCTACCTTGACTTGGCGCAGGGCGAGAGTTATGGAGCCGCTCCCAAAAATGTTTACTTCACGGTTCCTACTTCGCCTTTCAAAAACGCTGGCCGCCGCGGCTTTCGCCATCGCCCTGGTCTCTTGCGATGAGGACCCGTCGATGGGCACCCAATATCTCGGCGGCGTTTACGGCCCGGGTGGGGTCGCCTCCTCCGCACCGCAGGACACGGTCTCTTATTGGGACGGCGACGGCGTGCCCGGAAAGCCCTCGATCAAGATCAAGCTGAGCGAGCAGCGCGCTTATTTCTACAAAGGCGACCGCCTCGTTGGCATCTCGCAACTCTCCACTGGCCGCGAAGGTCTCGACACCCCCACCGGCACCTTCAGGATTTCGCAGAAAGACAAGGACCACGTCTCGAGCAAGTACGGCGATTACGTCGATGAAGCCGGGAATGTCGTCGTCCCGAACGTCGATTCCACGAAGGACCCAAAGCCTCCCGGCACCCGCTTCAAGGGCGCGCCGATGCCGTTCTTCATGCGCATCGTCGGCGGCGTGGGCATGCATGCCGGCTATCTCCCGGGTTATCCCGCGTCGCACGGTTGCATCCGCATGCCGGAGTTCATGGCGGAGAATTTCTTCAAGGACGTCGACAGCGGCACGCCGGTCACGGTCACGCAGTAACCGCGGCCTTGCCCTTCCCGCGGCCTAACGACAGGATCAGGGCGCACCGCTCATGATCATCATCACGCAGCCCGGCGCGACCGAGGAACAGATCGCGGGCATCGTGGCGCACGTCCGGCAATTCGGCCTGGAAGCGCATGTCAGCCGGGGCGATTCCCGCGTGATTGTCGGAGTCGTCGGTCCGCAGGAATTACTCGCCGAGAAACCGCTGGCTGCGCTCCCCGGGGTGGAAGCGCTCGTGCCCGCGGCGCAGCCGTATAAACGCGCCGCCTTCGAGGCCAGCGGCCGCGCGACCAAGGTCGACATCTGCGGCGTGAGCATCGGCGCCGATGCCGCCGTCGCCTTGATTTGCGGGCCCTGCTCGGTGGAAAGCCGCGAGCAAATCGTCTCCCTCGCGCACATGGTCAAGGACGCCGGCGCGCGCCTTCTCCGCGGCGGCGCGTTCAAGCCGCGCACTTCGCCTTACAGCTTCCAGGGATTGCAGGAAGATGGCCTGCGCTTGCTCGCCGAAGCACGGAACGAAACCGGCCTCCCGGTCATCACCGAAATCATGGACGCGCGCGACCTCGCGGTGGTCGAGCGTTACGCCGATTGCCTGCAAATTGGCGCGCGCAACATGCAGAATTATTCCCTGCTCAAAGAAGTCGGCCGCAGCCATCTGCCGGTGCTCTTGAAGCGCGGCTTTAGCGCGACCTTGCAGGAGTTCATCCTGAGCGCGGAATACATTCTCAACGCCGGCCAGGAGAACGTCCTCCTTTGCGAACGCGGCATCCGCACGTTCGAAAACGCCACCCGTTACACGCTCGATCTTTCCGCGGTCCCGATCTTGAAGGCGAAAACGCATCTGCCCGTGGTGGTCGATCCCGCGCATGCCGTCGGCTTGTCCGCTTTTGTCCCGCAGATGGCGCTGGCCGCGGTCGCCGCCGGGGCGGATGCGATCATGCTCGAGGTGCACGCCTCGCCGGAATCGGCCCGGAGCGATGGCGAGCAGGCGCTCCTCCCCGAGACGCTGCGCAAGCTTTTCCCGCGGCTGCGCGCGGTGGCCAACGCCATCGGGCGCGATCTCTAGTCTTGAGCGCGGAGCTGCTGGCCCGGGTCGTTGCGACGCCGCCGATCGCGGAGCGGCTGGAGGCGATTCGCGCCGGCAAAAAACAGACAGCATTCTCCCACGTCGCGGAGCAGGCGCAGGGCTTCCTGGTGGCGGCGATCGCGGGCGAGATCGGGAAAACGCTCTGGGTCCTCTGCCCCACGGTGCGCTCGCAGGAATTGCTCTACGAAAGCCTGCTCAACTGGAAACCGGGCGCGCTTTTCCTGCCGGAGGCGGAGTTCGCCGCGGTCGAAAACATCCTGCCCGATCCCGAGATCGCGGCCGAGCGGCTGGCGCTTTTGAAGCAGGTCGCGGCCGGCGGCGGACCGCATGTGATCGTGACCACGCGCGCTGCGCTCGAGCAACCCGCCCCGAAAAAAGCCGCGCTCGGCTCGGCCGGCTTGAAGCTGAAACGCGGCCGCGGACTGGCGATGGAAAGCCTGATCGCGCAGTTGAGCGAGGCGGGTTATGAGCGCGTGCCGCAGGTGACCACGCGCGGTCAATTCGCCGTCCGCGGCGGCATTCTCGATCTCTACTCGTGGCAGGCGCAGCTCCCGGCGCGCGCGGAATTTTTTGGCGACGAGATCGAATCGCTGCGCGAGTTCGACGTCGATACGCAGACCTCCGTGCGCAACCTGCAAACGCTCGACCTCTTGTTAGGCGCAGCCGACGACCAGAGCGGCCAGGTGCGAGACTACGTAGGAAAGGATCACCTCTGCCTGGCGGTCGAGCCGGAGGAAGGCGACGCAGCGCACATCCTCGTGGGCGAAGGCTGGCTCGGGAAAGCGAAGAAGGAAGACTTCCGCGGAGCCTTCCTCGATGCCGAGGTGGGCGAGTTTGCTGTGGGCGATTTCATGGTCGCGGAGGCGAAGCGCGGGCAGTTTGCCGCCCGGCTCGCGCAGTGGAAAAACGAAGGCGCCCAGGTTGCTGTCTATTTCCAAACCGAAGGCGAAATCGAGCGCTTCCGCGAGATCATGGACCGCGGCCTGGAGGGCGTGGACTTGCTCGAGGGCACGCTCCCGCGCGGCTTCACCTTTCCCGATGGGCAGCTCGTGGTCCTCTCGGGCGCGGAGCTTTTCGGGCGCGCGACCGCGCATGGCCGGCGGCGTTTGCAGCGCGCGGAACGCTTCGGCCGCAACCGCGCGCAAATCGACTTCAGCGAGCTGAACGAGGACGATCTCGTGGTTCACCTGGAGCACGGCGTCGGCCGTTTCGTCGAGCTCACGAAGATGCCCGCGCCCGGAGGCGGGTCGCAGGAAGTGCTCACGCTCGAGTTTGCCGACGATGCGCGGCTCTACGTCCCGCTGGAGCAGGCTTACCTGGTTTCGCGCTACGTTGGCGTCGGCAAAAAATCGCCGCCGCTCTCCTCGCTGGCCGACGCCAAGTGGGCGCGCGCGAAGAAGAACGCGGTCGCGTCGATCTTCGACTACGCCGGCAAAATGCTCGCGGTGCAGGCAGAGCGCGAGACGCAGATCGGGCACACTTTTGGCCCGGACACGAAGTGGCAGAGCGAGTTCGAGCACTCGTTCCCGTATCGCGAAACAGCCGACCAATTGAAGGCCATCCAGGACACGAAGCGCGACATGGAGCAGCCGCGCTCGATGGATCGCTTGATCTGCGGCGACGTCGGCTTTGGCAAAACCGAGGTCGCGATCCGCGCTGCGTTCAAGGCGGTGATGGACGGCAAGCAAGTGGTCGTGCTCACGCCCACGACCGTGCTCGCGCAGCAGCATTTCGAGAACTTTCGCGCGCGCATGCTCGACTACCCGGTGCAGGTGGAAATGCTCAGCCGCTTCCGCACGCACGCGGAGCAAAAGAAAGCGCTCCAGGGCCTGGCCGACGGCAGCGTGGACATCGTCGTCGGGACGCACCGGCTCATTTCCGGCGATGTCGTGTTCAAGGACCTCGGCCTGGTGATCATCGACGAGGAGCAGCGCTTCGGCGTGCTCCACAAGGAGAAGTTCAAGGAGCTGTTTAAATTAGTCGACGTCCTTACGCTCTCGGCCACGCCGATTCCACGCACGCTCTACCTCTCGTTAGTCGGGGTGAAAGACATGTCCACGATCGAGACCCCGCCGCAGAATCGCCTGCCGGTGGAGACGGTCATCTGCGGCTACGACGAGCGCATCATCCGCGACGCGATCAACCGCGAGCTCGAGCGCCAGGGCCAGGTTTATTTCCTGCACAATCGCGTGCAATCGATCCAGAAAGTGCGCGACCGCATCGCGGAGCTTTGTCCGGCGGCCCGGGTCGATATCGGCCATGGCCAGATGGAGGCCGACGAGCTCGAGGAAGTGATGGCGCGCTTCATCGCCGGGAAGACCGACGTGCTCGTTTGCACCACGATCATCGAAAGCGGGCTCGATATTCCAAACGCGAACACGATCGTGATCGACCGCGCGGATCGTTTCGGCCTGGCCGATCTCTACCAGCTCCGCGGCCGCGTAGGCCGGGCGGAACACAAGGCCTACGCCTACCTCATGCTTCCACGCGAGATGATGACCGTGGGCGCCGCGCGCAAGCGGATCAACGCGATCAAGCAATACAGCTCGTTAGGCGCCGGCTTCCGGATCGCGATGCGCGATCTCGAGATTCGCGGCGCGGGCAGCATTCTCGGCACGCAGCAAAGCGGCCACATCATGGCGGTAGGCTTCGACCTTTACTGCCAGCTCCTGAAGCAGGCCGTCGCGCAGATCAAGGGCGAGCGGCACAAGGCGCGCCTGGAGGTGGAGGTGCGGCTCGACTTCGTGGCCACGAACGAGGCCGAGTTTGTCGAGCAAGGACCGGCGGCGCGGCTGCCGGCGTTCCTCCCGACGAGCTTCGTGGGCGACACCACTTTGCGCATCCAGGCCTACCGGCACCTCGCGGAAATCAGCAGCCGCGAGCAGTGGGACAAGCTGCGCAAGGAGTGGCGCGACCGCTTCGGCAAGTTCCCCGCGGCCGTTGACAATTTGCTGGCTTTAACCGAGATAAAACTCGCCGCAGCCAAAGCCGGGATCACCCGCGTGGAGGTCCGCGAAGGAAAGCTGATGCTGACTCGTCGCGGGGATTACATCCTTGTGGGCGGCAAATTCCCTCGCTTGAGCGCTGGCGACTTGAACCGCAATCTTGCCGAAGTAGTCGCACTAACAAAGAACGTCTAATGATTCGTCCCCTGCTCGTCCTCGCCCTCCTGCTGGCCCTCGGCCTGCCTTTGTCGGCGCAAAAAACCACCCGCTCGAAAGCCTCGAAACCGTTGCTCGAGGCCACTGTGGGCGATCGTCCGGCGCGCGGAGAACCGGAGGTAATCGACGGGATTGCCGCGGTCGTGAACGGCGAGGTCATCACCTTCTCGCAGGTGCGCCAGGTGGTGGGACCGCGCGAGCGTTTGCTCCGCCAGCAATTCACCGGCGAGGAATTAGCCAGCAAGCTCAAGGAAGTGCGCGCGCTCGCCTTGAAGGATTTGATCGATCGCCAGTTGATCGTCCAGCAGTTCAAGAAAGAAGAGCTGCAGCTTCCCGAGTATTTCGTCGACCAGCGGATGAGCGAGATCATCCGGGAGAACTTCGGCGGCGACCGCAACGCCTTCATCAAGACCTTGCAGGCGCAGAATTATTCCATTGGCCAGTTCCGCAAGGAAGAGTTCGACAAGATCGTGGTCGCGGCCATGCGCGGGAAAAACGTCAAGCCAAACGCGGCCGCTTCGCCCACGAAAGTGGAAGAATATTACCGCAAGCACCGCGACGAATTCACCAGCAAGGAAGAGGTCAAGCTGCGCCTGATCATGATCCCGAGCCACTCGTCCGACGGCAACGCCGCCTCACAAAAAGCGATGGCCGAGGAGATCCTCGGGAAGCTCGCCGGCGGCGCCGATTTCGAGCGCATGGCGCAGATGTACAGCGAAGACAGCACCCGCGATAGCGGCGGCGATTGGGGCTGGGTCGCCCGCAAGACGCTCGCACCGGAACTCGAGAAAGTCGTCTTCAGCCTGCCGACGAAAAAGATCAGCAACATCGTCTCGCTTGGCGGGAATTATTACATCCTGCGCGTGGACGAGAAACGCGGCGGCGTGACCAAGTCGCTCGCGGAAGTGCGCGACGAAGTCGAGAAAAAGCTCATCCAGGAAGAAGGCCAGCGGCTCCAGGAAAACTGGCTCGCCGGTCTCCGCCAGAAGGCCACCATCCGGACGTTCTAGTCCGCCGTTGCTTACCCGGTGTCCCTCCGCATCGGCATTACCGTGGGCGACCCGGCCGGGGTCGGGCCGGAAATTGTTCGCGCCGCGCTCGCCGCAAGAGAATTGCCGGCAGGATGTGAATTCCGCGTCCTTGGAAACTTAGCCGGCCACACGCCCGGCCAGCCTTCGCCGGATGGTGCGCGCGCCGCTTTCGCCGCGCTCGAGGAGTCCATCTCGCTGGCTAAAAATGGCGAGCTCGACGCCGTCGTCACCGGGCCGATCCACAAGGCGAACATGTATGAGGTCGGCTTCGCTTTCCCGGGGCAAACCGAGTTCTTCGCCCGGCGTTTGCATGTGGAAAATTTCGCCATGTGCCTGACGGGCGGCGCGCTCACCGTGGCCCTGGTCACGGCGCACATTCCACTGCGCCGCGTGGCCGATCTCCTGAGCGTGGAGGAAATCGTGCGCGTGGGCCAGTTGCTGGAAGCATTCGTTAGGCAACGCGGGGTGCGCGTACCGCGAATCGCGGTCGCGGGTTTGAATCCACACGCCGGCGAATCCGGCGCGCTCGGCCGCGAAGAGATGGAAACGATCCAGCCGGCCGTGCGGCAACTGCAGGCCGCGCACGCCGGTTTCGCAGGGCCCTTTCCGCCGGACACGATTTTCCACCACGCCGCCGCCGGGGAATGGGACGCGGTCCTCTGCATGTATCACGACCAGGGCTTGATTCCGCTGAAGCTGCACGCCTTCCACGAAGGGGTAAACGTCACCCTTGGTCTCCCCTTCCCGCGCACCAGTCCGGACCACGGGACCGCGTTTGCGATCGCTGGGAAAGGCGTGGCTCGTCCCGACAGCATGCTTGCCGCGATCCGCCTGGCCGCCGAATTGGCCACGAAGTAAATGGTGATGTCGCTGGCTAAATATGTCGCCGTCTTCAAGCTCGGCCTGCAGAACACTTTTGTTTACCGCTGGAATTATCTCCTGCGCGCGGTCTTCGGCCTGATCCCGCTCGCGGGCACGATTTTCCTCTGGCGCGCGGTCTTCCAGGAAAGCGGCGGCGGGATGCGAGGCTACGACTACGCCTCGATGATCTATTACTACTTGCTGACTATTTTGGTCTCGAACCTGGTCACGCCGACGGAGGATGAATGGCAGATTGCCTCGGACATTCGCGAGGGCCAGATCAATTCTTTCCTGACCAAGCCGCTGAGCTATCTGGCCTACCGCTTCAGCATTTTCCTGAGCGGCCGGCTGGTCTACACGCTGGTTACGCTGGCGCCGATCGCCGCGATCTTCGTTTACTTCCGCAGCTTTGTAACCGTGCCGGCCGATCCGCTGGTCTGGCTGGCGGCGCTCGTCTCGCTGGCGATGGCGGCGATGATCCAGTTTTTCATCACCTACAGCATCGCGATGATGGCTTTCTGGATCCTCGAGATTTCGACCATAGTTTTCATCGTTTACTCCTTCGAGTACTTCCTCGGCGGCCAGATGTTCCCGGTCGACATCATGCCGGTGGGCGTGCAGGCGGTGATGAAGTGGCTGCCTTTTTACTACGAGCTCTTCTGCCCGATCGCGATCTTCTTGGAGCGCCTGCAAGGAGCGCGCCTGCTCGAGGCGCTCGCCATTCAGACCGGCTGGCTCCTCGCCAGCTGGGCCACGGCGCGCGCAATGTGGCGCCGCGGGCTCGGGCATTACCAAGCCGTCGGCGGCTAACGAGAGCCTAACGAATGCGGCGCTACCTCGAGATTTACGGCATCATGCTGCGGAACTCGCTCATTCGCGAGATGAGCTTCAAGGCGAACTTCATCCTTTGGATGCTGGTGGAGGTGCTCTGGTTCTGCGGGCAGATCGTTTTCTTCGGAATCATCTTCGGGCAGGTCGACCAGATCGGCGATTGGACCAAATGGGAGGTCGTGCTCCTCGTGGGCACGCACCAGATCATCGCGCAGCTCTTCCAGGCGTTCTTTTTCATGAACGTCTCCAATATCCCCGAGCTGGTGCGCACCGGGAAGCTCGACTCGCTCCTGGTCCTGCCGATGGACAGCCAGTTCGCCGTCTCTACGAAGCAGTTCGGTTTAGACAGCGTGATCAACGCGCTCCTTGGCGGCGTGGTTGTGATCGTCTCGCTGGCTAAACTGCACCTCGTCCCGGGCCTCGGCTACGTGCTGCTTTACCTCTGTGCGCTCGCCTTTGGGATCGCGATCCACTACTCAGTCATGCTCGCGCTGGCCGCCTTCAGCTTCTGGATCGTGCGCGCGCAGGGGCTGGTCTATGGCTACTTCAATTTCCTCCAGATCGCGCGTTATCCGGATGTGATTTTCCCCCGGCTTTTCCGGTTCGTCTTCGGCTGGATCATCCCGGTGCTGATTGTGGCCAATATTCCCGCGCGCCTCCTGGTGAAGCCGCTCGGGCAGCCCGGTTGGCTGGTCTTGCATCTCCTGATTGCCTCTGCCGGGGCGCTATTTCTCTCCCGAGTTTTCTGGCGTTTTGCCCTCCGGCGTTATTCGAGCGCGAGCTCTTGATTTCCCCGGGTAAACCGCGAGGGTCGCAGACCCGTTTTTCCGGGGAAATCTCTCCTTGCGCTGGGTAGGCTTTGCTCTTAAGTAAGCGTCCGCTTCCGCCGGGCTGCCGGCGTTCCCCCTACTGAATTTATGGCAAGTTCCAAGACGAAAAAGGCTGCTCCAAAAGCCAAGAAGACCGCGCCGGCCAAGAAGCCCGCGGCCAAGCCGGCGGCTGCAACGAAAGCGCCTGCGACCAAGGCTTCCGCCGCCAAGAAGGCGCCGGCTAAAAAAGCCGCCGCGCCGAAAAGCTCCGGCCGCTCTCCGATCAACGGTCAAAAGGGCCACAAAGAGCTCACGACCACGCAGGCGATTCTCGGCACCAATCACAAGCAGCAAAAGCTCGACCCATTCATTCGCGGCCAACGCGACAAGCTCCTGCAGCTCCGCGATTCCATGGTCGACTCCATGGCGGGCGTGGCCCAGGACACGCTCCGCTCGCGCGCCGAGGGGAGCGAAGCTTCCGCCTTCGGGATGCACCAGGCCGATGCCGGCAGCGACGCCTACGATCGCGACTTTGCCCTCAGCCTGCTTTCGCAGGAACAGGACGCGCTTTACGAGATCGACCAGGCGCTCAAGCGCATTGAGCTCGGCACCTACGGCGTCTGCGAAATGTCCGGGAAAGCAATCTCGCACGCGCGTCTGGAGGCAATCCCCTTTGCCCGGTTCACCGTCGAGTGCCAGTCGCAACTCGAGAAGCAGAACAAGCAATCGCGCGTCCGTCAGTCCGTCACTTCCCTCTTCGGCTTGACCGATGACGACGGCGCGGAGACCGAGGAAGAGGACTCCAAGAGCAGCAGCGACGACAGCAAGGAATAGTTTTTATGGCCCAGGAAATCATCACCCTCGAGTGCACCGAGGCGAAAGCCGCCGGGATGCCCGTCTCGCGCTACATGAGCACGCGCAACAAGAAGAGCCCGCGCACGCCCAACCGTCTCGAGAAGAAAAAATACAACCCGTTCATGAAGCGGCATACCCTCCACCGGGAGACTCGTTAGACCATGCAACCGAAAACCGCCAAACGCCGTTCCGCTTTCCGCCGCGCCAACCGCACGATGCCGCGGCGCCGCATCGACATCGCCACCGAGGCGATTGATTACAAGAACCCCGACCTCCTGAAGAAGTTCGTTACCGAAAGCGGCAAAATCCTGCCCCGTCGTGTCACCGGCATGCCGGCGCACATGCACCGCAAGATCACGCGCGAGATCAAGCGCAGCCGGTCGGTTCTCTTGATGAAGTAAGGCGGGGGCTCACGCTTTTCGCGTGCGCTCGCCTTGCTCGATCAAGTTCCAAAACTCGCGCGTCTGCCCGAGTTTTTCGTCCTCGGCTGCCGGCGTCGGCAGCTTGCTCCGGTAGAGGAAATCTTTCAGCGTGTTCTTGTGGAGCACGCGGTGCACCGTGATTCCTTCGTCACGTTTCTCGAAGTAGATCCGGTAGTCCTTCGCCCGGTAGCGGTGCAGCCGTTTGCCGCCGCGCTCGATGATTCCAAAGCGGGTCCCGTCGAGCTTCTCCAGATCGGTCGGCAGCACCTGGAATTCAGCCAGCAACTCGAGCTGGAGCAGCTTCGGCAAAGCCGACATCTCCGCTGCGCTCAATTCGTTGAAGATGATCTGGAACATCGTGCTGGCTCACAGATACACGCGCGCCACCCGGCTGCCAATGCCGGTGAAAATCTCCCATGGAATCGTGTCCGCCCGGTCCGCCAGCTCGCGCGCGGGAAGACCCTCGCCTAGGAGCACCGCCTCGTCCCCTAACGAGACCTCGGCCGCATCGGTCACGTCCACCATCAGCAGGTCCATCGTCACCCGTCCGAGCACCGGGCAACGCCGGCCCCCGAGGAGCACCGCGGCTCCGCGGCTCGAGACCGCGCGCGGATAACCGTCGGCGTAGCCGACCCCGAGGGTGGCCACGCGCGTCGGCCGCTCGGCCGTCCAGGTGTGGCCGTAACTCACCGTGCTCCCCGCGGGCAGCTCGCGGAGAAGGACCACGCGTGCCTTCCAGGTGAGCGCCGGCTGGAGCGTTTCCTGCAATTCCGGCTGCGGCGCCACGCCATAAAGCATCAAGCCCGCGCGCACCAAGTCGAACGCGTGCCCGCCAAAACCGAGCACGCCCGCGCTCGGGAGCGCGTGAATCCGATAGCCGCCTGGAACGGCCGCGCGCAGCTGCTGCACCACTTCGGCGAAGTGCGCCAATTGCGCGCGCGTGAAGACGGCATCTTCATCCGCCGCCGCCAGGTGGGTGGAGACGCTGTGGATGGTCACCTTGGGCAGAGCCGCGATTGCCTGGACTTGTTCCAGCGCCGCAGTTGCCGCCAGGCCCATCCGGCCCATCCCGGTATCGATCGCGCAGTTGACCGACACCGCACCGCATTGCGCGAAAGCCTTCGCTTCCGCCAGGCTCGAGATCGAAGGAATGAATCCCTGTTCCACAATCCCGGCGCGCTCTTCCGCCAGCGCGGGCCCGAGGATCATCACCGGTCGCGCCCTGACCGCCGCGCGCGCTTCCAGTGCTTCCTGCAGATTCGCCACGCCAAATAATTCCACCTCCTCCGCGAGCGCTTGCGCAACCGCGGCCAGGCCGTGGCCGTAGCCGTTTGCCTTGATCACCGCGAGCACGCTGGCGCCGCTCCGTTCGCGCGCGACACGCGCGTTATGCCGCAGCGCGGCGCGATCGATTTCCACCCAGCAGCGCATCAGGTTTTCGCGGCTCGCGGTGGAGTAATGTGCGGCTCTCGCAGGTAAATCGGCTCGAGCGGCGGATGCGTCGCGCAGTCGAGCGGCATCGCGGCGAGGAATCGCGCCGCCGGAAATGCGAGGGTCACTTGTGGAAAACGCGCGATCGTTTCCGTGCCGAAAACCGGCAGCGAGATGTCCTCCAGCTTGCTGTCTAATTCCTCCGCGCTCATCAGCTCCGGCCCGGCGAAGCAGCAGCGGTCGCGCACCGCGGCAAAGAAAAACGACTGCCGCCGCGCGTCCCCGATGACGACATACTCCGCCGCCGGAAACGCGCAGATCGAGGGCAGGCCATGAAGTTTCGCGGCTGTCGCCGCTTGCAAACCAATGGCTGCAGCGATGGCGATGCGCGTACCTGCATACGAGCCGGGACCGAGCCCGACGACGATCCGTTCCGGCCGGCCATGCGTCGCCAGGATGCGCTGGAGACATTCAAAGAATGCGCCGGAATGCTTCCGGTCATTCGGGAATTCCTCCTCGCCGCCGGGCCAGGCGATGCTCCCGCGCGCGCTCGAGAGTTCCAGAGCCAACACTTTCATCGCTCCGGCAATCCATCGATCGCGCGTTCCTCCTCGCTCGTCATCGCCAGAGAAATCCACCGCGTGCCCTCCGGGAGCAACTCGCGAAAACGATCGGCCCACTCCACCAGGCAGACGCCGTCGCCCTCAAGGTAATCATCCCAGCCGAGCCGGAGCGCGGCCTGCGCGTTCTCCAGACGGTAGAAATCGAAATGATAAACCGGCAGGCGACCGCCGGAGTACTCGTGCACCAGCGTAAACGTGGGGCTGGTGACCTCACCGCTACAGTCGAGCCCGGCGACGAAACCTTTGACGAAATGCGTTTTCCCTGCGCCCAGATCGCCGGTGAGCGCGATCACATCGCCTGCTTGCGCGGTCTGCGCGAGCTCCGCGCCGGCGGCCTTGGTCTCCTCCGCGCTATTGGAAATGCGCATAGCCGGCAGGGAATTTTCGATGATCGGTGTTCGATTTCTGCGTGAGCTGGCCGATGCGCGTGAGCGGGAGCTTCGGGAATTTTTTCGCCCACGCCTTTTGCAATCTCGCTGTCTGTTTTTGAGGAAGGGCGAAGAGAAGCTCGTAATCTTCGCCGTCGGAGATCGCCTGCTCCACGCTGCAGCCGGACGTGCGAGGAATCGCCGCCTGGTCGACCACGTAGCCAAGGCCGCTGGCCTTGGCCAACCGTGGCAGGTCCGTGCCCAGGCCGTCGCTCAAGTCCATCATCGCGTGCACCGGGAAATGACTCGTTAGCCAACGCGACTCCGCAAGGCGCGGGGTAAACCGCAGGTGCTTGCCCCGGATGGAACCGCCGAGTTTGCCGGTGACGAAAAGCTCGTCGCCCGGCCGCCCGCCGGCGCGTCCCGTCCAGCGCTTCGCTTCGACGTAGCCAGCCAGGTGGACTGTGATCGCGAGCGGCCCGGTGGTGCCGCTGGTTTCGCCGCCGACGATCGCGACCCGGAAGTTGCCGGCTATTTTTGCGAGGCCGCGATAGAGGTCGGTGACCCATTTTACCGGCGTGCTGGGCGGGGCCATGAGCGTGACAAGGGCGAACTGCGGAACCGCGGAAGTCGCAGCGAAGTCGCTCAGAGGTCGCGCAAGTGCCTTCCATCCCACCGCCTGCGGCTTCGCCTTCGGCAGGAAATGCACCCCGGAAATGACGCAGTCTGTTTTCAAAACCAGCAGCCGATCCGACCCGGGGAAACGCGTGAGCGCGCAGTCGTCGCCCACGCCGGAAACGACCGCGCGACCGCCCGGCAGAAGCGGCGCGAGCTTTTCGAGCAGCCGGTCTTCACCGAGCTGGCGCAGATTCATGGCTGCGGAAACTTGTCCGGAAAAGCCAGCGCCACCAGCGTCATGGAATTGAAGAGCGCGTGCATCGTCATCGAAACCACGATCGATTCGCTCCATTCATAGGCGAGCGCGAAGCAGGCCCCGAGGACAAAGAGCGGCGCGGCCGACGGCAGGTGAGCATGCACCGCGGCGAAAAGTGCCGCCGAGGCGACGAGCGCGACCCAACGCCCCAGATAACGCCGCGCGACTCCGTAGAGAAAGAAGCGAAAAAAGAACTCCTCGACCAGCGGCGCGATTCCGACCGCGAGGACAATGATGAGCACGCGCTGCTGGAGCGTTTGCGAGCTGGTGAAAAGCTCGACGATGTTCTGCTTGCTCGAGGAACCGCCCAGCACCAGCCGGGAGAAAAGGTCGGCTAAAAAGATCAGCGGGTAAGCCGCGAGCAGGAGCACGACCGCGGTCGCGAGCGACCGCCAGAAAGGCAACTTCGCAAAGCCGGCCATCGAAACCACGCGGCGGCCGCGCAGGGTTAGAAAAGCGGCGAGGAAAACGAAAAGGCCCACGGAGATGAGGGCGTTGGCCACCAGGTCGTTCGTGCCCAGGGCGATCTTCTCGGGCCGCGAAGGCGAGGCGACCGCGTTGAAGATGAAGAGCAGCGCGAGGAAGAGCGCGAGGACGACATCTGGCAGCGAAAACGTCGGCTCCAACTCGTCGGTGTGAACCTGATCTCGCCGGCTAATTTGCCTAACGAGAGCAACGTAAAGATAGATCCCGCCGGCAAAAAAGATCGCGTTGAAGACCGCGGCGAGCGCGGAAAGGAGGCCGGCCGACATGGTCAAGCGCGCGGCCTAGGGCGCGTAATAGCTGGGGAGGAAATAGGCGCGGCCGGATTCCAGCTGCGGCATGAATTGATGCGGCAGCGCGATCTCGAGCTTCGCCGCGCGCGTCTCGCCGAGCGCGCGGAAGATGCGTCCGAAGCTATAGGGCGGCGCATACTTCACCACCGTCGCCTCATGCGCGCCGCTCAACTCCTTCGCTTTCTTGTAGGCGTCCTCGATCTGGCCCAGGCCATCTATGAGCCGGCTCTGGAGCGCCGCATCGCCGGAGAGAATGCGACCGTCGGCGATGGTGTTGCGCAATTCGTCCGCCGGCAGGTTGCGTTCTTTCGCCACGATCCCGAGAAATTTCTCGTAGGTGCTCATGACGAAGCCCTGCACATACTCGCGCTCCTCCGGGGTGATCGGGCGCGCGCCGTTGAGCATGTCCTTAAACTTGCCGCTTTTGAACACGACCGAGGCGAGGCCGACTTTGTTGAAGAGCTGCTCGTAGTTCAACGTCTGGATGATCACGCCGATGCTGCCGGTAATGGTGGTCTCGTTCGCCATCAAAAATTTCCCGCCGCAGGCCACGTAGTAACCGCCGGAAGCGGCTAACGAGTCCATATAGACCACCACCGGCTTCTTCGCGCGCGTCTTGACCACGGCGTTATAGATCACGTCGGAAGCGGTCACTTCGCCGCCGGGCGAGTCAATCTCGAGCACCACCGCGCGCACGTTCTCGTCTTCGCGCGCCTGCTCCAGGGCGTAACGCAGGTCGTCCACCATCGAGTCGCCGATGCTGCCGGGAAGCGAGGAACTAATCACCCCGCGCAGGGCGATGACCACGATCTTGCCGCGCTCTCCTTTCCCGCCGCGCTCGAGCACGGTCTCGCGAAAGCGGGCGAGCCGGTCCTGTTCCACCCCGCCGCCGCCGAGATGGCCAAAGGCCACGAGCACGAGGACGACATTGCCCAGGAGACTGGCGCACAATGCGAGGAAGAGAAAGATGCTCAGGCAGCCCAGTTTTCGATTGGCCATGACGGCTGCTAATTGATCGGAGAACCCGAGGCAAACAAGTGGTTTTGGCGGCGGCCCCGCCCATGGCACAGACGCTGCTTTTAGACAGCAGCATGAACAGCAGTGGCCACCTTCCCATGAGCGACTCCGCCGTCCGACCGCTGGGCAAAGCCAAGCGCGGCCGGCCGCGCAAGCGCGCCGTGGAGGGAGCCAACGAAGCTCGCCCCCCGCGCCCGCAGGCGGCCGTCGGTACCCTTACCCGCACCAAGAGCCTGCTCGCCGCGGCCTTGCGCGTGTGGGAGCTTAAGCAACGCGGCCTCGGCAACTAAGAGCCGCAAAACAAAACGGCTCCGGATCGCTCCGGAGCCATTTGCGTGGTTAGGCGTTTCGCGCGCCTATTGCTCGGGCGTTGCCGGCTGCGCCGGCTGCTCGCCTTTCTTCGGCTTGCGCTCCTTCCCCTCTCGGGGCGCTGGCGCTTCCCGGGGTGGCTGAGCGGCACGCGGAGCCTCTGCCTGCGGCGCGCGCTGCGGACGCGGCGCGGCTTCCATTTGCGGCGCACGCTCGGGGCGCGGCGCGGCTTCCGGTTGCGGCGCGCGGTCGGGGCGGCCGCCGCCACGATTTATCGGGCGCTCGAGGTTGCGCGGCGCGGCTTCCGGCTGCGCAGGCAGCGCGGTCGCCTGCGGGGCGCGCTCGGGTGCTGGAGTTAACTCGCGCACCCGGTTCGGCTTTTCGCGCTTCGGCGGGCGCTCCGCGCGGTCCGGAGCCGGCGCCGCTTGCGGTTCGCTGCGCTCCACCTGGGGCGGCGTCTGCGGCGGCTCGCTTTGGATCTCGCTCGCGCGCGTGCCGCCCTTGCGATCGTTGCGCTGCATAATTTCGCTGGCAGCGTTCGCGCGCGGTTTCGCGGGCTTATCGGCCTTGGGCGCGATCGGCGCGTCGGTCTCGTTAGGCGTCGATGATGGCTGCTCCGAGCGGGCCGCGCGCTTATCGCCGGCTTTTCTGCCCGGAATTCTTTGCATCGCCGGGCTCCCCGCGGTCCCGGGCACGGGCGCGTCCGCCTGGACTCCGCGCTCCCCGCGATCGGCCCGGTCGGCAGGTGGAAGTTGCTGTCTATTTTTGCCTTTGCCATTCGGCTGCGGGGCGGCGGAAGCATTCGCGTCCGCTTGCGCCGGGGCGCCGGCACCTTCCGGTTTCTCCGCCATCGCCGGCGGTTTTTCTCCCGGCTGGAAGGTCGGCGGCGCGACGTTTTTCCGGTCTTCCTTCTTCATCTTCTCGGTTAACTGCGCCTTCGCTTGCTGATCGGCCATGCCACTCCACCCAGTCTCCAGCTTCGGCTGCTCCAGCTTCGTTTTTAACTTCCGGGGCGCGGCCGACTGCGGTGCGCGCTCGATCCGCTGCGGGGCCGCGATCATGAGGCGATTTCCCTGCACGCGGCTCATTTTGCCTGCTTGCAGCGCGGCGCGCGGATCGAGGTTGGTCTCGCGCTCGAGGGTCAAGCGCTGGATCGGCCGCGTGGAGTAACGGCTTAAACGATCGTAGTCCGGACCGTAGACCTGCACCCGGTTATCGTTGTAGGTGATGTTGGTCACGTTCACCGTTTGGTTGATGTAGGTGACGTTGCGCGTAGGCTCGAAAATCCGGTCGCGCAGGACCGGCTCGCCGATGTAACGCACGTCGACGAAGTTGTAATAGGAGGGCCCGATGTTGAACTCGATGTCGACCTGCCCGCTGATCCCACGACCTTCATAGATGGGTTCGCCGCCGCGACCAGAGCGCGGTGGGAGCGGAGCCCAGCCGACATAATCGCCACCGGTGCGCCACGAGACCCAGGCCGGTCCCCACTCCGTTCCCGGCACCCAGACCCAGCCGTAATCTTCGAGCTGCGCCCAACGCCCGTAGTGGTAAGTGGCCCAGCCGAAGTCCTCGTAGGAAACCCAGGTCCAGCCGACATCGGTGTAAGCCCAGTAACCGTCGGTATAGGGACGCCAGTCGCGATTGCTCGCAGCGACATTTGGCTGCCAGCAGTAGCCATAGTCGCCCGCTTCCACCCAGCTTCCATTGTCGCCGAGGTTATCGTAGAAAAAGTCAATCGAGACATCGGTGCCGGCCGCTGCCTGACGCAGGGACGGCAGGACGAGCGCGCTGATTGCGAGGGCAAGAAGAAGGATTCGTTTCATAGGTTGGCTCCAGAAAGAAGTTGGAATTATAGACCTCGCCACGAGGTCGCTTATTCACTCCAGCTTTGATTCGGCGCTGGTTGCGCGCCTGCGCGTGAAGCGAGCCAATCCCGCGGGATCGCTCGCCTAACGATCGCGCAAAACGACAAACGAGCGCGTGCGATGCCGGCAAATCGACACCAGGTAAGGCCCGTTCGGATCGAGCGCGCTGATGATTTTACGGTAATCGGCCACGCTGGTCACCGGCTGTTGGTTGACCTCCTCGATCACGTCGCCTTTGCGCAACTCCCCGCTGGCGTCGTCCAGGCCGGTCACCACCACACCATGCACGTTTGCCGGGAGATCGAGCTGGCGCGCCAGCTCCGCCGTCAACTCGGCTACCTGCACGCCTGCGAGCGGCGCTTCATCCTGCAGGTCGCTCTCGTCCTCGTTCGCGCCCGGCGCAGGATTCGGGCTCAGCCCACCGGGCGGAAGCAGTGGCTGGCGTTGCGCTGGCTGCGGCGAACGCGGCGCCACTCCGGCGGTCTGGTAGTTGACCGGCTGCTCCTTGATCACGGTGGAAACAGTCAGCGCTTTGCCAGCGCGCAGCAGTTCCACCTCGACCTTTTTATTCAGCTCCTTTTGCGAGACCACATTGCGCAACTCCGCGAAGCTCCGGACCTCGCGCCCGTCGAATTTTCGGATGACATCGCCGGGTTGGATCTGGGCCTCGGCCGCGGGTGAGTTTGGGACTACGTCGTCCACCACCACACCCTGCGCCTCGCGCTCTTCGCCCGGAGCCGGCGTCCGCATTTGAATTCCGAGATAGCCCCGGATGATCCGCCCATTCTTGAGCAGACTCTCGAGAGCGTTCTTGGCTGTGTTCGACGGGATGGCAAAGCCAATCCCCTGCGAGCCACCACTGCGCGAGATGATTGCGGTGTTAATGCCGATGATCTCGCCCTGGAGGTTGATCAACGGCCCGCCGCTGTTCCCCGGATTGATCGCTGCGTTCGTTTGCAGGAAATCACCAAAGCCATCGATGCGATTCGGCCGGCCTTTCGAGCTAATGATGCCGTCTGTGACCGTCTCCTCGAAGCCGAAGGGATTCCCCACCGCGAGCACGAAATCGCCCGCTTGCACCTCGTCGGAATCGCCAAACTTCAGCGGATGCACTCCGGGATCGTCAATCTTCAGCACGGCCAGATCGGCGATCGAATCCGCGCCGATCAAGCGCGCCTTCTTCGTGCGGCCATCGCTGAGCTGCACCTCGATTTCGTCCACCTGGTCGACCACGTGATTATTCGTCACGATGTGGCCCTCGCTGGAGACAATCACCCCCGAGCCAAGGGAATTTTGCACCGTCTCCTGCTCGCTGCGGTTCCGGAATTGGCGTGAGTTTCGATAGAAAAATTCAAACGGATCCATCCCCGAGCGGCGCACCGGAATTTTCTTTGAGGTCTTGATGCTGACAACCGAAGGCAGAACGGCCGAGACCAGCGCACGCCGCTCGCGGTCGAGCGCCTGCAAGGTCCCGATCTTTCCGGGCTCGATGCTCGGGGTGCTCGCGAGGGTGTATTTTTCCGGCTGCGCCCGTCCGGCGAGGCTTAGCCCGCCATGTTTCATGCGGTAGTCGTAAAGCGCAGAAATGCCGGCGCTCAGGAGCGCGACGAAGAGAAGAAATTTAAGGAGATTTTTCATTAACTGACGTTGGAAAAGCTGCGTCCCTGTTCTTCGACAATCAATCGGCGGAAACGTTGATTCTCCGGCGCCTCGAGAAATGGGTCCCATTCCATGATCGCGGTGGCCGCGGCGCGCGCGCGCAACATCAACTCGCGATCGGTCTGCAAATTTCCCAGCTGCAATCCCGGTAATCCGCTTTGCGCCGTCCCCAGGAGGTCGCCCGGCCCGCGCTGTTCCCAATCCGCTTCCGCGACCTCGAAGCCGTCGCGCGTGCGCTCCAGCACAGAAAGTTTAGCCAGCGTCTCGGGCGACTTCTCATCGCTCAAGAGAACGCAATAAGACTTGTGCTCGCCGCGGCCGATGCGCCCGCGCAATTGGTGCAACTGCGCCAGGCCGAAACGCTCCGCATTTTCAATCAGCATGATGGTCGCGTTCGGCACATCCACCCCAACTTCCACCACCGTGGTGCTGACTAAAACGCTCGTCTCCCCGCGGCGAAATGCCTCCATCGTCGCCTGCTTTTCCGGCGCCGGGATGCGGCCATGCAGCAACCCGCAACGAAACGGTCGCAGCCGCTCCTGCCATTGCGCGAACTCCGCCGCCGCCGCCTTCACGTCGAGCTTCTCGCTTTCTTCGATCAGCGGATAGATCACATAAGCCTGCCGGCCCGCTTCCAGTTCTTTGCGCAGGAAAGCGAGCACCTCGCCCAGCTTCGAGCTCTCGCGCAGCGCGGTTAAAATCTTCCCACGGTTAGACGGCATCTCGTCGATCGTGGAAACGTCGAGATCGCCATAGATCGTCATCGTCAAGGTGCGCGGGATCGGCGTGGCCGTCATCACGAGCACGTCCGGCGCCGGCTCCCGACTCGTTAGCCGCGCCCGCTGAGAGACGCCAAACTTGTGCTGCTCATCGATCACCACCAACCCCAGGCGCGCAAACTCCACCGAATCGTAAAGCAACGCGTGCGTGCCGATGATGATCTGCGGCTGGTCGGCGCCGACAGCCGATGCCAGATCGCCCGTTTCGCCGCCGAACAACGGCAGCGGCGCGCTCTCTTCCTTGCGGGTTCCTGTGCGCAGCGCAAGACGGAGGCCGAGCGGCTCGAGCCAACGTCGGAGGACGGCGTAATGCTGCTCGGCGAGAATTTGCGTGGGCGCCATGAGCGCGGCCTGCGAGCCCGCCTCCACCGCGAGGAGCATGGCCGCGGTCGCGACGACGGTTTTGCCCGAGCCGACGTCGCCCTGCAGCAGCCGGTTCATCGGCTTGCCGGTGGCGAGGTCGCGCCGCACTTCGTCTAGCACCCGGACCTGCGCAGCAGTGAGTTGAAACGGCAGCGCGGCCAGGAAGCGCTCGAGAATTTTGCCAGCACTTTGATGCGCCATGCCCAGCCGTTGCGCGGTGGTCGCGCGACGGGCGGCGATCGCCATTTGCAGCGCAAAGAACTCCGAGAAAACCAGATGCTCGCGCGCAGCTTTGAGCGAATCCCAGTCGTCCGGAAAATGAATTTGCCCCAAGGCCACGCGTCGCGAACCGGCCGCGTGGTTCCGCGGCAGAAGCGTCTCCACCTCGCCTTCATCGAGGTGCTCGAGCGCGTGAAAAACCAGCCCGCGGAAAACCCGCTGCGAGAGCCCTTCGGTTGCCGGATAGATCGGCGTGATCCGCCCGAAATGGATCGAGATCTCCTCGTCGCTCTCGATCACCTCGAACTCCGGATGCTCCATGCAGAGCCGCTGCCCGCGCAACCGCGGCTTCCCGAAAACCACCAGCCGCTGGCCGGTGGCGATCATCTTTTGCACGTAGTGCAGGTTGAACCAACGCAGGACCAGCGGCTGGCTGAGCGCATTGGCCTCGTCCTCCTGCAGCGTCGCCTCGAAGATCTTCTTCCAGCCGCCGAAACGCCGCACCGAGGTCTTCGTCACTTCGCCGCAAATGCAGACCGGCTTCTCGCTCTCGTCGCGCGGGAAGCCGGGAAACTGCGTCCGGTCCTCGTGCCGCCGCGGGAAATGCGTCAGCAAATTCTCCACCGAGATAATTCCGAGCCGCTTCAACGGCGCGAGCCGCGGGCGCGGCACCCAGTCGCAGTTCTCGAGCAGGTCGGAGAGTTGCATTCGTTAGACCGGCGCGGCCGCGCGCACCGCTTCCACGTGCATTTGCAGGCGCTTTTCGCCGAGATACTCGTCGATCTCCAAGCGGTAGGCCACGTCCCACGGCGGCGGCGGGAGCGGCGTGCTCGCAGCGCCGAAGAAAATGCCGCGCGCGCGATGATTCCGCTGGCGCAGGCGCAGCTGGAGATGCTTCTCCTTGACCACGCGCGGCGTCTCTGTCGGCTCGACCGCGCGCGAGAAAAACATCGGCTGCGGGTTGCCCGCGCCAAACGGCTCCAGCGCTTCGTGCCAGCGCAGGAGGTCGCTGTTTAATTCCGCGAAGGAGAGCTCGTGATCGAGCAGAAGCCGCGGCTGGAGCGCTTCCTCGCTGAGGAGCGCCCGGGCCGCGGCGCGGAAGTCGTCGGCAAATTTCTCGAACTCCGCCTCCCGAATGGTCAAGCCGGCCGCCATCTCGTGCCCGCCAAATTTCTCCAGTCGTGCGGCGCAACGCCCGAGCGCCTCGACCAACGAAAGCCCTTCGATGCTCCGCCCGCTCCCCTTTCCCACGCCGTTCGCGTCGAAGCCGACCAGGATGGTGGGCCGATGGAATTTCCGCGCGAGCCGCGAGGCGACGATCCCGAGCACGCCTGGGTGCCAATCACGCGCACCGAGCACGATCGCGGCGTCGCGCGCCGGATCGAACTCCTGGGCCACCCGCTCCTCGGCCGCCGCCGCGATCGCCTTCTCCACGCCCTGGCGCTCGCGGTTTTGCCCATCGAGGAACGCGGAAAGCTCCGTGGCCTCGGCATCGTCTTCCGTGAGCAAAAGCCGGAGCGCTTTCTCCGCGGTGGCGAGCCGGCCGGCGGCATTGAGCCGCGGCCCGAGACGAAAGCCAATGTCCGCCGCGCACGGCTGCGCGCGCACGCCCGCGACTTCGATCAAGCGGCGCACGCCGAGCCGCGAACTGCGCGCAATCTGCCGGAGACCATGTTGCACAAAGCACCCGATTCTCGCGCTCCAGCGGAACGATATCGGCCACGGTGCCAAGTGCCACCAGGTCGAGGTGCGCACGCAGATCGAAGCCGGAGACCGGACGCGTTTTCAGGAGCGCGTGGCAGAGCTTGAAGACCACGCCGACGCTGCAGAGGTAGCGCAGGGCGCAATCCTCCACCGCCTTCGGATTAACCAGCGCGACGCAAAGAGGCAGCGCGCTCTTTGGTTCGTGGTGATCGAGCACGATCACTTCCACCCCGCGGGTGCGCAGGAGCGCGATCTCATCGAGCGAGGACGTCCCGCAATCGACCGCGACCAGGAGCTGCGGTTGATGCTCCGCGCAGCAGCGCTCCACGCTTTCGCGGCTAAGGCCGTAGCCTTCCTCCATCCGCAGCGGCAGGAAGAGCGCCGGCGTGGCGCCGTAAGCGCGGAGCATGGTCGAGAGCAGCGCGAGCGAAGTGACGCCATCGACATCGTAGTCGCCGAAAAGAACGATGCGCTCCCCGCGATCGATCGCCTCGAGGATCCGCGCGACCGCGAGCTGCATTTGCGGCAAGAGAAAGGGATCGCCTAACGAACGCAGACGCGGCGCGAGAAAAGCGTTCACTTCGTCGGCGCAGGCAAAACCTTTGCGCCGCAGAAGCGCGGCGATGCAGGGCAAGCCGCAGAGTTCGGCCCAGGGAATGGCCCCAAGCTCCTCCGCTTTTGCCTCGTGAATGACCCAGCGCCGCTCCATCGCGCGCTACTGTAGCATCTGCGCGAGCGTCTGTGCGTTGAAGGGTGCGTGGACCTTGGCGTCGTTATCGAAATAGAGAAAAACCTCGCGCGCCCACCGCCGGATTCGCCGGGCCCAGGCGCGCAGTTCCGCATCCGAGTATCCGCTCACATAGAGCTGCTCCGCGCCATGCAGACGCACGTAGACGAAGTCCGCGGTTACCTCCTCGGCATAGGGAAATTTGCCGGCGGTATCGGCGACCACGAAGGCGATCCCGAACTCGCGGAGAAGCGCGAAGAACTCCGGCACAAGAAAGGTCGGGTGCCGGATCTCAACTGCGTAGCGCAGCGGCCGGGAGCGATCGGTCTCCGCATGGACGCCGTGCTTCAGCTTGTCGTCGTGCAAGCGCGCGAGCTGCGCGGCTTCGGCGGTGGTTTTAGGCAGCAACTTGAAGAACTCGCGGAAGCGCGCGGGATTCCAGCCGAAGTTCGGCGGGAACTGCCAGAGGATGGGCCCGAGTTTCTCGCGCAGCGCGAGCACGCCCGAGCCGAAGAAATTAGCCAGCGGGATCTCGACCTCGCGCAGCTTCTTCATGTGGGTGATGAAGCGCGCGCCCTTGACCGCGAAGACGAATCCGGGCGGCGTCTGCGCATACCAGCTCGCGTAGCTCGACGGTCGTTGGAGCGAGTAAAAGGAGCCGTTAATCTCGATGCTGTTGAACTGGCGGCTGGCGTATTCCAGCTCGCGCTTTTGCGTGAGGTCTTGCGGGTAAAAGACGCCGCGCCACGGCGCGTAAGTCCAGCCGGAGATGCCGATGCGCGGTGGCTTCTTCAGACGAGCGGCAGCGGGCCGTCGTTTCCCGGAGGGAGCAGTGCGTGGCGTTGGCATAACTGGCGAAACTTGAGCAAGCCTTCCTGCTCGCGCGGGCCGAAGCCGAAGCGCAGGCAATCGTTGAAGTAGAATCGCAGAAAGTCGGGCGAGTAGTTTTCCTCCGCCGCGATCAATTGCTCGAGGCCTGCGAGATTCGCATCGCGCCGCGCGCGCAGCTGCTCGGCGATCGCCTTGCCTTCGCCCACCTCGGGGCGCACCAGCCAAAGCGCGAAGACGAACGGCAGGCCGGTCATTTCCTTCCACCATTGCCCGAGGTCGCGGTAGTGGAATCCGTCGCCATGCTCCTCGCGGAAGCGGATCGCCTGGTCGCCAATCAGGAGGCGCGCGGAGTCGTTAGCCGACGAGATCAGGCGCGGCGAAAGACCGGACTCGGCGAGGAGGCAGCGGAGGAGATTGACCGAGGTCAACGAAGCCGGGTCGAGCGCGATCTCGCCGGATTTCCTCGAGCGGCGCGCGGTGCGCCAGGACCACGCTGTAAACCGGGCCATCGGAACCCACGGCGACGCCTTCGACGATCCGATAGATCGGATGCTGCAGCAGCTCGAAGCTGGAAACGAAAGCGATGTCTAATTCTCCCGCAGCCAGCCGGCGGCAAAGGGCCGAGGGCGTGTCGAATTCAACCGGACCGGGCCAGCCGGCAATGAGCGGTCGGGAGTTGAGATATTGGACGCAGCCAATCCGCCGGTCGGCGCTCACGCGCAGACCAGCTCGGCCTCGGCCGGGGGCTGCGCAGCGCGGGCCTTACCTAGGTGATGGTAATAGCTGTCGCGCTGCATCGGTTCGCGGCCAGCTTCGCGAATGGCGTTCTCGAGCATCTCGACGGTTAATTCCTGGGGCGTCTTCGCGCCCGCCATGTGAAAGATTTTCTCTTCCATGATCGTGCCGTGGAGATCGTCGACCCCGTAGCCTAACGAGACCTGCGCCAGCGGCAGGCCCATGGAAACCCAGTAAGCGGTGAGGTGGTCGAAATTATCCAGGTAGATGCGGCTGACCGCGAGATTGCGCAGTTGCTCGACGCCGGTGGCGCGCGGGATATGCGCGAGGATTTCGGTCTGCGGCTCGAAGGCGAATGGAACAAAACCAGTGAAGCCGCCGGTCTCGTCCTGCAGCTCGCGGAGTTGCCGCAAGTGATCGACCCGCTGCGCAAGCGTTTCGATATGGCCGTAAAGCATGGTCGCGGTGCTGCGCCCGCCCATTTGGTGCCAGGTGCGATGAACCTCCAGCCATTCCTCGGCGCTTTCCTTTCCGCGGCAGATTTCATCGCGCACCGCGGCGTCGAAAATCTCCGCGCCGCCGCCGGTGAGCGCGCCCAGGCCGGCATCGCGCAGCGTCGCCAAAGTGTCGGCAATCGAAAGCTTGAAGACGCGCTCGGCCAGATGGCGAATCTCGATCGCGGTGAACGCTTTCAGGATCAATCCGGGATCGAGCGCGCGCAGGCGCGTGAGCAATTCCAGATACCACTCCTTCTTCAACGACGGATGCAGCCCGCCGACCATGTGCACTTCGGTAATGCCGAGTCGGAGAGCGTCCTGCACGGCGACCACAATCTCATCGATCGCGAGCTCGAAGGCGTGCGGGTCGCGCTTGCGCGCGGCGAAGGCGCAGAATTGGCAGGAGAGGATGCAGACGTTCGAATAATTGATGTAGCGATTGAGAATGTAGGTCGCGAAGTTGCCGTTCTTCCGTTCGCGGACGGCACTTGCCATGATCCCCAGGGCATTCAAGTCTTGCGCCTGGTAGAGCGCCAGCGCATCGGCCTCGGTGATGCGCTCGGCCGCCTCCACCTTCTCGGCGATGCGTCGGAGTGCGGGCGGAATGAGGGAAAAATTCATCAAGAAAGAGTGCGAAAATTAAGCGCTGAATGATGCACGCGCCCCTCAGCCAGCGCAACCAAAACGCCCCTGCGCGGGCTCTTTCCGCGCGACCATTTGCCAGAAGCCGGGTTCAAACGGCAGGACCGCGCGGGCGCAGTCCGTTAAATCTGCATGATCTCGCCTGACCGACCGGCCAACGAGCCGACTGCGCCCGACGCAGAAGACGTCCGATGGATGGGCGCGATCAAAGCCGGCGACATGGCCGCCTTTGAACGGTTGGTGGAGAAACACCAGACGCTCGTGGTGGGCACGGTCGCGCGCATGCTCGGGAATCCCTCGGACGCGGAAGACATCGCGCAGCAGGTCTTCGTGCGCGTGTGGAAAAGCGCCGGCCGCTACGAGGCGCGGGCGAAGTTCACCACCTGGCTGCTGAAGATCACGCGCAACCTCGTCTTTAACGAGCTGCGTCGGCGGAAGCGCCACCCGGCCACGGCGCTGCAGGGAGCGAACGAAGGCGAAGAGCTACAGGTGAAAGATCCGCAGGGGCAGACGCCGCGGGATTCACTCCTGGAGGGAGAGTTGCAGCAGGCGATCGAAGCGGCGATCGCCGACCTGCCGGAGACGCAGCGGATGGCGGTGGTGCTGCGGCGTTACGAGGAATTGAGCTACGAGGAAATAGCCGACGTTTTGGAGCAATCGGTCTCCGCAGTGAAGAGCCTGCTCTTTCGCGCGCGCACGCAATTGCGCGAGACACTTGCGCGATACCTCGCCGAGTAACCAAAAAAAGAGACGGGCTCTCTTGCGAGAACCCGCCTCCTCAACCCCACAATTTGCTGCCTAGTATTCGCGGTCTTTCGCGTCGGCCATGAAGCGCATCCGGCTCGCACCCTCGGTCTTCACCGGCGCCGGCGGCGTGCCCGGCTTTGGGTAGTCGGCCACGACTTGCCGCTGCGCGGTAGGAACCAGTCGCACCGCGCCCTTGGCGTTGTTCCGCCAGCCGTTCGGATCGGCAAATTCTTCGCCGCTGTGACGCAGCCCGCTCACCTGGTCCTCGAGACCGGTGCCGTAATTTTGATCAATGATCGTCGGGGTGACGAAGACCAGGAGGTTGCGCTTGGTGCGCGCATTCAGGCGTTCCTGGAAGAAGTAGCCGAGCACCGGGACGTCGCCGAGCACCGGGACCTTGCTGCGGGCCTTGGTCACTTCGTCCTGGAGCAAGCCGCCGATCGCGAGGGTGTCGCCGCTGCGGATGAGGACGTTCGAGTCGAGGCTGCGGGTGTCGATCACCGGGCTGGCCACGGTCGCGCCGGCGAAGACGAAGGTGGCATCGGCAACCTTGTTACTGATCTCCGGTTTCACCTGCAGGGTGATGAAGTTGTCCTTGTTCACCGATGGGCGGACGACCAGCGTGTTGCCGTATTTTTTGTCCTGGAAGCCACCGAAGACGGCGGTCGCGGTTTGCTCGTTGAAGTTGAGCTGCGGCACCGGCTGGTTTCGGATGATCTCGATTTTAGCCTGCTGATTGTCGGCGGTGACGATGCGCGGGATTCGCGAGGAACTCAGCATCGGCATCTTCATTCAAGGCGCGCATGGTCACGGACATCTGCGGCACCGTCAGGATGGCGAACTGGCCGGTCGCGATCTGGGAGAGGCTGTTGCCGATGTGGCTGAAGGCGTTGTTGGTTTTGCCGCCAAGCGCGAAGTCAGTCGTGGGGATGTTCGTGCTCGTGGGGCTGGAGGAAGCGGCGTTCGTCTGGCCGTAACCGAAGGTCTTGCCGCCGGCAGCACTGCCGACCACGCCGGCCCAGTTGATCCCGTAGCTTTGGCGCGGGTTCGCGGTCACTTCCACGAGGCGGGCCTCGATCATGACTTGCTTGGTCGGCTTGTCGATTTGCACCAGGAGCTTGCGGATGACGTCGATGTTGCTGCGGGTCTCGCGGTAGAACATCGTGTTCGTGCGCTCGTCGACCTGCGGGGCGTCCTTGCTCTGGAGCTGGGCGGCCACGAGCGGCGCGGTGTCTTTCGCGCGGCTGTAGCTGAACTGGTAGCTGTCGCTTTCGGTCGGCTCCGCAGTGCGCTCGGCCGCGGTCTTGATGTAGTAAACGTTGTCGATCTTGTCCATGAACAGGCCCTTGGCCTTGACGATGATCGCGATCGCCTGGAGCGCAGTCACATCCTCGAGGCGCATGGTTACGGTGGTGTTCGGCGGGATCTGGTCGCTTACGACCATGTTAATCTTCGATTGCCGGGCGAGCAGGCGCAGGACCTGGCCGACATCGTCGCCTTGGAACTCACGCACGCCGGCGTTGCCGGAATCAGCCGAGGCCTCCGCGGAGGAATCGGCGCTGACCGCGGCGGGCGCGGCGGTGACTGGCCGGGTGGCGCTCGGGGCTGGCGGAGTGGCCGCCTGCACGAGCATCATGTTGGAGTCGGAAGTTGCGCTGGAGAGAGCGGCGGCGTTCGCCGCTTTCGCGCTCGCAACCGGGGCAACAACCGTTTCTGGCGCCACCACTACGGGGCTGTCGAGCGGCGCAGGCGAACTGAGCTGCGCTTGAGAAACGGACATTGCTCCGAGCAAAGCCGCCGCTCCGCAGACGATGTGGTTAAGACGAGTGGACATAGATTTAAGTAGGAGATTGATGACTGCGAATGCTTTTAAGCAGAAAGCAGACCAGCCCGGAAAAAGGCCGCGTTTAATCTTCCACCGGGCCTCCTCCTCCCGGGAAACGGCGATGAAGTTGCCGGCTAAATCTCTGCTGCCGCCGCGCGGGCCGCGGCCACAAACGCGCGCACCCGCGCGTGATCCTTCCGACCCGCCGACGCCTCGACCCCGCTGGTCACGTCGACCCCGAACGGCCGCGTCGCGCGCACCGCCGCGGCGACATTTTCCGGAGCCAGACCGCCCGCCAGGATCACTCGGTGTGCGGGATTCTCCGCCACGAAACGGCGCGCAATTTCCCACGGAAAAACTCTCCCCGTCCCGCCAAAAACTCCTGGCGCGTGCGAATCGAGCACGAAAATTTCCGTGGAGTAATCGGGCAACGCCGCCAGCGAATGCTCATCGCGCACCGGCAAAGCCTTGGCGAATTGCACTCCCGCAGCGGCGAGCCGCGCGCAAAACTCCGGCGTCTCCATGCCGTGCAGTTGCAGGCCGTCCACGAAAGGGAGCCGCCCAAGCGCGAGCGCTTCCTCCCACGTCGGGTTCACCAGGACGGCGACCCGGCGCAAGCTTGCTGGCAATTTTCCGATCCACTCTCCGGCGGCGGCGATGTCCAGATAACGCCGGCTGCCCGGCCAGCCGTTCAAACCGATCGCATCCGCCCCCGCATCGACCGCGGCCCAGGCGTCCTCCTCGTGGCAGATTCCGCAAATCTTCACCCGCAGCCGTCGCGGCTGCTCCTCCGCCGGGCCGAACATCAGCGCTCGATCACGCGGGCCTCTTTCACCTGCTTGATCTGCGTGTGATGCGTCAGCATGTGCACCCGGCCATCGCTCCCTTTAAAGAAAGCGCTCAAGAGCCAGCTGATGATCCCGATGATGATCGCGCCCCAGAAGGCGGTGCTGAAGTGGTCGACATGAAACCCCGGGACAAACGTCGGCACCCAGAGAAGGAGGAAGGCATTGATCACCAGAATGAATAATCCCAGGGTCACCAAGATCAGAGGCGCGCTCAGAAGCAACAGCACCGGACGGACGAAAGCATTCAGGATCCCGAGCAAAAGCGCTGCCCCCAGCAGGCTGCCGGTGCTGTCAAAACGCACACCGTCGAGCAGGGCCGAGGTCACCATGACGCCGACAGTGGTGACCAGCCAGCGAAAGACGAAGTGCTTCATCGCTCCAAGGTAAGTGCCAAAGCGCGAAGCTGCCAACGCTTTAGGAAAATCGCTTGCAAACTGCCTCGGTAAAAGTAATCGGTGCGGTTCAATCCCAATCATCAAAGTGCCCAAGAAAACCAAACCAGAATCAAGCAACGGATCGGCCGTGCCCGCGTCCGCCTCGACCGCCCCGGAAGCAGCCCCACCACCCGTGACTGCTCCCGCGACTGCCGAAGCGAAGCAGCCTGCGGCGAAGAAATCCTCCGCCAAGAAATCCAGCGCCAAGACCGCGGCCAGGAAGTCGTCGGCTAAAAAAGCTTCGACGCGCAAAGCCGCTCCCGCGGCGAAGAAAGGAACGCCGTTAATCGAGCCGTCCGACGACGAGATCCGCTTGCGCGCCTACTTCATCGCCGAGCGTCGCACCCGCCAGCAGCTTCACGGCGACCAGGCAAACGATTGGCTGCAAGCGCGCCAGGAGCTCCTCGCCGAGCTCAATTCCAAAAGCGACGCGCAGGAATAGCCGGCAAGCTTTCAGGCGCGCGGCTCGATCCCGGGAAGGCATTCCCGCACCTTTTCGAGCAGGCGATTAATCGCGAACGGCTTCGAGATGAAGCCGCGCACCCGCGGCTCCTTGAGCAGCTCCTGCGCGCGCGCCTCATCGCCCCGGCCGGAAACCAGGATCAGCGGCGGAACCACGCGCGCGGGCTGCGCTGCCTCGTAGACTTTGCTCACAAGGAAAAAGAGCATCGCGCCGTCGATCATCGGCATCGAGAAATCGAAGATTAAGAGGTCGTAGTCCCGCTTTAGGAGCAACTCGAAGGCATACTCTGGCCGGGGCGAGGAATCGACCGTGCAAAGGAGGAACGCAGTGAGCGCTTCCCTCGTCACCCGCATCAGCGCGACGTCATCATCCACGATCAGGATTCGCTTTGGCTCTGGTGCGGGCACGGATGGACGCTTGCGCGAAAGCCGGGGGCGTTACAAGCTTTTCCCGCGATGGACGAACCTTACCGGAAATTAGCCGACGCTTTGCGCGCACGCACGGCGATCATTGGCGACGAGCGCAGCCGGCAAAATCCCGAAGCGCATCTGGCGCGCCTGCAGGAAGTGTCGGAACGCCTGGAAGCGGCCGAGCGCGAACTGCCGCCAGCGATCGATCCGCAACTGCGGCACTATTTACAGCGACGCAGCTACTCGAAGGCGCTCGAGTTTCTCGAACAGCCAGCCTAGCCCCCGGAGAGCCTCCGGGCGGGCGAAGCCATCGCGGCCTAGCGCGAATAAAGCTCGACGATTAACTGCTCGTTAACCATCGGCTGCATCTCGTCGCGGCTCGGGATCCGGGCCACCTTGCCGCTGAGGGCATCGCGGTTCGCGACCAGCCAATCCGGCACCGGCGCGATCTGCGTGAGCTCAAGGTTGCGCATCGCGAGCTGGCGCGACTTTGGCTTGTCCTTGATCGAGACTTCGTCACCCGATTTCACGTTGTAGGAGGCAATGTCGACGCCCTTGCCGTTGACCATCACGTGACCGTGAGAAACGAGCTGGCGGGCGGCGCTGCGCGTGTTCGCGAGGCCGAGGCGGAAGACGACGTTGTCAAGACGGGTCTCGAGGAGTTGCAGAAGCGTCTCGCCGGTAACGCCGCGGCGCTGGAGCGCCGTCTGGAAGATCCGGCGGAATTGCTTCTCGAGCAGGCCGTATTGATACCGCAGCTTCTGCTTCTCGCCGAGCGCCACGGCGTAGTCGGATTGCTTGCGGCGCGAACCCTTCGGGCCGTGCATGCCTGGAGGATAATTTTTGCGCTCGAGGGATTTCGAAGGGCCAAAGAGCGGGACGCCATAGCGGCGGCTGACTTTGGTTTTTGGTCCGGTATATCTGCCCATGATCTAGAGAGTGCTGGCTAAAATAAGTGAAGAATCAGACGCGACGCTGTTTTGGCGGGCGGCAACCATTGTGCGGCACCGGGGTCACGTCGCGGATAACAGTAAGGTCGAGACCGATCGCCTGGAGCGCACGCACGGCAGACTCGCGGCCGGCGCCAGGTCCGCGGACGAGGACTTCGACTTCCTTCAAACCATGGCCCATGGCCTGACGGGAAGCGTCCTGCGCCACCATCTGGGCAGCATAAGCAGTGCTCTTGCGCGAGCCCTTAAAGCCAACTTTACCTGCGCTCGACCAACCGATGACGTTGCCGTTCATGTCGGTGATGGTGACGATGGTGTTGTTAAAGGTGGAAAGGATATGCGCCACACCCGAGTGGATGTTTTTGCTCCCCTTGGCCTTGATGATCTTCGGCTTCTCGACGTCGTTCGGGTCGAGCGAGAGATTTTCCTTCGGAGCTTCGGCTTTCTCGGCTTCGGCCTTCTTGGCCTTGGCGGTCTTCTTGGCCGGCTTTGGCGCGGCTGGAGCAGCAGCTTCCGCAGTAGGCGCTGGAGTGGCTGGGGCGGTCTCGGCCGCAGGAGCGGCCGTCGCTTCGGCCGGCGCGGCAGCGGACTCAGCGGCGGGCGCGGTCGACTCTGGCGCCACGGTGGATTCCGTTGGGGCGGCCGCGGCCTTCGCGGGTTTCGCCTTCTTCTCGGCCTTCGCCGGTTTTGTCTCTTCTGATTCTTCTGCCATGACCTAGCTCCTGATGTCTAAATTTTTGCGCGCTACTTCTTCGCGTCCTTGTTGCGGATCACGCCGACCGTCTTGCGCGGGCCCTTGCGCGTGCGCGCGTTCGTGGAAGTTCTCTGCCCGCGGACCGGAAGGCCGCGGCGATGCCGAATGCCGCGGTAACAATTGATCGCCTGGAGGCGCTTGAGGTTGCTCTGGAGATCGCGGCGCAGATCGCCCTCGATCATGAGCTTGTTGTCGGTGATCGCGTGGATGATGTCGTTCAACTGCGAGGGCGAAAGATCCTTCGCGCGCAGGTTGGGATCGATGTTCGTCTGATCGAGGATGCGCTTCGCGGTCGTCGGCCCGATGCCGTAGACGTAGGTGAGAGACGCTTCGATGCGCTTGTCCGAGGGAATTTCTACTCCGAGTAAACGTGGCATAAGGAAAAATTAAATAAGCGCTCGTTAGCCCTGCCGCTGTTTATGGCGGGGATTCTTGCAAATCACGCGGACAACATTCTTCCGCTTCACGATCTTGCACGCTTCACAAAGTCTTTTTACCGAGGGTCGCACTTTCATAACTGGGCCGATTTAGGAGACAAAAAACGCGGAGATTGGCTCCGCGCGATCACTCTGGGCGAACGTCGTTCGCCGCTCCGACAATCCGTAAGGAGAAAGACAGTTAGCAGAAGATTCCGAGCTGGCAACACGGAGCGCATGATTTTTCGGAGAATTTGCCGGCAACTTCACTTGAGCTGGGCCTGGCCTCGGGCAGTCAGAATTTCCGGCGCCTCGCGCGTGATCAAAACCGTATGCTCGAAATGCGCCGAGGGCATGCCGTCGGCCGTGCAAACGGTCCAGCCATCGTCCATCAAGCGTACGCCCGCGGCGCCACTATTGATCATCGGCTCGATCGCCAAAGTCATACCTGCTTTCAAGCGCGGGCCGCTGCCGGGGCGGCCGTAGTTCGGCACCTGCGGTTCCTCGTGCAACTTCCGGCCCACGCCGTGACCGACGAATTCCCGAACCACCGAGAAACCATGGCCGACCGCTTCCTGCTCGATCGCTGAGCAGACATCGCCCAGGCGCACGCCTTCGCCGATGACGCTGATTGCGCACCGGAGCGCATTTTCAGTCACGCGAAGCAGCTTCTCCGTGCGTTCGTCGATCTGGCCGACCGCGACGGTGTAAGCCGTGTCCCCCACCCAACCGTCTTTGATCACGCCAATGTCGAGCTTGACGATGTCGCCGTATTGGATGCGTCGCTGGCTGCCAATGCCGTGGACGATTTCGTCATTGAGCGAAATGCAGATGTTACCGGGAAACACGCGATGCCCCAGCCGGTAGCCCAGGAAAGCGCTGCGCACCTTGGCTTCCGCCATCAGGTCGGCGGCCGCTTCGTCGACTTCTTTCGTGGAAATGCCCGGCCGCACGAGCTCGCTTAAGCGCTCGAGGATCTCGCTCGCCGTGCGGCAGGCCAGCCGCATTTTCTCGATCTCTTTCCCGCTCTTGATCGGGATCATGCCGCCGCCTGTTCGATCAAGCGCGAGATGTCGGCAAAAACTTCCTCGCGGCCGCGATTGCCATCGATTTTTTGGAGGCAGCCAAGTTTTTGGTAATACTCCGCCAACGGCTCCGTCTTGGCGTGGAATTCCGCCAGCCGCTTCTGCAAAACGGAGACATCGTCGTCCGTGCGGCGCACCAGTGGACCGTCGCAATATGGGCAGATGGGTCGCTCCGCGAAGACGGCAGCTCCCGCGCTGGTGGTGAACCCGCAGGCCTGGCATTGCAGCCGGCTGGAGATGCGATCGATCACCGTCTGCTCGCCGACCTCCAGCCAGATCGCGAGATCCAGCGGCGTCTTCCGGCGTTCCAACAAATTCTGCAAGCTCTCCGCCTGACCGGCGGTGCGCGGGAAGCCATCGAAGACGAAACCATGGCCGCCGTGCAGACGCAGCCAGTCTTCGATCAGCTCCACGATGATCTTGTCCGAAACCAAGCCACCATGCTGCGTCGTCTCCGCGGTTTCGAGGCCGAGCGGCGTGCCGAGATCGCGTTCGCGACGAAGGATCGCGCCAGGCGACGTCACCGGCACTCCGAATTGCCGGGTAATCATCTCTGCCTGGGTTCCCTTTCCGGAACCGGGCGCGCCGAGGAGGACGAGTCGCCTTTTCACTAGCGCCCGTAAACGAAGATGGCCACGCCGCCGATCACGAGGACCGCGATTCCAACGTAGAGCCACATCAAGGTAGTTTGCGGCGCTGCTTCACCGCGATTGTAGGAAGAGCGATCGGAACGGCCCCGGATGCGCCCCTTGCGCAGGAACCCGTCGTAATGCCGCTGGATCAAATGCGTTTCTACCTGCCGCATGGTGTCGAGCATTACGCCGACAATAATCAGCAAGCTGGTGCCGCCGAAGAATTGCGCGGTGATAGCTGGCACATTGAGCGATTGGCTAAGCAGACTCGGAAGAATCGCGATAATCGTAAGGAAGATCGCGCCGGCAAAAGTCAGGCGCGTCATCGTGAAGTCGAGGAACTCCGCGGTCGGCTTGCCTGGACGCACGCCCGGGATGTAACCGCCGTATTTCTTCAAGTCGTCGGCAATCTGCGAAGGCTGAAACTGCGTCGCGACCCAGAAGTAACTGAAAAAGAAAATCATCAACGCCAGGGCCACGTAATGCGCCCAGCCATGCGCGAGCGCATCCGAGATCTGGCGTGCGAGCCGGCTGTTTTGGAAAGCCATGCTCACGATCGTGGTCGGGAACAACAACAACGCCCACGCGAAGATGATCGGCATGACGCCGGCGTAGTTAACCTTCAAAGGCATATACTGCGTCTGGCCGCCATACATCTTCCGGCCGACCACCCGCTTGGCATATTGCACCGTGATCTTGCGCACGCCCTGCGTGACCGCGATGACCGCCGCGATCACGATGAAGAGAAATGCGATCATCATGACCAAGATTGCCGGACTCACCTGACCGGTCCCGGCGCCCGTCGGAACGAAAGTCTTCCAGGCCTGGGCAAGCGCTGCAGGCAGGCGCGCCACGATCCCCACGGTGATGATGAGCGAGATGCCGTTCCCGATGCCGCGCTCGGTGATTTGGTCACCCAGCCACATCAGGAAAAGAGTGCCCGAAGTGAGCGTAAGCACGGTGACGATGCGGAACATCATCCCGAGATCGGCCACCAAAGGGATGCCTAATTTACTGACCGTCTCGGTGATCCCCGGCAGCATCGTCTGGTAGGATTCCGGATGCTGGAAGGAAACCGCCAGGAGGTAACCCTGGACAATACAAAGCGCCACGGTCGCGTAGCGGGTGTACTGCATGATCTTCTGCCGGCCACCGTCCTCGCGGGCCAGGCGTCCGAGCTGCGGGATTACGGCCGTGAGCAGCTGCATCATGATCGATGCGCTGATATACGGCATAATGCCTAACGAGAAGATGGCGCAGTTCTCGAGTGCGCCACCGCTGAATAAGTTAAATAGCGCCGCGACCCCGCCTCCCGATTTCTGCGAGAAGCTGCCCCGGAACCATTCCTGCAGGACGGCCGCGTTCACTCCAGGCGTGCTGATGGCAGCACCCAGGCGAACAATGACGATCACCGCGAGGGTGAACAAAATCCGCCGGCGAAGCTCGGGGATTTTAACGGAATTGAGAAAGGCCGAAACCATTCCGATTCGTTAGCTCTTTTTTTTCGCCGCGCCGCTCTTCTTGGCTGCCGGAGATTTTTTCGCTGCTGCCGCCGCCGCTTCCGGACGCCGTGGTCCGCGAGGACCCGCTTCCGGCTTCAGGTTCAGCGTGCCGCCGGCGCTTTCGATCTTCGCGCGGGCCGCTTCGCTGGCTTTATCGGCCTCGATCGTCAGCCCGTGCTTCAATTCGCCGGTGGCAAGAATTTTGACCCCGGCGCCGTTGCCGCGCACCAGGCCGGCATCACGCAGGAGCTGCTCCGTCACGGTAGTGCCGGCGTCGAATTCGTTCAGATCACTTAGGTTGACCACCGCGTAAGTCTTATGAAAACGCGCGTTGTTAAAGCCGCGTTTCGGGAGACGACGAATGAGCGGCATCTGGCCGCCTTCGAAACCGAGACGAATGCTGCCGCCGGAACGCGCCTTCTGGCCCTTGTGTCCCTTGCCGCTGGTCTTGCCATGGCCAGAGCTTTCGCCAATGCCGAGTCGCTTGACCCGATGTTTCGCGCCAGGGCGCGGCTTGAGATTGTGCAACCGCATCATGACTCGTCACCCTTTCCGTCCGCCGTCGCCATTGCTGGGCGAATCCCACGGGTCTTGAAAATTTCGTCTTTCCGGCGCAGGCCGCGTAGCGCTTCGATCGTGGCCTTGACCACATTCGAGTGATTGCTCGAGCCTAACGACTTTGCCAGCACATCCTTGATTCCGACCGCTTCCACGACCGCACGCACGCCGCCGCCAGCGATGACGCCAGTTCCAGGCGAAGCCGGGCGCAAAAGCACACGACCGCCGCCGAATTCCCCGACCGTCTCGTGCGGGATGGTGTTCAAATGCAGGGACATTTTCTCCATCCCTTTGCGAGCAGCTTCCGAGGCCTTGCGGATCGCTTCTGCGACTTCATTGGCCTTGCCAAATCCGACACCGACTTTGCCGTCGTGATCGCCCGCCACAATCAAGGCGCTGAAGCTGAAGCGACGTCCGCCCTTCACGACCTTCGCGCATCGATTGATGAACACGACCTTCTCGGTCGTATCCCCACGTGCTGCTGAGCTCTTATCTGTCTGGCGTTCCTGACGCCGACCGCCACCGTGTTGTTGTGCCATGACTTATTTTCTAAAACTTAAGTCCGCCTTCGCGGGCCGCATCAGCCAGCGCTTTCACTTTGCCGTGATACTGCGCGCCGCCGCGATCGAAGACGACTTTGTCGACATTCTTCGCGAGCAACCGCTCGGCGACCGACTTGCCAATCTTCTCCGCCGAGGCGCGATTCGCCGCGGCTTTGCCAAAACCTTCTTCCGTGGTCGTCGCGGCCGCGAGGGTGCGACCGGCATCGTCGTCGATCACCTGGGCATAGACATGCTTGCCCGAGAAATGCACTGCCAGGCGGGGCCGTTCGGCCGTGCCGCTGACGCGTTTGCGGATGCGCTTGTGGATCCGGTCCCGAATAATTTTGCGACTCGCTCTCATATTACTGAACCGTCTTTCCTTCCTTGCGGCGAATCACTTCGCCCGCGTAACGCACGCCCTTGCCCTTGTAAGGCTCGGGTGGGTAATAACGGCGAATGTCCGCCGCCACCTGGCCGACAACTTTCTTGTCGATGCCACTGATGCTGATCTTGGTGTTGTCCGCGACTTTGATCTCGATCCCTTGGGGAATCGGGAAAAGCACGGGATGCGAAAAACCGAGCGCAAGGTTCAAAATCTGACCCTTGAACGTTGGCCTTGAAGCCCACGCCCTCGATGATGAGATCCTTGGTGAAGCCGGTACTGACGCCTTGGACCATGTTGTGGACCAGGCTACGCGAAAGACCATGCAGCGCCTTCACGCTGCGGGTCTCGGCGCTGCGGACGACATTGATCGTCTTGTCCGAAACTGTTGCCTGGATTTCACGCGGCAACTGCCAGTTTAGCTTACCCTTCGGTCCCTCCACCGCGACGGCGCCATCGTTGCCGATGTTTACCTTCACCTTGTCGGGAATCTCGACCGCTTTATTTCCAATTCGTGACATAGCAATTCGGGCCGCTTACCAAATGTAAGCCAGCAACTCGCCTCCCAGTTTTTGCTTCTTGGCGTCCTTGCCGGAGAGGATCCCGCGCGAAGTCGAAAGAATCGAGATGCCCATGCCACCGAGGACGCGCGGAATTTCATCGGCGCCCACATAGCGGCGGAGACCAGGACGGCTCACGCGCTTCAAGCCGGTGATCGCGCTGGTGCGGTTGTGGATCTTGTTCGTGATCTTGATCCGCGGATGCGCCCCTTCGTTGTTCAGTTCAAAATCGGTGATGTAGCCTTCTTCCTTCAAGATGCGGATGATCTCCGACTTGATCTTGGAATAAGGGACAAACATTTCGTGCTTCCCGGCAGCCCCGGCGTTGCGCACGCGGGCCAGGAGGTCGGCAATAGGATCGGTTACAGTGCTCATTCGTTAGGCCGCGGCAGGGGCGGCAGGTTTTTTCGCGCGATCGCTGAAGGGCATGCCCATTTCGGCGAGAAGCGACTTGGCTTCTTCGTTCGTCCGCGCGGAAGTGACGATGGTAACATCAAAACCGATGTTGCGCTTGATTTTATCGAGCTCGACTTCGGGGAAGATCGACTGATCGGAAACGCCCAAGGTGTAGTTGCCGTTGCCGTCAAAGGCCTTCGGCGAAACTCCACGAAAATCGCGGATGCGCGGGAGGGCGGTTTTGATCAAACGCTCCAGGAATTCATACATGTGCTCGCCGCGCAGGGTAACCTTCGCGCCGATGGCCTGCTCCTGCCGGAGCTTGAAGTTCGCGATGCTTTTCTTCGCACGGGTCTCGGCCGGCTTCTGTCCGCTGATGAGCGCGAGTTCCGCCTTGGCGTCCTCTAGAGCCTGCTTCACATCGGCTTGTGAACCAACAGAAGTGTTGATCACCACTTTCTCCACTTTCGGGATCTGGTGGACGTTCTTGTAGCCGTGGGTTTCCTGCAGGGCAGGAACCACGCGCTTTTTGTAGTCGTCGTAAAATTCGTTCTTCATGGCTTACGCCTCCTCTTTGGAGGCTTTCTTTTTAGCCGGCGCTTTCTTCTTCGCGGCCGCTTTCGGTTTAGCCGACGCCTTGGTCTTGGCGTCCTTCTTGTCGGTCTTCTCCGGGCGATCGAGCACTTTCACATTCGAGATGTGAATCGGGCCTTCGCGCTCGGCGATTTTGCCCTGCGGATTGTCCTGAGACTTGCGCAGATGCTTCTTGATCATGCGCACGCCCTCCACGAGCACGCGCTGCTTGGTGGCCATCACTTCCAGCACCTTGCCGCTGGAACCTTTGAAGTTGCCGGCAATTACTTCCACATTGTCGCCCTTGCGGACGTGCAGCTTGATCCGGTTCATAGAACCTCCGGCGCCAGGGAGACGATCTTCATGAAATTGCGCTCGCGCAGTTCACGGGCGACTGGCCCGAAGATACGGGTGCCACGCGGGTTCAGGTCTTTGTCGATGATCACGATCGCGTTGTTGTCGAAACGCAGGACCGAGCCGTCGTCGCGCTTGATTGGCTGCCGAGTGCGCACGAGGACCGCGCGCACGACTTCGCCCTTCTTCACCGTGCCGCCGGCGGAGGCTTCCTTCACGTTCGCGGTGATCACGTCGCCGATGCCGGCAGTCTGGCTGGTGCCCTGACCAATGACGCCGATCATCGTGGCCATGCGTGCGCCGCTGTTATCGGCCACGTCGAGTCTGGATCTAATCTGAACCATATAAAATTTCCCTGTTGTTAGGCTACTTCGCGACCACTTCGACCAGCCGCCAGCGCTTGAGCTTGCTCAAAGGGCGGGTCTCCATGATCCGGACGGTGTCGCCGGTCTTCGCCTTGTTCTCTTCGTCGTGAGCGTAGAATTTCTTCATCTGCTTCACGATTTTGCCGAACTTCGCGTGCGGCACGCGGGTGACGGTGCGAACCACGATGGTCTTGTTCATCCCGCTGGAAATGACTTCGCCGGTGCGGGTCTTCCGCGTTGGGCGTTTGGTTTCCTCGGCCGTGCTCGGGCTATTCTCAGTCTGTGTCTCTTCGGCCATAAATTATTTGCTCGCGGGTTGCTGCTGCTGCTGCGCGCGCTGCGAAAGCACGGTCTCGACCTGTGCTACCTGGCGACGGAGGAGACGAAGGCGGCTCGGTTGTTCGAGCTGCCCGCTCTTCTGCTGGAGGCGGAGATGCAGGCTCTCTTGGCGAAGATCACGCTTCTTCGTGGTCAGCTCTTCGGAGCTCATCTCGTTGATTTCTTTAAATTTCATACTCGTTAGGCGGCAGCCACGTGGTGCCGGGTGAGGAACTTGGTCCGGACTGGCAGCTTATTGGCCGCCAGGCGGAGCGACTCGCGGGCGACCGATTCAGTCACGCCGTCGAGCTCAAAAAGAATGTTGCCGGGGCGCACGGTCGCAACCCATTTCTCCGGCTGGCCTTTACCTTTACCCATGCGGGTTTCTGGCGGGCGGGCGGTGACGGATTTGTCCGGGAAGATACGAATCCAAAGCTTGCCTTTGCGTTTCATGTTGCGGGTCAGGGCAACGCGGGCGGCCTCGATCTGGGTGTTGGTGATCCAGGCGCGTTCCAGCGTCTGGAGCCCGAATTCGCCGAAATCAATCTTGAGCGTGCGGGAAGCGGTCCCCTTGCGGCTGCCCCGCTGGGTCTTGCGATACTTCACGCGTTTGGGCATCAATGGCATGTCAGTGTCTCCTTAAAAAAATCGTTCGTTAGGCTTCGACCGGCGCCGGCGGCGGGGTCGATGGCTGAGCCACCGGTTCCACCGGCGTCTCGTCCTTCTTACAGATCCAGCATTTCACGCCGATCTTTCCGTAAACTGTATTTGCCTCGGCAAAGCCGTAATCGATCGGCGTACGCAGGGTGTGAAGCGGCACTTTGCCTTCGCGATACCATTCCGAGCGGGAAATTTCCGCGCCGTTGAGGCGGCCGGAGCTGCGCAGGCGGATGCCCTGGGCACCGAAGTCCATTGCGATCTGCACGGCCTTTTTCATCGCGCGGCGATAAGCGATGCGGCGCTCGATCTGCAGGGCCACGTTCTCGGCCACGAGCTGCGCGTCGAGTTCCGGCGTTTTGATTTCCTGGATGTCGATCTTGATCTGTTTCCCCTGCGCCATCTTCGAGATTTCCTCGGTCATCTTCTCGATCTCGGCGCCTTTTCGTCCAATGACGATACCTGGGCGGGCGGTGTGGATGGTCACGCGAATGCTGTTCCACGCACGCTCGATGATGATCTTCGAGACGGCGGCAAACTGCAGCTTCTTCTTCACGTAATCGCGGATGCGAATGTCGCTATGGAGGAAGGCCGGCATATCCTGCGGCGAGGCATACCAGCGTGAGCGCCAGTCGCGATTGACCGCGAGGCGGAAGCCAATTGGATTAACTTTCTGTCCCATGACTAGCTTTCTGCTTTCTCTGCGCCAGCTTCGGCCTGGGCCGGGGCGGCTACTTTGGTTTCTTTCGCGGGCTTGGCGGCCTTCGCGCGGGTGCTCTTTTTCGCGCCCGACTTCTTCGCCTTCGACTTGTCGCGGCGCTTGATCTCGATCTCGTCGGTTAAAATAATCCGGATGTGCGCGCTACGCTTGAGGATGCGGCTGCCACTTCCGCGGGCGCGCGTCATCATCCGCTTCATCGTGGGGCCTTCACCCACAGTGGCCTCTTTCACCACCAGGCCGTCGACCTTCATGTTGGCGTTGTTCTCCGCGTTGGCCACGGCGCTCTTGAGCGTCTTGTTCACCAAACCGGCGGCTTTTTTGGGGCTAAACGCGACCACGTCGAGCGCTGCCGAAACCGGCAGACCCTGGATGGCACGCGTGACCTCGCGCACCTTGAAGGGCGAAATCTTCGCGTAACGATATATCGATCGGACTTCCATTTACTTTAAACTCACGTTTTGGCGGGCATCAGCTTGCAGCTTATCCCCTACCTTTATTTTTTCCTTCGTCGTTCCCAATTCCTGAATCACCGCCCCGCAAATCTTCTGGCGCACATCGACCACCCGGAGGGTGGCGATCAGGCGGCCGTCGCGCAGCACGCGCAATGGCATCCCAACCTTGACTCCCTGCCGTTCGCCGAGGTTACCCACGACCAGCGACCACTCGTCTTTCACACTCACCACGCTGCCATCCATCAAGCTGGGCTGCGGCTCCGGCGCTTTCGCCTGCTGGCTAATCTCGTTCGTCCGCCGCAATTGCGCTTCCACTTCCGCGCGGGCCTTCGCATCGCCGCCCGTTGAAGTCTGGAGCAGCGGCAAAAGCGCTTCCGTTAACCGCAACATCTGGTCGCGATACTGATCGCGCTCCTTGCGCATCAACTGCAAGTCACTGACCGCGCTTAGGAGCCGTTGCTCCAGCTTCGCACGATCCTGACTTGCCGCATCGAGGCCTAATGCTTCCACGCGCAGCTGCAGGTCCGAATACTTTCGGCGGAACAATTCCGCTTCGGCATTCGACTCGGCCAGGCTCTCCGTGAGGGCCCGGACCGACTGCTGCTGCACCTCGAGCTGCTCGCGCAACTCGCTCAAATTGGATCCTGACAAAGAACTATTTCCCTGCGCCATCAGCTCACTGGCTGACAAGACGCTGCCTAACAACGCGATCATCGGTTTGCGCCCGACACCGGCCTTTACAGGCCTGCGCCAGTCGAAAAGCGAAAATCGAAAATTCAAAAAAACTACTTCGTCACCTTCGCCGTATGCGACCCGTGCTTCTTAAAGATGCGCGTCGGTGAGAACTCCCCGAGTTTGTGCCCGACCATGTTTTCGGTCACGAAAACGGAGTTAAAAATCTTGCCATTATGCACCAGGAAGGTGTGCCCCACGAAATCAGGCGTCACCATCGAACGGCGCGACCAGGTCTTGATCGGCTTCTTCACCCCGGCGGTGTTCATCTTGTCGATCTTCTCGAGAAGATGCGGTTCGACGAACGGTCCTTTTTTTAACGATCGGCTCATAGCAAATTACTTCTTCTTCCGGCTCACGCGGCGATCCTGCATGATGAAGCGATCGCTTGGCTTGTGCTTCGAACGGGTCTTGAAGCCCTTCGCGAGCTGACCCCATGGGCTGGTAAGATGTTGGCGTCCGCCACCACCCTTGGATTTGCCCTGGCCGCCACCGTTCGGGTGATCGACCGGGTTCATGACCATGCCGCGGACGGTCGGGCGGATGCCCTTCCAGCGCGAACGGCCGGCCTTGCCGCTGACCACATTCATGTGATCGACGTTTCCGACCTGGCCGATGGTGGCAAAGCAGGTGTCGTGAATCCGGCGAATCTCGCCAGACGGCAACTTCACCAAGGCATAACCGGCTTCCCGGTTGCTCAAGGTCGCCTGCTGACCGGCGCTCCGCGCCACCTGGCCACCGCGACCCGGGGCGATCTCGATATTGTGAATGCTCGCGCCGAGCGGGATTGCGCTCAACGGAAGCGCATTGCCCACTTCCGGCGGGGCGGTTGGGCCAGACATCACTTTCGCACCGGCGGTCAAACCGTCCGGAGCCAGGATATAGCTCATCTCGCCGTCTGCATATTTGATCAGGGCGATACGAGCAGAGCGGTTCGGATCGTACTCGATCCCCACCACTTCGGCGCCGACGCCATGCTTCCGCCGGCGGAAGTCGACCTTGCGATATTTCTGTTTGTGCCCGCCGCCGATGTGACGCGAGGTCAAACGGCCATTATTGTTGCGGCCACCGCTGCGCTTCTTGACTTCCAGCAGCGACTTGTGCGGCTTCGACTTCGTGATTTCCTCGAAGGTCGAGAGCGTCGCAAAGCGAAGCGTCGGGGTGAGTGGGCGAAATGTGCGTATTGCCATAAGTCGTTAGACGAGGTCGATCTTCTCGCCCTCTTTCAGGGTCACGATGGCTTTTTTCCAGTGCGGCTTCCGGCCGAAATCGGCGCGGCGCTCGCGCTTTTTCTTGCCGGCGTAGTTCGCCGTGTTCACGGAAACAACCTTCTTGTTGAAGAGCTGCTCGATCGCCTGCTTGATCTGGATTTTGTTCGCCCGCGGGGCGACCCGGAAGACGTACTTGTTCAGCTTCTCGCTCAAGAGCGAGGCCTTCTCGGTCAACGAGGCGGTTTCAATGATGTCGAAAGGTTCGTTCATTCCCGGGTGGTCCTTCCCGCGAGCTGCTCGAGGGCTTTGCTGGTGACAAGGATCTTGTCGAAAGCCAGCAGTTGTTCGGTGTTCACGTCGGTCGCGGTCGCGAGCAACACCGGCCGCACATTACGCGCAGCGCGATAGGTGTTCTCGTCAAACGCGTCCGAAATAAGCAGCACTTTGGTCGCGTCGGTCTGCTGTTTCAGCAGGGTCAGAAAAGTCTTGGTCTTGATCTCCGGCACGGAGAAAGAATCGATCGTGAGCACGTCGCCCGCGTTGATCCGCTCAGTCAGCGCTTTCGAGAAAGCGAGTCGGCGGGTCGTCTTGGAAACCTTCTTCGTGTAGTCCCGCGGCTTCGGTCCGAAGACCACGCCGCCGCCGCGCCAAATAGGCGACGACTTGTAGCCCGCACGGGCGCGGCCGGTCCCCTTCTGGCGCCAGGGCTTGGCACCGGAAAGATTGACTTCCGCCTTCGTCTTCGTGTTGGCCGAGCCGGAACGGCGCGCCGCGCGCATGGCCACGACCACATCGTGCACCGCTTGCGTCCCGCGTCCGCCTTCCACCAGGACCATCTTCGCGTCCTTCGCGGCTTCGATTGTTAAAACTTTCGCGCTCATTTCGCTTCCCCTGCTTTCACGGGCTTCTTGATCGCCGGGCGCACAACCACCAGGCTGCCATTCGCTCCGGGGATCGCCCCGCTGATCAAAATTACCTTGTCGCTCTCGCGCACCTGCAGGACCTGCAGGTTCTGCACGGTCACGCGCTCGTCGCCCATATGACCCGGCATGCCCATGTTCTTGAACACGCGGCCGGGGGTGGAGCGATTACCGATGGCGCCGTTGCGGCGGTGAGTCTTTGAACCGTGCGCCGCGCCCTGGCCGGCGAAGTTGTGCTTCTTCATCACGCCCTGGAAGCCTTTGCCCTTCGAGCGGCCAATCACGTCCACCCAGTCGCCTTCGGCGAACTGCGTCACGCTCAAGTTGATCTCGCTCTCCGGCGCGTCTTCCTGCAGGCGGAATTCCCGCACGAAACGCTTCGGCTCGACCCCAGCTTTCTTGAACTCGCCGAGATTCGCGTTGTTGATCCGCGACTCCTTCTGCGCGCCGTAGCCGACCTTGATCGCCGAGTAGCCGTCATTCTCCGCGGTGACACGTCGCACGATGACGTTGTCCCCCGCAGCGATCACGGTAACAGGACGCAGCTTGCCCGATGCATCGTAGATGCTGGTCATGCCGATTTTCTGTCCTAAAAGTCCAATGCTCATGATAGTGGGCTTGCAAATGTTCCAAGTGCGCGGGCACTAAATCTTGATCGTGATATCCACGCCGGCCGGCAGGTTGAGTTTCTTCAGCTCATCCACCGTCTTCGCGGTCGGCTCGATAATGTCGAGCAGGCGCTTGTGCGTGCGAATTTCAAACTGGTCCATCGACTTCTTGTCGACGTGCGGCGAGCGGTTGACCGTGAACTTCTCGATCAAGGTCGGGAGCGGGATCGGTCCCGCGACGCGCGCGCCGGTGCGCTTGGCCGTTTCGACAATGTCGACGGCAGATTGATCCAGCATTCGGTGATCGAATGCTTTCAGACGAATGCGAATACGTTGCCCGCTGGCCATGTTACTTGGTCTCCTTCTGGTCGAGCACAGCGGCGACGAGCTGCTGCGGGACTTGTTCGAAATGTGACGGCTCCATCGAGTAGCTCGAACGGCCTTTGGAAAGCGAACGGATGGCGGTGGCGTAACCGAACATTTCGGCCAGCGGCACTTCCGCCTGGATCATCGTGAGGTTGCCCTTCACTTCGATGCTTCCGATCTTGCCGCGGCGACGGTTCAAGTCGCCCATGATGTCGCCCTGGAATTCTTCCGGGGTGGCGTTTTCCACCTTCATGATCGGCTCGAGCAGGATCGGCTTGGCTTTCTTGAACGCGTCCTTGACTGCAAAAATAGCCGCCAACTTGAAGGCCATTTCGTTCGAATCGACGTCGTGGTAGGAGCCGTCGACGATGTCAACGTGCGCGTCGATCACCTGGTAGCCGCCGACCACGCCATTGAGCATCGCTTCTTCGATGCCCTTCTTGCAGGCGGGAATGTATTCCTTCGGAATGTTGCCGCCCACGACTTTGTTCTCCACCGTGATCCCCTTGCCGCGCTCGTTCGGCGCGACCTTGATCACCACGTGACCGTATTGACCGCGACCGCCCGACTGCTTGATCAGCTTGCCTTCGCCATCGGCCGGTGAGGTGATGGTTTCGCGGTAAGCGATCTGCGGTTTGCCGGAGTTCGCGTCGACCTTGAACTCACGCAGCATGCGGTCGCGAATGATCTCCAAATGGAGTTCGCCCATGCCCGCGATGATCGTCTGGCCGGTGTCTTCGTGCGTGAAGACCTTAAAAGTCGGATCCTCTTCGGACAAACGCTGGAGCGCGTTGCCCATCTTTTCCTGGTCCTGCTTCGTCTTCGGCTCGATCGCCATCGAGATGACGGGATCAGGGAACGACGGCGGCTCGAGCAGGATCGGGTGATCCTCGTCGCAGAGCGTGTCGCCCGTGGTGATATTCTTAATCCCCACGATCGCGGCAATGTCGCCCGCGTAGCAGGTGTCGATGTCTTCGCGCTTGTCGGCCTGAATCTGAATCAGCCGGCTAATGCGCTCGCGCTTGTTCGTGCGCGGGTTGTAAACGTTGTCGCCCTTCGAGAGGGAGCCGGAATAAACGCGGAAGAAGACGAGCTTGCCGACAAACGGATCGCTCCAAAGCTTGAACGCGAGCGAGCAGAACTTGCCGTTGTCGTCCGTCGGCGCTTCGATTTTCTTCTCGGTGTTATCGGGATCGAGACCCACGGCCGGCGGAATGTCCAGCGGGCCCGGAAGGTAATCGATGACCGCATCGACGAGATACTGCACGCCCTTGTTCTTGAAAGCGGAACCACCGACCACCGGCACGAACTTGTTCGCGATCGTCTGGCGGCGGATGCCCGCCTTCAACATCTGCGGAGTGATCTCTTTCTCTTCGAGAACCGCTTCCGCGATCTCGTCGTCAATATTGGAAATCTGCTCGACCAAGCGTGGCGTAAGCCTGCTCGACCTGCTCTTTGTTCTCCTCGGGAATCTTCGCGGACTTCGTAGACCGAGCCCATCGAGTCGTCGTCGAGATAGAAGACCGCCTTGCGGTTGACCACATCGAGCTGGCCCTTGAGATAATCTTCTTTGCCGAGAGGGATCAGCACCGGCCAGGCATTCGCGGCCAGCTTCTTGTGCATCGAGTCGATCGCCGCGTCGAAGTCGGCGCCCACGCGATCCATCTTGTTGATGAAAGCGATCCGCGGCACTTGATACTTGTTCGCCTGACGCCAGACGGTCTCGGATTGCGGCTGCACGCCGGCGACCGCGTCGAAAACTGCGATGGCACCGTCGAGCACGCGCAGGGAGCGCTCGACCTCGGCGGTGAAATCGACGTGCCCGGGAGTGTCGATGATGTTCACGCGCATTTTGATGCCGTCATACATCTTGTAGACACCCGGCTCCGGCTTCTGCATCCAGGCGCAGGTCGTCGCAGCCGACGTGATCGTGATGCCACGCTCGCGTTCCTGCTCCATCCAATCCGTCACGGTCGTGCCTTCGTGCACTTCACCGATCTTGTGGATCATGCCGGTGTAAAAAAGGATGCGCTCGGTCAGCGTCGTCTTGCCGGCATCGATGTGCGCAGCAATCCCGATGTTCCGCGTCTTCTCGAGCGGGAACTTGCGGTTCGGCGAATTCGGGTTCGTCGATTTGGGTTTATCTAGAGTCGCAGTAGCCATGACCAAAAATTTCTACCAACGGAAATGTGCAAAGGCGCGGTTCGCCTGCGCCATCTTGTGAGTGTCGTCGCGCTTCTTGATCGCGTTGCCCTGGCCGGCAGCGGCGTCCTTCAGTTCAGCCGCGAGCGCATCGGCCATCGGCATGCCGCGGCGGTTGTCCGCGTAGGCCACGATCCAGCGCATCGCGAGCGAGACCTGGCGGGCCGGGGTCACTTCCATCGGCACCTGGTAGGTCGCGCCACCAACGCGGCGGGACTTCACTTCGAGGCGCGGGCGGACATTTTCCAGCGCTTTGTTGACCACTTCGAGCGGATCGACCGCATCGGAGTTTTCGCGCGATTTATCGATCGCGGTATAAACGATCCGCTCCGCGAGCGATTTCTTGCCGCGCTTCATCACGGTCGAAATCAAACGCGCCACGGCAACGCTGCCGTAACGCGAGTCAACCTTCTCTTCTTTTTTATAAACTTTCCGACGACGGGACATGGGAGTGGGTCAGTTAAAGACTACTTCTTCTTGCCTTTGGTTTCGGCTTCGGCACCTGGCTTCGGACGCTTGGCGCCGTATTTCGAGCGGCTGCGGCGGCGACCGTCCACCCCGAGGCTGTCGAGCGTGCCGCGCACGATGTGATAACGCACGCCGGGCAAATCTTTCACGCGTCCGCCGCGCACGAGCACGATGGAGTGTTCCTGCAAATTGTGTCCCTCGCCGGGAATGTAAGCGATGATCTCCTGGCCATTCGTCAGGCGCACCTTGGCCACTTTGCGCAAGGCAGAGTTCGGCTTTTTCGGCGTGCGCGTCATGACCTGCGTGCACACCCCGCGGCGCTGCGGACAATTCTTCAGTGCCGGTGATTTCGATTTCACCGAAACTTTCTTTCGTCCCTTGCGAATAAGCTGATTGATCGTTGGCATTTCGTTACAATAAAAGCCGCCCAACGATTCCGTTCGGGCGACGAAAAAACCGCTCAGGCCGGCACTCAAATTCCTGCCGCACCTGATGCGGGGAGCGCGCAATATAGGAACGAATCATTACCCCGCAAGAATATTTTCCTCTGGGAACGCCCTAGGCGCTCAATTCCCGCGCGCGCAGGGACTTTCTCCCGCCCTAACGAGTGCTGGATCTACCCGGCAGCACTCGCGGCGGCGGCGATTTCCGCCAGCTCCTCCCAGCGCGCGTAAAGCCGCGCGACTTCCCGGCGCGCATTTTCCAGCTCCTCCTCGTGGCGCCGGAGATTCGCCGCTTCCCGCACGATAAATTCCGGGTCGGCGAAAAGGTTCTCCATCCGCGCGACCTCCCCCTCGGCCGCGAGGATGGCGGCTTCGATGCCTTCCAGCTCGCGCTCTTCCTTCCACTTCAACTTTCGCCCGCGCGCGGTCGGCGCGGCTTTCCCGGCCGGCTCCGCTTTCGCAGACACTCGGCGGCGCGGTTAATTCCTGCGCCCGCTTCTCGAGATAATAGTCGTAATTGCCCACCGCATAGCGCACCGCGCCGTCGTCCTCGAAGGCGAGGATCGCGGTGCAAACGCGGTTCAGGAAATAGCGGTCGTGACTCACGACCACGACGCTGCCCTTGAAAGCCGCGAGCGCTTCCTCGAGCAGGCGCAGCGTGCCCAGGTCGAGATCGTTCGTCGGCTCGTCGAGGATAAGCACGTTCCCGCCGCGCTTGAGAATTTTCGCCAGCAAGACGCGGCTGCGCTCGCCGCCGCTGAGTTGAAAGATCTTGGTGTTGATCCGGTCCTCGGTGAAGAGGAACCGCCGCAGGTAACCGCGCAGGGTGATGTTCTCCTCGCCGAGGCGCACGTATTCCATCCCCTCGCCCACCTCTTCCCAGACGGTTTTCTGGTCGTCCAGCAGCAGCCGGTTTTGGTCGACGTAATTGATCTCCGTCCGCGCCCCGATCTCGACCTCGCCACTGGTCGGCTCGAGTTGCCGGAGCATGATTTTCAACAGCGTCGACTTGCCGAGCCCGTTGCGCCCAACAATCCCCAGCCGCTCCCCCGCTTGCAGGTCTAACGAGACGTCGCGGAACAAGGTCCGGCCGCCCAGTTCCATCCCCACCCCGCGCACTTCGATCACGCGATTGGCCAGCTTCGGCGCCGGCGGGATGATCAAGTCCACGTCGAGCTCCGCTTCCGGCGCTTCCTGCGCGGCCATCTCGAAATAGCGCTCCACCCGGTCGACCGATTTCGTCCGCCGCGCGCGCGGCGCTTTCCGCACCCAGGCGAGTTCGCGCTTGAGGAATTTCTGCCGCTTGTGCTCCTGCATCTCTTCCACCGCGGCCCGCTCGGCGCGCGCCAGCAGGTAGTCGGTGTAGTTCCCGTCGTAGCTGTAAAATTTGCCGCGCGAAAGCTCGACTACGCGGGTGGCGATCCGGTCGAGAAAATAGCGGTCGTGCGTCACGAAAAGACAGGTGCCGCTGTAGCGCGCGAGAAAGTCCTCCAGCCACTCGATCGAGCCGGTGTCGAGATGGTTGGTCGGTTCGTCGAGGATGAGAAAATCCGGCCGCGCGAGCAACGCCCGGCAGAGCGCGACGCGCCGTTTCTCCCCGCCGGAAAGCTCGCTCACGCGGCGCTCGGCCGCGGGCGCGTGCAAATTAGTCAGCAAGCTCTGCGCGCGTTGCTCGAGATTCCAGCCGTCGAAATGCTCGATTTGCTCGAGCACCGTTCCGCTGCGCGCGCTCTCCGCCGGCAGCCGCTCGTATTCCGCGATCAAGTCGAGCACGTGCTGCGCACCCGCGAGAATATTAGCCTGCACATTGGCCGTCTCATCGAGCTCGAACATCTGCGGCATGTAGCCGGTAAGAAGGTCGCGGCGCTGATTGAGTTCGCCTGCGTCCGGCTTGGTGATCCCGGCCGCGATTTGCAGGAAGGTCGACTTGCCCGAGCCATTCCGCCCGACCAAACCCACGCGCTCGCCTTCGCGAATCGTCAGGGTCGCATGGTCGAGCACCGCCTGGTTGCCAAACCGGACCACGAGTTCACTGGCACTGACCACGGCATTGGCGACGACGGCTTCGGACACCCCTTCCCATATCACATTGTCAGCTCGTGATCAGCCGCGAGCTACGGCAGGCGGTAGACTTCCACCAAGCCCACGCCGACGGCTCCGCCCTTCCCGCGCACGATCGCGGTGTAATTGCCGGGCGGCAGCGAAACGACCAGGGCCGATTCCCGCGGGTCTCCCGGAATAACGCCGGTTTGCGTGATCTCTGCCTCCTGGCTCTCCTGCCAGTCGTCGTTCAGCGTGACATTGCCGTTGCTGTCGTAGAACGATAGCGTCGTGTCCGGCAAGGGGTCGGCTACGCCCTGCCGCCCGAGCGACGGCCCAAGCGCGCGCAGCAAAACATTCCGCCGCCCACTGCCGCCGTTGACGATGAACCCACCGATCATGACGTTGTCGCCGTTTTCCACGCGAGTGCGGCTGGAGACGTTGGCCAAGGTGGCCCGGGCGGACGGATCCAGATCGTAGACTTCGACCAGGCCGACGCCGCTCGTGCCATCCTGCCCGCGCACGATCGCGGTGTAACCGCCCGGAGCGAGGGTCGCGACGATGGCCGCTTCTCGGTCAAAATGTGGCGGCAAAGTGCTCGCTTCGATCTCCGCCTTTTGATTTTGCTTCCAGTCGTCGTTGAAGATGACTGAGCCATCCGGCTGGTGCAGTTCGAGCGTGGGGTTTTCTAAAAAACCGCTGACGCCATGGGTTCCAAGCTCCGGACCCAACGCGCGAAGCAACACTTTCTTCGGCTCGGCCCCAGTAATGATGAAGCCCGCAATCATCACATTGTCCCCCGTCTGCACGCGACCGCGGGTGGAAATATTGCGCAGCTCTGGAAACGGGGTGGGCGTTGGGGTGGGCGTTGCAGTCGGAGTGGGCGTAATCGTCGGGCTCGGCGTCGCAGTCGGCGTGGGCGTTGCAGTCGGTGTGGGCGTTGCAGTCGGAGTGGGCGTCGCGGTCGGCGTGGGCGTCGGCAACGGCGGGGCTGCGAGCGTCACCACGTTGCTCCAGGGCGAACTGAGCGAGGGACTGTCGGCTTTAATTCGGAATTCGTAGCTCTCGTTAGGCACGAGCGCATTATCGGCAAAGGAGGTCGCGTTCTGCGCGATGCTGGACGAGACGTCTTCCCAGTATGCCGCCCCGATGATTCGCCGCTGGAGGGTGAAACCCGTCTCGAGAGATTGCTCGCTCCAGTTAAGGGTCGCGCCGGCCCCATCCGCCGCGCGGGTGCCGGAGAGAGCGGGCGCGGGCATGGCGGCCGGGCCGGCCAGCGAGAAAAATCCGATGGCCGCGCCGACCTGCGCCACGAGCTTGTCGGTAGTGGAATTGTAAGCGCTCACGGTGGTGTCGCTCGGCATTCCGTAGGCAATCACGCCAGTCTCGGTGAGGTAGATATTCTTTTGCCCGAAGGCGTAGCGGCCATCTTTGCTCGCGGCGTAGATAAAGTCCCGCAGATTGGTCACGCCCACGAGGTTGGGATCGTAGGCTTCGCCGTTCCAGAAAATGCGGCTGCCATCTTCCGATGCCACAACGACGCGCGAACCGTAGTAGCCGTAGGGATTGATCCGAGCAGCGCCCAGTTCGCTGAAGCGATCGCCGGTCAGGTCGAGTTTATGCAATTGGGCGCCCGAAGAGTTGTCGTCCCCGTGATAATAATAACGACCGGTCGGATCGGTCGCGCCGCCGCCCTGGCGCTGGAAGCTATTGGCCAGTTTCGTTCCCGCGTTGGTGTCGAAAATCGAGACATTGATCCACTGATCATACTCCTCCACGATGACCCGCCCCGCGCCGCTGGCGGTCACGCGAAAGACATCGTTGCTCGACGAGCCGACCGCGCCCGCCGGACTGAATCCATAGGTCCGCGCGAGCGCGAAGGAGGCGCGGTCCACCGCGAGCAGGCTGCCGCCCTTCCAATTCGGGACGTAGATGCGGTTTTCCGGTAAATGCAGCGCCAGATCCGTCACGGAATTTCCCACCGCCAGGACCCGCGTCACCGCCTGGCTCGCGCTATCGATCTCCAACAAGTAGGCCACTGTCGGAGTAACCGAAGGGTCTTCACTCACGCCGTAGACCATGGCCGACGATCGATCTGACTTCAGGATGGTGAGCTTTAGCGGATCGACCCGCAGTTGCACCGGAATGGAAAAGGGCCCGCCCGAGGAACCAGCGATTCGGACAGCGCCATTGTAAGTGCCCGGCGCCAGCTGCCCGGCGTTCAGGACCACGCGCAAGGTCGCCGGGGTGACCCCGCTGGTTTGCACGAACGTGATCCACGGTTCCGCCGCCGAAGCCTGCCACGCCTTCCCCGTGCTGCTCGAGTCCAGCGCGATCGGGATCGTGTGATTGGTGTGCCCGCGCACGGTCGCCGTGATGATTTGCGCCGGGCTGGCGGAAATATCGGACACCGTGAAATGGTAGACATCGCTGCGCGAAGTCTCATGCGCCGTCACCGTATCGATCCGCCAATAATAGGTCAGCCCAGCGGTCAACGGCGTGCCCAGGGTGAACTCCGGCGTGCGCGTTTCGCCGAGAAAACTGGGCGAACCCAACCCGGCCATCTGGACCGCACTCTCGGAAGTTCCGAGATAGATTTGATATTTCTCGGCCCCGGGCAGGGCGGACCAGCGCAGGCTCGCCGGCGGGAGCACGATGGAGCCATTGGCCGGTGAGAGTGTCCGCTTGAGAATCACGTCGCCGACTGCAGTGGTCAGGTTCACCGTGCCCAGGACGTGCTGCGTGGGATGGTAATAAACCAGCCGCGCATAGTCCGCGGTGATCGCCTGGACGCTGCTGGCGACCGGCAGATCGTAGACTTTGCTCCCACTCTGCACTTCGTAGATCGCCGTCTTGGTGGCTGCGATTTCACCGCCATCGCTGATCGAGTAGACCGGCGAAGGGAAACCGGATTGCGTTTGCGTAACCGCGTGCGCCAGCACCGCGAGCTGCTTTACGAAAGCCAGCCGGCCATCATTGCTGATCAGCACCGGCGTATCCAATGGGTCGCGCGAAAGCGTGGTCGGATACGTCGAAGTGGTCGTCTCCGCCGGCGTGAGCAGGCCGTTGGCTGCCACATTATAACGCGCGATGTAGGAACCCGCCCAGCCCGCCGTCCAGCCGTATTGCACCCAGCCGACCAGCGTCCCGCGATCCGGCGTGAGCGCAAAATCGCCGCAGCCGTAATTATTGCTGCCACCGATGTAAACCGTCTGCAGGACCGTGCGGGTCGCCCGATCAAACACGCGCAAAGCCGGCGCCCACTCGCCGTCGGTATAGTAAAGAATGTTCCCGCTCCCGACCTTGAGGTTCGCGCTCGTGTCGCTCTGACCCCACTCCGTGTAAGCGGGCAAGGCAATCGTCTCCTTCACCGCCCACGTCTCCAGGTTGATCACCGTCAGGGCGCGGTCCACGCTGTTGATCACGAACAACTCCGAGCCATCGTTCGAGACCGCCAGATCGGTCGGCTTGTTCCCGACGGTCACGCTCCCGAGGAGTTGCGCGTTAATCGGATCGTAAATCAACACCGCGCCGCGCAGCAGCCCGTTCTGGTGCACCGCGTAAACCCGCGAGCGAAACGGGTCAGCCAGCAATTTCACCACATTGAGCTGCGACACCGCCGCGCGCACAAAGAACGTCCGCGTATCGCCCCCCTGGGTCGCTGTGATCGTCGCCGTGTAGGAAGCATTGATCAGCCCACTGGTGGCAAAACTGAGCCGCACACTCCTGCCCGCCGCATCCACCGAAGGCGTCACCCAGGCTGCATCCGACTGCACCCCGAGCGCGCCGTAATCGAAAGTGCCGGCGGCGTTGATCGGCACCCGCACGTCTGCGTGATTGGCCGGCGGCGCCACCACCACATCCACCTGCGAAACCGCGAAAGTGAAAGGCTCGCCCATGGCCCCGGCGCAGATGAGGAAAGAAGCCGAGACCAGAGAGAAGAAAGATGCGGCTTTCATGCGAGGGATGCGCCGAGTGCAGCGCTTTCTTCTGCAAGAAGCAAGAATTTGTCTCCACCTCCGGAACGCGTGGTGGGCCACAACGGCTTCGAACACCCGCAAGTCACGGACTGGTGACGTAGCGCTCATAGGCCGCCGCGTCGTAAACCAGGTCAAGCGTCGGCACGAGCTGGAATTCGCGGCCGCCGAATTTGCGTTTGAAGACGCTGAAGTCCCACCAGGGATGCTCCGGGTTGTCCGCTGGTGAAATGCCCCAGAAGTCATACCAGGCGCAGCCGCGCGCCTTCGCTGCGCGCATGATTTCCCAATGGAGAAGATACGGCGCCATCAGCTGCCGCTGCTCGCCTAACGAGCCGCCGTAAAAGTAAGTCGCCTTCTCGCCAAAGAAAATGACCACGGCCGCGGCCAGGCGTTTCCCTTCGTGCTCGGCGAAGAAAAAGCTGCCTGTTTTTGCCGTCGCCAGCGTCTCGTGCAGGGCCTCGAAGTAGCTATCCGGTTTTTCGCTCATCGGCTGGCGCGCGGCCGTCTCGCGGTAGATCGCGAGGAAATCAGCCAGCGCTTTGGCGGACGAATCTTCAGCCACGGTTACGCCGTGTCGCTGGGCCAGGCGGATGTTGTAGCGGCCTTTCGGCTTCATTTGCACGAGGATTTCCACTTCGGGCGGCCGCAGATCCACACAGAGGGTCTCGCGCGGCTCGAGAATCCCGTCGCTCAGCGGTGCGACCGGTTGCCATCCGCGGACGAAGGCTGGCAAAGTCGCCCAACGCGGCTCGATTCGCAGATGGCTCACGGGAAGCGGCGCGCGCGCGCGCTCCGCTGCGACTGCGTCGAGCACTGCGGCGAAGATTTGTTCCGCGGCGCCTTCATCAGGCGGCAGGATGGGCCCATCCGGGATGTAGAGGAAACACTCCCCTGGCACGCAGGAGAACTTCATTACCAAAGCGCCGCCTAAAATCTTGCCCCCGGACCGCAGAACCGCGCCAAAATGCTCGTAACCTGCGTCGCAGCGAAACTCGGCCCACCACGAAGTCTGCATGAAGCCGCCATCGGCGCGCGCTTCTACGAACCGATCCCAGGCAGCCCAGCGATTCGGCGGCGCCACCGCGACCGGAGCTTCGGCAAGAGCGGACGAGTGGTTCATGCGCGCGCTTAAGTGTCCGGCACGTAGGCCACGCTGACCTCGAACTTTACCGTGACCTGTTTTACCTGCCGCCGGACGGGCACGACCTTGTGCAGCGCCGGGTTGAAGTAATCCTTCAGCATCGGAGGCCGCGGCCCGTCGACGTAATAGGCAGCCGCTTCTTCGACCACGGTATCGGCGATGACCTCGAGCTCGTCGCGCGTGGCCGCATGCTGGACCACGCAGGGAGCGTGGGAGTAGCCGAGCGCGCGCAAGGCGTAGGCGCGATGGCTGCCATTGTTCAAGATGAGCCGGTCGCCGGAGCGAATGGCGTTGAGGAAATTTGAGCCAAAGCCGACCGCCGCGCCGACCACGCCCACGAGCGTGCCGGCGGTGCCCTGGCCGCGGAGGTGGCGCGGCTCGAGGCGCAGGGTGCGGAGAAAACGAAGGTCGTTAGACGGCGAGATGAAGATGAAAGTGTCGCGGCCGATGCGCTCCCAGGTGACCGGCGGAGACGGATGATCGTAGGGCAGGCAGAAGCGGAAAATTTCCTCCGCAGTGGGCGTCGGGCCGAGGCGTTCGAGGAGCCGGCGGACGAAGGCGAGATCGATGCGCTTTTGATAGACCACCAGCCGGTCGAGCTCGACAAACGCGACCTCGGTCGGCACGGAGTTGAACCCGCGCTGGACCAATGGATCGCTCAAGAACTGGAGCAAGAGCGGCTCGTAGGTGGCATCGACCGGGACCGGTTTCCGCCCGGGATGATCGGCCCAGTGGGCCTCGGATTTTTCGAGCTCCGCGACGCGCTCACGCGCAGCCTTCCACTCGGCGATGAGGACCGCTTCCTCCTCGGGCTCGACCGCCTCGTGCTGGACGAAATGGAGGAAGCTCTTGAGCGACGGACGGCCCGTGAGGTAGATGGTGTCATCGGCCGAGGCCGTCGGGGGGCGCTGGGCGATTGGTTTGGTTTGCTGGTGAATGGCGGTGGCTCCAGGGGGTTGAAGTTGCTGTCTACCACCACGACCAAAACTCGACGCGAAAGGTGCGCGAGATCCGGCGGGTGATGAGATCGATCAAGCGCCGCTGGCCGCATTCGATCTTGGCCATGCCGCTCATGCCGGGCTTGAGCAGGCCTGCGCGATTGTCGATCTCGGTGGTCACGAGAATGGTGTTGGCGTTCTTTCCGCTCTCCGGCACGAGCCCGCCGGCGGGGCCGCTTTTGCCGCCGGAGGCGAGCGCCGTCCCGCCTACGCCCTGCACGGTGGTGGCAATTTCAGTAACTGTGCCGGGGAAGACGCGGTCGGGATAGGCGCGCACTTTCAGCGAAACCGTCTGGCCCTTGCGGACATCGGCGATTTCCTTCTCGGGGATGGCCATCTCCGCGGTGATGACCTTGAAGTCGAAGACCTTCGCGATCAGGTCGCCTTTGTGGACGAGCTGGTGGCGCATCTCGCTGAGCTGGCGCGAGGGGGTGGTCACGATGCCGGCGGCGGGGCTGAGGACCTTGGTGAGGCTCAGCTGACTCTGAAGATAGGCGCGCTGGGTCTCGAGGCTGCGGACCATCGCGCGGAGCGCCTCGATTTCCTCCGGGCGGCTTCCGGCCTGGAGGAGCTGGAGTTTCTTCGAGGCTTCCGCGAGATCACTTTCGCTGCTCGCGACCAGGCGCGCGCTTTCCTCGTAATCGAGCGCGGAAAGAAGCTGCTGCTCGTTCAACTGCCGGTAACGCTCGAGGCGCGACTGGAGGAATTTCAACTGCTCCTGGTGACGCGCGACGGTGGTTTGCGCGAGCTGGATTTCCTCAAGGCGTGAGCCGGCTTCGAGGAGCCGCAGGCGGGCTTTGTTCTCGGCCACCTGCGCTTCCACTTTTTGCAGCTCCGCCTGGAGGTCGCGCCCGAAAAGCGCGGCGATCGGCTGGCCGGCTTCCACGCGCTCGCCTTCGTCGACGTAGACCACCTCGATGATGCCCTCGATCTCCGCCCGCACGTCGGCGTTGTGGATCGGAAAGGCGCTCACCGGCCCGGCGACGCGGAGCTCCGCCTTGACTACAAACAGCAAGATGACGACGGCGGCGGCGAGGAGGATTTTCGGGAAACGACTCTTCAGGAAACGGGAACGCCGGCGCGGCTCCGAGCGGGCGCGCTTCCCGTGGCCAAAGAGCCGGCGGAATTTTCCCTGGAAACGCACGCCGACGAGCCCGGCGAAAAGAAAGAAAGCCAGCCGCTGTCCCTGAACCACGAGGTGCTCGCCGATGAGCAGGGCCACGTAAGCGGTGAAGAGAAACGAGAAGGTCCAGGCGATGATCCCATAGATGAGAAAAACGCGGCGCTCCTGGCGCGCCACTTCCGGGAGCCCGGCGCGCCAGCCACCGAGGGTGCGCAGGAAATCGCCCAGGTAACGGAAGGCGCGCTTGCGCAAATTTACGATCCCGAGGTAATCGCTGAGCAGGTAATAGCCATCGAGCTTGATCAACGGATTGAAGTTGAAAAACGTCTTGATCCCTGAGGTGGCCATGACGATGAGCGCGATCCGGCTGATCCAGGTATCAGAGTCGGTCACGCGCCAGCAGAGCGTGGCCAGGGCCCAGATGAAGAGCTCGAGATACGGACCGGCAAACGACACCCAAAGCCGCTTCCCCTTGGAAAAAAACCACGCGTCGCTCACGTTGCAGAAGAAGGCCGGCTGGAAATAAATCAGCATGAAACCCATCTCGCGCACTTCGCCGCCGAAGTGTTTGCAGGCGAGCCCGTGGCCAAACTCGTGCGCCGTGGTCACGGCAAAGGCGACCGCAATCAGAAGCGGCAAGGTCGAGAGCCGATAGAGCTGCGAAGCATCGCCCACGATCTGGTCCCAGTGGAACGCGGAGACGGCTGCGGCGGCGAGAATGGTAGCCGCGGAAAAGACCAGGAAACGCGCGGTGAAGGCAAATCGGACCCGCGGATAGAGCCGGTTAAGCAGCCCGTCGGGGTCGAAGAGGCGGAAGCGCAGCGTCATCAGGCCGCCGTCGAGCCGTTTCGGTTTCGCCGGCGCGCGGTGACCTTTGGCTCCGTTCTCGAGCAGGCTGTTTTTAGCCAGCGTTTTGACAAACGCATTCAGCTCTTCCGGCGGGAGCGTGGCGCCAAATTTATTCTCCACCCGGTGATTGACCACGTGCAGCGGCGTTTCGCCGTCGAGCTGCTCGGCGATGAAGCGTTCCGCCGCGCGCAGGCGGTAGAATTGCCGGCTTAGCGGATCCTTGATCACGAGCACGGTGCCCTCGGCCGTGCTTTGCAGACGGCGGTCGAGATCGCCGCGCAATTTCGGCAGGGTCGCGATCATGGGAGCTGGGAGCGCATCGAACAAGGAGCCGAACTTTTCCGCGTGGAGGAAGGCCGCGAGCCGGGGCCGGCAGCCTTCCCGTCACGTGGAGGTGACCCCACCGGCCACGGGAGAAACTCCCGCTGCGGGTGGTCCATCTAGCAGCGGGCGCTAGTGCTTGGAGCCTTTGCTGCCCTTGCTTCCTTTGGACCCCTTGCTGCCCTTGGATCCTTTGCTGCCTTTGGACCCTTTGCTGCCGGATCCGCCGCCGCCGCAGCCGAGCCGGCCGGGGGCGATGCGTTGCTCTAGTTTCTCCAGTTCAAGATTTAGATGATTCATCTAATTCCTTTCGCTTGAGCTTGGCGTGTTCACCCGGGCCGCACTCGCGGACCGAGCCTTGCAGTGTGCCAGGCTGCAAATTGGGGGGTGTGAAAGCTTTCGCCTTCGCGGCGATTAAACCAACCGCGAAGAAACCGGACAAGCCTTTTTTGCCCGCGCGCCGCCTTTAGTCGTTAGGCGCTTGCGTGCGAGAACCTTCCGCGGAACGTCTGCCGCGTGTTTGAACTGCTGCAAACCGATCCCGCGTCGAAAGCCCGCCGCGGCCGCCTAACGACCGCGCATGGTGTGATCCAGACGCCGGCGTTCATGCCCGTGGGCACGCAGGGGTCGGTCAAGGCCGTAAGTCCGCGCGAACTCCGGGAGTTGCAGACGCAGATCCTCCTCGGCAACACCTATCACCTTTTCGTCCGGCCGGGCCTGGAGATTATCCGGCACTTTGGCGGGCTCCATCGTTTCATGAATTGGGACGGGCCCATCCTGACCGACAGCGGCGGTTACCAGATCTTCTCGTTAGCCAAGATCCGCCGGATCACCGAGGAAGGCGCGCGCTTCCAAAATCATCTCGACGGCACGCCCACCTTCATTTCGCCGGAGATCGCGATGGAAATCCAGGCCTCGTTAGGCAGCGACATCGCGATGGTGCTGGATGAATGCCCGCCCTGGCCGTGCGAACGCGACTACGCCGCGCGGAGTCTGGAGATGACGGCGCGCTGGGCGCGGCGCAGCCAAGAGGCGCCACATGCGGAAGGCCAGTTGATCTTCGGCATCGTGCAAGGGGCGACGTTTCGCGGATCTGCGCCGGGAGGCGGCGGAGGCGACGGTCGCGCTCGGGTTCGATGGCTATGCCATCGGCGGGGTGAGCGTGGGCGAACCGGAGCCGGAGATGATGCTCGCAGTGGAAAACAGCGAGCCGTTTCTGCCGAAGGATAAGCCGCGCTATTGCATGGGCCTGGGGACGCCGCCGCAGATCGTCGAGCTGATCGCGCGCGGCGTGGATATGTTCGATTGCGTGCTGCCGACCCGCCTGGCGCGGCACGGGACGGTCTTCACCGCGGGCGGCACACTGAACTTGAAGAACGCGGAGTTCGCGCTCGACCGGGGGCCGATCGAAGACGGCTGCAGTTGCCCGGCGTGCGCGGAATTTTCGCGCGGCTACATCCGGCATCTGCTGAAAGCGGAGGAGATCCTCGGGCTGCGGCTGGTCACGTTGCACAACCTGCATTTTTATCTCGGCCTCACCACGCGTGCGCGCGTCGCGATCGAGGATGGAACCTTCGCGGAGTTCCGGCGGGAGTTTGTCGGCAACTACGCGGTCCGCGCGGCCGAGTCCTGAGATCGACGGCGAAACCGGCGGCGCTGCGAATAGGCGAGCCCGAGGAAAGCGAGTGCGCCGGCCGCATAGGTCCCCGGTTCCGGCACCGCGGAGATCGGCGTGAGCTCGAAGAAGCCGCCGCCTAAATCAAATTGCGCCGCGCCCGGTCCGTAGCCATTGAAGGCGAAGCTCGCGAGGTTCCCGAGCTGGCTGGAATTAAAGATCAGCCGATCGGTGCCGCTATTGCCCACCGTGGCCAGGAGGCCGGTCCAGTTCAGGATCGTGACGAGATTCCCGCTCGGGACGAAGCTGGCAAAGCTGAGCACCCCGACCGCGCCCGTCCCGAAATCCAGCTTGGAACCGGCGGCCGTCAGGGTGAGCGCGCCCATGCCCGCACTGTTGGCTGCGCCTTCGTTGAACGCGCCTTTGGCCAACGTCCCGCCGGCGAGCGTGACCGAGGCCGCGTTGTTGATCTGGTTGCTCGCCCCGAGCAAGAGCGTGCCGCCGGAGTTGACCGTGATCGCGGTGGTCGAAGCGAGGGCGCTGCCCGAGGTGGTGCCGAGGAGCAATGTGCCCGCCTCGACCGTGGTCGTGCCGGTGAAATTGTTTAAGCCGGTGAGAGTGAGGACGCCGGTCCCGCTTTTCGCAAGGCTGCCCGTGCCGGTGAGGACGCCGGAGAAAGTCGTGCTCGTGCCGTCGCCCCCGGCGGTGAGCTTGGTCCCGCTACTGCCGACCACACCGAGGCTGATTGTGCCCGCGCCGGCGACGGAGCCGACGGTTTCGCTGTTGTCGTTCAAATCGAAGGTCGCGCCGCTGGCCACGACCACGGCCGAGTTATCGTGAATCCGTTCCGCGGCGGCGAGCTGCAGGGTGCCGCCGTTGATGGAGGTCGCGCCCGTCCGCGTGCTGCTGCCGGCCAGGATGAGCATGCCCGCGCCGATCTTGGTTAACGAACGCGCGCCGCCGCTTTCGGAGAGCGTGCCGTTGAGGATGAAGCTGTCGTCCAGGAGCTGAATGCCGATGGTGGAGTTCGAAGCGAGGACGATGTTGCCATTCCAGATGTTGTCGCCGGCGGCGACATCGATCGCGCCCGCGCCAGCCACGCCGCTGCCGTTGAGGGTGATCGTCTCGTTCCCCACGGTCAGGCCGGCAGGATCGATGAACTGCAAGGCCGCGCCATTCGCGACCACGGTTTCGTTCCCCACCCCGGTGGCGCCGAGGGCCGCGGAATTTTGCACGCGAAGCACTCCGGTGTTGATCGAAGTGAGGCCGGTGAAAGTGTTGGCTGCGGTCAGGGTCAGGCTGCCGTTGCCGTTCTTGCTCACCCCGCCGCTGCCACTGATGACGCCGTTTGCCTGGATGTCGCCCGCGCCGGTGAAAGCGAGCGCGCGCGTCCCGAGCGAAATGGCGCCCACGCTCAGCAGTCCGCTATCGGAGCCGATCGTGCTGTCGCCCGCGAGGGTGATGCCGCCGGTCCACGAGCCGCCCGCGGTCGCGCGCAACGCGCCTGCGCCCGTGACCCCATTGCCCTCGAGGGTCAGGCTTTCGCCGTTGATCGAGATCGCGCCGCCGAGCCGCAGCTCCGCACCCGCCATCACCGTCGTTCCGCTCGCGGTGCCGCCGAAGGCGCTCGCGTTTTGCGCCAGCAAGACGCCGGCATTGACGCTCGTTAGGCCGGCGAAATTGTTCGCGCCGGATAGCGTGAGCGTGCCGCTGCCAGTCTTGGTGAAGCCGCCCGGGCCGCTCAGGATGCCCGAGAAAGTCGTGTCCAGGTTATTCGTCCCGGCCGAAAGCAGGGCGCTGCCTAACGACACTGCGCCCGCACCGCTGAGCGAGCCGACGGATTGGTTGAAGCTGTCCAAATCGAGCGTCGCACCACTGGCCACGCTCAGGTCCGTCGCGCCCGCCAAAGCGCTGGCTAAACCAAGGCGCAGCGTGCCGGCGTTCACATTGGTCGCGCCGGTGAAAGTGTTCGCACCGGAAAGAGTCAGCACGCCGGTGCCGGTCTTAACGAAGGCACCGCTGCCGGTGAGGACACCGGAATAGGCGGTCGAAGAATTATTCGCGCCCGCCGTTAGCGTCCCGGCTCCGAGTTGAACCGCGCCGCTGCCCGCGAGCGAGCCGATGCTGTCGCTGTATCCATTCAGCGCAAAGGTGGTGCCGCTCGCCAGGGTGAGGGCCGAGAGACTGGAGACGCCGTTCGCGCCCGCAAGCTGAAGCGTGCCGGCGCTGACTGTTGTCGCGCCGCTGTAGCTGCCGGCGGCGCTGAGCGTCAGCATGCCGGTCCCGGTTTTCGTCCAGCCGAACAAGCCCGAGATCGCGCCCAGGGTGGCGTTCGCCGAGGAGGTATCGAAGGTCGCAGCGCCGCTCAGCGTGACCGCGCCCAGCGTGAGGCCGGCGCCGTTGCTGCCGGTAAAGCTGAGCGTGCTCGCGCCGATCGCCAGCGTGCCGAGAGCATGAGTCACGGCCGGCGTGGTGCCGGTGAGGCGGCTGGCGTCGATCGTGGAATTCGCCGTGACCGTGAGATCGTTTGCGAAGTTGGTGCTGGCATCGTTGCGCAAGCGCAAGCTGCCGCCGTTCAGAGTCACACGGCCGCGATTGATCGCATCTCCGAGGGACTGCGCATCGCGCAGCTCGACGCTGCCGGCATTGATCTGGAGGACGCCGTCAAAGTTTGCGTTGCCGCTCGGCACCACGAGCGCCCCGGCACCTTTCTTAAAGAGCGTGCTCGCGACGTTGCCGGTGACGAGAACATTGGCCGCGTTGCCGAGGGTGAGGGTTTGGCCGGAATTGATATCGAGCGTGCCGGCGAGATCCGCGGCCACGCTGAAGACCTTGGTCGCATCGGCCACGAACCCGGCGGTCACGTTGAGCGTGCCGCCGTTGAAAGTGACGTCGTTGCCGACATTCCCGAGATTGTTTTCCGCGCTGATCTGGAGCACGCCGCCGTTGAGGAAATTTGTGCCCGTGTAGATGTTCGCCCCGGAAAGAATGAGGAGCCCGCTGTCGGCTTTAGTCAGCGAGACGAGGCCGTCATCGGCGTCGCCGTAGAGGCCATTCGCGCCGGCGTTGTTGATGATGCTGGAAGAAATCGTGAGCGAGTCCGAGCCGTTGACCGCGATCGAGAGCGCGCCATTTGCGATCCCGCCCGCGGTCAACCGCCCCGCGCCGGAGATGGTGCTCGCAAGCGGGCTGCTCTTGATCAAGCCGCCGCTGGAGAGGTTGAGGGTGCGGGTGGCATCGCTGCCGAGATCGAGCGTGGCGATATCGTTCAAGACCAGCGCCTGGTTAGTCGTGGTGCCCGCGCCGGTCAAAGTGAACCCCGAAGCCTGGGCCAGGCTGGTCAGCTGCACCGTGGTCGAGGTCGCGTTCACGTTGACGCCATCGAGGCCGAGGTAGTAGGCGCTGAACGCCCGGATGCCATCCGCGGAGTACTCCGCAAAATCGCTCCCCACCCGGGCCCAGCCGCCGATGAAACCATTAGCCAGCCCATTGATGAAAATGTGCGGGCCGTCGCTCCCGGTGCCGAGCGCACCGCCTAACGAGTTGAAGTTGACCGAGGCGCCGCTGGTGATGGTGCCGAGGGCGGCAAAGATCAACGAGGAGCTGGTGCCAACGCCGCCCTGGTGGACCACGGTGACACTGGAAGCGCCGCTGAGGGCGTTGAGCGCGCCGACTGTCTCCGTCGATCCGGTCGCATCCGAGATGAAACGAAAGGTGCCGCCGCCGAGCCGGATCGCGGCGGTATTGGAGATGCGATCCGCGTGTTCCCCACCGCTGTTGTCGAGCGTCAGGGTGGTGCCGCTGTTGATCGTGAAGCTGGTCGCGCTCGCCGCGCTGCCGTTGTTCCCGGCGAGGAGCACGGCGCCCGCGTTTAACGTCACGGTGCCGCTGAAGGTATTCGCGCCGGAGAGCGTAAGCGTGCCGAAGCCGGATTTCACAAACGCACCCGTGCCGCTGATCGCGCCGGAAAACGCGGTCGAGGAATCGTCCGTCCCGGCATTCAAGGTAGCGGTCCCGAGGAGCACGCTCCCGGCGCCCGCGAGCGAGCCCACGGTTTCGCTCTTGCTGTTTAGATTGAAAGTCGCGCCCGCGCCGACCGTGACGGCCGAGGTGTCGGCAATCACATTGGCCACGCCGAGCGTGAGCGTGCCGTTGCTGATCGTGGTCGCGCCGGTGTAAGTGTTCGCGCCGCTGAGGGTGAAGATCCCGCTGCCTGTTTTCGTGAGGCCGCCGCTGCCGCTGATGATGCCGGAAAAGGTCGTGGCCGAATTATTCGCTCCCACGCTCAAGATTCCGCTCCCGAGCGTGACGCTGCCGCCGACTCCCGCGAGCGAGCCGATGGCTTCGTCGTAATCGTTCAGGTCGAAAATCGCCCCGGTCGAAAGCGTGACCGCGGAAGCGGCCGAGATGGAATTGTCCACGCCCGAGGCGCAACGTGCCGGCGCTGACCGTGGTCGCGCCGGTGTAGCTGTTCGCGCCGGCGAGGGTCACCACGCCGGCAGTGGTTTTCGTTAGGCCAACCGGGCCACCGAGGATGACGCCGATCGCGCCGCTGCTGACCGCGTAGTTGGCGTTGCTCGTGAGCGTGGAGCTGCCGCTGCCGGTGATGCTGCCGCTGGTGAGCGTGACCGTGCCGACGGTGTCGCTGTGATCGGCCCCGAGATCGAGCGTGCCGCCATTGATCGTGACGCCGCCGCTGCCGAGGGCATCGCTCACTCCGTAGGCCAGGGTGCCGGCGCTCACGGTGGTGAGACCGCTAAACGTGTTTGCGTTGCTCAGCCGGACGGTTCCGCCGCCGATTTTCGTCAGGCCAAAGGCACCCGAGATGATCCCGGCGAAGTCCACTCCGCCGCCTGTCGCAGCGGTGACCGTCAGGAGATGGCTCAGGTTGATCGGGCCGGAGAAAATGTTGATCCCGGTGGTGTTCTGGCCGCCGAGCGTGAGCAATCCCGTGCTGCCGGCGCGGACGTTGATCGTGTTTGCGATCGTGCGCCCGGTCGCGGTGCCGAAAAGCAGGCTGGCCGCGTTCGAAGTCGTGATCGTGTCGCCTAAATTCACCGCCGCGGAGCCGAGCGCGCCATCGACCACGAGCGGGCCGTTCAAGAGGTCGGTCGTGCCGGTGTAGGTATTGGCGCCGCCGAGATAAAGCGTGCCCAGGCCAGTCTTGACCAACCCGCTGCTGGCGGTGCCGTCGGAGATCACGCCATTGACGATGAAATCGTTATCCCCGGTGACGGCGTTGTTGTTGATCAGGAAAGTGCGGGTGCCGTTCAAGCCCAGATTGGCGCTGACCGTGGTTACAGCGGTGGTCAAGGCGGTGGCGGTGACGTTGCCGCCGAGATCGAGCCGCCCGCTGCCGATGATGCTGCCGCCAGTCGTGGTCAGCGCGCCGATGCGTTCGGTGAAGCTTTGCAGGTTGAGGACGCCGTCCAGCTTGAGATTGACCGTGGCCGCGTCGGGGACCTGATCGGCCGCATTCCATTGCACGATCGCGGAACCGGCCGCGCCTAACGAATCGCCGATCGTAAGCGTGGTGCTCGCAAAGGCATTGACGCCCGCGGTCTTGGCCAGGAGGAGCGTGCCATCGTTTACGATCGAGCTGCCGGAGTAGGTATTCGCCGCCGTCCCGCCGAGCGAGAGCGTGCCCGTGCCACTCTTGGTCAGGGCGAATGCTCCGCCGACCACGCCGCCGAACGCGACCGAGTTGTTGACCGTGAGCGTGACCGCTTTCGTCATCGTCACCGCGTTCGTGAAAGTGAAATCGTTCGCGCCGGAATAGGTGGTGTTACCGCCGAGGGAAACCAGGTTTCCGATCGTGCGGGCCCCGCCGCCGGCCTGGAGCGTGCCGGTGGTAAGGGTCAAGGTGCCGGTCCCGGCCGCCGCATCATTCCCCAGCACGAGCGTGCCCGCGCTCAGCGCGGTGCCCAGCGTGTAGGTGTTCGCGTTGTTCAAGACCAAGGTGCCGGCCCCGGTTTTGGTCAGTTTGCGCGCACCGCCGGATATGAGGCCATCGAAGGTCACCACGCCCGTTCCGCTCACGGTCAGCGTGCGGCTTCCGGTCATATTCACCGCCCCGCTGAAGCCGAGCGCCTCGGCCCCACTGAAGGTGGGATTGCCGGCCAGCGTAAGGGCGTTTGCGAGCGTCCGCGCCGCGCCGCCGGTATTCAACGTGGCCGTGCCGAGCGAAAGCGTCCCCGGCCCGATCGCGGAGTTGCTCCCCATGCACGAGCGTGCCCGCCGAGAGCGTCGTCGTGCCGGTGTAGCCATTAACGCCAGACAAAGTGAGCGTTCCCGTGCCGCTTTTGGTCAAGCCGCCGGCGCCGGTGATGTTTCCGGCAATGCTGGTGTTGAAGGCTCCGGTGAGCGTAAGCACAAACGCTCCCGTGCTCACATTGCCACCGAAAGCGAGGCCGCCGGCGCTGGCGTTCCACGTCTGCGCGCTGCCGAGCGTGAGGTTGTTGTTAATCGTCTGCGTGCTCGTGCTGCTGTTTAAAATTCCCGCCGCGGTCGTGATCGTGTAGGTCCCGGCGCCTCCGAGGGTGAAGGCAGCCGGCGGTCGCATTAAAGCTGAGCGAGCCGACCGAGAGGCTGGAAGTGAGCTGCGCCAGGAGGCTGCTGGTGCCCGCGAAAATAAGGAGGTCGCCCAGGAGCGGGCTCTGCGCCGGACTCCAATTCCCCGCGGTCGCGACGTTGCCGTCGCCGGCCGACCCGGTCCAGGTGAGCGTGGCCGCCGGCAGCGGGGAGCGCGGGAAAAAGGCGCAACAAAGCACCGCGGAGACGAAGGAAAGCTTCCTCGTCGCCGAACGATTGGCACTTCTTCTAGGCCCGCGGGACATCTCGCGTTCCTAAGCGGCTACCGTGCCATGGGGGCACGTGCCTCGGCGCCGGCCGGGGAAGAGACGGCCGCGCGGCTACCGTTTACTGGCCAGAGTGCTGGCTAATTTCACGTCCAGCTGGCGATTGATTTTCGCCGCCCAGGCGCGTGAGGCCTCGGTGTTGTAGTGAATCCCGTCGCCGCCGGTCTGCCCGCGGATGTAGCTGGTTAATTCCCGCGAATCGATCACCTCAAAGCGATTCCGCCGCGCCGCCGCCTGGATGAGTCGATGGATGCGATCCTGCCGCTTCCGGAGCGCGGCCGAATCCGGCGGAGCAATCCAGACGATTTGCTGCACGCCGGGCGCGCGGACCGCGCGGATGAAGCGGTCGGCAAAACGGCTGATCTGCGCGTCGCTTAGATTCCGATCCATCCAATTCGTCCCGAGCTGAACCAGCACCACCGTGGGCCGGTAGCGCCGGACGAGCCCTTCCACCTTCGGCGTGAGCGTCGAGCGCGGGCGCTTGCCGTTCACGAAATCGCGGAAGACCGGGCGGCCATCCGGGGTCACTTCGCGATAGCCGCAGTGGGTGTAGAAGTTTGGCTGGTCCGCCAGCCAGTTTTCCGGCGAAGAACCGCAGGAGGCAAAGGCGGCCACGTTTTGCGGGCCGAAGCGCGTCGCCAGGTGGCGCTGCACCGCCTCGCCGAATGGCCCCGCGGAGAGCGAATCGCCAATCATAAGGACGCGCGCGGTCGCGCGGTTGCTCGCCGCGGTGGGCGCAGCCGGGCGCGCGGTGCCACCGGCGATGAGCGCGAAGCTCCCGAGGCAAAGGGCCATGGCAAAGAGCGTGAGCAGCGGGCGGAACATCTTGCTGGCTAACGATGGTTCGGATGCTTCGCCAGGTCTTCCAGCGGGATGAACGGCGTGAGATTGATCTGGCCCGTCTCGTCCCGCATTTTCGCCGTGTTCCATAGCGTGCCTTCCAGCGGATGGAGCCGTAATTTATAGCGTTTGCCGAGCCGAAACTTCTCCAGCTTCTGCGGCTTGAGCCCAATGAACGCCGGGTGCATCACCAAAATCTGCGCGTCGGCATACTGCCCGCGCACGACCTTGTCCACGCGGTAGACGTAAGCCACCAGCGCCTCCTGATACGGCAGCAGCTCGCGCAATTGCATCGGCGCGGACTTGAAAACCAAGGTCGCTTTCACGATCAGCGGCTCGAATTTTTTCGGCGGCGGGGCCGGCGTGAGCACGGGCGCGGGGGTGCTCACCGGCTCCGCGCGCTGCGCCACCGGCTCGGCCCGGAGCGCGACCGCTTCCGCGCGTTGCGGCACGGGCTCGGCACGTGCGATCGGCCCGCTCCCCTGCCCCAGCGGCTGAAGTGCGGCGATCGGCTGCTGCGCCAGATCCTGCTGGATAATGGCGTAAACTTTGTCGGCCCATTCATCCATCTGCGCGCCGAGGAAGTGCTCCTTATCCGGCTCCATGTGCTGGTAGGGATACGTGACGAGCTTGCGGCTATCGATCACCTGCACCTCGGGGCCGAGATTTTCTTGCACCTGCTGGAGGAGGAAATCCTGCACTTCCGGCGCGACCCGGCCGGAGGTAGGCGGGTTGACCCAATAGATCTTCTTGATCGGCGAAGCGCCGCTAATCGCCTTTTCCTTGAAGGGCTGGAGGTATTTCCGCAGCTCCGCGGTGTGCCGGGCCACGTGGACCGATTTCGCGTCCGGGAAAAGGCCGAAAAGGTTGCTGCCGGTTTGCACCACGAGCACGTCCGGCTTGGCCGCGTCGAGCAATTCCTCGAGCTTTGGGACAAGGTGCGCCTTGGGCACATGGCCCGGGCTCATCCCGTAGACGTCCTGCATTTCGCGCGGCTCCTGCCCGAGCGACTCGATGCTCCAGTAGCCGCACTGTGTGCGCACGTTGCTGTAGGGTTTTTCCTTCAGCCAGCTCAATGGATTCGTCCCGCAGGTCATGTAGCTGAAGGTGGCGTTGACCTTCGGGTCGTTCCGGAAAAGGAAATCGAGATGTTTCCCAAAGCCGCAGAGCGCGAGCGAATCGCCCAGGAAGAGGACGTTTAATTTTCCCGCGGGCGCTGGATTGGCCTCCGGCAAAGGCGGCGCACTCGGAGCCGGCGCGGCCGCGGGTTTGCTGCGCGCGGCGAAGGAGCTGCCGGCGAGTGCGAGCAGACTCGTTAGGCAAATAGCCCGCGTTCTCCACCGTTGCCCCCCTTTGTTCATGCGCGCGGCTTCCTTGAACCCCATCTTCCCTCCGCGTCAAGCCGGCCCCAGCGGCCTACTTCGCAATCGGCTGCACCACCCAGCCCTGGTCGGCCTCGGTGAAGTCGCGCGCGGCGAAGCACCAGACGACGACTTTCTTTTTCGCGAGAAAGTCCGGTTCGCTCCGGCTCCGGCGATAGAGGCTCACCCGCACCGCCGTGGCCCCGGAGCCGCGCGTGCCGATGAGATCGGGCGCGAAGCCCAGCTCGGCCGCGAGTTGATCGAGCAAGCCCGCGCGTTCCGCGAGGAACTCGTGGAAGACGAGCGTGTGGCTGTCGCCTAACAAGAGCACCGGGCTGTTGGGATCCGGCTGCACCGGCGGCGAAATTTGCCGGATGGCGATCGGCTCCGGCGGCGGTTTGGCGCCGCCCGGGGTGAGCAGGCTCAAGTCGCCGACGATGTTGATCTCCTTCCACTCTTTGGTGTAAGGCCGGGCCGGCGCCGGCAGACTCGTTAGGCGCTCGCGGATGCGCTGCGCCACCGCCTCGCCCGCCAGCGCGCAGCCAATCCCCGACCAGTGACTGTCGGTCTTGCAATCGACGTAGCCGCGCGCGCTCTCTTTGTTGCGCGTAAAGAGCGGCGCAAGGTCGAGCACCTCGACCCCGTGGCTCGCGGAGTTCGGCATAGAACGCCTCCAGCGCAGGCATCGCCGCCGCGGGCGCATTCGCGATGCCGATTTTCTCCGGGTAAATCCCGGCCTTTGGCGGCACTGGCACGAGCAGGAGCTCGATATTCCGCTCCTTCAGTTGGCGGTGGAAATCGAGGATCGCCGGGAGCGGATCGGCCGCGCTCGGCTGGCGCGCGCGGCTCACTTTCGCCGCCGCGTCGCCCCAGAAACGGCCCTGCGCGAGGAAGCGCAATTCGCTGGCTAAAAACAGCCAGCCTTCTCTCCCCGCGATCGCGCCGGCGTTCGCTTTCTCCGCTGCGGTCACGCGCGCCGCGAGCTCTTTCTGGAAAGCCTCCTGCTCCGGGGAAACCGCGACCTCGCCGCGCACCAGGGCCGCGGTAAGGGCAAGGAAGAGGCCGGGGAAAGTCGCGAAACGCATCGGAAACGGGAAAGGAAACCGGAAGCCGTCCGGGAGCAAATGCGAGACGCTTTTTCCCCTTTCACCCTTGCGCACTCTCCGCACTATATCGGCGCGTGGTTTTCAGCTCGCACATCTTTCTCTTCTACTTCCTGCCGCTGGCGCTGCTCGGTTACTACGCGCTCGTGGCCGCGCCGCAGCGCTGGCGCAATGGCTGGCTCATCCTCACCGGCTACATTTTCTACGGCTGGGCCGAGCCGCGCTTCATCATCCTGATGTTCGCCACCACCTCGATCGACTGGCTCATGAGCCTGGTGATCGCGCGCGATTCCTGGCGCTGCTGGAAAGGCGGGAGCGTCGCCGCTTTGCCGAAGCGCGGGCCGCGCTCGCGCACCCAGCATAGCGCGATCGTCATTTCGGTGGTCTCGAATCTCGTCGTCCTCGGCTTCTTCAAGTACTTCAACTTCGGGGTCGAGAGCTACAACGACCTCGTGCAGTCGTTAGGCTGGGCCAATGTGCAGTTCGACGCTTTCTTCCGCGTGGTCCTGCCGCTCGGGATCAGCTTCTACACCTTCCAGGCGCTCAGCTACACGATCGACGTCTACCGCGGCGAGGCCGAGGCGATGGCTAATTTCGTCGACTTCTCCTGCTTCGTTTCCATGTTCCCGCACCTGGTCGCGGGGCCGATCCTGAAGTTCTCCTTTCTCGCGGAGCAGTTGAAGCACCGCACGCTCACGAGCGAAAAATTCGCGCGCGGGGTGAGCTTTTTCATGCTCGGGCTGGCCAAGAAAATCCTGCTCGCCAATCCGTGCGGGAAGATCGCCGACACTTGCTTCGATGCCGGCGCGGTCGGGACGGTTGACTCCTGGTTTGGCGCGGTCGCTTACTCGTTCCAGATCTATTTCGACTTCAGCGGCTACTCCGACATGGCGATTGGCCTCGGCCTCATGCTTGGCTTCGTCTTCGCGAAGAATTTCGATTCGCCCTATCGCGCGGAATCGATCACCGACTTCTGGCGCCGCTGGCACATCTCGCTGTCTACCTGGCTGCGCGAATACCTTTACATTCCGCTCGGCGGGAATCGCGGCACGCTCGCCCGCACCTACGCGAACCTGATCATCACCATGATCCTCGGCGGCCTCTGGCACGGCGCCTCGTGGAATTTCGTCCTCTGGGGCGGCCTGCATGGCGGGATGCTGGCCTTCGAGCGCAGCCAGGGGCGCGAAGGGTTTTATCACCGCCTGCCGAAGCCGCTGCGGATCGGCGTGACCTTCCTGATCGTGCTCATCGGCTGGGTCTTCTTCCGCGCCTCCGACCTCCATGCGGCCACGAGTTATTTAGGCAGCATGTTCATGCTCCATCAGGTGCCGGCGGGCGCGGGTTTGCTCGCGGGCATCATCTACCAGCCGTATTACCTGCTCTCGTTAGGCGCGGCCGCGCTGATCGTCTGGGCCGGGCGGCAAACCTGGGAATGGACCCAGCGCATGACCTTGCCGAAGACGGCGGTTTGCTTCGGGCTCGGCTGGGTCGCGCTCATCGTCCTCGCGACCCAGGAATACAATCCGTTCATCTATTTCATCTTCTAAATGGACGATCGGAAAACATCCCGCCAGGGCGCGGTCGGCACGGACGAGCCGCGGCTCCCGGAACGTTCGCTCCCGAGTTACGGCGAGCCAACGCCGGAGACGCATCGCAAACTGACCCGCGAAGAGGAAGCGGAGCTCGCGCTCAAGCGGACCGCCTTCACCCGCTGGACGCCAGTGGTCTTGATCGCGTTTTTTCTGCTCACGATCGCTGCCGTGCCCGCGATCCAACTGGTGGCGGAACTGCGTGGGCCGCAGCGCGGGTTGCCGATGCTGAACGTCCTGAAAACGCTGCCTACTTGGGAGAAATTTCGCGGGCTGCGCCGCGTTCCCGGAGCTCACGGGACTGCTCCCACGTGCGGAGGAGATCAAGGCCGCGGAAAAAGAACTCGAAGGCGACTCGGTGGTTTCGAAATGGCTCCTGCCGCCGGCGCAGGCGCTCCTCGCTGGGCGCCTGCGCGCGGGCACCGAGCAGGTTTACCTCGGCCGCGACGGCTGGCTTTTTTACCGGCCGGATGTGGACTACGTGACCGGCCCGCCTTTCCTCGCCCCGGCGCGCCTGCGGCATCGGGCGCACCTCGCCGCGGTCCAACCCGACCCGGTGCGCGCGATCGTGCATTTCCGCGATCAACTGGCAGCGCGCGGGATCGAGTTGGTGCTCGTGCCGGTGCCGACCAAGGCCACGCTCCAAGGCGAAATGCTGAGCGCGAAAGTGCCGGCTAACGAGTTGTTACAGAACGCATCGTTCGCAGAATTTAAGCAGCGACTTCAGGCCGCCGGCGTGCGGCTCTTTGATCCGGCGCCGCTCTTGCTCGCGCGCAAACCAGCCCCGCTTTACCTGCGCACGGACACGCACTGGCGCCCGGAGACGATGCAGTTCGTGGCCAAAGCGCTGGCTAATTTCCTCACGCTCCCGCCCGCCGGTGGAAGTGACGCGCAACGGCGATGCAGCCGGAGAGATCGCCGGCCAGGGCGACATCGCCCGCATGCTCAAGGCGCCGGAGGAAGCGCCGGAGCGGGTCACGATCGAACAGGTGCTGCATGGGACCGGCGTCTGGCGGCCGTCGCCGGACGCGGAGGTGCTACTTTTAGGCGACAGCTTCACCAACATTTTCTCGCTCGAGGCGCTCGGCTGGGGCGAGGCGGCCGGCTTCGCCGAGCACCTGAGCGCGGCCCTTGGCGGCCGTCCGCTCGACGCCATCCTGCGGAATAGCGATGGCGCCTTCGCCACCCGCGAAATTTTAGCCAACGAGCTTGGCCCGCGGACGCGACCGGCTCGCGGGCAAAAAGCTCGTCATCTGGGAATTCGCCGCGCGCGAGCTGGCTTTCGGGAACTGGAAGCTGCTCGATTTGAAACTCGGGAAGGCGCGGCCGACCGGCTTCCTTTCGTTAGGCAAAGGCGAGACGCTCGAGGCGTCCGGCACGGTCGCGGCCATCAGCAGCGTCCCGCGGCCGGGGACCGTGCCCTATGCCGACCACGTGCTCGCGGCGCAGCTGACCGATGTTTCCCTTCCCGGGAAAGAGCCGATGGAGGCGGTCGTCTACCTGCTCAGCATGCGGGACAACGTCTGGACGCCCGCCGCGCGCCTGCGCCCGGGCGACCATATCCGGCTGCGCTTGCGGCCTTGGGCGGAGGCAGCGCCGGAGTTCGAGCAAATCAACCGGAGCGAACTGGACGATCCGGCGTTGCAATTGGAGGAGCCGGTCTGGGGCGAATTGCTCCCGTAGCGGAACGGTTGCAATTAGCTCGCTTCCGTGTTGAATATCCACCCGCTTCCCGGCTCGGCTGAGGCCGGCGCCATTCGGCGGTCATCTACCTTTCAAATCCATGTTTATCCATTGCTTGCGCAAGCCGCCTCCCGCCGCCGCCGGACCAAATCCCGCTGGCTTCCTTTATCCCGATTATCCTGATCTTCGTGATCATGTATTTCCTGCTCTTCCGTCCGCAGATGAAGCGGCAGAAAGCGCAGGCCGCGATGGCTTCGGCCTTGAAGACGGGTGACCAGGTGATCACCGCTTCCGGGATTCACGGGCTGGTCTCGAACGTCAAGGAGCGGACGGTGATCGTGAAAGTCGCCGACAACGTGAAGCTCGAGATGGAAAAGTCCGCCATCACTACGGTGGTCAAAGCCGAAGCCTAAGCATGAATCCTCTCCTCACTTTCTTCGCCGGTCTCATCCTGCTGATTCTTTTCGGGTGGTATTTCGCGACCGATTACGGGACGCGGAAGCGGGTGCTCGCGGCGGTGCTGGCCATTCTTCTGGTGACCGTGAGCGTGGCCACGATCTGGCCGCCGCAAAAGCGCATCGCTCTCGGTCTCGACATCCAGGGCGGCACGTCATTCCTCATCCGGCTGGTCGGCGCGGAGAAGGAAGTAACCAAGGGCATGCTCGACCAGGCGGTCGAGGTGATCCGCAAGCGGGTCGACTATTTCGGCGGCGGCGAACCGATCATTAGCCCAGTAGGCAATGACCGCATCCTGGTGCAAATCCCCGGGCTCGATACCGCGAAGATCCAGGAAGCGCGCGAGCAACTTTCGCGCGTGGCCAAGCTCGAGTTCTCGCTGGTCCATCCGCAGAACCAGCAACTCGTGGCCCAGATCGAATCCGGCCAGGGCATCATCCCGCCGGATTACCGACTGGTGACCTACACTTTCGAAACGAACGACGGCAAGAAGCAGGAGGAAAAGCTCCTGGTCCATCGTCGTCCCGACCTGACCGGCGACCATATCACGCACGCTTACGCGGCTTACCAGAATGAATGGGAAGTCGGGCCTGGAGTTCGACGCCGTGGGCGCGAAGAAGTTCGACGACCTGGCCGCGAATCATTTCCACGAGCGCTTCGCCATCCTGCTCGATGGCGCGGTGCAGTCCGCCCCTTCGATCAACGCGAAATACTTCGGCGGCCGCGCGCAGATCAGCGGCGGACGCATGGGCGAAAAGGAAGCGCGCGATCTTTCGAGCGTGCTCGAGAACCCGCTGCAAACGCCGGTGAGCATCGAGGAAGAGCGCAGCGTCTCGCCGACGCTCGGACTGGATAGCATTCGCTCGAGCATCATCGCCGGTCTTATTGGTCTCGCGATCACGCTCCTCTGCGTGGTGATTTATTACCGCTTCGTCGGCCTGATCGCGAACCTTGCGCTCCTGGTTAACATCATCCTGCTGATCGGGGCGCTTACGCTGTTTAACTTCGTGCTCACCCTGCCCGGCATCGCAGGCATTATCCTGACCGTCGGCATCGCAGTCGACGCAAGCGTGCTCATCTACGAGCGCTTGCGCGAAGAACTCGCGCTGGGCAAGTCGCTCAAGGTCGCGCTCCAGGCGGCTTACGAGAAGGCCTTCAGCTCCATCTTTGATGCGAACGTGACCACCTTGATCACCGCGGCGATTCTCTTCTGGATGGCGAGCGGCCCGGTCAAGGGCTTCGCCATCTCGCTGACTCTCGGCATTCTCGCTTCGCTCTTCACCGCGCTCATCGTCGGCCGGAGCGTGCTCAGCTGGTTCGTCGATACCGGCAAGGTGAAGAAGATCACAATGCTGCACCTGATCTCGTCGCAGCACGTGAATTTCCTCGGCAAAGGCCCGATCGCGGTCGCGGCTTCGGTGGCCTTGATCATCGCGGGCGCGAGCGCCTTCGTGATCCGCGGCGACCGCAATTTTGGCGTCGACTTCAAGGGCGGCGATCTCATCACCATGAGCTCGAGCCAGCCGGTAAAAGTGGCGGACGTGCGCGAAGCGATCAAGCCGCTGAAGCTCGACGACGCGCCCATCCAGGAGTCGGTGCAGGCGGGCAAGAGCTACATCACCATCCGCGGCCCGATCAACACCAGCGAGGCGATCGAGAAGCAGATCATCCAGTCGATGCCGCAGGCTAATTTCAAGGTCGAGCAGGCGGAGCGCGTGGGCGCGCTCGTCGGCGGCGAACTCGCGCGGCGTTCGCTCTGGGCACTCGGCATCGGCATGCTCGGCATTCTCCTTTACGTCACCCTGCGCTTCGAGCTCTCCTTCGCCGTCGGCGCGATCGTAGCCGTCTTGCACGACGTCTTGATCACCATCGGCGTCTTCTCGCTCCTCGGGCGGGAGTTGACCCTGACGATGGTCGGCGCGGTCCTGACGATTGCCGGTTACTCGATCAACGACACCATCGTGGTCTACGACCGCATCCGCGAAGGTCTGGCCAGCGGCCGCAAGGGCACGATCGAGCAAATCATGAACGAGAGCATCAACCAGACGCTCAGCCGCACCCTGCTCACCAGTATCGTGACTTTGATCCCGATTTTCTGCCTCTTCTTCTTCGGTGGCTCGGTCCTGCGCGACTTCGCGCTCGCGATTATCATCGGCGTTGCCGTGGGCACTTACTCGTCCATTTTCGTGGCCTCGCCGATCGTTCTTTGGTGGACCCGCGCCCGCCGCGGCAGCCTCCGCCAGGAGGTCACCCAGAAAGCGGCCGCGGCCAAAGTCCCGGTCGGCTAGGAAAGTTATTCACAGAGGTTGACGCCCCTTCGGCCCCCGCTTAGGATCGCGTTCGCCGGCGAAGCCGGACATTTTTCCCAAACACGGAGACACAACATGCCAGAAGTTATCGTTCGCAAAGGTGAGCCAGTCGATCGCGCGTTGAAGCGCTTGAAGAACAAGCTCGACGCCGAGGGCATTCTCGAGGAAGTGCGCCGCCTGCGCGCCTTTGAGACGCCGACGCAGAAAAGCCGCCGCAAGGCCAAGGCGAACGCCAAGCGCGGACGGACGAAATTCCGCTTTAACCCCTCGTAGACCGAGGTTTAGACAGCGCGCTGTGCGGTGCGCGTGTTAGGGTTTTCGATGAGCTCCGGAGGCATAGCCCCGGAGCTTTTTTGTGACAAAACTGATCACCAACGGGCGAACCATCATTCCCACGACCTTGGCCAAGGTCATGGCCAGGCCAGCCTTCAAGACCGGCGATTCCTCGTTGTTTTTCCCGCCGCGCACGCGGATCACTTTTCGCTGCGTCGAGCTTCCAAAACGCGCCGTCAGAACCACGCCGACGATGACCGCCCCGGCGATCCAGGTGACGCTCCGGCGCTGAAAGGAACGCCGCAGTGTGCGCGGGAAATCAAGCCCGGCGCGCACCCCGCCCATGTCCCGGCCGAGGCGCATGCGCGAGAGGGCAATCTCCTGCCGCAACTCCGCTATCGATTTTCCTGCTTCGTGCTCTTGAGCCATTCGCGGTCCCTTTGTAATTCCGCCAGGCTGGCGGGGAAAATAGGCTTCGACATCTGCAGACGGGCGAAAAAGCCGCAGCCGATTGCCAGGAGGATGTTCAGAAGCGCGGCCAGCAGCGCGATCCAAAGCCAGGAAATATTCGTCGCGTAGGCGATCCCGAAGATCGCCGCCACCACCAGGAAAACCCAAGCGAGGCCGAGCAGAAGAAGCGCCGCCACGAGCGCGCCCACCATGAGCACGATCTGCGTCAACCCACCCTTCGACTCGTGCGCGAAGAGCGCGATCCGGCACTCCAGCGCGCTGGCGAGCGAAGCGCCCAACGCGACCACACTGCCCACCAAGCCGGGTGGGCTGGCAGGGTTACGAAAGCGCTTCGGATCGCCAGCCATGCGCGCGCCGGAACTCAGCGACGGAAGATGATCCCGAGGACAAAGCCGATCCCGAGCGCAGTGAAGACCGCTTTCGTCGGATTATCGCGCACGTATTGCTCGCCATCTTCCTGGAAGGTCCGCACCCGGCCGGAGGCGTCTTCCCAGGACCTGCTCGGCGCGTCCGCGATATTCGCCCGCCATCTCCGAGGCCGCGGTCTTCAAATCCTCCGCAGCTTTGCGCGCGTGGGTGCGGCTGCTCTCGAGTTTGCCAGTGCCGCTCGCGGAGGCCGCGCCGGTGGCACCTGTTTCCTGATTCATTTCTTCAGCCATGATTTTTTCTCCTTTGGGTTCGTTAGTCTCACTATCCCCCGCCCGCGGACGAGGGCAAGGCTGCGGCTAACTCTTCTCGATGAGAAACGAACCCCGGCGGCGCCTTGCGCTTGTGAGATCGCTCTCTATTTCTCGCGAAAAATAATCCGCGCCTTCGAAAGATCGTACGGCGAAAGCTCCACTTCCACCCGGTCGCCCGGCACGATGCGGATGAAATGTTTCCGCATCTTCCCCGAGATGTGCGCGAGCACGTTGCGCTTCCCCGGAAGCTCCACCCGGAACATGGTCCCGGGGAGGACCTGCGTCACGGTGCCCTCGGTTACGATCTGCTCCTCTTTCGCCATCGCGGGAAATGCTAGCCAGTGCGAAATTTTTCTCAAGCCGCACCCGCAGTGGTCTCAAGGCGCCAGCGAAACCGGCCGCAAATATTCGCGCAGCTCCTCGCGCTTCCACCAATTTCCCGTTGCGCGGCGCTCCTCCGCGGTGGTGAACCGGTAGCGGTAGAGGATCGCCCGCACGTAGCGCGGCGGGCGCTCGGCGAATGGATTTTCCTCGAGCAAACCGGTAACGCTCGGGCTGCCCTCGAGCAGCCGCTGCACCAGGCCGTAGAACCAGGGGTTTCCTTGCGGACCGCCAAGCGCGGCGAACCACATTTGCCAATCGAGCCGCGGCTGGTGCGGCTGCACCCAGCGCGGCGCGCGCTCGAGCGGTCCCGGCTTCCAGCGGAAGCGATACGGCTGCCAGTCGATCCCATCCGCGCTGCCTTCGAGGATAATCTCCGGCCGCGTTCGGGTCATCACCCGGAAGAGCCCGTAGCCATTCACCGCCATGAACGGCGCGACCCGCGCGCGGACTGCCGCGAGCGGCTTTGGCCACGACCATTCCGGCCGAAGCGCGCTCCAAGTGAGGCCGGCGTTTAGCGGCAACGTAACGAGGAGAACCACGAGCGCCGGCGAGAGAATCCGCGCGCGCGGAATCCGCTCCGGACGCGCCCGCCGCAACCAGCGCGCCCAGAGCGAGTCATCAATCAACAGGAGGCAAAGCACCACCGTGAGGAGATTGAAGAAGGCGTAGTTTCCCGTGAGCGCGATCGCGATTTGAAAGACGACCAGAAGCCCGCAGGCGCCCAGCCGCAGCCGGCGCGGCGCCCACAAAAAGAACGGCGCCACCAGTTCCACCGCGAGCGCAAAGCCCACGCCAAATTGCCGCAGCCACGCCGGCCCTTGATGCGCGAACCACGCCAGCACCGTCGGCAGCGGCTGCGTTTCGTAGTGGAAATCGAGCGAGCTTAAATCCCACCACGACAAGTCGCCGCTGGTCAGCTTCACCACGCCGGAGAGAAACATCAGCTTCCAGAGGAGCAGCTTGAGGAGAAACAAACCCGCCGGCGGCACGGGCGCGGCGCGGCGCAAACGCCAGCTCCAAGGCGCGAAAAAGATCGCCAAAAATCCCGTCTCGAGCAGGAGGATATCCCACTGGAAACTGAGGAATTCCTGACCTGCGATCGTGAGCGAGAGATAACTCCCATACAAAATAGCCAGCGAGATCGCTGGCAGCAGGCCGGCAATCAGGAGCAGCGAGAAGAGCACGCCCGTGCCGCAGAGGAATTGCAGGAAAAAATCGCTCGCATTTAGCCAGCACAATGTCGGCAGCAGCCAGGTCGCCCGCGCTCCCACCTGCTCGCGCGCCTGCTGGAGAAACGGTTCCACTGGCGAGATCCCCCCGCTCCCCACGAGCCCGTCGATTTGCACCCAAAGGGAAACGAAGGCGACCAGGAAAACCAGGCCGAGCGCGCGCAGGAAAACGTTGCGCGTGATTCCATAGGTCGGCCGACGCACCTCCGCACCCCAGAGCGCGCGCGAAAAAAACGAAGCCAGGCCGCGATTTCGCGCGACCAATGCGTAAGCCGCTTCCGCTGGACCGGGCAGAAGCTCATAGGCCCAGAGCGGGAACTTCCGCCCGCCTTGCCGCAGGCTGCGCGCCACCGCTTCCGCGCCGCGCGAAATCCGGCCATCCGGCTCCACCAAATAGACTGCGCGTTCATACTCCGCGGGCGCGATTTCCGGAAAGCGATCCCTCACTTCTTGCGAAGGCTCGTAGTCCACCGCGTCGCCGGTCGAGTCCCGCCAGCGCTCGATCCACGCAGTGCAAAAGTGGCAGTCGCGATCGAAGATCATGAGCGGCTTCGCCGGCGGCTGGGCCACGCGACGGAGGGAAACGCGCTCCATAAAGTTACCGGCTAAAACGCGCCCAGATCGGCGCATGATCCGAAGGCTCCTTGCCCTTCCGCATCTCGCGCTCTACCCCCGCTTCCACGCAGCGCGCGCCTAACGAGTGGCTCGCCAGGACCGCGTCGATCCGCAGCCCGCGATTCTTTGGAAAGGAAAGCATCCGGTAATCCCACCAGGTAAAGATGCCGCCTTCCGGCCGGCAGAGTCGCAAAGTGTCGGCTAAACCCGCGGCGCAGAGTTCCCGGAAAGCCGCCCGTTCACCCTCCGAGCACATGATCGACCCGCGCCAAAGCTCCGGGTCGTGCACATCCACGTCTTCCGGCGCGACGTTGAAATCGCCGCAAACCGCGAGGTCGCTCGAGAGATCTTCATGCCTCGCAAGGCAGCGCCGCAGCCGCGCATACCAGCGCATCTTGTAGTCGTAGGCCGGCGAGCCGACCGCCTGGCCGTTGGGCGCGTAAACCGAGACGATGCGGACGCCGCCGACCGTTCCGGCAAGCACCCGCGCCTGCGGATCCTCCTCCTCATCGCAGAGCGCTGCGCGCACGTCGGTGATCTCGCGGCGCGCGAGAATGGCCACGCCGTTATACGATTTCTGCCCGTGAAAGGCCGAGAAATAGCCGGCGCTTTGCAATTCCTCGGCGGGGAATTGTTCGTCGGTGCATTTCGTTTCCTGGAGGCAAACCACGTCCGGCTGCGTCTCCGCCAGCCAACCGAGCAATCGCTCCTGCCGCTTGCGCAGCGAGTTGATGTTCCAGGAGACGATTTTCAAAGTGGGCGCGCCGCTAGAGCTCCAGCTCCACGCCGGGCGTGGGAATGATGATCTCGGATTCCGGCAGCGCCGCGGCCAGCTCGGCCCGCACCCACGCCACCGCCGCCGGGTCTCCATGGACCAGCACCACCTTCTTCGGCGCGAGCTTCTTCGTGTATTCCACGATCGATTCCCGCGACGCATGCGCGCTGAATTGGAACTTCTCGATCTGGCAGCGCAACTCCTGCGCCGGCTCCTCCGGGTCTAACGAGACCAAAGTTCCGGGTGCGGCCTCGCGCAGGATGCCCGCAGGCGAGATCGGGTCGGCATAGCCGACGAAGAAGATCGAATGCCGCGGGTCCTCGAGCACGCGGCGCGCGAAGATATTAGACAGCGTCTTCGGGGTCATCATTCCGCTGGAAAGCGCGTAGATCCGGCCCGGTTTCGCAGGCGCGTCGGCGATCGTCTGCCCATTGAGCACGAAGGGCTCGAGCTCCTGGAGCAATTGCAGGCGCGGGAAATTCCGCCGGCTGTTGAGCGCGAAACGGTCGTAGATTTCCGTCATCTTCATGCTCAAGCCGCCGATGTAGAGCGGGAAATCACCGAGCAATTTCTCCTTCCGGAAACGGTGGATCATGGCCAGCGCTTCCTGTGTTTTCCCGAGCGCAAAGACCGGCATGAGCACGCAGCCGCCGCGCTCGAAAGCCTTCGCGATCGCCTCGGCGAGCCGCGCTTCCTCGCCTTCGCGGGTGAAACCCGGCGGCTCCGGATGATCGCCGCGCGTCGTCTCCATGATGAGCACGTCGACTCCGCTCTCGGGAAAGGTCGCGCCCTTCGAGATCGTCTGGTCGGCAAAGTTCACGTCGCCGCTGTAGAACACCGTCTGCCCTTCGCCGCGCAGGAGCACGCCGGCGGAGCCGAGCACGTGCCCGGCATCGACGAACTCGAAGGTCACGCCGCCGCGCGGCCCGCCGCGTTCGCCCGCGAGCGTGATCGGCTGACGGTAGCGGCAGGAACGCCAGAGATCGCTCGCGCGATTCGCCTCCTTGTGGGTGAAAAGCGGGTAGAGCGTGGTCCCGAGTTCCTCGCGCTGCCGCGTCATCACGTTCACGGAATTGTGCAACAAAGTGCTGCCTATTTCCGCGGTCGCCTCGGTCATGAAAACGCGCGCGTCCGGCTGCCGCCGCATCAAGACCGGGAGCGTCCCGAAGTGGTCCTGGTGCGCATGCGAGACGATGATCGCATCCACTTCGCGCCCGCCGAGCGCGGCGAAATTAGGCAGCGCATTGTCCCCTTCCATCTTCGGGTGCATCCCGCTGTCCAGGATCAGGCCCTCGTCGCCAAATTGGAGGTAATAGCAGTTCGCCCCGATCTCGATCTGCCGTGTGAGATTGATGAATTTCACGGCGCAAAAGATTCGTTAGGCGAGGGGAGGCGGGATGCTGGCCTCGCGCGCCGCCTCGGCCGGGGCGCGGAAAAAGAAGGCCGCCGCGATCGCGAGCCAAAGCGCGCCCAGCGGGAGCACACCGGGCAGCCAGAGATGCCAGGTGGCGATCGTGCCCATGCTGGCCAGGCAATAGGCCGCGGTCACCGCGATGCCGAGGAGAAACAAGTCGATGCGGTCGATTCGCCGGAAGAAGGGCCAGAGTCCGGCGATCACCAGGAGCACAAGGAAATCGAAAAGCCGCGAGACCCGGTGGAGATAAGCGCCCGCCTGGATGGTCGCGATCGTGGCCGCGAAAACGTCCGGTGGCGAAAGCGGATTTTCCGGGGTGCGCGCGAGCACCAAGTGGTCGCGGATGTCGGCATACTCCTGCGCTTCGGGGTGGCCGCTCTCGCGTTGCTGGGCCGCGAGCAGGAGCTCGTTGAGGCCGATGCGGCGCGCGCGCTTGGCCATGTTCGGATCGATCAAGAGGGTGCCGTCGCGCGCGATCGGGATGCGGCGGTTCTGTGGGAGGACGATTTCTTTCCCCAGGTCGACTTTCACTTCTGCCGGAGTCACGCGCAGCCAGAGGAGGATCGCCTGCAAGGGAAACGACGGGATCACTTCGCCACGGTAGAGGAAAAGCAGCGGCACCCGCACGCTGGAAGAAGCTTCCTCCGGCAGGTTGATGAAGCCCTGCTGCGCAATCAGCCGCAAGTCTTCGTTAGGCTGCCGCGCGACGCCGGCGAAAGGCGCAAGGTCGCCACGCCGGCCGGTCACCTGCGTGATCCCGCGGATATCGGCCCATGGCGCATCCGGGTCCGAGTTGTCGCCTAATTCCGCCGCGAGCAAAAGCCGCGGCACGCGCATCGCCTGGTCCAGGAAAACCTGCTCCTGGTCCTTGTCGCGCTCGCGCCACTTGAGGATGTTTTCGAACGCGATCACCTGCGGTTGGAACTCGAGCACGGATTGCAGGAAGAGCGCGAACTCGAGCGGCGAGATCGCCACGGCCGAGGCCGACTGCGGCGCGGCGGCCGCCTTGTCGTCCCTGGTCGCGTCTGTCAGCGAGCTGCGCGCGATCTCGACGACGGTCAGCGGTACTGCCGGGCCGGATTGCACATGCGAGTGGCGCAGGAGCCAGCCGAGGAAACGGTCTTCCACCTGCGCAAAACGCGGCTCCCGCAAAAGCAGCGCGCCAAGCAAGAGCGCGACAAGCATGAGCCAGGGTGAAGGTCGCCGCATCGCGGCAGAAAGTAGAAAGCCTCGCGGCAAAGACAAACACTTATGCGCCGCGGCCCGACGCGCGGAGCGCTACTGGCTCAGCTCGAGCATGCGCAGGATCGGCGCCTCCGCCCTCTTCCGGATCGGCTCCGGAATCACGATCTCCGGCGACAGGTTCAGGAGCGCCGCGTGCGCTTTCTCCAGCGTGTTCATCTTCATGAAACGGCACTCGCCGCAGAAGCAATTGTCCGTCGGCCCGGGGATGAATTTCTTCCCGGGAATCTCGCGCTCCAGGCGATGGAGCATGCCCGCTTCCGTGACCACGATGATCTCCTGCGCGGGGCTTTGCCGGCAATACGTGACCATCTTTTCGGTCGAGCAAACTTCATCGGCCAGCATCCGCACCGCCGCGGTGCACTCCGGGTGCGCCACCACCGGCGCGTGCGGGTATTCCTCGCGGATCCGCCCGATCGAGCGCGCGGTAAATTCCACGTGCACGTAACAATTCCCCTGCCACAGGTCCATCTTCCGCCCGGTCCGCTCCATCACCCAGGCGCCCAGGTTTTGATCGGGCACAAAGAGGATGTTCCGGTCCGCCGGCGCGGCCTGCACGATCCGGTCGGCGTTGCCGCTGGTGCAGATGACGTCGCTTAGCGCTTTCACCCCGGCGCTGCAGTTGATGTAAGCGATGACGTAGTAATTTTTCTCCGCGTGCTCCTGGAGGAAGGCCGCGAGCTTCTCCGGCGGGCAGGACTCGGAGAGCGAGCAGCCGGCGTCGAGATCGGGGAGAAGCACGCGTTTCCGCGGGTTCAGGATCTTGGCCGTCTCGGCCATGAAATGGACCCCGCAGAACAGGATTACTTCCGCCTCGGTGTCGCGCGCCTGGAAGCTCAAGCCTAACGAGTCGCCCACGTAGTCCGCCACTTCCTGCAGCTCGCGAATCTGGTAGTTATGCGCCAGGATGACCGCGTTCCGCTCGCGCTTGAGCTCCGCGATTTCCGCGACCAGATCGACCCCAAAGTTTACACCGCTGCTCACCATCGCTTAACGTCCCGCATTCTGATGCAGACTCAAACCACGCTTGGTTTCATCGGCGCGGGCAAGCTCGCCGGCTCCGTCATTCGCGGCTTACTCCGCGCGCAGTTTTGCGCGGCTAACGAGATCATCGCCGCGGAGCCTTCGCCGGAGTTGCGCGAGAAATTGCGCGCCGAGACCGGCGTGCGCGTGACCGCAGAGAACGCCGAGGTCGCGGAGAAGTCGTCGTTTATTTTCCTGGGGGTAAAGCCGGGTGTGGTCCTGCCGGTGCTGCGGGAATTAGGCAGCAAGCTGGAGGGCAAGGTGGTCGTCTCGCTCGCGGCGGGAATTCGGGTCGCCAGCATGGAGGAAACGGCTGGCGCGCGGTTTCTCCGCGCGATGACGAACACGCCTTCGGCAATTTGTGCGGCCGCGACCGCGGTCGCGCGCGGCGCCCGCGCGACGGACGATGACCTCGCGAAGTTGCTGGCTATTTTCCGCGCCGTCGGCGTGGCCGTGGAAGTGGAGGAAGGCCAAATCGACGCCGTGACCGCGCTTTCCGGTAGCGGCCCGGCTTTCGTTTACAGCGTCATCGAAGCGCTCGCCGATGGCGGGAAAGCCACCGGCTTGCCCGCCGAGGTCGCGCTCGCCCTGGCCACGCAAACGGTCCTTGGTGCCGCGCAACTCGCGACGGAAACCCAGCTACCGCCTGAGGAATTGCGCCGCATGGTGATCACGCCGGGCGGCACCACCGCCGCCGGCCTGGCGAAGATGGAAGAGCACGGAACTGCCGCCGGCCTCATCGCCGCCGTCGAAGCCGCCGCCAGGCGCGGGCAGGAATTGGCGAGCAGCTAAAGCGCGAGCGCGGCGCGCATCGCGGCGAGCGGCGCTTCGCGGTCGAACCAATGTTCGAAGGAAAGCGCGCCCTGGTGCAGCAGCATCGAGAGCCCGCCGGCGACGCGCGCGCCGGCTTCCTCGGCTGCGACCACGAAGGGCGTGCGACCGTCGCGATAGACCGTGTCGTAAACCAGCAGGTGCGGCGCAAGCCAGGAGGCGGGTATCGGCGAGGCCTCACCACGATGCAGGCCGAGCGGAGTGGCATTGATCACGAGGTCGGAGTTCGCGATTTGAAAGCGCAGCGCCGCCTCGCTCCACGCCACGGCCTCGAGCCGGGCGACCGGCCCAAGCACGCGCGCCTCGCGAAAGAACGCCGCCAATTCGTCGGCTAATTTCTGCGCCTTCGCGAGGTCGCGATTGGCCAGCACCAGGCGTTCGCAGCCTTCGCTTGCGCATTGCTGCGCGATCGCGCGCGCGGCCCCGCCGGCGCCTAACAAGAGCACGCGCAAATCGCGCAGGTCGACCGAAAACTCCGCGCGGATCGCGCGCGAGAAGCCGGGCCCGTCGGTATTGGAGCCGATCATTTCCCCGGCCGCAAAACGCACGCAATTCACCGCACCGCAGCGCTGGGCGAAATCGTCGACCTGCGTCATCAAGGGCAAGGCCGCGGCCTTGTGCGGAATGGTCAGGTTCACCCCGACGAAGTCGTTCTCCGCCATTAATCGCAACGCTTTCACCAGCTCGTCCGGCGCGATCTGGAAACGCGCGTATTCCATCTCCAAGCCGCAGGCTTGCAGCGCGGCCTGCATCATCTGCGGCGAACGCGAGTGCGCCACCGGATCGCCGAGCACGCCGAGACGGATGGCGGGCTCGATTCCCTGCTCCAGGTCCGCCAGCGAGTAGACTTCCTTCACTTCGTTTGCGTGGAGAGGAACCAGTCGACAAACTTCGGCAAGCCCACGGCGAGCGGGGTGGTCGGGTGGTAGCCGAGAAGCTTCTTCGCCTTGGAGATATCCGCGCAGGTTAGCGGGACGTCGCCGGGTTGCTCGGGCAAGTTGCTCGATCCGGGCTTTTTTGCCTAACGAGTGCTCGATCCCGGCGATCAGTTCCCGCAGCTCGACGGTTTGGCTTTCGCCAAGGTTAAAGACGTCGAAGCGCGGGCCCTGATAATCGAAAGCGGCCATGACTCCCTGGATGATGTCGTCGATGTAGGTGTAATCGCGCCGGGTCGAGCCGTCGCCGAATTGCTGGATCGCCTGGCCCGCGTGGATCCGCCGGGTGAACTGGTGGATCGCCAGATCGGGCCGTTGGCGCGCGCCGTAGACGGTGAAAAAGCGGAGCGCGACGACGCGCAAATCGTAGAGATGCGAGTAAGTCGAGCAGAGGAACTCGCCGGCTATTTTGCTCGCGGCATACGGGCTGATCGTCTGCGTGAGATGCTCGCTTTCGGAGAACGGGACGGTCTTGCAGATGCCGTAGACCGAGGAGCTGGAGGCGAAGATGAAGCGCTCGATTCCGGTGGCGCGCGCGGCTTCCAGGAGGTGGAGCGTGCCGTCGACGTTGGTGTCGAAATAAAGCTGCGGCTGCGCGATCGACGGCCGCACTCCGGCGCGCGCCGCGAGATGCGCGATGGCGTCGAATTTCTCCCGGTGAAAAAGCGCGCGCACCCCGGCGCTGTCGCGCAAGTCGAGCCGATGGAGCTGCACCTGGCCGGCGACAGCCGCGAGGTTGGCCTGTTTGATCGCCGGATCGTAAAAGTCGTTGAAGTCGTCGAGAATTGAGACTTCGTGACCGGCAGCGAGCAACTTCTCCACGAGGTGCGAACCGATAAAGCCCGCGCCGCCGGTGACCAGTGTTCGCATCGCGGCGACCGTAAAGATGAAGCCCCAGACGAGCAAGGCCCGAACCGTGATCGCCTTCCTGGCGGTCTTCCTCCTGGCCATGTCGCTGGCTATTTTCCTGCGCGCGCCCTGGCGGGAATGGCCGCGCGTCCCGGGCTTGCAGCTTCCGTCGGCCTTGGAGTTGGCGGCGCTGCCGACCGCGACGGGTTTCGATTACCCGTTAGGGAACCGCGACGGCGCGCTGGCTTACAACGCGCAGCCGTTCACCGAAAACCGGCATTTAGGCGACGACTTGAATGGCATCGGCGGCGAGAACAGCGACCTGGGCGATCCGGTCTACGCGATCGCCGACGGCCGGGTGTTGCTCGCGACCGAAGGCGGGCCCGGCTGGGGCAATGTCCTCATCCTCCTGCATGCTTACGACGAGGGCGGGACGCGGCGTTACCTGCAATCGTTCTACGCACATCTCGATGCTTTCAAGGTCGCGCCCGGCGCGGTCGTCCGGCGCGGCCAGGAGATCGCCACAGTCGGGAATGCGCACGGGAAATACCTGGCGCATCTCCATCTCGAGCTGCGCGAATTTCTCACGCCCTACATCGGGCCGGGCTATCGGGCGGAGACAAGCGGCTGGCTAAATCCGAGCGGCTTTATCGCCGGGCATCGGCCGGCTAACCGCGATTAGCGCCGGGCGTGGGGGCATCGAGCGCGCGCCAGAAATACCACGCGGCCACGGAACGATAGGGCCGCCATTTTTCGCCGATGGCCTCGAGCTTTTTCGGCGGCGGGAGCTCGCGCTTCCCGAAAGTTTTGGCGTAGCCTTTGCGCACCCCGAGATCGTGCACCGGCCAGACATCCAGCCGCCCGAGCTCGAAAAGCAGGAGCATTTCCACCGTCCAGCGGCCGATGCCGCGCACCGCGGTCAGCCGCTCGATGATCTCCTCCTCGCTCAGGCCCGCGAGGGCCTTTGCCGGCGGAACGGTGCCATCGAGAGTTTTGGCAGCGAGATCACGCAGCGCGACGGTCTTCGCCCCGGAGAGTCCGCAGGCGCGCAAGGTCTCGATCGGCGTGGCCAGGACCTGCGCCGGGTCGAGCCATTTCCGTTTCGGATAAAGCGCGCGCACCCGGCCCCAGATGGTGGCCGCGGCTTTGCCGCTGAGTTGCTGGTAAGCGATCGACTCCGCGAGCGCATCGAACGGCCGCACGAAGACGGCAGCCCGCGGGACGAAGCGCGGGGCCCGCGCGATCAGCGCCGCGAAACGCGGGTCGCTCGCGGACAAATGCGCCAGGGCGTCGGCAATCGGATCGTCGGCGCTCATCCCAGTGAAAAAAAGTTTCGCAGCATAGAGCTAAAAGCGGGGCAGCCTCCGAATCTCCATCGACGTATCTGCTTCCGCAAAACCGAACGCTCGCTACACTCGCACCTATCCATGAAGACCACCTTCGCCCTTCTCTCGGCCGCCCTGGTCGCCGGCGCCACGGCTTTCGCCCAGGACGCTTCCGATAAACAGCTCACGAGCACACGTTATCGTGAAGTGGCCACCACGGAGGAGCGGACCGCACTCGACCTTTTCCAGGTCGACGGCTCCTACGTCTTCGGGAGTGACGTGAAGCGCGACGGGATCAACTATGGCGAGCAGGAAGCGGTCGACAGTTCGATCGATTACTCCCATCGCTTCTTTCTCGCGGGGAAAATTTACCTGCGTCTCGGCGGCGCTTACGGACGCTTCGATTTCGGCGAGACCGCCGCACCCATCCCGGATTCGCTGCAATACGTGAACGCCCGGGTCGCCCTGGAATACATGGTCGGGAACGACATTGGCGCTTTCCTCCAATTCAACCCCGGCTTCTACACCGAGCGCGCCTTCAATATTTCTTCCTTCGACATCCCGATCACCGCCGGGCGCGTTTTCGTCCTCCAGCCGCGAAAGCTCTTCCTCTTCGTAGGCGTGAATACGGCCTTCCTCCGCGGCGAGTATCCGGTGCTTCCGCTCGTTGGGCTTGTCTGGCGGCCGAATCCGCAGTGGACCCTGAACCTGCTCCCGCCCGATCCGCGGGTCATCTATTCGCCAAATAAGAACCTCGATTTCTGGGTTGGCGGCCAACTCGTCGGCTGGTCTTTCCGCACCGATCGCGAGAACGCAATCGTCCCGCAGCGCCTGAACGGAGCGCAGATTGATTATTCGGAATATCGCGGGGCGCTCGGCATCACTTTCCACCCGTCGGAGCACGTCGCGGTGGATCTCGGCGGCGGTTACGTTTTCCAGCGTCGCTTCAATTTCGAGCGTGCGGGGGTGGAGTATAAGGCCGACGGCGCCCCGTTTGTGCGGGCTTCGCTCAAGGCGGAGTTTTAGCCAGCGCTTTCACTGCTCGATGCGGCGCAAGAGAAAGGCCGCGCCGACGAACGTAACCACCGTTCCAGCGCACAACGCGAGCAGACTTGGCCCGTAGTAAGCGAAGCCGGCATCGTAGAGATTCACCAGGCGAAACGCCCGGCAAAAATAGGTCAGCGGGAAGAACTCCGAGATCCAGCGGATGCCGGCCGGTAATTGCTCCAGCGGCGCAAACGCGCCCGACAAAACAAAGACCGGCAGCAAAAAGAAAACCGAGAACTGGATCGCCTGCGTCTGGCTGCGCGAGATCGCGGAGATGATCAATCCCAGGCCTAACGAGCAAAGAAGGAAGACCAGGCAGATGACCGCGAGCACGAAGGGGTGCCGGAAGGTGACGCCAAAATGCCAGCCCGCCAGGGCGACGATCATCGCGATCAACCCAAGCGAAATCGCCAGATACGGAATCACTTTGCCGATCACGATCTCGCTGCGGCGGAGCGACGTGACCATCAGTTGAAAAAGCGTCCCGGACTCGCGCTCGCGCGCAATCGTGCAAGCCATGAGCGTGACCGTGATCAACTGCAGGATCAGTCCGATGACGCCGGGGATGACGTAATCGATGAAGCGCTCCTTCGGGTTATAGAGCAGCGTTTGCCGGATCGTCCACGGCTCCATCGCGGAGACAAATTGCTTCCGCACTTCCACCGGAATCTTCTCCGCGAGGTCGAAAACCTCCTGCGGCAGGGCGTCGATCATCTCCTGCCGTTCGCCCAGCTGAAATTCGCCTAACGACTCCTGCACGCTCCCGAAAAGTTGCGGCGCGATATTGGTGTCGCTGGCGTCGAGGTAGAGCCGCAGCGGGACCGGTTTGCCATCGGCCAGTCCCGCGCTCCAGCCGGCCGGAATCACCAGCGCGGCCTGCACGCCCTGGTGGAGCAGGTCAATCTGCGCCTCGGTGCCGCTGGCTTCGCGCGTGCGCCAGCGGAAGGTCTTGTTGGTGGAAATTTTGTCGACGAAACGCTGCGTCTGCGGTGTGGCATCGGCGTTGATCAGGAGCGCGGGCACATCGGTCATTTCCCCGGCCTCGAAAGCGTGTCCGAAGACGAGCGTGAAAATAGGCGGCAGGATGACCAGGAGCAGGAGGACCCGGCGATCGCGCCAGATGTGGAGAAATTCCTTCCGCGCCACGCTGGCGACTGCTGCGACAAAACCGGAACGCATCATGGCAAAGGTGCGAGCAGCGCGGTGTAGCCCTGCGAGTAGGCGGTGAAAACGTCCTCCATATCCGGCTCGACCCAACGCTCCCCGCGCCAGCGCAGTTCCGGGAAAGGCCAGGCCGCGCGCCAGCGCTCCAGCAAGTTCTCCGGCTCGGCCGCGTAGAGCCGGAGTGCGCCGCTGCGCAGCGAAACTCCGAGGACGCCCGGCTCTTCCCGCAGCCGCACGAGTGCCGGCATTACCGGGTCCACGTCCAGCTCGAGCAGGCGGGTCTTGAAGCTCGACTTGAAAGCCCGCGGCGCAGCCCGCGCGAGCAGCCGTCCCTGGTCGATGAAGCCCACATCGGTGCAGCGCTCGGCTTCGTCCATGTAATGCGTGGTGATGAAAATCGTGATCCCGCCATGGCTCAGATCGTAGAGTAAATTCCACATCTGCTGCCGGTGCACCGGGTCGAGGCCGGAAGTCGGTTCATCGAGAAAAAGCAGCGGCGGCTCATGGATGAGCGCGCAGGCAATCGCGAGCAACTGCCGCACGCCACCCGAGAGACTGCCGGCCGGCGCATGGCGCTTCCGCTCGAGATCGGTCAACGCCAGCAGCCGGGTGATCCGGCTGTCTAATTCCCGCCCGGGCACGCGCGAGGCGCCGCCAAAGAAGCGCATGTTCTCATCCACCGTGAGGTCGCGGTAGAGGCTGAAACGCTGGGCGACGTAGCCGAATTTCGTCCGCGCCAGGTGCCGCTCCCGCCAGACATCGGACCCGGCGATGGTCGCGCGACCACTGGTCGGCCGGACCAAACCACAGAGCATGCGCATGGTGGTGGTCTTGCCGGCGCCATTCGCGCCCAGAAAACCGAAGATCGCGCCGCGCTCCACGGTCAACGAGAGCTCACGCACGGCCTGCGTCTCGCCGTAGTGCTTGCTCAATTTCTCCAGGAGGATGACCGGTTCCTTCATCAGCAGAGCGTCACTATGGCCAGCTTTGCGCGGAGCGAAACCCGGGAGCCCGTTTGCAAAGCCTCGAGCGGACGCAAAATTACCGCATGCGCATCTCCTCTTCGCCGGCCCGAATTTTAGCCGGCGTTATCGTGCTCGCGGGAGCCGCAACGCTCCGCGCGGATCCCGTCGCCGAGCTGGCGAGCTTCTCGGTTTTCAACGCGGTCGACCTCGCGCAGCTCAAAGGCGAAGCAAAGACCCAGCGCGGCGAACGCATGAGCAACCCGCGTTTTCTTTCCGTGCAAAGTGTCTGGGTTTCGCCCGGCTCGCCGCAGGAGCTCGCAGCCGCGCTGCGTGGTTTCAATCCCGCGCGCCATCCGGAAATGCACGTCCTGCTGCATCAAAACGGCAACAACTTCTCCTCGTTAGGCAAGCTGCCCGCGGGCGCGCCGGTTGATTGGCTCCGGCAGGCCACGGAGAGCCGCTCGAAGGAATTGCAGATCAGCCAGGAAGAAGCGGCGAAGAGCGGTGCGTTTGCTGATTTTTGGAGCGCAATCCTGAGCGCCCGCGCCGCCACGGGAGTCTTCGGCCAGCCGTCTTACAGCCACACGGGGAGCAACCTCAAACCGAGCGAACAGATCAACGCGCTCCTCGCGCAGCAGCCGAAACTTCGGAAGCAATTCGACGGCCTCATCGGCGACAAGGGCGAGACTTACTGGGAGCTGCTGGAGGTGGAACGGAAGGGCGTGCTCACGCTCGGCGCCTCTTTCAATCGCACCGCCAGCGGTGGCGCCGCGCTTCAGGCCGCCGACGTCTTGTATTACGCCAGCGGCGGCTACGATGCCGCGATCACGCTCTATCAAATGTGGCCGGTGACGGTGGACGGAAAGCCAGCGACGCTCGTCTGGCGCGGCGATCTCATCTCGTCTTCCGAGCTCGCCGGGCTCGCCGGGGTGGAGCGGCTCGGGTCGGAGTCGGCGATGATGAAAGATGTCGGCCGCTCGATCCGCTTTTTCCGTGGCGACACGGGTCGTTAGGCGCTAACCTCCGCCGCTCGTCCATGAAAAAACGTCTCCTGCTCGCCCTTGCCATCTCGCTGTCTGCCGGCTCGCTCCGCGCCGGACCAATCCCGTTCGAAGTCGATGTGCAGACTTCGCTCTCGAGCGATTCCGAGCTTGCCCGTGGCGGCCGGAAGGTCAGCGGCCTCGACGAAGATTACCTGGCCGCGCGCTTCATTTACACGCCGCGGGTTAGCTTTGGCATTCTGCGCTTGGGCGCGGCCTATGAGCGCTTTGGGTTCCGCGCGCCGGCCATGTTCGAGGTCCCGCGCGGCCTGCAATCCCTGACTGCGGTGGTGGGGCTGGACACGCAGTTTTCCGATTCCATCCTGGTGCGCTTCGAGGCGCAGCCTGGTCTCTACAGCGGCACGCGACTAAGCGGGGGCGACTTCCATGCGCCTTTCATCCTCGGCGGCACCTACATCTACAGCCCGGATCTCCAGTTCATCTTCGGCGTGAGCGTCGATTACGAACGCAGCTATCCGGTCTTCCCGGGGCTCGGGGTGCGTTGGCGGCTCGGGCGGCAGTGGGTCCTCAACGCGGTCCTTCCCACTCCGCGGCTCGAATACGAAATTGCCGACGGCTTCACCCTCTACGCCGGGGCCGAACTCAAAGGCTCGACCTTCCGGGTAGACGACAACTTCGGAAACGCGCGCGGGAATCGCCGCCTGAACGACGCCGTCATCACCTATAGCGAGGTGCGCACCGGCGCCGGCTTCGAGTGGAAGCTCGCCCCGCAGGTGAAGTTCGCGCTCGAGGGCGGTTTCGTGCCGTATCGCAATTTCGATTTCCACCGCACCGACGTGCGCTACCACCAGGAAAGCGGCGGCGCTTACTTCTCGGCCTCGATCGGCGCGGCTTTCTAGGCGAGGTGCCGATCGAGCGCGCCGATCTTGCGCGTTTCCGGCCAGCGCCAGGCCACTCCGAGCACGACCAGGATCGTGCCGATGCCGCCGCCGACCACGCTCACCACCGGGCCGAAAAAGGCCGCGGTCAATCCCGACTCGAGCGCGCCAAGTTCGTTCGAGGTGCCGATGAAAATGTTGTTTACCGCCGAGATGCGGCCGCGCATTTCATCCGGCGTGAGCAGTTGGATGATCGTATGCCGCACGACCACGCTCACGCTGTCGAAGACGCCGGTCATGAAGAGCATCGCCAGCGAAAGCCAGAGCGAGCGCGAAAGCCCAAAGAGAATCGTGGCCACGCCAAAGCCCGCGACGCACCAGAGCAGCGTCCGGCCCGCGCGCCGCATCGGCGGCAGGTAAGCGATCAGGATTGCCATGACCAATCCGCCCGCGCCCGGCGCCGCCCGCAGCCAGCCCAGACCAACTGGGCCCGCATGCAGGATCTTGTCGGCAAAAATCGGCAGCAACGCGGTCGCCCCACCGAGAAGCACGGCAAACATATCCAGCGTGATCGTGGCGAGGATGACCTTCTTGCTCAGGACAAAGCGCAGCCCGCTCGCGAGACTGCGCAGCGCGCCGCCTTCCACCCGTCCGCCCTGGTCGCCGCTCTGGATCGGGAGCACGAGCGCGAAAAACGTGAGCGCACAGACCGCATCGAGGAAGTAGAGGAAGTGAAAGCTGGTGCGCACGAGCAGCAAACCGGCGAGCGCCGGCCCCGCGATCGAGCCGATCTGGAACATGCTCGAGTTCCACGTGACCGCGTTGGCAAATTGATCGCGCGGCACCAGCTTTGGAAAATAAGCCGAGCGCGCGGCCCAGCCGAACGTCCGGCCGCAAGCCGCGACGAAGAGAATCAGGTAAATCAGCGGCACCGAGAGATCGTCGAAATGATACGTCGCGTGGCGTTCAAAGACGGCGGCGACGGCCGAGAGCCCACGATTCCCCGCGGTGAGAAAACGCCATGCCGGCAGGGCGAGGTGTTGCCACGAGACCAGCATCAGGGCGAGCGAGCAAAGCGCACTCAGCGCCTGCGAGACCAGGATGATGTATTTGCGATTATAGCGGTCGGCGATGTGCCCGGCGGGCAGCGAGAGCACCAGCACCGGAAGCGCGATCGCCAGGCCCACCAGGCCAAGCGCGGTCGCGGAATGAGTGCGCTGGTAAATCTCCCACTCGACCGCAACCACCAGCATCTGCCGGCCGACCACGGAAACGAGATTGCCTAACGAGTAAAAGCTGAAGGCGCGGATGCGAAAAGCCGCATACGGATCGTGCCGCGCTTTCCCGTTTGTCGGCAGCGTGCCCTCGGCCGTGGCCGGACGGTTCACCACCGGGCGCTCATACGCCGGCTCGTCGCCTTTCCCCTCGGCCATGACGCGCGGTTAGCGCACGTAGATCGCGCTGCCCTCGAGCACGCGGTTTTCCCCCAGCGGCGCAGCGTAGCCCACGCTGGTCCCGTAGCCGTAGGCGCTGTGCCGCCCGTATTCCACCTGCGAACTCCCAAGGCCGATGCCGATGGTCGCGGAAGGCCGCGTGGCGACCCGCTGGATGAGCACGCCGTTCGCGCCCACCCTCGCCGCCTGCTGGCGCAGATTCCTCCACCGTCCGCCCGTCGATCAAGGCAATGCGTTCGAATTGCCGCGGCGGTTGTTCGTAGACCCGCACCGCCGCGGGGCTAATCGCGCGGCGCGGCGTGCCGATGACCGTGCGTCCGCCGCCCGCGCCGGTGATGCAGCCGGAAAGGAGCGAAGCGCAGAGCAGCGAGAGCAAAAACGAGCGAATCATGGCAGACGGTAAACCTCCAGGAGCGCAACGCCACTGCCGCCATCGGCGCCGTGCACCACGGCGGTGTAAGCGCCGGGAGTTGCTTCGAGCACGACCGCCGCCTCGCGCTCGTCCGCAGGCGCGAGCGCGGTCGCGAGAATGCTGGCTATTTCTCCGTCGCGCCAGTTGTCGTTTGCCGCCACCACCGAGCCGTAGGGATCGCGCAACTCCAGCGCCGGGTCGGCCAGCGGCGCGGAAATTCCCGCGCCCGCGAGCGACGGCCCCAGCGCGCGCACCAGCAACCGCGCGCTTCCGTTTCCGCGCACGATGAATCCGCCGATGAGAACCGCGTCGCCTTCACCGACAAACCCGCGCGCGCTCAGGTTTACGATCCGTGTCGCCGGGTCGCCATCGACGTCGAAAATCTCCAGCAAGCCGACGCCCTGCCCGCCACCCATGATCGCGGTGTAGGCACCGGGCGCGAGCACTTGCCGCAGGGCCGCCTCGCGCTCATCCGCCGGCGTGAGCGTGCCTAACGAGTCCGGCGGGAGATCGCGCCAATCATCGTTTGCCGCGAAGACTGCGCCAGCCGCGTTGTGCAGCGCGATCGCAGGATTAGCCAGCACCTTGGCCAGGCCGGCCACGCTGAGCGACGGCCCCAGGCCGCGCACGATGATGCTCTTCGCCCCCTCGCCCGCGATGATGAAACCGCCAATCGCCCCCTGCTCGCCTTCCCCCACGCGCAAGCGCACGGAGATGTTCGCCAGCTCCGCGGTCGCCGCCGTCAGCGCCGCGAAAATAGGCAGCGCGATGGGCGCGAACCGGGTTACGCCATTCGGGTCGCGCGGGAATTTCGCATACGGCAGCCGCAGATCCTCGAAAGAGAATTGATCCGCGCGGACTGCTTCCGGCGCCGGGAAAAGCGCCGCCCCGGAGGCGCCCACGATATCGTCCTGGTCGACGCCGTCGCCGCTGATCCCGATCGCGCCGATGAGTTCGCCGTTGCGATAAAGCGGGAAGCCGCCAGGGAAAATCGTGATCCCGTTCGGGAACGTCGTGCTCGGCGGGAAGAACGGAGGAGTCGTTAGGCTGGCTGTGGGCACGAGCGCAGGCAGGGAGGCGCGGACGAAACCGGAAAGCTCTTCCTGCATCCCGAAGAACGGCCCCGGACCTTCCGGGTCGATCCCGGGCGGGTAGTGCAATTGCGCCAGAAACCCGACCGTGCGCGTGCTGTAAGCCGCGGGGTTGCGCGAGAAGCCAAGCGCGGTCCGCGCCTTTTGCACGGCGACGTCCCAGCTGAACATGGTCGCGTCGCCCGTGCGAAAAGTAGCCAGCACTTTCGGCGGCACGCCAGGGATGCCTGGGTTGTTGACCACGCTGATGAAGGCTTCCATCCGCAGCCCGATGGGCAGCCGGATGGCCGCGCGCGTAGTCCGCACGCGGTCAGCCGCGGCCTCGATGATCGCGGCCACCTCGGCACTCGTTAGGCGCGGCTGGCCGTTGATCGTGCCCGGGAGCGGGTCGCCCATGATCGGCTGGCGGATTTGCCCGGTGACCCCGCCGAAGGTCGCGACCGGATAGGGAAAGGCGGGCGGCGACGCGAGCACCGGATAGCCGGCCGCGGCCTTGCCCGGCACGCCCGCGCCGCTGGTCGCGCCGGTCGTGCTTTGCACATAAGGCAGCGAGATGCCGGCGATGAAAACATTGCTCGCGCGGATCGACTCCGGCGGCTCGAAACCTTTTTGCCCTGCGAGCGCGATGTCTTCGTCTTTCGTGTAGCCGTCGATAAACGTGGTCGGCGGAAACTCCACGCCCGATCCGGTGACGCCGAGGCCGCCGACGAGCACGCCGTTTTTATAGAGCGGGACGCCGCCGGGGATGCCATTGAGCGAGGTGAGCGGAACGGCGGAGCCGAGCGTGCCGGGCGAGGCGCTGCCCGGCAGGAAGTCGGGCTTCTTGAAGCGGTTCACATCGGAGAACGGCAGGCTGGAAAAGCCGACGCCGACGAGCGGGCCGGGCGGCTGATTCCGCACCTGCGGAGGAAAATGCGGTTGGATGATGAAGCCCGCGGTGCGGCTGGTGAAGGCGTTCGAGTTGCTGCTTAAAAACGCAGCCGTGCCCGCTTTCCCGACCGCGCTGGCGATCTCGAGCGCGTCCGGCTCGCCGCCGCGCACGCTCCAGACGCCGAGGACGTAGCCTTCGCGATCGGTTACCGCGATCACGCTCTGCGGCGCGAGCTGGCCCGCGCGCCGTGCGGCTTGATCGATCGCGCGCTGCACGTCGCCCGTGGTCAGCTGCGCCCGCACCGGGCCCACGCCGAGGAGGCACGCGAAAAAAACCAGAAACCATGGCCGCATCTCCTGCTTTTTAAACGCGGGGCCGCGTCGACACCAGTCCGCGATGAGCTTGCAGATCGCGCCGCGCCTCGCGCATTCTCCCCGCCGGAATGCGACGCCTCATCCTGCTGGCTATTTTCCTCGCCGGAGCCGCGCTCGCCTTCGCGCAGGACGAGCGCCCGCGCATCGCCTGGATGACCTCGGAGGAAAACGTCGAGCCGCTCGAGCCGCCCCTGCCGCCTAACGAGTTCAATCCCGATCCCGGCGGCCGCGAACCGGCCGAGCCGGTGCCGCCGCCCGATCTCTTCCCGCCGATCCTCCCCCAGCTCCCCGATTACGGGACCGAGGACGTGCCGCGCTCGCTCGAGTTGCCGCGCCGCGGCGTGCGCGAAGTGGTGCCGCGCCGGCGGAAGCTGGAATACCCGGAGTATCCGGAGCCGGCCGATGGCCGTGGCCTGCCGCCGGGCGCGCAGGCGGTGCCGAACCGCTGGTTCATCGGCTTCGGCCGCTGGCAACGCTACGCCGATCCGACCGCGGAGACGCCTTACCAAGGCGGCCCGCTGCACCTGTGGCATCCCTACTTGCAGAGCCTGCTCAAGGGCGACGCGCCGGTGATCGGGCAGGATATTTTCCTCAACCTCACCGTGAGCGATTTCGCGCAATTCGAGGCGCGGCGGCTGCCGGTCCCGAGCGGGGTGAGCACAGTGCGGCCGAACAGCTCCGAGTTCTTCGGGCGGAGCGAACAGCTTTTTGCCTCCAACGATTTCCAGATCGGCATCGATCTTTTCCGCGGCGAGACCGCTTTCAAGCCGGTCGAGTGGGCCGTGCGCTTTCTCGGCGTCTACAACACGAACTATCTCGCGGTGCAGGAAGCGAACGTGCTCGATCCCGATCCGCGCGGGCCGGAGCGGCAGCGAACGGTGCGGCAGAAAGATTTCTTCGCGCTCCAGGAAGCGTTCGTCGAGCTGCACCTGCGCGACCTCTCGCAGAACTACGACTTCATCTCCTCGCGCCTGGGGATTCAGCCGTTCGTGAGCGATTTCCGAGGCTTTATCTTCAACGATTCCAACCTGGGCGTGCGCGTCTTCGGGAACTACGACAACAATCGGCTGCAATATAACCTGGCCGCCTTCGACATGCGCGAGAAGGACACCTACTCGGACCTGAATGAGTTCGGCTCGCGCGAGCAGGTCGTGCTCGTGGCCAACATTTACCGGCAGGATTTCTTCGTGAAGGGCTACACCGCGCAGTTGAGTTTTCACGCCAACTTCGACCAGGCCAGCCGGCATTATGACGAGAACGGTTTCCTCGTTAGACCGGCGCTCCTGGGCGACGTGCGCGATCACTATCTGCAGGCCTACTACCTCGGCTGGAGCGGCGACGGGCACATCGGCCGGCTGAACATTTCGCACGCGGCCTACCAGGTTTTCGGCGAGGACAGCCATAACGGGATCGCCGGGCGGCGGGTGGACATCTTCGCGCAGATGGCCGCGCTCGAGCTCTCGATCGACCAGGACTGGCTGCGCCATAAGCTCTCCTTCTTCTACGCCAGCGGCGACGACGATCCGAAGAACGGCCAGGCCTCCGGCTTCGATACCATCCTCGACCGGCCGTTCTTCGTCGGCGGCCCGTTTAGCTACTACGTGCACCAGGGCTTCAACCTCGCCGGCACGGCGGTGAACTTTAAGCAGCGCGACAGCCTGGTGATCGATTTCCGCAGCAGCAAGACCGAGGGACAGGCGAACTTCGTCAATCCCGGCGCGGTCATCCTCGGTTACGGCGCCGACGCGGAGATCACGCCGAAGCTGCGCGCTTTCCTGAACGTGAACTACATCTGGATGGTCACGACCGAGCCCGTGCGGCAGGTGCTCTTCACGAACAACGCCAGCCACGAAGTCGGGCTCGATTGCTCGTTAGGCGTCCAATGGCGCCCGTTGCTCACGGACAACATCGTCGTCTCCGCCGGCGCCGGCTTCCTCGTCCCGGGCGCAGGCTACGAGGACATCTACCGCGCCAACACGCGCCCCGTGCCCGGCTTTCGGCAGGAGCACGTGGGAAAGGTGGACGACTTCTTGTTCAGCGGGATTCTGACGGTAACGCTGGTTTACTGATGAAGAAGCGGCTGGCTACTAATTCGCTTCGTCACGGGCATCCGAAGCGCGGCGGGAGACTTTGGATCACGGCAGCTTCCCTGCTCCTAGCGACCGCCACCGTCGCCAGCGCCCAGGATCTCCCGCCGACCTCCGTTTCGCCAGATGCCGACGTGACCCACCCGGCGCCGGCTCCGCGCCGCAACTGGATCGACCAGACCCAAGCCCAAGCCGACGGCAAAAGCAGCGGCTGCCTCCAATGCCACGCGGGCGTGGAGCCGATGCACGCCTCGCCCGCGGTTGTGCTCGGCTGCGTCGATTGCCATGGCGGCAATCCCGCGCGTGGCCTGGCGAAAGAGCAGGCGCATGTCCTCCCGAAGAACGCCGAGTTTTGGAAGTCGTCGGCTAATCCGCCGAACTCGCACGCCTGGTTGAACCACGAATCGCCCGAGTTCATCCGTTTCATCAATCCCGGCGACCTGCGTGTCGCCGACAAATCCTGCGGCCTGTGCCACGGCGAGATCATCCGCAACGTCCATCACAGCATGATGCGCCACGGCGCGATGCTTTGGGGCGCAGCGCTCTATAACAACGGCGGCTACAACCAAAAGAATTACCGCTTTGGCCAAGCCTACGGCGCGAGCGGGGTGCCGCTGCGCCTCGAGAGTTACGAGCCGGTCACGGCCAACGAAACGAGGACGCGCGGGCTGCTGCCGTTCCTCGATCCGCTCCCGCGCTTCAACCTGAGCAATCCCGGGAACATCCTGCGCATCTTCGAGAAGGGCGGCGAGAAGCCGCTCTCGTTAGGCAACCCGACGATCAACGAGCCGCCCGGCCGGCCGGCGCGCCGCCTTTCCGAGCGCGGCCTCGGCACCTCGAACCGCACCGACCCGGTCTTCCTCGGCCTGCAGAAAACGCGGCTGCACGATCCGTTGCTCGACTTCCTCGGCTCGAACGATCACCCCGGCGATTACCGCTCGAGCGGCTGCTCCGCCTGCCACGTGGTCTACGCGAACGATCGCTCACCGAGCAACTCCGGCTGGTGGAGCAAATATGGGCACCAAGGGCTGAGCTTCACCGCGGACAAAACGATCCCGAAGAACGAGCCGGGACACCCGGTGCTGCACCAATTCACCCGCTCGATCCCCTCGAGCCAGTGCATGAACTGCCACATGCACCAGGGCAACCTCTTCGTGAACCCGTTCCTCGGTTACACCTGGTGGGACCAGGAAACAGACGGCGAGTTCATGTATCCAAAGGAACAGCGGGACCCGACCGACGCAGAGCTCGCGCAGGCGGTGCAGAAGAATCCCGAGGCCGCAGCGGCGCGCGGACTTTGGGGCGACCCGGATTTCGTGGCGAAAGTCGCGGAGTTAAATCCGCAACTGAAGCACACGCAATTTGCCGATTACCATGGGCACGGCTGGGTCTTTCGCGCGGTCTTCAAGAAGGACCGGAAGGGCAACCTGCGGGATTTAGCCGACAACTTGATCGCGCACGACGACCCGGAAAAGTTCAAGAAGGCGGTGCACTTGAAGGATGTCCACCTCGCGAAAGGGATGCAGTGCGTCGACTGCCATTTCGACCTCGACGTGCACGGCAACGGCAACCTCTACGGCGAGGCGCGCAACGCCACCAGCATCACCTGCGTGGATTGCCACGGGACGATCCGGCAACGGCCCACGCTGGTCACGAGCGGCAACGCGGGCGCGATCGACCTCGCCCAAACCAGCAACACGCCCTTCGGTCCGCGCTTCCGCTGGGAGGGGACGCGGCTCTGGCAGCAATCGACCATGTCGCCGGATGTCCGCTGGGAAATCCCGCAAACGATCGACACGGTTGATCCGCTCTCGGCGCACTACAACGCGAAGTCGGCCTATGCCAAGACGCTCCAGCGCGACGGCCAAAGCTGGGGCGGCAGCCGCGCGCGCGATGCGAACGGCGGCCCGCACCTGGCGCACGACAACGAGAAGATGGATTGCCAGATCTGCCACACCTCCTGGGCGACCAGTTGTTTTGGCTGCCACCTGCCGATGAAGGCAAACGTGCGCGCGGCGCAGAACAAGTTCGAAGGCGTGACCGACCGCAACTTCACCACCTACAACCCGCAGGTGGTGCGCGACGACGTCTTCATGCTCGGGATCGATGGGACGGTGAAGGGCAACCGGATGGCGGTGATCCGTTCCTCCAGCGCGGTCGTGGTCAGCTCGCAAAACGCCAACCGCGAGTGGGTCTACTCACAGGCGCAGACGATCTCGGCCGAGGGCTACAGCGGGCAGGCGTTCAACCCGCACTTCGCGCATACCACCAGCGGCGTCGGGACAACCAAAGGCTGCACCGATTGCCACCTCTCACAGGCGAACGACAACAACGCCTGGATGACGCAGCTCCTCGGGTTCGGCACCGGGCTGATGAACTTCTTCGGCCGCTACGCCTACGTCGGCGAAGGACCGGATGGCTTCCACGCGGTCGCCTGGACGGAAGCGGAGGAGCCGCAGGCGGCGCTCGGCAGCCACCTTCATCGTCTCGCCTACCCGGCCAATTTTAAGCAGCACCTTGAGCGCGGCGGAAGACTGGAAGAGGCGCACGAACATTCCGGGAAAAACATCCAGGACCTCGTGCTCCGCGGCGAATACCTCTACACCGCAAACGGGCCCGGCGGGCTGGAGGTGTTCGACGTGGCGAACATCGACCAGAAAGGTTTCTCCGAGCGGATCGTGACCTCGCCGGTTTCGCCGCTCGGGCAACGGACTTACGTGCCCACGAAGTTCGCCACCAGCGTGGCGCTGCCGGCGACCGTGGCGCTCGATCCCGCGCGGGTCCGCCGGCCCGAAAACGAAGAGCAACCGATCGACCCATTCTACGGCTACGTCTTTGTCTCCGATCTCGAGGAAGGCCTGGTGATCGTGAACGTGGCGTCGCTGGTCGATGGCGATCCGAACAATAATTTCCTGAAGAAGGATGCGGTCTTCAATCCCGACGGCCTTCTCGCGCGGCGCCAGCTTCGTGGCCGCGGCCGGCCATCGTCTTTACCTGACCACGCCGCGCGGACTCTTCGTGGTCAACGTGGCCGACCCGCTCCATCCGCGCCTGGAGGGAAGCCTCACGAACGGTTTCCTGCGCAATCCACGCTGCGTTTCCATCCAGTTCCGCTACGCCTTCGTGACCGACGACGAAGGCCTGAAAGTGCTGGATATTTCCGAACCGGCGCGACCGGTGCCGGTGCGTGGCGGCGTGGTGCGCTTGAAGCAAGCCGGCCGGCTCTACGTCGCGCGCACGTATGCCTACGTGGCCAATGGCGCGGAGGGCCTTGCGATTGTCGACGTCGAGAACCCGGAGCAACCGCGGCTGGAGCAGATGTTCAATGCCGGCGGCGCGCTTAATGACACGCGCGCGGTGCAGGTAGGCGCAGTGAGCGCGTCGATGTTCGCGCTGGTCGCCGATGGGAAGAACGGCCTGCGGGTGGTGCAGTTGATCTCGCCGGATACGGTCCCGGGCGCGCAAGGTTTCAGTCCGCGCCCGAACCCCAAGTTGATCGCCACCTTTCCCACGCACGGCGAAGCGATCGCCGTCTCGCGCGGGCTCGATCGCGACCGGGTGGTCGACGAGACCGGCGGGCAGACGGTGGTCTTCGGCCGGCGCGGCGCGCGGCCTTTCCATCTCAGCGAGCTCTCGCGTTTTTTCCGCAAGAGCGATGGGAGCGGCGCACTTTTCCGGGTGGAAGACGTCGAGGCGCGCGAGGGAAAACTACGCACGCGCAGCGGTGTTTTGCTCGCCCCCCTGCCGACTCCCACGCCCTCACCCACTCCGCCGCCAGTGGAGCCGACGCCTTTGCCGGATTTGCGGTAGGCGTAAAGGGCGGGGCGCGCCCGAATCCATTGCGAGATGGAACCGACTCCTGCCGACGAAGCACCGCCAGCCGCCGCATCCGAGGAGATGATCGCCGTGCCGCGGAGGCGCATGCCGGACCTGCTCCAGCGGCCCTTCGACATCCGGTCGTTCGCGCTCAGCGGGCTGTTTATTCTCGCGCTCTTTTACACCTTCTACTTCACCCGCGCGCTGCTCCTCCCGATCGTGCTCGCCTTGCTCCTGAGTTTCTCTGCTCGCGCCTTTCGTACGCGGCCTGGCCAAGGTGCGCATCCCGGCGCCGGTCAGCGCAGTAGTGCTCCTGGTCGCGATTATCGGCACGCTCGGCTACGGGGTTTCCTTCCTTGCGGCGCCCGCGGCTGGCTGGCTGGAGAATGCGCCCTACGGGATGCAGCAACTGCAGCAGCGCCTGGTGCCGTTGCGCAAACCGATGGAGAAAGTCGCCCAGGCCAGCGGGGAGATCGAAAACCTGACTGCGCCCACAGCCAAGCAGCCGGTCCCGACGGTGGAGGTGAAACAGCATCACATGAGCGAGATGATCCTCGGCCGGACGCCGGAGTTTATCGCCAGTGTGGTCTTGCTCCTGATCCTGCTCTACTTCCTCCTGGCTTACGACGGCGTCTTTCTCGGCAAGGTGATCAAAATGATGCCGCGCCTGAAGGACAAGAAGCGCGCGGTCTCGATCGCGCATGACATCGAGCGCCACGTCTCGCGCTATCTGCTCACGGTCACCTTGATTAACGTCTCGTTAGGAGCGGCGGTCGGCTTGAGCGTGGGCCTGCTGGGTTTGAAGAACCCGGTGATGTGGGGAGTGCTCGTGGCGGTGTTAAACTTCGTGCCCTACCTCGGCCCGCTCGTGGGCATTGCTTGCATGACCATTGGCGCGGTCCTGAGTTATCCCAGCCTCGGCTACGCCATGATCTTTCCCGGGATTTACCTCGCGATTGCCACGATCGAGGGGAACTTCATCACCCCAATGGTCATGGGCCGGTCGCTGACGCTCAATCCCGTGCTCATCCTGCTCTCGATCACCTTCTGGGGGTGGCTCTGGGGAATCGTCGGGATCATCGTCGCGGTGCCGATCCTGGCCTCGTTTAAGATCTTCTGTGAGCACATCGAACCGATGGAGCCGATCGCGGAATTTCTCAGTTGAGCTCGTGGCCTTGCCTGCGGCAGGCAATTTGCTGAAGGTGAAGCATGGCCGATAGAAACAGCAAACAGCCCGAAAATGTCCCGGGGCCCTGGTATGTCGATACCACTTGCTCGCCTTGCCGTGTCTGCCTGGACGAGGCGCCGACTCTCCTGAAGTACAACGACGACGAGACCTACGTTTACTTCCACAAGCAGCCCGAAGGCGATGAAGAGACCCAGGCGGCCCAACGCGCGCTCGAAGTTTGCCCCACGCTCGCGATCGGGAACGATGGGGAATAACCGGCAGCTACCTGGCGGTCAAGACGTGCTCCGCATAGCGCGCCAGGAGCCAGCAGAGATCGGAAAGCCGATTCAGGTAGCGGAGGACTTCCCCGTTCGTCATCTCGCCGCCTAACGAGGCCACGCGCCGCTCGGCCCGCCGGCAGGTGGTGCGGCAGACGTCGAGGGTCGCGGAAACCATGGTGTTTCCGGGAATGGCCCAGCCCTTGTAATGGAGCAGCTTGTCCTTCTCCAAGTCGTCGACTAATTCCGTGAGCCGGTCGACCATCGCCGTGGTCGTTAGGGAATAGCCATCGCCTTGGTAGCGGGCGAGGTCCTCGGGCGCGGTCGCGAGCTCGCCCATGACCGTGATCAGTTCCTTTTGGATCGCGAGCAGCGTCTCGGCGATGAAGCCGACACCAGCGGTGACGCGCGCTACGCCGAGCGCAGCATTGAGTTCATCTACCGAACCGTAAGCCTCGACCCGCGGGTGGCTCTTCGGCACCCGGCGGCCATACATCAACGCGGTCTCGCCGGCGTCGCCGGTCTTGGTGGCAATAGACATCAATCTCTCCCGGAGAAAACACGAACGCCGGACTTCCTTGCGGGAGCCCGGCGTTCGGTTGTTACAAGTCTTCTAAGCCTCTCGTTAGCCGAGCGCGGGCTGCGCTTCCGGTTCGTCCATCAAGGCGGCCCCGACTGGCTCGCCCTTCTCGATCAAGCGAATCTCGCGGACCGCCGGGAAGCCGGTGCCTGCAGGAATCAAGTGACCCATGATGACGTTTTCCTTGAAGCCGCGCAGGCGATCGACCTTGCCGAGCGTAGCCGCTTCCGTGAGCACGCGCGTCGTATCCTGGAAGGAAGCGGCGCTAATGAAGCTGTCGGTCTCGAGCGAAGCCTTGGTGATGCCGAGCAACACGGGCGTAGCCTCGGCGGGCTTGCCGCCCTGCTCGACCACTTCCGCGTTCTCGCGCTCGAACTCGAGGCGGTCCACCTGGTCGCCCCAGAGGAGCTTGGTGTCGCCCGGATCGGTCACCTTCACCTTGCGCAGCATCTGGCGGACGATGATCTCGATGTGCTTGTCGTTAATTTCCACGCCTTGGAGGCGGTAAACTTCCTGCACTTCGTTGACCAAATGTTCCTGCAAGTCCTGCGGTCCGCAGACCTCGAGGATTTCGTGCGGCACCACCGGTCCTTCGGTTAGCTGCTGGCCCTTCTTCACGAAGTCACCCTTGAAGGCGATGATGTGTTTAGTCAGCGGGATGAGGTGCTCTTCCTCGGCGCCCGTCTCCGGGTCCTTCAGGATAAGCTTCCGCTTGCCGCGCACCGTGCCGCCCATTTCGACGACGCCGTCGATCTTGGCGATCTCGGCCGCATCTTTCGGACGGCGAGCCTCGAAGAGCTCGGCCACACGCGGCAGACCACCGGTGATGTCCTTGGTCTTGGCAATCTTACGCGGCGTCTTCGCGAGAAGCGCGCCGGCTTGAATCTTCTGGCCCTGCTCGACGATAACGTGCGCGCCCGCCGGGATGGAGTAGCTGGCAAGAATTTCCTTCTTGTCGCCTACGACCACGATTTGCGGGTGCAGGTCTTCCTTGTGCTCGATGATGACCGTGCCCATGAGGCCGGTGGCTTCATCGACGTCGCGCTTGATCGTCACGCCCGCGATCATGTCGCGGAATTCAATCTTACCGGTTTTATCCGTCAAGATCGGGACGTTATACGGATCCCACTGCACGAAGGTCTCGCCCTTCTTCACTTCAGAGCCGTCTTCTTTGGAGATAACCGAACCGATAACCACGTTGTAGCGCTCGAGTTCGCGGCCCTCGGCATTGTGCACGCCGATGGAGCCGTTCTTGTTCAGGACAATCCAGGAACCGTCCAGCGCCTGCACCGTGCGCAGGTCGTTGAACTGAAGCATACCGTCGTTCTTCGCTTTGATGATCGGCTGCTTAAAGGTCTGCGAAGCCGTGCCACCGATGTGGAACGTACGCATGGTCAGCTGCGTGCCGGGCTCGCCGATGGACTGCGCGGCAATAATGCCGACCGCCTCGCCGAGTTTCACCTGCTGGCCGGTCGCCAGGTTGCGTCCGTAGCACAGGCCGCAAACGCCGCGCTTGGTTTCGCAGGTGAGCACGGAGCGAATCTTCAATTGCTCCACTCCGATGCGCATCAAATCAGCCGCCGTCTTCTCGTCGATCAGCTGGTTCGCCTTGACGATCTTCTTCTTCTTGTCGACCGGGTCGGCAATGGTGTCGCAGCTGACGCGCCCGATGATGCGGGTCGCGAGATCCACCACTTCCTCGTCGCCTTCGTAGATCGACTTGACGGTGATGCCGTTGACCGTGCCGCAATCGAGCTCGTTGATGATCACGTCCTGCGACGCGTCGACCAGCTTGCGGGTGAGGTAACCGGAATCCGCGGTCTTAAGCGCGGTGTCGGCTAGACCCTTGCGCGCGCCGTGCGTGGAGATGAAATACTCTAAGACGGTCAGACCTTCGCGGAAGTTTGAGGTGATCGGACGTTCGATAATTTCGCCCGACGGCTTGGCCATCAAACCGCGCATACCGGCGAGCTGTTTGACCTGCTGACGATTACCGCGCGCGCCGGAATCGACCATCAGGAAGACCGGGTTCAGTTCCTTGCGTCCCTCGTTATGTTCCAGGGTGCGGAACATGACGTTCGAGATCTCGTCACCTGCGTGGGTCCAGATATCGATAATCTTATTGTAGCGCTCGCCATCGGTGATGATGCCCTTGCGATACTGCTGCTCAACCGTCTTGATCTGCTTGTAAGCGTTGTCGAGCTCAAGCTGCTTCTCTTTCGGGATGATCATGTCATTGATCCCGATGGAGACGCCGGCCTTGGTCGCCCAGGTAAAGCCGAGTTCCTTCAGCTTATCGAGCGTCTCGACCGTGCCCTGCTGGCCAGAAACCTGGTAGCAGCGCCAGATGATATCCGTGAGCTGCTTCTTACCCGCGGCTTTGTTGAAGAAGCCCATCGCGTTCGGCCAGATTTCGTTGAAGACGACGCGGCCTGCGGTGGTCTCGATGATGCGATCGGTCGCGTTCCCGTAGACCGTTTCCATCCCGAGGTTCGGGTTCTTGTAGCGAATGCGGTCGTGCACTTTGACCTTGCCGTCAGCCATGGCGAATTCGACTTCGACCGGGTTTTCGAACAAGGGCAAACGCGACTCCTTCTCCGCACCGGCGGCGCGACGAGGATTCTGCGTGAGGTAGTAACAGCCGAGGGTGATGTCCTGCGACGGCGTCGTGATCGGCTTGCCGCTGGAAGGCGAGAAGATGTTGTTCGGCGCGAGCATGAGCATGCGCGCTTCCATCTGTGCTTCCACGGAAAGCGGGACGTGCACCGCCATCTGATCACCGTCGAAGTCCGCGTTATACGCGGTACAAACAAGCGGGTGAATGCGGATGGCTTCGCCTTCGATCAACTGCGGCTCGAAAGCCTGGATCGACAAGCGGTGCAGGGTCGGCGCGCGGTTCAGGAGAACCGGGTGGCCCTTGGTTACTTCTTCGAGGATATCCCAAACTTCTGGCGTCTGGCGTTCGATCATCTTCTTGGCCGAGCGCACGGTGTGCACGTAGCCGAGATCCTTCAGGCGGCGAATGATAAACGGCTCGAACAAGACGAGCGCCATCTTCTTCGGCAAACCACACTGGTTGAGCTTGAGCTCCGGACCGATGACGATGACCGAGCGGCCGGAATAATCGACGCGCTTGCCTAACAAGTTCTGACGGAAACGTCCGCCCTTGCCTTTAAGCATGTCGCTTAGTGATTTCAGCGGGCGATTACCGGCGCCAGTAACGGCGCGGCCATGGCGGCCGTTGTCGAAGAGAGCGTCGACTGCTTCCTGCAGCATGCGCTTCTCGTTCCGGATAATGACGTCGGGCGTCTTCAACTGGAGAAGGTTCTTCAACCGGTTGTTCCGGTTGATCACGCGACGGTAAAGATCGTTTAAGTCAGAGGTGGCAAAGCGGCCGCCTTCTAGCGGAACCAACGGACGCAGGTCCGGAGGAATGACCGGCAGGACGTCGAGCACCATCCAATCAGGACGGGCATGCGAGGAGGCAAAGCCTTGGACGAGCTTCAAACGCTTCGCCAGTTTCTTGCGGATCTGCTTGCTCTTGGTGTTTCCCATCGCTTCCTCGAGCTCTTTGTTAAGCTTATGAAGATCGATTTCGCTTAGGAGTTTCTTGACCGCTTCCGCGCCCATTCCGGCAACGAAGTCGTCGCCATACTGTTCCTGCGCTTCGCGATATTCTGCTTCGTTTAGGAGCTGGGTCTTGGTCAGCGGCGTGCGACCTGGATCGATGACGATGTAGTCCTCGTAATAGATCACGCGCTCGAGCTGCCGGGCGCTCATGTCGAGCATGAGGCCGAGGCGCGAAGGCATGCACTTGTAGAACCAGATGTGCGAGACGGGCACGGCCAATTCAATGTGCCCCATGCGCTCACGGCGGACGCGCGCCAGCGTCACTTCGACGCCGCAACGATCGCAGATCACACCCTTGTGCTTGATCCGCTTATACTTTCCGCAGGAGCATTCCCAATCACGCGTCGGACCAAAGATCCGCTCGCAAAAGAGGCCGCCCTTTTCCGGCTTGAAAGTCCGGTAGTTAATCGTTTCCGGATTTTTGACTTCGCCTTTGCTCCACGACCGCATCGTGTCCGAGGAAGCCACCCCGATGGCGACTTGGTCGAAACCGACCGCGCGCTCTTCCCCCACTAACTCACGCCAGGAATGTTCGTTCATTTAGATAATCTTTCGTTCCGAAACTTAGGCAATGTTCTCCAACAGCGCCGCCGGGGCCTGGCCGCCAACTTTGACGTCGAGACCTAACGACTGCATTTCCTTGATGAGCACGTTGAAGCTTTCAGGCGTGCCCGCCTCGAGCGAGTTATCGCCCTTCACAATCGACTCGTAGATGCGCGTGCGTCCTTGCACGTCATCCGATTTCACGGTCAGCAATTCCTGCAAGGTATAGGCTGCGCCATAGGCCTCGAGCGCCCAGACCTCCATCTCGCCGAAGCGTTGGCCGCCATACTGCGCTTTACCGCCCAGCGGCTGCTGGGTCACGAGCGAGTAAGGTCCAACCGCGCGGGCGTGAATCTTGTCGGCCACCAAGTGGCCGAGCTTAAGCATGTAGATGTAACCGACTACGACTTCCTGGTCGAAGGTGTCACCGGTGCGACCGTCGTAGAGTCGGGCCTTGCCGGTTTCCTGCACCCAGGTAAAGCCGTCCACCTTCTTCGCCTCCTTGAGGTATTCGCGAATCTTGGTTTCGGGAATGCCGTCAAACACAGGCGTCGCCACCTTGAAGCCGAGCGCTTTCGCGGCCACGCCAAGGTGAGTCTCGAGAACCTGGCCGACGTTCATGCGGCTGGGCACGCCCAGCGGGTTAAGCACGATTTCCACCGGCGTTCCATCCGCGAGGAAAGGCATGTCTTCTTCCGGCACAATCCGGGCGACGACGCCCTTGTTGCCGTGACGGCCGGCCATCTTGTCACCTACCGACAGCTTGCGCTTCGAGGCGATGTAAACCTTCACCTGCTTGATAATGCCGGGGTCAATGTCGTCGCCGCTTTCGACGCGATCCATCGAGCGTTCCCGCTCGAGTTCGAGCTCGGCGAACTTGTGTTCGTAGGAGGCAATGATCTCGCGGATCTTGTTGCGGATCGGAGACGGATCGATCTCGATGTGATCGTAAACGTTGGCCAGCTTGCGCAGGAGCGTCTTGGTGATCTTGCGATTCGCCGGGATGATGATCTCGCCGGTCTCGGCGTTGACCACGTCGAGCGGGATTTTTTCACCCAGCAAGATGTTGGAGAGCGAGTCAGTCAGTTGCTCGGTCAGCTCTTCCTTCTTCTTCTTGTTGTCTTCCGTGATCGTCTTGAGCTGACGCTTCGTCTCCGTCGGCGTGAGCTTTTCGCGCGAACCGACTTCACGGCGCGACGAAACTTTCACGTCCATCACGATGCCGTAAGTGCCCGAGGGAACCGTGAGCGAGGTGTCCTTCACGTCGGCGGCTTTTTCGCCGAAAATGGCGCGCAGGAGGCGCTCTTCCGGCGCGAGTTCGGTCTCGCTCTTCGGTGTGATCTTGCCGACTAAAATATCGCCGGGCTTCACTTCCGCACCGACGCGCACAACGCCGTCCGTGCCGAGGTTGCGCAGCGCTTCTTCGGAAACGTTCGGGATGTCACGCGTGATCTCTTCCGGCCCCAGCTTGGTGTCACGGGCGCCGATCTCGAACTCGTCGATGTGGATCGAAGTGTAGATATCTTCCTTCACGACCTTCTCGGAGATCATGATGGCGTCCTCGAAGTTGTAGCCGTTCCACGGCATGAAGGCGACGAGGACATTCCGGCCAAGCGCGAGCTCGCCCTTGTCGGTGTTCGGGCCGTCCGCGATGACTTGACCTTTCTTCACGTGCTGGCCTTTCTTCACGATCGGCTTCTGGTTCACACAGGTGCCGGCGTTCGAGCGCATGAACTTTCGCAGCTCATAGACGTGAATGCCCGCTTCGTGGTCAGTCTTAAGCTTCTTCCGACTTTCCGGGAGGTGGCCGTCCTTCGTGACCACGATCTGGTCGGCGGTCACAGAAGCGACCTTGCCGGCTTCGATTGAAACCACGACTGCGTGCGAATCGCGCGCGACTTTGCCTTCAAGACCAGTGCCGACAAGCGGTGACTCGCTGACGATCAGCGGCACGCCCTGGCGCTGCATGTTCGAACCCATGAGCGCGCGGTTGGCGTCATCGTGTTCGAGGAACGGAATCAAGCCGGCGGCGACGGAGACAAGCTGCTTTGGCGAAACGTCCATGTAGTGGACCTTGGAAGGTTCCACTTCGAGGAAGTCGCCCCGGTAACGCACCGAGACTTTCTCCTGCGTGAGATGACCCTTCGCGTCCATGGTCGCGTTCGCCTGCGCCACGAGGAAGTTTTCCTCGCGATCGCCAGTGAGGTAATCGACTTCGTCGGTCACGCGGCCGTTGGTTACCTTGCGGTAAGGCGTTTCGATGAAGCCGAATTCGTTGATCCGGGCAAAAGTAGACATCGAGCTGATGAGACCGATGTTCGGACCTTCCGGCGTCTCGATCGGACAAATGCGACCGTAGTGCGACGGATGCACGTCGCGGACTTCAAAGCCGGCGCGATCGCGCGAGAGGCCGCCCGGCCCGAGGGCCGAGAGACGACGCTTGTGCGTCAACTCCGCGAGCGGATTCGTCTGATCCATGAACTGCGACAGCTGCGAGCGGCCGAAGAAATCGCGAATGACGGCGCTGAGCGCTTTCGGATTGATCAACTTCTGCGGCGTCATGCCATCGATGTTGATGTCAAACAAGGTCATGCGCTCCTTCACCAGACGCTCGGTGCGGGCAAGGCCTACGCGGCACTGGTTAGCCAGCAACTCGCCGACGGTGCGGACGCGACGGCTGCCAAGGTGATCGATGTCGTCCAGCGTGCCTTCGCCGCGGCGGAGACTAATGAGATACTTGATCGCGCCGATGAAATCCTTGTCGGTCACGATGCGCTCGCCGAGATCGACGTCGATGCTCAGTTTCTGGTTGATCTTGTAACGACCCACGCGCCCGAGATCGTATTTCTTCGGATCGAAGAAGAGCCGCTTTGAGGAGCGCCTTGGCATTCGCCACCGTAGGCGGATCGCCAGGGCGGAGCTTGCGGTAAATATCCTTGAGCGCTTCTTCCTGGTCGTGCGCCGGGTCTTTCTTCAGCGCCTTGACCACGGTGTCGTCGTTCGAGATGTCGATCACCTTCACCTCTTTTTGCCCAAGGGTCATGATTTGGCGCACGGTCGCGGCAGTCAGCGGCTCAAAGGCGCGCGCCACGGTCGCCTCGCCGTCGAGCACGTCGGCAATCAGCACTTTGGTGGCGAGCTCTTCCTCACCGAGCTTCTCGCTCAGCTTGAGCGTCTCGATGTTATAGAAAAGTTTGATCACCTCTTCATCCGAACCGTAGCCGAGAGCGCGGAGGAAAGTGGTGGCGAGGAATTTCCGCCGGCGTTTGCGCCGATCGAGATAGATGTAAAGCAAATCACTGGTGTCGAACTGCACTTCGATCCAGGAGCCGCGATCCGGAATGATCCGGAAGCTGTAGAGCACCTTGCCGTTTAAGTGAATGCTCGACTCAAAAGCGATGCCTGGGGACCGATGGAGCTGCGAAACGACGACGCGCTCGGCGCCGTTGATCACAAAAGTGCCCTGCGGCGTCATGAGCGGGATTTCGCCCATGTAAACTTTCTCTTCCTTGGTTCCCTTCTCCTCGCGGAGCTGGAAAGTGACGTGCAGCGGCGCGCTAAAGGTCTGGCCTTCGCGCTGGGCCTCGAGCGCGCTCAGCTTCGGCTCGCCGATTTCGTAATGGCTGAAATCGAGCGTGGCCTTCTCGTCGTAGCTCTCGATCGGGAAAACTTCCTTGAACACGGCTTGCAGGCCGGACATTTTCCGCTTCGAAGCGGGCACGTCCTTCTGGAGGAAATCGACGTAGGAATTGAGCTGGACCTCGATGAGGTTCGGCGGCTCGATCGCCTCTTTGATGGTGCCGAAGTGGATACGTTCTGCGTTGCGTTCTGACATAAACGTGGGACCTGCAATCGTGAATCCGTCGGCAGGAGAGCCGCGGACTCTGGGGTTTATCGCATCGACCGGATGCGAAGACGACAAAACTGGCAGCGAAACAGCAGGGTGTCAAATTGACCACCGCTGTCCCGTTGCCAGTTCTGATTTAAACCGTCTTGGAGAGTGCTAAAAATAGCGATTCGCTGACTTCTAACGAAGACAACCTTGGGCCAGACGCAAACGGCGCGCAAGGATTTTCTTGCGCGCCGCTGTGTCTGAAAGCGTTTGTTACTTGATCTCGACCTTGGCGCCGGCAGCCTCGATCTTCTTCTTGATCTCGTCGGCTTCGGCCTTGGTAACACCTTCCTTGATCGTCTTGGGAGCGCCCTCGACCAAAGCCTTCGCTTCGGCCAACCCGAGCCCGGGAACTGCGCCACGCACTTCCTTGATGACTCCGATTTTGTTCGAGCCCATGTCGGTCAGGATGACGTCAAAAGCTGTCTTCTCTTCAGCTGCGGGAGCCGCAGCGCCACCGCCGCCAGCAGGTGCGGCCATCGCGACCGGAGCCGCGGCGCTCACGCCCCATTTTTCCTCGAGCTGTTTCACCAGGCCCGCGATTTCCAAAACGGTCAATCCGCTGAGCTGGTCCACCAATGCGTTTGTATCTGCCATGTTCTTGTTTTTCCTCAGTTTGCCGCCTCCGGAAGCCTCCGGAGAATTGAACCCGGTAGCCACCGGGTCGGACAGTTGTTCTTGGTTGCTCGCCCCGCATCGGCAGGACGAAAGTCATTAAAGTCGTTAGGCTGCAGCCGCGGCTTCGGCGGGCTGGCCGCCACCCTGGTCGGCCTTGGCCTGCAGGACGCGGGCAAGCGCGGAAGCAGGTTCGTTCAAGACGCGCACAAGCTGCGTTGCCGGCATCTGGAAAAGTCCCAAGAGCTGGCCCAGGAGCACGTCTCGCGCGGGCAATTCTGCCAGCGCTTCCACGTCTGCGGTTGAGAGCACCTCTTTGTCAACCACGCCCACCTTGAGCGCCGCGATCTTAAATTCAGCGGCGAAGGTCTTGAGGATCTTTGCCACCGGCGCGACGTCGTTCTCGCCGATCACGACCGCCGTCTGGCCGGTCAATTGCCCGGCGACATCCGGCATTCCGCTGTCGGCCATGGCGCGCTTCAGGAAGCTGTTCTTGACCACGCGCAGTTCGGCACCGGCCGGCATCAGGCGGCTGCGAAGTTCGCCAAATTGGGTCACCTTCATCTTCTGGTAGTCGGTCACCAGCATAAACGGCGACTTCGCCAGTTTCTCGGAAAGGTCCGCGACGATGTTTGCTTTTTCAGGTCTCATGTTTGCTCTCTCCGATTAAATGCTGAGGTAAGGCGAAGGATCCACCGCGAGGCCGGGCGACATCGTCGCGCTGAGCGACATGCCCTCGACGAAGCGGCCCTTGGCTGTTGCTGGACGGGCGCGCACCACGGCTTCGATCACCGCGGTGCCGTTCTCGACCAGTTGGTCTTCCGCGAAAGAAAATTTACCCAGCGGGACGGCGATATTGCCGTTCTTGTCGAGCTTAAATTCCACGCGGCCAGCCTTCACTTCGCGCACCGCGGTCGCGGTATCGTCGGTCACCGTGCCCGTCTTCGGGTTGGGCATCAGACCACGAGGACCGAGCACTTTGCCGAGCTTGCGCACTTCCGCCATCGCAGCCGGGGTCGCCACGGCGACGTCAAAATCTTGGAAGCCTTCCTGGCATTTCGCGATCATGTCCTTATAGCCGACATATTCAGCGCCGGCGTTCCGGGCCGCGGTCGCCGCGTCGCCTTCGGCGAAAACCAGCACTCGGACCTGTTTGCCGCTGCCGTGTGGGAGCGGGCAAGTGCCGCGCACCATCTGGTCGGACTGCTTCGGATCCACCCCGAGGCGGAAAGACATGGTCACAGTCTGGTCGAACTTCGGCGCCGGAAGTTTCTTCAGCGTAGAGATGGCTTCCGGAAGATTGTAAGCCTTGGTGCGGTCGACTTGCTCGGCGGCCGCGCGATAACGTTTGCTGCGATTGTTTTGCATAATGAAATCAGTCCGAACGAGCGGGATTGCTCTCCTGAAAAGGCCTGCTCCGGGAGGAGCGGGACGTGGAAAGTAGCGGGCCCTCCCTGATTGTCAAAACCGTTTTATGTCCCGGAGCGGGAAAGAAGAGAACCCGCGCGAAAGCATTGCCAAGGACGATCTGACTTTATAAAAACTGGACACACTATGAACTCCCAGATCAAAACCCTCCTTGCCATAGCCGCGACTTCCGCCGGACTCACCTTCCCCTCCTTTGCGGCGCCGATCGATTTCGGCGAAGTCTCCCTGCTGGTGCGCGCCGGCGAGAGCCAGCCAGCCATCGCCCGCGAAGTTTCCCGTCGGAAACTCACCCATCCGCTCACCACCCAGGAAGAAACCAAGCTGAAAGCCCAAGGCGCGAGCGACTCGTTAGTCCAGCAGCTGCGGCAACCGGAAAACGCTCTCCCATCCGCAGAGGCTGCGGCCTACGACGCGCAACGCGAGCAACGCCGCGAAGCCGCGCGCACAAACGCGAACGACGAAAACGCCTCCACCCGGGGACCCCAGGTGCACGTCTTCAACGTTGCCTTCGGCCACCCGATTAATCTCAGCCAATGGGGCGGCTACGACTACGAGATCGCCTTCCAATCCTTCCGCTACGCGGGCGAAACCCAGATCATCCCGGTGATGCTCGATCCCTATCGCAGCATCACGGAAATTAGCCGACCAGTTCGCTTCACCAGCGAAGACGAAGCCTTCGCGAGCGATTACTTCCTCACCAACAGCGTGCGCAACAAGCGCTTCACTCCCTACAGTGCGCAGGGCGATTTCCGCGACCCGCGTCTGCAAAACAGCGACACCGTTTCGGTCAGCTCCACCAGCGCCTCGCGACCGCTCCCGATCGATTGGCAAAACCCTACCTTCATCAAAGGCCAACCCTATGCCTTCTATCCGGTCTACGGCGCCGGCCAGGTCGCGCTCTATTACATCGGGCAGGCTAACGACCGCACCGCGCGCGTGGCTATTGTCACGCGGCGGTGAGGTCGCACCTTCGAGCTACGGCCGGACGATCGCAGTCGGCGGTGTGCTTGCACTCGTTAGGGCGAAGACCTCTACGATGCCCACCCCGGTGCCTCCGTTTTTCCCGCGCACGATTGCAGTCGAGGGGCCAGGCATGAAGTTGAAGATCAGCGCCGACTCGCGGTCGTCGGTTGGCGCCAGTCCGGTGCCTTCAATGTCTGCCTGCGCGACATCCTTCCAGTCGTCGTTCGAGGCGATGACGTCGCCAGCCGCGTTGTAGACTTGCATCGTGGGATCTGCCAGGAGGCCGGTGAGCCCTGAGCTGGCGAGTGATGGGCCGCGCGCACGCAGGATTACCTTGGAAACGCCGCTACCGCCGGGCCCCACGATCAACCCAGCGATCAGCACTTCATCGCCGCTGCCGACGAAGCAACGTGTGCTGATGTTGCTCAAGCGGGCGCTGCTCGCCGTGCCCAGGTCGAAGACCTCCACCAGCCCGATGCCGGTAGTGTTGTGCGCCCCGGAAAGCACCGCGGTGTAAGCGCCAGGATCGAGCGTGGCCACGATCGCCGACTCGGAGTCGTGCGTCGGCGCGAGCATCGAATTTTCGATCTCAAGTTGCTGGCTGTCTTTCCAGTTATCGTTCATCGCCACGAGGGTGCCGCCGGCGTAGAGCTTGAGCAGCGGATCGGCCAGCACCGTGGAAAGGCCGCGTCCGCTCAGGGTCTGGCCCAGGCCGCGGATGATCACCTTCTTCGGTTCGCCGCCGGTGATGATGAAGCCGCCGATGCCCACCTTGTCTGCCGTGAGCACGCACAGGCGGCTGGAGAGATTAAGCAACGGCGCGCCCTGCACGATGGTGGCCTCGGCGACAAAAAAGCCGTCGATCAAGGTGGCGACCTCGCCGCCGGTGGTGAGCAGGATGCTGCGGAAGCCAATGGCTGCGCCGGAAGCGATCGAGATGCGCACCTTCGCATGCGTCGCATCCGTCACCGTGACCGAGAGCACCGTGATCCCATCGCCGAACGAGGCGGTGGTGGTGCCGTTGACGAAGCTCGTGTTCGAGCCGGTCACATCGACGTCGAGCACCTGGCCGCGCTCGCCGGCATTCGGAAGCGCGCCGATTAACTGCGGCACGACCGCCACGCTGCTATTCACAAAGAGCGCCCGCTGCTTGTCCTCCGTGGCGCCGTCGGTGGTCACATCCGCAGCGCGGAAACCGATTCGCGCCGACGGGTCCACTTCCACCATCGCCTCGATCAAGGTGGGCGAGAGGACCGTGCGTGACGTAATCGTGATCCCGTCGCCTAACGAGAGCATGGAAGTGTCCTTCCAGGCGGTGTTGATCCCGCGGACGGTGACTTTTTGCGCGGTGTTTTGGCTAACCGCGTTTGGTTCCACGCTTAATAGCGTGGGCGCGGTGATCTCCGGCACGATCTCGACCAGGTCGCGGCCCGCAGCAGTTTCGGTGGCGGAGCCGAGCGGAGTCTGCACGGTCACGTCGCGGAAGCCGAGCGTGGCGCTGGCATCGACATTCACCAAAACGGTAAGCCGCGTGGCGGTGGAGACCGTGACCGAGACGACATCGATGCCCGTCCCGGCAAAGCTCACGGTGCTGCCCGTCCGCCAGTTCGTCCCGCGGCCGACGAGCTCGATCGCGAGCATCGTGCCCTGCGGCAGATTATCGGAATCTGCCTGCAGCACGCTCGGTCCGAGGGTGCTCGACATGATGTTGAAGAGAGCGGCTTCGTATTCCGTGCGCGCGCCGGTATTCACGTCGTCGCGCACGATGAAAGCGCCGCCTGTTTCCGCCGACATGGTCGAGAAGAGCTGCACCGCCGAGGTCAGGAAAGCGAAGGCATCCTCCGCGACCTTGAGCCGATAAGCCGAGGGTGTGCTGCTCGTGGAGCGCGTAACCGCGACGAAATAATCTCCCGAAACCGTCGGCCGGAAGGTCAATTGCGCCGGCCGGCTGCTAAATGGAGATCCACTTGTAATGAAGGTCGTCCCGTCGGTGTCGTAGAGCGTCACCAGCGGAGTCGTTCCGCCCTCGAGGAAAGCGGTCACAGCGTAGGGCCGGCCAGCTTCCAGATGCACCTGGAAATAGTCCGCCGCATCCGGTGCCAGGCCCACTAACCCGCGCACTTCCTCCTGGTTCACCAGCAGGGTGGTGGCAGTCGCCGGCGTGTCGCCGCCTTCATCCGGCGGCGGCTGGCCGGGGTCCACGATCGGGTCCTGGCCCGGGTCGTCATCGCCTGGTTTCGAGGGATAGATCCCGAAGCGCGTGGCGCCGGCGCCGCTAACGAACTGGATCTGCGGCGTGGCCGGGGCTGCATCCTCCGCCTGTGGCGGGTTCAGCGTGGCGCCGGCCATGATGCCAACGCAATCGCCGGAAAGCACCGTGTTCATGGTCACGCGCTTGGCCCGCAATTGCGCCACGACCGCGCCATTATCCACGCCTGGCTGCGAGGAGGCGTCGGTCGCGAAAAGGATCGTGCCTCCCGGAGAGATGTTGCCGGCTGCCACCTGCAGCGCCTGCGCGCCCGCTTCCGGGCAATCGCCGCCGCCCGAGGCAAAGAGCGCGGCCACCGCGGAGCGCACGGCATCGAGGTTGTTCGAGGTGATCCGGGTGGTCACGTTATCCTTGAAGGTGATCAACTGAATCGTCGGCGGCGTGCCACCACGCGCCGCGACCGCATCGATGAAGCTTTGCAGCGCACTCCGGACGCCGGCGATTTCTTCGCCCATGCTGCCGGTATCATCGATCACGAAGATGATCGAGATGCCGCCGATGCTCCGCGCCCGGCTCCAATAATGGTCGAGCGTGCCGCCCGGCGTCACCGGCGCGCTGGTGTTCTTCCCTTCCACGACCCACTTCACCACGCTGTCGCCTCCCACGATCGTGGCCCATTCAGCCATCGAAGGCGTGAAGGTGGTGACGTTCCCGAGTTCCTTCTCGAAGATGATCGAGCTGAAGTCGTTTTTGTAGAATCGGATCCGGAAATCATTCAACGGATTGGGCGGGCCGCCGCCATTGCGCGTCCACGTGAAGGCGGGCGGCGTCGCGCCCGCGTTGAAATTATCCGCCGGCGCCGTCAACTCCGGCGCGATCATCGCCTGGCCGAAGAGCCCGCCCACGACGGTTTTTTGCTGCGTGCTCAAGGTGGCGGCGATCGCTTCCCAGGCTGCGCCGATCGTCTTCACGGCCGCGCTCTTGAAAGCGTTAAAGAGGAACTTGTCGCCAAAAGTCGACTGGTCGGCGCCGTCGCCGGCTGCGTCGAACAAATCCCAAAGCGACGACATCGTGGAGACCTCGTCGTCCTCGCCGACGCCCGCGTTCGTCTCGAGGTCGATGTTGTTCGTCGAATCTTCCGTGTCGGTGTATCTTGTGTCGCCCACGTTCGGCACCATCAAGCCGGCTGCGCCCGAGACGTTCTGCCCCGAGGTCCCGAAAAATGTCGGCCAGCCTTCGCCCCAGGCGAGGCGAACGCCCACGTCTTTGCTCCCGCGGGTCTGCGCGAGGTGGGTATTGAAGGAGTGCCGGCCGCCGGGATTCGCCTGGAAGCCGTGGATGTTTTGGAAGTAATGCCCGTACTCGTGGTGGATCACATCCCAGTCGAAGCGATCGAGCTTCAGGATGTGGAGCTGCTTTACCCCGGAATCGAAGAGCGAGGTCGAGCGCGTCGTCGGGAAACGCACGTCCACCTGCGATGGCGCCGTGCCTGCGAGGCCGCCGGCGTAGCTCCCGATCATCACCAGCGCGTGGTGCACCCCGAAGACGGTCTCGTTATCGGCCGCGTTCCCCGCGGTCAGATTGATCGTTAGGCTGGAGCCGTCCGCGACTTCGTTTGTCGTCGGCGAAGTCATCGCGTAGGTCTCGGCCCCGGCCGCGTCGGGCTTGATGTCGCCGATCGGCGAACGCGCGAGCACGCGCACGAAGATGTCCGGATTGCCCTGCAGGGGGCCGTCGTCGTGGGTGAAGGTTGCTGTGTAATTGCCCGCCGCATTCGTCATCACCGTAGTGATCAACTCCGAGCCGACGACGTCTTCATCGCGGATCTCGACCGTCGCCATCGGCACGCCGTGAGTCTTCCCGCCCTTGTCGGTCCAGAGCACTTTGCCGCTCACCGTGATCGTGACCGGCGCCGCGGGCGAGGCGCTGGTTTTTGGCGGCGCCACCGCGCTCGCCGGCAAAGCCGAGGGGATCACGGCGATCGCCTGCTGCAGGCGTTCTTCGGCCACGGTCATCCGTTCGCGGCTCAAGGGCCGCGCGTCCGCCGGCACCGCCGCGGTCACCACCGCCTCCATCGCTGCGCGCGCGCCCACGGCATCGAGTTCGCCAGTCGCGGCCAGCGTTTGCGCGCGCCAGAGAAGCAGGTCGGTGTAGCTCGAGTAGCTCCCCCACAGACGCCGGCCCTCGGCCAGCGCGTAAAGATCCACCCGCCGCAAGTGCAGCACGTTGCCTTTCACATCCAGCGCCTCGGCAATGATCTGCGCGCGGCCGTTGCCTGCACCGCGTATCGGCAAGGCGGCCTGCACCGTGCGCGTGGCCCCGGCGGTCCAGGGTCCGCCTAACGAGAGGACGCGCTCGCCATTGGCCAGCACCCCTTCGCCGCTGGTCCGGATGCGCACCGAAGCGGCGTCGGCGTCCAACGCCACGGTCAAGGAGGCCGGCAATTCCCCCCTCTCCACCGCCCCGTCCCACGAGGCTTCCACCTGAAGCGAGAGCGGGCCCTTGGCCGAGCAATCGATCGATTCGTTAGGCAAATGCGGCCGTGCACTCGTTAGGCCTGGACCCGGCGGACGCGGCGGCGGCGGGGCGGCAGCAGCTGATGGCAGCGTGGCGAGAACGAGACCCAATGGGAGCAGTGCTACCAGGCAGCGCTGCGCGCGAGTTGACCGACGGGCGCGAAACAGGAAGAGACCCAACGCCCACGAAACCGGGGGGAGTTTCATAGCCCCGCCATGTTGCAGCCGAGGCCCCTTCACCTGACAAGCTAATTTTTCGCGCCGCCGCCGCGCGGTCCATGCTTAGCGGGAGAAGCTAGAAATTTCCGCAAAGAACTCCGCCTAGGGCCGCGGAAAATACGCCAGCGAGACCGACGCCGCCTTTTGACCCGCCAGCCGGCTCAGTTCCCGCAGGAGCGGGTCCACCTTGCTCTCGTTAGTCAAAGGCGTCTCCCACTGCACCGCGGTGCGCGCAGCCGCCCCGCCCGCGACGATCTCCAGCCGCCGCTCGCCAAAATCGAAGACCTGTCCCTCGCGTTTTGCGGGCTGGAAATGTTGCAGGTTATTTGCCCGCACGATCTCCCAAAGCTTCCGATATTCCGCTTCCGAAAGCATCGCCTGCGCTTCCTCCGCGACGGCGCCTTCGCTCCCCCGCCGGACCGCGAGGGTGCCGCTCTTGCCATCCCAACTCGCTTTCACCGTCTCCGTCGGTGCCCCGGGTTTGCCCGGCGTAATGCTGGCCACGATCTCCGCCGGCACCGGCAACGCCGCGTCGTCGCCAAATCCACAGGAAGGCAGCAACAAAAGCGCGGCGGCCAGCGCAGCGAGCCGACAATCAGCGCGACGTGTGGTGTGATGCATCGGAGCCTCCCCGATCCTGCCTCTTCCCGCGCCCCGTGGTAAAGGACAGACTTCGGCGGCCTCGCGCACCGCCCTGTCGGCTCAGCGCGCTGTCTGTTTTTCCACTCGGCCCGCTTTCATGACAAAGGCGACGCGCTCGGTCACGGTGATGTCGCTCGTGGGATCGCCCGGGAGCGCGATGATGTCGGCTGTTTTTCCTTTCTCAAGCGTGCCGGTGGTGGCGGCGATGCCTAACAAGTCAGCGGCGACGGAGGTGGCCGCGCGGAGGGCATCGATCGGCGTCATCCCAAAGCTGGTCATGAGCGCGAATTCCTTCGCGTTTTCTCCATGCGGGAAGACGCCGGCATCCGTCCCGAAAGCAATCTTCACCCCCAGCTGGACCGCGTTGCGAAACATCTCGCTGCGCGCGGCCGCGGCGGCTTTCGCCTTTTCCTGGATCGCGGGCGGATAGGCAGCAATCTTGCCCATGATGTATTCCGTCGCCTCGAGCGTGGCCACGAGGTAGGTCCCTTTCGCTTTCATTAGGGCGAGCGTGTCCTTCTTCAAAAACGAGCCGTGCTCGATCGAGTCCACGCCGGCGTTGATCGCTTCCTTGGCCGCGCTGTCGCCGTGGCAATGCACCGCCACCTTCTTCCGCAGCCGGTGCGTCTCGCTCACCAACATCGCGATTTCATCCGGCGCAAGCTGCGGCACGTCGACCTCGTCCTTCATCGAGAGGACGCCGCCAGAGACCGCCGCCTTGATCACATCCGCGCCGTTCTTGATCTGGTAGCGCACGGCCTTGCGGATCGCCTCGGGGCCGTCGGCAATGCCATCGAGCTCATTCGGCTCGCGGCCGAAGAGCGCGTCGCGGAAGCCGTTGGTGTCGTCAAAGTGGCCGCCGGTGGCGCCGATCCCCTTGGTCGCGGCGAGCATGCGCGGTCCGCGCACGAGGCCCTTCTCAATCGCGTCGCGCAGGGCCACGTCGAGGAACGCCTTGCTTCCGACATCGCGCACGGTGGTGAAGCCGGCCTCCAGCGTTTTCGCCGCGTTCGGGATCGCCTCAAACGCGGAGAGCGGCACGCTCGTCTCGAGCTCGTTCAGGCGGCGCTCGTTGTAGGGGCGCGAGAAGTCGGAAGTGAGATGCGTGTGCGCATCGATGAAGCCAGGCGAAAGCGTGGCGTCGCCGAGGTCGATCACTTGCGCGCCCGGCGGAATGGCGAGATTCGCGCCGGCGTCCACGATCTTGCCGTTCTCCACCAGGACAACCGCGTTCTGCACCAGCCCGGGCGATTTGCCGTCAAACATCCGCGCCGCTTTCAGCGCAATCACGTCGGCTGCGCGAGCCGTTGGAAGCTGGAGGAGCAAAGTGAGAGCGACGAGGCTGGTGGCGATTTTCATGTGCGCAATACAATCGGGCGCCAACGGGACGGCGCGTGGATTTTGTCGCTCGCCATTTCCGGCCGGAAGCAGTTCGATGCCTCCTTTCGTCCATGAAAACCTTCCTCTGTTCTCTCCTCCTGGCGCTTTCCTTGGTCTCGTTAGGGCAGGCGACGCCGGACAAAGCGCTGGCTAAATTAGCCGACGACTTCTGGACCTGGCGCGTGGCGACCGCGCCCTTCAGCGGCGACGACGTTAACCGCATGGAGCGCCCCGGCGGCCCGCGCGATTGGTCGGCCGCGGCGATCGCGCAACGGAAGGCGAAGCTGGCGGAATTTGACGCGCGCTGGAAGCAGCTCGAGCCCGCCAGCTGGCCCATCCCTGAGCAGGTCGACTATCGCCTGATCGGCTCGGCCCTCGCGCGGGTGCGCTGGGAACTGGAGATCAATCCGCGCTGGCAGCGCGACCCGCTGTTCTATCTCGACCAGACACTGACCGCGCTGGCCGAGGCGCTCACGGTCCCGGCGCCGTTCGATGAAACCCGCAGCCGCGAGGTGCTTGCACGTCTGGAGAACATCCCCGCGATCCTGGCGGATGGGAGGGCGAACTTGCAGGATCCGCCCGCGCCTTTCGCCCGCTCCGCAATCGCCGCGCTCGAGGGCGTGACCGCGCGCCTGACCGAAGGAGTGCGCGCGCTGCAGCCTGCAACCACGCTCTCAGGCGATCGGCTAACGAGTGCTGCTGCCAAAGCGGCCGACGCGCTCGAGCAATACCGCGCCCACCTGCAGGAGCTGCTGCCGTCGTTGCCCGAAAGAACCGCAGTTGGCCGCGAGGCCTACCTGTTCTTCCTGCGCAACGTCGCGCTCTATCCATTCACCCCGGAGGAGATCCTGGCGATGGGCCGGCAGGAATGGAATCGCGCGGTCGCTTTCGAAACCTACGAGCGCGAGCGCAACCGCGCCGTCCCGCCGCTGAAAATAGCCGACAACCTGGAGAAGTGGATCAAGGAAACGGCCGCCCGCGAAGAGCAGATCCGCGCATTCCTCCCGGCGCACAACCTTCTCACGGTGCCGGAGTGGATGCAGCACTACACCCTGCGCCCGATGCCCGCCTATCTGCGCCTCCTGAACCAGACGGAAGCGGACGACTTCACCGGGCCGACGCGGCTCTCGGAAAATTGCGTGCGCTACGTCGAGCCGCCCTCGGGGAAGATGGGCTACTTCATGCGCGCGACCGCGCAGGATCCGCGGCCGTTGATCGTGCACGAGGGCATTCCCGGGCACTACTTCCAGCTCGCGCTCTCGTGGAAACACGAGGACCCGATTCGTCGCCATTATTACGACTCCGGCGCGAACGAAGGGATCGGCTTCTACGCCGAGGAGATGATGCTGCAGGCGGGGCTCTTCGACGACAGCCCGCACACGCGCGAGATCATCTACAACTTCGCCCGGCTGCGCGCGCTCCGGGTGGAAATAGACGTCAAGCTGGCGCTCGGCGAGTTCACGCTCGAGCAGGCGGCAAAGTATCTCGAGGAGAAGGTGCCGATGGATCCTGCGACCGCCCGCAGCGAGGCGATTGCCTTTGCCTCCGGTCCCGGCCAGGCGCTCACCTACCAGATCGGGAAGCTGCAGATCATCGGCTTCCTGGCGGACGCGAAGCTAAAGGAAGGCGAGAAGTTCAACCTGCGCGCCTTCCACGATTTCGTGTGGAAGAATGGGAACGTCCCAATCCAGCTGCAGCGCTGGGAATACCTCGGCGAAAAGCCCTGAGCTTGCTGTCTAAAAACGAAAAAGCCGGTCAGGCTTGCGCGTGACCGGCTTTCGAAAATTTTGGTGTGACCCGCAGTTTAGTCGACGACTTCGAGGCCCATCTGCCGGGCGGTGCCGGCGATGATCCGGAAGCCCGCTTCGTCGGAACGCGAGTTCAGGTCTTTGCCCTTGGTCTTGACGATCTCCATGATCTGCTTGCGCGTGACTTTGCCGACCTTGGTCTTGTTCGGCTCTTTCGAACCGGCGGCAATATTCGCAGCCTTCTTCAAGAGGATCGCGGCGGGCGGGCTCTTGGTGATGAAGGTGAAGCTCTTGTCCTTGAAGACGGTGATCACGACCGGGAGGATGTCGCCGGCCTGCTTCTGGGTAGCGGCGTTAAATTCCTTGCAGAACGCCATGATGTTGACGCCCCGAGGCCCGAGCGCGGTGCCGACGGGAGGCGCCGGGTTGGCTTGGCCTGCAGGGATCTGCAGTTTGATGTGAGCTACGATTTCTTTGGCCATTTTCTTAGAAGTTGCTGGTTAAAATTTGTCCCGCGGAGTTCTAGCCGCGTTCGACCTGCCAATACTCCAGCTCCACCGGGGTGGCGCGGCCGAAGATGGTCACGGACACCCGCAGCTTGCCGCGGGTCGGGTCGATTTCCTCGACGATGCCGTTCTGATTCTGGAAGGGGCCATCGGCCACTTTGACCGTCTCGCCCACTTCGAAGCTGACCTTCGGCTTGACGTTCTCTTCCCGCTCCCGCATTTGCGCGAGCATGCTCTCGACTTCCGAGGTGCGCATCGGGATCGGCTTGTCCTTGGTCCCGGCGAAACCGATCACGCCCGGGGTGTCGCGGACGAAATACCAGGTGCGGCCGACGAGCTGGTTGTCCTCGTCGAGCAGGTGCATGTTCGCGATCAGGTAGCCGGGAAAAAACTTCCGCGTGGTCTCGCTCTTCTTGCCGCGCTTAATCTCGGAGACGCGCTCCGTGGGCACGAGGACCTCGAAGACGACGTCGCTCATCTCCTCGGTCTTGACGCGCTTGACCAGGTTGTCGCGCACCTTGTTCTCCTGTCCGGAGAGCACGTGGATGACGTACCACTGATCTTTGGGGGCAAGGACGTTGGCCATGGGTCAGCTCAGGCGGGTGAAAAAGTGAATGACGTTCACGAGCACGAAGTCGAACAAGGCCACGTAGCCGCCGAGCAGGAGCATCGCGATGATGACGACGAGGGTGGAATCAGTCAGCTCCTTGTAGCGCTTCATCCCTTTTTCCTTGGGATCCCACGGCCAGGAAGCTTTCTGCAGCTCCACCTTCACTTCGTTGAAGAAGTTTTTCGATTTGGTGATCATCTGCTGTGTTTTGCGAAAAGTGGGGAGGAAGCACACGCCAGGAGGGACTCGAACCCCCAACCGACGGTTTTGGAGACCGCTACTCTACCAATTGAGCTACTGGCGTAAAACTTTGGCTCCGAATGGTAACGCGCTCCTGCCCGCTTGGCGAACAGGAGCGCGCACCAAATTAAACTAGTCGAGAATGTCGCCGACGCGGCCCGCGCCCACGGTCTTGCCGCCTTCGCGAATCGCGAAGCGGATCGTCTTCTCCATGGCGATCGGGGTGATCAACTCAACTTCAACGGAGACGTTGTCGCCAGGCATGACCATCTCCACGCCGTCAGGGAGCTTGACCGTGCCGGTCACGTCCGTGGTGCGGAAGTAGAATTGCGGACGGTAGTTGGTGAAGAACGGCGTGTGACGGCCGCCCTCTTCCTTCGAGAGAACGTAGACCTCGGCCTTGAACTTCTTGTGCGGCTTGATCGAACCCGGCTTCGCGATCACCTGACCCCGGAAGACGTCTTCTTTCTTAATACCACGCAGGAGCAGACCGACGTTGTCGCCGGCGCGTGCTTCGTCGAGCAGCTTGCGGAACATTTCGATGTCGGTGCAGGTCGTCTTCGCGGTGTCCGCGATACCGACGATCTCGACTTCGTCCATCTTCTTGAGGATGCCGCGCTCGACACGACCGGTGGCGACAGTGCCGCGACCTTCAATGTTGAACACGTCTTCCACCGGCATCAGGAACGGCTGGTCGATCGGACGCTCCGGAATCGGAATGTAATCATCCACCGCCGCGATCAGCGCGAGGATCTGCGCTTCCTGGTCGGCATCGCCGTTGAGCGCCTTGAGCGCGCTGCCCTTGACGATCGGGATGGCGTCGCCGGGGAATTCATATTGCGTGAGAAGATCGCGCACTTCCATTTCGACGAGGTCGAGGAGCTCGGGATCGTCGACCATGTCGACCTTGTTCAGGAACACGACGACCGAAGGCACACCGACCTGACGGGCGAGCAGGATATGCTCACGGGTCTGGGGCATTGGGCCGTCGGCGGCGGAGACCACGAGGATGGCGCCGTCCATCTGCGCCGCGCCGGTGATCATGTTCTTCACATAGTCAGCGTGGCCGGGGCAATCGACGTGCGCGTAGTGGCGCTTGTCGCTCTGGTATTCGACGTGGGCGGTGGAAATGGTGATGCCGCGCTCTTTCTCTTCCGGAGCAGCGTCGATCGAGTCATAGGCGCGAGCCTGGGCGAAGCCCTTCTTCGCGAGGACGGTGGTGATCGCGGCCGTCAATGTGGTCTTGCCGTGATCGACGTGACCGATCGTGCCGACGTTCACGTGCGGCTTTGTGCGTTCAAATTTGTCCTTAGCCATCTGGATTCTCCTTGTGTGTTAAACTTCCTACTAAACTGCGTCTGTTGTTTGTTACTGGCGGCCCTGGGCTCGACTTGGAGCCCACAACCGGGATTGAACCGGTGACCTCGTCCTTACCAAGGACGTGCTCTACCAACTGAGCTATGTGGGCCGCGTTTCAAATCTCGCTGTCTGCCGTCGTCCCGCCTAACGAGTCCACCGACAAACCGGTCGCTTCCCGCCAGAGAGGCAAAAGTCCCAAAGCCGCATCAAACTTCGCAGGTTGAACGACCGTGGGACCTTTTCGTTCCAGCAAAAAGCGTCGGCAAGCTAGCAGCCGACCTCGGGGTGTCAAAGAAATTTCTCCCCCGGGCGCAGGGGAATTTCCCCCAGCCGCGCAGGAACTTTGCCGCCCCGCTTTTGCTAGCGCGGCGAACTCGCAGGCCCGGCCGGTTTCGGCACCGGCGGCTGCTTTGCCGGAGTCGCACCGGGCACATTGTTGCCTGCCTTGGCGGCGTCGCCCGGCCGCTTGCCCTCCTCGAATTTGATCCGGTTTTGCGCGTCGACATCGCCGGGTTTGAGCTCGAGCACTTTCTTGTAATCCGCCAGCGCCTCCGCGTCTTTCCCAGCCTGGCTATAGGCGTAGCCGCGGCGGCGATACGCCTCCGGATCCTTCGGCGATTTCTTCACCAGCGCAGTGAAATCCGCGATGGCTTCGTCATACTTTTTCGCGCTTCGGTAGGCGAAACCGCGACGCTCCAGCGCCGGCGCATCCTCGGGCTTCTCCGCCAGCACCTTGGTGTAATCCTCGATCGCCTTCTCGAATTCATTCTTCGAGATGTAGGCGAAACCACGGAAGCGATAGCTGTCGATATCGCTCTCATCGATCTCGACCGCCTTCGAGAGATCCTCAATCGCGCCGTCGTAGTTTTTCTCCGCCACACGCACCTTGCCGCGTTCGCTCAAGCCGTTGGCTGATTCCGGTTCCATCTCGATCAGCTTCGTGAAGTCATCGGCGGCTTCCTTGAGTTTCCCGGCCGCCTTGTAGGCGCGACCCCGGTTCAGGTAGTGCTTCGAATCTTTCGGGTCGGCTTTAAGCGCGAGCCCGAATTCCTCCGCCGCCTTCTCGTATTGCTTCGCCTTCGCGAGCTCGATTCCCTTCTTCGTGTGCTCCGCGGAATCACCCTGCGCCCATCCGCGCGGGGTGCTGCTGGCCAAGGCCATCGCGGCTAATCCAATAATCCATCCTGTCTTTCCCTGTTTCATAGTGTGTGCAGTAAAAATCGCGCCCTCGCCTGCGCCAGGACGCGACCAAGTTGCTGTTTAAATTAGTAATCCTGCCGGCGGTTCATCGCGGCCTTGGCGATGAGGACGCCGATGATGACCAGGACAAAGAGTCCGCCGATGGAAATGAGAATATTCTCGCGCGTGAGCAGAGATTCTCGCGGCGTGGGCGCCGGGGGCGGAGTCGCCTGCGGAGCGGCGGGCTGCGCGGCCTGCGGCGGCGGGGCCGAAGCCGCGGCCATCTGCGCGCGGACGAACATCAGTCGGTCCTGCGCGGTGAAGTCGTCCGGCTTCAGCTTCGTTGCCAGTTCGAGATCAGGCAGCGCTTTGTCGAATTGCCGCAGGGCCACATAAGCGTCCGCCCGGCGGTTGAGCGCCAGCGTGCTGTTGGGATTCTGCGCCAGGGCGGCATTGTAATCCTCCAGCGCGGCGTTGTAATTTTTTTGCCGGTAATAGGCCAGGCCGCGCCGCTCGAGCGTGCGGGGATCGTTCGGCTTCAACTCCAGCGCCTTGGTAAAATCCTCCATCGCGAGGTCGAGTTTCCCGAGCTCGCTGCGGGCCGCGGCCCGGTTGGAATAGGCCGCGTAATCCTTCGGCAGCAGCTCGACCGCCTTGGAAAAATCGGCTTCCGCCTCCGTAAATTTGCTCATCGCGAGGTAGATCCCGCCGCGCTGGTTGTAGAGCCGCACATCCTTCGGGCTCGCCTCGATTGCGGCGGAAAATTCCGCGATCGCCGGCTCAAAGGCGCCTTGTTGCGCCAGCTCCGTGCCCTTCTTCGCATGTTCCGCAGCGCCGCCTTTTTTCTGCGCCTGCAACGGCAGCGCAAGAGCGCAGCTGAAGAGCGCCACCGCGCCGAACGTGATCAATCGATTGTGTGCCATAGATTTTTGTCTCCTCGTGTCTCTTCGTTTTTCGGCGACGAAGCGTTTGCAGACCAGCAAAATTAAACTGCCCCCTTGCCCACGACGACGCCCTTGCCGCCACCGCACCCCGCCGACGCGTCCGGTTTTTCCAAGGGGCACGCTGCCATCCTCGCGACCAATTTCATGGCCTTCCTCCAGCTTCTCGCCCTCGGCCTTTCGGCGAGCACCTCACGAGCGCACAGAGCCATGCGGCTGAAGCCGCGGCAGCCCGCCGCGGCGCGAGGTCCGCGCAAAACCTCGCGCGCGACTGGCCGCCCAGCGCCCGCGTCCTCCATCATTGATCCATAAAGGTTGCTGCCTAACGAGTCTCGACGGCCACCGCAGGCTTGACCAAGGCGCCCATTTTTTGGTATCCGGGGCGTCTCCCCGAAAGTGCATTTCGAGGATCACCGTAGAAAGGAATCCAGCCATGAAAGCAAACTCCCTCTCGCGGCGCGGTCACATTCTCCGCGCGCGCGGCTTCACCCTGATCGAACTCCTGGTGGTGATCGCGATCATCGCCATTCTTATCGGCCTGCTGCTCCCCGCGGTGCAGAAGGTGCGCGAAGCGGCCAATCGCGCGGCCGCAGCAAACAACCTGCGCTTTATCGCCGCCGCCGAGCGCGCCTACTTCCAGGAGCACGGCGAGTATGCGCGCTCGCTCGAGCAGCTCGGCGTGAGCCAGCAATTCCCGAACGGAAAGCGCGACGGCTACATGTTCATGTTGGCGCCCAACCGCGAGCTTGGTTTCCAGGCGATCGCGAATCCCGCGGTGCCGGGCATCACTGGCGGGGCCGATTGCCGGATCGACCAGACGAGCGAGCTCACCTGCGGCCCGAATCCCTCCGCCGACGCCAACCGCCGCGCGATGTTTGCCAACATCCACCGGCGCGCCGCCGCGACCATGGCCGGGCTGCTTGTGCAAATGCCGGAGTCGCTCCATCGCATCGTGCAGACGCTGCAATCGCGGAAAACTTTTCCCGATGTCTTCGCGCGACTCGACGCCAACGGCGACCGGCGATTGAGCTTCGCGGAAATGCTTCATCCGCCGAGCGACCCGACCGGCGCGCTGAATGCCCTGCTGCCTTACATCGAGCAACAGCTCATGCTCGGCGCCGGCGGCGAGGACACGAACGCGCTCCCGGCGGTGCAATTCCAGGCTTTCGGGAACACCGGTGCCCACGCGCTCCCCGGTGGACCTGCGCACGGAAGTCGTCGACGGCACCTCGAACACCGTCTTCCTCGCCGGCTCGCAATTGCCCGCGGTGCAGTTAGCCGGTTTCGGCGATGGGAGCGTGCGCCCGAGCGCCGGCTCGCCGCAGCGCGCAGCCACCGAAGGGCGCGCCGATCCCGAGAGCCAATCGGCGCCCGGCCTGCGCTTCACCGACGCCGCCTTCGGCGCTCTTCTCGAACAGGTCGTGTGGGGCGATACCGAGACCGCCGGCCGGTTTGGTTCCTTGACTCTGGTTGACCAGGAGGGCAACGGAATCATCGCGATCCTCATCGGCCTGCTCCAGCCCGCGAGCACAAAGCAGGGCGCGTCGCTGCAAGGCTTCGCGGTGGTCGGCGACGGCAGCGGCCTGATGGCGGGCGCGGCCGGGGCGGGCTCGGTCGCGATCGATTGGACGAGGGATTTAGACAGCGGCTTCAACGCCAAGGCCGACTTGCGCGCCTTCGAAATCGATAAAAGTCGTTAGGCTTCCCCAGCACCAGCAGGCGGACGCGGCAGGCAGAAAACCGTGCGCGCCAAGTCGCTGGCTAATTCCTCCGGCGCATACCACCGGAGGAGCACATCCTTGTCGAGCAGGTCGGCATTCGCCGCAATAAAGGCGCCCCAGTTTGGCGCCGGACGCTCGGCCCGGCGCTGCGCGACTAACGAGAGGAAAGCCACCGTGATCGTCTGGTGGTAGAGCTGCGGTTTCCCTGCCCGGGCCGCGAGGTGTTGCAAGCCGCGCTCGAAGTGCTGGAGCGTCTCGCCAAAGGAAAAGCGCGCGAGCAACTCGTAGGCAAACCGGAGATGCTCCCGATGCGGGAAATCGGCCGGCGCGATCTCGCCCGCGGCGAAGGCCGCGAGCTCCGCTTCCACTCGCATTCCCTCCGTCGTGCTCATGCGAGGTCGTCGGCTCTTTTTTTGAGATTGCAACTTTGCCCGGACTTTCCAGAGTGCCGCCTCGGATGGAACTCAAGGCCTACCTCGCCGCGCGCCAAAAAGAAATCGACCGCGCGCTCGATCGTCTCCTGCCGAAAGCGTCGGCTAAACCCGCGACGATCCACCGGGCGATGCGCTACAGTTTGTTCGCCGGCGGGAAGCGCCTCCGCCCGATCCTTTGCCTGGCCGCGGCGGAAGCGTGCGGTGGAAAAATCGCGCCCGCGCTGCCGCTGGCCGGCGCGGTCGAGTGCATCCACACCTACTCGCTGATCCACGACGATCTCCCGAGCATGGACAACGATGATCTCCGCCGCGGCCGCCCGACTTCGCACAAGGTTTACGGCGAAGGCATCGCAGTCCTCGCGGGCGACGCGCTCCTCACGGCCGCGTTCGAAATGCTGACGCACGCGGACCTGCCGCGGCGTTACCCGATGGCCGCGGTCGTGCGCGAGCTCGCGCAGGGCGCCGGGAGCCAGCGCTTGATCGCCGGGCAGGTGGCCGACCTCGAGGGCGAAGGGAAAAAGATCAACCGCGCGGGCCTGCGTTACATTCACGAGAACAAAACCGCCGCGATGCTCGCCACCTCCGTGCGGCTGGGCGCGATGAGCGCCGACGCCAGCGGCCGGCAACTCGCCGCGGTCACGAAGTTCGGCAACTCGTTAGGCCTGGCCTTCCAGGTGATCGACGACATTCTCGACGTCACCCAGACGAGCGAGAAGCTCGGCAAAAGCGCCGGTAAAGATGTGGCCGCGGCCAAGGCGACCTACCCGGCGATCATCGGACTGCAGAAGTCGCGCAAGGAAGCGCAGCGCCTCACGCAGGAAGCCGATGCCGCGCTCAGCCCGCTCGGCTCGCGCGCGGAAACGCTGCGCGCGATCGCGCGCCATCTGCTGGATCGGGAGTATTGATTTCCCGAAACGCTAAGCCAGCGCGAGGTTGGGATCGATTTCCTCGGCGACGGAATCGGTGGCGCCGTTGAGCAGGCGCCAGCGCGCGGCAAAGGCGATCATCGCGGCGTTATCGGTCGTGAGCGCGCGCGGGGCGGAGAGGCAACGCAGGCCGGCCGCGGCGCAGGCGCGCTCGAGCTCCGTGCGGAGGTAGTGATTGCAGCTGACGCCGCCGCTCAAGGTCACCAGGTCGCTGCCTGTTTCCTGCGCGGCGCGGACGGTTTTTTTTACCAGCACTTCCACCACCGCGGCCTGGAAAGAGGCGCAGAGATCGGCCAGCGTCTGCGGTTCGCCTAACGAGGGAATCTTCGGCAGGAGATAACGCACCGCCGTTTTCAGTCCGCTGAAGCTGAACTGGTGATCGCGCGAGTCGAGCATGCTTCGCGGGAAGGCGAAACGCGCGGGATCGCCGGTGCGCGCCTGCCGCTCGATCTCCGGGCCGCCGGGGTAAGGCAGGCCGAGAAGTTTGGCCACCTTGTCGAAAGCTTCGCCGGCAGCGTCGTCGAGCGTGCGGCCGAGAATCGCGTAATCGCCGACCGCGCGCACCCGCACCAAGAGCGTGTGCCCGCCGCTCACGACTAACGAGACATTCGGCGTGATCTCGCTGGCTGTTTCGAAGAACGGGGAAAGCAGGTGGCCTTCGAGATGGTTGATCGCGAGATACGGTTTGCCGGTGCCAAGCGCGAGGCCCTTGGCGATGGAGGCGCCGATCATGAGCGAGGTCGCGAGGCCCGGTCCGCTGGTCGCGGCAAAGGCATCGATCCCGGCGATGGCGACGCCGGCGGTGGCGAGCGCAGTCTCAAGCAGGCGCGGCGCGTGCAGGAGATGATTGCGCGACGCGACCTCCGGCACGACGCCGCCGTATTGCTCATGCAGCGCCGTCTGCGACGCGACCTCGCTCGCGAGCAGCTCGCGGCCGCGCAGGATCGCGACGGCGGTTTCGTCGCAGGAAGTTTCTAGAGCGAGGATTTGCACCGCAGAAGCGCGGAGAGCGCAGAGAAGGAATGAAAAATACTCAGCGTCCTCGGCGTCTCTGCGGTTAACTACTTCTTCACCGAGTCGACCTTTGGTCCCGCTTCCTGGGCGTAGATCATGACGCCTTTGAGCGCGTCGATTGCGCGGAGCATTTGCGTGTCCTTCGACTTGATCAGGTCCTTTTCGTCCTCCGGCTTGAGGGAATCGCTGCTGCGGGCGGTGAAGAGCGCGCGTTCCTGCTCGCTCGTGAGCGGGACGCGGATGTTCGGCGTGACGCCGTTCGCATGGATGACCTGCTTGCTGGGAGTGTAATATTTCGCGGTGGTGAAGCGGAGCGCGGAGCCATCGGGCAGCTGCATGACGTTTTGCACCGAGCCTTTGCCGAAGGTGGTTTCGCCGACGACGATCGCGCGCTTCAAGTCCTTGAGCGCGCCGGCCACGATCTCTGCGCCGCTGGCGCTGCCTTCGTTCACCAGCACGGTCATGGGAAAGCGCGGCCGCGCCTTGCCCGCGCCGCTGGTGGCATACTCCGTCTGCTGCGAGGGCACGCGGCCTTGCGTGGAGACGACCTTGGTGCCGGACGGGAGAAATTGTCCGCAAACATCGACCGCGCTGTTGAGCAAGCCGCCGGGATTATTTCGCAGGTCGAGCACGAGCGCCTGCATCCCCTGCTTCTGCAATTCGTCGAGGGTCTTCCCGAGTTCCTCCGCGGTCGGCTCGTTGAACTGGATCAAGCGCACGTAGCCGATCTTGAAGTTGCCGGTTAATTCCGGGTCGAGCAGGCGTCCGCCCTTGACGCTCTGAACCTTAATCTCCGCCCGCTCCAGGGCGTAATCCTTGATCTCCTTGGTCGCCGGCCGGAGGACGGTGAGGGTAACTTTCTGGCCGGGGTTTCCGCGGAGCACGGTGACCGCATCTTGTAGTTCCATCTTCTCGGTCGAGTTCCCGTTGATCCGCAGAATCTGGTCGCCCGAGAGAATCCCGGCCTTGGCCGCGGGCGTGTCTTCCATCGGGGTGATCACCGTGAGCATGCCGTTCTTAACCGAGACTTCGATCCCGAGACCGTTGAAGCGGCTGCGGGTGTCGTCCTGCATGTCCTTGAAGTCATCCGGGTCCATGAACTGCGAATGCGGATCGAGCGAGGCGAGCATGCCCTTCATGGCTGCGTAGATCAGGTCGTGGTAGCTGGTCTTTTTGCTGTCGACGTAATCCTGCCGGATGAGCTGGACCGCGCGGGCGAAGACAGAGATCTGCGCATAACCGGTATCTTCCTCGGTCTCGGCCGCGCGCAGCGAAAAGAAGCGGAAGCCGAGCAGCCCGACGAGAAAGAGCAGGCAGGCGCAGGTGCTGAAGAAGAGGCGACGTTGCATCATGGGGAAGGGTGAAACACCGCCGGAGATACTCCGGCATCGAGAAATTTTTGGCAACGTGCAAACCGTGGCTAAAGTTCGCCCCCGCGCCCGGCGCGCGCGCAAATTTCCATGAAACGACTCCTTCTGCTCCTGTCGCTCGCGCTTGCCGTGACCACTTTCGCCGCCAAACCCACGCCCACGCCGAAGCCCACCCCGACCCCGGCGCCGCTGACCCCGGACGCCGAATTCGAGAAGGTCGCGGAGGAATACATCAAAGGCTGGCTGGGGGCGCATCCGCTCACCGCGACCTCGCTCGGCTTCCATGAATACGACGGCCGAATCAACGATTTCACCCGCCTGGCGATCGACGCCGAACAGGCGCGCTTGAAGCGTTTCGAGAAAAAGCTGGTGGAGACGGACGCGAGCAAGCTGAGCGCGCGCAACCACATCGACCTGCGGATTCTGCTCGCGGCCATCCGGAAGGATTTGTTCGAGCTTCAGGAGATGGGCGCGTTTGAGCTGAACCCCATGACCTACGCGCAGGCGATCGATGTGAACGTCTACATCAAGCGGAAGTTTGCCCCGCTGGAAGAGCGTCTGCGCCACATCATCGCGATCCAAAACCAGACGCCGAACGTGATCATCGCGGCCAAGACCAACCTCGCTCCGGTGTTGCCGAAACCTTACGTGGAGTTGGCGATCGAGATCGCGCGCGGCCAGGCCGAGTTCATGAAGAAGGATTTGGTCGAGGCGCTCAAGGAAGTAAAAGACGAGAAGCTTCAAACCAGCTTCGCAATGTCCAATCGCAAGGCCTCGATGGCGCTGCTGGATTTCGCAAACTGGCTCGAGAAAGAGAAGCTGTCCAAGGCGAGCGCGCCCTGGGCGCTGGGCGCGGAGAAATTCCAGCGCCTCCTCGCGCAAACCGAGCTGGTCGATCTGCCCCCGGAGAAGCTGCTCGCGCTCGGGCTCGAGGAATTGAAGCGCGAGCAAGCCGCCTTCGCCGAAGCGGCGCGCATCATCGACCCGGAAAAGCCGCCGATCGAAGTCTTCAAGGAAATCCAAAAAGAACATCCGACAGCCGACAAGCTCATCGCCGAGACGGCCAAAAACCTCGAAGCCATCCGGCAATTTGTCGCCGACCGCGACCTGGTGAGCTTGCCGTCTAAAGTGCGCGCGGAGGTCAAGGAGACGCCGCAGTTTGCCCGCGCCACTTCCTTCGCCTCAATGGACACGCCCGGGCCGTTCGAGAAGAAGGCCACGGAAGCATATTACTACGTCACCCCGGTGGAGCCGGAGTGGAGCGACACGCAAAAGGAAGAGTGGCTCACTGCCTTCAATTACTACACCACCGACGATGTCTCGATCCACGAGTGCTACCCCGGGCATTACACGCAATTCCTTCATCTCAACGCCTCCTCGGCAACGAAGCTGGAGAAGATTTTCGGGAGCTACGCCTTCATCGAAGGCTGGGCGCATTACGCGGAGAAGATGATGCTCGACGAAGGTTTTGGCCGGAGCAAAGCGGAGAATCCGAGCGAGGAGGAGATCAAGAAAGCGGCCAAGTATCGGCTGGCGCAATCCGACGAAGCGCTCCTGCGGCTTTGCCGGCTGTGCGTCTCGATCATGATGCACACCGAGGGGATGACGGTGGAGGACGGGGCAAAATTCTTCCAGGCAAACTGTTACTACGAAGCGAAGCCCTCGATGTCGGAAGCGATGCGCGGGACCTTCGATCCGGGCTACCTAAACTACACGTTAGGCAAGCTCCAGCTCCTGAAGCTGCGCGAAGATTACAAAACGCAGGAAGGCGAGAAATATTCGCTCAAGAAATTTCACGATGAAGCTCTCGACCACGGGATGCCGCCGATCCGTCTCCTGCGCGAGATTCTGCTGAAGGACGAGGCGCTTTGGGACCAGGTGCTCTAGCTCCCGGCGCGGAGGGTAAAAAGCGTGATCTCCGGCGGGCAATTGAGCCGCACCGGGAAGAGGCTGAAGCCGATCCCGCGGTTGATGTAAAGGCGGTTGCCCACCTGCTCGTAATCGTGGATCCAGCCGTCGACGCCGAGCTCATTGTCATCCACCCAATTCCAGATCGACCAGCGCGGAAAGAACGGGATCTGCATTTGCCCGCCATGCGTGTGGCCGGCCAGGATCAGTGGCCCCGCGCCCGGCGGCACGTGCGGGGCGCTCGCCGGATTATGCAGCAAGATCAACCGCGCCGCGTCGCCCGGCACGCCGCGTAGCGCCGCGGCGACGTCGTCGCGTTTCGCCATATAGGAATCGACGCCCACGAGGTACAGCCGCGCCTCGTCCTCGCCGCCGCCGCCGCCAAGTGAGAGCGGGACGAAGTCGTTCCGCAGCACGCGCACGCCCACGCTTTCCAAACCGGACGCCACGCGGTTAGCCAGCGCTTCCAGCGCCGGCGTTCGCCCGCTTTTGATCCCGTAGTCGTGATTCCCCAGGACCGCATAGGTCGGGATGTTCGCGTGCCGCAACGGGCGGAGGAGATCGGTCACATGGCGCACTTCCTCGAGCGTCTCGGCCTTGAACTCCGCCGGCTCGTGCTCTTCGCGCACTTCCTCCGGCTCGTCCTCCAGCGGATGGTAAATGAAATCGCCGGCGATCAAGACTGCGTCCGGTTTCAATTCCACCAGGCGGGCCACCACGCGCCGGATGGTGTCCGTATTCCCCAGCCACATGCCGACCTGGAGATCGGCGATGAGCGCGATCTCCTTTCCCTCCCAAGCCGCCGGCAATTTAGGCAGCGAGACGGTCTCGCGCCGGAGCGTGTAGAGACGCGGCTCAATCCCGACGCCCCAGATCAGGAGGAGCAGCACCAGAACGAGGAGCGCGAGCGCGATTCGCCCGAGCCAAAGTGCTGTCCGTTTCATGCCTAAGTGTCGTCCAATCCCCTGTTTACTGGCGTATCCTAGATGATGAATGCCACCAGACAAACGCTCGATCGCTGGAACGATGATGTCTTCAATCGCGAGAACGCCTGGACTGTTTTCGCCTTCCTCGCCGCCGTCGCCGGCGCCTCTCTCGGCCGCAAACTGATGAGGACTGGCTGGCAAAAGTCCACCGGGCGCTCCGCGCCGATGAATCCCGACGCGGACGACGCCAGCTGGCCCGAGGCGCTCAGTTGGGGCATCGCCACGGGCGCGCTCGTCGGCATCCTGCGCATGTTCTCCCGGCGCGGCGCCAGCGCGGCCTGGAAAAACTGGATTCGTTAGGCCGCAGCCAGGATCGCCTCGATCTGCTGCAGCTCCTCGGCGTTGAAGTCGAGTTTCTCGAAAGCGTGCGCGTTCTCTTCCAATTGATCGATATCGGACGCGCCCACGAGCGCGCTGGTTACTCCCGGGTTGCGCAACGTCCAAGCGATCGCCATCTGTGGGAGCGTTTGCCCACGACTTTGCGCGAGCTCGTTCAATTGTCGCGTCCGCGTGCGCATCGTGTCGGTGATTTTCGCCCGCTGCTCCGGCGACCAGCGCTTGGCCGCGCGCGAGCCTTCGGGAATTTCCTCGAGATATTTCGTGCTTAACATCCCCTGCGCGAGCACGGAGAAAGCGACCACGCCGAGCCCGTGCTCCCGGGCCACAGGCAGGAGATCGTTTTCGATTCCGCGCGTGAGCAGGTTGTAACGCACCTGGTTGACGATCAAGGGTGCGAGATTCTGCTCGCGCACGATCCGGCAAGCCTCTGCCACCTGCGCGCCGCTGTAATTACTCAGCCCCACGTAGAGTGCCTTCCCTTGCCGCACGATCTGGTCGAGCGCGCGCAGCGTTTCCTCCAGCGGCGTCACCGGGTCGGGCCGGTGCGAATAGAAAATGTCCACGTGCTCCAGGCCCAGGCGCTGGAGCGATTGGTCGATGCTCGCGAGGAGCGACTTCCGCGAGCTGTTGTCGCCGTAAGGCCCAGGCCACATGACGAAGCCCGCCTTGGTCGCGACGATCATTTCCTCGCGCGGCATTTCCCGCAGGCTCCGGCCGACGATGATCTCCGCGCGCCCCGGCGGCGTGCCGTAATTGTTCGCCAGGTCGAAGTAGGTAATCCCGAGATTGAAGGCGCGAAAGATGCAACCGCGCGCCTGCTCCGGGCCCACGTAACCGCCGAAGGTTTCCCAAGCGCCTAACGAAATAGCCGGCAACTTCAGCCCGCTGCGCCCGCAGGTGCGGTAGGGCATTTTCTCATAACGCGCCGGGTCGGCCTGGAATTGGTGCCAGCTCAACCGGTCGCGCTGGACCGGGCGGCCAGTCGGTTTCCCGGGCGCCGGCGTGCTGCGGAGGACCGGCTTGATCCCGGGTGGAGTGCGCTTGTGGAATTCGGGCTGGCTCATGAAAGGATTCGTTAGGCGGAGGCGCCGGCAGGGCGGGTGGCCGCCTTCTTCGAGCGCAGCGCATGGCGCACGAAGTTGTTGCCAATTTCCCACATCGGCCCCGGGAATTTGCGGCATTCCGTAAGCACGGCGTCGAGCGCCGTGACGAAGCGGTCGACTTCCTTTTCGCCAATCATGAGCGGCGGGAGAATCTTGACCACGTCCATCGCATGCCCGGCCACCTGGGTGAGGATGCGATGCTGGCTGAGCATCTGCGTGACCACCATTTGCGCGAAGAGCACTTTGTCGACCTTATGCAGAAGCTTCCAGCCCATGCGCAGCTTCAACTCGTTAGGCTCCTGGAATTCGATTGCGATGATCAAGCCCTTCCCGCGCACCTCCTTGATGAAGGAATGCTTCGCGCGCAGCGCATCGATCCGCTGCCTGAGCAGCTCGCCCATGCGCGCGGAGTTCTCGACCAACTTCTCGTTCTCGAGCACTTCGAGCGCGGCCAGGCCGCAGGCCATCGCCAGATTGTTCCGGCCAAAGGTGGTCGAGTGGACCACGCAACGGTCCATCCGGCTGAAGGTCTTTTGGTAAATCTCGCGCCGGGTGACAATCGCGCCGCAAGGGCACGTAACCGCCGCTCAGGCTCTTCGCGATTGTGATGATGTCCGGCTCGAGATTCCAATGCTGGAAGCCGAACATTTTCCCGGTGCGTCCAAGACCAGTCTGCACTTCGTCGCTGATGAGCAGCGTCCCGTATTTCCGGCAAAGCGCCTGCGCGCTTCGGGAAGAAATCCGGCCCCGGAGTTTTGCAACCTTTGCCTTGGACCGGCTCGATCACGAACGCGGCCACGTCGCCTTTTTTCAGCTCCTGCTCGAGCGCCGCGAGATCATCCAGCGCGATCCGCGTGTCCCAGCCATCCATCAACTGCCCGAAGCCTTCGGTGAAACTTTCGCAACCCATGAGCGAGAGCGACCCGAAACTGAGCCCATGCCAGCTCCCGGCGAGCGCAAGCATCCGCTTCCGGCCGGTCGCGGCGCGGGCAAACTTGAGCGCGCCTTCGACGGCTTCCGTGCCGCTGTTGCAAAAGAAAACGGCGTCGAGATGCGGCGGCGTGCGCTTGGTCAGCGCTTCCGCGAGCAGCCCGCTCAGGAGCGAGCAATCCATCTGCACCATGTTCGGCAGGTCGAGCTCGAGCACGTCGCGGATCGCCTGCTGCACCGCAGGATGGTTGCGGCCGATGTTGAACACGGAATAGCCGCTCAGGAAGTCGAGGTAATCCCGCCCATCCATGTCGTAAAGATAGGCGCCTTCCGCGCGCGCATAGACCTTGTCAAAACCGATCACCCGCTGCGCTGCCACCAGCGTGCGATTGAGGTGCTGCTCGTGCAGATCGTAGTTCTCGCCCAGCCGCGCGGCGACGATCTCCTTCAAGTCGAATGCCATGGCCTCGTGTAGGCGATTTACCCGGCAAAAGCAACTCGCGCGCCCCCGGGAGAAAGCTAAGGTGCGCAGCACATGCCTGCCGTTTCCGACCCGCCGATCACCGCTGAAGTTGTCGCCAAACATGGCCTCACGCCGGAGGAGTTTGAGCGGATCAAAAAGATCCTCGGCCGTGCGCCGAACTTCACCGAGCTGGGCGTCTTCTCGGTCATGTGGAGCGAGCATTGTTCCTACAAAAACTCGCGGCCGGAGCTGAAGAAATTTCCCACCAGCGGCCCGAACATTCTCGTGAAAGCGGGCGAGGAAAACGCCGGCGTGGTCGACATCGGCGACGGCTGGGCGGTTGCGTTCAAGATCGAGTCGCACAATCACCCGAGCGCGATTGAGCCTTTCCAAGGCGCGGCCACCGGCGTGGGCGGAATCATTCGCGACATCTTCACCATGGGGGCGCGTCCGGAGTTTTCGCTCAACTCGCTCCGCTTCGGTCCGATCACCGGCGCTGGGCCGAACGTGCGCACAAATCGCCGGCTCTTTTCCGGCGTGGTCGCGGGCATTTCGCACTACGGAAATTGCATCGGCGTGCCCACGATTGGCGGCGAGATCTACTTCGACGAAAGCTTCGAGGGCAATCCACTGGTGAACGTTTTTTGCCTCGGCGTGCTCCGGCACGAACAGCTCGCGCGCGGCGCCGCCAGCGGCGTGGGCAATCCGGTCTTCTACGTCGGCGCGGAGACGGGTCGCGATGGACTCGCAGGCGCGGCCTTCGCCTCGCGCGAGCTTACAGAAGAGTCGCGCGAAGACCGGCCCGGCCGTGCAGGTAGGCGACCCTTTCAAGGAGAAGCTCCTGCTCGAGGCGTGCCTGGAATTGCTCGCGACCGACGCCGTCGCCGGCATCCAGGACATGGGCGCGGCCGGTCTCACCTGCTCGACCTGCGAGACCGCCAGCCGCGGCGGCACCGGCGTGGAGATCGACCTCGCGAAGGTGCCGAAGCGCGAGACCGGGATGACGCCCTACGAAACGCTCCTGAGCGAGTCGCAGGAGCGGATGCTGATCATTGCGCACAAGGGCAAGGAACAGGTCGTTAGGCAGATTTTTGAAAAGTGGGACGTGCCTTGCGCGGAGATCGGGCGCGTGACCGATGACGGGATGATGCGCGTGCTCGACCACGGCGTGACCGCGGTGGAAATCCCGGCAAAGCCGCTCGCGGATGAGGCGCCGATTTATCATCGCGAAGTGGCCGCCCCGGAACCCGAGCCGGTGCTCGACCTCGCGAGTGTCCCGGAGCTCAATCCGCAAGAGGCGCTGCCGCAGTTGCTGGCTGATCCGACGATCGCTTCGAAGAACTGGGTCTACCGGCAATACGACCACATGGTTCGCACTGGCACGGTCGTGCCGCCGGGCTCGGACGCAGCGGTTTTTCACGTGCGCGCGGCGGATAAATTCCTCGCGGCCACGAGCGATTGCAATTCGCTCTACTGCTCGTTAGACCCACGTGAAGGTGGACGCATCGCGGTGGCCGAGGCCGCGCGCAATCTCGCCTGTTCCGGAGCCACCCCGCTGGCAGTGACCGACAATCTCAACTTCGGAAATCCCTACAAGCCGGCGAACTTCTGGCAGCTCCGCGAGAGCGTTGAAGGCATCTCCGAAACCTGCCGCGCCTTCGGCACGCCGGTTATCGGCGGGAACGTCTCGCTCTATAATGAAAGCCCCGCGGGCGTAGTCGACCCGACGCCGACGGTGGCGATGGTGGGCTTGATTGCAAAGGAAGCGCACATCACCACGCAATTCTTCAAGCAGGCGGGCGACGCGATCCTGCTCCTTGGCTCGTTAGGCAGCGACTTGGGCGCCTCGCGTTACCTGAAAGTTTGCCATGGGCGCAAGGCCGGGCGGCCGCCGCGCCTCGACGTCGAGCGCGAGCTCGCGGTGCAGAAAGCGGTGCGCGACCTGATCCACGCCGGGCTCGTGCGAAGCGCGCACGATTGTTCCGAAGGCGGCCTCGCGGTTGCGCTCGCGGAAAGCTGCTTCAGTCCCGAGGGCTTGCTCGGCGCTGAAGTGGAATTAGACAGCGAACTGCGCGCCGACGAGCTCCTCTTCAATGAAGCGCAAGCACGCATTGTGATCTCGGTCGCAGCCGACAACCTGGAGAAAGCGCACGCAATTCTCGAAGCGGCCGGCATTCCTCAGCAGCGCCTCGGAACTGTCGGCGGCGAGCATTTAGCCATCGAGATCAGCGGCACCGAACGGCGCTGGCCGATCGCGCAGCTGCATGACGAATGGTATTTTGCGATCGCGCGCGCCATCGGCACCGCGGCCGAGGAACTCGAACATTGAACGGCCAAACCTTTGGTGGAAGGTAGCGCTGGATGTCGTTTGAATTAGCCAGGCAGAGCGCGGCGGAAGAGTCTCCGCACCCGCAGCACGAGTGCGGGATTTTCGCGGTCTTCGGCCATCCGAACGCTGCCGTCCTGACCTACTACGGGCTTTTCGCGCTGCAACATCGCGGGCAGGAAAGCGCCGGCATCGTGACCAGCAACGGACCCGGGCACAACTTCCAGGTGCATCGGGACATGGGCCTGGTCTCACAGGTTTTTGGCGCCGGGGACCTCGAGCGGATCAAAGGCACGCGCGCGGTCGGCCATGCGCGCTATTCCACCACCGGTTCGAGCACGCTCAAGAACGCGCAGCCGTTTGTGGTCGATTGCTTCCGCGGCCAGATCGCGGTGGCGCACAACGGCAACCTGATCAACGCCGCCGTCCTGCGCGACGAACTCGAGCGCAAAGGTTCCATTTTCCAAAGCACCGCAGACAGCGAGATCATCCCGCATCTGCTCGCGCAGCCGCAGCAAAATGGCGGCAACGCCCTGAGCGTCCTCCGCCGGCTCGAGGGCGCCTTTTCGCTCGTGATCATGAGCGAGCGCGAGATCATCGCGGTGCGCGATCCCTTCGGCTTCCGTCCGCTGGTCATGGGCAAGCTCGATGGCGCCTACGTTTTTGCTTCGGAGACCTGCGCCTTCGACCTGGTTCACGCCGAGTTCATCCGCGAGGTGGAGCCGGGCGAGGTCATCATTGTGAACGAGGAGGGCATTCGCTCGGAGTGGCCCTTCCGCGACGAGAAGCAGGCCTTCTGCATGTTTGAGTACGTCTACTTCGCGCGGCCGGACAGCATCGTCGGCGGGGTCAACGTGGCCAAGGTCCGCACCGAGATGGGTCGCGAGCTCGCGCGGCGTTTTCCGGTGGAGGCTGACATCGTCGTGCCGGTGCCCGACTCCGGGAACTATGCGGCGCTGGGCTTTGCCCAGGAGCTCAAAATTCCTTACGAGCACGCCTTTGTCCGCAATCACTACATCGGCCGCACCTTCCTCCAGCCGAGCCAGCTGATCCGTGACTTCGACGTGCGGGTAAAACTGAATTTGATCAAGGAAGCGGTGGAAGGAAAACGCGTGGTCGTGATCGACGATTCCATCGTGCGCGGCACGACCGCGCGCGCCCGCGTGGTCAATCTGCGCGAAGCCGGCGCCAAGGAAGTGCACATGCGCGTGAGCTGTCCGCCGCATCGTTTTGCCTGCCATTACGGGATCGATTTCCCCGACCCGGAGAAGCTGATCGCGAACCAGCTTTCGATGGAGCAAATCTGCGAATACCTCGGCGTGGACAGTCTGGGTTACCTCGACCTCGATGGCATGGTGCGCGCCACCGGCAAGGCTACCGACACCTTCTGCCTCGCCTGCTTCACCGGCAGCTATCCGCTCCCGGTCGACCCAGAGCTGGACAAGTTCATCATGGAAAAACGCGAAAGCCGCTCGAAGGCTCTCGCCGAAAGCGAAGCGCATCCGAGTTTGTTTGCCGACTTGAAGTAACTCGCGATGCCGCGGAAAGCCTACGCCCGCGCCGGGGTCGATGTGGACCTGGGCAACCTGGTCAAGAAGCGCATCCAGGCGCGGGTGAAAAGCACCCACGGCCCGGAAGTGCTGGGTAAAATCGGCGGCTTCGGCGGCTTGTTCGCGCCGAACTTCAAAGGCCTGCGCGAACCCGTCCTCGTGGCCAGCGTCGACGGCGTCGGCACGAAGTTAAAAATAGCCTTCGCGATGAAGCGGCACGACACCGTCGGCGCCGACCTGGTGAACCATTGCATCAACGACATCGCGGTCCTCGGCGCGCGCCCCTTGTTCTTTCTCGACTACATCGGCGCGGAGCGACTGGAACCTAAAGTCTTCGATCAAATCCTGGCGGGCTTCACCATGGCTTGCCGCACTGGCGGCTGCGCGCTGATCGGTGGCGAGACCGCGCAAATGCCCGGGATGTATCAAAGGGGCGAGTATGATCTTGCTGGCTGTATTGTCGGCGTGGTCGATCGCAAGATGATGCTCGATGGCCGCCGGATTCGCGCAGGCGATGTCATTCTCGGCCTGCCCTCGAATGGCCTGCACACCAATGGCTACTCGCTCGCGCGAAAGATTTTCCTCGAGCAGATGGGACTCAAACTGACCGCGCGTCTGCCGGGGCTCAAGCAGTCGTTAGGCAGCGAATTGCTCCGCACGCACAAGAATTACCAGCCGCTCCTGGCCAAGGTGCCACTGGCAAAATTACGCGGCCTGGCCCACATCACCGGCGGCGGATTAGTCGACAATCTGCCGCGCGTGCTTCCCCGGGATTGCGACGCGCTGATCGAGACCGGCAGCTGGAAAGTGCCGGCTATTTTCCAGCTTCTGGCCGACGCACGGTAAGGTGCCGCGCGAGGAAATGTATCAAGTCTTCAACATGGGCATCGGCATGGCCGCGATCGTCGCCCGCAAGGATGCGGCGGAACTCGCGCGGGCTTTACGGGCGCGCCCGATTGGCCGCATCGCGCCCGGCACCGGCCAGACGCGCTTGCTCTTCTAGTTCCCCCGGTCCTACCTTCAATCGATGGAGAAACGTCCTTTCGGCAAAACCGACATGCAGGTTTCCGTGCTCGGCTTTGGCGGCTCGGAAATCGGCTTCGAGCAAGCCAGCAAGGAGACCGTGGGACAACTCCTGAATAGCGCGCTCGACGCCGGCTTAAACGTAATCGACACCGCGGAATGCTACGAAGGCAGCGAGGAGTTAATCGGCCAGACAGTGAGCCATCGGCGCGCGGAATTTTACCTCTTCACCAAGGTAGGTCACCCGCGCGGCGTCGGCAGCGAAGATTGGTCGGCCGCCTCGATTCTCGAAAGCATTGAGCGCAGCTTGCGCCTTCTAAAGACCGAGGTGCTCGACCTGGTGCAACTGCATAGCTGCTCGGAAGCGGTCTTGCGCAAAGGTGAAGTCATCACCGCCCTGCAGACGGCCCGCGAGCGCGGCTACACCCGCTATCTCGGTTACAGCGGCGACAACCGCGCGGCACGGTACGCGGTGGAAACTGATGCCTTCGATACCCTCCAGACTTCGCTCAATATCGCCGACCAGGAAGCGATCGAGTTAACCTTGCCGCTGGCCCGCGAAAAAAACCTCGGCGTAATCGCGAAACGCCCGATCGCCAATGCCGCCTGGAAAACCGGGCACAAGCCGATCGATTCCTACCAGCACGTTTACTGGGATCGGCTGCGGAAATTAAACTACGACTTCCTTCGCTCGAAGCCGCTCGAGCAATCCATCGGGCACGCGCTGCGTTTTACCCTCTCGGTTCCCGGGGTGCACACGGCGATCGTCGGCACCGGCAAACCCGAACGCTGGCAGGAAAATGCCCGCCTGCTCGAAGCCGGGGCCTTGAGCGAGGAAGAATTCCGCGCCATCCGCGAACGCTGGGACGATCTCGCGGCGGCCACCTGGGTTGGGCAAACATGAGACAACGAAAACTGGGACGCGGCGGACCTTGCGTGTCCGCGCTGGGACTGGGTTGCATGGGCATGTCGGATTTCTATGCCGGCCGCGATGAAGCCGAGTCCGTGGCTACGCTCGAGCGCGCGCTGGAATTAGGCATCACTTTCTTCGACACCGCGGACATGTATGGCCCGCACACGAACGAGCAACTCGTCGGGCGCGTGCTCAAAAACCGGCGCGAGCAAGTGGTGTTGGCGACCAAGTTTGGGATCGTGCGCGACCCGGCCAATCCCAAGACACGCGGCGTAAGCGGGAAACCGGACTATGTGCGCCAGGCCTGCGAAGCAAGCCTGCGTCGGCTCGGTTTCGAATGCCTCGACCTTTACTACCAACACCGGGTCGACCCGGAAACGCCGATCGAGGAAACAGTCGGCGCGATGGCGGAATTGGTCGTCGCGGGCAAGGTGCGTTACCTTGGCCTTTCGGAAGCGAGCGCGGAAACCATCCGGCGCGCGCATGCCGTCCACCCGATCACCGCGGTGCAATCGGAGTATTCGCTCTGGACGCGCGACCCGGAAGAAAACGTGCTCCAGACTTGCCGGGAATTAGGCATCGGTTTCGTGCCCTACAGCCCGCTCGGCCGCGGATTCCTGACTGGGCAGATCAAGCGTTATGAGGACCTGGCGGAAGACGATTACCGCCGGCAATCGCCAAGGTTCCAGGGAGCTAATTTCCAGCGCAACCTCGACCTGGTGCAGCGGGTCGGCCAGCTCGCGCGCGAGAAGCATTGCACCCCGGGACAGCTGGCGCTTGCCTGGGTGCTGGCGCAAGGCGATGACATCGTCCCGATTCCTGGAACCAAGCGCCGGAAATACCTCGGGGAAAACGTGGGCGCACTGGAGGTGAACCTAACGAGTGCCGACCTCGCGCGGATCGAGGAGCTGGCGCCGCGGGATGCTTTTGCGGGCGAGCGTTACCCTGCGGAAATGATGAAGACGGTGAATCGCTAAGCGACCCACCGTCTTCGTTTCAATTCCGAAATTGCGGAAATTACTTCCCGGCGCGGCGCGCGGCCCAACGGGCCTTCATCGACTCGGCCAGGCGGCGGCGACCCTCCGGCGTAATGCCTCCGCGGCGCTTGCGTCCTTGGCCGGCGCTTTTGCTGGCTGACTTCCCGGCGCGCTTTGCGGAATTGGAGCTCTCACTCGCTCCGCTTCCCTGGTTTTGCTTCGCCCAGCGACGGCGGGCGGCCGCGGCTAGCTTGGCCTTGGTCGCGGCGGACATGGGACGGCGACGCCGGCGACCGTTGCTGGATTTGGAGCCCGTGCTTTCCGCACCGCTGCTGCTTTCTTCGCTGCTGCTGGCAGCCGAGCGAGGCGGGCGACCCGGCCGACGGCGGGTGGTCGTGCTGCCAGTGCTCCCGCTACCACCAAACAGGTTCCCCAGCTTCTCTTCCAAAGCTTGAATCTGTTCGCGCAGAGAAACTGCTTGTCTTAACTTATCGAGGGATAGGTCCATGTGCCTAACGATGAACTAATGCTAAGTGGAAGCAAGCTTAGTTTTCCGAACAACTAGTTGAAGGCCAAGGCGATCCATCTCCCGGGTGACCCTGGAGGAAGCGAAGCGCGGACTTGCGCGGCTTCCTTTTCTCTGTCACCTCCCAGTCGACGCACCGGGCAGTTAGCTCAGCGGTAGAGCGGCTCGTTTACACCGAGTTGGTCGGGGGTTCGATCCCCTCACTGCCCACGCCTTTCGCCAGCGGAGGCTCCCATAACTCCACCCGGTTTCCTTCCGGGTCCATCACCCAGGCGAACCGGCCAAACTCCGATGCTTCCGGGTTTTCCTCCACGGTCACGCCGGCGGCGCGCAAGAGCTTCACTAGTTCGTCGAGCTCGGCCACGCGGAAGTTAATCATGAAAGGCTGCGCGCTCGGCGCGAAGTATTCCGTGTCTGCCGGAAAGGGCGACCAGGTAAGGTAAGATTCGCGGCGCGGCTCTGTCGCCGCTTCCGCTTCCGGACGAAAGACTACCCCGCCCCAGTCTTCCACCTCCAGGCCGAGGTGGCGCGCATACCAGGCCGCGAGGGCTTCCGGGTCGCGTGCCTTGAAGAAAATGCCGCCTATTCCGAGAACACGTTTCATGGTGCGAGTCTGTGCCCTCCGGCCCCTCGGAAACAATCCGCAATTCGCCGCCCTGCGCGAGACGCGCTACTTTGCCAGCGATGGAAAATGGAGAAGCTGCCGAAGGGTTGGAAGTGCGCAGTTACTTTGTCCGGGGCCGGAACGCGCTCGTGGCCCGGGCGGATTTTGGCGAGCTGTATGTCGATTACTACCTGCACCAGGGCCAATACGGTTACCACCACGCGCCGCAGCATGATGGCATGCTGAAGGAAGCACTCGCGGCCTTGACCCTGCACTGTGCCTCGCGGCCTTGGAACGAGGCCTGGGCCTGGACGATTCACTTCCAGGAGCCTTTGCTGAACTTGTTTGTCACCGGCGATAACCGCCGCGGGATTATCGTCGGTCAGATTTTTACCGAGAATGTGAAGGACGACGGGCGCAATCTTTTCTCGGCCGACTTTGTGAAGGAGCGCGAAGGTTCCCGCCGCAGCGCGATCGAATTCCAGGGAGCCTCGCCTTTCGCGATCGTGGAGGAATACTACGCGCGCAGCGAGCAACGGCCGGCGCGCTACTTCCAGCATGGCCCGGAGGATTTCGTGATGGTTTCCGCGCAGCCCGGCTGCGATCTGGAATGGTTCGAGCAACTCGACGACGAGAAAGTGCGCGCGCTCGACGCCACCGAAACCCTGAGCCTGCTCGAGCAACGCAGCTATCGCTGGGGCTGCGGCTGCTCGCAGGAGCGAATGTTCTCCATCCTCGCGCCGATGATGCGGAACGATCCCGCGGCGCTCTTCGGCGACGAGGCGGTCCTGCGCGTCAGTTGCCCGCGCTGCGGCGCGTTGCATCTGGTCACGCGCGAAGCCCTGGAAGCTTTCGTGACCCAAAGCTGACGCGCCGCCGGCCATGAACAATCTTTACCTTTACCTGAACGGCGTCCGCCGCGGACCCATCGAGGAAAGGCGCGTGCGCGCCCTGCTCGAGGAGCAACTCCTGCGACCGGAGGACCTGGCCAGCGCCGAGGTCCAGGGCGAGTTGAAACCGCTGGCTCATTTCCTCGCGCCGGCTCCAGCCGTGCCACCACTCGTTAGGCCCACCGCTGTTCCCTTGCCGGCTACGGCGCTTGGCTCGTATTCCCGCGCCACCCTCGGTGCGGACGAGGTGCCATTCTTCCAAACGAACCTGCACTGGATCGTTTTCCTCCGCTTCGGCCTTGCCGGGCTGGTGCTCTTTCTCTTCGCGGCCTTGCCCCTGGCGGTGGGCGTGCAGGCCCTGCTCGGCTCGCAGCTCGGCTGGTTTCTCCTCCCCCTGCCCGCCTTTGTGATGGTCCCGCCGGCGCTGGCCTACGCCAGCAGCGAGCTCGTGATTACGAACATGCGCGTCTTGATCAAGACCGGCGTCATCCGACGCCAATCGCTCGAGATGTTTGTCCCGCGGATCGAGTCGATCGCGGTCGAGCAGGGATTTCTCGGCCGCCTCTTCGATTACGGCACGGTCTTGATTCGCGGCACCGGCGGTTTCCAGGAACCCTTCGAGTCCATCGCGCGGCCGCTGGAGTTTCGGAACTGCGTGCAGCGCCTGCAAAACGGCAGCCCGGAAGGGAGCGCAGGCCTGCGCCAAAGGGCTGGCTAATTCTTCGGCTCGTCGGCCACGCGCAGGACGATCTTCCCCCGCGTGTGCCCGGTCTCGATCGCTTCCTGCGCTTTCGCGGCTTCGGCTAACGAGAAAGTTTTCGTGACCACCGGCCGCAGCTTTTTCGCCTCCACCAGGCCGGTTAATTCCGCGAGCACATTGGTATCGGGCGAGGCCATCAAGGCCAGGCCGCGAATCTTGTGCGCGTCCAGCTGCGCCTGGTCCGGCGGTTCCACCAGGCTCACGAGGATGCCGCCTTCCTGCACCACCGCATAGGAACGCTGGAGCGTCTCGCCGCCCACGGAATCGAGCACCACATCGACGTCTTTCGCCACTTCCTCGAAGCGCGCCGCGTTGTAATCGATCGTCTGGTCGGCTCCCAGTTCCTTGAGGAATTGCTGGTTCCCCGCAGAAGCGGTCGCGATCACTTTCGCTCCGCGCGCCTTCGCGATCTGGATGGCAAAACTGCCCACGCCGCCGGAGCCGCCGTGAATCAAGACCGTCTGGCCCGCCCCCAAATGGGCCTCGTCCACCAGCGCCTGCCACGCCGTCCCCGCCGCCACCGGCATGGCCGCAGCCTCGGCGAAGCTGAGCGCCTTTGGCTTGGGCGAGGCTTCGCTTTCTTTCGCGAGCGCGAACTCCGCGTAGCCGCCCGGCCGGCGCAGATTCAGCCCCGCATAGACCGCGTCGCCCGCCTTGAATTGCGTCACCTTCGCGCCCGCGCTTTCCACGATGCCGGCGACGTCCAGACCGGGCGTAAGCGGAAGCGTGGTCCCGAGCAGGCGCGCATAACGGCCCGCGCGCATCTGCGCGTCCACCGGGTTCACCCCCGCGGCGATCACCCGGATGAGCACCTCGTCCGCCGCCGGCTCGGGGCGGGGCGCTTCCTCCAGCTGTAAAACTTCCGGCCCGCCAAAGGACTGCAGACGCACCGCCTGCATCGTCGACGGGGTGGGCGCCGGAGCCGGGGTGGCCTCCTCCGCCGCGGCCGTCGCCAGGCGCACGCCGACGGCCAGCGCAGCGCAGAGGCGGAGCGGCATTCTCATCATGCCGGCTAATTTGGCTGCGGATTGGCCGATGAAAAGCGCGTGCTCTCCGCGCGCCCGCCTGCTTTCCTGCTCGCATGCGCACCCTCCTGCTCGCGGCCGCCATCTCGCTGTCTCTTTCCGCGTCCGCTCGCGCCGCCGATCCGCAATTCGACCTGGTCATCGCCGGTGGCGACGTCTTCGACGGGACGGGCAGCCCGCCGGTGCGCGCGGATGTCGGGATCAAGGGCGACCGCATCGTGGCCCTGGGCGACCTGCGGGAACGCGCGGCCGCGGAACGGATCGACGCCACCGGCCTGGCGGTCGCACCCGGCTTCATCAACATGCTCTCCTGGTCTAACGAGTCGTTGATTGCCGATGGCCGTTCGCAAAGCGAAATCCGCCAGGGCGTGACCACCGAGATCATGGGCGAAGGCGAATCCATGGGCCCGGTGAATGACCGGGTGCGCGCGCACATGCTCCGCGGGCAAAAAGACATCAAATACCGGATCGCGTGGACCACGCTCGCGGAAGCGCTCCGTTTCCTCCAGGAACGCGGCATCTCCTGCAACGTCGCCTCCTTCGTCGGCGCGACCACCATTCGCGAGCACGTGATCGGTTTTGACGACCAGGCGCCCACGCCGGCGCAGCTCGAGGAGATGCGCGCGCTCGTGCGGCAGGCGATGCGGGAAGGCGCGCTCGGCGTGGGCACGTCGCTGATTTATCCGCCGGCCTTCTACGCGCAGACCGAGGAGTTGATCGAACTCTGCAAGGTGGCCGCGGAGTTCCAGGGGAAATACATCTCGCACATGCGCAGCGAAGGAAACCACCTCCTGGAGGCCTTCGATGAACTCAAGCGGATCGCGCGCGAAGCGAAGATCCCCGCGGAGATTTATCACCTCAAAGCCGCGGGCGAAAAGAATTGGGGCAAGCTCGACGAACTGCTCGCGCGCATCGAGGCCGCGCGCGCGGAAGGGCTCAAGATTACCGCCGATATCTATACCTACCCGGCCGCGGGCACCGGGCTCGATGCCTGCCTCCCGCCGTGGACGCAGGACGGCGGCTATCCCGCGCTCTTCCGCCGCCTGCGCGATCCCGCGACGCGCAAAAAGATCGCCGGGCAAGTGGCGCAGCCGAGCGACGACTGGGAGAATTTCTACCTCGCCGCCGGTTCCCCCGAGCGCATCCTCCTGGTCGGCTTCAAGTCGGAAAAGCTCAAGCCGCTCACCGGGAAAACTCTCGCCGAGGTCGCGCAGCTGCGCGGCGTGGACCCGATCACCACGCTGATGGATTTGATCGCCGAGGACGAGTCGCGCATCGACACGGTTTACTTCGTCATGTCGGAGGAAAACGTGCGCAAAAAAGTGGCGCAACCATGGATCACCTTCGGCTCCGACGAAGCCTCGCAACCGAACGAGGGCGTCTTCCTGAAGTCGCATCCGCATCCGCGCGCCTATGGGAATTTCGCGCGCCTTCTCGGCAAATACGTGCGCGAAGAAAAAGTGATCTCGCTGCCTGAAGCAATCCACCGGCTGAGCGGGCTGCCCGCGACCAACCTCGGCCTGGATCATCGCGGCTTCCTCCAGGAAGGGATGTTCGCCGACGTCGTCGTGTTCGACCCGGCGACGATCGCCGACCGCGCGACCTTCGCCGAGCCGCAGCAATACGCCGTGGGCATGCGGCACGTCTTCGTCAACGGAAAGCAGGTGCTGCGAGATGGCGAGCATACCGGCGCGAAGCCCGGCCGGGCCTTGCGCGGCCCGGGCGCGACTCGTTAGGCGAAAAGGTCGTATGGAAAATTCCCTGGCGCGGGCCGTCCGGGCGATCTATCAACGCCGGCCTTACCCCGATCCCGCGCGCACCCGGCGCAAGATTACCTGGCAACTTCCCCCGCCCGAATGGATCCAGGCGATCGCGGACGTGGCCGCGCCGCCGCGAATCCTCGTGGCCGGTTGCGGGACAGGGAACGAGGCCTTCGCCTTGCGACGTCGCTTCCCCGAGGCTGAGATCGTCGCGCTCGATTTCTCGACGCGCGCGCTTGCCCTGGCCAGGACACTGGAGCGCTCGCTCCTCCGACGTGCGCGACCGATCGCTTTCCAGCAAGCCGACCTGAGCGAGCCCGGCTGGACGCGGCCCTGGCGGGAAACGTTCGACTTCATCAGCGCTCACGGCGTCTTCTCCTACATTCCCGCGCCGGCCCGGGCGCTGCGCCATCTGGCCGCCTGCCTAACGAGTGAAGGCGCGGTCTATTTGGGCGTAAATGGGGCGCCGCATTACAGCACTCGCTGGCGCCCGGCGTTGCGCGCGCTGGGATTCGATCCCGCCCGCTTCCCGGACAACGCGCGCGCCCTCCGCGGGGTGCTCGGCCTGTGCGATGCGCTCGCCGGACACGCGCCGGATGAAATTGCCGGCAAACCGGCGGACTACCTCGCGGGCGATCTCTTCGGGCCGTTGATCACGACGCAATCCCTCGACGAATGGAGCGCCCTCGCGGCCGGCGCCGGGCTCGAGTTTCACGGCAGCTACCCCGCGCACCGCAAACTCCGCCGCGCCTTCGCCGATCGGCGCTACCGCCTGCTCTTCCCCCGTGGCCGGGCCGAGGCGCAACGACTCGCGGAGCAGCTCGCGCCCTCCTCGTTCCACCAGCTTCTCTTTCGGCGCACGCCGCCGCCGGTGGTGCCTTGGAAAAATCGCGCGCGCCTCCTGCGCTGGCGCCCAGAGCGCACTGGCCTTTATCGGCTCGTTAGACCAAAAGCCGCTGCCGCCGGCGCGGACCGGGAGCGTCTGGTCTTTGAAAGCGAAGGAAGCAACACCCGCGTGGAACTCCAGGCCGCGCGGTGGGTTCGCCGCCTCCTGCGCGCGGCGGATGGCACCAAGTCGCTGGCTAGTTGCCTCGCCGACGAACGGCCGCGCCCGTCCGCCGCCGAGATTGCCGAGGAACTTTACCCGCTCGAATTGCTCGCGGTCTTGAATTTCCGGCCGCCCCTCCCCTAACGAGCGCGGCTTTTGATTTGCCGGCCGAGGCGCGCTCCTCCTAACCTCGCGACGTGAAAGCCTTCGCTCTCCTCGCCCTTCTGCCCACCCTCCTCGCCGCCCAATCCGTGCAGGAAACGCCGCCCGACCTCTCCGGCAAAGCGCTCCTGACCAAATCCGCGCCGGTCGCCGGCGCGACCGTGCTGCGCAATCTCGCGCGCGAATATTACGCCTGGCGCAACGAGAACTTTCCCGTCTGGAGCAGCGATGCCGGGCTGCATCGCTGGGACGATCGGCTGACCGATTACGCCCCCGCGAAAATCGCGGAGCGCCAGGAGCACGTCCGCGCGCTCCTGGAGAAAGTGCGCACGATGAAGACGGAAGGCTGGTCGAAGGACGACCGGATTGATTGGCTCCTTTTCCGCGCACAGCTCGAGCAGGCCGCCTTCGGCGATCGCGTGCTCGAATCGACCCGCAAGAATCCGCAGGTCTATCTCGGCGAGTGCACCGGCGGCATCTTTTCGCTCCTGAAAAAGGAGTATGCCCCGCCGCGCGAACGCGCCCTCGCCGCCACCGCGCGTTTGCGCCAGATGCCGGCCCTGCTGAAGCAAGGCCTCGGCAACCTGCAGAATCCGGTGAAGCTCTACGCGCAGCTCGCGATCGCCTCGGCGCGCGCGATTGATCCGCTCTTTACCGGCAGCCTGATGGCGCTCGACCAGGGGCTTTCGCCGGAAGAACACCAGAACCTGGTGGAGGCGCGCGACGCCGCCCTCGCGGCCACCCACAGTTTTGCCGACGAACTGGAGAAACGACTGCCCGCGATGCCGGACTTCGCACCCATGGGCGAGGCGAACTACAACTACTACCTCAAGCACGTCCTTCTGCTCCCGCTCGATGCCGCCCAGGTCGAGATGCTTGGCCGGGTCGAGCTCGGGCGTTATCGTGCGCTCGAGGCGATGCTGCGCGATCCCTCGTTAGCCGATCCGAACCCCGCGCGGAGCAAAAACATCCCGCCCGACCAGGCCTCGTTCCTCCAGGCCTACGAGAGCCGCGAGGCGGAGATGATCGCCTTTTTGAAGGACAACAAACTGGTTACCGTGCCGGAATATCTCGGGCGTTTCGAGATCCGGCAATTACCCGACGCCTTCAAGCCGACTAGCCCGGGAGGTTTCATGAACCCGCCCGGCCTTTACGATAAGGACCCGACCGGCTTCTACTTCATCCCGACCTACAACCCGGAGTCGAAGAACTTTTACATCCGCGCGGCGATCGAGGACCCGCGCCCGATCCTCGGGCACGAGGGCATCCCCGGCCACTTCATGCAGCTCTCGATTGCGAATCATTTGCCGAACGAAATTAGACGGCAACATGGCGACAACGTCTTCGTCGAAGGCTGGGCGCTTTATGGCGAGGAGATGCTCCTGCGCCGCGGCCTTTACCCGGAGAATTCCCCCGCGCACGGCCAGATCCTGCGCCTCTCGCGCTATCGCTCCGCCCGCATCGGGGTGGACGTGAACCTGCACACCGGCCGCTGGAGCTTCGAGGAAGCGGTCAAGTATTTCCAGGAAGCTGGCGGGCTCGACCGCGAAGCCGCCGAAGGCGAAGCCGCCGGCGCCGCCTCCGATCCCACGCAGAAAATCAGCTACATCACCGGCAAATGGCAGATCATGAATCTGCTCGGGAAATACCGCGACCAGAAAGGCCCCGACTTCTCGTTAGGCAAATTCCACGACGACCTGATCAAGCACGGCAGCCTCCCCTTATCGATCATCCAATGGATCCTGCTGGACGACCCGAGCGCGCTCGAACAAGCGCTGAAGTAAGCCTTGGCCACCTCCCTCGACGCGCCCGCTGCCCGCACTAGATCATACAATGCGCGGTGAGGTAAACGTGGGTGGAGGTGAGGACGAACCGCAACGCACCGCCTCTGCCGGAGGCCTCCCTTGGAGAGCGGCAGAAGACACGAAGTGACCGGGCGGCACTTTGCCTCACCGCCCATTGTATGATTCTCGTGCAAGCAGCGGGCGTGACAGACGGCGGAGGGGGCTTGGGTAGCACGCAGCGTGACGGCAGAGGACTCGTTAGGGTGTTCTTGGGACGAGTGCTCTGCCGGCGCGATGCGTGCCGGGTCTCGTTGCCCAAGGCGGTGGCCGCGATGCCGTTTCGTTTGATGCAGCGCAGCTGCCGCTAATCTTCTACTACTCGTTAGGCGTGATCGCCGACTTTGGCGATGACGCCGGTCGCGAGCGCAGTATCCTTTGGCGATTGTGGGTCTAACCGTGATTCACTTTCGCTTTGACCTTGGAAAATGATGTCCCGTCGCCGAACACAATCTCTTTGCTGTCGATCTTTACGATCTTCCGCCTTTCCACCTTCGTCTCGAACGGAGGCGGATTGGCTGGATTTAACTTTTTGATGATGTCCTTCAGCGGCTTGTTATTCATCTCCATGATAAGGGCGTCTCCCTCAACTCGCCATGTTCCCGCGCGGACGAACTGGAATTCATTATCCGCGATTGCTCGCCCGTCTTTATCGTCGGGAGGAAACCCCTCTCTAACCGTTCGGTCCGCATCGAAGATAATCCGGCCGGTTCCTTCGATATAGGTCCATGACCACGAACCGACGATTTGCTGCTCCATCGAAGACAATGGCGCACCGCACGCCAAAAGGAGCAGCGATAGCGAGGCAGCCACACAAATTCGCGTGGGTAATGGTCCACGCAGAGCCTGACGTGCGGGCGAAGTAGGCGGATTCATTACCAATGCGTTGGATCCTGCTCCGGCACTGAGGTCGGAACCGCGGGATATTTTTCTAAGTTATGGGTGCCACTTGATGATCGTATTTGAGTTTCTGCTGAATATTGAAACCGCTGACGATCCCGGAAAAATTGCGTAGATTATCGAGGCTGGCCGCAGCAGCACCGCTCCAATACCTCACCCCAAGATCACGTGCGTCTTGCACATGCTGTAGTTCGCGAGTGATGACATTCGTTCCCACAAACTGCTGATCATAGTACCAGTTCACGTGGAGCGTAAGATCCACGTTGTTGCCGCTACCACTAGACGAACCACTGGCCTTCGTCAGGCCACCTTTGCCAGTCTCCTGATACAAGTTGGAAGACGAGTGATTCGCGACAGTTCGGTCATTCCAATTTCCTGAGCTAAAGACGCGGACATGCGCCGGAATATTGCTGCCAAGCACCGGACGGTAGGTATCTTTGACGAGAACCGGTTTTGCCTTCTCTGGATCGTCCTTTGAAGTATCGAAGAGTCCCGTCGGATCACTTCTGTTAACTGGATCATTGTGGCAGTAGCGATAGAGATTGTAATCCCCGGCTTCGAATTGCTTGGGATCGGGCTGGAGGAAGCGGCCTAGCTCCGGTTGATACCAGCGGTTCCGGTAGTCGTAGAGCCGCAGCTCGCTGAGCCATTCCCGCCCGGTGAAGAGGAAGCGGTTGCCAAAGCCCGAGCCGGCCGTCGGGTTGCCCGCCGGGTTGTAGAAGTAGGGCTTCCCGAAGGCGTCGTAGTCATACTGCTCGATCATGTTCCCCGTAACCCAGTCGCTCAAGAAGACGCAATGCCCCCGCGCGTCGTAATGGTGGAGCGCCAGTTGCCCGGTGGTTAGGTTACGGCTCGCGATCATTTCATCGGGCCCGGCGCCAAAACAATTCCGCCGCACCGATTGTCCCGCGCCCGGGCCCTCATCGATCAGCCGCCAGCCGTCGTAATAAAAATAGGTCGCCGGATAAGGCGAAGTCGGCACCGGATCGTAGCCCGGATGAGGCTGGGCCGGAGTGAACTTCAACGATAGATCCAAAGCAGAACCCCGGGCACGGCCACGCCGAGGAGCAGGCTCAGGGTGGCGGCCAGAGGTTGCCGGCTAAATCGGTAGGCCATGACCACGCCGAGCACGCTCGTGCTGACCAGCCCGGCCGCGGCCAGGACCATGAAGTAGCGCAGCGGCGTGGGCTGGCGCGCGGGGGTTGGCGGGACGTGCGCCTCGGTGTGAATCTCCGAAAGCACGGAGAGCGCGCGCGGGGCCAGGTAGCTCCGGTCCTTGGTGCTCTTGTGATAGTTAAAAAGCTGCCAGGCGCCGGTGACGGCGAAGAAGATCAACATCGGCGCGAAGAAGCAGCCGAGATAAAGATGGAGGCGGCGGAGGAGTTTCATCGAGAAGCGTCGAGGGCCGCGCCCAGGCGCTCCAGCCCGGCGCGAAGTTCTGCCGCCTCGCCGCCGATGCCAAGACGGAAATGGTCCGGCCGCTCAAAGAAGTGTCCGGGGACGACGGTGGTCTCGAAGTCGTCGCGTAACCGCTGGAAAAAACGCTCCGGATCGCCGCTCGTTAGGCGCGGGAAGAAGACCGAGCCGGCCGGCGGGCGGAAGCAGTCGAGATCCGTGCGCGCATCGAGGAATTTCTCCATGATCGGGCGATTAGCCGACAAGATGGCCTGGCTGCGCGCGCGGAATTGCGCGAGCCGATCGAAGGCCAGGACGGAGAGCCGCTCCGGGACGTGCGGCGCGGTCGCGCCGAAAAGATCGTTCAAACGCCAGATGCGCTCAGCTAGATTCGGCGCGGCCAGGATCCAGCCGCAGCGCAGTCCGCTTAAGCCATAGGCCTTGGTCAGGCTGCTGGTGATCACGAAGGGATTTTCGCCACCGAGGGTTTCGCCAATCGGGAATGCGGCCGGCGGCTGTGTGTCTTCGAAGAGCATCTCGAGATAGACCTCATCGACCAGCACGTGCGCGCCCTGCTCGAGGGCCCGTTGGCCTAACGAACGGAGCGCTTCCGCCGGCAGGAGTGCGCCCGTGGGGTTGTGAAAATTAGTCAGCACGATCACGCGCGTAGCCGGCGTGATGGGAATCTCCTCCGGCGCCCAGGCGTTCTCCCGGCGCCGCTGGAAACGCGTTACGCGCGCGCCGAGATAATGCGCCACGTCGAGGAGCAAACCGTAGGTCGGTTCCTCGATCAGCACTTCATCGCCGGGCGCAACCAGCGCCGCGAGCGCGAGGTGATTCGCCATCGAGGTGCCGGCGGCGGTGACCACGTTTTCCGGACGCGCGCCGGCGTGCCGCGCGATCCGCTCGAGCAGCGGCGCGTAGCCGTAGCCGCCATGCGTGAGCTCGAGGTCGCCCTGGTCGAACTCCGGGAAGTCGCGCATGGGCACGTTCATGATCCCGCTGGTGGCGAGATTGAAACGGGCCGCGGAACGGGTCTTGGCCCATTCCATGTAAGGGGAGCGAAGGAGTTTTCATTCGTTAGGCAGCGCGCCGGCGCCAGAGGAAATACGCCGGCAGGCCGGCGGCGGCAATCGCCAGCCCGATGCTCGAGCGGATGGGGTCGTGCGCGAAAGTGCTGGCAACCACGAGCCATTCCGCGCCGATGAAAAGGAGCGTGCTCCACGGATGGAAGGGCACCGCGAAAGGAACCGCGCCGGGCTCGCGCCGGCGGAGAACGAAGAGGCAGAGCGCGGTCAGGCCAAAGAAGATCGAGTCCATCGCGACCACGTAATTCACCACCTGCGCATAGGTCCCGGTGAGCGCGATCACGATGGCCCAGAGCCCCTGGAGCGCGATCGCGAGCACGGGCGCCTGCGTGCGCGGATGGATCCAGGCGACGCTGCGGAAGAAGACCCGGTCTTGCGCCATGGCAAAGTAAACCCGCGGCGCGGTGAGCATCGATTGCGCGAGGAAGCCGAAGGCGGAAAAGGCGATCCCGGCGGCGATGAACTGCCCGCCGCGCGATCCGAAGACCGCCTGCATGACCGCGGAGGCGGGCGTGCTGCTGTGCGCGAGGCCGGCGACGCCGAGGCCGCGCAAGTAGGCGACATTGACCAAAGTGTAGACCGCGATCACGCCGACGACGCCGAGGATTAAACCGCGCGGCAAAGTCTTCCGCGGCTCGCGCACTTCCGCGGCGAGGAAGCTCGAGGTCTGCCAGCCGCCGTAGGCGAAAAGGATGGGCGTCATCGCCGAGCCGAAGACCAGGAGCAGGTGGCCGGTGCGCGCGCCGGCGACCGTTGTCTCCGCGACCGGCGGGACGAAGAAGCTGCAGACCACGAGCACGGCGATCGCGCCGATGGCAGTGAGCGTGAGGATGGATTGCACGCGCGACCCGGCGCGCACGCCCAGGCAATTGACCGCGGTCAAAAGAGCCAGCGCGCTCACCGCCACGAAAGCATCGGGCAACGGCCAATGCGTGAGCTCGAGAAAGTAGCGCGCGAAGGTGACCGCGACCGCAGCCATGCCGCCGGTTTGGATCACGAGCAAAAGCACCCAGCCGTAGAGGAAGGCGATCGCCGGATGGAGCGCCTCGCGCAGGTAGGCGTATTGGCCGCCAACGACCGGGAGGCGCGCGGCCAGCTCCGCGTAAATGAAGCCGCCGATGAGTGCGAGCAGGCCGCCGGCGATCCAGGCGGCGAGGATAAGGCCGCCATGCTGGAGCCGTTGCGCGACCAGGTAGGGATTAATGAAAATGCCGGCACCGATGATCCCGCCCATGACCGCCATGGTGGTGCCGAAGAGGCCGAGCTGCCGGGCGAGGCCGGACGACTCGTTAGGCGCGGTCGGCATTTCGAGCTACCAGCCGAGCGCAGTGCGCAGGTGCGGCACCAGGCGCTTGGTGAACTCGACCGAGTCGCCCGCAGAGAGGTGCGACATTTCCGGACAGGTGAAACCGGCCAGCTCAGGATAGTCTTCGAAGTAGATGCCGGGCGCGCCGGTCTGCGCGAGCAGCGGGTCCCACGATTTCGCGCGCGGCGTGGCCCGGTCTTCGTGCTCCTTCAATTCGCCGGAAACCGGGAAGCGGACGAAGACCACTTTTCCGCCGCGCGCGCGCAATTTCTCGACCGCACCTTGCGTGTTTCGAGAGCGCGCGGCCAAGGCCGCCTGCATCCCCGCGGCAAACTTCTCCGGCGGCACGTAGCGCGGTGGCGGCGGCGGGGTGAAGAGGCGCAGCCAGCCGTTGCGCACGCGGTCCTGCAGACGGCCGGGCTGGGCGCATTGCTCGACCATGCGTGCGCGGCGTTCGCGATCGATCGAGCAAAAATAGGGCGGCAACCGCGGAGGAACCAAGGCCTCGGGGCGATCAGGCAGCGGGATCTCTTTCAAGAGTGCTTCGAGCGTGAGGTCATCCTGCTTCAAGAAAGCAAAGCTTCGCTCGAGCGGGACCGAGAGCTGGTGGCTGACGCGTTGCGCCCAGGTCTGGCCATGGTAGCGGCTGACCGCTTTCTCGCTCCGCTCCACCAGCGGGCCGCCTGGGGCGAAAAACATCAGCGGAACCACGCTGCAAATGACGGTGCCGTGGAAATGCAGGTCGTCGGCTAAATCCTGGAGCACGGGGTAAACGGAACTGCCGGCCAGGGCGAGCTGCACCGGACGTTTGCCGAGGCCTTGCTCGAGCTCGTCGAGGTCGAGATCGAACCAGGCGCGCGAATCGCCAATGATCACGATCGACTCCGGCTCGACCCGCCGACGCGCTTCCACCCAAAGATCGGCGGTGTCGTTCAAGGTCGGCTCGTAGCCTAACGAGCGCACGTAGACCTCCCAGGCGGCGACCGCGACGAGCAGAAACGCGATCACGCTGACAATCATCCCGCGCCACGGGAGCTCCGGGATTACGCGCTGGAATTCAGAATTGGAAATAGATGAAGGCATTGCTGCTTCCCTGCGTGAGGATGAGCGCCGCGGCCATGAAGGCCCAGGCCGCGGTCACGACCCAGCGCGGCAGGCGCGCGACCGCTTCTTCGATGGAAATCTCGCGCAGCGACCAGTGCGCGAGGAGGAGGAACAAAGTCACGAGCCCCACCTGCAAAAGCTCGCGCGTGCTCAGGATGGCTTCGCCAGTGGCATTTGCGCCGACCATTCCGTGGACCAGCCGCCCGGCTGCTTCGAAGCTGGAGGCGCGGAAGAAAACCCAGGCCACCAGGACCGCGACGTAGGTCACGAGGCCGAGCAAAAGTTTTCCGCCCAGCGTCCCGGCCCAGCGCGGTTCGCCGCAGAGGAAACGCACGAGCCGTTCGACCACCAGGTAAAGCCCATGCAGCAAACCCCAGACGACAAAGGTCCAGGCAGCGCCATGCCAGAGACCGCCGATGAACATCACGATCACCAGATTCACCAGCGCGCGCGCGGCGCCGGCACGGTTTCCACCCAGCGGGATGTAGAGGTAATCGCGCAGGAAAGTAGAGAGCGAGATGTGCCAGCGTCGCCAGAAATCCGAAAAGCCGACGGCCGCGTAAGGGAAGCGGAAGTTATCGCGCAGATGGAAGCCGAGCGTGAGCGCAGTCCCAATGGCGCAGGTCGAGTAGCCGGCAAAATCGAAAAAGATCTGCCCGGAAAACGCAATCACGCCGGCCCAGGAATCGAGCGCCACCAGCGGCCCGGCGTAGCTGAAGACGCGATCGGCCGCGCCCGCGAGCATGGTGTCGGCTAAAACCACTTTCTCGAACAGCCCCAGCGTCATCAGGAGCAGGCCCCAGAGGAAACGGTTCGTGTTCGGCGCGGGCGGCGCCTTCAGTTGCGGGAGGAAATCGCCTGCGCGCACGATGGGGCCGGCAACGAGCTGCGGAAAGAATGAGACCGCGAGGGTAAAGTCGCGCAGCGAGCGCGTCGGGCGCATGACTCCGCGGTAGATATCGAGCGTGTAGGAGAGCGAGTGGAAGGTGTAAAAGGAGATGCCGATCGGCAGAAAGATATCGAGGTGCGGCGGCTGGTAGACGATCCCGCCGCGGGCCAGGGCCCACTGGAAATTTTCCAGGAGGAAATTCCCGTACTTAAAGAAGCCGAGCATGCTCAGGTTCGCGGTCACGCTCAGGACCAGCCAGATTTTGCGCGCCTTTCCCGGCTCGGCTTTGCCCATTTGCCGGCCGAGGTAGAAGTCGAGCGCGGTGGTGGCGAAGAGGAGCCCGGCGAAAGGCGGATTCCAGGCGCCGTAGAAGATGTAACTCGCGACCAGGAGAAGATTCTTCCGCCCTTCCCACGAGCGCATGAGCCAATAGGCGCTCACGACCACGGCGAAGAAAACGACGAAGGTGAGCGAGTTAAAAAGCATCGCGAGCGCTCTGCGTAACAAAGCGCGCGGGAAAGCTCAAGCCTCCTGAGGTAATCCTCCGCGAGAGGCTGCGCGTAAGGAGGCTGCGCGAGCCTTCCTCCGGCTAACGAGCGGTTTTCCCCAGGAGCTACTCGCCGGCAGTGCTCTCGCGGGCGGCGCCGGGCTGCCAGCCATGCGATTGCCAAAAATCGCGCACGTCGCCGGGCGAACCGTTGAAGATATTGCGCTCGGCTTTCGGAATGTTCGCGCTGCGAATCGGGTGGGTCCGCCGCGGGAGATCGCAGACCCCGTCGCCGGTATACTGCCACATGGTCCAGCGCGACCAGGGCGCCACGTTCACCGGCTGGTAGTGGTAATTCGCCACCCACAGCCAGCAACTGCGCAGGACGCTCTTTTGCTCCGCGGTCACCTTCGGGTTGTTCAAGATCGCCTTGATCCGGTTCTCGCCGGAGTAGAGCCCGGGATACTCGCCCGTGCGGTGCTTGATCCGCCGGATGAACGCGACCGCCTGCGGCACGGTCATGGTCCCGCCGGGGTAGTGCCGGTTCACCTCGAAGTCGAGCACGAGCAAAACCTCGCGCGGCCGGGCCGACGGCGCCGAAGCGCGCCAGGCGGCTTGCACCGTCTCGAGGAAAAAATCGGCCTGCCGCACGGGGTCGCTCGCGTTTGCGAAATGATACGCGCCCCAGAGCAACCCGCTCCGCGTGGCCGCGCGCTGACGCTCGGCGTATTTGTCGTCGCGCACATTCCGCGGGTAGGTCGCCTCGTGGATCACGCCCACGATCCCCTGCTCGCGCATGCTCTCGAAATCGACCCGCATGAGATCGTAATGCGAGAGATTGACCACGCTGTTCGCCGCCTGGGCGGAGAGCGGAAGCAAAGTGAGGAGCAGGAGAGCGCGGCCGAGGTTCATCATCATCGGCGCGCACTTTAGCCGACACCTTCTCCGCGACAAATGCCCCGCGATTGAACGCGCCGCGCGCGTCGCGGTCAATCGATGGACAATGCCGCGCGATGCGGCAGCTTCGCTTCTCTCCCGCATGAAACGTTTCCTCTCCCTCGCGCTCCTTCTCGCCGCCATTGCACTCGTTAGGGCGGAGGAACCGCCGGCGAAAGTCCCCGGTTTCGCTTTCGTGAAAACCGTCGGCCCGATCTCGGAGTACACGCTCGAAAGCAACGGCCTGCAGGTCCTGCTCTACCCGGAGCACTCCAGCCCCACGCTCACTTTCATGGTGACCTACCGCGTCGGCTCGCGGAACGAAGTCACCGGCACCACCGGCGCGACCCACCTGCTCGAGCATCTCATGTTCAAGGGCTCGCCGAATTTCAACGACGCCAAGGGCAATAGCGTCAAGCAACTGCTCGAGCGCATCGGCGGGGTCTACAACGCCACCACTTGGCTCGACCGGACGAATTACTTCGCCAACATCGGCAACGAACAGCTTGAGCCTTACATCGCGGTGGAAGCCGACCGGATGCGCAACCTCTCGCTGCGCGAAGAGGACCGGAAGCCGGAGATGACGGTGGTGCGGAACGAATTCGAGATCGGCGAAAACGATCCCGCGCAATCGCTCGAAAAGGAACTCTACGCGGCGGCCTTCATGGCCCATCCCTATCACCATTCGACCATCGGCTGGCGGAGCGACATCGAGCATGTGCCGATCGAAAAGCTGCGCGCGTTTTACAATACCTTCTACTGGCCGAACAACGCCACCGTTTCGCTTATCGGCGATTTCGACCCGGCGAAGGCGCTCAACCTGGTGAAGAAATACTACGGCGCGATCACGAAATCGCCCGAGCCGATTCCGCAAGTTTACACCGAGGAACCCGCGCAAACTGCCCCGCGCCGGGTCGCCGTGAAACGCGCCGGCGAACTCGGCGTGGTCGCGGTGGCGCACAAGGTGCCGCCCGGATTGCATCCCGACAGCGCGGCGCTCTCGATTCTAAACAGCATTCTCACCTCCGGCAAAAACAGCCGCTTCTACAAGTGCGCTCACGGATAAGAATCTCACCACCGGGCGTGAGCGTCAGCGGCGGGCTCTTTCACGATCCCTCGCTCGATATCATCTACGCCAGCCTCGCGCCCGGAAGCACGCACGAGCAGGTGGAAAAAATCATCCGCGACGAGCTCGAGCGCGTGAAAAAGGAAGGCGTCACCGAGGGCGAAGTCGCGGCCGCGATCGCGCAAACCCTGGCGAGCACCGCCTACCATCGCGACGGCTCGTTTGCCATCGCCGGCGTGCTCAATGAGTACATCAGCGCGGGCGACTGGACGAAATACGTCACTGGCGACGAGGAGATCAAAAAGGTGACGCCGGCCGAGGTCCAGCGCGTTGCGCAGAAATATCTCGACGAAGACCAATCGACCACCGGCTGGTTCCTCCCGCAGCCCACCGCCGCGCCGCCGCCGCCGCCTAACGAGACCAGCAGCCCGGAGAAAAAATAGCCGACCACATGAAACGCATCCTTTTTCTCCTTCTGCTTCTCAGCGCCGCGTCCCTCCAGGCCGCGGCCAACATCGCCGACAAAGTCGTGCGCGCGAACGTCGCCGGGATCGATCTCCTCGCCTACCCCACCGGCGTCGACCAAGTCGTAACTTTCCGTGGTTCCCTTCCCGCGGGCGACAGTTTTGCGGGCAGCGGGAATGTCGCCATTCCCACGCTCGTCGGCGAGATGCTCGACGAAGGCACGGCCAAGCAGGACAAGTTTGCGATCGCGCAAAAGCTCGACAACCTCGGCGCGCGCATCCGTTTCTCCGTCGGCGGAGTGATGCTCGAGTTCGGTGGCAAATGCTTGCGCAAGGATTTGCCGGAAGTGATCGCCATCCTCGCCGAGGAACTGCGCACGCCCGCTTTTCACGAGGCCGAGTTTGCCAAGGCCAAAAAGCAGCTTGCCGGGCAGATGCAGCGCGCGCTGGAGAACCCCGATTTCCGCGCCGGCCAGGCTTTCGCCGAGGCGGCGTTTCCCGTGGGCCACCCAAATTACACCCCGCCGACGAAGGAATTCATCGCCGCGATCCAAAGCGCCACGCTTGAAGAAGTGAAGCAGTTCTACGCTCAGCATTACGGTCCCGCGAAGGCCACGCTCGTGGTCGTGGGCGATGTCGACGTGAAGCAACTCCAGGAAGCGGTCGCGCAGAACTTCGCCGGCTGGAATGGCGGCGTGCCCGTGCCAGACTTCCCCGCGGCGCCATTGCCTAACGAGCAGAAGGAGCAGGTCATTCCCATGCCGGATAAGCCGAACGTCTCCGTGGTCATCGGCCAGCCGAGCGGGATGAAATACACCGATCCCGACGCGCTCGCGCTCCGCCTCGGCACGACCGTGCTCGGGCGCGGTTTCACCGGCCGGCTCATGAGCACGGTGCGCGATAAAGAGGGCCTGACCTACGGCATCGGCGCCGGGCTTTCGGCCGATTCCTTCGCCACCGGCACCTGGCAGATCGGCGCCGATTTCGCCCCGGAACTGCTGGAGAACGGCCTGGCTTCCACCCGGCGAGAGCTGGACAAATGGTATCGCGACGGCATCACCGCGGCGGAGTTGGAACGGGTCAAGACCTACCTCGTCGGCAGCTTCAAGGTCGGCCTCGCGACTACCGATGGTTTAGCCAGCACTTTGCTGGAAGCGATCCACCGCGGTCTCGACCCTTCCTGGCTCGACCAATATCCCGGGCGCATCGAGCAGCTCTCGTTAGCTGAAGTCAACGGCGCAATCAAAAAGCACCTCGCGCCGGAGAAGATGATCGTGATCAAGGCCGGCACCGTGCCCGCGCCGCCCGCGCCCTGATTACGTTAGCCTAACGAGTCGTCGCTTGTTGAATTGACTCGACTGCCCGCGGGTCGCTAGGCTGGCGCAGTCAGCGGAGGGAACAATCTATGAACGAGCGCGATTTCCTGGCGCAGTTGGAAGCGGCCAATACCGAAGAGCTGGCGCAATTGCTCCGCCGGCCGAGCGCGGAGGAAGAGCGGCTGCTCGAGATTTACTTCGGCGCGGAGCGGCTCCGGCGCCTGCGGCAAGTGGCGCGTTCCTCGCAGCGCCGCGCGCTCAGCCGCGGGAACGTGGTCGTGCTCCACGGGATCATGGGCGGCGAGCTCACGGTTTTTCCGGCGAACGAAAAGAGCCAGCACATTTGGATGAACATCCCGCGCCTGGTCCGGGGCGCGGTCGGCTGGCTGCGCATGCGGGACGATTTTTCCTCGCAGTTCGAGATCCGGCCCACCGGGATGATCAAGAAATACTACGCCGAGCAGCTCCTGGGTTTGGCCGCCGGCGGCTGGAGCGTGCTCGGGATTTACTATGACTGGCGGCTCGACCTCGCGCTCGTGGCCGATGGCGTGCGCCGGCAAATAGACAGCTTTTTCGGCCCCACGGCGCCGGTCAACCTGGTGGCGCACTCCATGGGTGGGCTGGTCTCACGCACCTACATCCAGCGCCATCCGGACCGCTGGAAGCGCGGCGGACGACTCGTTATGCTGGGCACGCCGAATCACGGATCGTTCGCCATTCCGCAGGTGATCACCGGCGCCTACGATACCATCCGCAAGCTCGCCCTGGTCGATCTCTCGCATAACCTCCGCGACCTCTGCGCCATCCTGAATGGCTTCCCCGGTTCGCTCGAAATGCTCCCCTCGCCCCTGCAAATGCCGGCGATGGAACGGATGTATGACGCCAAGCTTTGGGCGCCGTGGAATCTCCCGCAGCGCATCCTCGATCTCGCGCGCAAAAGCCACGAACGCCTCGCGCCGATCGTCGATGGCGCGCGCATGTCTTACATCGCCGGTTGCAACCAGGTGACGAAAGTGGGCGTGCGCGATTGGAACCGCCTCGACCGCGCCGACAGCTACACCGACTCGATGGCCGGCGACGGGACGGTGCCGCACGCGCTCAGTTTTCTCGAGGACGGCGGCCAGCGCATCCCGACGTATTTTGTCGCAATGTTCGCACGGGGCGCTGCCGAATCGCGCGGAGGTGATCGCGGCCACACTGCAGATTCTCGACCGGGGAAAATGCGACCTGCCCACTTCCGTGCCGACGCCGCGCGGGCTGCGCTCGGCCACCGCCAGCGCGGAGGAAAAACGCGCGCGCGAACTCGCGGAGGAAGAGCGGCTGGAGGATCTGTCGCGCCGCGTGCGCACGCGCTCGCGCGCAGTCGTGGAGGTGCACCAAACACCGCTTTCAGCCGACGAGATGGAGGCCAACGCGCTTCTGGTGCGCAGTTTCCTGGAGGACGATTCCGGCAGCGCCGGTGCCGATTTCGCCGAGCCCGCCGACCGCGCGGAGGACGAAGCCCAAGCCGCGGCCGCCGAAGAAGGAGCCAGCCCCGTCGATCGTCCTCGAGCTGGTGCGCGGGGGAATCCAGGAGTTAGACAGCACTTTGAAAGCGGATGCGCTCGCGGTGGGGCATTACGTGGCCGTGGCGCCGCAAAACGCCGAGCTCGCGATCGATCGCGCGATCAGCGCCGCGCTCGGCACCCCGGACGATCTCTTGATTACCGCGCTCTGCCGCCGCGGCTCGGTCGTGGGCGAGCTGGCGCAAAATTTCCTCCTGCCCGACCCGCGCGTGCCCGGCCGCGTGATCGTGCTCGCGGGCATGGGGCGGCCTGGAACTTTTCGCGAAGCCGAGCTCACGCTGCTCGTGCGCGAGCTCATCTGGATGCTCGGGCGCACGGGCAAGCAGCGGCTGGCGACCGTCCTCATCGGCGCCGGCGCGGGCAACCTGGAAACCGCGGATGCCGCGCGTGGCTGGGTGCGCGGGATCCGGCGCGCGCTCTACGATGCGCAGGCCAGCGGCCAGCCGCGGCTCGAGCGCGTGACCTTTGTCGAATACTCCGAGCTCAATTTCCTGCGGCTGCATTACGCACTCGAAAATGCCGGCAGTTTCCTCGCGGATGATCCGGCGGCACCGCTCACGATCGACTATCGCGGGCCCGATGCGGCTGCGATCCGGCGTTCGAAAAAAGCCGCCGAGCGCGCGGTCGCCGCGGCCAGCGTGCGCGAATTGCACCGCTCCTTTGCCCTGCGCACCGGCAGCGGCCCGGACCCGACGCCGATCCGCCTAACGATTCAATTACAGGGCGACGTCTTCCAGTTTGCCGCGCTCACGCACGAGGCCTCGGTGCCGCAACGCGAGACGCGGATCGACCCGCGACTGGTCGAGGAGGCGAACGATCTCCTACCGGCCGCGACCACCCTGGAGGAGCAACTCAACCACGGCCATCTGCTCGGGCGTTTGCTCCTCCCGCCGGACCTGCGCGAGCTGATCGCGCGCGAGCATTTGCCGGTGGTGCTGGCGCTCGACCGCACGACGGCGGCGATCCATTGGGAAATGCTCGCGCTCGCGGGCGCGGAGGCCTTCGCGGAGTTCGATCCCGAGCGCTTCCTCGGCACCGGGCTGGGCGTGACCCGGCAACTGCGGACCACCTTCGCGCAACTCCCGGAGCCGCCGATGATGACCGGCCGCCCGCTGCGCGTGCTCGTGGTGGCCGATCCCGCAGAGGACGCGCCGCTCCCGGGCGCGCAGGAGGAAGGCGAAGCGGTCGCGGCGATCTTCGAGGAGTTCGGACGCTTCGCCGCGCGCGAGGTGGAAGTGGTGCGGCTGCTCGGGCCGCGACAGGCCACGCGCGTGACCGTGCTCGACCAACTGGTGAACCATCGCTTCGACCTGCTCCATTTCTCCGGGCACTGCTTTTACGATCGCGAGACGCCGCGCAAATCCGGCTGGATCTTTACTGGCCACGAAGTGCTGAGCGCGGATGAATTGAGCCGGGTCGATCGCGTGCCGCGCTTCGTTTTCTCAAACGCCTGCGAAAGTGGCGTGGTCCCGGACCAGCGGAGCGCGCTCCTCGCGCCGAGTTTCGCGGAAGCGTTCTTCGCGCGCGGCGTGGCAAATTTCATCTGCACCGCGTGGCCGGTGGACGACACCGCCGCGCTGGAGTTTGCACGCCGCTTTTATCGCGGCGTGCTCGGCTTGAGCGGGACCGGCGCGGTCGCGGAATCGCTCTTCGAAGCGATGCGCGCCGCGCGGCAGGAGATCGCGCGGCTCGGGCCCGGCGGACTGCAAACCTGGGGCGCTTACCAGCATTATGGCGACCCGAATTTGCGCTTCGTCCCGCGCGGCGAAGATGCCGTCAAAACTCCCGCGCCGTCGCGGAAATCGTCCCGGAAGAAAGCGCCGGCAAAGAAGTCGCCGGCTCCACGCCGCCCGCGCCGCCGCCAGAAGAAGAAATCCTGAGCCCGGCGTGTCTCCTGCTTCCAGCAGGCTCATGACCCTCGTTCTCCTGGAGAAAAAATTTAGTCAGCGCCTCGCGGATAACACCGACCTGGTCGATGGCTTCAACAACGCCCTCGACCAAAGCTACAGCGCGATCCGCGACGCGGCCGCGCGCGAATGGCAGCGGCGTTTCGGCGCCAGCGACCCGAGCGATGCCTGCGTGAGCGTGCGCATCACCGGTTTTGGCTCGCGCACCCTCGCGGCCTAACGACTCCCCGTTCAGGGAAGCGCGGGCGGCTGCATCTGCGCGAGCGAAAGCAGGCTCGCAAGCAAGGCCAGGATCCCCACCGCAGCCGCGGCGAAGAAAACCTTCCGCAGCGGGTCCTTCTCCTGCGTGCGCTTCGGAAAGGGCGAGGCGTTGGCAAAATCGGCCGGGCGCGAACTGGTCTCGGCCGGGCGCGATTCCGCGGTCGCGAGGACCGGCAAAGGCGCCGCTTCCCCTGGCACGTCGCTCTCGAAGCTGGCCTCGACTTTTCCGAAGCGAATCTGGTCGCCCACGCGCAGGGCCACGCTGGTGATCGTCTCGCCGTTAACGCTCGTGCCGTTGGTGGAATCGCGATCCTGCAGGTGAAAGGATTCGCCCACTTGGTTCAGCTGCGCGTGCCGACCCGAGACCGAGGGGTCGTCGATCTGGATCATGTTTTCGGCCGCGCGGCCGATCGTGACCAGCTCCCCGGTCAGTTCGTGCTCCATCGGGCCGTTCGCAGTTTGGATGACTAGCTTGCGCATGCGCCGCCACTGGTAACAGCCGCGCGCGGCGCTGGCAATACCGGCGGCGCCCATCTTGCCGGCTAATTGACCGCCCTGCGCGTCGCCCGCATAGTGCGGGCCCATGTCCATCGAGCTGACGCGCAATTTTTGCATCATCGCGCACATCGATCACGGCAAGACCACCTTGTCGGATCGTTTGCTCGAGCGCACGGGCACGATCCAGGACCGCGAGCGCCAGGATCAACTCCTCGATTCCATGGACCTGGAACGCGAGCGCGGGATCACGATCAAGTCGCACCCGGTGGCGATGCGTTACACCGCGAAGGATGGGCAGAAGTATCGGCTGAATCTCTCGGACACGCCCGGCCACGTCGATTTCGCCTACGAAGTTTCGCGCTCGCTCGCGGCCTGCGAAGGCGCGCTCTTGATCGTGGATGCCGCGCAAGGCGTGGAAGCGCAGACCGTGGCCAACGTTCACCTCGCCCACAAGCAAGGCCTCACGATCGTGCCGGTGATCAACAAGATCGACCTCCCGAACGCGGACATCCCCGCGGTCCACCGGCAGATCGAGGAGATCCTGCAGATTCCGGCCGAGGAAGCGATCGAGTGCAGCGCCAAGATGGGCATCGGGATCGAGGAGATTCTCGAGGCCGTGGTCCATCGCATCCCGCCGCCTAAAAAACCGGCCGACGAAGTCCTGCGCGCGCTCGTCTTCGATTCCGTCTTCGATGTTTACCGCGGCGTCATCGCCTACGTGCGCGTCATGTCCGGCAGCATCCAGGCCGACCAACAGGTGCGGATGATGAACAACGACTCGCGCCACGAGATCAAGGAAGTGGGCGTCTTCACGCCGAAGATGTTCGTCCAGCCAAAGCTGAACGCGGGCGACGTCGGCTATTTCATCGCCAACATCAAGACCACCGCCGACATCAAAATAGGCGACACCATCACCGACCTGCGCAATCCCGCGAAGGAGCCGCTCCCCGGCTTCCAGGAGATTCACCCGATGGTCTTCAGCGGGATCTACCCGATCAACACCGCCGATTTCGAGCACTTGAAAAGCGCGATCGCGAAGCTGCGCTTGAACGATTCCGCTTTCGGCTATCAACCGGAAAGCTCGGTCGCGCTCGGCTTCGGTTTTCGCTGCGGCTTCCTCGGCCTGCTCCACATGGAGATCATCGTCGAGCGGCTCCGGCGCGAGTACGACATGGACATCATCGCTACCTCGCCCAGCGTGGTCTACGAAGTTCTAAACACCCGCGGCGAAGTCATGCTGGTCGATAACCCCGCGCATCTCCCCGACCCGAGCATCATCGAGGAAATCCGCGAGCCGATCGTGCGCGCCTACGTCCTTTGCCCTAACGAGAGCATCGGCGACATCCTCCAGCTCATCATGGAGAAGCGCGGGACGATGGATCACACCGAGACGCTCGATACCCGCCGCGTCATGCTTCATTGCGAGCTCCCGCTGAACGAAATCCTGGTCGATTTTAACGACAAGATTAAGTCCATCACCCGCGGCTACGGCTCGATGGATTACGAGCATGCCGGCTATCGCGCCGACAAACTGGTCAAGCTCGACCTGCTAGTGAACGGCGAACCGGTCGATGCCTTCAGCATGATCGTGCATCGCGACCGCGCCGAGGCCCGCGGCCGGCAGATGGCCGCGAAGCTCAAGGAAGTGATCCCGAACCAGCTTTACCAGGTCGCCATCCAGGCGGCGATTGGCGGCAAGATCATCGCCCGCGAAAGCGTCAGCGCCTTGCGCAAGGACGTCACCGCGAAATGCTACGGCGGCGACATCAGCCGGAAGCGCAAACTCCTCGAGAAACAAAAAGAGGGAAAGAAGCGCATGAAGAGCATCGGCCGGATCAACATCCCGCAGGAAGCCTTCATCCAGGTGCTGAAGACGCAGTAGCTCCCTTGCCAATCGCGAGCGTGCGCCGCGCGTCGTTCGACTATGCGGCTGGCTCGCTGCCAGTTTCGCTCTTAGCGGCGATCAACCAAACGCCTCTTAGTATCCTGCCAATGACCTCCCTGCTTCTCCTCGCCCTCGCCCTTGGTTTTGCCACTGGCCTGCGGTCGTTCGTGGCTCCAGCTGCACTGGCTTGGGGGGTGCATTTCGGATGGCTCTCGCTCGACGGCACCTGGCTGCAGTTTCTTCATTCACCCGTCGCCCTCGCGTTGCTCACGCTCTGCGCGGTCGGCGAACTCATCGGCGACAAGTTGCCGATTATTCCCGCCCGGATCACCGCCGGTCCATTGGGCTTTCGCATTGTCGCGGGCGCGGTCGCGGGCGCTGGTCTCGCCCTGGCCCACGGTGGAGCGGTGTGGCTGCCTATTTTCGCCGGCATCGCGGGCGCCCTGGCGGGCGCTTTCGGTGGCTATTTCGCCCGCCGTTACCTGACCAGACACGCGAAATTGCCCGATCTCCCAGTCGCGCTCCTCGAGGACGCGCTCGCGCTGGGCCTGGCCTTCTTCGCCGTCACTCGTTAGGCGGCGAAGCGATCTTCTCCGTGCGTCCGGGGCGCGCACCTGCTACTTTTCGCGATGCGAAAATTGCTTTTGGGATTCTTGCTCGCAGTCACAGCGTCGGCTTTCGCCGAACTCCCGCCGGTCGCCGAGCGCGTGAAAGCGCAGGATGCCTTGTTCGAGGAATTCTACGAAACCGGCCTGAAGAATTCTCCGGAACGCGCGACCGCTTACGGCGATTACCGGTATAATTCTCTCCTCGGCCAATACTCCCTCGCGGAAATCGCCCGCCAGCACGCGCAGGCGGAAGACTTCCTCAAGCGCCTCAAAGCCATCCCGACCGACGGCATGGACGACAAGAACCTCCTGAGCCATCGCCTGCTCGAGCGCCAGCTCGAACGCGAGGACGTCAACTATGCGCTCAAGAACTACGAGATGCCGGTGAACCAGCAGAACGGCGTGCACACGCGCCTGGCCGATCTCCCGCTCAGTGTGCCGCTCGATTCCGTGGAGCACTATCAGGATTACATCGCTCGCTTGGGACAAATCCCGCGCGTCCTCGACCAGGTTACCGAAGTGATGCGGCAGGGAATGAAGGACGGCCTGATGCCGCCGAAGCTATTGCTCGAGAAGCTGCCCGCCCAGGCCGAAGGCATCATCGCGGCGAATCCTTTCCTTCTCCCGCTCAAGAAATTTCCCGAGAGCTTCTCCGCCGAGGAGAAGAAGAAATTAACCAGACGAGATGACCAAGGCCGCGAACGGACGAAGTTTTACCGGCCTACAGGAAGTTCGCTGAGTTCCTCCGCACCGACTACGCCCCGAAAGGCCGCGACGAACTCTCCATTGAGAGCCTGCCCGACGGCCCACGCCGTTATGCCGAGGCGGTCAAGATGATGACCACGATGGAAGTCACCCCCGCGGAGGTGCACGAGATTGGGTTGAAAGAAGTCGCCCGCATCACCGAGGAGATGACGAGCCTGGCGAAGGCGAATGGTTACAAGGACCTCGCCGCTTTCCGCGAAGCGATCAATCACGACCCGAAGTGGAAGCCCAAGAGCGAGCAGGAAATCGTGGAGGACTTTGCCAAATACATCCACCAGATGGAGCCGCGGCTCCCCGAGCTCTTCGGCCTGCTCCCGAAATCTCCGGTGACCGTCGAGGCCATCCCCGATTTCGCCAAGGCCGAGGCCACGCACTACGTCGGCGGCACGCCTGATGGGAAGCGTCCCGGCCGCGTGGTTGTGGCCGTGGCCGATCCCGAAAAGCGCACCCTCGTGCTCGATGAAGCCGTCGCCTACCACGAGGGCGTTCCCGGCCATCACATGCAGATCAGCATCGCGCAGACACTCGAAGGCTTGCCGAAGTTCCGCCTCCACGGCGGTTACTCCGCCTACGCCGAAGGCTGGGCGCTTTACTCCGAGGAACTCGGCAAGGAGATCGGCTTCTACCAGGACCCGGTCTCTGATTACGGCCGGCTCAATTCCGAGCTCTTCCGCGCCGTCCGCCTGGTGGTCGACACCGGCATTCACGACAAGAAGTGGAGCCGCGAGAAGGTAATCGATTACATGCACCAAAACGACGTCAACGACGCCGTCGCCCAGACCGAGACCGACCGCTACATCGCCTGGCCCGGCCAGGCTTTAGCCTACAAGATGGGGCAGCTAACGATTCGTAAGCTGCGCGAAGAAGCGAAAGCGAAATTAGGCGACAAGTTCGACCTCAAAGGCTTCCACGACGAACTCCTCAACGGCGGCGCCATGCCGCTCGACCTCCTCCAGGAACGCATCCACCGCTGGATCGAAACGCAAGCCGCCCAGAATGCCGCTTAACCTACACCAAGCCAAATAGACTTAGGTAAGGCGACCGCGCCCGACGGAGGTTAGGTTCCAGCTCAAATCCTGTTGATCCTGTCTTTGATTCCCCATCCCATGATCCAAGCCGTCCTCTTTGATGTCGATGGAACCCTGGTCGATTCCAATGACCTCCACGTCGAGACTTGGGACCTGGCCTTCCGTCGTTTCGGGAAAGAATTCCCACGCGCCGACCTCCACCGCCAGATTGGTAAAGGCGGCGACCAATACCTTCCCGCCTTCCTGACCGAGGCCGAGATCCGCGAGTTCGGCGATGAGCTCGAGAGCTTCCGCTCCGATCTCTTCCAGAAAGATTACCTCCCGCGCGTCCAGGGTTTCCCAAAGGTGCGCGAGCTCCTCGAGCGCCTGAAGGCCGACGGCAAAAAGATCGTCCTCGCCTCCTCCGGTAAAACCAAAGAACTCGACGTCTATCAGGAGAAGCTCGGCATCACCGACCTGGTCGACGCCGTCACCACCTCCGACGACGCCGACAAATCCAAGCCGCACCCCGACATCTTTGTCGCCGCCTTGGAAAGCCTCCACGGCATCCCCGCCAGCGCCGCGATCGTCATCGGCGATACCCCCTACGATGCCGAAGCCGCCGGAAAAGCCGGCCTGCGCACAGTCGGAGTCTTATGCGGCGGCTTCCCCGAAAAAGACCTCCGCGAGGCCGGCGCCAGCCCCATTTACCGCGACCCAGCCGACCTCTTGGCGCACTACAACGCGTCGCCCCTCGCCCCGTCCCGGAGCTGAGAGAAACTCGGTGCCGCCGAGCCCATCTGCGCCTGGCAGGCGTAACTTCCTTGTGAGTCTTGCCCCCATCCGCGCCGGCGCGCTCTTCCTTCTCCTCGCGATGTCCCTCTCCTCTGCCGCCAGCGCCAGCCCGCTCGACTCTTACCGCGATAAGAACCGGCTGATTGTTTTCTCCGTGCCCACCGCCGCGGCACGCACGGAGCTGGCAAACACCCTCGCCGCGCACCGTGCTCAATTGAAAGATCGCGACCTCCTCGTGCTCGACCTTTCCCCCGGCGAGAAGGCAATCCCTGGCACCATCCGCCTGCAGCCCGAGGCCGCCGCCGCCCTCCGCCGCCAGCTCTCGTTAGGGAAAACGACCGAGCGCGCCGTCTACATCCTCATCGGCAAAGACGGCGGCGTGAAAGCCCGCACCACCGGCCTGCTCGATCTCCCCCGCTGGTTCGCCCTCATCGACCAAATGCCCATGCGCCAGCGCGAGATGCGTCGTTAGTCGCCTTAGCGCCGATCGATGACCGCCAAAGGCTTTCCCAGCAAGAGGAACTAATTTGGAAACCAGGAAGCCAGAAAAAGCAGAGGAATCAGGAGCGGAGGAAAGCTCCAGACTCGGCTTTCTGGTTTCCCGGCTTCCGAATTCTTCGAATCCCCGGCCCCTAAGTCGCCGCTGAGCGCCCGAGGTGCGACGCGATCAGCTCGATCTCCGACCGGCACAGGCAAGGCTGTTGCCGCGCGATGTAAGCCGTCAGCGTCGTCGGGGTAAAGACGCGCGCCTCCGTCGTCCGCCAGTCATCCCGCACCCGCCAGTCGCCCACAAAGGCCACCAGCGGCTTGACCCATACCTCTCGCTGGCAATTCTCCCGGATCATCCGGTTCACCTCCCGGGCGTTCCCGCGCGCCTGCGCCAGGGAATCATTCTCCTCCGGGCGCCCACCCACGAAGAGCCCTTGTCCGTTGCGAAAACTGATCTCGCCCGACCCGCTGCGGAATTTCGTCTCGATCGCATAGACCCCCGATGGTCCCACGACCACGTGATCGATGTTGAACCGGCCTTCCCGCACGAGATCGTGGATCACCTGGTAACCCGCGGCGCGCAGCCCATCCAACGCCTCCGCCACCATGAGCTCTCCGCGCTCCCCGCGATTCAGCCGGCGGAATTTTGCCCGCAACCTCAAGAAAGCGACGGCGGTCGCTCCGGTCGCAGCCACCGCCAGGCAGAGCCAAAAGCGCGGCTGCGGTGGAGTGTTCGAAGCGGCTTGGATGGCCTCCACGAGCCAGATTATCCAAAAGCCTCCCGCAGCGAAGTAATACGGGATAAATTGGTTATCGAGTAACCACTCCTTTTGGTCCCGGAGCGATTGCCCTGGCAGTCGACGTGTCATGGCCAAGGAGCAGTGCGATTCCCGTGCCATCGTTAGCTAGAGATGTGGCGCACGCCCTTGCACTAGCGGCCGAGATGCCGCCTAGCTCGCGCGCGTGCCCTGGCAGCGAGGATAATCCGTGCAGCCCCAGAACTTTCCTCCGCGATTGATCCCTTTGCGGGCCGTTCGCTCCACCATCGGTCCGTCGCACGCCGGACACAGCAGCGCTGCTGTTGCGACTTGGGAAGGGAAACTCCGCTTCTCGCTCCCAGAGTCCACCCTCGCCTTCCCCAGCGATCCGATCTTCCGGTTCACTGCCCGGTCGAAGCGCTTAAAAGCCACGCCTGCCAATGAAGCCAGGACAGCACAGGCAACGCCAATCGGCACGACGGTTGACCAAAGAGAATGAACTAGAGGATCAAGCGCAGGAATACCCATGCCCCGTGCTGCTGCGATTTCCGTGCCACCACCTGCGTCACCGCATGAGGGTGAGCTTCGCGGTGCTCCCCCGCTTGCCTTTCGCTCGGCCGCCCGCTAAAACGAGCGCGCCCATGGCTCGCACCCCTGCGAAGAACAAAGACTCCACCGCCAATCTCGGCTTCGAAGCCAAGCTCTGGCTCGCGGCCGACAAGCTGCGCTGCAACATGGACGCGGCGGAGTACAAGCACGTCGTCCTCGGCCTCATCTTCCTCAAATACATCTCCGATGCCTTCGAGGAACACCACCCGACCCTGCTCGCCGGCAAAGGCGACTACGCCGGCGCCGATCCGGAAGACCCGGACGAATACAAAGCCGCTCAACGTCTTCTGGGTTCCGCCCGGCGCGCGCTGGACCTATCTCCAGAACAGCGCCAAGCAGCCCGAGATCGGCAAGATCGTCGATGACGCCATGGTCGCGATCGAGCGCGACAACCCGCGCCTGAAAGGCGTCCTGCCGAAAGAATACGCCCGCCCCGCGCTCGACAAGCACCGGTTAGGCGAACTCATCGACCTCATCGGCACCATCGGCATGGGCGACAAAGCCAGCCGCTCGAAAGACATCCTCGGCCGCGTCTACGAATACTTCCTCGGCCAATTCGCCAGCGCCGAAGGCAAGAAAGGCGGCCAGTTCTACACCCCGCAGAGCGTCGTCCGCCTCCTCGTCGAGATGCTCGCGCCCTACAAAGGCCGCATCTACGATCCCTGCTGCGGCTCCGGCGGCATGTTCGTGCAATCGGAGAAATTCGTCGAAGCCCACGGCGGCAAGCTCGGCGACATCAGCATCTACGGCCAGGAGAGCAACCCCACCACCCGCCGCCTCGCCGTCATGAACCTCGCCCTGCGCGGCATCGAGGCCGACTTCGGCCCCGAGCACGCCGACACCTTCCGGCGCGACCTCCATCCCGACCTCCGCGCCGACTACGTCCTCGCCAACCCGCCCTTCAACGACTCCGACTGGTTCCGCAAAGACGACGACGTGCGCTGGCAGTATGGCGTCCCGCCCCGGGGCAACGCCAACTTCGCCTGGGTGCAGCACTTCATCCACCACCTCGCGCCCCACGGCATGGCCGGCTTCGTCCTCGTCCGTTTTTGGTTTTGGGTAAAATTGAAAGCCGCGCGGGTGTTCAAGAGTTCAGATAAGGCAACGCCGGATAGCTTTCGAGAACGCCGACGCGCGACGCTGTCATCGTGGCGCGCACCGTTCGGCCAAACATCATCGCCGCCCACCAACCACGCCCCTCGACCCCGCACAGGCCACGGCGTAACCTGACGGATTCATGGCGCGCGACCCGAAACAAGTCCTCATCTACCACATTACGCACATCGATAATCTGCCGAGCATCTTGAAAGACGAGGGACTCCACTCCGATGCGGTGATGGCGGCGCGTGATCCAACTCTCATTGGCTATTCGGAGATCAAGAAGCGGCGACTGAATGAAATCAACGTTTCATGCTGCCTCTTCCACAATGTGGGCGACTTCGTTCCCTTCTACTTTTGTCCCCGCTCGCCGATGCTCTTCACGATCAACAAAGGCAATACGGGGCGACCGCCCGGCTGCCAAAGGACCATCGTGCATCTCGTGAGCACAATGGCCGCGGGGATCGCGACAGGAAAAGCATGGGGCGGTGAGCAGCGGTAACGCCGGCGCATTCCACACCACCTTTTCCGCCGCGTCTCGATGCGCTCGAGGCGCCTGTGATTGGTCAGCCATCCGCGCGACGCAATGGCAGGGCAAGCAGCACCAAAAGATGGCGGAGTTTCTCCTTGCTGGATTTCTTCCCGTGGACGGCCATAACACGAAATCGGCTGTCAAAAATCGACGACGCTTGCCAGGAGAGTGCGGGAACTGCTCCCATCGCCGGAGCCTCCCACCAACCCGCACTCGCGCTCAAACGCCCGAATGGTATTATTGAAGATATGATCGAGATCGCCCAAGGCAACCTGCTCAAAGCTCCCGTCGAGGCGTTGGTTAATACCGTGAACACGGTGGGTGTCATGGGGAAGGAATCGCGCTGCAATTTCGGCAGGCGTTTCCCGATGTTTCTCGCGCCTACGAGAAGGCGTGCCAGGACGGCGACGTGGAGCTTGGCCGCGTGCCAGGTGTCCGATCTCGGCGGGCTCGTTGGGCGGCCCGCGCTGGATCATTAATTTTCCAACGAAAGGACATTGGCGGGCGCGCAGCCGCATCGAGGATGTGGAGGACGGGGGTCAATTCGACTCTGGCAGAGCAATGATTCGCAGGCTCAAAATTCGATCCATCGCTCTTCCTCCTCTTCGGTTTGCGGCAATGGTGGGCTTGGATTGGAACGACGTTCGTCCGCGCACGAACGAAAGCGCCCATGGCGACGTTGCCCGATGTGCGCGTGCTGCTCTTCCCGCTCCTGTGGGCGCGCCGGCATTCGCGGGCAATGCCGAATCGAACCAAACGCTCGCGCATGACGCTCGGACAAGCCGTCGCTCGTGGGACTGATGGATCGGTATCTGAAAGGTCTGCTCGATCCGTTCGTGAGCCTGCTCGAAATTCACAAGCTCCATGTATTTCCTCAAAGCGGTAGGCGAGGAACTTTGCCGCGGCTGACTTTCAAAAGAAAGTATCTTTATGGCCCGTATTCACCCGACATTCCGCCACGCTCTGACTCGAATGGGAAAACCATCTTACGCGCGGCTTCGGCGAAGGCAGCGACTCGATCCAACGACGCCGATTTGAACTTCTGCCCGGTGCGGTGGAAAGCGCCGAAGGCGTTCCTCGCCAAGAATGATGCCGGAAACGAAAGAGCGCATGGCGAAGGTGGCCTGGGATTAATCGAGGGATACGAAGACCCGTATGGCATGGAGCTTTTGAGTTCCGTGCATTGGGTGATGGCGCACGACTCTCGCAGCTCGGACCGACGCCGTAGCGGCAATCGCGGCGGTTCACCGTTGGAGCCCGCGCAAGCGAAAGCTGCTGAAACCGGAACATCTTCGAAAAGCCTGGGGCCGCCTGAAAGGATCAGAATTGGGATGTCCTCGCAGACCAGGTCTAAGAAATCGAGTGGCGATAGCCCGCAAGCTGACGGCAGCGAAGGATTTTCAGCCCTTATCAGAAACCATCCCGCACTGGCTGCGCAGTGGCATCCGACAAAGAATGCGCCTCTTACGCCGGACAAAATCAAAGAAAACAGCTACAAGCTGATTTGGTGGACATGTTCTAAGGGCCACGAATTTCCCAGCCGCGTAAACAAACGCACCCGGCAGGGATATGGCTGCTCGTTTTGCGCCGGCCAACGAACCGCCGTGGAGGATTCCATAGCTGTCCTCTTGCCGAAGCTTGCCGCAGAATGGCATCCATCGAAAAACACGCTCCTCCCTACCGATGTGCGCCCGGGTAGTAATCGAAAAGTTTGGTGGCTCTGTGCGAAAGGGCATCGGGACTGGGAGGCGACGGTGGGCGGACGGGGCGCGTGGCAGCGGTTGCCCGAAATGTTCTGGAAGCGAATTGCGCTCTAGGGATAACTCGTTCGGCGGTAAGATATCCCCACTCTCGCCGCGCAATGGCATCCCGGTGAAGAACGGATCGGCGACGCCTTTCGAATACGCAGCAAACAGCGAAGAGAAGGCTTGGTGGCAGTGCGATGCAACGCCACCCCACGAATGGCAGGCGAAGATAAGATCTCGAGTACATCCCACCCCGAGTTGGGATGCCCGTAAGTGCGCACGAGAAAAGCAAGGCTGATAACACTGCTAAGCACATTGGATCCTCTCATCCAAAACTGTCTACAGAATGGGATCCTATGAAGGAAATGCCCCACTTACGCCGTCCGACTTCAAACCAAACAGCCATCCAGAAAGTAAAGCTGGAAGTGCTCCCAAATTATCCTGAGGTACGTCTGGTCCGCTTCGATTCGAAGTCGGGCTACTTCGCGGCAACTGGGTGCCCGCTACTGCGCCGGCCAAGCCGCTTCCCCGCAAGAATTCGCTGAAGACGCTGCGTCCAGACCTCGCTGCGCAATGGCATCCGACTCTGAATCAAGAATGGACGCCTAGTATGGTTACTCTTGGCAGCGATAGGGTCGTTTGGTGGCAGTGCCCGGTTGATCCGGAGCACATCTGGAGCGCAAAAATCCAGCCTCGAGTAAAGCGCATGTCGGTTGCCCAGACTGTCGGCAAAAAGCACGTCCTGAAAGATCGCTCAGTAAAAGTTCTGCCTGCTCTCGCTAGCGAGTGGGACACGAAGAAAAACAAGAGGGGGCCGGAAACGCTCACGATTGGTTCCCAAGTGTCCGGATGGTGGCGATGTTCGAAAGACCCGTCGCATGTTGGCGGGCGACGGTAAAAAACCGCGCGGGCGTACAATAGCGGCTGTCCTCGGTGCCGGGTCGGCTGGACCGTTCCCGCCATTCGCGCGTTTGTCGATGGGCTGAAGCATCATCTCCAGACGTTCACTCCGGCGGAGTTGTATGTGCTCTTTCAGCAGAACGGATTGCTCGGCGGTCGATCGCGAAATCGCAGGCGTTCGTTGATGCGCTCGCGACGGGGAGATTTCCGTTTGGCGAGATCGAGAAATTTTGCCGGGGTGAGAAGTCGCTCGTGGACAGATTTCTCGCTGACCAGGCGACAACCCTTGAAAGCCTAACAAGCGAAACGGCGGACGGTCGAGCAGCAAGGTGAGTTGGGCTTGGTGGACGAGGCGGGGACGGAGCGAGATCGCATTGCCGGCAGTGCAGACCGTGGATGTGCTGCGGTCACTGGAATCCGCGGTCGTGGTTTCGGCGGATCAGGAAGCGGTCGAGTTTTTGATCGCGTCGGCGCTGGCGAAGATTTGGAAGCACGCGTTTCGCGATGAAGAGGCGGCGCTGGGGCAGGCGCGCGGGTTTGAGGGCGATGCTTATGCGGATCGGGTGCGGACTGATTTTCTCGCGGAGCACGAGCGCGCATCGGGGCTGCCGATTCCGCCGGGTTATGCCTTCACCGTGGATGGAACGATCGCGCTGCCGAATCTGATGCAGCGGCTCACAGCGGCGCGCGCGCTGCATCGGCTCGCGCGTTGGCAACTGGTCGGGCACCGGCGCGGCAAAGCACGCTCTCCGCCGCGCTCGCGGAGTCGCGCGGCGGGCGCGGGGCTGACCGTGGTGTGCTGCCCGAACAGCGTCGTCGAGGGCTGGCGCACGGCGATTCTCGCGAGCTTTCCCGACAGCGTCGTCGGCACTAAGACGTTCGCGCCGGATTGGGCGGCGCTCGCAGGCGATGCGACCGGCTTCGGTGCCACGCCGCGGCATCGCTACCTCGTGCTGAACTACGAGATGTTTCAGCAGGAGGACTCGGAGGCGAAGGTGCGGCGCTTCACTGGCACGGAGACTG
>CAVSDR010000005.1:0-219285 GCA_963726745.1 uncultured Verrucomicrobiae bacterium
GCCCTTTGGAGGCGTTATTCATGGTTCGAATCCATGCGGGGTAGCGCGGTGATTGTTTGGCGCGGGCACCGCCGCTCCTTGGAAAAATTTTGGTTAGGCCCTATTGCCAACCGCGGGTGAGGTAGTCGCTAAGCGCGAGCGCGAGCAGGATCGCCAACCAAAAGACACCGGCGCTGGCAAAGACCCAAATCAGCGGTTTTTGGTAGCGTAGGTGCATGAAGAAGACGGCGATCAGGGCAGCTTTTGCCACCGAGATGAGAAGCGCGACGACGGTGTTGAGCGGACCGAGGTCCACGTAGGCCACACCCAGAGTGAGCGCGAGCAGGCCGAGCAGCGCGGCGGCGTTGATCCAGTAAGTGCGTGCGCTTGGGTGATTCATCCGTGCCGGTTCACCAGGTAGAGCAGCGGGTAGAGAAAAACCCAGACGACGTCGACGAAATGCCAGTAAAGGCCTAGCAAGTCGATCGGCTGGTCGTGATCGCGGAAGGAATCGAAGAGCCAGGCGCGGAGCGCGAAGAAGCCGAGCAGTCCGATCCCGATTGTGACATGCAGCGCGTGCACCCCGGTCAGCAGCCAGTAGAGATAGAAGAACATCTCGGCGTGGCGCGGATCGTTGCCGGCAAATTGGAAACTGCTGCCCCGGCAGGAGGTGCTCATGGATTTCGTGGGCATACTCCACGCCCTTGATCGCGAGGAAAGCGATGCCTAACGAGGCCGTCACCAGGAGGAGCAAGCCGAGCAGCCCACGACGATTCTGTTGCGCCGCGCGCACCGCAAAGGCCATGACCGCGCTGCTCACGAGCAGCACCGCGGTATTGACCGATCCGAATGCAACCAGCGTATGCCGGCTCGCTTCCGCGAAGGCCTCGGGATAGGAAATCCGGTAGACGGTGTAACCGAGAAACATTCCGCCAAAAAAGAGGACCTCGGTCGCGAGGAAAATCCACATCCCCATGGTCGAGGCTTCGCGCTGTTGCGCGGCATCGTCGAACTGATGCTCGACCGGTCCGAGGGTGGTCGCTTCAGGCATGCGCTGGCTCCTTTGCCTCCTCGGCCGCGGCGTCGTATTCGTAGGGTCCCTCGGTCACAACCGGTGTGAGCTCAAAATTATCCTTCGGCGGCGGGGAGGAGGTGGTCCATTCCAGCCCCGTCGCATTCCAGGGATTCGGGCCCGAAATTTTGCCGTAGCGCCATGACCAGAGCAGATAGGTCAGCGGTAAAAGGTAACCGAGTGCGAGGATCGACGCGCCGGCGGTAGACAGCACATTGAGCACTTGGAATTCCGGCGCGTAGACGTGGTAACGCCGCGGCATTCCCAGATAGCCGAGGATGAACTGCGGGAAGAAGGTCAGGTTAAAGCCGGCGAAAATTGTCAGCGCGGAAAGTTTCGCCAGCCATTCCGGGATAGAGCCGCCCGCTGATTTTCGGCCACCAGAAATGGAGGCGCGCCGAGGTAGGCCATGACCATGCCGCCGACCATGATGTAATGGAAATGCGCGATCACGAAGTAGGTGTCGTGCACATGCACATCCACCGCGAGCGCCGCGAGGAAGAGCCCGGTCAGCCCGCCGATCATGAAGAGACCGATAAAACCGAGCGCGTAGAGCATCGGCGTCTGAAAACGGATCGAGCCCTTGTAGAGGGTCGCGGTCCAGTTGAAGACCTTGATCGCCGACGGGACCGAAACCAGGAAGCTGAGGACGGAGAAAATCATCCCCGCGTAGATCGACTGGCTGCTGACGAACATGTGGTGTCCCCAGACGAGGAAACCGAAGACCGCGATGGCCACGCTCGAGCCAGCGATGAACTTGTAGCCAAAGATTTTCTTGCGCGCGAAACAGGTGATCAGCTCGCTGACCACCCCCATGCCCGGGAGGATCATGATGTAGACCGCCGGGTGCGAGTAGAACCAGAAGAGATGCTGGAAGAGCAGCGGGTCGCCGCCTAACGAGGGATTGAAAATGCCCACGCCGAAGGCCCGCTCGAGGGCCATGAGCGTAAGGGTGATCGCCAGCACTGGCGTCGCCAGGACCATGATGATGCTGGTGGTGTAGAGCGACCAAACGAAGAGCGGGAGCCGCATCCAGGTCATCCCCGGCGCGCGCATCTTGTGCGTGGTCACGATGAAGTTCAGCCCGGTGGCGATGGAGCTAAAGCCGGCGATGAAAATGCCGGTCGCCATCGCGATCACGTGGCCATTCGCGTAGGTGCTGCTGTAAGGCGTGTAGAAGGTCCAGCCGGTATCGACCCCGCCGGAGACGATGGCGAAAAGCGCGAAGGCGCCGCCGAACATGAAAAGATACCAGCTCGCCAGGTTCAGCTTGGGGAAGGCGACATCGCGCGCGCCAATCATCAGCGGCAGGAGAAAATTTCCCAGCACCGTCGGGATCGACGGGATCAGGAAAAACCAGACCATGACCACGCCGTGGATCGTGAAAAGGCGGTTGTAAGTCGACGAGGTCACGAGGTCGCCCTGCGGCGTCAGCAACTCCAGCCGCATGAGCGTGGCCGCCGCGCCGCCGATCAGGAAAAAGAAGGTGATCGAGACCATGTAGAGCAGCGCGATCCGCTTGTGGTCGGTGGTGAAGAACCACGAGCGCAGAGTGACCTGCTCGTTCAGGTAAGTGCGGCGCTCGCGCGCGACCGGTTGCGGCTGCGCCTGCGGGGTGGCCGCGATCATGGCTGCGCCTCCAGCTTGCTGCCTAACGATTTCAAATAGGCGATGATCGCATTCAACTCTTCCTCCGAGATCTGCCCCTGGTAGGTCGGCATGACCGGCTCGTAGCCGGCGGCAATCTGTTTGTTAGGCAGCAAGATGGAGTCGTGCAGGTATTGCTCGTCCGCGGTCACCAGGGTTCCGTCGGAGAGCGGCACTTGGCGCCCAAAAATCCCGTCCAGCAAAGGCGCGCGCACGGTCGCGTTTGGCGCATGGCAGCCGCTGCAGCCGCGGGCGTGGAAAGGCGCGTGCGCCTTCGCCGATGAGCGACTCCGCCGGCGGTTGGCCCGCGAGCCAGCGCGCTTGTTCCGCCGGTTCCTGCACGTAGATCGTGCCGACCATTTTCGAGTGATCGGTCCCGCAGTATTGCGCGCAGAAAAGGTGATACTTTCCCGGCTTCGTGGGCGTGAACCACTCGGTGGTGTAACGCTCCGGGAGCACATCCTGTTTGTTCCGGAAACCGGGGATGAAGAAGTCGTGGATCACATCCTGCGAGATCATGATCAGCTTCACCGGCTGGCCCACGAGCAGGTGAAGTTCGTTGATCTCGCGGCGGCCATCCGGGTGCTGGATCTTCCACATCCATTGCTTGCCCACGAGGTAGATTTCGCTCGCGTTCGCCGGCGGGCGCGACATCCCGAAGAAGACGTTCGCGGCCCAGAAGAAGATGCCGAGAAAGAGGAGCAGCGGCACGATTGTCCAGGTGAGCTCGAAGGGCAGCGTCGAGCGTTTAGCCAGCACTCTGTTCGCCTTCGACCCGCGCCGATAACGCACGCAAAAGAAGAGCGCCACCGCCACCACGAGCAGCGCAACCACCGAGCAGAGCGCGAGCAGGGCGAAGAAGATCGCGTCGACCGCGGGCGCGTGGTTCGAGGCCGACGGCGGAAAGAGCGAGGTGAAAAAGGTGCGCATGGAAGCTAGACGGCCGGACGCGCGTCACGGCGCAGTTGCAAAACGATGTAGCCACCGAGGAGCAACGCGCTCCCGATGCCCGCGACCTGGATGACGCGGCCGATGAGCAGCCCGTATTTGCCGGTCGCCGGGTTGTAGTGAAAGCAGAGCAGGAAAACGCGGTCCGCGAGCGAGCCGACGCGCTCCTGCGAGGCCTCGATCAAAGCCAGCCGGACGTCGCGCGCGGGGTATTCGATTCCCGGGAAATAGCGCGCCACCTTGCCGGCCGGCGTGAGCACGGTGAGCACGCTCGGATGGGCAAATTGCCGCGTCGCCTCGTCATAGGCGAAGCGGTAGCCGACACTTTGGGCGAGGCGATCAATCGCCGCCTTGTCGCCGGTAAGGAAATGCCAGCCGTCGACCGCGCCCGGCCGCCCGTAGCGCTCGATGTAGGTCTGCTTCTTGGCCGCGGCCAAAGCCGGGCGCTCCCGCGGATCGAAGCTCACGACCACGATCTCGTATTCCTTCCCGGCGTCGAAACGGAGGTCCTGCGCGCTTTGCAGGACGCCGTTGAGCACGAGCGTGCAGAGGCTCGGGCATTCGTAATAAGCGAGCGCGAGCAGGACGGGCCGGCCTTTGCTGAAGAAGCTCCCGAGCGCGACCGCGTGGCCGTGCTCATCGCGCAAGACGGCGTCGAGCGGGACCTGCGCATGCAGCTTTTGCTCCAGGCCAGCCTGCGCCGCGACCTGTTCCTGCGATGGCTGCGCGACGGCGGTGGCGGCGCAGCAGCAGATGAAAATGAAGAGCCATCGCTTCATTGCCGCGATGCCTCCGCTTTGCGCCGCTGCATTTCCAGCGAAGTCACGCCGCTCGCATCCGGCGTTCCCGCGCCGCGCGTCGGCAGGCCGCGCTCCGCGAGCAACTCCATCGCACGCGTGATCGGGACGTGCGCGATCCCGGCAGCACGATCGACCCAGCCGTAGCTGGCGAGCTTCGCTTCCTCCGCGGCTTCGTATTGCGCGAGGTCGACCTTTGGGAACACCTGCAACCGCGGCGGCGGTGCGGCGAACTTTGCCTCGAACGCGATCCGCGAGGCGGCCTGCGGCGAAGGATGGAGCCGCTTAAAAAGCTGGTGGAGCGGGACGAGCCCGGCGCCGATGAGCACGAGCGCGAGCGCGAGGCCGGCGGCAAAGCCAACCACGAGGCGGACGCTAGCATCGCGCGTTTCGTGTTTAGGCATCGGGCGTTTCCTCCAGGAGTTCGCGCGCGACCAGCGGTCCGTGCCGCAAAAAATGCAGGAAAGCGGCCGCCCAGAATCCGCCGAGCGCGAGAAAGAGCGTGAGATCGAGCCAGTGCACGCGGAAGCCCGCCGGCGTGAAGGTGGGCGCGACCAGCCAAAAGCTGTGGAGGACATTAGCCGACAAGATGAGCGCGCAGATAAAGAGCAGGCGCTGCCGGTTTCTCTTGGCTGCGCGCGAGAGCAGCAGGAAAAACGGCAGGAGGAATTCCGCCGCCATCAGGAGGACGGCAAACGTCTTCCAGCCGCCGCGGCTGCGGTCGAGATACCAGCCGATTTCGCGCGGCAAATTACCCGACCAGATGATGAGGAATTGCGAGAAAGTGACGTAGATCCAGAAGATCACGAAAGCCAGGAGCAGGCTCCCGAGATCGTTAAAAACCTTCAACGGGATGCGGTCGCCTAACGAGCGGTCGCGCGCGGCGAGCGCCAGCATCCCGGTGAGAAGCGCGAGCGCGCCGAGGAAATGCCCGGCCATGAAGATGACCACGAAAATGGTCGAGAACCATTCCGGATCGAGCGACATCGCCCAGTCCGTCGAGGCGAAGTTCATGCAGAGCACGTAGGCGATCAGCCCGCCGGCGCTGAGCACGGTCAGGCGCGTGGATACTTCCCGCGGATCGTTTTGCGCGAAAGCCAGGCGGCGCAGAAAAACTGCCAGCAGGCTTAGGAGCCCGAGGTAAAAGAGCGAGCGCACGGTGAAGAACGGGACCGTGAGCCATTGCGCCCGGTGATGGTAGGCGCTGCCTTCGAAGCCGTGCGTCCAGGAATAGATGTCGCCCAGCCCGTGGAGCACAGGGAGGAAGAGCAGCGCCATCAGCGGGACGGTCCCGATGGCCGCGAGCGCGAATGGGCGCAGGGCCAGGCCCCACATTCCGCCGGTGAGGAATTGCATCATCAGGATGACGAGCGCGCCAAACGAGAGCCCGCTCCAGAAGAGCCACGCGAAGAGGTAAGCGTGGAAGAACTCCGCGCGGCTAACGAACAGTCCAACGAACGAAAAGGCGGCCGCGATCGTGCCCAGCAGGAGGAACGGCATGCGCCAGCGGCTGAAGTTCATGGCTGCGCGGCCTCCAGTTCTTTGCGGCCGGACTCGTCGGCCTCGGCCGGGGCGGCGTGCTGGCTCAATTGCAGCGCGCGGATGTAGGCCGCAATCGCCCAGCGATCGGCCGGCGGGACCCGGGAAGCGTAGGAATACATCACCCCGTAGCCGCGCGTGATCACATCCACGAAGTGTCCCGGCGGCGCCTCGCGCAGGCGCGCTTCGTGGAACGAGGGCGGCGGCGGGAAGCCGCGCTGCACGATCATTCCATTGCCTGCGCCAGTGAGGCCGTGGCAGACCGAGCAGTAGATATTGTAGCGTTCCCGGCCGCGCGCGAGCAGCGCGGGCGTGACCGGCTCAGGAAAGGTGGCGGCCAATTGGTCGCCTATTTTGCCAGTGAAGAACTGCTCGTCCGCGCGCAGCTGGCCGCGCGCGACGGTGTGCGCCGGCGGGACGCGGGCGGCACGGCCATCGGCGAAGAAATTTTCCTCGGCGAGCGGCTTGAGCTTTTGCTGGTCGACCATCCCGCGCCGGCAGGAAACGAGCGCGGCTGAGAAAAGAGCCAGCAGAATGAGTCGTCTCACCGTTCGACCTCCGTGACGCGCTCCGCGCCTAACGAGTGCAGGAACAGCCGCACCTCCTCCGCCTGGAAAACGTGGTCGCGCGCCTCGATGCAAAGAAAGAAGCGCGTCTGGCTGGCCAGCTGGAACCCGGGCGCGTTGAAGACCGGGTGATGGAGCCGCGGCAGGCCGTTGCGGAAGAGCATCCCGAAGACGCCGGCAAGAGCCGCGAAGAGCACCGTGAGCTCGAAGGTGATCGGGACAAACGCGGGCCAACTATGCTCCGGGCGGCCGCCGACATTCAGTGGGTAATCGATCACCGCGGAATACCACTGCATCCCGTAGGCCGTGACCGCGCCGATGATTCCGCCCAGCAAAACCACCAGCGGCATCCGGGTTTTCCGAAAGCCGATCGCCTCGGCTACGCCCTCGACCGCGTAGGGCGAATAGGCGTCCATTTGGCGATAGCCGGCAGCGTGGGCCGCGCGCGCGGCGTGGAGCAATTGCTCCGGCTCGCGGAATTCCGCCATGATTCCGTGCAGCGGCGCGCTCATTTCCGGCCCTCCTTTTTCTCGTGCACCAGCTCGCGCATTTCGCTGATGGAAATAGCCGGCAGGATGCGCAGGAAGAGAAAGAGCAGCGTGAGGAAAAGTCCGAAGGAGCCGATGAAGGTGAGCCAATCCCAGCGCGTCCCGTGGAACATTCCCCAGGAGGACGGGAGAAAATCGCGATGCAGGCTGGTGACCACGATGACGTAGCGCTCGGTCCACATGCCGACATTGACCAGGAGCGAGATGACGAAGAGCGCGGGGATGCTCGTGCGGACTCGCCGGAACCAAAGCGCCTGCGGCGTGAGGACATTGCAGGCGATCAGGATCCAGTAGGCCGGCCAATACGGGCCGAGCATGCGATTGACCGCGAGGTAGATCTCGAAGCGGTCATCGCTATACCAGGCCATGAAGTTCTCCGTGAGGTAACCGTGCGCGACCATCAGCCCGGTCGCGAGCATGACCTTGGCGGCATTTTCCAGATGCCGCAGGGTAATGAAATCCTGCAGCCCGTAGACGTGGCGGATGGGAATCGCGAGCGTGAGCACCATCGCGAAGCCGGAGAAGATCGCGCCGGCGACGAAGTAGGGCGGGAAGATGGTCGAGTGCCAGCCGGGGACGATGGCGATGGCAAAATCCAGCGAGACCACGCTGTGGACCGAAAGGACCAGCGGCGTGGCCAGCCCCGCGAGGAGGAGATAGACCACGTGAAAGCGTTTCCAATGTCTCGCCGAACCGCGCCAGCCTAACGAGAGGATGCCGTAGAGCCGCGCGATCGTCCGGTTGCCCGCGCGATCGCGCATCGTGGCCACGTCCGGGAGCAGCCCGACATACCAAAACAGGAGCGAGACCACCAGGTAAGTCGTGACCGCAAAGACATCCCAGACGAGCGCGCTGCGCCATTGCGGCCAGAGGCCCATGGTATTCGGATACGGCAGGAGCCAGTAGAAGACCCACGGCCGCCCGAGATGGAGCAGCGGAAAGAGCCCGGCGCAGGCGACCGCGAAAAGCGTCATCGCCTCGGCGAAGCGATTGATCGAGGTGCGCCAATCCTGATGCAGGAGCAGCAGGATCGCGGAAATGAAAGTGCCTGCGTGGCCGATGCCGATCCACCAGACGAAATTGGTGATCGCGAAGCCCCAGGCCACCGGCTGGTTCACCCCCCAGATGCCCACGCCCTTGAGCAGGAGCCACGCGATCGTGAAGAGGAACAGCATCAGCAGCGCGAAGGCCGCGGCGAAGCCCAGGATCCAGCCGCGCCGCAGCGGCCGCTGGAGGACCGCGCCTGCGATCTTCGCCGTCACCGAGGCGTTGTCGTAGCCCGGCGCAACGATCGGTTCCTGCACTTCGGCGCTCATGACGCGGCGAGCTCCGGGTTCAGGTTCACCAGCTTCGCGAGGTAGGTGGTGCGCGGACGGGTGTTCAATTCCGCGAGCAGACCGTAGTTCAAGGGCGAGGCGCGCAGCCGGGCCACGCGGCTGCCGGCGTCATTCAAGTCGCCAAAGACGATCGCATCCGCCGGGCAGGCTTGGGCGCACGCGGGCACGATCGCGCCGTCGGCGATCTCGCTGTTTGTTTTGCGCGCCTCGATTTTGACCGCGTTGATCCGCTGGATGCAATAGGTGCACTTCTCCATCACCCCGCGGCTGCGCACCGAGACGTCCGGGTTGCGCATCAGCTTGCGTGTGGCGGGCTGCTCGAATTGGTTCGCGTCGTATTCGAGGAAATTGAAGCGCCGCACTTTGTAGGGGCAGTTGTTCGAGCAATAACGCGTGCCGATGCAGCGGTTGTAGACCATCTGGTTAAGGCCTTCGCTGCTGTGGACGGTGGCCGCGACCGGGCAGACGAGCTCGCAGGGCGCGTTCTCGCAATGCATGCACGGCACCGGCTGGTGCAGCACCCGGTCCCTTTCGAGGTAGCGATCGACGCGGATCCAATGCATCTCCCGCCCGCGCGCGACCTGTTCCCGGCCGACCACCGGGATGTTGTTTTCCGCCTGGCAGGCGATCGTGCAAACGCCGCAGCCGATGCAGGTCTGGAGATCGATCACCATCCCCCAGGCGTGCCCGGCGTAAGCGACCTTTGGATAAAGCGTTTCCTCCGCGGTCGGCGGCGGTTCGCCCGCGCGCGCCGGCGCGGCCGGATTGGCCGAAAATTGCGCCAGCGTCCCCGTGCGGACCAGGTCGCGTCCGTGCATGTCCCAGTGCTCCTGCGTGGTCACGAGCTCGTGCCGCGCGCCGGTCTTCGCCAGCTCGAGCCCGGCCCCACCCCAGAGTGCGTCGCTCGTGCGCAAGGCCGCGGCGTTGAAGCCGACGCCATTCCCCACGCTCCCGGCCGCGGTCCGTCCGTAGCCCAGGTGAATCGTCACCGAGTCGTCCGCTTGCCCAGGCAGAATCCAGACCGGTGCGCGCAACGAGCGGCCGCGGAGATTCAGCTCCACCACATCGCCGCTTTCCAACGCGCGCTCTCGCGCGAGCGCCGGACTAACGAGCGCCGCGTTATCCCAGACGATCTGCGTCAAAGGGTCGGGTAATTCCTGCAGCCAGGCGTTGTTCGCGAAGCGGCCGTCGAGCAGGCGCGGGCTCGGGCGGATGAGCAAGTGGAGGGGATTTCCGAGTTGCGAATTCTGAGTTTCGATCGGCGACGAAACGGTCGGCGGCAGGCCAGGTTCTGCGACCACGCCGTCGTGCACCGCTTGGCGCCACCATTGCTCGAAGTCGGGCGCGGAATGCTGCGCCTGCCAATGGGCGCGCACGATTTCGTAAGCGCTGGCCGGCGGTTCCTCGAGCAAAACAGACAGCAACTCGTGCGGCGAACGCCCGGCGAAAAGCGGCTCGATCATCGGCTGCTGGATCGTGGCCGTGCCGTCGAAAGCGCGGGCATCGCCCCAGGTCTCGAGCGCGTGCGCCTGCGGCAGGTGCCAATGGCAAAGCGCCGCGGTCTCGTCCCGGTAAAGGCCGAGATGGACGCTCCGCGGCAGCTTTGGCAGCAGCTCGGCGAACTGAAAATCTGCCGGCGCGTTGTGCACGGGATTGCCGCCGAGAACGAGGAGCGTCTCGACCGTGCCCGCCCGCATCTCGCTGGCTAATTCCGCGAAGTCGCGCGCGGCTGTCGGCGTTTCGCCGGGATACTCGACCGTCTGCCCGACGTTGCCTAACGACTCGTTAAGTTGTCGCGCGAGCGCCTGCACCTCGGGGGCTTCGTAGTCACCTGCGACCACCAGGGAACGCCCGGCGTGGGCCCGGAGGTCGCGCGCGATCGGGTGATCGCCCGCGAGGAGGTGGCGCGCAAAATCAGCCAGCGCCCTGGCCCCGACGACGAAACGATGATCCGCCATCGTCCCGGTGAGCGTAGGCGTGGACTCGGCCGCGTAGAGCCGATTCATCCCGCGCTCCGGCCGGCGGCGGGCGGCGAATTGCCGGGCATAGCGCGGCGCGGCCGGGCCGGTGGCGAGGAAATCCGCGCCCAGGCTCAGGATCACTTCCGCGCGGTCGAAATGGTAAATTGCGCGCGGCGCGTTCCCCGCCAGCGGATCGAAGACGTGCCACTTCGCCGCCGGAAATTTAGCCAGCACTTTGGCGATCTGCGCGAGGAGCGTGGGCGAAGTCTCGTGCTCGGTGAGAAGGCGGAGCCCGGCGCCGCCATTCGCTTTCCATTGCCGGAGCGCGCCCGCGAGCTCGCCGAGAAAGTCATTCCAAGTCGCGACCGACCCGCGATGCCACGCCGCCTGCGAACGCTCGGGATCGTAGAGCGCGAGCAGCTCCGCCTGCAGGAAAACATCGGTCGCGCCGAGGCTCGCGGGATGTTGCGGGTTGCCCTCGATCTTCGTCGGCCGGCCTTCGTGCGTTTCCACAAGCACGCCGCGGGCATAGCCGCCGAGGGTAAGGGCGGTCGCGTAATAGAGGGGCTTCCCGGGAATGATCTCCTCCGGCTGGACGCGGTAGGGGACGATCGTCTCCCGCGGATTGCGGGTGCAACCGGCGGTCGCGAGCGCAACCGATGCGCCCATGAGCTGGAGGAAGCGCCGGCGGCTCAACTCATGGGGCCAATCGCCGGCGCCGAGCGGGAATTCCTCCGGTGTCCTTAGCGATGACATGTGTAGCAGTCGGTCAAGCCGGCGGTCTGGATCTTGTTCTCGGTCACGAGCCGCTGGCCTAACGAGTGGTCGCCCGGCGGGCGAGTCCAGTCGAGGTTAAAGACTTCGCTTTGCGGCCGGACGAACTTGGCCGGGTGGCGGTGGCACTCGAGGCACCACTGCATGTAAAGCTCCTGCGTCTTCCAGGTGAGCGGCATCTCGTTTACCGGACCATGGCAGGTGGCGCAGCCGACACCTTTGGCCACGTGGATACTGTGGTTGAAGTAGACGTAGTCGGGCAGGTCGTGCACCCGGGTCCATTTGATCGGTGCGCCCGTTTGCCAGCTGTCGCGCACCGGCTGGAGCACGGGCGCCTCCTTCCAGACCTGCGAGTGACAGGTCATGCAGGTTTCGGTGGGCGGGAGACCGGCGAAGGCGCTGACTTCGACTCCAGTGTGGCAATAGCGGCAATCGATCCCAAGCCCGCCGACGTGATGTTGATGGCTAAACGGGACCGGCTGTTCCAGCGGGTAGCCGACGTGCGTCCAGAAGGGCGAGCGCGCAAAAGCATAGAGCCCCGCGGAGAGCAGCAGCACCGCCAGGGGCACGCCGAGGAGCACCGCCCGGGCGAGGGAATTCGCGCGCTCTTTAAATAGCTGGGCCATCCAAAAGACCGGGTGCCGGACTGCGCATCATCTATTTATCGCAGCGCACGGGCTGGCAGACGTTTTACGTTTCTGGAAGGACGCGTTTCACCAGCCGGCTGATCCCGCTCTGGGCGAATTCGCTCGCGGGATAAATTTTTCGCGCCTTCAAATACCACGCCAGGCTGGAGCCGATCTCGTCCTTCGCCTCGAGCTGCTCGGCGGTGCGCAAGGTGCGCACAAAGTCGGCCGCCTCGGTCGTGAGATTGGCGCGCAGTTGGTTGAGTTTGCTGTCCTCGGGATGCTGCTGGTAGACCTTCTCGACCGTCTCCCAGGCGCCGGCAAAATCGCCGCGCTTCTCGATCTCGCCCGCCTGGATGATCGCGGTCTCGATCACCTGCATCTCATCGAGCACCTTCTTCAATTGCTCCTGCCGCTCCGGATAAAGCGCGGCCGCGGCGATGAAGCGTAGCTTGTCATTGTAGATTTGCCGGTGGTTGTGCTGGCTGATCAGCTGATCGAGATCGACCAGCGCCTTCTGCTGCACGTCGGCCTGCGAAAAAATGAGCCCGGAGATTTCGGCGAGCGCGGGATTGCGCGGCCAGATTTCGGTCGCCTGCTTGAGTTCGCTCTCAAGCGTGGCCTTGTCGCCGCTGACCGCGGCGTTGCGTGCCTTCGCCAGGTGCATCCCGCTGACGGTGCGCGCGGTCTCGATCGCGGCCAGCGGTTTCGATTCGTCGAAGTCTTTAGCCAGCGTTTTCAGCTCCGTGACCAGTTTCGAGGCGAGGCCGTAGTCCTTCACCTCGATCGCGGAAATGAGCTGGAAATTCTTCTGCGAAAAGTCGAGCACCTGGCGCTTTTCCTCGCGCGGAAGGGTGCGCACCTCGGGGAGGAATTCGCCCACGCTGAACGCTTCCGCGAGGCGTTTGCTCGCGCTCTGGAGTTCGTTCTTGCCAAGGAGAAAACGGAACGCCTGGATGCTCTCGCGGACGTCGCGGATGGCTTCGTGCGCCAGGGAATCGAGCGTGCCCACGGTCGGCGGCATGCCGCTGCTCTTGGCGAAGAGGTCCTTCAGGTCGCTCCCGACCTCGAGCTTGCCTTCGCCGCCGCTGAAGATGTTCCGGTAAAAACGCGTGCCGATGAGCAAATGCTGGAAGCGCCGCTGGACAAAGAGCTGCACGAAGAGCGCCTGGAACTCGATTTTAGCCTGCAAGATGGTCAGCTCTTTCTTCGCCTGGTTGGTCTTGATCGTGGCCAGGATCTCCGCCAGCCGCGTGGTGTAAGGCTGCATCGCCAGCTCGCGCGATTGGCCCTGCTGGCGGGCCCATTCCGCGGCCGCCTCCTTGTTCGGCGGCGCGCTGTCCAGTTTCGTTTGCTGCGAGGCGAGGCGCGCGTTCCACTCGTTCGTCTTCCGTTCCTGCTCGAGCGCGTTGTTCGCCTGGGCCAGGCGCTGGTTTGCATCCTGCGCGCGCCAGACGCTGTAGACCGCGTCCGCGAGCGCATCGCAGAGGCGCGCATCGAGGTCGAAGTTCGAGGCGCGCGGGAGCAGGCGGAAAGCTTCGTCGACGCTGTTGCTGGTGAATTTCTCCGGCGCCAGCCGGTCGAGGATCGCATTCAAGACGCGCTGATATTCCTGCGAGCGCTGGTCGGTTTCCTCGGGCGCGTTCAGGTATTTCTCGAAGCGCGCCTCGAAGACACGGTTGTTGTTCAGGTTCCAGCTGTGGCCGTCCCAGGTCACGATTTCGTTCGCCGGGTCGAAGATGGGCACGTCTTTGCCGAGGAACTTTGCCGGCGCGGAAGCCGTTGCCGCGGGGGCCGCCGGTGCGCTCGCGGGCGGAGCGGCATCCGGCACCTGCGCGAGCGCGCCCGCCGCGAGCGCGCAGGAGAAAACAGCCAGCCACTTCATACCTTGCGGATGTCGCGCACGTGCAGGATGCCCTTCTCGCCGACCTCGATCTTGAAGAAGTAGCGCTGCCCTTTCTGGATGTTCATGCTGTTGAAGGCGGCCGGGAGGAGCAGCGGGAGAATGTCTTCGCGGCCCTCGACCTCGACCGAGTAAAGCCGGCCCGTGAGCGGCGCCCAGGCGAGCTGCGTCTCCACGCGCCCGCTCAGCTTGTAGACATTCCCGCGCAGGCTGTTCGCGTTCTCCAGGTAAACTGGGACTTCGAGCGCAGTCAGCGTGCGGAAGGGATCGCTCACGCGCTGGTAAAGCCACCAACCGCCCGCGAGCGCTGCGAGCGCCAGGAGCGCAACCATTCCCACCCACCAAGGATTCACAGAAGAACTCGCCCGGCGGACCATTGCGCGGAGGTTATCGCCCGCGAGGAGGCAATGCAATCGATCGCTCTCGCTGCTAATCCCACCGGCTGTTCTGCGCGCCCAGCCAGGCGACCAAAATGCCGCCAACAACGTGCGCCGCGAGGACCCAAGCGCCGAGCTCGAAAGCCGCCAGCTCCGTCTGCGCCATCCCTTGCACGAAATCGTAGAAGCGCGTTTCGCGCATCGTTTGCAGGTAGCCGGACCAACCCCAGTAGGCCGCGATGAGCGGCCGCGTTGCCCAGCCGATCGTCGCCGGCAGCGCCAGGACCGCGCCGGAAAGCGGGAGTTGCAGGCCCACGAGGTAAACGCCGAGAAGCGACGCATTCTCCGCCGAGCGCGCGTGGCTGGAAAGCGCCAGGCAGATCGCGGTCATCGCGGCATTCGTTAGGCCAAGGATCAAGACCTGGCCGAGGAGATGGCCCGGGAACCGGCAGATGAGGCTGACAAAAAGAGCCATCCAGATGGATTGCGCAGCGACGAGCGCGGCGAGGAAGGCGACCTTGCTCGCGATGTAACTCAGCGGTCGCAGCCCGGCGAATTTCTCCTTCTCAAAAATCGCGCGCTCGCCTGCGATCTCGCGCGCGGCGTTGTTCGCGCCCATGAGCGTGAGCAGGATCACCTGGAACATGACCAACCCGGAGACGAGGCTGCCGACGCGGGAGGAGCGGAGCGCGAAGGCCGCGGTCTCGAGCAGTTCCTGGAGCGCATTCGTCGGCAGGCTGGTGAGGTTCTGGATTTGCGGGAGACCGCCCCAGGCGAAGATGACCACCAGGCAGGGAAAGCCGAAAAGGAGCGCGGCTTGCAGGAGGAGCTGCCCGCGATCGCGCCGGAAGAGCGTCCAGCGGCGGCCGAGGAGCGCGCGGAATTGCGTGAGCGCACCGGGCAGCGGAGCCGGCGCGACCGCCAGCGACTCGTTAGGCGCGGCCGGGGTGGCGTAAGCGCCGGCATGCTCGCGCCAGAGCGCGGCCCATTCATCAGCGCGGCGCCCGGCGAGCGCGGGGAAGAGCTCCTCGGGGTTCTCGATCCCGAAGTAATGGCCTAACAAGTCGGGCGCGCCCTGGTAAACCAGCCGGCCTTCGTGCAGCACGGTGACGCTGTCGTGCAGCGCGAGATGGCGCAGGCTGTGGGTCACGCTCAGGACGGTGCGGCCGTGGTCGAGCGCGAGCGCGCGCAGGAGCTGCACGATCTCGCTTTCCGCCTTCGGGTCGAGGCCGCTGGTGACTTCGTCGCAGAGGAGCAGCTGTGGCTCGCTCACCAGCTCGAGCGCGAGCGCGAGCCGCCGTTTTTGGCCGCCGGAAAGCAAGCCCGTGCGGCGGTCGGCGATCTCCTCCAGGCCGACCGCCTCGAGGAAATGCCGGGCCCGCGCCGCGCGCATCTCGCTGGCTAAATTTCCCACGCGCAAGCGGAGCGCGCTCTCGACGTTTTCCGCCGCGGTGAGCAAGTCGAAGGCGATGCCAAATTGCGGCACGTAGCCGATCTCCTGCGGTGCGAGGTCGTGCTCGTCGAGATCGCGTCCGCGCCAATGCACGCTCCCTTCGAGCGGCTCCCGCAGACCGGCGATCACCTTCAAGAGGGTGCTCTTGCCGCAGCCCGACGGGCCGACGATCGCGTGCAATCGGCCGGGAGCGAAGCGGGCATGCACCGCGTGGAGCAGGCGGGTCGCCTCCCCGCTTCGGCCCGCGGCCAGGCTCACTTCGCGCAACTCCAGCATGCGGTTTGGATCGTCGCGCAGGTGCGCTACGCTTGCCAAGCGCCATGACAACTTTTCGGCGACGCCTCGCGTGGGCGGCAATTTTCCTCGCCGCTGGCCTGGTCGTGCTGCTCTTCGGCGCGCGCTTCGGCGCGAGTTGGTTTTTACAGAGCGCGCGCTTCCAGCGGCAGATCACGTCCGCGGTCGCGGGAACCTTGAAAGCGGAGGCGACCTTCATGCCGCTGCAATTTTCCGGCGGCACGCTGTACTCGGATGGAATGGTCGCGCGCGGCAGCAGCGCGGCTTTCTTTTCCACCCTGCGGGCCGACCAAATCCGCGCGGTGGTGCGCTGGCGCGGGCTGCTCGCGCGCCGCTGGGAGATCGAGGAATTGAAGCTGGAAAATCTCGAGGTGCGCCTGGCGGAACGGACGCCGGCTGGGAACCAATTCCAAGCCACCGCGGCGGGCGGTGCTGGCAGCGGACAGCGGTTGGAAGCTCGATCTTCGCCGTGCGGAAGTGGCGCGTTCTTCCTGGAGCTGGGCTTCCGGGAAAATAGACAGCGCTGCGTTTACCCTGCGCCCGGACGGAGCCGCCTGGCTGATCGAAGCGCGGAGTGGATTCGTTAGGCAAACCGGCTGGCCCGAACTCGCGCTCGAGTCGGCGAAGTTGCGCTCGAACGGCGAGACGCTCTTCCTGACCGAGAGCGCCTTCCGCGCGGGCAGCGGCCGATTGACCGCGAGCGGCGAGGTGAACCTCACGCGCGCGGCCAAGCTCCAGGCCGAGCTCACGCAGGTGCCGCTGGCGCCATTGCTTTCGCCGGACTGGCGCCTGCGTCTCCATGGCGACCTCAACGGCCGCGTGCGTCTCCAGGCGGACCTGCCCGCAGGCGCCGTGCGAAGCGAGGGCGAGTTGCAGCTCGTGCACGGCCAGCTCGAGGCGCTGCCGGTGCTCGAGCAGATCGCCAGCTTCACCCGCACGGAGCGTTTCCGCCGGATCGCATTGACCAAAGCGTCGGCTGTTTTCACCCACGCGGACGGCGTCACGATCGCGAAGGATGTGCTCCTGGAATCGGACGGTCTCCTGCGCGTGGAAGGCGGCTGCACGATCGCGGGCGACCAGCTCGACGGGACGTTCCAGGTGGGCGTGACCGCCGCGAGCCTGCAGTGGCTGCCCGGTTCGCAGGCGCGCGTTTTCACGGTGCAACGCGACGGCTATTTCTGGACGACGCTGCGGCTCACCGGCCCGGTGGCGCATCCGCACGAAGATCTTTCACGCCGGCTGATGGCCGCGGCCGCGGGCGAGCTGCTGGAGAATGGCACGGACACTTTGCGCGAGGCCGCAAAGACGCTCTTCGACTTGATCCCTCACTGAGCGGGCAGGCTAAAGCTTCCGCCGTTGCCCGATTCGAACGCCTCCTGCGCGCTGCGCAAAAGCGCCTGCAACTGCGCTTCGCTGGCGAGGCGATACTCGATCGTGTGCGCGTGCGTGCTCCCGGGGAAGGTCTTGGTCACGCGCTTCCAAAGTTCATCCGCGCCGGTGCGTTCGCCGGCCTCGCGTGCGAGGTCGGTCATCTTGTCGGCCGTGGCCTGGCCGAGGCCGAGGGGCGACTTTGGCGTGGCCGGTTCGAGGTAATAGAAGCGCGCCGCCATGTTTCCCTGCGTGTCGAGGTTGACCTCACTCACCCGGGCAACGCCATCGACCACATAGCTGTGGCGGCTCACGGAAACGATCGCGCGCACCGCGACTTCGTAGACGCCGCCGGGAATCTCGCAGCGCCAGATCGGCAGACGCGGGAGCGGCGTCGCGGTGGGGGAAGGCGAGAGCGCAGGCGACGGCGATTGGGCGGACGCGGAGGCGACCGCGGCGAAGGCGAGAAAAATTAGCCAGCGCTTTGTCATTTCAACAAATCCTCGGGAGTTGCTCGCCGGAAAGCAGGTCGACTACCCGGCGCCCGCCCACGCGCGTGTGCATGGTCACGAAGCCCGGATGATCAGCGACCACTTCGCCGATGATGGCCGCCTCGCGGCCTAACGAGTGCTGGCGCATGGCGGCGAGGACGCGGTCGGCCTCGCCCGGCGCGACCAGCGCGAGCAGCTTGCCTTCGTTGGCTACGTAAAGCGGATCGAGCCCCAGGATCTCGCAGGCGCCTTTTACCTCCTCGCTGATCGGGATCGTGCTTTCCTGCAAAACCATCCCGCGCCGGGCGGCCTGCGCGATCTCGGTGAGCGCGCTGGTTATTCCTCCGCGGGTCGGATCGCGGAGCACATGGACCTCGGGGCAAACGGCGAGGATGGCCTCGACCAGGCCGTTGAGCGGCGCGGTGTCGCTGGCGATTTCGCTTTCGAATTCGAGGCCTTCGCGCACCGACATGATCGCGATGCCGTGGACCGCGATCGCTCCGCTCAGGATGATCTTGTCGCCTGTTTCCGCGCGGGTCGGGCGGATGTCGATCCCATCCGGTATGACCCCGATGCCGGAAGTGTTGATGAAGATTTTGTCGGCCTTGCCGCGGTCGACCACCTTGGTGTCGCCCGTCACGAGTTGCACTCCGGCGGCGTCGGCAGCGGCGCGCATCGATTGCACCACGCGCCAGAATTCCTCCATCGGCAGGCCCTCCTCGAGGATGAAAGCAACCGAGAGATAAAGCGGGCGCGCGCCGCACATTGCGAGGTCGTTGACCGTGCCGTGGACCGCGAGCTTCCCGATGTCGCCCCCGGGAAAGAAGATCGGATTGACCACGTAGCTGTCGGTGCTGAAGGCGAGGCGCTGATTGCCTAACGAGAAGATGGCGCCGTCGTGCAGCGGGGCGAGCAGCTCGTTGCGGAACTGCGGCAGGACCATCTTCTCCATTAACTGATGACTCAGTTTGCCGCCGCTCCCGTGGGCCAGGACGATGGCCTCATAGTTCGTGATCGGAATCGGGCAGGAAGCTCCCAAGAGCCCGGCATCAGATGACATCTTCGGCTCCGGCGGCGATGTGAATCAGGTCCCAGAGGACGTGCACCAGCGTGGCGTGCACTTCCTGGATCCGATGGATGCTGAAGGAGGGGACGATGAAGGAATAGTCAGCGAGATCAGGGAAACGCCCGCCGTCTTTGCCGGACCACGCGATCGTGAGCATCTCGCGCCGGCGCGCTTCTTCGAGGGCGTAGATCAGGTTGGGCGACTTGCCGCTGGTGCTCACGGCCAGCGCCATGTCGCCGGGCTGGCCTAACAAGCGCAGTTGATCGACGAAGATGCGCGAGAAATCGGCGTCGTTTCCGATCGCGGTCATGGTCGCGATGTCGCTCATGAGCGAGATCGCGGGAAAGGCCGCGCGCTTCTCGATGATCGGGTGGGTGAACTCGACCGCAAAATGAAGCGCGTCGCACAGGCTGCCGCCATTGCCCATGACGAGGAGCTTCCTGCCCTCGGCAAAGCGCCGCGCCATTTCGCGGCTAAGGGCTTCGATGCTGTCGGCATACTGGGTGAAGAATTTCTCCTTCATCTCGATGCTCTCGCCCGCCTTGCGGAGAATTTTCGCGCGAAAACTTTCGCCCGATTGGTCGATCGCCACCCCGGTGCTCAAGCGTGCGCCACCTCTGGCGAGCACTCCTCTTTGCGCTCCAGATGGCGACCGTAGGCGTAGTAGGCGGCGCAGGCGCCCTCGGCGGAGACCATGGTCGCGCCGAGCGGCGTCTCGGGCGTGCATTGCTTGCCGAAGCAGGCGCAATCGTGCGGCTTCTTTACCCCACGCAGGACCAGGCCGCTGATGCAATGTGCCGGTTCCTCGGTGTCGATTTCCTGCACGTCGAAGAGGCGCTCGGCATCGTGCGCATGATATTCGTAGCGCAGCTTGTAGCCGCTCTTCGGAATGCTGCCGACGCCGCGCCATTTCCGGTCGCAGACTTCGAAGACGCTGTTGACCAAATCCTGCGCGACCTTGTTTCCGTCGCGATTGACCACGCGCGGATATTGATTTTCCACCGTGTGCCGGCCTTCCTCGAGCTGGCGCAGGGTCATGAGCGTGCCCTGCAGAATATCGATCGGCTCGAAGCCGGTGATCACGATCGGCACCTGGAAGCGCTCGGCCAGCGGCTCGTATTCCCGATAACCCATGACCGTGCAGACGTGGCCCGGGCCGAGAAATCCCTGAACGCGATTTTGCGGCGATTGCAGGATCGAGGCCATCGACGGCGGGACGAGGACATGCGAGACCAGGACGGAGAAATTCGTCAAGCCCTGCTTCCGCGCCTGGAAAACAGCCATCGCATTGCTCGGCGCGGTCGTCTCGAAACCGATGGCAAAGAAGACGACTTTCTTCTCCGGATTGGCGCGCGCGATTTTCAAGCAATCGATCGGCGAGTAAACGATGCGGATGTCGGCGCCATGCGACTTGAGCACGAGCAGGTCGCCGTGCGAACCGGGCACGCGAAGCATGTCGCCAAACGAACAGAAGATGACCTCGGGCCGCTGCGCGATGGCGTGCGCCTTGTCGATCATCTCCAGCGAGGTCACGCAGACCGGACAGCCGGGGCCGTGGACCAGCTCCACGGATTTAGGCAGCAACCTGTCGATGCCGTATTTGACGATGCTGTGCGTCTGCCCGCCGCAGACTTCCATCAAGACCCACGGCTTCGTGACCGTGCGCTGGATTTCCGCGACGATTTTCTGCGCGATCTCTTCGCTGCGATATTCGTCGAGGAATTTCATGGCTCGTTAGGCAGCGGATCGCAGCGGCGGCGGGGATTCCCCAAATGGATCGGCCTCCGGGTCGTCGACGTCGGGGACATCGAGCTCGCCGAGTTGCTGCAAGGCCTCGAGCGCCTTGTAAGTCCGGGCGGCTTCGGCTTCGTCCACTTTGCTCAGGGCAAAACCGACGTGCACCAGGACGTAATCGCCCAGCTCGACTTCCGGGGTGTACTCCAGGCAAACCTGTTTCACGATGCCGCCGAAGTTCGCCTTGCCCATGCGCACGCCCTGCGCGTCGAGGGCGATCTCAACCAATTTCCCGGGTATCGCGAGGCACATCGTTAGGCTCCTCCACCGCGCCGACAGCCAGCACTTTGCCAAGGGCCACGCCGTCGCACAGCAGAACTCTATCACCCGGCCGCGCGTCCGTCACGAGTTCTAGCGGCACCTTCCAGCGCGCGCCGGCGACGCGCACCCGGGCCATGCGCAGGCCGTCATCCACGAAGAGTTCGGTGACTTCTCCGTAGACAAGATTCATGCGTGCGCGCCCTAGCCTTTTTTCTCCGCCTCGAAGAATTCCGCGTGCGCCCCGACCGCGACCAGGGCCACGCCGCCGATTATGTTGCCGATGAGCGTGGGAATGAAAAAGCCCCCGAGCCAGTGAGCGAAGGAAACGTTTCCGAGAAGGACAAGGTAAAGCGTTTCCACGCTGCCGGCGATGATGTGGGGCAATTCCGCCAGGGCCACGAGGTAAGCGAGAATGATGATGACCCAGACGCGCGCGGCTTCGGCAAAAGGCAGCAGCCAGACCATGAGCGCGATCAACCAGCCGGCAATCATTCCGCGGAGGACGAGCGCGCCGAAGCTCGGCTCGAACGCCGACTGGCCGATCTTGAGGAAAGCCTCGCGCACCTCCGCGCTAAAGGCGCTCGAGTAAGCGGCCAGCGCCGCGAAGATGAGCGCGCCCACGATGTTCATCGTCAGCACCGTGGCCCAGAGGCGCCCGACGGTGGCGAACATCATTGCATCCTTTTGGCGCAAGAGCGGGAGGATAACGGTGAGCGTGTTCTTGGTGAAGAGCTGCTGCCGACCGAGGATGACGATGAGAAAGCCGATGCTGTAGCCGAGCTTGGTCAGGAGCGGGGCCCAGGTCGCTTCCGGCAAATGCGCCCGCAGGAGGCCCTCGGTCATCATCGAAAAGCCCATCGATAAACCAGCCGCAAGGCCGGAGAGCGCGAGCTCCGCGGGGTTGCGCTCCAGCTCGTGTTCGCCTTCGGCATAGATCGCGGCGTAGACCACCTCCCCGGGCGGCGCGGTGCGATCGATGATTTCCTCTTCCTTCTTCTGCGAGGCGAGACGGCGATTTTGAGGCATGAGATTTTTTTACCGCGCGTGGCGTGCGGCCACGATTTGTCCGAGGGCAATCCCGCCATCGTTCGGCGGGATGCGCTGGTGCCAGTAAGGGCGAAAATTTTCCGCGCGCAGGCGCGCGATCGTGCGCTCGGTGAGGTAGCGATTTTGGAAACAACCGCCGCTCAAGACGACCTTCGCCTCGCCGAGTTTCACGGCCACGGCGACGATTGATTCGGTGAGCATGTGATGAACCTTGGCGGCGATGATTCCGGGCGACACTTCATTGTCTAAATCGGCGAGGAGCGCGCGGATGGCTGGTTCCCAATCGACCTGGAGGGGAATTGTTTCCGTGAGGCGGAATGGGTAGGCGTCGGCGACGCCAGCTTGCAGGCTAAATTCCAACGCCATCGCGGCCTGGCCTTCGAAAGAAACGCGTGCCCGCAGGCCGAGAAGAGCCGCGACGGCATCGAAAAAGCGGCCCGCGCTCGAGGTGCGCGGAGCTTGCACGTTCTTCGCCAGCATTTGGCGCAGGAGCGGCAACTCGTTAGGCAAAAAGTCCCGCAGGAGCTGTGGCCGATCCCACAGGGCCTCGCCGAAGATCTCGTGCAGCAGACCGAGCGCGCAGCGGCGCGGTTCCCGGATGGCCTGCGTGCCGCCGGGCAGGCGGAAGGTCCGCAGATGCGCCACCCGCTCGCAGCCGCCGCCAGGGAGGGCGCGCAGGAATTCGCCGCCCCAGATGGTGCCGTCCAGCCCGTAGCCGGTCCCGTCCCAGGAAACCCCGAGCGCGGGCGGCGCGACTTCGTTCTCCGCCATGCAGGCGGCGATGTGGGCCCAGTGATGTGGCACCTGCACCTTGCGGCCCGGTAGCTCGAGCGCGTGCTGGGTCGAGAGATATTCCGGGTGTAAATCGCAGGCAACAATCTCCGGCACGCACTCGTAAAGTCGCGGGAGGTCCGCGGCCGCGCGGACAAAAGCCGCATACGCCTCCGGCGTTTCGAGATCGCCAAGGTGCTGGCTCACGAAGGCATTCCGGCCCACGCCGAGCGCGACGCTGTTCTTTAAATGCGCGCCGAGTGCAAGGACGCTCGGCCCGTCCTCCGGCAAGGGAAGCGGCAGCGGCGCGTAGCCGCGCGCCCGGCGCAGGACGAGCTCGCGCCCCGCCATGGCCCGCACGATGGAGTCGTCCACGTGGCGGACGATCGGGCGATCGTGCACCAGGAAGAGGTCGGCTATTTTTGCGAGGCGCTGGAGCGCTTCCCGTTCGTCGATGCAGATGGGCTCGTCGCTTGAGTTTCCGCTGGTCGCGACCAAGGGGATGCCTAACGAGTGCAAGAGGAGATGATGCAGCGGACTAGTCGGCAGCATCAGGCCGAGGTTCGGGTTTCCCGGCGCAAGGGAAGGTGCGAGCGGGGCCGTTGCGCGCCGCGGGAGCAGGACGATCGGCGCCTCCGGCGAGAGCAGCATGCGTTCTTCCAAAGGGGAGAGCCGACAGAGCTGTCGCGCTGTTTCCAGTGATGGGACCATGAGGGCAAACGGCTTTTCCGCGCGCTGTTTCCGGCGGCGCAATTCCGCGACGCTCCCTTCGTTGGCCGCATTGACCAAAAGCTGAAAGCCGCCGAGGCCCTTGAGCGCGAGAATCTTTCCCGCGCGCAACGCCTCGGCCGCGGCGCCGAGGGCGTCGTCTAATTTAGCCAGCACTTTGCCCTGCCGGTCCCAGAGGGCGAGCTGTGGGCCGCACCGCGGACAGGCATTGGGCTGCGCATGAAAGCGCCGGCTGTTGGGATCATGATATTCGTGGGCACACTCCGCGCACATGGTGAAGTGCTTCATCGAAGTCTGCGCGCGGTCGTAGGGGAGCGACTCGATGATGCTGAAGCGCGGGCCGCAGTTGGTGCAGTTGGTAAAGGGATAACGGAAGCGCCGATCGCCGGCGTCGAAGAGCTCCTGCCGGCAGTCGGCGCAAGTCGCGAGATCCGGCAAAATGAATGCGGTCTTCGCGCCCTGCGCTTCGCTTTCGCGAATCTCGAAGCTGGAATAGCCGACCGGATCAAGGAACGACGCCTCGACGCTTTGCAGGACGGCGCGCGGCGGCGGTTCGCCGCGCAGACGCGCGCTGAATGCGTCGAGCGCCGGCCGCAGGCCTTCGATTTCGAGATGAACGCCCTGGGCGGTGTTCACCACCCAGCCCGTGAGTGACAACTCGTTAGCCAGGCGGTAAACGAAAGGCCGAAAGCCAACCCCTTGCACCGCGCCCTGCACGACCATTCGCAGGCGCTCGGGCATGGCGCTCAGTGCGTCAGCAACCCGTCGACGAAGCCGATTTGATAGGCCAGGAAAAAGCCGAAGCCGAGGCTCAAGGTCCCCGCGGCGGTGCCGAAGTGGCGTTCCAGGAAATCGAAGCGCGAGCTGTAACTCAGCGGCACCGCGATCGTGGCCGTGATCAGGAGCATGCCGGCGATCGTGCCCACGCCGAAGACCGCGAGATAAGCCATGGCCCAGAACGGGCGCTGAATGATCGGCAACACGAGCAACGCGAGTGCGGCGGACCCGGCCAGCCCGTGGACGATCCCGATCAAGAGCGGACGCGCGGCCTGGTAGGCGCGCAGTCTGCCGAAGAGTCGATCGAGGCGCGCCGGAGGGACGGCATCGTCGCGGTGCCCGTGAGTGTCGGACCGATGACCGTGCGGGTGCGTGTGGACCCATTCGCCGTGGTGATGGACATGTTCGTGCGCGTGTTCCGCGGAGCCCGGGACCAAACGAAAGGCGGCGCGGAGATTGAGCGCGCCGAGGAGGATGAGCATGAGGGCAACGCAAAATTCCAGGCTCAGGCCGAGGCGTTCCGGGATGACGAGCCCGAAGAAGATGATCGCGCTGCCGACGACGAGCAGGGTGAGGCTGTGGCCGAGGCCCCAGTAAACGCCGGTGAGCGCGGCGCGGGAGACGGAGCGCTGCCGGCTGACGATCGTAGTCACGGCGATGACGTGGTCGGAGTCAGTCGCGTGGCGCATGCCGAGGAAAAAACCAAGCAGCAAGATGGAAAAGAGGGTGATCATGCGGCGAAGGCGGTGGGCTCGGCGAGGCGGACGGATTTGATCCCGCATTCCTGGCCGTCGGTGGCTTCGGCGGCCTTCCCGCAACTCGGACATTCGAGGGTCGCAACCGGAAGGCCGGAGAGCGCGCCGTCCCAATACTTCGGCCGGCCGCGATAGTGACAATGCGGACAGCGGACGAGCGCCTCGATTTTCTCGATCTCCAAGGTCGAACCTTCGAGCGGCGTATCGGTGGTGATCGCGCCGTAGCTAAAGCGGAGTTGTTCCTCCTCGATATGGGTCAGCTCGCCGATGGCCACGCGCACGGCCACGATTTTCCTGTCCGGATTTTGCTCGAGGAAATCCAACAGCTTATCGACCAGCCCGGACGCGATCGAAAGCTCATGCATTGGCTTATTGCCTCAGATGGCGAGGATCGCTTTCTCCAGTTCGTCCAGGCCGGCGCCGGTCTTGGTGCTCGTGGCGATGACCTGGATGTCGGGCTTTAGTTTGTGGACGTCGTTTTTTAACTCGTCGACGCTCACTTCCATCGCGGCAGCGAGGTCGATCTTATTGATCACGACAATCTCGGCGCCGAGGAACATGTGCGGATGTTTTCGCACCATCCACGGGCCTTCAGTCACGCTCACGACCACGACGCGAGCCTTCGACCCGAGCGGGAATTCCGCGGGGCAGATGAGGTTCCCGATGTTCTCGATGAAGATCAGCTGTAACTGCTCGAGCTCGATCTTCTTCAGGCCTTTGCCGACGAGATTGGCGTCGAGATGGCAGCCGTTGATCGTCGCGATCTGCACTACCGGCACGTTCATCCGCGAGATCGCGTCGGCGTCGTTGCTGGTGGTGGCGTCGCCGTTGAAGACGGCCACACCCATCCGGTCTTTCAGGCGCTCGACCAGCTTCGTGATTGTGGTCGTCTTGCCAGAGCCGATCGCGCCCATGAAGTCGATCGCGGTGATGCCGTGCTGATCCAGCACCTCGCGGTTTTCCACCGCCAGTTTCTGGTTCGCCTCGAGCAGGCTGTGCTCCAGCTCGATGTCGTAAATTTCGTCGGGCGACGCTTCGATCGTCGCCGGTGCCGCGCCCTCGTTAGCCATCATCTAGTGGGCCAGGCCGGCGAAGGCGGTGGGCGTGTGTTTCTGCCGCAGGACCTTGCCGTTGCCCATATACATATGGACGCCGCAGGGGAGACACGGATCGAAGCTGCGCACGGTGCGCATGATGTCGACGCCTTTGAAGTTATCCGGGCCATTCTCCTCGAAGATCGGACAACCCTGGACCGCATCTTCGTAAGGCCCGGGCGTGCCGTAGGTGTCGCGCGGGTTCGCGTTCCACGGCGTGGGTGGATACGGGTGGTAATTCGCAATCTTGCCCCCGCGAATGACCATGTGGTGCGAGAGAACGCCGCGCACCGCTTCGTGGAAGCCGCAGCCGATCGCTTCGTCCGGCACTTTAAACGGAGTGAAAGTCGCTGTCCGGCCGGCGTGCACTTCGGCCATGGCTTTCTCGATGAAGTAATAGGCGCAGGCACACGCATAGGCCTGGAAGTAGGTGCGGGCGCGATCGCGTTCGATGGTGTTGGCCCATTTCGGCACCCGCCAGGTGAAGGTCGTGTCTGGTTTCGTCGCGGTCTTTGGCAGGCGAATGCTGATCGTGCCATCGCCGGGCGCTTTGACGTAACCGATGTCCACCATGCCCGCGAGAGCGGTCGCCCAGAGCCGCGCGAGCGGTCCGCCGCCGGTGTCGAGCGCGAGATGATCGCCGGTCCGCTGATCGAGCCAGCGCGGCGACATCACCCAGCTGTAGTTGTCGGCAAAGTTGCGCTTCTGCGGTTTCGGGAATCGTCGTTTGATTCCACGGATGCCGCTTGTCGATCGGATTGCCTAACGGGTCGTTCTTGACGAAGGTCTCGCCGCTGTCCGCCCAATCTTCGTAATACGAAGAGCCGAGGAGGATGCGGAGGTTGACGTTGATGTCGACCAAGTTGGTGGTGACCAACTTGCCGTCGACCACCACGCCGGGGGTGACGAACATCGCCTTGCCCCATTTATCCATCGTCTTGTAGTCGTAATCGCAGACGTCCGGATCCTGGAAGGAACCCCAGCAGCCGAGCTGAACGCGGCGATTGCCGACTTCTTCATAACCGGGCAGCGCCTCGTAGAAGAAGTCGAAGAGATCGTCGTGCAGCGGCAGGCAGCGCTTCATGAACTCCGCGTAACGCGCCAGGCGCACCATGTAATCGGTAAAGACCTGGATCGACGGCACCGTGCCGACGCCGCCGGGATAAAGCGTGGAAGGATGGACGTGCCGTCCTTCCATCAGGCAGAACATCTCGCGCGTGTAACGGCTGACGATCAGCGTCTCGCGATAAAACTCACCCTCGAACGGATTGAGCGCATGCATGATGTCGCCAATCGTGCGGTAGCCGTGTTCCTTCGCGTGCGGCGCCTCCGTCTTCTGCGCTTTTTCCCAAACGCCGGGGTTGGTCTCCTTCACCATCATTTCGCAGAAATCGACCCCGACGAGGTTATCCTGAAAGATGTTGTGATCGAACATGTACTCGGCCGCTTCGCCGAGGTTAACGATCCACTCCGCGAGCGCGGGCGGCTTTACTCCGTAGGCCATTTGCTGCGCATAACAGGAGCAGGTGGCATGGTTATCGCCGCAGATCCCGCAAATGCGGCTGGTGATGAAATGCGAATCCCGCGGATCTTTGTTCTGCATAAAGATCGAGTAGCCGCGGAAAATAGACGACGTGCTGTAACACTCGACCACCTTCTTGGCGTCGAAATCGATCTTGGTATAAATCCCAAGGCTACCGACGATCCGCGTGACCGGATCCCACGACATCTCGACCAGGTTTCCACCGGTCACCGACTTCATTGCTTCAGGAGCTGTTTGGACGTCAGGCATAAGGGTTCTCCGGTTTTAGTTAAGGTGGCCGTTCGCGTAATGCTTGGGTTCGTAGCCGGTGGTGAGTTCGCCGCGCGGATGGCGCCACTTGGGTTCCTTGTTGACCGTGGTGTTGGTAATGCTGCGCAGCCCGCGCAGGATGCCGCCCCATAACCCGACGACCACGGTCGAGAGCGCGGAACCGGGAGGTGCGTCCATGAACGGCATGAACTTGTCCGGGAAGCCCGGCATGGTGCAGCCGATGCAAATGCCGCCGACGTTTGGGCAGCCGCCGACGCCGTCCATCCAGCCGCGTTTGGTCACGTTGCAGTTCACCACTGGCCCCCAGCACCCGATCTTCACCAGGCACTTGGGCGAGCCGTATTCCTTCGCGAAATCGCGCCTGCTCATAATAGCCGGCACGATCGCAGCCTTCGTGCACTGTCTTGCCAAAGAGCCAGGTCGGGCGCAGTTGATCATCGAGCGGAATGATCGGGGCGAGGCCGGCGACCTGGTATAACAAGTAGAGCAGCGTCTCCATCATGTTATCTGGCTGCACCGGACAACCCGGCACATTCACGATCGGCAGGCCGGCTTTCGATTTCCAATCCCACCCGAGATAATCCGCGATGCCCATCGCGCCGGTCGGGTTCCCCTGCATCGCGTGAATGCCGCCATAGGTCGCGCAGGTGCCGGCGGCGATGATCGCCGTCGCGTGCGGGGCGAGGCGATCGATCCACTCGTTCGTCGTGATCGGCTGGCCGGTATCCGGGTCGGTGCCGAGGGCCGCCCAGTAGCCTTCGGTCTTGATCTTCTCGTTAGGCACGGAGCCTTCCATGACGAGGACGAACGGCTCCAGCTTCCCCGCGGCGGCATCGAACCACCACTTCATGAAGTCATCCCCGCACTCGTAAGCGAGCACTGGGTTGTGCAGGTGGACCTTGGGCAGGCCCGGAATAGAACCGAGCAGAACTTCCTCGATACTCGGAAGACTGGCGGCGGTGACTGAAACCGAATCTCCGTCGCAACTCAGGCCGGTGGTCATCCAGACCACATGAATTTCTTTAATGTCCGGCTGACGATCCGCGATGATCTGGGGCGTTGCCATAGTGCATCTCCTCCTGCTTCGCGTTGGTGCCGTCTGCCCAGTCCTGCACCTAACGCGCCTTAACTATCCAAGCTCAGTTCACATAAAGTAATTTCCGCAAAAGGTTCCGAAGAGCGGGATCACATGCTCTTCAGTTTAAAGTAACGCACCATCTCGGGAATCATCGCAATCACAGCGATGATCGCGAGAAGGAGAATAAGACCGCCAAGAATGATCCAGGCCCAGAGTGCGATGCTCATATATTTTTCTGCTCCTGCTTGGGTGCTGCCGACGCGGTTCCAGCAAGGTGATCTGGAATCTTATCTGTCGAAATTTTCCGGCCGAGACGCAGATCATCGAGCAATCCTTCGATCATCTCCAGGGCCGCGGGAATAGCGCCGCGGACCGTAGCGCTCAAGCCAAGCTGGCCGCCGGTTTCGAGGATGGCCGGCTCACAACCAATGACCAGCAGTTGCCGCGGTGCGCCGCCGAAGGATCGCACCATTTGCAGAACACGGACCGGGTTCATGCTATGACCATTAACGACCTCCCCGACCCCGTCGTCCAGCATATTCCTATCTGGCTCGATCAAGTAAAGCGTCCCGGGCGCGCCGCCGCGGCTGGAGGCGTCGACGAGAATAATCGCATCGTAATCCTCCATCATCGCGTAGGCCAGGTCGTAGCTACGGATGCCGAAGTCGCGGACTTCCACCCCTTCCGGCAGCCTTCGTTGCATCAACTCCCGCGCGACCTCCGAACCGAAGGCGTCGTCGCCGAAGAAGATGTTGCCTATCCCGCCAACCAGGATGCGTTTCATGCGCTCAGCGGTTCCACTTCATCCGCGCCGTAAAAAAAGCGGTGGCCGGGCTGCCGGGCCATTCCGAGCTCGCGGCCCGGATCGTCCTCCAGCACGAGCGCGAGCTGGACCATGTCGTCCACGTCCTCCTCGATCGCCTCAATGATGCCGACCTTGCCCGCGAGCATCATGTCAAAGGCATCCGCGCGCCGCTTCGGCCGGATGCGCACGCGGTCGCCGGCTTTCAGTTCCACGCCCTGCACCGTCACCGCGACGCGCTTCGCGTGTGGATTGAAAAACGCCTCCGTCGCCGGGTCGACGCTTTTCATCACTCCGTGCATTTGCAAAAGATGATCGCCCGGCATCGCTTCCGTTCGCTCCAGGATGCGGCGCGCGTGTTCGTCGGTCGCGCGCATCTCCGCCTTTTCCTCCTCGGTCATCGTCTGGATGCGGAGAGTGAGGATTTCGTCAATCTCGAGCCCGTCGTAGAGATCGCCCTGACTCTCCGGCGCGATCTTCGGGTAATCGTAAAGAATGATCGGCGACGAGAGCAACGTGTCGTGTTCGCCCTTCGTCTCCTCGCCCACCAGCACCGGCCAGGTGCAGATGTTTTGGCAATTCTTCGCCGCCTCCTCGTAGCCGCCCGGCGGATCAAGTAACGAGAAGCAGCGCCCGCCTTCCGCCCAAATAATCGTGTGCGCCGAGGCAAAGGTCCGCAGCACGATGCCGTCTTGATCTTCCAATTCTGCTTCCGGCACCGCGCTCTCGTTGCGAATCTGCACGGTCAACCGGCTAACGAGTGCATCCAGCGGCTCGACCGCGATCTCGATCCGCCCGCGGAGCGCCTCCTGGCGCCGGACCAGGAACGCCGTCTCGTCGAGCGCTTCCCGCGCTTCGTTTGCCGGAAATTCGAAGGCGTGAGAATGCCGGCAATTTTTCCCTAACGAGAACTCCGGGACCTGGACGGAGCGCTCCACCGCTTCCTGCCAGCTTTGGTAACGCATTCCGCCAAGGCGCACCTCGGACACGAGCTTTCCGCCGCTCACGACATCGCGCGCCATCGGATGCAGAAAGCGCACTTCGATGTGCATCCGCGCGTCCCTCGATTCATCGCGCACCAGGCACTGCGTCTGCATCAGACACGGCTCGCGGCCACCCTGCGCCGCCGCATAAGCCTGCGGATAAACCCGGCCAAAAGTGAAACGTTGCCGGTTCTTCTTCGAGGAGGCGCGGTAGGGATAAAGAATGTAGCCCTCGTAAAGCACCGCCTGCACCACCTGCTCGACGATCTCGCGGTTCATGTCGCCGTCTTCGCCGCGAGCAATTGCTCGATCGCCTGCTCCCAGGAGGTCACTCCGGCGCCGCGCTTGAATTCATACAGCCGCTCGAAGGTCGCGCGGTCCAGCGACAGCCAGGCGGTGTTCGGATAATGGTAATCCATCAACTCCCGCCAGCGCGCGATCGGCATCCGCCAGCTGCACTCGCTGTTCCAGGAAATCTGCTGCACCTGCAAACGACCGTCGTCCCCGGCGTAAAAGACCGTCCCGCTGAAGAGAAAAATCAGCGGCACCTCGCCTTCTTCGAGCGCATAGAAGAACTTCGTCGCGGCCACATTCAGGTCGAAGCTGCACGGCACCGAGAGCGTCGTTTCCATCTTGCCGGCAAAAGTTCCCACGGTCGTATTCGCCAGGGTCCAGAGCTTGTTCCGCAGCGTCTGCCCCCATTGCTCCGGCGGGCCGAAAAGCTCGAAGAGCTTCTCCTTTTCCGCGCCGTTGTAGGTGCGCTGCGGCGCCTGGATCTGGATTTGCGCCTGCAAGATCAGGCTCTGGATGGTCTCGTTAGGCGGCTGGTTGCGGATCGCGAGCTTGAAGTGCAGCAGCGGCACCAGGCCGCGATGCGCCGGCTCCACGCTCTCGATCTGGAAGGACAGGTCCGGCATCGGTGGCCCTCAGCGCGCGCGTTCCCGCAGCGCGGTAAAGAAGTCGTCTATTTTCCGCCAAACTTCCTCGCCCCCGGAAAGTCCGCGCCAGTGAATCCGAATCGTCCCGACGAGTTCAAAGCACTTGTCGATCGGCACCAGCCAGTGCTCCCGGCGGCCGTCTACGCGGTTGATCAAGAGCGCCTCCACATCCGCTTCGAGTGTCGCGAGCCCGGCATTTTGCCTAACGAGCGCTTCCCAGGCGGTCAACGGGAGGAGCGATTCGGTCGCGCCCGCCGGGCTCGGATAAAGCGCGACCATTTTTTCTCCGGGCGTATGGAAGAAAAAGAAAGCCAGCCCGATGGGCAGGGCGAGCGCTTCCCATTCCGCGTCGCTCATCTGGAATCCCGGGAGCGCGCGCGGATCGCGCGGAATGACCTTGTAGCGACCCTCGACCACCGGGACGAACGTCATCGTGCAGGCGTCGCAGGCGCAGACGATTTTCCGCGTCGCCGTTTCCAGCAGGTGCCGGTGTTCCGGCGCGAGCTGGAGGTTGCAGAGCTCGCAGAATTCCCCGGCCGTCTCCGGCGGTGCCGCGGGCGTCACCGAGCCTTCGGCAAAACGGCGCAGCGCGGCGAGCGACGACGGCATGGATCGAGATTAGCCAGCCGGCTGGGAGTGAAAAGACCTTTGCGCGGGGCCCCGTCCCATCCCGCGGCTGGCTCCCGTGCGATTCCTTTGCGGGATGATCTTCGCCTGGCTCCTCCTCCTGGTTCCGCTCTCGTTAGGCCTGCATTATTTCGCGCACCCCGGGCCGGTCTGGATCTTCGCCTGCGCCGTGCTCGCGATCGTGCCGCTGGCGGAATGGATTCGCCGCGCCACGGAAAATCTCGCGTCGCGCGTCGGCCCGGCGATCGGCGGATTGCTCAACGTTACCTTCGGCAACACGGCCGAGTTCATCCTCGCCCTTTTCGTTCTCGCCGCCGGCGAACAAGGCGTCGTCAAAGGCCAGATCACCGGTTCGATCATCGGCAACAGCCTCCTCGGCCTGGGCCTCGCGGTCCTCATCGGCAGCTACGGCCGCGAGCGGCAGACCTTTAAGCGCGAACGCGCCGGCCTGCTTTCCAGCCTGCTTATTCTGGCCACGCTCGCGCTGCTTTTGCCGGCCCTCTTTGATTACACCGAGCGCGGCCTCAATTCCCCCGACACCAGCCGCCTCGACGAGCAGCTTAGCCTCGGCGTCGCCGGCGTGCTCATCTTTGTTTACGTCGCGAATCTCATCTACACGCTCGTAACTCATCGCGACGTTTTCGAGTTCCAGCGGAGCGACGAGGAACAACACCGCACGCCCTGGCCGGTCTGGCAGTCGCTCGCGATTCTCGTGGTCGGCACCGCCTTCACCGCTTGGGAAGCGGAGCTCGTTTCCGGTGCGCTTGGTAAAACCGCCACGCAGCTCGGCATCTCGCAGTTTTTCCTCGGCGTCGTCGTCCTCGCGATCATCGGGAACGCGGCCGAGTATGTGGCCGCGATCTACTTCGCGCGGAAGGATCAGATGGGCCTGGTCATGAGCATCACCGTCGGCTCGAGCATTCAGGTCGCCCTCCTGGTCGCGCCGCTGCTCGTCATCGTCTCCCATTTTATCGGCCAGCCGATGAACCTGGTTTTCGAGAATCCACTCGAGCTCATCGCCATCGCGGGCGTGAGCTTCACAGTCAACGCCATTGCCGCGGATGGCGAGACGACCTGGTTTGAGGGCGTGCTCCTGGTGGCGGCTTACGTGGTCCTCGCAATGGCCTTCTTCCTGGTGCAGCGCTAAGCCGGCGCGCTCGCGTTTTTAGCCGACCCTTTGACGCGTTAGGCCGGCGGAATGTTGCACATTCCGGGCGCGATCGGCTGCCGCGCCTCGGCGTTGATCCCGGTGGAATCGCGCGCGTCGCGGTAGTATTTGCGCTCGGGATCGCGCCCCGGCTCGCGCCCCTTAAGCGCTTGTTCTTCGCCTTTCGGCGTCCCGGCGACGTGGTCTGGCACTGGTTGACTGCTCATGGTTTTGCTCCTGTGGCTGCGTTCGGCCCGGCGCCGTTCGGCGGTGTCGGGCACTCGGTAAATTTCGGATTGGGCGGCGGCGGCGCATGCTCCTCGACCAGGCCGTGGACCTCGAGCGCGGTGATGTCGGGCGCGGCGCTGTAGAGCGCTTCCTCGATGGAGTACTTCAAGGTCATGCGCGAAGACGGGCAGCCCTCGCAATTCCCTTCCAGCTGCAGGCGCACCGCGCCCTCCGGCGTCACGCCGAGAAGCTGCACGCTCCCGCCATGCTGCCCGAGCCGCGGCTTCACCTCCTCGAGCGCGCGCCGCACCCGCGTCTCGAGATCGAGCGGATGGAGCTGGTGCAGCAGAAGCAGATTCGAAACGAGCGGATCGTCGCCTAATTGATCGATCACCGCCTGTCCCTCCGGCCCACTCTCGAAGACCACCTCGAGCACGCGATGGAGTCCTTCGCCGTGCAATTCCAGCAGCGCCTGGACCAGTTGCCGCGTTTGCTCGCGCGCCTTTTCATCGCGCATTTGCTCGATCGCCCCGATGAGCTTTTCGATCGCGGCAATGCGCTCGTTAAACTCGCGCGAAACGCGCTGGGCGGGGACGTGCGGCTGGTTCAATTGCACCATAAGCTGGAAAAATCCTGCCCGGCCCGCTGGCCGGATGCCTGCCTGCCTGCAGTCTTACGGGAAAGCGGCCGGCGGCACAAGGTCAACCGCACTCGTTAGACTGGGCGCCGGCTTGACCCACCTGCACCGGTCGATAGGCTGCACGCGGAAAGGAGCACCGAGTGAAACCCGACGTCACGATCGAATACTGCACGGCTTGAAACTACCAGCCGCGCGCCGCCAGTTTGGCGGCCAGGATTCGCGAAACCGCCGGGATCGAGCAAATCGAGCTCATTCCCTCGAGCGGTGGTGCCTTCGAAATTCGCCATCACGGTGAACTCCTCCACTCCAAGCTCCAATCGGGCGACTGGCCCGATTTCGACGCGCTCGCGGAGCAGATCCGACAGCGCCAGCAGGAAAAAATTTAGCAGTCAGGAAACCAGAATCGGGAAGGGTCCATCTCCTTCTCCTTTCTGGTTTCCTGGCTTCCAAATTCCCTCCCTTCCTGCTTCCCAATTCTTTGTCCCGGAGAGTGAAGGGTGCCTGGTGGCCCTCGCGGTCTTCAAAACCGTTGTCGGTCCGTTCTGCGGGCCGGGGTAGGTTCGATTCCTATCCTCTCCGCCGCTTTCGCCTAACGAACGGAAAGGAGGTGATCCCGCATGTCCCGTGAGCAAATTCGCACCCTGACCTCGCTCTCCACCTGTGCCGGGTGAGCTTCCAAGTTGAGCCAGCAGGCCCTGTCGCAAGTTTTGCGGCAGCTACCGAAAACCAGCGACCCGAACGTCCTCGTCGGCTCCGCCAGCGCGGACGATGCCGGGGTTTATCGCCTCAGCCGCGACCGCGCCCTTGTGCAGACGGTGGACTTCTTCACGCCCATCGTGGACGACCCGTTTGCCTACGGCCAGATCGCGGCCGCGAATGCGCTTAGCGACGTCTACGCGATGGGCGGACGGCCAATCACCGCGCTTAATATCATGGCTCTCCCGGAGGAACTCGTCGGCCCGGAGACGATCGCGCAAATCCTCCGCGGCGGCGCGGCCAAGGCAAAGGAAGCCGGCTGCGCCGTTCTCGGCGGCCACACCATTCGCAATCCCGAACCGGTCTACGGGATGGCGGTCACCGGACTCGTCCATCCACGGCGGATGCTGACCAACGCCCAGGCGCGTCCCGGCGATCTCCTCCTGCTGACGAAACCGCTCGGCACCGGCATTGCCACCACCGGGATCAAGCGCGGCCTCACCAGTCCCGCGCTTGCGAAAAAAGCCATCGCGCTCATGAGCCGGCTGAATGTCGTCGGCGCAGAGCTGGCTGAGCGCCGGCTCGTTCGGGCAGCGGTCGACGTCACCGGCTTCGGCCTCCTCGGGCACCTCGCCTCCATGTGCCGCGCGAGCGGCGCGGGCGCGGAAATCGAGGCCGCCAAAGTGCCGGCTATTTCTCCGGAAATTCTCGCGCTGATCGCGCAAGGCTGCGTCCCCGGCGGCAGCCGGGAGAACCTCGAAACAGCCGACGCTCTCACCGATTGGGGCGCGACGCCGAATGACCTTCGCCTCCTCCTTACCGACGCCCAAACCAGCGGCGGCCTCCTCCTTTGCGTCCCGCCAAAAAACCTCGCCGCGGTGAAAGCGCTGGCAAAAACCGGTCGCGTCATTGGCCGGATCACCCGCGCGCAAGAGCCGCTGCTCCGCGTCCGCCCATGAGCCGCGCCATCCCTGCCGTGGGCAAATTGCTCGAGGCGCTCCAGGTCGCCGACCTCCCGCGTCCCGTAGTCACGCAACTCGTTAGGCAACATCTTGCGGAATTGCGCCGCGACGGCCGCGAGATCCCGCCCTTCGAAGAAATCCAGCACGACCTCGAGACTGCGCTGGCCGACCTCCGCCTCGCCCGCCTTCAGCCGGTGATCAATGGCACCGGCATTGTCATCCACACGAATCTCGGCCGCGCGCCGCTCCACCCGGACGCGCTCGCCGCGGTGCAGGCCGCCGGCGCTTACCCGAGCAATCTCGAGTTCGATCTCGTGCGCGGCGAGCGCGGCCGGCGGGGCGAACGGCTCGAGCAAAATCTTGCGCTCCTTTGCCGCGCCGAGGCCGCCACGGTAACGAACAATTGCGCCGCGGCGCTCATCCTCATCCTGCGCCACTTGACCGCGAAAAAACGCGAAGTCGTCATCTCGCGCGGCGAGTTGGTTCAGATCGGCGGCGGTTTTCGCATTCCGGAAATCCTCGAGGTCAGCGGCGCGAGGTTGCGCGAAGTCGGCACGACCAACCGGACCACGCTGGCGGATTACGCTGCCGCGCTCGGGCCGGAGACGGGGCTGATCCTGCGCGTGCACCGGAGCAATTTTTTCATGGGCGGTTTCGTGGAAGCGCCGACGCTCGAGGAGCTGGCGCAGCTCGCGCGGCGGAAACGCCTCCCGCTGGTCGAGGATCTCGGCAGCGGCGCGGTCTTCGCCACGGAGAAGCTGGCCGCGATCGAGCACGAGCCCACGCCCGCGGAGAGCCTGCGCCGCGGCGTCGACCTGGTCTGCTTCAGCGGCGACAAGCTTTTCGGCGGGCCGCAGGCCGGAATGATTGCCGGGAAAATGCGCCACGTCGCGGCCTTGAAACGAAACCCGTTCTTCCGCGCGCTCCGCTGCGACAAGCTCATCCTCGCGGCGCTCGGCGCGACGATTGAACTCCATCTCGAAGAGCGAAGCGCGGAGCTGCCGGCCCTGGCGATGATGCAGCTCTCGTTAGGCGAACTCCGGGCGCGCGCGGAGAAATTAGCCGGCAACCTCACGGGCCTGCGCGCGCGCGTCGGGACCGGCGATGCGCAGGTCGGCGGCGGGACCTTGCCACAGGCGCGCATCCCTTCGGTCACGCTCGAATTGGCGCCGGAAAACGTCGTCGAATTTGCCGCCCGGCTCCGGCGCGGCGCGCCCCCCGTGATCGGCTACGTCTCCGGCGGAAAGTGGAAACTCGACCTGCGCACGGTCTTCCCCGCGCAGGATGCGGCCCTCCTGGCCACGCTTCAGCAGGCCGCGCGATGAGCGCTTACATCCTCGCAACTGCCGGCCATGTGGACCATGGAAAGACTGCGCTGGTGAAGGCGCTCACCGGCACGGAGACCGACCGGCTACCTGAGGAGAAAGCGCGCGGGATCACGATCGAGCTCGGGTTTGCCCGGCTCGAGCTGGGCGAGCACTCGTTAGGCATCGTCGACGTCCCGGGGCACGAAGATTTTGTGAAGAACATGGTCGCGGGCGTGGGCTCGATCGACCTCGCGCTCCTGGTGGTCGCGGCGGACGACGGCTGGATGCCGCAAACCGAGGAGCACCTGCAAATCCTCGAGTATCTCGGAGTGCGGCGACTGGTCGTGGCGCTGACGAAGAGCGATCTCGCCGCTTCGCCCGGCGAGGCGATCGGCAAGGTGCGCGCGCAACTCGCCGGGACGGAATTTGCCAGCGCGCCGATTGTCCCGACTTCGATCGTGGAGAACCGCGGGCTCGAGGAGTTGCGGGAAATTTTAGCCGGCGAATTGATCACGCTGCCGCCTTCGGCCGACGTGGGGAAGCCGCGCCTCGCGGTCGATCGCGCGTTCACTTTGCGCGGGCTCGGCACGGTCGTTACCGGCACGCTCACCGGCGGTTCGCTCACGCGCGGACAGGGCGTCGTGGTCCAGCCGGCTGGCTCAGCCGCGCGCATTCGCGCCATCCAGACGCATAACCGCGAAGTGGAAACGATCGGCCCGGGCACGCGCACCGCACTTAGTTTGCCGGAGCTTTCGGTGAACCGGGAACGCGGCGGCGTCTGGCGCGGCGATGTGATCGCGCTGCCTGATTCTGGTGCAGCGAGCCAGGCGATCGATCTGCTGGTGATGCGCTCCGCGCGCCTGCCGACGAAGACGCGCGCGCTCGCGCATGGCGCGACCGTGCGGGTGCATCACGGCAGCGGAAACGCCGAGGCTCGGCTCTTCTTTCTCGATGCGGCCGAGCTCATGCCTGGAGAGCGCGCGCTCGCGGAGCTGCGTTTCGCCGCGCCGATCTTTCTGCTCGCGGGCGACCGCCTGGTCCTGCGCGATGCCTCGGAGCGGAGCACACTCGCCGGCGGTCTCGTGCTGGAGGCGGACGCGCGCGCGCATCGGTTCCGCACGCCGGAGCAGCGGCGGTTTCTTGAGGCCCGCGCGGCGGCGCCAAGGGACGCCGGCGTTTTCGCGCGAACGCTTTTGCAGCGCGATCATTTTGTCCGGCGCGGCGAACTCCTGCGGCAGACGCGGTTCGTCGAAACGCCGATTGCCGAGGCGGTGGAGCGCGGCGGATGGCTGCTCGAGCCGACGTGGTGGCGGGAGAATTGCGCGCGCGCCGCGGCCGCGATCGATGCCTTCCATCGCGCGCAACCGGAGCGGAGCGGCTGGCCGCTGGCGCAACTGCGCGAGGGAATCGCGCTGCCAGACCTGGTGATCGCGGAACTCTGCGCGCACGGTTTTGTCGCCAAAGGCGAAACGATCGCACGCACGACGCATCGGCCGAGTTTGCCGCCGGCTTTGCAGGCGGCCGGCGCGCGCATCCGGGCGGCGCTGGCGGCGAAGCCATTCGATCCGCCCTCGGTCAAGGAACTGGCGCCGGACGCGGTCGCGCAGCAGGCGTTGCGCTTCCTGCGCGAAAGCGGCGAGGTCGTGGAGCTGAGCGCGGAGGTGGTGGTACGCGCCGAGGCGCTGGCGGAGGCGCGGAAATTAGTCAGCAACTTCATCCGCACGCGCGGGCCGGCGACCTTGAGTGAATTGCGCCAGGCGCTCGGGAGTTCGCGCCGGGTGATGGTGCCGCTGATGGAGCGGCTCGATCGCGAGAAGTTCACCAAACGTGTCGGCGACCAGCGGACGCTGGCCTAACGACGCTCCGCGGCGAAAACGGATTCGGGATCGCGACCGGAAGCGCGGCCGGCTTCAATCCAGCCGAAGCGACTGAGGCAGGCGCCGCAGAGAAAAGAGATGCCGGCCAGCGGCGCCAGCCCGATGAGCCGCAGGACGAGGGAAAGTGGCCCGGTGAGCAGCTCGCTCCCGCGCAACATCCAGCCGGATTTGCCCTCATGCAGCGCGCGATCGGCTTTGCCGTGCCGGTCCACTTCCAGCCAAATCCAGAGCGCGGTCTCGATCGCCGCGACCGCCAGGCCGATGGCGTGAAGCGCCGGGATGCGATAGCCGACCAGTTCGATCACGGCGGCGGCGGAGCCAAGGCCGGCGATGCCGAAGTGAATCGGCAGGAGGACGCGATGAAGATACCACGCGGGAATCGCGGTCGCGCCGATGAGCACCCCGGTATAGGTCGCGAGCCCAAGACCGTAGAAAGCCGCGCCCGCGATCATCAGGATGGTGAAGATGCGAATGAGCGACCCGAGCCCGCCGCCGAAAACATGATGCAAGTGCAGCTCGAGCGCGATCAAACCCAGGACCGCGTGCGGGCTGAAGAAGGTCAGGATCCACGCGCCGACGGACATGGGCGAGCGCCACTTAAAGACGCGGAGCATGTTCAAAAACATGAGCGGCCGGCCGAGGTCGAGCACGAGGAGGACAGGCGAAACCATGGCCCCGACCAAGGCGATCCACATCGCGGCCACGGCCACACCAGATTGCTGCCTAACGAGAGCAAAGGCGGCGATCGTAGGCGCCATCCCGGCAGCGCCGCCGATGAAAAAGTAGAGCGGAATCTCCCAGGTCCAGACCGGCGGGCGGACGACGGCTTCGCCGTAGTAGCCGGCCTTCGGCGGGATCGGTCCGCCGGCCACGTCGACGCCGCGGCCGGTGATTTCGCCGCGCTCGACCGCGGTCTCGCGGAGCTGCTCGAGGCGTTGCTCGAAATCGTCTTCGCGGCTCATGGAAAGAATGCGAAGGCCGCGCCGACAAGGCCGATGACTGCGGCCGCGGTGGCGAACGCGGCGGTCCAGGAAGAACGCAGGTAGATCGTTGGCACCTCGGGCTTCGGCGGCAGCCCGTAGGTTTCCGGCCCGCCAAGAATGAGGAAAAACGCGTGGAGGCCGCGCACGGAAGTTTCGCGCGGATCGTAGAGCTGCGCGTCGGCGTAGCCTTGCGTCTGCAATTGCTCGACGCGTTTCGCGCCGCGCGCGCGCAGGTCATCGAGCCGGCCGAAGACGATCGACTCCGTCGGGCAAACCTTCGCGCAAGCCGGGGTGAGGCCGCTCTTCTGCCGGTCGTAACAGAAGGTGCACTTGAAGGCGCCGCCGGCTTTCGGGAGCGGCTCGGGCCGCTTGTCGATCACGCCGAACGGGCAATTGACCACGCAATAGCCGCAGCCGTTGCAGACGTCGTCCTGCACCAGGACGGAGCCGACTTCAGTGCGCACGATCGAGCCGGTCGGGCAGGATTCGAGGCAGCCGGCTTCCTCGCAATGCTTGCAAACATCGGACAAAAAGAGCCAGCGAAACGGGTCGTCCTCGGCCGGTTGATGAACCAGGCCGGCGACGGGATCAGGCGCGAGTCCCATCGAGCCGGTAACCTGGTTTCCTTTCCGAAGATCCTGCTCGACGAAGAGCACATGCCGCCAGGTGGAAGCGCCGAGGTGCCCGGTGTTATCGTAGGAGTTGCCGGTCCAGTTGTAGCCGTCGTCCGGGACTTCGTTCCACTCTTTGCAGGCGACCTCGCAGGCTTTGCAACCGATGCAGACGCTCGGGTCGGTGAAAAAGCCGACCTCGACATGGTCCTGCACATAACTGTGCCGGCGCTGGTTAGTGCTGAGGATGCCTTCGCCAATCATGAGCCGGATCCTTCCTTGCCGTGCTGGCCGTGACCGGGCGTGAGGCGTCCGCCTTCGGGCGCGCCGGGCGGTGGCTGCTCGGGGTGGAGATTGGGCTTGTCGCCCTGTGGCGCGTGCCGCCGCATGAAGTCGAGGTAAGCGGTGCCGGTGGGGAGTTTTCCGGGCACGAGATTGCAGCTCAGCGCCTTGGTTTCCATGATGGTGACGTTCGGTTCGCCGGAGATGGCCATGAGGTCGTTGGCCACGTCGCCGCGCACCGGGCCGCTCGCGCCCCAATGGAACGGGATCGCCACTTGATGGATGATCTTGCCGTCTAATTTCAGCGGCCGCATCCGGCGGCTGACGAGCGCGCGCGCTCCGACGGCTCCGCGCATCGTGACTAACGAGACGTCGTCGGCGTTGCCAATCCCGAGGTCATCCGCGAGTTCCGGCGAAAGCTCGACGAACATCTCGGGCTGCAGCTCCGAGAGATGGCTGAGGAAGCGGCTCATGCCGCCGGCCGTGTGGTGCTCGGTCAGCCGATAAGTGGTAAGCACGAAGGGGAACTTCGGATCGCCCGGCGGCGAGAACTTGTTCCCCTCGCGGGTGAACCAATTGACCACCGGATTGGTGTCGTGGCCATAAAGCGCGTTCGCGACCGGCGACTCCAGCGGCTCGTAATGATTTGGCAGCGGACCATCCTGCAAACCCTGCGGCACGTAGAGCCAGCCGAGCCCGTCCTCGTGCAGGATAAACGGCGCGTCGCCCGGCTGGGCCTCGAGGCCTTTCTCGTCGCCGTTCGGACGGTAGGCCGGGTCTTTGCCTTTCTGGAAATCGGGCACGTCCTGGCCGGTCCAATGTTTCCCCACCGCATCCCACCAGACGAGTTTCTTGTCTTCGCTCCAGGGACGGCCATCGGGCGCGGCGCTGGCGCGGTTGTAGATGATGCGGCGATCAGCTGGCCAGGCGAAGCCCCAGCCGTGACCGAGGTAATCATGGGATGCGCGCTGCTTCGCCTTGTTTACCCCGTCGCTCGGGAAACAGCCGCTGTAGATCCAGCAACCGCACGCGGTCGAGCCGTCGGCCTGGAGTTCGTTGAAACCGTCGATCTGCGCGCCGTGGTGTGGCTGGCCTGAGCGATCGGCGCCGAAGAGGACGCTGCCGTTGGTCTCGTTAGGCGACGTTTTCCAGCCGTTGATCTCCGCCAGGACCGCTTCCATTTTCGGCTCGCCCTCGTCGTCTTCTGGATACCACCAATCGAGCGCGCGCAGCGGCGCATCCATCGGATCGTTTGAGGCATGGGCGCGCGCGATCAGGCGCTTCGCAAGTTGATGGATGAACCAGCCTTCGCTGCGCGCTTCGCCTGGCGGATGAACCGCCTTCTCGCGCCACTGAAGAAGGCGCTGGGTGTTGGTGAAGGCGCCTTCTTTTTCCGCGTGGCCAGCGACCGGGAAGAGGAAAACCTCGGTCTCGATCTCCTCGGTCTGGAGCTCGCCGCGCTCGATCTCGGGCGAGTTATACCAGAAGGAAGCGGTCTCCACTTCCACGAGATCACGGACCACGAGCCACTTCAATTTAGCCAGCGCTTTGCGTTCGAGCCGCGCGTTCTGCGCGCCGACCGCGGGGTTTTGACCCATGACGAACATCCCTTCCATCTCGCCATCGAGCATCTTGTAGAGAAACTCGAAGTATGAGTGGTCGCCGGTGATTTTAGGCAGCCAGTTGTAGCCGAAGTCGTTCTCCGCGGTGGCGTTTTTCCCGTAGTAAGCCTTGAGCGTGCTGATGAAGTAGCTGGGAAAGTTATTCCACAGGCCAGTCGGGTTGGTGTGCTTCTCGAGATACTGCTGGAGCGTATCTTCGCCTTTGCCGGCGCGCGGCATCGCGAGGTAACCGGGGAGGGTATCGTAGAGCGTCGGGATGTCGGTCGAGCCCTGGATGGAAGCGTGCCCGCGCAAGGCGAGGATGCCGCCGCCAGGGCGCCCAATGTTGCCTAACAAGAGCTGCAACATCGCCGCGGTGCGGATGACCTGGACGCCTTTCGAGTGATGCGTCCAACCAACCGCGTAGCAGATCGCGGCGGTCTTGTCGGGGCCGGACGCTTGCGTGAGCGCGTCGGCTACTTTGTGGAAAAGCTCCGGCGGAATGCCGCAGACTTTCTCCACCATCTCCGGGGTGTAACGGGCGTAGTGGCGCTTGAGCGTTTGGAAAACGCAGCGCGGATCCTGCAGGGTAAGATCGCGCTGCGGATGGCTCAGGCCGTCGCCTTCGTAGAGCCAGGTCTCGGGATCGTAGGCGCGTTTCGCTTCGTCCCAACCGGAGAAGAATCCGCTCTCGTGATCCTCGAAACCTTCGCGCAGGAGACAGGAGGCGTTGGTGTAATGGACGACGTATTCGCGGAAGAAAAGATCGTGCTCGATCACATGCCGGATGAGCCCACCGAGAAACGCAATGTCGCTCCCGGCGCGGATCGGCACCCAGATATCAGCCAGCGCGCTGGTGCGCGAAAAACGCGGATCGACGTGAATGATGGTGGCGCCGTTTTCCTTCGCCTTCATCACCCAGCGGAAGCCCACCGGATGCGCCTCCGCCATGGAGGAGCCCTCGATCAGGATGCAGTTGGAGCGCGCGAGATCTTGTTGCGCAGTCGTAGCTCCGCCCCGGCCGAAGGAGGTGCCCAGACCGGGCACCGTGCTGCTATGTCATATCCGGGCCTGGTTCGACACGCACACCATGCCCAGGCCTCCGGTAAACAGCTTCTTGATCAGGTAATTCTCTTCGTTGTCGAGCGTGGCGCCGCCGAGATGGGCGACCGCGGTGGTGTGATTGACGACTGAGCCGAGCTTCTCGCGGACCATCGTCCGCTTGCGCGAATCCCAGAGCCGCTCGGTGATCATCTCCATGGCATTAGCCAGCGAGATCTCGCTCCATTCGCGGGCACGCGGCGCGCGGTATTTCACTTTGGTCTCGCGGAGCGCATGCGTCAGAAGCTGAAAAGAAGCCGCGCCTTTCGGGCAAAGATTACCCTGCGAGATGGGTGACTCCGGATCGCCCTCGATCGAGACCAGCTTCCCGTCTTTGTGATAGATCAGCTGCCCGCAACCGACGCCGCAGTAAGGGCAGATCGAGCGCGCCACCTGCGCGTCATCAGTGCGCGCGTGCCAGGTGCGGGTCTTGTCGGACATCGACTCCAACCCGGTGCCGTCGACGCGCTCGCGAATTTGCCGAAGGAGCGGCCATTTCGAGAGCAAGGCGAGGAGCGACGGCATCTGTCCTTTGGTTCGCCGCGCCGCGCGGGACTGGTTGCATGAAACCTCGCCGGAAGTGAATCCGGTCGATGACAGAAATATAATGTAATCTCTGCGTCCAAAACACGCGCAGTGCGTAATCACCGCCCGATGGAGTGGAACCGTCGCCTCCCACGTCGGGATGCATCCACGGCCAACCTCCATCGGATAACCCCATCAACCATGCGCAAACTACACCCTTCAGAAAGCGGCGCCTTTAACCCGCGCCTCTTCCTCGCTTTCGTGCTCCTCTGTTTTGGCGGCACGTTCGCGGTCCTGACCTTCGCTTCCACCCCGAGCAGTGGCACGCTGACCGACACCTCCGGGCCGCTCACTTATACGATCGCGCCGTTTACCACGGCGAACCCGACGCCCGTCATCCAGGTGGACAATGGCCCGCGCTGCAATGGCCAGTTCAACTGCGACAGCTACGCGCTGACGATCAATGTCTCGCCCGCATATCTCATGGCCAACCCGAATGCCTCGGCCAAGGTCACCCTATCGTGGACCGATACCGGCAGCGGGAACTCGGACTACGATCTCTACGTTTTCAACGGCTCTGTTCCCACCACCAGCGGATCACGGGCGGCTGATTACCAGTCTGCCAGTGGAGCAGATCCCGAGGTGGCTGTGATCACCCCGCTGCTCGCAGGGACTCAGCAATACACGATCAAGGTCGTGCCCTACACCCCGACGCGTGAGTCGTTGACGGTGAAGATCGAACTCCAGGCCGGCGCTGCGGGCGGCGGCGGCGGTCGGTGGTGGCGGCGGCAGTTTCGGCGGTGCGGATGCGTCCGCTCCAGGGAAGCCGCGTTACCAGAATTTCTTCGCCCCCACGGGCTCCTCCGCGGAATCCTCCACCGGCGAGTTTAACATCGGCTTCAATCCGCTCACTGGCCGAATCATGGCGATGAACGCCGGTCCGATCTGGCGCCTGACTCCGCCGGAGCGTCTCGTCCCGGCTCGTCCGGCTTGCTGCGAAGCTCTCTGGCAGGATCGCTCCTCGACCGTGACCGATACCGGCCTCGACCCGATTCTTTTCACGGACGCGAAGAGCGGCCGCACCTTCGCCTCGAACGCGACCACGGGCGCAAACATCCTCTACGCTTACAGCGATAGCGATGGCGAACCGAGCGCGACCCAGCCGACCGGTTGGACCCCGATCGGGGCAGCGCCCGCAAACGGCGGCGCGGATCACCAGACGATCGGCAGCGGGCCGTTCCCGGCCTCGCTTTCCGCGCTCTCCACGCCGCTTAATCAGGGGCGTTATGTCCTCTATTGCTCGCAGGATTTAGTCGGCGCCTTCTGCCAGAGCAGCTACGACCTCGGCATGAGCTACGGCCCGGGCGTTTCCGCCACGGGCAACGGCATCGGTTCGCAAGGCTGCGGCGGCCTCCATGGCCACGTGCGCATCGCGCCCGATGGCACCGCCTGGCTGCCGGATGATTCCTGCACTGGCAAACAGGGCGGATCGTTCTCGCTCGACGCCAGCACCACGCCTTGGACGGAGTTCGTGGTCCAGAAGACCGCGGCCGATGCCGAGGGCCCGGCCTTCACCGCAGTCTCGCAAACCAACGGCGCCGATCCTTCCATCGGCATCGACAAGGCGAACACGATCTACTTCTGCTACGTGAACAACGAAGCAGGCGGCACCCAGGGCCACGCGCACGTTGCCGTCGGCAAGCGTGTCGGCTCGACGATCAACTGGATTCGCGATCGCGACATCGGTCTTGCCTCCGGCGTGGTCAACGCCGCCCACACCGAGGCGATCGCGGGCGACGCCGGCCGCGCTGCTTGCGGCTTCTACGGCACGAACGTCTCCGGCAATTATCAATCCGGCACGTTCCCGGGCGTTTGGTATCCGTTCATCGCCACGACCTACGATGAAGGCCGCACCTGGACCACGGTGAACGCTTCGCCGAACGATCCCGTGCAGAACATGACCGGCATCTGGCAGCAGGGCGGCAGTGGCCAGAACGGCAACCGCAACCTGCTCGATTTCAATGAAATCACGATGGATAACGAAGGCCGCGTCCTCTACGGCTACAGCGACGGTTGCCACACCCAGGCCTGCCTCGACGGCACGCCCGGCGATCGCGGCGCCTTCATGCGCATCGCCCGCCAATCCGGCGGCCGCACGCTCCTGGCGGCGTTCGATTCCATGACGGACACCACGACCGCGCTCGCCCCGAAACCGCCTTGCCTTAGCGGCACGCGGACCGCGGCGGAGTCGCTGCTCTCGTGGAAAGTGCCGGATAATGGCGGCACCGAGATCGTCAATTACAAGATCTACCGGAGCAACGCCTCCGGGGCGGAAGTCTTCATCGGGCAGACCGGCAACGCCACCCCGAGCTATCGCGACCTCAATCCGCCGGCCGACGCGCATCTCTTCTATCGCGTGCTCGCGGTGAACGCGGTCGGCGAAGGTGGATTAAGCAACGAGATCGATCTTACAGCTACCGTGCTGCCGCCGGTGCAGAGTGTCTGCCTGGCTCCCGGGCTCACCATCTTGTCGGATAAAGCGGCCGACACCAGCGCCGCCCTTGGCTTGGTGGCCACGCCAGCGCCTCCGGGATCCGATCTCCTCGCGCTCCGGTTGTCGCAGCCTTACCAGGCCGATGGCATCCCGCGTTTGATCTTCACGATCAATACCGACCCGAACGCGAGCAACACGGAGTCGCCGGGTTGGGCGGCGTATGTTGCGATCAAGATTAACGGTCCCGACCCGCTCGTGGCGGGTGACACGGCCACGGTTCACTACCGCGGCGTGCGCCTGGCCTACAAGCCAACCGCCACCTTCGAGTCCTACAAACCCAGCGCGAACAGCTCGGGTGGCGTCGATGGACGCTTCGTGACCGCGGGTTCAACCAAGCCAGCCGAGGCGACCAGCAACTATGACGGTGCCAGCGGCAAGATCACGATCGTGGTCAAGGCGAGCGATCTGAACCTGAATCCCGGCGACGTGATTTCAGGCTTCGTATCGGGCGTTTCTCAAACGACCGATCCCACGGCCGTCGGAGCCGCCTCCGCGACCGCGCTCTATGATCAAATGCCCGACAGCCTCACCTTCGCCAGCAGCTACACCTTGCCAATCTTCGGCACCTGCTCGGCCCCGGGGTTTGTCTCGCGCCTCACCCACGGCACCGTGGGCGAGTTCGACATCCCGCTGTCTGCCGGCAGCGCCACGATCGAGCCTCGCGTCGGATCGCCGCGCGGCACCTACACGGTCATCTACTCGGCTAACCAGCTCGTGACCGCGGCCGGTAATGCCACCGTGCAAGGCGCCAGCCTCGCCGGCCAGCCGACGGTCGGCCCGAATGCCAACCAGATCAGCATCCCGATCACGAACGTGGGCAACAGCCAGCACATTGTCGTGGGGCTCGACGGCGTCCAGGCCAGCGGCACGCTCAACGGCTTGAGCGCGCAGATGGACGTCCTCGTGGGCGACGTGAATCGCAACGGCACGGTCAACGCCGGTGATGCCATCGTCACCCGCAACGCCTCCGGCCAGCCGACCGTCGCGGGGAACTTCCTCATCGATGTGAACGCCGACGGCACCGTCAATGCCGGCGACGCCATCATCGTCCGCAGCACCTCCGGCAACGCCCTCGGCGGTGGCACGGCCGCGGCAGCGAGTCGCTAGTCGCCGCGCATCGCGAAAATCAGCACGGCCCCGGAGCAATCCGGGGCCGTGTTTGTTTCTCCGGGAATCGCCGAGGCCTACAGGGCGGCGAAGGCCGCGTCCAGCACCTCCAGCAGGAAATCGGCGTCTGCTTTCGTGAGGCACATGGGCGGGGAAAAGCGGATCGTCTGGCCCCAGAGGCCGCCCTTGCCTAACAAGAGGCCCATGTCCTTGGCGGTCTCGAGCACCTGGGCGCACTCGGCTTTAGCCGGCTCTTTGGTCGTGCGATCCTTCACCAGCTCAATTCCGAGCATGAGACCTTTCCCACGGACGTCGCCGATGATGTTGTGCTTCTCCTGCAGGCGGCGGAGACCGCCTAACAAGTGGTTGCCTATTTCCAGCGAATTAGCCTGCAACTTCTCCCGGTCGATCACGTCGAGCACAGTGCTGCCAATCGCAGAGACCACCGGGTTGCCGCCGAAAGTGTTGAAGTGAATCCGCTGCGCCAAGGCCTGCGCGATCTTCGGCGTGGTCACGACTGCGCCGAGCGGCGCGCCGTTGCCGATGCCCTTGGCCATGCAGACGATGTCCGGGAGCACGTCCTGCGTCTCGAAGCCCCAGTAATGCGAGCCGGTGCGACCAAAGCCGGCCTGCACTTCATCGGCGATGCAGACGCCGCCCGCGGCGCGCACATGTTCGTAGGTGTGCTTCAGGTAACCGTCCGGGAACACGATCACGCCGCCCACGCCCTGGATCGATTCCGCGATGAACCCCGCCACTTTCCCAGGCGTGGCGTAGTCGATCAGGCTCTTCACATCGTCGGCATACTTGCGTCCGGCGTCCACATCGTCGCGACCCCAGACGCCGCGATAAGGATCGGGCGTGAGCGCGTGGTGCACCCCGAAGCTGTGCGGGATGTTGTATTTCCAGGTATGATGCGCGGTCAGTCCCATGCCGCTGGCGTTGCCGCCGTGGTAGGCGTTGCGCAGCGCGATCATGTCGTAGTTGCCGGTGTAGGCGCGCGCCATCAGCAGCGCGAGATCGTTCGCTTCCGAGCCGCTGTTCACGAAGTAACAGACCTTCAGGTCGCCCGGCATCTTGCTGGCTAATTTCTCCGCGTAGGCGCCCACGTTCGGGTTCAGGTAGATCGTGGTCGAATGCTGCAGGAGCTCGTTCTGCTTCCGTGTTGCCTCGACCACGTCCGGGTGGCAATGCCCCACGCTCACGGTCACGATCCCGCCGAGCGCATCGAGGTAGCGCTTGCCGGTCTCGTCCCAGACGTACTGCATCTTTCCCTCCACCATCATGAGGGGCTTCTTGTAGTAGAGAAAAATGCCGGGATTGAGGAATTGCTTCCGTTGCGCCATCACTTCGTCGGCCGAGGGACCGGAGTAAGGCGCGGGTTGGAAGTCGGTGGGCGGGAGCTGAGGTGTGTTCATAGGCGGGTGGTCAGGCGACGCAACGCGAGGTAAAGCAGGAACGCAATCGCGAATCCGACGAACCAGGCATAGCTGTAGAGGCTCACGAGGAAAGCCGGCACGCTCGAGGCGCTGACTAATTTCACGGTCACGAGAAAGCCGGGAAGGTTCGGGAGAATCGCCCCGCCTAACGAGAGCAAAGCGGCCACGCTGAAACCGTTGCTGTAGCGGTATTCGCCCTCCGGCGCGTAGAGCGCGGGCACGTTGAGCTTGGTTTTTCGGACGACGAAGTAATCCGCGATCATGATCCCGCCGATCGGGCCGAGGAGCGCACTGTAACCGATCAGCCAGGTGAAAATGTAGCCGCTCGGATCGGCCACCAGTTTCCACGGCATCATGAAGATGCCGGCTATTCCTGTGATCAAGCCGCCGGTGCGGAAGGAAATTTTCCGCGGCGCGAGATGCGCGAAATCGTTCGCAGGACTGACGACATTGGCCGCGATGTTGGTCGCGAGGGTTGCGAGACAAAGCGCGAACATTGCGACCACGAGGACGACCGGGTTGGTGAATTTAGTCAGCACGTCGACCGGATCCCAGATGGTCACTCCGTAGATGATCGTGGTCGCGGAGGTCACGGCGACGCCGATGAAAGAATACAGCGCCATCGTCAGCGGCAGGCCGAGCGCTTGCCCGACAATCTGGTCGCGCTGCGAGCGCGCGTAGCGCGAGAAGTCCGGGATGTTGAGCGAGAGCGTCGCCCAAAAGCCGATCATGCCGGTCAGCCCTGGGATGAAGAAGGCCCAGAACTGTCCCTCTTTCGGCTGCCCCGGCGCGAAGGCCGAGGGCTGCGCGAGGATCGGCCCGAAGCCGCCGGCGTTCTGGTAAGCCCACGCGAGGAGCGCCAGGCCGAGCGCGATCAAGAGCGGCGCCTTGATGTTCAGGAGGAAGCGGATCGACTCGATCCCCTTGTAGACCACGAACATGTTGATCGCCCAAAAGAACATGAAGCAGCCGAAGGCCGGCAGGCTGATGCCCAGAAATGTCGCCAGTCCCGGTGCGCCTAACGAGGGGAAAAAGACGCCGAGGATTTTGTAGATCGCGGCGCCGCCGATCCACGTCTGGATGCCGAACCAGCCGCAGGCGACAAACGCGCGCATGAGCGCGGGCACGTTCGCGCCGCGGGTCCCGAACGAGGCGCGGCAGAAGACGGGAAACGGAATCCCATACCGCGTCCCGGCATGCGCATTCAGGATCATCGGGATCACCACGATCAAGTTGCCGAGAAAGATCGTCAGGATCGCCTGCGACCAATTCATCCCGCCGCCGATGAGCGACGACGCCAGCATGTAGGTCGGGATGCAGGCCGACATCGAAATCCAGAGCGCGGCGAAGCTGCCTACGCGCCAGGTGCGCTTGGCGCGGGGGACCGGCGCGAGGTCGGCGTTGTAGAGCACGCTCTCTGCGATCTCGAGCGAGACTTCCACATCCGGAACGTCGGCCGTGTCCATGCGGAGGCAGAGACTGCCGAAGCCGGCCCGCGTGGGCAACAGGAAAGCATCTTTCCATTCGCGCGCCGGCCCGCTAGAAGCCTCTCGTGTTCCTCCGCTTCGTGAGCGCCCTCGGTCTCGTCTCCATGCTGGCGGCCGCCTGGGCGCTCTCGCGCGATCGGAAAAACTTTCCCTGGCGCACGGTCCTCTGGGGGCTCGCACTGCAAGCAAGCTTCGCCGTCTTCATCCTGAAAACATCCGTCGGCCTCGCGGTCTTCGTGGCCGCGCAGCGTTTGATCGACAAGCTGAACGTCTTTGCGCTCGAAGGCGCGCGCATGGTCTTCGGTCCGCTGGCCGATGGCGATGCTTTGAAGGGCGCCTTCGGTCCGGCCAATGGCTACGTCTTCGCCGTTTTCATCTCGGCCACGATCATCTTCATCTCCGCGCTCTCCGCGCTGCTCTATCACTGGGGCGTGCTGCAGCGCGTGGTCCACGCGATGGCCTGGGTCATGCGCAAAGCGATGCGCACCAGCGGGAGCGAAAGCCTGGGCGCCGCGAGCAATATTTTCCTCGGCCAAACCGAAGCCGCACTCCTCATTCGCCCCTACATCCCGCGCATGACCATGAGCGAGCTGATGGCGCTCATGACCACCGGCATGGCCACGATCGCGAGCGGCGTCATGATCGTCTACGCGCAGCTCGGGATCGACGCCGGGCACTTGTTAACTGCGTGTGTCCTGAGCGCGCCGGCCGGTCTCTTGATCGCGAAGATCATGTTTCCGGAAACCGAAGTGAGCGAGACGCGCGGGAGCGCCTCCGCCGAAGTCCCGCGCACCACCGTGAACAGCATCGACGCGCTCTGCCGCGGCGCCGGCGAAGGCATCGCGCTCGCGATTAATGTCATCGGCATGCTCATCGCCTTCGTCGCGGTGGTCGCGCTGGCTAATTACCTTTTCACGACCGCGCAGCGCCTCGGCGGCGTCGCGCAGCCGTTCACCATCCAGCACGCGCTCGGCTGGCTCAACTGGCCCTTCGCCCTCCTGCTCGGCATCCCGCCTAACGACTGCCAGCTCGTCGGCCAGGTGCTCGGCGAGCGCATCGTGCTCAATGAATTCGTCGGCTATCTCTCGCTCGCGCAGCAGAAGGCGCAGCTCGCCCCGCGCAGCTTCACCCTCGCGACCTACGCGCTCTGCGGCTTCGCAAATTTCTCCAGCATCGCCATCCAGATCGGCGGCATCGGCGCGCTCGCGCCCGAGCGTCGCAGCGACCTCGCCCGCCTCGGCCTGCGCGCCATGATCGGCGGCTTGCTCGCCTGCTACCTCACCGCGGCGCTCGTGGGCGTGCTGCTTTAGCGCGCGGCCGTTGCCCGTCGCAGCATCTGCCCGCGGCCGATCGTGCCGACGAATTTTCCGTCGCGCACCGCGACTTCGCCGCGCACCGTGACCACGCTGGGGCGGCCTTCGATTTCCCAACCTTCGAAGGCGCTGTAGTCGACGTTCATCAGCTGCGTTTTCGCGGAGATCTTTCCGCGATAGTCCGGGTCGTAGACGACGAGATCGGCGTCGGCCCCGGGCTGGATCGTGCCCTTGCGCGGGAAGAGGCCGAAGATTTTCGCGGCATTGGTGCTCGCGACATTGACGAAGGTGTTCAGGTCGAGCTTTCCGGTCTTCACCCCGTGGGTAAACAGCAAGTTCACCCGCTCCTCGAGCGACGGGATGCCGTTCGGGATCTTGGTGAAATCATCGCGGCCCATCGGCTTTTGCGTCAGGAAATCGAAGGGCGCATGATCCGTCCCGACGGTTTGGATTTCGCCGCTGCGCAGTGCCATTCCAGATCACCGCTTGGTTGCGCTTGTCGCGCAGTGGCGGCGACATGACGAACTTCGCGCCTTCGAAAGTCCGGCCGCTCCGCATCGGTCTTATCGAGCACGAGATATTGGATCAAAGTCTCGATGCTCACCTCCACGCCGCGATGCCGCGCCGCGAGCGCTTCGCGCAGGGCTTCGTCGCAGCTCAGGTGGACGATGTAAACGCGGGCGCCGGTCAGCTCCGCGAAGGTCATCAAGTGATGCACCCCTTCGGCTTCGACGATCGGCGGCCGGCTCTCGTGATGTTGCTCCGGCCCGGTCAGGCCCGCGCCTAACAACTCCTTTTGCCGTTCGGTCACGAGGGTTTCGTTCTCGCAGTGCGCGGTCACGATCACGCCCAGTTCGCTGGCTAATTTCAGCGTGTGATAGAGCTCGGTGTCGTCGATCCCGAAGGCGCCCTTGTAGGCCAGGAAGATTTTAAACGACGAGATGCCGGCCTCGACGATCGCGCGCAGCTGCGCGGCGTTCTCCGCGTCGAAGCGGGTCACGCCCATGTGAAAGGTGTAATCGCAGGCCGATTTTCCCGCCGCTTGTTCCTGCCAAAGCGCAAAGCCCTCGGCCGCGCTCATCGCGCGCGGCGGGCAGACCATCTCGAAGATCGTGGTCGTCCCGCCGACCAGCGCGGCCTTCGAGGCGGTCTCGTAGTTGTCCTTCGAATAGGTGCCCATGAAGGGCAGGTAGATGTGCGTGTGCGGATCGATGAAGCCGGGGAAGACATACTTCCCGGTGGCGTCGATCACTTCGCAGCCGGCCGGCGCTTCCAGGCCCGGGCCGATGCGGGTAATGGTTTCGCCTTCGCAAAAAATATCCGCCACGTAGCGTTCGCTCCCGGTGACGATCTCGCCGTTCTTGATCAGTAATGCCATGGGTCGTTCGCGTCGGATGATGCAAAGTCGGCGCGGCGCTGTCCACTCCGCGCATCTCCCCGTTTGAGGGAAATCCTTCGCCGGTCGATCTTCCCCGCCAATGGAAGCGGCGCAGGCATTGTCGGAGGCGGGTTGCGACGTTCGCTTCGACAACCTCACGCGCCAGCTCTACGCGACCGATGCTTCGGTCTACCAGATCGTGCCGCAAGCGGTCGCCTTCCCGCGCGGCGCGCAGGAAGCGAGCCGCGATCATTCGTGCCGCCGCCGACGCGAACATTCCCATCACGCCGCGCGGTGCCGGCAGCGGGCTGGCCGGGGGCGCGATTGGCGATGGCCTGGTGGTGGAGTTCTCGCGGCACAACCGCGCGATCTCGGAGTTGAACCTGGAGCGACAGCAGCGTGCGCTGCGGCGCAGGCGTGGTCCTGGATCAACTAAACGCCTTCCTCCGGCCGCACGGCTTCGCCTTCGGTCCCGATGTGGCCACAAGCTCGCGCGCGACCATCGGCGGGATGATCGCGAACAACAGCTCCGGCGCGCGCGTGCCGGTTTACGGCACGACTGCGGATCACGTGCGCTCGCTCGAACTCGTCCTCGCCGATGGCACCGTGCGACAAACAGACAGCAACCTCTTCGCCGCGGAGAAGGCGCGCTTCGCGCAGATGATCCAGGCGGAGGCGGCGGCGATCGACGAGTGGCTCCCGCCCGGTTTGCAAAAACGCTGGCCGGGCTACGGAATCGATCGCTTCCTGCGCCAGGCGCCGACGATCGAGAATTTGCTCGCCGGCAGCGAAGGGACGCTGGCGGCGATTTGTTCCGCGGAGTTAAAGATCGTGCCGCTCCCGCGCGAGAAAGGTCTCGGTTTGCTCTTCTTCGCCTCGGTCGCGGAAGCGATGCAAGCCACGGTCGACCTGCTCGACCTCCACCCGGCGGCGATCGAGCACATCGACCGGGTGCTCTTCGACCAGACGCGCGGGCAGCTCAATTTCCAGGCTGCGCGCGACCTGCTCGAGCTCGATACCAAGCCGTGCGAGGCCATTCTCCTGGTCGAGTTCTACGACCAAGTAGCCGACAAATTGCACTCGTTAGCCGCGCGCCGGCTCGGCTTGCGCACGACCATTTGCCGGACAAACGCCGAGATCAATCTCGTCCTCGGAATGCGCAAGGCGGGGCTGACCCTGCTCACCGGGATGATCGGCTCGGCCAAGCCGGTGACCTGCATCGAGGACACCGCGGTGCGGCCGGAACAGCTCCCGGCTTACGTCGCCGGCTTGCAGGGAATCATGCAGCCGCGCGGCCTGGAAGTTTGCTACTACGGGCATGCCGCGACCGGGCTGCTCCATGTGCGACCGGTGCTCGATCTGCACAATGCGGCCGACCTCCAGACTTTCCGTGAAGTCTCAGACGAGGTCGCGGCGCTGGTGCGGCAATTCAAAGGCTCGCTCGCAGCGGAGCATGGCGTCGGCATCGCGCGCACCGAATACATGCCCGGCCAACTGGGCGAGCGGCTCCTGCGTTTAACCAGCGAGATCAAGGCGACGTTCGATCCGCAGAATCTCTTCAACCCCGGCAAAATCATCCCGGACGGCCGCTACCGGCTCGACAACGCTCCTGCGCACCAGCAGCTATCGCGAGCACGGCTTGCCCTTCGAGCCGCGGCTGGCCTTCGCCTTCAAAGACCGGTCGTTCATCGGCAATCTCGAGCAGTGCAACGGCTGCGGCGGTTGCCGGAAAGATGCGCCCACGATGTGCCCGACGTTCGTCGCTACCGGCGAGGAATACATGTCGACCCGCGGCCGCGCGAATGCGATCCGCGCGGCGCTCGAGCTGCGCACCCGAGGCGACGATCCGCTGCGCGCGCAAGAGCTCGAAGAAGCGCTCGGCAATTGTCTCTCCTGCAAAGCCTGCACGGTCGAGTGCCCGTCGAACGTGAACCTCGCCCTGCTCAAGGCCGAGCTGCAATACGCCCGCATTCGCCGCGACGGCCTCTCGCTCCGCGCGCGAATGCTGAGCGCGGTCGACTTGTTAGGCCGGCTGGGCACACTTACGCCGGGGCTGGCGAACTGGGCGCTCGAGTTCGCGCCGCTGCGCGCGCTCATGGCGAAAGTGCTGGGTATTTCTGCGCAGCGCCCCTTGCCGCATTACGCGCAGGAGCGGTTCGATCGTTGGTTTAGCCAGCAACCTCAGCGCGCCGGAGCGCGCGGCCGCGTGATCCTCTGGGACGACACTTTCGTGCGCTACCACGAGCCGCACATCGGCATCGCCGCGGTGAGCGTGCTCGAAGCGCTTGGCTTCGAGGTCTCGTTAGCCAAAGGCCGGCGTTGCTGCGGGCGGCCGGCCTTCAGCCAGGGAAATCTCGATGCCGCCAGCCGGATGGGGCAGCACAATCTCGATCTCCTGCGCGGCGGCGAGGAACCGATCCTGTTCCTCGAGCCGTCGTGCTATTCGATGTTTGCCGAGGATTACCGCGAGCTGAAGCTGGAAGGCTTCGAGGCGGTCGCGGCGCGTTCGTTTCTCTTCGAAAAGTTCGTCGCCGATTTACTCGAGCGCGAGCCGGCGGCGCTCGCCTTCCGGGAAACAACCGGCAAGATCGCGATTCACGCGCATTGCCATGCGAAGTCGCTGATGAAACCCGGCTTCATGGCGCGGCTCGCCGGCCGCCTGCCGGGGCGGGAAGTGCAATTGCTCGACACCGGCTGCTGCGGCATGGCAGGCGCGTTCGGCGCGCTCGACGCGAAGTATCGGCTCTCGGTGCAGGTGGCCGCGCCGCTGGTGGAGAAGATCGCCGCGCAACCGGCGGGCGCGACGATTGTCGCCTCCGGGACGAGCTGCCGGCATCAGATCGAGCATCTGACGCCGGCGAAGCCAAAGCACATGGCCGAACTCTTGGCCGACGCGCTTCCGACGACGACTCGTTAGGCCGGGCCGCCCATTGCGCCGAGCGCCCGGCGCGCCGTCCCGGCCTGGAGGTATTTGCCCCAGCTGAGGTTGTCCTGCCCGGGGACATGCGCGCGCGCCTTGCGCAGGCACATCTCGCTGACTGCTTCCACGACCCAGTCGAAGTTCTCCTGGCCGACGCTCGTGACTTCCGCATCGGGCGCGGGGTTGCAGAAATCGATCGCCACCGGGACGCCATCGCGGATGGCGAACTCGACCGTGTTCAAGTCGTAGCCTAAATATTGGTTCAATTGCAGGACGCCCCAATGAACCTTGTCGAGGATCTCCTTGGGCGCCTGCCAGTCGGTCTGGTAGCGAAGGTGATACGGGTTCCGCGGCTCGTAATTCATGATCTTCACGTGCCGCTGATCGATGCAGTAGCAGCGGAAGTACATGTCGAACTTCACTTCCTCCTGCAGCATCATCACGAGTTGGCCGGTCTCGGCGTAGGCGCGGAAGAATTCCTCGGAGTTGTGCAGCCGGTAGACGTTTTTCCAACCGCCGCCGGCGAAGGGCTTGAAGAACGCGGGCCAGCCGACGTATTGGAAAATGCCTTCCCAATCGAGCGGGTAAGCGAGGTTGCGGAAGGAGCCGTCGGAGGTGTCGGGCGGCAGCTGGTGCGAAGGCAGGAGGACGGTCTTCGGCACCGCGACGTCGATCTTGGTTGCGAGCGCGTTGTTGAAGAACTTCTCGTCCGCGCTCCACCAGAAAGGATTATTGACCACCGCGCAGCCAGCGAGCGCTTCGTTCTTGAGCCAGGCGCGGTAGAAGGGAACGTCCTGCGAGATGCGGTCGACGACCACGTCGTAGCCGGTCGGCTCTCCCTGGATCACCTTATCGATGCGGACGAATTCGGCCTGCACTTCGCCCCCGCCTTTCTCGTTGATCCGCTGGACGAGCGCAGGCGGGAAGCTGTTTTCTTGACCGAAGAGGATGCCGACTTTTTTCATGACTTGTTAGGCTGAGTGGTGGGGTTGGTGAGAGTGCTGGTTAAATTTTCCCGAGGTAATACGGCAACATTTCGCGCCAGTAATTCCAGTCGTGCCCGCACCATTTGCGGTCGTCGAGCCAATGCTGGATGCCCTTGGCCTGGAGAATCTCGTGCAGACGATAGCTTTCGTGGCGGGTGTTATCCCACTCGCCGGTGCCAAGGATGATCCCCATGTGGTTGTAACGCCAGGGGTCGGGGACGTTCGGCAGGTAATCGTAGGGGCTGTTGAAGTAGACGTTGTCGTCGTAGTAGCCGCCGAAGAAATCGCTGATGTCGAAGGCGCCGCTCAAGCTGATCAGGTGGCTGACCGCGTCGGGATGCTTGAAAGCAATGTTGGCCGCATGATAGGCGCCGAGGCTGGCCCCGCAAACCATCACCCGGTGCGTGGAGCATTCGCGCCGCGCGTGATCGAAGACTTCCTGCGTGATCACGCGCTCGTAAGCCATGTGCGTCTTGATCCGGTCGGCCGGATGGATCGCCTTGTTGTAGAAGCTGTCGAGGTCGACCGCGTCCGGGCAATAAATGGTCACCTGACCGCTTTCCACGAAGGGAGCGCAGGCATCGATTAAATGGAAATCCTTGTTCTGGTAGAAACGCCCGAAGGAAGTGGGAAAAAGGATCAAGGGCCGGCCGCCGCCATCGCCGAAGACGAGCATCTCGAAGTCGCGGCTCAGGTTCGGGGTCCACCAGCGGAGGTAACGTTCATTCATGCAGCGTCTTGATTTCGGGCGTGGGCGAGATTCTGTCGACTCTCTTTTAATCGTGCCTCGCCCGGCAGATGAGCCTGCGCCCTGAAAAGAGGCATCCGCAGCTGCGCCGCCCCCCGTATTTGTGCTTTATCCGCCTTTCCTTATGTCCGAGCACACCCTCACAGGAAACATCCAAAGCCATCCGCAATTCGAGTCCCGCATTTTGGGGAACCGACGCGATGTGCTCGTTTATTTGCCGCCCGGCTACCGGCGCACGCGCAACCGGCGTTACCCGGTGCTTTACCTGCACGATGGGCAAAATGTGTTCGACGCTGCGACGGCTTTTGGCGGGAACGAGTGGGGCGTGGACGAGACCGCGCAGCGCCTGATTTCGGAGAAGCTGGCCGAACCGGTGATCATCGTCGCGGTGGCCAACGCGGGCGAAGATCGCATCCATGAATATGCGCCCACAAAGGGACGGATCGAGGAAGGAAAACGGAAGCGGAGCAAAGGACTGCTGCGGAAGTATGGGCAATTTTTGGTCGAAGAACTAAAGCCGTTCATCGATGGGAACTACCGCACGCTCCCGGAAGCGGAGCACACCGGCCTGGGCGGTTCCTCGCTTGGCGGGCTGGCCACACTTTCGCTCGGGCTTTGGTTCCCGCAGGTTTTCCGCCGGCTCCTGGTGATGTCGCCGTCTATTTGGTGGGACGACGCGGTGCTGCTGAAGCTGGTCGACAAAGTGAACGAAGATGCGCGTCCGCCCCTGAAGATTTGGCTGGATACCGGCACGGCCGAGCCGGGTTGGGAACGCGCGCAGACCTTGCGCGATGCCTTGCTCGAGAAGGGCTGGCGGCTCTACGACGACCTGCAGTACACCGAGGACGAAGGCGCCGGACATACCGAAGCTGCCTGGGGCCACCGGATCGATGCCGCTCTCCGCTTTCTTTATCCACCAGCGCCGGCGGTCCTGCCGGAAGGCACCCGTCGCCGGCAACCGAAGATCCTCCGGCGCGAGCCGGTCGCGGCCTAACGAATGCCGGCCATCCCGCACGAGCTGCGCCTGCGCGTAGCCGCGGGAGAGATCGACGGCCAAGGGCACGTGAACAACGTGGTCTACCTGCGCTGGGTGCAGGAAGTGGCGGTGGCGCATTGGGAAGCGCTCGCCCCGGTTGATGCGCTCGGGCAAATCGGCTGGGTCGCGCGCCGGCACGAGATCGATTACCACGCGCCGGCGCTTCTGGGCGATGAATTGATCGTCCGGACCTGGGTCGGCCAGGTCGAGGGCCTGACTTTCGAGCGGCACACCGAGATCCGTCACGCCGGCACCGAGAAGTTGCTGGCAAAAACGCGCACGCTCTGGATCCCGATCGATCCCGCGACCGGCAAGCCGAAACGCGTCAGCCGGGAAGTCCGCCGGCTGTTTGCGATTGCCGCGGGCGAAGCGACCGTTCGTTAGACCGCCGCGGCTGGCAGCTCGGAAAAGTTGCCCAGCTTGCGAAACTTCTCGTAGCGCTTCTTGAGCAACTCGTCGGTCGAGAGCGCGCTGAAGCGATCGAGATTGCGCCGGAGAGCGCTCCCGAGATGGGCCGCCGCGAGGTCGTGATCGCGATGCGCGCCGCCTTCCGGCTCCTTCACCACTTCGTCGACCACGCCGAGCTTCATCAAGTCATCGGCCGTGAGCTTGAGTGCTTCTGCGGCCTCGGGCGCGTGGCGGCGATCCTTCCAAAGGATGGCGGAGCAGGCTTCCGGACTGATCACGGAATAGTAAGCATTCTCCAGGATCATCACGCGGTCGGCGACGCCGATGCCGAGAGCGCCGCCGGACCCGCCTTCACCGATGACCACGGCTACGATCGGGACCTGCAGGTTCATCATTTCGCGGAGATTCACCGCAATCGCTTCGGCGATGTGGCGCTCCTCCGAGCCGATGCCGGGATACGCGCCAGGAGTGTCGATCAGCGCCACCACCGGGAGCTTGAACTTCTCCGCCATTTGCATGACGCGCAGGGCCTTGCGGTACCCTTCCGGGTAGGCGCAGCCGAAATTACGCAGCACATTCTCCTTGGTGTCGCGGCCCTTTTGCTGGGAAACGACCACGCAGCGATAAGCCCCGATGGTCGCCAGGCCGCACGGCATCGCGCGGTCATCGCCAAAGACGCGATCGCCGTGGAGCTCGACCCAGTCGGTGAAGCAGCGGCTGAGGTAATCGAGCGCGAAGGGCCGCTGCACATGGCGGGCAATCTGGACGCGCTGCCAGGCGGTGAGATTCTCGTAAATCTCGCGCCGGGTCTCGCGAATTTTCGCTTCCATGGACTCCACCTCGCTCTCGAAATCGAGCGCGTGTTCGTCGGAGTGATTCTTCAAGTCCTGCAACCGGCGCTGCAATTCCAGAATCGGCTTTTCGAAATCGAGCGGCTGAACGTCCATTCTCTAGTCGGTAATGGTGACAGGCGTCTTCGTATTGACAAGGCCGCTTAGCTCCGCGACCTCGGCCGGCGCCAGCGCCATCCCGGTGGGCGGCGGCGGGACCCCGCCCGGCTGCGGCGTGCCCGCGCTGGGCTCAGCGTAAAGGATGTGCCCCGGTGTCGTTAGCCGGATCCAGCGGGTGCTCCCCTGGTATTCCTTGGTCCCGAAGCCGACCCGTTTGCCATCCTGCCAAGCCATGACCTCGGCGACCTTCGCGCTGATCTTCGCGGGGCTGCGCGGCGGGAGCTTGAGCGCGCGAATCTTGTAGCGCTTAAAGAAGAGGCCGCGATCGAGCAGGATCACCTCGTGCGCCTTCCGCTGGATCACGAGCGCAAAGTCCGGGTGCGAAACAAGCAGCCGGTCGCCGATGTGAAGCATGGTTCCGCGGAGATTGTTCATGCGCATGATCAACTCCGGCGTGGTCTTGGTTTTCAGCGCCACCTTGGCGATCACGTCGCCTTTTTTGACGACATATTCCTGCTTCTCCGGGCTGGGATACTTCGAAAGCAGAATCTCCATGTTTACCTCGCCCAGGAGGTCTTTGGCGGCGTCCGCGTTCGGGCTGTTGGGATACTTTTGCAGGAAGCGCGTGAGCGCGGCGCGCGCCTCGGCCAGCTTGTGCTCCTGGCGCAATTTCGCCGCCTCCTCAAACTCGGGCAGGCTCACATCGGCCCGCGGCGTTTCCGGGAGTTCGCCGCGTTGCTCCGCGCGCACCGCCATCTCCGGCTTCACGATGATGTGATAACCGAAAAAAGCCGCGCTGCCGAAAATGGCCACCGCGAGCAGGAAAGCGAAGAGCCACTTCATGCGTGAGGAAAGCTACGCGGGCACGCGGCGGCGCGCTGCCGGGCGCACGTTTTCAGACCTGCTTCCGCGGTGCGGAAAAGAAGCTGTGCCAGAAACGATGTTGCTGGCCGGCATCCTGGTTCGTCCAGGTGTAGTGGCAGTCTTCGCAGTAAAATTCCTTCGGGAAAATGCCCGCCTGCAGAAGAACCATCGCCAGACCGGGGACGAAAGGGAATTTGCGCGCCAGCTGCGGGTATTGGATGCGCGGCGAGTGGCACTGCGGGCAGCGGATGGCGGAGCCGATCTCCGGATCGCTCTTTTCCCACTCGACCATGAGCTGTTGGGTCTTTTCGAAATCTTTCTCTTCCACCATCACCTTGGCGTTCGCCTGCGGCTCCGAGAGCGTGGTCATCCGCTGCATGCCCGCCTCGTTGTGGATGTCGGCCTTGACCCCTTTTTCCTGGAGCCGCTGCTTCAGGTGCTTCGCTTTCGCCGCTTCGTTAAACGTTGCAATCGTGACCATAAACTCAGTTGTCCCTTTCGCTGCTCCTCTGCCGAAGATCAAACATCAACCAGCAGCGCAGCGCAAGAACCCGCGCGGCTAACGATACGCCGCCGGCGGGAACCATTGGTAGAGCATGAAATAAACGATCACGCCCGTGACCGAGACGTAGAGCCAGATCGGCATGGCCCAACGCCCGACGCGCCGATGTTTATCCCACCGGCGGCGCAGCGCCGGGAGCAAGGTCACGATGACCAGCGGCGGGATGGTGAAGGCCAGGAGCACGTGCGTAATCAGGATCGTGAAATAAATCGGCCGCACGATTCCCGGGGCAGTGAAGCGGGTGGATCCGTGGTGATAATGGTAAACCAGGTAGCCCGTCAGAAAAATAGCCGACGAGATCAGCGCCACGATCATGCAGGCGATGTGCTGCCGCCAATACCCGCGCCGGGTGAGGATCCAGCCCGCGGAAATAAACAGCGTGCTGATCGCGTTCATGGAAGCGTTCACGGCCGGCAAGTCGGAAATTGTCATCCAGCAGCTATACGACCGAGAAATCGCTTGGGTGCCAGCCTTGAAATAGTCCGCCGCCCGGCGGACCTAGCTGCGTGCCGCCGATCCTGCTGCATCCGCCGAAACGCCCGCGCGCGCCGGGCTCGTTCTACCGGCGTTGGAATTGGCGCCGGCAAGTCATCGCCAGCGGCACGCGGCTTTTCGTTGGCGGCTTCCTCGTGCTCCTCTTTTGGGCCGGCTGGTATATGGCCAATCGCGGATTCGGCCGGCAATTCCGTGTCTCCGTCGTCGAGGAACTGCGGAAGCACGGAATCGATGCCTCCGTCCGGCGGCTGACGCTGGATCCTTTCCGCGGCCTGGTCGCGCAGGACCTGCGCATCTACGAGCCGAACAACCGGGAGCATCCCCTGGCGGCGATCAGCGAAGTCTCGCTCGACATCAATTACGCGGCGCTCCTCCATCGCCAGCCATTCTTGAATTCGATCGACGTGACCAATGCCGACCTCACTTTTCCTTCCAGCAAAGCCGACCCGCGCGCGCCCAAGGCGGAGCTGAAACATTTCCGCGCGCACATCTATTTCCCGCCGGAGCAAATCTTCATTCGCCAGGCCGAGGGGATCTTCAATGGCGTGCGCATCTCGGCCACGGGCCAGTTGCTCAAGCGCGCCGATTACCAGAGTCGCGGGGGGCTCGACGAGGCGGAATTGCGCGCGCGCATGGAATTGCTCCAGCGGCTCGCGCAGGAGCTGAGCAAGTGCACTTTTGCCGGCGGGCCGCCGTCGTTGCAGGTCAAATTCTCCGGCGATGTCGCGCAGATGGAGGACGCGCACGTCGAGGCCACGCTCAGCGGCGAACGCATCCAGCGCGAGGGCTACGAGATGCGCGCGCTGGCGCTCGCGGCCGATTGGAGCAATCGCACGCTCAGCCTCAAGCAATGCGAATGGACCGATAACGCCGGCGCTTTCAGCGGGCGGGGAAGCTGGGAGGCGCGCACCAAGGCGGGCGAATTTGAAGCGCGCAGCTCGATCGCGGCCAAGCAATTTCTCGATGCTTTCGGCTTCGGGAATTTAGTCAGCGACTTGCAACTCAACAGCGCGCCGGCGCTGGAGTTTTCCGGGAAGGCCGACTTCTCCGCGCCGGTGCCGCGCTGGAGCGTGCTCGGCCATCTGCAGGTGGAAAACTTCAGCTATCGCAGCATCCCGCTGCTTGGCCTCGCGACCGCCTTTTCCTGGGATGGCGAGCGCACCATGCTCCAGGAGCTGCGCCTGCGCCACGCTTCCGGCGAGCTTCAGGCCGAGCTCTTGATCGCGCCTGGCGATTTCCGCCTCGACGTCCAAAGCACGCTCAATCCCGCCGACTTTCGCGCGCTCGCCGATCACGATCTCCAGAGCTTCTTGAGTGAATGGGAATTTCCCCGCGCGCCGACCGCGCGCATGGAGCTGCGGGGTTCTTCCACCCAGCCCGACAGCTGGACGGGCGAGGGAAGCATCGAGGTCGGGCGCGCGCGTTTCCGCGGCGTCTGGTTCAACAATGCGTCGGCAAAGTTGCACCTGGCTCAAGGCGCACTCGCTTTTCGCGACCTGCGCGTGGTTCGCGATGAAGGCATGGGCACGGGAGATTTTGTTTACGATTACACGCATCACGAAGTGCGGCTGGCGAACATCCGGACTCACCTGCATCCAGCGAGCGCGATTTATTGGATCGAGCCGAAGCTCTTCAAGATCGTGGCGCCTTATAAATTTCACGGCACGCCGGCGATCACCGCCGAGGGCGTGGTGCAATATCGCGGCGGGAAAAACACGCACCTCGCGCTCACCGTCGAGGCCCCGGGCGGGATGGATTACCTTTTTCTCGGGAAGACCCTCTCGTTCGAGCGCGTGAAGGGCGACCTGCTGGTGACCGATGACCGCGTGCAGCTCGCGAAAATGGAAGGGACCCTCTTCGGTGGCACCGTGCGGGGCGCAGCCGACATCTCGACCGCAGAGGGCGATCCGCATTACTCCGCCGAGGTCGCGCTCGAGGGAGTGAATTTTCCGCGGCTGACTGAGCTTTACTTCAAATACGAAACCTCGCAGGGCCAGCTCGCCGGCAATTATCGCTGGACTGGCTTGGGCGACGATGCCCGCACCATGCGCGGCACCGGCGACATCAAAGTGTCGAACGGCAACGTCTTTGCCATCCCGGTGCTCGGCCCCATCTCCGGCCTGGTCGCGGCCGTGATTCCGGGCGCCGGCTACAGCGTGGCCAAGCAAGCCACCGCCAGTTTCACGATCAAGGAAGGAGTCATCCACACGGATGATTTCAAGGTTTCCGGCAAACTCTTCGGGCTCGTAGGCCACGGCGACATCCATTTCCTCGAGGACCGGCTCAACATGGACATCCGCATCCACGCCGGCGGCGCCGGGATTCTGCTCACCCCGGTCTATTCGCTCTTTGAATACAAAGGCGAAGGCAGCCTGGCGAAGCCGAACTGGCACCCGAAAAATTTCTGATGGCGACGCATCTGCTCGGCGCGCACATGTCGATCGGTGGCGGATTGCACCGCGCAATCGAACGCGCTTGCTCGATCGAGAGCACGGCGCTGCAGATTTTTGTGAAAAACAACATGCAGTGGTTTGCCCGGCCACTGGAGCGCGCGGAGATCAGCGCCTTTCGCGAGCACGCGCAGCGCCGGCAGATCAGCGCGGCCTTCGCTCATGCGAACTACTTGATCAATCTCGCGGCGACCAATCCGCAATTTCACGCCAACTCGCTGCGCGCGCTGGCCGAGGAATTGATCCGCGCGGACCAGCTCGGTCTGCCGTTTCTCGTGCTCCACCCGGGCGCGCATCTCGGCGCGGGAGAGGAGGCGGGGCTGGCGCGAATTATTGCTTCGATCGACGCGGTGCACCAGGTGATCCCGAAGGTGAAAACCAAGATCGCGCTCGAGACGACTGCAGGGCAGGGCACGTGTTTAGGCGACAAGTTCGAACACCTGGCAACGATCATCGAGCAAGTGCGCGCGCCGGAGCGGCTTTGCGTTTGCCTCGATACGGCGCATGTCTTCGAGGCCGGTTACGATCTTTCGAGCGAGGCGGGCACGCGAAAGACTTTCGCCGAGTTCGACCGCGTCGTCGGGCTCGAGCGGCTGGCGGCGTTGCACTTGAACGACAGCAAGACCGCGCGCGGCTCGCGCGTGGATCGGCACGAGCACATCGGGAAAGGGCAGATCGGGTTGCCGGCGTTTCGTTACCTCATGCGAAGCACGCGACTGCGGAAAATTCCGAAGGTGCTCGAGACGCCGAAGGGGAAGGAACTCCTCGAGGACGTGGCCAATCTGGCGACGCTGCGCGAGCTCGCGCGCTAGGTCGTTAGGCTTTCACGCGCTCGATGTGCGCGCCGAGCGCCCCGAGCTTTTCATCGAGATGCTCGTAGCCGCGGTCGATGTGATACACGCGGCTGATCTCGGTCGTGCCCTCGGCTTTCAAGCCGGCAAGCACGAGCGCAGCGGAAGCGCGCAGATCGCTCGCCATCACCGGCGCGCCGAAAAGTTTCTCCACGCCCTGGATGATCGCCGTGGGCCCCTCGATCTGCACGTGCGCGCCCATGCGCTTCATCTCCGCCAGGTGCATGTAGCGCTGCGGGAAAATGTTTTCCGTGATCACGCTGATCCCTTCGGTGGTCGCAAGCAGGGCGCACATCTGCGCCTGCATGTCGGTGGGAAATCCGGGATACGGCTCGGTCGTGAGTTCGAGTGGCTTGTGCGCGCCATTGGGCGTGACTGTGATCGACGACCCGTCGACGTCGATCTGGTAACCCGCTTCGGTCAACGCATGGGTCACGGCCGTGACATGCGTGGCATCCGCCCGCGTGACTGTGACGCCGGTCCCGCAAATCGCTCCGGCGACCAGAAAAGTGCCGGCCTCGATCCGGTCGGGAATGATGTCGTGCTCCGCGCCGTGGAGTTCCTTTACGCCTTCGATGATCAAGCGCCGCGTGCCCGCGCCTTCGATCTTCGCGCCCATCTTGTTGAGGAAGTTGGCCAGGTCGACCACCTCCGGCTCGGAAGCGGCGCCTTCGATCACCGTGGTGCCGTCGGCCAGGACCGCGGCCATCATCACGTTGTCTGTCCCGAGGACCGTGGGCCCAAATTTACCCAGCAAGTTCACCACCGCGCCTTTGAGCTGCGAGGTGAAGACCTTCACGTTGCCCGCTTCCACGCGCACTGCCGCACCGAGCGCCTCGAACCCGCGCAGGTGCAAGTCGACCGGGCGATCGCCAATGACGCAGCCGCCCGGGAGCGAAACCGTCGCCTCGCGGCAACGCGCCAGCAGCGGCCCGAGCACGCAGACCGAAGCGCGCATTCGCCGGACGACATCGTAAGGGGCGAGCGACTCGACCTTCTCCGCCGTGACCGTGACCGTGCCGCTGGCCCGTTCCACCTGCGCCCCGAGATACATCAGGATCTGGAGCATGTAGTTCGTGTCGCTCAGGTCCGGCACGCGATGGAGCACGCACGGCTCACGCGTGAGCAGGGTCGCGGCAAGGATCGGCAGGGCCGAATTCTTCGAGCCGCTGACCCTGATCGAACCGGAAAGCGGCCGGCCGCCGTGAACGAGAATTTTATCCATGCCGTGCGAGGAGGAACCGTGTCACACCGGCATAGTCCTGTCGCTGCGAAACGTCGTGGTAATTCCGCTCCGCGAGAAGGGCGGCCAGCGCCTCGGCCTGGCCCAGGCCGATCTCGAGCGCGAGCAGTCCGCCGGGCGCGAGGCGCTCCGGCGCGGCGGCGATCAAACGCCGGATGATCTCGTCGCCTGTTTCTCCGCCGAAGAGCGCCGTCTCCGGGTCGCGCAAAACCTCGCGGGCCAGGGTCGCGCGGTCGCCCAGCGGGATGTAAGGCAGGTTGGCCACGATCAAATCAAACGACGATTCGTTAGGCGGCAGGAGATCACCCTGGTGAAAACGGATGCGCTCGCCGAGCTCCAGTTTCGCGGCGTTGGCCCGCGCGAGCGCGAGCGCTTCCGCGGACAGATCGAGCGCATGCACCTCGGCCTCGGGAAATTTAGCCAGCAAGCTGAGCGCGATCACGCCGCTGCCGGTGCCGACATCGAGGATCTTCGACGGGGGCTTTTGGATGGTCGCTTGCAGCAGCTCGACCAGCTCCTCGGTCTCCGGCCGCGGGATCAGGGCGCGCCCGTCGGAAAGAAAAGTGTGCCCGCAAAACTCGACCGTGCCCAGCAAGATGCTGAAGCGGTTCGCCCTGACCGCGGCGCCGGACGAGATCGCGCAGCGGCACCAACTCTGCCTCGGTAAGGTTGCGCTCAAAGGCGACGTAAAGCTCGATCCGCTTCAAGCCTAACGAGTGCGCCAGGAGATGCTCGGCATTCAGGCGCGCGCTCTCCACGCCGCGCTTCTTGAAGTAAGCCGTGGTGGTTTGGAGGAGCTCGAGGACGGTCATCCGGCGCGCGACTGTAGCGCCGATGCTACCCCGCAGCGACCGCGGCTTCGCGCCGGCGCGGAATCCCGAGGCTGTCGAAGATCGTGCGCGTCGCGTCCGAGCGATTGAGCGTGTAAAAATGGATCCCGGCCACGTGGTTATCCAGGAGGTCGTGGCATTGCTCGAGCGCGAAGTGCACCCCCACACGCTCGACCATTCGGCGGTCGTCGCCGCAGCGCTGGAGCGCGCGCAGGAGCTTGGCCGGGAAACGCGAGCCGCCCGCGAGCTCCGCGATTCGGCGGCAGCCGCTCATCGAGGTGATCGGCATGATCCCGGCCACGATCGGAATGCGAATGCCGGCAAGGTCGCAGCGTTCGCGGAAATCGTAGAAGTCGCGGTTATCGAAGAAGAGCTGGGTGACAATGTAATCCGCGCCCGCCTCGACCTTCGCCTTCAGGTGATCCATTTCCACGAGGCGATTCGGCGTGCCCGGATGTCCCTCGGGGAAGCCGGCCACGCCGATGCCGAAACCGCGCGCGTCGGGGTGCGCGCCGCTCTCGTTGAACTGGCGAATGAATTTCACCAGGTCGACCGCGTGCTGGAAGAAATCCTGGTCGCGCCGATAGCCAGCGAGATCACGCGGCGGATCGCCGCCGAGCGCGAGGATGTTGCCGATGCGGTTCTTCGCGTAGCGCTGGAGAATGCCGTCTACTTCCTCCTGCTGGTGGCAAACGCAGGTGAGATGCGGGATCGGGTCGAGCTTGGTCGTCGTCTGGATGCGCTCGACCAGGTCGTGCGTCAGGTCGCGGGTGGAGCCGCCGGCGCCGTAGGTCACGCTGACGAAGTCCGGCATGTATTCCTCGAGCTCGCGGATCGTCTGGTAAAGGCTCTCCGCGGCCTCGGCGGTTTTTGGCGGAAAGAATTCGAAGGAAAACGTCGGCGAATCCTTCCGCATGATCTCGGTGATGTGCATCGCGGGAGGATCCTAGCAAAGACGACGCGGTGCCGTCACGCGGTCAGCTCTGTCTCTTTCAAGCGCTCTTGCAACTCCGCTTCCTGGAGCGCGCCCATCATCTCGGCGAGCTCGCCTTCCACGAAGCGGTCGAGGTTATAAAGCGTCAGGCCGATGCGGTGATCGGTCACCCGGTTCTGCGGGAAATTGTAGGTGCGGATTTTCTCCTCGCGACCGCCGGAGCCGATTTGGTTTTTCCGGTGCGCGGAATACTTCGCCTCTTCCTCGCGCTGCTTATCCTCGAGCAGGCGCGCGCGCATGATGCTGAGCGCTTTTTCCTTGTTCTTCTGCTGGCTGCGTCCGTCCTGGCAACGCACGATCCGGCCAGTCGGGATGTGCATCACCTGCACCGCGGAGTCGGTCGTGTTCACGCCTTGGCCACCGGGACCGCCCGCGCGGCAAACTTCAATCCGGAGGTCTTCCGGCTTCAGGTCGATGTCGACATCCTCGGCTTCCGGGAGGACCGCGACCGTCGCGGTGGAAGTGTGGATGCGGCCCTGCGCCTCGGTCGCGGGCACGCGCTGCACGCGATGAACGCCGCTCTCGAACTTCAGTTTCCGGAAAACACTTTCGCCGGAGACCTTGAAGATCGCCTCGCGCAAGCCGCCAAGCTCCGACGGGCTGGACTCGAGGTCTTCGATCGTCAGGCCCGCAGTCTCGGCAAAGCGGTGATACATCCGCCAAAGATCGGCCGCGAAGATCGCCGCTTCGCTTCCGCCGGTGCCGGCGCGGATTTCGATGATGGCGTCGCGGTTTTCGTTCTCGTCCGGCGGGAGGAGCGCCACCTGGATGTCGCGCTCTAAATCAGCCAGCCGCTTCTCCAGCGCGGGAATTTCTTCCTGCGCCATCTCGGCCATTTCGGGGTCGCCAGCGGAGGCGAGCTCGCGGTTTTCCGCGAGTTGCTTGCGGGTGTTTTGGAAGTCATCCGCGAGCGCCAGGAGTTGCTTCGAGCTGGCGTGCTCGCGCATGATCTCGCTCGCGCGCTTCCGGTTCTCGAAGAGCGTGGGGTCGGCGATCTCGCGCTCCAGTTCGGCAAAGCGCTCGCGTTTCCGGGAGATCAATCCTTCGAAGTCCATGGCGTTTTAGGCAGCGAGATCAGTACACAAAAACGCGGCAGTCGTGGGACCGCCGCGCCAATGTGGAAAAGCTACTTCTTGGCGACGCGCGTCGCCTTGGTGCTGCCGTAGCGGCGCGCAAATTTTTCCACGCGGCCGGCGGTGTCGACGAACTTTTGCTCGCCGGTAAAGAAAGGATGGCAAGCGGCGCAGATGCCGATCTTGATGTCCTGCTTGGTGGAACGGGTGTGATAGACAGTCCCGCAGGCGCAGGCAATCTCGGTCTCGCGATAATCAGGATGAATGTCCGTTTTCATGGGAAAATTTGAGTCCGCAACCTAGCTTCCCTTCGTCGCGGTGCAAGGTCGAATGCGCTACCGTGCCGCCGCCATGAACGGAAGCGATGCTGATCCTCTCCTGGAACGCTGGGCCGCGGTTTGCGCCCGGCGCGCAGGGGAAGCGGCGATCCTCGGAACTGGCGGCGAGACCGTGCGGACGTTTGCGGAGATCGAGGCGGAAGCGGCGGATTTTGCCAGCGGGCTCTTGGGCGGGCTTGAGCCGGGCGCCGTGCTCGCGGTGCAGACCGGGAATCATCCTGCGTGGCCGGCGCTTCTGCTGGCGTCGCTCCGGCGCGGGCTGGTTTTTCTCCCGCTCGAGCGCTCGATCTCGGCCGCGGAACTGGCTGCGGCCTGCGCGGTTTGCCAGGCGGCGGCGGTTTTAGACAGCAACTTGTGCCTAACGAGTCGTGCGGCGGAGCCGATCGTCTGGGAGGGCCCAAAGCCAGTGCTCCTGAAGCTGACCTCGGGCACGACCGCGGCGCCGCGCGCGATCCGATTCCGCAGCGCGCAATTGCTGGCCGATGCCGACCAGATCTGCGCGACCATGGGGATTACCGAGCGCGACCGGAATTTCGGGGTGATCCCGGTTTCGCACTCCTACGGCTTGAGCAATTTGATCACGCCGCTCCTGGCGCATGGCGTGCCGCTGGTCCTGAGCAACGACCGGATGCCGCGCGCCGTCCTCGCCGATCTCGCCCGCAGCGGCGCGACCGTGTTTGCCGGCATGCCGGTGTTTTACCAGGCGTTTTGCGAACTCGATGCCGTGCCGCCGCTGCGCCTATGCCTTTCGGCGGGCGCGCCGCTGCCGTTGCCGGTGGCGCGAAAATTCCAGGAGAAGTTCGGGCTCGCGATCCACTCGTTCTACGGTTCGTCGGAATGCGGCGGGATTTGTTACGACCGCACGGCGGCGCTGGAGGAGGCAGGATTTGTCGGCGCGCCGATGAGTGGCGTGGAGCTGGAGTTGCTCGAACCGCTGGCGGAAATGAGCCGCGTCCGCGTGCATTCGGCCGCGGCAGGCGATGGCTATTTTCCCGAGCCGGAGCCGGAGAAACTCGGCGGCGGCTGCTTCGCGCCGGACGATCTCCTGGCCCCTTGCGGCGATGGCTTCCGGATCGCCGGCCGCGTTTCCGACGTGATCAATGTTGCCGGCAAAAAAGTGAACCCGGCAGAAGTGGAAGCCACGCTGCTGGCCGCGCCCGGGGTGCGTGCGGCGGTCGTCTTCGGGCGGGTTTCGCAGTTGCGGAATGAGGAGGTGGCCGCTTGCGTGGTCGCGGCGGACGGAGTGGAAGCGCGGGCGCTGCTGGAGTTTTGCCGCACGCGCCTAAGCGGCTGGCAGGTGCCGAAGCGGATCTTCTTCCTCCCGGAAATGCCGGTGACGGAGCGTGGCAAGATTAGCCGACGCGCTCTGGCGGCTCGCTTTGCTGCGTGAGAAAACATGCGCCCATTTGCGCGCGAGTTTGCGAATAGGAGGAAACGAAAGGAAACCAAAAACCATGCGAACCATTCTTGTAGCTCTTGTCGGTGCAGTCGTGATCCTCGGCGGTTTGAGCGCCTGCTCGACCACCGTGCGGACGGATAACGGCCATGCCGTGACCACGGGCGTCCACACCCGTTAGGCCTCGATTCCACGGCGCGGCGGTTGGTTGCCGAAACCAGCCGCCGCGCTGTTCTTTTCCCCCTCGGCCTGCGGTCCGGGCGCCCGTCCCGCCACAGGCAAAAAAGGCTTTTCATTTGCAAAGAAGCGGGCATGTCTAAGCACACGAGCGCCCGGCTGCTGGCCGTGGGCGTTGCTCGACCCATCTTGTGAACGAAACGACGTCGCCGCCTTCATCCGCATCCGAAACCCAGAGGAGAGTCCTCGTCCTCGCGCCCGACGAGCACCTGGCCACGGCCATCGTGAATGCGCTGCGCGAAGCCGCACCCGGCGCCACGGTCGACCTGGCGCACAGCCTGGAGGAAGCGCAGCAGTTGGTGGTGCACCAGCGCCCGAATCTCTTCGTGCTCGATGTGGATGCGACCTACGACCTCGGGCAGGAATTCCTCTACGATTTGCGCACGAGCCATCCGAACGCGCGTGCCATCGTGTTGACGGCAGTGCATTTGGCGGCGCATCGCGAGCAGGCGGCCGGACTGGGCGCGATCCACTTTCTCGAGAAGCCGTTTCCGCATGGCGACTTCGTGACCTTGGTCGAGGCGTTGCTCCTCCCCGGCGCCGATGAAGACCAGCGCTTCCAGGGGAAGCTGAGCGATCTCCACATTGCCGACATCGTGCAGCTCAAGTGCATGAGCGGCGCGACCAGCGTGCTCGAATTCACCGGGCCGAAAGGCGAGAAGGCGCGGATCTTTTTCGATCACGGCCAGGTGCGGCACGCGATCGCGCCGGGGAAGGAAGGCGTTGATGCCTTCAACGAGATCGTGAACTGGAAGGGCGGGATGATCTCGGAAGTCGCCGGCGCCGGCCAGAGCCCGCGCACGATTGATCTCGATTGGCAGGTGCTCCTGATGGAAGCAGTGCGCAAGATCGATGAAGACCGCGGCGCGAGCGCGGCAGCCACGGCCAACGCCGGCGCGCCTCCGGCGCAACGCAAAGTCCTGGTGATCGACGACAGCGTGATGCTGCTGAATTTCGTCAAAGAAATCCTGGCCGAGGCGAATTACGACGTCGCCGCTGCAGCCACGGCCGAGGAAGGTCTGCGCGCCGCGGGGGAGAACGTGCCGGAGTTGATCCTGCTCGATTACGTCCTGCCGGACATGCGCGGCGACGAAGTGCTCAGCCGCCTGGAAGGCGAAAGCGCGACTGCGAAAGTGCCGGTTGTTTATATGTCGGGATTCGGCGCCGATCTGCCGTCCGATCCGCGGCAGCACGCGAACGTGATCGGTTCCTTGAACAAGCCTTTTACCTCCGAGTTGCTCCTGAAAACGGTCGAGAGCCACATGCCCGCAGCGACGTCCGCGCCTGCGGCAGAGCCGGAAGCAGCACCGGTGGACGAAGCAGCGCCGGCTGCGAACGATTGGAACACCGGCAGCAACTGGCAACCGGAAGCGACGGCCGAACCGCCATCGGAATTCCAGCCCCAGCCCGAGCCTGAAGCGGAGCCCATGTCCGAACCGGTTTCCGAAACCACGACCGAGACGGAAAACATCGCCGCCAGTGCCGGAGGGGAAAGCAACGCGTGGTGGAACACGCCGTCGGCGGCACCGTCCTGGGCGCCGGCCGCGCCCGAAGTTTCTGCGGTGAGTTTCGAGCATCCGCCGGAAGAAACGCCTGCGCCTTTCGCGGCGGCGAGTCCAGCCAGCGAGATGGAAAATTTTGTCGAGGACGAGAGCGCGACCACGAGCGGCAACGCCTTCTTCTCCGGCGACACCAGTTTCTTCTCATTGAACTGGGCGCTGCACGCGATCGCCGATCAAAAATTAACCGGCACTTTGCGCGCCTTTTGGGACAAGGCGCCGGTGGAATTGCTGGCGCGCGACGGCCGCATCCTGCTCGTGACCACGCGCGACCCGGAGCTCTATTGCCCGGAAGCGCCGATCACCCTGGTGAATCTCGAGGAGGAAAAAACCGCCGAGGCCCGCGAGCAGCAACGCCAGACCGGGCGCCCGCTTTTCATCACCCTGGCGCAACAGGACCTGATCCTGCGCGAGCCGGCGATCCAACTGGTGCAGCATTACGGGCAAAAACTTTTCGCGCAGCTCTGGAGCGCGCCCCGGGCCCGCTTTGTCTTTGAGCAGAGCGACGACCTGCCCGCTTACGTGAGCGAGGTGCCGGCGGAAGAGGACGTGGATCATTGGGCGCTGAGCACGCTCCGTTTTATCCAGCACAATGAACTGGGCCGGAAAGTGGACTACGATCCGGGCTCGATCCCGGCCTATACGAAGACCGGCTTCGAGCGCGTCCAGCGCCTGCGGCTGACGGTCGCGGAAGCGCAGTTCGCCTCGCAGTTCAACGGCGTCCGCTCGATCGCGCAGATCGCGAAAAATCTCCGGCTCGACCTGAAGTTTGCCCGCCTCACGCTCTTCCGTTTCCTCGCGCTCGAAATCGTTGACTGCTGGCCGGCGACGGCGGGCGTGAAGCCGGAAAAGCGCGGTGTCTTCGGGCGACTTTTCGGCGAGTAGTATCACCGGCCCTCTTGCCGCGCGATGCCTTCCGAGCCGCAACCCACTTCTTCGTCGAACGAGCCGAGTAACATCGTGCCGTTGCCCGAAACCGGGGCGCGCGATCACTCCAGCGATTCGCTCCCGGAGAACTTCATCAATCGCGAGCTGAGCTGGCTTGAGTTCAATCGCCGCGTCCTCGAGGAAGCGCAGGACCCGACGCAGCCGCTGATCGAGCGGGTGAAATTTCTCACGATCGTGAGCTCAAACCTGGACGAGTTCTTCGAAATCCGGGTCGCCGGGATTAAGCAACAAATAGCCAGCGAGACGAGCGACGTAGGGCCCGATGGGATGACGCCCACGGAGACGTTCGAGGCAATCCAGCGCCGGGTGCACGAGATGGTCGCGGCGCAGTATTCCCTCTGGCGCGATGAGCTCCTGCCGGCGCTGGCGAAGAACGGCATCCGGGTGCACGACGTCGCGCAGTTAAACGCGAAACGCGCCGCCTGGGCGCGGCGTTACTTCCAGGAGGAAGTCTTTCCGATGCTCACGCCGCTGGCGATCGACGCGAGCCATCCGTTCCCGCAGTTGCTCAACAAGAGCCACAACCTGCTCGTCCGCGCCCGCGCGCAAAAAGGGAGCCCGCCGCTCTTCGCGATCGTGCAGGTGCCGCGGGTGATCCCGCGCCTGATCCAGATGCCGCGCGGCAAAACCGGCGACGAGCCGTGGGACTACATCTACCTCGCGGCGCTGATTAAACATTTCATCGGCGACCTTTTCCCGGGCCTGCTGCTCGACGACGTGCACGCCTTTCGCGTGACCCGAAACAGCGACCTCTATATCGATGAGGAAGAAGCGGAGAACCTCCTCCGCTCGATCGAGCAGGAACTGCGACGCTCGAGCCGCGGCGATGCCGTGCGCCTGGAAGTGGAAGCGGATTGCCCGCGCGAAGTGCGCGAGCAGTTGCTCCGCTTTTTCAAGCTGACCGAAGCCGATCTTTACCGGCTCGATGGCCCGCTGAGCATGGGCCACTTGATGCCGCTGGTGACGAACGACGCTTTCGCCAAGTGGAAGGACCGCGTCTTCCAGCCGACACGCGACCCGGCGCTCCCGCCGCATGCGAACGTTTTCGAGGTCATGCGGAAGCAGGACGTCCTCCTGCATCATCCGTATGAAAGCTTCGACCAGATCGTGGAGTTGATCGAGACTGCGGCGCAGGACCCGCAGGTGCTCGCGCTCAAGATCACGCTTTACCGCACGAGCGGCGATTCGCCCATCGTGGAAGCGTTGATCCAGGCCGCGAGCGAAGGGAAGCAAGTGACCGCGCTTGGTGGAATTGCGCGCGCGCTTCGACGAGGCGGCGAACATCCAGTGGGCCCGCCGGCTCGAGGAAGCCGGCGCGCACGTGGTCTACGGCGTGGTCGGCTTGAAGACGCACTGCAAGGCGCTCCTGATCGTGCGCCGCGACAGCGATCGCCTGCGGCATTACGTCCACCTCGGCACCGGGAATTACCACCCGAAAACGGCGCGCGTTTACACCGATTTCAGCCTGCTCACGACCAATCCGAAATTGACCGAGGAGATCGCGATCGTCTTCAACACCCTCACCGGTCTCGCGAGCTATCCGGGCCTCGAAAAACTCCTGGTCGCCCCGTTCGATCTCCAGCGCCGCGTGCTCGGGATGATCGAGCGCGAACGCGACCACGCGCTCGCCGGCAAAGGCGGCCGGATGATCGTGAAACTGAACTCGCTGGTGGACCAGGAGGCGATCGAAAAACTCTACGAAGCCTCCCGCGCCGGGGTGAAGATCGACCTGATCGTGCGCGGCATCTGCTGCCTGCGGCCGGGCGTTCCGGGGCTCAGCGAAAACATCCGCGTGGTCAGCATCGTCGGCCGTTTTCTGGAGCACAGCCGGATCTACTATTTCGAGAATGCCGGTGAACCGGTCGTCTATCTGGCCAGCGCCGATTGGATGCCGCGGAATTTCCAGCGCCGGGTCGAGATCGCGTTCCCGATCGAGGACCAGACGCTGCGCGAAGAGTTGATCGAGGAAGTGCTGCCGGCCTTCGTCAATGATTGCGTGAAAGCGCGCGAGCTCCAGGCGAACGGGACTTACCGGCGGGTGCACGAAATCGAAGGCCAGCCACGGCGGCAGGCGCAGCTTTATTTCCGCGAGCGCTCGCGCAAGCAAGCCCGCACCGCGGCCGAGGCGCAGAAGGCGCGCGCGGTCAAACTCACCCCCATCACCACTCCGAAGAAGGATCGTCCGTGAAGCAAATCCTCGTGATCGATATCGGCGGCACCAGCGTGAAGCTGATGATGTCGCGCGACGACAAACGCAAGTTCGCCTCCGGCCCGGAGATGACTCCGCGCGATTTCGTCCGGCAGGTGAAGAAGGCTGCGGAAGGCTGGGAGTTTGACGCCGTCTCCATCGGCTTCCCTTCGCCCGTGCAAAACGGCTTCATCAAAAACGACCCGAAGCATCTCGGGAAAGGCTGGATGGATTTCAATTTCAGCGAAGCCCTCGGCAAGCCGCTGCGCGTGGTCAACGACGCCGCGATGCAGGCGCTCGGGAGTTATCACGAAGGGCGGATGCTTTTCCTCGGCCTCGGCACCGGCCTCGGCTCCGCGCTCCTCTGGGAGCGCAACCTCCTCGCGCTCGAGCTCGGCGATCTCCCGTATCCGGGCACGAAACGGATCGAGGAAGTCGTCGGCAAAGACGGCTTCGAGCGGCTTGGAAAAAAAGCCTGGCAAGCCGAGACGCTGAAAATCCTGCGCGCGCTCAAGAAAGCGCTCATCGCCGATTACGTGGTCGTCGGCGGCGGCAACTCGAAGCAGCTCTCGGAATTACCCGAAGGCTTCGAGCTCGGCCACAACCGCAACGCCTACCTCGGCGGCACCCGCCTTTGGCAAGTCGACCCGAAGAGCAAGCAGCCGCATTGGCACGTCATCTCGTAGCGGCGCCCAAGCGCTCCCGCACCAGCGCCGCGCCCCGGGCCGAAACCCCGCGCACGATCGTCACTTTCCGCCCGCGCCCGCTGCGTAGTCGCCCAGCCGCGTCCACTTCCGCTCGTCCCTCCATGGCGGCGGCAAACTCCGGCCGCGCCGCGCGCAGCACCACCGCGGCGTCGAAGATCGGCCCGCCGCTTTCGCCCACGTAGCGCGTCCAAAACCAGAGCCAGACCCGGCTGCGCCGCGCGAGAAATTGCCCCGCCGGTCACCGGCGCGCCGCAGCGCCGCCAGGTCCGGCGCGCGCAGCTGCAGCTCGGCCGCGGCGCGGATCGGCACCAGCGTCATCGGAATCCCGCTGCGCAGGACTGCGCGCACCGCCGCGGGATCCTTGAAGACGTTCGCATCGTGAATGCGCAACCGGTCGTTAGGCCCGAAGCGGAGCGCGTTCGGTGCGTCCTCGCCGCCGAGGAAAATCACCCGCTCAATCCGGCGCGCTAGCGCGGGCTCGCGCTTGAGCAGCGCGGCCAGATTCGTCAGCGGCCCAAGCGCCAGGTAGGTCAGCCGCTCGCTCGCCAAAGTGCTGGCTAATTTCGCCGCCGCCGGGGTGGCCGTCGCATCGCCTGCTCCCTGTGCGCCGCGAAAAACTTCGCCTTTTCCGAACAGCCCCACGAGTTCTTGCGCAACTGCGGTCGTGCGCGCCACCCCGGCGTTTCCGTAAGTGCTGCTGATCCCGACGATCCGCAGTTCCGGCGAACGGAAGGCGAGCGCGAGGGCGTAGGCATCGTCGACCTCGCGCCAGGGCGCGCCGATTGCCGGATCGGTATCGATCCAGACTGCGGTGCGGCCCAAGGCGCAGCCGGCCAGCAGCAGCGAAAGGAGGAAGCGCGCGCCCGATCATTCCGGCGGTTTCGCCGTGCCACTGGTCCAGGCGGGATCGGGCGCGCTCGCGAAGACTTCGCGGTCGGATTGCAGGGCGTTCTGGAGATTCTCCATGTGCTGGCGCGCGATCGAGACGTAGACCTCGTCATCCGCGTCGCTCTCGAGGTCGGCCATGGCGCGGACGGAAGTTTCGTCGTGCTCGCGGAAGAGATGGGCCGCGCGGTAGGCCCGTTTGCCGCGCACGCCGAGCGCACGCGGAGCGCATCGATGCTCAGGTCGAGCGCGCTGCCGAAAGTTTCGCGGTGCACTTGCTTCACGCCCCGGCGCAGAAGCTCATAGGCATGTTGCCGGCTCAGCGCCCGCGCCAGAATCTGCAAATGCGGGAAGTGCTCGTGCAAGAGATCGACCAGCACGAGCGACCGCTCTTCGTCGTCGATCGCGATGATGAAAAGGCGCGCGCGCTCGGCTCCGGCGGTGCGCAGGAGGTCGAGCCGGGTGGCGTCGCCGTAGAACGAAGACATGCCGAAGCGGCGGAGCAGTTCCACCTGCTCCTGGTCGTAATCGAGCACGGTCAGGCGAAAGCCATTCGCGCGCAGCAAGCGGCCGACGATGTGCCCGAAGCGGCCGAAGCCGGCGAGGATCACGGGATTGTCGTGCTCGGTAATTTCATCCGCGGCGCGCTCCGGAACGCGCGGGGTGAAGAGCGGCTGCACGAGGCGTTCGTTTGCAGTCAGGAGGAAGGGCGCGGCCGCCATGCTCATGGCGATGGAGGCGATCAGGAGGTTGGCTAATTCCGCGGGCAGGACGCCGTTTTGCGTCGCGAACGAGCAGAGGACGAAGGCAAACTCGCCGCCCTGCGCGAGGGCGAAGGCGAGCAGGAGCGCCTGCCCATTTTCGAGGCGGAAGGAGCGGCCGAGCGCGAAGAGGACGACAAATTTAAGCAGCAAGATGGCGGCGACGAAGCCGGCGATCGTGCCCGGTTCGCGGCCGATGAGGGCGAAGTCGATGCTCGCGCCCACGGAGATAAAAAAGAGGCCCAGGAGCAGGCCCTTGAACGGCTCGAGATCGGTCTCGAGCTGCGTGCGGTATTCACTTTCCGCGAGGACCACGCCGGCGAGGAAAGTCCCGAGCGCGGGCGAGAGACCCACGCGTTGCATGAGCAGGGCGATGCCGACCACGAGCAGGAGGGCGGTGGCGGTGAACATCTCGCGCAGGCGCGTCGCCGCGATGTAACGCAGGAGCGGCCGGAGCAGGAAACGCCCCGAGACGATCACCGCCGCGACCGCCGCGAGCACGATCAAGCCGCGCGCCCAGGGCGGCAAGCCCGCCTAACGAGTGGTCGTGCAGGGCGTCGCCCGCGCGCGGCAAAGTCGCGAGCAGCGGAAGGAGCGCGAGGATCGGGATGACCGCGATGTCCTGGAAGAGAAGAATGGAAAAGGAAGCGTGCCCGCCGCTGGTGCGGAGGAGGTTCTTCTCGTTGAGCGACTGGAGCACGATCGCGGTTGAGGACATCGCCGCGATGAGCCCGACGGTAAGCGCGACCTGCCAGCGCATCCCGAAGACGAGCGCGCTCGCCCCCACGACCAGCGGCCGTGGCCACGACCTGCCCGCCGCCGAGCCCGAGGATTTCGCCGCGCGATTGCCAGAGCAACGCGGGCCGCAACTCCAGGCCGATGAGGAAAAGCATCATGACCACGCCGAACTCGGCGAAGTGCATCACCCCGCCGGCCTGGCCCACGAGCCGGAGCGCATACGGCCCGATGACCACGCCGGCGATGAGATATCCGAGGACGGAGCCGAGGCCGAGGCGCTTAGCCAGCGGGACGGCGATGACCGCGGCGAGCAGATAAATGAAGGCTTCGAAAAAGCTCATGGGGTCGCGGAATTCAAGATGGGCGCGCCCGCGCGCGCTCGGTGAGATCGAAGGTGCCATCGCGCAGGGCCGCGAGCGTCCGCGCATACTCCTCCGCGTGCGCCTCGATCTGCGCGTCGCTCATTTCAAAGGCGCCGGGAATCACGAACGGCGGGAGGTATTCCATCCCGCAAAAGCGCGCCGTCTGCTCGAGCGGCGCGAGGAATTCCCGCACGGTGAAGTGATTGAGCGCGCCGCGACCGTAGCTCTCGGCCCCGCCGCCGGTGCTGATGACCGAGAGCATTTGCTTGCCCTGGAGAGCGACGCCGTCCGTGCCGTAGGCAAAGCCATGCTCGAGCACGAGGTCCTGCCATTCCTTCAGAATCGCGGGCGTGCTGTACCAGTAAAACGGATGCTGCAGCACGATCAGGTCATGCGCCCGCAGAAGCTGCTGCTCGCGCGCGACATCGATGTATTGCTCCGGGTAGGCCTCGTAGAGATCGTGCCGCGTGATCCCGTCGCCTAACGAGTCCAGACGCGCGAGCAGCGCGCCGGTGCACGCGCGATTTCTCGAGCGCGGGATGGGCAAAGAGAATGAGCAGGCGCGCCGGCATCGGGCGTTTATTCTGCCGTGCCGGGCGCGCGCCGACAACTACGGCGGCGAGCCGGCGTGCGCGCGGACGATCACGGTGTCGCCGCCGTTGATCGTGCCGTCTAAATTGACGTCGCTGCGGAAGTTGTCGGCATCGGCCAGGCTCCCGGAGCGGTCGCGCGTTTCCACGGTATCGCCGCTGTTCACCGCGCCGTCGCCGTTGGTATCGCCGAGGAGAAGATTGACCGGCAAGGCGATGCTGGCGGCGGTGTTGCCCTGGTTATCCTGCACGCCGCTGAGCGTGAGGGTGATCACTTGCGCGGTCGCGCTGCAGCCGGTCACGGTCACATTGTAGTTGAAGGCATCGCTGCCATTGATCGCGCCCGTGGCTGTGCCGCAACTCGAAGTCACGCCCGTCACGGCGGTAAGTGGATTGCTGAAGGTGAGCGCAAACTGGTGCGTCCCGGCGGGCTGCGCCGCGCGGCATTCCACGCCGGGCGTGCCGGTGGTAGGAAGATTGACGTTGAACGCGCCCTGCGGGCCATGGGTCTTCCGCGAGACCGCATTCGCCAGGATCAACGGCGGCACCGTCGGCGCGCAGGTGGGAAACTTGAAACTGCCGATGCGCGTCTGCCAATTCATCGAGGGCGCATACGGCGGGGCCGGGATGGTGGTGTCGTAATATTCCTGCGTGTACCAGAAGGTGCAGTCGTCCGTCGGATCGACTGACATCGAGCTATAATCGCCCCAGCGATTGAAGCCGCCGGTCTGCGAGAGGCCGCCTTCGACGAAGGAACTCTCGGTTTGCGGGAGCTGGTTGGCCGGGTCAGCCGCGAGCCGGCCGGAGTAACGGACCGCGGGGAACATGGCGGCGCTCGAGACGCTGTAGCCCATGGCCATGTTGCCGGCGCGATCGACCGCGAGGCTGCCCATCCAACGGTAATTCGTGTCCGGCGAGTAGGTGCTCTGCTGCACCGGTGCGGTGCGGATGGTGCCGCCGGTGACGTTGAGCTGATACCACCGAAGCGCGGTCTGCGGGCCGCTTGCGGGCGCGATCACGGTGTGGAGATTCCAAAGCGACTCCACCCCATTGAGGTTGCGGTATTGGTTCTGCATCATCAAGCGGTCGCCTAACGAGTCCAGCGGTTCGCCCCCGAGCTGCGGCACGTAGGGCGCGAGGTAGGGCGCCTCGCGATACTGCTGCACGCTCACGTTTGTAGCCGGGCTAAAGCTGGCCGTCATCGTGGCCCAGTCGGTGATGGTGAACTTGTGCACCTTGAGCGTGTTCCCGGTGAACTGCGGGAAGTTTTCCTGATACCAGATGAAGTAATTTGGCGTGCCCGGCGGCGGCGGGGTGCCGCGAAAATTGCTCGGGATCATGGCAAAGCTGTTCCCATCCGCATTATTGAACATGATCTGGCGCACCGGGCCGCCGCTCTCCATGTCCTCGCGGTTAAAGGCCCAGGCGCGCGTGCCGGTGTAGCTCCCGCCGGCGTCGAAGAGATTGGCTGACATGTAGATTCCATCCGGCCAAACGCCGATGCGCGGGTAATCCGGGAAGCTCGTCTGATCGGTCAGGATCGCGTAGAGCCACCAGCCGCCGCTGATCGGGTCGGATGTTTTCGAGACCGCGAAGCATTGATAGTAGGGGCCCACGGGGTTGTTTGAGCTGTCGGTATCGAAGGCAAAATCGCTGATGATGTAACGGCCACCGATGGGGTCATAGTTCACGTTCGGGTCGCCGGCGTTGAGGTTGTCGCAAGGGGTGCCGGTGCCATCGAAGAAGGTGTCGAAGGTAAACGCGGCCAGGCGCGTGCCGGTCTTATTGTAGATCCCGATCGAGGTGTTCACTGCCTGGATGTAATGGTTCGGGCCGACGTCGCCGGTGGTGTCGGGTGGCCAGCCGGCGCCCCAGCCATCGAAGTCGAGGCCCTTGAAACTCGCGCTCGGCGTCGGCGCCGGCGCGGCCGGGAGCGGCGGCTGCAGGGCGCGATCGGGAGCGATGATCTGCTCCACTTTCGGCGCGATCTTGTGGCGCGTCCGTTCCTCGAAAACGCGTTTCGTGGCCGGGCCGGTTTGCGGGAGGTCACGCAAGTCGCCGTCAAAAGAGACCGCCGCCTTCGAAATGGCGGTCGCGGACGCGGGCGTGGCCTTGCCCGGGGGGCGCGCGGGCTCCTTGGATTGCCCGAAGCTGAGAACGGCGAAGACCAGCGCGCAGCCGGCGAGGGTGAGCGCGATCGAGAGTCGGAGCCGCGAAAAGCCAGACTCGTTAGGGGAATTTTTCTTGATGGAGTTCATGGGGTCGTGGGGTGGTGCGGGGTTAGGGGACGACGGCGGTGCCGGAGTTGTTCCGCACGATCACGGCGTCGCCGCCATTGACCGTGCCGTCGGTGTTCACGTCGGAGCGGAAGTTGAGGTTGTCGGCTAATTGCCCGGAGCGGTTGCGGGTTTCGGTGGCGTCGCCGGCGTTGACCGCGCCGTCGCCATTGGAATCGCCGAGGAGCGTGTCGAAAACCACCGTGGCCGGGCCGGTGACGGTGCCGTCGTTCACGCCATTGAGGGTGAGGACCACGCGCGCCGCGTTGGGCACGCCGCTGAGGTTGATCGTGGCTGTGGCTCCGGTAAAGGAGACGCTGTCGACCGTGCCGACGTTGCTCGTGACGCTGGCGATGGCGGTGAGGTTGCTGGCAAAAGAGACGACGATTTGGTGGCTCCCGGCGATCGGCCCGCGGCGGCATTCCGTGCCGGTGGCGCCGTTCTGCGGCAGGTCGATATCGAACGTGCCCTGGCTGCCGTGGGTCTTCCGCGAGACCGCACCGAGCACGGTGACCTGCGCGGGATCGAAGGTGTAGCCCTGGACCACGTCGATCAGGTTGAAGAGCAAACCGCCCACACCGCCTAACGAGGGCACGCTCTCGGCCGGTTGGGTGAGCGTCATCGTGCTGGCGGTGACCTCGTGCAGCTTCGCGTCGATCGCGCCCGGCTCGCTCACGTTAGCCAGCGGGACGTAAATCGTGATCGTGCCGTTGGGGCCGGGCGTGCTCTGGCAATTGGCCGCCGGCAAGGCGGCGTTCCCGGGATAAGTCAGGCTCACGCCGCCGCCGACGAAGGTGGCCGCGTTCTCGCCGTAGAAACACTGGAGCGCCGCGCCGTTGTTCGACTCCGCGTAAACGTGAAAGTTTTTGCCGCCATTCGCGTCCGTGGCGGAAGGAACGAGCCATTGCGTCGACCAGACCAAAACCGGGTCGGGATCCTGCGCGGTCGTGGGCGCGAAGCGTGAGATTGTTCACCCGCATGAACACGCGATAACAGGGCGCGCCTATCGAGCAGGGAGCGGTCGTCACTTTGGTGATGCTCGATTGCAGGAGATCGAGCTGCGGCATGTTCGCGCTGCGAGAGGCCGCCCGCTTCGTATTTGCCGTCGCCCGCGGGATCGCCCGCGCTGTTCATCGGCGCGAGGCCGGGGAGATTGATCGGCGAATTGGCCGCGAAGAGCGTCTGGCCGCCGTTTTGGCGCACGAACATGCCGTGCGGGTCGAAGGCCTCGGTGATGTTGTTTGAATCGGCGTAGGAAATTTCCGCCTCGCCGAGCGCGCCCAGCCGCACCTGCAGGAAATCGCCCAGGGTGCGGTCGCCAGTTTGGCCGCCGATGAGCGTTTGGATGCTGCCGCGATGGACGAAATGCGCGCTCGCCAGGATCGGCGCGGTGAAGGTGGGCACGGCGGTCGTGCGCGTTCAGCGATTGCATCATCCAAAGGCTCCAATCGCAGGTCGCTGGACACGAATCCGGGCCGCTCGAGGGATACGCCGGCGCGCCCGGCGTGCCATACCAAACGAGGTCGACCCGGCCGTCGTCCCCGGCGACGATCCAGGCGAAAACGTTATTCCGCAGTGTTCCGGCGGAGGAGCCGCTGGTGTTGAGCGCGATCGGCGCGGCCCAGGTGTTTCCCTGGTCGGTCGAGTAGGTGTATTTCAGAATCGTGTCCCCGGTCACTTGCCCGCCGGCATTGATCGGCGCCTCTTCCCAGACGGCGTAGAGATTGCCCGCGCGGTCGATCGCCATCGTGGGGAAGTTGCCGCCTGTTTTCGCGTTCGGGCCGAGATCGGCCACCGGCAGGTCGACGCAGTTCAAGCCGCTCGGATCGCTCACGTTGGCGACCGGCGGCGCCGAAGGCCACGGGAAAGCAGCGGCCCACGAGAATCTTGTCCAAGGTGGCGTTGTCGTGAACCACGAAGACGTGCTTGACCGGCGTCGCAAGGGTGGCGTATCCGCCCTGGCCGTTCGGTTGCCCGAGGGTGGTCGCGACCGGGCTGACCTCGTTATTGCCCATGATCGCCTCGTCGCAACTTCCGACCGCGCTCACGTGATTCGCCGGCCCAAACTCGATCCCGGCGGTCGCGCCCGCGCCGGTCACGGGCGAGCGATACATCACCAGGACGTTGTTGCCCGTGCTGCCCCCGCAAACGACGCCGCCTGGCCCGATCTCGTCATTCGCCAGGTAAAGGCTGCCGCCGTTGAGCGGGTCGCCATCGAGCGCATACCATTGGCGATCGACCGCGGTGTCGGGCACGCCCGTGTTGCTGCAGGCAAAAGTCGCGCCGAAATCATCCGAGCGGCCGGTGCTGAAGTTCGCCAGCGTGAGGTCGTTGAAGTAAAGCCGCCCGGCAGAGTCGACCGCGAGTTCGGTGTCGCCGCCGCCATTGCAAGCGGTCACTTTTCCTTCGAGCGGCGCGCCGTTCGGGATCCACTTAAAGGTCCGGCCGCCATCGAGCGAGCGCCAGATCCAGCTGGTGTTCGCCGAGAGCGTTCCCGGCGCGCTGGTATAGATGCGGCTGGGATTGGACGGATCGACTCGCAGGTCCTGCTCAAAGCCCGAACCGCCGATGCCGCTGATGATCGGTTGCCCAAAAGTCGGCGTGCCCGCCGGCGCAGAAACCGTCGGCAAATCGAAGGTTGCGGCGCGCATGGATGGCGCGCTTTCGAGGTTCCGCGCGCGCAGCGGCAGCGGCCGCTCCAGGCTTAACCGTGGTCCGGGGCGGCGTGGAAGTTCTCCGCGAAATCCGATCACCGCCAGCGCCGCGCCGGCTGAGCCGAGCAGCAGCGCGCAAATGACCCGCGCCAGGCGGGCGGTCCGCAAACGAGCCGAGTGAGACATGGGGGTGTCCTCCGGGCCGCAGCCGGCGAGGAACCATTCCTGGCCCGATACGGCGCTTTCCAAAAGTGCATCGTCGCTGGCGCCGCAGCCGCGCGTGCGGCCGGCCGAAGAAGTGCCGGGGAGGGGACTCGAACCCCTAAGGATTGCTCCACCAGATCCTAAGTCTGGCGCGTCTGCCAATTTCGCCACCCCGGCGGCGTGCGGCTCCGCGAACTTTAGGGAGAACTGCGGCCGGCTCCAGAGATTTGCGTGACGCCGGCGCAGGCGCGCTCTAACAAGGCGGGACGATGGAGCACTCTCCCGCGCGGCGTGTCGGCTATGGACCCTGGCTGGTGGGGTTGGGCGCGGCGCTCTGGGGGACGGAAAGCGCCTGGCGCATTCCGCTGAACGATCTCTTCGCGGCGCCGGTGATCGTCTTCTGGGAGCACGTGCTCATCCTGCTTTTGTTCCTGCCGATTTTGCTGCCGCAACTGGGCGAGCTGCGAAAAATTAGCCGGCAAGCTTGGGGCTATCTGCTCTTCAGCGGGTTTGCCGGATCGGCCGTGGGCACGGTCTTCTTCACGCTCGCGCTCAAGAACGGCAATCCCACCGTGGTCAACGTGATCCTGAACCTTCAGCCAGTCATCTCGACCGCGGGAGCCTTCCTTTTTTTCCGCGACCGCCTTACGCCGCGCTTCTTCCTTTTCGCAGGCATCGCAATCCTCGCCGGGGTTTTTCTGTCGGTGGAACATCCCACGCTCATCGGCCGTTCGTTTGCCGAGGCGGGCTTGAATCTCGGGACCGGTTATGCGCTCATCTGCGCGGTTTTCTGGGGACTCTCGACCGTGGCCGGACGGGGCGTGATGCTGGGAATGCCGCTGCGCCTGGCCGCGGGCTTGCGCATCGTCGTGGGGCTCGTCTGCATGACGGTCATCCTCCTGATTTACGGCTTGTTGAACGGCGCCGCGCTCTGGCCGGCGGCGGCGCAAGCAAAGCCCGGGACCGCGATCGGCGCGATGATCTTGCTGGCTACAATTTCCGGCGGCATCCCACTTTTGATTTACTTCGAGGGCTTGCGGCTGACGCGCGCTTCCACCGCCGGCTACTTCGAGATGCTGCAAACTCTGGCCGCAGTTGCGATCACCTGGGGAGTGTTCCACGCCGCGCTGCGGCCGCACCAGGTCCTCGCGGCCATCGTCCTTATGGCCGCGGTCGTCATGGTGCAGCGCGCGCAGGCCGCGGTGGAGAATTAGCCGGCAAGTTGGCGACGGGAGAAAAACTCCGGGGTCGCGACGAGCAACGCAAGCAGACCGCCGAGCGCAGTGTTGGCCACACGGTGAAGCGCAACCTCTCCCTCCGGCAAACCGGCGAAGGAAAGCAGGAATGCGATGTAGGCAGTCACGCAAATGCTGAAGACGCCGTAGTTCACGTTCAGGACGGAGTAGCAGAGCCACGCCGACAGCACGATGAGCGCGCTCAAGGCCACCGGGTCGGGCCGCAATCCGCTGGCTAAAACTGTCGCCAATCCCGCACCCACGAGCGTCCCGGCCACGCGGGCCACGCCGCGGCTGTAGGTTTCCCGAAGATCCGTGCGGAGGACAAAGAGCGCGGTCATCGGCACCCAGTAGCCATTCGGCAAAGCGAGCGCACGCGCGAGCGCAGCCGCGCCGGCCAGGAGCAGCGCGAGCTTGACCGCGTAGCGAAATTCCGCGGAGCGGGCGCGGATTTTTTGCTGCAGCAGCTCCAAGGCCGAGGCAAACCCCGGGAAGGGAATTGCCGACGGGATCACCACATCGAAACGCGCATGGATTCGCCGGAAGAGAAGCACGATCGCCATCTGCAAACAGCCGCCAAGGAGAACGAGAAGCGCGCGCCCGGAGGCATTCGCGAGGTCGGAAGGATAAGCCGTGGAGACGAGCGCGAAGATGGCGCATTGCAAGGCGATCCAGGCGACGCTTTCCCCGAGCGCGCTCAGCATTCCGTAAACGAAGCCGACGGCCAGGCCGTTGAGCGCGACCCCGAGAGGCGTGTGCGGCACGAGCGAGCCGACGCCGGTCGCGAGGCTCATCCCGAGGCTCGCCCAGAGCATGGGGCGGCGCCGGGAGTTGCCCAGTGTTTGAAACGCGCCGAAGCCGACCGACATCGCGCCGCCGGCCGCGATCATGCCGTAAATCGGGCGGCCCGCGATGAGCCCTGCGCCCAGCGAAAGCGCGATCGCAAGGATGCAGGGAAATGCCGCGCGCGCGCGGGATTCGGCCCAATTGAGCCTGAACGCGTCGCCAAAAATCTCGCGGAACATCCGTAGTGATACGTCGCTCCGTGGCCTAGCGACCGCGCAGCCAGGCGAGCACGCCTAACGACTGCAGGAGGATGAGCGCGCCGTCGAGGATGGCGATGACCGCGAAGAAGCGCTTGGCGTTCTGGCTGGAGAGCCATTGCGCGAGGAACGGCCCCAGCCGCCCGCCCCAGAGCGCGCCCAGGAAAGTGAAAGCGGCCATCTCCCAGGGCACCCCGCCGAAGACAAAGCTGTGCAGGCCGGCGAGCAGGATGGAATTAATAGCCAGCAAGACGACGCCGAGGCCGAGCGCGCGGTTGGCGTTGAGCCCGTAGGCGAGCATGCAAAAGGCCGCGACGATTTCACCTTCGCCGATCGCGACCCAGCCGGTGATCAAGCCGCCGATCGCGGAAACGCCGAGGAGCGGCCAATGCGCGCGCGCCGGGAGTTCGTCCACCCCGCCGTTGCGCCGCGCGGTCAGGAGCGTGAGCGCGCCGGCTAAAAGACAGATCGGGCCGAAGAGGCCTTTCACCAGCATCGGGCTGGCGTGGATCACGAACGAGGAAAAGAGCGCGCCGAGCACGAGCGACGGCACCGTCCAGCGCAGGAGCCGCAGCGGCACTTCGCCGCGCGCGAGCCAACCGGCCGCGCCGCTGCTCATGCCCGCGGTCTGGCTAACGAAGGCGAGCTTGAGCGCGCTCACCGGGTCGAGCTGGTAGGCAAAAATCAGCGCCGGGATGAAGACCAGGCCGCCGCCGATCGCGGTCAAATTCCCCAGGGTCGCGCCGGCCAGGCCGACGAAAATCAGCGGCCAGTTGCGCGCCGCGAGCGCTGCCGGTTGCTCGAAAAACCAGAGATAAGCGACCAGCCAGAGCGCGGTGCACACAAAGAGCCACGGGTTGAAGTAACGCAGGCGGCGCGTGGCGGGCATGGGCGCGCCTCTCATCGACCGCGCAGGCCCCAGGTGCAAATTTCCGCTGGCGCATTCCCCTTTTCGGCGGTGAGTTCCTCTCATGACGAAGACGCGCCTCCTCTCCATGGCCATGGCGTTGCTCGGCCTCAGCTTGCGGCCTTTGCCCGCGCAGGAAACTCTTGCGGCCGACGAGTTGAGCCTAACGAGTGCAACCGAGGCCGCGTCCGCGCTCGCGCTTTCGCGCCCGGACCTTTTCGGCACGATCGATGGCTCGCTTCTTTTGCACGGTCTTCCTGCGCTCACGCTTTTGGACGGGCGGCGGTTCCCCATCAACCAGGAGCTCGGCCGCATGGGCCGCGGGCCGTTTGACCTTTTCCCGCTCGCCTTCCTTTCTTCGGTGGCAACGCAGCCGCACGGCGCGGCCCCGCGCTCCGGGAGCGATGCGCCCGGCGGCGTGGTCGACCTGCAGCTGAAACGCGGGGTCTACACCGGCGGCGAGCTGGGCGTATTCTACGGGAAATCAGGCGGCAAGTTCAGCCGCGAAGACAAGTCGGCCTACATCATCGGCACGGTTGGAAACGACAAGGTGCAGATTACCGCCGGCGCCTCCTATCAGGAATCGAGCGGCCGCGGCGGCGTGCGATTACGGTCGTTAGGCGCAGGCAGTCAGGCGACGCAAGGTCCCACGCCCGTAACTGCAGTTTCCCCGGGCTAGGGCACGACGACGCGGAAGATCCGTTGCGCCGCGCCGAGGCCACCAGTCTGGCTGCCGTCGTCGGTCCAGGTCAGCGCATGCCCGTTGCCGGAAAAATCCGGCACGATCGATCTCCAGCTCGCGTCGGCTAACGAGTCTTTCCATTGCACGCGATAGCTCAAGCCGGGCTGGCTGTCCCAGGAGAGCGTGGTCCCGCTGGCGGTATGCGCGACGAGATGCAACGCGAAGAGCGGATCGGCCTGCGGAATCGCGCCCGGGAGAAAAAGATCGCTCAGGTCGAGCGCGGCGGCGGCGTCGCCCAGCGGCGGGCCGACCGCGAAAATCTTTTGGAGGGTGCGCACGGTGGAGCTGTGCGTGTACGGCAAGCTGTTGGCGTAGCCGCCGCCTTTTCCCGAGGGCGAGAGCACGAGCAACCCGATCGGACCATCGCTTCCGCTGCCGCCCTCGTCCCAGGTGATAAGCAGCAAGCCGCCATTTTGATAGGCGGCCGAATTCAGGATCCCGGGCACGATCGCGGCCAGCCAGTTGTCGCCTTGTTTGACCGGGTCGTTCGTCGGCGCGCAACTATCGTGCATGCTGTTGCAGATGTTTGGGGTGATGAAGTTGTAGTGTGCCACGGTCCCATTCGCGAGGTCGGCCGCGAGTTCCGTAACCGGACGCATCAGGCCCAGGCAATCGCCTCCAACGACATCGTCGAAGTAGGCGAAAGGATTGTGCTTCACGTAGTAGGGATAGCTGTCGGTTGTCGGACAAGTGGTGCCGCTGATGCTCTCCTGGTAGGTCTTCCAGGAAATGCCGGCCTGCCGAAGCTGGCTCACGAGATGTTGGGTCGTCGCCTGATGGTTGGTTGACGGCGGATTGTTGTTCGTGATCCCGAAGTTCGTCCCGGCTTCCAGCCAGAGATAATTTGGGAGACTCGGATGCAGCGCCGGCGGGTTGCGATACTGCTCCGCATGCGCGGCCATCGGCAGGAGAACGTTGTTGATGTAGGGCGCGCTGGGGTTGCCCTTGATGCCCGACCAGTTGTGATTCTCCAGGACGATCAGGAAGACCGTCTTGCTGCCATCGAGCGTGGCCGCGCCAAGCGAACCGCAGAGCATGCCGGCGGCGCCGATGAAAAGAAGGAGCGCACGCCGCATGGTCCAACTCCTAGGCCCGATCAGGCGTCAGGCGAAATGGAAAGAAAGCGCCGCCAGTTGCCAGGCGCATCGAGTTGCGGGATGTAACTGGCGCGCCGCGCGCGCCACTTTTACGCATGAAAAAAATCGCCCTCGTCACTGGAGCCAATAAAGGCATCGGCCTGGAAACTGCGCGGCAGCTCGCGCAGAAAGGGATGACCGTCCTCCTCGGCGCGCGCGATGCGCGCAAGGGCCAGGAAGCGGTCGCGCAGCTGCAAGGCGAAGGCCTGGAGGTGCAGTTGCTCGAGATCGACGTAAGCGACGAGGCGAGCGTCGCGCGGGCAGCGAAAAAAGTGGAGAGCGACTTCGGCCGGCTCGACATCCTGGTGAACAACGCCGGCGTGATGCTCGATGACGAAACGAAAAAGGCCAGCGAGCAAACCATGGAAACCTGGCGCCGCACCTTCGACACCAATCTCTTCGGCCTCGTCGCCACCACGAATGCTTTCCTTCCGCTTCTGCGCAAAAGCGACGCCGGCCGGATCGTGAATTTAAGCAGCATCCTGGGCTCGATCACGCATCACGCCACGCCCGGCTCGCCGGTCTACGACAGCAAGGGCTACACTTGCTACAACGTCTCCAAGACCGCGGTCAACGCCTACACGGTGCAGCTCGCCTACGAGTTGAAGGGCACGAAGATCAAGGTCAACGCGGCGCATCCCGGCTGGGTCAAAACCGAGATGGGCGGGAAAGGGGCGAGCATGGAAATTCCCGATGGCGCCAAGACCAGCGTGGCCCTGGCGACGATCGGCGAGGATGGTCCGAACGGCGCTTATCTGCACGAGGGCGAGCCGCTTCCTTGGTGAGAAATTAGCCAGCGAGATGAACGAACCAATCAACATCAACGAAGCCAGTTTCGAGAAAGCCGTGCTCCGTTCGCCCGTTCCGGTAGTGGTCGACTTCTGGGCCGAGTGGTGCGGCCCGTGCAAGATGATCGCGCCCGTCCTGAATGAGATCGCGCGGGAACAAGGCGATCGTTTTCGCATCGCGAAAGTGAATGTGGATGACGAGCAGGCGTTGATGCAGCGCTTCCAGATTCGCGGCATTCCGACGCTGCTTTTCTTCAGCGGCGGCGAGCAACGCGACCAACTGGTCGGGATGGCGCCGAAGCAGGCCATCCTGGAAAAGCTCGAGCAGCTCGCCGCGAGCTGACTTTTTCTCGCGTCGGGCCGCGCGCTCGCGCAAGGTCGCGCGCATGCGGCGGCAACTTTTGCTTTTCCTTGCGTTCGTCCAGCTGGCCGGCGGCGCGCCTAACGAGTCCAATTTTTTAGACGGCATCCTTCATTGGCGGAATGTCGGGCCTTTCCGCGGCGGGCGCACGCGCGCGATCTCCGGGGTGCCGTCGCAGCCGAACGTCTTTTACATGGCGCCGGTCAATGGCGGGGTCTTCCGCACGGACGATTACGGCCGCACCTGGGTGCCGATCTTTGACGATCAACCGACCGGCTCGGTTGGGCGCGCTCGCGGTCGCGCTTGTCCGATCCCGAACGTGATTTACGTCGGCAGCGGCGAGGGTTTGCACCGGCCCGATCTTTCCGTGGGCGACGGGATTTACAAATCGACCGATGCCGGAAAAACCTGGACGCACCTCGGACTGCGCGACGGCCAGCAGATCGCGCAGCTCGCGGTCGATCCGAAAAACGCCGATCGCCTTTTCGTGGCCGTGGGCGGGCATCCCTACGGGCCGAACGCCGAGCGCGGCGTTTACCGTTCGCTTGATGGCGGGAAGACGTTCGAGAAAGTGCTGTCTAAAGATGAGGACACCGGCGCGGGCGACGTCCTCCTCGATCCGCAAAATCCGCAGACCGTCTACGCCGCGCTCTGGGAATCGCGCGAAGGTCCGTGGGAAAACGCGGTCTGGAATGGCACCGGCGGCGGCATCTACAAGTCGACCGACGGCGGGAGCACGTGGGCGCCCCTAACGAATGGTCTTCCGGCGGGCATCACCCAGGCGAACATTGCCCTGGCCCCGAGCGATCCGCGGATTCTCTTCGCCGCGGTCCGCACGCCGAAGTTCTCCCAGCTCTACCGATCGGAGGACGGCGGCGAAAGTTGGCGCGAAGCGACCACCGACAAGCGTCCGGCGGTCGGCATCGGCGGCGGCGACCTGCCGGTGGTGCGGATCGATCCGAAAGATCCGCAGGTGATCTACTCCGCGAGCGTGGTCTGCTGGAAATCGACCGATGGCGGGAAGACTTGGACCGGCTGGCGCGGCGCCCCCGGCGGCGACGATTACCAGAACGTCTGGATCAACCCCAACGACACGAAAACGATCCTGCTCGCAAGCGACCAGGGGGCGATCGTGACCGTCAATGGCGGCGAAACCTGGAGCTCGTGGTATAACCAGCCGACCGCGCAGATGTATCACGTGAGCGCGGACAATGCCTTCCCGTATCGGCTTTACAGCGGCCAGCAGGAGAGCGGCTCGGCCGGCATTCTCAGCCGCGGCGACAACGGCGCGATCACCTTTCGCGATTGGCACCCGGTCGCGGCCGAGGAATACGGCTACGTCGTGGCCGATCCGCTCGACCCGGACATCATCATCGGCGGCAAGCTTTCGCGCTACGATCGCCGCACCGGGCAGGCGCAGGAGATCCTGCCGGTGCCGTTGCGCGGACCGGAGTTCCGCATGATCCGGACGCAGCCGGTGGTTTTCTCGCCGGCCGATCCGCACCTGCTTTTCTTCGCCGCGAACACGCTCTGGCAGACGCGCGACCGGGGCGATCATTGGGAGCAAATCAGCCCCGACCTGTCGCGCAAAACCTATGAGCTGCCCGCGAGCATCGGGAAATATCGCGACCCGAAAGAGGTGAAACAACGCGGCGTGATCTACGCGGTCGCGCCTTCGCCCTTGGAAGTGAAACGCATCTGGGCGGGCACGGACGATGGGCTGATTCACCTGACGACCGATGGCGGCAAGACCTGGAACGACGTCACGCCGCCGGCGCTGGCGCCGTGGGCGAAAGTGTCGATCCTCGAGGCCGGGCACTTCGACGCGAAGGTGGCCTACGCGGCGGTGAACACGCTCCGGTTGGACGACAACCGCCCGCACATCTACCGCACGCGCGACAACGGCCAGACCTGGACGGAGATCGTCCGCGGCATCCCGGACGGGCAGACGGTCAACGTTGTGCGCGAGGATACGCAGCGGAAAGGGATGCTCTTCGCGGGCACGGAACGCGCCGTCTATTTCTCGCTCGACGACGGCGAGAACTGGCAGCCATTGCGCCTGAATATGCCGGCTACTTCCATCCGCGACCTGATCGTGAAAGACGACGACCTCGCGGTCGGGACGCACGGGCGCGGCTTCTGGATCCTGGACAACCTTACCCCGCTGCGCCAGCTCTCGTTAGGCGACAAGATGACGAAACTCTTCCAGCCGCAGACCGCACTACGAGTGCGCTGGAACATGAACACCGACACGCCGCTTCCGCCGGACGAACCCGCGGGTGAAAATCCGCCGGACGGCGCAATGATTGATTACCAGCTTGCGGAAAACGCGACCGGCCCGGTGACGCTCGAGATCAAGGATGCGCAGGGAAAACTGGTGCGCCGCTACGCAAGCGACGACTCGTTAGCCGCGCCTGACCCGGCGAAGTTGAAAGTGCCGGCGTATTGGGTGCGCCCGCCACGCCCGTTGGCGGCGACCAAGGGGATGCATCGCTTTCTCTGGGACTTGCATGGCAGCCCGCTGGCTAAAGTCGAACCGCAGTATCCCATGACCGCGATCTACCGCGACACGCCGCCGGCGCCGACCGGCCCGTGGGCGCTGCCGGGCGATTACACGGTCACGCTCACCGCGAACGGCCAAAGCCAGACGCAGCCGTTGAAGGTGCAGATGGATCCGCGGGTGAAAGCCTCCGCGGCCGACCTGGCGAAACAGTTCGAGCTTTCGCGCCAGCTCTACGAGTTGCGCGCGAAACTCCTCCCGATTGGCGAAGCCTTTGACTCGTTAGCCGAGAAGGCGAAGGACGACGAAGCGCTGGCAAAAAAGCTCGAGGAATTTGCCCCGCCGCCCCCGCGTCGCGGCGGGTTGAGCTTCCAATTGCTCGGTCAGGTCGAAAGCCTCTTCGGCACCATCCAGGAGGCCGATGCCGCGCCCACGCCAGCGGTGGAAAAAGCCGTCGCGGAGGTGCTCGCACGCGCCCCGCAGGTGCTCGAGCGCTGGCAGCGCCTAACGAGTGAACGCTAGCGCAGCCGGTAGCTCTCGTGCGGGCCGATGCCGCCCTGACCGCTGAGAATTTGCGCAGTCGCGATCATGGCCACGTGCGAGAAGGCTTGCGGGAAAATTCCCCAGCTGCCGCTTCGCTTTCGGATCGTACTCCTCGGAGAGCAAACCGAGATCGTTCCGGAGCGCGAGCAGGCGCTCGAAAAGCGCGCGCGCTTCGGCCTCGCGGCCCATCAGGTAAAGACAATCGGCCAGCCAAAAGGAGCAAGGAAGGAAGGTCCCTTCGTTGCCGGGAAGCGCGTCGGCATCTGTTTTATCGGTGTGATACCGCATGACCAAGCCGTCGTGTAAAAGCTTGCTCTCGATCGCTTCCACGGTGGAGCGCACCCGCGGATCGGTCGCCGGGAGGAAGCCGACCAGCGGAAGCATGAGCATCGCCGCGTCGAGCGACTCGGTTTCATAATGCTGGGTAAACGCGCCCACTTTCTCGTTGTAACCGCGGGCGCAGACCTCGGCGTGAATCTTGTCGCGGACTTCGATCCAGCGCGCGAGTTCCTCCGCACTTCCGCGTTTCGCTTCGCGGGCTAATCGGATCGCGCGGTCAAAGGCTACCCAGGCCATCATCTTCGAGTGGGTGAAATTTCGCCGCCCACCGCGCATCTCCCAAATGCCTTCGTCGGGTTCCTGCCAATGCTTTTCCAGGAAGTCGAGCAGGTGCACTTGCAGGCGCCAGTCGGCATCGGTCGTTTCGATCCCGGCGCGATGCGCGTGATACATCGAGCTGATGACTTCGCCGTAGACATCGAGTTGAAGCTGGGTCGAAGCGGCGTTGCCCACGCGCACGGGTTTGGAATGGTGGTAGCCCTCGAGCCACGGAAGCTCGAATTCCGTCAGCCGTCGCTCGCCGCGCACGCCATACATGATCTGCAGCTGCGCCGGGTCGCCGGCGATCGCGCGCAGGAGCCACTGCCGCCAGGCGCACGCTTCCTCCACGTAGCCCGCGCCGAGAAAAGCAAAAAGCGTAAAGGTGGCGTCGCGCAGCCAGCAGTAGCGGTAGTCCCAATTACGCACGCCGCCCAGTCCCTCGGGCAACGAGGTCGTGGCCGCGGCGACGATTCCGCCGGTAGGCGCGTAGGTCAGCCCCTTGAGCGTGATCAACGAGCGCGTGACTGCTTCCCGCCATTCGCCCTGGTGGCCGCAACGCGCGGCCCACTCGGTCCAATAGCTTTCGGTTTCGCGCAGCGCGTGCTCGGGATGGACCCGTCGCGGCGGCGCTTCGTAGGAGCGATACCAGGTGAGGACAAAAGGGACGCGCTCACCCGCTTTCACGGTGAACTCGGCGACCGTGCTCAAGTTTTCCCCGCGCGTTTTCACCTCGGTGTGCAGCAGGAGCGCGTTCGGCCCGCCGATCGCTTCCAGCCCGCCGTGATGCCGGCGGACCCACGGGACGATTTGCCCGTAGTCGAAACGGATGAGCAGCTCCGTGGTCATTTTCACCTCGCCGCGCAGTCCTTCGACGATCCGGACAATGTCGGGGTTTGTCCCGCGTGGCGGCATGAAGTCGATCACCCGCACCGCACCCTCGGCGGTCTCGAATTCCGTTTCGAGAATGAGCGTCTCGGGACGGTAGCGGCGGGATTTGCGCGGTGACTTTGCCAGCAGGATGCAACTTCCAGCAGCCGTCTTTTTTCGTCCCGAGGAGCGCCGCGAAACACGAGGGCGAATCGAAGCGCGGGAAGCAGAGCCAATCGATCGAGCCGTCGCGGCTGACGAGCGCGCCCGACTGGGTGTCGCTGAGAAAGGCGTAATCTTCGATCGGCGGTTGGAGGTCGTCAGATGCGTGCACGCTTCCGAAGATGACCGCGAGGCGCACGTCGTCCACCCTTGAAAACGCCATGCCGACACGCCGCCGCCAAATTCACCCGGAGCACCTCTTCGCTCTGCGCGACCGCTATGTCCGGCTCGCGGGCGAAATTGTCTCCGCGGTGGCGGAGAATCACCCGGACCCGCAAAAAAACGACCACGTTTGGATCAATCTGCGCGCGGGTGCAGCTGGTGAACTGCAAATTTCCGTGAGCACCGCTTCGCGGCCAAGCGCCGTCGCGGGTTTCGATCCGCGCGTGCGCCTGGCAATTTTGCCGTCGACTTGGCGGGTGCTGCCGCCGCCGGGCGTCGCGCTGGCGGAAGGACTGGATTACCGCGCGCTCACGGCCACCAATCCGGAGCTGCGTTTCGTCGCGCAGTCGCGGCCGGAGTTGGAAAAGTTGCTGCTCGAAAAAGCGCGGAGCGCGATTTTCGCCGAGGCCTGGGGAGAATTTTATCTGCGGGGACATCCCGGGGTGCACCAAATCCACAGCCGGCGCGCGAGCTCGGCGGTCCCGCGCGACCTCGTCGGCCAGGACGGCGCGCTGCAGTTTTACTTCCCGGAAAATCGGCGCGAGCTGCTCCTGTTTCAGTTTGCCGGCCAACTGTGACCGGCTCAGGAAATGGCGCGCGCGATCAGGTAGGCCGCGGTCGCCGCGAGGCCGCCGATGAGCGCCGTCTGGAAGGCGCTCTTGATCTTCGAGACGCCGGTGAAACGGCCTTTGACGAAGCCGAAAACAAGCAGCGCGATCAGGGTCACGAGGGCGGAGAACGGGAGCGCCGCGCGCGCATCGGTCTCGAGCAGGTAGGGCAGGAGCGGAATGGTGCCGCCGACGATGTAGGCGCCGGCGATCGTGAGCGCGCTTTGCAAGGCGCGGCCTGGCTCCGGTTTCTCCAGGCCGAGCTCGAAGCGCATCATGAAATCGACCCACGCCTCCGGCCGCCGGCTGAGCGCCTCCACCACCGGCGCAGCTTCGGCACTCGTTAGGCCGTAGGTCATGAAAACTTCCGCGACCTCGGCCTTTTCGACCTCGGCCTTCTCGACCACTTCCTGCCGCTCGCGCGCCAGTTCGCTCGCGTAGTGCTCGGCTTCGCTGCGCGCGGCGAGGAATCCGCCCAGGCCCATCGCGATCGAGCCGGCGGCGATCTCGGCAAAGCCAGCCGTGATCACCAGACGCGAGGACGCGATCGCGCCGGTGAGCCCGGCGGCGAGCGCGAACGGCACCGTGAGGCCATCGGCCATGCCGATGACGACGTCGCGCACGCTCGGGCCGGCGGTGAAATGCTGTTCGAGATGCGGCGTGGTGGAACTCATGGCACAGGGGATTCGTTTGCGAGGCCGAGCGCGGCCTCTGCGTTGCGGGCAAAGCGCAGGCCGCGGAGGCGCGGGGCTGCGGGGAAGTTTTTCGCGAGCGCGAGGAATTGGAATTTCATCCCGAGGAATCCCGGATGCAGCAGGGTTTGCAGACCGCGGGTGAGCGCCGGGTCGCTTGCGACCTTTTCATCGAGCAGGCCGGTGAGGAAATGATGCTGGTCGGTGAAACCGGCGAGCGCGCAGCCGTGCGCCAACGCCTGCTCCGCCAGGCTGGTCCACTCGACATGCGCGGTGAGATCGGCGCGGCCGGGATGCGCCAGCGGATCAGGCAGCACTTTGTGGCCGGCGTAACTTTGGAGCGTGCCGCGCGTGCGGTGGGGCGCGTAGAAGTCGGCGCGCGGGAAGCCGTAATCCGCCACCAAGACCACGCCTTGCGTGAGAATCTTGGACAGCGACTCGATCCAACGCAGCGCCGCCAGGTTGACCTCGGTCTCGTAGCCGGCGGGAAGCGGCTGCGGGATGAGCTCGAGCCGCGCGGCCAGCGCAGCATTCGTTAGGGGAAGATCGACGAATTCGCCCGCGGCATCGACGCCGCGTTCGCGCCATTCCGTGCCGGTCCAGCGGACGAGGTGGACCGGGAAAGCATCGAGCAGTTCGTTCGAAAAATGCACCCCGCGGAAAGGCTCCTCGAGCGTTTCCTGCCAGGTGATCTTGCTGGCTAATTCCCGCAGCCGCGTCTGCTGCCGCGCGCGCAGGACCGCGAAGGGCTCGACAATTCGGTAGCGCAGCGCGGCGAAAAACTCCGGCCACTCCTGCGCCGCGGCCCGCAGCGCATCGTGCGCAAAGGCGCCGTCGTGCGCCCCTTGTTCCACGATCGTGAAATCGGTCGGCCGCTCGAGTAGTTCCCAGATGTCGGCGAACTGCGCCGCCAGCAGCCGCCCGAAGACCGGGCCCACGCTCACGCTCGTGAAGTAATCGCCCCCCCGCCCCACGCGTGCGCGCCCGGAGCTGTAGTAGCCGTGTTCCGGATGGTACAGAGCCGTCGCCATGTAGTCGGCAAACGGGAGCGCGCCGCCGCGCTGCGCGATCTCCGCCGCGAGGGAGGCCCGCAGCGCGGGCTCGGCGTTTTGCCATTTGGATTTTCGGGGGAGTTGCACCTAAGTTGCGCGCGGCCCCACAGTTTCCCTCTCCGGACTTCACCCGCAATGTCAGTCTCTTTCCCGCCGCGCCGTCAGCGCGACGAGTATGTCGAATACCGGCCGCCCTGGTATGCCCGGCCGCACTTCTACGTGCCTGCGGGCGTGCTTCTCGCGCTGCTCGTGGGCGCGGTGATTTATCTCTTTGTGCTCACGGCCGACCTCACTCGGCAGGCCGAGGCGTATGACTTGAAGGAGCTGGACCAGATGGAATCAGCCAGCGTGATCGTGGACCGGAACGACAAGATTTTCGGCCAGATCTACGTGGAGAATCGCGAGACCGTGCCCTATGACCAGCTCCCGCGCGACCTGGTGAACGCAGTCGTGGCGATGGAGGACAACAAGTTCTACCAACACAGCGGCTATGACTTGATGGGGATCATTCGCGCGGCCTTGAAGAACTTCACCGCCGGCCACGTGCGCCAGGGTGCCAGCACCATCACCCAGCAGCTGGCGCGCAATACTTTTGAACTCAAGGAGCGCACCTTCCGCCGGAAATTCGTGGAGCTTTTCCTGGCGCGCCGGATCGAGGACGCGATCGGCAAACAAAAGATCATGGAGCTTTACCTCAACCGGATTTACTTCGGCGCCGGGCTCTATGGTGCGGAGGCGGCGGCGCGCGGCTACTTTGGGAAACCCGCGCGCGAAATGACGCTGGCGGAAAGCGCTACGCTCGCCGGCTTGATCAAGAGCCCAAACCGGCTCTCGCCCTGGACAGACAAGGAAGCTTCGCGCGAGTCGCGCAACGTCGCGCTTTCGCGCATGCGCGACCTGGGGTTTATCTCCGCGGAGAAAATGGCGGCGGCGCAAGCGGAGCCGGTCGTGACCGGGAGCCGGCAAAGCGCGCAGGGCCAGACCTACGCGGTGGAATATATCCGCCAGCAGGTGATCGCGGCGGTCGGCTGGGACAAGGCGATGAACGAAGGCTATCGCATCCGCACGACGATCGATGCCGACCTGCAGCAGACCGCGGAGGAATCGCTCCGGCGCCATCTCGCGGAGGTCGAGCGCACCCCGGGTTACAAGCACGAGACCTACGAAAGCTACGCGGCGCATTTCAAGGTCGCGAAGTCGAAAGGCCAGCAGGGCAAGGAGCCGACACCGGAGTATCTCCAGGGCGCGGTGATCGCGCTGGATAACAAAACGGGCGGCATTCTCGCGCTCGTGGGCGGGCGCGATTTCGAGCACAGCCAATACGATCGCGCGCTCCAGGCGCGACGCCCGGCGGGCACGGCCTTCACGCCTTTCATGTATGCGGCCGCGTTCGAGAAAGGGCTCTACCCCGGCACGGTGGTGCAGGATTCCGCGCTGGATAATCGCGTGGTTATGATCGGCGGCACTACCGGCATCCTGGGCGAGTGGGGCCCGGAGAATCCCGAGAACCGCTACGAAGGCGCGATGACCGCACGCGAGGCGCTGGCTAAATCGAAAAACGGCGCGGCCGTGCGGCTCGGCTTGCAGATCGGGGTGGACCCGGTTTTGCAGTTGGTGAAGGCGGCCGGGATCAAGTCGCCCATGCGTCCTTACCCGGCGACTTTCCTCGGCAGCAGTGAAGTGACGCTGGCCGAACTGGCCCTGGCGTACACCAGTTTCCCGAACGGCGGCACGCGGCCGAACACGCCCTTCATCCTCGAGCGAATCGAGGAAAAAGACGGCACCGTCGTCTGGCAATCGCGGCACGACAGCCGGCCGCTCCCAGTGATGAAAAGCGCGACCGCCTTCGAAGTGCATTCGTGCCTGGTTGACGCGCTCGAGAAAGGGACCGGAGCGGCTGCGCGCACGCGGCTCGGGCTGGCGCAATTTCCCGCCGCGGGGAAGACCGGCACGGCCTACGATTTCACTGAGGCGCTTTTCGCGGGTTACGACAGCAGCGTCACCTGCGCGGTCCGCGCCGGCTTCGACAAGCCGCAGCAAATCTTCCGCGGCGCCTTCGGCAACCTGGTCGCGCTTCCGGTGTGGGTGGACGTAATGAACGCCGCGGCCCGGCAATATCCCGCAAAGGAACTCGCGCAGCCGGCCGACGTTTTGACGGTCGAGATCTGCTCGAAAAGCGGCCTGCTCGCGACCGACAAGTGCGGCGAGTTCGCCTATCGCGAGCTGGCCACGAAAGAACAGATGCCGACTGAACCTTGCAACGTGCACGGCGACGCGCGCACGCGCATTGTCCGCGACCTGCCGGAAGCCGGGGTGCCGCGCGCCGAGCTCGCGGTCGATACCTCTCAGGTTCACCCGGTGGCGGTGAAAGCGCCGACTCTCCTGGCCGACAATGATCCTTACAACGCGGTCCATTCCACCGTGAAACCGCCGAAGCCCGAAGGTGCTGAGGACGAGGTCAAGGCGGCGCTGCCGGTGACCAGGGAAGACAAGCTCAAGGCGGCGGAACCGAGCCCGAGCGAGGAGACGGACGAGCCGGTTTTGCGCGCGCAGCCGGTAGACCCGGCGGACCAGGCGGAGCCGACGCCAGCGGGCGAAGAACCGATTCGGCGCGCCGTTCCGGTGCCGCCGCGGCGTCGTGGCGCCTAACGAATGGCCTTCCGGCTCTCGGTCTTGAATCCCGGCGGGCGCGACCCGGACCAGGATTTTGCCGGCACGCTCGCGGGCCCGGAGGCGCCGGGCCACGCGCCGGTGAATTTTCACGCCTACGCGGCCTGCACCGGCGGGGGTTTTCTGCGGGAAACAGCCAGCGCTTTGACCGCGCGGCAGCCGGTGCTCCTGCTCCTGCGCGGCGACTTCCGGGAAGCGCAGCGCGCGCTCGCGAAGCTGCAAGCCGCCGGCCTGAAAGTGGCGGTCTCGCTCAAGGAAACGGGGCTGCACCAGATCGCCGCGCAATTGGCCAATCGCGGGCGGCTCCGGCGCTTTCTCGAGCTGGTCCGCGCAGCCGATGGCTGCCTCGCGCCCACGCCGGAGGCGGCGGATATTTATCGTTCACTCCGCGGAAGCGGCGGCGGCGTGGCCTTCATCCCGACGCCTTACCCGCTCGAGGAAGCGCGCTGGGATTTCTCACGGCCGGTGGCGGAGCGGCAGGGAATTTTTCTCGGCACGCGCGAGTGGGACGTGCCTTCGCGGAACCACTTTGCCGCGCTCGCGCTTGCCCGGTCGCTCGAGGTGCCGGTGACGGTTTACGATTTCGCCGGGCGCAAGGGGAAGCACTTGTTAGGCGAATTAGGCGGCAACTTCCGCGTGCTCACGAAACGCGGGTCGTATGCCGACTATCTCCGGGTGGTCGCGCAGCACCGGATCGTCCTGCAAATGGACACCAGCTTTGTTCCCGGACAGGTCGCGGGCGATGCGCTCCTTTGCCGCGTTCCCTGCGTCGGCGGGAATGGCGCGATCGACCGGCTGGGGCACCCGGAGACGTGCGGCGCCGGGCGTTCCGGCGATGAGCTGCGCGCTATTGCGCAAACGCTCCTGACGGATGACGCGGCCTACGGGGCGGCGGTAACGAAGTTGTCGGCTAACGAGCGGTTGGGCTTCAACGCCGTGGCGGGTGAGCTCGAGAAATTCTACGCCGCGCTCTAACGCGTCACTGCATCGCTTCGAAGTAAATTTCCTCGAGCCGCCGGACCTGGCGATTGCTGCGCGAAATTTTCCTGCACCGCCTGCGCTCCACCCTCCGCGAGGCGGGTCAGGCGCTCGGGATTAGCCGCGGCGGCCAGGAGCTCGCTCGCCAGTGCCGCGTGATCGCGTTCGGCCACCAAGATCCCGCTGACGTCATGCTCGACCGCCTCCGGAATCCCGCCGTGCCTGGTCGCGAAAACCGGCAGCCCGCTGGCCATCGCCTCGAGCATCGCGTTCGGCACGCCTTCCTGGTTACCGTCGGCCGCGGTCTCGCTGGGGTGGAGGAAAAGGTGCGCGCGTTCGAAGAGTGCGCGCAGCGGCTGGAAGCCGGGAAAATGCACCCGCCCGGCCACGCCCAACTCGCTGGCTAATTCCCGCAGCTCCGCCAGCATCGGCCCGTCGCCCGCGATGGTGAACTCGGCTTGCGGATACGTTTTCGAAAATTCGGCAAAGGCGCGCAGGCTGGTGCGCAGGCCTTTCTTGGAAATGAGCCGGCAAGCCTGGAGCAATTGCCAGCGACCATCGCGCGGCCACGCGCGCGCGTGGAATGGAAATTCCTCCAGCGGAATGCCGGTGCGCTGGAGGCGAATCTTCGCTTCCGGGCAGCCCAGCCTAACGAGAGCTTCGGCGAGCGATTGCGAACGCACGAGCACAAGCCGCGCAGCCGCGAGCATCTCCGCGGTCGCGCGGCGGTAGGCCGGCTTGTCGAGATCGACACCGACATCGGCGCCATGAAAGGAAACCACGCTCGGCCGTTCCCACCTTTTCAGCAGCGGGAGCAGGTGCACCGCGATGTGGCCGAAGTAAACATGCAGCAGGCGGGCGTCGGTTTCCCGCAACACCGCGAGCAAGCGCTCCTGCTCCCCGCGCGAGATTTGCCAGGGCGTGTCGCGCAGTTGCCGATACCAAATGCGCCGGAGGAATTGCGTGCGCGGCCGCGGGACGATCCGCAGGTCGGCGAAGGGGAAGCGCGCGGCCTCCTCGCGTTTCCGCGTGAGCACGAACGGCCGGACGCGCTCGAGCGCGGTGATTTGCCGGTAGATGTGGAGCATCTCCGGCTTGAGGAAGGTCGCGCAATAGGAAGCGACGACTGGCCGTTCGTCGCGCGCGTTCATCGCGCCGGGCTTACCAGACGATCCCGACGAGGATGATGCCGGTGACGCGCGAGGGATTCGTCGGATCGAAGGTCACGGTGTCCTGCGGGGCGGCGTAATATTTCTGCGGTGCACGCGGGTTGAGCATCTGCACCGGGTTGCCGCGCGCGGCACGAGGAAGGGCGCCGATGACGCCGCGGCGCTGCAGCGGGATGTCCCGTTGTGAGCTGCGCTCCTCGGCCCGGGCGCGATTGATCGGCGCGCGGAAATTTTGGCCCTGGGCGGCGGCGCTGCCGAGACCGGCGGCGAGGAGAAAGGCGGCGAGGAAAAGTGTTTTCATAGGTCGTGCAGGTGACGCGAGACGGCGACGCAAGTTCTTGCCGCTCGATTCGCTCCGGCGCAGTCTTACGCGGCGATGGACTATCTTGAAAAGGGGAAACGCGTCCTGGAGATGGAAATCTTCGAGCTCCAGCGGCTGCGCGAGCGGCTCGATGGCGCGTTCGTGCGCGCGGTGGAGCTGATCAAAAGCGCGGTGGAAGCGCGTGGGAAAGTGGTCGTGCTCGGCGTGGGCAAGAGCGGGCATGTAGGCAGCAAGATCGCCGCGACCCTGACCAGCACCGGCTCCCCCGCGGTGGTGCTCGATTCGCTCAACGCGATGCATGGCGACCTCGGGATGGTGGCCGATGGCGACGTCGTCCTGGCGCTGAGCGCAAGCGGCGAGACCGAGGAGCTGCTCCGGATTTTGCCAGCGCTTTCACGCTTCCAAGTGCAGATCATTGCGCTCTGCGGCGGCCGGGAATCGACCCTGGCGAAGAACTGCGACGTCTTCCTCGACGTGAATATCGAGCAGGAAGCCTGTCCCTTAAACCTCGCGCCGACCTCGAGCACGACGGTGATGCTCGCGCTGGGCGACGCGCTCGCGATGGTGCTGCTGGAGGCGCGCGGTTTCCAAAAGGAAGACTTTGCGCGTTTTCATCCGGGCGGGATGATCGGCCGCAGCCTGCTCGTGCGCGTGCACCAGATCATGCGTCCGCGCTCGGCCCTGGCGCTGGTGCCGGACGATGCGCCGGTGCGGGTGGCGCTCAAGGCGATGACCGATGTGCGCGCGGGCGCGGCGGTGATCGCCGATGCCGCGGGGAAATTAGTCGGCATTTTCACGCACGGCGACTTCGTGCGGCATTACCAGACCGACCCGCGAGTGGGCGAGCGCCTGGTGGCTGACCTGATGACGCTCCATCCAGTGACGGTGCAGCAGGACCGGCTGGCAGTGGAAGTGTTGAACCTGCTCGAGCGCCATCGGATCGATGACCTCGTGGTGGTGGACGAAGCGGGCACGCCCGTCGGCCTGGTCGACTCGCAGGACCTGACCAAGCTGAAGTTGCTCTGATGGGCTGCCGGTTGTAAGACAGACGCTCTTTATGGCAGCAGCGAACGACCTTCGAAAAGGACAGGCGATCAAATACAACGGCAACGTCGCGATCGTGCTCGATGTGCAGCACCGCACGCCGGGCAACTTGCGCGCCTTCGTCCAGGCGATCATCCGTTACATCAACACCGGCAAAAGCGCGGACGTGCGTTTCGGTTCGACCGACAAGATCGAGCTGGTGGATGTGAACCGGACGAACCTCGAGTTCTCCTACAAGGACGGGACCGGCTACCATTTCATGGATCCGAGCAGCTACGAGACGATCACCCTGCAGGAGAGCCTGCTCGGCGAGGCGAAGGATTACCTGGTGGAAAATCTCTCCGTGGAAGTGCTCTACACTGAGGGCAAGGCGGTGCAGGTGGACCTGCCGTCGTCGGTGCACTTGAAGGTGGTGGAAGCGCCTGAGGGCGTGCGCGGCGATACCGCCTCGAATGTGACCAAGCCGGCGGTGCTCGAGACCGGCAAGACGGTCAACGTCCCGCTCTTCATCAAGGAAGGCGAAGTGATCAAGATCGACACGCGCACCGGCAACTACATGGGCCGCGCTTAACCGGCGCGCATCCGCAGCTTTTCCCCGAGCATGGAACCTCGCGCGCGACGCTCCGCTGGTGGGAAAAAACCGAGCGGCTCGCGGGTTAAGATCGCTCCCTACGTCGTTCCCACGCGGCGCCCGCCGGCCGGCCGCGCGCCCATCCCGGTGATGGTGCCAACTCGCTGGGTAAAATTTGTCATCGCGCTCCTTTTCCTGCCGTTTGCCGCCATCCTCACGCAGACGTTTTTCACCGTCTTCACCCGCGCGACGGTCACGCAGCAGTTCTGGGCCGGGGAAGAATTCTGGTTCTTCTCGTTAGGCGTCGTCTTGTGGCTGATCGCTTTCTTCGGCTTGCCGCGGCCGCTCACGGCTTATGTTTTCGGCCACGAACTGACCCACGCGATCTGGGTTTGGCTGATGGGCGGACGGGTCAGCCAATTCAAAGTCGGCCGCAGCGGCGGGCACATCGTGACCGACCGGAACAATTTCTGGATCTCGCTCGCGCCTTACTTTTTCCCGATCTACAGCATCCTCGCCCTCGCGCTTTACGGCGGGCTGAGCTTCTTCTTCCCAGTCCAGCCATACGGGAAGCTGCTCTACGCGATCATCGGGATCACCTGGGCCTTCCACGCCACCTTTACGCTCTGGATGATTCCGAAGAGCCAGACTGACCTGACGCACAACGGCACCTTCTTCTCGCTCGTGCTCATCTACGTGATGAATCTGCTTCTCCTGAGCGTGATGTTGATCGTCGCTTCGCCGCAAATCGGCGTGGGCGACTTCGCGATGGAGGTGGGGGAAAACGCCGATCGCGTCCTCGGTTTCTTCGGGCACTGGTTCGATCGCTTCGCGCGCGGGTATAACCCGGTGACGCGCTAGCCGACGGTGTAAACCGCGAACGGCAGCGTCGCCAAAGCGTCGGCTAATTTTAGCCGCCCGCCTTCCGCGGTGAGTTCGCGCCCGGTGAAAAGCTCGCGCGCCTGCTGCGCCGCGGCTGGCAGCTCCACCGCGGTTTCCTGCCAGGCCTCGCCGAGTGGCGGAAAACCAACCCGCGAACTCAAGCGCGGAACCACCACCACGATCCATTGCTGGCCCTCTTCGCGCGCAAAGGCGACGACCGACTCCGCGTGCGTGCCCATGACCTGGAGCGGCACGTAGCTGTGCGAACGGAAGAGCGCCGGATGCTCGCGCCGGAAATGCAGCAGCTTCTGGATGACGTAAAGCTTGATCCGACCATCGGGCCACGCGCCTAACAAGTCCTCGGGCGCGGCTTCCTTGACCTCCGCGAGCAGCTCACGGCGTTTCCCGTAATCGACCGGCCGGCGATTGTCGGGATCAACCAGCGAATCGTCCCAAAGCTCAGTCCCTTGGTAGATGTCCGGCACGCCCGGCGCGGTCAGTTTCAAGATCACCTGCGTGAGCGAATTCACCGCCCCGAGCTTCGCGATTTCCTCCGCCAGCGGCAGGAACGCGGGCACGAAACGGTTCTTCACGCCTGGCTCAAGAAGGCCGGCGATGAACTTCTTCACCGCCTCGTTCCACTCCTCGTTAGGCTGGATCCAACTGGTGTTCACCTTGGCCTCGTTCATCGCCTTGGCCATGTAAGCCTGGATGCGCTCGATGTATTCCGCGCTCGCTTCCGTGACCGGTTTGCCTAACGAGTCCACCGGCCAGGTGCCGAGGATCGTCTGGTAAAGGAGGTATTCCTCGTTCGCGTCGGGCGCGTCCGCTTCGTCGATCTTGGTCTTGTGCCGGCGATTGATCGTGCGCCAGCGCTGCAGGTGCGTGCGCCATTTATCCGGCACCTCGGAGAGCGCGATCATGCGCGCGCGCACGTCCTCGCTGCGCTTGGTGTCGTGCGTCGAGGTGGTGTTCATCGTCGAGGGCCAGTGCTCCGCGTAATGCCGGAGCTCCTCGTGGAATTTCTCCGGGGTGATCCCGAAGACCTGCGGCTCGCCGCCGACTTCGTTCAGCGCGGCCAGGCGGTTGAAGAGATAAAACGCCGTGTCTTCCAAGCCCTTGGCCATGATCGGCCCGGTGGCCTGCTGGAACTTGAGCACGAAGTGCACGTGCGCGGCGCGCGCTTCGTCATCGAGATTCTCCGGGAAACGGAACGAGAGAATGTCGCGCAGGAAGTTGAAGACCGAGCCTTCGATGCCGGGGTTGCGCCGCTTGGCCGAGGCGATCGCGCGCTCGATCACCGCGAGGTCTTCGTCGCTCACTTTTCCCTCGGGCGTGACGTAGGTCCGGTAGACCGGGAAGCAGGCGATCGTCTCGCGCACCGCGAGGCTGAGCTGGTCGAGCGTAAAGTCGCGGAACCAGCGGTTCTGTTCCGAAAGGCGGTCGAGTAAATTACCCAGCACTTTGACGTCGTTCGAAAGCGAAAGGCGCATGACCAGCCGCTTCTTCGCGTAAACCAGGTGCCCGAGGTGCATCGAGTGCCCGAGGAATTTCCGGAAGGTTTTCGTGATCGCCTGCTCCGCGCTCGGGTCGCACAGGAGGCTGTTCACGATCCGGCCAAAGTCGTAGCCAGTGGTGCCGTGCACCGGCCAATCGGTCGGCAAACGCTCCGGGCCGGAGAGGATTTTTTCGACCACGAGGTAAAGCGCGCGTCCGTCTTCCGGCAGCGCAATCCCGAGCGCCTCCGCGGAGCGCTGCTGCAGCTTCGCGAAATATTCCTTCGGCAGGTAAAGGCCGTCCGGGTGATCGATCCGCAAGCCGGTGACCGCCCCTTCCTTGACCAGCTCGAGCACGAGCTGGTGAGTCGCATCGAACACTTCCGGGAGCTCCATCCGGATGGCCGCGAGATCGTTGATGTCGAAGAAGCGGCGGTAGTTGATCTCCTCCGCGGCCACGCGCCAGAAGGCGAGCCGGTAAGCCTGGTCGTTCAGGAGCTCATCGAGCGCGTCAAAACTGCGGGCCTCGCCGGGTGTGCCGTTGATTTTAGCCAGCGCTTTCTCGATCGCCTCGCGCACGGGCGCGGCTTCGCTGCAACGCCGCTCGAGCCGGCGTTTGACGATCTCTTTTTCGCGGGCGCGAATGGCCACGCGCTCGGGATCGGTCTCGCTCCGGCGCGGGAGATTCTCCAGCGCGGTGATGATGCTCTGGAACTCGGCGTAAAAGATCTCCTCCTTGTGCGGCTCCAGCTCTTCGAGCGCGAGATTGAGCACGTGCCGGTAAGTGCCGGGCGCGATCGGGAATTGGTTCTCGAAGTAATGGAGGAAAAACGCGCCGCTGTCGTACTTCACCTGGAGCTCACCGCGCTCGAGCACGCGTCCGTATTGGTCGCCCAAAATAGGCAGCAGGACCTTGTCCCAGAGGTCCTGCTTCAGCGGCTTCCAGTCGATGTCGAAAAAGGGCGCGTAGGTCGAGCTCGGGCCGTTCTCGAGCACATCCATCCACCATTGATTGAGCGGCTCGCCCACGCCCATGTGGTTCGGCACGAAGTCGAGCACCTGGCCCATCCCGCGCTCGCGCAGCGCGTCCACGAAGGCGTCGTATTCCGCGCGTGTGCCGATGGCGGCGTTGAGCTTGTTGTGATCGGTGATGTCGTAGCCGTGCAGGCTCTCCGCGCGCGCCTGGAAGTAGGGCGAGGCGTAGCAATCGCTGATCCCGAGCTCGTCGAGATAGGGCACGATTTCGCGCGCCTGGTTGAAGGTGAAATGCCGGTTGAATTGCAACCGGTAGGTCGAGGTCGGGATGCGCGGGTGTTCGGGATTCACGGAAGTAGGCATGGTAGCACAGCCAATCGAGCGCGGCGCGCCGGCTGCGCGCACGAAAACCTCGTCAGCCACCGTGCGCTCGGGTAAGATCGCGCACCATGAGATGCTTCCGCGGTGGCGTGGTTCTTGGGCTGGCCGCCCTGGCCATGCCCTCGCTGGCAGCCGAGGAGCACGCGGGCCACAGCTCGTTAGGCAAAGTAGATTTCCCGGTCAGCTGTTCGCCGGCGGCGCAGGAGGAGTTCACCCACGCGGTCTCGCTGCTCCATCACATGACCTATCCGCAGGCGCGCGCGGCGTTTCAGCAAGCGATGAAAACCGACCCGTCCTGCGCGTTGGCGCAATGGGGCTTCGCGATGACGCTCTTCCAGCCGCTTTGGCCCACGCGCCCCAGCCCGGCAGCGCTGCAAGCTGGCTGGGAAGCGGTGCAAAAAGCACAGACGCTGGACGCGCCCACGGCCCGCGAGCGCGCCTTCATCGCGGCGGCGGCGGCGTTCTTCGAGGAACCGCAGGCGGACGATTATTGGGCGCGCATCCGCCGTTGGGAAGCAGCCATGGCGAAGGCCTACGCGGCCTTTCCGGAGGACGATGAAGTGGCTGCCTTTTATGCGCTGGCCCACCTGGCGACGGCGCCGGCCGACACCATCTCGCGCGAGCATGCCGATCGCGCGGCCGCGATTCTCCTGCGGCTCTACAGGAAGAATCCCGAGCATCCCGGCGCGATGCATTACCTGGTGCACGCAAACGACGTGCCCGGCCGCGAACGCGAGTCGCTCGAGATCACGCGCCGCTACGAGTCGATCGCGCCCAACAACCCGCACGCGCTCCACATGCCCACGCATATCTACACGCGGCTGGGCGATTGGGACGGGGTGGTGCGGGGCAACTTGAAGGCGGCGGAAGCGGCGCTGGCCCACCCGGCGGGCGAGCGCCAGGAGTATGTCTGGGACGAGTTTGCCCACGCGATCGAATACCTGGTCTACGCCGATCTGCAGAAAGGCGACGATGCCGCCGCGGCCGCGCAATTAAATCGGCTGCACGGGACGCCGCAACTCGAGCCGAGCTTCAAGACGGCGTTCCATCTCGCCTCGACCCGGACGCGTTATGCGCTGGAGCGCCGGGATTGGGCCGAGGCCGCAAAGCTGGCCGCGCGTGAGCCCGCCGCGCTGCCGTGGGATCGCTATCCCTGGGCGGAAGCGATCGCGCGTTTCGGGCATGGCCTGGGCGCGGCGCATCTGGGCGAACTCGACGCGGCCAAGGCCGACATCGCGCGCTTGCGAGCGCTCGAAGAGGTGGCGAAAGCATCCGGCGAGGAACTCTTCCAGCGGCACATTCGCGTGGCCCGCCTGGAACTGGAAGGCTGGAGCGCGCAGGTCGCCGGCGAAGGCGAGCGCAGCCTCGCGCTCCTCCGGGAAGCCGCCGAGCTGGAAAGCGCCACGCCGAAACATCCGGTCACGCCCGGCCCGACGCTCCCGGCACACGAGTTGTTAGGCGACTTGCTCCTGGAACAGGGCGCGCCGGCCGCGGCGGCGGCGGCTTACCAGCGTTCGCTCGAGCTTTACCCGCGCCGCCTGAACAGCCTCCTCGGGGCCGCACGCGCCTCCGCCGCGGCCGGCGATGGCGCCGCCGCGCGGAAATTTTACCAGCAACTTGTGGCCCTCGCCGGCCAGGGCACGCGCCGCGCGCCGCTCGCAGAAGCGGAAAAATTTCTCGCCGCAGGCGAAACCGCGTCTCGTTAGCCGCGCGTGCGCGCCTTGCGCCAGCGAGCGACCAGAAGCAGCGCCGTGCCCGCGACCGCGAGGGCCGCGGGAGCGGGCTCGGGGACGAGGAGAGTGTTGGCGGCGGAAGCGTTGAAGCCGAAGGAATCGCCCACCGTGGTCGCGGTCAGCGAAAGCGAAAATTGGAGATCAAGGGTGCCGTTTACGCCGGTCCCGATCGCGCCCAGGTCGACGACGGTGCCGTCGAAAAACGAGATCGCGCTGCTGAGCGTGGTGAAGCTTTGGTCGACCACCACAAGGTTCTCGCGCAGGACCTGGAGCGTGAGCGAATGGAAGCCGCCGCCGGTGAATTGCGGCGCGAAAAATCCGAGCTTGAGCTGGTGCTGCGCCGGAAGCTGCGCGAGGTCGATCGAGAAAGTGATCTCGCTGGCAAAAGTACGCGGCGCTCCCGAGCCATCGGCGGGATAACCGCCCGCGAGGAATAACTGCGCCAGCGTATCGGCGCCGAAGGGCCCGCCCGCGGCAGTGGGCAGGCCGGTGGCAAAGGCCGCGGCTTCGAGCTGGTTTGCGAGCATCGGTGAAGGCGCTGGCTGCCCCACGGCGGCGCGCGCTTCGGTTTCGCTGGTGCTCCCGACCGGCGCGCTCGCCACTGCCTGGATGGTGGTGATGGCGCCGCCGCTCGAACTCGCGCTGGAACTCGAGGTGCCGCTGCTGCCGGTGGCGCTGGCGTGGGCCAGGGCGCTGCCGCCTAACGAGTCGTTCCGCCCGGCGCCGCCCGTGGCGGTGGCGCTGGCGCTCACCTGTCCCAGGCCGGTGGCGCTGGCCTTCGCCGTGGCCGTGCCGCCGGCGCCGCTCGTGGTCATGCTCCCGCCGCGCAAGCCCCCGAGCCCGCCGGTGGCGGTGGCCTTCGCGAACACCGCGCTGGCCTGGCCGCTGGCGATCGCAGTGGAATGGGCGCTGCCGCCGTTCCCGCCGTGGCCGGTGCCATCGGAGATCGAACCGCCCGCGCCGCCTTGTGCCACATCCTCCGCGCTCGCGCTGCTCGCACCGAGCGCGGTCGCGCTGGAAGTGCTGGTGCCGCTGCCACCCGCGCCGGCCTGGCTGTTGCTCGCACCGGAGACCATTCCGCCGGCGCCGCCCAGACCCATGCCAAAGGCCTGGACCGCCTGCCCGTCGCCGGACGTCTGCGCGGTTGCGCTGGCCTCCCCGTCGCCCCCGTTTCCGCTATCAGATCCCAGGAAGGCGTTCCCGCCACTCCCGCCGCGCGCATTTGCATCGGCTCGGGCTGCGCCGCCGCTGTTCACGGAACTGGTGGTGGCAGTGCCGTTGGCTCCGCGACGCGAACTGCCGAGCGCCGCGCTGCGCATTCCGCCCGCGCCGCCAACGGCGAAAGTCTGGAGGTGGAGCAACCCACTGGTGTTCTTCGACCGGTTTAACGTGCTCTCCGCGGTCCCGCCGAAGCCCGCCGCGCCGGCCAAGGCGGAGCCGCCATTGCCGCCGGCGGCGACCTGGCTCAGGAGCACCGGGCCGGTGCTGTCGCCATCGAGCGCGTTGTTAATCGAGGCGGCGGCTCCGTGGCCCGCGGAGCCCATGCCGGAGGTGACACTGCCGCCGGTGCCGCCGGTTTGCGTGCCGCTGAGGTTCAGGGACGCGCCGCCGGTGGAAGTGGCGCTCACATTGCCGAGGACGGCCGTCGCCCCATCTCCCGCGGATGGTCCGTCGACGGTGTTGCCGCCCGCGCCGCCGGTGGCGGTGACGATGCCGGAGAGGGAAGAAGCGTTGTTGCTGGAAAGGGCGAGCGCCGCGGTTGCGCCCGCGCCGTGGGAGCCCGCCACATCCTGGCCCTCGCCGCCCGCGCCGCCCAAAGCGCTGACTATTCCGGTGAGCATTCCGCCAGCTGAGTTCGAGGCGGTGAGCGTGGAACTGGCCGCGCCCGCCTCTCCGGCCACGCTGCCCGCGCCTCGCGCCGCACCGCCGTCTCCGCCGGTTGCACTTTGCGTGAGCTGCAAGGCGCCCGCAGTCGCGCCGCTGACGGCATTGTGGATCGTGCTGCTGGCGCCGTTGCCGGCGGTGGCGCCAAAGTAGGCCGCGCCGCCCGCGCCGCCGATTTGGTTCGCGCTCGCGCTGACGTTGCCGCCGCCATTGGAATTTCCGCTCGCGCTCGCGTTCGCGCTGCCGCCCTGCCCGCCAAAGGTGCCGCCCCCGGCCGCCTGGCCGCCGCGGCCGCCCTCTGCGGTATTCGCGACCGTGACGTTCCCGCTGCCGGCCGTGCTGCCGGTGCCGCCGGCGGTCGCCTGCCCGCCCGCGCCTCCGCTGCCCTGGCCAGTGTCGACTGCGGCTACGCCGCCGCCGGTGCCGCCGGTGGCCGTGGTGGAAAGGGAGGCGAGGTTGCCGTCGGCCGTGACGGTGCCGGTGACGACGGCCTCGCCGCCGCTGCCGCCATGAGTGGTCGTCGCGCCGGTCGCGATCGCGCCGCCCAAGCCGCCGGTCGCGAGACCGATGGCGGCAGCGGGATTGCTCGCGCCACTGGCCGTGGCCATCGCGCTGCTGCTGGCCTTCCCGCCGGCGCCGCCATGGCTGCCGCCAAATCCTTGGCCGCCCATGCCGCCGTATGCCTCCGCATTGGCGCGGGCCAGGCCGGCGTCGTTGGTCGAGTTGGCGATTGCGGTCGCCTGGCCGGCGGCGCTTGCGGTGCCGGTGCCGGAATGGAGTGCGCCGCCGTTACCGGAAGTGGCGGCGGTGTTAATCGTGAGCCCGGCAAAGCCGCTCAAGCCCGTTTGGCTGCGCGTGAGCGAGCTAAACGCGTCGCCGGCAGCGCCCGCGGCGGAATACCCCGCGCCGCCGGAACCGCCGCCGACGGTTTGGTTGAGCGTGACGCTTCCGCCACTGGCCGCGTGGCCATCGATGGCGTCGACTAAATGGACCGACGCGCCCTTGCCGCCCACGCCGCCGGGCGAGATCGCGTGGCCGCCGTTGCCGCCCTGGGCGGAGAGAATCACCAGGGCCTGACCTTCGGCCGCGCTGGAAGTGGCGGCGATCTCGCCAAGCGTAATGCCTGCGCCATCGCCGCCGATGCCGCCGGGCGAATTGAGATCGCCCAGGACAGAGCCCCCGTTGCCTCCGGCGAGGGTGACATTCACGAGCGCGTGGCCCGCGCTGTTCAACGCCGTCGCGCTGGCGGTAGCCGCGCCGCCGTGACCGCCGTTGCCGTTGGTCCCGGCGAGACCGGGCGATGATGCGCCGGCGCCCCCGCCGCCGCCATGGCCGCCAGCGCCGCCCACGGACTGAACGGTCGCCTGGGCGCCGCCAGCAAATGCTCCGCTGGTGCTGGCCGTGCCCGAGGCGGTTCCGCCATTGGCGCCATTTCCGCCCATGCCGCCCCCGCCGCTCGGCGGAATGCCGCTGCCGCCATTTCCTCCGTTCCCGCCTTTGCCGCCGAAGGCGGTCGCGGAATTGCTCGAGTCGGCGGGATTATTTGCGGTCGCGTTTGCGTCTCCGCCCGGGGTGCCCGGGCCGCCGGCCATGCCGGTGCCGGGTCCGCCCGCCGTTCCATCCATGCCCGGCGGGCCGGTATCCACTACATCCGCGGCTCGGGCCGGGAGCAAAAAAAAGGCGCTGGCGAGAACCAGCGCAAAGGCTTGAACCGGACGCAGCGACGAACCGCGCCGGGGGGAACCGACAAGCTTCCGTGACAGCATGATTGCCCTCCTGGTTTAGTGGCAGCCGGTTGCGATTTTAGGGAGCGCGCCGCGCGCTGGCAAGCCTCCGCTCGCTTTCTCCGGCGACGGCGGCTACTCCATCGGCATGGCAATTGTCGGACGCGTGGCAAGCTTGTGGCGTTATCCTGTGAAGAGCATGCGCGGCGAGCAGATGCCGGAGCTTTTCGTGAGCTACGCCGGGGTTTACGGCGATCGCTTGTTCGCCTTCCTGAGCGCGGGAAATCCCGCCGGCTTTCCGTTCCTCACCGGGCGCGATCAACCGCAGCTCCTGCGCTGTCGCGCGCGTTTCCGGCATCCGGAAAAAGCCGCGCGCCCGGTAAATCAACGCGCAGCCGAAGCGCTCTCGCCGATGATCAATCCGGTGACCGCAAGTGCAGCGGACTTGATGGTGGACGTAGAAACACCGGACGGGCAAACCTTCGCGATCGACGATCCGAAATTAGCCGACACTCTCTGCGCCGGGCTCGCGGAGAAGCACACGCTCACACTCCTGCGTTCCGACAAAGCGCTGACTGATTGCCGGCCGCTCTCGCTCTTCTCGCTTGGGACCGCGCGCCAGCTCGGCGACGAGGCCGGGATGGCGATCGATCCGCGCCGCTTCCGCGCGAATGTTTGCCTCGAGCTGGAGAGCGGCGCCGGCTTCGCTGAAGATCACTTCGTCGGCAAAAGCTTGCGCCTCGGGGCCAAGGTCATCGTCTCCGTGCTCGCGCGCGACGGCCGTTGCATGATGATCACGCTCGATCCCGATACCGCCGTGAAGACGCCGGCTATTTTAAAGCAAGTCGCGCAGGCGCACGAAGGCAAAGCCGGCGTCTACGGCGCCATCCTCGCCGAGGGCATCATCCGCCAGGGCGACCCGGTCGAGTTACTCGATTAAGCCGTCGCCTTGAGGCTTTCGCACTTCGCCTCATAGCGCTCGATCAAGGCAGTCAGCTTCGTCTGGAAGCCATCCTGCGCGCCGTAGACTTCGCCGATTGCATCGGAGAATTCCTTTTGCTTGAGCTCGTCCTCCACCTCGAGGGTCAAGCCGGCGAGCGTCTCGATGTTGGCCCGCGAGTGGAACTCCATCTCCTTGAGCTTCGAGAGGACAGCGACGGATTTCTCCAGCTCGCCCGGAGCAGCCGCAGCCTGCGGGGCCTCTTCGGCGGCGTCGGTCTTAGCCTTCGGCTCCTCGGCGGCTTTCTCGTGTTCCTTTTCCTGGGCGACCTTCTTATCGTGCGCGACGTTTCGTGGATCTGACATCCTTCTCCATACACCGGTTAGCTCGCCCCCGCTTGGAAGAGTGGTCTGCCCGCGGGTGGGATCGCCGGGGCTTGTCGATTTCGATCGCCGCGCACGCACGCGAGGATCGAGGCCTTGCCGGAGACAAACTTGCGGTGTCTTCCGGCATTCCGCGGTGGACTTGTGAGCGGCGAACTTGCGTAATTCCACTTCAAATGAGCAATCCAAACAAAGCCCTCTGGGAGAAAGGCGACTTCACCCGCATCGCGGCGACCATGCGCGAGAGCGGGGCGGAATTGGTCCGGCGGATCGGGATCGGGAAAGGGGACAAAGTCCTCGAGCTCGGCTGCGGCGATGGCACCACCGCGATTCCCGCGGCGCAGCTCGGCGCGGAAGTTCTCGGCGTGGATATAGCCAGCAACCTGGTCGCCGCGGGCCACGCGCGCGCCGCCAAGCTGGGACTGGCAAATTGCCGCTTCCAGGAAGGCGATGCCTCGAAGCTCGACGGCCTGCCGGATGACACCTTCGATTACGTCGTCAGCATCTTCGGCGCGATGTTCGCCCCGCGTCCGTTCGATGTCGCCAAGGAGATGGTCCGCGTAACCCGGCCCGGCGGGAAGATCGTCATGGGCAACTGGATTCCCGGCGACCCGACGTTGGTCGCGCAGATCCTTCGGATCAGCTCCGCCTACACCGCACCGCCGCCGGAAGGATTCGTTAGTCCGATGACCTGGGGCCTCGAGGAGCACGTGCGCGAGCGCTTTGCCGCGGCCGGCATCGCCCCGGAAAACATCTCCTTCATTCGCGAGTCGTTCACCTTCCGCTTCGACGGCCCGCCGGCCGGCTTGGTCGACGCCTTCAAGACCTACTACGGCCCAACGATGAACGCCTTCGAAGCCGCGGAAAAGAACGGCCGCGCCGCCGAGTTGCAGCGCGAGCTGGAGGAACTCTTCGTTAGCCAGAACCAGGCTAAGAATAATGCCACCGAAATCGCCGCCACTTTTCTACGAGTGACGGTGCAACGGTAACGGCGGCCCCGCTACATCCGCTCCGGGACTTCGATGCCTAACAAGTCGAGACCGCGCTGGAGAATGCGGGCGGTGAGGTGGCAGAGGGCGAGGCGGGTGCTGCGGGCGGGCTCGTCGGCCTTGAGGACCGGGCAGGCTTCGTAGAAGCCGTGGAAGTGGTTGGCTAATTCGAAAAGGTAATTAGCCAGCACATTGGGGCGGAAGTCGTTCAGGACCGTAGGGACGATCTCGGCGAATTGGCAGAGCTTCTTCGCGAGGACGATCTCCGCGGGCTCGGCTAACGAGAGGTTGTCGGCTATTTTTTCCGCGGCGCCGGCTTTGCGGAAGATCGACTGGATGCGGACGTAGGCGTTTTGCAGGTAGGGCGCGGTGTTCCCCTGGAAGGAGAGCATCCGGTCCCACGAGAAAACATAGTCGGTCATCCGATACTGCGAGAGGTCGGCATACTTGACCGCGCCCAGGCCGATGATGCGCGCCACCGCCTCGCGCTCCGCCGCGGGCAGCTCGGGATTTTTCTCGTCGACGATTTTTTGCGCGCGCGCCATCGCCTCGTCGAGCACGTCCTGCAGGGCGACGTTTTCGCCACTGCGGGTCTTCATCAATTTGCGGTCGTCGCCGAGGATGCTGCCGTGGGTGATGTGGCGGAAATCGGCGGTGAAACCTTCGCGCCGGGCGATCTCGAAGATCTGCCGGAAGTGCAACTGCTGGGGCGCGCCGGTCACGATCCAGATGGTGTCGCGCGCGAGATCGTGAATGCGGTAGTCGACCGTGGCGATGTCGGTGGTGGCGTAGTTATAGCCGCCGTCGCGCTTCTGGATGATCGCCGGTTTGTCGGCGAGTTCCGGGATGTCGCGGAAGAAAACGCAGGTGGCGCCTTCGCTTTCCTCGGCCAGGCCAGCAGCCTTCAAACGCGCAACCACCCCGGCGAGGCGGTCGTTAAAGAAACTCTCGCCGCGCTGCATGTCGTAGCGGATCCCGAGGAGGCGATAAGCGCGGGCAAATTCGCCTAACGAGAGGTTCACGCACTCCTGCCAGATGGCAAAATTTTCCGGGTCGCCAGCCTGCAGCTTGACCAGCTCCGCCTTGCAGGCTTCGCGCACTGCGGGGTCGGCCGTGCCGCGTTCGTTCGTCTCCTTGTAGATGCGGACGAGCTCGGCAATCGGAGCACGGGCGAGCGCCTCGCGATCCAACAAGTTCTTCCAGCCCCAGACGACCATGCCGAACTGCGTGCCCCAGTCGCCGATGTGGTTGTCGCGGATGACGTCGTGCCCGAGGAACTCGGCGATGCGCGCAAGCGTGTCGCCCAGGACGATCGAGCGGATATGGCCGATGTGCATCGGCTTGGCCACGTTGGGCGAGCCGAAGTCGATCACGATCTTTTTCGGATGACTCGTTAGGGCAACGCCCAGGCGGTCGTCGCGGAGGAGGGCGCTGGCTTTCGCGGCCACGGCTTCGGGTTGGAGGGTAAAGTTAACGAAGCCGGCACCGGCGATGGTGGGCGGGCCGCAAAGGTCGGTCGACGGCCAGGCATCGACGATCTGCTGGGCGAGGGCGCGGGGGTTTTGCCCCAGCTTCTTCGCGAGCACGAGGGCGACGTTGCTCTGGTAATCGCCGAAGCGCGGATCAGTCGCCGAGCGCGACCTCGGCGGCGTCGGTGGGAAGCCCAGCGGCGGTGAGGGTGCCGGCTAATTTTTGCGCGAGCTGCGCCTGAAAAGTTTCCACCGCCTACTTCTGTGGGCGGTCGCGGAAGATCGCGAGGATTTCTTCGGACGACTTCGCCTGCGCGAGGCTCTCGCGGGTGGCGCGGTCGTTCAGGAACTTGGCGATCGAGGCGAGCGTGCGCAGGTGCGTCTGGAATTGATTCTTCGGGACGACGAAGAGGACGACAAATTTAACCGGCGCATTGTCGAGCGCGTCGAACTCAATTCCGCGGGTGGAGCGGCCGAAGGAGGCGACGACCTGGTCGATCCGGTCGGACGAGGCGTGGGGAATGGCGATGCCGAAGCCGATCCCGGTGCTCATGGTTTCCTCGCGTTGCTTGAGCGAGGCGAGGATGCTCTCGCGGTCGTCGCCCTTGATTTTGTCGAGGCTAACGAGCAGATCGATCAGTTCGACGATGGCGGGCCAGCGTTCGGTGGCCTGCATCTCCGGAATGATCTGCTCGGCAGATAGTAGGCTCGCCAAAGACATGCTTTCCCGGGTTCGGGAGCGCCAACCTTAGCGGTCGCTCCCCGGATGACAAGTTTGCATTTGGCAGAGGAAACGGAGCGGGAAAATGCAGCCGCGCCGAGGCCGGTGGCGAAAGCGCGGAGGCTGCGATAACCTCTGGGCCCGAATGCAGCGCGTCGCTTATTTTCTCTGTGGTTTGCTCCTGGCGGCGCCGCTCGCCGGCCGCGCCCAGACGCTCTACAGCGTGCGCGATCTCGGAACGCTGGGCGGCAGCACGAGCGCCGGGAATGCGCTCAACGCCGCCGGCCAGGTCGTCGGCAATGCGGCGATCGCGGAAGACACGGCCACGAATGGATTCCTCTCCGGCGCGAATGGGGCGCTCCCGTTGCAGAATCTCGGGACGCTCGGCGGACTGGAGAGCTTTGCGCAGGGGATCAACTCCAGCGGGCAGGTGGTGGGGAGCTCGATTCTCGCGGACGGGATTTCCTATCGCGCTTTTTGGCGGCCGGCGACTGGTGGGGCGCTGGTGAACCTGGGGACGCTGGGCGGCTCGCAAAGCTACGCCTACGGAGTGAACGGCGCGGGTGAAGTGGCTGGCTATTCTTTCCTGAGCGGCAACGGCGTAGCGCGGGCCTTCCTGAGCGCGCCGGGCGGCGGCGCGCTCCGGGCCCTGGGCACGCTGCCGGGCGGGACGAGCAGCTACGGGGTGGGAGTAAATGCGAGCGGGCAGGTGACGGGTTACTCGGGAACAACCAGCGGCTTCAATCATGCGTTCCTGAGCGAGGCAAGCGGCGGAGCTTTACGCGATCTCGGGACGCTCGGCGGGCGCTACAGTTTCGGGATGGCGGTGAACAACGCCGGCCAGGTGACCGGACGGTCGGAGCTGGCCTCGGTGGGCCAGCACGCTTTCCGGAGCGCGCCGGAGGGCGGGCCGCTGCTCGACTTGGGGACGCTGGGCGGCTTCTCGTCCTACGGGCTCGGGATCAATCGCGACGGCGCGGTCGTCGGTTATTCCTACTTGAGCGACAACAGCACGACGCAGGCGTTTCTCTACACGACCGCGGAAGGGATGGTGAATTTAAACAGCCGTTTGGCGCCGGGGAGCGGCTGGGTCTTGCAGGAAGCGCGCGCGATCAACGACGCCGGGCAAATCACCGGCGTGGGAAAAATCGCGGGCGCCACGCGCGCCTTTTTGCTCACGCCCTTGATCGCGGAGCTGCGGATCACCGCGATCACCCGGCTAACCAATGGCTGGATCGTGGTCGAAGGCCGGGGTGGCCCGAACCAAGTCTACGGCGTGGAAGCGGCGGCGCGGCCGCTGGGGCCGTGGACGCGGCGGGGAGATCTGCAGGCGAACGGCGAGGGCGTGTTGTTGTTCGAAGATCAGGCCGCGTCGGCGTTCGCGCAGCGGTTCTACCGACTCGTCTCACCATAAAAAAGATTACGCGACAGAAGAAATAAGATTGACGCCCGGCGGCCGTTTCTCTTTTCTCCCGCTCGGCGCTCGCTTGCTGAAGCCGCTGCCAAAGAGGCTTTTGGGCGCTCGCAGTCTTCGGATTTGCCGGTTGCAACAGGGCCTCTTGCCCTCGGATCTCAATCAATCGGACCAAATAAAAATGCTTAAAAGAATCGTCGCAAACCTCATCGCGGTCACCGCGAGCCTGGCTCTGGCCGGGATCGTCTCAGCCCAAAATTTCACGGAAATCGGCGATGCCGGCCAAACTTTGGGCACCGCCCAGGCAACCGCGGCCAGCCCGGCGGTCGCAGGTATGCCTCTGGCCAGCATCACCGGATCACTCTTCTCGATCGGCGATGCGGACATCTTTGCCATCTACATCAACAGCCCGTCGACGTTCTCAGCGACCACGGTGAATGCGGTTACGACCACCGCCAACACCGACACGGCGCTGTTTCTTTTCGATTCCACCGGCAAGGCGATCTACGCGAATGATGACGCCGCCGGCGGTCTCAGTGTTGGCTCCTCGCTCCCAGCGAACAATCCGCTCGGGCCGCAGGTCGTGGGCGTTTATTATCTCGCGATCAGCCTTTCGGGGAACGAGCCGGTGAATTTCGCGTCGCAGCTCATGTTCATGATGCCGACGACTTCCACCGACCTTCGCGGGCCAAATTCGCAGGCCACCGGCGGGCTCTTCGCCTTCGACGCGAATGGCGTCAACGCCACCGTGGGCGGGAATTACCGGATCGACCTCACCGGCGCGCAGACCTCGGCGGTGCCGGAACCGAGCACGGTCGCCCTGGCCGTCTTCGGCGCCCTCGGCTTGATCTCGCTGGTTAAAAAGCGCCGCGCCTAGACCGGCTGGAATCACCCTACTTATTTCGCGCCCGAACTTTCGTCGTCACTCACTCCGTCATCCAATAAATATGAAATTGAGCTCCCATCTGCGGCCTTTCCTCAAAGGCACCCTGTGCACTGCACTTGTCCTGGCTTCCGCAGCCAGCCTTCTCTACGCCAAGCCCGTCCCGTCGAATCTCGGTTACGGCCTGGATAAGCTGGTCGAAAGCAAACTCGCCATCCAGCAGGCTGCAGCGCGCGGGCCTCGCGCCTTGGCCGCGGCCACGCGTTACAACGGCTACGCTACCGAAGAAGCGGCCAGCTACGCCGCAGAGGCGATCACCGAAGAATCCACCGGACGCGTCACGGTGGACATCACCCTGCGCGGGACGCGCAGCATGGACGACGTGACCGCGCAATTAGCCGCGCAGGTCCCTTCCTTTAGCGTCGTCGCCCGCGATGGCAGCTATCGCGGCGTCGGCATTATCGAGGCCTGGATCTCGGTCGAAGACGTCGCCACGGTGGCCAAGATGGAAGGCGTGCGCGCGGTCTTTCTCGCGCTCAAACCCCAGCTCGACAGCGTGATCGCGATCGATCCGCAATCCTACTCGCCCACGCGCATCGTGCCTGCGTTGCGCGAAGTGGCCCGCGCGACCAAGACGGTCGAGCCTTACGTCACGCCCGGCCAGGTCTTGAAGAAGATCGGCACCACCTTCGACCAAGGTGTCACCCAACATCGGGTCGACAAAATCAACCAGCTCTATAACCCGAGCGCGCCGGTCAATTACGACGGCACTGGTATCTCCATCGGCGCGCTCTCCGATAGCTACAATACCCGCACGCTCGCACCGCATGCGGACACCGGGGTGGCGAACTTCGACCTCCCGGGCGCGGTCGGAAATCCGATCAACTCCCAGCCCGTCGTCGTCCTGAAGGACCAGGCCACGGCCGGGACCGACGAAGGTCGCGGTATGTTGGAAATCGTGCACAAGATGGCACCACGCGCCCGCCTGGCCTACGCCACCGGCGTGGACGGCGAAGTCGCCTTTGCGAACTACGTGCGCGCCCTCGCCGGCTTGCCCGGTTTCACCTTCGATCCATCGATTCAGCAGGGCTTCAAGGCCGACGTGATCGTTGATGACATCAGCTACGGCGGGGAACCCTTTTACGGCGAAAGCATCATCGGCGGCGGCATCGACGACGTGGCCGCAGCCGGCGTCTCCTATTTCTCTTCCGCGGGCAACAACATCGGCACGAACGCCTATGAATCCTTCCTCCGGATCATCCCGGCAGACAGCAATGCGCTCGTGGGGACAAACATCAACCTCACCGGTGTGCCCACGAACCTCTACGCCGGCGGCTTCCATAACTTCAACCCGAACCCCGGCCAACAAGACATCGCCGCGCTTTGGAATATGCCAACCGGTTCGCCCGGCGCGACCGAGATGCAGTGGGACGATCCCTACGACATTCGCGACCCCATCTTGAACCAACCCGCAATCTACTCGAACAGCGGCACGATCGACAACACCACCACGACGGTGAATTTCAACGACATCCCGGTCTTCAATCAAGGCGTCGGCTATGTGATCAACACCAAGGGCACCAGTGGCGACATCGATACGGTCGTGATGTTGATCGACCCCGATGGAAACACAGTCGTGAACCAGGATACCGGCGTGGACGAAACGGTTTACTTCTACGCTCCCCGCAGCGGGCAATACCGGATCACGGTCGGCCGTTACTCTACCACAATCGGCAGCTTCACGATCACGATCAATACCACTCAGACCCCGGCGTCCGTCACGACCGACCTGAACCTGCTCGTCTTCCGCGCTGACACCGGGGCGTATCTCGGGACGAAGTCGCTTACGACCGACAACCTGGCGAACAACCGCCCAGTGGAACTTGGCAGCAGCAGCACGGTTAGCTCGCCTACGGGTCAAACCCAACTGCAGTTCGTGATCGCCCGGGCGAACAACCCCACCGCGCCGCAATTGCCCACCCGGGTGCGCATTTCCACCCGTGGAAATGGCGCTGCGGGCATCGGACCGGCAGAGTATTTCTCCTATAACGCGACCACGACCAAAGGGCACGCCACTGCCAAGGGTGGCAATGGCGTCGCGGCTTACTCGCCCTTCCGCCCGAATGTGCCGGAAAGCTTCACCTCGCCCGGACCGGCCACGATCCTGTTCGACAAGAATGCCAACCGCCTCGCCGTACCGGACATCCGCCTGAATCCGACGGTGGCCGCAATCGACGCCGCGAACACGTCGTTCTTCGGCAGCGACACGAACCGGGACATCGATGTGAACCCGAACTTCTCCGGCACCAGTGCCGCGGCACCGCACGCAGCGGCGCTGGCTGGTCTGGTCTTGCAGGCGAAGGGCGGCTCGGGCTCGGTCACTCCCACGCAGATGCGCACCATGTTGCAGCGGAGCGCTTTCCCGCATGATCTCGATCCCTCTTATGCCTCAGGCACCGCGCGTGCGACCAATGGCGGCAAGATCACGATCACGATCAACAGTGACAACAGCGCGAACGTAAACACCGGCCGGAACGACCCGAACTCGATCGCGGTCTCCTACGTGGGGCCGGGGTCGCTCGCGAGCCTGACCTTTAACCCGAGCGGCACCGCGACCGACGGCGGCAACGTCACCGGGGGCAACAATGGCTACACCGATGACGCCGGGACCACCCCGCCGAACGGAACCATCACCTACTTCGCGAATTACTTCCCGGGTCTGGTCTTCCTGCCGGCGACGAAGGGCTTCACTCTCGGCAACCTCACCGGGTTGACCGCGGGCGACATCACCGCTCCGACGAACGCTTCGCCTTACACCGGTTTCAGCAATCTCGCGCCGGCGCCGGCCAACGGCACCTCGCAGTTCTGGACCATGTCGCTCGGTTTCCCGACGGGGAATTTCACCGGCGGCAAAGTTCTGCGCTTCACCGTGGGTCGCGGCACCGCGCACGGCCCGCAGGTCTCGAATAGCACTGGGCCGACGGGCGGCAGTGTGCTCGACTTCCCGTTAGCCGATCTCTTTGGCGGCGGCGTCTTCATCCCGGAAGGCACGGTGGTGCAGGACGGCATGAAGTTTAGCGGCACGATCACCGGCGGCGGCGTCTTTGAAGGCAACATCCGCAACCGCATCGGCAGCGGCTACACCCCAGTCGACGGCTACGGAGTGATCAACATCGAGTCGGCCGTGAACCAGCCTCTGCCCTAACGAGCGGAGCAACGAGCGATCTTGCGCGGCAGGCCGGGAAACTGGCCTGCCGCGTTTGTTTTTAGACAGCAAGTTGTCGCCCGCGCGCACCCGCGGGAGAGGACCGGCGCGACGCGAGGGAACTCGTTTCGAGAGGGCGCGAATAATGATTGACCGCCCCGATCTCAATCCGCAGGATCGCCGCTCTTCTGGCTCGCGCTGAGCCCTTTCCAACCCAACGATCCCACCCCGCCCGCATCCCCGTCTATGGACTCACTCCGTTTCATCCGCCCGTTTCTTGGCCTCGCCAGCTGCCTGGCTCTCTCCGCCTCCGCGCTCCAGGCGCAGACCTACACTGAAACCGGCGACGCCGGTCAATCGCTCCCCAGCGCCCAGGCCACGGGCACGAGCAGCGGCAATCCCCTAACGACCATCTTCGGGACGCTGTCGAATGGCTCGGATGCCGACCTGTTCCTGATCATGATCACCTCGCCGACGATGTTCTCGGCCACGACGAACAATTCCCTGACGATCGCTTCGGGCCTGGATACGGCGCTCTTCCTTCTCAATAGTTCCGGCGCCGCGATCTACACGAATGACGACGCCAATGGCACCACGCTGCAATCGACCTTGCCCGCTGGGAGCAGCTTCACCATGTCGCTCAGCCCGGGAATTTATTACCTCGGCATCAGCATTACCGGGAACGAGCCGGTTAACCTGAACAACCAACTCCTGTTCGCCGGCTATCCCGGCGGCGATTCCACCGCCGTGCGCGGGCCGGCTGCCGGCATCAGCCCCCAGACGCTTTCCTCCTTCAACGGCGCGAATTCCTTTTCGCAATCCGGCGCCTATCGGATCGACCTGACCGCGACCGCCTCCGCCGTGCCGGAGCCCTCGGCCGTGGTCTTGAGCGTGGCCGGGATTCTCCTGCTCGCGGTCTTCCTGCGCCTGCGTCGTCAATCGGCCTAAGTCCCTCACCTCCTCACTCACATGACATTTACCACTCCTTCCTTCCTTTGCTCCACCCGGGTGGCCACCGCGATTCTGTGCGCTGGCTGGCTCGGCTACGCCGCCCCCGCTGGGGCCAAACCGGTGCCGGAAAATCTCGGCTACGGCATGGATAAACTGGTCGAAAGCGACCTCGCGCTTAAAGCGGGCAGGAACCAGCGCGGCCTGCGCTTGTTCAACGGCTACGCCACCCAGGAAGCGGCTAACTACGCCGCGCGCGCCATCGCCTCAGAGGATGGCCGCTTCATGATCGACATCACACTCACCGGAAAAGTACCGGTCGAGAAATTGCAGGAGATGTTGCGCGCTAAATTCCCGTCGTTCGAAGTGACCGCGGTCGATCCGAGCTATCGCAAGGTTGGCATCATCGAAGGCTGGATCGCTGTCGAGGAAGCGGCCGCGCTGGCCGAGACCGCTGGTATCCGCGCCGTTTTCCTGGCTCTGCAACCGCAGTTGCACCGTGCCGCTGCGACCGGCGAGGCGATCCCTGCGCGTGGCGCGGTCAACGCCCCGCCATCGACCAACCTGGCTTTGCTCGGGACGAAATTTCTCCAGGGCGTGACCCAACATCGCGTCGACAAAATCAGTCAGATCTACAACCCCTCCGCGCCGGTGAACTACGACGGCACCGGGATCACCGTGGGCGTCATGTCGGATAGCTTCAACCGCCGGGCGGCCAACACCGCGACCAGCCCGAACTACCAGACCAACGTCAACAACTACGACCTGCCGGGCCACCCGAGTAACCCGATCAACACCAACCCGATCATCGTCCTTGAGGACACCGTCGAGGCCAACTCCGACGAAGGCCGCGGGATGTGCGAGATCGTTTACAAGATGGCGCCAAAATCGAAGATCGGTTTTGCCACCGCTTTCACCGGCGAAGTCGGCTTTGCCAACAACATCCGCGCGCTCTCCGGCAAGTTCCCCTCGGTGCCGAACACGCTGCCTGATTTCAAGGCCGACGTGATCGTGGACGACGTGAGCTACGGCGGCGAGCCCGTCTTTGCCGATGGCGGCGTGGTCATGAACGGCGTCGACGACGTCGCGGCCGTGGGCGTTTCCTACTTCTCTTCGGCGGCGAATTCCTACGGCGTCTCGGTTTACAATTCCGACCTGCGGATGGTCGCGAATGGCAGCGGCAACACGGCCGCGACCAATGCCGCGCTCGTCGGGACCAACATCGACCTCTCCGGCGTGCCGACGAATCTCTACCAAGGTGGCTTCCACAATTTCAACCCGACCGGCGGACTCGACGTGGCCTGCCTTTGGAACATCGGCACCGCTGCCGGCATCGCGACCGAAATGCAGTGGGACGACCCCTACGACACCTCCACGCCGGTGGTCAATGAACCCCCGATCTACACCAACAGCGGCACGATCTCCGGCGCCACGCCGGTGACCTTTACCGACATTCCGAATCTCAGCGCCGGCACGAAATACATCATCACCGAGACAGCCACCGGCGGCGGATTGGATGGCATCGTCTCGATCATCGACGACGCCACCGGGACGGTGATTGTCGACCAGGACACCGGCACCGACGAGGTGGTGACCTTCTTCCCCCCGACGACGGCCAAATACAACATCTCCGTGCGTCGTTACGGAACGACCACCGGGACGTTTGACCTCAAGATCAACACCGCCAGCGGTTCGCCCTCGCTCTCGACCGATCTGAACCTGCTCGTCTTCCGTGCCGACACTGGCGCCTACATTGGGTCCAGCTCGCTCACGAGCAACAACTACGCGAACAACCGCCCGGTCGAGCTCGGCACGGTCGTTCGCCCCACCGGCCAGACTCAGGTGCAGTTTGTGATCGCTCGCTCGAGCAACCCGATCGGCCCGCGGGCCGCGACCCGGGTGCGTTGCGGGACCGATGCGAACAGCAACTCGAGCAATGCCCCGGCGGAATATTTTGACTACAACTCGGCGGTGACCAAGGGCCACTCGATCGCGGCCGGCTGCAACGGCGTCGCGGCTTACGATGTCTTCCGGCCGAATGTTCCGCAGAGCTTCACCTCGGGCGGGCCGGCGTTGATCTTCTTCGATCGGAATCAGAACCTGCTGTCCGCTCCCGAAGTGCGTCTTCAGCCGCGAATGGCGGCGGCCAACGGCTCGAACAGCACTTGGACCGGCAGCGACTCCGCGAATGACATCGACACCGGGAACGGCCAGTTCTACGGCACCAGCGCGGCAGCGCCGCACGCGGCCGCAGTCGCCGCGCTCGTCCTCCAGGCCAAGGGCGGCCCGGGTTCGGTCACGCCGTTGCAGATGCGCACGATGTTGCAAAACACCGCCTTCCCGCATGATCTCGATCCCTACCGCGCGAGCGGTGTGGCCCGCGCGACGAATGGCGGCAAAGTCACCGTGACCGTCCGGAGCGACACCACCGCGGTGCAGAATCGCGGCCGCAACGATCCCGATTCCTTCTCCATCAGCTACGTGGGGCCGAGTGCGATCACGTCGTTTAAATTCAATCCGAGCGGCCTTGCGTCCGAAGGCGGCGGCGTGACCAGCGGGCAGAACGGCGTCGACGCGAGCAATAACTATTTCTCGACCGTGACCCCGGGGCTGTATTTCACCACCGCCACGGCCGGGGGAGCGTTTGCTTTCACGCCGGGCGCCAGCACCGGTCTTCTCGCGTCGGATGCCACGGCGGCCCTGAGCAATCCAGCGCCGGCACCGGCCACGGTCACGGCCAGCCAGGGATTCACCCTCACGCTGTACTTTCGTCGCGGATAGCTTCACCGGCGGCGATGTCTTTCGCTTCACCATCGGCCGCGCCCTGGCGCGCGGACCGAACGTAGCCGCCACCGGCGGCGCGGTCCTGGCGCATTACAGCGCGGACCTCTTCGGCGGCGGCGTGCTCATCCCAGAGGGGACGATCATCTCTGATGGCATGCGCTTTAGCGGCACGCTGGCGGATGGCTCCACCTTCGACGGTGTGATCCGCAATCGCATCGGGGCCGGCTTCTCGCAGCTCGATGGCTTCGGCTTTGTGAATGCGGAAGCCGCGGTCTACGCGCCTGTGCCCTAAAGAATCGGTCCAGGCAGAAATCGGAACGGCAGGCCCGGGTTTCCCGGCCTGCCGTTTTCTTTTTTCCCGGTCGCGAGCGCGGGGACAGGAAAAAATTAGCCGACATTCTCACCCTGAGCGGAACCCGGTGTGTGTGGTCTGGGCGCCCAGGGTTTTCGAATCGATTGAAGAGGCCTTTACGATGGTAAATAACTTTTTCTCGAAAAAAGTGCTTGCCGGGTTGGAGCAGAATTCCTTACAACCCCGGTTCGCCTCGGTGACAAAAAAGTAATACGGAACGTCTTCGTTCCTGCGCTTCTAAAGGCGGCAAACCACCAGTCCCTAAAAACCCCATCATCGACATCCATGATTAAAACAAAAACCCTTCTGCCCTTGGCTGCCCTCGCAACAGCCGCCCTGGGTTCATTGTCCTTCGCCCTGGCGCAGGCACCTTCCGCTGCCCAGCCTGCCGCCGCCGCTCCCGTGGCAAGCACGGAGGCCTCCTCCGAAGGGGAGAACTTGCGGGCTTATTTCGTCGAGATGACGGCGCCCGCCGCCGCCGCCACTTTCTCTTCAAACTACCAACGCTATGCCGCGGAATCGCGTCTCCTGCGCGGCAACGCCGCCGCCCGTGCGCAAGCCGCGACCGAGCGGGCTGCCTCCGAGGCGACCCAGCAGGCTTGGACGAACGAAAACGCGCAGCGGGCCTTGCTGAATAATCTTAGCGCTCCGGGTCTCGGTGTGAAGGTCCTCTATCGCGCGCAGACCGCTCTCAATGGCATCGCGGTGATGGCTCGCCCTGATCAGGTCGCGGCCCTCGAGAAACTTCCCGGCGTGCAGCGGGTCATCGAAGTGGTCCCGATGAAAATGGATGCGGTCAGCAGCCTCAACTTTGTGGGCACGCGCAACTTCTGGAACACTTCAGGAATCAACGCCCACGGCGAAGGCGTCGGCGTAGGGGTGATCGATACCGGCATCGACTTCGTCCACACCGGCAACGCCGGCCCCGGCGGCAGCGGCTATGCGACCGGCGTCACCTCGGTTGGCGGCGGCACCCCCGCGACGACTTTCCCGACTTCGAAAGTGGTCTGGGGTTACGACCTCGTGGGCGATGCCTACTCCGGCACAAACTCTCCCGTGCCCGACCCGAACCCGATGGACACGAACGGTCACGGCACCGCTTGCGCGAGCTTGATCGCCGGTTTCGGCGTGAACAGCGACGGCACCACCTACACCGGTTCCTACACTTCGGTCGTTCCCGATATTTCGACCCTTCGGATTTCGCCCGGCTTCGCCCCGCAGGCTTCCCTCTTCGCCTTCCGCGTCTTCGGCACCAGCGGCTCGACCAACGTCAGCTCGCAGGCGATCGACATCGCGACCGCGCTCCGTCTCTGGCAGCTCTCGCCTGATGGCACGGCGCTCCCGCCAGCCATCAGCAACCTGAGCCCCGCGGCGGTGGCACCTCCGCGCACCCCTGTGCTTTCGGTGATCAACATGTCCCTCGGCTCCGGCAACGGCCAGGCCTCGGCTTACAACGACGGCACCGTGGCGGTGCAGAATGCCGCCGCCGCCGGTCTCTCGATGATCATCTCGGCGGGTAATTCCTATGACAACATCTACGTGGTCGGCAGCCCGAGTGTCGCCACCGGCTCCATTTCCGTAGCCGCGACCTTTAACGACAAGCAGCCTGGCGCCACGGCCAACGCGCCGGCCAATGGCAGCCAGCCGCCGCTGAACGTCGCCATGCAGATCGGCGCCGCCGCCGCCGCCATCACCAGCGCCCCGAACGACCTGCCCCCGACCGCGGCGCGCTACGCCAATCCTCCTCTGGGCGACTTCCAGCACACTGCCGGCACCAGCCTCGCGGCCACGCTGACCGCTGCGCTCAAAAATGACGCAGGTGAACCTGTGACCGACGCGAGCGGCAATCCGATTGCCGGCGTTTCGAATCCTTATCCGGGCAAGGTCGTCCTGATCGATCGTGGCGTGGTCGGTTTCCATCAGAAAGCTCTCGCCGCTGCCCGTGCGGGCGCTGCCGCGGTGGTCATCGTGAACAACCGTCCCGGTTCTGCCCCCGGCATGGCCGCAGCCGCCGGTTTCCCCGTGCTCTCGATTCCAGTCGTGAGCGTAACCGACGTGGATGGCGCTCTGATGAGCAATACCGGCGTGGCTAACGTCCCGCCCGCGCGTCCAGGCTTGACTATCGGCCTGCAGCCGGAAAACCCGGCCAATGCCGATGAAGTTACCGGCTATTCCTCCCGCGGTCCGCGGCGGCTGGACAACCGGCTGAAGCCCGACATGGCGGCGCCGGCCGAAAACGTGACCGTGAATGTCGCCACCACCGGTAACGGCGTGGGCAGCTTCAACGGCACCTCCTCCGCCGCTCCCCACGTCTCCGGCGCGATGACGTTGCTCCGGCAGTTGACCAATTCCGGCGGCACCACGCCGGCTTGGACGATGGAAGAGCTCAAGGCGTTGATTATGAACTCGGCCACGGGCAATCCGCTCCTCGGTGGCGCCAATGGCACCATCCGCTACGGCCTCTCCCGCGTGGGCGTGGGTCGGTTGAACCTGGCCCCGGCCGGCGGCATGCCGACCGCAGTGGCGATGAGCACCGATGCCGACTTCCCGGTGAGCATTTCTTTCGGCTCCGTGGAAGTGCCGGTCGCGGAGACGGTCACGATCGACAAGACCTTCAAGGTGGTCGACAAGGGCCCGGTCCCGCTGTCGCAGAAAGGGGTCGCCTCCATGCGCACCTTTAACCTCTCATTCGACACCGTGAACGCGGTCCCCGGAGTCTCGTTCTCCTTCCCGGACGGCCCGACCATCGACGTCCCGGCTGGTGGCTCCGCCACCGCCCGCGTCCGCATTACCGCGGTCGGCAGCCTGCTGCGCCATGTGCGTGAAGCCGCGACTACGGCCACGCAGGTGTTTGCCCTCGGCCCTCCGGCCACGCTTCTGCCGCGCACCTTCCTCACGGAAGCAGGCGGCAACATCATCCTCACGGAATCGGGTGGAGCGGGGAATCAAATGCGCCTCTCGGTGCATGCCTTGCCGCGGCCGAACTCGAGCTTGAGCGTCACGCCGGCCTCGTTGGTGCTGCCGGCGACTTCCGCCTCGCAAGTCCTGACCTTTGCGGGCAACGGAATCGATACCGGCAACAACCTCGACACCGTGGCCAACTCGACCGCAGACATCAAATCGCACGCCAAGGCGTTCGAGTTGCAATACGACAAGCCATCGGTGCAAAGCGATCCGCTCTTCAAGACGGCCGAGATCACGAAGGTGGGTGTGACCAGCGACTTTGCGCGCCGCACCCTTCCGTTCGATACCGCGACCACAAACAACCAGAGTGCGGTGGTGGTCTTCGCGGTCGCGACCGCGGCGGACTACAACACCCCGAGCAGCTCGGGGCCGGACATTCAGATCTTGGTCGACCGGAATGGGGACTTCGTGGAAGACATCACCGTGCGCAGCTTTGCCTGGAACGATCCCAGCCAGGGCACGGGCACGTTTGGCTCGAACATGTTCCTCAGCGTCACCAACCCCTTCGGGTCGGGCACGCTCACGACGACCGGATTCTTTACCAACATCCTCGTCGGCCGCGCGATGAACACGTTGAACAACAACACCATGATGTTGCCGGTTAATGCCCAGCGCCTCGGCCTCACGGCCGCGGCGTCGCGCATCAATTATAAGGTGAAAAGTTCGTTCTACTTTGGCACCTACAACTCGGAAACCCCGTGGATGACCTACGACCTGGCGAAGCCGGGCGTGGACGCCTCCGTGGCGGTGGCAAACGAGCCCTTCGTCTTGAATGCCATCGGCGGCAGCAGCACTTCGGCCACGATCAACACCCCGCAATACAACGGGAACCGGTCGCTCGGCGTGATGATGCTCTATCCGTGGAATGCGCCGGCTAATCGCGTGCAAACCGTCCGCGCTCCGGCGCAGTTGCTCGAGGTGGTCTCGCGCCGTCCGGGTGCAGGCACGCCGGAACGCGTCTTTTCACTCGCGAACCCTGTGGGCGTGGAGAGCCGTCGAGGGGCGAACTTCAACACCAGCGTGAACCCGAACACCGGCGACTACACGGTAGCTTTCCGGTTCAACAGCCCGGTTACGCAGGGCACATGCACCATCCAATCGGGTGTGGCCACCGTGGGAGCGATCACGTTTAACGGGAACGACATGATCGTGCCGCTTACCGGGGTGAACGACAAGCAACTCATCACCTTCAGCCTCACTGGCCTGGTCGACAACCAGGGCAATCCGCTGCCTAACTTGCAGCCGCAACTTGGGTTCCTTGTGGGCGACATCAATGGCGACGGCACGGTCGACGTCGGCGATTCCATTCTCGTCCGGAATGACGCCGGGAAAACCGCCGCGCAAGCGCCGGCTAGCGACGTAAACGGTGACGGCACCGTGAACTCTGGCGACGCCATCATCGTGCGCGGTGCCTCGGGGAACGCGTTCTAAGCGGCGCCCAAAACGCAGTCTAACGAGCGGCTCCAGCAGCGTTGCTGGAGCCGTTTTCGTTTCTGAGGGGGGGGCGCTGGGGGTGCAAAGACGTCGATGACGAAAATATAATGACGGTTTCGCTGGGTCTTTATCGGGAAGACCAGTAACTAGTGCTCCGGCTGGCGCGTCACGCCACCATAAAAGCCCAACCTAGCAATACCTACGTCTATGATTCCACGCTTCCGTCCTCTTCTCTCGCTGCGCCTCGTTGCGGCGGGGATTGTTTTCACTCTATCCGCAGGACTGGCTTCGGCCGTTCCGTGGGCACCAGGCGAACGCGAAGGGGATGAATTCCACGAAACCCCGGCGGAGAAGTTTGTCGAAAACCTCCCGGCAAGTGACGCGCTCCTCCCCGCGCCGCAGCCCAAGAGCGTGCCGGCTATTTCTCGAGCGGTTCGCAAGACCAACCTCGTTAATTTGGACTGGACGGCGATCGGGCCGTTCCCGATTCCGAATGGCCAGACGATTGGACGCCAGGATCCGGTAAGCGGACGTGCGACTGCCATCGCGATCCATCCCACGAATGAAAACATCATGTATTTGGGCACGGCCCAAGGCGGTCTTTATCGGACGCTCGACGGCGGCGCGACCTGGACGCAATTGATGGACGCCGCCACCGCCGGCCCTGTGGGCACGCCTCTGGCCATCGGCGCGGTCACGATCGATCCCACCGACCCGACCACGGTTATCGTCGGCACCGGCGAAGGAAACCTTTCCGCCGACAGTTATTTTGGCAGCGGCCTTTACACCGTCACCGGAGCGGATGGCTCCAACCCCGTGGTGAACGGCCCCTTCAACGCGTCCGCCGGTGAAACGGGCGTGGCCGCTGGCACCGATCTCTTTACGGGCCGCTCGATCGTGGCCATCGCGGTGGATCCGACGAACCACAACAACGTCTTCATCTCCACTTCTTCGGGTGTCGGCGGTATCCGGGGCACGGCCTATAGCGTCCTGCCTCGCCGCGGTCTCTATCGCTCCACGAATCTCTTTTCTGCCTCACCTACCTGGACTCGTTTACAAATCACGGGCACGACGAGCACCAACACCATCTCCACCTCGCTGGTGATGGATCCGGCGAACGCGAATAACCTCGTGGTGGCCTATTACAGCCAGGCCGGGACCGACCCGACGGGTATTTACCGCACGACGAACGCGCTCGACCCTGTGCCCACCTTCACGCAGTCGCTCGCGCTGCCGAACTTCATCAACTGCAAGCTCGCCATCCAGCGCGCGACAGACGGCACCGTGACGGTCTACGCCACGGCCGACCAAAGCTCGGGCACGCTCTACAAGTCGGTCAATGGCGGCGCGACCTTTGTGAACAAGCCGGGCGCCAATGGTTTCGCCGGCGGTCAGGGCTTCTACGATCTCTCCGTGGGCGTGGACCCAAACAACGCCAACAACGTGAGCGTGGGCGGCCAGGCGGGCCAAAACACCTTCAAGCGTTCCCAAGACGGAGCGAACACTTTCACTGTAGACACAGCTGGCACCTCCATCACTGTCGGGTTGCACGCGGACGTTCACGCGATCCGCTACGCTCCTTCGAACGGAAACGTGATCTATCACGCGAATGACGGTGGTGTTTGGCGCTCCGGGGACGGCGGCAGCAACTGGGTTTCGAAGAACACCGCTGGCCTCAGCGCGACGCAGTTTTCCGATCTCGCGATTCACCCGACGGACGCGAAATTTTCCATCGGCGGCACGCAAGACAACGGCACCGAGCAGCTCCGCGCAGACGGCACTTTCACCCGCGTCGACTTTGGCGACGGCGGCTTCTCCCTGATCGACCAGAACGCCACCGACACGACCAACGTGGTGCAGTATCACACCTACTATAACCAGACGGCGAATCTGATCGGCACTGGTCGCATTCTCACCAACGCTTGCGCTTCTGAAGGCCAATGGAGCTTCCATGGCATTTACGGCGGCGCGGTTGACCCCACGCCGTATTGCGACGGCAGCACCGATACTTTTAACGGTATCGCCCTCACGGACGCGACCAACTTTTACGCGCCGCAGGTCCTCGGGCCGGGCAATCCGAACACCTGGTATTTCGGCACCGATAAGCTCTACCGCTCGATCAATCGTGCGGATACGGCCACGGTCGCGAGCCAATTGCTCGACCAGACCACAGCAGGCACACCGCCGACGGGCACCCCGGTGAGCGCGATCGCGATCTCGCCGCAAGACGATAACGTTCGCCTGGTCGGCTTGAACAACGGCAAGATTTTCGCGACCACCATCGGCAGCCCGACGATGCTGCAGATCGCCGGCACCGGTGCGACCAATGGACCCACGAACACGCCAGCGGTGGCGGTGGGGCGCATCGCGATCGATCCGAACAACAAGAATGTCGCCTATTTCGCCTTCGGCGGCTACGGCACCCCGGCCGCTCCGCTCTCGCATGTCTACAAAGTGACTAACCTCGACGCGTTGAGCGCCACCCCTCCCGGCGTGCTCGTCTTCACGGCCGTCTCTTCAGGCCTCCCGGATGTCCCGGCAAACGCCCTCGCGATTGATCCCCAGAGCGGGTCGAATAGCGCCAGTTCGAGCGACATTTATGTCGGCACCGACCTCGGCGTTTACAAAACCACCAACGGTGGCACCGGTTGGACCCGCTACGGCACCAGCATGCCGCGCGTGGCAGTCTTCGGATTGCAGATCCAGAATCCGAATCGCCTCATCCGCGCAGCGACCCATGGTCGCGGCATGTATGACGCCTCCATCATCGCGTCGTCCCTGCAGGCGCCCGTGCTCTCCAGCGTGGTTTCGCGAAAGACCCACGGCTCTGCCGGCACCTTCGACATCAACATGCCGCTTACCGGTCCTGCCGGCATCGAGCCGCGCAAGGGCGCGCAGGGCTTGAACACGCCGGGAGACTTCACCATCGTCTGCCGCTTCACCAATGCCATCTCCAGCCTGCAAGCTCAGGTGACCACGGGCACCGGCACGGTGAACAGCATCGTCTACCAAGGGAACGATGTGATCGTAAACCTGACCGGCGTCACCGACGTCCAGGTCCTCACCTTAACCCTGAGCAATGTCACCGATTCCAACGGCAACACCTTGCTCTCTGCCTCGGTCAAGCTTGGGTTCAATATGGGAGATACCACCGGCAATGGAGTCGTCGACGTCGGCGACGCCGCGCAAACGAGAAATAATTCTGGTATTGCGACAACCATCTCGAACTTCCGCACCGATGTGAATGTCGACGGCACGATCAACGGCGGCGACGTATTGATCGTCCGGCAGAAATCAGGCAACAGCATTATGCCTTGATTTCGCCCAAATAAAGTCGAACCGGGTCGAGCCCGAAAAATATTATAAAATCGGGCTCGACATCGGTTTAGCGAAATCCTAGAAAACTCGAAATCACTGCAACCCCGCACGCACCCATGAAAAAAACTCTCCTTCTTTCCGCTCTCGCTTTCGCGAGCGTCTGTCTCACTGCCGTATCCAGCTTCGCGCAAACCGCGTCGTTCGTTTATACCGGAGTACCCAGCGGGCCTTTGGCTCCGGGATCGTCCTTCACCATCGGCATCAGTGTGGTCTTCGCCGCCGGCGGCACCGTGACGGACGTCAACGGCCTATCTTATTGGTTCGCCCAAACTAACCCAACGAGCAGCTATCCCTTCTCGATCACAAATCGCAATGTTGGCGCGAGTGCGTTCAATCAGCTCCAGACCCCTGGGTTGACTTATCCGCAGATCATCGATCCGATCAATCGCAACTCGAATGGCACAACCAACCAAACGGATTTGGGCGCTCTCTCGCAGGACCCTCAGGGCACTCCTGGCAATCGTAATGGCACCTTCTTCGTCGGGAATTTGACCTTCCAAATCTCCGGCACCGCCGCTGCGACAACTTACACCCTTGGGAACACCAGCACCGGGACTCCTCCTGGGGTGGGTGGCCGCGTTTCCGTTGTGACCGACAGCAACGGCAACACTGCGCCGATCGCGTTCTCGCCTTTCAACGTCACGGTCGTGCCAGAGCCGAGCACCTACGCGCTGCTCGCGTTTGCCGGCCTCGGCCTGGTTGTGGTGGCCTATCGCCGCCGCGCGAACGCCTAAGCGTTTAGCCAAGTTTCCAGCACAGCCCCGGTAGTTCGTCTGCCGGGGCTGTCTTGCGTACCGGCCCGAGCAGCGGTTGACGGCTTCGCTTCGCGCAGCCATATTCCGCGCCCCTCATTCGAGGGGACTCGTCTCATGGATAAAATAAGAAACATCGCCATTATTGCACACGTCGACCACGGGAAGACCACCTTGGTTGATCAGTTGCTTCGTCAGTCCGGAACTTTCCGCTCCAACCAAAAAGTCGAGGAACGGATGATGGATTCCATGGATCTCGAGCGCGAGAAGGGGATCACCATTCGCGCCAAGAACGCCGCCTTCGAGTGGAACGGCTACCGCGTGAACATCGTCGACACACCTGGCCACGCCGACTTCGGCGGCGAAGTCGAGCGCATCATGAAGATGGTCGATGGCGTCCTTCTGGTGGTTGATGCGCATGATGGTCCTCAGGCGCAGACGCGTTTCGTCCTCCGGAAGGCGCTCGAAAACAAGGTCAAACCGATCGTGGTGATCAACAAGATCGACCGCGAGAATGCCCGTCCGCACAAAGTGCTGGATATGGTTTTCGATCTTTTCGTTGAGCTCAAGGCCAACGATGAGCAGCTCGATTTTCCGATCGTCTACGCGAGCGCGAAGAACGGCTTCGCCATGCGCGAAATTCACGAAAACAGCGAGGACATGACCGCGCTCTTCGAGACGATTATTCAGCACGTCCCTCCGCCCACGATTTCCTCCGAGCCTTACTTGCAGATGCTCGTCTCTAATCTCGATTACAGCGATTATCTCGGCCGGATTGCCTTGGGCCGTATCGTCAGTGGCCGCGTGGCTGTAGGCGACTCGATCGTTTGCATTCACCGCGACGGCCGCCGCGAACGCGCCAGCGTGACCGCGCTTTTCACTTTCTCGGGCATGGGCCAGGTGGAAACGAAGAACGCCTCCGCCGGCGAGATCGTCGGGCTCACCGGATTCGAAGAAGTTTTCATCGGAGAGACCCTGACCGATCGCGAAGAGCGCACGCCGCTGCAGTTCGTCGACATCGATCCGCCGACCATCCGGATGCGCATCCTGGTGAACGACTCGCCGTTCGCTGGCCGCGAAGGCAAATACGTCACTGCCCGCCACGTGCGCGAGCGCCTCATCCGCGAAACCCGCGGCAATGTCTCGCTGCAGGTGAATGACACTGAGGCGGCCGGCGCTTTTGAAATCAACGCCCGCGGCGAGATGCAGATCGCCATCCTGGTGGAACAAATGCGCCGCGAAGGCTACGAGGTCATGGTCTCGCGGCCGGAAGTCATCTTCCAACGCGACGATCACGGCAACCTCCTCGAGCCCCTCGAGAATCTCTACGTCGAAGTCCCGAGCGACAAATTAGGCGACGTTTTGCAGTCGTTAGCCGGCCGCAAGGCCGATGTGCAAAACATGGAGCACCACGCCACCCGCGTCTCTGTGGAAGCGATCATTCCCACCCGCGGCCTTATCGGTTTCGAGAGCGATTTGGTGAACTTGACCCGCGGCGAAGGCTTGATGAGCCATCTCTTCCGCGAATACGCCCCGTTCAAGGGCGAGATCGAAGGCCGCAACCGTGGCGTGCTTATTTCCATGGAAGCCGGCGTTAGCACCGCGTACGCGCTCAACAATATTCAGACGCGCGGCAAGCTCTTCATCGGGCCGCAGGAGGAGATCTACTCCGGCATGATCGTGGGCGAGAACGCCCGCCCGGATGATCTCCCGGTGAACCCCTGCAAGGCAAAGCATCTCACAAACATGCGCAGTCAGGGCGACGGCAAAGGCATTCAATTGGAAGCTCCGCTGAAGATGTCGCTTGAGCGCGCGATCGAGTACATCAGCTCCGACGAATACGTCGAGGTCACGCCGAAATCGCTCCGCCTGCGCAAGCGCCTCCTGGATGCCACTGCGCGCAAGCGCGCCAGCAACGCTGTCGCCGCGTAATTTAGCCAGCAACTTGGTTCGTTAGGCGTCACTTGTTGCCGCCGGGGCGCCGAGCGACCATGCGCAAACGGCACGACGCACTTAGCGTCGTGGCTCCAGCTGTTTGTCTCTCCCCCGCCAGCGGCGTTGACAGGCGCGGGCGCTTGCGTTTGAATTTTCCCGTTCGTCTGCCGCTGCGAGAGCCATTCTCTCCCGCAGTTTTCGCTTCCGATTCTCCCCCGGGTGCAAGCTGGCGCGACTGACACCGTTTAAACGACACGTTCGACATGGCAGGACACAGCAAGTGGTCCAAGGTAAAGCGCAGCAAAGGGGCCTTGGACGTGAAACGCGGCGCGCTCTTTAGCAAGCTGGCGAAGGAAATCTCCATCGCCGCGCGCATGGGCGGCGGCGATCCTGCCGCCAATGTCCGCCTCCGCAGCGCCATTCTCTCGGCCCGCGCGCAGAGTATGCCGAACGACAACATCGAGCGCGCGATCCGCCGTGGCACGGGCGAAGGCGAAGCCGCGGTGCACTACGACGAATTGGTCTACGAAGGCTATGCGCCCGGCGGTGTGGCTGTGCTCGTGGAAGCGGCGACCGATAACAAGAACCGCACGGCCGCGGACCTGCGCCTCATTTTTAGCAAAAATGAAGGCAACCTCGGCACCAGCGGCAGCGTTTCCTACATGTTCCACAAAAAAGGGCGCATCAGCGTGCCGCGAGCGGCCATTGCAGAGGAGCAGCTGTTCGAGCTGGCCCTGGAAGCCGGGGCGGAAGAGTTGACAACCGAAGAGGAGGCGTATGTTATCACCACTTCACCCGATCAGCTCTACGCTGTAGCTGAGGCGCTCCGACACGCGGGCGTCGCCATGGAAGGGCAGAAGTTTACTTTCATTCCCGATACGACAGTTCCTGTCGTCGACGAGGCCACCGCCCTCCAGGTATTGCGGTTGTGCGAAAGCCTCGAAGACGACGATGACGTTCAGAACGTCTATTCCAATTTAGATATTTCCGACGAGTTGCTGGCGCGGTTGCCGGCTTAAGAATTTCAGGACGCTGAGTCCGGATTTGCCCGACGTGTGTCGCGCGCCCGCCCCTCGGCCTGTTTGCATATGAACGAAGAATCACAGAATCAGTCCGAGGGCGCGAACCAAGTCCGCGCCGGCCCGTCGCCGCCGGCCTTCCCGCCGCGGCGCGCGTCCCCGCCGTGTCGCTGGCAATGCCGAGCGTCCTTCCGAAAACGTCGATGAACGCCGCGCCGCCGAGATGACCGCCGACCGCACCCGCGAGCAGCGCGAGCAGCGCGAGGGCGGGAGCCACGATTCTTCCGAGCCCGCGAATCGCGAAGGCGAAGGGCAAAGCTCCGCGCCTCCGCAGGGCGACCGCGAATTCCGCGAGCGCGACCGTGGCGGCGAGCGAAGCGATCACGAGGACCGTGATCGTCCGCGGGACCGAGAGCGCGATCGCTCCGAGCAACCGCACGGCGGTGGCCAGGGGAACAACAACGGCCAGGACCTGCAGCGCGAGCCGGAGTTTGGCGAAGGCATCATCGAGATTTCCGGGAAAGGCTTTGGCTTCCTGCGCGACCCCAAGCGCAACTTCGTCCAGACGCCGCAGGACATTTTCGTCACACCGGAGATAGTGCGCCGTTTTAACCTGCGCGACGGCATGTGGGTCCAGGGTGAGACGCGCCGCGGCAATCGCGGGCCGCAGCTCATGCGCCTGAACAAGATCAACGACGACGAGCCGACGAAGTATCAGGAACTTCGCCCGTTCGAGGAGCTGACCACGATCAATCCGAACAAGCGGATCAAGCTCGAGACCGTGCCCGACCGCTTCACTACGCGCATCATGGACTTGATGACGCCGCTCGGCATGGGCCAGCGCGGGATCATTGTCGCCCCGCCGCGCACCGGCAAGACCACCCTCCTGCATCACATCGCCGATGCCGTGACCAAAAACCATCCGGAGATGAAATTGATCATCTTGCTGGTTGATGAACGTCCCGAGGAAGTGACCGATTTCCGCCGCTCGTGCCCAGGCGCCGAGATCATGGCCAGCTCGAACGACAGCGACATCAAAAGCCACACGCGCATCGCCCAGCTCGCGATCGAGCGCGCCAAGCGCATGGTCGAGGCCGGCAAACACGTCTTCATTCTGCTCGATTCCATCACCCGCACCGCGCGCGCGTTTAACAACGCCACCGGCGGCGGCGGTCGCACCATGAGCGGCGGCATCGACGCCCGCGCGATGGAAATCCCGCGAAAGATTTTCGCCGCCGCCCGCAATACCGAAGAAGCGGGTTCACTCACGATTGTCGCGACTGCGCTTGATCGAAACCGGCAGCCGCATGGACGAGCTCATTTTCCAAGAGTTCAAAGGCACCGGGAACATGGAGCTGGTGCTCGATCGCAAGATCAGCGATCAGCGCATTTACCCGGCAGTCGATATTTTCCTCTCCGGCACCCGTCGCGAAGAGCTGCTCCTGGAAGCCTGGGAGCTGGAGAAGATCAACCTGATTCGCCGCGGCCTCGCCGGTCACAAACCGGAGGAAGCAATCCAGCGCCTGCTCATGTTCGTGAAGAAATTCCCCACGAATACGCAGATGCTGAAAGAGATCCCGGGTTAACCACCGTGCCGCGAAGAACTGGCGCGGAGGAAGTGGAGTGGGAGATCCTGCCTCCGGAAGAAAAAGGCCAGCGCGCCCGGGTGGAGCCGCTCTTCCGCTGGATCGCGTTCTTCATGGATGACTTCCTGCGCCTGCCCGGCACGAAGTTTCGCTTCGGTCTCGATCCGCTGATCGGCCTGATTCCTGGAATTGGCGACACCGGCTCCGCGCTCGTAAGCGCGTTCGCCCTTATTCAAGCCGTGCGCACTGGCATCCCGAAGATCGTCCTCGCGCGCATGTCGATGAACATCCTGCTGAACGAAGTTATTGGGATCGTCCCCGTTTTAGGCGACGCCTTCTCTTTCTGGTTCAAGTCGAACGCGCGCAACCATGCGCTCCTGCAACAACACCTGCAGGCCCCGCGAAAGGCGCAGGCGAGCGATTGGTTTTTCGTCTTCGGTATTCTCCTCGCGTTGGTGGTCGTTGTCGGCGCCGGCCTTTTCGTCAGCCTGTGGCTCATCCAACAATTCCTGCGGCTCCTGACCGCTCGTTAGCCGTCACCTCCGCGGCTCTTCAGCTGCTTCGCGCCAATTGCCGCACGTAAAAGGCGTGGATGATTTCACGGGCGGCGCGGTATTCCTGGCCGAAAGCGTCGAGGCTCTTCTTTCCCAGGCGTCGGGCCAGGCGGCCTTGGGCCTCCTCGTCGGGCGGAAGTGTGGCGACGCTTTTGTGTTCCCAGCGACGGAGAACCGACTCGCAACGGCGGAGGAAATCGTAGCTCCGCTGGAACATTTCCGCTTGATCGCGCGGGATCAGTTCGCCGTCGCGCAGACCGCGCACCGCCTCGGTGAAGCTGGGACTCCAGAGGCTGGCGCGCATCTGTAGCGCCTGGACGATGAACTCTGCTTCCACCATTCCGCCGAGCCCCGTCTTGTAGTCTAAAATTTCCGAGCCGCTGCCGCGATCGCGCCGCACGCGCTCGCGCATGGCCTCGATTTGCTCGAGCAAGTCGCTCCGCTGCCCGGTGGTGCGCCAGAGCTCCTTGGCCATGGCGATGAACTCCTCGCCGCGCGGCCCGCAGATCGCACGCGCGCGCGTGAGCGCCTGGATTTCCCACAGCTGCGCGCGCGTGCGGTAGTAGGTTTCGCAGGTGCCTAACGAGCACACGATCGGGCCTTTCTCGCCGTCCGGCCGGAGCCGGGCATCGAGCGCGTAGATCGAACCTTCCGCCGTCAGCTTGCCCATCTCGACGATTAATTCCTGCGTCGCCTTGGTATCGTTGCCGATGAAAAGGACGTCTAAATCCGCGCCGTAGCTCAGCTCCGCACCGCCAAATTTACCCAGCGCGATCACCGTGAGGTCGCCTTCCCTAACGAGGAGTCGGTGCACGTAGCGCAGGCAGGCCTCGGCGAGCGCGGAGTGTTCCGCCTCGAGGTCGCGCACTTCGAGCAGACCGAGGATGTCGCGCACGGTGATGCGCAGCAATTGCGCCTGCCGGTAGATGCGCACGCCGTCCACGTTGCCGGCGGTTTCTAATGCGACCAGGTGGCGCGCGACGGTGCGGTTCGCATCGAGCACGCCAGGCCGGGTCACTTCCTCGAGCAGTTGCGGCCGGCGAATCAAAAGATCGGTCGCGAAGCGGCTGGCATCGATCGTCTTCACCAGCAGCTCGAGCAGGCGCGGGTTGGCCACGAGCAACTCAAACAGCAAGCTGCGCATGCCATACGCCTGCACGAACCGGAGGAATTGCGTGAGCGTGGCGTCTGGATCAGCCGCCTGCTCGAGCCACGCAAGCAGGGGCGTGCGCAGCTTCCGAAAAATCTGCCGGGTGCGCGGCGCCACGTGAAAGCTCCCGCGGCCTTGAGTCAATTCCTCGAAGGCCTTGGTAGCCGCGGCCTGGTCGCGAAAAACCTCGAGCCGCAAGGCGCTCTCCTGGTCGCGCGGACGGTGCGCAATCACGCGCACGAAAATCTCGCGCACGCGTTGCGTGTGGACCTGCAAGGCCTGGCCGAAAGCCGCCGCGTTCTCGAACCCGAGACTGCGCGCCAGCCGCAAGCGGGCTTCGCCTTCCTCGGGGACGGTGTGGGTTTGCTGCTCGGCCTCGATCTGCAGGCGATGCTCGACCCGGCGGAGAAAACGGTAAGCCTGGTCGAGATCGTGCGCTTCGCCACGCGGGAGCAATTCCAGCTCCGCCAGGCCAGGCAGCACTTTGAGCGTGCTTGTTTCCTGGAGGAAAGCGTTGCGCGCGCCGTGCAGGAGTTGCAGCGCCTGGACGACGAACTCGATCTCGCGGATGCCGCCGGTGCCGAGCTTCACGTTTCGCCCGAGTTTGTCGTGCCCGACAATATCGCGCTCAATCCGGCGCTTGATCGCGGCGATCTCGTCGAGCAGCTCCGGCGTGGCGCTGCGTGGATAGACGAACGGCTGGTGCTCGCGCAGGAACTCGTAGGCTAATTCCTCGTCCCCGGCGATCCCGCGGGCCTTGATCAAGGCAAGGCGCTCCCAGGTTTCGCCAAAGCCGGCGTAGTAATTCTCCAGGCTCTCGAGCGAGCGGGCGAGCGGACCCGCGGAACCTTCCGGGCGCAGCCGCAGGTCCATGCGGAAGAGCGGACCGGCGGGCGAGTTGGCGGAGAAGGTCTCGAAAATCTTCGTGGCCAAACGCGAAAACCATTGGTGATAGCTGAGCGTGGGCGTGACCTGGCCTTCTTCGCTGTAGAGGAAAATGACGTCGATGTCGGAGCTATGATTAAGCTCGCGTCCGCCGAGTTTGCCCAGGCCGAGGACGGCAAATTGCGCCTTGGGCGAGCCCAACCGCGCACGCAATTCCGTGTCCCAATGCCGCAGCACTTCGGCCACACAAATCTCCGCGAGCTGCGAAAGCTCGCCGGTGGTTTCCTCCAGCGGCGCCGCGCCCGCGACTTCGCGCAGGGAAATGCGGAGCATCTCGCGCCCTTTCCAGAGGCGGAGCTCGCGGAAGTTATCCGCACCTAACGACACTTCGCCGCGCGGGAGATCGGCGCGCATCAGCCGGCGCGGTCGGGGCGCGGCGCAAACTTCGCTCAACCAGAGGAGCCAGGCCGGCTGCCTAACGAGTCGATTGGCGCAAACGCTGGAAACGGCCAGGAGATGGAGGAAAGCCTCGAGCCCGAGCGGGAAGTCCTCGAGCAACGGCTGGAGCGCGGGCGCGTCCGCGGGCCAGACTTCGTCGAGCCGGGTAAGGGCGCGCGCGACCTGGCCCGGCTGCAAAGTGCTGGCTGATTTTTCCCGAATCCAGACTGCGTCGAGGCCCATGCTGGCTAGATGGGCAGGGAGGCCGGCGGTTTCAGGATTGCGCGACGAGTTTTTCGCGCGCCTGCAGAAGGATGCGGCGTTCGCTGCGGGTGAGGCTCCCGAGCCCCTGGCGCGCGATCTTGTCGAGCAGTGGGTCGACTTCCGCGGAGATAAATTGCTCCGCATCCATCTGGCGCAGGCGCTCGTTTTTTTGCCGGCGCCGATGGAGCGCGCGCTGGAGCGGCGAGGGCCGGCCGAAGCCGAGCAGGTGCGCATAACAAAAACCGGCCGCGGCGCCGCCGAGGATCGCGCTGTGGAGCACGGTCGCGCTCCGGTCCACGAAGACCAGCGCAACGCCGAGCGCAGTCACGGCGTAGGCGAGATATTTCGCCTTCAGGCGCACTGGGAAGACGAGGAAAACCAGCGCGGTGATTTCCAACTCCGGCAAGATGGTGGCGTAGGCCAGGACGACGGCGACCACTCCGCCCGAGGCCGCGAAGAGGACGGAGGAAGCGGGCATGAGCGCGAGATGCCCGAGTTCCCCGAGGAAGCCGCCGGCGAGGTAAAGAAAAAGAAAATGCCGCTGCCCGAGGATCGATTCCACGTCGCGGCCGAGGAGGTAAAGCACCACCATGTTGCCGGCTAAATGCCACGGCCCGGCGTGAACGAAGGGGGCGGCAAAAAATTGCCAGGCGTAGGCGCTCTCCAGGCCGGCTTCGCTGAAGCCGAGGAACTCGCGGACGAAGCCGGGCTCGTAGGCGTCGAGGATCAGTTGCGCCCCGTAGACCGCGACGTTCAAGCCAATGATCGTGAGCAGGACGAGGCGCTGACGCTGGGTCCACGGCCGGGCGATGGACGACGATTTCCGGCCGGAAAGGCGCATGAGGCCGAGATTATCGCAACGCCCCGGGATTGTCACTGGATGAAACGTGCGGCCGCGTCGCGGGCGAGAAATCCGCTAGGGCGCCGGGGCGTTCTTGAGGATTTTCAAGGCGCGTAAGAGGCCTTCGCTCACCAGTTCGTAGAGCGGGAAATCGACGAAGAGGATGAGGTATTGGCGGTATTCCATTGCGCAGAGGAAGGCGACCGCGCCGCCGAGAATCCAGGCGCGTTGCCGGGTTACCGGCTGGATCACTTGCACCAAAAGGCCGAAGGCGAGGAGGCGCAGCGGCAGCTCCCACATGGTCGCGTAGCGCAGGTTCATCCCGTATTTCAGGTTGCACATCACGAGGTAACTCGCGCCGATGAAGACCGCGACGAAGAGCTCCGGCTTCATCGCGCGGTTGAGCCGGAAAAGCGCGCCGATAGCCAGCAACATGACGATCGGACTCACGAGGGTGAGATCGACGATGTAGCGGTGCCATGGGCCATCGCCGGTCACGATTGCGTAGACCAGGTGATAATTTTTGCTCACCGAGAGCTGGTAAGTCGTGAGCAAGGTCTCGACCCCACCGGCGAGGAAGAGCAATCCCACCACGCCCAGCAGTGGGCCGACGACCAGGCAGCCGAGCAGCTCGCGCGTGACCGTGCCCCACTCGAGCCAGCGATTGAGCACGATGATGGCGCCGAAGGCGATGAAGACGAAGGCGGCGTTCTCCTTCGTCAACACCATGCAGGCGAGGGCGAGCGCGAACGGCAGGAGCCAGCGCCAATCGCGCGGCGCCCGCAGGTTCTCCCAGAGCAGCCAGAGATTGAGGATCGCCCAAAAGGCGAAGAAGCCGTCGACCAGCGCATGCTGCGACATGTGAAGCTGCGTGGGCGCGAAGGCGATCAGCGCGCCCACGGCCAGCGCGGTCAGCGGACCTTTTAAGCGCCAGGCAAAGAGCGTGCTCAGGAGCAGCAGGAGCACGCTAAAGAAGGAAGCTACATCGTGCAGTGCCTGCAGCACCTCGGTGCCGAAGAGCTGGTGCCAGCTGTAGGCCGCGAAGATGTAGAGAAAACGCATCGGCGGGAGGATGGAGCCAGTGAGCGTTTTCTGAACTTCGATGTAGCGATCGACGATGCTGGAGTAGTTCGTGAGCCCCACGCGCACGAGGCTGTTCACGTAGCCTCGATAGAGGCTTTCATCGAAGCCTACGCCGTCGAAGGCGGGATTCGGGTGCACCGCCGCGAGTGCGTGGAGCGCGCCCTCTTTCTCGAAGAGCGCCGCCGGGAGCCGCAGGAAAATGCCGGTCGCGAGGACGAGCGCGAGCGCGACGAAGAAGAGGCGGCGATGTCGGGCAGGCGGCGGCAGCATGTGGGCAAGAATCTAGCAATTTGCGTGAAAGACAATGCGCCTTCCGAGGCCGGCGCACAGCCAGGCGGCGAGGAACACATCCTGCTTGGAAAAGAGTCGCCGATGAAACCGCTCGCGCTTGCGCCCAAACCGCTGCCGCCGTCCCTCGAGGAGAGGCCGGCGCTACGCGTGCTCCCGGCGCCGGTCCTGCCCACGTTGCTCGAACAGCATCTCGAAAAGCTGCGCGCCTTTTACGAAGCGGCGCCCACGCGTTTGCGCGCAGCCGGCCTTTTCTATCGTCAGCAGCTCGCGCAACGCTATCGCCATCTCATCCCGGAAGGCGCGAGCGTGCTCGAGATCGGCTGCGGCGCGGGTCATCTGCTCGAATGCCTGCCGAATCGCGACGTGGTCGGGATCGATCTCTCGGCTACGCAAATCGCCGCGGCGCGCGCGCGGGTGGGCCATGGGGAATTTCACGTGATGGCGGGCGAGGAGTTGCAACTCGAGCGCACCTTCGACTTCGTGATCCTTTCGGAAACGGTCAACCAGGCGGCCGACGTCCAGCAGATGCTCGAGCGCATCCAGACCGTCGCGCACGGGCGCACCAGGTTGCTGCTTAATTTTTACAGCGCGCTCTGGCGGCCGCTCCTCAGCCTCGGGACGGCGCTCGGTTTGCGCGCGGCGCAGCCAGCTTCGAATTGGCTCAGCTCGACCGACCTCCGCCATCTTCTCAGCCTCGCCGGCTGGGAAGTGATGAAGCAGCAGAGCGCCCTGCTCCTGCCGCTGCGCTGCCTCGGCCTGGAGAAAATAGCCAACCGTTTCTTCACTCCGCTGCTCGCGCCGTTTGCGCTCACGCACTTCCAGGTGGCGCGACCGCTGCCGAAACCGCTCGGCGAAAAAAGCGTCACCGTGGTCATCCCCGCGCGCAACGAAGCGGGCAACATCGAGGCTGCGGTCCGGCGCACGCCGCGGCTCGGGCGACACACGGAGATCATTTTCATCGAGGGGAATTCGACCGATCACACTTGGAGCGAGATCGAGCGCGTGGCTGCGGCTTATCCCGATTTAGACATCAAGACGATGCGCCAGACCGGCCGCGGGAAAGGCAACGCGGTCCGCGAAGCTTTCGATGCCGCCAGCGGCGAAGTGCTGATGATCCTCGATGCCGACCTGACGATGCCGCCGGAGGAGCTGCCGAAGTTTTACCAGGTGCTGGTGAGCGGACGGGCCGATTTCGCGAACGGCGTGCGCCTGGTCTATCCGATGGAAGAAAAGGCGATGCGCTTCTGCAATCTCTGCGCGAACAAGTTCTTCGGCGTCGCCTTTAGCTGGGCCCTCGGGCAGCCGATCAAGGACACGCTCTGCGGGACCAAGGCGCTGCTTAAATCCGACTACGAACGGATCGCGGCTAACCGCGCGCACTTCGGCGAGTTCGATCCGTTTGGCGACTTCGACCTCATCTTCGGCGCGAACCATCTGCACCTGAAGATTGGCGACATTCCCATCCGCTACCGCGACCGGACCTACGGCGAAACCAACATCCGGCGCTGGAGCAGCGGGGTGCTCCTCTTGCGGATGCTTTTCCTGGCGGTCAGGAAGATCAAATTGGTCTAGAGTCCCGCGCCGCTCGGCGGCTGGACCAGATGTTCGGGCGCAAAAATTTCCCTCTTCTCGCGGCGGTGCTCGGCACCCTCGGCGCGGTCGCGCTGCAGATTTTCTTCGGCCTGCATGCGGGTGCCTTGTGGCGGGATGAGGTCACCAGCGTGGAGATCGCGAGCATGTCGAGCTGGGGCGAGACCTGGGACAATCTCGCGTTTGAGTCCTTCCCCGCGCTTTTCGTCGCGCTGCTTCGCTTCGTCGCGGGCGTGCCGCACGGCGCCAGCGATGCAGAGTTGCGGGTCTTCGGCGTGGTCATCGGGCTGCTCCTGCTCGCGCTGCTCTGGGTGAACGCGCGCTGGCTGCGCTTCGGTTTGCCGCTGCTTTCCCTCGCGCTGGTTGGTTTTAATCCCATGGTCGTGCGCTACGGCGATTCCATCCGCGCCTATGGCCTGGGCATGGTGGTGATCCTTTTCGCGCTGGGCGCCTTTTGGCGGCTCACGGAAAAGCTCTCGTTAGGCCGCGTGTTCTGCGCGCTCGCGGCCGCGCTCTTGAGCGTGCAATGCCTCTACTACAACGCCTTTCTCCTCGGGGCGATTTGCCTGGGCGCGGTCACGGTGGCACTGCGGCGGCGGGATTTCCGCACGGCGGGAACGGTGGTTGCGCTGGGCGCGCTCGCAGCGGTCTCGCTGCTGCCTTATCTCCCACGATCCACCGGGTGCAGGCGTGGAGTTTCATCTGGCAAACGCCGTTCAAGTGGTCGGCTATTTCCGCGAAGGCGGCAGAGACTTTCGGCGCGCCGCTCGGCGGCTTCGCCTGGGTTTGGCTGGCGCTGTTCTTCTTCTCGTTAGGCGCCGGGATCTGGGCGCTGGTGCGCCAGCCGGTGGAAGACCGGACGCTCTTCGCCCTGGTGACGCTGGTCGCGGGGACGGCGGCTTACCTGGTCTTCCTGCGGATGCTGAGCTACCTCACGCAGCCGTGGTATTACATCGTCCTGCTGGCTTTTGCCGCAGTCTGCCTGGAGATGTTGCTCGCGGCGAACGTGCGGCCGGGAGTGCGCGCGCTTTTCCTGGTCGCATTTGCCGCGCTCGCTTTTCTCCCAGCGCTCAAGTCCCTCGGCGAACGTCAAACGAACATCGACCTGGTCGCGCAACGGCTGGAGGCAATGGCGGCAGCAGACGACCTGATCCTGGTAAACCCGTTTCCCTACGCGATCTCGCTGCAGTATTACTACCATGGTCGCGCCCGCGTGCGGACGATCCCGCCGATCGACGATTTGCGTTCCCATCGCGCCGATCTGCTGAAGACGCAGTTGATGGCGCAGACGCCGCTCGCGCCGATCTTCGCGCAAATCCAGGAGACGCTGCAGGGTGGCCACACCGTCTGGCTGGTGGGCGGGGTAAACTTTGTCCCGCCAAATCAGTCGCCGCTGTGGGCGCCGCCGGCAGGGGAACATCCGGATGCGAAGAGCGTGGCGCCGATTTACCGCGCGTGGAGCGAGCAAACCGCCTTCGTTTTGCAGCAGCGCGCGGCGACTTTTGAGCGCGTCCCGGTGCCGCTGGCGCAGCCCGTGATCCATTACGAAAACGTGGCCTTGAGTGCGTTTCGCGGCTGGAAGTAGCCGGCTAATTCACCGGCAGCGGCGTCCAATCGAAAGCCGGCGCCGCCGCTCGCTGCCGCTCGCCACCCGCGGCCGAGGGTCGCGAGGCCAATGAAGGCCAGCGCTCCCCAGCTGGCGATGAGGAGGGAGGGCATGCCGAGCGGCCGGAAGCGGAACTCAATGCGGTTCGCCCCGCGAGTCACGGGCACGGCGCGGAAGATGAAATTGGCGCCTTCCACCGGCTGCGCGACACCGTTGACCGTCGCCTGCCAGCTGCGCGACCAGCGATCGGTGACCATGACCCAGCCGTCGTCGGGCGCTTCGACCTCGAGGATCATTTTCTCCGGCGCATACTCCCGCACCACCGTCGGCACGCGGCTCGCGGCGGAAACTTTCGCGGGATCGAACGGCACCGGCGTCTTCTCCTGGCCGAGCATCCCGGCGCGCGAATGCCGGATGATGACCGGCCGGTCCAATTGCAGCAGATCGACCGTGTAGACGTTAAAGGTCTCGTTATCCGGCGGCAGCAGCGGCGCGTCCTTGCTGAACCAGGTGCGCTCCGCCCCGAGGGCCATGTCGCTGAACGGCGGCCATTTTGTGATCAGGTGATGGTAGTAATTCAGGAGCGGGGTGTAGTTCCACAGCTGCGGCTGGCGCGCGAGGACATTGGAATTTGCCTGCCCTTTCCCGAGCACGCGGTCAAACCGCGGCGCAAGCGAGGACACGTGCGCCTGCGGGGGATCGGCTTCCCAAGTGAAAACGGTCGCCTGCGAAAGGCGCGCGGTCGCGAGCAGATCGAGCACCGCGAGGAGCACGAAAATCCCTGGTGCGAGCGGCGCCCAGCGTTCGAAGTGGCGCGCCAGCGCCAGGCCCAGGAAGACCGGGCCGATCCAGACGATCACCAGGTGAGCTGTGGTGAGCGCGGCGTGCGGCAGTCCCACGAGGGCGATCGCGTTGACCGCCCCGAAGCCCACGAACGCGCAGACCGCCAGGAACAGCGCGAGAAATTGAAAGCCCTGGAGTGCGCGTGCGCCGGCCTTCCAGCGGGCGAGGTCGCGCGCCCCCAGGAGGGCGAGCGCCGACAGCAGGAAAATGAAATAGCCGCGCAGCATCGCGGAGTGCCGGAAGAAACGCGTTGGCGGGAGGAGATCGTACATCCAACCGCGCAGCGGGAGCGTACGCGACATCGCGCAGGCCAGCGCAAGGAGCGCAAGCGTCACGAGAAACCAGCGCCAGCCACGCTCGCCGCGATTGCCTAACGAGACCAAGGCCAGGAGCAGGGTGGCCGCGCCGGTGTAGAGGCTCAGGCAGGAGACGTCGGTGTAGCTCCAGAGTGACGGCTGCCGCATCTTCAGCTCGCCGTAGGCCGGACTCCCGAGAGTCACCAGGCTGCCCGGATGGAGCGCGTTCGACTCCAGCGCATATGGCCGGCTGATCGGCTCGCCGCGGTCGCTGTAGCCGCGGCCTTCCCACACCGCGCTGATCAGCGAAGGCGCGAGGATCACCGCACCGACGAGACCCACGACGAGCAAGCGCAGAAACGCGCGGGTGCAACGCGCGGCGGTCGGTTTTTCCAGCGAGAAAAGCGAACGACCGACTGTCCACAAGCCGAGCAAGCCGGCGGTGCAGACGGTGAACGAGGGATAGCCCGCGAGCCCGGAAAGTCCCCAGAGCGCGCCCGCCTGGAGAGCCGGGAGCCAGCGAGAGGATTGCAGGGCCACATCCAGCCGCCAGAGGATCCACGGCAGGAGCGAGAAGGAATAGACCACGAGCGAGTGCTCCGCGTGCCCGGTGTAAAACCCGGAAAAGAGATACCCGAGCGCGACCACCAGCCCGCCCCAGACAGGCGCGCGCCAATGCCGCGCGAGCAGGAGCATGCCGAAACCGCCGGCTAACCAAATCAGCAGCCAGTAGGCGATGTAACCGCCCCCGCCCGGGCCGGTGAGCGCAGCCAGCAGGATCATATCGGGCGACAAGGCTCCGGCGCCGGCGATGGCGAAATCGGGCGAGCCGCCCGCGAGCCAGGGATTCCAGAAGAGCAAATGGCCCGCGCGCGCGCAGTCGGCCACGAGCGAATAATACGGCATGCCGAGGTCGTAGGCGTCCCATTGTTCGTGGCCCTGGCCGGTGAGCAACGGCCAGTTGGCCACCGCGAAGAGCGCGGTAAGGATCAAGGCCGCGTGCCGCCAGCGCATGCGGGAGGCGCCCGCGAGCCAGCCTTCGAGAATCGCGAGAAAGGAGGAAGCGGCAGCAGGCATCAGGCAGTCGGCTAGAGCGCCGCCTCGATCGTCTTCTTCAGCTCAAGGAACTCCGGCTGCTCTGGCCGCGCGCGCAACGCCGGGGCCAGTTGCGCCTGCGCCCGCGCGTAATCGCCGAGTGCGGAATAGGCGCGCGCCATCAGGAAGTGCGTCTTCGGGTCATCGGGCGATTGCTCCTGCGCGCCCCGGAAAAATTTGATCGCCAATTCCCAGCGATTCTCGCCCAGGGCGAGCACGCCGAGATTATTCCAGGCGCCTTCGTGGGTCGGATCGAGGCGGAGGGTGGCGGCATACCACGGTTTCGCCTCCGCGGTGTGGCCTTGCTCGAGCTGGAGATTGCCGAGGGCGAAATTGATCTCTGCGTTGTCCGGCACGTAGGCGTAGGCCAGCTCGAGCTTCTCCTGGGCTAACGAGTAGTTCTTTCCCTGGAGCGCCTGCCAGCCGGAGTTGTAGGGATCGAGCGCCCAGAGCGAGGGATCGCCCCGGCGAATGGAGACGAAAGTGCAGGTGGCCACGAGGAGCGCCAAATAGACGGCAAGCTCACGGAAGCGCGCGCGGCAGAGATTTTCCCAGAGCAGGTAGACCCCGAACGCAGCCAGCAACATCAACCCCGGGACGGCGGCCATGCGGTAGCGTTCGGTCACGAAAACCGTCAGGAGCGAGCCCAGGTGGAGCGCGATCGCGGCGATGACCCAGCGGGCTTCGCGCGCGCGCCTCGCCGCGAAGGGCAGGGCCGCGAGCGCGAGCGCGGCCACGAGGCCGAAGCGCAGACCCGGCGGCAGGATTCCCTGGAGGCGGAGGTTGGTGATGATGCTGAGGTCGTCGTATTGAAAGGCGTTCCAGAAGTTGGCGATCTTCGTGCCGACCAGCCGCAGCCAGGCGCCGGGATTCTCGCGGATGTAGGCGTTCGCCTTGGCCGACCAATATTTTGAAACTTCCGCGCGCTGGAGCTTGTGCCCCACGCTCCGCTCGGCGGTCTTGATTGAATCGGAGAGCATTGCCTCCTGTCCGGCGTGCAGGCCGGGCGGCATCTTCGGGTAGCCATTGGCCACGGGGTTGTTGCCAATCCAGAAGTTCACCCCGCTGTGGGCCGAGAGCAGGACGGGCTCGTGCGCAACGAAGTAATTGTGCGCCCAGCACGGAAGGGTGCCGAGGCCGAGACCGGCCGCGAGCAAAACTGAGAGCACGGCCGCGCGGGTGAGTTCCACGCGATTGCGGCCGGCCCATTTAAAGAAAAGCGCGGCAATAAAAAGCGGCGCGAGGAAAAGCGTGGTGGCGATGCCCATGGCGGTGAAGCCGATGAGCAAACCAAAGAGGAAGACGACCGCGGGTCGCGGGGTCTCCTGGCGGCGCACGATCTGCCAGACGACGAACCAGAAGACAAAAATAGCCAGCGCTGTGGGCATGAGGATGGCCGCGTAAGCCTGCGCCGGGGCGTAGCAGGCCCAGCCGCCGGCGGCGAGCAGGCCGACGATCGTGCCGCGCTGCGTCCGGAGCTTTTCCCACGGAGTGACGGCCGTGCTTGCCCGCGGAGCGGCGAAGAGATGCGCGCCCAGGCGGAAGAGGATCACGGCCGTGCCGCTATCGGCGCAGCCTTGGAGGAACGCCGGGAAGAACGGGCTATAACCAAAAACCTTGTAGAGCGCCGCGAGCAGATACGGGTAAAGCGGGAGCCCGTAGAAGGCCTGGTGATCGGTCCATTGGCCGTGGAGGATGCGCTGCGCCCAGTCGTTGTAGAAATGCATGTCGCCTTGGGCCGGCAGAAGGAAGGCCGAGGCGCTGAATTTCAAGAGTACAAGCAACCGCACGAGGAGCACGCCGGCAAACACGTAGGCCGATAGAGAGATGGTGCGCGGCAGCGCCGGGCGGAGAAGTCCCATGGCCATTCTCTTTAGCAGTGCGCGGGCCGAGCGGGGAACTTCCTGCCTGGTGGCGGCGGAAATTTGCGGCCGCATTCCAGTAATTCTCATAAAGCTGGCCTGGTTGGCACCACCCCTGCTTTTAACCCTCGCAACAATCGGCGGTTCTCGGATCGCCGCTTCGAACTAAAAAACCAAACCAGAAAGAACCAGCAAGATGTTAAACAAATTGAACAAGAATCGCGGGGGCTTCACCCTCGTGGAAATCATGATCGTGGTCGCGATTATCGCCCTCCTGGCGGCGATCGCCGTCCCCGGCTTCCTCCGTGCCCGCAAGCGCTCGCAGGCCAGCCGGATCATCAACGATCTGCGCCTGATCGACAGCGCGGTCGACCAGTATGCGATCGAAACCAACAAGACCTCGGGCGCGACCGTGCTCGTGGCCGATTGGACCAACTACCTGAAGAAAGGGACCAACCTCTACGTGACCGGGGCGGACCTCTTCGGCAACACCTACGGCAACCAGGCCGTCGACAAACTCCCGAGCGTGCCCACGGCGACCAAGACCGCCCTCTCGGACGTGACCGACAACACCTTCTGGTCTCCGTACAACTAAGCTAAGACCCTTCACCCACCTGTCATCCCCGCACCCCGCGGGGGTGGCAGGCAGTGAGTGGTTAAGCTAACGAGTTATCCGCATGCGACCGAGTGGAAGCGGCGGAGCCAGTAACGGAATCTCCGCCCCGGTCTTGGGCTGCCAGGTGGCACGCGACCGGTCCATGAAAAGAAGCTCGCCCTCAAATTCGCCGGGAGCGAGATCGGCTGGCGGATTAACCAACCATTTCTCTACATAAAGGCCTTCGCCCGCTTCCGGCGCGGCGAGTCCGCGCTGCAGGATGAAAGGCGGTCCGCCATTGCCTGGTCTTAGGCGAAGCACCATCCATGGGAAGACTTCCCGTTCCACACCGAATTGCCAGGTTAAGGTTAACTCGAGTGCTTCCCGTGATGAGAAATTAGCCGACGATTTCTCAATTTTGAGGAGCTTCGTTCCCGCGCCCATTTCGATTACCGAGACGGCATTCTCCAGCGCGGGCGCGGCGCGCTTTTCCACCCGTCGCAGAAGCGTTAGCTCGTTCTGCGAGACGGATTCCCATTGCGCTTTGACCAGGAAATCGTGGAGCAATTCCTCGCTCGAGGGGAACGCTTCGCCGCGGGCTGTGCGCATGCGCGGATGGAAGTAACCCGACCCCGGATCGAAGGTCGCCTGGTCGCCGTAATCCAGGAGCACGTAATCGGTCGGCGGCGGTGGCTGGAAACGTTCACGGCTAAGGGTGCGCAGGCCTTTGAGAATGTAATGGAGCGAGTGCAGTCGCTCGCGCAGCGCCAAGTGAGTGAGGTAGGGAAGCGGCGCGACCACGCTCGCTTCCGCCGGGATCGCGCGCAGGAATTCCTCCTTCCGTAATCGATCCGCTCGGCCACCCGACCATTCCTGCGCCGTGCGCAGCATGCCCGCGGCCGGGCCGATCCAAAGTTGCCCAATGAGACAGGCGGCGAGAATTGCCGGCGGCAGCCAGCGTTGGCCCCGGCGAAAACCAGCCACCGCTTCGACCGTGGCCAGCCAACAAAGCGGCAAGAGCGGCGCGGCGTAATGAAAGAAAACCGTCCACTCCGACGAGCGCCAGGAAAGCAAGTGCTGCAGCAAAACAGGCAGCGCGATCAACAGCCAATGTGGCCGCAAGAGTGGCAGCGCCAGGAATGGGAGCAGCAGGGCCCAGAGCAAATTGCCGTGAGCTAACGAGTGGCCGAGCGCGCCCAGGGCGAGCTGAGGTTGCAGGATAAAATTGCGCAGGATCTCGCCGCCGGATGCACCCAAGCGATCGTAGAGTGCGAGGTAATCGATGTTCCCGGAGTTCAACGCCGGCGTGATCACCTTGCTGGAAAAAATAAACCAACCGAGCGCGCCCAGCATCGGCCAGGCATACCAGCGCAGCAGCTCGCGCCCTCCGCGTCGGCGCTCCCGCCAGGCCTCGACCACACAAAAAGCCGCCAATAACAGCGCCATGTTTTCCTTGCAGGCGAGCACCGCGGCGAACCAGCACCAGTAAGCGCCTACTCGTCGGCGCAGGCGCGCGTGCCACAGGAGCAAAAGGAAGGGAGCGGTCAGCGCTTCCGGGTGAAACTCGTGCAGCGCCACGTAACCCGTGGCCGGGATAAGCAGGAGGGCCAGCGCCAGCAGGACGCTCGCCGTTTCGCCTATGCCGGACCGGCGCGCGATCCGGTAGCCGACAAGTCCCATCGAGGCGAGCCCGAGGTTTTGCAGGACCACAAAGGTCATCGGATGCGGGAAGAGGAAGAAGATCGGCGCGATAAGCAGAACGATCGGCTCCACGTGGTTGCCGAGCAGCGGGACGTATTGCACCGAGACCTCGAGGCGTCCGTGGATCAATTGCCAGAGCGCCTGCACGTAGTAGGCCAGGTCAAAGGTGCGATAGGCGAAACCGGCCCAGCGGGCCGCGGAAGTGGCGGTCCAGGCGAGGAAGCAAAGCAGCGCCACGCCTGCCACCAGCGTCGCGCCGCGGCCGTCGTTTCGCTCGCTCTCCCCGTGCACGCACTCCGCTTAGCCCGCGCCTGTGCCGGGCACAAGCGCCGCCGCTCGCGGATGGCTCTTTGCAGCCTAACGAAAAATTCTTCGGAAGCGCGGCACCGCTCCTGCTTTTAGCAAGACCTGTCAGTTCGTCCCACCCGGACGCAATCAAAAAACCAAACCAGAGCAGTAACCAGAAAGAACCAGCAAGATGTTAAACAAATTGAACAAGAATCGCGGGGGCTTCACCCTCGTGGAAATCATGATCGTGGTCGCGATTATCGCCCTCCTGGCGGCGATCGCCGTCCCCGGCTTCCTCCGTGCCCGCAAGCGCTCGCAGGCCAGCCGGATCATCAACGATCTGCGCCTGATCGACAGCGCGGTCGACCAGTATGCGATCGAAACCAACAAGACCTCGGGCGCGACCGTGCTCGTGGCCGATTGGACCAACTACCTGAAGAAAGGGCACCAACCTCTACGTGACCGGGGCGGACCTCTTCGGCAACACCTACGGCAACCAGGCCGTCGACAAACTCCCGAGCGTGCCCACGGCGACCAAGACCGCCCTCTCGGACGTGACCGACAACACCTTCTGGTCTCCGTATAACTAAGCCAAGACCCTTCACCCACCTGTCATCCCCGCACCCCGCGGGGGTGGCAGGCAGTGAGTGGTCAGCCTAAACCTAAACCAAAATAAAACAGCTGCTTCTCTGCCAGTGAACCTACCGGAACGCTGGTCCCGTTAACCCTACCGAAAGAACCAAACCAATGCTAAACCAACTCTCTAAGAAAAGCCGCGCGGGTTTCACCCTCGTGGAAATCATGATCGTCGTGGCGATCATCGCCCTCCTCGCCGCCATCGCCGTGCCCGGCTTCCTGCGCGCCCGCAAGCGGTCCCAGGCCAGCAAGGTAATTAACGATCTGCGCATGATTGATTCCGCGATGGACCAGTATGCCATCGAAAAAGGCAAGAAGAGCGGCGACCCGATCGCGGTGGACGACTGGATCGCCTACGTGAAGAAGGACACCCAGCTCTACGCGACCGGCGCCGATTTGTTCGGTCACTCCTACGGCGACCAGACGGTCGACTCCCTGCCGAAAGTTCCGCAGGCGACCTATGACGCTCTTTCCGACGTGGCCGACACCTCCTTCTGGTCGCCCTTCAATCAGTAGCCTTACTCGACTGTAACTCCGGGAAGCGTCCTTTCGTCATCGTGCGGAAGGACGCTTTCTGCGCTTAAAAGCAGCTTCTTCGACTGGAACCCATGGAAGCCACTCTTAGCTGGAAAACTCTCCCTGCGCCCGAGTCTCTCCCGGACACGCGCGGCGCCCTTCTGCGTCATCCTTGTTTCCACGCCTTCCTTCTCTTGGTGGTCGGCTTTCTGGTTCGTCTGCCCGCGCTCCAGGGGACGCCACTCTGGGACGATGATTACCTTGTCGCGGAGAATCCTTTCATCCGCAGCCCGCTGCTTATTCCGGAAGCTTTCCGGCATTACCTTTTCCCGGATGGCTTCGGCTCGCATTACCGTCCGGTGCAAAACGTTTCCTTTGCGCTCGACTATTGGTTCTGGAACACCGACGCCTACGGCTTTCACCTGACCAATGTCCTGCTGCACCTAACGAGTGCAGTCTTTCTCTACCTGCTCCTGCGGCGTTTGCTTCCGGGCTTGGTCGGCCGCACTCACGGCGCCATGGTGGCTTTTGCGGTCGCGTTCCTTTGGGTGCTGCATCCGGTGCATAGCGCAGCGATCGATTACATCTCCGGGCGGGCGGATAGCCTGGCCTTTGCCTTCGCCAGCGGCGGCTGGCTGCTTTTCTTGCGGGCCGAGCAGGGCGCGGGGAGGCGCAAGGTTGCCGGCTATCTAGGCGCGGCCCTCTGCGGTTTGCTGGCGCTGGCCTCGCGCGAGAGCGCGCTCGTCTGGCTGGGAATTTTCCTCCTGCACACCTTCGCTTTTCGCGCCGGTCTTTCCTGGAAATGGAAAGCCACCTGCCTCGCCGCCTGCCTCGCGCTCGTGGCCGGTTACGCCGGCTTGCGCAGCCTCCCACAACGCCAGTCCGGCCCGCCCAAGTCCGAGCCCACGAGCGCGCCCGTGCGCGCCGTGCTTATGCTCCGCGCGCTGGGCGATTACGGGCGGCTGATGCTTTGCCCGACCACGCTCTACATGGAGCGGAGCGTGCTCGACCCGGAGAATTACCTCAACACCCCGAGCTGGAGGAAGTCGGTCAAGACGGAATACCTCTCGTTAAGCGGAGCGCTCCTCCTGGCGGCTTTCGCGTTCGGTTGTGCCCGTCGCGGCGCCGGGCGCCAGCTGCGGGTCTTCGGCAGCGCCTGGTTTTTTGCCGGCTACCTGCCGGTTTCCAATTTGCTCGACTTGAACGCCAACGTCGCCGAGCACTGGCTTTACCTCCCGAGCGTCGGCTTTCTCCTCGTCCTCGCCGGCTGGGTTCTGGAGTTCTCTCCGCGTGGTCAGCGGGTCGCGGTCGTGGTTGCCTTGCTCGCCGCTGGCGGGTTGGGCGGGCGCGCCTATGTCCGCAGCACCGATTGGGTCAGCCCAAAGATATTCTACCAGCGCACCATGACTGCCGGCGGCTCCAGCACTCGCGTGGCCGCGAACCTCGGCCTGATCTACCTGAATGAGGGCGAGTACGTAAAAGCCGAATCCATCTTTCGCCGCATCCTTCAGCTCACGCCGGATTACCCAACCGCGCGAAACAATCTTGCCGAGGCGCTCTATCGCCAGGGGAAGCATGCGGAAGGCGAGGCGATGTTCACCAACTCCAAGGTCGCCGCGCAGGAGACGCGGAAGGAATATCCACGCACCTGGGTGGCTGCGCTCAACCTGGCGCACATCCGGCATAATGCGCACGACGACGCCGCCGCGATCGTGCTCCTGGAGCAGGCGCGGAAGGATTACCCGAACGTCTGGCAGATCATTCGCTTCGAATCAGAAGTCCTCCGCCAAACCGAGGGACCGGCTGCGGCCGCGGAGTTGGTCTCTGCGTTTGCGGTCGGAACATTGGTGGCACTACGGCGCCACGATCGCGCTCGGGCAATTGCTCGCGGAAAAAGGCGACGCCGAGGCTGCGGTCGCGCAATTGCGTTTTGCCAGCTGGCTCGATGTGCATGACGCCGAGGCCCTGCGCCTGATCGCGGGCGTGCGCCAGCGGCAGGGCCTGCTCGAGGAGGCGCGAATCGCGCAGGCGCGCGCTATTCGGCGTCAGCCCGATCAGCCAACGCTTTACCGCTCGTTAGCCGACATTCTCACGCTGCTGGGCCGGCGCGAGGAGGCGCGGGCGCGCGCTCGCGCAAATGTCCGCGCTCGAAGCGTTGGCTAAGACCAGCATCGCCGCGAATTGATCCGCGTTTCTGCGCGCGGCCGCTCGTGCTAGCGTCCGCCGGCATGCAAATCATCGTCCTGGGCGCCGGCGCCATCGGCAGTCTCCTTGGCGCCAAGCTCGCGGAGGCCAACGAGGTCACGCTCATTGGCCGCCCTGAGCACGTGCGCGCGATTCAGGCCGAAGGCCTGCGCGTGACGGGCCGCGAGGAACGCGTGGTGCGGGTGCGCGCCGCGACCGCGGTCGAGCGGGTGGAGCCCGACACCTGCATCCTCCTGACCACCAAAGTGCCGGCTAATCGCGCGGTGCTTGCGCCGCTGGCGCCGTTACTGCGCGCGGATACCACCGTCATCGCGCTGCAAAATGGACTCGCGAGCGAAGAGGAAGCGCGCGCGGTTCTGCCGGCGGAGGTCGTTGTTTTACGCGGGCTCACGCAACTCGGCGCGATCTTCGAGGCGCCCGGCAGCGTGCGTTACATGGTCGCCGGCGAGACTCTCCTGCAGGCTCATCCGCGCAGCGAAAGCGTGGCCGTGCTTTTCCGCGCCGCCGGCCTGCCCTGCCGCACCGTGCCCGACATTCGCCGCGACGTCTGGCGCAAGCTCATCTTCAACTGCGTGGTCAATCCCATCACCGCCCTGCTCGGCGCGGAGGTGGGGACGATCGCCGATGAAGGCCTCGACCCACTCAAGCGCCTCGTGCTCGCGGAATGCCTCGCGGTGGCCGCGGCCGAGGGCGTGCACTTCGAGGAGGATTTCCTCGGCGAACTCAACGCCCTCTACGCGCCCTCGCGCAACGTCGTCTCGATGCTGCAGGATCTCCGGCGCGGACGCTCGACGGAAATCGAGCACCTCAACGGCGCCGTGGTTTCGTTAGGCAAAAAACACCGCCTCGCCTGCCCGGTGAACACCGCGCTCGCGGCGATCGTCCGCGAGCTCGAGCGCGCGGCCGCGCCTACTCTTCCCAGAGAAAGTGCTCCAGCCGCAGACGACTGAGGCGTCCTTTCGCTTCCTCGCTCCGGGCGCCGCCGGCAAAGGCAAGCTTTTCGTAGATCGCGGCCGCGGGTTGCCACTGGTTTTGCTCCTCGAGCAGACGCGCCGCATTGAATCCGGCCTTGTAGAACCAGAAGAACTCCCGCCGCCGATCAGGCCGGCCGCCGTCGTCGAGCACTTCGTAGAACGCCGCCAGCGCTTCCTCCGGTTTTTCGAGCCGCTCAAGGCACATTCCTTTCTTGAAAAGCGCCTGGTTTTTCCAATGCGCGGGGACGCCAGATTCGTTTGCCAGCTGATTGTAGGCCTCGATCGCGCGCGTGTAATTCTCCGGCGCATTCGCGCCCAAATCGTAGAGCACATCACCCTGGCCGCAGCGCGCTTCGCGCTTCTCCGGCGCAGCCGCGTCGCCCTTCAAGACTTCCTCATAAAGCGTGAGCGCGTCCTGCGGTTTGCCCAGTTTCCGCTCGATCACCGCCTGCTCGTTGCGCGCGGCCCATTTCCATTCGCCGCCCGCTTTCACCACTTCGTCGAAGAGCTCGAGGGCCCGCTCGAGTGCGCCGGGATTCATGCTTTGCATGGCCGCTTCCGCGGCGAAAAAGAGCGCTTTCCGCGCGAGCGGCGCGGCGGGGTCGATCTGGGCGAGGATCTCGAATTGCGTCTGCGCGTTCGCGAAATCCTGCCGGCGATAATGCAGCTCTGCCAGCTTTAGCCGCACCTCCGGGAGGAGCGCGCTCTGGGGATATTTGGCAACAAATTCATTCGCCCGCGCGATCGCCTTGGTTTCGTTAGGCGCGGCCTCGTCCAGCCAGATGCGCAAGTAGTCAGCGCGCTCGCTCGCGGCCGGGTCGGCCGGCGCCTCCGCGGCGCGGGCGAGGAATTGGCCAGCCTCTTCCAGCCGTGGCGGCGCGGCGTGGAACGCCATTTCCGCGAGCGCCACGAAAGCCTCGGCGGCGCGCGGATGTTTCGGGGAGGTGCGGGTGAACTGAACCAGCGCCTCGGGCTCGCCGCGCCGGGCCTTGAGCAACGCATCCTCCAGCGCGAGATCCGTGGCCGCGCCGCGGTCGGCCAGCGCCTGGGCCGCAGTCGCCGCTTCCGGCGCTTTCTCCGCTTCCATCCAGGCGAGCGAAGCGTTAAAGCGCGCGGCCGGCTGCTCCACGCGCAGGAAAGTTTCCGCCGCGTGCACGTAGTTTCCCCCTGCGAATTCCGCGCGCGCGATCGCAAAGTCGACCCGTTCCCGCGCTGCTCCGCTCACCGGCAACGCGCGCGCCTTTTCCAGGATGGCGCGCGCTTCTTCCGTCTGTCCGTCCTGCAATTTCAGCTGTGCAAATTCGATGAAAGCGTCGGCTAAATCCGGCAGCGGCGGATGCTCCGCGCGCAGTTGCGCGAAGGCGGCGAGCGCGGCCTCGCGATGGCCCAGGCGAAGTTCGGCGCGCGCGAGATACCATTGCGCGAGCGCGCGGCGCGGCTGCGCTGGCTCGCGGCTCCAGCGCCCGAGATCGTGGCGCGCCTGCCGCCGCTCCGCCGCGTAGAGTTGGTCGAGCTTCGCGAAGAGCGCGGGCAGGGCTTCGTCGCCCGGATAATGCTCGATGTAATTCTCCAGGAAATCATCGCCGTTCTCCGGCGTGCCCAGGCGGAGGTGCGCATCCGCGAGCGCAAAAAGCGTGGCCTGCAGGACGGCGTGACGGGCCCCGCGCGGGCGCCGCAAAATCGAGGCATACATGTTGAGCGCGCGCTGCGGGCGATTCGTCGCCCAGGCGATGCGGCCGCCGAGGAGACGGCGCTCGCGACGCTCGCTGTCGCTCTTCGCATTCACGGAATCGAGCAGGCGTTGCGCGGCGCCGACTTCGTTTTTGCGCGAGCAAAATTTCCGTGGCCGCGAAGCGCGCGCGCACGCTCCAACGCGGTTCGCGGGCGAGGCGGGTGAGCAACTCGAGCGCTTCATCCGAGCGGCCGAGCGCGCGCAACGCTTCCGCCTGGCCCATGAGCGCATCGCTTCGCCAAGGGAGGATCACTTCGGTGGCGCTGGTGGCGAAAAGCGGGAGCGCCTCGGCCCAGCGCCCGAGCGCGGCGAAAGCCTGCGCGCGATGGAAATTTTGCCTCGGCAGAAGCCTGCACCAAAGGGTCGGCTAAAACTTCCAGCGCGGCTTGCGGTTCCCCCGCGGCCACGAGGGCTTCGCCCAATTTCACGGTCGCGGCGCGGCGCTCGTCCTCGGGCAATTTCCCCGCCGCGAGGAGCGCGCGCAGACGCACGACCGCAACCTGCGGCACGCCTTCCTGCAGCGGCTGAACCGCGCGCGCGAGTTCTCCGGGCAAGGCTTGCGCCCCGGCGGTGAGCACGAGTGCGAGCGCGAGGAAAACAGCCAGCACTTTCATGCGCGGGGAAGCAGCGCTTTCAGGTATTGGCCGGTGTGGCTCCCGGCGATGCGTGCGATCTCCTCCGGCGTGCCGGCGCCGACGACCTGGCCGCCGCGCGCGCCCCCTTCCGGGCCCATGTCGATGATCCAATCGGCGCATTTGATCATCTCGAGATTGTGCTCGATCACGACCAGGGTGTTGCCGGCATCGCGCAAGCGCATGAGCACCTGGAGAAGTTTTTCGATATCGGCAAAGTGCAGGCCGGTGGTCGGCTCGTCGAGGATGTAGATCGTGCGCCCGGTGGCGCGTTTCGAGAGCTCGCTGGCTAATTTCACCCGCTGCGCCTCGCCGCCGGAAAGCGTGGTCCCGGCCTGCCCAAGCCGGAGGTAACCGAGGCCGACGTTGAGCAAGGCCTCGAGCTTGTCCGAAACCGTCGGCACCGTGCGGAAGAAGCGCGCCGCTTCATCCACCGTCATGTGGAGGACGTCGGCGATGTTCTTGCCCTTGTAAGTGATCTCGAGCGTCTCGCGGTTGTAGCGCTGCCCGCGGCAGACCTCGCACTCGACGTAAACGTCGGGCAGGAAATGCATCTCGATCTTGATCAAGCCGCCGCCTTCGCAGTTCTCGCAGCGGCCGCCTTTAACATTAAAACTGAAGCGCCCGGCGTCGTAACCGCGCACGCGCGCCATCGGGAGCTGCGAGAAGAGTTCGCGAATCGGCGTGAAGGCGCCGGTGTAGGTGATCGGGTTCGAGCGCGGAGTGCGGCCGATCGCGCTCTGGTCGATCACGATCGCCTTGTCGAGGTAATCGAGGCCGCGCAGCCCGCCATTCGCGCCGGGCTTTTCCTTCGAGTGGTAGAAGTGGCGGAAGAGCGCGCGCCGCAAGGTGTCGTCAACCAAAGTCGACTTGCCGCTGCCGGAAACGCCGGTCACGCAGGTGAAGCAGCCGAGCGGGAAAGCGGCGGTGACATCTTGCAGGTTATTTTCGCGCGCGTTCTTCAAGATGAGCCAGCCTTCGCCCGTGCTTACCGGATGGCGCGGCGGGACGCGGCGCTTTGGCACTTCGATGCGCGCGCGGCCGGACAGGTAGTCGGCCGTGGGCGAGTTCTTCGCCTCGAGCACTTCCGCGAGCGTGCCCTGCGCCACGAGCTCGCCGCCGCGCGGTCCGGCGCCCGGGCCGAGGTCGAGAATGTGATCCGCCGCGCGGATCGTCTCCTCGTCGTGCTCCACCACGATGACGGAATTCCCGAGATCGCGCAGCCGGCAAAGCGTGACCAGGAGCCGGGCGTTGTCGCGCTGGTGCAGGCCGATGCTCGGCTCGTCGAGCACGTAGAGAACGCCGGCTAAGCCCGAGCCGATCTGCGTCGCCAGGCGAATGCGTTGCGCTTCGCCGCCGGAAAGCGTGCCGCTTTCGCGATTGAGCGTGAGGTAGCCGAGGCCAACCTCGAGGAGGAATTGCAGGCGCGACTCGATCTCGCGCAGGACGTCGGAAGTGATGCGGCGTTGTTGTTCGGTCAGCTCGAGCTCGCTGACGAAAGCGGCCGCGGCCTCGATCGTGAGCTCGGAGAATTGGTGGATGTTCAGCTCGCGGCCGGCGCGGCTCTTGATCGTGACCGCGAGGATCTCCGGCTTGAGCCGCGCGCCGTGGCAGACGCGGCAGGGCACGCGAGTCATGAACGAGCGAATGCGATTGCGGGTGAACTCGCTCTCGGTTTCCTCGTAGAGGCGCTGCATCTGCGGGATCAAACCCTCGAACGGCCGCGCCGTTTTCTCCGCCTTGCCGTTGGCGCCGAAACTCATCTTCACCGGCGTCTCGCCCGTGCCGTGAATGAGCGCGGCTTTGAACTTCTCCGGGAGATCGCTGTAGGGGAGGAATTCGTCGACCCCGAAATGTTTCACGAGCGCGCCCTGGAGCGTCTTGTAATACGACTGCATCCGCTTCGTCCCGCGTCGCCAGGGCGTGATCGCGCCATCGGCGAGCGACTTCGTCTGGTCGGAAATCATCAGGTCGGGATCGACCACCTCCTGCGTGCCAAGGCCGTGGCAGGCCGGGCAGGCGCCGAAGTGGCTGTTAAACGAAAAGCTTTTCGGGGTCAGCTCGCCTAACGAGAAGTCGGTCTCGGCGTTCCCGTAGTTGGTCGAGTAGCGCGTTTGCTCCCACTCGCCGCCCTCAGGCGGCTGACGCAGGACGGCGAGGCGGTTTTCGCCCCACTTGAGCGCGGTCTCCACGGAATCAGCCAGCCGGGTGCGGATCCCATCCTTCACCACCAGCCGATCGACCACCGCCTCGATCGTGTGCCGCGCGTTCTTCTTCAGGCGGATCGGCTCCGGTTGCGCGAGCTCGAGGATTTCGCCGTCCACGCGCACGCGCACGAAACCCTCGCGCTTTACCTTCTCGATCACGTCGCGAAATTCGCCCGCCTGGTTTTGCACCAACGGTGCAAGCAGGATCAGGCGCGTTTCCGCCGGGGCGTCGAGGATCTGATCGACGATTTGCTGGGGCGTTTGCCGATGGATCGGCTGGCCCGTGACCGGGTCGTGCGGCTGGCCGGTGGCGGAGAAAAGGACGCGGAGATAATCGTAGATTTCGGTGGTGGTCGCGATGGTCGAGCGCGGATTGGCGCCGGCGCTGCGCTGCTCGATCGCGATCGACGGCGAGAGGCCCTCGATGAAATCGACGTCCGGCTTCTCCATCTTGTCGAGAAATTGCCGGGCATAAGCCGAGAGGCTTTCGACATAACGCCGCTGGCCTTCCGCATAGAGCGTGTCGAAGGCGAGCGACGACTTTCCCGAGCCGCTTAAGCCCGTGATTACGACCAGCTTTTCCCGTGGAATCTCCAGGTGGAGGTTCTTGAGATTGTGCTGGCGCGCTCCACTGATCTTGATAGTTTGCGCAGGCATCGGACGACAAAGGTCGAACCGTGCAGCTAAGCAGCTACTGCTTCATTTTCCAGCCCATTTACCTTTACTCATGAGCGATTCAGAGCGGACGATTTCCCAGGAAGAGCTGGTCGTGTTGCAGAAAAAATTCAGCGAGATCAAGCACTCGATCAACAACGCCCTCGCCGTCATGATGGCGCTCTCGGAGATGTCGCAGCGCCGCCCGGATTACTCGGAAAAGCTCGCGAGCACGGTGCTGACGAAGGCGCCGCAGATCGTTTCCAGCCTGCAGGAATTCACCCAGGCTTTGAACGAGAAAGCCGGCCCGAAGCCCGAAGGCATTCCGGGTTAGGCAGCGACTTCACTTCACTTGTGCCGCTGCAGGAAGCGGTGCACGTCCTCGGCCAGTTTCGGGCCGATTCCCTCGGTCTGCGCGATCTGCTCGACGCTCGCTTTGCGCAGGCGATTGACCGAGCCAAACGCGCGCAGGAGGAGATTCTTGCGGTTCTGGCTCACGCCCGGGCAATCATCCAGCAAGCTCTCGCCGATCCGCTTCTTCATCAGCAATTGGTGGTAGCCGTTGGCGAACCGATGCGCCTCGTCGCGGATGCGCTGGAGCAACCGGAGCGCGCCCGAATCGGCCGGTAATTGCAACGGCAGCGCGCGGCCCGGCCGATAAATTTCCTCAAACTCCTTTGCCAGGCCGATGATCGGCAGCTCGTGCAGCCCGAGCCGCTGGAGCTCCTTGCAGGCGGAGGAGAGCTGGCCTTTGCCGCCATCGACGATGATGAGATCGGGCAGCCGCACGCTGGTGAATTTCGCACGCTCGAGCGCTTCCGCCGGATTCTCCTGCGAGAACTCCGCGGTCTCCGGATCGACCGCGCGCGCCTGCAGGAGCACGCGCGAATACCGCCGCCTAACGACCTCGGCCATGCTCGCGAAATCGTCCTGGCCGGCAACCGTGCGGATGCGGTAGCGGCGGTAGTTGTTCTTGTCCGGGACGCCGTCGCGGAAGCAAACCATCGAGGCAACGACGTGCGTGGTGGAAATATTCGAGATGTCGAAGCACTCCATGACCGCGGGCGCGCGCTCGAGCTGGAGCGCGTCGCGCAACGCCTCCACATCTTTCGCCGGATTGATCGTGCTCGGGAGGCTGTGGCGGGTGAAGCGCCGCATTGGCTTGGTCGTGCGCTTCAAGTCCTCGAGCATGTTTCGCAATTCGGCGGCCTTCTCGAAATCGAGCTTCTCGGCCGCTTTCTTCATCTCCTCTTCGACCGCGCCGATCATTTCCCGCGAGTGTCCCTCGAGGAAATCGCAGGCCTGGGCCACGCGCTCGCGGTATTGCTCCGCGGTCGTATCGCTCAAGCGCACCGGCACCTGATAGGTCGAGGACTTCAGCTCGCGCGCTGTCGGCGAGCCGCGGCCAAAGGTGAGCACGCCGAATTTCTTGCGCATGAAGTTCAACGTCTGCCGCAGCGCGCCGGCGTGCGCATACGGCCCGAAATAGCGCGCATTATCGTCCTTCTTGAAACGCGCCAAACGGAAGCGCGGCCATTCCTCGCGTCGGGTCGACTTTGACCACGAGGAAGCGTTTGTCGTCGCGGAAGGAAACGTTGTAACGCGGGCGGAATTCCTTGATCAGCTTCCCTTCGAGCAGAAGCGATTCGGGCTCGCTCGCGACCGTATGGAATTCAAAATCCCAGACCGCCTCGAGCAGCGCGCGCGTCTTCAAGTCCGCCTGCGCCATGCGCGACGGGAGAAAGTAGGAGCCGACCCGCTTCCGGAGATCGCGCGCCTTGCCCACGTAGATCACGCGATTGAAACGATCGCGCATCAAGTAGACGCCGGGCTTGTGCGGCACCTCGTGCATCCGCTTCGCCAGGTCGGGCTTTTCCTTGGTCGCCATTCGTTAGGCCACGGCGGCGCGCGCCCGTCGTTTTGGCATCGCGCTGTGCACCATCATCAGCTCGGTCACGTTCTCCGGCGTGAGCAACCCGACCAGCCGCTGCATCTGGTCGAGCACCGGGACAGCCGGGCAATTCGATTCCTGCATGATCCGAAAGGCCTCTTCGAACGGCATCCCGCTCGAGACCGTCGGCACGCCGCGGCGCATCACGTCGGCTACCCGCAGGGCGGGATCGTCCTTCTTGAGCGCGGCGAACAAATCCTTGCGTAAAAGCACGCCGCTGACCGTCCCGTTCCCGTCGAGCACCGGGAAGTCGTGTTGCGACGTCGCCAGGAGCGCGTCGACCGCGGCGCTCAGCGGCGCGTCCGCCGGGAGCGTGCGGAATTCCCGCACCATCGCGCTCGAGACCGGCATCCCGCGCGAGACATCCCGCATTTGCGCGACCGCCGCTTCCTGCGAAGCGCCGATATAAATGAACAGCGCGATGAACAGGAGCATCGGGTTCCCGAACAAGCCGGCGAAGCCGAAGAGGAAGGCGCACGCCTGGCCGACCGTGGCCGCGATCTGGGTGGCGCGGGCGTAGTTCAACCGCGTCGCCAGGAGCGCGCGCAGGACGCGGCCGCCATCCATCGGGAAAGCAGGCAGCAAATTGAAAAGCACCAGGACGATGTTGATCGTGAGCAATTGCCGGAGCAGATCGGGCGCTTCGACCACGTTGCCGCCCACTTCGCCGCGGAAACCGGTGACCAGGAAAAGGCCGAGCGCGATCGCGACATTCACCGCGGGTCCGGCGAGCGCGACCACCAGTTCCTGGCTCGGCTTGTCCGGCATCCGCTCCATCCGCGCGACCCCGCCGATCGGCAGGAGGGTGATATCCGGCGTCTTGATTCCGTAGGCCCGCCCGGCGATCACGTGCCCGAATTCATGCAGGAGCACGCAGAGAAAAAGCAGCAGGATGAAAAAGACGCGCGCCGCTGCCGCCGCGGTCCCGCCTTGCGAATAATAACTGAAAGCCAGCCACGCCAGCAGCAGCAGGAACGTAACGTGAATGCGCACGACGGTGCCGCCGGCGCGAAATATGGGAATCGACCAACTCATGGATTTGCTCTCGCGGGGGAAACGTATCCCCACTTCCCCGGCCGTGCATGTGCGCCGACGCTCTCCGCATGTTTGACGTCGCGATCATCGGCAGCGGCCCGGCCGGCGCGACCTGCGCGCTCCTCTGCGCGCGCGCCGGTCTGCGCACGCTCCTGCTCGAGCGGGAGAAATTTCCGCGCGAGAAAGTCTGCGGCGATTGCCTGAACCCGGCCTGCCTGCCGGTGCTGGAACGTCTTGGCCTAACGAGTGCACTGGAGAGCCTGCCGCACGCGCGCCTGCGCCGGGTGGAGTTCATCGCCATCGGCGGGAAGCAGGTCGCGATCGACTTCGAGGGACGCAGCGAGATCGCGGTCAAGCGGAGCCATCTCGACCGGATGCTGATGGAGGCGGCGCGGGCCGCGGGGGCGGAAGTGCGCGAAGGTTTCACCCTCCAGCGCGTGACTTCCGCGGGGGATGGCTGGGAATTAAACAGCGAGATCGCGGCGCGCTCGCTGGTCGCGGCGGACGGGCGGAACTCGACCGTGGCGCGCTTGCTCGGCTTGCTCCCGCGGATCGAGCGCGAGCGCGTGGCCCTGCAGACGCACCTGAAGTTGCCGCCTGATTTTGGCGAGCGCGTGGTCCTGCATTTTTTGCCCGAAGGCTACGCCGGTTACGCGCCCGTGGGCGAAGGGCAGCTCAATCTTTGCCTCGTGAGCCGGCCGGCGGGCATGGCCGCGTTGCGCCGGTGGGCGGAGGAGCGCTTCGGCCTCACCGCGGAGCATCCCTGGCGGACGATCACGCCGTTGCGGCGCGCGCCGATCGCGCCGGGAGGTCGCCGGCTCTTTTTCGCGGGCGACGCCGCGCGCGTGGTCGAGCCGTTCACTGGCGAGGGAATTTTCTACGCGCTGCGCACCGGGGAGCTGGCCGCGATGTGCCTCGTCGATGGACGCGACTACGCCGCGGCGCACGCCGAGCTCTATCGTGGACGGCTTTGGATTAATCGTCTCGCCCGGGCTGCGGTGCTCTCGCCGCGCGCGACTTCGTTGCTCCTGCGCGCCGGCCTGGCGCACCCGAAATTACTCGGTGCGCTCACGACCAAGGTCGTCGGCTAAATCAGCGCATGGCCTGCTGGCAGGCTTTGACCGTGTTTGCCATCAACATCGCGATCGTCATCGGGCCGACGCCGCCGGGCACCGGGGTGATCGCGCGGGTTTTGGGTGCGACCTCGTCAAAGGCAACATCGCCCACGAGCCGGTAACCGCGCGGCGCGCCCGCGTCTTCCACGCGATTGATCCCGACATCGATCACGACCGCGCCCTCGCGCACGTGTTCCGCTTTGACGAAACCGGCCTGGCCGATCGCGGCGATAACGATGTCGGCCGAGCGCGTGATCTCCGCGAGGTTCCGGCTGCGCGAATGGACCACAGTCACGGTCGCGTTGGCGTTCGGCGCTTTCGCCATCAGGAGCAAGGCCAGCGGCTTGCCGACGATCATGCTCCGGCCGAGCACGACCACGTGCGCGCCGGCGATCTCGACGCCGCTCTCCGCGAGCAGGCGCTGGCAGCCAAGCGGCGTGCAAGGGACGAAGCCGCTCGCGTCGCCCATGGCGAGCTTGGCGACGTTGAGCGGATGGAAGCCATCGACATCTTTCGCTGGGTCAAGCGCGCGCACGATCGCGGCTTCGTCGATCTGTTTCGGCGGCGGCGATTGCACGAGAATGCCGTGCACTGCGGGGTCGCGATTCAACTCGGCGACGCGCGCGAGCAGGTCTTCCTGCGTGGTCTCGGCGGGCAACTCGAGCTTGACCGAATGAAGGCCAAGGTCGCGGCACATCTTGTCCTTTGAACGGACGTAAGCGCGCGAAGCGGGATCGTCGCCGACAAGAACGACTGCGAGCCCGGGGGTGATGCCGCGCCCTTTCAGCTCCGCGATTTCGCCGCGCAGCTCCGCATAGACTTTCTCCGCAACCGCGCGGCCGTCGATCAAGTGCGCCATGCTCACAGCATCTCCACGATTTGCATGATCGCATTCTGCAAACGCAGGCGCTCAGCTTCAAATTCCTCGTCGGTCGCGGTGGGCCGCACCGGGAGGAGAGGGCCGAAGATCACGCGCACTTTCGAGAACGGCTTCGGAATGATGAAGCGATCCCAACTCCCGAGGCGCCAGCAGCTCGAAAATTCGAAGTTCGTTGGGAGGAGCGGCGCGCCGGATTTCTGCGCGAGGAAAACGATCCCGGCGCCGAGCTGGTAGGCTGGGCCGCGCGGGCCATCCGGCGTGATCGCGACGTCGCGGCCGCTTTGGAGGACGTCGGCTAGTTGCAGCATCGCGCTGGCGCCGCGGCGCGAGCTCGAGCCGCGCGCGACCTCGACGTCGTAGCGGCGGACGAATTCCGAGAGCATCTCGCCGTCGCGGCTGGCGCTGATGAGCGCGACCGCGCGCCGGTGCGGGATGAAATGCCGCGCGACGTGCGGCCAAAGGAAAAGACGATTGTGCCAGAGCGCGCCGATCACGCGTTCGTTAGGCGGCAACTTCAGGAAACCGCCCGGATCGTCGATCTGGTAGCGCAGGGTGCGCACCCAGATTTGCTGGAGGTAATACGCGAAGGCGATGAGCCAGCGCGCCGGGCGGCCACGGATTTTCAAACTTCGCTGGCTTCCGGATCGCGCCAGCGGTAGGCGCGCGGGTTCGGCAGATTGAGTTGATCGAGAATGCGCCAGACGACGGTGTCGGCGACGTCGTTGACCGTCTGCGGGCGGCTGTAGAACGAGGGAATAGCCGGCAAGACGACCGCGCCGGCCTCGAGCAGCGTGACTACGTTGCGCGCGTGGATCAGGCTCCACGGGGTCTCGCGCGGCACGACGATGAGCTGGCGGCGTTCCTTCAGAAAAACGTCGGCCGCGCGGAGGAGCGCGCTGGTGCCGGAACCGCTGGCGATGCGGCCGAGGGTCGACATGGAGCAGGGGACGATGACCATGGCGTCGAAGCGCGCCGAGCCGCTGACGTAGGGGACGTTGAGGTCGTTCTCGGTCTGCCGGTGCACTCCGGCGGGGATGCGGAGCTCGTCGGTTTCCTGCGTGGCCACCTGCCGCGCGTGCCCGCTGAGAATGAGATGGACCTCGTGCGCCGCGGGATCGATTTGATCGAGCAAGCGCTGGAGATAGATCGTGCCGCTGGCGCCGGTGGCGGCGATGACGAGTTTCATTCGCGCCTACGGTAAGCGCGGCCCATATTTTCCTCCATGATCAAAAAGCTCCTTCACACGCGCTACCGGGTTCAGGATTTGGAGAAGACGGTGAGCTTTTACCGCGACGTCCTCGGGCTCGAGGAAGTGCGCCGCCACACCTCAGGGCGCGGCTCGCAGCTGGTCTTCCTGAAGGCGCCGGGGAGCGAGGAGGAGATCGAGCTCTGCAAGTTCGACGAGAGCGGTCCGGTGGTGGTGGGCCCGGACCTGACGCACCTCGCCTTTGAGGTGGACGACATCGAAGAGTTTGGGAAAGCGACCGCGGCCAAAGGCTACCCGCTCTCCGACGGACCACACCCGAACAGCAACGGCGGCGCGATCGCGTTCATCGACGCGCCCGAAGGCTACGAGGTCGAGCTGATCCAGCGCGGGAAATAGCCGGCAGGATGGCGCGCCCCTTGCGCTACGCAGGGAGGTAACACAGTGTCACCCGTGAATTTCGTCCGTCATCCTTTCGTTGCTTTTTCGACCGCGCTGCTCTGTTGCGCGCTCGCGACCTCTGCCTTTGCCGCGCCGAAAAAGAAGAGGAAATCCACTTCTTCGAAGCCGAAAAAGACGGAGATGGAGGCAGTGCGGGCCTTGCCGGCGAACACCGGCGGCTCGCAGCAGACTGGCGGCATCCCGTCGGTCAAGGCCAAGGCCGTGATCGTGGTCGATGCGCGCACCGGCGAAGTTTTGTATGAAAAAAACGCGGACGCGCAGCGGGCCGCGGCGAGCACGCAGAAATTGCTCACGGCCTTGATCGTGGCCGAGCGCGGCTATCTCGATAAGGAAGTCACGGTCATGCCGGGCGACACCTACGCCGAGCCGGTGAAGCTGAATATCAAGGCTGGCGAAAGTTACCGCCGGATCGATTTATTGCGCGCGCTCCTGGTGAAAAGCCCAAACGATGTCGCCCGTTGCCTGGCGCGCGATTCCGCCGGGAGCTTGGACGCGTTTGCCTACCTGATGAACGAGAAAGCGCGCTCGTTAGGCGCGACCAACTCGCATTTCGTGAACCCGAACGGCCTCCCGATTCCCGGGCAGTACTCGACCGCGCGCGACCTTTCGTTGATCGCGCGCGCCGCCTACGCCAATCCGACGATCCGCTCGATCGTTTCCATGCCGACGCTGGTCTTTCGTTATTCCGATGGGCGCACGCGCGAGCTCGAGAACACAAACAAAGTCCTGAAGCGCCTGCCTTACTGTAACGGGATGAAGACCGGCTACACCGAGGCAGCCGGGCATTGCCTTATCTCCAGCGGCGCGCGGCCGGGACGCGACGTCATCGCCGTGGTCTTGGGCGATGCCAAAGGCCAGGTTTGGTCGGACTCGGCGGCGCTTCTCTCCTGGGCGCTTTGGATGTAGCTTCCGCCTTTGGCGGAGGCATGATGGACGATCCTTTCCACGAACGGTTGCAGGCGCTGCGCGCGCAATCGCTCCATCGCAAGCTGCGCGAGATCGGCACTGCGCAGGGAGCCGAGGTGGATGTCGTCGGCCGGCACCTGGTCAACTTTTCCTCGAACGATTACCTCGGGCTGGCGAACGATCCGATCCTGCGGGAGGCGGCCACGGCGGCGATCGCGGAGTTCGGTGTGGGCGCGGGCGCTTCACGACTCGTGAGCGGCACGCAATCGCCGCACCTGCGACTCGAGAGCGCGCTGGCTAAATGGAAAGGCACACCCGCGGCGCTCAGCTTCAGCAGCGGGCACGCGGCGGCCTTGGGGACGATTCCCGCGCTCGTCGGCAAGAGCCGACGTGATCTTGCTGGATAAACTCGCGCACGCCTCGCTGATCGACGGCGCGAAATTAAGCGGCGCGCTCATCCGGGTCTTCCCGCACAACCATCTCGGCAAGCTCGAGAGCCACCTCGATTGGGCCCGGCGCGAGCATCCCGAGGCGCGGCTCCTGATCATCACCGAATCAGTCTTTTCCATGGACGGCGACCGCGCGCCGCTGCGCGCACTGGTTGGCTTGAAGAAACGCTTTGGCGCGATGCTCTTGCTCGACGAGGCACACGCGGTCGGCGTCATCGGCACGCATGGCCGCGGGCTGGCCGCGGAGGAAAATCTGACCGCGCACATCGATGTGCAGATGGGTACGATGAGCAAAGCGCTCGGCGTGAGCGGCGGCTACGTTTGCGGTTCGCGCAGCTTGATCGAGTGGCTGATCAACCGTGCACGCTCCTTTATTTTCTCGACCGCACCGCCGCCCGCGCTGGCGGCGGCGGCGCAGGCGGCGATCGAGTTTCTCGGCTCGGCCGCCGGCGAAGAGCGCCGGCTGCTCCTCTGGCGGCGGATCGAGACGCTGCGGCATTTGCTGGCGCAACGGTCTCTCGAGACCGCCGGCGGCAGCGCGATTCACCCGCTGGTGGTGGGCGACGAGGAAGCCGCGCTGGAACTCTCGCGCGCGCTCCAGGCCGAGGGATTTCTCGTCCCGGCGATTCGATATCCCACGGTCGCGCGCGGCGCCGCGCGCCTGCGGATCACCGTGACCGCGGCGCACGACGAGGCGCAGTTGCGAGGATTAGCCGACGCTTTGGACCGGCTCCGGCCAGACCTGCGCTCGGCGGCCTAGAGGCTGCCGGCGGCGTTCTGCCGCAGGAGCGGGGTCGGCAGCAGGCTCGGGTTGCGGTTTGGATCGACCGAACGCGTCGCGGGCACGTCTTCCGGTCCTTCTGCCGGAGGCGCGGGCTCGGCCACCGTGTTCGGATTTGAGGCCGTGCGTTGCGCAAGCATGCGCGACTGCAAATTCTCGCGGCCAGCGGTGCGTGAAGTGGTTTGGCAGGCGGTAAAGCTCGAGAGCGCGAGCAGGCAAACAGCAAGTTTGATCATCATAATTTTAGTCCCCAATTTCGGAGGCGAGCGTCCCAGTTGCTGCCTACGGAAGAATTAGAGCACAAATAAAAATTCTGTGGCAAGTACGACCTTTGCTAGGTCAATCCTGCGACTCAGGAATGAGAAAGCGTCGGCTAAAATCGCCCGAGAATAGGCGACAACTTCTGCCGCGTCCCCTCCGGCCAGAGCTTCCGGTCGGTCACCAGCGCGGCGTCGAGCGCGCGGTGCTCCGGCCAGGTCGGTTGCTCGGGAATTTTCGGAATTGCGAGGGCCAGAACCTTTTTCGCGGCTTCGGCATTGGCCAGCAAATGACCGAAAACCGACTCCGCGGAGACCGGCTCCTCCTCGATCTTCCAGCAATCGTAATCCGTGATCATGGCCATCGTCCCGAGCGCGATCTCGGCTTCCCGGGCCAGCTTCGCTTCCGGCAAATTCGTCATGCCAATGACGTCGAAACCGTGCCGGCGATTTAGATTCGACTCGGCGCGCGTGGAGAAAGCCGGGCCGTCCATGTTCACGTAAGTGCCGCCGTTATGCACGTTCACGCCCGCGGCCTGCGCCGCTTCCGCGAGGATTCGTCGCATCGCGGTGCTGATCGGCTCGGCAAAGCCGATGTGCGCCGCAATCCCCTCGCCGAAGAAAGTGTGCTGCGCGCGCTGGCTGGTGCGGTCGTAGAACTGATCCGGCAGGACGATGTCGCGCGGGGCGTATTTCTCCTGGAGGCTGCCGACCGCGGTCACGCAAATGATCCAGCGCACGCCGAGCGAACGAAGCGCCCAGATGTTCGCGCGGTGATTTAGTTCATGCGGAAGAAGGCGATGGCCGCGGCCGTGGCGCGGGAGGAAATAGATCTGCCGGCCGTGCAACGTCCCGCCGAAAAGAGCATCGGAGGGCGCCCCGAAGGGAGTTTCCACCTGCTGCTCGGTCGGATTCTCGATCCCTTCCATTTGGTAAAGGCCGCTGCCTCCGATGATGCCGATCGCGGGTGCTGGTGCTGTCATGCGGCGGGAGTTAAACCGAAGCGCGCACCTTGGGGAAGGGGAATTCTGCGGCGAGGCGGTCGTGGCGCGGGGTGGGCCCCTGTGCCACTGTTGCCTCCCGCGATGCCGAAATTTTTCATCAAGACCTACGGCTGCCAGATGAACGAGCGCGACTCCGAGCAGGTGGCGCACTCGCTCCGGGAGCGCGGCTACGAGGCCGCGGCGCACGAGGCCGAGGCCGACGTGGTTCTCTTGAACACCTGCAGCGTGCGCGACATGGCCGACCAAAAGGCGCTGGGAAAAATGGGCATGATGAGTGTGCTGGCTAAACGCCGGCCGGAAGTGGTCTTCGGCTTTCTCGGCTGCATGGCGCAGGCGCGCGGCGATGCGCTATTCAAGGGCCTGCCGCATCTCGACCTGGTCGTGGGCACGCAAAAATTCCATCGCGTGGCTGATTACGTGGAGGAGTTGCTCGAGAAAAAACGCGCGCAACGGATGGACGATCTCCGCTTCTCCATCTGCGACATCGCGGAGGAAGCCGGCTCGCAGGAGACCATCCGCGACCAGGAGCTCGCGCCCCGGCAGGCGACCGCGTTTGTCTCGATCATGCAGGGCTGCAACATGCACTGCACTTTTTGCATCGTGCCGTATACCCGCGGGGCTGAGCGCAGCCGAGGCATCGCCGAGATCGTCGAGGAAGTGCGGGCGCTGGTCGCGCGCGGCGTGCGCGAAGTGACGCTCCTCGGCCAGATCGTGAACCTCTACGGGCGCCACGAATTTGCGAAGGTGGGAGGCAAGAGCCCGTTTGTGCAGTTGCTCGAGGCGGTGCACGCGGTCGAGGGGCTGCAGCGGCTGCGCTTCACCTCGCCGCATCCGATCGGTTTCCGCGACGATTTGATCAATGCGCTGGCTGATTTGCCGAAGCTTGCGGAGCACGTGCATCTCCCGCTCCAGTCCGGCTCCGATCGCATCCTGAAAGCGATGCATCGCCCTTACACCGCGGCGAAATACAGCCGGCTGGTCGAGCGCATCCGCGCGGCGCGGCCGGACGTGGCTGTGACCACGGATGTGATCGTCGGTTTTCCCGGCGAGACCGAGGAGGATTATCAGCAGACGCGCGCGCTCGTAGAGCATCTGCAGTTCGACAACGCTTTCATCTTTCGCTACTCCACGCGCGCCGGCACCCCGGCCGCGATCGCCGGCGAGCAGGTGCCGGAAGCGATCAAGGAAGCGCGCAACAAGGACCTGCTGGGCGTGGTCGACGTTTCCGCGCACCGCGCGAACGATCGTCTGCTCGGGCGCGAGGTGGAGATTCTCTGCGAAGGCCCGAGCCGGAATAACGCCGCGCGTTTGATGGGCCGCACGCGCACGAACAAGATCGTCGTCTTCGAGGACGCGGCCAATCGCGCCGGCGAACTGCTCCGCATTCGCGTGGAGCAGGCGAATGGTTTCAGCTTGTATGGCACGCCGGTCGTGTAACCCTGCCGCTCCCGTCGCATGATCTATCATCTCTCGCTCCAGACCGCCGGCCTGCTTGCGGCGATTTTTCTTCTGCTCGTGAGCGCGCCGGCGCTGCTCTTGCCCGAACCTTCGCGCACGTGGATGCGGCGGCTGCCGCGCTCGTTTCCCGTGGGCGCGTTGCTGCTCACGATCGCGCTCGTTTGGAGCTTTTGGCTGCTCGCGACCATGGAGATGGGCGAGTTCTCCAGTTTCCGGAAGCCGCTCATGTTCGCGCTCCCGATAGGCTATTTTTTGGTGCTGAAATTCGTGAATGAATTTCTCGCGGTGCGCGCGCTTGGGATGCTCTACCTGCTCGCGGCCGAGCCGCTCCTCGATGCCGCTTTCCTGCGCTACGAATCGAGCCGCCTCCTGGTCACGGTGCTGGCTTACATCTTGATCGTGAAAGGTCTTTTCTACGTGACCATGCCGTATCTCCTGCGCGACCAGATCGCCTGGAGCACCGCTTCCAAAGGTCGCTGGCTCTCCTTGAACGCGGTCACGCTCGCTTACGGCGGGGTGATTCTTTTCTGCGCGCTCACGCTTTATTAAGCGCATCCTCGTCATCCGCGGCGGCGCCATTGGCGACTTCATCCTGACGCTGCCGATGCTGGCCGCGCTGCGCGACGGGTTTTCCGCGGGCGGAGATCGAGCTGCTCGGCTACAAGCACATCGTCGCGCTCGCGGTGCCAGCCTACGCGAATGCTGCCCGCTCGATCGAATATGGCGCGCTCGCCGGCTTCTTTGCGCGCGGGGGAAACCTGGCGCCGGATCTCGCCGACTATTTTCGCACCTTCGACCTCGTCATCAGCTACCTTTTCGATCCCGACCGGCTACTTTCGAGCAAAATCTCCGCCGCTGCGGTGCGGAGGAGATCCTCCTCGGGCCGCCCAAGATCGCCGGCGACGAGCATGCCGCGCGGCAATGGGCGCGTCCGCTCGCGGAGCTCGGCCTCGAACAGACGACTACGCCGCGCGCTTGAGATTGCCGGCTGTGACCGTGAGTCCGGCGATTGCGCTTCATCCGGGCAGCGGGAGCGCGCGCAAGAATTGGCCGCTGGAGCGCTGGCAGGCGCTGGTGGATCACCTGCTCGCGACCTATCCCTCGCGAGAAATCCTCCTCGTCGGCGGCGAGGCCGATCGCGAGCAACTGGAAACCTTTCGCCGCACGCCTAACGAGAGGTTGCGCCTGGTCGAGAATCTCTCGCTGCCGGACCTGGCGGTGAAGCTTGCGGGCTGCGCCATGTTCGTCGGGCACGACAGCGGGATCTCGCACCTGGCCGCGGCCGCGGGCACAAAGTGTCGGCTACTTTTCGGGCCGACCGATCCCGCGATCTGGGCGCCGTTGAATGAAGAGGTGAAAGTCCTGCGCGCGTCGGACGGGACGATGGAATCGATCTCCCTCGGCGAAGTGAAAGCGGCGATCGAGACCGCGCTGGCCGAATAGCCCCGCCTACGAGCTGATGCGCATCGGCATCAAGACGTAGAGAAACGGCGTCTGGATCTTCAAAACGCCGGGGCTCATCTCGTCGATTAAATCGAGGAAGACTTCGTCTTCGGTGAGCGCGCGCAGCGGCGCCATGAAAAACTCTGGATTGAACGCGATCGAGAATTCGCGGCCTTTGTAGGCCACCGCGAGCGACTCCTTCGCTTCGCCGACTTCCGGCGTGTTCGCGGTGATGTCGATGTTGTTCTTGGTGAAGTTGAGCTTGATCGAATTCGACTTGTCGCTCGCGAGCAGGGAGACGCGGCGAAGGGAATTCAGGAAAGTCTCGCGCTCGAGCGTGACGCGTTCCTTGGTCTCCGCCGGGATGACCTGGCGGTAGTTCGGGTAGTTCCCCTCGATCAATTTCGAGACCAACAAAGTGTTGTTTAAATCAAAGGCGATCTGCCCGCTGCCGAAGCTGACTTTGACGTCGCCTTCATCGGTCAGGAGGCGCTGCAATTCCGTCACGGCCTTGGTCGGGACAATGATGTCGGCCTCGTGGCTACGGGGAAATTCGAGGTCGATATCGACCATCGCCAGGCGGCGGCCGTCGGTGGCCACGAGCGTGAGCTTGTTTTCCTTGAGCGAAAAGAGCACGCCGTTGAGCACGTAGCGCGTCTCATCGGTCGAGATCGCGTAGGCTGTTTTCCGCAGGCCATCGCGCAGCGCTTTCTGCGGGATGGTCACGTTCTTCGCGCCTTCAAATTTCGGCAGTGGCGGGAACTCTTCTTCCGGCAAACCGAGGATCTTGAAGAAGCTCTGGCCGCTGCGGATGGAGGCGGCGTTTTTGTTATCGATCTCGATCTGGATTTCGCTCGAGGGCAGCTCGCGAATGATCGTGAAGAGCCGGCGCGCCGGCAGCGTGGTCGCGCCTTCTTTTTCCACCTTCGCCTCGAAGCTTCCACGCACTCCGACGTCGAGGTCGGTCGTGGTCAGGTGCACTTCGCCGCCGCTCGCCTGCAGGAGAACGTTCGAGAGAATCGGCAAGGTCGTGCGCGTGCTGACGACGTTTTGAACCTGCTGCAAACCTTCGAGTAATTTCTCTTTCGTGGCGCTGAATTTCATGAGGAGTGCGGGGCCGGACGAGCTATGATGTAAGGCTTCCGATTTTATTCGGCAACCGCAATCTCGACGCGGCGCGCCGAGGAAAAGGCAATCGGTTTAACGCTTCAGCGAACTGTCGATGAAGGAGATGGTTTGCCGGAGATTATCCTGCTCGGTCATCTTCCGCTTCACCGTCTTGCAGGCATGGAGCACGGTCCCGTGATCGCGTCCGCCAAAGGCGTCGCCGATCTCATTGAGTGAGGCCTTGGTCAGTTCGCGTGAGAGATACATCGCGATCTGGCGGGGAAAGGCAATGTTCGCCGGCCGGCGCTTGCTCGTCATGTCGGCAATGCGGACATCGAAGTGCTCGGCCACGCGCCGCTGGATTTGCTCGATCGTAACCGCGTGCCGCGCCTCTTCGTTGAGGATGTCCTTGAGCAGATGCTCGACGACCTCGTTGTTCAGCTCCTTCCCGCTGAGCGAGGCAAAGGAGGCCACGCGCATGAGGGCGCCCTCGAGCCGGCGCACGTTCGTGCGGATACGGTTTGCGAGGAAAGTGAAGATCTCGTCGGAGAGTTTGATCTGCAGGGTGCGCGCTTTCTTGCGGAGAATGGCGGTGCGCGTTTCGACATCGGGCGGCTGCAGCTCGGCGGTCAAGCCCCACTCGAAGCGCGAGACCAGCCGATGCTCGAGATTGGCAATCTCGGAAGCCGGCCGGTCGCTCGAGAGGACGATCTGCTTATGGCCGTCGAAGAGCGTGTTGAAAGTGTGGAAGAACTCTTCCTGCGAACGCTCCTTGCCGCCGAGGAACTGGATGTCGTCGATCAGGAGGAGATCGGCCTGGCGATAGCGCTTCCGGAATTTAACCAGCGTGCTGTGCTGGATCGCGTCGATGAATTCGTTGATGAAAAGCTCGCTCGAGAGATACATCACCTTGGCGTTTTTCTTCTTCGACCAAACGTATTGGCCGATCGCCTGCATCAGGTGCGTTTTGCCCAAACCGACGCCGCCATAAATAAACAGCGGGTTGTAAGTGCGCGCCGGGGATTGCGCGACCGCGAGACTGGCGGCATGCGCGATTTCGTTGTTCGGCCCGACAACGAACGACTCAAAGTTATTTCGAGGATTGAGCCCGACAGGACCGGTGGGCGAACTTTTGCCGGTGGTCACGGCGGGCGCCGCTGGCGGCTCTTCCTGCACCACTTCCAAGTCGCCTTCGTCAGCGGTCGCATTGTCTGAAGGAAGAGTAAAACGAACCTTTCGAGGCTCGCCAAAAGCGCTCACGATCGCGGCCTGCAAGGCGGCCATGTGATTACTCTCGATCCAGAACTGGTAGATATTGTTCGGGACCAGGAAGGTAAAGGAATCGTCCGAGACTTCCGATAGTTTGACCGCGGAAAACCAACGCTTGTAGGTATCCGCACTGACCTGTGGTCTGAGGGCTGCCGACAGCTTGGTCCATGTTTGCGCACACTTCTCTTCCATACAGACTTGTTAACAGCGTTAAGCGACGAACGAAGCCTGCCGTGGAGAGGGAAATTGGCGCTCGACGCAGCCAGCGCCGTGCAAAATCCCCAAGGTCGAAAAGTTGTTTTGCGCGCTCGTCGCGGCGCGAAAATCTCCATGATACGAGGGAGAAAGGCCGATTCCCTGGTCCGCGCGTCCCGCTGAAGTTATCGAGATCATCGCAGAACTTTCGGCTTTGGCGGTGGGGGCGGATGTTCTTGTCATTCTAACTTCTAGCGTTGCTGCAGAGCTGTTCACAGGTTGTTCACACCCTGCTTTTCCTTCTCTCGGCCCGCGGGTTGAGAGTAGAAACGCGACTAAGTTCGAACAAGGAAATTTCGGAAGTTTATTTCCGTTTCCGCGCCAAAAAAATCTTGACGCTAAAATTGAACCGCGGAGCCAACTCGTCGTCTAAAAGTCCGCAGTCGGGCGAAGGTTGACCGCTCTTCGGCTGTCGCGCAACTTCGTCTTTCGAGCCCGCGCGCAGCGCGCGCTGACGTTGTAAAAATGGACCGAAATTCTCCTTTTGCTCATCGCTTCGCGCCGCGGCGCGCCCGGGCTTGATCCTCCGCGATGCGCCTTCTTTGCACGCTCCTTTTTGCTTCGCTCCTGCTCGCCGCTCCGGCGCGCGCGTTTGAAGACATCCCGCCGCCGTTCGGCTTTCGCTGGAATGATTCGGCGGGAAAAGTGGAGCAGGTTCTCACCGCGGCGAAAGCCAGGATCGTCAAGCGCGAGGAGCGGGAAAAGCGCGATGTCTGGACGGTGGAAGGCCTGGTCCAGCCCGGGCTCAAGCGAACCGTGTTTGAGTTCAAGGAAGGCTTCCTTGTCGAAGTTGAGCTGCAATACGAATACGACCGCTGGACGATCGAGAACTACAACAACCGAATGGGCGAAATCCGGCGCTACTTCGACGCGAAGTTCGGCACCGGGAAGCTGATTTCGCGCACGCGCGATTCCGATTCCGACGTCATTCAGACGCTCGTTGGCTACCAGTGGATGGTCGGCGGAACGATGCTCGAGCTTTTCTATTTCTCGGCCGAGAAACAGCCGAATCTCTACCGCACGATCACGGTCACCTACAAAGCGATGTGATCGCCGCGGCGCTAGCCGCGCTGCGTTTCGCGTTGCATCCGTTTCAAGCGACTCCCGAGGGTCGCCTTCGCGGCTGAACTCATCCGGTCGATAAAGAGAATGCCGTTTAAGTGATCGACCTCGTGCTGGAGCGCACGGGCCAGCAAACCGGTTGCTTCGATCACGATCTCCTTGCCTTCGAGCGTTTGCGCGCGCGCGGTTACGGCCTCGGAGCGGACGATATCGGCCGTGATCTCGGGGAAGCTGAGGCAGCCTTCCGGGCCGATGGCTTTCTCCTCATGCAGAGTGAGCACCGGATTCAGCAGGATGAGCGGCATAGCCTCCGCGAGGTCGACCAATTTGCCGTCTAATTTCATCGTGCTCGGCCGGTCTTCGACCTCGGAAACATCGAGCACCGTAAGTTGCAGGGCCTCGCCAATCTGCTGCGCGGCCAGGCCCACGCCGTTGGCTTGGTGCATCGTCTCGAGCATGTCGCTGGCGAGCTGGCGGAGTTGCGGGTCGCCGGGCTCCGCACGTTGCCCTTTCGCGCGCAAGACCGGGTCGCCGTATTTCACGATCGGCCGAATCATGGCTCGCCGCGGGTAAACGCCGGGAGATTTTTCACTCCGGCGAGTTTCAATGCATCCATCACTTTGATGATCGTCCCGAAGGAAGCTTTCTTGTCCGCCTGAAGCGCGACCGAGGACTTGCGCGCGGTCGCCAATTCGCGCACCGCCAACTCGAGTTCCTCCACCGGGATGGCCCGGCCATCGAGCTGGATCTCATCGTTGGCGTCCACGCTCACGATCGCGTGGTCGGTCTCGGCCGGTGCTTTCGCAGCGGTTTGGGATTCCGGGAGATTAATCTGCACTTCCGGCTGGTCTTTTTTGAAGGTCGTGGAGACGACAAAAAAGATCAGCAGGATGGTCAGGATGTCGACCAGCGAGACGATGATGATCGACGGCGCCCGCCGTTTTCGCACTGCGATTCTCATCGGCGTAACCGCTCGTTAGACTAGAGGGGCACGGGCTGCCGGGGCGGCTGGGCGGGCGTGCGGCGCGCTCTCCTCGCCGCGCTGCGGCAGCCGGCCGAAGTAGCATTTGCCGATGAGCTCGACCACGAGCGTTTCCATCTCGACCGACATCACTTCGATCTTCTTTGAAAAATAACTGAAGGCGACCAAAGCCGGGACCGCGATCGAAAGGCCGAAAACGGTCGCATTGAGCGCCTCCGCGATGCCCTTGGCGATTGCCTGCGTGTTGGACGCGCCCGTGCTCAAGCCTAGCGCGGAGAAGACATGCACCAAGCCCGAGACCGCGCCGATCAAGCCCAGGAGCGGCGCGATGCCGGTGATCACTTCGAGCACGATCAATCCCCGCTCCAGGACCACGAGCTCATGGCGTGCTTTTGTTTCCACCACCTCGACCGTTTCGGAACGCGGACCGCGCAGATGTTGCAGCGCGGTGCGCACGATTCGCGCGAGCGAGGAGTCGTCCTGCTGCACGATGCGGGCGAGCCGCTCCGCGCTGCCGCCGGGAACCAGCCGCTCGATCTCGCTTTCGATCACCAACGGCAACACATTCCGCCGACGCAGCGCCATTCCGCGGAGGATGATCGTGGCCACGGCCATGACCGAGCAGACCAGCAGCGGCCACATGAAGAGGCCGCCGGAAAGAAAGAACTGGAGGGCGGCGTTCGCCGGCTCGGGCAATTGCGCCAGGGTCAGGGTCATTGGTTCGCGTAGGTGGTGAAGAAAAAGTCGACCGGCAGGCGGCCTTCCGGGAGCGTCGCCGCCACGTCCGGCGGGATGGGAGGAATTTGCGCCTCCTGAAATGATTGCAAGCAGATGTTGGCGAAGGCCTCGTTCGAGTCGTTGGAAATAATGCGCAGGTTCTGCACCCGGCCCTTCGCATCCACCTGCGCCTCCACGTGCGCGGTCCCGATCTTCACCAGGTCCATCCGCTCCTTCATGTAAAAATACCAGCGCGAGCCGATCGCATCCGAGACCTGCTTTTGATATTTCCCCAGCGGCGTCGCGACCGCGTTCACCGCCGACGGTCCACGATTCGTTAGGCGGCCAGTGATGCGGGTCTGCTGCCGTTCCGGTTGGTAAGTCGAGGCCGGCCGTTCCGGCCGCGGGCGCTCAGTGATTGGCGGGACGTTGGGCGCGACTGAGGGCAGCGGCGTGGCCTCGGGCTCCTCTGTCGGCCGCAGCGCGGGCGGCGGTGTCGAAGTCAGCATCGCCAGCTTTTCCGGCTCCGGCGTGGGCATGATTGCGGGCGTCATTGTCGGCGCTGGCGTGGCGCTGGGCTTGGGCGGTGCCGAGGGGCGCGGCGTGGCCTTCGGCGCAACGGTCGGCGGAGGCACCGGAGTCGGCGCGGGCGCGGAGTCCTTGGCGGCTAACGAGAGGTCCTGGGTCTCGAGGTTCATGAACGGCTGCTCCTTCCCTTCCTGCGACGGGAGCGGCGCTTCGCCCTGCGCCGGCTGCGTGCTCGCGGCGACGGAGTTCGCGTTCGACTCGAAAGTTTTCTCGGTCGGCTCCTCCGCGCTCTCCCGCGTGGTCTCGATGTAAGCCGGATTAGGCGGCGACTTCGGCGTGGCCGGCGGAACCGGCGCGAGGTCCATCATCGTCATCTCCATCGGCGCGTCGTCCGGCGGCGGCACGGAAGCGAAGGAACGATTGAAGGCCGCGAGCGAGAGGGCGATGACGACATGCAGGAGGAGCGACGCGACGACCGCGATCACTACCCGTTTGCGTTCTTTCTCCTGGCGGCTGGTCATCTCGAAATCCCCGCGAACTGTAGCACCGGCCCTTCCCGCGACCAGCCTGCGTGCACGCGGCTACTTCTGGCGCGTGCGCGGCGTCGTCTTCCGCGCGTGGTGAAAGAGAAACTGCTGCGCGTAGCCGCCGTGCTCGCCGAAGTAGCGGTCGCAAAAATCGCGCAGCCGCCCGGCCGTAAGCTTGCGGGCGCGCGGGAAATATTTTTCGCGCAGGACGCGCTCGATCCAGACATCGATCGGGAAAGCACGCAGCCGTTCGTAGGCGAAGAGCATCACGCAATTCGCCACTTTTTCGCCCACGCCGGGCAAGCCCAGGAGCTGCGCCTGCAACAAAGTGTCGTCTAATTTTCGCCAGCTCTCGAGGTCGGCTTCGCCTGCGGCCACGAACTGCGCGGTCGCGCGCAGATTTTTCGCGCGATAACCCAAGCCGCACGCGCGCAATTCCGCTTCGCTCGCCGCCGCCAGGCGGGCCGGCTCCGGGTAGGCGTAAAGGGTCGCGCCGCTCAAAGTGTGCGCGGTCCCGAAGCGTTCGCGCAAGGCGCGCGACATCTGCCGGATGTGCGCCACCTGCTTCATCGAACTGGTAATGAAAGTGGCGAGGCATTCCCAGATCGGCTGGCGCATGATCCGCAGGCCGCGGCAGAATTCCTTCGCCGGGGTGAGCGCGGCATCCTCCGGAAGCGCGCGGCAGATTTCCCCTAACGAGTGATCGAGCGCGAAGTAATGCCGCACCAGCGCCACATCTCGCTGTCTAATGACGAGCGCCTCGCCCCGTTGCTCCACGTAGACCGGGCGCGCACCGATGCAGCCGACGTAGCCCGGGCCGAGCGGCTCCCAATGGAACGTCTGCCCGGAGTCGAGCGTAACCGCCAAATCGAAGTCCGGGGCGGGAAGTTCGGCGTGTTTCATTTTCGCCACAGATTAACACGGACAAAGCACGGATGGGGGAGCGGGCCGCGAGCCCCTGGAAAATCCCTGTTCCCTCCGCGCGTATCCGTGGCTACTAATTCCGCCTCATGGACGCACGCCTAGCCATCGATACGGTCGTTCTCCTGGTCTACTTCTTCGGGATCGTCGCGCTCGGCCTTTGGGCCGGCCGGCGGAACAAGAACTTGCAGGACTTCTCGTTAGGCTCGCGTTCCATCCCGTGGTGGGCCGTGCTCGCCTCGATCGTGGCCGCGGAGACCAGCGCCGCCACCTTCCTCGGCACGCCCGCCGAAGGCTTCAAGACGCGCGGTTATTTCTACGGGCAACTCGTCATCGGCACGATCCTCGCGCGGGTCATTATCGCCTTCACTTTCATCAAGCCCTATTACGACTACCGGGTGCAGAGCGTTTACGAATTTCTCACCGTGCGCTTCGGCACCGGCACGAAGAACATGGCCAGCGGGATCTTCCTTTTTACCCGCGTCCTCGGCATCGGCGTCCGCCTTTACCTCGGCGGCGCGATCATGGTGGTGATCTGGCGTTACCTTTTCCCGACGCTGCCGGTGAACCTGAACACCTACGTCTGGGGGATCGTTTTCGTGACTGTGATCACGACGATCTACACCGCGGTCGGCGGGATCAAGGCGGTCGTCTGGACCGATCTCATCCAGGCGGTCCTGATGCTCAGCTCCGTGGTGCTGGCTATTTTTCTTCTCTTTCGCAGCATTCCCGGCGGCTTCGCGACGATCACGGAGAACCTCGGCGGCATGGGCAACATCCAGGTCTTTCAGACCGGTTGGAACTCGGAGTTGTCCTTCGGCCCGGCGCTCAAGGCGATGTTCGAGGAGCCTTACACGATCTTCGCCGCCTTCATCGCTTCGACGATGCTTACGATGGCCACGCACGGGACCGACCAGGACATGGTCCAGCGGATGTTGACCGCGCCGAACTATCGCAAGTCGCAGCTCTCCCTCATCCTCAGCGGCTTGATGGACCTGCCGATCGCCGCCGGCTTTCTCACCGTCGGCATCCTGCTCTCGGTCCACTACGCAGTCGTGCCCGGCACGACCCTGCCCGCGGCCGACAACGAGATCTTCGGCCATTACATCGTGCACGAAATGCCGGTGGTTTTCCGCGGCCTGATCGTGGCCGGCGTTTTCGCGACCATGATGGGTTCGACCTCCGCGGCGCTGAACGCGCTCGCGACCAGTTTCACGAAAGATTTTTACCTGCCTTACATCAATCGCGGGGCGACCGACCGCGACGCCATCCGCGCCGCGCGCATCGCGACTTCGGTTTTTGGCGTGCTCATGATCATCGTTGCGACGATGGCGGCGCACGCGGTCTTGCAGGACGCGAAGCTCACGATCATCCCGATCGCGATCGGAATCTTAGGCTACACCTACGGCGCGTTGCTGGCGGTCTTTCTCCTCGGCATGCTCACGCGCAATCGCGGTCGCGATGGCGCAAACGTCCTGGCGATGATCATCGGCATCACCTCCGTCCTGATCCTCTGCCGTGTCAGCATCCCGGCGTTTCACCTCGCCGAGCTTTTCCGCGGCCACCTTGTCGGGGTCCACTGGGTCTTCGGCTACTTCATGCCTGACTGGTGGCCGAAGATCTCCTGGCCCTGGTTCATCTGCGTCGGCTGCGTCGTTACCTTTGCGATTGCGGTTCTCTTCCGCACTCCGCAAAGCCAGATCGACGCCGCCGAAGCGCACGTGCGCAACGGCGCCTAGGGCTTCGCTTCCGCGAGCTTGATCCCGAGGTCGCGCAGCTGACGGAGGTCGACCTCGCTCGGCGATTGCGACATCAAGTCTTGTCCGCGGTTGTTCTTCGGGAAGGCCATCACTTCGCGGATGGAATTTTCCCCGCAGATGAGCATGACCATGCGGTCGACGCCGAAGGCAATGCCGCCATGTGGTGGCGCGCCCAGGCGGAAGGCCTTGAGCAGGTGGCCGAACATCAGCTCCTGCTCCTCGGCGCTGATCCCGAGCACGCCGAACATCTTTGCCTGCAAGTCGGGCTCGTGAATCCGAATGCTGCCGCCGCCGATCTCGACGCCATTCATGACCACGTCGTAAGCCTCGGCGCGGACTTCCGCGAACTTGCCCTCGTCGAGCAGCGCGAGGTCGTCCGGATGCGGCCGGGTAAAAGGATGATGCACCGCGCTCCAGCGCTGCTCTTCCGCGCTCCAGGCGAGGAGCGGGAACTCGGTTACCCAAAGAAAATCGAGCACCTCGGGACCGGGGATGACCCCGAGAATTTCGGCCGCGCGCAAGCGCAAACGGCCGAGCACTTCAGAGGCGACGTCCCATTTGTCGGCCGCGAAAAGGATCAGGTCGCCCTCGGCGATCTCCAGCTTCTCGGTCAACGCCTGCTTCTCCGCGTCTGTGAAAAATTTCACGATCGGCGACTTCCACTCGCCGTTTTCGACCTTGATGAAGGCGAGGCCTTTGGCCCCAAAGTTCTTCGCGATCGCAGTCAGCTCATCGATCTGGCCGATGGTAATGCTGGCAAAATTCTTCGCGTTGATCGCCTTCACCACTCCACCGGCGTCGAGCGTGCTCCGGAAAACCTTGAAGCTGCTCTCGCGGAAAGTGTCGCTAAAATCGACCAGCTTCATCCCGAAGCGGCGGTCGGGTTTGTCGCTCCCGTAAATGCCGACCGCCTCGCGATAGGAGAGCCGTTCGAATGGCGTTGCGATCTCGATCCCGCGGGCGTCGCGGAAGATGCGCGCCAGCATCCCCTCCGCGAGCGCATAGATGTCTTCCGGCCGGACGAAGGACGCCTCGACGTCGATCTGGGTGAATTCCGGCTGGCGATCGGCCCGCAGGTCTTCGTCGCGAAAACACTTCGCGATCTGAAAATACTTTTCGATCCCGCCAACCATGAGCAGCTGCTTGTATTGCTGCGGCGCCTGCGGGAGCGCGTAGAACTTCCCGGGCGCGAGCCGGCTCGGGACCAGGAAATCGCGCGCGCCTTCCGGCGTGCTCTTCGAAAGGATCGGCGTTTCCACTTCCACGAAGCCCTCTTCGTCGAAGTAATCGCGCGTCGCCTTCATCACCCGATGACGCGTGCGCAGATTGCGCGACATCTGCGGGCGGCGGAGATCGAAATAGCGATGGCTCAGGCGCAGGTCTTCATTCGCCGACTCGGCGTCGATCGGGAACGGGAGCACGTCCGCGCGGTTCAGGATCGTGAGCGTGTCGGGTAAAATCTCGATCTCGCCCGTCTCCAGTTTTGGGTTCTCCGTGCCGGCGAGACGCTGCGAGACTTTGCCTTCTACTTGCACGACGTCCTCGTGCCGGAGCGTGTGCGCGAGCTTGGCGGCCTCGGCATTTTCCTCCGGGCGAAAGACCACCTGGGTGAGCCCTTCGCGATCGCGGAGATCAATGAAAACCACGCCGCCGTGATCGCGGCGCACGTGCACCCAGCCGGCGAGTTTAACCGTCTGGCCGATGTCCGCCGCGCGCAGGGCGGCGCAATGATGGGTGCGATAGAAACTCATGTCGGAGGGGTGCCAAGCTGAATTATTGCGCGAGATGCGCAAGCAACTCTTCCGGCGCGAGCAGGGTCTCCTCGCGGCTGGCGAGATGCTTCACTTTCACCTGCGGCCACTCGTCGCCGAAGAGCACGGCGTGTTTCGCGCCGAGATGCTCCGCGGTTTGGAATTGTTTGCCGACTTTCGCGGCCGCGAGCGGGTAGTCGGCTTTCAAGCCACGGTCGCGCAAGCGCTGGAGTTCGCGCATGGCATCGGCGCGGCGCTCTTCCTTGGCGATGACCAAATAGACATCGAGTTGGCGCTCGCGCTGGAGCGCCGCTTCCATGCGTGCGCGCGCGCCGTCGTGATTTTGAATCAAGTCGCCGAGGACGACGTCGCCCATGGCAAAGCCGAGCGCCGGCATCGCAGCCGCGCCGTCGCTCAGGTGCGCCACGAGATTGTCGTAACGCCCTCCGCCCGCGATCGCGCGAAGCTTGCCGCTGCGATCGAAAGCCTCGAAGACCACCCCGGTGTAATAAGCCAGGCCGCGGACAATCCGGAGATCGACCTTGGCGAAATCAGCCAGCCCTCTGTGCGCGAGGCCGGCCATGAGCGCGTCGAGTTTTTCGCTCTGGCCGCCGCCGTCGAGAATCTCGATCACCGGCCCGGCGAGATCGCCCAGGCGCGCAGCGGTTTTCTCGCGCGGCTCGCGTTCGCTCTTGTCGATCACTTCCAGAACTTGCTGCCAATTTTCCTGCGGCACGTTTTGCGCGCGCAGGAAATCGAGCCAAAACTCGCGGTCGCTGATCCGCAGGACGACGTCATCTGCGGTGAAACCAAAGGCCCGCAGGAGATCGATGCAGACCGCGATGACCTCGATCTCGGCCTCGAGCCCGGCCTCGCCGAGGAGGTCGCAGTTGAATTGAAAATGTTCACGCAAACGCCCGCGCTGCTGCTTTTCGTAGCGGAAACATTGCGGGATCGCGAACCACTTCAGCGGCTTCTTGAATTGGCGCTCGTTTGCGGCCACCACCCGGGCAAGCGTGGGCGTGAGCTCGGGGCGCATCGCCACTTCGCGCTCGCCTTTATCCACGAAGTTAAAGAGCTGGCCCACGATTTCCGGGCCGCTTTTCTTGCGGTAAAGCTCGGTCGGCTCGAGCACCGGCCCGTCCCACTCGAGGAAGCCGTAACGGCGCGCGACCTCGCGCCATTGGGCGAAGATGTAGTTCCGAACGGCACAGTCGGCCGGGAGAAAATCGCGAAAACCAGGGAGGGCTTGCATCACCGGGAAAAGGGGGCGGGAGACGACCGAAAGCGCGGACGAGCCCGAAGAAGGGTTGTCGATTGAATAATGTCCGGCTTGGAACAGTCGGATATTGGCACGCGGAACCATCCGTTTAACCAAACCAAAGGACAACACATGAAAGACAACAGATTGAAATTACTCGCCATCGGCGCCGTTAGCGCCCTGGCCCTCAGCACGAGCTTCGCACAGGTCACGACGACCCAGGAAACGACCACCGGCACGACCGGTGCAGGCGTTGGCGTGGGCGCAGGTGTGAGCACGACCGGAGCCGGCGTAGGCGTCTCCACGACCACGGCGGGCACCACGGGCGTGAGCTCGTCGTCCACCACGACCTCCACCAGCAACCTGGACGGCACGGGCACGATCACGACCTATTCGCCTGGCTCGGACTACATCAGCGTGCGCACGGAATCGAGCAGCGCCCCGGTGAAATACTACACCACCAAACAGACCACGGTGGTCGACTCTGCCGGCGCTCCGGTTGACATGTCCCTGCTCCGCTCGGACCTGCCGGTGAAGTACACCTACGTGAAGCAGGGCGATCGCATGGTCGTCTCGAAGATCACGGTGCAGAAGCCGGTCGCTCAGATCAAAACTGAGGAGACCACGACCACGACGACCACGAGCCACAAGTAAGAAGCTCGGTTGATTCGTTAGTTTACTCCGCAGCGCCCGTGGAACGTGTTTCCGCGGGCGCTGCTTTTTTTTCCGCAGCCGCGAAAAATAGCCAGCGACTTCTAGTCGCCGTAGCCGTCCGGAAACTGCTGATGCCACTTCCAGGCGCTGGCGATGATTGATTCCAGTTCCTGGTATTGCGGGGCCCAACCGAGCTCGCTTTTAATCTTCGCGGAAGCGGCGATCAAACGCGGCGGATCGCCCGGGCGCCGCGGCTTTTCAACTACCGGAATTCCGTGGCCGGTGATCGCGCGGCACGTCTCGATGACCTCGCGCACGCTCGAGCCGCCGCCAGTCCCGAGATTGTAAAACTCACTCTTCTCCGCGCCGAGCGCGAGGATGTGCGCGCGCGAAAGATCAAGGATGTGGATGTAGTCGCGAATGCAGGTGCCATCGGGCGTCTCGTAATCCGTCCCGTAGATCTCCACGTTTTCCCGCTGGCCGAGCGCGACCTTAAGGATGTTTGGGATCAGGTGCGTCTCGACGCGGTGGTCCTCCCCAAATTTAGCCGACGCGCCGGCGGCGTTGAAGTAGCGCAGGGCCACGAAGCGCAACCCGTGAATCTCGTCGTACCAACGCAGGATGCGCTCGAAGGCGAGCTTCGATTCGCCGTAGGGATTGATCGGCCGCTGCGGGAGCGTTTCATCGATCGGCACCCGCTCGGGCGGGCCGAAAGTGGCGCAGGTGGAAGAAAAAACCAGCCGCTTCACCCCCGCCGCGACCATCGCGTCCAGCAGGTTCACGCCGTTGGCCACGTTATTCCGAAAATACTTTGACGGGTTCACCATCGACTCGCCCACGAGCGCGTTCGCGGCGAAATGCATCACCGCATCCGGTTGCAAACGCTGGAGGGTTTTCTCGGTGAATTCCCGATCGCCGAGGTCGCCCTCGACAAACTCCGCGCGCGGATCGATCGCGCGGCGGTGGCCTTCGGTCAGGTTGTCGAAAATCGCGACCGCGTGGCCTTCGTCGAGCAGCAGCTCGGAGCAAATGCTCCCGATGTATCCCGCGCCGCCGACGACCAGGATCTTCATCGCGCGCCGGGTTGAATCTGCTGCTTCTTTTCCAGGCCGGCGATCATCCGGCGGACGCGCGCGACTTTGCTCCGCGGGCGCAAAACTTTCAGGCTGTCGAGGTCTGAGCCCCAGTGAATGATCTCGATGTCTTCATGGCGCACGCCCCAGCGATGCATCTCCAGGCGGCTCGGCTTGTAGAGGTCGATCGTATTCGTCCCGACGAGCGCGCCGCCGTAGTCGTCGATCACGTATTCGTCGCCGGTGGAGAGGACGCGGAAGCGGGTCCCGAGCGGGAAGACCGACCAATCAGAGGCCGCGCTTTTGAGCCGGCCGCCGGAAAGGCGCTGACCGGTGGCGTTGCGGCCGCCGGTGCCTTCGCTGTGGGTGTAGGCGGTGGTGCGGACTTTCTTGAGGCTGGTGCGTTGGCCCGTGCTGGAGACCGGCGCAGTTTGCGTGGCGCAACTTGCCAGCAGCGCCGCCAGAGCGAGGATGAGGGGGAATTTTAGAAGATGCACGAAGTCGCCCCGATACCTGCCCAGCCACCCCGGCGCAAGCTTTAATCCCGCCCCGCTCGCGCCTGCATGCCCGCCCTTTTGCCTCACCAAACGCTCGTTGCTCCCGGGATTTTGCTCGACGGCCGCCTGGCGCTTTTCCATCAAACGCAACGCTGGCTGGCGGTGGCCGATCTCCACTTTGGCTTCGAGCTGAGCCAGCGCGCGGCGGGCCGAATGATGCCGATGTGGGGCATGGCCACGGTGGAAGAGCGGCTGGGGGAATTGCTCGCGAGCTACCGACCGGAGCGGCTCGTGATCGTAGGCGACCTGGTGCACGACCACGCCGCCGCGCAGGCGGCGGCGGCGCTGCTCGAGCGGTTGCGGACGCAGTGCGAGGTCATCGTGCTCGCGGGCAACCACGACCGCCGCCTCGCGCGCACCATTCCGCTGCTTGATTCCTGGAGCGCAGACGGCTTCTTTTTTCATCATGGCCACTGCGTCGCGGAGGCGGGCGACGCGATCCAGATCATCGGGCACCATCATCCCGCGGGCACGGTGCACGACGGCGCGGGACTGCGGCTGAAGCTCCCGGCCTTCGTGCAACAGAATGGCTGCTGGATTTTGCCAGCATTCTCGCCTTGGGCGGGGGGTGTCACCTGGCCCGCCGATGGCGAGAGCGTGATCTGGCTTTGTTCCCCGCGGCGCGTCTTTCAGGTGTTAGACGCTTCCCAGAGCAAAGTGTCGATACCGCCAACTCGATCGTGCAGTGTGGGCAGCGCGTCGTCTTGATCGGAATCGGTAGCGTGAAGACGGCCGCCTCGCGGGTCGACGTCGAATTCCCGCGCCGGCCTTTTTGGGAAATTGCTCTCGTAGCTCAACCCAAAGATTCAGGCGTGCTCGGGAGAAGATTCTCCGTCTCCTGCAACGGCCGCGCTTCGCGCGCCTGGGCCTTAATCGTGGCCGCCTCGCTGTAGAGCCCCGCTTCCGCCTCCGTCGAGGTCGCCTCGGGTTCTCGCTCAGGCGATCCGCTTGGGGAGGCTTTCGTCGTCGACGCGCCTGACGTTTCCGCGGCCTTCGCCTCGAGCATGGTCACCGGAATGCCTTGCGGGAAAACGACCTCGCGCGCCTCATCCGGCATCGAGATGCCTTCATCCTGGTAGGCGCGCTTAACCAGCCGGATGAGCGAAGAGCGCACCTTTAGCCAACTGTATTGGTGGCCATTGATCCAAAAATAAATGCGCAGGCTAATGGTGGCGTTGCCCAGGTTTTCGGCCAGCACCAGCGGCTCTGGATCTTTAAGAACTGCGGGATGGCTTGTGAGCACGGCCCGCGCAATCTCCTGCGCTTCCTTGATCGAATCGTCGTAGCCGATCCCAACGACGAAATCCGACCGCCGGTTCGCGTTCGTGGTGAAGTTACAAAGGTTCGTCTTATAGACCGTCGCGTTGGGAATCTGCACGAGGTTGCCATCGAGCGTCATCAGGATGGTCGTGCGCACGTTGAGCTGCTGCACGTAACCGGTCACGCCGGAAATCTCGACCAGATCGCCCACCGCGAAGGGGCGCTGCATACTGAGAAAAATGCTCGCGAGAAAATTCTCCGTGATATCGCGAAAAGCGATGCCTACCGCCAGGCCGAGCAGTCCGGTGCCGCCCACGACGGTCATGGCCAGCCGGGTCAAGCCCGAGACCCGGAGCACGATGTAGATGCCAAAAAGAAAAACCAAAGCGCCAATGCCTCCCGCAATGACGCTGCGGAGCAGCTTGGCCTGGACGCGCCGGTGGAGAAAACTGCGCGCGCCCCGCGTCGCGAGGAACGCGGCGATAATGGACACGATTAAAATGACGAGCCCAAAACCGAGGAAGGGAAGCGAGCGAACAAAGTCCCGCCAAAGGACCCAAAGCCCAGCCAGCGCCGGGCTAAAGTCCCACATGGACGGGACGGCCACCTCCATCCGGTTCACCACGGCGACGACATCCTGGGTGTTGCCCGCGAGATCGCCGGCCCACTTCTTGCGCTGGGCGCTCGGCGCCTGGCCATCGAGGAAGACGACTCCTTCCTTCACCTGAACTTGCGGGGAAGTGAACCACCCGGTCGCATCCAGAACGTTCTGCAGCCGCCCGCGAATCTCCTCATCCTGCGCGACAGGCTTCACGTCCACCTTCGCCGGAGCCGCGGAGAGAGCGGGCGAATCCGAAGGCATGACTCCCGGGCCACTGCTCGTGCTGGAGGGAAGTCTGGGCAGAGACCCTCCCGACCAGCGAAATGGCGCAGGAGAGCAGGACGAAAAGCGCAGTTCGCGCCGGCAATTTCACCTCAATGTTTCAGCGAGATTTCGTTTTCGCGCTTCCGCTCTGGAAACCTTAACTGGACGACGAGGTCCGCCGCCCATCCGGCTCTTTCGCGACGCCCTTGAATGGTTTGCCGTCCTTTTTCACGGCCATGAACTCCCCCGTCTTGCTGCTCTCTTTGTTCTCGTTCCGCTTCACGTAATCGCCCGTCTGCGGATTTTTCACCTGGGTGCGGTCGGTGACGGAGCCTTCGCGCGATCCTTTGCCTGTATTCTTTGCCATGGTTTTTTAGCCAACACGCTCCACCCAACTGACCCGAAAGGCCTGCTCGCGGTCTAGGCCCGTGACAGGTCGCTCGTGCAAAGCGGGCAGCGCGTCGCCTTGATCGGGATGCTTGAGGCGCAGAACGGGCAATCTTTCACCACCGGGTCCGATTTCGGCGTGGGCTTTTTCATTTTGTTGAGCGCTCGGATGACCAGGAAGATGCAGAAAGCCACGATCAGGAAGTTGATCACCAGAGTGACAAAGTTCCCGTAGTTCCAGGTGATCGCGCCTGCCTTGACCGCCTCGGCCGGAGTTTGGAAAGGTCCACCGCCCTGGGTCGCTTCGCGCAGGATGAGGAACTTGTTCGAAAAATCCAGTCCGCCAGTGAGGAGGCTGATGGGCGGCATCAGGATGTCTTTGACCAAGGAGGTCACGATGGAGCCGAAAGCGGCGCCGATGATCACACCGACCGCCAGGTCGATCGCGTTCCCTTTGACTGCGAATTCTTTGAATTCTTTGAACATGGCGGCCAGTCTCATTATCCAGTGACGACGTTGACAAGCTTATTAGCGACAACCACCACCTTGCGGATGGTTTTGCCAGCCGTCAGTTCCTGCACTTTCGGGCTGGCAAGGGCGGCCGCCTTGAGCGTTTCCTCGTCGAGGTCGAGCGCAACGGTGAGCCGGTCGCGCACCTTGCCGTTCACCTGGACGATGATTTCCACCTCGTTCTCGACCAGGTGCGCCGGATCGTAGGCCGGCCACGATTGCCCGGTAATGTCGCCGAAGTTGCCGGCAAATTTTTGCCCTAGCGTTTCCCAAAGCTCGGAAGTGATGTGCGGCGCAAAGGGGTTGAGCAGGACCAGCAGGGTGCGCATCGCGGAGAGCGGTCGCACGGGTGCGCTGGTGAACTCGTTCACGAAAACCATCATCTGCGAGATCGCGGTGTTGAAGGAAAGCGACTCGATGTCCTCGGTCACTTTCTTGATCGTTGCGTGCATCATCTTCAGTTGACGCTTCTCCGGCGCGACGTTGGCGATGCTCTCGCCGAGCAACCACTCGCCCGCCTGGTTTTCCTCCATCATCAGACGCCAAACGCGCGCGAGAAAACGCGAGACGCCCTCGACGCCTTTCATGCTCCAGGGCTTCATCTGCTCGAGCGGGCCCATGAACATTTCGTAACAGCGGAAAGCATCCGCGCCGTATTCCGCGATCACGTCCAGCGGATCGATCACGTTGCCCCAGCGCTTCGACATTTTCCGACCGTCCTCGCCGAGGATCATCCCCTGGTTCACCAGGCGCTGGAACGGCTCCGGCTTGCTCAGGTGGCCGAGATCAAACAGCACCTTGTGCCAGAAGCGCGCATACAAAAGATGCAGCACCGCGTGCTCCGTCCCGCCAACATAAAGGTCGACGCTCCCCGGCTGGTCGCCGCCAGCCCAGTAGCGCTCGGCTTCCGCGCCGACAAAGCGCTGGCTGTTTCCGGGATCGCAAAAGCGCAGGTAATACCAACACGAACCGGCCCACTGCGGCATGGTGTTCGTTTCGCGCGTGGCCGCTTCGCTATAGCGCAGCCATTCCTTCGCCTTCGCCAGCGGCGGCTCGCCCGTGCCCGTGGGCTTGAAGTCATCCAGCGGCGGCGGGACCAGCGGCAGCTCCGCTTCGCCTAACGAGCGGTGCTTTCCGCCTTCCCAAACGATCGGGAACGGCTCGCCCCAGTAGCGCTGCCGCGAGAAGAGCCAGTCGCGCAGCTTGTAGCGAATATCGGCGCGCGCCTGCCCTTTCGCTGCCAGCAGCTCGATCACCTTTCGCTTCGCTTGCGCGGTCGGGAGGCCATCGATTAGCGGCGAGTTCACCGCCACGCCCTCGTCCGTCAGGCCGATGGATTCTTCGACGGTTTTGCCAGCAACCTGGACGACCGGGAGCACCGGGATGTCAAAGCGCCGGGCAAACTCGAGATCGCGTTCGTCGTGCCCCGGCACGCCCATGATCGCGCCGGTGCCGTAGCCCATGAGCACATAGTCGGCGATCCAGATCGGCACCCGAGCGTCGTTGATCGGGTTGAGCGCGTAGGCGCCGGTGAAGACGCCGCTCTTGTCTTTCGCCAGGTCGGTCCGTTCCAGGTCGGATTTGGCAGCAACCTCAGCGCGATAATTCCTCACCGCGGCCTCTTGTTCCGGCGTGGTCAACTCCGCGACCAGCGGATGCTCCGGGGCCAGGACCATAAAAGTCGCGCCGTAAATCGTGTCCGGCCGGGTGGTGAAAACGCGCAGCCGCTCGCCGCCTTGCTCGAGGGCAAACTCCAGCTCCGCGCCTTCGCTCCGGCCAATCCAATTGCGTTGCAGGAGCTTGATTCCCTCCGGCCAATCGAGCCCGTCGAGCTCGTTGATCAAGCGCTCGGCGTACGCCGTGATGCGCAGCATCCATTGGCGCATCGGCCGGCGCACCACCGGGAAGCCGCCGACCTCGCTCTTGCCGTCGATCACTTCCTCGTTCGCGAGCACGGTGCCGAGCTCCGGGCACCAATTGACGGCAACCTCCGCGACGTAAGCCAGGCGAACGGAGTCCGGGTCCTCGCCGCGATAGCTCGCGATCGGCTCAGCTCGCTGCGTCTCCGGGTTCAACCAGGAATGGTAAAGCTGGAGAAAAATCCATTGGGTCCAGCGGAAGAATTCCGGCGAGGCGGTGCTGATCTCGCGCTCCCAGTCGTAGGAAAAGCCGATGCGTTTCAGCTGCGTCTTGAATTTGGCGATGTTCTGCTTGGTCGTGATTTCCGGATGCTGCCCGGTCTTGATCGCGTATTGCTCCGCCGGCAAACCGAAGGCGTCCCAGCCCATCGGATGAAGCACGTTGCAGCCGCGCATCCGCTGGTAGCGCGCGACGATGTCGGTCGCGGTGTAACCCTCCGGATGCCCCACGTGCAGCCCCGCGCCGCTGGGGTAGGGGAACATGTCGAGGATGTAGTATTTCGGCCGGGAAGCGTCGAAACCGGGCTCGCCGGGGTTGGGCACATGGAATTGCTGGCGTTCGTCCCAAAGCGTCTGCCACTTGGGCTCGAGCTGGTCGAAAGGATAGGGTTTGCGGCGTTCGCTCATGGGAATCAGGTAGACAGGATTAACAGGAATCGGAGGATTGTCGCAGGCGCAGTCGGAAATAATTCCGGGCGCCAAAGCACCCGATGCCGCTCTCTCTTCTCCTGGCCACGCGCAATCGCCACAAGACCGAGGAGTTCGCCGCGCTCCTCGGCCCGGACTTCGCAGTGCGCGATGTCGCCGGTCGAACCGACCTGCCGGAGGTCGAGGAAACTGGCAGCACTTTCGAGGAAAACGCGCGCCTGAAAGCGCTGGCAATTTCCCGGCTAACGAGTGGTTGGGTGGTGGCGGATGATTCCGGTTTGGAGGTCGCGGCGCTCGGCGGTGCGCCGGGAGTTCGCTCCGCGCGCTATGCCGGAACCGGCGCGAGCGATGCGGAGAACTGCGCCAAGCTGCTGGCGGAGCTCGGGCCGGAAACACGATCGCGCGGCGCAATTCCGCTGCGTCCTCGCGGTCAGCCGGGGCGACAAAGTGCTGGCTATTTTCGAAGGCTCGGTGGCCGGGCGGATCGCTGCGCAGGCGCAGGGCGAGGCGGGTTTCGGCTACGATCCGATCTTTGTGCCCGAGGGATACCAGGCTTCCTTCGCGGAGCTTGGCGGGGCGGTGAAGCATCGCCTGAGTCACCGCGCGCGCGCCGTGGCGCAGCTGCGCGATTTTCTCAGGAGACAGCCAGCAACCTGACGCCGCTTAGGGCGCCGGGATGGTGCCGGGCGCACCGGTTTGCGCAGCGGTCTTGATCTGGTAGCCGATTTTGTCGATCCCGGAGGAGCGGATTTTATCGAGCACGGTGATCACGTCGCCGTGGAGGGCGTTTTGCTCGGCACTGAGCGAAACCTTGACCGCCGGGTTGGCCTTATGCAGATCAAAAAGCCGCGGCAACACCTGGTCGTCGTTTACCAATTGGTTGTCGAAGTAAACCAGGTTGCCTTCGGTCACGCGGACGGACACGTAGTCTTTCTGCTGATCGGGCGGCTGCGGAGCCGAGTTCGGGCTCGGCAAGTTCACGCGGATGCCTTTCATGTGCGTCTGGCTCAGGCTGACCATCATGAAGCTGGCCAGAAGGAAGAACATGATGTCGATCAAAGGGATGATCTCGATGCGGGCGTGCTTCTTCGGGATGGGAGATCGCATTCTCATAGGGAAATTCTCCGTCCGTTAGAACTGCGCTCCGGTCATGGTGAAGGTGATCGGTGTCCGGACCTTCGAGACGGTGCCGGGCTTGAAGCGCCAGCGGCGGAATGCGCTCGTGGCGGCGTTATCCAGGATTGGGCTGCCGGTGCTTTGAGCCATCTCCGCACTGGTGACCGCGCCCGAGGAAGTATCGACCGTCATGACGCAGACACCACTGCCTGTGATCTTCGAGCGGCGTGCCTCATACGGATACTCCGGGCGCGGCGCGCTCACGGCGACGGCCTTGGCGTTCGACATCGAGAGCGTGCCGGCAGGAGCGCCAGCCGGCTTCGGCCGGGAAATCGGCGCGATCGGTTTCGGAGGACGGTCACGCGGTTTCGGCGGAGGGGTCGGTTTTTCCTCGACGAATTCGGGCACCTCGGTCGGTTCCGGCGGAGCTTCCGTCGGCTCTGGTTCTTCCATTTCCGGTGGAGGCGTCGGCTCCGGCGCCGCTTGCTCGAAGCTCACTTCGGCGACGGCTTCGGGAATGGCTGCGAGGTCGACCGGCGGTTCTTCCTTGTGAATTCCGGCGATGACCGCGGCGAGAGCTTCGATCGCAAGCGCTCCGCCGATCGCGGCGACGACCTGCCAGCGCGGTGCGGGTTTATATAACAGTGGGCCTGGCTTATCCATACGGACTATTTCCCGGGCGAGGGCACGCCTTGGGAGGCGCGGCTCTTGATTTCAAAGGCAATTTTGGTGAAGCCAGTCGACCGGATTTGGTCGAGCAGGCGGGTCACATTTCCATGGAGCGCCTCGGAGTCGCCGCGAATAAAGATCTTCGCGTCGGGCCGGGTGGCGTAGATCGGGCGGAGCTTGGCGGGCACGTCCTCGTAGTTGATCCGTTCCTTATCCCAATAGATGTAGCCGTCGCGATCGACCGAGAAGCTGACGTAATCTTTCTTCGATTGCGTCTGCCCGGAGCTGCCCACGGGCAGGGCCACCTTCATGCCTTTCATCGTCGTCTGGCTCAAGCTCACCATCATAAAAGAGGCGAGCAGGAAGAACATGATGTCGATGAGCGGAATGATCTCGATCCGCGCGTGCTTCTTGGGGATGGGCGATGAGACTTCCATGGGAGAACGCCCTTACTTCGTCATCGCGGTAATATCGAGGTCGGTCTTCTTCTGCGCTTCGAGCATGACTTCCAGGTTCGTGGCTGCGGTCTGCAGTTCGAACTCCAGGTTAGACACGCGAGAGGTGAAAAAGTTAAACGGCACCAACTCGAAGATGGCGATGCCGAGACCGCACGCGGTCGCGATGAGCGCTTCCGCGATACCGCCGGTGACCGCCTGCACCGCGAGCTCTTCGTTGCCGAGGAAGCTGAACGATTTCATCAGACCGGTGATCGTGCCGAGGAGACCAAGCAGCGGGGCAAGGGTGACCAGAGTATCCATGACCACGAGGAAGCGGCCGGCGCGTTTGATCTCGATGCCGGCGGCGACCTGCAGAGCGCCCTGGAGCGAGGCATGCTGGTGGTTGAGGCCGTTCCACATCATGCGCAGGACGGGATCGCGTGAGCCGCGGGAGAGCCGCGAGGCTTCGGCGACGTCGCCGTTCTCGATCGCGGTGAAGACCTTCTCGATCCGCTTGGCGTCGCGGCGCATCCAGCGGCCGAGCCACCAGAAGATACGTTCGATGACGACCGCGATACCGATGATCGACACGATCAAGATCGGCCACATGATCGGGCCGCCCTTGTAAAAGTTATCGATCAAGAAGTTACCGGTAGTGGCATGCTCGCCGCCGGGCATTCCGGCAGCGGCGGCAGGCGAAGCCGCCGGCGAGACGGCCGGTGGCTGGATCGCCGGGGCGGTCGGTGCGACTGCCGGTGCCGCCGGCGTCATGCCGGTGGCTGGCGTCATCCCGGTGGCTGGCGTCATCCCGGTGGCTGGCGTCATCCCCGGAGCGCCGGGCGCGGCGGGTGCCGTCGCGGGAGTGGTGAGTGCCGGAGACATTGCCGCATCCGGCGTGGTGGTCGCAGGCGAGGGCGCAGTGGCCGGAGTGGTTTGAGCGAAGGCGCTCAGCGTAAGAGACGCGGAGCTGAAGGCGACGATTAGCAGTTTTTTCATAAGTTGATAAGGCGGTTAACGACCGGCCTGGTTTCTCTGACGTTCCTCGTTATCTATCCCCGCTGAAGCAACGGCGAGTCGAGTAAAAGTTTTCGCTATTCTCATTTGCCGTCTTTGCGCTGCGGGGATTCACGCTCTGTTGATTCGCAGCGCGCGCGTTACGGGGATGTAAGTCGCGCGCTACTATTTGCACAAGGCAGATTTTCGCTCGCGACTGCGCGCACCGAGTTCCGCAACGGCGGCCAATCGCCCATCGAGACCTCGAGTTGATCGCCCGCGCGGATCGGGCCGACGCCCGACGGCGTGCCGGTTAAAATCAAATCGCCGGGAAGCAACGTGAGCCCGGTGGAGACGAAGGCCACGATCTCCGCGACGGAGTAAATCATCTGGCTGGTGCGCGCCTGCTGCCGCACCTCGCCATTGTGCCGCTGCGTCAGGAGAAGGTCGTCCACGGAGACGCCCGCGTGCACGAATGGGCCGACGGGCGTGTAGGTATCGAAGGATTTGCAGCGCGCGAATTGCCCCTCGGATTTCTGCAGGTCGCGATCGCTGATGTCCTGGCAAAGGGTGTAGCCAAAGACGTGCGCGAGGGCGGCATCTTGCTGGATATTTTTTGCCGTGCGACCGATGACCACGCCCAGTTCCGCCTCGAAATGCGTCTGGTGTTCCGGGAACGCGATTTCGATCGCGCCGCCGTGCGGGAGGAGCGACGAGGGCGCCTTGAACCAGATCAGTGGGGTGCCCAGCGGCGTGCGCTTCATCTCCGTGATGTGGTCGGCGTAGTTCAAGCCCACCGCGATCACTTTGGATGGCGCCACCGGCAGGTCGAAAACGAGTTCGCCTAACGAGTAAACCTCGCCGTTCTCCGTCCCACCGAGCCAGGGAGCACTCGTTAGGCGGTGCGCTTCCGCGCCGCGCATTTCGGCAAAGAAGCGCTCCTCGCCCCGGAGAAATCCGCCAAAGCTGCGCCTCCCGTTCACTTCGCCACCACCGCGAGAAAATCGCGCACGCTTTTGCCTTCGCGCTCGGAGAAAACGCCGTCCGCTTCCGGCAAACCAGAAGCCGCTGGACGAGCCGCCATCGAGATTCAGCGCCCGGTCAACTTGCGCCACCGTCGCCAGCAGTTCGGCCAGCTCCGCCAGGGTCACGTAAGAGCAATAACCGATCGCCGCGCGCTCGCCGCCGAGGGTCGCGACGAAGGTCCGGCGCGCCGCGCGATTGTTGTCCAGGCCGCTGACCGCCCGCCCGCGCTCGACCAGGAACGGCCCGCACTGCCGGGCCGCGCTCGGCTTCGGCGACATGGAAAATTCGCCCGCCCGCTGCACCCGCACGCGTCCGTTGACCACGCTGACCACGCCGCTGAGCAGTCGCGCTTTCTGCTTCGGCATGACCACGCGTCCGTCGCTGATCATCAAGCCCACCGGGGCACCTTCGGGACTGAAGTAGCCGCCATTCACTCCCGCGATCGCACCCGCGCTTTTCATCTTGCTGGCTAACGAGTCGTTGCTTCCGGGATTATCCAGCACTTTCAAGGTCGCCTGCTTGGTCGAAAAGATCGCCAGCTCAAGGGTGGCTTCCTCGCCCCCTTGGCGCGCGACGATCTGCCGGTGCTCGACGCTCGCGGCAGCCGCGGGCTGGCGGTTTTCGGAAACGATTTCCCAGTCCGCTGCTGCGATCTGCAGGCCGGCCAAGAGGAAGACGAAAGGAAAAAAATGTCGAGCGAGCATCAGGCGTGTGCGTGCAGTCCCTTCATGCCAGAGACGCCGGGGAACACAAGGCGCTGACTAACTTTTGGGATTGGCGCGCGCGGAATGACTCGTTAGAACAGAGTCACCGGACCCACGAAGCCGCCGCGGAGGCGCGGACCCCCGATAAAGTGAAGCATGGGCCGAGAGAAAGTGAGCGTGGATGATGAAATTCCCCCTGGTTGCCCTCGTCTCGTTCAGCCTGCTTTTTGGCAGCCACCCAAGTTGGGGCCAGGCGCCTAGGCCTTGTTTCCTCAGCGGTTGGACCCCGGAGCTCTACAGCTTTTATGGGAGCAAAGAGACCATCCACGGCAGACTCGCCGCGATCAAAGACCGGCTGACCGACCGCCGCCTTTTCCTCCAGCTAAACCAAGGAAAAGAGGGCGGCGAGGTCGACCTTTTCGAGCGACAAGAGGATGGCAGCCTCGCCGTCACCTCCTGGAAGGTGGAGAAGACCGCCGACCTCCTGGCTCTTATCGACCAGATGATCCTCAAGAACCACGGCGAGAAATGCGTCGGCGATGCGGTGAAGAAAATGCTCGCGGAGAAGATTCGGTCGAAACCAGAGGAATCGAAGATGACCGGAAGCATCGAGGCCGCCTTGGACAAGTCGCTGGATAAACTTGCGGGCGCTTTTTCGCGCGTCTGTGTCGTGGTGCTCTGTTAGCTCCGGATTCTACGGGGACGCGCCGCCCACGAGGCGCTGGAAGCGGGGATTGGCGCGCAGGTTGTCAAACATCGGGTCGAGCCGCAGGAGCGCGCGCGTAAGTGGAATATTGCCGGTGGCCAGCGGCCCGGCGTACGGAATAGCGAGTAACTGCTCGAGCAGGTCGAGCGCACGCTCTTGCTCACCCAGGAGTGCAGCCACGCGCGCTTCCGTCTCCAAGGGCGCAGGCCCCGCGATGGCATCGCGTTCGAGCGGCATGGCGGCTTGCGCCCGTTCGACAAAGGCGAACGCCGCGGGCGGATCGCCCAGCTTGGCCGCGGCGATCGCGAGGTATCCCAGGAGCATATAGTTCTCCACTTGCGCCTCCGCGCCCAACTCCAGTTCCGCGCGGGCGGCTCGCCAGGTCTCGAGCGCGAGGGCTTGGTCGTTGCCAAACTCCCGGGCCCAGGCGAGCCAAAAGCGCAACTCCCCACGAGCCGCCGGCGAGTGCGGGAATTCATTTGTGAGCTCCGCGCTTAAGCGTGCGACCACGGCCCCGGGACGGCGCTCGAGAATCTCCTGGTAGATCGCCGTCTCGAGCGAGTCGTTTTCCTCCAGCGTAAAGTGCAAGGGCGCGAGCAATTCTGCACCGCGCGCGAGTTGTCCATCTGCCTGGGCCACGGCTGCCTTGAGCGCCGGGAGCACCCGGTCCGCTGGATGAATCTCGAGCGCCACGTTCAACTTCCGCAGGCCATCCGAGAAGCGCCGCTGGGCCACGTAAAAGAGCGCGTGCTGGATGATGATCGTGGTGTTTCGCGGATCGAGCCGTTCCGCTTCATCGAAGTAATTCTCGCAAAGATTCCAGGTTCCATTCCGCCGGGCGACGTAGGCGAGCGCTTCCGGCACCCGGCTGCTGTTCGGCAACATCCGGCGCGCTTGCTCGAGCAAGCGCACGGCCGAGTCATAATCTTTCAGGCAGGCGTAGCGATAGTAGCCCATCGCCCAGACCGCTTCGCCGAGGTCTGGTTGCAAACGCAGCGCGGTCTCGGCTGCATCGCGAATTTCTTCGCGCAGCGCCGGGGTCGGCTCAAGGGCGAGACTGGTGTAGCCCATGGCGTCTGCGTTTGAGAGCAGGGCCCAGGCGAGCGCGAACTTCGGGTCCAGGCGCACCGCTTCACGCAGATATCTCCGGGCCGCGGGAAAATTCGGCGGCGCTTCCGGGCTGGGCAAAGTGTAGGCTAAACCTTGCAGGTAGGCCCGGTGCGCCTCGGGATTCTCGGTCGGTCGCGTTTGCAGGGCTTGTTCTTCCTGTCCGGTCAGGCTGGCGCGCATGCGTTCGACCACGGCCACGGCGATCTCACTTTCGACCGCAAAAATATCCGTCAACTCGCGGTCGAAAGTCTCCGCCCAGATGTGCGCATCGTCAGCCGCACGGATTAATTGCACCGTCACCCGCACGCGATCGCCGACTGCTTGCACGCTTCCTTCAAGCACGTGCGCGACGCGCAACTGGCGCGCGATCTCCGGCAGCCGCGTGGTCCCGGTCTGGTAATGCGCGCTCGAGGTGCGCGAGATCACTTTCAAGGCTTTGATCTTGGAGAGACGAGTGAGGATTTCGTCCTGGATGCCCTCGGCAAAGTAGGCGTTCGCCTTGTCGTTGCTCCGGTTCTCAAACATCAGGACCGCGATGCTTTTCTCGCCAATCTTCCCGTTCCAGGGCCAGGCATCCATCAGCCAGGCCACGGCCAGGAAAGCCGCCAGCAACGCAAGCACCACCGCAGGCACGAGCCAACGCCAATGGGCGCTCGGCCTGGCCGCGGGTCCGGCGAGAGTCGACTCCGGCTTCAGCGGATTCAATCGCCGGGGGATGGCACGGTTCCCGATCTCTTCAGTGTAGAAGTTAAAGACGTTCAGCTTCCGGCCGTGTTTCACTTCGCACAGCCCGAGGTCGTACAGATGGCGGTGCCAGCGCGGGTAAGGCTCGAGGTCGTCGGCCACGCGTTTAGACAGCAAGATGTGCCCGGCGTCGCCGCAATCCATGACCCGCTGCGCCGTGTCCAGCCCTGCCCCGGCGAAGTTCAGGCGCTGGTTCACGTCCACGACCTGGTTGATCGGGCCGCTGTGAATCCCCATGCGCACGGCGATTTCCGGATAATGCTTCAGCTGCGTGCTGATCTCGATCGCGCATTGGATCGGGGCCTCCTGGTCGCTGAGGAAAACCAACGCCATCCCGTCGCCGGTCGGCAGCCCGTGCAGTTGGCCGGCGGCTTCCGCCTTTTGGAAACAAGGCGTGCTGCGCACGATCTGGTTCAGCTGCGCGACGACGCGGCTCTGCTGGTGAATCAAGAGGGTGCCGTAGGCAACGATGTCGATCGTCAGGACATGCGCGATCTCCAGCTTCAGTTCGGGTTCCGGTTCAGTGGCCATGATGTCACCCCTCGGCGCAGAACGTCCGAGGTGCTGCCAGCGCAATCACTTCTCCGAGTTTGACGAGCGAACTCAAGATGGAACTCGGAGCGCTGGCAGACGCACGCTACTTCAATCCGGTCGCGAAGACGGTTTGGAAATGCGGGCTTTCTTTCTCGCGCGAGACCACCGTGACCTCGATGTTCTTGAAGCCCGCGGACTCCAGCCACTGGTGCAACTGCACTTCGCTGAAGCCCAGCCAATGATCCGCATAAAGCTCGCGCGCCCGCTCGAAGCGGTGGCTCAAGAGATCGAGGATCACCAGCCGCCCGCCCTTCCGCAGAATGCGATGCGCTCCCTCGACCGCGCGTTCCGGATGAAGCGCGTGGTGCAGCGCCTGGCTTAGGATTGCGAGATCGATTGTCCCTTTGTCGATCGGCGGATCTTCGATGTCGCCCAGGCGATACTCGAGGTTCTGGAAGCCGTGTTCCCGGGCCAGCTTCGCGCCGAACTCGACCATTTTCGGGGAATTATCGATCGCGACGACGCGCTTGGCGGTCTTCGCGAGGAGCTGCGAGAGCGTGCCTTCGCCCGCGCCGAGATCCGCCACCGCCTGCGCCGGTAATAAAGTAATGAGCGTGTGCGCCAGCGCCTGCCAGGAGCGGCCCGGCACATAGCTCCGGCCGAACTTGCCGGCTAATTCGTCGAAATATTCGCGCGCTTTATCCTGCCGCTTTCGCAGCGCCACCTTCAAGGCGGTGCGATCGCGCGTCGTCTCCGGCAGCTCCCGCGCGAGCGTGCGAATGAGCGCGCTCACTTGCTCGCGCGCCGCGCTTTGGCCATCGGCCTCGCTCAGCGCGTAGTAAACATTCTTGCCCGCGCGCCGATCCGTGACCACGCCGGCGCGTTTCAACTGCGCGAGATGGCTCGAGATGCGCGATTGCCCCATGCCCATGACGTCCTGCAACTCGGCCACGGAAAGCTCTTCCTGCTCGAGCAGGAGGATCAAGCGCAGGCGCGTGGGATCAGCCAGCAAGCGGAGGAAATTTAAGGTTGACGACATCGGCGAGTGATCGGACGATACATCTACGCATCATGATTGGTCAATATGATGGATGCGTCCGCCCCGCGGTGCTCAACGTTTAACCTCTCAACCACCTCCTCTCTCTCATGGCTCGTCGTTTTATCTTTTCCTCTGAATCCGTCGGCGAAGGTCACCCCGACAAAGTTTGCGACACGATCTCCGATGCCGTGCTCGACGCCTGCCTCACCCAGGACAAGACCGCGCGGGTCGCTTGCGAGACTTTCGCCAAGAGCCACACCGTCATCGTCGGCGGTGAGATCACGATCCCGAATCTGCCGCAGGGCCAGGCGCTCGAGAGCGTGATCCCGATCAGCCAGATCGTGCGCGATGCCGTGCGCGAGATCGGTTACGTGAACGACGACGACGTCTTTCACGCGGACAAGATCGACATCCAGAACATTCTCACGAACCAGAGCGTCGACATCGGGCAGGGCGTGAACGCTTCCGACGCCGAAGGCAAGGGCCACGGCGAACAGGGCGCGGGCGACCAGGGTTTAATGTTCGGTTTCGCCTGTGATGAGACGCCCGAGCTCATGCCGGCGCCGATCATGTATGCGCATCGCCTCGGCCGCGAGCTCACCCGCATTCGCAAGGAAGGCAAAGTCCGCTGGCTCCGCCCCGACGCGAAGTCGCAGGTCTCGGTCATTTACGAGAACAACAAGCCAGTCGGCATCTCGAACGTGGTCATCTCCACGCAGCACTCGGAAGACGTGAAGCATTCCGAGATCCGCAGCTTCTGCATCGATGAAGTCATCCGCAAAGTGCTGCCTAAAGAGATGCTCTCCGATTCCACCGAATTCCTGATCAATCCGACCGGCCGTTTCGTCATCGGCGGACCGCAGGGCGACACCGGCCTCACCGGCCGCAAGATCATCGTCGATAGCTACGGCGGCATGGGCCGTCACGGCGGCGGCGCTTTCTCCGGGAAGGACCCGAGCAAGGTCGACCGCAGCGCCGCTTACATGGGCCGCTGGGTGGCGAAGAATGTCGTCGCCGCCGGCCTGGCCACGCGCTGCGAAGTGCAATTTGCCTACGCCATCGGCCATCCGCAGCCGGTCAGCGTGCACATTAATACTTTCCTGACCAACACGGTCGACGAAGAGATCATCGAGAAAGCCGTAAAGCAGGTCTTCTCCTTCAAGCCCGCCGACATCGTCCAGCAGCTCGACCTCCTCCGCCCGATCTACCTCAAGACCACCAACTACGGCCACTTCGGCAAAGACGATCCCGATATCACCTGGGAGCGCACCGACAAAGCCGAGGAACTGAAGAAGGCGGCTAAGTAGTCGTCCACAGATTTCGCAGATTTACGCAGATTACTTTGGAGAAGGATCCGGAAACTTTCGCGATTATCGGCGCTGCGATGGAAGTGCATCGCCAGCTTGGTCGCGGATTTTTGGAGCTTGTCTACCAGACTGCTCTCGCACTTGAATTTCAGGAGCGCGGCATTCCTTACAAAGCTGAAGTGGCGCTCCCGATTTGCTATAAAGGCAGGCTTCTGACCTGCGCCTATCGGGCCGACTTTGTCTGCTTCGAAAACATTATCGTTGAGACGAAGGCCATCGCGAGACTGACCTCAGCCGACGACGCCCAACTCATCAACGAACTTAAGGCAACCGGCCTTCATCGCGGCCTGCTTCTGAATTTCGGAAGCGCCAGCCTGGAACAAAAACGTCTCGTCCACGGCCCCTCAGAAAATCTGCGTCAATCGGCGCAATCTGTGGACGAAATTTCCCTGTAAGAACCAAACAACTATGAGCACCACTACGACAGCCCCCAAGAAAACCGACGACTACAAAGTCGCCGACATCTCGTTAGCCGATTTCGGCCGGCGCGAGATTGAAATCGCCGAGCAGGAAATGCCCGGCCTGATGTCGATCCGGAAAAAGCACGCCGCTTCCAAGCCGCTCGACGGCGTCCGCATCACCGGCTCGCTCCACATGACCATCCAGACCGCGGTCTTGATCGAGACCCTGGTCGACCTCGGCGCCGACGTGCGCTGGTGCTCCTGCAATATCTTCTCGACCCAGGACCACGCTGCGGCCGCGATCGCCAAGTCCGGCGTGCCTGTCTTCGCGTGGAAAGGCGAGAGCCTCGAGGAATATTGGTGGTGCACCGACCAGGCGCTCTCCTTCCCCGGCGGCAAAGGCCCGCAAATGGTGGTCGACGACGGCGGCGACGTGACCCTCTTCATCCACAAAGGCTACGAGCTCGAAGAAGGCAGCGATTGGGTGAACACCGAGTCGTCGCAATCACGAAGAGAAGGTGATCAAGGACGCGCTCAAGGAGATCAAAACGCAGAACCCCTTCCGCTGGCATGAAGTGGTCAAGGAATGGCGCGGCGTCTCGGAAGAGACCACCACCGGCGTCCATCGCCTCTACCACATGCTCAACGCCGGCAAGCTCCTCGTGCCCGCGATCAACGTGAACGACACCGCCACGAAGTCGAAGTTCGACAACCTCTACGGCTGCCGCCACTCGTTAGTCGACGCGCTCAACCGCGCCCTCGACGTCATGATTTCCGGCAAAGTCGCGGTCGTTTGCGGCTACGGCGATGTCGGCAAAGGCAGCGCGCAATCGCTCCGTGGCCAGGGCGCCCGCGTCATCGTCACCGAGATCGATCCGATCAACGCGCTCCAGGCCGCGATGGAAGGTTTCGAAGTGACCACGATCGAGGAAACCCTCGGCCGCGGCGACATCTACGTCACCACCACCGGCAACGTCGACATCATCACCTTCGAGCACATGTCGAAGATGAAGAACCAGGCCGTCGTTTGTAACATCGGCCACTTCGACAACGAGATTCAGGTCGACCTCCTCAACACCGCCAAGGGCGTCAAGCGGACCCAGATCAAGCCGCAGGTCGATAAGTATACCTTCGAAGACGGCCACGAAATTTTCATGCTCGCCGAAGGCCGCCTGGTGAACCTCGGTTGCGCCACCGGCCACCCGTCCTTCGTCATGTCGAACAGCTTCTCGAACCAGGTCCTCGCGCAGCTCGACCTCTGGGCGAACAAGGACAAATACAAGCCCGCCGTCTACATCCTGCCGAAGATCCTCGACGAGGAAGTCGCCCGCCTGCACCTCGAGAAAATCGGCGTCAAGCTGACCAAGCTCACCCCGAAGCAAAGCGAATATCTCGGCGTCCCCGTCGAAGGCCCGTACAAGAGCGAGCACTACCGCTACTAAGAAGTTAGCCAGTCGAACTTCCAAAGACGCCGCCGGAGCAATCCGGCGGCGTTTTTTGTTATCCTTCAAAATCTTTCGCGCGTAATCATACTTACTCGACTTCTTGAGGAAGTTTGTGTTGTTTCCCGACAAGCATGCCATCGACGTTCCTAGATCTTTTCTGCGGGTGCGGCGGCTTTTCACTCGGGATGGAGCGCGCGGGTTTCCGCTGCCTTGCAGCGATCGATTTCAATACCGAAGCCGTAAAGACGTTTCGGGCGAACTTCCCAAACGTTCCGCAAGTGTTGGAACGCGACCTCACAATGTTTCCGCCGGACCGATTGGCAGAACTTATCGGAACCGACCGTGTTGATGTGATAGCGGGAGGTCCACCGTGCCAAGGTTTCTCGACTGCGCGCCAGCGCGACGGCGCGAACCATGGTTCGACACGTCTCGTTAAGGATGACCGTCGCCTGCTCTATAAAGAGTTTCTAAAATACGTCGAACATTTCCAGCCTCGCGTCTTTGTGATGGAGAACGTGCTCGGGATCCAGTCAGCGGCAGGTGGCGAGTATTTCACGCGAGTGCAGCACGAGGCTCGCTTACTCGGCTACCGTGTTGCCGCGCAGATAGCTGACTCGTTCGACCTCGGCGTGCCACAAAAACGCAGACGCCAACTGATCATCGGTGTTCGCGGGGATGTTCCTGGTTTTTTTCCGTCGCAACTTACACCTGCTCCGCGCGCCCTTGTCGGTACAACCTTGGGACCTGCGATCTGTGATCTGCCACGGCTCGAAGCGGGAGGAGGACTTGAATCCGCGGACTACGACCTCGCGCGTCGCGAGCGACATCTGGCGTATTGGAGGAAACCAGCGCGCCATTATCTCTACCGCGTATGCGAGGTCGCACGCGCATCGAAGTTAACGGCGCATCGCGCGCGACCTCACAACGCGCGCGACCTCGGCGATTTCCTTCTGCTGCGGGAAGGCGAGAACTCCGCAACCGCGATGCGTGAGGGCGTCGAATTCGAGTTTCCCTACGACAGAAGCAGCTTCAAAGACCGCTACACGCGTCAAAGCCGCCGCAAACCCTGCAGCACCATCGTCGCGCACCTCAGCAAGGATGGCCTCATGTTCATCCATCCGACGCAAAACCGTTCACTCACGCCGCGGGAAGCCGCGCGCATTCAGAGCTTTCCAGATTGGTTCCAATTCCCCGTCGCGCGCACGCATCAGTTCCGGATTATCGGCAACGCCGTGCCTCCGCTCGTGGGCGAAGCGGTTGGTTTGGAAGTGCGCGCATTCCTCGAAGTGAAGGCTCCTCCAAAGTCGAGTCCAGCCAAGTGGCGGCAAACCGCTGCCCGAGCGAGCGGTCAGCTCATTGCGGCGTCGCAAGCGCAAGCCGCAGTGCACCTCCAAGACATCGCCGGCCTCGATCGCCGACAACTCCGTCAGTGCGAAAAGCGTGCCTTCCTCCGGGGATGGTTCGCGTTGTTCTACCTCTTCCCCGGTTTACATCCCGACAACGCGCTCGACCACGGCGACTCCAGTTCGCGGTGGTCGCCGAACCAGTTGACGCTTCCGGGCTTGGAAGTGCTCACCGAGTACCGCTTCGCTCGCAGCGGTTGGCCTGTCGCGCTGGAGTTGCTCGGTCACGAAGCCTGGCGGCGTTACGAGCTGGGCGAGCTAACCGAGGAGGAGTTCTACTGCGTCGCCGCGCAGCGGAAGGGATTGGAAAGCTCACTCGTTCACGCATGAGCCGGCTTACAGCCAGCGTCGAAGAAGAACCGGATGTCGCTGGCCATGACGATGTCCCGCCTGAGCCGGCGAGCCTCGCGAAAGCCTTCGCGCGTTTGGCTACGAGCTGCCTACGGCGCTCGCCGATCTTGTCGACAACAGCATCACCGCGCGGGCGCGTCACGTCTGGATCGACTTCCATTGGGACGGCGCCGGTTCCGTCATCGTCATCACTGACGACGGGCGGGGGATGGACGAAGACCGTCTGCGGGAAGCAATGCGGCCGGGAAGCCAGAATCCGCTTGCGGCGCGCGATCCGGACGATCTCGGGCGATTCGGCTTGGGAATGAAAACGGCGAGCTTTTCTCAATGCCGCCGTCTGACGGCTCGCAGTCGTGTACGCGGCGGGGATGGGCAACACGCTGCTGGGATCTTGATCACATCGCCGCGGTAAAGGCGTGGCAGCTCCTTCGCTCCGGCGACGAGGCGGTCGAGCCGCACTTCTCCCGACTCTCAACACTTCCTCACGGCACTGCGGTCGTTTGGCAAAAACTCGATCGGCTTACTGCCGGCCAGCAAACGCAGAGTGAGAAGCATCACCAGCTTTTCCTCCAACGGGCGACAGCGGTGCGCGACCACCTCGGCATGGTTTTTCACCGGCTCATGGGCCCAAAGGAACTAAGTTGCTGCTCAACGACCGCGCGATTCAACCGTGGGATCCCTTCCTCGCGGACGAAGCGGCGACGCAGCACCTACCGGCCACTCGCTTAAACTTCGGCAGGCGCTGGTCGAGGTGGAGCCATCGTGCTCCCGCACCATTCGCGGCTGACGAAAGAGGGCGCGCCACGAGGAAGCTGCTGGACCGCGCGGTTGGAACGCGCACCAAGGCTTCTATGTCTACCGCCAGCAGCGGCTCCTAGTCCCTGGTGGCCTGGCTCAGGGATTCGGCTGGACGAAGAAAGCACTACAAACTCGCCCGCATTCGCGTTGAGGTGCCGATGCGCTGGATCACGACTGGGCGATTCTGACGTGACCAAGTCGCGCGCGCTCCCGCCCGCCGTCTTGCGCGATGATCTCCGGCGCATCGGCGAGGCCACCCGCTCAGTTGCGAAGCGCGTCTTTAGTCATCGCGGTGCGAAGCTCACGCCGCGTGCCGACCAAGAGCGCGTGCTTCTTTGGGAGCCGAAGGCAAAGCATAACAAAACGTTCTATCACCTGATCGCCAGCACCCGCTGCTCAAAAGCACGGAAGGCTCGGAGAATCGCGAAGCGCTAAAAGCGTTGCTCCGACTCATTGAGGAAACGGTCCCCTTCCACACATCGCGCAATAGAGAACTCCGAGCGTCCGGCGGATCATCGCGACGCCCTTCAAATACGCGCAGGAGAGCCAGATTCGGGAGGTAATGGAGCAGGCGGTCCATTCCCTCACGGCGACGGGTACGGGCCGAAAGACGGTCAATCGACTGCGCACAGTTTGGCCGTTGGAGCTCTTCCCCGCCCTCCTGCAAACCCTCGCTGAATCAAACAATCATGCCTGACGCCGCCACGGTTTTCGCCAACGCCCGGAACATCGCCGTCGATGTCCTCCGGGGAGAAGAGGACCGGACGCCCGAGGATGGATCGGCGGGAATCGCGATCAAGGCTGTCCAAGCGGCGACGCTCTTCGCCGCCGGTGTCTTAATCGACGTGGAAATCCTCACCGCTGAATTGCTGCATCTGTTTTCGGTTCGTGCCGGTGACGTGACGATCCTCGACGACGACGATCCGAAAGGCCATGTGCGTGGCTTCCCGAGCAAACGGGCGGAGATCAAATGGCGTTTCTGGAATGGCTACGTCACTTATCTCGAACGCGACTTCGGAATGCCGCCAGAGGTAGTCAAGAACAATCTCCACGATCTCCGCGAGCAGGATTAAAGAGCGACTGAAAGACCCAACGAGACGGTCCGTGGGATCGTCGCGGAATGGTTGTTGGTTCTGTCCAATCCGGGAAGACTGCGAACTACATCGGCCTCATCAACAAGGCGGTCGACGCGGGCAACAAACTGGTAATCATTCTCGCCGGCATTCACAGCAACCTGCGCTCGCAAACGCAACTGCGGTTGGATGAAGGGGTGTCAGATGAGATCTGCCAAAAAAACCGAAAACTTAGCGGGGATAGTCGATGGATAGGCGTGGGTAGACTTCCAGGCGATCGGCTCGTCGTTCACTCGCTCACAAGCAGCGCCGAGAAAGGGGACTTCAGCAAACCCGTTGCCGAATCCATTGGAGTGATGCTGGGCGGCGATCCCGTCGGTATTCGTCGTGAAAAAGAACTCGTACATCTTAAAAAACCTTATCGGATGGGTGCTCGCAGTGGCAGGTAACGAAGACACTGGTCGCAAGGAAATTTCGAACATTCCTCTTCTCTTGATCGACGACGAAGCGGACAACGCATCAATCAACATCAAAGACAGAAAAAGTGCGATTCAGACGCTGACAATGTTTCGGCGATCAACGGGAGGATTCGCGAGATTCTCATTCGTTCGAGAAGTCGGCTTATGTCGGCTACACCGCGACGCCGTTTGCGAACATCTTCATCAACCCCGAGGCGCAGACGGAGAAACACGGCGAGGATATTTTCCCGCGCAGCTTCATCATCAACGTCAAAGCGCCAACGAATTACATCGGGCCGGCAAAGGTTTTCGGGCTGGATGGAGATGTTGATGCGGGGATCGAGCCTCAGGAGGCTTTGCCCATCGTTCGTGATCTGCACGGCAAACCTTACGAAGCGGATTACATGGACCCCGGGCGTTCCCGCAGCCGCACAAGATCACTCACGTTCCGGTCGCGCTCCCGCCTTCGTTGAAGGAGGCGCTGCGCTGCTTCATCCTAACGTGCGCGGCCCGCCGGGCACGGGGGCAGGACCGAAAACATAATTCAATGCTCGTCCATGTGACGCGTTCCGGGATGTGCAGGAGCACGCTGCGCGATTACTACGTGACGAACTGGTCGGTCTGCAAAAGCGGATCGAAATGCATGATGGCGCGCGGCGGCCCACTATTCGAGAGGAGCTGCGCGACCTTTGGGAGCGGGAATTTGTTCCGATCTCGAAAGCGATGGCTGATGAAGCGGGCTCGCCGCTGGCTTGGGCCGACGTGGACGCGGAACTGCATGCCGCCGCGGCGAAGATCGAAGTGCTGACGATCAACAGCACTGCGGGGACTCCGCTGGATTATAAGGAACACGAGGCTGAGGGCCGGAACGTGATCGCGGTCGGCGGCGACAAACTCTCGCGCGGGCTGACGCTCGAGGGACTTTCGGTCAGCTACTTCCTGCGGACTTCAAAGATGTATGACACGCTCATGCAGATGGGGCGATGGTTTGGATATCGGCCGGGCTATCTCGATCTCTGCCGGCTTTTCACCAGGACACTCTCATCGGCTGGTATCGGCACATCGCGCTGGCAGAGGCGGAGTGCGACGCGAGTTCGACTATATGGTCGGCGCCAAGCTCACGCCGCTCGATTACGGACTGCGTGTACGGACGCATCCCGAGGGGATGATCGTGACGGCGATGAACAAGATGTGCCATGCTCAAACGCTGGAACTCTCGTGGGCGGGCGTGCTGGTGCAGACGACGCAACTCCCGAAGGATGGGCGGATCGCGGCGAACCTCGCGGCGACGGGGGCGCTGCTCGCGGGACTCGGGGCGCCCGATGCGGGGAAGGATCGAGAGACTCGCGTCTGGCGGAAGGTATCGCCGGGCGCGGTGGCGAAATTCATCGAGTCGCTGCAATATCCGCCGGAATCGGCGCGCGCGAGCGGGCCGCAGCTCGCGGCTTTGATCCGCGCGCAGGCTGGCAAGGAACCGAAGGAACTAACGCGGTGGACGGTGGCGCTGATCTCCAGCTCGCAGGCGGCGGAGAGCGAACGGCGCGAGGTGGCGGGGCAAACGGGGATCGGGCTGATCCAACGAACCCCGGAGAGTCAGAAGGCGAGCGCTTGGACGCTGATCGAAGACAACATTCTGAACCCGGAGAACGAAGCGCGGGGATTTTGAGGCGAAAAATTCGACCGACGAATGGTTCGCGGCGATCGAAGAGAAGCCGGAACTTGTCCGCAGATGTGGGCTGGCTGCGAGAGCAGGTCGGGCGGGATGCCGACGACGGTGGCGCTGGAGCTGACGCTGCGCTGGCAGCAATCCGAGCCGCCGAGCATCAAGAAGCCGATCAAGGGCGAGACGAAGCGGGCGAATGGCCGCGTGCTGCGCGCGCTGCGCCGCCGCACGCATGGGCTGCTGCTCATCTATCCCGTGCTGCCTCCGGTCGAAGTGCCGGACGGACGAAGGAAAGGCGGCCGCGGAGAACACCGGCCTCGACGCCCGCGGGCGATCCGATCATCGGCGTGGCGCTCTCCTTTCCCACGAGCGACACGGTGCTCGGCGTGGAATACCGCGTGAACAAGGCTGGGACGCGGAGCTGCGCGAGGATGACGAGTATGACGATTGAGGAGCTGTGGCAGGAGATCGAAGCGGAGGCCGCGGCGGACGACGGCGCGGCGTGGGTGGCGGCGCGCGACGGCGACGCCCGGCCATCCGCTGCTCGTGGCGCTGGAGCCAGCGACGCGCATCCGCACGCTGCTCCTGCCCGCAGCGAAGCGGCGGTGCCGCCACGTCGCGAATGGCCGGAGTGCCGCGGGTTGGAATTGCAAACGCTGTCGCCTGGGGGCGACGCTGATCTTGCGGTGCGGTTGCGCGACGCCGCGGGTGGCGGACGTCTTCACTGTGCTGGCCGAAGATGTCGCGCCTGCGCGTGGCCGCGGCGCGCGAACCGCGATGCCATGGCCGCTTTTTGGGAGGCTGCGGCGATGGCAGGAATTTCTCGCCGCCGCGCAGGCCGGATTAAGTCGCGAAGAAGAGCGGGCGCTTATGGGGCGAATTGCATGTGCTGCAAACGCATCTGATCCCGGCGCTCGGTGAGGCGGTAGCGGTGGTGGCGTGGAAGGCGGGGCGGCCGCGCATCAGGATTTCCAGTGTCCCGCGGGAGCGCTCGAGGTGAAGACGACGGCCGCGAAACAGCCGCAAAGCATGCGGATAACCAGCGAGCGGCAACTCGATGACACGGGAGTGGGTGCTCTTTCCTCCAAGTGGTCGCCGTGGATGAGCGCGAGGTCGCTCCCACCGGAGCACGCTCCGGGAAGAGCCTGCCGGGCGCTATCGGCGAACTTCGAATCATGCTTGCGGCGGATGCTGCGTTGCCCA
>CAVSDR010000006.1:0-1035158 GCA_963726745.1 uncultured Verrucomicrobiae bacterium
AACTACTGCAACATCCTGCGGGATGAGGCCTCTCCTACGGCGATTACGTCGAGCAGTTGACGTTTCTGTTGTTCCTGAAAATGGCGGACGAGCAGTCGAAGCCGCCGTTCAACAAGCCGTCGCCCATCCCGCCGGAATACAGTTGGCCTGCGCTCCTGAAGCTGGATGGCGACGAACTCGAGATTCATTACCGCCATACGCTGGAGGAACTCGGCAAGCGCTCGGGCATGCTCGGCGTCATCTTTCGCAAGGCGCAAAACAAAATCCAGGACCCGGCCAAGCTGCGCCGGCTCATCGTGGACCTGATCGACAAGGAGCAGTGGTCCAGCCTTTCCGCCGACGTGAAGGGCGACGCCTACGAGGGGCTGCTGCAAAAGAACGCCGAGGACGTGAAAGGCGGCGCGGGCCAATACTTCACCCCGCGCCCGCTCATCGCCGCGATGGTGGACGCGATCGCTCCGCAACCGTCCGAAGCCGGACAGGGTGACGATCTGCGATCCGGCCTGCGGCACGGGCGGGTTCCTGCTCGCGGCGCATGATTACATCGCCAAGCATTATCAGCTCGACCGGGCGCAAAAGAAGCAGCTCAAGAACGGCACGCTCTTCGGGATCGAGCTGGTCGACAGCGTCACCCGGCTCTGCGCGATGAACCTCCTGCTTCACGGGATCGGCGGCGAGCTCGAAGAGAATCTGCCGGTCGTGACCAAGGACGCGCTCGCCGCGAAGCACGGCGAATACGACATCGTCCTGGCCAATCCGCCCTTCGGCAAGAAGAGCAGCGTCACCATCGTCAACGAAGCGGGCGAGACCTCGAAGGAATCGCTCATCATCAACCGCGACGATTTCTGGGCGAGCACGAGCAACAAGCAGCTCAACTTCCTCCAGCACATCTTCACCATCCTCAAGCAGCACGGCCGCGCCGCGGTCGTGTTGCCCGATAACGTCCTCTTCGAAGGCGGCGCCGGCGAAACGATCCGGCGCGCCTTACTCAAGCAAGCCGACGTCCACACCCTCGTGCGCCTGCCCACCGGCATCTTCTACGCGCAAGGAGTGAAGGCCAACGTCCTCTTCTTCGACCGCAAACCCGCCCAGGAAAAGCCGTGGACGACCAAGCTCTGGATCTACGACCTGCGCACCAACCTGCACTTCACCCTCAAAGAAAACACCCTCAAGCGCAGCGACCTCGACGACTTCGTCGCCTGCTACAACCCGAAGAACCGCCACGACCGCAAGCCGACCTGGACCGAGAAAAACGACAAAGGCCGCTGGCGCTCCTACAACTACGAAGAGCTAATCAAGCGCGACAAAATCAACCTCGACATCTTCTGGCTCAAAGACGAAGCCCTCGAAGAAAGCGCCAACCTCCCCGCCCCCGAAGTCATCGCCGCCGATATCGTGGCTGACCTCGAAGCGGCACTGGAGCAGTTCGCCACGATTGCCGAGGATTTGAAGAAGTAACCGCGGGATATCTGGGAGCCTCTGCGGGCCATCCGGAAGCCTCTGCGGGATATCCGGGAGCCTCTGCGGGATATCCGGGAGCCTCTGCGGGACATCCGGGAGCCTCTGCGGGATATCTGGGAACCTCTGCGGGATACCTGGGAACCTCTGCGGGATATCCGGGAACCTCTGCGGGATATCTGGGAACCTCTGCGGGATATCTGGGAACCTCTGCGGGATATCTGGGAACCTCTGCGGGATATCTGGGAACCTCTGCGGGATATCTGGGAACCTCTGCGGGATATCTGGGAACCTCTGCGGGATATCTGGGAACCTCTGCGGGACATCCGGGAGCCTCTGCGGGATATCCGGGAGCCTCTGCGGGATATCCGGGAACCGCTGCGGGATATCCGGGAGTCTCTGCGGGATATCTGGAAAGTTCTTCGGGACGTCCGGAAAGCCGGGCGAGACGGGCAGGATTTTCGCAGGATTGAGTCGCACCGCTCGCAAAGATGCGAGGGCGCTTGAGCTAACGAGTGGGCCGAAAAGGGCCGAAAAAGGGCGTTTTTGCGAAAAGGCGTTGGACTGGCCTAAATACGGAAAAAGCGCGCGGGAGTTCTCGGATTTTTGTCGTTAGGCACTTTTTTTCACTTTTCCGGCGCGGTGGTGGCACGGCTGCTTTTACAAGGTCTCGAATCCGACGAGTCCCAGTAAGACCCGCCGGCGCATAAACGAAAAACCAACCAGAAAGAGAAAGAACCAAGAACATGATTGTAAAAGCATCTATCGAATGGCTTACGGCCATCTCCGACGCAGAACTCGCCAGCCAGACCGATAACATCGTGACGGCTGTCACCGGGAACGCCAACTTCCCCATGCCCAGCCCGAGCCTGGGACTCATCAGCTCCGCCCTCGCGGAATTCCGCGCCGCGGTGGCCAACGCCGCCGGGGGCGGCAAGGAACTGACCGCGATCAAGAACGCCAAGCGGGCCGCATTGGTCTCGCTCCTGCGCCAGCTCGCGAGCTACCTCACCATCACCAGCGCGCACGACCTGGCGAAGTTGCTCTCAAGCAAGTTCCCCAACCAGAAGCCGACCCGCACCAAGGTGGGCCAGCTCCCCGCCCCGGAATCGCCGGTGCTGCGCCAGGGGAAACCGTCCGGCCAGCTCGATGCCTCGGTCACGCCGGTCTACGGAGCTTCCTCCTATAACTGGCGCGTGGCCCTGGCTTCCGCTCCGGAGACCTACCTGCAAACCGCGCAGACCGTCGGTGGCCGCACCTCCTTCAAGGGCTTAACCCCCGGGGAGTCCTACCTGGTCGAGGCCAACGCCGTCGGCGCCGAAGGCCCCAGCGATTGGAGCGACGACGCGGAAATGATGGTGGTGTAAGACTACCACGACCGCAGCACAGCGCCCGCCGATAGACACGACGCGGCGCAAACAAAGGGAAGGCGCCCGAGGGATCGGGCGCCGCTTTCGTTTATGGGCTCATCCCCGGAGCAGGAAGGCAGGAATCAATTTAGAAGCCAGGAAACCAAAAAGAAGAGACGAATCAGGAAGGCAGAAAAACAGGAATTAAATTTGGAAGCCAGGAAACCAGAAAGGTAAATGAAGCAGAAAGGCAGGAAATTAATCTGGATGCCAGGAAACAAGGAAGAAGAGACGAATCAGGAAAGCAGAAAAACAGGAGTTACATTTGGAAGGCGGGAGACCAGAAAGGGAAACTAAGACTGCCACTCGCCATCTCTTTTCCGGCTTCTCGGTTCTAAATTATCTACCTCCCTTTCCTGCTTTCCCACGTTCCTGATTCCCCAGCATTTCTGGCTTCCTGGTTTCCGAATTTATCTCTTCCTCTTCCTGCTTACCCCCGTTCCTGATTCATCAGTTATTCTGGCTTCCTGGTTTCCAAATTAGTCTCCTCCCCTTCTGCTTTCCTACCCTCCTGATTTATCGGCTTTCCTGGTTTCCCGGTTTCCAAATCAATCTCTGCCCCTTCCTACTTTCCTACGTTCCTAATTCATCTCCTCTCCCTTCCTGCTTCCTGTTTTCGTTATCCAGCCGCTTCCTGGATGAGTTCCCAGACTTTGCGCAGGTGTTCCTCGGTGGTGAGAAGGTTGCCTAGGCCGAGGCGCATGACGGTGCGGCCTTTGAGCTTGGTTTGCATGAGGTAGGTCTCGCCGGCGGCGTTGAGTTGCTCGACGAGTTTGCCGTTGGCGGCGTCGTCGGCGCCGCGCAGGCGGAAGCAGACCACGGGCATGACCGTGGGCGCGGCCAGCTCGAAGCGGTCGCTCGCTTCGATCCACCCGGTGAAGAGCTGGGCCAGGCGCTGGTGGTCGCGGATGCGCGCGGCCATGCCCTCGCGGCCGAAGGCGCGCCAGATGATCCAGGCCTTGAGCGCGCGGAAACGGCGGCCCAGCTGGACGCCGTAGTCCATGTAGTTAATCTCCGCGCCGGCGGCGTCGCCGCGCAGGTATTCCGGCACGAGGGTGAAGACGTCGCGCAGCCGCCGGATGTCGCGCACATAGAGCGCGCTAAAATCGAACGGGACAAAGAGCATCTTGTGCGGGTTAATGACTAACGAGTCGGCCTCGGCCCAGCCTTCCTGGACCCAAGCGCACTCGGGCAGAATCGCGAGGCCGCCGCCGTAAGCGGCATCGAGGTGGAGCCACATCGCCATGCTCGCGGCAGACGCGGGCGATCTCGCGCACGGGATCGACGCTGGCGGTGGAGGTGGTGCCGACGGTGGCGACGACGGCGAGCGGGAAGAACTCTTTCCGGCGATCGGCGGCAACCGCTTCGCGCAGCGCGGCGACATCCATCCGAAAGGCTGCGTCGCTCGGGATGCGGCGGACGTTGTGCTCCCCCAGCCCAAGAGCGATGGCGGCTTTCTCGACTGAGCTATGCGCCTGGTCGGACGCGTAGATGCGGAAGATCGGCAGCTCGGCGCGACCGGAAAGGCCAAGGGTGCGCACGGAGGTGCCGGCTTCTTCGCGCGCGGCCGCGAGCGCGTGCATCGTGGAGATGGAAGCGGTGTCGTAGACCACGCCACTGAACTCGTTAGGTAGACCGAGCCATTGCTGGAGCCAGCCGAGGACGACGGTCTCGAGCTCGGTGGCCGCGGGCGAGGTGCGCCAGGTCATGGCGTTAACGTTGAGCGCGGCGGTGAGCATCTCCGCGAGGATGCCGGGGCCATTCGTGGTCGTGCCGAAGTAGCCCATGAACTGCGGGTGCGCCCAGTGGGTGATCCCCGGCATGATCAGCTGGTCGAACTCGGCGAGAATGCAGTCTAATTTCTCCGCCTCCTCCGGCGCGTGCGCGGGCAAGGAATCCCGGATCGCGCCCGGCTTGCCCGTGGGCGAAATCCGCCGGCCGGCGATGCCTTCGCGGTAATCCGCGATCCAATCGGCCACCCGGTGAAGGTGCTGTCTAAATTCCTCCGGGGGGATGTCGCCTAACGAGTCGTCGCCCATGGCGGTGAACTAGAACGCGAAGCCGAAGCTAAAGTGGAAAGCGCCGAAGGCCTCGCCCGCGCGCGGGTCGGGATTTACGCCATAGTCGATCCGCAGCGGACCGATGGGCAGCTGGTAGCGCAAGCCCAGGCCGACGGCGTAACGCATATTCCCAAGGCCGGCATCTTCCGCGCGCGCAACCAGGTTGCCGGCATCGGCAAAGACCGCCAGCTGAAGCTCGCCGTAAATCGGGAAGGAATACTCGGCATTGAAGACGGTGAAGAACTCGCCGCCGATGGGATTGCCGCGATCCATCGGGCCAAGCTCGCGCTCGGCAAAGCTGCGCACGCTGTTGCTCCCGCCATTATAGAAGCGCTCGTCGATCGGGATCTGATTATCGTTCAAGCTCTGGATCACGCCGGCGCGCGCCCCGGCGGAAAACATCGAGCGGCGGAACCATTTCTCCCAGGCGCTCTCTTCCTCCTCGGACGCGCCAGGATTAACCCGGACAACTTTCTTGTCCTCGGCAAAAGGAAGGTAATAGCTCACGCGCGCGGTGCTCCGGACGAAGTCGACCTGGCTGCCGATGGTGCTGCCGGCGTAGTCGAAAGTGTTATCGAAGACCACGCCGCGCGGAGCAACGAGCGGGTTCTTGCGCAGGTCGAGCGTCTGGGTGTAACCGACGGTGTTGACCTGGTAGGAAGTGCGGCCAAGGAATTGCGGATCGATCTGCGCGGAGGTGACCTCCACGTGACGCAGGCCGAAGATGGCCGCGAGTTTGTATTGCTTCGAGAACTCGCGCTCGAACTCGAAATGCCCACCAAACTCCAACTTCGAGTAGGCATCGAAATCATAGGTCAGCGAAAAGATCCGCGAGCGCAGGTGAACCTGGGTATCGAAGAGATAAGGATCTTCAAAAGCCACCTCCGCCCTTGTAGCCGCGGCTGGAATATTCCACCGATGTAGTTAAGGGGCGGCCGTAGCCGAAGAGGTCGCGGTCGCGAAAGGAAGCGCCGACAATCAAGCCCGCATAGGTGCCGTAACCCAGGGAGAAGCCGAACTCCTTGCTCTTCGCCTCTTCCGCGGCCACGTCGAGGCGGAGCTCGTTGCCATTCACCGGCACCGGCTTGATCTGCAGGATATTGAAGAGCCCGGTCTTCATGAGCTCACGAAAGGTCTCATCAACAATCGCGGGATCGTAAGTCTTCCCGCTCAGGCGGCTGAAGCGCTTGGTGACATAACTCGGACGCAAACGCTTTAACCCAGTGACGGTGGAACCGTCGAAGCGATAGACCGGTCCGGGAGAAACCGTCACCTGCACCGGCACGCGCGTGCCGCGGGCCGCCTGCGGATTCGCGGTCGCGTCGACTTTGACCGCATAATAGCCGTGCGACTTGTAGTAAGCCTGGAGGCGGCGCGGGATATCGGCCAGGCGTCGATCCGTGTAAGGCTCCTGCAAAAGGTCGGCTAACTCGCGGCGCAGCACCTCGGCCTCGAAAACGGTGCGGCCGCGGAATTGCAGATCGCCAAAGGCATATTGCCGGCCCTCGACGATGGCGATCGTTAGGTCCACCTGGGTGCCATCGGCCACCAGGCGATAGTTTGGCTCCTGCACGATGACATTCAGAAAGCCCTCGGAAACGTAAAGGCGGCGAACCAGGTCGACGCCTTCCTGGAGATCGGTGCGGACAAACGGAAGCTTCTTCTCCGTCTTCCCATAACGCTCGCGCGTGGGACCGATGAGGAACTCGAGCAGCTTCGGGGACGCAAGGTGATCATTGCCGACAAAGTCGACCTGGCCCACGGTCACGCGCACGCCTTCGTCGATGATCAGGCGGAGGCGGTTGCCGGCAATTTCATAGCGCACCTCGGCTTTCTCGAAGCCCTGTTTGCGATAGAAAAGCTGGAGGAGAAACGCGGCATCGTCGCCCCGGGCCGCGGTCAGGCCGAGCTCGGAGATGGCGGTGATCTGCTCTTTCAGCTGGGTGCGAAGCTCGTCTTCCTTGAAGGCGGTCGCGCCGACGATGGTAACGTTCGAATGCTGCGCGACCTTGTTTTGCTCCTTGGCCACGACGTTGGCCTGGCGCTCTTTCTCTTCCGTGCGGGTGACATCGACCGCGCGCTGCGCCCAGGCGTTGCCGGAAATAAGCAGCAAGATGGCGGCGGCGCCGCAGAGAGGTAAAGGCCGGAAGCTCATCGGAAACGCACGAGGTATTTCACGGTGCCACGGAAGTCGCCCTGGACGCCAATCTCGCCGATAACCTGCACCTGGTCGGTGGCGCGATAACGCGCGGTCGCCGTCTGCTGGCCGGTGCGCGGATCGACCCCGCCGACGTCGACCTGCAAGCGGTCAAGGACGCTGTTGGTATTCGAGCCACTGCCTTTCTTGAAGATCTTTTGATAGAGCTGTTGACCTAACAAGAGCAACGCGCGACCGGCAAGCACATTGCCCCCGCTGGCAAGTTGTTCGCGAGTAACGCCGGTGGCCAGCAGGGTAATGATTTCCTCCTGCGGCAACGGGGGCTCGCTGGTGAAGACCGCTTCCGGCTGGTCGGCCGTGCCGTAGATGTAGACCCGCACGGTGTAATCGCGGATGACCGAGGTGCCCTGGAGGTCGAGGCCGGGATTAAGCGGGTCCTCCGGCCGGAAGTAGATGAAGCCCTGCGTAATCTCGAGCCGGCTGAAAGGCAGCGTGGCCTCGACATTCTGCAAACGCACGGAGCCATTGATCACTGGCTTCAAGCCCGTGCCGGTGAGACGGGCGTCGACGATGGCCGCGCCGTTCGCGAGATTGCCGCGGATCAGGAACGGCGTCTTCGTGGTCACGGCGATGTCAAAAGTCCAGTCGCGCAGCGGCGGCTCGGGGAAGGAAAGCGCCGGCGTATCCGAGGGCGGTGCCGGCGCCGGCGGCGGCCGGCCGGGGACGCCGATGGGGATAAGGTCGAGGTTTTTCAGGAACTGACTGTTCGTTAGGGCAACGCTCCCGGTGACCGAGGCTTTCGCGAGCGGGCCGGCGATGCGGATGTTCGCATCGGTGCGCACGGTGAGGTTGTCATTGCGCGCCACCAGGATGGCATCGGCCTGCAGGGTGAGATCGAAGGTGGGCTCGGTGAGTTTCGGGAAAGTGATCGCGCCGGAAACCGTGAAAGGGCCACCGGCGAGTTCGCCCTTGAACTGCTCGAACTGGAGACGGTCGCGGGTGAAGGCAAGGCGGGCGTTGAAATTCGTCACTGCCGGGAGCGTGGGATTGCTGAAGCGGGCGGCATTGATCCGCATCTCCGCGGCGCCGCTCAACGCGGGGTTGGCCACGGTGCCGGTGACGTCGACATTCAAGGCCAGGGTGCCATCGACGCGCTCGAGCGCGGGCACGAACTGGCGCACGAAATTGATCGAGCTGCTGGGCATGCGCACCTTGGCCGTGACCGGTGTTTGCTCGTCGAAGGCTTTGCGCTCGATGATTTTCGCCACGTCCAGCGGGAGCGCGGCCTCGATTTGCACCGGCTGGATGCGCGGCTGCTGGAGTTGTGCGTCCACGCGCAACTGTTCGTTAGCCAGCTTCGCCGCGAGGACAAAGTTTGCCGGCTCGAAGCGCTCGAGCTTGCCGCTGCGCACGCTCGCCAGCTTCAGGTCGAGCGAAGCCTGGAGATCGCTCAGCGCGCCGCTGGCCTCGAACTTGACGCTGGCCGCGCCGGCAATGGGGAAGCTGGAGCCGAAGTCTTTGGCCAGCTTTGCGAGGTCAAGATCCTCCGACTGCAAAGTAATCAGCACTTTCCCATCGGGCGGGATCAAAGGCTCCGCCGTGCCAAGATTCTCCCACACGAACGGCACGGAAACGTAGCCGCCGGCATACTTCGCCGCGCCCTGCACGATCTCGATCTTCGAGATTTCGAGATGGCGATCGCGCGTTTCCATGATCGCCTGGAACATCATCTTATCCGACGAGACGTAGACGATCGGGACGTTGAGTGCTTCCGGCGAATAACGCGCGTCGACCCGGGCTTCGAGTTGCTGGAGGTCGCCGAAGCGGCCGTTCTTTAACTCCAGCTGGAGGTTGCCGGTATCGTGAAAGCGCGCGGCTACGCCTTCGCCGGTCCAATCGAGAGTCAGCGCGCCGGCGAGCTGTTTCTCCTGCCCCAGACCCTTAAGCAGCGGTTCGAACTTCGAGAGGTCGGCTAAATTAGCCGACAACTTCCCGCGATAAGGAAAGGGCGCTTTCACTTCCACCTGGCCGTAGCCGGCGAGGTGCCCCTGCTCGTTCAACTGCGCACTCAGGTCGGTTAGGTAGACGACATTCTCCGCAGTGGTCCCCTGGAGATTGAGCTGCTCGACCACGAGATCGCGCGCGCGCAGGTTGCTGGCAAAAAGATTGAACCAGCCATCGCCCAGGCGCTGTTGGTAATTCACCCGGCCGCTTCCCTGGAGCTGGCCAGTAACCTTGTTCGGGCTGTCGACCGCCCAGAATTCGCCTACCTGCGGCGCGGCGATGGAGAACTCAACGGTCGCCGGCTGGGCTGCGGCCTGGGCGAGATCCGCTGGGAGCAGATACGTGCCGCTGAGCGCAATCTCGTTGGTTCCCTGGCTAACGAGTAGTTGCTTGACTGTGACCGGCTGGCCCTCGCTCTGCACCGCGCCGCGGATCGAAGCGATCGCGTAATCCTGAAAGCGCAGCGCAGTCGCCTCGAGGTTCAGCTCCGTGCTCAGTCCCTGGAAGAACGGGAGCGTTTCTCCCGGCGGCGGCATTTTGCGCGCGGCATTCAGTTTCACGACCGCCTTCTGGAGCGTCCCTTGGGCAAAGGTCAACGGCCCGGCGACGGCGGCGAGATCGGCGTAAAGGGTTTCGTGCTCGATCTTGATCTGGCCGTTTACTTCTGCCGGTCCTTTGATCGGCTGCGGCATCCCGGCGGTCAGCGAAGCCAGCTCGGGAATGTTCGCCCGGAGCTGGAGATTTGCCGGCGCACGACCGAACTCGGCGGTCGTTTCCGGAAGCGTGGCCGTGCCGGTGACGCTGATGTGATTCGCGCCGCGGCTCAGGTCGAGCTGCTGGATCTTCGCCTGGCCATTCTCCGCGCGCGCCTCGATCGCCACGGCATCGAAAACCACTCCGCCAGCCGAAAAATTTTCCACCTGTCCGCTGACGGTGCCACGCCATGAGCTTGGTTGATCGGCCCTGCCGGAACCGTGAATCGCAAGCTGCTTCACCTCGCCCACGAGGCCGGAAGGCGGCGCGGCCAGGGCGGGCACGCCCTCACTCCTGGACTGGGCCGGCGCCGGTGGCTGGAGATATTTTCGCACCGCCTCGAGCGAAGTATCGGCCACGTTCAAGTCGACCTGCGTCTCCAGCGAGTCGCCCTTTTCGCCTAACGAGAGGGCGGTGTCGATTTTTCCGCCGGCCACGGTGCCGCGGAGCGCGACGTCCAATTTGCCCTGGCCAATCTTGGAGGCGTCGAGGTTGACCACGTCGAGCTTCGTCTGCTCGTCGAGGACGAGGTTCCGCAGGTAAAGATTGCGGTTTTCGTAGGTCGTTTGCGCGGTCACGTCGGTCCAGCGTTTACCGCTGGGGAGCTGCAACTGGGCAATGTGGAGGGCGCCCGGCGTGGTGGGATTCAGCTCCAGATCGAGGCCTTGGAGGAGAAACTCGTGCGGCTCCGAGGCCATGCGCACGTTGACGTTGGAAAGGGTGAGCCGATCGGGGAAAAACGAGGGCAAGGTGAACTTCTGGTCCGGCTTGGGCGCAGGCGGCGGCGGGGCTTTGGCGGGATCGAGGACCACGGTGGCATTGCGCAGCTCCACGCTCTCGAGCAGCCGCGGCATCCCGCCGGTGAGCAAACCCCAGAGGCTGTAATCCACCCGCAGGAGATCGGCATCGAGCGCCTGCAAAGCCGAGGGACCGGTGGCGGACGCATGCACATTGCGCAGCTCCAGGCCGCCGAGGACGGAGCCGCTGACGCGCAGGTCGAGCTTTAGGTTTTGCCCGGCCGCGACCTTGATCGCCACCTGCCGGACGACGGTCTGGAGGATGGGCCGGTGAAAAATAGCCAGCAAGACGACGAGCACGCCCAAGGCGATCCCGATTCCCTTAAGCCAGCGCCAGAAGCGCGAACTCGTGTTGGCAGCGTTTTCATCCACGTGGCTTCAAGGTATTTCCCCGCGGGCAAAGAGCAATTCGCACAGGAGCTTTTTCGCTCCCGGCTGGCCTATTGGACGCCGGAAAAAGCCTCAACCACGAGGCGCGTTGCTTGGGCGATCACACGATCCTGCTGCTCTTTCGGCAGCCCGGGCATGTCGGTGTAGATCGCGAGGAAAATCGGGCCGCGTCCCGGCGGCTGGAGAATGGCGACATCGTTGACCACGCCGTCGCCGCTGCGGCCCGTCTTATCGCCCACCTTCCACTCCGCAGGAACGCCGGCGCGGATCAAGGAGTCGCCGGTCGTGTTCCCTTCCATCCAGGCGAGGAGCTGTGCGCGGCTCCCGGCAGACAGCACTTTGCCGGTGAAGAAATTTTGCAGATTTGCCACCATGGCCGCGGCCGTGGTGGTGTCGCGCTCCTCGCCGGCGACGGCGCGATTCAGCTCCGGCTCAGCCCGGTCGGAACGCGTGGTCGTGTCGCCAACAGAGCGGAGAAAACGCGTCAAGCCTTCCGGTCCGCCGATGGTGGCCAGGAGGAGATTGGCCGCGGTGTTATCGCTCACTTGCATCGCGGCCGCGCACAAATCCGACACGGTCATGCTGCCTTCGGCCACGTGGGCGCGGGTGACGGGCGCATATTCCAGGAGATCCTCCGGGCCGTAGGCGATCCGGCGGTCGGGTTTCTCCTGCCCTTGGTCGATCCGCTGAAGGACGGCGGCAGTCAGCGGAAGCTTGAAAGTGCTGCAAAAGCGGAAGCGCTCCTTCGGTTGGAAAGCGATGCTCTTGCCGCTGGCGGAATCGAGCGCGACCAAGCCCAGGCGCCCGCCGGTTTCGCGCGCGAGCGCGGCGATTTTCTCCTCACTGCCGGCGTGCGCGCTCGCGAGCGCGAGCAGAAGACAGCTGACTAAACGGAGAAGCATGAAAGTGCTGGCTAAGGCCGGAACGGTCCCACGTCGTAGACCTCGAGCAAGGCCACGCCGGGAGTGGCCCCACCTTGAACGACAACCGAGTAGCGACCCGGCGGCAGGGTGATCACCATTCCCGCTTCGATATCGCGTGTCGGCGCAAGCTGGAGATCCAGCAACTCCTTGAGCGCGCCGTCGCGCCAGTTGTCGTTCGAGGCGAGCAGGCCGCTCGCGCCATAAAGATTTACCTTCGGATCGGCCAGCGGTTGGGACACGCCGGCGGCCGCAAGCGACGGGCCGAGCGCGCGCAGGGCCACGGTCTTGTGCGTGCTCCCGCCGATGATGAAGCCGGCGATGAGGACGTTCTCGCCCGTGCCGACAAAACCGCGGGTGGAAATATTCAGGAGCGTCGAGGGACCCACGGTGTGCTGCAATTCCTCCGAGGGATCGCTCTCATCGCCGTCAAGAGTGTAGGCCTTGACCGTGAAATAGTAGGTGGTGCCGTCGACGCAATTCGGAATGTCGGCGGTGGTCAGCAGGCCGACATCAATCAGCCACGGATAGATCCCGCTGGCAGTGCCGTAGTAAACCCGGTAGCCCGCGAGCTTGGCCGCGGGTGAGGCATTCCAGGTGAGCGTGAGGGTGCGGGTGATCTTCTCGCCCGCGAGCGCCGGCAGCGCGGCCAGGAGCAACGCCGCGAGCAGCCCTACCAGCGATGAAACGCCGGATGCCCCTCGCGCACGGCGACGAAGGTGCCCCGGCAGGTCGCACAAACTTTTCCGCGCGCGCTCAGCGTGCCCTCGATCGTCGCGCGGTCGCCGGAGAGCTCCGCCAATTTCGCGGAGAGCTGCACCGGGCCGTCGGTCGGAGTGGGGCGAAGAAGCTTGATCGAATAGTCGGCGGTAACGGTGCAAGGGGGGTGCGTTTCGTGAGAAGCGCGCATTAGATGCCAGGCCGCCGTCCAGTTGCAATGACAATCCAGCAAGGTGCCGATGATGCCGCCATTGAGCACGCCCGGGAAGGCTTCGTAGCGCGGCGCCGGGGTCCACTCGGCCACGACCTCGTCGCCTTGCGCGAAGCTGCGAATGCGCAAGCCCTCGGCGTTCGCCGGACCGCAACCCCAACACGCATTCGCCGGGGCGTAGCGCTCCTGCAGCGATGGCGAGCCTTCGTCCGACATGGCGCGGCTTACTTCTGCGCGCTGCCCGGATACGGCCGCAGCTCCGGCCCGACATAGAGCGAACGCGGACGGATCAGGCGGTTGTGATCGTGCTGCTCGAGCACGTGGGCACACCAGCCGGCGACGCGGGAGACCGCGAAGATCGGCGTGTTCAATTCCGACGGGAACCCGAACATGGTGAAGACCGGCGCCGCGTAGAGATCGACGTTTGCGCAGAGACCTTTCTCGCGCTCCATCGTGGCCTCGAGCTTCTCGCAGATCGGCACCCAGTTTTCCTTGCCGATGCGCTGCCCGTAATCGCGCGCGATTTCCCGCATGATCGGCACGCGCGAGTCGCCCTTTTTGTAAACCCGATGGCCGAAGCCCATGATCTTCGCCTTCTTCGCGAGCGCCTCCATCATCCAGCCCTCGGCGCGTTCCGGCGTCTGGATATCATCCAGCATCTTCATGCTCTCTTCGTTCGCGCCGCCATGCAGCGGGCCCTTGAGCGTGCCGCAGGCGGAGGTGCAGGCGGCATACATGTCGGCCAGGGTCGAAGCGGTCACGCGCGCGGCGAAGGTCGAGGCGTTGAACTCGTGATCGGCGTAGAGGATGAAGATCGTGTCCAGCATCCGGATCTGCCAGGTCTCCGGCTTTTTGCCGGTGAGCTTGTAGAGGAAATTTCCCGCGTGCGTCAGGGTGTTGTCGTCGGCTAACGGCTCCTGGCCTTGCGAGATGCGCCAGCCATCGGTGATCAAGGTCGAGACGCGCGCGATCAGGCGGATCGACTTGCGCACATTCGCCTCGTGCGACTGGTCGTTCAGGTCGGGATCAAACGCGGCCAGCATCGAGACCCCAGTGCGCAGGGAATCCATCGGATGCATCCCCTTCGGGAGCAGGCGGAGCATCTCGAGCACCGGCTGGGGCAGAGCCCGCTCGGCGGCGATGGCGCGCCCGAAATCCATCAACTGCTGCGCGTTCGGCAGTTCGCCGTGGATCAGGAGATAGGCGACTTCCTCGAAGTTAGCTTTCTCGGCCATCTCGTGGATGTCGTAGCCGCGATAGGCCAGGCCGGCGTTCGGGTCGACCCAGCAGATGGAAGTTTCGCCGGCGACGACGCCTGCGAGGCCGGGGCTGTAAGCGGGTTTGGTCTCTGTGCTCATAAGTTTATTTGCTCGGGTCGTATTCCAGCAGCTCGTAAAGTTCCTTCCGCGTTTGCATCCGGTCGAGCCAGCTCTCCTGCGTCCCCTGCTCCTTTAAATCAGCCAGCATTTTGCCGGCGGCAAACATGGAAACGCGGAAAGCGGTCTGCGGATAGATGACCATCTTGTAGCCAAAATCGCGCGAGCTGGTCTAACGAGAGCAGCGGGCTCTTGCCAAACTCGGTCATGTTCGCCAGCAGCGGCACCTTCACCAGCTCGGCGAAACGGCGAAATTCGTCCTCGCCCTGGAGCGCCTCCGGGAAGATCGCGTCGGCTCCGGCCGTCACGTAGCTCTGCGCCCGCTCCACCGCCTGGTCGAAGCTCTCGACCGCGCGCGCATCGGTCCGCGCGATCAGGAGAAAATCCGGGTCGCGTTTCGCGGCCGCGGCCGCGGCGATCTTCTCGTTCATCTCCTCGAGGCTCACGAGCGTTTTGCCAGCGAGATGGCCGCAACGCTTGGGAAATTCCTGGTCCTCGATGTGGCACCCGGCCAGCCCCGCCTTCTCAAATTCCTCGATCGTGCGCGCCGCGTTCTCCGGTCCGCCGAAGCCGGTATCGGCATCGACGATGCACGGAATGCCGACGGCGCGGGCGACGTAGCCGGCGAGCAGCGTCACTTCCGTAAGCGTGAGCAAGCCGACATCCGGCACCCCGGCGGTGGCGTTGCACAAGCCGGCGCCGCTGATGTAGAGCGCGTCGAATCCGGCGCGCTCCACCATCCGGCCCATGGCGGCGTTAAACACGCCCGGCATCGGCACGCAGCCGGCGGCCAGGAGTTCGCGGAGTCGCTTCGCGGGTCTCATTGCCAGCGAAATTACGCCGGCAGCACGAGCGCCTTCATCAGCTCGGCGACGTTCTGCGCCTCATCGAGCTTCCAGGAAAGCGCGACCACGCGCTCGGCATTTTGCTGGCCGATCTTCGCCGTCGCGAGGCTGTAGAACTTATCCTCCACGCCCTTGTCCGGCAGCCGGTTCTTCGCGTTGCCTAACGGGTAATCGACGCGCTTGGTCAGCGTCTGGCCGTCCGCCAGCGTGATGTGGACGATGTTCGCGACCGCCTCCGCGTAGAGCGCGCTCAACTCATCGTTCCGCTTCACTTCCACCTTCTGGAGGAAGTCGACGATCTTCGGCTCCGTGAAACGCTCGGGCGCAAACTGCTTGTCGGTCACTTCGCCGTCGATCAAGGCCACGGCGGTGATGTAGGGCAGGCTGTGATCGGCGGTTTCGCGCTGTTGCGGTTTCCACTTTTCCGGCTCGCTCCCGATGATGTCGACCGAGGCGTCGTGCGACTCGATCACCATCGATTTCACCTGCGAAAGGTCCTTGATCTCCTTGCGCAGGAAGAGCGCCGCCTCGATCGCGCTCTGCGAGTGGTACTCCGCGGGCCAGAACTTGATGCTTGTTTTCAAGATCATCGACGCCGGGCCTTCGCCCGCCATCGCTTCCTTGGTTTTGTCGAAGACCTCGCGGACGTTGCCTAACGAGACGCCCAGCTCCTTCTCGAAACCCATCGCGCCCTCGAAAATCGGCGCCGGCCCGGTCATGCCCGCGCGCGCCAGGAGCGCCGCATAGACGCCGAGACGCGAGGCGTTGGCAAAGGCCACGCCCTTCCAGTGCGAAAGCTCGCCCACCCGCGCCTGGCGAAAAGCGGCGCAATGCACGCCCGCGATGTTGATCGCGTGCCGCGTCTTTTCCGGGTCGAGCTTCATCAACTTCGCGCACGCCAGCGCCGTCGAGAAGGCGCCGTAGGTCGGGTGATCCCAGCCCTTCGCGCGAATGCTTGCGGCGTCGCACAAACGGCATTGCACCTCGTAGGCGATCGCGGTCGCGGTGATGATCTCCCGGCCCGTCGCGCCCACGCTTTCCGCCACCGCGAGCACGGCCGCGAAGTTGTCGCTCGGATGCGCCGGCTCCTTCGAGAGGTAGGTGTCGTTGTAGTCGAAATAACGAATCTGGCAGCCATTGGCGAACGCGGCCCAATCCGGCGGCGCCTTGTGATTCGTCCCGAAAATCGTGGCCCCATTCGTGGCCGAGAAATCGGAGGCCACCGTGCGCGCGATCGTCGCCGGCTCCTCGTGCCACGCGCCCAGGGCGCAGCCGAGCGAGTCAATCAGCCGCCGCTTCACCTCATGGACGACGTTTTGTGAAAGATCCTCGAACTGCAGCGAGCAGCCGAACTGGGCGAGTTGGTGAGCGAGAGTATTGGCCATAAAGTGAGCCTGCAAGGTGGCGAGAAACCGCCAGGCGGCAAGCAGATGGCGGCGAGCTTGCCGGTCCCGGGCACACGCGCACAAAGGCGCAGCCTGGCGCAAGCTCTCTCCGACGCCCACTTCCCCGGGACGGATTGCAGACAGCCCTCCCGTCCACTGCCACCGGATCAAAGGGAGGAGGATTTGGAAACCAGGAAACCAGAAAGCTGCAGCAGTAATCGGCAAAGCCGAATTTCTGGCTTCCTGGCTTTTAAATTTAAACTCCGCTAAGAGGAAGCCTCTACCTGCGCAAAGAGAAGGAGTGAATTTGAAAACCAGAAACAGAGGAAGCAGCAGTAACCGGCGAAGCCGAATTTCTGGCTTCCTGGTTTCTAAATTGTTAAATCCCCTCTGAGGGTGAACCTGCCGGCTAAGAGTAACCGGCGGTCGCGTGGTGCAGCAGTCCCTGCTCCCGTAGCTTATTGATCGCTTCCACCCGGTTCCCCACCTCCAGCTTGCGATAGCCACTCGCCAGGTGCTTCTTCACCGTCTCTTCGCTCCGGCCAATGATCACCGCCGTCTCGCCGCGCGTCTTCCCTTCTGCGATCCAGAAGAAGACCTGCTGCTCACAAGGAGTCAGCAATCCGGAGGTATGCGGGGCCGCCGATTTCGCAGGCATAAGTCTCTCTCTCGTTAACTACGGAAAACGGCGCAGGAAAGTTCGCGTCTTTTCGCGGGCGCCCTCCATCAGGCACGGCACCGGGCCTTGGCTAGACCTAGCTCCGCCGTGTGCCCGCACCGCCCGCCCGCCTTGGGAGACCGGCCCGGGATTGCTGCCGGGCCGGCCCCAGGCGCCGGGGAATCGACTCGCCGCTTAGACCGCGATCTTCGTCACCGGCTCGCTCCAGTCGCTCTGGCCGGTGCTGCCACCCAGCCCGATGAGCTGGAAGAGATACGTCGAACCCGCGACGAGGCTGTCGAACAGGATCTTGCGCGAGCTTTGGAAGGTGATCACCGGGCCCCACTCACCCCCCTGCACTTTGCAACGGCCCTGGATGGCGCGCCGGTTCGGGTCGCCCTGCACCCGCAGCTTCACTTCGCCGGTCTGCCCGTACTCTGTGCCCACGATCACCGGCGCATTCAGCACCGACTGCGTGCGGTTCGTGTTTACCGGTTCATACCCGGAGCTGAGGAGGACCGTCAGGTCATCATCGCACTGGATGTCCACGTAGCTGGCATTCTTATCCAGCGCCGCGGCCAGCGTGGCCCGGGCCGCATCCTTCATTGCGGTCGCCAGCGTGCCACCTTTGTAGGCGGCGATCATCGCCTGGTCGAAAGCCTGCTTCATCGCCTGCACCGCCGTCGGCGCCACCGGAGGATCCGACAGTTTTGGGTTATTCGTCAGACCGACACTCGTCTTACCGGCGAATTTACTGAGTTCGAGATCGGAGGATTTATTGTAAATCCTGCTGGTTCGTATGGAAGGCATCTGATGCCTCACTTTCTAAGCCGGCGGTTTTTTGCCGGCATACACTAGGTTTTGGGCGGAACACCCGACCGCACTCGCGTTCAACGCGTCCGCTTTCGCCTAGGGTATTGAGCAACGCCGATGCCCAGCCGTATTACCCGTTCGGGTAATACCGGCAGATTTTTCGAGCCGCAGAAAACAGCCGGCAAAATGGAATCAGGAAGGCAGGAAAGGAGGAGTGAATTTGGAAACCAGGGAACCAGAAAAGCTGCGGAGCCGCCACCAAAGGTCCGGCACGCGACCGAAGACCGTCCGCTCCCTTTCTGGTTTCCTGGCTTCCAAATAATTCCCTCTTCCGAGCTCCCTGCGACCTAAGTCCTTCACTCCCGGAGGCAAGCGCCTCGCACCCCAGCCGAAAAGCCGGGGGATATCCCCGGCGACCGCGACCGGAACGCTCTCGCAAAAAACCGCATCTGGCCGCGATCCAATTGGATCGTGGCCCGATCCAGTTAGATCCCACCGCGCCCCCACCACATCCCCGCCGGCGGAAACCGCGGCCCCGCCGCACCCAACGAATCGCGGCCACGTTCCCATGGGATCAGGTCGTTAGCTCCCCTCCCCACAGCCGCTTCCGCCCCGATCTCCCCGCCCTCCATCCAGCGCCGAACTGCCCGAGGCCAGATGCTCTTCTCCATCAGCCGCATCCCGACCCGACCCGACCCGACCCGCAGCGACTCCTCGACGGCGCGGCGGCCTTGCTCATCGTTGAAGCCGGGCTGTCCAAATCGCTCGGTCTTCAGCCGATCGCCTTCATCGGAGCGGGCGCCGAGGCCGGCGTCGATCCCGCGTTCATGGGGCTCGCCTGCCAGCGCGAGCTGGGCATCCCAAATTGAACGTCAACGGCGGCGCGATTGCGATCGGTCACCCGCTTGGTTGCAGCGGCGCCCGCCTGGCCACGACGCTGATCCACCAGATGGCTCGCACCGGCGCCTCGCGCGGCATCGCGTCGCTCTGCGTCGGGGTAGGACAAGGCTTGGCGACGGTCTTCGAACGGGAGTGAGTTTGCTTCTCGCAGGATTATTATTGCTTGGCATTTGGCGCCCTTGCGTATAGAACGTGTTGCTGTGAAGGTCGAATACCATTGGACGTGCTGAAGCCAAGCCCGCAAGAACTTCGATCGGCGCGGTGTTCGAAATTGAGCCGAGCAGATCTTGCCGCCCCTCGCACCGTTAGGATCTTGCGGCTAGTCTTGTCGAGCGAGGGACATTAGATGCCCATCAAACTTCCAGATTTGAATCGAACCGGAGGTCGCCGGTTGATCGCTTGTGGCCACGTTGTGGAAACTACCGCATCACTGAATGAATGGCTTGGGCAGCCGCGGAACTTGGTTTGTGCTTATTCGGTGGGCGGTCGTCGCTACTATGCACGCCTCATGACCGGCCCTCCAAAGCGGCACTTCCATTTGGAAGTCCTGTCGGCCGACGTGGCCTCGAATCCTCCGAAGTCGCTCTTGGTCACCAGAAAGCAGCTAAATGATGCTACTGACAAGGTTTTAGGGCAGGAAATAAATGTTACTACCCGCTGTTTTTTCGTTACCCAACCGGAGTCGCTTTCACCAACAGCCGTTATCCGTACGTTGTTGGAGGAGCGAACCGCGGCAGGCGTTTCAATGAAGTTAACCTCTGGGACCTTGGCTTTGAAGGGATCCCCGATAAGTCAGGTTGAGTGGGATTTACTTGACGAAGCTTCGAGTAGTCTCCAAATCGGCCTAGTAACTAAGTGGAATGTTAAAATTGCCGAAGACTATCTTGATAAAGCGTTAGACTTTATGCGGTCCCTTTTTGAGACCTTTATCATAACTCAGGAGCAGATAGGAAATGCCCGCTAGGCACCAAGCAACCAGCCATCGACTAAGATTACGCGAAAGCGGAGACATGAACGCGCTATTCGCCCATTCTGGGCGAGATAGGTTTTGGCTTAATCCCAAGATCTCCCCGCTGACACGCATTTTGAAAATATGGCTTCGGTTTGCGGCTATCACTCTTTAGCGCCCACGTTTGTTAAAGCGATTGATACCGGGCAACTCGTCGCAACGATCCATGCGGCGCTTGCCGGATATGCAAAAGAGTTGAGCGACCTGATAGAACATAGGTGGCAGACAACGTTGATCGACAAGGCGCTATTAGATGTACGTCTACGTTTGGAGCGAATCGAAGCCCACCAAGCGACAGTCGTCCCGATTCAGTCTTTAGCTCCGGAGGCATTTGAGGTTGTGAAGCCGATTTATGTCGTTTTAGAGCCGTCGACTGACGAGTTTGTTGCTTCCTTTCATGACGCAAATATTTCTGCAAGCGGTGAGACTCAAGACGACGCCTTGACTAATCTGAAATCGATGATCGTAGCAGCTTTTGAATTACTCGAATCAGAAGAGAACTTGGGAGCGGCAATGAAGAGGCAGAAGGCGGTTTTATCCGAGGCTATTCGTCCGGTCCGCTAACGTGGCGCGAATAATCACAAAGCAGCTTGCCCTGCAAATAGCCCAGAAGCTGGGTGCGGTTCTAAAGGAGGGTAAGAAGAACCGCCCGCACGACCTATACGCGGTTTACGAGGATGGCGCTTTAATCAGCCATTCCGGTATTCGACGCGGGTTTCTAAAGAGGCGGGTCACGATCACATCCCGAAGCAAATTTTGGTAAGTCCAAACGACGCGCGAAATCTTGTACTGTGCCCGATGAGCCGGGCGCAATATATCGCAAAACTGAAATCGAAGGGAAAAATTTGAAAGATCGAAGGCGTTCAGTTGCGGGCGCTCTCTTTCTTCCATAGGTGATCGTGTGCGACTCCGTTACCTGAGTGGGTCGCCGTCTGGTTTTCGCTGCGCGTTTTGGGCGGGGATGCAGACCATCTCGGTCACCATCTCGGCGGCGCCTAAATCGACCCCTCGGTAGACGTGGTTGTCCAAGTGGATGCTAATTCGATACAGGTAGTCGGCGGAAATGTAGGCGATTCGGTCACTCGCCGCCCAATCGGTTTAGGTAGGCTCACGGCTTTCTCGAGCAGGGAATCATCAAAGGCGAACTTTTGTTCGGACTGATGCAGAACCGAATTGCATAACGAACCAATGCGCTCCTGCGTATTTCTACATTCCGGCCCCTCAATTCTGCTGCAACGCTGACAGGCTTCGCGAAAGAGTTTCGCGGTTCGCGTCGTTGTCGTGCACAATCTGTTTTAATCGGTCGAACGAAAGTTCATAAAAACGGGTGTTACCCGCTTGCCCAGGGCGCCCAGCTTCCACCTTTTGTCCCAGGCAATCCAAGTCTTCCCTGCCCTCCATTGGCACGAGTCTGTTGCGTGCCACCCAACCCTGTACACCCCGCCCCGCCGCGCCCTCCGGGTCCACCTCTGCCTGGGTTGCCACCCTCTCCGCCGAGGCCGCCCGCGCCACCTGCCGTGTCGCATCTAGGTCGCTCGGACGTGTTCGCGAGATATAGGTCACTTGTCCCCCAGGGCCGCCTTCACCACCGTTCTGCACCATTCGCACCGTCCTGACCATTGCCGCCATTATCACCTGGATGCGCTGGTCTCCAAGCTCCGAACGGCCGACAATCGCCGTTCTGCCCGTCTGCACCAGCCGCACCGTCTTTTCCGTTTCTTCCTTTAGCTCCTCGGCCTCCGACTCCACCGAGGGCCTGCACAGCTGTGTTTTGAACTTGGGCGGTATAAATCGTTATTTTGCCTCCACGCTCGCCAGACTCTGGAACCTTATCAGCGGATCCGTCAGGCGCTTCGCCCAACAACCCATCTCTGCCAACTCCGCCATCAGCGATGATGCGGCCATTGACGATCTGCTGGGCGAGAACTGTTATCGATTTCCCACGTAGAATACCACTGCTGCAAATCTCCAGTTGGTTGGCGAGAATTATCGCACCGTCGGGCATGGTGATGTCGCTGTCGACCTCGATGGTCGCTGCCCGACTGAACAGCTGATCCGGCTTTAGCACGATTTTTTCGCTGCTGTTGATGAGCGCAGCCGTAGCGACCCGATAAGCTTGCCGAAAAAGAATATAAGACATCGCACGTTCATCCGCAGGACGGGCAAGATCCAAGTGACCGCCATCAATGGCCGTAGAGGAACTGCTGCCGAACAAAGCACCGTCAAATGGGACGACTGGAAGGCCGTGTGTCGGCTGGGTCTCATATGCGGCATACGTCGGAAATGGAAAGCGTTGATTGATCCACCGATTCATCTGGTCACCAAGCATGTTATCTCGCTTGATTGGTCGAAGCTGGAGGACCTGCGGATTTTTGCTGAAAAAGTCAAAGAAAGTTGCCAACTGTGAGCCGGTCGAAGGGACACCATAGAAATATAACAGCTTTATACGACCGATTAAGTCAGGGTCGTTGTGGTCGAGCAGTAACTGCCGTGTTAAGATCCCTCCCATACTGTGTGCAATGAAGAAAATCTTCCGATGTTCCAGGACGCCGTCCTCTTTAAGCAATACGTACATATTCCCGGCTAACTCAGCAACCGTTAGCGCAGGACCCGTCTTTGGCGTGCGGTATTCGTAACAATAAATGTTTGCCCCGTCGAAGGCTTGGTCCTTAGTAAGCATCTCAGGCCAAAACTTATGGGTATTCACGTTCGTCCAAGTGCTCCGGGCATCGCCGAATAGTCCGTGGACGAACACAATAGCTATATCTGTTTTGTCAGTTCGGCGAACCCAAGGCAAGTTGACTGTCGAATTAATAGGCCCAGGCGAAATGCTAGACTCTACGCTCGCTTGCTGTAGTTCCTTTTTGCAGCTGACGAAACATGCACAAAAGGCATATGTCGCGGCTAACACTAACGACCCTTTGATCGACTTCATAAGAAGCAGGAGTATTAGATCGGGCCAAAAAGTGCAACAGTCTATTCGGGCAGGAGACGCAGACAAACTCGGTGCGCATCTCTTCGGCCGACAATCGGACCTTCGCATATCCGTGTCCTCCCAGATCGACGAACTCGAGGTGCGGAGCGACCCGTCCGAATCGATCCGTCCCTCCGCTCGCTCAGCCCATCGAAGCCAGCTTTGCAAAGCCGGACTTGAACGCCCCCACCAGCGTGTCGATCTCCGCTTCGGTCATCGGCGTGGAGAACACGCACGCACCCGTGCTGATGATGCTGCAACCTTCGTTGTAGAGGTGATCGAGCAACGCCTTGAGTCGGCGCGACTCGTCGGGCGTCGGGTAGGCATCGCGGTAATTTCGTGGCGGCGTCTGCTTCATGTGCACCAGGAACATCGAGCCCGCCCCGGTGACGCTCGCGGGCGCGCCCGTCGCGCGGATCGCGCCTTCGATGCCGTTCCTGGCCCGATCGGTCAGCGCGTTTAGGCGCGCCACCGCGGGTTGGTCGAACTTCAGCATCGCCGCCATGCCCGCGGTCATGCTGATCGGGTTGGCCGTGAATGTGCCGGAGTGCGGGAACACGTAGCGGGGCGACTGCGGGTTGAGCACATCCATGACTTCGGCGCGGCCGGCGACGGCGCCAATGGGAAATCCACCGCCGATGATCTTGCCGCAGCCTGGGCGAAACTCGGCCGCCTGGTGATTGCGCCGGCTGATCGGTTGGGGTGACATGGCCGCGCTGGTTTTATCCGGCAGGCGGAAACGAGGGAAGGGAAATTAGCGAATCGAAAAGCTGAAATCCTGAACTGGAGGCGGCGGTGCGCCCGGTGCGCTTCTGCGCCCGCTCAGGGGACACGGATGCCGGGTCGCCCAGCTCGTCTGTTGAGCGCGCCGGATTCCGTCGGCTGCTCGCGTGACCGATGGAATGAACGCAACCGCCGATGCGGATAAGACTAACGACACGTAAGTAGTCGAAGGTAATGAGCTTGACGTTGTCTGCGGTGCTCGTCACGGTCGCGGTTTCAACGCGTATCGCGGCGCGGCCGCGAGGTCGTTCGTCCTTACAGGGTGCCTGGGTCTTTGGATGAGCTTCCGCTCAACAGTTAACCTGGAAAGAAGCAGCATCATGAAAACAATCACTGCCACCCTGGTGGCCCTCACTACCCTCAGCCTTTGCGCTGTCCCGCTGGCGCTCTGCGCGGATAACTCCGCGGTCGAGAGCAAAATCAAACAAATGGAGGACGCCTGGGCGGCTTCCCAGACACAAAAGGATCATGGAGCCAGCGTGGTGGACGCGATGCTGGCGAGCGACTACGCCGGCGTGGGCTCGAAAGGAGAGATTCGGGACAAGGCTGCGCAGCTCCAGCACATCAAGGGAGACACCGACACCTACACCAGCTCAAAGAACGACAGCCTGAAGGTGCACGTCTACGGGCCTGATCTCGCCACCGTCATAGGAACATCCACCGAGGTCGGCAAAGATAAGGATGGCAAGGAATTCAATCGCTCCTACGCCTGGGTCGATACCTGGATGCAAAAGAACGGAAAGTGGGAGTGCATCGCCAGCGGCGGCACGCCCTTGGGCGAGAAGAAGTAAACGAGGAGGCTAACTAAAATGAGAACGAAAACAGCCCTGCTCGTCCTTCTTGTCTCGGTCGCCGCTCTTAGCTTCGCCTTCGCGGCAGACGACGTTTTCATGGGAACATGGAAGCTCGAGCAAGCGAAATCGAAGATCCCGGCCGGCGCACCCCATAACAACACCGTGGTCTACGCGCAGAGCGGCGGCGACCAGGTGAGAGTAACCGGTGACGGCGTTGATGGCTCCGGCAAAGCAACGCACTCTGAGTGGACCGGGAAGTTCGACCGGAAAGATCATCCGGTGAAAGGCATCGCCAGCCATGACGCGCGCGCCTACACCAAAGTCGACGCCCATACTCTCACCTACCTGGTCAGGAAAGGCGGAAAGACCATCGGCCGCGGCCGAGTGGTCGTGGCTCCCGACGGTAAAAGCCGCACCGTGACCGAATCCAGCACCGGCCCAAAAGGCAAATCCATCGAGAGCGTCTCGGTCTTCAATAAGCAGTGAAACCTTAGCTAACGAGTAACCTTCTTATGCACAAACTAGCCCTTAGCGCCGCTCTTCTTGCGGCATTCTGTTCCGCCTCGTCGATCTACGGTCAGGCATCGCCCGCCGCTTCGCCCGCCGCTTCCGCGTCCGGCCCGGTCAAGCGAAACGATGTCTATAGCATTACCTTCATCCACGGCGCCGCCGGCAAAGCGACCGCCCTGGGTGACTGGGCCAAAAAATCGCTGAGCAACGCGCCCGCCGGCGAGCACCAGATGGTCTTGCGCCACCAGGCCGGTGCGCCCTGGGATTACGCGGCCGTTTCTCACCTCGGCCCGAAGGCGACGGTGGAACCGACCGGCAATCCAGCCGGCCAGGCTCTCCGGCCCCTGATGGATTGGCATGACGATACCTTCGTCAATGGTCCGTCCTGGGCCGAGTTTGCAAAAGCGATGGACCTGGATGAAACCAGCGGCAAACCGAAGAGCAACGAAAGCGTCTATGTCGTCTCGGTTTATCGACCGATGGCCGGGCAGGAAGACGCCGTGGATAGCTTCCTGGGCGAGGCACCCATTGGAGGAGACCTGACCGCGGGCCATGTCCTCTTTCAACATCTGGAAGGCGGTGCCTGGCGTTTTTGCGATATCACCCGCTACAAGAACTACGCCGACTACGGCAAGAGCGAGGCCGCTGCCGTAGCCGCGAACAAGGCGAGCGGTAATTGGTTCAAGCTCCGCGACCTTTGTTCGTTCCATAACGACACGCTGGCGTCGGCCGTCGCGCCTTAAGCGGAGGTGCTCAAGGGGCGGCGGTTACGCACGTAGCCGCCGCATCCGCCCCCCGTCGCTTGCGCATGATTCGGTCAACGGGGCAATGGCGCGCGGCTCACCATCCTCGCGGCGTTCCGCGCTTCGAGGCCGCCGCGCCCCCCATTCACCAGAGGCTGCGAGATGGAACGGCGGCAGCATGCCTTCGACTTGCCGCTTCCGGCGCCCACGCGCACAGTCGCAGGACATGAGCAAAGTTTTCTCTGATCCCGTGGCCGCGCTCGACGGTCTCTTGCACGATGACATGACGATCGCTGCGGGCGGCTTTGGGCTTTGCGGGATCGTCCCCGGGCATTTCTTTTGAGGGTTAAACGCTGTCGTCGAGATCGTCGCTCCCGAATTCGATGCTTGTGTGGCTCCGTTCTCGGCGCGCCCAGCGGTCGCGCCCTACCCAGCCTTGCAGGGTCGGAGGTTTATCCAAAAAGCTTGTCGAACTCGCTATGCGTCCCGATCCAGGCCCATTCGACAGTATCGCCGCGCCGTTGGCCGACAACGCGGACGTCGCGACTCACTCTTACCGACCAATAGTCGGCGTATCCGCGCAGTTTTTTGAATTGAAGTGAGTTGTGCCCCGGGTTTTCCACAAACGAAACGAAGGCGCGCCGCGCTGCTCTCCTTTGCGCGGCATCCAACTCCGCATACGCGTCCCAAAAGCTTCGAGTCGCGCGGGAGATCACAAGCGATTCACATCGAGTGGCTCGCTACCTTCGGCGGTCGCTTTTTCGATGAATGTTCGTAGCTTCGGGCGTGGGGTCTGCTCGTTGATGATCTCGTCCCAGCGATCGTCGTCCACTTGCGCGAGCTCGCGTAACTTATCGAGAATAGCGCGCCGCTCAGCGTCGCTGAGTTTAGGCAGTTCGTTGAGGATATCAGCTGCGCTCACGGGCAAACCGTAGTCTGCGCCGGGAATTTTGTCAGGCAAAAGCATGGCTGTCGCGAGGCAGGGCGCTTTTGATCTCCTGGTTGCGTGGCTCCGTCTTCAGCGCGCCCAGCGTTTGCGCCCTACCCCCGCACTTGCTGCCCGCGCGGGCCGCGCGCAGAGTCGCTCTATGAGCAAAGTTTTCCCTGATGCGACCGCGGCCCTGGCGAGGGTTGCTGCATGATGACATGACGATCGCCGCGGGCGGTTTTGGACTTTGCGGGATCCCGGAGAACTTGATCGCGGCGCTGCGCGACAGCGGGGTGAAGGGGCTGACGATCGTGGGGAACAATGCCGGGGTGGATGGCTTTGGCATGGGGGTGCTCCTCGCGACGCGGCAGGTGCGGAAGGTGATGGCGTCCTACGTGGGCGAGAACAAGGAGTTCGAGCGGCAGGTTTTAGCCGGCGAGCTGGAGCTGGAGCTGATCCCGCAGGGGACGCTGGCGGAGCGGTTGCGCGCGGGCGGCGCGGGCATCCCGGGATTTTACACGCGGACCGGCTTTGGGACGAAGCTGACCGAGGGCAAGGAGACGAAGCAATTCGACGGCGTCGATTACGTGCTCGAGCCGGGGATCAAGGCGGACATCTCGCTGGTGAAAGCCTGGCGGGGCGACAAGAGCGGCAATCTCGTTTTCCGGAAAACCTCGCGCAATTTTAATCCCGATGATCGCGAGCTGCGGGAAGATTTGCATCGCCGAGGTGGAGGAGCTGGTGGAGGTGGGCGAGCTCGATCCCGACCAGATCCACACGCCGGGGATTTTTGTCGATCGCATCCTCCAGGGCGCCTCCTACGAGAAGCGGATCGAATTCCGCACCGTGCAGGGCGCCGGGAGCGCGCAGAAGGCGAATCCGACGCGCGATCTCCTGGCGCAGCGGGCCGCGGAGGAACTGCGCGACGGCTACTACGTGAACCTCGGCATCGGCATCCCCACGCTGGTGGCGAACTACATTCCCGCGGGGATGAACGTGACCCTGCAATCGGAGAACGGCTTGCTCGGCATCGGGCCGTTCCCGCAGCCAGGCGCAGGAGGACCCCGACCTGATCAATGCCGGGAAACAAACGATCACGACCATGCCGGGCTCGGCCTTTTTCTCGAGCGCGGATTCGTTTGCCATGATCCGCGGGGGCCACATCGATCTCGCGATCCTGGGCGCGTTTGAGGTGACCGATGCGGGCGACATCGCGAACTGGATGATTCCCGGGAAGATGGTGAAAGGCCCGGGCGGCGCGATGGACCTGGTGGCCGGGGTGCAGCGGGTGGTCGCGGTGATGGAGCACACCTCGAAAGACGGAAGCCCGAAGATCCTGCGCGAATGCACCCTGCCGATCACCGGGAAAGGCGTGGTCGATTTGATCATCACCGAGCTGGCCGTCTTTGAAGTGAAAGCGGGCGGCGGGCTGGTGCTGACGGAGCTTCTTTCCGACGCGAGCGTGGAGGACATCCGCGCGAAGACCGGCGCGCCCTTCGAGGTGCAGCTCCGGAAAAAATAGCCGGCAAGTTCTGCGCGCGGGCTTCATCCGAAAGCGGGAAGCCAGCGTATTTCTCCGCACGGACGCCCTGTCCAATCCATTAATCCTGCCTACATTCCCGCACCTTTATGATGACGCTCGAACACCCGCTCGACGACGAAGCCCGCGCCTTCCTCGCCTCCGTTGAAGAATTCAATCGCACTGAGGTGGCGCCTTACGCTGACCAATGGGACCACGACGAACAGCTCCCGCGCGAGATTTTCACCAAGGCCGGCAAGCTCGGGATCATGGGCATGGTCGCGCCAAAGAAATACGGCGGCCGCGAACTGAGCTACGTGACCGCGGCCCTGGCGGTGAAAGAGATGGGTAAAGTCTGCGCCTCGCTCGCGATGGACATCGCGGCGCACAACGCGCTCTCCGTGGGCCAGATTAATCTCTTCGGCACCGAGGAGCAGCGGCAGAAGTATCTCCCGCGCCTAACGAGCGGCGAATGGATCGGCGGCTGGGGCTTGACCGAGCCGAACGCAGGCAGCGACACCGGCGGCATCGAGACCAAGGCCGAGGCGCACGAGGATCACTGGCACATCAATGGGATGAAGCATTTCATCACCAGCGGGCGCGTGGCCGATCTCTTGATCGTGATCGCGACCACCGGCCGCACCGAGGCGGGCAAGAATGAGATCAGCGCCTTCATCATGATGAAGGACCAGGTGACGCCGGTGCGCAAAATCCACACCTACGGGATGCGCGCGAGCGAGACCTCGGAGTTGCGTTTCACCAACTCGAAGGCGGAGATCCTGGGCGAGCGCGGCCGCGGCCGCGAGCAGGCGTTGACCGTGCTCGACCGCGGACGCATCAGCATCGCGGCGCTGGCGGTGGGGATCGCCGAGGCGGCTTTCGATCGCGCCAATTCCTACGCGAATTCGCGCAAGCAATTCGGCCACCCGATCGGCAACTTCCAGGCGATCCAGTGGATGCTGGTCGACTCCGCGATGGAGCTCGAGGCCAGCGAGGTGATGATGCTGCACGCCGCGCACCTGCAGGACCAGGGCAAGAACACGACCAAGGAATCGGCCATGGCGAAGCTCTTTGCCTCGGAGTCGGCGGTGAAAATTTGCGATCGTTCGATGCAAATCCACGGCGGTTACGGCTACAGCCGCGACCTGCCGATCGAGCGCTACCTGCGCGATGCCAAGCTCTGCACCATCGGCGAAGGCACGAGCGAAGTGCAGCGCCTGGTGATCGCGCGGCACGTGCTCAAGGAAGCGAAGCCGCTCGCCCTGGCGCACCGCGAGCCGCGCCAGCCGAACGCCTAGCCGACGCGCCGCAAGGAGGTCAGGCTTCCAGCCTGACTCGGCCGGCAGGCATCCTGCCTGCCGAAAAAGAGGCGACAGGCTGGAAGCCTGGTCCGCAAAAGAGCGCGGAAAGACAGGCTGGAAGCCTGTCCGCCGAGTCAGGCAGGGATGCCTGACCTCCAGTGCGGCGGCTAGACCATCGGCCGGAAACGGCCGACGACTTCCTGCAGGCATTGCTGATCTGGCCTAACGAGCAGACCTCGACCGCTTCCATCAGGGCCGGGAAGCAATTCTCCTCCGTCTCCACGACGTCGGCTAATTTCTGCAGCGCGGCTTCCGCCTTGCGCGCGTGCTTCGCCTTGAACTTCTTCAGGCGATCGACCTGCAACTGCTGCCTCGACGACGGCGTGCGCGCGAGTTCGAACTCCGGCATTTCTTCCTCCGGGTTGCGATACTTCGTCAGCGCCACGATCGGGCGGGTGCCATCGTAGATCTGCTGCTCGTAGCGATGCGCGGCGTTCTGGATCTGGCTGCGCTGGTAGCGATTTTCCACCGCCGCAACCACGCCGCCGAGCCGCTCGATTTCGCGGAACTCCTCGAGGATCGCGGCCTCGACCGCGCGCTCGACCGCCTTCATGCCCGGCGAACCGCTGAGCATGTTCATGGTGTGTTTGAAGAGGCCGGACTCCTCCAGCAGGATCGCCTGGCCGTGGGCCGCGAGGCGGATCCACTCTTCGCTCGGCGTGGTGAAAGGCTCGTCGGCGCTGTTCGAATGGCACGAGTTGGTGCCGTTCATGTAGGCCAGCATCAGCTCCGCGGCGGTGCGCGTGAGGTTGTTCTTAAACTCCGCGGCAATGAGCGAGCGCCCGCTGGTCTGCGTGTGCACCTTGAACATCTGCGCCTTGTGGCCCGCGCCGAAAGCGTCGCGCATCCCGATCGCCCAAATGCGCCGCGAGACGCGGGTGAGCGCGATGTATTCCACATCGAGGCCGCAATCGAGGAAGAACGAGAGCCGCGGGCCGAACTCGTCCACCGGAATGCCGCGCGCGGCGAGCATTTCCGCGTAAGCGAAACCGTTCGAGAGCGTGTAAGCCGCCTGCTGCACCGGCGTGGAACCGGCCTCGCCGATGTGGTAACCGCTGATCGAGACCGGATACCAGCGCGGCATGTGCTCCGTGGTCCACTGGATCATGTCGGCTAAAAAGCGGAGCGACGCTTCCACCGGGAAGATGGTCTCGTTCTGCGCCTGCACTTCCTTGAAAATATCCGCCTGGATGGTGCCGCGAAGTTTCGGGACGACATCATCGCCGAAGCGCCGTTTCGCGGCCGCGATATACATCGCCATGATGATCGGGGCCGGGCCGCTGATCGTCATCGAGGCGGAGAAATCGGGCGAGCCGAGATCGAAGCCATCGTAGAGCCGGACCATGTCCTCGACCGTGTCCACGGCCACGCCGCCTTCGCCGATCTTGCCGAAGACGCCGTCGGCGTCGCTGTCGATTCCGTAGAGCGTCGGGCCGTCGAAGGCGGTGCTGAGGCGCTTCGAGCGCTGGTGCGCGCTCAGGAAGCGGAAACGCTTGTTCGTGTCCTCCGCGAGCATGAGCCCGGAGAACAAACGCGTCGGCTCCTCGGCCTGCTGCGGCTTCTTGACCGTCGTCGTGTCGGCTGTTTTCGCGGCGCCGTTCTTGTGGCCGTTGTTGCTCCCGTTCAGGCGCGCGCCTTTGCCGTTCTTTTCGTAGGCGCCGGTCTCGATCGCGCCCTCCGCCAGCGGCTCGAGATACATCTCGCGATAAGCGCCATTGAGAAACGGGAACTCGCCCGGCAAACCGTCGCCTAACAAGTAGCGCGCAATTTCTCCCGGCTCGTCGATTTCCGGCAAAGCCAGCCGCGGGAGCATCAAGCCGGTAGGCGCCGCCGAAGTCTTGATCCGGCTCTTGATCTCGTTCCAGCGGTTAACCATCTCCTGGCCGAACTTCTTGTCCGTGCGCGCCCGCTGCACCTCATCCAGCACGTGCTGGTTGTAGTTCTCCACCGCTTCAACCACGCGTCCTAGTTTGCTCATCGTTTGCCTTTCTTCGCCGGGGCCGGCGCTTCACTCGTGAGGAGATCGCAGAGTTCATCGACCCCGCGATCGCGGTGGCGCTTGGCCACCGTGGAAACTAATTTTTGCGAGCGCTGGTTTTGCTCCAGGCGGCGCTCGATCTCGCTCATCGCGGTCTTGGCGCGGTCGAGGTCGCTCTTGTTCACGACCACGATGTCGGCCAGGTCGAGCATGACGATCTTCTGCAACTGCAGGCGCGCGCCGTAGTCGGGATTCATCACCATGACTGTCTGGTCGACCAGTTCGCTCTGGAACGGCATCGCCTCCTGGCCGGTGCCGACGGTCTCGATGATCACGTAGTCAAAATCACTCTGCGCAAGCAGCCGGAGGCAATCCTCGGTCGCGGGCGACAAGCCGCCGGCCTGCCCGCGCGTGGCCATGCTGCGCATGAAAACGCGGTCGTTCTGCGAGTTGATCATGGTCGCGCGATCGCCCAGGAGCGCGCCTTCGCCGACGACACTCGGGTCGTGCGAAAGGATCGCGATCCGCGCCTGCTGGCTCGCGCTGGAGCAGGCGCAAGATCAGCTCGTCGATTAAAGTTGTTTTCCCTGCACCGCCCGGGCCGGTGAAGCCAATCACCTTCGAGCGCGGATTCTTCGGCCGCGCGCAGATTTAGCCGACGCTTTCGCGGGACGTTTCCCGTTCGCAAAGCCGTCCTCGATCGCGGTCAGCTTCCGCGCGAGCACCATCATCGGGTCCTTCGTCGGTTTGCGTTTCCGCGCTTTGCCGTAGTGCGCGTGCACGTAGTCGACCATGTCGGTGAGCGAAGTCCCGGCGAAGAAAATCTTGTCGACCCCGCGCCTCTGCATCACCCGCTGGTCATCGTGCGTGATCGTCCCGCCGCCGCCGCCGAAGACCTTGATCTCATCGGCTCCGGCTTTGCGCAGTTGCCGCACGACCTCGGAGAAAAACTCCACGTGCCCGCCGTTGTAGCTCGAGATGCCGACCGCGGCCACGTCCTCCTGGATCGCGGCGCGCACGATATCCTGCACGTAGCGATGGTAGCCGAGGTAAATGACCTCGATCCCGTGGCGGATGAATTCGAGGTTGATCGTGTTGATCGCGCTATCGTGCCCGTCGCAAATGGGCACGGCCGTGAGGACGCGGATGGGTGCTGCCATGAGCCGCAAATCTTACCGGCAATCGCTTGTCCGGCAACGGCATTCGCCTAACGTCTCGCGCATGACTGACCCTCTCGATTTCTCCGGCAAAGCGGTCCTGGTAACCGGCAGCTCGCGCGGCCTGGGCGCGGCCATGGTGCAAGCCTTCGGCGACCGCGGCGCGAAGTGCGTGGTCAATTTCATCGGCGACCCGCAGGGGCAAAACCAAAGCGAGGCCGAGATGGTCGCAGCCAAAATAGACGGCGCGCTCACGATCGAGTGCGACGTGACCGACCCGATGCAGGTCGAGGCGATGATGGCGGAAATTAAACAGCGCTTTGGCGGCCTCGATGTCCTGATCAACAACTCCGGAATCATCCGCGATCGCACGATGAAGAAGATGAGCGCCGAGGATTTCGAGAGCGTCGTGCGCGTCAACCTTACCGGCACTTTCAACGTCACCCAGAAAGCGGCCGCCGTGCTGAACCAGGGCGGCCGGGTGATCAATCTTTCGTCGGTCAGCGGCCAGATGGGTCTCTTCGGCCAGGCGAATTATTCCTCGAGCAAAGCGGCGATCATCGCGCTGACCAAGGTCTCCGCGCGCGAGCTGGCCCGCCAGGGGATCACGGTGAACGCGATCGCGCCCGGCTTCATCGACGTCGGCATGAGCAAAGGCATGCCGGACGAGGTCACAGAGAACTTCAAGAAACAGATCCCGCTCGGCCGCCTGGGCGAGGCGCACGAGATCGTCGATGCGGCCCTCTTCCTGGCCTCGCCCATGGCCAGCTACATCACCGGCCAGGTGTTGAACGTGAACGGCGGCTATTACATGGGCTAAAGCCGGGGGCGCGGAGCACGCATCCTGCTCCCTGGAGGGGCATGCAACTGGCCCGTTCCCTCTCCCGCCGCCCTGCCGTCCCTGCCCAGTCCGCCGCGCGCACCGCTTCCGCGGAAGCGATTGCGGAGATTCGAGCTTACATCGCAATCCGCGATCAACTCCTCGAGGAAGCGGAGGAATTTCGCACTCCCGCGAAATTAGACAGCACTTTGGCGGCGAACGACTACGTAGCCGATTGCCTCCGCCCAGCGCGTTCGCCTTACCACGGCCAATGCCTCGCGGAAGCTGAGACGCTCCGCGAGCGTGCTCGCTGCGAGTTTGTCAAAGGCCGCGTGGCCCAGCTGCGCATGCTCACTTGCGGACCGCTTCCTGGCGGCCGCATGTAGCCGGCTATTCCACGGCCCCAGACCATGGCCACGGCGGTCGTGAGACTGCCGCCCATGTTGAAGGTGAGGTATTTTTTCGCGCCGTTGATTTGGCGGGCGCCGGCCTGTTCGGTGAGGTGCTGATAGGCCTCGACTACCTGCCGCACGCCGGTCGCGCCGACCGGGTGACCGTCGCCGATCAAACCGCCGCCTGGGTTGACCGGAATCTCGAAGTCGATCTTTGCCGCTGACCTTTTCGTTCCGCACCTGCGGAAGCGCGGTCGCGCCGGTCATGGCCAGCTCCGCGCCTTTGCCCGCCTCGGCCAGGCCGAGGATTTCGTAGGCGCAAATTTCGGTGATCGAGAAGCAATCGTGCACATCGGCGCCATGCATGTCGCGCGGCGTCAGGTTTGCCATCCCGAAGGCTTTCTCGGCCGCTTTCTTCGCGGTCGTGAAAACGGGCGCGTCTTTCTTCTCCAGCGCGAGGTAATCGGTCGACAGCCCGTAGCCGAGCAAGGTCGGCAGCTTCGACTTATCGATCCCGTGTTTGTCGCAGTATTTTCCAGAGACGAGCACGATCGCCGCCGCGCCGTCGGTGATCTGCGAGCAATCCGAAACCTTCAACGGCGGAGCAACGCTGGGGTTCTTGTCCGAGACCTGCGACGCATGGTCGTAGGTCAGGTCGGCATCGCGCATTTGCGCGAGCGGGTTCAAGCGCGCGTGCGCATAATTTTTGTAGGCCACCCAGGAGAGCTCCTTCTCGCTCGCGCCGTATTTCTCGATATAGAGCTGCGCGATGCGCCCGAACAATTTCGGGAACATGAAGTCGCCGTATTCCGGCTGCTCGACATGGTAATCGGCCGCTGCGCCGAGCACGTCCGAGCCGTCCTTGGCCGACATCGTCTTCTGCTGTTCCGCGCCGACCACGAGAACGGCGTCATGGAAACCGCCCATGATCCATTGCGCGCCGAGCGTGACCGAGAGCGCGCCGGAAGCGCAGGCCGCTTCCGTGTGCATCGTCGGGATGCCATGCAGTTTCGGGTCAATCTCCGGCACGAAACCGCCAAGGTGAAGTTGCTTGGTAAATTGCCCGGCGTTGAAATTCCCGACCGCAGCCGCTTCGATCTCCGCGGCGTCGATCTTCGCGTCCTTCAGCGCGCCCTGCCCCGCTTCCACGATCAAATCGCGGATGGTTTTGCCTTCCTTGCGGAGGTTGCGCTTAAAGTCAGTCCGGCTCGCGCCGAGGATGTATACGGGTTCCATAAAAGTGGTCTTTCGGTTAAGAGGGAAAACTACGAGCGCAGGGAGCAAACGGCAACGCGCCGTCTCTTACTGCGACTGCTTCTGCAGCCGCGGATCCGTCTCGGCAATAATGATGCTGACCGCGTGCTGATTGAAACCCTTGAAGCCGCCCCTCCGCTGCAGGTTTTCGAGATGGCTGCCGATCGCACCATTCTTCACGAACTCCTCAAACTGCGCGTCTGTGATCGAACCGGCTGCCTGCAATCGCTCGGCACGCGCGCGCCGCACCGGCCAGCGCTCACCTTCAGTGAACGCCTGTTTCAGAAACGGAAAATCGGAGAAAGGCTTCATCGTGTTGATGCCCTCCTTGGTGAGTTGTTCGCGCAGGAGCGCGTGGTCAAAGCGGCACTCGAGGTGATGCATCCCCGCCTCGAGGAAGCTCTCGCCGTGCAGGCCGCACCAGAGCCCGATCGTCCCGACTTTCGGCTGCGCCGGAAGCGCGCGGCGCGAGAAGTCGATGTCTACTTCGTCGGGGTTCAGGTCGACGTCGTTGAAGATGATGATCCCCTCGACCGGCTGCTCGACGATCTGCGCGCCCCAGCCCGCCTGCGCCCCGGCGTAGTAACGCTCGCGGCGATGAAAGCCGAGCAGCTCCCAGGCCTTGATCAGGTCGACAAAACATTCGCGCGAAGAGCGGAAGGTGTGGTGATCGTGATTCGCCCAGCCGAGGCCTAACGAGTCCTGCCGGCGCTTCTGCTCGGTGCCGGCGCGATTGCGCTTTTGCCAGAAGCGGCGCTCCTCCTCAAAGACGAGGTGGCAGGCTAAATCCTGGCCCACCAGCTGGACCATGCGCTCGATCCGCGCGAGGCCGTCTTTCATCCCCGCCAGGTCGTCGTCCCACTGGCGCGGCCGTGCCTGCCAAAGCTCCCGCGCGGCAAAATAGCCGACCAGATCCGGCTCGCTCGGGACGTAACCGCGATAGGCGCGGCGCTCGATCACTTCGAAGCGGGCGCCGTTCTCCTCCGCGAAAAGCATTTTCCGGAAACGCGAAAACGGCGCGCCTTCGATCGCGTGGGTGACGCCATGCACACCGGCGAAAATCGCCAGGTCTTCCACACGAATGCCAAGCCCTAGCGGGAATTTCGCGTTCGTCTGCGCGATCAAGACTCGCGGCAGCATCGCCTCCGGATGCCAAAGCTGCCGCTGCCCCTCGGGCGCGTCGGCCAGCGGATCCTCCGTGTAACCCGTCGCGCGCAGCGCCGCTTCGTCCGACGCCGGGAGCACGAGGTAATCGGTCCAGTCGAGCAGAAGCGTGCCGGTCTCGTCGCGCATCCGCCGGGCCATGTTGGCCGCGGCCGCGTTTTGCTGGGTGAAGGCGTCGATCTTCTCCAGGAGGAAGTTCTCCGCGTCGTAACACAGCGGCCATTCGAAACGGGTTTCCGCGGCGTCCTGCTTTTGAGGGTCGAGGGTGGCGATGCTCATACGTTCTTAATTTGGCTTAACCGACAAAACTTGTCATTTCCCGCTCTCGGGCGAACCGGGCCGGCGCGCGCTTTCGCTCTCCGCGCGCAGCGCATGGTATTCGCTTTGCGGCTGCCACGAAGGCCAGGCCGCGGAGTTCGCCAGTTCATGGCCGAGCGCGAAGGCCACGCCAGCTTCCTGCGCGGTGCCGGCAAAGGTCCACTTCGAATCAAATTGATCGCACGGCTGGTGATAGCAGTCCCGGTTGTAAGCCGCGACGACCGCCTGCCCTGCGGCCGACCCACCGTCGACCAGGTCGCGCCCGGCGCGGAAAGCGAGCGCAGGCACGCCGCGCTTCGCGAAGGGGAAATGATCCGAGCGAAAATACCAGCCGGCTTCCGGGTTCGGCTCCGGCGTAACCTTCAAGCCCTGCGCTTTGGCCACGCGGCCGAAGTCATCCTCCAAGGTCGTCCGCCCGCCGCCGATCAACTCCACGTCGCGCGCCGCCGGCAGGACCACGTGCGGGTCGAGATTGATCACCGCGACCGTCGTCGCCAGCGGATAAAGCGGATGCGCCGCGTAAAACTCCGAGCCGAGCAAGCCCTTCTCCTCCGCGGTCCAGGCCGCGAAAACCACCGTCCGTTCCGGCGCCTTCCCGGCCTTGAAAGCGCGCGCTATTTCCAGCACTTCCGCGGTGCCGGTGGCATTATCGACCGCGCCGTTGCGGATTGCGTCGCCGGTTTTGTCGGGGCCGTTCGTCCCGTTTGCGTCCCAATGCGCACCGTAAAGAATCGTCTCGTTAGGCCGCGCGCTCCCGGTAATTTTAGCCAGCACATTGCGGCTCTCGAAGGGCGTCGCCTTGAGCTCGCCGTGGGCTGAAAGTGCTGCCTCTTTTAGCGGAAACGCGCGAAAGCCAGGGTCGCGGGCCTGCTTCTTCAGTTCCGGCAAGCTCTGGCCGGTGGCCTGCAGAAGTTTCTCCGTCACATCGCCCGCGAGCCAGCCGCTGAGCTTCAACTCCGAAGGCTTGAGCGGCGCCAGCACCATCGCCGGGAGCGCGTCGCCGCTTGCGAGCTGTGAGAAGGGATAACTCGCGGCCGCTTCCTCGTGGAGCACGAGCACACCGGCCGCGCCGGCCTTTGCCGCGGCCTCGAACTTCACCCCCACGCGGCCTGCATACGCCATCCGTCGTCCCTCGAAACCAAGATCTTTCCCCGCCTCGAAATCCGGATCGTTCGCCAGCACGACTGCGATTTTGCCGGCCATCTCCACGCCTTCGTAGGCGTTCCAGCCGCGATCGACCACGCCGTAACCGGCGAAGACCAGCGGCGCATCCTGGAGCGAGGTCTCGCCGGGATTGCGCAGGCCGAGAGTCGCGTTTTTCCCCAGCTCGAGGGCGATCTCCTTGCCGCCCACCGTCAAGGTGAGACGCGCACCCGGTTGCCGATCGAGCCGGACCAGCGGCACCTGCTGGAACCAGCCCCCTGCTTCGCCGCCGGGTTGCAATCCCGCTTTCTCGAAAACGCTGGCTAAATATTCCGTGGTCTTTCGGTCTCCCGCTTCGCCCGGGCCCCGCCCGGCAAATTCATCGGAAGCGAGCTGCTGGACGTCGGCCTTGATCCGCTCCGCGGAGATCGGGCCAGCCGCGAGGCCACGCGCGAGCGTCAGACTAAGTGCGATGGCGAAAAAAAATCTCACGCGGTCGCGCTCCCCGTGGCCGGCGCTCCGAACTCGATCCCCTGCGCCAGCGGCAGTTCGGTCGAGAAATTGATCGTGTTCGTCTGGCGCCGCATATAGGCCTTCCAGGAATCGCTCCCGCTTTCGCGGCCGCCGCCGGTCTGTTTTTCGCCGCCAAAAGCGCCGCCAATTTCCGCGCCGCTCGTCCCGGCGTTGACGTTCGCGATTCCGCAATCGCTCCCGACCGCGCTCACAAAGCGCTCCGCTTCGCGCATGTCGTTGGTAAAAATGGCCGAACTCAGGCCCTGCGGCACGTTGTTGTGCAGCGCGATCGCTTCGTCGAAGTCGCGATACGTCATCAGGTAAAGCAGCGGGCCAAAGGTCTCGTGCTGCACGATCTTCGCGTCCGCGGGAATGGTCGCGAGGCAAGGCGTCATGAAACAGCCGCCGGCGTTCTCCAGCTTTTCGCCGCCGAACAAAATCTCGCCGCCCTGTTCCTTCGCCTGCGCGATCGAGCGCTGCACGTTCTCGACCGCTTCCGGGTCGATCAGCGGACCGACCAGCGTCGAACGCTCGAGCGGATTGCCGATGCGCATCGACCGGTAAGCCGCAAGCAACTGCGCGCGCAGCTTGTCGGCGACCGACTCGTGCACGATCACCCGCCGCGTGGAGGTGCAACGCTGGCCCGCAGTGCCGACCGCGCCGAAGAAGATCGCCCGCGCCGCCATTTCCAGGTCGGCCGATTGAGAAACAACCAGCGCATTGTTGCCGCCGAGTTCGAGAATGCTTTTGCCCAGGCGTCCATGCACCGTCTTCGCGACGTCAAAGCCCATCCGCGTCGAGCCGGTCGCGGAGACCAAGCGGGATGCGTGCATCCGCCGCCATCTGCTGCCCAAGGCTCGGCCCGTCGCCGATGACTAACGAGAAGATGGCCGGATCAGCTCCGGTCGCGCGACACACGCGCTCGGCGATCTTGATTACCGCTATCGCGGTCAGCGGCGTTTTTTCCGACGGCTTCCAGATGGTCGAGTCGCCGCAGACAGCCGCGAGCGCCGCGTTCCACGACCAGACGGCTACGGGGAAATTAAACGCCGAGATGATGCCGATGATCCCGAGCGGATGCCACTGCTCCATCAAGCGATGGCTCGGCCGTTCCGACTGAATCGTGAGGCCGTAAAGCATGCGCGACTGGCCAACCGCGAAGTCGCAGATGTCGATCATCTCCTGCACTTCGCCTTCGCCTTCGGCCACGATCTTGCCCATCTCCATGGTCACGAGCTGGCCCAGGTCGCTCTTCGCTTCGCGCAGGGCGTTGCCGAGCTGCCGGACGGTTTCGCCGCGCACCGGCGCCGGGGTCTTGCGCCACTTCAGGAAAGCTTCCTGCGCGCGCGTGACTGTGCGCTCGTAGTCTTCCGGCGAAGCCGTGCGCACGCGCGCTAACAAGTTGCCGTCTATCGGCGAGCGCTTCTCCAGGAGCGCGCCGCCGCCACGCCATTCCCCGTCGAAAGCGCCGTGATTTTCCTCGGCCAGGCCGAGCCGCTTGAGAATGTCTTGCATGGTCGTTAGGCCCGCAGGCGCCGGCATTCGTCCCGCAAGAGGTGAAGGCCCTCGTCCGCCACTTCCACCGGCAGGTCGAGCGCCGGGCGGAAGCGAATCGCGCGCTCGCCCGACTTCAAGACCAGCAATCCGCGGTCGAAGAGATTTTTCCAAACCGTGTCGCGCGTGGCCGCATCCGGCAGGTCGAAGGCAATCCAGAGACCGCGCCCGCGCACCGCCGTCATCTGCGGGCATTCCGCCGCGATCGCGCGCAGTCCATCGAGGATGTGCGCGCCGACTTTCGCGGAGTTCGCGACCAGGTTCTCGCGCTCGATGATCCGCAGGTAATGCTTCGAGCGCACCATGTCGGTGAAGTTGCCGCCCCAGGTGGAGTTCAAGCGGCTCGGCAAGCGAAAGGCATTGTCCTTCACCTCGTCGAGCTTCGGTCCAGCCATCACGCCGCAGACCTGCGACTTCTTGCCGAAGCAAAGCAGGTCGGGCAGGACGTCAAAGTGCTGGCAGCACCACGTCTTGCCGGTAGTCCCGAGGCCGGTCTGGACCTCGTCAAAGATCAGCAGCATCTCGTTTTCGTCGCAAATCTGGCGGAGCTTGCGCAGCCATTCGCCGCGGAAATGGTTGTCGCCGCCTTCGCCCTGGATCGGTTCGATGATGATCGCGGCTACGTCGACGCCGCGCTCCGCGATCACCTGGCGAATCTCCGCCTCCGCTTGCTCCTCGCGCGCGATCACGTCCGCCTCGCGCTCCTTTTCGCCTAACGAGAAATCGATCTTCGGGTTCGAGACCCGCGGCCAGTCGAACTTGGCGAAGAGCGCGACCTTGTTCGGGTCCGTATTCGTCAAGCTCATGGTGTAGCCGCTGCGGCCGTGGAAAGCCTGGCGGAAATGCAGGATCTCGGTCCCACGTTCGCCCTGGCCGGCCGCCATGTTTTTGCGCACCTTCCAATCCATCGCGGCCTTGAGCGCATTCTCGATCGCGAGCGCGCCGCCTTCGATGAAGAGGTAACGCTCCAGCGGCGGGCACCCGGCGACGCGCGCGAGTGTTTCCACAAAGTCGGCGTATTGCTCGGTGTAAACGTCGGAGTTGGCGATCTTGGTGCGCGCCGCCCGGGCCATCTCTTCCTGCACTTCCGGCTGGTCGAAGTAGGGATGATTGAAGCCCACCGGGATCGAGCCGAAGAACCCGTAAAAGTCGATCAATTGCTTGCCCGTGACCGCATTGAAGATGCGGGACCCACGGCTGCGCTCGAGGTCGAAGACGATCTTGAAGCCGTCCATCAGGACGTGCTCCTCGAGTTTCTTCAGCGCGCTGGCAGCGGCGCGAAGGACGTCATCGGAATGGGCAGGGCTCGTAACGGAGCGGCGCGAAGCAGAAGTGCCCGGCGCCTCCGTGAGCACGGGAGGCATACTCATCCGCAGAGGTTAGCTTTAGCGCTCTGTTTGGTCAACCGGAGCCCGGTCTAACGAAAGCTAAACAATTCCGCTTGCGAGCAAATCGTGCTTCCCGCCCATGAGTTCCTGGGTGAGCTGGTAGCCACGCTGGTCCGCATTCTTCGAGGTGCCGGCGAAGTGCTGGTCGATCCGCGTTTTGGCCGAGGCGCAGAAGTAATTAGCCAGCGAGATGATTTCTGCGGCCGGCTTGCCCTGGTCGATCAAATGCTGCGCGTAGGAGCAGGTGGCGCTAATCGCAAAAATCTCCGTGGCCACGCCGACGAAGCGGGAAAGGAGAAGCTGTTCGCGATCGAGTTTCGGACCGAAGCGCATCATCGCGTGGAAGAGACCACGCGCGAGTTTCTTGCTCATGGTCGCGCCGTATTGGATATGCGGTCGCAGGTCCGCATGCAGCTTGCTCAGGTCGCCGGTTTTCGCGGGCGTGAACTGCTTCGGATACCAGCGCGAATAGAACGAGCCGCTGCCGAACATCGCCTTGATCCGCGTGGCCATCGGCACCTGCGTGTTGAAGATCGCGCCGCCGACCTTGAGGTGCGGATCGAGCGCTTCGCGCGCAATGAAGAGACGCATGATTTCGCTCGAGCCCTCGAAGATCATGTTGATGCGGCAATCGCGCAGGAAACGCTCGACCGCGATCGGTTCCTCGCCGCGACCGGCGAGCGATTGCGCGGTTTCGTAACCGCGGCCGCCGCGCACCTGCATCGCTTCGTCGGCGATCCGCCAGGTCATCTCCGTGGCCCACATTTTGCACATCGCGGTCTCGATGCGGAGGTCGCTCGATTTCCGGTCGACCAAAGCACTCGTTAGGAAAGTGATCGCCTCCATCGCGAAGGTGTAGCCGGCCATCTCCGCAACCTTGCCGGCGATCGCGGAATGCTTGCCGATCGGCGCGCCCCATTGCACGCGCTCGCTGGCCCACTTGCGGCAGATTTGCACAAGGCGCTTCGAGAGGCCGACGCAGGCCGCGGGAATCGTTAGCCGGCCGGTGTTCAAAGTCGTTAGGGCGACCTTCAAGCCCTGGCCTTCCTTCGCGATCAGATTCTCACGCGGGACGCGCACGTCGGTGAATTTGACGATGCCGTTATAGAGCGCGCGCAGCCCCATGAAGTGGCAGCGATAGGTGATCTCCACGCCCGGATAATCGATGTCGACGATGAAAGCGCTGATCTGTTTCCGCTCCTTGCCGTTGACCATCTTTGGCGGCGTCTTGGCCATGACCACGAGCACGCCGGCCTTGATCAAGTTGGTGCACCACAGCTTCTCGCCATTGAGGATCCAAGCGGTGCCGTCTTCGCTCAGCTTCGCTTCCAGGCTCATGTTCGCCGGGTCGGAACCGGCGTTCATTTCGGTCAAAGCGAACGCGGAGATTTCCTTGCGCGCGACCCGCGGGAGATACTTCGCCTTCTGCTCTTCGGTTCCAAAAATCAGGAGCGGCTGCGGCACGCCGATCGACTGATGCGCGGAGACGAGCGCGGTCAGGTTCGCGTCCCAGCTGCCGAGCAGCATCGCCGCGCGGCCGTAGTTCACCTGCGAAAGGCCGAGGCCGCCGTATTGCTTCGGCACCTTGATCGCAAACGCGCCCATCGCGAAGAGCTCGTCGATGTTCTTCTGCGGGATCTCGCCGGTGCGATCGATCTCGTCCGCGTCGACGTTGTCGTGCAGGTATTGCTTCAGCTCCGCGAGGAACGCTTCGCCCGCCGACTTGTCTTCCGCGCTCTGCTCCGGCCACGGGAAGATGCGGTCGAAATCATAACGACCGATGAACAAGTTGCTGGCAAAACTGCCGCGTTCATCGAGCGGATCGCGCGAAGATTCCGCGAGGTCGAGCGCAGCGGCCTTCCCGGCCGACATCTTCGAGGTGTCAATCACCGGCGCGGCGGATTTCTCCACCGGCTGGGCGCTGGTCTCGGCTTTGATCTGTTCAGGTGGCGCTTCGAGCGGTGTCTTCATAAAATTTCGTTCCCTCCTGGGAGTGCTTCCGTAATAGATCGCACGGCGCGAACTTAGCACCTGCACGAGAATGCAGCCCGTCCATTTCCGTCACGATCGTTTTGGGCCCGCGATGGTCCGCATACCGCAGCGGCCCGCCGCGGAAGGGCGCGAAGCCCGTCCCCATCATCATTCCAAAATCGGCGTCGGCTGGCGTCGCGATGACTCTTTCCTCGAGGCAGCGCGCGGCTTCGTTGACCATCAGGAAAATGAGCCGGTCGGCTAAATTCTCCGCGGCGAAATTCTCGCCGGTGGCCTCGCGCCATTCCTCGAGCGCCTCGTTCGGCGCCTGGCTTTTGCCTTCGTATTTGTAGAAGCCCGAGCCGCTCTTCCGGCCGAGCATTTTCGCCTCCAGCATCTTCCGCAGGATCGGCGCGGCTTCGTCCCGCCGTCCGTAGGCTTTCTCGAGCGTGTCGGCAATGTCGACCGTAATATCGACACCGATCTCGTCGATCAAACGCAGCGGGCCCATCGGCATGCCCCAGGCGACCAAAGCGCTGTCTATTTCCTCCGCGGAAACGCCGGCCTGGAAGAGCTCCGCCGCGTCGAGCAGATACGGGAAAAGGACGCGATTGACCAGGAAGCCGGGGCTGTCCTGCACCACCACCGGCAGCTTCCCGATCTGCCGGGCGAAGGCGAGCGCGCGCTCGGTCGTCTCCGGCTCGGTCTGCTGGCCGACGACGACCTCGATCAATTTCATGCGGCTGACGGGATTGAAAAAATGGAGGCCGATGACGCTGCCGGGCCGGTCGGTCGTGGCCGCGAGCTCGCTGATCGGCAGCGCGGAGGTATTGGTCGCAAGGACGGCAGACGGACCGGTCTGCTTGGTCAAATTGGCGAAGATCTGTTTCTTGATCGCGAGCTTCTCGGAAGCCGCCTCGACCACCACCTGCACATCGCGCAAGCCATCCTGCACGGTCGAGGCGACAATCCGCGCGCGCCCTTCCTTCGCCTTCTCGTCGCTCATCAGGCCACGCTTGACCGCGTCGCCGTAAGGTCTTCTCGATATTCTTCAGGCCGCGATCGAGCTGCTCCTCGGAGACATCGCGCAAGATCACCGAAACACCGCGTGCGCTGAGCCATTGGGCAATGCCTGAGCCCATGACGCCGGCGCCGATGACGGCCGCGTGCGCCACCTTTTCCGCGGGCGCCTTCGAGCTGCCTTTTTTGAAACGATCGCCGAGGAAGAAATTGCGGATGAGATTCTGCGTGGTCTCGGTTTCGCCGAGCTCGACGATCGCATCGAGCTCCATGCCTAACGACTCTTCCTCCGACTTGCCGGAGCGGATGATCTCGAGTGCGCGTTGCGGCGCGGCGTTGTGGTCCTGCTTCAGGCGGAAATCGCCGGAAGCTGCCGGCGGATTCGCGACGGGACGCTTGCCTTTCGCCAACATTTTCCGGGCGGCGTCGAGCAAGCCGTCGCGCGGCACCACTTCATCCACCAAGCCGAGCCGCAACGCGTCCTCCGCGGTGTGTAATTTACCCTTCAAGATCACTTCCGCGGCCGCATCCACGCCGATCAAGCGCGGCAAACGGGTGGCTCCGCCCCAGGCCGGCACCAGGCCGAGCGTGGTCTCCGGCAAACCAATGCGTGTCGCGGGCTCACTCGTGGCGACGCGGTAATCGCACGCGAGCGTGATCTCGTAGCCGCCGCCGGCGCAGGCGCCGTGAATCGCGGCGACCGTCGGAACCTTGAGCGCGGCCAGGCGATTGAACTGTTTTTGCCCCTCGGCAATAAAGGCGCGCAGCTCGCCGGTTTGCGCCTGGCGCAAGAGCGTCTGCAGGTCGGCCCCGGCGATGAAAATCGACTTCTTCGCGGAGACGACGATTACGCCTTTCAAGTTGCTGTCTGTTTCCAGCGCGTCGAGGTGCTCGCGCAAGCTCGCGATCGTCTTCGCGTCGAAGATATTCGCGCCGGATTCCGGCCGGTCGAAAGTCAGCAGGCAGATGCCGTCGTCGCCCATTTCGCGGCGGATCATCGAAGCAGTCTCAGTGGCGCTCATCGCTGAGCACCTTGGCGAGATTCCCTGAGATTCCAAGTGCGAGCCGCGCACGCGCAGGCCCCGCGTTGCGCGGCCACATGCACGGTGATAGAACTCCCTGCCGCCGCCCGCGGCCGTGCGTTCCCATGGTCGGCCGTTTACTCCAACCCGAAATCCAGAGCCTGATCGACGCGCGGAATTTCACCGCGCTGCGCGAGCTTTTCGAGGATTGGCCGCCGGCGGACGTGGCCGAGGTCATCCTCGACATGCCGGAGAGCGAGCAGGTGATCATCTTCCGCGTGCTCCCGCACGAGCTCGCAGCCGACGTCTTCGAGTATCTCGACGTGGACGCGCAACAGCAGTTGCTCAAGGCGATGGCGCACGAGCAGGTCGTCGGAATTCTCAATGAGATGTCGCCGGACGATCGCACGGCGTTGCTCGAGGAAATGCCGAGTGCGGCCGCGCGGCAGCTCATTCGTTTGCTCACTCCGGACGAGCGCCGGATTGCAACCGCGCTGCTTGGTTATCCAGAGAGCAGCGTCGGTCGTCTGATGACGCCGGACTTCATCGCCGCGCATGATGACTGGAGCGTGCGCGAGGTGCTCGATTTCGTGCGCGAGCATGGGCAAGACTCCGAGACGCTGAACGTGATCTACGTGGTCGATGAGCGCGGGAAATTAATCGACGACCTGCGCATCCGCGAAATCCTGGTCAAGCCGCTGGATGCGAAAATGGCCGACATCCGCGACCAGAATTTCGTCGCGCTGAATGTGAACGACTCGCAGGAGGACGCGCTGAATATTTTCCGGAAATACGATCGCACCGCGCTCCCGGTGGTCGACGGCACCGGGGTGCTCGTGGGCATCGTGACCACGGACGACATGCTCGACGTGGCCGAGGAAGAAGCCACCGAGGACATCCAGAAATTCGGCGGCATGGAAGCGCTGGACGAGCCCTACATGCGCATTCCGCTCTGGAAGATGGTGCGCAAGCGGGCCGGATGGCTGGTGATTTTGTTCCTCGGCGAAATGCTCACCGCGACCGCGATGGCGAGCTACCAGGACGAGATCGCCAAGGCCGTCGTCCTGGCGCTGTTCCTTCCGCTGATCATCTCCAGCGGCGGCAACTCCGGCTCGCAGGCCTCGACCTTGATCATCCGCGCGATGGCCCTGGGGGAAGTGACGCTGAAAGATTGGTGGCGGGTGATGAGCCGGGAACTGCAGGCCGGACTCTCGTTAGGCGGCATCCTCGGGACGATCGGCGCGCTGCGCGTAGCCCTCTGGTCCTACGTGGGCGAGCATTATTTTCATCGCGAACTCTATGGCCAGCACTGGCCGCTGGTCGCGGCCACGGTGGGCGTGTCGCTCGTGGGCGTGGTCCTCTGGGGCTCGCTCTCCGGCTCGATGTTACCGTTTGTTCTGCGCCGCGTGGGCGCGGACCCGGCCACGTCCTCGGCGCCGTTCGTGGCCACGCTGGTCGACGTGACCGGCTTGATCATCTACTTCTCGATCGCGCTCCTGATCATGCGCGGCGCGATGCTTTGAGTCGTTAGACGGCGATCTCGACCCACTCGTTGCGCGCCCGCGAATCGGCCACCGCCTGGACCACGCGCATGTAAGCCACGCCTTCGTCGAACGACGGCGAGGGCCGCATCCGGCCACGCGATTTAACCGCGGCGACGAAATCATCCTCCACCTGCCACGTGCCTTCGAGCTCCGGCGGAATCTCGAGGTCATGCACATCGACGTCGCCGACTTTGCCCACGCGGATCCGATCCGTGCCGAACTCGTAAAACATGCTCCCATTCTCGCCGTAGACTTCCAGGCGGTCGCGCGTGCGGTGCGCATCCACCCCGCTGAACTCGAGCACGCCTTCGGCGCCATTCTCGAAATCGCAGAGGATGTTGACCAGGTCCGGCACCTTGACCTCGTAGCCTTGGCGAAGCGTGTGGAGCGTTTTCGCGCGCGCGAAGACTCCGCGGATGTTCCCGAGCCAGCGCTGCACCACTTCCACGTAGATGCCGAGCGCGAGCACATTCAGCCCGCTGATCTCGATCCGCTGCCGCCAATGCGCCGGCGCGTCGGCGTTCAAGTAGGCGCCGGTAACGCTGTGCAGGCGGACGCGCAGGATGCGACCGAGGTAATGCTCCGCGAGGAGCTTTTTGACGACAAGATCACCGCGCAGGCCAAACGGCGGCGGGCATAGCATGGTGACCAATTCCGGAAAACGCCGCGCGGTGGCGCGCATCTCCTCCGCCTCGGCGAGGTCCATCGCCATACGGGCCTGGCAGAAGACGTGTTTCCCAGCCTCGAGCGCCGAGACGGTGATCGCCGAGTGCATGTAAGGCGGGGTGCCGATCCAGACCACGTCGATCTCGGGAATGGCCAGGAGGTCGACCCAGTTTTGCAACGGGAGCGCCTCGGGCGCGTGCTCCTCGCAAAATTTCCGCGAGCTTTCGTAGGAGGAATTGGAGACGGCGACGATCTCGACCTCCGGGTGGCGCCGCAGGCCGGGGAGGTGCCGGCGGCGGACGATTTCCCCGGCGCCGATGAATCCGACGCGTATTTTTTGATTGGTCCGTGGCGGCATTTTTTCTCCTCGTGCTGGCAGTGGCAGTCTGGCGGAGTTCACCGGGAGCGCAACCCGTCCAGGCGCGGAAGAATCACTTGACCGGCGGGAGTGAGCACGGCACCTTGCGCACTCTTTTTCCGGGAACAGTTATGTCTAAAGTTTGCAGCATCACAGGATCGAAGGTCAGCCGTGGAAGTATCATTCATCGCCGCGGTATGGCGAAGAAGAAGGGCGGCGTGGGCCGTCACGTGACGAAGAACGTGCCCCGCACCTTCACCCCAAATCTGCATGAACACCGCGTTTGGGTGCCGGAATTGAAGAAGTTTGTCCGGGTCAAGGTGACCGCGCGCGCATTGAAGACGCTGAACAAGAACGGCGCCTACGCGACCCTGAAAAAAGCCGGCCTGATCGCGGCTTAGCCGACAAGATCGCAGGCAAGGCCTGCGTCTGAGCGAGCGAGAAAGCTTTCCTTTACCCTCCCCCATGGCCGCGTCGCAGACTTGGCCGGTTGGAAAACGCCGAGGCTGCTGTCGGCTTAAAACAGCAAGCTTCTACGGAGCTTCTGGGGTTGGCTTTTCCTGCGGTTGCGAGTCTGGTTCTTGATCGTTCGACGGAGCCGCCTGAGGCGACACCCCAGCATGGGCAGCCGGAGCCGCGGGCGTTGCACTAGCCGGCGTCTCCGCAACGGCGGGTGCCTCCATCTCGCTCACGCTCTGCTCGATTGCGAGTCCGCCGACTTCGTCCACCGGCACCGGCGAAATGTCGGCTACATCTTCAGTCGGGGCGACGGCTGGCGCTTCCGCTTCCGGCGGCCGGCGCCTTCGCTTCCGGCTTCTTCATGGCTTCCGGTTTCCCGGCTGGAGCGGGCGCCTTTGCCCGCGGGAGGTCAAGCGTGCCGTCGTTGAATTCGATCACGTAACCTTCGCTCGCGAGCCAGCGCAGGTCGGAAGCCAGCGAAAGCTTCACGCGATCGATCTCCGACTGCTCCGTGATGCCTTCCACGAGTTGGTCGGCCAGCTGTTTGCGGGTCACGCCGCTGGTCGCCTGGAGCTTCTCCATGATCGCATTGATCGAGGCCGAGACACTCGCGCGTTCGTGGTCGAAGGCGCGGATGCGCACCGGCGAGACGAACAGCATTCCTTTGCGGTGGCGGAAAATATTCAGCCCCGCGCCGCGCAATCCGCCGGCTAATTCCTGCATCATCTTCGAAGGCGACCGGACCTCGGCCGACCAGGCGTTCTCGATCACACGGCCAAGCCCGCGATCGGGCAGGCGCCGGCTAACGACGCCGCTGACCTTGAGCTCCGGCGCGCTCCGCAGGAGTTGCGGCAGATGCGTCTGGCGAAAATGCCGCTCGGCTTCCGCGAGATTGTGAAAGGTCGTGGGCGCCTCTTCCCCTTTGGTCGTGTAGGTGGTGATGCTGCGCGCCTGTTCCTTCCACTGCTCCACGACCGCAGGATCACTTACCACTTCGATCTGGCGCTGGAAATCCTGGAAGCTCATCCGCCGGCTGTAGCGCTGTTCGTAGAGCGAGCGCAATTGCGGCTGGTAGTTGTGGTGGTTCGTCGGGCCGAGCAGCGTGCCGCTCACGCGGTCGCGCGCGACATTGCTGAAGTTGCCCTTGATCGGCTCCGTCTGCGTCGTCTCAGTGTTGTAAAACTCGTCCTTTGCGTTCGCAAACGCGCTCCCTTCGAGAATGCGCGGATCCGCCGCCACCGCGCCACCCTCGCCGAGCTGGTGCAGGCTCACGCCTTCACCAGCGGTCAGCAGGACGTCGTAGCGCTCCGGCTTGTCGAGAAACATGCGCGCGAGCGCGAAGACCGAGTAAGTCACCGGCCCGGACTTGATCTGCGCGATCACGCTCTCGAAGGCGGCGGCATGCGGGAGAAATTTGACGGCGACCTGCGGCAACGGCGCCGGTGCCTCGCGCGGCGGACGCTCCGGGCCGCGATGACGATCGTCCGGCCGGCTACCGGGACCGCGATTGCCGCCGCCGGGACGCGCGGGCCGATCGCGCTGGTCGCGTTGATTCCGATCGCGCGAAGGTCCGCCGGGACGCGGACCGCGATTTCCACCGCCCGGGCGCGGACCGCGGCGCTCGCGGTCGCCGAAACCCGGGCGCTCCACCTCGCCCTCGTAGTTCGAGTAGTCGTTAGTCTGCGCGGGTTCGTTGACCCAGGCAGGCATCATTTTCAGGTCAAGCAGATCGGCAGGCGTAGTCGGCGCGGACATCCTTTCTCTCTTAGCCCAAGGCCACGTGAAGTAAACCGCTCCCTCCCAATAATCGGCGACGCCGCGCGCCGGAAATTAAATTGACAAGGGGTCGAATTCATTTACTTCCCACGTTGCCGGGACTGCTTTAACCCTCGGCCCCATTCCGCAGCGAAAAATAGATACTTTTATGAGCGACAAACCGATCGAAGAGAAGGTCAAGGATATCATTGTTGAACAGCTGGGCGTGAACCCGGAACAGGTCACCCCGCAGGCCTCCTTCATCGAGGATTTGGGCGCCGACTCTCTCGACATCGTCGAGCTGGTGATGGCTTTTGAAGAAGAATTTAACGTCGAAGTGCCGGATGAAGATGCCGAGAAACTCCAGACCGTGGGCGACGTGGTGAAGTACATCGAAGAGAAACAGTCGAAGCAGTAATCCCCAGGCGCTGGCCTTCCCCGGCCGCGCAGTTTTGGACCCAGAAAAACACGGCTTCGGCCGTGTTTTTTTTGTTTCGGCGGTTGCCACCGCAATCAGCCCGCACAGAGTGACGCGATGAATCCCGAGCTCCTGGAAAGCCCGATCTTCTGGGTGGGCTCGCGCTACGTTTCCACCTTGGGATTGATCGCCTTCGTCGCGATCTTTCTCGCCGGCATCATCCTCGCCCGCCTCTTGCAAAGCGAGGCGGTGCGCCGCCTCTTCAGCCGCTTCAAGCTTGAGAGCAATTTCATCGCGATCGTGACCACGATCCTGAGCTTCTCGGCGGTGATTTTCTGCACCATTACCGCGATCAATGCCGCCGGCATTCCCCTCGCCTGGGACGCGCCGCTGCCTGCAGTTAAGCTGAGCATCCTGCAACTGCTTCTCCTGGTGATTTTGCTGGTCGCGGTCTTCTGGCTTTCCTCCGGCACGAAGCGCTTCCTCTTTACCCGCCTGCTCGCGAACAGCGGCCTTAACCGTTCGCTCCAGTACGCCATCTCGCAAATCATCAGCAAGGTCGTCCTGGTCGTCGGAATTATCCTCGTGCTCGAGAACAGCGGGATTCATCTCGCGGCGCTCACGGTCTTTGCCGGCGCGGTTGGCGTCGGCATCGGCCTCGGTCTCCAGAATATAGCCAGCAACTTCATCAGCGGGATCGTCATCCTCGCCGAGCGTCCGATCAGCATCGGCGATCGCGTGGAAGTCGAAGGCGTCGCGGGACAGGTGCTGCACATCCGCGCGCGCAGCACCGTCATCGTGACGAACGACAACATCTCCATGATCGTGCCGAACCAGAAGTTCATCGACTCGACCGTGACCAACTGGACCTACGGCGATCCGCGGGTGCGCTTCCGCATTCCCGTGGGCGTGGCCTACGGCAGCGACACCGAGAAGGTGAAAGCAGGCGTCTCATCGCCGCCGGCGCGGAACATCCCATGACCTTGAAGGAGCCCGCACCGACGGTCTTTTTCGACAAGTTTGGCGACAGCTCGTTAGACTTTGAACTCGTTGTCTGGTGCGCCGAGATGAGCCACCGTCCGCGCCGCTTCCGCAGCGACTTGAACTTCGCGATCGAGCGGAAACTGCGCGAGGCCGGGATCGAGATCCCCTTCCCGCAGCGCGACCTCCATTTCCGCAGCGGCGAAGTGCGCGTGCTCCAGGGCGAAGCCAAAACGCCTGCGCCCGGCCAGACGTAGCGCGTGGAAATTTCCTTCGACGGCGGCTGCGCCCAACTCGTTAGGCTGCCGGAGCTGCAGGCCATTCCGGAATGGCGCGAAGTCTTCGCGGCCAACGCAAGGATCCGCGCTTCTACGAAATCGTCGACCAAACGCTCGCGTCCGGTTTCGAGCATCATTACCTCATCCTGCGCGACGACACCGGCCGCGTCCGCGGCGTGCAGCCGTTGTTTTTCGTTCAGCAAAATCTGGTCGAGGGCGTGCCGGCTCTTTTCGGCGCGGTCCATTTCCTGCGCCGCTTGTTTCCGCGCTTCCTGACTCATGCGCGTGCTCATGGTCGGCAACGCCGCGGGCGATGGCCACCCGGGAAATAGCCAGTCAGATGACGAGGCCTGGGTCGCGCGCGCGCTCGGCGCAACGCTCGTCCCGATCGCGCGCCGGCACCGCGCTTCCTTGATCGTCTTCAAGGATTGGAACAGCGCCTGGCGCAAGGCCATGCGCCCGCTGCTCGACGCCGCTTTTACCCGCGTGCCGAGCATGCCGATGACGCAGCTCGCGCTCAGCCGCTACCGCGATTTTGACAGCTACTTCAACAGCCTAAGTAAAGCGACGCGGAAGGATCTGCGGCGGAAATTTCGCCGCATGGAAAAAGCGCCCGCAGTCGAGCTGGAAGTTTTATCCGACATCACGCCGCTGGTTGACCAGGTCTATCCGCTTTACCTCCAGGTGCAGGCGCGCTCGAAGATGAAATTCGAGACCCTCACGAAAGCTTACCTTTGCGAATTGGGCCGGCGGATGCCGGAACGCGCGCGCTTTTTCGTCTGGCGAAGCGAAGGGCGCATCGTCGCTTTCAGCGTCGCGCTGGTGCATGGCGGCACGATCTACGACGACTACCTCGGGCTCGATTATCGGGTCGCGCTCGAGCGGCATCTCTACTTCCTCACCTTCCGCGACATCCTCCGCTGGTCGCTCGAGCAAGGTCTCACGCGCTACCTCAGCAGCCCGCTGAACTATGAGCCAAAGCTCCGCCTCGGCTGCGATCTGCTCCCGCTCGATCTCTACGTGCGGCACACCTCGCCGTTGCTTAACCAACTCTTCGAGAAAATCCTCCCGTTGCTCGAGCCCACGCGCCACGATCCCGTGCTCCACCGCTTCCCAAATGCCGACGAACTCTAAGCCGCGCGGCTGGCGCAATCCCTGGGTGCAGGTCGCCGTCAGCACTTTGTGCGTGACCGTCTCTGAGCTCTTCCAAAAGCGCGGGGCCGACGCCACGATCCACCTTTCGCCCGCGTGGGGCTGGACCGGCCTAACGACTCTGGCCTCGCCGCTTGTCTGGCTCGGAATGCTCTTCACCATCCTCAGCTTTCTCACCTGGCTTTACGCGCTGAAATACCTCCCGCTCTCGGTCGCCTTTCCGGCTTCGCAGGCGGTCCACGTGCTCATCCCGATCAGCAGCTGGCTTGTCCTTGGCGAAATGATCACGCCGCTCCGCTGGGCCGGGATCACGCTGGTGCTTCTCGGGCTCGCGCTGGTCGCGCGCCCGGTCGCGGAGTTGGAGGAAAAACTGTGACGCCTTTCATCCTTCTGCTCATCGTCATCTCGCTGGCTACTTTTGTGGCCGGCCAGCTTTTGCTGAAGCATGCGATGGAATCTTCCACTGCGGGCGAGTCCGGGCGCCGCACCTTCCGCGTCTACCTCTTCGCCGGCACCGCGACGATGGCGATCTCATATTTCCTTAACCTCGGCCTGCTCCAGCAGCTCGACTTAAGCTACCTTTACCCGTTCCAAGGCCTGAGCGTGATCTTCATCAGCGCCGCCGCCGCGATCATCCTGCGCGAAAAGCTCACGCCGCGCCTGATCTTTGGTTCGCTCCTGATCACCGCCGGCGTGGTCCTGGTCTCAATCAGCTAAGAGCGGCCAGAGCCGCGTGAGCGCCGCGCGATTGATCTCCGCCGCGCGCTCCAGGAGAGGCTGCGCGATCTTCGGGTGATCCAACTCGGAGACAAAGCGCTGCTTCAGCCGCGCATACTTCGGCGGCGAATGGGCGCCGCAGACATCGCCGCCCACGATCCGCGCCGCGCCGCGCAATTGCTCCAGCGCCCAAGCCACGTCCTCTACCGAAAAGCGCCCGTTCTCCCAGTTCGTCACCGCCTCGCCGACGCGCAGGCAATCGAGGTCGATCGTCACATAAATCGCTGCGCCAGCCAGCTGCCTAACGAACGCTTCAAACTGCGCGCGCCAGTTCTCCGCGCGCATCGCTCCCCGGCGTCCCTGTTGTTTCGCCGGGCGCTGGTCGACCCAGATGTGCAGGTCGATTTTGCCGGCGGTTTCCGCGCGGCGATTGCCGAAGAACTGCCCGGGCCACCAGACCTCGAAGTTCCCGCAGCCCCAGACGCTGGCCTGGCGCACCTGCGGGAGCTCGAGCGCACGATTGATCCAGCCGCCGCAGCCCCAGCGCGGCGGACGAACGTCCCAGTCCGGGTGATTATCGAACGAAATCAAGTGCACCGGCTCCGCGACCCGTCGCAGCCAAAGCCCGCTCAGGTGATGGAAATCGCCCGAGCCATAGAGCGTGAAAGCGCCCAGCTGCGGGAGCATCTCGCTGGCAAATTCCTCGACCAAACGCGTGGGCGCGGAGAAGCGCAGCGGCGGTCCCCACCGGCGCGCGTCGAGCACCGGCAAACCGAGCACGCCGGACTCCCAGGCATCGTCGAGCTGAAGGTGAAACGCCGCGGCCAAGCCCGGAGTTTCGCCACGATCGTGCCCGCCGACAACCGCGATACGCGCAGCGCGGGGCCGTCTCGCGAATCTTGGACAGGGCGCGATGAAATCGAGGGCAAAGAAGCGAGACGACCGGGATTTGTTTTGCAAAGTGCAGGACGTTTTTCGCGTCTTCGCGCGCCGCTCCTCCGACGTTCTCGGGACCGCCTGGTCCTTCGTCATCGCGATCGCGGTGATCGTGATCTGGGGCGTGACCGGTCATCTTTTCAACTACTCCGACACCTGGCAGCTGATCATCAACACCGGGACCACCATCGTCACGTTTCTGATGGTTTTCCTAATCCAGAACACGCAGAACCGCGACTCAAAGGCGGTCCATTTGAAACTCGACGAGCTCATCCGCGTGGCCAGCGGCGCGCGCAACCATCTCGTCGATATCGAGCGCCTTTCCGACCAGGAACTGCAAAAGCTGCAGCAGGAATTCGAGCGCATCGGCCGGCAGGCAGACCGCGCCAAGGCCGAGGTGAGCGAAGTGAAAAAAGCCGTGCGCCAGGTTGCAGCGGCTCGCTAGGCCGAAGAATTAGCCGACATCTTCCGCGCGTGCTTCCCCGGTGCGGATGAAAATCTTTCCGCTCGGGCAGAGCGCGAAAATCTCGCAGTGATGGCAATCCGGCTTGCGCGCAAAACAGCGTCGGCGTCCATGCCAGATGAGCCAGTGGCTCCACATTGTCCAATGTGCCCGCGGGACCAGCTTCATCAGGTCGGCCTCGATTTTCTCCGCGTCTTTTTGTTTCGTTAGGCGGAGGCGCTCGGAGAGCCGGGCGACATGCGTGTCCACGACCACGCCTTCGTCTTTCCCGAAAGCGTTGCCTAATACCACGTTCGCCGTTTTGCGCCCCACGCCGGGCAAGGCATGGAGCGCTTCCATCGAGTCCGGCACCTCGCCGCGGTGCTTTTCCACGAGCGCTTTCGCCGCCGCGATGATGCTCTTGGCTTTGCTCCGGAAGAAACCGGTCGAGCGGATCATGCTCTCGAGTTCATCGGGCGAAGCGGCAGCAAATTCCGCCGCCGACTGGTAGCGCTGAAAGAGCGCGGGCGTGACCAGGTTGACCCGCTTGTCGGTGCATTGCGCGGAGAGAATCGTCGCCACCAGGAGCTGCAGCGGCGTTTGAAAATCGAGTTCGCAATGCGCCGTGGGGTAAACTTTAGGCAGCACTTTCACCAGCTCTTGCACTCGTTCGCGCGCGGTCATGAACGCCACCTTCCCTTTTTCTTCGGCCGGCGCACGCGCCCGAGGAAAACCGTTCCGCGCCGGATGACCCGCCGGGCCCAGGCGTATTCGCTCGCGAGAATTGCCAGCCCGATCGGGATGACGAGGATCGCCGGGCCCGGGAGCACGATCATGACGATGCCGAGCAGGATGATGGTGACGCCGAGAACCGAGTAGACCACCTTCCGCACCACCGGCATGCGATCGAGCCCGAGGCGTTCGTTCACCCGCTTCTGCCAGGCGCGCTTGCGCGAGGCGAAGGGATGGCGTCGGGGAGGTCGCGGCGATTCCGGCATTGCTGCCGTCACTTTACCGCGAAGGGCGAAAGTTTCTGCTCCAACTGTGGCGGCAGATGCGCCACCAGGATGGTGCTCTCGCCTTCGTAGCGCTGCTCGAGCACGCGGCCGACGCGATGAACCTCCGCGATCAGCCCCTGCTCGCTCATGGGAATGCGAAAGCGCAGGTTAAGATGCCACGAGGAGACGGCGTCCTGCAGCGCTTGCACGAGTGCGCCCACGCCCGCCCCGGTGCGCGCGGAAATACCGACGCTGTGCGGATGGCGCGCACGGATCGAGTCGACGATTTCAGGATTGGGGAGCGCGTCGATTTTGTTGAAGACGAGCAGCGTTTGCTTGCCGAAGGCGCCGAGCTCCTTGGTCACTTCGTTGACCGCCTCGATGTGCTCGTCGACCCGCGGATGGCTCAGGTCGATCACGTGGATCAAGAGATCGGCCTCGCTCACTTCCTCGAGCGTGGCCTTGAAGCTCTCGATCAATTGATGCGGCAACTTGCGCAAGAATCCGACGGTATCGGTCAGGAGCATGCGCTGTTTGTTAGGCAGGGTGAAGGCGCGCGTGGTCGGGTCGAGCGTGGCGAACAATCGATCCGCCGCGAGTACGTCGGCGCCGGTGAGGAGATTTAAGAGTGTGGATTTGCCGGCGTTGGTGTAGCCGACAACCGCAGCCACGGGCCACTGGTGGCGCCGCCGGCCTTCGCGCTGGGTCGCGCGGACTTTGCGCACGGTCTCGAGCTCGCGCTCGAGCCGCGCGATTCGCTCCTGCACCCGGCGCCGGTCGACTTCGAGCTGCGTCTCCCCCGGGCCACGCGTGCCGATGCCGCCGGTCTGGCGCGAGAGATGAGTCCACATGCGCGTGAGCCGCGGGAGCAGATAGTGCAATTGCGCGAGCTCGATCTGCAGGCGGCCTTCCCGGCTGCGCGCGCGTTGGGCGAAAATGTCGAGGATGAGCTGGGTGCGATCGAGCACTTTGCGGTTGAAGAGATGCTCGAGGTTGCGCCCCTGCGCCGGCGACAATTCGTTGTCAAAAATCACCGAGGTGACCTGCTGGTCCTGGAAGGATTGCTTGATCAGCTCGGCCTTCCCTTTGCCGATGTAATAGGGCGCGGTCGGCGATGGCAGCCGTTGCGTGACCGTGTCGACCACTTCCGCGCCGGCGGAGTTGACCAGCTCGCGCAATTCCTCCAGCGAATCGGCCAGTTCCCACTTCGAGGTGCCATCCTGCTCCAATCCCACGAGCAAGGCGCGCTCTGTTCGACGTGGCGCCTGGGTGTTAATCATCCGCCAGGAGCGAAGGAAGAACGGGCCCGCCGCGCGACAGAGGCGACGCTTTCGGAGAACGATTGGCCGGTTAGATTCAGCGGCTCAAAAGTACTTTGGCCGCGAAACCAGGTCAATTGCCTTTTGGCATACCGCCGGGTCGCCTGCTGGATCTCGGCGATGCACTCCGCCTCGGAAATTTTGCCAGCGAGATGCGCACGGATTTGCTCGAGCCCGAGCATCTTCGCGGCGGTCGGGCCGGGAACGCCGGCCGCGCGGACTTCGTCGACCACGCCGCTGGGCAAAGATCGACTCGACCCGCTGGTCGATCCGTTCGCGTAACTCTTCGCGCTCGCGCAGGAGGAGGACGCCGCAGGCCTCCACGGTTTCGCCCGTGGGAGGGGTGCGCGCGGCGGCCAGCGGAGCATTCGTTAGGCGGCAAATCTCGAGCGCCCGGAGGAGGCGATGCGGGTTGTGCCGATCGATCGTCGCCGCGCCTGCGGGATCGAGTGCCGCGAGCTGCGCGTGCAATTGCTCCGTACTCAAGCTCTGCAATTCCGCGCGCAGGGCGGGATCGGCCGGCGGCATGGGCGAGAGCCCATGCGTGAGCGCTTTCACGTAGAGGCCGTTGCCGCCAACAACGAAGGCCGGCTTCCCGCGCGCGTTGATTTCCCCGATCGCCGCGAGCGCGCGCCCGCGCCATGCCTCGACATTCATTTCCATCGCCAGCGGGAAACAGCCGACAAGATGATGCCGCACGCGGGCAAGCAGGTGCGGCTCGGGCTTGGCCGTGAGCAGGTCGAGCCCGGCGTAAAGCTGGAAGGCGTCGGCGCTCACGATCTCGCCGTCTAATTCCGCCGCTACTTCCGCGGCGAGCTCGGATTTCCCGGAAGCGGTCGGCCCGACGATGAAGAAGGCGCGCATCCTGTTGCCTAACGAAACAAAAACGGGAGACCAGCAGCTCGCGCCGCCTGGTCTCCCGTTCCGTAAAACAAACTCGAGCGTTTCCCTAGCTGACCGTTTCGTGCTCGGTCGACTTCGCGCCGCTCACGAGGAGCTTGCGGCCGAGGAATTCCTTGTCGTGCAACTCGGTGACGGCGCGCTTGGCTTCGTCGACCGTGTTCATCTGCACGAAGGCAAAACCCTTCGAGCGCTGGTTGTGCTTGTAGGTCACGACCTCGGCGTTCTGCACCTGGCCGACGCCATTGAAGAGCTCGAAGAGGTCGCTCTCGGTGGCCTCGAAGGAGAGGTTACCGACATAAAGACGCGGCGAAGTGACCTCAACCTGCTCCGGCTTGCGCGAGCTGGGAGCGTTCTCTCGATCGCGCGTCCGTGCGGGGGCGGCGGAGGGAGCGGTCGCGGTGGACGCACCATTCCGGGCTGCCGCCGGGGCCGGGCGACGGGGGGACGTTTTCGCGCCGCCGCCGGTGAAGAAGCTGACGATTTTATCCCAAAGGGACTGCTTTGCCGGCGACTTCGCCGTGGTGGTGGATTTGGGCCGGTAAGGACGGTCGTCGTCCCGGCGACGGGAGCGGCCACCGCGCGAGCGGCGTCCATTTCTCCCAGATGATTGCGTTGCCATATAGAACCTCAGTGATGACTGAATTAATGTTTGGGCGGAGCGCATCGCGTGATGCCCGGTCCCCAGCGCTGCGATCCCGCGGGATCGATGCAAGTCGCACATGTGCAGTTTGCCTGGCTAATGGGAACTCCGCCTCGTCAAGACGTCGCAAGCTGATCCGAATGAATTGCCGTACCGCCTGAGTGACCCGACGACTCGGAAGAGCTGCGACAGCACGCAGACACATCTCCCAAACCCTCACTCGGAGTGAAAAGCGGAGGGCCGGGTATTCGAAAAATACTCCCGACATCTGACGAGGATTATGGAGGATGTGGGCGCTTTTGCAACCGGTATAACGAGCGGTCCACCCGGCGGATTCTGCGTCCCTACCAACTTGCCGCCTCTCTGCTAGAGTGCGCGCCTGATGAGCGAGACCGAGCATGCCTCCGATTTCATCCGCGAGATCGTCGCGGAAGACCTGCGCAGTGGAAAACACACGGAGATTCACACGCGTTTCCCGCCCGAGCCCAACGGCTACCTGCACATCGGCCATGCGAAGTCGATTTGCCTGAACTTCGGGATCGCGCGCGAGTTCGGCGGCGTCTGCAACGTGCGCATGGACGACACCAATCCGACCAAGGAAGACTCGGAATATGTGGAGTCGATCCTGGCCGACGTGCATTGGCTGATCGACGGCTGGGCCGAGCAGCACCTCGGCGGCGCGCCGCTCTACACCTCGGATTATTTCCCGAAGCACTACGAATTTGCCGTCGAGTTGATCCGCCGCGGAAAGGCTTACGTAGACGATTCCACCCCGGAGGAAACCGACGAGCTACGCCGGACTGGCCAGGACAGCCCGTTCCGCGACCGCTCGGTCGAAGAAAATCTCGATCTCTTCGCGCGCATGAAAGCGGGCGAGTTCCCCGATGGCGCGCGCACCCTCCGTGCAAAGATCGACATGCAATCGCCGAACATGTGGCTGCGCGACCCGATCCTTTACCGTGTGCGGCATGCCTCGCATCACCACGTGGGCGACGCCTGGTGCATTTATCCGATGTATGACTGGGCGCATACCCTGAGCGATTACCTCGAAGGAATCACGCACTCGCTTTGCACCCTGGAGTTCGAGGTGCACCGGCCGCTTTACGAGTGGATTCTGCAGTCGTTAGACCTGCCCCAGCCGCTTCCACGGCAGATCGAGTTCGCGCGGCTGAACATCGATTACACCGTGATCAGCAAGCGCAAGCTGCTCCAACTGGTTAACGAAGGCGCGGTCAAAGGCTGGGACGATCCGCGCATGCCCACCCTCTCGGGGATGCGCCGGCGCGGGATCACCGCGACCGCAGTGCGCAATTTCGCCGCGCGCGTGGGCGTGACGAAATACCCGAGCCTCACGGAATTCAGCCTCCTCGAGCACGCCGTGCGCGAGGAGTTCAATCGCAGCGCGCAACGGCGCTTTGCGGTCCTGCGCCCGCTCAAGGTCGTGATCACGAATTACCCGGCTGATCAGGTCGAGGAACTGAGTGCGACAAACAACCCGGAGAACCCGGAGGATGGGACGCGCACCCTTCCCTTCAGCCGCGAGCTTTACATCGAGCAGGCCGACTTCATGGAGACGCCGCCGCCGAAATATTTCCGGCTCAAGCCGGGCGGCGAAGTGCGTTTGAAATACGCCTACATCATCCGCTGCGACGAAGTGGTGAAGGACGATGCGGGGAACGTCACCGAGCTCCATTGCACCGCGGATTTAGACAGCAAGATGGGCGGCCCGACTTCCAATCGGAAGATCAAGGGGACGATCCATTGGGTGAGCGCGGCGCATGCGCTCGACGCCGAGGTGCGGCTCTACGATCGCCTCTTTACCCAGCCGGAACCGGACGCCGACGGCGACTTCAAGCGTTGGCTCAATCCTGCTTCGCTCGAGATCTTGTCGGCTAAAGGCGAACCCTCGTTAGCCAGCGCGCTGCCTAACGAACGCTACCAGTTCGAGCGCCTGGCCTACTTCGCCCTCGATCCGGATTCGCAGCCCGGCCGCCCGGTCTTCAACCGCACGATCACGCTCAAGGACACCTGGGCGAAGGAAGCGAAAAAGGCCTAGGCCGGCAGGAGCGCGAGCGCGCGGTCGAGGCGCGCGAGGACTTTCTCGCGGCCGAGCACTTCCAGCAGGTGATAGAGGCTTGGGCCGGCGTTGCTCCCGGTCACCGCGAGGCGCGCAGGGTGCACCAGCGCGCCCACTTTCACGCCCAGGCTGGTAGCGATGGTTTTGAAACAAGTTTCGAGCGAGAGCGCATCGAAATGTTCGGTCTCGTCGAGTGCCTCGCGCAGCACGGTCAGCGGCTGGCGATTGGCCGGGACGAAATGCTTCGCCACGCCGTCGAGGTTGTAGGCAAAATCGTCATTGAAATAGAAGCCGCCGTAAGCTGGCAGCTCGGCAAAGGTGCGCACCTTGCCTTTGCAGGTCTCGAGCGCCGCTTCCACATAGGCAGGCGCGAACGGCGCCAGATCCACCCCGGCCCGGGCAAAGGCCGCGCGCGCCTCCGCTTGGAAGCGCTCCCCGGAGACTTCACGCAAATATTCGCCGTTCAGCCAGGTGCATTTCTCGAGGTCGAAGTGCGCGTTCTTGCGGTTGATGTTCTCGAGTTCGAAGAGCCCGACGACTTCCTCGAGCGCCAATTTCTCGCGGTCGTCCTTGGGCGACCAGCCGAGGAGGCAGAGATAATTCCGCACCGCTTCCGGCAAGTAGCCGCCCTCGATGTAGCTGGCTAAACTCGCGCCGGTGTCGCGCTTGCTCATCTTCGAGCCGTCCTGGTTCAGGATCAGCGGGATGTGCGCGAAGCGCGGCGGCTCCGCCCCGAGCGCGCGGTAGAGCTCGATGTGCTTCGGCGTGTTCGAGAGATGATCCTCGCCGCGGATGACGTGGCTCACCTTCATCTCGATGTCGTCGACCACGTTGACGAAATGGAAAATCCACGAGCCATCGGGCCGGCGAATGGTCATGTCCGGGTGCGTCTCCGGATTGGTCAGGTCGAAGTCGATCCGGCCGCAGACGAGATCGTCCACCACCACGTGCTCGCGCGGCGAACGGAAACGGGTCGCGCCGTTGTCCTCATAGAGATAACCAGCGTCCTGCAGCCGCTGCAGATGTTGCTGGTAAATCCCATCGCGCTGGCTCTGGAAATACGGCCCGCAATCGCCGCCGGCCTGCGGGCCTTCGTCCCAATCCAGCCCGAGCCAGCGCAGCCCGTCGTAGATCGCGGCCGCGGCTTCCTCGGTGTTGCGCGCCTTATCCGTGTCCTCCACCCGCAGGATGAAAGTGCCGCCGGTATGCCGTGCGTAGAGCCAATTAAAGAGCGCGGTGCGCGCGCCGCCGATGTGCAGATAACCAGTGGGCGAGGGAGCGAAGCGGACGCGGATGGGATTCATGCGGCCCCTACCTTACCCGGACCGCTGACGGTTTAAAGCGGTGCCAGCGGCGACTCCGCCGGGCCGCCGATGACTTCGCCGGTCGGCTGGAAACGCGAGCCATGGCAGGGGCAATCCCAAGTCGTCTCGGCGGTGTTCCAGCGGACGATACAGCCCATATGCGGGCAGACCGCGGAGCGCTTGATCACCTTGCCTTCCGGCGTGCGATAGGCGGCAACCTTGCCGCTCTCGAGCTTGAGGATTTTCCCCTCGCCCGGCTTGAGCGCACGGACGGAGCTGCCCTCAGCGCGCGCGAAGTAACCTTTGATCAGGTGCAGCGGGTAATCCTTGTTCTCGAGCAGGTAGGTCCAGGCGCTGCCTTTGAGTTTCTTGCGCCCGGGCGCGAACAATTCCTGCCACGGATTTTTCGCACCCGTGACCCAATCCCGCGCCATCAATCCGCTGATTGTTCCAAAGGTCATGCCGTTGCCGGCGAAACCGGTGGCGATGAACTGCCGCTCCTCGTTCGGTCCGATATACGGAAGGCCGTCGGTGGTATCGATCACCTGGCCCGACCAGCGGAAGTCGATCTCCGCGCCGGGGAAAAGCTCACGGAATTCCTTCTCGAGCGCGCGGAAACGCGGCTCGGTTTTCCGCACCTGGCCAGTCTTGTGATCCTGCCCGCCCAGGATCGCGTAGTCGCCGCGCGCGCCTTCGTGGATCCGCAGATAGCTGTAGGGATCTTTCGTGTCCCAATAGGAAGCGATCGGCGCCGTCCCGCGCTTTAACGGCGCGCCCACGGCGTAGCTCGTGTAGAGCATCAGCTTCGTCTGGAAAAGCGCGGAGCCGGCCATCCCGCTCTCGCCCATGAGCGGATTGTGCGTCGCCAAAATCACGCGGTCGTACTTGATCTTCCGGCCATTCGCAGTTGCGACATGCTTCTCCGCGTCGAACTCCTCCACCTCGGTCTGTTCGAAGATCTGCGCCTTCATCGCCTGCGCCAGCCCCGCATAGTAGCGCCCCGCGTGGAACAGCGCCTGATCGGCGACGCGCACCCCGGGCTGTCCCATCAACGGCGTGGCCTCGACATAGGTGGCGTCAAAACCGAGTTCGTTCGCCAGGGCTGCGTCTTTCCGCAGGCTCGGCCGCTCGTCGCGCGTGCCACCATTGCGCGGCGCGTGCAGATAGCCGGGCACGCGCTGGAATTGGCACTCGAGCGCCTCCTTGCCCACGATCGCTTCGATCAAGTCGATCGCCGTCATCCCCGCATCCCAGGCAAGCCGCGCCGCGTCGCGTCCGAAATTTTTCGCCAGCTCGTGCAGCCGGGTATCGGTCACGCAGGTCAGATGCGCGGTTGTGTGCCCGCTGTCGTGCGTCGCCAGGCGGTCGCGCTCCAGCAACGCCACCTTCAGGCCTTCTTCCGCGAGCAGGTAGGCACTCGTTAGGCCGGTGATTCCGCCGCCGACCACGAGCACGTCCACTTCGAGGTCTTTCTGCAGCGCCGGGAATTTTTTGAACTTCGCGGTCTCCAACCAATAGGGCGTCGTGTCCATCTTTTCTCATTACGCGCCGGAAGCTTTTTCGCGCGTAGGCTTCTCCAGAAAAATCTTCCCCGCCCGCCGGCGCACGTGCCAGCCGCCGGCGAGATTGGTCTTCGCCGGCGACGCTCCCGCGAGCAGTGCCCGCACGCGCTCCACCGTGGAAAAATCCAGGCCGCCCACTCCCTCCGCGCGTAACCAGCCGAGGAGCAAACGCCGCTGCACCGCCGCCGGTTGGCCACGCAAGAAAGCGACGTCTAAATTTCCCGCGGCCATGGCCGGAAGCAGGCCGCCGATCCATTCCTCCTCGGCCGCGGCGATCGTCGCCGCGCGCCAAAGACTCTCGCGCACGGGCCGCCCGAGCTGCGCCTCGAGGTAGGGAATGATCTCGCGCCGCAGGCGGTTGCGCCGCGGGAGCAAGCTTTCGTTAGACCGATCCTCGCGGAACCGCAGCCCGTGCGCCGCGATGTAGGCGTCGATCTCACTCCGCCAGGTCCCGAGCAGCGGCCGCACGATTTCCAGGGTTTGGCGGCCGACCTTCTGCCGCGCGACCGCGCGCATCCCCCCGAGGCCCAGCGGACCGGCGCCGCGCAGGAGATTCATCAGGAAAGTCTCCGCGAGGTCGTCCGCGTGATGCGCCAGGAAAATTAGCCGGCACTTTCTCCTGCGCGCTACTTCCGCAAAAAACTCCTGCCGCGCCCCGCGCGCCGCGGTTTCCAGCGATTCCTTCCGCTCCGCGGCCCGTGCCCGCACGTCGATTGTGGCCGATTCGAACTCGCAGCCAAACTGAGCGGCCAGGCGCCCGACGAAACGCGCATCCGCCGCTGCGCTGCGGCCCCGCAGCCGATGATCGAGGTGGCAGACGACAAGCTTGCCGTAACCGCGCGCGCGCAGCGCATGGAGCAGCGCCACGGAATCGCGCCCGCCGGAGACCCCGATGAGATACCGGCGCGCCGGCGGGTATTCCGCGAGGATCGACGGCTCGCGCAGCAGCGGCGCATCCGGGGGCAACATCGGAGCAGCAGGCCATCGCGCTTCCGCAGCGTCAAGCCACACGCGGCAAGATGTTGGTTGACAATGAATGAACGTTCATTCACTTACCCCTCCCCCATGCCCGCGACCGCTGAACTTTCCACCGACCGTCGCGCGCAAATTCTCGCCGCGGCCATGAAATGCTTTTCCCTGCGCGGCTTTCACCAGACGAGCATGCTCGACCTGAGCGCCGAGGCCGGGATCAGCGTCGGCCTGATCTATCGCTACTTCGCGAGCAAGGAAGCCGTCATCGCCGCGATGGCGGAGGAGCACAAACGCGAGTTCGAGGAGTTGTTCGAGCGCGCCCAGACCGCGCCCACGGTGCTCGATTCGCTGGAAATTCTGCTCACCTCGCATTGCACCAAGGGCACCCCGCAAATGCACGCCGCTTTCGTGATCGACCTTTTCGCCGAAGCCGGGCGCAATCCGGCGATCGCCGCTTCCGTGGGCGGAGTCCTCGAGACGCTCCGCCGCGGGATGACCGGGCTGGTCAGTCGCGTGCCGGAAATGCGCACTGCCGCCCACGGCCTGGAGCCGTCGGAAATTGCCGACCTCATCCTCGCGACCGCGCGCGGCTCGATGATGCGCGACGTGCTCGAGCGGCAAAACATCACGCTCGAAGAATGCCGGCACCGGCAGCTGCGCGTCGTGCGCCATCTCTGGACGCTCCTCGCCCCGCCGCAGCCGGCTTTCGCCTAACGAATCTTTTTTTTATGCACGCCACCGCTTCCCCCGCCACTGACCTCCGCTCGCGCTCCGCGAAATGGACCGTGTTCAAGGTCGTGCTCGGGCTCCTCGCCATCTTCCTCCTCATCGCCGGGATCAAGGCCTCGCAAATCATGGCCATGATCAAAGGCGGCAAAGCCATGCAAGGCGATCGATGCCGCCGACCACGGTCACGAGCGCGACGGTCATGCAGGGCGATTGGGCGCCGATGTTGACCGCCGTCGGCTCGATCGCGCCGGTGCAGGGCGCCACGATCAGCGCGGAGCTTCCCGGGATGGTCAGCGAAATCTTGTTTGAATCGGGACGGCCGGTGAAGAAAGGCGACCTCCTGGTGAAGCTGGACGCGTCGGCCGAGCAGGCGCAATTGCGCTCCGCGCAGGCCGACCTCGACCTGGCCAAGGCCGACTTTGAGCGCGCTCGCGGCCTGAGCGAGGGCCGGGTGATCTCGAAAGCGGAATTCGATGCGGCCGCGGCGAAACTTTCTCAGCGCCAGGCGGCGCTCGACAACATCCAGTCGGTGATCAACAAAAAGGAAATTCGCGCGCCCTTCGACGGCATCGCCGGCATTCGCGAGGTGAATCCCGGCCAGATGGTGCCCGCCGGGCAAAAGATCGTCACGCTGCAAGCGCTCGACCAGGTCTTCGCGGACTTCGCCTTGCCGCAGCAGGATCTCGGTTCCGTGCAGCCCGGCCTGCCAGTCGTGGTTACGACCGATGCGATCGAAGGCCGGGAATTTAACGGCAAGATCAGCGCGATTAACTCCGCGATCGACACGGCCACGCGCACCGTGCCGGTGCAGGCGCTGCTCGACAATGCCGACCACGCGCTCCGCGCGGGCATGTTCGCGCGCGTGCGCGTCGTCTTGCCGCAAAAGGCGCCCACGCTCTTCATCCCGCAGACTGCGGTGGCCTACGCGCCCTACGGCAACTCCGTTTACGTGATTGAAAAAAAGGCGGACGAAAAGACGGGCAAGGAAGCGCTCACGATCCGCCAGCAATTTATCCGCACCGGCGAAACGCGCGGCGATTTTGTAGCCGTGACCGAAGGCTTGAAGGAAGGCGACCAGGTCGTGAGCACCGGCGTCTTCAAGCTCCGCAATGGCGCCGCCGTCGCGATCGACAACAAGCTTGCGCCGGAGAACAACCTCGCGCCGAAGCCGCCGAATACCTGAAGCGTGAAGACGTTTACCGATCTCTTCATTCGCCGGCCGGTGCTCGCACTGGTCGTTAGTCTGGTGATCATCATCGCCGGGGTGCAGGCGCTTTCCTCCCTCAACGTCCGGCAGTATCCGCGCAGCGACATCGCCTCGGTCACGGTTACGACCGCCTACGTCGGCGCGAGCGCGGAACTGGTGCGCGGCTTCATCACCACCCCGCTGGAGCGCGCGATCGCGGCCGCGGATGGAATCGATTACCTCTCGTCGCAAAGCTCGCAGAGCGTCTCCACGATCACCGCGCGGCTGAAGCTGAATTACGATTCCAACAAAGCGCTGGCTGAGATCAGCTCGAAGGTAAACCAGGTCCGCGGCGATCTCCCGCCGGAAGCCGAGATCCCGGTGATCAACATCGAGTCGTCGGATTCGCAGTTCGCCTCCGCTTATCTCAGCTTCACCTCCGATCTGCTGCAGGCGAACGAGATCACCGATTACCTCAACCGCATCGTCCAGCCGCGCCTGACTGCGATCGCGGGCGTGCAACGCGCGGAAATCCTCGGCGGCCGCACTTTCGCGATGCGCATTTGGCTCAAGCCCGACCGCATGGCGGCGCTCAACGTCAGCCCGGCGCAGGTGCGCAAAGCGCTGGGAAATAATAATTACCTTGCCGCCCTCGGCCGCACCAAGGGCGCGCTGGTGCAGGTTGACCTCACGGCCAACACCGACCTGCACACGGTCGAGGATTTCAAGAATCTCGTCGTGCGCGAGGAAGCCGGCGCGCTCGTCCGCATCGGCGACATCGCCGACGTCGTCCTGGGCGCGGAGGATTACAACTCCGAGGTCCGCTTCTCCGGGCAGCGCGCGGTCTTCATGGGCATCTTCGTGCTCCCGAATGCGAACGCGATCGACGTGGTCGCCCGCGTGCGCACGGAAATGGAGCAGATTCAGAAGGAACTGCCGACCGGCATGAACGGCCGCATCGCCTACGACGGCACGGCCTACATCAACACCGCGATCAAGGACGTCTACCAGACGCTCGGCGAAACCTTGCTCATCGTCTGCGTGGTCATCTTCCTCTTCCTGGGCTCATGGCGCTCCGCGATCATCCCGGTAATCGCGATTCCAATCTCGCTCATCGGCGCGGTTTTCCTGATGCAGGTCTTCGGGTTCACGATCAATCTGCTCACGCTCCTCGCGGTCGTGCTCTCGGTCGGTCTGGTGGTCGATGACGCCATCGTCGTGGTGGAAAATGTCGAGCGCCATCTGCGCGATGGCTTGAGCTCGATCAACGCCGCTCTACTCGGCGCGCGCGAGCTCGTCGGACCGATCATTGCGATGACGATCACCCTCGCCGCGGTCTACGTGCCGATCGGGATCCAGGGCGGATTAACCGGCACTTTGTTCCGCGAATTTGCCTTTACCCTCGCCGGCGCGGTGACCATTTCCGGCGTGGTTGCGCTTACGCTTTCGCCGGTGATGACGGCAAAATTCCTCCGCCCAGGCGACGCCGAGCGCGGCTTCGCCCTGCGCGTAAATCGCGTCTTCGATCGCGTGCGCGATTGGTATGGCCGCAAGGTCGACGCCACCCTGCGTGTGCGGCCGGCGGTCTATACCGCGTGGATCGGGCTCTCGCTCATCGCGGTGATCATGTTCCTCCTCATGCCGAGCTTTGCTTCCAAAGAGCTCGCGCCCACCGAGGATCAGGGCGTCATTTTCGGCATCGTTCAAGCCTCCTCGAACGCCACGATCGAGCAGACTGCGGCGTTTGCGGATGCGGCCAATTCCGTTTTCCAGAGTTTCCCGGAGACCGCTTTCACTTTTCAAATCACCAGCCCGAGCGGTGGATTTGGCGGCATGGTCTTGAAACCATGGGACCAACGCAACCGCACCGCCTTCGAACTCCGGCCGCTGGTGCAGCAAAAACTCGGCAGCATCCCGGGGATCGAACTTTTCCCGATCATGCCTCCCGCTCTTCCCGGCGGCGGCAACTTTGGCGTCGAGTTCGTTATCCTCTCAACCGAGGAACCGGAGCGGATGGTCGAGCTCGCAAAGAAGCTCGAGGAAAAAGCGATGCAGGCCGGATTCTTCTTCACCACCATCGACACCAAGATCGACCAGCCCCAGGCCGAGGTGGTGATCGACCACGACAAGGTCGCCGCGCTTGGGCTCAACCTGCAGCAAATCGGCGCCGACATCTCCGCGATGTTTGGCGGCAATTTCGTTAACCGCTTCAACATTTCCGGCCGGGCCTACAAGGTCATCCCGCAGGTCGAGCGAATCGAGCGCTTGAACCCCGATCAGCTCAAGGACATCTACGTCACCGGACCGAACGATCAGCTCATCCCCTTGAGCACCGTCGCGAAGATCGAGAAGAAAACCGTCCCGCGTTCCCTTAGCCGCTTCAAGCAACTCAACGCGGTTACGATCAGCGGCGCCTCGCGCCTTCCGCTCGACCAGGCGCTCAAGCTTTTCGAGGACGAAGCCGCGCGCATTTTGCCGAAGGGTTACTCGATTGATTACAAAGGCGAATCCCGCCAGCTCCGCGTCGAGGGCGACAAGTTCCTGCCCGCTTTCGGCCTCGCGGTCGTGCTGATTTTCCTCGTGCTCGCGGCGCAGTTTAACAGCTTCCGCGATCCGCTCATCATCCTTGCCGGCTCGGTCCCGCTGGCGCTCTTCGGCGCGATGATTTTCATGTTCCTGAAGCTGCCCAACCCGAACATGAAGTTTTTTACCGACAGCTTCACCACCACCTTCAACATCTACTCGCAGGTCGGCCTGGTCACCCTCGTCGGCCTGATCTCGAAGAACGCGATCTTGATCGTGGAATTTGCCAACCACTTGCAGGAGCAGGGTCGCACCAAGATCCAGGCGGTCGCCGAAGCTTCGCGCATTCGCTTGCGGCCGGTGCTCATGACCACCATCGCGACCGTCGCCGGTCACATGCCGTTGGTCTTCGTCACCGGCGCAGGCGCGAAGGCGCGTAATTCGATAGGCTTGGTTTTGGTCGGCGGCATGACCATCGGCACGCTCTTCACCCTCTTTATCGTCCCCTCGCTTTACGTCCTGATCGCGAAACAGCATCAAGCTGACGAACTCGGGACCGATCTCGATGGCGATAATGTAGGCGATGCGCAATCGCTCCCGGAATTCGCCCTGGCGAACAACGGCCGCGCCTAACGAGTCCTTCCCGCGGGCAGTTCCACTTCCGTCCGCTTTACCGCGATCGCGTGTGAGCTCGGCTTTCCGCCAGCGCCGAAACGGTTCGCGTAAACCTGGGTAAACTCCGCGCCGAAGAGCAGGATCTGCGACGAGTAGTAGATCCAAAGCAAGAGCGTCACCAACGAGCTCGCCGCGCCGTAAGCCGAGCCGGCGGCGCCGCTCCCGAGATAGAGCCCGAGGGCCCACTTGCCCACGAGGAAGAGCAGCGCCGTCATCGTTGCGCCCACGATCACATCCCGCCAGCGCACTTCCACATCGGGCAGATATTTGAACATCGCCGCGAAAAGGAAGACCACGATCCCGAGGTCAACCAGCAGGTAGATCGAGAGCGTGACGACCACACCGCCGGGAAAGGTTTGCTCGAGGTAATGGCTCAAGCCCTTTAAGACCGCTTCAATAACCAGCGAGATCAGGAGGAGAAAACAAACGCCCGCGACCATCGCAAACGAGAGAAAGCGCCCCCGCAAAAAGGTCCCGAGCGCGCCGCCCGGCTTCGCTTTCACGCCCCAGATGGTGTTCAGCGCTTCTTGCAATTGCCCGAAGACGCCGCTCGCGCCGAAGAGCGCCAGCGCGATCCCGATGATCGTGGCCCATCTTCCGCTGGCCGGTTTTGCGGCCGTGGCTGCGATGTCCTGGATCACCTTCACCCCGCTCGGATCGAGCACATTTCGCATCTGCTCCGTGATCCGCTCCCACGCGCCCGCGGGATCGTTCCGGAAGACCAGGCCCACGATCGCGAGCAACACCAGGATCAGCGGCGCGAGCGAGAAGACGCTGTAGTAGGCCAGGGCCGCGCCGAGTTGCGGGGCTTTATCCTCGAGCCATTCGTTAAAGGTCTGCCGCAGCATGCTCCAGAGATGGCGCGGGCTGATCGTGCTCAAGAAGGAAGGCTCGGGTTTCGTTGGGTTCACTTCTTTGATTCGTCCGCGCGCGCGCCGGAGGATGCGGAATGCACCCGCCGGGGTGGTCCGGGACGTTTCTCCACACGTGGAATGGATCGAACACCTGCAATGGCCCGCGATGGCCGCGACTTTACTCTCCGCCTGGCTCGTCGCCTCGCAGTCGAAAACGAAGCGGCGCTGGGGCTTCTGGATCTTTTCTGTTGAGCAATGCGCTTTGGGTTGCCTGGGGCCTGCACGATCACGCCTACGCGCTCATCGTCCTCCAGGTCGGCCTCGCCTTCCTTAACATCCGCGGCGTCGCGAAGAACGAGACCTAACCGCGCGCGTAGATCGCCTCGTAAAGCGGCACAATTCGCTCCGCGGAAAAATGTGCCGCCGCGTGCGCCTGCCCCGCAGCGCCCATCGCCCGCGCGCGCTCTGGGGAATTAGCCAGCAAGCTCAGCGAGCGCGCCATCGGCTCGATGTCGCCTAACGAATGCAGGAAGCCGGTCGTCCCGTCCTGCATCACCTCGGGAATGCCGCCGACACGGAAGGCCACCACCGGCTTCGCGTAAAACATCGTCTCCAGGATACTCAAGCCAAAGCTCTCGCTCTCCGAGGTGTAAAGCCCGGCATCCGCGGCCGCGAGATACTCTTCCACTTCCAGCACATTCTCCCGCACCAACAACGCCGCGCGCAGCCCCAACTCGTCGGCTAACGACTGGTAGGGCGCGAAGGAACCGCCCGCGAGAACGAGCAGCCGCATCGGCGTTTCCTGCCGGGCCGCGGCGAAGACGCGCAGGAGCAGATCGATACGCTTCGGCGCCCGCAAATTGGAAACGTGCGTGACCAGGAATTCCCCTGGCCCGACACCCAACTCCGCGCGGACCGCGGCCGCGCTCCGGCGCGGCACCGTCGGCACGAAGAAATTCGGGATTACCTCCACCGGTTTCTGGAGGTCGAATGTGGTCAGCGTTTCCCTCCGCAAATCTTCCGAGACGGTCGTGATCGTGTCCGATTCCGTGAGCGCGTGCTCGATCGCCTCGCGATAACTCGGGTCCTGCCCCAGCAGTGTCGTGTCCGTGCCGTGAAGGGTGGTCACGATCCGCGGCCGCTTCGCCGAATGCCGCGCCAGCATCTCGCGCGCAAGGTAGGCCGCGGTCGCATGCGGCACCGCGTAGTGCGCATGGAAAACATCCAGCCCTTTCTCCCGCGCCACGTGCGCCATCTTCACCGCCAGCGGCAGGGTGTAATCGGGATAACGAAAGAGGCTGTACTCATTCACCGTCACCTCATGGAACGAGATCCCCGGCAGCGAGAGATCCAGCCGCACCGGCTTGGACGAGCTGAAGAAATCCACCTCATGCCCGCGGCGCGCGAGCTCATGCCCCAGCGCCGTCGCCAGGATCCCGCTCCCGCCGATCAGCGGATAACACACGATCCCGATCTTCATCAGTAGAGCCGCACCGTTGCGGGAATCTGCCCGAGATCGGCCACGAGAAAGTCTTCCGCGAGGAAGAGCGCCTGCGCGTATTCCACCCCTGCTTCCGCGCCGAGTAAACGCGCCCGCGCGGTCTGCAGCTCCACGTAAGCGCGGGTGCGTAACTGCGTCTGGTGGCACTCCATCAATTCGACCCACTTCTCGAAATGCTGGCTGATGTCCACCCGCACGCGCGCCCCGTCCCGCGGCTCGGCCGACGGCGTGACCGCATACTGAAAATGCTGGCTAATTCCGTGCGGTTCCAGCTCGCGCAATTCCGCCACGCCGCCGTAACGCGCCAGCCGCGCTGCGTCCCGCGCCAGCGCGCCGACCACTCGATGATCCGGGTGCTGCGCCACCGTGGTCACCGAGCTGAGCAAGATCTCCGGACGCGCCTGGCGAATCTCGCGCGCCAACCGCAAAGCATTCGCCGCGGTCGTCTCCATTTGCGCATCGCCGCCCAGATCGAGGAAGCGCATCTCCGCGCCTAACAAGTCCGCCGCCCGCCGCGCCTCCGCCTCCCGCTCGTCCGGCGTCCCGTTGCTCCCCGCTTCCCCGCGCGAGCAGAGACAGAGCGTGATCACCGTGCCGCGCGCCGCTTCCGCGAGCAGGATGCCGCCGCAAGCAAACTCGAGATCGTCGGGATGCGCGCCAATGGCGAGGAGGCGTTCAGGTTTCCGGGACATAGGCGTGGTCGGACTCGTCGATGGAATCGCGCGGGACAAAGGTCACTTCCGGCGTTTCCTCCTGCCGGAGATACTGCATCTCGCCGGCACCCGCGATGTAATGCGTGCAGTGCACCACCGATTGCATCCAGCGCAGCCGCGTGTCGCGCGTGGGACTGACTTGCGCGCGCGTGAACTCCGCCAACGGCAACTGCAGGTAAGCGCCGCCGCCCTTGTGCAACCGAAGCGCATCCGGCGCGTGCCGCGCGCGCACGAGCTCGCCCTCGTGCTGGACATCGACAAAATAGTCGTCCACTTCACAGGCGGCGGCGCGCACTTCCGGATCGCCCGAGCGCAGCACGCGCATCCCCTCGAGCAATCCGAGTCTGCGATACATCTCCAGGCAAAAATCGGCCACATTCTCCGCCGCCACCGCCTCGAAGTGCGCGAGCAGTTCCGGCCCGACGCATTGCGCCAACTGCGCCCCGAGTTTGCGTTTCGCCTCCGGCAGCACCCGCTTCGCAAAGAGCGGTGAGAATTGTTTCTGCAGCCGGTTAGCGAAGGTGAAGTTTAGCCGGCGAATCGTCCCGCCCGCGCGCTCGCGCAGGATGGTGACCGTCTCGCGCGGGTCGTGGTCGCTGTCGTGGTAAAAGAAGACGATCTCGCCGCCTATTTCCCGCTGAAGCCGGCGGGCGGTTTCCATTTTCGCGAAAAGAAACCGGCGCGGGAAAATCCCGCACGGTTGCTGCCCGAAGCAGATGATTGGCGAGGCGCATCAACGAGAAGCGAAGACGGTTTTCTGGAGCACGAACGAGAGCCCGCAGACGGCCGCGCAGCCGATGAAGTTGAACCAAAGATAGCCGATATCGCTGGTGTAAAAGAGCAGGAGCACGAGCGCCTGCGAGATCAGCGCCGCAGTGAAAACTGCCGTCCCTTTGACCGCACGCAAAAAGAACGCGGTCAGGAAAAGGCCCAGGATGCTTCCGTAAAAAATCGAGCCAAGGATGTTCACCGCCTCGAGCAGGTTCTCCACGAGATTGGCGAAAAGCGCGAAGCCGATCGCGACCAGACCCCAGCCCGCGGTAAGGAATTTCGCCACGTAAAGATAGTGCCGCTCGCTCGCGCCCGGCCGGATGAGCGGGCGGTAAAAATCGACTTCGGTGGTCGAGCCGAGCGCGTTCAGCTCGCCCGCAGTCGACGACATGGCCGCGCAGAAAATCACGGCGACGAGCAGCCCGATGACGCCGTGCGGGAGATAGCGCAGGACGAAGGTGATGAAGACGTAGTCCGAGTCTTTCGTGTCGGTGCGCGCATTGGTTTCCCGAAGCACGCGCTTCACTTCCGCGCGGATCCCCTGCACCTCGTCCTGCGCGCCCCGGACCGCTGCCTGCGCCCCGCGGACGTCTCCACTGGTCTGGATTGCACTCGTTAGGCCGCGCACCAGCGTTTGCTTGCGGGCAAAGGCTTCATCGTAGCGCGCCTCGAGCGCCGGCAGGCGGCCAGCGGGATCGTTCGCCGCGGCCGCGGCGTAGGCTGGCTGGTTGAAGAAGAGCGGCGGCTTCTCAAACTGGAAGAAGATGAAGACCATCACGCCGATGAAGAGGATGAAGAATTGCATCGGCACCTTGAGGACCGCGTTAAAGAGCAGCCCGAAACGGCTCCCCGCGACGGAGCCGCCGGCAAGGTAGCGCTGCACCTGCGATTGGTCCGTGCCGAAGTAGGAAAGGGCGAGGAAGAACCCGCCGAAGAGTCCCGACCAAAAGGTGTAACGGCGGTTCGGGTCGAAGGAAAAATTGACCGCGTCCAGCTTCCCCATCTTGCCGGCCACGGTCACCGCCTCGGTGAACGAAAGGTCCGGCGGCAGCCGGCGCAGGATCATGAAAAACGCCACCACCATCCCGAAGAGGATCACCGCCATCTGCCATTTGCCGGTGATGCTGACCGCCTTGGTCCCGCCGACGGAAGTGTAGAGAACGACGAAAAGGCCCGAAAGCAGGATCGTGAGCTGGAGGTTCCAGCCGAGAATAGCCGACAAGATGATCGCGGGCGCATAGATCGTGATCCCGGCCGCGAGCCCGCGCTGGACGAGAAAGAGGAACGCGCCCAGCCGCCGGGTTTTTTGATCGAAACGCTGCCCGAGATACTCGTACGCGGTGACCACCTTGAGCCGGTGGTAAATCGGAATGAAAACCGCGCAGACGACGATGAGCGCGAAGGGCAGCCCGAAGTAGTTTTGCACGAAACCCATCCCGCTCTCGTAGGCCTGCCCGGGCGTCGAGAGGAAAGTGATCGCGCTTGCCTGCGTGGCCATGACCGAGAGGCCGATCGTGCCCCAGCGGATGGTTTCATCGCCGTGGAGATAATGCCCGAGATCGTAATCGCGGCGCGTGCGCCAATGCCCGTAGAGCGCGATCGCGAGAAGCGTGCCGACGAGGACGGCGTAGTCGAGCCAGCTCACGCGAAGAAATGCTCCAGCGCCCAGAAGAGGAGGACGTCGAGGAAGAAGACGAGCACGACCGCGAGGTAGGCCCGCCGCCAGGTGCCAAAGAGCGGCACGCGCTCTTCCTCAGGGGGCATGGCCTAACGAGACGATGTTTGCGAAGAGCCGGTAGGCGCCGGGCACGCCCGCCGGGAGCTGGCGGAAGAAGGAGAGGCCGGTGTAGACGAACCAGCCCTGGCCCACCCGGGCCACCAGCAGACCGCCCTCGGCCGGTTTTTCGCCCGGGTCGTTAGCCGACAAGATCGGCTGCCATTCGCGGCTCCACTCGTTAGGGAAATAGAGTCCGCGTTCCTGCACCCAGCCGCCAAAATCATCCGCGCCCAGCTTGTTTGGGAAGTTTAAGACCGGGTGCTCCGGTGCGAGCAGGCGCACCTCGGCATTTTCATCGGTCACGCGGTCGCGCGAGACCTTGAGCGGAAACGGAAGCTGCTCGGGCTTCGGCCCGGGGGTGGTGTTGTATTGGTAGACGACCACGCCGCCGGCTTTGGCGTAGGCCAGCAGTTCCGGGAACCAGGCGGAAAGGCGGGCCGGATTCACGTTCGCCGCGCGCACCCCGAGGACCACAGCGTCGAACGGCTTCAATTTCGCCGCCTTAACCTCCGAATCAGCCAGCACTTTCACTTCCGCGCCGATCTCGCGCAGGCTCTCGGGAATGGCATCGCCCGCGCCGGGCAAATAGCCGACAAGCTTGGCCCGGTTCGCGATCGGCGCACGGACCACCTGCGCAGTCGCGGGCGAGATCAGCGTCTGCGGCTGGATGTGCGGATACTCGATTTGCTGGCGGCTCTGCGCCGGCGTGCGCGCGCCTTCGGGCCCGAGCGCGACCGCGCGCAAGGTCACTTCGCCCGCCGCCGCCGGCGGGGTGACCGTGAAACTGCAGGTCGTCTCGCTCTCCGCACCGTGCAATTCCACCGGCACGGAAGCCGGCTCGACTTTCCAACCGGCCGGCGCTTCCAGCGCCACCGCGCCCTGGATCGTCTCGGCCGCGGCAAGGACGCGCAGGTCGATGCGCTTGGGCTCGCTCGCCGGGAAGACGAAGACCGCCTGCGGAAATTGCACAAAGACCGGCGGCGCGATCACCAACGGGCGCGTGGTCTCGCCCTGCACGCGATCGACCGTGCGCGAGCGCGGCTCCAATTCGTAGGCTATTTCTTCGCCGGCGATCGCCAGCCGGACGGTCACCGGGAACGCGGGCGGATTCTCCGGCAGCCCGATGAGCCGCTGCTCGGCGACCGTGAAAGTTCCCAGGGTGCCGGGCGCGCGCAGCCAATACGGCTGCGAAAAAGGAAGATCGCGCGGAAGCTCGAGCGTGAGCTTCTTCGTCAGGAGTTCATCGCGGCGCAAAGGCTCCTGGAACTTCTCCGTCCGCACGCCGCGGAGTTCCACCGCGACCGGCGAACGATTGATCGCTTCGACCTGGAGATTAATTTTTTCGCCGGGCTGCGCCGCCGGCTTTTCCACGATCGCCTCGAGGTGCAGGCCCAGGCAGGCCGCGATGAGCCGCTCGACCGCGCGCGTTTTCTCCTGCGCCCAGAAGTTGTCGCCTAACGACTGCAATTGCTTTCGCAACTCGAGCAGCGCCGGGACGGAGGCAGAGGGCTCGGTGGCGCGGTAGTCCCGCAAAATAGCCGACACTTTCTCACCGATTATCTTCCCGTTCGGCACGCGGCCCCAGCCAGTCTCGATGCCGCTGAAAAGGTTCGCGCCTTCGACCGGCTGGCCGGCGAGCAACTTGAAGTATTCCTTGTCCGAGCCGCGCTCAATGCTTACGCCAAAGCCCTGGCTTTTGTGCATCGTGCGGCTGGCGGCAGCGATCTCTGGATACGACTTCCCGAGAAGCGGCTGGTAACCGCCCGCCTCGATCTCGATCAAACCGGTGGGGTCGAACGGAAGGTTGCGCGCGCGGAAGAAAAACGCCGAGGTGTTCCAGAGCAGCCGCGTCGCCTGCCATGGCTGGACGTCGCCGAGTTGCTCTGGAAAACGCTCGGGATCGGCCGCGGCCTGGAAGGCCTCGAGCGCGAGTTGCGCGGAGGCGGTGTGGTGGCCGTGCGTTTCGTTGTCGGTAGGCGAAAAGCGGGTCACGATGACGTCCGGGCGGAACTGGCGAATGGCCCAGACAGTGTCGGCTAAAATTTTCTCGCGATCCCAGATGCGCAGGGTTTCCGCGACCGACTTGGAGTAGCCAAAATCGTTCGCGCGCGAGAAGAACTGCCGGCCGTGATCGATCCGGCGCGCGGCCAGCAGCTCCTGCGTGCGGATGACCCCGAGCTGCTCGCGCAGCTCGGGGCCGATGAGGTTTTGCCCGCCGTCGCCGCGGGTTAACGAGAGGTAGGCCGCGTCGAGGAGCGCGCCATTCTCCCAGGAGGCGATCAGGCCAGTGTTCTCGTCGTCCGGGTGCGCGGCCACATAGAGCACGCGCCCGAGGACGTTCAGTTTCTCGAGCGCGAGCCGGATCTCCGCCGCGTCCATCGGCGGCGGCAGCTCGGCGGCGCGGGCGGACGCGAGACTGATCACGGCCGCAAGCGCGCCGCACACGAGCGACTGGCGAAACATGGAGGCAAGGCCCGGCGCCTAACGAAGGCTGTCGATCAGGAGCTGGTTGTTGCGCATTGCGCTTTCGTCCGGCTCCGGCTGGGCCTTCAGGATCTCATTCGACTTCTCAGCGGCGGCGATCGCTTCCGATTTCTTCCCGAGCTTGGCCAGGATCTGCGCCTTCTTGGTGAACATATAGTAGGCCTTCGGGTTCATCTCGGTGGCTTTGTCGACCCATTTGGCCGCCTGCTCGAGGTCCTTGTTCTGCTCGAAGTAAAAGCTGCCGGCGTTGTAGTAAAAGCCGGCGTCCTGTTCTTTCCCGCCCTGGATCGTCTTTTCGATCGCCTGGGAGACCTGCGCAGTCGTGTTCGTGGTCAACTTGATCGGCACATGCGTCTTGTCCCACTCGAGGAACAAAGTCGCCGTGTCGCTCTTGAGGTTCTCGAAGCCGATGGTGAAACTTTCGGTCACGTCCGGCACGGTCGCCGGTTTGACCGTGAAGCGCACCAGGTCGGCGTCTGGCTTGTAACCGTAGGCGCCCCAGAGCTTGGTATTCTTCGAGATGATGACCGTCCACTCGTTAGCCGTCGGGATGGTATAGACAGCATACTCGCCCGCGGGAATTTCCTTGCCCTCGAGCTGGACGGCATCGCTGACCTTCAGCTTCGTGGGGTCGTTTGCGCCAGTGCGCCAGACTTTCTCCCAGGGCACGAGGCCACCGAAGATCTCGCGGTTGTTTTTGTTTGGCCGCGAATAATCGATCTCGACGTCGGTCAGGCCGACGCGTTGCTTGACCACGGCGTGCTGGCTCGCCTGCGGGAACTTGACCTTCTCCTCCTGCGCGGAAACGGCGAGGGCGGTGAGCGTGAGGGTGCAGACCGCGAGCGCGGCCGATCGGGGGATGAACGATACATAGGACATCTGCCAAGATACGATGCCCGGATGCGAGTCAAAGACTGCTTCGCCCTGTCCCCGGCGGGAATCGAACCCACATCAAAGGTTTAGGAAACCTCCGTTCTATCCGTTGAACTACGGGGACGCAGGAGAGCCTGCGGATTGTCGGCGGCGACCGCTGGATTTGCAATGGGCGCGCGGCATGGCGGGCGGGCGAAGAAAGGCTTGCCCGGCGGGGGTTGGCTCGCGCACTCTTCGCGGCGCCGGTGGCGAAAGTGTGGCCGCCGGCGCCTGATGTTTCCCCCGAGAGTCATGAGCGGCGCACGAAAAGTGCGATCGCGGGCAAAGAAACGCGTCGACAACGACGCCGGCACTTTATATGTTCACCTGAACATGAAGACTCTCGCGCGCCGCCTCCTCGCCTTGCTTCGCCGCCCCTTTGTCCCTCGCCCCGCTCAACTCGAGCTCCCCCTATGGCCGAACAAATAGAAAGCCTCCGCTCCGTCCTCAAGCGCATCCGCGACGACGCCCAGGAGGCGCTCGCGATGCTCGCAGCGAGCGGCCCGGCCCGCTCGCTGGCCTGGCGCTGCGTGCAATGCGGGAGCGTGAAGCACTTCACCCGACCGGCGGTAAAAGAGGTCGCGCCGCCCTGCCCGAAATGTCGCGGGGCGGAGTTTGCTCCGCACTGAAGTTGCTGGCTAAATGACGAACGCGCCGTCCCGGTCAATCCAGGACGGCGCGTCACCTTTATAGCCTGCTCCTGGTCGATCAGCCCGCTGGCTAAAACTCGACCGACATGCCGGCGTAGCCGCTCCGGCCGGCCGCGGGATCGATGCTGCCGCCGCCGAACGGGAAGATGCGCGAGTAGTATTTCTTGTCCGCCAGGTTTGAGATGCCGCCGATCAAACGGACGTTGCGCGTCAGGTAGACTTCGCCGGAGAGGTTGAAGACTTCATACGACGGGATGGAAGCCGGCGGAATGCTGGCGCTGCCGATGTTCGAGTCGGCCCAGTATTGATCCGACACGTAGACGCCGCTGAAAGTGAGATTGAAGCACTTGTCCCGCTTGAAGGTGATCCCGCCCTTGAAGACAACGTCCGGCGCATAGGCCGGGGTGTTGCCGACAAAGCTGCGGGTCGTTCCGGGCACGAGCTGCGCGCTGTCGGTGAACTCCGCGTCGAGGATCTGGAGGTTGCTGAAGACGATCAACTGCAGCGGTCGCGGCGCGGGCAGCGGGGTGCGCACATTCTTGCCATCCTTCGCCTCTTGCGGCTCTGGCTCCGGCAGGAGCTCGCGCTGGAAGGAAGCCAGGAGATCGTAGGAAACTTCGCCCTCGAAACCGCGATGCCGCGTGGTCCCGGTGTTGACCGCGATGGTGTCGAACGGTCCGCCGCCGGGCGCCGCGCGGGTCTCGATGCGGTTATCGAATTCCATCCAGAACAGGCCGACGTCATACCAGAAGCCCTTGATCGGCGTGCCGTGCACCCCGAGCTCGATGTCGAGCGAGCGGAACGGATCAGGCGTTTCGCCCGGCAGGATCGCGGTGCGCGTGCCTGCGATGTCGAAGAAGCGCACCGGGCGCCAGCCGGAGGAGGCGCTGAAGTAGGTCTCGTTATTGCCAGCAAAATCATTCCCCAGGCCAATGCCCCAAAGCGGGATCAGCTTGTCGGCACTCCGATTCGGCTCCGTGCCCGGCCGGAAATAGGGCGCGACATTGGCGTCGACTTCGACGCTCTCGTGATCGAGGCGGAACGACGGCACGATGTGGAATTTCCCGATGCGGATCAGGTCCTCGACGAAGAACGCTTGGTAATCAGCGGTGCGCTCCTGGTCGAGCGCGACCGTTGCCGACGTCGTCCCGCGCGAGGCGTAGAGGAAGCCGGGGCCGGTGTTGGCGTTGTTCAAGGTGTAGCGCTGGAAAGGCGCGTCGCCGTGATAGAGCGTGCCGCCAAAGGTAAGCGCGCTGCCGCGGAAAGTGCCGTCGCCGCCCCAACGTTTGCGTACGCGCAGGTCGACGCCGCCGTTGTTGAACTCCTCATAGCCGAAGGTCGTGCTCGTGGGAAACGCGCCCGTTACCGCGTTCACGTTGGCGCCAGCGCGCGCATCGATGTCCTGGTGGGTATACCAGGCTTTCGCCTGGACCAGCCAATCGGGCCCGAACTCGCCTTCGTAACGGAGGACGACGTTATAGCGATCGACCCAATTGTGATTGTAAGGCGTGACCGCCTGGTCGGAATTGGCGACAAATTGCGCGTAGCTCAAGCGGCCCGGATCTTCGCCATCGAAACGGGAAGCATGCGCATCGACCGCGACCAGCTGGCCGGGGGCAAAGCGCCAGCCGAGGTAACCGTTCGCCTGCCAAAGGTCATACTTGTTGTGGTCGCGCTGCCCTTCCGAGGTGCCGTAGTAACCGTCGAGCCGCATCTCCAGCGGGCCGGAAGCTTCCTGCACCGAGGCGAAGCTGGAGTAGGTGCCATTGGGTCCGCCGGTTTGCTCCACATACGCGCTCCAGGGCGTGCCGGGAGCCGGGCGCTTGCTCACGTAATTCACCGAAGGCGCAGGCTCTGGCCCGTAGAGCAGGCTGCTGCCGCCGCGGACGATTTGGATTTCGCTCACGCTCTGCGGGACGGGCAAATAGTAGAGCGTGGGAAACCCGATCCAGTCGCTCATCAGCGGGATGCCATCGTGCAGGAAGAGGGTGTACTCAGACTCCTGTGGATTCCCGAGGCCGCGGTAGCTGAAGTTGTATTGCGCGGGGTTTTGCTGCTCGCTCACGATCAAGCCGGGGGCCTTGGTGTAGAGCTCCTGGAGGTTGTTGTTCTCCACCGGCGGCTGGCGGTCGAGTTTGATCACGCTGGCCTTCTTTGTGACCGTGATCTGCGTGCCGGCGACCTCGCGCATGATGTGCGCCAGCTTCGGCCGCGCGTCGTCCGGCGAAGGCGTGGGACTGGCCAGGGCCTCGCCGCGGACTTCGATCGGTTGCACGACTGCTTCCTGCGCTTTGAGCGAAGGATGCAGGACCGGACCGCGGCCAGCAGAGTGATAATGAAGGAAGTGCGTTTCATATTTGGTTTCGTTAGGCTAAGGCGGTTTTCGCGGGCCGATTGAGCGCGCTGGCTAATTCCCCGGAAGACTCCGTTCAATGCAGGGCGAAGCTGCCGCGTTCTCCGCTCCTGCGTTTTGGACCACGGCGGCTTGGCGACTGGGTGGCGCCGGGTTGGGCGCGCAAATTTCAGCCAGGAAACGCGGCCGCGCGGAGAGAATCATGGCGCGGTGTTTAGCTACGCCCGGCAGGCCTGACAAGAGAAAAGTTACACGGTTGTAATGTTTCTTGCAGCTTTCGGATCTCGCGGAAACGCCAGCTTGACCGCCGTTCCGGCCCCCGGCGCGCTCGCCACCGAAGCGGTGCCGCCGTGAAGATCCATGATCGATTTCACCAAGGCGAGGCCAAGGCCGGTGCCCTCGGAACTGCGTGAAGCATCCGCGCGGTAAAAGCGGTCAAAGATTCGGGGAAGATGTTTTTCTGCAATGCCGGCGCCGTCGTCGCGGACCACGACCTCGCAACCATCTTCGCCGCCAGTAACCGCGAGCTCGATCGTCCCGCCCGCCGGCGTGTGGCGGAGGGCGTTCTCCACCAAATTACTCACCGCACGGCCGAAGAGCGCGGCATCGGCCACGATCGCCGCCTGGCCTTGGCAACGCAGCGCAACTCCGTGCTCCTCCGCGAGCGTTTCGTAGTAAGCCGCGATCTTTTCCACGGCCGCGCGCGCGTCAAAGCTCGTCCGCTCCACGGTCTCGTCGGCGGCTTCCGCGCGCGCCAGAAAGAGCAGGTTGTCGATCATTCCGGAGAGCCGTTCGCACTCGGCCACGCTCGATTCGATGACCTCGCGGTATTCGTCCGGCGTGCGCGGGCGGGTGAGCGCGACCTCGGCTTCGCCGCGCAAATTCGCCACCGGGGTGCGCAATTCGTGCGCAAGATCGGCGGAAAATTGCGAGAGCCGCGTGAACGAATCCTCCAGGCGATCGAGCATCTGGTCGAAGGTGGCCACCAAAGGCTGCAGCTCCCGCGGCCAGTGCTCCGGCGGGATGCGCTCATGCAAATGCGCCGGGCCCACACGTTCGAGCGAAGCCCGGAGCGCGGTCAGCGGGCGCAGGCCGCTGCGCGTGACCGTGATCGCGATTGCCGCGGAGACGAGCGTGCCGCAAGCGGTCACGGCCACCAGGAGAAAGGCAAAGCGCCGGCTAAATTGCTCGTCGAGCGAACGGTCCTGCGCCACCTGGATGACGTGGCCCGGGCTGCTGGTCGCGAGCAGGCTGAAGATGCGACCCTCCAGGCGACGGCTGATGGGATTCGACTCGTTAGGCCGCGGCGCAGGGAAAATCTCCGGCGGAAGTAAAGCGCGCATCCCCGGCGTTTCCGCCACGGTCTGCCCCGCCGGGCCGAGCACGCGGATAAAATAGGCGACCTTTTCACCGGCCCGGTGCGCCCCGGCTTCGGCCTGGAGGATCTCGGGGCCGGCGGCGCTCTCGAGATCGGCGCGAAGCGCGAGGGCCTTGTCTGCCAGGACTTCGTTGTCCTCTTCCCAGGCGTGCCGCACGACGATCGCGTAGAGCAGCCCCAGGCTGGCGCAGAGCAGAAGCGCCGCGCTCAAAGTGAAGAGAATTACCAGCCGGGCCGCGATCGAGCGCGGCGGTTTACGCGGCTTTGAGGACATAGCCGACGCCGCGGATCGTGTGCACCAGCTTGACCGGGAAAGGATCGTCCACCTTTGCACGCAACCGCCGCACGACCACGTCGACCACGTTCGTTTGCGGCTCGAACTTGATGTCCCAGACGTGCTCCACAATTTCCGCGCGCGCGACCACTTCGCCCGGCGAACGCGCAAGGTGCGCCAGGAGGAGGAACTCCTTCGGCGTGAGATTAAGCGCGGTGCCGGCGCGCGTGGCTTTGTGCCGGCGCACGTCGATCGTCAGGTCTTCGAGTTGCAAGACCTCGTCTTCGGGCACGGGCGGAGCGCGGCGCAGGAGCATGCGGACACGCGCGAGAAGTTCCGGAAAGGCGAACGGCTTTACCAGGTAATCATCCGCGCCCAGTTCCAGGCCTTTCACCCGATCGGGCACGCTGTCGCGCGCGGTCAGGAAAAGAATCGGCGTGCGAATGCCATCGCCGCGCAGCTTGGCCACCACCGCCCAGCCGTCTTTTTTCGGCAGCATCACGTCGATGATCATCAAGTCGGTGCGCACCCGCCGCGCGAGATCCAAGCCCGCCTCGCCATCGTGCGCTCGCTCCACTTCGAAGCCCGCTTCCCGCAAACCTTTCGCCAGGAAGGCGGCAGTTTTTTGTTCGTCTTCGATCAGGAGGATGCGCATCTCGGCGGGAGATTAGTAGGTCGAAGCGCGGCGCTCAAGGGGCGTCATCCGCCGTCGTTCGCCAGCTCGCCGACGGTTTCCTCAAGCGCCGAGACCAGGTGTGTCATCGCGTCGTAATCCAGCTTGTCGGGTGTGTCGCTCGCCTGGTGATAATGCGGATAACGAAACGGCGCCGTGTCGGTGATCATAAGCGCGCGATAGCCCGCCTGCCAGAAAGCCCAGTGATCCGACCAGCCCACTCCCGGCACGCTCGCCGGCAGCGCCGCGCCTTCCGAGGGCAAATGCGCGTGCTGCCGGAAGTTTTTCAGCACTGGCTGCAACCAACGAGCCGAGGAAAGATTGCTCACGAAGGCGATGAAGTTGCCGGCTGTCGGGTAAATCAAGCCCAGCCCGGCCACCGGAAATTTCTGCGAATGCGGCGCGCTCGAATAGTAACCGATCGTCTCCAGGCTGATCATCCCAGCGATGCGATCGCCGCGCGCGCGGCAGCGTTGCGCGTAGACCAGGCTGCCCATGATCTCGGTCTGGAAGCTGGCCGGCTCCTCGTTGGTGAACGCAACAAAGCGCAGCGTGCGACCGGCCGGTTTCTCGGCGAAGTGACGCGCGAGCGCGAGCAACGCGGCCACGCCGCTGGCATTATCATTCGCCCCGGGCGAGCCCGGCACGGAGTCGTAATGCGCCCCAAGGACGATGATCTCCGAGGTCGCGCCCGGCACTTCGGCCACGAGATTATCGCAACGCCGGCCGCCAGCCTGGTAGCTGTCGCGCGTCGTCCGCAGGCCCACGTGCGCGAAGGAATTTTCGATGAAATCCGCCGCCGCCGCGAGTTGCTCGGGATGCTGGAGATTGCGCTCGCCGATCACGCCCGCGAGCTGCTCGACATCGCGCCGCAACTCCTCGCGCAGGGCCAATTCTTCCTGGGTGAAGGGAGGCGGATCGCCCGCAAAGCTCCGGCCGAGCGGGCGCAGACCACCCCAGGCAAACCAGACGCCGGCGAGCAGCAAGACGACCGCGCCCAGGAACCAAAGCGAACGAACCACCGCGCAGGCTAACCCAGCCGCCCGCGCTGTGCTACCGTGCGCGCAATGTCCGAGACGTTGTCCAAGGCGGAGCGCCGCCGCGCCGAGAAAGAAGCGGCGCGCCGATCCGCCTTTGACCGCGGCGAAACCTCGATGGCGCGCCTGCCGGAAGAAGGCTTGAGCACCGGGAAAATCCTGCACGCGGTGCTGGCTAAAATTCGCGAGCTCGCGCCCGAACTGCGCGGGCATTACCTCGACGTCGGTGCCGGCAATGGCGAATTGCTCGACCGCGTGATGCGCGAGTGGCCGGTGCAGGTGCGGGCCTGCGATTACCGCGCCGACTTGCTGACTTTGCGCGACGTCCCGGTGGATGTGGCGAACTTAAACAGCGATTCGCTCCCCTACCCCGACGCTTCCTTCGACCTCGTGACCTGCACGGAAGTAATCGAGCATCTGGAAGATTTTCGCGCCGCGTTGCGCGAGATGAGCCGCATCCTCAAGCCGGGCGGTGTTCTCATCGTGAGCACTCCAAATGTGCTCAATCTCCGCTCGCGTCTGCGTTACCTCTTCTTCGGTTTCTTCAATATGTTTGGTCCGTTGCAGCTGGGCGACGACCGGCATCACTCGACCCACGGCCACATCAATCCGGTCGGCTATTTCTATCTCGCGCACGCCCTGGTCAATGCCGGCCTGGGCGAGCTGAGTGTCTCGGTCGACAAACGTCAGCGTGGCTCCTGGTTTCCCCTGCTCCTGCTGTGGCTGCCGCTGCGGGTTTATGAAGTCTTCGCCTTGCGCAAAGAGCGCGAAAAGTATCACACCCTGGACGCGGCGAACGAACCCTTCGTGCGTGCGATGAATCGCCTCGACCTCTTGTTAGGCCGGACAGTCATCGTGGGCGCACGCAAGCCGTAGTTCGCCCGCGACAACCCGTGGGGAGCGGTGCTAATTAGCGGATGCTTCGCCGTTTCGCTTTCCTCTTCCTCGCTCCGTTAGTCTTGCACGCGCAGGAAACCCCGGCCCCGCCATCGCCGCCGCCGATCCAGCCAGAAACGCGTGCCCCGCAGCCCGCGCCTCCGGTATTCACCGAGGTGCAATTCAAGAGTCTTAAGGCGCGCAGCATTGGTCCGGCGGTCATGGGGGGACGCGTCTCCGAGATTGCGATCGACCCGCGCAACCCGGCAATTTTCTTTGTTGGCTTCGCCACTGGCGGCATCTTCAAAACCGGCGACAACGGCGCGACCTTCGACCCGATTTTTGATAAAGAGACGACACTTTCAATCGGCGCGCTCGGCCTTTCCCCTTCCGATTCCGACATCCTTTACGCCGGCACCGGCGAGGCGAACGACCGCAATTCCTCCGGTTGGGGCAACGGCGTCTACCGCTCCGGCGACGGCGGCGGCACCTGGCAGAATGTCGGCTTAAAAGAGAGCCGCGCGATCGGCCGGCATCGTGGTGCATCCGAAGGATCCGAACACGGTTTATGTGGCCGCAGCCGGCAATCTCTGGGTCGATGGCGGGGAGCGCGGGCTCTTTAAAACCACCGACGGCGGCAAAACCTGGAAGCCGATCCTGCAAGCAGCCGGGTCGGCCGCCGCGCGCACCGGTGCGGGCGACGTGGTGCTCGATCCGGCGAATCCCGAGATCGTTTACGCCACGCTTTACGCGCGCCAGCGCACACCATGGAACTTCACCTATGGCACCGCGCTCACCGAGGGCCAGGACGCAGGCGGCATCTTCAAGAGCACCAACGGTGGCGCCGCCTGGAAGAAGCTCGCCAACGGCCTTCCGACGCAGACCGGCCGCATCGGCTTGTCCGTTTCCGCGAGCAACCCGCGGGTGGTCATGGCGGTAGTCCAGAGCGACGAAGGCGGCGCGAATGATTTCCGCAACATCCAGAGCAAAGCCGGCGGCGTTTTCCGTTCCGAAGATGGCGGCGAGAAATGGACCCGCGTGAGCGACATCAATCCGCGCCCATTTTATTTCAGCCAAATCCGGATCGATCCTGCGAACGACCAGCGTGTTTACCTGCTGGGCTATGCGCTCCTGGTTTCGGATGACGGCGGGAAAAACTTCCGGGAAGACTTAAGCGACAAGATTCACCCGGATTGCCATGCGCTCGCGATCCAGGCAGGCAGCGCGCCCGCACCCAAGCCGGTGAAGCCGGAGGACAAGGACAAGCCGGTGAAGCCGATCAACTCCACCCGGCTCTTGTTAGGCACCGATGGCGGCGTCTACCAAAGCTACGCCGCGGGCAAAGGCTGGGAGCACTTGGCAAACATCCCGGCGGGCCAGTTTTACCGGATATCCCTCGACGATTCGCAGCCGTTTTACCGGGTGGCCGGCGGCTTGCAGGATAACTGCAACTGGGTTGGCCCGACCGGCGTTCAAAGCAAGGACGGCATCGTGAACAATGATTGGACCAACCTCGGCGGCGGCGATGGCTTCTACGTCCTCTTCGACCAGCAAGACAAGGATACCTTCTACGCTGAGAGCCAACAGGGTGCGGTCCACCGAATGAATACGCGCACCGGCGAGGTGCGCGAGCTCCGCCCGGCGCCGCAGGAGGGCCAGCCGGAATTCCGCTTCCATTGGAATTCGCCCCTGGTCCCGAGCAAACACAAACCAGGCGTGATCTACCTCGGCGGCAATCAGGTTTTCCGCCTGACCAACCGCGCGGAAAACTACGACGTGATCAGTCCGGACCTGACCCGGAACGAACCTGGAAAGACGAACGCCACCGGCAGTGGCGCGGAGAACTACGGCGTGGTCTACTCGTTAGCCGAGTCGCCGGTGAAAGCCGGCCTGCTCTGGGCGGGCACGGACGACGGGCGTCTGTGGGTGACCGAGGATGACGGGGGCAAATGGACTGAGCTGACCCAAAACCTGCCGGAAACCGTGCGTGGCCAGTGGGTCGTGCGCATCGAGCCGGGGCACCAGGACCCGAAGGTGGCCTACGTGGCGCTTAATGCCTACCGGAGCGGCGACGACCATCCAATGCTTGTGCGCACCAGCGACGGCGGCGCCACCTGGCAAAGCGTCGTCGGCGATGGCTTGCCGGCTTATGCGCCGGTGGAGGTGATTCGCGAGGACCCGGTCAATCCGCGCCTGCTTTACACCGGGACACACTTCGGCCTTTTCATGTCGCTCGATGGCGGCGGCAAGTGGATGCGCTTCGGCGATCTGCCCGCGGTTCGCGTGGACGATCTCCAGATTCATCCGCGCACGAGCGACCTCGTGATTGCGACGCATGGCCGCAGCCTGCACGTGATCGACGACACCCGACCGCTTCGCGACCTGACACCGGAAATCGCAGCGCAGCCCGCCTACCTTTTCCCGGTGGCTCCGGTGCGGGGCGACTACCAGCTCCCGGGTTGGGTCGAATGGGCTGGCAAAAGCGAATTCCGCGGGAAGAATCCGCCGGACGGCGCGGTCTTCAACATCTGGGTCAAGGAATTCACCGGCGACGAGTTGAAGATCTCGATCAGCAACGCTGCCGGGACTCCCGTGGCTACTTTGAAAGCCACCCCTGCGCAGGGCCTGACTCGTCTTACCTGGGACCTTTTACCGACGAAGGATGTGCTCACGCAATACGGCGGCATCGACGCCAAGCGGCTGGTGCCCGGTGGCGATTACACCGCTGAGTTAAGCTTCGGCCAAACCAAGCAGAAGCAGACCTTCAAAGTGAATATTGCTGAGGGGATTAAGACTCGTTAGCCTGCGCGCATGTCTCGCCGCTCCCTGCGTTTTGGCTGCGCCATCCTCGCCGGCAGCCTGCTCGCGGCCGGCGCGGCGCGCGCCACCACCAAAGGCCTAAGCCAGATCGTGACCCCGGACCTGCAGTCGCCGGGCGACTTTTCGCTCAGCGCTCAGGTGCAAAGCGCGCGCATCGCCAATCCCTATCAACTGCAGGCCGAACTCGGCCTGGTCGACTGGGCGGAGGTCGCGGTCTTCCAGGGCTTCAAGCCGAACGAGCTTATCTTCGGCGCGGAGTTCGGGATCCTGCGGAAGGAACCGGTGCTCCTGGCCGCGGGCTTCATCAACTGGTCGCCGCAGCGCGGCGTCGATCCGCAGCCGTTTCTCGAAGCCGGCTATTATACCGAGCATCATAAATTCATCCTCGGCGCGATCCACGCTGATGATCGCAACCAGGCGATCCTCGGCTATGCCTGGGACTACAACAAAACCTGGCGCGCCCAGATCGATTTCCAGAGCGGCTCCGGCAACTCCGTCACTGTCGGTTTTACCTGCAATGTCACCCGCGACCTGCAGATCAATCCGGCGCTCTACCTAACGAACGATTCGCCGCACCGCGTCCTCGGTTACTTTGTCGCCACCTACACTTTCCACGCCTGGAATCCGCATCGCGGCCAGCCGGAGAGCGGCGGCGCGCAACGCCCCTCGCCTTAGACAGCTGTGGCGGCGCGCGGAAGTTGCCGGCTAATCCTGCCGCACCGCTTCCACGAAGGCGACATTGCCTTCCTCCAGGTCGAGCGCCGCTTCCTCCGGTGTGCCGAAAAGCCGGGCGCGTTTGTCGTCGAACTCGCCTTCCCAGCGCGCGATCACGACCGTGGCCAGGCAGTTGCCCATCAGGTTGACCGCGCTGCGGCCCATATCCATCAGCTCATCGATCCCGAAGATCACCGCCACGCCGATCGGCCCGAGGCCATTTGGCAGGAAGCTGTTTAAAGTTGCCAGCAAGACGACCGCGGAAGCTCGCGGGACGGCGGCCACGCCTTTGGAAGTGACCATGAGCGCCAGCATCATCGTGATCTGATGCCAGATGTTCATGTGGAAACCCATGGTCGTCTCCGCGGCCTGCGCGACGAAGACCGACGCGGTCGCGAGATGGAGCGTGGAGCCGTCGAGATTGAATGAGTAACCAGTCGGCATGACGAAGGCCACGATCCGCTTCGGCACGCCGATGCGTTCCATCGCCTGCATCGCCTTCGGCAACGCGGACTCGCTGCTGGTGGTGGCAAAGGCAATCGTCGCCGGCTCGCGGATGGCGTGGAGAAATTGCCGGATCGGCACGCGCGCGATCAGCATGACCGCGCCAAAGATGAAGACCACGAAGATGGCCAGGCCCAGATAGAGCGTCAGGATCAGGTTCCCTAAATTAACCAGCACGCTCAGTCCCTGCGTGCCGATGGTATGAGCCATCGCCGCGCCCACGCCGATGGGGGCAAACATCATCACGTAATTGGTGAACTTGAACATCACCTGCGAGAGACTTTCCATCGCGCGCAGGATTGGTTTGCCCTTCTCGCCTACGGAGGAAACGGCCATGCCGAAGAGCACCGCATAGGCGACAATCTGCAGCACTTCGCCGCGCGCCATCGCCTCCACGATGCTCGCCGGGAAAGTGTAGACTAAAGTTTCGACCAGCGTCTTCGGATGCGCCGAGCCGAGCTTTTGCACGATCTCCGCGCCGCCGGTCGAAAGAATCACGCCGATGCCCGGCTTGGTGATGTTGACCACGAGCAACCCGATCGCGAGCGCGGCCGTGGTCACGATCTCAAAGTAGATCAGCGCCTTCATCCCCATGCGCCCGACTTTTTTCAAGTCGCCACTCCCCGCGATGCCGACGACCAGGGTGGAGAAAACCAGCGGCCCGATGATCGACTTGATCAGGTTCAGGAAAATATCGCGGAGGAAATAGACCTTGTTCCCCCACTCCGGCTGGATCCAGCCGATGAATCCGCCGATGACCAGACCGAGCATGATCTGCGTGGTCAACGAAGGCCGATACCACGGCCGCTTGCCCGCCGGCGAAGGCGAAGCGTCGATCGGGGAAGCGGTCAAGTTCATGCGAAGGGGCAGCGGCTTTCGACTCTTGGCGCAGGCGTCGAAAAAGGAAACAGGAAAAGTGCGCGCGGCCGTTTAATGACTTTGGCTTCCTCTTCTTTCTGCCCGACGCCGGCGCTTTCTCTGGAGGCGCGACTCATGGGAATGCGTATGGTGAGCGCCCCATGCTTGTTGTCATGAATGCGGGCGCGACGGCGCCGGAGATCGATCACGTCATCGAAGTCGTGCAGGCGCTGGGCTTCCGCGCGCACGCCATGCCCGGGGCCACCCGCACCGCCATCGGCATCACCGGCAACGACGGCTCAATCGATGGCCGCCGCTTCGAGAATCTTCCCGGGGTGGCGGAAGTGATCCGCGTGACCAAGCCCTACAAGCTGATCACGCTCGATCTGCAGCCCGACCGCACAATCGTGCGCGTGGGCGACGCGACCATCGGCGGCGACGAGCTCGCGATCATCGCCGGTCCGTGCGCGATCGAAAATCGCGAGCAGGCCCTGGCCGCGGCCCGCGCGGTCAAGGAGAGCGGTGCGCGTTTTTTTCGCGGCGGGATCTACAAGCCGCGCTCGTCGCCTTACAGCTTTCAAGGGCTTGGGCGACAAGGGCTGGGAAATCATGGATGAAATCCGCGAAACTCTCGGCCTCAAGATTGTCACCGAGGCTTTGGACGACGCCAGCGTGGACTTGGTCGAGCAGCATGGCGACGTCATCCAGATCGGCGCGCGCAACATGCAAAACTCCTCGCTCCTGAAGCGGGTGGGTAAATCGAAGTTACCCGTCCTTTTGAAACGCGGGATGGCCGCGACCCTCGAGGAATGGCTCCTCGCGGCGGAATACATCATGGCCGAGGGAAACTACAACGTCATCCTCTGCGAGCGCGGCGTGCGCACCTTTGCGCAGCACACGCGGAACACGCTCGACCTCGCAGCGGTTCCGGCGATCCGCCGCATCTCGCACCTGCCGGTGATCGTCGATCCGTCGCACGGCAGCGGAAATACCTACATGGTGACGCCGCTGGCGCGCGCGGGCGTGGCCGTGGGCGCGGATGGCCTGATGGTCGAGGTGCACGACGCGCCGGAAGTGGCGCTCTCCGATGGCGCGCAGGCGTTGACCCCGGGACAATACCGCGAGCTAATCGAGGAAGTGCGCGCGCTCGATGCGGTGCATGCGGAAGACGAAGCCCCGTGCTCCTGCTGCTGGATAACTACGACTCGTTTACCTACAACCTCGCGCAATACTTTGGCGAGCTGGGGTGCGAACTGCTCGTTAGGCGAAATGATGCCATCACGCTCGACGAGATCGAGTCGTTAGGCCCGCGGCACATCTGCATTTCGCCCGGCCCGGGCACGCCGGCGGCGGCGGGCGTGAGCCAGGGGGTGATCGAGCGCTTCGGCCGGCGCACCCCGGTGCTGGGGGTTTGCCTGGGACATCAATGCATCGGCGAAGTCTTTGGCGGCAAGGTGGTGCGCGCGCCGGAGTTGGTGCATGGCAAGTCGTCCATCGTGCGCCACCGAGGCGATGCGCTTTTCGCCGGGGTGCCCTCGCCTTTCCGCGCCGGGCGTTACCATTCGCTCATCGTGGAGCGGGAAAGCTTCCCGTCGTGCCTCGAAGAAACGGCCACGAGCGAAACAGACGGCGAGATCATGGCCTTGCGGCACCGGGAGCACCCGATCTTCGGCGTGCAATTTCATCCGGAATCGATCCTGACCGCGGACGGCAAAACCATCCTGCGGAACTTCCTCGCGGTTTAGCCAGCAAGATGACGCTCCAGCCTTCGCTCGAAGAATTCCGCCGCCTCGCGCACGATGGGAATGTCATCCCGGTCTACGCCGAGTTCGTGGCCGATCACGAGACCCCGGTCTCGGCCTTCGCCAAACTGGACGACGGCGGGCATAGCTTCCTCTTCGAATCGACCGAAAAGAATGATGTCTCCGGGCGCTTCTCCTTTGTCGGCACCGCGCCGCGCACGGTCATCCGGGCGCGCGGGCGCGAGGTCACGCTGGACGGCGAGACTTACACCGCCGCCGGCGACCCGCTCGACGAAGTGCGGCGGCTGATGGCGCGCTACCGGCCGGTGGCGCTCCCGGCGGTGCGCTTCACCGGCGGCGCGGTCGGCTTTCTCGGTTACGAGGCGATCCACCATTTCGAGCCAACGGTGCCGCTGGCGGAGCGCGACGAGCTCGGCCTGCCGGAGATGCTCTTCATGATCACGAGCAATCTCCTGGTCTTCGATCACCGCCTGCGCTCGCTCAAGATCGTGGTGAACGCGTTCCTCGAGGATGGGGCCGCCGAGGAAGTTTACGCCGCGGCAGCGGCGACAATCGCGGAAATAGCCGGCAAGTTGTCCCAGCCTTCGCAGTTGCCGCTCCTGGCGCCGGCGGAGGGCGCGCCGCCGGAAACGCGGAGCAATTTTAGCCAGCAAGCTTTCGAAGCCGCGGTGGCGCGCGCGCAGGAATCCATCCGCGCGGGCGATGTCTTCCAGGTCGTCTTGTCGCAGCGTTTCGAGGCGGATTACCGCGGGACGGCGCTCGAGCTTTACCGCTGCCTCCGGTTTGTGAATCCGTCGCCCTACATGTTTTGCCTGCGCTTTGGCGGCGAGTTTTCGCTCGTCGGCAGCTCGCCGGAGTTGCACGTGCGCCTAACGAATGGTCTCGCGGAGATCCGCCCGATCGCCGGCACGCGCCCGCGCGGCGCCAGCCCCGCGGAAGACGAGGCCAATGCGGCTGAGCTTCTGGCGGACCCGAAGGAATGTGCCGAGCACACAATGCTGGTGGACCTGGCCCGGAACGACATCGGCCGCGTGGCGGAGTTCGGCAGCGTGCAGGTGAACGAGCTGATGAACATCGAGCGCTACAGCCACGTGATGCACCTCGTCTCCAATGTCACCGGACGGCTGCGCGCGGGTTTGGATGGCTTCGATTTGGTGCGCGCGACCTTTCCGGCGGGCACGGTCTCGGGCGCGCCAAAAGTGCGGGCGATGCAGCTAATCGCCGAGCTCGAGGGGACGCGACGCGGATGCTACGCGGGGGCGATCGGCTACTTCGGCTTCGATGGAAAGGTCGACTCCTGCATCGCCTTGCGCTCGGCGTTGTTGAAAGACGGGAAGGCCTACTTCCAAGCCGGCGCCGGCATCGTGGCCGATTCCGTGCCGGCCGTGGAATTCCAGGAAACCGTGAGCAAAGCGGGCGCAGTCCGGCGCGCGCTCGCGATGGCGGCGCGCACCTAGCCCAGAACGCGCAGGCCGGTGCGCCGGCGAATCTCGGGCAACTGCCGGCAGGCGCGGATGCGATTCCGGGTCATGAAGACTTACCCTGCAAATTCAATCGGTGGGATGATGCTTTTCCGTGCTCCGGAGCATGGCGGCGAGGCCGTCACAGGCGGTGGACACCCGGCGGATTCCAGCGTGCCGGCGCAGGAGCAGATCAACGACGCCTTCGGCGAGAACCAGCGCGGCCACGGGAATACCCCCGGCGTGGGCGTGCCCGGGAGCCACTCGAACCCGGTGCCCTCGATGGAACAAATCTCGGAGCGCGCGAAGCAGATCTGGGAAGACGAAGGCCGGCCGGAAGGCAAGGCGGACGAACACTGGCTGCGAGCGGAGGAACAACTGCGCCGTCCGCCCGAGCGCCAATAAGAGGCGGAAGCGGCGCGGAAGGTAACGAGCGCGTTACCTCTGCGGGGTTGATGTTCCGCAGGCAAGGTAATTAGATCGCCCAATGCGCCGCTCTTTCACGCTCCTCGCCGCCCTCGCCCTGGCAGCCACCGCGGGTGCCCAAACCTACCGGCTAATCGACCTGGGAGTGCCGCCAGGGCAGCAAGTGATCGCAGCCGCGGCGATGAATAATTCCGACCACGTGGCGGCCTCGAGCGAGAACTTTGCTTTCCGCTTCGCCGGCGGGACCTGGCAGAACCTCGGCACTCTCCCCGGTGGCACCCTCAGTAGCGCGGCCGCGATCAATAGCCTCGGCCAGGTCGCCGGCAGTTCGCAATTTACCGGGAGCGGGAGCCTGCAACACGCGGCGATTTTAGACAGCAACATGGTGACCGACTTGGGGACGCTGCCAGACTATGGGAACGACAGTCGAGCTCGCGGGATAAACACCGCCCGGCAGGTGGTGGGACGCGTGGGGACGAGCGGCGGCTCGACCTCGTCGCGCGCATTTATTTGGGATGAAGCCAATGGCATGCGCTTGATCACGCCCGGTCTCGCCCAGGCCAACAGCATCAACGATGCCGGCCAGGTCACCGGCAACTTCGCGCCTCCCGGCGTGGGCACCGGGGTGCGGCATGCGTTTCTCTGGACGGAAGCGGGCGGCGTGCAGGACCTCGGGACGCTGGTGCCGAGCGATGGGAATCCTTTCCACGAGACGTCGAGCGAAGGCGTCTTCGTGAACGCCAACGGCCATGTCGCCGGCAATTCGGCGATCAATTATTTCGACAACCGGCAGCATGCCGTGCTTTACGACGGCACGGCGCTGCGCGATCTCGGCTCGCTCGGGCCGGACGCCTTCGAGAGCGACCGGAGCACGGCCTTCGGGGTGAACAATCGCGATGAAGTGGTCGGCAGCAGCTACCGGCCTTTCGACGGCGGCGCGCTCTATCAGGTGGCGTTTATTTATCGTCACGGCGCGATGTATGACCTGGAGCGCCTGCTCGACGCCTCCGGAAGCGATTACCGGCTCTACAGCGCGGTCGCGATCAATGATTACGGGCACATTTTAGTCGACGCGATCAAGCGTTCGACCGGCGAGCGGCGGGCGGTCATCCTGCAGCCGAATCCAATCGCCACCGACTTCGCGATTGTCGTCGACAATAGCGACCCGGCGAACACTGCTTTTGGCACGGGCCCGACGATCAACGATCGCGGGTCGGTCGCCTTTTACGTGGAAGCAGGCACGAGCACGCCGGGCGTTTACCGGAAAGATCCTGGAGCGCCGCCGGTCTTTGTTGCGGACGCGAACAACGGCTTCCCAGCCATCGACAACTTGGGCGAAGTCATCTCGCGCCGGACGGGCACGGGCCTGGGGCCGACGGAAATTTTCAAGGGCACGAGCGCCGCGACTTTGGCGATCGTCGCGCAGGCCTTTTCGAGCGGACCCGATGGGACCTTCCGGTTGTTTGGCGGTTATCCAAATGTCGGGAACGACACCGGGACCGTGGTTTTTTATGCGGAGCTCAATCCCTTGAATCCACGCCGTCGTGGAATCTACACGGGCGACGGCACCGGCAGCACTCGCTTGGTCGCCGATAACACGGGAAGCTTCACCTACTTTGGCAACGATCCGGCGATCAACAACGCCGGCACGGTGGCCTTTATCGGCACCCTCAGCACGACGGAGAATGGGATCTTCGTGGGCCGCGACGGGGGCGCGAACGCAGCCACGAGGGTGGTGAGCGATCCCGGCAGCGGTCTTTACGCCTTCGAGTCGCTCGCCTTGAACAATCATGGCCAGATCGTCTTCCTCGCGCGCCGACAAGCCACCGGGGCCAAGGCGATCTACACGGTGCGCGAAGACGGCAGCGGCCTGCGCCTCCTGGCGGACGCCGCCGGACCTTTCGGGCTTTTGAAACCGCCGGCGATCAACGACCTTGGCACAATCCTGTTCTACGCCACGCTCGACAATAATGCGGCCGGCCTCTACGCCGGACCGGACCCGGTGGACGACAAGGTGCTGGAGGTGGGCGACCCTCTCTTTGATTCCACCGTCACCAGCCTCGCCTTCTTCCGCGGGCTGAATAATCGCAACGAGTTCGCCTTTTACTACGAGCTCGCCAACGGCCGCAAAGGCATCGCCCAAGGCCGGCTGACGCTTGCGAGCACGCCGACCAACGTCGTCTCGCGGCGGACGCACGGAAGCGCAGGCACGTTCGACCTGCCGCTGGCGACGAGCGGCCAGCCGACGGTTGAGCCGCGCAATGGCCAGGGAAGTTACCGCATCACCTTTCACTTCCCGGTGCCCGTGAGCTTTGGAGCCGCCACCGTGACCAGCGCCAGCGGCCAGACCGCGGAGGTGGCAGACACGCGGGCGTCAAATGCGGAGGGCACTGAGATCAGTGTAGATTTGGCGAATGTGAGCAACGGGCAGGTGCTCACGACCACCCTCCAGGGAGTGGAAGGGAGAGCCGACGTCGCCGTGCGACTGGCCATTCTCCCGGGCGACGTCAACGGCGACGGCATCGTCAACGCGGGGGATGTGATCCCGGTGCGGAACCGCTCCGGGCAGGTCACGGACGTAAGCAATTTCCTCGCAGACGTGACTACGGACGGCGTGATCAATGGCGCGGACACCCTGGTGGTGCGAGGCCGGGCAGGCAGCGCGCTGTCGCGCAACCAAAACGGCGCCGCGCGGGAAACGCGCGGCGCCGTTCGTTAGGCAACAAGTTGCCGGCTAAAATTAGCGACGTCCGCCGCCGCCGCCGCCGCCGCCGCCAGAGAAGGAACGCGGGCGTTCTTCGCGGGCACGAGCTTCGTTGACGGTGAGGGTGCGACCCTGGACTTCTTTGCCATTGAAGGCTTCGATCGCGGCGTTGCCGGAAGCGGCGTCACCCATGGTGACGAAACCGAAACCGCGCGAGCGGCCGGTGGTGCGATCGTTGATCAACGCCACGTCCATGACTTTGCCGTGTTGCTCGAAAAGATCCTGGAGATCGTTTTCAGTGGTGTCGAATGAGAGGTTTCCTACGTACAGTTTCATAACAAGTTTTGGAGCAAAACTGGGAGTTTACAGAGCCGTTCCCGTGAATCGGGTTTCGGATCACCAATGAGGAGTCTCACCTGACGATCTACCAAGCAGCGAACAGAACAGAATCAATCCAATAAGCGGGCACCGTCGCCCGAATCGCCCAAAGCACAACCTTTCATTTCCCCCGGCCGGCCGCAGCGTTGGGCGCGTTCCCCCTAGGCGCGAGGGGGCCATTGCTTCCGCGGCGTCGCCCAGCGAAGCTGCCGGAACAGGATGCAACCAAGCCAGGAACCCGCCTCAACCCCGTCGCCCGAAAGTAATTCAACCAAGGGCCCGGGGCCGTTGGCCGTGGTCGGCTTGGGCGCTTCGGCCGGCGGGCTCAAGCCGCTGCAAGCATTCTTTGCCGCGATCGCGCCGGATTCGCAGCTCGCCTTCGTGGTCGTGATGCACCTGGCCCCGGAGCACGAAAGCAGCCTGCCTGAGATTCTGCAGCTCCGCACGAAGATGCCGGTGCTGCAGGTGAATGACAAAGTGCGGGTGCAGGCGAACCACGTTTACGTCATCCCGCCCGGGAAGCAGTTGACCATGAGCGACGGCTTCGTCGTGACCTCGGAGTTGCACCAGCCGCTCGGGCGGCGGGTGGCGATCGACCTCTTTTTCCGCACGCTCGCGGAGCAATGGGGCCACCGGGGCATCAGCGTCATTCTCTCGGGGAGCGACTCCGACGGCGTCATCGGCGTGCGCCACATCAAAGCCCAGGGCGGGATCACGATCGCGCAGGATCCGGCCGAGGCGGAACACGCCAGCATGCCACGGAACGCGATCGAATCGGGAATGATCGATTGGGTTCTGCCGGTCGCGGAGATGCCGCGAAAGCTGCTCGAGTATGTGCGCAACGAGCAACGTCTCAAGCTGCCGCCGGAAGAGGTGGCGGAAGCAGCACCCGAAGACGAAGCCGACGAAGTGGCCACCGCTGAAGGTCCGCCCAAGGCTCCGCCCGCCCGCCAAACTGGCAGTGCGCAGGACGAGGCGGCCCTGCACAAAGTGCTGGCTTTTGTCCGCAGTCACACCGGGCACGACTTCGGGCATTACAAGCGTGCGACCGTGCTCCGCCGGATCGCGCGCCGTCTCCAGGTAAATTCGCTCGAGGACATCCCCTCTTACCTCGGCTTTCTCCAAAGTCACCCGATGGAGGCGCCGGCGCTCCTGAGCGACTTGCTCATCGGAGTGACCAATTTTTTCCGCGACCGCGCGGCTTTCGATTCGCTGGCTAATAATCTGCCGCAAATCTTCGCGAGCAAGCAACCGGGGGACGAGGTGCGTGTCTGGGTGCCGGCCTGCGCCACAGGCGAGGAAGCCTATTCCATTGCGATGCTCATGCGGGCGCACATGGACAAGCTGGAAAGCCCGCCCTCGGTGCAGATGTTTGCCACTGATCTCGACGTGGAGGCCGTGGGCGATGCCCGGCGCGGCGAATACCCCACGGCGATCGAAGCCGATGTGCCGCCGGAATTTCTCCGCCGGCACTTCGTGAATCACCACGGGCGCTACGTCATCTCCAAGGAGATCCGCGGGATGGTCCTCTTTACCCCGCACGATCTCCTGAGCGACTCACCGTTCTCGCGGATCGATCTCGTTTCCTGCCGGAATCTCCTGATCTACCTGAAGCCGGACGCGCAACACAGAGTGCTGGATATTTTTCACTTTGCGCTCCGCCCCGGCGGGCTCCTTTTCCTTGGCAGCTCGGAGACGGTCGATGGCGAGCACACACTCTTTGCCGCGATCGACAAAACCCATCGGATTTACGTGCGCCGCAGCGGCGCGCGCGTGCCGCTGGTGATCTCGCTTCCAGTCACGCTCACGCCCAAGCGGATCGAGCCCTCCACGCTCCTGCCGCGGAACCTTCGCACGCCGTTGCGCCTGCCGAGTGTGCAGTCCCGCGCGGGCGATCCGATCCCGGTGGTGGAAGCACGCTCGACCGCCGATCTCCACCTCGCCTTGGTGGAGCAATACGCGCCGCCTTCGGTGATCATCGACGAGCATCACAATGTGCTCCACGTCTCCGCGCGCGCCGGCCGCTACCTGCAATTTAGCGCCGGCGTGCCTTCGGCAGAGTTGCTCAAGGCAGTCGACGAATCGTTGCGCGTGCCGCTGCGCACGGCGCTTTTTCGCGCCGCGCAAACCGGGGAAAACATCACCGCACCGCGCGTGGCCCTGGAGGCGAATGGCGATTCCATGTTGCTGGATCTCCACATCCGTCCGGCGCGCGACAGCATCACGGGCAATTACTATTTCCTGATCGTCTTCGAGGAACATACGACCGAGGGAGCAGTCGCCGCGGCCGCGCTGGCGCACGAACCGGCCGCTCCGCATCTGGAGGAGGAATTGCGGCAAATGCGGCAACAGCTCAGCCAGACGGTGGAGCAATACGAGGCCTCCAATGAGGAGCTCAAAGCCTCGAACGAGGAACTCCAGGCGATGAACGAGGAACTGCGTTCCGCCACCGAGGAGCTGGAGACGAGTCGCGAGGAACTGCAGTCGGTGAACGAAGAGCTCACCACAGTGAACTACGAGCTGAAGACGAGCGTGGAGGACTTGAGCAAGGCCAACAGCGACCTGCAAAACCTCATGGCCTCGACCGACATCGGGACCATTTTCCTGAACCGCTCGCTCCACATCGAACGCTTTACCCCGCCGGTGCGGGATCTGTTCAACCTCCGCGAGAATGATCTCGGCCGGCCGCTCTCTGATCTCACCAGCCACCTCGAGTATCCGGATCTCGAAGAAGACGCGCGCCTTGTCCTGCGCGACCTGACGAAACTGGAGCGCGAAGTGCGCAGCCGGGAAGGCCAGTCCTTCCTGGTGCGCCTGGTGCCTTATCGCAGCCTGGAGGATCGGATCGATGGCGTGATCCTGAACTTCGTCGAAATCACCGAGCGCCGAAAAGCCGAGGAACAACGCGCGCAAAGCCAGCAGCAGCTCGACTTGATCGTGGGTGTGGCCCCGTTGCCGATCCTTTACCTCGACCCCGACGGCACGGTCCGTTTCGCCAACCGCACCTGGCTCGACTGGATCCAGCGCACGCGCGAGGAAACCTTCGGGCGTTCCCTGCGCGAGATCCTGGGCGACGAGCATTTCGCCACCGTCCAGCCGTACTTTGCGCGCGCCCTTCACGGGGAGATCCTGAGCTTCGAGTTCCGGAGAAATTACCCCGCGCTGGGCGAGCGCGAAGTGCAGGTGCAGATGGCGCCGGATCGCGATGCCGCGGGGAAAGTCGTGGGCGTGGTCGGCGCGCTCACCGACATCAGTCACCTGCGCGAGGCTGAGCTGGCGCTGCGCGAGAGCGAGGCGCGCTTCCGGCAATTTGCCGAGAATTCTTCCGACCTGCTTTGGATCGCCGAGGCGGAAACCGGCCAGCTGGAATTCCTCAGCCCGGCTTTCGAGGAAGTCTGCGGCCTCTCGAGCGCCGAGGTGATGCGGAATGGGGAACATTGGAACGCGCTCATCCATCCGGATGACCGCGCGCCGGTATCGCAGGCGCTGGCTCGTGCGCGTGATGGCGAAACCGTGGCGCTCGAGTATCGCATCGTCCGCGCAGCGGATGGTGAGGCCCGCTGGATTCGCGGCACGGCTTTTCCGATGCGCAATGAAAAGGGCGTAATCGTGCGCGTGGGCGGCCTGGCTCAGGACGTGACCGAAGCTCATCGGCATGCAGCGGAACTCCGCGTGAGCGAGGAGCGCCTCAGCCTCCTGGTCGAAGGGGCGCGCGACTATGCGATGTTCCTGCTCGATCCGAGCAACATCATTGTCCACTGGAACAGCGGTGCGGAACGCGTCTTCGGCTGGAGCGCAGAAGAAGCTTTGGGGAAATCGGGCGAACTCATTTTCACGCCCGAAGACCGCGCGATCGAAGCCGAAGAGCACGAGATCCGACAAGCGATGGAGCACGGGCGCGCGCTCGATCAACGCTGGCATCTGCGAAAAGATGGCAGCCGCATCTGGGTCGATGGCGTGATGCACCGGCTGGACGACGAGCACACCGGAGCGCTCCGAGGGTTTGCCAAGATCGCCCGCGATGCCTCCGGACGCCGAAAAATCGAGCAGGATCTGGAAAGGGCGCACGCCGAGCTCGAGGAACGCGTGCGGGAACGAACCGCCGAACTCCAGGCGACAAACGACGCCTTGAATACGGAAATTAGCCAGCGCCAGCGCCTCGAACGCGAGATCCTCGGCGTGACCGAGCGCGAGCGCGCCCGGATCAGCCAGGATTTACACGACAGCCTCTGCCAGGCGCTCACCGCCACGGCCTTCCTGCTGAAGTCGCGCGCGAAATCTTTCGCCGCGGGCGACCCGGAAGCGGCCGAGGCTTTGCTTGAGGCCGCGGAGACGGTGAACGAAAACGCCGGCCTGGCGCGCGATCTCGCACGCGGCTTGCACCCATTCGATCTCGGCTCCGGCGGCCTCCCCTCGGCCCTGCGCGAGCTCTGCGCGCGCACCCAGGAAAAGATCAACTGCCGCTGCCAATCGCCGCGCAGCATCGCCCTGGACGAGAACTTGTCGGTTAATCTCTACCGCATCGCGCAGGAAGCGGTCACCAACGCAAGCAAACACGCAAAGGCGAGCGAGATCGTGATCGAGCTGCGGCGGCTCTCCCGCGAGATCATCCTTTCGATCAAGGACGATGGGCAACCAATGAAGCCGAAGGCACGCGAAGGCCTCGGCATTCACATGATGCAGTATCGCGCCAACGCCATCGGTGGGACGCTCGAGTTCACCACGCCCGAATGCGGCGGCACGGTCGTGACCTGCCGGGTGCCACGGCCAAAGAAGTCGGCGGCGCGAAAAAGCCCTTCGGAAAAGCCTGCATAAAGCGATGAATCGCAGACATCTCCCGTCTCTGCGGCCTGCGATTAGTAAACTGAGTGCAATCGTCACAATCGACTCTCATGCCCAAGCCTCCTGCTGCTCCGACCTCTCCACCGCCGGCAGCCGAGGCGAAAATTTACCATGTCATCGTAGTGGACGATCATCCGCTCTTCCGTAAAGGGGTGGTCCAACTCTTGAGCGATGAGCCCGATCTTCGGGTCACCGGCGAAGCCAGCACCAGCCATGAGGCGCTGGGGCAAATTCGCGCGCAAAATTTCGACCTCGCCGTGGTCGACATCGGCCTCGAAGGCAGCGCGAACGGCATCGAGCTCACGAAATCCATTCGAGCTGAGCGGCCGCATCTGCCGGTGCTCGTCCTTTCGATGCACGATGAAACCGTCTTCGCCGAGCGCGCCCTGCGCGCGGGAGCTCGCGGCTACGTGATGAAACGCGAGGCGCTGGATAATTTCATCCTCGCCGTGCGCACCGTCCTCACCGGAGAGATTTTCATCAGCCCGGCGATGTCGAAGCGGATTGTTTTTGCCCATCTCCACGGCGGCGGAGAATCGGCTTCGCCGGTCGAGCGTCTGACCGATCGCGAGCTGGAAATTTTCCAGCTCATCGGCAAAGGCCGCGAGGTCGCGGAAATAGCCGTCGACTTGCACATCAGCGCGAAGACGGTGGAAGCCCACCGGGCGCACATTAAAGAGAAGCTCGACCTCAAGAACGCGCGTGAGGTCGCGCGCTTCGCGGTGCAGTGGGTCGACCGCCAAGGCTAGACCAGCAAGCACCCGCGCCGACTACCGGATCGGCGATCAGCGCGGGTGATGCCCCCAAACGTACCCCCTACGTTTGAGCCCTAAACTTTGCCGCGTTGCGCGCGGACACTGCTCCCGAGCTTCCGCAGGCCGAGCTCCAGCCGCGTCTTCACTGTCCCAAGCGGCGTGCGCGTGCGGGCCGCAATCTCGCGATGGCTCAGCCCGCTGAAGAACGAAAGCCGCAGCGCTTCGCGCTGGAAATCAGGCAGCCGGTTGAGCTCGCTCTCGAGAAATTTCCGAATGTCGTGCGCGCTGTTATCCGCCTCCGTATGGCTGCGCAGCCACGAGCGCGGCTCGCGTTCCACGTAAGTTTCGAAGCGATCTTTCGCCCGCGAGTACGCCGCCCGGCGCCGGACTCGGTCAATCGCCCGCCGCCGCGCGATCGTGATGATCCAGCCAAGCGGCTTGCCCAACGCCGGCGAGTAGCTCCCGGCCTCGCGCCAAATTTGCAGCATGCTCTCCTGGAGCACGTCATCGGCTTCCGCTTCATCCTGCAACACCTGGTAAATGACGTTGCGCAGCATCTTGCCATGGCGCTGGTAAAGCGCGGTCACAGCCGCCTGCCGCTTCTGCGCGATGCGCTTCATCAAGGTCTCGTCGGAGGGCGTTCGCGCGAGAATTCCGGGATCGATTGCGGGTGTGATCATGCTTGGTTGCTTCTCTGGTTCGGAGTTTTGTTGCTTAGTGGTTGATTGCCGTCCTCCATCGCGCGTTCCCAGTCCGCCCAGGCTTCCGCCGAGGTCAGCGGATCGCCGGGCAAGACCCATTCGCGGGGCGTGCCGGCGCAGCCCTCCGTCGGGCAATGCAGGGCGGTCGCGCCGCCGTCGGGACATCCCGTGACCACGACCTGCCGGCCGCTGAAGGTGCGGTCGCAGACCATGCAAAGGCGACGGTCATCGAGTGATTTCCACCCGTGCGCCGAATCGCCTTCGCGGAGAACATCGAGCTTCTCTTCGGGAAGCCAATGCGAGTGCGGCAACGACATGTTCCAAGCCTCTGTGCCCGGCACGGCCGCGTAAATCGGCGACCGCTCTTGAAGTCTCCTAGGTCAAACCCGTAATGATTCGACCCATACGCGCACTTCACCAAATCCATTCGAATGTGCTCCCCAAACTCCGGGCGCGCACCGCCCTTCCCTGCGCTAGGATACGCGCCTCGCTCCATGAATTTCCTCCGCTCTCTCGTGCAAAAATTCTCCGGCAAACCCGTCGATTGGGACGAGCTGGAAGAAGCTCTTATCCGCGCCGATCTCGGTGTGCCGATGAGCCAGCGCATCCTCACTGCCCTACAGGAACGCGCGCAGACGGTCACAATCACCGCAAACGACATCAGCGAAGTGGCGCGCGATGAGATCGTGAAAGTGCTGCCTATTTCTCCGCCGCCGATTCGTCCCCTCCCCGCGGGCCCGAAGGTGATGCTGATCGTGGGCGTGAACGGCACCGGCAAAACCACTTCAACCGCCAAACTGGCGCATTATTTCAAGAGCCGGCGTCACACCGTGATGCTCGCAGCCGCGGATACTTTCCGCGCGGCCGCAATCGAGCAGCTCGGCATCTGGGCGGACCGCCTCGGCGTGGAGATGATCAAGGGGCAATACAACGCCGACCCCGCGGCGCTTTGTTACGATGCCTACCAGGCGGCCGATAAAAAAGATGTGGAGTTTCTCCTGTGCGATACCGCCGGCCGGCTGCATACCAAGAGCAACCTCATGGCCGAGCTCGACAAAGTGAAACGCAGCATTGCCAAGCACGACGCGAAAGCGCCGCACGAAACGCTGCTCGTGGTCGACGCCACCACCGGCAGCAACGCGCTCGCCCAGGCGCGCGAGTTTCACCAGGCCGTCGGCTTGACCGGCTTGATCGTGACCAAGCTCGACGGCAGCGGCAAAGGCGGCGTGGTCATCGCGATCCAGAACGAGCTCGGGATTCCCACTCGCTTCGTCGGCACCGGGGAGAAGTTGGAAGACTTGAAGCCGTTCGACGGGCGCGAGTTCATCGCGCAGATGGTGTGATCTTGTCGGCTATTTCTCGATGAACACGGCCGAGCCGCAGCAAAAAGTCGCCGGAGGCTTCGCCGGCTTCATCGGCAAATTCACCGTCATGCGCGGGGCGCAACGCGAGCTTTGGCTCACGTTCCTGATCAAGTTCCTGATCTACACCGCCTACTCGGTGACGAACAAAACGATGGTCCTGTGGCTCTCGCGCGACCTCGGCTTTAACGACCAGGCGGCCGGCGCGCTCGTCGGCTGGGTTTGGGCGCCCGCGATGACCGTCTTCACCTTGCTGGCTGGCTCGCTGACCGACGCGATCGGACTGCGCCGCACTTTCTTCCTCGGCGTCGGGATTTGCACGGTCGCGCGCACGGTCATGGTCACCACTTCGGTGCCGTCGATCGCGCTCGCCTGCGGTGTGCTCCCACTGGCGATCGGCGAAGCGCTCGGCACGCCGGTCTTGCTCGCGGCCACGCGGCGCTACTCCACCACGCGGCAGCGCTCGATTTCGTTTTCGATCATCTACATGGTGATGAACGTCGGCTACATCGCTGCCGGCTGGATCTTCGACTTCGTCCGGCGCGTCGAGTTCCACTTCGATTGGTTCGGTTTCGCGCCGACGACGCACCAGCAATTATTTCTCGTTAGTCTGGCCTTCGAGGTCGTGCTCTTCCCGGTGATTTACTTTCTCCGCCGCGGCGCAGAGGCGACCGATGAAGGCGTTCAATTCACGCCCGAAGCGATCCGGCCGGCGGGCAATTTCTTCCAAAGCATCGGCACGACCGTGCGCGAGAGCGCCGCTGCTACTGGGGCGCTCTTCCGCCGCCTGGTGCACCAGCCGGACTTCTACCGCCTGCTCGCCTTCTTTCTCTTCATCGGCTTCCTCAAGGCGATCTTCCTGCAGATGGATTACGTCTTTCCGAAATTCGGCGATCGCGAGCTCGGGCTGCACGCGCCGGTGGGCAAGCTCTCGGCGATTAACAGCATTCTCATCATCCTGCTGGTGCCGATCATTGGCGCGCTTACGCAACGCCAGGCCGCTTATCGCATGGTCATCATCGGCGGGATCATCTGCTCCGCGGGTGTGTTTGTCATGGCCCTGCCGACCGGCTGGTTCCAGCCGCTGGTCGAGAGCGGAGTCGGCCAATGGCTCGGGCACAGCTACCTCGGCCTCGATGGTCCGATCCATCCGTACTACATCATGACCGCGCTCTATCTCGCAGTCTTCTCGATCGGCGAAGCCTTTTACTCGCCGCGCGTCTACGAATACGCGGCCGCGATCGCACCGCGCGGGCAGGAAGCTTCCTACGGCGCGCTCGCTTACATCCCTTTCCTCATCGGCAAGCTCCTCGTCGGCACTTCCGGCTGGATCCTTGCCTGGCTCTGCCCGGCCGCGGGTCAATGCCGCGCCGCCGCCATGTGGCTCATCTTTGCCCTGGCCGCGTCGGTGGCGCCGATCGGGTTAATCGTTTTCCAGCGATATATCCGCGTCCCGGAAGAAGGCCGCGACGAATAACCGAACGACGCGCCGCTGCGCGCTGTCGAAATACTTATGCTGATCATCCGTTCACGCCGCCGCCACTCCTGGCTGGTGCCGCTCTTCATCGCCGCCTTTGCCCTCGGTAACGCTTTCCTCCATTCCCACCACGCCATGGCCCAAAAATCCGAGAACCCCAACGAGACCGAGCTCCGCAAGAAGCTCACCCCCGAGCAGTATCACGTGACCAAGGAAAACGGCACCGAGCCGCCTTTCCGGAACGAGTATTGGGACAACCACCAGGCCGGGATCTACGTCGATCGCATCAGCGGACAGCCGCTCTTCAGCTCGCTGGATAAATTCGAGAGCGGCACCGGCTGGCCCAGTTTCACCAAGCCGCTGGCGAAAGAAAACATCGTCGAGAAAACAGACAGCACTCTCGGAATGTCTCGCACCGAAGTGCGCAGCAAAGGGGGCGACGCCCACCTCGGCCACCTCTTCCCCGATGGCCCACCGCCGACAGGCATGCGCTATTGCCTGAACTCAGCGGCGCTTCGCTTCGTCCCGGTGGAGAAGCTCAAGGAAGAAGGCCTGGAGCAGTATCTCCCGCTCTTCGAAGGGAAGAAGTAAGCAACGCCTGGAAGCGCGGCTCGCTGCGCAGCGGATCCCATTCCGGCTCCGCCCGCAGCAGGCCCGGCGTGGGGCCATTCGGCAGCCTAACGAGTCGTTCCAGCTCCGCGAGCGCGCGCTCTTTTTCGCCCACCTGCGCGTAGACTACCGCGAGGTTGGTTGCAAGGATCGGGCCGTCATAGGCATCGCGTTCCACCGGCAGTGCCTCGGTCACTTTCCGCAGTTGCCGGATGGCCTCCTCCTTCCGCCCGAGCGCAGCCAGCACCAAGCCGAGCATGCTCTGCGGCTTCGGATCCTCGGCGCAACAGGCGATCTGCTCTTCGACCGCGGCGCATGCGCTTTCTCGAAGGCAACTTCCGCGCCGCGGCCTCATTGCCCAGGCCGCGGGCGACCAGGCCCTCATACCAGGCACGCGGAAACGGATAACTGTCGAGCGTCCCCGCCGTACCGCCGACGCCGGGATCGTTGAACTCCTCCTGCGGATGCCGCCGCAATGCCTCCGCCGCGCCGGCAAAATCCCGCTCCATCAAGCGCACCCGCAGTTCGACTAACGAGACGCCTCCCCCCGGATCGAAGCTGCGCGGGATCGCTCGCAGCGCGGCCTGGAGCGGCGCGAGATCCCCCGTCGCGCGCAAGGCCAGCGCGGCCCGCGCGAGCGCGAAGAAATGCGCCTGCGGATTCACCTCCAGGCCCGCTGCCATCGTCCGCGCGGCCTCCTCGATCCGCCCCGTGAGGGCGTAGCACTCGGCGAGATTCCAGATCACCGAGACGTTTCGCGGATCGAGCTCCCGCGCTTTCTCGAAATGCCCGATCGCCCGCTCCCAATTTCCCTGCCGCCGGTCGAGCGCGCCGAAGGCGTCCCAAATTTCCGCGTCGTTCGGCACCGCCCGCCGCGCGATCTCCAGCTCGGCGCGAGCCTTCGGGTAATCGCGGAAGCCAAAGTAGTGATAATAGGCCAGCGCGGTGTGCGCATCGCCCAGCTCGGGTTCCAACTCCAGCGCCCGCTCCGCCGACGCCTTCGCAAGCGCCAGCCGTTCGGTCGTCCGGTCGAGCCCAAACCAATAGAGCTCGCCGTGCCAGCGCGACCGCAGGCAATGCGCGAGCGCAAATTGCGGATCGCGCGCGAGCGCCCGCTCGAGATGACGCAGCGCTTTTTCGCCGTTCTCACGCGGATCGCCCGCGCCGCTCCAGCGAAAGAGATCGCGCGCGCGCAGATAATCTTCGTAGGCCTCGAGATCGGCGGTCGAGTGGATCCGCAGCCCGGCCCGCTCGCGCGGCGAAAGATTCGCCTGCAGCGCCATCGTGATCCGCTCTGCGAGCTCGCTCTGGAGCGCGAAAAGGTCGGTTAATTCCCGGTCAAACGAGTCCGCCCAGACGTGCGCGTCGATCGCGGCGTTAATCAACTGCACATTGACCCGCACCCGCTGCCCCGCGCGCCGCACCGTTCCCTCGAGAATGTGCGCCACGCCCAGTTCGCGGCCGATCTCGCGCAGGTTGCGCGTGCCGCTGCGATACTGGCGCACGGAGGTGCGGCTGATCACTTTCAAGTCCGCGATTTTCGCCAGCCGCGCGAGGATGTCGTCCTGGATGCCGTCGGCAAAATATTCGTTCTCCTGCTCGTGGCTCAGGTTTTCGAACGGGAGCACCGCGATGCTTTTCTCGGGGGCCGCTGCCGGTGGCGGCTGCCGGCGCGTCCTCGGTCCGCTTCACTCCTTTGCGCGTGAGGTCGAAGGCCCATGAAAGAATCAACGCGAGCGGAAAGCCGGCAGCCAGCAGAAGGATCACCAGGCGCACGGTCCAATTCGGAATGTCGAAAAACGGAAAGACCTGCGTCGCCACCTGGATCAAGAGCCAGCTGACCACGCAGTAGCCGACCGCCAGGCGGTAGACCTTCCGCCGCTTCAGCTCGGTGAAAAATTGCTGGAGCTTCACGCGCCTCAGAGATGCAGACGCGTGCGCCGCAAGTCAATCGCGCGCGCGGGCCGTGCCTTGCTCGCCGCGCTGATCAGTGAAATAGGGTGGCGTGCCTTCCGCTACGTCGCCTAACGAGTCCACCAACCGGAGCGCGCTCCTCGCCGGTTTCGCGGCCTTCGGCTTCTGGGGCGTGATCCCGGTCTACTGGAAGCTGCTCAAAACCGTGAGCGCGCCGGAAATTCTCGCGCATCGCTTCGTTTGGACGACGGCCTTCCTGGTTTTCCTCCTCACCTGGCAAGGCCGCTGGCCGGAGGTGCGCGCCGCCTTGCGCTCGCGCCGCGCAACCATGTTCTGCATCGCCAGCGGGCTCGCGGTCTCAGGCAACTGGCTCCTCTTCATCTGGGCGGTGAACGTGAACCGCGTCCTCGAGACCAGCCTGGGTTACTTCATGGCGCCGTTGGTCAACGTTCTCCTGGGCGCGATCTTCCTGCGCGAGCGGCTGACCCGCTGGCAACTCGCCTCCGTCCTCCTGGCCACGCTCGGCGTGCTCAATCTCACCTTCGGCTACGGACGATTCCCGTGGATCGCGCTCGGCCTTTGCCTTTCCTGGGGCGTCTACGGCTTGCTCCGGAAAATGTCCGGCACGGCCGCGATTCCCGGCTTGTTTTTCGAAACCACCATCCTCACTCCCGTGGCGATCGGTTATCTCCTTTGGCTGCCGGCCACTGGCGCCGGCATCTTCGGCCCGGCGCAGTGGACGCTCTCACTCCTGCTCCTGAGCACTGGCGTGGTCACCGGTCTGCCGCTGGTTTGGTTCGGCCATGCCGCGCGGCACTTGCGCCTAACGACCATCGGCTTCCTGCAATATCTCGCGCCGACCGGCACTTTCTTCCTCGGCGTCTTTCTCTATCACGAGCCGTTCACCCGCGCGCACCTGATCACCTTCGGGCTGATCTGGATCGCGCTGGCTATTTTTACCAGCGAGATGATCCGGCTTTGGCGGGCGCGCCGTCCGGTGCCCGGTTCCGCGCCGCCGATCGCGGAGTGACGGCCGGCGCTATCCCCAGAACGAGTCGTCCGTCCGCGCGCGGACTGTCTTCAGGCGATGCTTTGCGATCTTGCGGATCAGCGCCACGGGGAGCGGCTGATCGTAAGGGACCTTGAGGAAGTTCTTCGTCGTCTCGTGCTTCGCCAATTCCTCGCGAAACGGGTCCAGTCCGGACTCCATGGGCGAGAAGCTCAGGTGCGCCTTGTGCGCCGAAAACGCGAAGAGGAAGCGCGGCTCCACAAAGAAGGGCGTGTTCCATTTCATCGTCTCCTGCGCGTCCGGCGCGATGCTTTTCAAGAGCGCGTAGAGCTCGCGCAACAACGGTCGGCCGGCCGCTGGCGCGGCCTCGATGTATTCGGCGACGGTTTCGGGGCGCTGGCTTTTTGCCTTCATCTTGTTGGTTCCGTTTTCCCCGCGAAAAGCCGGCGCACAAGGTGGCCTTTCCACATCCAGAGGCCCGAGAGCACAATCACTGGCGCGAAGAAAAAGCGCACCAGCGGCGCGTAGTTCGGGATCTCCTCAAACGGGCTGTAGATGTAGCCCAGGATCGGGATGCTGAAGACCAGATGAATCCAGCGGGTGATCGTGCGTTTCGTTGACCTCATTCATCGTGCAGTCCTTTTCCCTGGAGAATATGCGGCCTCCATTTCGCCACCCGCGCCGTCCGGGTCTTCGACTGTTTCGCGCCGGCGAAGTGCAAGAGGTAGCCGCGCTGGCGTCCCGGGGTCAAGCTCCCGAACGCCGCCTTGAACTTCGCATTTTTCTCGAGCTGCTCCGTGAGTTCCGCCGGGACCGCGAACTCCGCGGTCTCCTTGTAGACCACCTCCAGGCCGGCACGCTCCACCTCGGTCGCTTCCGCGAGATACGCTTTCACCGCGTTCGCGCGCCGCGCCACCTCCGCCACGCTGCCGAATTTCATCCAGCGCCCCGCCTGCGTATGCTCCCCCGGTTTAGCCAGCAGGCTCTGCCCGTCGCGCAGCAGCGCGCCCTTGCAGAACATGAGCGCGCAGGCCTCCTTCAAAGTCATCAGGATGGCGACGTTTTTCCCCGCAAGGGTGTAGCACGGCTTGCCCCACTTCAGCTCCTCGGTCAGCCCGGAGTCGAGCAGGAGCTCGCGCAGTGCTTCCAATTCCGGCTCGCCATTTTTCCGCGCGCCGAAAATAGCCATCCACCTTCGCGTTCATTCGTTCGCGTGGTAGCGGATCGGCCCGCGAAAGACAAGTCTGGCGCGCTCCGTAGAGTAAGCCTCCATGCCGAGCGCCGACGATTTCCAATACGCTGCCGAAAACACGGAGGTCATCCTCGCGCCCGATGGACAGATTGCGACCTTCGGAACCACGCGTTTTCATTTCTACCTCGTCTCGGAGTTGATGGACCGGGCGAATGAAGTGCGCGTGCGCGACGGCCAGATCGAGGCGGAGCGTCCGCAGATTCTCGCGCCGGACCATTTCGCGCGGCTCCTGCTCGAAGGCTTCGGCGAAAAGGCCGAGCGCTACGCCGAGCAACTGCGCGCGCGGCTGCGGAACGTCGCCGTGCTCAAGTATGGCTTTCAGTTTCGCAAAAGCGGCGTGACCGAAAACACCTACCGCGAACCGCTCGCCACCGTGATCGAGCGCACCAAGCTGCGGGTGCAAAACTCCGGCGAACCAATGCGCGCCGTCATCCAGGGCGTGGACGACGCCTGGGAAGTTTGCCTGCTCAAGTTCACCCTCGACCTGATCGAGCGCAGCGCCGGCGGCAACGTGCAAGACTTCCGCCGCCGCGGCCTGCTCTGATCAACGAAGCGCGCCCTACTTCTTCGGGTAGCGCCGGAGCAATTTGAGGAAGCGGATGGTGTCGCGCACCGGGTGGATGCTGCTCACTTCATCGGAGTAGACCGTGCTGATCGGGACGGCGCCGATCTTGAAGCCTTGCCGGCTCACGACCAGGAGCATCTCGGTCTCGTAATCGAAGCGCGCCGCGCCTTCGAGCAAGAGCGGGATGACGGCCGCCGAGAGCAGGCGGAATCCGCATTGCGTATCGGGAATGTCCTGCCCACAGCGCTGGCTAATTTCGTGGCTCATCCAGCGATTGACCACGCGGCGGACGAAGGGCATCGTCGCGCACGTCGTTCATCCGCGTGCCCACGAGGAGCTGAGCGCCCTTGGCGGTCGCGTCGAGAAAGCGAGAAATCTCTTCGGGCAAATGCTGGCCGTCGGCATCGAGCATGATCACGTGGGTGAAGCCGCGCTCGAGCCAGTGGCGCAGGCCGGTTTTGACCGCCTCGCCTTTCCCGAGATTCTGCGGATGCACGATCACTTCCGCGCCGGCTTCCCGGGCGCGCGCGGCGGTGGCATCGCTCGAGCCGTCATCGACCACGAGCACGTGGTCGAGCTGCGCGAGCGTGCGGCGGACGACTTCGCCGACGTGTTTTTCTTCGCAGTAAGCCGGAATGATCGCGGCGACGGTCGCGCGATTCACCGCGCTCGCGGCCATCGGATGAGACATCGGCTAACGAACGACCGGATGGAAATCGGCCGCGTGATACGAGCTGCGCACGAGCGGCCCGGAGGCGACGTGGTCGAAGCCCTTGGCCCGCGCGATTTCGCCGTAGGCGTCGAATTGATCGGGCGTGATGTAGGCGACCACCGGGAGATGCTGCGGCGTCGGCCGGAGATACTGGCCAAGCGTGAGCACCTGGCAGCCGACCTCGCGCAGGTCGTCCATCGTCTGGAAAAGCTCCGGCTCGGTCTCGCCCAGGCCGAGCATGACGCCGCTTTTGGTGACGATTTTAGGCGACAACTTCTTCGCCTTCGCCAGCACCTCGAGCGAGGTGCGATACTTCGCGCGCGACCGGACCACCGGCGTGAGGCGCTCGACCGTCTCGAGGTTGTGATTGAAGATTTCCGGCGCGGCGTCGGTCACCAGTTGGATGCACCAATCCTGCGCGTGAAAGTCGGGCACGAGCACTTCGATGATGATCGCTCGGGTCCATCGCGCGGACCGCGCCGATGGTGCGGGCGAAATGCTTCGCGCCGCCGTCCTTCAAGTCATCGCGCGCGACCGCGGTGATGACGACGTGCTTCAAGCCCATGCGGCGCACGGCCTCGGCCACGCGCTCCGGTTCGTCGGCCTCGAGCGCGAAGGGTTTCGCGGTGCTGACCGCGCAAAAGCCGCAAGCGCGGGTGCAACGTTCGCCCGCGATCATGACCGTGGCGGTGCCCTGGCTCCAGCATTCCCAGCGGTTCGGGCACTGCGCGCTTTCGCAGACGGTGTGCAGGCGCAGATCGGAAATGAGCGCCTTGGTGGAGAAAAATTTCGGGTTCGAAGGCAGCCGCACTTTGATCCAGGGCGGCTTTTGCGCCTGGTGCAGGGCGGGATCGATCTTCGCGCAGGACATGTGGCTGGAAATTTCCCCGAAATCCGCCTGGTGAAAACCTAAATCTGCCGCCGGCCTGAAAGCGCCTGGTAAAGCGTGAGCTCGTCGGCTGATTCCAAACCGCCGCCTGCGGGCAAGCCGTGAGCGATCCGGGTGAGCTTGACCGGGAAGCGCTTGAGCAGGTCGACGAGATAGTTCGTGGTCGCCTCCCCTTCCACGTCGGCCGCGAGCGCGAGGATCACTTCCGCAAACGACTCGCGCTCGAGCCGCGCGACCAGTTCATTGATCCGCAAATCCTCCGGGCCCACGTGATCCAGCGGCGAGATCCTGCCGCCTAACGAATGGTAGCGCCCGCGGAAAGCGCTCGTTTTCTCGAGCGGGAGAATGTCGGTCGGCTGCTCGACCACGCAAAGGAGGTCGGGGATGCGGATCGGGTCGGTGCAGATCTCGCAGAGCTCGGCTTCCATGGTGAAAAAGCCGCACTGCACGCAGGGCCGCACGCTCGCGCGCGTCTGCGCGATCGCGGCCGCGATCTCCTCCGGGCGGGCGGTTTTAGCCTGCACCATCCAGAGCGCAATGCGCTCCGCCGAGCGCGGGCCGACGCCGGGCATCTGGCGCAGGTGGGCGATTAACTCCCGGATCGCGACCGGATACTCGATCTTCCTCAAGGCGACGGCTACGGCGTTTCCACCAGGTTGAGCGCGAGCGGCTCGAGCCGACGGAGATAAAGCTGCAGCGGCGCGTCTTCCTCGCCCTCCGGGCCGCGCGCTTTCTGGAATTGCGTGTAGGCCTCGGCCCAGCGCTTTTCCCGATAAAGGACCACGCCCTGCCAGAAGTAGTCGCGCCGCGCGATCTGCTCGGCCGAAGCTTCGCTCGCGAGCATCAGTGGCTCGTAAATTTCATGGCGCTCGCGCACATCGACCCCGCTCAGGAAATCGATCGGACGCGCGACGACGTTCTTGCTCGCCATTTCAAACGTCCCCGGCCCGATGAGAATGTGCGAGCCGTAGAAGCGATTCGCGATGCAGAAGCGGCGCGCCAATTCCACCGGCTCGCCGATCGCGAGCAAGGCGCGCCGGCCTTCCTGCGGCACGGGCGCAAACATCATCGGCCCGGTGGCAATGCCGACGTGCACGCTGAAACGCCGGAAGGATTCGTCGCGGCCGGTGCGCTGTTTCTCGAACGATTCGAAGAGCTCGAGCGCGTGGCGCGTGGCCTTCTCGGCGCGCTCGCCATCCTCCGCGGGGAAGCCGAAGAGCGCGACGATGCCTTCGCCGGTGATCGTCTCGATGTAAGCCCCCGCGCGGAGAAATGACTCGGTCGCGTGGCGGATGAACTTGTCGGTTAATTCCGCGAGCTGCGCCGGACTGCATTCTTCCGCGAGGTCGTGCTTGTTCGCGATGTCGCAGACGACCGCGGTGACCTCGTGCGCCGCGGCCTCCGGGTTGTAAGCCAATTCGCCGGCCGCGATCGCGCCCACCCGCTCCGAGGAAATGCGACCGTGGAAAAGCTCCCGCGCCATCCCCGCTTGGCTCCGCCCGCCGAGCGCGACGTAGGCATAGGCCGCGCCGAAGCCGAGGAGCGTGGCCAGGACCGACGGCAATGGCTGGAAGAACATCTGGAAAAGCAGCCCTACCCAAGCAATCCCGAAAAGCTCGAGGACAAAGAGCACGAGCGGCAGCACCAACCGCTCGCGGCGCGTGCTCCTGACCACCAGCCAGCAACTGCCTAACGAGAGCAAAACCACGAGAATGTACTGCGCGCTTACGCTCACGACCCGAGCGGGCGCCTGCCCGCCGAGGAGCAGCTGCATGAAGGCGGTCTCCAACGGCAGGAGCAGACGCGTGGCGTAAAGCGCGATCACGATCGCGCTTACAATCACGCCCAGGACCAGCGCCACGAGGGTGGTGCGTTTCATTCGCAGGATTGCTCTCAGTGATTCTCCGATGAGGCAAGCGGATAGTGCGACTGCACCACCAGGTCGCTGAGAAATTTATCCGGCGCCTCGACCGCCGCGCGCGGCAGCTCGAACTCGGTTTGCCCAGTGTTTTTCTGCACCAGGCTGAGGCCAAATTGGTAATCCTTGAACAGGTGCGCGCAGAGTTCCGCCATGGTCATGCGCTCGGCCTGGGCGCGTTCCGCAAGGCGCATCGCGCGCCGCTTCGTCGAAGCGAATTGTGAGCCCGTGCTCGCGGGTGAATTCGTCGGCAAAAACGCGCGCCTGCTTCGCGTAGCGTGGCCGTCTCCTGGCGATCGCCTTCCGCGAGCAAGCGCTCGAGCACCCGGGCAGGCTCGCGCACCAGCTCGCTGGAAACGCGCAGCTGCGTGAGCCCGGAGCCAGCGAGATGATACTTGTAGTCGCGGAATAATTTCTCCCAGACGGTGAGCAAACCGCGCGCGCCGGTTTTCTCCTTGGCCGCTTCCGCCGCCATCAAGCGCAAGCGCTTCATCCTCGAAGCTGATCTCGATCCCGTAGGCGCGGAAGGCGCGCTCGTATTGCCGGAGGATGCTCCCCTCGGAGAACTTCATGATCTGGTAGAGATCGTCCGCGCTTAGTTCCTCGCAGACCACCCGCACCGGCAGGCGGCCGATGAACTCCGGCTCGAAGCCATACTCGATGAAATCGGCCGTGCGCACGTGCTGGAACAACTCGTTATCCATCACCTGCCGCGGCTCGGCGTTGAACCCGATCTGCCCCTGCGTGAGCCGCCGCGAGACCTGCTTCTTCAAGCGCTCGAAGGCGCCGCTGACGACAAAAAGAATGTGCCGGGTGCTGATCGTCTCGCGCTTGGCCTTCCCGCCGCGCTTCTGGAATTCAAACGCTGCCTGGAGCTGCGCCTGGATATCGTTCGCGCTGCGGAGCGCCACCTCCGTGTCCTCCATCAGCTTGAGCAAGGTCGTCTGCACGCCGCGGCCGCTGACGTCGCGTCCGCTCACGTTGGAGGCCGCCGCGATCTTGTCGATCTCGTCGATGTAGATGATCCCAAACTGTGCCAGCTCCACGTCGCCATCCGCCTTCTGCACGAGCTCGCGCACCAGGTCTTCGACGTCGCCGCCGACGTAACCGGTCTCGCTGAACTTGGTCGCGTCGGCTTTGACAAACGGCACTTTGATCAGCTCCGCGATGTGCTTGATCAGGTAGGTTTTTCCGACGCCGGTCGGGCCCACGAGGATGACGTTCTGCTTGGCGTATTCCGTTTCCTCGGCCTTGGCCGCGTCCTCCTGCGCGAGCCGCCGGAGATAGCCGACGTGATTGTAGTGATCGCAGACCGCGATCGAGAGGACCTTCTTGGCCTCATCCTGCTGGATCACGAAGCGGTCGAGATGCGCCTTGATGTCGCGCGGGAGGAAATCGAAAGCAAAAGCGTCGCGCTCGTTCGGCGCCGGCTTTTCCTCGGGCCCGTTTTCCGACGTTTCCGGCTGGGCAAAAGTGGCGAAGGAAACCTTGTCGCCGAAGTTCGTTTTCATGAACTCGGAGAGCTTCGACTTCAGTTCTTCGGGCGACGGAAAGGGCGGGTTTTGTTCCATGCGAAAGGTGTGACCCGCCGACGGCACGGGGCGTTCAAGAACTTATCCGCCCCGCTGGGTGTGTAAAACCGCGCGGCGCGGTGTGGTATAGTCACCCATGGCAGCGCCCGTTCACTCCGAAGAACAGGAAGAGCACTCCTGTTGTCACCACGAACACGCCGCGACCGCGACCTCCGCGGCACCAGAGGCGAAATATTTTTGCCCGATGTGCGACGGCGTGGTCTCGGACAAGCCGGGCACCTGTCCGAAGTGCGGCATGGCGTTGGAGCGGAACCCATCGTGGTCCCCGCCAACCAAGAAAACTTACACCTGCCCGATGCACCCCGAGATCGAGGAGGATGCGCCCGGCCAATGTCCGATCTGCGGGATGGCGCTGGAGCCGAAGTCGGTGTCGAGCGGCGATGAAGACGAAAACGCCGAGCTGGACGACATGACCCGCCGGCTTTGGATCGGCGGCGCGCTCGCGCTTCCGGTTTTCCTGCTCGCGATGTCGCATCTCATCCCGGGCGCGCCGGCCTGGATGGCGGGAACGACTTCGCGCTGGATACAATTTGCCCTGAGCACGCCCGTGGTCCTCTGGGCCGGCTGGCCGTTCTTCCAGCGCGCCGCGCTCTCCGTGCGCACGTGGAATTTGAACATGTTTACCCTCATCGGCATCGGGGTGGGCACGGCTTACGCCTACAGCGTCGTGGCCATGATCTTGCCGGCTATTTTCCCGCCCTCCTTCCGCGAGCACGGGATGATCGGGATCTACTTCGAGGCCGCAGCCATGATCACGGTCCTGGTCTTGTTAGGCCAAGTGCTCGAGTTGCGCGCCCGCTCGCGCACCGGCGCGGCGATCCGCGCGCTCCTCGACCTCGCGCCCAAGACCGCGCGCCGCGTGCGCGACGGAAAAGATGAAGACGTCCCGCTCGAGGAAATCGAAACCGGCGATCTCCTGCGCGTGCGGCCGGGCGAGAAGGTGCCGGTAGACGGCGAGATCACCGAAGGGCAGAGCACGATCGACGAATCGATGATCACCGGCGAGCCGATGCCGGCGGAGAAGTCGTTAGGCGACAAGGTGACCGGCGGCACGGTTAACAAAACCGGCGGCTTCGTCTTCCGGGCGGAACGCGTCGGCCGCGAGACCATGCTCTCGCGCATCGTCGACATGGTCGCGCAGGCCCAGCGCAGCCGCGCGCCCATCCAGTCGTTAGCCGACAAGGTGGCGCGCTTTTTCGTGCCCGCGGTCATCGCCTGCTCGCTGCATCACTTTCGCGCTCTGGCTTTGGCTCGGGCCAGAGCCGCGCTTCGCGCACGCGATCGTGAATGCGGTCGCGGTGCTGATCATCGCCTGCCCCTGCGCGCTCGGCCTGGCCACGCCGATGTCGATCATGGTCGGCGTCGGTCGCGGCGCGGGCGAAGGCGTCTTGATCAAGAACGCCGAAGCGATGGAGCGGATGGAAGCGGTGCACACGCTCGTGGTCGATAAGACCGGCACGCTCACCGAAGGCCGGCCCTCGCTCACGGAAGTTTTCGCGGCCGAAGGCTTCGAAGGCGAGAACGTGCTCGCGCTCGCGGCTTCGCTCGAGCGCCAGAGCGAGCATCCGATCGCGGAAGCGATCGTGCGCGGGGCGAAGGAAGGCGGGATCGCGTTGCGCGAAGCGCAGGATTTTGATTCCAAAACCGGCAGCGGCGTCTCCGGAAAAATAGACGGCAAGCTGGTGCTCATCGGGCAAATCGCTTTCCTGCGCGAGCGCGGGGTGAAGAAGCTCGAGGAACTCGAGAAGCAAGGCGCGGAATTGCAGACGCAAGGCCGGACCGCGGTCTTCGTGGCGATCGACGGGAAAGCCGCCGGCCTGCTCGCGGTGGCCGATCCAATCAAGCAGTCGACCGCGGCCGCGATCCAGAGCCTGCACGCGCGCGGGATCGAGATCCTGATGTTGACCGGAGACAACGAGCGCACCGCCCAGGCCGTTGCGAAGGAATTGAAGATCGACCGCGTGGAAGCCGGCGTGGCGCCGGAGGAGAAGCACGCGCGCGTGCAGCAGTTGCGCGCGAGCGGCCAGGTCGTGGCCATGGCGGGCGACGGGATCAACGACGCGCCCGCGCTCGCCGCGGCCGATGTCGGCATTGCCATGGGCAGCGGGACCGACGTGGCCATGGAGAGCGCCGGGATCACTCTGCTCAAAGGCGACCTCCGCGGGGTGGACCAGGCGATCGGCCTGAGCCGCGCGGTCATGCGCAACATCCGGCAGAATCTTTTCTTTGCTTTTATCTACAACTCGTTAGGCATCCCGATCGCCGCCGGCCTGCTCTACCCGTTCTTCGGGCTGCTGCTGAGCCCGGTGATCGCAGGCGCGGCCATGAGCCTGAGCTCGGTCTCGGTAATCGCGAACGCGCTGCGCCTGCGGGCGGTGAAGCTCTAGAAGCGCACGGCCAACCCGGCGAACGGCTGGTTGCCCACGAGGTTCACGCCCGTCTCGACGTAAAAATGGCCGGCGTTGACGGTGGAGGGCCCGGCCGATTGACTGGGTCGATCGGCCGAGAGGCGCGCAAAGGACGATCCGGAGTCGCTTGGAAAAGATTATAGCGGCTCTTCTCGACCGGGCTGCTCTCTTCCGCGAGCGCGGCGTCGACCGCCAGCAAAAGACAAAAGAAACGCAGGGCAATTCGCATCCGGCCTACCGAAATTTTAACCAGCATCCTGGCAATCGCCCAAGCGGCATCGACGAAGGGATCGCTTCATGCTATAAGAGGAGCATGTCGCGTCGGCTAACGACTGGTCTGCTCCTTCTGGTGGCGTTGCTTTTGGCGCCGCTCCAGGGACCGGTGCAGGCCTGTGCCATGAGCACGACGCCGGTGGCGCAGAGTGCGGAATGCCCTTGCTGCGCGACGATGAAGTCGTGCGTTTTGCCGCAACAAAATCCTGCCGACACGAGCACTGCTCCAGCGGTGCAAACGGTCGCAATCGTGCTCGCCGCCCCGGCGGCGACGGTCTTGTTGCAGGAGCTTCTGGCCTCTCCGGCTGACTTCACGGCGGCGACGCCGGTGGTGCTTTCCGCGGGTCCTTCGCGCCTCGCGGTCCTCTGCACTTTCCTCATCTGATTCCGGGGCGCTGACAGGCGCAGTGTGCCCATTTCCGGGCACTCCTCTTGGACGTTCTCCGTCCGTGAACCCCCGAATCTCATGAAGAAACTATCCCTATTCCTACTACTACTCGTTAGCCAAAGCAGCCACGCCGCCGAGACACTTTCCCTTGAGGAAGCGACCCGGAAAGCGCTGGCTAATTATGCCGGGCTTCGTGCGGCGCACGCGAAGTGGGAGGCGATGAAGGCGCGCGTCCCGCAGGCCGCCGCCTGGGAGGACCCGATGGTGGGCGTCGACTTTGAGCGGCGCGAGACCACGCGCTTTGACACCTACAGCGACGCCGAGTGGATGCTCTCGCAAAAGCTTCCGCTGGCGGGGAAAAATCGCAGCCGCGCCCGCGCCGCCGAGGCCGAAGCGCGCGCGACGCTCGATGAATATCGCCGGCAACAGCTCGACCTGGTGGCGAAGGTGCGCGCGGCCTATTTCCGCTGGTTGAATGCGACTGCGCAGCTCGACGTGAACCAGCGCAACGATGCGCTGCTCGCGCAATTCTTCGAGATCAGTCGCGCGAAGTATTCCGTGGGCACGCAGACCCAGGGGAGCCTCTTGCTCGCGGAAACGGACCTGATTCGCCTCCAGGAAGAACGCCGCGCGCTCGAGCGCGAACTCTCCGATGCGCAGTCGGCGCTCAATGTCCTGATGAATCGCCCGGCCCGCACGGCGCTCGGCCAGCCGGTGGAGGTAAACGTGCGGCCGCTCCGCTTCAATGCCGGCAAGCTCGAGGCGCTCGCGCTGCAATTTCGCCCGGAGCTGCACCTGGCCGCGAACCGCATCGCCGCCGAGGAGCAGCGGTTGCAGGCGGCGAAACGCGATTGGATTCCGGAGCCGCAGGTGCGCGTGGAAGCGCGTTCCTTCAAGGGCTCAGGTCGCGGCTTCAACGAATATGACACCGGCGTGTTCTTCAACGTGCCGCTGGGGAACGTGGGCAAATATCGCGCGCAGGAACGCGAGGCGCGCAGCAGTCTCGAGCAGGCCCAGGCCGAGCTGGAAAACGCGCGCACGGAAACGCTCGGCCTGGTGCGCGACGCACTTGCCAAAGTCGAGACCTATCGCCATCACGTGGAGCTCTTCCGCGACCAGCTCCTCCCGCTCACCGCGCAATCGGTCGAGACCAGCCGCAACGGCTACGAGACGGACAAGTCGAGCTTCCTCGAGTTGATCACCGCGCAGCGCACCCTGCGCGACACCGACGCGACGTATCTTCGCCATCTCGCTGACTACCGCATTGCCCTGGCCGAACTCGAAGCGGTCGTGGGCGTGGACCTGCAGATTTTCCCAACCTTCCGCCTAACGACTGATTCCTCCAAATGAACTCGCTCCGCCTCCTTCTCGTCGTCCTTCTCCTGGCCACCCTCGGCTGCCACCGGAGCACGCCGCCAAAAACAGACAGCAACATCGATTACTACACCTGCAGCATGCATCCCTCGGTGCACGCCTCGGAGATGGGGAAGTGCCCGATTTGCGGGATGGATTTGGTCCCGGTGCTGAAACGCGGGGCCGCCGCCAGCGCCGACCGCTCCGACGGCCAACGCGCCTAACGAGTTCAGCGTCCCGGTGGAACGCCAGCAGCAGATCGGCGTGACCTATGCCCCGGTCGAGCGCCGCGCGCTCGAGCACACGATTCGCGCAGTCGGCATGGTCGAGCCGGACTCGACCCGCCGCTGGAGTTTCGTCTCCCGGGTCAACGGCTACGTCGAGAAGCTCTTCGTCACCTCGCCGGGCGAGATCGTGGAAAAAAACGCGCCGCTCCTTTCGATCTACAGCCCGGACCTGCTGACCACGGAGCGCGAACTCGTTTCCGTCTTTAAGATGCGCGACGACGCGCGCTCGCCCGCGGCGCGCGCCACGGCGCAACGCTTGATCGAGGCCGCGCGGTCGCGCCTGGAACAGTGGAACGTGACTGCGGAGCAGATCGCAGCCCTGGAAAAGAGCCGGCAACCTTCCGAGTTCCTGACCCTCCAGTCGCCCTTCCGCGGGATTGTCGAGCGCGTCGCGGCGCAACAGGGCGCCAGCGTAAAACCGGGCGACGCGCTGGTCGAAATCGCCGATCTCTCGGTCGTCTGGGTGTGGGCCGAGTTCTACGAGAACGAGCTGCGCATGCTTCAGCAGGAACAGGAGCTCGCCCTCACGACCGCTTCTTATCCCGGAGAAAATTTTGCCGGCAAGATCGCGGTGATCAATCCGTTCATCGACCCGGCGAAACGCACCGCAAAAGTCCGGATCGACATCGCCAACCCCGACTTCAAGCTCCGCCCCGGCATGTTCATGAACGCCGAGCTCGCGATGGCCATGGGCGAGGGCCTGACCGTGCCCGTGAGCGCGATCATGCCCACCGGCTCGCGCAACATCGTTTTCGTCGATCAAGGCGACGGCAAACTCGAGCCGCGCCTGGTCGAGCTGGGCGAAAAATACGGCGAGCGCTACGAAGTCCGCCGCGGCCTCCAGGAAGGCGAGCGCGTGGTCGCGAGCGCGAACTTTTTGATCGATGCCGAAGCCAAAGTGCAAGGCGCGCTCAAAGCCTTCGAAGCCCCCGCGCCCAGCCCGGAGGAGGCGCAGCCGTGATCGAAAAGCTGATCGACTGGAGCGCGCGGAACAGGTTCCTCGTCATCGTCTTTACCCTCTTCGCGTTTGCCGGCGGGCTTTACGCGCTCCGGCACACCCCGCTCGATGCCATCCCGGATCTGAGCGATGTGCAGGTGATCGTTTACACCGATTGGGAAGGGCGCTCGCCCGACCTGATCGAGGACCAGATTACCTACCCGATCACGTCGCGTTTCATCGCCGCGCCAAAGGTGAAATTTGTCCGTGGCGAATCGATGTTCGGGAAGTCCTTCGTCTACGTTATTTTCGAGGACGGGACGGATATCTACTGGGCGCGCTCGCGCGTGATCGAATACTTAAGCTCGGTCCGCGGCTCGCTGCCGGAAGGGGTCAATCCGGTCATCGGTCCCGACGCCACGGGAGTCGGCTGGGTTTACGAGTACGCGCTGGTCGACGAGACCGGGAAGCAAAGCCTGGCGGACCTGCGTTCCTTCCAGGATTGGAATCTGCGCTACGCCCTCGAGTCGGTGAAGGGCGTCGCCGAAGTCGCGGCCGTGGGCGGCTTCGTGAAGCAATACCAGATCGATCTCGATCCGAACAAACTCGCGGCTTACGGCATTACGCTGAGCGACCTCGTCGCACGCGTGAAAGCGAGCAACGGCGACGTCGGCGGCAAAGTCTTCGAAGTCGCGACCACGGAGTATTACGTGCGCGGCCGCGGCTACATCAAAAGCGTGGACGACATCGAGAATATCGTCCTCAAGGTCGACAACGGCACGCCGGTCTACGTGCGCAATGTCGGGACCGTCCACCTCGGCGGCGACCTCCGGCGCGGGGTCGCGGAGTTGAATGGCCGGGGCGAAGTCGTGGGCGGGATCGTGGTCATGCGCTACGGCGAAAACGCGCTCGAAGTAATCGATGGCGTGAAGCGTAAACTCGCCGAAGTGCAGTCGTCGCTCCCGGAGGGCGTGCGCGTCGTGCCCACTTATGACCGCAGCGAGCTGATCAAGCACGCGATCAAAACGCTGCGCGAAAAGTTGATCGAGGAAAGCATCGTAGTCGCGCTCGTTTGCATCCTTTTCCTCTGGCACGTGCGCTCGGCGCTGGTCGCGATCATCACCCTGCCGATCGCGATCGTGCTCGCGTTTTTGCCGATGCTGCAGCTGGGATTAACCAGCAACATCATGTCGTTAGGCGGCATCGCCATTGCCATCGGCGCGATGGTCGACGCTGCAATCATCATGGTGGAAAACGCGCACAAGGCGCTGGAGCATTTCCGGGACGAGCACGGGCGCGAACCCGATAATCGCGAGCGCGTGGAAGCGATCATCGGCGCGGCAAAATCAGTCGGCCGGCCACTCTTTTTCTCGCTCCTCGTGATCACCGTGAGCTTCATCCCGGTCTTCTCGCTGACCGCGCAGGAAGGCCGGCTTTTCAAGCCGCTGGCTTACACCAAGACCTTCTCGATGTTCTTCGCCGCGCTCCTCGGCGTGACCTTGGTGCCGGTGCTGATGACGCTGCTTATCCGCGGCAAGATCACGCCGGAATTTCGAAATCCGGTGAACCGCTTCCTCATTTGGGTCTACCGCCCGGCGGTCGATTTCGTTCTTCGTTTTCGCTGGCTCACGCTTCTGAGCGCGCTGGTTATTTTACTGCTCACGCTCATTCCTTTCAGCCGCCTCGGCTCGGAGTTCATGCCGCCGTTAAACGAAGGCACGATCCTCTACATGCCGACCGCAGTGCCGGGGATGTCGATCAACGAAGCGACCAAAATCCTCCAGATCCAGGACCGGCAACTGAAAAAGATTCCCGAGGTCCTGACCGTCTTCGGGAAGGCCGGGCAGGCCGACACTTCGACCGATCCCGCGCCGCTCTCGATGTTCGAGACCGTGATCACGCTCCGCCCGCCTAACGAGTGGAGACCGGGGATGACCTGGGAAAAAATCCTCGAGGAGATGAACGCAATCAAGACTCCTGGGATGGCGAATATCTTCTGGATGCCGATCCAGACGCGCACGGAAATGCTCACCACCGGCTTCCGCACTTCGTTAGGCATCAAGGTCTTCGGCGACGACCTCGGGACGATCGAGGAAGTCGCGGTGCAAATCGAGAAAGCGCTGGCTGATTTTCCAGACACCCGGAGCGTCTTCGCCGAGCGGACCACGGGCGGTTACTTTCTCGACTTCACGGTCAACCGTGAAGCAGCCGCGCGCTACGGCCTGACCGTGGGCGACGTGAACGACGTCATCGAAACCGCGATCGGCGGCAAGACGATCACGACCACCGTGGAAGGGCGCGAACGCTACCCGGTGAACGCGCGTTACGCGCGCGATTTTCGCCAGAACCTCGATAGCCTGAAGCGCGTGCTTGTCCCCACCCCGACCGGCGCGCAGGTGCCGATCTCCCTCCTCGCGAAGATCGAATACAAAACCGGCCCGCCCTCGATCCGGAACGAGAACGGCAAGCTCGTCGGCTTTGTCTTCGTCGACCCGGCCACGAGCGACATCGAAGGCTACGTGCGCGCGGCGGCGCAGCGGATCCAGGAGCGGGTGAAATTTCCCGCCGGCTATTACATCGAGTGGGCCGGGCAATTCCAATACCTCAAGGCGGCGGAAAAGCGGCTGCAATTAGTCATCCCTTTCACCCTCCTGATCATCTTCGTGCTCCTTTACCTGAATACGAAGTCGGTCGCGAAAACCGCGATCGTCCTGCTCGCGGTCCCCTTCTCGTTAGTCGGCGCTTTCTGGCTGATCTACTTGTTAGGCTACAACATGAGCGTGGCCGTCTGGGTGGGCTTGATCGCGCTCGCCGGGCTCGATGCCGAGACCGGCGTGATCATGCTCCTCTACCTTGACCACGCCTGGGAAAAACGCCGCGCGGAGGGTCGCATGAACTCGTTAGCCGACCTCCAGGCGGCGGTGCGCGCAGGCGCGGTCGAGCGGATTCGTCCGAAGATCATGACCGTTTGCGCCATCCTCTTCGGGCTCCTGCCGATCATGTGGTCGCCCGCGACCCAGGCGGGTGCCGATGTGATGAAGCGCATCGCCACGCCGATGATTGGCGGTATTGTCACCTCGGCGCTGATGGAATTGCTGATCTACCCGGTGATCTACGTCCTCTGGCGCGGGCGGGCGCTACCGGCGGAAGATTTGAACGTCCAACAACTTCAACCCATCGAACAAACATGACTATGAAGAAACTCGTTATCCTCGCTTTCTCCCTCGCCGCCCTGGCGGCACCGCTCCGGGCCGCGGAACCGGCCGGCGACGAACAGCAATTTCTCCAGCACTACGTCAAGGTGCAGGCCGCGCTGGCAGCCGATGACCTCGCGGGCGCAAAGCAAGCCGCCGGCGAGCTGGGAGCGGAAGGCAAGCCGCTGGCCGAGAGCGAAAAAATCGCCGACGCGCGGAACGCCTTCGAGAAGCTGAGCGAGAAAGCCATTCCCCTGGCCAAAGGCAAGCCGGAGTACTACGTGGTCAATTGCCCGATGGTGAAAAAGGATTGGGTGCAACCGAAGGGCTCAATCGCAAACCCGTATGCGGGCAAGGCAATGCTCACCTGCGGAATGATCAAGAAGTAAACCAAACGCCCGGCGCCTCCGGGCTTAGAAAAAACAAAATGAAACCAATGAAAACCCTGTTCGGAATCGCCGCGCTCGCGGCCCTCATCACCAGCCCAATCCTCGCCGCTGAGGAGAAGCATGAACACGCCGCCGGCGACATGAAAAAGGTCACCGGCGAAGTGGTTGACCTGGCCTGTTACGTCGATCACGGCGCGACCGGCGAGAAGCACGCGGATTGCGCAAAGAAATGCATCGAGAACGGATTGCCGGTGGGCTTGAAGTCGGCCGACGGCAAGACCTACCTCCTGATCGGAGACCACATGCCGATGAACAAGGACCTCGCGCAATACGCTGCCAAGACGATCACCGTCGAAGGCAAGGTCGTCTCACGCGATGGCGTGAACCTGATCGAGAACGCCAGCATTCAGAAATAGCCGGCAAGATCATGCTCGAGCACCTCAGCAATCCGGAATACGTCCACACTTTGCTGAACCCGTTGCCGGTCTACGGACTGGTGACGGGGGTGCTCGCCTTGATCATCGCCCTGGTGACGCAAGCGCGCGCGGCGCGGGTCACGGCGCTGGCGATTGTCTTCCTCGCCGCGGCTTCGGCGTGGCCAGCCTTCGAATACGGCGAAAAAGGTTACGATCGCGTCCTCTCCATGTCCGACAGCGACGGCGCCGCCTGGTTAAAAGAACATGCGCATCGCGCCGACAAATTAATTTATCTCTTCTACGCGTTGGCAGCGCTCTCCGCAGCCGGCCTGGTGGTCGAATGGAAGGGCTCCGCCAAAGCGGCCACCGCCGTGGCCTTGGTCACGGTGCTGCTCGCAGGCGCGACGCTAGGTTCCGGCGTCTACATCGCGTATGCAGGCGGTCGCATCCGGCATCGGGAGTTTCGCTACGAGCCTCCGCCCAGCCCCCCGCCGGAAGGAGAGCACTGAGTTGCGACTCCCCTGCCCTGCCTTACCTTAGGCGGGAGATGAAGGCAGCGGCGGAAATCGACCCAAACATGACCATGCGCGACCTGCTCCGGGCGTTTCCGGGCGCGCAGCGGGCGATGTTTCGGAAGTATCACATCGGTGGTTGCGCCAGCTGTGGTTTTTCGCCGGACGAAACGCTCGCCGGTGTCTGCGCGCGCAACGAGAACGTCGAGGTCGAGGAAGCGATCGCGCACATCCTCGCGAGCGACGAAGCGGAGCGCGCGATGCAGCTCACGCCGCAGGAATTAGCCGACAAATTGACCGCGAACGAACGGCTTCACCTGCTCGATGTGCGCACGCGCGAGGAGTTCGAGGCCGTCCGGCTCCCTGGCGCCGAGCTCTTCACCCAGGAATCGATGCAGGGCATCTTGAGCGATTGGGCGCGCGAAGAGTTGCTCGTGATTTACGATCATCAGGGCGCGCGCAGCCTCGACGCGGCCGCTTATTTTCAAGGGCACGGCTTCACGAATGTGAAAAGCCTGCGCGGTGGGATTGATGCTTACAGCGCCGAGGTCGACGCCTTGCTGCCGCGCTACGAACTGGAGCCGGCATGAGCGACGAGAATCTCGAGGCTCGCATCGAAGCAGCGGTGAAGAACCCGCGCAATCTCGGCGAGATGGAGAATGCCGATGCCGTGGGCACAGTCGGCAGCCCGGACTGCGGCGACATGCTGCGGATGTGGATCAAATTTAAGGAGGAAGACGGCCGCAAGGTGATCGATCGCGCGAGCTTCCAATCCTTTGGCTGCCAGACGGCGATCGCAGTCGCGAGCGTGGCCACGGAACTTTTAGCCGGCAAGACGATCGAGCAGGCACGCGCGCTCTCGGGCGAAGAATTGGCCGCGCCGCTCGGCGCTCTTCCGCCGGTGCGGATTCATTGCGCGCAACTCGTCGAGGGCGCCCTGCGCAACGCGCTCTCCGGCGAAAAACCGCCGGCAACTTCATCCGCGCCTAACGAGACTGCGCCCACGCTTTTCGCTCAGCTTTCCGCAAGCACCAGCGGCAAAGTGAAAGTGGTTCTGAAACCTTAGTCCTATGCACGAAAACACCGAATTCACTCTCAGCCGCGACACCGATGCGATCCAGATCCCGAGCGGGAACAAGACCGTGATCCCTGCCGGCACCACCGGCGTGATCACGCAGACGCTCGGCGGCAGTTACACCATCGCGACCTACCAGGGCCTCTCGCGCATTGCCGAGAAAGACCTCGACGCGCTCGGCATCGAAAAGCCGCACCTGAACGGCGACCTCGCCTCGACCGCGGCCACTTCTGGCGGCGGCGGCGAAGTCGACGAGAAAGCCGTCTGGGAGCAGCTCCGCCAGTGCTACGACCCGGAAATCCCGGTCAATATCGTCGACCTCGGCCTGGTTTACGATTGCCAGCTCAAGCAGGGCGACAACGGCGGCACCAAGGTGGAAGTGAAAATGACCCTGACCGCGCCTGGCTGCGGCATGGGCCCCGCCATTGCCCACGATGCCCAGAGCAAAATCATGAGCATCGAGGGCGTGGACGAAGCGCAAGTGGACTTGGTTTGGGATCCACCGTGGAACCAGAACATGATCAGCGAAGCCGGCCGAATGAAACTCGGCATGGTCTGAGCGTCTTCCGGTCCCGGCGCCTCTTGATTGGCTAGGGCAGCTCGGGGTCGGTCGAGGTCGCGTCGAACCGGTCCTCGATCAGACCCTCGTAGATGTCCTCAGCCGGGGCTTTCATCGCCTCGATCTGCGCGGCGAGATTTTCCGGGCTCCCGTCATCCATGATGATGAATCCCTGTTGCCGCGCCGTCCGGTAGAGCAGTGCGGAATAGCCTTCCGCCTCGGCGAACTCCGGCTCATTGCGCCAGGTCGCAGCCACCTTTCTCACCATTTCGTCCGGGTCGCCCTGGAAGCGGCGGTCGAGCCGCACCTCGAGGTAGATCTGGCCGGCGTGAAAGCCGGCCGCATACGATGAGAGGCCGTGAAACATGCGGAAGTATTTGTCCACCCGCGCCACATGTTGCTGGTTAATTTCCTCCAGGCTGCGCGCCTGGATAGTTGCGTCCTGCGGGACGCCAATTGCGATTTTCTCTTTCAACTTTGCTCCTTTTTCCTTCGGGCCACATCTGCTGGTTCTCCAGCCGGGCCACCGCGTCGAACCCCGAAATCGTTCGCTCGGTTGGCGGCGCGCTGAGATTCAGCGCGCACTCTTGATGCTGCTGCGACCATGCGGGCAGAGCCGTGCGGCGTCAAACGCCCGTCTAATCTCCCAGTCGGCGCGCGGAAATCGCCGGCTGCGTTGACAGGTCGGCGGAGCCTTTTATACTCCTGTCCCCTCGCCGCGCCCCGGAGCCTTTCGGGTCGCATTCTGGAGACCGACTTTTATGCCTTCGACTCAAATCATCCTCACCGAAAACATCCCGGGACTTGGCGCCGAAGCCGACATCGTGAAAGTGCGCCGCGGCTTTGCGCGGAACTTCCTCCTGCCCCAGGGCAAGGCGCATGAAGTCACCAAGTCGAGCATGCGCCAGCTCGATATGCTCAAGGCCAAGCGGGCGGAGCGTGAAGCGAAGGAATTGAACGAGGCCGAGGAAATCGCCCGCCGCATTGGCAAGTCGAAGATGGTCTTCACCCTCGAGACCGGCGAGAGCGGGAAGGCTTTCGGTTCCGTGACCGCGAACGACATTGCCACCCGCCTGAAGAACGAAATCGGCGCCGAGATCGATCGTCATCGCATCGTCCTCGAGCACCCGATCAAGTCCACCGGCGAGCACGAAATCCCGATCAAGCTGCACGCCGACGTGACTGCGACTTTGAAGTTCAACGTCAAGTCCTCGAGCGAGCCGAAGCCGGAAGTGGAAGAAGCTCCCGAAGCCGGCAGCCGCAGCCGCACCCCGTCTCGTCCTTCCCGCGATCGAAAGTAAATGCCGAGAGATTCTCAAGGACCCGCCCACGGCGGACCTGAGAAACCTCGCAAGCGCCCGGCGAACGGAGACGCGCGAGGTTCGGCCCTGAAGAATGGCGAGAGCCGCAATGGCGGCTTATCCCAAGCTTCTTCGCAGGATATTCACCGCACGCTGCCCCACAGCGTCGAGGCCGAGCAAGGCGTGCTCGGTTCCATGCTCCTGTCGCCGCGCGAGACGATCGCGGAATGCGTCGAGCGCATCACCGAGGAGTATTTCTACATCCCGGCGCACCAGACGATCTACACGATCCTGGTCGAGCTTTGGAATGCCGGCGCCGGCATCGACCTGATCACCTTCACGCAGACCCTGCGCGACCGGAATCTGCTCGACCTCGTCGGCGGCGTCCCGTTTGTCACCAGCCTTTTCACCTTCGTCCCGACGGCCGCGAACGTCCTCTACTACATCGAGATCGTCCGCGAGAAGTACATCCTCCGGCAGATCATCGCCGCGGCCACCGAAAGCGTGCGCCGCGCCTACGAAGAGCAGGACGAAGTGAACGCGCTCCTCGACGAAGTGGAGCAGAAAATTTTTGCGGTCGGCGAGGATCGTTTCAAGGGCCAGATGCCTGGGATGAAGGAGCAGGTCATGGGCGCGCTCGAATCGATCGAGCAGCTCTGGGAACGCCGCGGCGGCATTACCGGCATCTCCACCGGCTTCACCGAGCTCGACCGCATGACCAACGGCCTGCACGACGGCGAAATGGTCATCATTGCCGCTCGTCCCTCGATGGGCAAAACCGCGTTGGCGATGAACATTGCCGAGCATGTCGCGATCAGCAGCAAGCTCCCGGTGGCCGTCTTCAGCCTCGAGATGAGCAGCCAGCAACTCGTGCAGCGTCTCCTCTGCTCCCGCGCGCGGGTCAACCTGCAGAAAGTGCGCGAAGGCTTCCTCGCAGAGCGCGATTTCCCCAGCTTAACCGCGGCCGCCTCGAAGCTGGCCGAGGCCGAGATTTACATCGATGACGCCGCCGGCCTGAGCATCCTTGAGCTGCGCGCGAAAGCGCGGCGGTTGAAGGCGCAGAAAAATATCCGCCTGATTGTGATCGATTACCTCCAGCTCCTGAAGTCGACCACACGGCGCGCGCAGGATAACCGGCAACTTGAGATCTCGGAAATTTCCTCGGGGATCAAGGCGCTGGCTAAAGAGCTCAAGCTCCCGATCATCGTCCTCGCGCAGCTCAATCGTCAGCCGGAAGCCCGTTCCGGCGGCAAGCCGCGCTTGAGCGACCTGCGCGAATCCGGCTCGATCGAGCAGGATGCCGACCTCGTGGGATTGCTCGTTCGGCCGGAAGTCTACGAAGAGGACGAGGAAGCGCGCGCGGAGAAAGCCGGCGAAGCGGAGCTGATTATCGCGAAGCAGCGTAACGGCCCGGTGGGCGAAGTGCCGCTGACTTTCCTGAAGGAGTTCACCCGCTTCGAGGATCGCGCCCGCGGCGGCGGTCCGCCGCAGGACTAGGCTTTCACGAAAGTGAAAAGGCCGTAGCGCATCGCGTTCACGCGATACGCGATCCAAATGCGCAGGATCGTGAGCGCGAAGACGCGGTTCCCTTCGTGCGGATTGAAAAGGAAACGCAGGTAGCGTGGCTCGGTGAGAAATTTAGCCAGCAGGATGCGCACGATCGAGGGCCAGGTGCGCTCCACCTGCCGCGTGATGTCGTCAAAGTTTCGTAGGGAAAAGCCGGCCTTGCCCGCGAGCGTTTCATACTCGCTCGCGCTCCCGAGCTCCGGCATCCGGCCCTCGCGGCAGATTGGTTCCAGCAACCAGCGCTCCGCGCGCGGCGAAGGATCCTCCGCCGCCAGCCAGGCGCAAATGACCAGCCGTCCGCCCGGCCGCAGGACGCGCGCAGCTTGCCGAAAAAACTCCGGCTTCGAGGGCATGTGCTCCGAGCTTTCGATCGCAATCGCGGCATCGAACATCTCGTCGGCTAAATCGTTTTCGAGCCAGTCGCCGAGGAGAAATTGCGGATTCGCCCGGCCTTCGTTGCGCTCCACCGCGATGGCAAATTGCGCCGGCGACAAGGTCATCGCCGTGACCTCGGCCCCGCGTTCCGCCAGCCAGCGCGCGGTTGCGCCGTAGCCGCAGCCGATGTCGACCACCGCGCGTGCTTCCCCGGCTTCGCGCGCGACGCGTTCCGTGAGATTGATTACCGCCTCGGCGCGCGACTCGTCGCCGCGCAGCCAGAGCCCGTGGTGCACATGCTCGCCCCAGACGTCGCGGTAAAAGCGATCGAGCTCGTCGTAATGCGCGGCGACCGCGGCCGGCTCGATCGGGACGCGCGAGGCGATCACACGAGCGAGCGCGCGGCGTCGATCACGTGCTGTGCATCGATCCCGAGTTCCTTCATGACCACGTCGCCCGGCGCGCTCAGGCCAAAGCGATGCAGGCCGACAACCTTGCCATCGAGCCCGACGTAGCGGAACCAGGTGTCGGGCACGCCCGCCTCGATCGCGACCCGCTTGCGACAAGTCGCTGGCAAAACTTCCGCGCGATATTCCTCGGGTTGCCGCTCGAAGCGTTCGAAGCAAGGCATCGAGACCACGCGCGTCCCCTCGCCCAGCTCCTTCGCGGCCGCGAGCGCGTGCTGCAATTCGCTCCCGCAGGAAAGAAGAATGCACTCGAGCTCGCCGCTTTCGCGCTTCGCGATGTAGCCACCGCGGGCCACGCCTTCGCGGCGCAGGTTGCACGTCGATTTCGTTCAGCATCGGCACGGCCTGGCGAGTGAGCGCGAGCAGTGTCGGCCCATCGGTGTGCTGCGCTGCGGCCGCGAAGGCGCCGGCGGTTTCCTCCGGATCGGCCGGACGGATGACATCGAGCTGCGGGATCACGCGCAAACCGCTGACCGTTTCCACCGGCTGGTGCGTGGGCCCGTCTTCGCCGACGCCGATGGAGTCGTGCGTGAAGATGTAAATGTTCGGCAATTTCGCGAGTGCGGCGAGGCGGATGGCCGCGCGGCAGTAATCGGCGAAGACCAGGAAGGTCGCGCCGGACGCACGGAAAACGCCGTGGTAGCTGACGCCGTTCATGATCGCGCACATGCCGTGTTCGCGGATGCCGAAATGGATGTTTCGCCCGAGCGCGTTCGAGCGGGTAAAATCCTCGCCGCCCTCGATGTAATTCAAAGTCGAGCCATGGAGGTCAGCGCTCCCGCTGATCAAGAACGGCATCGCCTGCGCGATCGGCTGGAGCGCTTCGCTCCCGGCTTTGCGCGTGGCCAGCTTGGCGTCGGCCGCGAAGTGCGGGATTTGCTCGAGCAAATTAGCCGGCACTTTCTTGTCGATCGCGTCGTCGAGCTGCTGCGCTTTCTCGGCGTTCTGCGCGCGCCAGGCCTGGTAGGTTTTTTCCCAGCGTCGATATTGCCGGATAAGCGCTTTCTTGTGCTTCGCGAAATACTCGCGCGTCTCCGGCGAGACGTAGAAGTGCTCCGCCGGCAGGCCGAGATTGCGCCGCGCTTCGTCGACGAATTTCACGCCTGCTTCCCCGTGCGCCTTGGAGGTTCCGGCCACCTCGGGAATGCCTTTGCCGATGAGCGTCCGCGCAATGATCATCTGCGGCTTGCCGTTGTCGCGCTTCTTCGCCTTGTTCAGCGCTTTCAGGATCGCCGGCATGTCGTTGCCATCGATCGTCTGCACGTCGAAGCCGTAGGCGACGTAGCGCTTCGCGGTGTCTTCGCTTTGGGTGGCCGCGGCCATGGCGTCGAGCGTGACCGCGTTTGAGTCGTAGATCAGGATAAGGTTATCGAGTCCAAAGTGAGCCGCGAACGCGCTCGCCTCGGCAGAGACGCCTTCCTGAAGGCAGCCGTCGCCCGCGAGGCAGATGACGTGCTGATCGAAGATCGGATGCTCCGCGGTGTTGAACCGCGCCGCGGCCATCTTCGCGGCCATGGCCACGCCGACCGCGTTGCCCACGCCCTGCCCCAGCGGGCCAGTGGTGCACTCGACCCCCGGCGTTTCGAAAAACTCCGGGTGGCCCGGCGTCTTGCTGTGTAATTGCCGGAAAGCTTTCACGTCCTCGAGCGAAAGATCGTAGCCGCTGAGATGGAGCCAGGCGTAGAGAAGCATGCTCCCGTGGCCGGCGGAGAGAATGAAGTAATCGCGCCCGATCCAGCGCGGCTCGTCAGGGTTGTGCTGGAGCACCTGGCCGTAGAGGACGGCGGCGATCTCCGCGCACCCGAGCGGGAGGCCGAGGTGGCCGGATTTCGAGGCCTGCACCGCATCCATCGCCAGGCCGCGGGCTTCGGTCGCGGCGCGCGAAAGCGCTTCAAGATTCAGACTCATCTTGCTGTCTATACTGGTGCGAGCCGAGGAGGGGAAATGATTTCGCGCCGCCCGACAGAAGCGGCCTTGCATTCCCCGGGAAAGGCAGAGACTGGTGCTCCAGCGACCCATGAATCAGCCGCTTTTTCTCCATATCGTCGAGCGCCTGGAAGGCTTCCTGGGTAAGCTTCCCGCGGGCATCCAAAAGCCGATCCTGCAGGAGCTCACGCCCTTGAAGGAACTCTTCCTGAAACAACGCGCGCCGCGCCTGGTGCTGACCGGTTCGCACAAAAGCCCAGTGCAGGAAGTGGTGGCGGCGCTTTTCGCGACTGCGCAGCCGGCGGATTTGCGCGACCGGCTGATGGAAGTCTACCGCTGGCAGGCGATCGAAGTCGCCGGGCTGGGCTCGATCGAGGTGCTCGATGCGCGCGGCAGCGACGAGGCCGCGCAGCAGCAGATCGAGGAAGAACTCGCGCGCGCCTCGGCGGACATGTTGCTTCACCTGGTCGATGGCGATAGCGCGCGGCCGGTGCTTACGCGCGATCTCGAGACGCTGGAGAAATTGGCGGCTACGGGAACCGCTCGCATCATTGGCATTTCGCTCACCAGCCCCGCCCGGCACGCGAGCGACGACAAGCCAATCGCTGCGACCAAGCTGCAGACGGCACTGCTCGAGCAACCCGCGCTTAAGACCCGCGTGCTTCAGGTGCTCGAGCTTCCACTGGTGCAAGGCGATGCCGGCAATGGCGCGGCGTTGCGCTTCATGGCCTTGCTCGCGCGCGAACTGCCCAACGAGGCCCGCGTGGAGATGGTGCGCATCTCACGCGACCGCGAAGCGCAGATCGCGATTGCCAATGTGCTGGTTAAATCCACCAGCGCGATCAGCACCGCGATCGGCGCGCAGCCGATCCCGCTGGCGGATTTGCCGATCCTGACCACGCTCCAGCTGGTGATGGTTTCCGGCATCATGTATCTCTCCGGCCGCGAGCGAACGCTGCGCGCGGCCACGGAATTTGTCGGCGCCCTCGGGGTGAACGTGGGCGCGGGCATGGTCCTGCGCGAAGGCACGCGCGCGCTCCTGAAGTTTTTCCCCGGTTGGGGCAATGTCGTCTGCGGGATGGTCGCGGGCGCGGGCACGTATGCGCTCGGCCGCTCGGCGATCGTCTATTTTCTCGAGGGTGTTTCGCTCAAGGATGCGCGCCGGATTTACCTGCGAAGCCGGAAGAAGGCGCCGCGCCCGGAGGCGCTGCCAGCTCGCTGAATAACTTGTGAATAAGAGTGAACGCTGCGGCGCAGATTGTTCACAGGCTGGTGTGAATAGCAGCCGCCTTTTCTCTGCGCGCCCGCGCTTGATCCATTGAAGCTTTCCGAGATCGACGCCACCCTGCGCGAGATTCGCGTCTCGCCGGTGAAGACGCTGGGGCAGAATTTTCTGCACGACCGCAACCTCGCGCGCTGGATCGTCGCGCGGGCCAACCTCACGGCCGACGATTACGTGGTCGAAGTGGGGCCGGGACTCGGCGCGCTCACGGAGCACATCCTCGCCACCGGCGCCCGCGTGCTCGCGATCGAGAAGGATGCACGACTGGCGAATTTTCTCCGCGAACGCTTCGCGGGCGAGCGACTGGAGATCATCCATGGCGACGCGCTCGACTTCGATGTGCGGCAGCTTTGGGCGCAGCCGCAGGTGAAGTTCATCGGCAACCTGCCGTATAATATTTCCAGCCAGCTGGTGCTGCAGTTTACGCGGTATCCAAGCCCCATTTCTCTCTGGTTGTGCATGTTACAGAAGGAAATGGCGAAGCGCCTCGCGGCGATTCCGGGCTCGGCGGACTACGGCGCGCTCAGCCTGCTGGTGCAGGTGCGCTATCGCGTGGACTACCTGCGCACCGTCCCGGCGAGCGTCTTTCTGCCGCGGCCGGAAGTGGACTCGGCCTTCGTCCAGCTCTCGCCGCGGCCGGCGGGCGAGCTGCCTTATTTCGATGCGGAATTGTGGACGCGGCTGGTGAAGCGCGGCTTCTCTCAACGGCGCAAGCAGCTGCAGAAATTGCTGCGCGAAGAGGTGACGGACTGGGCCGGCGCGGCCGAGGCGGCGGGCTGTGGGCTGCAGGCGCGCGCGGAAGAGTTGGCGCTCGAACAATGGATCGCGCTGGCTAATTTCGTGCGGCCACCGCCGACGGCGGCAACCGCGAACGACCTCGCAGGCCGCTTTGCGGTCGTGGACGCCGCAGATCACGTCACCGGCGCCGCGCCCCGCAGCGAAGTGCATGGGAATAACTTGCTCCATCGCGCGGTCCACCTGCTCCTGCGGAACGATCGCGGCGAGATCTTTCTGCAAAAACGCTCGCCCCTGAAGGACCGGCATCCAGGCGTGTGGGATTCGAGTGCCGCGGGCCATGTAGACGAGGGCGAAGACTACGACGTGACCGCGCAGCGCGAACTCAAGGAAGAACTCGGCGTCGCCGCCGAACTGACGCGCGTGCTCAAGCTCCCGGCCTCAGCCCGCACCGGGCAGGAGTTTATCTGGCTCTATTGCGGCCGGCACAATGGGCCCTTTCGGCTGGCCCACAGCGAGATCGAGCTGGGGGAGTTTTTCCCACCTGAGGTGATCACCGCATGGCTGCACGCGCGGCCGGACGATTTCGCGCCCGGCTTTGTGGAATGCTGGGAAGCCTGGCGGAAAACAGACAGCGCTTTCGCTGCCGGGATGCCGCCAAAACCGGCCTAACGACGGCGCGAGGCAGCAGCGGACTTCTTGCTGCCGCCGCTCTTCTTCGCGGCCGACTTGCCTTTGGCGGTGGATTTTCCCTTGGCCGCAGATTTCGCTTTCGTCGCCTGCGGCTTCTCCGCCGCCACGGGGCCGCGGAAAACCCGGTCCGGCAGATCGGACATGGCGGATTTTTTGAACTTCCGCGCGGCGCGGCGGGCGCCTTCCTTCCCGCCATAGACGGTGTCGCTAAACATCTTCGTGACCGCGCGGTCGCCGCGGAGGAAGTGCACCTGGAAGCCATGGGTTTGCTTCTTCGAACGCGGCTTGGAATCAATGCGCCGGATGTTTTCTTCGGAGTCGGGATTGGCTCGTTTTTTCATGCGAATATTGCCTAACGAACGCAACCTAAAACAAAAACGGGAGGGCGCAACGGTGAAACCGCGATCTTTATTCCGCCCCGCTCAAAGCCGAGGGCGGCGGCAGATTCCAGCGCTCCCAGCGCGCGGCGTATTCCTTCTGCGGGAGCAGCGCGTAACAAGGAGAAGCTTCCTTTCGCAGCCAACGAATCAGCTGCACGAGCTTCGCTTCCGCCATCGTGGTGCAACCAGCAGTCGGGCGCGTGACCCCGCGACGGATGTGGAAAAAGATCGCGCTCCCCTCGCCCGGCACCGGCGGATCGGAGTTGTGCCGCACCTCGACCAGCCAGCGATAAGCGAAATCGCCCGCGCGCATTTTCTCGTGGCTGTAATTGTCCGGCGGGTTCGCCGGATCGATCACAATGTGCCGGTTATAATTCGGCGAGCGCGGGTCGTCGCTCCAGAGATCGCCTTCGCCCACCTGGCGAAATGGGTAATCCGAGCCGGCCGGCAGTTGCTCATCGTAGGTGTAGATTTTCCCGAGCCGGAAGACGCCGGCAGGCGCGCGGCCGTCGCGCTCTTTCTTATGCAATCCGGGCTCCTCCTGTCCGGCGAGACCGATGCCCCAGGCGAGACCGTTTTTCCCGAAGAGCACCGGGACGGCAGTGCCCTCCGCGTTCCACTTTCCGCCGCGCTCCCGGGTGAACTTCCACAGCGTCCCTTGCGAGGAATCCCAATCCGGCGCGACCGCGACGATCAGCTGCCGGCAATCATCCGGCACGCCGGCGGCATGGGCGTTGCTAGCCAGGAAGAGAAGCGCGAGAAGGTAAAGGCGGGCGGCCGGGAACATGCCGGGAACCTAGCCACGCCTCCGCTGCTTCCTCCACTGCCTTTCGCACTTTGAAAAAATATTTGCTCCTGCTGGCGTTGCTCGTGGCCGCGGTCTACGCGCCCGCGGTGGGAAACGGTTTTGTCTGGGACGACACCGCGCTCATCCTGCGCGATCCCTTTATCCGCAGCTGGCGACTGATCCCGGAAGGCTTCGGGCATTTTCTTTTCACCGATGCGACGGCTTCGGATTTTTACCGGCCGATGCAACGGCTGAGCTACACGCTCGAGTATGCCGCCTTCGGTTTCCGTCCGGCGCCGTATCATGTGATCAATATCCTGCTGCACCTGGCGGCGGCCGGGGCGCTCTTCGCCTTCGCGCGGGAACTCCTGCGCTCTCTCGGCGCCAGCGAACGCCTCCGCAGCTGGGTGCCGCTGGTCGCGGCCGCGGTCTGGGCCATCCATCCGGTGCAGAGCGCGGCCGTGGTCTACATCTCTGGGCGGGCCGATGCACTCGCGGCGCTTTTCGGCTTCACCGCGCTCAGCTTTGCACTCGTTAGCCAGCGACTTGAGCGCGGAAGAAAATGGGGGGCGCTGGCGGGGGCGACGGTGCTTTTTCTGCTCGCGGCCCTGAGCAAGGAAGCCGGGCTGATCTTCCCGGCGCTCTGGCTGATTATTCTCGTGGTGGAGCGGAAATGGAGCTGGCCCGTGCTCGCGGTGATTGCCCTGGTCTTCGTCGGTTATCTGAGCCTGCGCGTGCCGGCGGAGCACATCGCGCCCCCGCCGCGGCCCGCGCTCCCGCTGCTCGTTAGGCCGGTGTTGGCGGCGCGGGCGGTGGCGGAATATGCGGGGCTGCTCGCGTTCCCGCTGCACCTGCGCATGGAACGCACGGTCGAGACGCAGCCGAGCGGCTTCGGCAACGCAAGCATGACCGGCGCGGCCTGGCGGGAGCTGCAGACGCTCGCCGGGGTGCTCTTGGTTCTGGCATTTGGCTGGTGGATTTGGCGCGCCCGCACGGGTGATCGCGCTGTCTATTTGTCGCTCCTGCTCACCGTTTGCAGCTATCTCCCGGTCAGCGGCGTGCTCCCGCTCAACGCCACCGTTGCGGAACATTGGCTTTACCTGCCGAGCGCTTTCCTTTTCCTCGCGATCGGCCTGCGCGTCGCGCGCTTTCGATTCGCGGCGCGCTGGCTGGTTCCTGCGCTCGCGCTCTGGATGGCGTTTCTCGGCGGGCGCACTTTCCTGCGCACCTTTGACTGGAAGGACCAGCGCACCTTCCTCGAGCGCACGCTGGCGCAGGGCGGCGATTCCGCGCGCATGCTGATTAATCTCGCGGGCCTGGAGATGAATGAACACCACTTCGCGGAAGCCAAGGCTCATCTCCGGCGCGCGCTCGAGAAGGAACCGGAGCAACCGCTCGCGCTGCTCAATCTCGCGGCCGTGGCCTTGAAGGAAAACGATTTCGCCGCGGCTCACCAATGGCTCGACCGCGCTCTCCCGCTTCCGCAAGTGGAGGCGCAAGCGCAGGAAATGTTGACTGTGCTGGAGCACAAAGAGAACGGGCAGATCGATCTCCGCCGCCTGCGCCTGGCCGCGCGCACCGGGCCGCCGAACTGGGCGATCGAGCAGCGTTTCGTTAGGTTACTGGCCGAGACCGGCGCGCCGGAGGCCGCGATCGCCGAGCTCCAGCATTGTCTCGAGAGCCAATGGTATCGCGCAGAAAGCTGGCAATTACTCAGCGAATTGGCGCAGGCCCACGGCCGGGAAGCGCTTGCGGCCGAAGCCCTGGCCCACGCGCGCGCCTACGATGTCCGCCTCGGCGAAAGCCGCGCGGCCCTCTAAATTTTCGTTCGTTAGGCAAAACCGCGCGCCGATACACGCGCGCTCCTCGCTTTGCCCGAATCAAAAACTGCGGGGACTGAATAAGGTTCCCGGCAATTCGTCAGTTCTTTCCACACTTATGAAAACATCCATCCAATTCGGGGCATTCATGGCGGCGGTGGGTCTCGCCTTTGCTTCCGCACACGCACAGACCCAGGCGACCACCAGCACCAGCTCGACCACAGAGTATGTCCAGAGCAGCAAAATTATCGGCAGCAAGATTCGCGGCTCCGACGGCGCCGAGATCGGCGTGATCAAGGACATCGTCCTCGATCGCCAGACCGGTTGCATGGCGTACACCGTCCTCGAAACCGGCGGCGCGGCGAATGTCGCGGCCAGCAGCGGCGGTTCCTCGTCGCGCACTTCCAGCACGACGACCACAACCCGCAAGACCGTGGCGATGCCTTGGACCGCGGTGACGACCACCAGCGACCCAACGGTCTACACCACCTCGATTCAACGCGAGCGCATCTACAGCGCGCCAGTGGTGGATTACAACCACATCGAGCAATACGGCCGCCCGGATTACATCAGCAATGTCTACAGCTACTACGGCGTGCAGCCAGCCGTGGGCGTGAACATCGGCATCTCCGGCAGCTCCACCCGTGCGAACACGACCACGCAGACCGGCTACGGTGCTTCCACCAACGCGACCGCGCCAGCGACCACCTCGACGCAGACGGGTTACAGCGCCTCCACGAGCGCGACCGCCAGCCCGGCGGCTTCGATCGCGCCCACCGCTGCACCTTCCGCCACGGCCGCGGCCAGCGCCACGCCGATGACGACCGCAACCCCGAAGACTGCTGTCACCCCGGCCTCGGCCACGGCGACCCCAGCCGCTTCGGCGCATAGCGCAACGACGCACGCCGCCACCCCGGCCGCGACCGCGACGCCCGCCACCAGCACCTCGAGCAAGACGAAGACCTCGACCACTGAAAGCGCTGACAAAAAAGCCGACAAGACCAGTGAGACCAAAGCCGCGACCGCGAGCGATGAACACGCCACCGGTCACAGCGCGCACAGCAGCAGCGGCAAAGCCGAGAAAGCCACCGAGGACACCGTGAGTGGCACGAAGGCTTCGAAGTCGAGCGACGCGACCGAGCCGACGAGCAGCAAGTCCGAGGAAAAGGCGACCAAGAAAGCCAGCAAAGGCAAAACCAGCGACGAACCCGCCAAGCCTGCGACCGACTCCACCCCGACTCCGTAAGGAATCGCGGAAGGTCAAAGAAAACTAGTTCACGGCAGGAGTGGCCTCGCGCTGCTCCTGCCGTTTCTTTTGCAATCGTTAGGCAGCGCTCTCTGCCTCCACCGCGGCGGTATCCGCCGGGAGGTATTTCACCCCGGCGAGCCAAATCACGCCCGAGAGCAGGAGCATTCCGGAAAGGACCAGGAAGGCGATGTTCATCGTCGTGTGCCCGCCGATGTAGCCGATCGCGGGAAAGGCGGCCGCGTCGCCTAACAAGTGGATGACTAAAATATTGAAAGCAAAAGCACTCGCCCGGACGGAGGGGCGGGCCACGTTCGCCAGCGCAGTGTTTGACGGACCGGTGTTCAGAAAAGCGAAGAAGAGGGCGATCGCGATCAAAAACCACGCGAGCGGAAAGGGCACAAAGAGCGCCGCAACAAAGAACGGGAACGCCAGGATCATTCCCGCACCGGAAACCAAGAAATAGGAGCCGGGATAACGCGCCCGCATCCGGTCAGCCAGCCAGCCGCCAAGGAGGGTCGAACCCAGGCCGGCGACCACCAGGATCATCCCGAAGTAGGCCTTCTCGGTATCCGGCCGCCCGCGATAGCGCAGGTAGGCCGCGAGCCAAAAACCGAGCCCGCCGAGGGCGAAAGTGAACGCCGTCTGGGCGGCGCAATTGATCACATAGGAAGGCGTGCGCAGCAGCTGGCGGTATTGCGGCCAGCCGGCTCTCGCGCCTGCCGGGCGCGCACCTGCGAGCGTGCGCGGATCGCGCTGCCAAAAACAAATCAGCCCCAGCAAAATTCCCGGCGGCATGACCAGGTAAAACGCCCAGCGCCAGCCCCAATAGCCGGCGACCAGGCCGCCGATGACGTAGCCCAGCGCGCTTCCCACCGGAATTGCCGCGCAGAAAATCGCCAGGATGCGGCCGCGTTTCTCGATCGGGAAAAGGTCGGCTAAAATCGTGGGCGCGGCCGGCCCGTAGCCGCCTTCGCCGATGCCGACAAGCACGCGCGTGAAGAGCAAGATGCCGAAGGTCGCGGCCAGGCCCGACCCGCCGCTGGCCAGGCTCCAGAGAAGGACCGCGAGGCCGATGATGAGCCAGCGCGAGAAGCGATCCGCGAGCCAGCCGAGGGCCGGCGCGGAGAGCATGTAGGTGACGAGGAATGCGGTGCCGAGAAGGCCGGTGGTGGCCATCGCGTTCGGGTCGTTAGGCAGGAAAAAAGTATCGCGAATCTCCGGTTCGACCGCGGCCAGGACCTGGCGGTCGATGTAGTTGAAAAGATTGATCGCGAGGAGCAATCCGAGGGCGACACCCGCGCCCGGTTTGCGCTCTGAGGGTGCGCCCGTCATGGAATTGCCGATTGCAGAGGTCAACGCCGCGAATGTAAACCATAAACCAATGCCGCAACTTTCCCTGGCCGAACGCGCGCTCCTTTTCGTCGGCACCACCCTGGCGCGGGTGGTCTACCGCGTGCGCAGCCTTGGCCAGGAGAGCTTGCCCGCGGGCGGTTTTCTCCTGCTGCCGAATCACATCACCTGGGTCGACGCGATCGTGCTCCAGCTCGCGCTCCCGCGCCGCATTCGCTTCATCGTCGACGAAAGCTTTTATCGAAATCGCTGGCTGCACCCGATCTTGAAAACCGCCGGTTGCATCCCGATCACTGCGCGCCGGGCGAAGGATGCGATGCGGGAAGCGGCGGAAAGCATTCGCGCGGGCGAGATCGTGTGCGTTTTCCCCGAAGGCCAACTCTCGCGCTCGGGCACGCTCCTGCGCTTGCGGCGCGGCTATGAATTAATCGCGCGCCAGGCGGAGGCGCCGGTGGTGCCGGTGTGGCTGGACGATCTCTGGGGCTCGATCTTCTCCTTTCAGGGTGGGCGTTATTTTACCAAGTGGCCGCGCCATTTTCCCTACCGCGTGGTGATTGCGTTCGGCCGCCCACTCAGCCCGGAGGAAGCGGACATCGCGACCGTGCGCGAGGAATTGCTCAAGCTCGGCGAGCTCAGCTACAGCCGGCGGCCGGTCTTGCAGGAACATCTCGCGCGCGCCGCGCTCCGCGGGCTCAAGCGGCAGCCTTTCCGCACGGCGATCATCGACGGGATGGATCACAGCACGATCTCGCGCGGAAAAATCCTCGGCGTGGCCACGGCGCTCTCGCGCCATCTGCGGCGCGACTGCCCGGAGCGACGCGTGGGCGTGGTTTTGCCGCCGGGAAAAGGCGGCGTGATCGCGAATGTCGCGATCGTGCTCGCGGGGAAGATTCCGGTGAATCTCAACTTCACCGGCAGCCGCGAAGCGATCGTTTCCGCGCAGGAGCAGGCCGGTTTGCGCACGATCATTTCCGCGCAAGCGGTCGCAAAAAAGCTGCCGGAATTTCCCTGGACGCCGAATGTGATCCAGCTCGAGCAACTCCTGCCGTCGATGAAGCCGGCGATCATTTGCTGGTGGCTGCTCACGCTGGTTTTGCCGACGAGATTGCTCGCCGCGCTCCTGCATTTGCCGAAGGTCGGCGACCGCACGGAAGCGCTTTTGCTCTTCACCAGCGGCAGCTCCGGCGCGCCCAAAGGCGTGCCGCTGACGCATCGCAACATCCTTGGGAACGTCTCGCAATTCACCGTCCTGCTCGACCTCCGGCCGGACGAAGTGGTCCTCGCGTCGCTCCCGTTTTTCCACACCTTCGGCTGCACGGTCACGCTCTGGTTTCCGGTGATCGAGGGGATCCGCATCGTGACTTATCCGAGCCCGCTGGAAGCGGCGAAAAACGCCGCCTTGATCGAGCGCTACGGCGTCACCGTGATGTTCGCCACGCCCACGTTCCTGCGCGCGTATTTGCGCAAGGCCGAGCCGGCTCAACTCCAGAGCCTGCGCCTCGTGATCACCGGCGCGGAGAAGTTGCCGGCTGATTTGGCCAAGACCTTCGAGGAACGCTTCGGCAAACCCGTCTTCGAAGGCTACGGGCTGACCGAGACCTCGCCGGTAATCAGCGTGAACCTGCCCGACCCGATCCCGAAAGTCCCGGGCGAATCGGTGCAGCCGTCGCATCGCCTCGGCTCCACCGGAAAGATGGCGCCCGGCATTGCCGCGGAAATCCGCGATCCGGAGACGGACGCGAAGCTCGCGCTGCACGAAACCGGCATGCTCTGGGTGCGCGGGCCGAATATTTTCGAAGGTTACCTGGACGCCCCCGAGCGCTCCGCCGAAGTGCTCCGTGACGGCTGGTTCAAGACCGGCGACCTCGGGCACATCGACGAGGACGGCTTTCTCCACATCAGCGGACGGCTCTCTCGTTTCTCGAAAATAGGCGGCGAGATGGTGCCGCATGAATTGGTCGAGCAAAAGATCCTGCAGGCGCTGAAAATGGACGACAGCGAGCGCGTGCTCGCGGTCATGGGGGTGCCCGATGAAACCAAGGGCGAAGCGCTGGTCCTGCTCACGAGCACGCCGATTGATCCGCAGGAATTACGCAGCGCCTTGCGCGCGGCCGAGGTGCCGAATCTCTGGGTGCCGCGCACGATCCGGCAGGTCGAGGCCATCCCGGTGCTGGCTTCCGGCAAGCTCGATCTCGGGCAATGCAAAGAACTAGCGGCGACCGCCGTCGCGTAGCGGACGCCGCGGCACGAGCGCATTTGCGGTGTAGCTAAGCACGACTTCGCCGCGCTGGTTCGTGGCCACATTGCGCAGGCGCACAATTCCGTGGCCGGGCTTCGAACGCGAGGGGCGCAGCTCCAGGATTTCCGTTTCCAAGCGCAAGGTGTCGTTAGGCCGGACTGCGCGTGGCCAGCGCAACTCGTCCACGCCCAAGCCAATCGCACCGCCCTCAAACTGGAGCGGGCCGGTGGTGAAAAGTCGCATCGCAATCGCCGCGGTGTGCCAGCCGCTCGCGGCCAGCCCGCCAAAGACGCTCGCCTCCGCGGCCGCATGCTCGAGATGAAACGCCTGCACATCGAACTCGCGCGCGAAGGCCACGATCGCCTCCTCGGTGACGCAATAGCCAGCGCTTTGGTAGCGTTGCCCGACAGCGAGGTCATCGAAGTAGAGTGCGCTCATGGGGGGCAACAGAAAAGCTGGTGCCAGGGGGGAGAGTTGAACTCCCGACCAAGGGCTTATGAGTCCCCTGCTCTACCACTGAGCTACCCTGGCGGCGCGGCGTGAAAAGTGGACGCCCGCAACCGTCGTGTCAACGACCGGCGGCGCTCGCCGCAGGGGAAGTTTTGGCCGCCGCGAGGTAGGGCGCGAGCTCGCGTTCCGACCCGCGGAGCGCAGCCATGAAACAGACGCCATCCTTTACTCGCACCGCCCCGGTCCAGCCCTCGTGCTCGACGTAGCGCCAGCCGCTCCATTCGCGCGGCTGCGCCTTTTTCGGATCGCGCTCCGCCGGGAACAGGAAGAACTGCAGACGCTTTTCCGGGACCGCGATCTGGGCCACGCGATGTCCGTCTTCATCGTCAAACACGCGCGCGGCCGCAGCCCGCAGGCCCGCAAACTCAGGCGGCACATCGTAGTGCTCCAGCCGGTGCTTCATGAAAAAGAGATCGCCCAATGCGCCCGCTTCCGTGGCCACCGGATCGAGCTGCGCTGTGCGCGTGGCGCTGGCGATCATGAGCAACTTGCGCGCGGTCACAGAGCCGGGGAATTCCTGCATTCGCTCCATGACGATGAAGACGACCACGCCCGCGATCACCGCCATCGCGAGGGCGATCGAGATCACCGCCGGGTTGCGGACAAACTTCCGCCAGGTGCGTCTGCTTTGCGGGATGAGCTTTTCGTTGCGGAACCATTCCTCGATCTCGCTCGAGACCGGCGTCGTCTGCACCAGCTGCGCCACCGCCTGGTCGAACTGCTGCTGGCGCGCGAACTCTGCGGAAATTTTCGAGCTCCGCCGCGCGCGCAAGACGGCCACGCGCATCCGGCGATCGACGCCCGGCTTTTCCGTGATCGGGGCGAACCGCGCGAGCGCCTTCTCGCGCCCGGAGATGCGAAAAATGCTCATTCCTCGTAGACGTCCACCGGCGTGGTCGCATTCAGCCAGGCCTGGAATTGCCGGCGCGCGTGCGCCAGTGCGCGGGAAACTTCCGTCGGCTTCAGGTCGAGGAGCGTGAGCAAATCCCGCGGGGTAAACTCATCCAGGTAATAGGCCGCAAGCACGCTCCGCTGCGGCTCCGGCGCGGCTGAGATCCAGATGGCTAATTGCTCCGCGGTGAGCTGGCCGATTTGCGCCGCAGCATGGGTGCCGACGTTCTCTTCCTCGAGGTGACCCTCCTCCGCCTGCAACCCCTGCTCGGCGAGCTCGAGGCAGCGATAGCGCGCATCGCGAAAGAACCAAAGCCGATCGGCGGGCGGCTCGTTGTGCGCCGCGCGCAGAGCGGCCTCCCGCAAGGTCGCCTGGAAAGCTTCCTGTGCCTTGCTCGCATCCCCCGTCATGAGAAAACAAAAGCGGTAGAGCTGCGGGAGATTCTGGTTCGTTTCGAGCACGCCGATTTTTTCCGCCCGCATGTTACGCGCCGCATCAGCGCGACAAGGGCAGGATGCAGTTGACGCACAAAGCGCACCCTGCCCCGGGGACAAGGTGCGCTCCGCGAATTCTTTTCCCGCGACAGCCATCGACCGTGCGCGACGCGTCTCCGGTCGCCTATTGCTTGCCGGTGGTGGTCGTGAACGCCCCCGCGAGTGGGATTGCCCATCAAGGAATTTCCCTGGAACGAATCAATCGTGCCGCCGTTTTGCGACAACCCGGTGAGGTTTTGCGCGATCACGCTGTCGGAGACGCGCAGCGCGGAACTGGCACTCGCCTGCAGGCCAAAGACGGAATAGGAGACGAAAACGTGATCGAGATTGAGCAGCGAGTTATTGCCGCTTGTCTTGATGCAGGTGGAGGTGTGAGTGACCACGGAGTTGGTCACGCCACCGCGCACGTTGGCAACGGCGTCGATCCCATCCTGCCCGCAGTTCATGATGCGGGTCCGATCGATCGTGGCCACCACTTGCCCGGAAGTGGTCGTCATGTGGATGCCGTCTTCGGTGATGTCCTCGATCACCGAATCAATCACTTTGAGGTTACCGTTGGCACCGAGGGCCACGTCGATGCCCCGAGATAGCTGGAACCGCTCTGAAGCTGTGGATCCAGCAGTGCTCGACCATGAGGGTGCCGCCGGCGAGGAAGCGGATTCCGTTGAGTCCCGTGCCGACGCCATTGATCGAAATGTCGCGCAGGATCACGGTGTCGTTCGGCGCCAGCGTTGACGATCACGCCGTTGGTTCCGGCCGCGAGGATGCCTGAAACCACGCCACTGCCATTAATGGTAATGGACTTTGGTGATGGTCACGGCGCCGAACCCGCCCGGATCGAGCACGGAGATTTCTCCCCCGGCGGCCGTCTTGGAGATGGCGCCGGCGAAGGTTTTGCACGGAGCGGTGCGGCTGCAAGGGTTGGCGTCGTCGCCGACTCCAGAAACCCAGGTGCGCGTAGCCTGGGCGTGAGCCGCCGTAGAGAAAGCGAACGCGAGGGTCGCGGTCGCGAGGATTTTTTTGAAGGCTGGATGATTTCATAGATGTTTTTGTTGCGGATTGCTGCTGGGAAACAAGATTACCGCCAATCGATTTTCCGCGGTATTTAATTCTTCCGGGTCGGCGAGTTGCCGGTGCCTGATCCCGGCGCGCTAAGGAAATTCGGTGCGCGTTTCTGGCCTGGTCATCACTCATCAACTCAGTGCGCACGCCATTGCCTGGATGGCGGAAGTCGCCAAGTTAACCGACGAACTGGTGGTCGTGGTGGCGGAGGAACGTGCGCAACCCGAAGTCATCGCGCGCTTCGAGACTCTGGGGGCGCGCGTTATCCGTCCGCATTGGTCAGGCTTTTATCCGTCCCAGGAAGAGTCGCGCGAGATGATGGCGGCCTGCCGCGGCGATTGGATCCTGAAAGTCGATCACGATGAGGAGCTGAGCCCGGAGTGGCATGATCCTTCCTGGCGCCAAGTTTTGCGCTCGAGTGAGTTCACCCATTTCTGGCTCCCGCGGCGCTGGGCGCTCGCGTCCGGCGAGTTTCTCGATGACGAACCGTGGCGGCCGGACTGGCAGTTGCGTCTGCTCCGAAATTGCCCGGAAGAAGATGTTCTTCGCTCAGCAGTTGCACGAATCGATGACCATGGAGGGGCCCGGTGGATATCTGCGCACGCTCGGTTTGCATCATCACGATCTCTGGCTTTGTTCGCGGGAGGTTCGCGCGCGGAAAGCACGAATTTACGAAGAACTCCGGCCGGGCAATGGGCTGGGCTATTTCTACCTTTACGAAAACTGGACGGTCAAAACGGGCTCCGCATTCCGAGGATCAGTCGAGTTAGAACTCGAGCGCGAAGTGCTTGCGCATGGAAGCGCTGACCGCGGCAGCCTGCCACGGGATTTCGCTCGCGGCTTCAGTCCCACCGCGCTCGCTCGGCGCCGGGGAACTATTCTGGCTCGAGGTGGAAATCACAAATGAGCTCCGGCGAGACACTTCGCTTCGGCACGCCTCATCCGCTTAATCTGTCCTATCATTGGCTGCATGCCCATCGCGCGCGGCGGCAATTTTCGACGGCTTACGGAGCGCGCTCCTCCCGGAGTTGGCGTCCGGCGGAGAAGCGATCCTAGCGGATGTTTCTGCGCGCGCCCACCGAGACCGGTGATTACGTGCTGCAATTGACCGTGGTGCAGGAAGGCGTGCGCTGGCTGGAGGCGGTGAACTCGGATTTGGTCGTGGAATTTGCCGTCACGGTTGCGCCTGCCCAGCGTGTAAGGGTTGGGTCGCGTGAGGACGCTTCGACAGCTCGGCGGCGGCTATGCGCACCCGGGCTACGCGCGCGCGTTAGCGGAATTTGGCCGCCCGCGGGCGCTGGCCGCCAGCGGCGGCTGGGTGTTGGAGCGGGCCATCCCGGACGCGGGCGCGCACGACGCGATGGGATGTTATCCGCTCTTTGCCTGCCACCACTGGGCCGGCCTGCGGGAGGATCTGGCGCTCCTCGCCGGTCGACTCGTTAGTCTAACGCTCGTGACCGATCCTTTCGGGGATTATACCGAACCATTGTTGCACGAAATCTTCCCGGACCTCGTCTCTCGATTTAAGCAGCATTTTGTCGCACGGCTTGGACCAGCCCGGCGCAGGATTTTGTTTCGTCGCATCACCGTTATTATGCGCAGCGAGCGCTGGCTCGGGTGCAGGTGGAACATTGTCCCGATCCTCCATCTCTCTTGCGCGAATGGTGCGTCCTTTATGCAAATCTCGTGAGGCGTCACCGGGATCACGGGATTCAAGCGTTTTCGGAAGACTCATTCGCCCGGCAACTGGCGCTTCCGGGCGTGATCGCTTTTCGCGCCTCTTCCAGGGTGAAACCGTCGGGGTGCATCTCTGGCTGGTGGACGGGGAGGTGGCCTATTCCCATCTGGCGGCGACGAGTGATCCGGCTACGAGCTGATGGCGGCCTACGCGCTGCACTGGCAGGCGTTGGATTTTTTTGCCGAGCGCGTTCGTTATCTTGACTGGGGTGGCGGCGCGGGCCTGCGGGTGGAAGGCGAGGACGATGGCTGGCGCGCTTCAAACGCGGCTGGGCCAACGAAACCCGGATGGCCTTTCTCTGCGGCCGAATCTTGGACCCGCAAGAATATCGCCGCATCTGCGCAACCCGCGAGCGCTCGGCGACGACGAGCTACTTCCCGGCCTATCGCGCGGGCGAGTTTCACTAACAGTCGATTTGCGCTCCGCGCGATTGCGCTTATCCAACGTAGTCGTGGCCAAAGTTATCATCTTCGGTGTCGGTCAATGGGCCGAACTGGCGCATTTTTATCTAACGCACGATTCGCCGCATGAAGTCGTCGGCTTCACCCTCGACGCCGCCTATCTTTCCGAGCCGCATTTCCGCGGGCTGCCCGTCGTCCCGTTCGAGACCGTCACAGAGAAGTTCCCGCCGGATACTTTCGCCATGTTTCTCCCACTCAGTTTCAAGAAGATGAACCACCTGCGCGCGGAGAAATACGAACAGGCCAAGGCCAAGGGCTATGGTTTGATCAGCTATGTAAGCTCGAAGGCGACGATCTGGCCGGACTTCGTTTGCGGCGAGAATTGTTTCATTTTCGAAGACAATACGATCCAGCCGTTCGTCACTCTCGGGAATAATATCGTCCTCTGGAGCGGGAACCACATCGGGCATCACACCGTCATTCAAGATCACGTAATGGTCACTTCACACGTCGTCATCTCCGGTTGCTGCACGATCGAGCCGTTCTGTTTCTTCGGGGTCAACTCGACGGTCCGCGACGAGACGATCGTGGCGCACGACACGCTCGTTGGCGCCGGCGCCTTGATCTTGAAAGACACAAAGCCATTCGAGCTTTACAAGGCTGCGGCTTCCACGCCCGCCAAAATCCGCAGCGATCAAATTCGCAGCCTGTCGCACAAATCCAAGGGATGACCCAGGCGATGCGCTGGGAAAAGAAAGGACTCCTCTTTCACGTCGACGGGCAATCCGATTGGATGGCGCATCACGCCTGCGTGCCGGTGGTGGATAAGATCAGCCCGGAGCGGCTGCGGGTTTACTTCGCTCCGCGCGATCGCCAGGGGCGCAGTCGCGTGGCCTTCATCGAGGTCGAAGCGGATGATCCTTCCCGGGTTCTGTATGTGCACGACCGGCCGGCGCTCGACCTCGGATCGGTCGGTTGCTTTGACGACAGCGGCGTCATGCCTTCGAGCCTGGTGGAATTTGGCGGGCGGAAATTTCTCTTCTACATCGGATGGAATCCGGGCGTGACCGTGCCCTATCGCAACGCCATCGGCCTGGCCGTCAGCGACGATGGCGGCGTCAGCTTTAAGCGGATGTTCGAAGGCCCGGTAGTCGATCGTAACCGGCTCGAGCCTTACTTCTGCGCCTCCCCGTTCGCCCTGCTCGATGGCGGCACCTGGAAACTTTGGTATGCCTCCAGCACCGGATTCGTCCGCGTGCAGGACAAGCTGGAGCCGGTCTACCAGATCAAATACGCCGAATCAGCCAACGGCTGGGACTGGGTGCGCTCCAATACCGTCTGCATCCCCTACAGTTTCGATGGCGAAGCCAATGCGCGCCCGTGCGTCCTGCGCACACCGGATGGTTATCGCATGTGGTATTGCTTCCGCGGAAGTGTCAATTATCGCACCGATAAGAGAACAAAGTTACCGACTCGGCTACGCGGAATCGTCCGACGGGATTCAGTGGACGCGGCTGGATGAGCGCGCCGGCCTGGAGCGTTCCGCGGAAGGCTGGGACTCTCAAATGATCGCCTATCCTTATGTCTACGAGCACGCCGGGCGGCTCTTCATGTTTTATAACGGCAACGGTTTTGGCGCTACCGGCATCGGTTACGCGGTCCTGGGGGATCGCCGCGCCCTGAGCGATGGCCGCCGGTTTTCGTTCGCCTGCGCAGGTGGCGCGCCGGCTTCGCATCCTCCCGCTGGCTCGCCGGCAGTTGCAAAATTGGGCCTCGTTCGTTTGGCATTACGCGCTTGGATTTACACCCGCCGGTCCCTACCGCTTTCGCAATGGCGCCAGCCTGCAAATCGCGCGCGCGCTCGACCACGTCCCGCTGATCGAGATTTTCCTGCGACAGGACTACGGCCAGATCGAAGACCGCGCGGTCATTCTCGATCTTGGGGCGAATATTGGCGTCTTCTCCGTTTACGCCGCCAGTCACGCGCGCGGCGTGCAGGTTTACGCCTATGAACCATGGCCGGCCTTCTTTGAGTTGCTCCAGGCCAACATTCGCCGAAACGGCCAGGAAAAAATCGTGCGCTGCTATAATTTCGCGGTCGCGGCCAGCCCGGCGAATCGTGATCTGCTGGTGGAGGGATGCGACGTGTTCTTCCCGCGCCTCTTGGGGGTCGCGGAAAGACCCGCCGGGGCGACGCAGGTGCACTCCGTTCCCTGCACCGACCCTGGCCGAGATCCTGGCGACCAATGCGCTTGAGCGCGTCGACCTGCTGAAGATGGATTGCGAAGGCTCCGAATACGACATCCTCTACGCGGCGCCGCCGGAGGTGCTCGCACGAATCAGGGAACTGCGGCTGGAATATCACAACCGCCCGGCTCCGCGGGAAAAGGTGGAGAATCTGAGGAGATTCCTCGAGGCATCCGGCTACACTGTTGTCCATGAGGAAGCGATCTCACCGAGCCAATGGAAACCTCTGGGCCCGCCGCCTCGGCTAACGAGTGAAAACCATTCGCGCAATGACTGCAATCGAACAATACCGCGAGCACGGCTTCCTACTCCGGCCGGCCTTCTTCAACCCGGAGGAAATTGCGCGCGTGCAGACCGAGGCGAAGGAAATCTTCCTCGCACAAATGCATCGGTACGGGTTCGGCCCACCTTCGCTGGAGGACGAGCGCGGCCTTTGCCGAGGCGATGGCGCGCCTCTTCCAGGAAGACCTGTCCAGCTTCACCAACTGCGGCAAGCAGGCCCAGCATCTCGTCTCGCTCCACCGCCTCTCGCTCGATCAGCGATTGCTCGCGGAATTAACCGAACTCGGCCTCGAGCAGCCAAACATCAGCACCCGCCCGCTGCTCTATTTTAACTCGCCGCGCCTGGCCAAAAAGGAAGTCTACTGGCGGCTTGAGGTGCATCAGGATTGGCGCAGCATGCAGGGCTCACTCGATTCCATGGTCGTCTGGATCCCTTTGATGGACATCGATGTGCAACTCGGCGCGCTCGAAATTATCCCGGGGAGCCATTTGCGCGGCTTGCTCGAGGCCGAGATGGTGGACGGCTACGGCCACCTGCGCGCCGAGATCGACCCCGCGAGCTTTCTGCCGGTGGAAGTGAAACGGGGCGACGCGCTCTTCTTCTCCTCCTTCCTGCTCCATCGCTCCGGGACGAACACGACCGACGCGATCCGGTGGTCGTGTCATTTCCGCTACAACAATCTCGCGGAAGCGACGTTCATCGAGCGCGGATTTCCCCACCCCTATCTCTACCGCCCGCAGGAAGAATTGATCACACCGGATTTTCCGGCGCCTGCTCAGGTAAAGCACATTTTCCGTCCGCGCCCATGATCGAGCCAAATGCCGCCGCCGCTGGCATTGCCCACCTGCCCGCGCGCCTTCCGGATGCTTTGCATGTCGGCCGGCCAAACGTGGGCGACCGCGCGCGCTTCCTCGCCCGGGTCAACGACATCCTGGAGAACAACTGGCTAACGAACGCCGGTCCCTACGTCCAGGAATTCGAGCGGCGGGTGGCGGAGATGCTGGACGTGGAGCATTGCGTTGCCATCTGCAATGCAACCATTGCGCTTAGCCTGGTGACACGCGCGCTTGATCTCGAAGGCGAAGTCATCATGCCGTCGTTTACCTTCGTCGCCACCGCCCATGCTCTGCAGTGGCAACGAATCAGGCCGGTTTTTTGCGACGTCGATCCCGAGACGCACAATATTGATCCCGCCCAAATCGAATCCCTGATCACGCCGCGGACGAGCGGCATCCTCGGGGTGCACTTGTGGGGCCGCGCCTGCGCGATCGATCAACTCGAAGCCATCGCGCGGAAGCATTCGTTGCAGCTCCTCTTCGATGCCGCGCACGCCTTTGGCTGCACCCATCGCGGGCAGATGATCGGCGGCTTCGGGCGCGCGGAAGTCTTCAGTTTCCACGCGACTAAATTCATCAACACGCTCGAGGGCGGATTGGTAGCGACGAATGACGCTGAGCTGGCCGCGAAGCTGCGTTTCATGAAAAATTTCGGTTTCAGCGATTACGACCGGGTCGATTACCTCGGGATCAATGGGAAGATGAACGAAGTCTCAGCCGCCATGGGCCTGACCAATCTCGACGCCTTCGATGAATTCATGGCCGCGAATCGTCGCAATCACGACTGCTATCGGGCGGGCCTGCAATCCTGCCGGGGCCTGCGCTTGCTTTCCTTCGGTGACGGGGAGCAGCACAACTATCACTACATCGTGCTCGAGGTGGACGAGCGCGAGAGCGGAATCACCCGAGATCAGATCGTCCGGGAATTGCAGGGCCACCAGATCATCGCGCGCCGCTATTTCTACCCGGGCTGTCACCGCTTCGAACCCTACCGCAGCCAGGAACCGGATGCCGGCCGCCGATTGCCCCAGACCGAGCGCCTGGCCGCGCGCCTGATTTGTTTGCCGACGGGCTCGACCATCGGCGCGACTGAAATCGATCGCGTCTGCGGATTGCTCCGACAGATGGTCGGCCAAACGGCGCGCGAGCCGAGCGCTCCAACGTCTCGTTAGGCGGACAACCCGGCCAGGCGCCGCCCCACTTCCTCGGCATTGGCCCGGCTGTTAAAGGCGGAGATGCGAAAATAGCCTTCGCCGCAGGAACCGAAACCGCTTCCCGGAGTGATGACCACGTGGAGATCATGCAGCATGCGGTCGAACATTTCCCAGCTCGTTAGGCCGCCCGGCGTCTTGACCCAGATGTAGGGCGCGTTCTGGCCGCCGTGGACTTCGAGGCCGGCGCCCTTGGCCGCCGCGGAGAGGATGCGCGCGTTGCCCATGTAATGCTCCACCAGCTCGCGCACCTGCGCCTTGCCCTCCGGCGCTGTAGAGCGATTCCGCTCCGCGCTGCACTGGATAGCTCACACTGTTCGCCTTTGTGCTCCAGCGACGATGCCAGAGCGGGTGCAGCGGGAGCCAGCGGCCGTCCGGCGTCTGCAGGTGAAGCTTTTTCGACATGACGGTGAAACCGCAACGCACCCCGGTAAAGCCGCCGGTCTTGGAAAAGCTGCGGAATTCCACCGCGCATTCCTCCGCGCGGGGAATTTCAAAGATCGAATGCGGGATTTCCGGGTCGCTGATGTAGGCCTCATAGGCCGCGTCGTAGAGCAGCACTGCCTTGTGCTCGCGGGCCCATTCGACCCAGCGCGTGAGCTGCGCGCGCGTAGCCACGGCGCCGGTGGGATTATTCGGGAAACAGAGATAGACCAGATCGGCGTGCTCGTTAGGCGGCTCCGGCACGAAGCCGTTTTCGGCCCGGCACGGGAGATAGATGATGCCCTCGTAGCGTCCATCTTTACCCGCCGGGCCGGTGTGGCCCGCCATCACATTGGTATCGACGTAGACCGGGTAAACCGGGTCGGTAATCGCGATCCGGTTCTGGTGGCCAAGGACATCGAGGATGTAACCGCAATCGCTCTTCGAGCCGTCGGAGAGGAAAATCTCGTCGGGCGCGATCTTGATCCCGCGCGCGCGATAATCCTGCTGGCTAATTTTCTCGCGCAGGAACTCGTAGCCCTGTTCATGCCCGTAGCCACGGAAGGTTTCGCGGTGGCCCAGCTCCTCGACCGCCGCGTGCATCGCATCGATCGCCGCGCGCGGGAGCGCCTCGGTCACATCGCCGACGCCGCAGCGGATGATGTCCGCGGTGGCGTCTGGATGTTGCTGGCAAAATTCTTTTACCCGCCGCCCGATCTCGGGAAAGAGATATCCGGCCTGAAGCTTGAGATAATTGTCGTTGAGATAGGCCATAAAGGAAAAATCCCTGCAACTAGCGGGCACGCCGCAGCTGCAGGGATGAAGAAACTGCCGGCTATTTTGCCGACTCGTAGCGCTTCGAAACTTCCGACCAGTTGACCGTATTCCACCAGGCCTTCAGGTAATCCGGCCGGCGGTTCTGGTAGTTCAGGTAATAAGCGTGTTCCCACACGTCCACGCCGACGATCGGCGTGTGGCCTTCCATCAGGGGGCTGTCCTGATTCGGGGTGGAGATGATCTCGAGCTTGCCGCTCTTGTTCTTCACCAGCCAGGCCCAGCCGCTGCCGAAACGTCCGGCGCCGGCGGCGGCGAGCTTCTCCTTGAACTCATCGAAGCTGCCGAAGGTGGATTTGATGTCGTCGGCTAATTTTCCGGTCGGCTCGCCGCCGCCGTTCGGCCCCATGATCTGCCAGAAGAACGAGTGGTTCGCGTGGCCGCCGCCGTTGTTGCGCACAACGGTGCGGATGTTTTCCGGGACCGCGTCGAGGTTGCTGATTAAATCTTCCACCGACTTGTTCGCCAGCTCGGGGTGATCCTTGAGCGCGTTGTTGACGTTGGTGATGTAAGCCTGGTGGTGCTTGGTGTGATGGATTTCCATCGTGCGCGCGTCGATGTGCGGCTCGAGCGCGTCGTAGGCGTAGGGGAGTTTCGGTAATTCGTAAGCCATAGGCCTAACGATTCGGCACGAAACCGGAGCCGTCAATTAACGGCAGCGATAGAAGCTCGGATAATGCCCGCGGCCGGTGCGGTAGTTGGCGTAGGTTGCCAGCGCCATCAGCGGGAAATTCTGCCGGTACATGTCGTACTTGAGATAAAACACGCGCGGAAAACCGGTCCCGGTGACCTGCGGTTCGTCCCACGCGCCATCTTCTTTCTGCGTATTGATGAGATAACGCAGGCCGCGCTGGACGCTGGCGCGCTCGAGATCACCGCACGCACAAATGCCCATGAGCGCCCAAGCCGTCTGCGAAGCCGTGCTCTCGCCTTTGCCCTTGAGCGTGAGGTCGTCGTAGCTCGCGCAAGTTTCGCCCCAGCCGCCATCGGGATTTTGGCAGCTCTCCAGCCAATCGCGCCCGCGCAGGATCCAATCCTGCGACATGTCCTCGCGGATCGCCCGCAGCCCGCGCAGCACCTGCCACGTCCCGTAAATGTAGTTCACGCCCCAGCGGCCATACCAGGAGCCGTCGTCGTCCTGCGTGTCGATCAGGTATTGCACCGCGCGCCGCACGCAGGATTGCTGCACGTCGAAGCCGATGTAGCCGAAAAGCTCGAGCGTGCGCGCGGTCAGGTCGCTGCAGGTCGGGTCGAGGATGGCGTTGTGATCGGCGAACGGCATGTCCTCGAGCCAGCGTTGCGTGACTTCCTTGTCGAACGCGGCCCAGCCGCCGTCGCGGCATTGGAAGCTGAGCTGCCAGCCGAGCGCGCGCTGGAAGAGCGCGTCGAGCGCCTTCTGGTCGTTAGGCCGGACGAGGCGCAGGCCCATCAAGACCATCGCAGTGTCGTCCGTGTCCGGGTAATAGACGTTGTTGTATTCGAAAGCCCAGCCGCTCGCCTTCGGGTAGGAATTGTTCTGCGCCCAGTCACCGCGGATGCGGACCTCTTTGTCCACCAGCCACTCGGCCGCCTTCCGCATCGCCGGATGGTCCGCCGGCACGCCGGATTCACCCAGCGCAATCAGGTTGATCGCCGTATCCCAGACCGGCGAAAGGCAGGGTTGAATGCGGATGTCCTCCGGATCATCGACGAAGAGCTCGTGGAAATCCTTCCACGCTTTCACATAGGCCGGATGCGTCTTCTCGTAGCCGAGCGCGTGCAGGGCGATGAGTGCATTGAGCATCGCCGGGAAAACCGCCGCGAGCCCATCGCTCCCTTCGCCGATTCGCTCGAGCATCCAGCGCTCCGCTTCCTCGAGCGCGCGCTGCCGCATCGGCCGCCAGCCGACGCGCGAGATGATCTTGAAAGCGCGATCCGCGCGCAGGAAAAGATTTCGCCAGGCAAAGAAACGCCGGTGCCGCGGGAGGGTGAAATCATTTTGCTCCGTGCCCACCGGGTAGAGCTCGTGGAGCTGCTTGTCATCGGAGAGCTCACGGGTGGGCTTGAAGTGATTGATGATCGCGAGCGGCACCAGCATGGCCCGGCTCCAGGAAGACATCTTGTAGATGTGGAACGGGAACCACTGCGGGAAGAGGATCATCTCCACCGGGATCGACGGCAGGTAATGCCACGGAAATTGCCCCAGCAAAGCGAGGTAGAGCTTGCTGAAGGTGTTCATCGCGGGAATGCCGCCAAGGCGCAGGATATTTGCCCGCGCCTCCTGCATGAACGGCTGCTCCGGCGCGTGGCCCGCAAGCTTGAGCGCGAAATAAGCTTTAGCCGACGCGTTCACTTCGCTCGGCCCGCCGTAGTAGATGTTCCAACCGCCATCGGGCAGCTGACGTTTGAGAATATGGAGCACGCAACGTTGCTGCAGCGCCTCGTCCACCTCGCCCAGCCAGTGCATGAAGAGCACGTAGTCGGAGCAGAGCGTGCTATCGACGATCAGCTCGCCGCACCAATGTCCGTCAGGCTTTTGCTGGCGCAGGAGATTGTCCTGCGCCCGGCGGATTGCATCGCGAATCTCGGGCAAGGGCGGCGCGTAAGCCGCTGCCGAGGCCGGCGACGCGCTAGGCAGCGGGATGACGTTCGAAGTCGTCGGAGGCATGCGTCACGACGCCACGGCTTCCACTTCGGCGCGCTTGCCAGTCAGGTGGCCGTTGCCGGAAGTGACGCCATTAAAGGCCGCGACTTCGTTGCCGCGCCCCTTCGACTCCGGCTTCTTCCCGAAGTTGAATTTGATCGTCTTCCAGGTATCGCCGCTCTGCGCATTCAAGCCCAGGCTCGCGGTCGGCTCGTAGCCGCAATGGGTCATGCAGTTCTCGCAGCGCGGATCGCGGGCCACGCCGTCGACGACGCCATATTTCTCCCAGTCGACCTTTTCCAGCAGCTCGGCGTAGCTCGCAAAATGGCCGGTGCCGTTCGTCCCGACCGCATCGGTCATGAAATAGCAGGGTGCTTTCCAGCCGGCCATGTTGCGCGTCGGGATCGCCCAGGCGGAGCAGGTCAGGTCGCGTTTGCCCGCGAGGAATTCGAAGTAAACCGGCGTGCCGAAGAAGGTGTAGCGGTTCATCCAATCTTCCATCCGCGAGAACTTCTCGACCGTGAGCTTGCGCGTGAGGAAGAAGTTTTCCGGCTGCAGGTTCAAACGCGAGATCATGTCCTTCTTGGCCGAGTCATACTCGTAGCCGGGGGTGATCGTGTGGCCGTCGACGCCGAGATCGGAGATGAAGTCAAAGAGCTGCTCGAGCTCGTCCATGTCGGTCTCCTTGTAGACCGTGGTGTTGGTCGCCACCTGGTAGCCGAGGAGCTTGGCCATCTTGATCGCGAGCACGCATTCCTTGAAGACGCCTTCGCGTTCCACGATCAAATCATGCGTCCGCTCGAGGCCGTCGAGGTGGACATTCCAATACATCCAGTCGCTCGGCGCGATCGTGGGCGTTTTCACCTCCGACTTCGGGTCGCGAATCGCTTCCGCGTCCTTGGTCGTGATCAAATTCTGCGCGAGCAGGTCGGTGATCTTGCTGTCTAACTCCACGCGCCGTCCGCTCGCCGCTTTGCGATATTCCCCTTTCAGCCACTCGCGCATTTTCTTGCGCATGAACATCGCGTTCGTGCAGACATACACGATCCGCTTCTGCTCGAGCAGACCTTTAATCAGCGCCTCGATGTGCGGGTAAATCAGCGGTTCGCCGCCGCAAATCGAAACCATCGGCGCCTTGCACTCGACCGCCGCGCCGAGGCAATCCTCGAGCGTCATCATGTCCTTGAGCGAGGTGGAATATTCACGAATTCGTCCGCAGCCGGTGCAGGTGAGATTGCAGGTATGGAGCGGCTCGAGCTGGAGGACGGTGGCAAATTTCTCCGTCTTCCGAAGTTTGTTGCCGATGATGTACGCCGCGATTTTGGCCGTCAGCGCGAGAGGAAATCTCATAGAGGCGAGGATAGTAACAATCGCACCCCTCGTGTCAACCGGGCCAGCCATCGAGTGAACGACCGTTCACTGCCGCAGCCACGATTTTCCTGCGATGGAAAATTCCCAAAAAGTCGTCGTCCTCGGCGCTTCGCCAAAGCCGGATCGCTACGCCTATAAAGCGATGAAAATGCTGGCTGACCACGGACATCAGGCGATCCCGGTGAACCCCGCCTTCGACGAAATCCTCGGGCAACCGTGCCACCGCAGCATTGGCGAAGTCGAGGGCCCGATCGACACGGTCACGATGTATCTCGGGAAGCAGCGCTCCGATCCATTAGCCGACGAGATCGTGGCGGCAAGCCGCGCCGGATCATCATGAATCCGGGCGCGGAGAACGAGGACCTCGCGACGAAAGCGCGCGCCGCCGGGATTGAAGTCGAGGAAGCGTGCACCTTGGTGCTTTTGCAGACGGGCCAATTCTGACTTCCGCCTAGGCCGTCCATCCGCGCCGGATCAGGCTCACGGCAATCGCGGCCAGCAAGAGCGCTATTAGTTTCGAAACGCCGTTCAAGCCCTGGCGGCCCATCAGCGCCTCCACGCGGCGCGCATAGTGGAAACCTATTTTCACCAGCGCCAGGTTCACCACCAGGGAACCGATGGTGTAAATCACCCCCACGGTATCCACCAGGATCAGCAAGGCCGTGAGCAACGCTGGTCCGGCGATCAGCGGCATCCCCAGCGGCACGATCCCAAACTCCGCGTCCTCGCTTTTTTCTTTCCCCTCACCGCCGATCAATTCACGCGTGGCCAGCGCCAGCAAAATCAGTCCACCCGCGACTTGAAAATCGGCCACGGAAATCCCGAGCGCCTGAAAGATGAATTTGCCGAGAAAGATGAAGCCGATCGCCACGCCAAAGCCGGCGAGAATGCCGAGCGTGCCCTGTTTTTGACGAAGCTCGCGCCCCGCGTTCGGCGCCAGTCCCATGAAGATCGCGATCAAGCCGATCGGATCGATCGCCACAAACAGCGGGATGAAGGCGAGGAGCGCTTTCTCGAAAAAGGCCTGCATCCCGCAGGTCTAACGCGTGATCGATCCCGCTACAAACAAACGCGCCGCGAACTCCGATTCCGCAGTATGAGGATCTTTCCTGCGCTTTGTGCCGTCGTCGCCCTTGCCCTGCCGCTCCGCGCCGCCGAGGACGCGGCCAAAGTGCCGCCTAAAGCGGCGCTCGAATCGATCAACGCCGATGACCTCATGCGGCACATCAAGGTGCTCGCCTCGGATGAATTCGAAGGCCGCGCGCCGGGCTCGAAAGGCGAGGAACTCTCGATCAAATACATCGCCGAACAGTTCAAGAATCTCGGGCTCGCGCCGGGCAATCCCGACGGCACCTACCTCCAGGAAGTCCCGCTCGCGGGCATCCAGACCCACCCCGAGGCGCACTTCGCGGTGAAGGGCGAGACGATCGCGCTGCAATATCCCGACGACTACGTCGCCTCCTCCGCGCGCCTCGTTTCCGACGTGAAAATCCAGGATTCCGAGATCGTCTTCGTCGGCTACGGCATCGTCGCGCCGGAGTTTGGCTGGGACGATTACAAGGGCGTCGATGTGAAGGGCAAAACCATTCTCATGCTGATCAACGATCCGCCGATCCCGCTGGCTAACGACCCGTCGCAGCTCGACCCGAAGATGTTTGGCGGGCGGGCCATGACCTACTACGGCCGCTGGACCTACAAATATGAAATCGCGGCCGAGAAAGGCGCCGCGGCCGCGATCATCATTCACGAAACCGAACCAGCGGCCTATCCCTACTCCGTCGTCCGGACCAGCTGGTCGAAGGAGAATTTTGAAATCGATCGGCCGAACAAAAACATGGACCAGGTCGAGGTGCGCTCGTGGATCACGCTCGACATTGCCAAGAAATTGCTCGCCGCTGCCGGGCAGGATTTCGACGCGCTCAAGAAGGCGGCCGTGAGCAAGGACTTCAAGCCGGTGACGCTCCCTGCGACCGCGACCTTTGCGCTCCAACAAGACGTGCGCGCCTTCAAGTCGCACAATGTCGTCGGCAAACTCGAAGGCAGCGACGCGAAGCTGAAAGACGAGTGGATCGTCTACAGCGCACACTGGGATCACCTCGGAAAACACGCCGACCTCGAGGGCGACCAGATCTTCAACGGCGCGGTCGATAACGCCTCGGGCGTGGCCGCCGTGATCGAATTAGCCAGCGCTTTCAAGCACCTGCCGCAACCGCCGAAGCGCTCTGTCCTTTTCATGGCCACGACCGCGGAGGAAGCCGGTTTGCTTGGGGCGAAATTCTACGCCGAGAACCCGCTCTACCCGCTCGCGAAAACGCTCGCCGATATCAACATCGACAGCATGAACGTCTGGGGTAAAGCGAGCGACGTGGAGGACACCAGCTTCGGTTTCTCCACCCTCAGCGACCAACTCGCAGCCGCGGCCAAGCGCCAGGGCCGCACCGCCGCGCCTCCCGGCCGTCCCGAGAAAGGGAGCATCTATCGCGCGGATAATTTCGAGTTTTCGAAGGGCGGCGTGCCCGTGCTTTACACCGGAAAAAACGTTCACCTGCTCTCGCGCGGGAAAAGCGACAAGCTCCGCTCCGATGAGTTCGACCTGAAGGATTACCACCAGGTGACCGACCAGGTGAATGCCGATTGGGATTTGAGCGGCGCCGCGCAGGACGTGCAGCTTCTCTTCGAAGTCGGCTACGAAGTGGCTAACGGCGCGCAATGGCCCGAGTGGAAACCAGGCAACGAATTCAAGGCGAAGCGCGACGCCATGCTCGGCAAGAAATAGCCGGCAACTTCACATGGATGTTTCGCTGCTCATCGGCGCGCTTCTCGGCGCGGTCGTGCTCTTCTTCGGGCGGAAACTTTTTTGGCTCTTCGTGGCCGCGGTCGGCTTCGCCGTGGGCGTGGAACTCGCGCCGCATCTGCTGCAACAACCGACGCCGCTCCTCCAGCTCACGATCGCGCTCGTGCTCGGTTTTGTCGGCGCGCTCCTCGCAGTTCTCTTGCAAAAATTAGCCGTCGGCGTGGTCGGCTTTCTCGCGGGCGGACGGCTCGCGCTCGCGCTGGCGGCGACTTTTTTCGTCCATGCCGCCGGCTATTACTGGCTCATCTTTCTCCTCGGCGGAGTGCTCGGCGCGGTCCTGCTGCTTTTCCTTTTCGATTGGGCGTTGATCGTCTTGAGCGCTTTCATCGGCGCGCACCTGATCGTGCACGCCATTCCGCTCCCGACCACCGGCGCCGCCATCCTCCTGATCGTGCTGGCTGTTTTTGGCATCGTGGTGCAAGCCACTTCTTTGCGGCGCGGCCGCGTAGTCGCGGATTGACCGCCATGGCCCGGCATTAGCTCCCTCCGGGGACATGCCTGGGTTCAGCAGCGCCAGCCTGGTCGCGCAATTTCTCTTCGGGTCGATCGGCTTCGTGGCTTTCGTCTATGGGAAACGCCAGAGCGTCTGGCGCCCGATGTTCCTCGGGCTCGCGCTCATGGCTTACCCTTATTTCTTCGAATCCGCCGCGCTCCTTTACGGCCTCGGGCTGGCGTTGACCGCGGCGCTCTTTGTCTTCCGCGAGTAAACATGCTACTTCGGCTGCATGGGTCGCCAATGGCTGCATGCAAAACGCGAAGTCGCCGGTCTCAAGAAAGGCCAGGTCACCGGTAAGCTGGTGAAGGAAATTTCTGTGGCCGCGAAGCTCGGCGGCGCGGACCCAAACTCGAACGCGCGCCTTTTTGCCGCTGTGGAAAAAGCGCGCCGCGCGAGCGTTTCGCGTGATGTCATCGAGCGCGCGATCAAGAAAGGCGCGGGCATCGGCGGCGAGAAGATGGAGCTGGAGCACGTCGTCTTCGAGGGCTATGCGCCGCACAAGGTGCCGATCGTGGTGGAAGTTTTAACCGACAACAACAACCGCACCGCGCCCGAGATTCGCGTCCTCTTCAAAAAAGGCGGCCAGCTTGGCACGCCGGGGTCGAACAAGTTCCTCTTCGATCACGTGGGCTTGGTGGAAGCCCACCACGCCGATGCCGCGGCCGACATCGAAGGCGCGGCGATCGAGGCCGGCGCGCAAAACGTGGAGCCGCTGGCGCATGCGCAGAACGACGACATCCCGGAAGGCACCGCGGGCGCACGCTTCATCACCGAGCGCACCGACCTGCACACGGTCTCGCAGTGGCTCGCGGCCAACGGCTGGACCGTGGTCACGAGCGAGCTCGGCTATACCGCGAAGACTTCGGTCGACTTGAGCGAGACCGAGCGCGAGGAGACCGGGCATTTCCTCCAGACACTGGAGGACCATGATGACGTCCACCGCGTCTGGGCGGCCTTGAAATAGCCGACCGCCTCATGTCCCCCGAGCCGCTCACGCAGTGCGAGAATTGCGGCGCCCCCCTCGCCGGGGAATTTTGCGCGCAGTGCGGCCAGCAGGCGATCGATTACCGCCGCTCGCTCGTGCACATCCTCGCGGATGCGGCCGATTCTTTCTTCAATTGGGACGCGAAGTTCTTCCGCTCGATCGGCGTGCTCCTCGCGAAGCCGTGGCGCCTAACGAATGATTTCAACGCCGGCCGCCGTGCGCGTTACGTCCACCCGCTGCGGCTTTATCTGCTCGCGAGCATCAGCTTTTTTCTCATCGTCCGCGCCTTCACTTCCAATGGCACCGTCCCGATCGAGATCGGCGCGGGGGACCGCGCGGAATTAGCCAGCCAGTTGGAAAAATTCACCGGCCCGGAGTCGCCCCTCAACCCAGAAGCCCGCGCGCGCGTCGAAGTGCTTCGCGAGAAAATCAGCCGCAGCGACGGCCAGGTAACGGTCGATGAACGGCGCGAAATCAAGGCCGCGGTTCGGGAAGTGATGAAGTCGACCATCCGGCAAAGCTGGAGCTCGAATGAGCGCGCGAAGATCCGGCAAACGGTCGACAACCTCCCGGTTGCGGAAGCGCCGCCCGCGCCCGGCGACCCGGCGACGCCGCCGGGCGAGAAGAAGAAGATTCACTTCAGCTGGGGCGGCGGCGGCGGCGAGGCCACGCCATTCCAGAAATGGATGGAGGAGCGGATCAAATCGAAAGTGGGCGAAGACGGCACCAAGGTGACGCTCTTTCTCGATACCCTCCGCAGCAACATTCCCACGATGATGCTTTTTTGCATCCCGGCCTTCGCCCTCATCCTGAAGGTGCTCTACCTCGGGAGCGGCCGTTTTTACATCGAGCACCTGGTCTACGCGCTGCACATCCACAGCTTCCTCTTTCTCGGCGTGGGCGTGATCCTGCTCCTGGTCGCGGCCCTCGATCGCCTGCTCCCGGCGTTCAGTGGTCTCGCTATCGGCCTGCTCACGCTCGCGCTCACGGCGCAGGTCTTCCTTTCCATCGCCCGCGTCTACCGCCAGCGCTGGTTCGTCAGCCTGTTGAAGTTCAGCTTCGGCGGCGTGGCTTATCTCGTCGTGCTCTCGTTAGCCATCGCGCTCACGGGCTTCGTGACCCTGCTCCTGCCGGCTTAAATCGCGAGCAGTTCGCGCGCTTTCGCCAGGGCTTCACCCAGGCGCGCGGCCTCTTTGCCCGCGCCGCGCGCCGAGTCCGGGCGCCCACCGCCCTTGCCGCCGATGAGCGGCGCGATCTGCTGGATGATTTCATTGGCCCGCACCTTCGCGGTCAATTCTTTCGGCACCGTGGCGACCAGGTCCACGCGGCCTTCGCTTGCGCCCGCGAGCACCACCGGCACGCCCAGTTTCGCCTTCAAAATGTCGGCTACTTGCTGGAGCAAGGCGCCATCCGCCTGCGCGATCTGCGCGACCACGAAGGCCGCGCCGGCATGCGTCGCGGCCAGCTCGTCGGCTAATTTCGCCGCCTGTCCGCGCATCTCCGCCTCGGCCGCTTTGGCGTGCTGTTTCTCCCATTCGAGCACTTCCGCCTCCAGCTTCCCGAGCTGCGCCGCGCGCGTCTCGATCGAGGCCACATCGGAAGGCGACGCGAGCGGCGGTAGCTCCGGCTTCTTTTTAGCCAGCAACTTGAATCGCTCGTCCTGCCGCTGCGCTTCACTTCCGGCCCAGCGCGCCACCTCTTCGCCCGCGACCGCCTCAATTCGCCGGATGCCGGCCGCGATCGCCGCTTCGCTCACGATCTTGAAGCCGCCGATGTCGCCGGTGTCGCGCACGTGCGTGCCGCCGCAGAGTTCCATCGAGTAACCGTTCAACTCGTTAGGCGCACCGCCGATTTGGACCACGCGCACGACGTCGCCGTATTTGTCGCCGAAGAATTGCTGGATCTCGGCGCGCCCCTTCGCCTCCGCGTAAGGAATCTCGGTCCAGGAAACCGGCGCCTTCTCGGCAATGCGCTCGTTCACCAGCTTCTCGACCGCGCGCACCTGCTCTTTCGTGAGCGCTGCGCTCGAGAAATCGAAGGTCAATTTCTCCGGGCCGACGTAGCTCCCCTTCTGGACCGCCTCGCGGCTCACGATTTCGTGCAGCGCCCAGTGCAAGAGATGCGTCACCGTGTGATGCCGCTGGATGGCCGCGCGGCGCGCCGCGTCGATTCGCACGGTCACATGCTCGCCTACCGCCGGCGCTTCCTCGCCTTCGAGAAGATGCACAAAGGTGTTCCCGATCTTGCGCGTGTCGGTGATCTGGAAACGTGCGGCCGCCAGCCTCGAGCATCCCGCGATCGCCCACTTGCCCGCCCATCTCCGCGTAGCAGACAGAGTTGTTTAAAACCACCGCCGCGCGGCCCTTCACCGTCGTCACTTCCACGACGTCGGCCCCGGTGTGATCGAGTTCGTAGCCGAGGAAATGCGTCGCCCCCCGCGTGTCGCTCTCCGCGAGTTCGATGGTGGTTTTCTTCTGCGCCTTGCGCGCCCGCGCGCGCTGCTCCTCCATCAATTTTTCGAAACCCTCGGTGTCCACCGCGAGCCCGCGCTCACGGGCCATCAACTCCGTGAGGTCGAGTGGAAAACCCTGCTCGTCATAGAGCCGAAACGCGAACTCGCCGCTTATTTTGCCGACGCTCTTCCCGAGTTCCGATTCAAAGAGCGCGATGCCTTTATCGAGCGTGCGGTTGAAGGCTTCCTCCTCGCGCTTGATCGCCTCCTCGACGACTTGCTGTTTCGTCTTCAACTCAGGAAACACACCACTCATCGAACGCACCAGGACGTCGACTAACTTCGAGAAAAACGGCTCGTGAAAGCCGAGCGTGCGGCCGTAGCGGACCGCGCGACGCAGGATGCGGCGGAGGACGTAGCCGCGGCCTTCGTTGCTCGGCTGGATGCCGTCGGCAATCGCGAAACTGAGCGTGCGGATGTGGTCGGCGATCACGCGGAAAGCGACGTCTATTTTCTCCTGCTCGTTTTCGCCGGTGCTGCCGGCGGGCGGAAGGGTGCTCGCGTATCTTTTGCCGCTGAGCTTCTCGATCTCATCGAAGATCGGGCGGAAGACATCGGTCTCGTAATTCGAGATCGTGCCGCTGAAGTCGGTGAAATTTTTCGTCCCCTGGATGATCGAGGCTGCGCGCTCAAAGCCCATCCCGGTATCGACGTGGCGCGCCGGCAGCGGGACGAAAGAGCCGTCTGGGTTCGCGTTGAACTGGATGAAAACGAGATTCCAGATCTCGATGCAGCGCGGATCACCCGCGTTGACCAGCGTGCCCCGGGTGTCGCCGCGCGGCGTGAGGTCGACGTGTAATTCGGAACACGGACCACATGGGCCGGTGTCGCCCATCATCCAAAAGTTGTCCTTCTTGTTCCCGTTGACGATTTGGACTGCGGGATCGAGCCCGGCCGCGGTGAAAAGACGCGCCCAATGATCGTGCGCTTCCTGGTCGAACTCGCTCGGGTCGCCCGGGCCGGGCTGGTAAACCGTGGCGTAGAGCCGCGCGGGCGGCAGACCCCAGCGCTCCACGACCAATTCCCAAGCCCATTCGATTGCCTCCTTTTTGAAGTAATCACCGAAGCTCCAGTTTCCGAGCATCTCGAAAAAGGTGTGGTGATAAGTGTCGAGCCCGACGTCGTCGAGGTCGTTATGCTTGCCGCCGGCACGAATGCATTTTTGCGTGTCCGCGGTGCGCGCGGGGCTCCAGGTTGCCGTCTGTTGGCCGAGGAAAATCGGCACGAACTGGTTCATCCCCGCGTTGGTAAACAGCAGGTTGGGCGAGTCCGGCAGGAGCGAGGAGGAAGGCACGATGGTGTGCTTTTTCTCGCGGAAGAAATCGAGGAAGCTCTGGCGAATCTCGGCGCTGGTCATGACGCGCGCACGTTACCGCAGTCGTGCGGCGGGTAAAGCGCGCCCCTGCAGCTCGACGTGGTAAAAGCGCGACCCGCGCGCCAGCGCGCCCGGATCGACAAAGGAAAGCGTCAGCTCAAAAGCACCCGCGGTGAAGAATCCGCCGGGCGCATCCTGCCACCCGCCGTCGGGCCGCGCACTGGTGCGGACGGCGTAGCTCTGGCCAGGCACAGCATTCCAAGTGAAGATGAAGTCGCTGCCGGCGCGCGCGCCCTGCGCGGTGAAATCCAGCGCTGGGTCGAGGCGATCGAAGAGACCGTCGGCGTTGCGGTCGACGATCGCCGGAATCTGCAGGACGAGAAATTCGCCGGGATCAAGGTTGCCATCGCCATTGCCGGCGGGACACTGCGCCACGAGCGCGCCGCCATCGGCGGTGACATAGGCGGCCGAGGCGAGGTAGATCGTCTGCGGCACGGCGCCGAAAGCGCTGACTAAATCGAGCACGCCTTCGAGTTGCCCGCCGTTGCTGGCGGCTTTTGCAAGCAGGCTGCCGGCGGGCGCGTTGAACCAGCCGGCATAAGCGTTTGCGCTCTCACCCGCGAGGAAGGGCTTTCCTGCCGCCACCGCGATGGCGCCCGCCTTGGCCCACGGCGTGGGGTTCGACGCGGTGCTCAGGAGTTGATCGCTCACAAAAAGAAAGTGATCGCTCGTTCCGCCGCTGTTCGAGCCGGGCGACCAGGTGGCCACGTAAAGCTGCGTCCCACGCACCGCCGCGTAGATGGTCATGCCGCTGCTCGCGACCAAATAGCCGGCGGCATCCGCAGCTCCATCCATGACGAATGGAAGCGGCGTGGCGCCGGGTGTCGGGCTCGGCGTCGGCGTCGGGCGTTGGTGTCGGCGACGGGCCCCCGTTCGGAGCTACGTAGACGTGCTGGATGGGCGAATTGACCGTGTTCCCCTTCGCGTCCGTCGCGCTGACGTAATAGTCGACGTAGGTGTCGGAAAGTCCGGTGACCTTGCGGTAATAGTAGTCGGCGACGAATTGTGGCGGATTGCCGTAGGCTTGCACTCCGGCGACCGGCGGAACAATCCGCTGCGTCATCGGCAACGTCTGCCAGACGCCGGTCTCCGCACCGCCGGCGTAGGTTTTGAACTGGTCCTCGGACGGCGGCTGGCCCGGGCCGTTGGCGCGAAATTTAAGCGACACATTCTGCACCCCGCTGGCGTCATAAACGTAGGTCCAAACCCAGAAGTCGGTGTTCGCCGGGGTGGTCTGTTGATAGCTGTATTGCGCCCCGTAATTCTTCGCGCCCGGGTTCCACGGATGGCGCTGGGGAATGAAAACGGTCGGCGGCGTTTGATCGTTGGTGAGATTGTTGAGCGTGGCGCTGAGCAGGCGCTGCGCGTTGTTTTGCGCAATCACCGGGCGCCAGCCTTCGTCATCGTGCACTCCGTAGTAGACGAAACCGCTGTCTAATCCTCCGAGGTAATAGTGCCACGCCAGCTCGACGTTGTTCGGCGTCGCGCCGAAGCTGCCAGGATCGCGCACTTGGTCGATTCGCGGAAGCACGCCGGCGATCTGTTGCGCGGTTTTGACCCGGTTTTCCGTCGCGGTGATGACGCGCCAGACGTCAGCCTTGTCGCTGGTGCCCACGCTCGGGTCGACCAGATTCACGCTCCCCGGCTTGTGACTCGGCGGCCAGTGCCAGTTGATGAAAATGGGCGACCCCATGTCGCCATCGGCGTAGACCCAGCCGCCATCTTCGACATGCGCGATGTCATTTGGATCGGGCGGAAACTCGGCCAGGAATTGCTCGATCGTGGTCGGCTCATAGCCGCGGCTGTTCGCCTGGCTCGCAAAATTTCCGACCCATTCCTGGTAGTAGGAATAGCCGCCGCTCCAGGCATTGTCGCCATCGTGCGCCAGCAGGACTAACGAGGGCTTGGCCGGTTGATTGCGCGCGTTCAAGGCGTTGAGCAATCCCAGGTCCCACGAGCTGTAGCTATCCTTCCAACCAAGCGCCTGGTCGCTCGGCACCACGATAATTTTTGATTCCGCGCCGGTCGCGGGATCGACGTACCGCGCCTGGTGCACCTGGAAGGAATGCGGCATCGCCGCGCTGGGCGAGCAGCCTCGATCGATCGTGAGGCGTTGGTAATTTCCCGCGCCCTGCGCTGGATTGAGCTGGTCCGCCTTGTTCGGCAAATCACAGTTCTCGCCGCCCGAGCCGATGACCAGCGGGAAGTCGACGCAAGCGCGCGCGAGATGATTGTTCGCGATGATGGCCCACTCGATCCCGACTTTTTTCAAAATGGGAATGATCCGCTCGGAGAAGGCCGTCTCGGTGGGGAAGTAGCCGCGCGAAATGGGATCGCCCCAGAGCAATTGCATCTGCCGCTGGTGGATTCGCAGTTCCATCTCCAGGGTCGCATCACTCAAGAGCGGAGCCAGCGCGTGGTGGTAGGTAAAGTTCGTCAGGTCCATCCGTGGCTTCCCGCCGGTGGTGGTCCAGGCCTTGGCCTCGCGGTTCGGTTGATACCAGCTGGCCGCGTAGCCGATCTGTCCCGCGGCCCCGAGGCTTTGCACATTTTCCATGAGCGCGCCGGAGTAGTTCACCTGCGCGCCGGAGTTGCGAAATTGCCCCAGGCCCGCAAGCGCATCCCGCGGCCGGCCCTGGTAGGCCGCGCGTCGATCGTCGACGTCGAAGACCTGGCCGCGCACCTGCTCCAGCGGGTGCGCGCGGCCGGCATCCTGCAATCGGATCGTGTCCCAGGCGTTCTCGTAATGCTCGGAGCCGGCACGCTTCTCCGGCCAATAGATCGGCTGGTGCAAATGCCAGAGCCACGAGGTGTGAATGCCGGTATTCTGCGCCGTGGCGGTCGCCGCGAAAAGAAGCAGCAAGATGAGCGAGCGCGGCAACGTCATAAGCAAGTGCGGCGCAGTCTGCGAGCGCCCGCGCCGGGCCGCGAGCTAAAAGGCGTCCGCCCGCGCGCTGCCGGCGAAACTTCGGCATGGACAAAGTCTGCGCGATCGTCGGATTCGGGCCGGGCAACGGAATGGCGCTGGCGCGCGCTTTCGGGGCGGAAGGTCACCGGCTGGCCTTGCTTTCCCGCAGCCGGGCGAAACACGCGGCCAGCCTGCAGGCGCTCGAAGCGGAGAACTTGTCGGCTAATTTTTTCGAGACGAACGCGGCCGATCCGGAGTCGTTAGGCAGCGCTTTCGAGGCGGTCCGCGCCGAGGTAGGCGCTCCCTCCGTGCTGATCTACAACGCCTTCGCGATGCGTCTCGGCCAACCGTCGAAACTGCGGCCGGAAGACCTGATCGAAGACCTGCGCACGAACGTGGGCGGCGCGCTGGCGGCCACGCACGCGGTGCTGCCGGCCATGCGCGCTGCCGGCAGGGGGAAGATTTTCTTCACCGGCGGGGGCTTTGCGCTCGAGCCGTTGCCGCAAGTTTCGTCGGTCGGGATCGGGAAGGCGGCGCTGCGGAATCTGGCGCTCGCGCTGGCAAAGGAGCTCGCCCCGGAAGGCATTCACGTGGGAACGGTCACGATCCACGGAATGGTGAAGGCCGGCACGCATTTCGCGCCGGAGAAAATCGCGCAATCGTTCCTGGAGCTTTACCGCGATGCGCCCGGCGGCTTCCGCCGCGAACTCGATTACAAATAGCCGGCGCTTTCGCCTAACGAGCGCTACGACTTCTTGTCTTCGTCGAGCTTCGCCTTGACCGCGGTCTCGATCTCTTCGTAGAGCGCAGGGTCGTTCTTCAGCACTTCCTTGGCGGCATCGCGCCCTTGCGCGAGCTGGGCGCCCTTGTAGCTCAGCCAGGAGCCGCGCTTTTCCACGATCTGCTTCTCGAGCGCGAGGTCGAGGAGCGAGCCGGTGGTGGAGATGCCCTCGTTATACATGATGTCGAACTCGGCCTCGGTGAAAGGCGGCGCAACCTTGTTCTTGACCACTTTCACGCGGGTGCGGTTGCCGGTAACCACGCCATCGGTCTGCTTGATCGCGCCGATGCGGCGGATGTCGAGCCGGACGCTGGCGTAAAACTTGAGCGCTTTGCCGCCGGGCGTGGTCTCGGGATTGCCAAACATGACGCCGATCTTCTCGCGGATTTGGTTGGTGAAAATACAGCAGGTGCGCGCCTTCGAGATGAGCGAGGTGAGCTTGCGCATCGCGGCGCTCATGAGCCGCGCCTGCGCACCTACAGTGCTGTCGCCGATCTCGCCCTTCGAGTTCCTGCTTCGTGACCAGGGCGGCCACGGAATCGAGCACGATGACGTCGAGCGCGTTGGAGCGCACGAGCGTTTCCACGATGCGAAGTGCTTCCTCGCCGGAGCTCGGCTGCGAGACCAGCAAGTCATCCATGTCGACGCCTAAACGGCGGGCGTATTGCGGATCGAGTGCGTGCTCAACATCGATGAAAGCGGCGAGCCCGCCGCGCTTCTGCGCCTGGGCGATGACCGTGAGCGTGAGGGTGGTTTTGCCGGAGGATTCCGGGCCGTAGACCTCGACCACGCGGCCGCGCGGGAAGCCGCCCACGCCGAGGGCGCGGTCGATCAAAATATTACCCGTCGGGATGACGTCGATATCCGCGATTTGCGCATCGCCCAAACGCATAATCGCGCCGTCGCCGTAGTCTTTCGCGATCTGCTGAAGCGCGAGATCGAGGTTCTTATTGCGGGCAGCGACGATCTTGTCTTCGCTGGTTTTTTCTTCGGTTTTGCTGGCCATAAGGGAAGGGCCCTTACCTACGTCAGTTCCACCGCAGCCGCCAAGAATAAAGACGGAAAGAGGCCGCAACCTCGCGGCTGCGGCCCCCCCCTTCCCTCTATCGATCGAAACGCTTTACGAGACGGTGATCTTGCGCGGCTTCACCTGCTCCGCTTTCGGGAGCGAAAGCGTGAGCACGCCCTGTTCGATGCGGGCGCTGATCTTGCTGGAATCGATCGAAGGATCGAGCTCGAAGCTGCGCCGGAAGTTTTCCCGGCGAGACTCGCGGTGCAGGATCGTCCCCTGCACGCTGGGCAGGGAACGTCGCCCGACAATCGTGAGCTCGTTATTCTCGACCCACATTTCCAGGCCTTCCTTGCTCACCCCGGGCATCTCCACCTCCAGGGTATAGCCGTCCTCGCTCTCGAGCACGGTTGCCGCGGGCGCGATCCACTGCTCGTTAGACCGCGAGCCGTTGGCGCGGTTTTCTTTGTTTTCTTCGCGAACCATTGTGTCCATTTTCCTTCTTCCTTTCGTGATTGCTCGTTAGTCGACGTTGACCTGAATCTGCTTCGGCTTCGCTTCCTCGGCCTTGGGCAGCGTGACCGTGAGGATGCCGTCCTTGTAATTCGCCTGCACGCGGTTCGAATCGACGCGCGTGGGGAGCGCGATGCTGCGGCGGAATTTGCCGACGAAACGTTCGCTGCGGGAGGTTTTGCCGCCTTGCGCCGCGCCGTCGTCTTTCCGCTCGCCGCTGATCACAAGCATACCGTTGTGCAGCGAGAGTTCGATGTCCTCCTTGCGCAGGCCAGGGAGCTCGACCAAAGCGATGACGTCGTCGTTCGTCTGGTAGAGATCGAGCGCCGGCGTCCAGCCGTTGAACAGCTGTGCCTGCGGCGTCGGGCCGCTCCAGTTGCCGTCAAAGAGATGGTTGATTTCGTCGCGCAAGGTCGACCAGCGGTCGAGCGAGCGCCACGCCGAGAGATCGGGAGTTTGGTAACGAATGATGCTCATAGATTTTCCTTTCGTTGGAAGTTTCGAAACCTGATTTAGCCAGCAGAATGCCAGCGAAAGTGGCACCCAGAAATCCATCGCTAAGCCGTTGAAATTGAGTCAGCCTATAAGACCTCAGCGATTTGGCTACTGCCGCCTGGACGTGTCGCGATGTCACGCTTCTCCTGCGCGGAATCCAGCAGACTTGTGCCAGCGTTGCACAGCTGTCGCTTGTTGCGGATCGGCGCAAAAAGAGAAGGGTGCCGGTAATGAAGTTTCTCCTCACGAACGACGATGGCATCGATGCCGCGGGAATCGAGGCGTTGCATCGCGCAGTCGAGCCGTTTGGTGAAGCGGTCATCGTGGCACCGGCCGGGCCGCAGTCTGGTGTAAGTCATCGGGTGACCTGGCAGGAAGGGGTAAGGATCGAGCCGCGCGGTCCGCGACGTTTCGCCGTCCATGGAACGCCGGCGGATTGTGTGCGCCTGGGTTTGCGGCATCTCCTGCCGGACGCGGATTGGATCCTGAGCGGGATCAATCACGGCTCGAACCTTGGCGCGGACATGCACTACTCCGGGACCGTGGCTGCCGTGCGCGAGGCCGTGCTCCATGGCTGGCCCGGCATTGCTTTCTCACAATATCACGAGCCACAAGGCGACTTCGATTGGGACCGCGCCACCCGCTGGCTGGGACCGCTCCTCCAGGACTTGTTAGACCGGCCCCGAGAGCGTGGTTCGTTTTACAACGTCAACCTGCCGGCGCGTCCGGCCGACGCCGACGAGCCGGAGGTGGTCTGGTGTCCGCTCGATCCGGCGCCGCTTCCCCTCAACTATCGTCACGAAGAGGCGAGCGACCTCTATTTTGCCGGCGACTATCACGCGCGGCCGCGCACGCCCGGCGCTGATGTGGACGTCTGTTTCGGCGGGCGGATTGCACTGACCCAGATCCGACTGCTCTAGGCGGCCGATATCGGCTGATCGGTCGGCTCGCTGGCGGCGTCGATAAACGGCGCAAAGACGTCGAGGGAACGCGTGGGAATGGTGGCGGTCACGCAGGTTTCTTCCCCCTCGAACGTGGCCTCGTGCACCGTTCCCTCACGGTGCAAACGCGCGAGCAAATCAGCGCGTGCCGCCGGCAGGCGCAACCCGAGCGTCATCGTCCCGCGAGCCACGAAATCGGAGATGCGGCTGACTAATTCCTCCATCCCCGCATCCGTCTGCACGGAAACGAAAACCGCGTCGCGAAAATGCCGGCGAAGGGCGGCCAATTCCTCCGGCTGGCTGACTTTGTCGATCTTGTTGAAAACCACCAGCATCTGCTTGGTATCAGCGCCGAGATTAGCCAGCACCTTCATGGTGGTGTTGTAAAATTCCATCACCTCCGGCTGCGAAGCATCGAGCACGTGGATCAGGAAATCGGAGAGCGCGGCTTCCTCGAGCGTGGCATTGAAAGCTTCCACCAGTTGATGCGGGAGATTGCGCACAAAGCCAACGGTGTCGGTGAGGAGGAGGGGCTGTTTGTTAGGCAGCGCGATCTTGCGCGTGGTCGTGTCGAGGGTGGCGAAAAGTTTGTCCTCCACGAAGACCTCCGCGCCAGTGAGGCGGCGCAAGAGGGAGGATTTGCCGACGTTGGTGTAGCCGACGATCGCGGCGTTCGGCACCGGGGCGCGCTTGCGATCCTTTCGCTGGGTCGCGCGGGCGCTGCGCACAGTCTCGAGCTCGCGCTTTAGGCGGTCGATTTGCAGCCGGATCTTGCGCTTGTCCTGCTCCAGCTGGCTCTCGCCTTCGCCCTTTGCGCCGATGCCGCCACCCTGCTGCCCGAGGTGGCTCCAGGCTCTCGTTAGGCGCGGAAGCGAATACTGCATGCGCGCGAGGTCCACCTGGATGCGCGCTTCCCGCGTTTGCGCGCGGGCGCCGAAAATATCAAGAATGATTTCCTGGCGATCGGCCACGGTCAGGCCGGAGAGCTCTTCCCAATTCCGTTGCTGCGAGGCGCTGAGTTCATTGTCAAAAACGAGCACGTCGCACTCGAGCTTCCGCGCATGGTCCACGATCTCCTGCGCCTTGCCCGAGCCGATGAGGTAGCGCGCATGATTTTCCCGGTGCGAAATGAGCAGGCGATCGATGATCGGAATGCCGAGCGTCTCCACCAACTCCGCCAATTCCTCGAGCAAACTCTGCGCTTCCGCCTTCTTCGCCGGGTCAATGTAGGCGCCGATGAGCAAGGCGCGCTCGGTCATCTTATCCTTCTGCTTGATCTCAAACATTCCGCGACGAATATAGCCGCCGCGCAAGGGTTGGCGCGTCGAAAAACAGACGACAACTTCGCCGTCCCGTTCCGAGAACGGTGGCGGCAAAAAGATTCCGAAAAAAGTTTCGAAATCTTGTTTGACGGATTCGACGGACCTCCTATCTTGCTCGTCCCGCAACACTGCGGCCTCGGAAGTTCCGAGGTGTTCTTCGCCTCCTGGCTCACTGCGAGCTGGCTGCTTGATTTCGATCAAATGGCCGCTATGCGGATGAACTGGCGGGTGTGAAGGGCGGTTGATCTTTGACAGTGCAATTCTGGATTTCGTCATCACGACGAAAGGAAATCCAGAAGGTAGAAGTCAGCGAAAATTGAATTGTGCGTTATTCGTTAAGTTTTCTTTGAACTAAAATTTCGCCAGTTCGCAAGAACTGGTGATCTTATTTGAAAAAGATCGGACGAACACCGGCTCTCATCCACGGATGAAAGTCGGTTTAGAATGGTCAGATTCACGTTGGTGCTTTAGCGAGCACCGACACAAACTTTGTCCGGGATCAGCAATGATCCTCGGCTCCAAATTTTAACGGAGAGTTTGATTCTGGCTCAGAACGAACGCTGGCGGCGTGGATAAGACATGCAAGTCGAACGGGACTTAATCTGTAGCAATACAGGTTAAGTTTAGTGGCGAACGGGTGCGTAACACGTGGGCAATCTGCCGAGAAGTGGGGGATAGCTCGCCGAAAGGCGAATTAATACCGCATATGATCAGGGACGACATCTTCCCAACATCAAAGCCGGGGTAACCTGGCGCTTCTTGATGAGCCCGCGGCCTATCAGCTAGTTGGTGAGGTAACGGCCCACCAAGGCGATGACGGGTAGCTGGTCTGAGAGGACGACCAGCCACACTGGAACTGAGACACGGTCCAGACACCTACGGGTGGCAGCAGTCGAGAATTTTTCTCAATGGGGGAAACCCTGAAGGAGCGACGCCGCGTGGAGGATGAAGGCTTTCGGGTTGTAAACTCCTGTCATTTGGGAACAATTGCAGACGATTAACTGTCGTTTGTTTGATAGTACCAGAAGAGGAAGAGACGGCTAACTCTGTGCCAGCAGCCGCGGTAATACAGAGGTCTCAAGCGTTGTTCGGATTCATTGGGCGTAAAGGGTGCGTAGGTGGCGCCGTAAGTGGGGTGTGAAATTTCGGAGCTTAACTCCGAAACTGCATTCCATACTGCGGTGCTTGAGGACTGGAGAGGAGACTGGAATTCACGGTGTAGCAGTGAAATGCGTAGATATCGTGAGGAAGACCAGTGGCGAAGGCGGGTCTCTGGACAGTTCCTGACACTGAGGCACGAAGGCCAGGGGAGCAAACGGGATTAGATACCCCGGTAGTCCTGGCAGTAAACGGTGCACGTTTGGTGTGGGAGGATTCGACCCCTTCTGCGCCGGAGCTAACGCGTTAAACGTGCCGCCTGGGGAGTACGGTCGCAAGATTAAAACTCAAAGAAATTGACGGGGGCCCGCACAAGCGGTGGAGTATGTGGCTTAATTCGATGCAACGCGAAGAACCTTACCTGGCCTTGACATGCATCTCTAAGTTGGTGAAAGCCAGCGAGTGTCGAAAGACACAATTTGCACAGGTGCTGCATGGCTGTCGTCAGCTCGTGTCGTGAGATGTTGGGTTAAGTCCCGCAACGAGCGCAACCCCTGTGAACTGTTGCCACTCTCTTTATTGAGAAGCACTCTGTTCAGACTGCCCTGTGAAACGGGGAGGAAGGTGGGGACGACGTCAAGTCAGTATGGCCCTTACGGCCAGGGCTGCACACGTACTACAATGCCCAGTATAGAAGGATCCGAGACCGCGAGGTGGAGGAAATCACAAAAACTGGGCCCAGTTCGGATTGGAGTCTGCAACTCGACTCCATGAAGCCGGAATCGCTAGTAATGCCGTATCAGCTACGACGGCGTGAATACGTTCCCGGGCCTTGTACACACCGCCCGTCACATCATGGAAGTCACTTGTAGCCGAAGTGCGCGCGCTAACCAGCAATGGAGGCAGCGCCCTACGCTATGAGCGGTAACTGGGATGAAGTCGTAACAAGGTAGCCGTAGGGGAACCTGCGGCTGGATCACCTCCTTTCTAAGGAGAAATTCGTCACCACTTCGGTGGTGGTTGAATAGGTCGACGGCTAACCCTTCTTCTCTTCGGAGAGGGAGACATGCCGTTAAGACCTCGACAAGGAAACGCGTTGAGGCCAAGGATGACCGACGGATAGCGCACAATTCAGTTTTTGTTTGCCTGCTGATTTAGAGAAAATGCCGAGCACGGCGACGTGTTCGGCATTTTTGTTTTCCAGCGAAGTCTCCCGGCCTCTTGCATTCAATCCGGAGACGCCTAGACTCCGCAGACTTCGGGGGCATAGCTCAGTTGGTAGAGCGCCAGCTTTGCAAGCTGGATGTCAGGGGTTCGAATCCCCTTGCCTCCATTTCCCTCCGCCTGGAGGTAGAATTTAGCCAGCTACTTCTGCTCGTCCGGCCGCACGACGAAGCCTTCCGGCGGGATCGATAGCGGCGGCTCGTTCGAGAAAAGCCCACGGCTTCCACCCTGGCAATCTTTTCGCGGCGCGAGGTCGCGCAGTTCGATAGGGGCCTGGCCGGCTACTGGCTGCTCATCAGGGAGTTGCTTCATTTTTGAAAACGACGACTCCTTCGACACGGAAACAGTGCTCACGTCAACACTTCTTCGGCTTTCCCTCCGGAAACGGATGCAAAATCTGCGCGCGCCGCACGATTTCGCATTGCGCCAGAACGTGCGCGTGCTAAATGCATAATCCCTCGCCGGTCCTCTCAGAGGGCTGGTAAATTTTGGGCCTGTAGCTCAGTTGGTTAGAGCATGCGCTTGATAAGCGCAGGGTCACTGGTTCGAGCCCAGTCAGGCCCACTTCCCGATCGCACTTGTCTCAGCGGCGCGCTGCCGCATGCAGATCCAGTAGGCTAAAATTCCCACCGCCGCACCCGCGCAATCCAGGAGCACATCGCGCGGCGAAGCCGTGCGCGAGCTCACAAAACTCTGGTGCCACTCGTCCGACGCCGCATACATCGCCGCGGCCGACCAGGCGCCGATCGCGTGCAACCAAACGATTCTCCGCTGCCTGCGTAATGCCCGCAGGAGTAAAAGCGCGAGGATGGCATACTCGGTCACGTGCCCGGCCTTGCGCACAAGGAACTGCACCAGCAGAATCGCCTCCAACGAAATGTGCGGATTGAGCCAATGGAGAAACGGCACGATGAAACGCGACGTCTGCGCAGCCGAGCCGAGATCGGTCGAGGCGCTGAAAATAAGCAACATCCAGGCAAGCACGGGCATCCATGCATGGACGAGCGGAGGTAGCTTTCTCTTCACGACGCCCGCACTCTAGAAATGCCAGGCTCACTTCACAATCCGCCGTCCGCCGTTCGCTCATGTCTTTAGCCGACAACCTCACTCAGCCGCTTTCGTTCACGCCGATCTTTCAGGAACGCGTCTGGGGCGGTCGCCGTCTGGAGAGCCTCTTCGGCAAAGCGCTGCCGCCCGCGGCGAAAATTGGCGAGTCGTGGGAGATCGTGGACCGCGCGGAGGCGCAAAGCGTGGTCGCCCGTGGCGCGCTGGCCGGGCGGACCCTGCACGAACTGTGGACCGAGCAACGCGCGGAGATTTTCGGCGAGATCGCACCGAGCGATCGCTTCCCGCTCCTGATCAAGCTCCTCGACGCTCAGGACGTGCTTTCGCTTCAGGTCCATCCTCCGGCGGACGTCGCCGAAGACCTCGGCGGCGAGCCAAAGACCGAATGCTGGTACATCGCCGACGCCGCCCCGGGAGCCGAGCTCTTCGTCGGGCTCCGCCGCGGGGCGACGCGCGCGCGGGTTGAGCAGGCTCTGCATACCGGCGGCTTGGAGCAGCAGGTCCACCGCGTGGCCGCGCGCGCGGGCGACACCATGTTTCTGCCCAGCGGTCGCATGCACGCGATTGGCGCCGGCTATGTGATTTTCGAGATTCAACAGAATAGCGACACCACTTACCGCATCTACGATTGGGATCGCGTGGATGAAAACGGCGTCGGCCGGAAATTGCACGTTGAGGAATCCTTGCGCTCGATCGACTTCGACGACTTCGAGCCCGGGCTGGCCCAGCCCGCAGGCGAAACTCTCGTGCGCGATCCGCTTTTCCGGATCGATAAGTGGGAACTGACCGCCCCGCGCGCGGTTTCGCCGCGCGGAACTTTCGCCATTCTCGGCGGCTTAGCCGGCAAGTTCACCTGCGCTGGCGCGGCCGCGGGCCCCGGCGAGTTTCTCCTCGTGCCCGCCGCGCTTGCCGAGCGTGAGCTTCGCCCCTTGGCAGCGGATACCTCGCTCCTGCGGATCACCCTCGATCCGCCCTAACGAGTCGTTTTCAGGCGTGCGTCCCGCTCAACTCCGGCCCTGGCCAGCCGCGGCGCAGCTCCTCGACGTCGTCGATTCGCCAGGCGTTCTCCTCATGCGTCAGGCTGTAGAGGAACGAGCGCGTGGCGCCATTCGCGTGCACGATGAAAACCTGCACGATCGCGTTGCTCCCGCGCACTTTCACTTGGCCAAACTCCACCCGCGAGCCCCGGACTACATCGGGATAACGCTGTCGCACCATCTTTTCGAATTGCACCACAGTGAAGCGCTGCTGGACGCCGGTGGCCGCCTGCTGATACGCCGCCTGGAAATCGGCCGTGCGAAAAGCTGTGAGCTGCTGATTCACGATCGCGAAGAGCTCGCGCGGCGCGGGCGCGGTCACCTGCTCGCGAACTCGCTGAGTAATCACGAAGCCCGCCCCGCAGATGAGGAACATAAACAGAAGCACCGCCGCCTTGATCGAGTGTCTCATCCGCGAAAGCCGATCCTAGCAGGGACGTCAAGCCGCCGCGCCGCCCAGCCGTCGGAGGTATTGATAGGAATAAATTCCCGTCTCGTGGCCATCGGCCCAGCGCGGCAAGAGCGCATATCCGCCGACAAAATTCCACGCGCGCAATTCGAAGCTCCGTGCGTTGTAGGTCACCTCCGGCCGCAGGACATGCCCGAGCACATCCGGCTCGCCGCCACAGGCCGCGCAGGGACAGGCGCGCCGGAGCACTTCCAGCGCGATATAAGACTCCGTGCCGTCGCTCCAGCTCAGGGCCATCTCCTGGCCGATTAACTGCACGTCTTTGACCTCGAGACGCATGGCCTAACGATCTCCGAAAATCGCCGTGCCTACGCGCACCAGCGTGGCCCCTTCCTCGATCGCGACCGCGAAGTCGTTGCTCATCCCCATGGAGAGCTGCGGCAATTTGACGGCAAATTCACTTTCCAAGGCGTCGCGCAGCTCCCGGAGCATGATGAAGAAGGAGCGGGAATCCTCCGGCTCGGCCGAGAATGGCGGGATGCACATCAGCCCCTCGATGTTCAGCCGGCCGAGCGCGAGCAGCGTTTCCATCTCGCGGCGCAGTTGCTCGGGCGCGAACCCGATCTTGCTCCCCTCGCCGGCCACATTCACCTCCAGGAAAACGCGCGGCCGCAACCCCTCCTCCGCCGCGATCCGGTCGACGTCCTCGGCCAGGCCTAACGAGTCGACGCTGTGGAAAAGCTCGAAGAGCGGGAGCGCGTGGCGAATCTTGTTCTTTTGCAGGTGCCCGATGAAATGCCAGCGCACCGCGGAGGGAAGCAGCGGGATTTTGCTGCGCGCCTCCTGCACCCGGCTCTCGCCAAAAATCGCCTGCCCGGCATCGAAAGCTGCGCGCACTTTCTCGGCCTCCTGCTTTTTCGAGACCGCGACCAGCTCCACTTCCGTAGCCGCGCGGCCCGCCGTGGCCAAAGCGTCGGCTATTTCCGCGCGCACCTGCTCGAGCTTGTCGGAGATCGAATCCATCGCCCTGAGCTTTTGCCTGCTTGCCCCCAGACGCAACAATTCCGTCAAGCGGTCACGCGGACCACTGACGGAATTGCGCCGAAAACAGGAGTGAGTCCTAAGCTTTTTCGCCCTTGGATTTGCAGGCCGATTTCCAGGAGCTGAACTGCGCGGGCGAGAGCACGTCCTTCGCGCCGGCTTCCATCTTGGCCATGCTTTCCTTGGTGCAGCCGCTCTTGTCGCACTCGGCCGCGAGCGTTTCCATCTTCGCCTTTTGCTCGGCGGTCAGGTCCATCTTCGCAAAGGTTTCCAGGCAGGCGCCCTTGGTCATCTTCTTGTCACCCATCGAGGCGCAGCAGGCTTTGTCACCAGCGAACGAAGTCGAAGCCGCCATGAGGCCTGCGGCCACGAACGCTAACAGAGAGAATTTCTTCATAGTCCTCTTCAGACAGCGATTGCGCCCGGTTTGTTCAATTCGCCGGCTGTTTGGCGGAGAAGACCAGCGCGCCGTCCTGCTCCTCCACCCGGATGGTCTGGCCTTCGCCAAATTTTCCCTCGAGCAGATCCATGCTCAGCGGGTCGAGCAGCTCGCGCTGGATCGCCCGCTTGAGCGGCCGCGCGCCGTAGGTCGGGTCGTAGCCTTCGCGCGCAATCCGCGCCCGCGCGGCGTCGCTCAGTTCCAGGGTGATCTTCTGCTTCGCCAGCCGGGTGGTCAGGCGCCGGAGCTGGATCTCGACGATCTGCTTCAGCTCCGCTTCCGTCAGCCGATCGAAGATGATGATCTCGTCCACGCGATTGAGGAACTCCGGTCGGAAATGTCCGCGCAACGCTTCCATCACCAGCGGCCCGTGTTTCTCGCGATCCCACTCCTCGGTGATGAACTGCGAGCCGATATTCGACGTCATGATGATGACGGTGTTCTTGAAGTCGACCGTCCGCCCCTGCCCGTCCGTGATCCGGCCATCGTCGAGCACTTGCAGGAGGACGTTGAAGACATCGCTGTGCGCCTTCTCGATCTCGTCGAATAAAATCACCGAGTAAGGCTTCCGCCGGACCGCCTCGGAAAGCTGTCCGCCTTCCTCGTAGCCGACATATCCCGGCGGCGCCCCGATCAAGCGCGCGACCGTGTGCTTCTCCATGTATTCGCTCATGTCGATGCGGATCATGGCGTTCTCGTCGTCGAACAAAAATTCCGCGAGCGCGCGCGAGAGCTCGGTTTTGCCGACGCCGGTCGGGCCCAGGAAAATGAAGGAGCCGATCGGCTTGTTTTCGTCCTGCAAGCCGGCACGCGCGCGGCGCACGGCGTTGGCCACCGCCTGGATCGCGGCCTCCTGTCCGATCACGCGCTGGTGCAGGTGTTCCTCCAGGCGCACCAGTTTCTGCCGCTCGCCTTCCTGCAGACGCGAGACCGGGATGTGCGTCCAGCTCGAGACCACTTCCGCGATGTCCTCCTCCGTCACTTCCTCGCGCAGGAGGCGATTGCCCGTCTGCCTGATCTTGTCGTCTAAATCAGCCAGCTTTTTCTCCAGCTCGGGGATGCGGCCGTATTGCAATTCGCTGGCCGGGCCGAGTTCGCCGCGGCGTTGCATGCGCTCGAGCTCAGTGCGCGCGTTCTCCAGGTCCTCCTTCAGCTTTCGCTGCTCGTCGATCACCGTCTTTTCCTGCTGCCACTCGGCCTTGAGCGCGTCCGCGTTTTCCTTCAAGCCGGCGAGCTCCTTCTCCAGCTTTTGCAGCCGCTCCTTGCTCGCGGGATCTTTCTCCTTCTTCAACGCCTGCCGCTCCATCTCGAGCTGCATAATTTCGCGTTGGATCACGTCGATCTCGGTGGGCATGGAATCGAGCTCGATCTTCAAGCGCGAGGCCGCTTCGTCCATCAAGTCGACCGCTTTGTCCGGCAGGAAGCGATCGCTGATATAGCGGTGCGAAAGCGTGGCCGCCGCGACCAGCGCCGCATCCTGGATGCGCACACCGTGGTGCACCTCGTAGCGCTCCTTCAAGCCGCGCAGGATCGCGATCGCGTCTTCGACCGTCGGCTCGTTCACCATCACCGGCTGGAAACGCCGCTCGAGCGCGGCGTCTTTCTCGATGTATTTGCGATACTCGTTCAGCGTGGTCGCGCCGATCGTCCGCAATTCGCCGCGCGCCAGTTGCGGCTTGAGCATGTTCGACGCGTCCACCGAGCCCTCGGCCGCGCCCGCACCCACGATCGTGTGCAGCTCGTCGATGAAGAGGATGATCTCGCCGTTTGAATCCGTGACCTCCTTGAGGAACGCCTTCAGCCGGTCTTCAAATTCGCCGCGGAACTTTGCGCCCGCGACCATCGAGCCGACGTCGAGCGTGACCAGCTTCTTCCGCTTGAGCGATTCCGGCACATCGCCGCTGATGATCCGGCGCGCGAGGCCTTCGACGATCGCGGTCTTGCCCACGCCCGGCTCGCCGATGAGCACCGGATTGTTCTTCGTCCGGCGCGAGAGCACCTGCATCACGCGGCGGATCTCGTCGTCGCGGCCGATCACCGGATCGATCTTTCCGCGGCGCGCCATCTCGGTCAGGTCGCGGCCGTACTTCTCCAGCGTCTGGTATTTCCCTTCCGGGTTTTGATCGGTTACGCGCTGCGAGCCGCGCACCTGCTGCAGCGCTTGCATCAGGGAAGCGCGCGTGACGCCGCTTTCCTTCAACAGCCGCCCCGCCGCGCCACTGCTTTCCGTGAGCGCGAGCAGGTAATGCTCCGCGCTCAGGTATTCGTCCTTCAGCTTCGCCATCTCACGCTCGCCCGCGTCGATCGTGCTCCGCAATTCGTTGCCTAAGCGAACATCGGACGAGCCATGCACCTGAGGTCGCCGGCTAATTTCCGCCTCCAACCGCTCGCGCAAGCTCGCTGGCTGCACGCCCAGCTTCTCGAGCAGCGGCCGGGTCACGCCTTCGCTTTGGTCGAGCAAGGCCACGAGCATGTGCTCGTTGGTGATCTCCTGTTGATTGCGCTGCGCCGCGAGATCCTGCGCCGCTTGCAGCGCTTCCTGCATTTTTTGGGTAAATCGATCGGGTCGCATATGAGTTCCTCTTAAAGGACTATCGCACCCGCCCCGGCGTTCAACTGCATCGGCCCCCGCATTGCGGCGCGTAGCCTCCGCGAGTATCAGTCCTGACCCCGTGGAAAACGCCGAGCTACCCTTCCGCCAACGCGCCCTCGAGCTCCTGCGTCCGGGAGCGTTCCGCCGTTACATCATCGGGTCGGCAATTTCTGATACCGGCACCTGGATGCAGGTGATGGCGCAGGCCTGGGTCATGAGCACGCTGACCGATCGCGCGCTCCTCCTCGGGATGGTCAACTTCGCGGCCGGCATCCCGACGCTCGCGCTCACGATGGTCGGCGGCTCGGTGGCCGATCGCTACGACAAGCGCAAGATCCTGATCATCGCGCAGGTCGCGCAGATGATCTTTGCCATCACTCTCGGCACGCTTGTGCTCTGGAATGTGATCCAAGTCTGGCACGTGGTTGTGCTCGCGGCGCTCCTCGGCGTCTGCATCGCCTTCGAAATGCCGGCTATTTCCGCGCTCGTGCCCGAGCTGGTGCAACGCGAGCAGATCGCGACCGCGATCGCGCTCGATCGCTCGGTCTTTCACGGCTCGCGCCTGGTCGGGCCTTCGGTGGCCGGCATGCTTGTCGGCTGGGTCGGCGCGGCGGTGGCTTTTTTTGCGAACGCGGCCTCGTTCCTCGCGCTCATGATCGCGCTGTTTACTTTGCCGGCGCGCCGCCTTGGCACCCCGGAGGAGGAAGAGCAGCGCAAGAGCGGCTTCAAGGAAGGGCTCAAGTATGTGCGGCACGATCGCACCATCCTTTGCATGATCGGGCTGATCGCCTTGACCACGATCTTCATCTTTCCCTTTCTCTCGGTGATGCTGCCGCTCTACGTGCGCAATATTCTGCATCTTGGGCCCGGACCGGATGGGGCTGCTCATGGCCATCTCCGGGAGCGGCTCGCTCGTCGGTTCGCTTGGCCTCCTGAGCGTGGCCCGTTCGCATCGCTTCCGCTTCATGACAGTGGCCGCGGTCATCGCCGCCTGCGCGCTCTTCGCGATGTCGCAATTGAGTAACTTCGCGCTCACCGCCGCGGCCATGGGCATTCTGGCGGTCGCGCTTTCGCTCAACTTCGGGCTCGCCGGCACGATCGTGCAGGAACGCGCTCCGAGCCATCTGCGCGGGCGCATCTCCGCGGTCTTCGGCTTGAGCTTCTTTGGCCTGATGCCGATCGCCGGCCTGCTCACGACCAGCCTGTCGGACGCGGTCGGCATGCGGACCGCGCTGTTCGCTTCCTCGATTTGCTTCGGCCTGGGTGCGCTCGTGGTGATGAACCTGGCCGGGCGCACGATCGAGGCCCGCCCGGTGGCCCCGGTCGCGGAGCCGGAGCCGGCCACCGTAGCCTAACGAGCGATGATCTCCTTCTCGACCTGCTGGAATTCCAGCCGCCACAAAGCAGGCGACGAGATGTTGCGCGAGATCAAGGGCGAGCTCGGCTTCACCCACATCGAGCTCGGCCACGGCACCCGCATTTCGCTCATGCCCGGTATCCAAAAAATGTTCGAGGCCGGCGAGGTCACCTTCAGCAGCCTGCACAATTTTTGCCCGCTCCCGGTCGAGGTGATGCATGCCTCGCCCGATTGCTACAAGTTCTCCGCTCCGCGCCAGGCGGAGCGCGACCGCGCGGTCAAGCAAACGCTGCAGACGATCGATTTCGCCGAGCGCCTGGGCGCCCCCTTTGTGGTCCTCCATTGCGGCGAGGTGCCGATGAACCCGATCACCGACGAGCTCCTCGCCTTGGCAAAGAAAGGCCAGCTCCTTTCCCGCGAATACGTGCGCCAGAAGATCGCCGCGGTGAAGAAACGCGAGGAGCGCGCGCCCTGGCATCTCGACCGGGTGCGCGAATGTCTTAAGCCGATCGTGGAACACGCGGCCGCCAAAGGTATCCGCCTCGGAATTGAAGGCCGGCGCGGCTACGAGGAGATGCCTAACGAGCGCGAGCTTCCGCTCTTACTCGACGAACTGAACTCACCCGCGGCGGGGTATTGGCATGACTTTGGGCACATTCAGATCAAGGAGAACCTCGGCTTTCTCAATCACGAGGAATGGCTGCGGCTGATCGGCCCGCGCGCCTTCGGCTGCCACCTCCAGGACGTCGTCTGGCCGGGGCAGGACCATCAACCGCCATTTGCCGGGCACGTCGATCTCCTTAAGCTGGTCCCGCTTCTGCCGGCGGATTGCCTGTTTGTTTGGGAACTCAGCCCGCGCAAGACCGTCCCCGAGATCCTCCGCTCGGTTGAGATTTGGAAGCAGCATTTTGCCGCATGAAAAAAGTCCTGCTCACCAGCCTCCAGATCGCGATCACGATTGCGCTGCTCTACTTCGTCTTTCGCGATCCCGAGAAGCGCGCGCAAATGGGGACCGCGCTCCGGCTGGCAAACTATTGGTGGATCCTGCTCGGCATTGGCTGCTACGCGCTCGTGGAAGTGGCGGCGGCGATTCGCTGGCAGGTGCTCCTGCGCGTGCAGGGGATTCGCTTGAGCAATCTCCGCGTCGGCGGGCTTTTCCTCATCGGGATGTTTTACAACCAGTTCATGCCCGGCGGCACCGGTGGCGACATCATCAAGAGCTACCTCCTGCTCAAGGAAACGCCGGATAAAAAAGCCGGCGCGCTCCTCGCGGTGCTTTTCGATCGGCTGATCGGTTTGGTCGCGCTCATCACCATTACCGGCGTGCTCATCTCGCTGCGCTACAAGTATCTCGCGCAACTCCCGGACACGCGCCGCCTGCTTTACCTGCTCCTCGCGATTCTCGGCAGCTCCATCCTCGGCCTCGCGACCACCTTCGTGATCAGCGGCTTCAATCTCTTCCGCTGGCTCCCACAACGCCTGCCAGGACGCGAGAAGTTGATCGAGGTCTCGCAGGCCTACCATCTCTACGCCCATCATTGGCGCGCGACCCTCGTCGGCTTCAGCATGTCGCTGGTCGCGCACCTGGCGACCTTCGCCACTTTTCTCTGCGTGGCCTACGCGCTCCATGCGATGGACCAGCGGACAACTCCCCCCTCGCCCGTGCCGGTGCTCGATTTCTTCGCGATCATGCCGATCGAGCGCACGATCTCTTCGTTGCCGATCAGCTTTGGCGGCGCTGGCTGGCGCGAGATCGTGCTCCAAATCCTCCTGCATGGTCTCGCCGGGGTGCGCGAAGGCGTGGCCAATCTCATCGGCTCGCTCAGTTTCCTGATCATCCTCATTTGCTCGCTCCCGGGCGGATTGGTTTACTTCTTCTACCGTCCGAGTGGCGCGGCCGGCCATGTGAAGATGCGCGAAATGCACGAGGCCGTGGCCACGGTGCAGCATCGGCAATTCGGTGAAGATTGAGAGAAAAAGGAGCCGCGCCCGGCGGCCATTTGTCGCGGCCACGTTTGCCATGACCGCAGACGGCAAGATCACCACCCGCACCTATGCGCCGGTGGATTTCACTTCGCGCGAAGACAAGCAGCATCTTCTCCGGCAGCGCGCCCTGGCCGACGCGGTCATCGTCGGCCACAGCACGCTCAAGGCGGACAACGTCCGCCTCGGCCTGCCGAAGGGCGAACTGCGCGAGCAGCGGCTGGCTCGTGGGCAAACCGAGGCGCCGCTGCGCGTAATCGTTTCCAACGAAGGCCGGATCGATCCCGAACTGAAAATCTTCCAGTCCACCATCTCGCCGATTGTCGTTTTCTCGACCACCCGCATGCCGCGGCGCACGCAGAAAATCCTGCGCGAGAAAGCCACCCTGCACCTGAGCGACACCGGCGCGGTCGACCTCGCCTGGATGCTCCAGCAGCTCCGGCGGGAATACCGGGTGAAGCAGGTCGCCTGCGAAGGCGGCGCGGCGCTCTTCCGCTCCATGCTCGAGCTCGACCTGGTCGATCAGCTCAATCTCACCATCGCGCCCATCCTTTTCGGCGGGCAAGGCGCCCCCACCCTCACCGGGACGAGCGCAGCCTTCCTCCCGGCGAGCGTTCGCGCCAAACTCACCGGGATGCGCGTGCTCGGCGAAGAATGTTTTCTCACCTATCGGATCAAGCATCCCCAAAGGGCTGCCTAACGAATGCACACCGGCAACTCCATCATCATGCACGCGCCGCGGATGCGGATCTTCGAGACCGCGGCCAATCTCGAGCTTTGGCCGGAAATCCTGCCGCATTACCGTTACATCACGTATCTCGAGCGTGGCCCGGAGCGTAACCTTGTCGTGATGGCCGCGACCCGCTCAGGCATTCCGATCAAGTGGACCTCGGAACAGATCATCGACCGCGAGCGGGTCGAGGTGCGCTTCCATCATTTGAAAGCCTTCACCAAGGGGATGGATGTCGTCTGGACCTTTAAGGAAACGCCGGCCGGCGTGCTGGTGGAGATTGTGCACGACCTGGAGTTTCGCGTGCCCGCGCTCGCGCCGGTGGCGGATCAAATCGTCGGCAATTTCTTCATTCATTATGTCGCCAGCCAAACCTTGCGACACATGAAGGCGCACCTGGAGGCACAAAACTAGATGCGTCGCGCGGTCATCACCGGCCTCGGCCCGATCACCTGCATCGGCACCGGACGGGAAAACTTCTGGCGTGGTCTGCGGGCGCAGCAGAGCGGGATCACGCGCATCTCCACCTTCGACACGACCGCGTTTCACGCGCATTGCGGCGGTGAGATTCGCGACTGGGTTCCCGAAGACCATTTCCCGCCGCATCGCCTGAAGCGGCTCGATCGCTATGCGCAATTCTCCGTCGCTTCCGCGCAGATGGCGCTGGAAGACGCCGGCTATTCCTGGTCGCGCGAGACCCCGCAGGATCGCGTGGGCGTGAGCTTCGGCACCGCCCTCGGCGGCATCGCGGGCGCGGAGTATCAGCACGCGCATTTCCTCAAGAAAGGGACGCGCGGGGTGAACCAGACGCTTGCGCTCCAAGTCTTCGGCGGCTCGGCGCACTCGAACATCGCGATCGAGTTCGGCTTCCGCGGCGTCGGCACCACGAACTCGAATAGTTGCGCCAGCGGCACAGTCGCGGTCGGCGAAGCGCTGCGATACATCCGCGATGATTTTGCCGACGTGATCGTGGCCGGCGGCGCTGAAGCTCCGCTCAGTCCGCTCACGTTTGGCGCCTTCGCGATCATCAAAACGATGAGCCAAACGACCGGCGATCCTGCCCTGGCCTGCCGGCCCTTTGATCTCGCGCGCGACGGTTTTGTCATGGGCGAAGGCGCAGCCTCGCTCGTGATCGAGGAGCTGGAGCATGCGCGCGCACGCGGCGCGCACATCTACGCGGAAGTGCTCGGCTATAGCTTGAACAACGACGCCTTCCACATGACCACGCCCCTGCCCACGGGCGATTCCTGCAAGCGCGCGATGCGCCACGCGCTCGCGGATGCGCGGCTCGCGCCGGAGCAGATCGATTACGTGAACGCGCACGCCAGTTCCACGCAGATGAACGATGCCACCGAGACGGCGGCCTTGAAGGAAGTCTTCGGCGAGCACGCGCAGCGCTTACTCGTTAGCGGGACAAAGGCGTATACCGCGCATCCGTTGGGCGCGACCGGCGCGATCGAAGCCGCGCTGTGCGCGCTCGCCCTCGAGCACCAATGGGTCCCGCCGACTTTGAACCGCACGCAGCCCGACCCCGTCTGCGATCTCGACGTCGTCCCGCACGAAGGTCGCGAGGCGAAATTAGACTACGTCTTGAGCAACTCCTTCGGCTTCGGTGGAATCAACTCCTGCGTGATTCTCGGTCGGATGAAGTAGCTGGCTAAATTTGCGCCGTGCTGCGCAATTCCTCCGGGGTGCGCCCGGCGGCGCGCAGCGCCCGCAAGCTCAAGGCAGCATCGCGTTTCGCCAGGCGGCGGCCGTTCGCATCCGTCACCAGCGGAGTGTGGAAGAAGACCGGCGCGGGCAGTTCCAGGGCGCGATAGAGGAGCAACTGCCGGAAAGTCGAGGTGAGCAAGTCTGCGCCGCGCACCACTTCGGTGATCCGCATCTCCGCATCGTCGACCACGACCGCGAGCTGATAGGCAGCGAGATCATCGCGCCGCCAGACCAGGAAATCGCCAAAGTCCCGACCGGCGACCGCGCATTGCAGTCCGAAGTTGCCGTCTAAAAACTCCGAGGCCATTCCGTCCGGCACCCGAAAGCGCCAATTCACCGGACCTTGAGCCGTCGTTTGCCCGCGACAGGTCCCGGGATAAAGCGGCTCGTCGTTCTCGTGGTGCGGCGCGCCGATGGCTTGCTCGACATCGCGCCGCGAGCAAGTGCAGGGGTAAACGAAGCCGCCCGCGCGCAGCTTCGCCAGCGCCGCGCGGTAAAACCCTGCGCGCTCGCTTTGCCGGAACGGCCCCTCGTCCCACCGGAGCCCAAACCAGTGCAAATCCTCCAGGCAAGCCGCGCGAAATTCCTCGCGGCAACGCGCCGTGTCCAGGTCTTCGATCCGCAAGACCAGCATGCCGCCGGCCGCGCGCGCCCGTTCCTGCGCCCGCCAAAAAGTGAGCGCGTGCCCGAGGTGCAGGAAACCGGTGGGCGACGGCGCCAGCCGCCCGCGGTAGCCGTTTCCAGAGATTAGCTTTTGGATTTTGGATTCCATCTCGGTAGCGTCCCCGCGTTCCCGGTCCTTTCTTCAATCCAAAATCGCAATTCGAAAAATCGAAAATGCCTAAGCGCCTCCTTCTTTGGGACATTGATTCCACTCTCATCACCACCGGCGGCGCCGGCGAAAAAGCGCTCCGGCGCGTCATCCAGAATCTCTTTCGCGTGCCCGATGACCTGCGCGACATCGAGATCGCCGGGCGCACCGACGTCAACATCGCGCGCAACATCCTGCTGAAATACGACCTCGAGCCCACGCCGATCGCGGTCGACGCCTTCCTCGAGGAATACCTCGACGCGCTCGAGGAATTACTCCCGCAAACCGAGGGGCGCGTCCTCCCGGGCGTGCGCGAAATCCTCGATCACCTCCAGCCAAATCCCGAGCGCGTCCTCGGTCTCCTCACGGGCAATCTCCGCCGCGGCGCCGAGTTGAAGCTGCGGCACTACGGCCTCTGGGATTACTTCGAGTTCGGCGCCTTTGCCGACGATCACCATGACCGAAACGCCCTCGGTGCCTTCGCCCGCCGACGCGCCGCCGAGAAACATGGACACGACTTCGCAGTCGCCCGGATCGACGTGATCGGCGACACCGGGCACGACATTGCCTGCGGCAAAATCTTCGGCGCCCGCACCGTCGCCGTGGCCACCGGCAGCTGGACGCGCGCGCAGCTCACGGCGAAGGAGCCAGACTTCCTCTTTGACGATTTCGCCCAGTTCGAGCAGGCCCTGGCCACGCTCGAATGGTGAGGCGATTGACGGCGAGACGGAGAATGACATCTTCCCCGAGACCATGGCCAATTCCCCGATCGACCGCCCGAACGTCCTCCCGCTGGAAGGCGAAATCGATCTGCACGTTTCCCCGCGCATCGCCGCCTCGTTAGGCGCGATGGTCGCGCAAAAGCCGGCGCAGCTCGTGGTCGATCTCACCCAGGTGAGCTACATCGACAGCTCCGGGCTCGCGGTCTTGATCGAGGCGATGCAGAACGTGGCCGGCTACGGTGGGAAGTTTGCCCTCGCCGGCCTGCAGGAAAGCGTGCGCCCGATCTTCGAAATCGCGCGGCTCGACCAGGTCTTCCGGATTTATCCGGACGTCGACTCCGCGCTCGCGGCTGCCTGAAGCAGGATTGCGAGCGTCTCCTCGACGTTCCGCTCGATCGGAAACTGCGCGGCCCGCTCGAGGATCTTCGGCCGCGCCGCCGCCCGCCGTGCAGGTTCGCGCCAATGCTCGATCGCGGCCGCGACCGCCTCGCTATCGTTCTCCGGCAGCACGCTCCCGTGCACGCCATCCTCGATCACTTCCGCAAAGCCGTTCGCCGTCGTCGTGATCACCGGCAGCCCGCTGGCTAAAGCTTCCAGGCAGGCGTTGGAAAACGGATCGTAAAGCGTCGGCAAAACAAAAAGATCGGCCGCGGCGTAGAGCGCCGGCACATCGTCGACTTCGTCCAGGAATTGCACCCCGGGCCCGGCATACTTGGCCGCATCCCCTCGCCCCGCGACCAGCAGACGCAACGTCTTGTCGGCTAATTTCCCCAGCGCCTCGACCGCCTGCCGCAGGCCTTTGCGCTCCCAGCCGGAGCCGACGAAGAGCAGCGCCACTTCCTCCTCCCCTAAATTTAGCCGGCGCCTGGTCGCCGCGCGGCTTTCGCTCGTTAGGCGAAAACGCTCCAGCGGCACGCCGTTGTAGACCACCTCGATCCGCTCCGCGGGATAACCGGAAGCTTCGACGATTTCCTCCCGCACCATCGCCGAGTTTGCGATCACGCGGCCCGCGCCGCCGCGGGCGAAAAGTGATTCCTCCAGGCGCAGGACGTCGCCGTGTTTCCCCCGGTTCAAGGCCATGCTCGCGCGCGTGAGCCAGCCGCCGGCGCGTGCCCGCCGCTCCAGCCAGCTCCGGTGCAAGCCATCGCCCGCGCGGAAGACATCGCACTTCCAGACGCGTTCGAGGCTCATGACCACGTCGCATTCCAACCGCATCCGCAAGAGCGTTGCCTGGTCGGCAAACTCCACCGGGCTCCGCCCGCGCAGGCGCTCGATCGGGCCGCAGGACCACTCGTTAGCCGGCCACTCCGCGCCGGTCACGAGCACAGCTTCGTGCCCCCGCGCCACCAGGCCCGCACCCAGCCGCTTCAGGTAAGCTTCGGCCCCGCCGCTGCGCGAGTAACCACGGCGCAGAAAAGCGATCTTGAGGGCATCCATGAAGGCGAGAGCGTGGCTTTACTTGGCCGCAATCGCCACAATACTTGCAAGGCCATGCCCGGTGAAACCTTAAACGCGCCGCTGCCGGAAAACGCCGCGCCCGCGTCCTCCGCGCTTCCGCGGAACATGCTCTATTCGATCTTCGCGCGCATTGGCGGCTCAGGCCTGGACACGGATGCCTTCGAGGCCTTGCGTGCTTCGCATCGCGGGGGTTTTCTCGGGCGCGCGGTGGCTTACGATAACCGGCAAACGGAGATCCCGGCGAAGCTGATCTACTCGCTCCGCTGGCATCCGGTGCGACTGATCTCCTTCATCGAGCGCCCCTATTACTACGGTGCGAAAAAGAAGTATCTCGACTGGGTCGCCGCCCGGCAGCTCGAGACCGGACGCTACGATCTTTTCCACAGTTGGTCGGGCGATTGCCTGCAATCTCTGCGCGTGGCCAAGCGGCGCGGCATCCCCTCGTTAGTCGAAATTCCCACCTGGCACCGCGACCGCGGCAAGACTGGCCCGCGCCCGGCGGCCACCCCCGCGGGGAAGAAGCCGTGGAAGAAACGGCTCCTGCTCGAGCGCGAGCGTTTCATCGAGGAATACGACCTCGCCGACCTGCTCGTGGTCCTTTCGGAAAAAGCCGCCGAGACCTTCCGCGTGCAAGGCTTCCCCGAGAGCAAACTTTACTACCTCCCGCGCGGGGTGGACGTCGACCGTTTCCGTCCCGGCGTGCGGCCGCCGGTCTTTCGCGCGGTTTTTTCCGGCGCGCTGATCGAGCGCAAAGGCATCCATCATTTGCTCGAGGCCTGGCATCGCCTCGACCTGAAGAACGCCGAGCTTTGGCTGGTCGGCTCGGTGCATGCGGAAGCCAAGCCGCACCTCGAAAAGTTTCACCGCGACAACATCCGCGTGGTCGGCTTCGCGAAGAATCCCGAGGAATATCTCAGCCAAAGCACGGTGCACGTTTTCCCTTCGACCTGCGAAGGGAGCGCGAAAGTGACCTACGAAGCCGCGGCCTGCGGATTGCCGCAAATCACCACGCGCGAAGCGGGCGATGTGGTTGTCGATGGCGTGCAGGGTTTGATCGTGCCGCCTAATAACGTCGACCGCCTGGCGGAAGCGATAAAGCACCTCTACGACCACCCGGAAATCGTCGAGCGCATGAGCGTGGCCGCGCGCGAGCGGGTGGTGCAAAACTTCACCTGGGATCACTTCCGCACGCGTCTCCTCATCGGCTACCAGCGCGCGATGGCGATGAAGCGCTAGCCTCATCGCGGCGTGGAAATTCTCCTCCTGCAACTCAAGCGCATCGGCGACTTGATCCTGACCACGCCCGCGATCGCGGCGCTCCGCGCGCAGCATCCGAAGGCGCGCATCTCGCTGGTTGTGGCCAGCGACACGCGGCCGCTGCTTCCGGCGATCGAAGGCGTTGACGAGGTTTTTGTTGCGCGCAAAAAAATCAGCGATGCGGCGAACTGGTTCACGGTCGCGCGGCGGCGTTACGATTACTGCTTCGACTTCACGCGGAACGATCGCTCGGCCTTCCTCACCGTGCTTTCCGGCGCGACCAATCGCGTGACCGCGGATCACCCGCGCCTGCGCGCGAAGCTGCGCTCGCTCTCCTATAATGTGCTCGTCGATCTCGATGTCGGGCGGATGCACACGATCGATTACCACCTCGGCCTGCTCCAGCCGCTCGGGATTCGCGACGCCTCGACCGCGCTCCATTTGCGCCTGCCGGCGGAAGCGATCGCAGAAGCCGAGGCCGCGCTCGCGGCGCATAAAATAGCCGGCAACTTCGTGCTCCTGCATCCCGGCTCGGCGCGGGCGGAGAAGTTCTGGGAAGCGGAGCGCTGGGCAGAAATCATCGCCTGGGCCAACGCGCAAAAATTAGCCTGCATTCTCAGCGGCAGTCCGGCAGCGCTGGAGCAAGGCCACCTCCAGGCGATCGCCGCGCGCGCAACCGAACCCTTCGTTAGCCTGGCGGGAAAGCTGAGCCTGCTCGGCCTCGCGGCCTTGATCGCGCGCGCCCGCCTCCTGGTCACGGTCGACAGCGCGCCGATGCATTTCGCCGCCGCCAGCGGGACGCCGCAGGTGGTTTTGTTCGGCCCAACGAATCCAACACACTGGCATCCACGCGGCACGCCGGCGCTGGTTTTGCAGGCCGGACACGACGCGCCCACGACGGTTTTCCGCCCGAAGGAGAAGGGCGCGCCGATGAACCTCATCTCGACGGCTCAGGTCATCGATGCTATGGAAGCGCTGCTGGCGGCGCCGCCCGTCGCGCCTTTATGAGCGGAGCCAACGCACCCAAAATCAAGCGCTCCATCTGGGAGACGATCAAGGCCGGCTCGGGTCCATACCGCCGCCTCTTCCAATATGTGAAGCCCTACAAGTGGCGCTTCATCATCGGGCTCTTCTTCGGTTTCCTTTACGGCGCGATCAACGGCGTCCTCCCGATCGTTCTCGGCAAGGTCATGGCCTTCGTCTTTCACGGTGGACCGATGAACACCCAGGCGCTTCTGCAAAATCGCGACGCGCTCGCGACCGGGCCGAAGATCGACTCGCTGCTCACGCTTTGCCTTGCGATTCCCGCGGTCATGATGGCCCGCAGCGCCTGCTCCTTCGCGAACAGCTACTACATGGCCTGGGTGAGCAACAAAGTGCTGACTGATATCCGCACGCAGCTTTTCCAGAAAATCCTCAGCCACTCGATGGATTACTTCAACAAGGCGCGTTCCGGCTTCCTGATGTCGCGAATCACGAACGACACCCGCATGATGCAGATGGCGCTTTCGTCCATCAGCAGCGACCTCTTTAAGCAACCGGTCGCGATCGTCAGCGGTGTGGCCGTTTTGCTTTATCTCGACTGGCGTTTCACCCTGGTCACGCTGGTGCTTTTCCCGGTCTGCATCATCCCGATCAGCATTTACGGACGGCGCGCCCGCCGCGCGGCCAAGAACGAGCAGGAAGACATGGGCCAAATGGTCGTGACCATGCAGGAAACCTTCGCCGGCATCCGCGTGATCAAGTCGTTCGCGCGGGAAGATTACCAGGACCGGATTTTCCGCCGGAGCAACAAGCTGCAATTTGATAATGCCATCCGCATCGTTCGCGCGATGGAGTCCGTCGGTCCTTTGGTGGAAACGATCGCCGCGCTCGGCGTCGGCATGGCTTTGCTCTACGTTTACTTTAGCGGGGTGAGCGCGGCGAAATTCCTCGCGCTCAACGCCGGCATTTTCCTGCTCTACGAGCCAATCAAAACGCTCAGCCGCATCCAGGTGGTGATGGAGCGCTCGATCCAGGCGACCACCGGCATCTTCGACATTCTCGACAGCCAGCCTTCCGTGGTCGACGCGCCCGAGCGCGGTGGCGCTACCGCCTTCGCGCGGGCACATTGCGCTGGAGAACGTGACCTTCCAATACGCCGGCGGGAACACGAACGCGGTCGAGAACATCTCGCTCGTGATCGAGACCGGAAAAACCTATGCGCTCGTGGGCGCGAGCGGCGCCGGCAAGAGCACCATTCTTTCGCTCCTGCTGCGACTCTACGATCCGACCGCCGGCCGCATCCGGATCGATGGGAACGATCTCCGCGAAGTGACCCAGCGTTCGCTCCGTGAACAGATCGGGCTGGTCACGCAGGAGACCTTCCTGTTTCACGACACCATCTTCAACAACATCAAATTCGGCCGGCTCGATGCGACCAAGGACGAAGTCTACGCCGCCGCGCAGGCCGCGTTCGCGCACGACTTCGTGATGGCGCAGCCGCAGGGCTACGAGACCATCGTGGGCGACAAAGGCTGTCTTCTTTCCGGTGGCCAGCAGCAGCGCCTCGCGATCGCGCGCGCCCTGCTTAAGAACGCGCCCATTCTCCTGCTCGACGAAGCTACGTCCGCGCTCGATTCCGAGTCGGAAAAGCAAATCCAGATCGCGCTCGAGAATCTTTCCGCGGGCCGCACCGTGATCGCGATCGCGCACCGCCTCTCGACCATTTTGTCGGCTGACCAGATCGTGGTCATGGAAAGTGGTCACATCAAGGAAGTGGGCACGCATCGGCAGTTGATGGATCAATCCGGCTATTACCGGCGCCTCTACGATATGCAGTTCCTCCACGGCCAGGGCGAGCTCGAAACGCCCGCGCCGGACGCGCCCTTCCTGGTCGAAGCGCTGACCTAGCCGCCACGCCATGCAACGCCGGCACATCAAGTGGTTCCCGATCGCCGCGGCGCTGCTGATTTTCGCCTGGCAATACTTCGGCTCGGAAAAATTCGTTAATCCTGAGACCGGCCGCGCAAGCCACGTGGGGATGTCCACCGAACAGGAAGCCGCGCTGGGAATGCAGACCTATCGGCAGGTGATTGCGCAGGCGCAGCCGATCACTTCCGGCAGTGATTACGAGACGGTGAAACGCGTCGCCGGCCGCCTGGCCACGGCCACCGGTGCCGCCGGGAACAAATTCGACTGGCAGGTCTCGTTGATTCGCGACAGCCAGCAAAATGCCTTCTGTCTGCCGGGAGGAAAGATTGTCGTCTACACCGGCATTCTCCCAGTGACCGCGAATGAGGCCGGCCTGGCGACGGTCATGGGCCACGAGATGGCGCACGCGATTTCCCGCCATGGCGCCCAGCGCGTCCTCCAGCAAAATCTTACCCAGACCGCGATGGCGGGCGTGGCCGCCTCGCTTTCCGACATGGATTACGACCGGCAACGCGCGGTCATGGGCGCGCTCGGCGCCGGCGCGCGCTTCGGCGTGCTCATGCCTTTCAGTCGCAAGCACGAGACGGAAGCGGACGAGATCGGCCTGCACTACATGGCGCGGGCGGGTTACGACCCGCAGGAGGCGATTCGCTTTTGGACACGCATGGAACGAGCCGGGGGCGCGCAGCCGCCGGAGTTCATGTCCACGCACCCATCGCATGGGACGCGCGTAGCCCAGCTCGAGGCCGAGCTCCCGAAGGCGCTCGAGGAATACCGCCACATCCTGCCGGCTAACGAGTCAGCACAGCGTTAAACGCGGCCAGCCGCGCGGCGTGGTCCGCGTCGCTGAGCACCGCCTCGAGCGCCGAGCTCCGCGGAATGAGCCGGCAACTTCACCCACGAGCGGCAGCCGCCGTAAGCCGGTAGCTCCGGCAGAATCCAGGGCGCAGCCAACCGGAACACGCGCACGAAAGCGACGTGAATCCCCGGCGCCTCATCATACTCAAAACGCTCGCGCACCACCTCGCTCCGGAGGACATGGAAAGGCTCCAGCGCCGCCGCCGTTTCCCACGAAGTGACCACCGCGGTGCGCTCAATCCGCGCGCAGAACTCCAGCCGCACCTCCCCTTCCCGCCGTTCCGGGATGAAGTGGTCGGCTAATTTTGTCCGCTCCGCCTGCTCGTGGAAAAAAGTCGGGAAAAGCAAGAACTCCGGGTGCCGGAAAGCAAAACCGTCGCGCCCCTCCGCGATCCCGCCTTTGCGCAGCAGAATCGTCTGTGCGCCGCGGCCGAGCGCGGCGCAGACGATGGCCCATTCCTTGAAACCGACGCTTTCCATTTCTCGCGCGCGAAACTAGCCTTCCGGCGATGCCGTTCAACATCGACCTGCACACGCACACCTTCTTCTCCGGTGACGGCGTTTCGAGCCCCGAGGAGAACATCGCCTCCGCTCGCGCCAAGGGTTTGCATGGTCTCGCGGTGACCGATCACAACACCTCCGATGCGGTCGCCTACCTGCTCGACAAGGGCCTCATGCGCGAGGATGGCCTGCCGGTCGACGGCTTTCTCGTCATCCCCGGCCAGGAGGTGACCACGCGCGAAGGCCACCTGCTTTGCATCGGCGCGACGCTGCCCGACTTGAAAGGCACGCCCGCGCGCGACGTCTGCGAAATGATCCACGAACGCGGCGGCCTCGCGATCCCCCCGCATCCCTACGATCTCTTCCGCGCCGGCATTCGCTATCAAACGCTCGAGACTCTGCCGATCGATGCGCTCGAGGTTTTCAACGCCGCGACCACGCTCCGGCGTTACAACAACTTCGCCTTCGAGTATGCCCAGGCTCGCGGCCTGCCGATGACCGCCGCGAGCGACGCCCACCACGCCGACGCCCTTGGCACTGCCTACACCATCCTGAACACCGAAGACTTCAGCGTAAAAGGCCTCCTCGCGCAGATTTTGAAGAGCAACGAGTTGAACCAGCACTACCTCACCCCGCGCGACAGCGTCCGGAAGACCTGGAACAACTGGATGCGCCTCCGCCGCAAGAAAAAGCTCCCGGAATCCGCCGCCAAGTTCGAGCACCTGGCGCACTGAAGTTGCCGGCTATTCCAGCAGGCGGGCCAGTTCCGCGGGCTTCGTCACCGGCGCTTTGCAGGTGAAGTTTTCGCAGACGTAAATCGCCGGCTGGCCGTCCACCGGTTTCATGGCCTGGACCGCTTCGTCGTTCCCATCTGCGGCGTGGAGGAGAATCTTATGCGGGAGAAAATGGCGATGCACTTCCTGTAGCAACGCCTGCGCGTTTTCCGTTTTCGTCTCCCCCGCGAGCACGATCTGGCGCGGCTTGCCTAACGAGTAATCGAGCGCGACCAGCATCTGCGGCAGCGCCGTGGGCACACGAGTCAAAGTGCCGGCAAAAGCCGCGATGGTTTTCCCGGCTCGCTCCCGCAACGCCGGGTCGTCGCGCATTTGCGCGAGGCGCAGGAGATTAAGCGCCGCGACGGAACTGGCGGCCGGCTCGGCGCCGTCGTTGTCCTCCTTCAGCCGCAGGAGAATGCTCGCGTCTTGCCCGGTAACGCTAAAATAGCCGCCCTCCTTTTCGTCGAAAAAGAGCCGGTCCTGCGTCGCCTGCAGCTCGAGCGCCAGCCGCAGCCAGGCGCCCTCAAACGAGGCCTCGTAAAGATCGAGCAAGCCCTGGATGGCAAAAGCGTAGTCGTCGGCAAATCCTTCCACCGCGCTCCGGCCTTCGCGGTAATTCCGCACCAGCTTTTTCGTCTTCGGCTCGTAGAGATGCTCGCGCAGACACTCGGCCGCGCGCGTCGCCGCTGTCAGGTAGTCCGCGTCGCCCAGGACCTGCGCCGCGCGCGCAAAGGCGGAGATCATGAGCCCGTTCCAGGCGGTGATGATTTTGTCGTCGAGATGCGGCCGCGGCCGTTTCGCGCGCAGTTCGAGCAGTCGCGCGCGCGCCGCCGCAGCTTGTCGGCTATTTCCTCTTTCGCTTTGTCGAAGCGCTTGCGCCGTCTCGCCTAACGAGTGACGCTGGATGAGGATATTTTTCCCGGTGAACTCGCCGTGCGGATCGGAACCCGCAGGCGCGTTCCCATCGGCTTCCACGCCGTAGTGGAAGTTGAAGATGCTGGCTGTTTCCCCGAGCGCCTGGTCGATCTCCGCCTGCGTCCAGACGTAGAACGCACCCTCGGCGTGCTCCGGTTTTCCGTGCGCGATCACGCTGTCGGCATCCTCCGCGGAGAAGAAGCCGCCCTCCGGCGCGAGCAAGTCGCGGCGGACGTAATCGAGCACGTCGCGCGCGGTCGCCTCGAATTCCGGCGCACGCGTGATCTGGAACGCGTCGAGGTAGGCGCTGGCCAGTTGCGCCTGGTCGTAGAGCATTTTTTCGAAGTGCGGCACGTGCCAGTAGGTATCGACCGAGTAGCGCGCAAAACCGCCGCCGAGGTGATCGTGCATTCCGCCCGCGGCCATTTTCCGCAGGGTGAAAAGCGCCATCTCGAGGGCGTGTTTCCCCTCGGTGCTCTGCCGGTCGCGCGCGTAAACGCGCAGGAGAAAGTTGAGCATCACCGGCCGGGGAAATTTCGGTGCGCTCCCGAAGCCGCCTTCGTGCGCATCGTAGCTCCGCGCGATCTGCCCGTAGGCCGCATGCAGCGGCGCGGCGCTTAATTTCTCCCGCTCCTGCTCGCTCGCGCTGGAGGCTTCGCGCAAGGCCGCGACGATCCGCGTCCCCTGCTCCTCGATCTTCGCCCGGTCGTTCTTCCACGCGTCGGCGATCCGGTGAAGCACGTCCTTGAAGCCCGGCTGGCCGTAGCGGCTTTCCGGCGGAAAATAGGTGCCGCCGACAAACGGCTTCAGCTCCGGGGTGAGCCAGACACTCATCGGCCAGCCGCCGTGGCCGGTGGTCGCCTGCACGAAAGTCATGTAAACGCGGTCGACATCCGGCCGCTCCTCGCGGTCGACTTTCACGTTCACGAACTCGCGGTTCATGATCTCCGCGACGGCTGGGTCCTCGAAAGACTCGTGCGCCATCACGTGGCACCAATGGCAGGTCGAGTAGCCCACGGAGAGAAAGATCGGTTTGTTCTCCGTGCGCGCTTTCTCGAAGGCTTCCTCGCCCCACGGAAACCAGTCGACCGGGTTCTCGGCATGCTGCAGGAGGTAAGGAGATTTTTCGTGGGCCAGGCGGTTCTTTGGCATCGAGGGGAAAGTTCGAGCGTCGAACGCAGATCGTCGAACGCGGAATTTCCCGATGTGGTCATTCGACGGGCGACGTTCGACGTTCGACCTTTCCGGCTTGATGACCCTCGCGCTCCTCCTGGCCGGCATCCTCGTGGTCGCGTTTCTCTATTCCTCCGTCGGCCACGCGGGCGCTTCCGGCTACATCGCGGTCATGACCCTGGCCGGTCTCACGGCTACGACCATTCGCCCGACCGCGCTCCTCCTGAACATTCTCGTGGCCTGCATCGGCTCCTACCAATTCTGGCGCGCGGGGCATTTCTCCTGGCCGCTCTTTTGGCCATTCGCGCTTCTCTCGGTGCCGCTGGCGTATCTGGGCGGCTCGCTGCACGTCGCGACCTGGATCTTGAAGCCGCTCCTCGGCGGCGTGCTGCTCTTCTCGGCGGCGCGGCTTTTCTTTCGCACCGGCGATCCCGCGGAAACGATGCCGCCCTCGCGGCCGGTCGCGACAGCGGTGGGCGCGGGCATCGGTTTCCTCTCCGGCCTCACCGGGACGGGCGGCGGGATTTTTCTCACACCGCTCCTGCTCTTCGCGCGCTGGACTTACCTGAAACGCGCAGCCGCGATCTCGGTGGTTTTTATTTTAGTGAACTCGACCGCTGGTCTCGCTGGCTATCTCTCGAGTGGGCAGCCGATGCCGCGGCTCGCCTGGACCTTGGCGCCTGCGGCCGTCGTCGCCGGCGCGCTCGGCTCCTATCTCGGCAGCCGGCGCTTCCCGGTGCGCACGATTTCGTTGCTGCTGGCGAGCGTGCTCGTGATCGCGGGGTTCAAGCTCATCTTTACGCGCTGAGCTCCTGGCGCGGCGCGGTCTCGGGCGACCAGGGATTGCGGGTGAACTCCGAGTCAATAATCGCCTGCGCCGTTGCATGGAGCAGCGCGAGCAAGCCCGCGACGTCGAACTCGTGCCGACGCGGCGCGAAGGGCGCGAGATTTTTTTCCGCCAAATGAAAGAGCCGCACCGCCGGCCCGAGCCGCCGGCCATGGACGCGATGCGCGGGAAATTCGAAGTGCTTCTGCAAATGCACAAACCCGCCCGCGGCCTGGATCAACCCCTTGAAATAGCCGGCATCTTCACCCGTGGTCCCGAGCCAGAGATGCTCCAGGACGTCGTGCGCCTCGTAGTATTTTTGCTCGTTCCAGCAATGGAAAAACCCGCGGTAGCACGGGTGCTGCGCGATGCTCCCGACGCCGCCGCCGGGCGCCATCGCGCGCTCGAGCTCGGCCACGAAACGCGAAATCCTCTCGCCTTTGTTCATCGCGGACGTAGTTTGAACTGGTCTGAGATGAGGGGCAAACCAGCGCGCGCAAACCTTCCGCGCGAGAGCTGTGTCCGGTGTCCGCGCGCGGCATGACCGCGCTCCTGTCGCTCTCGCTCCTCATCGGCGCGCTCATCTTTCTCTCGGCCCTCTTTTCCGGGCTGGAGACCGCGCTCTTCGCGCTTCGGCCCCACCAGCTCCGCCGCCTGGAGGACCAGCATCCGTCGTTGCAGAATTTCATCCGCGGCTTCCGCGAGCATCCGCGCCGCGTCCTCAACGTCCTCCTGCTGGCCGACATCGTGGTCAACATCCCGCTGATTGTTCTCTGCGCCTTCCTCCTCTGGGAAGGACCGCTGGAGAACGCCCATGTCCCGCAGTGGCTCGTGGCCCTCTCGATCTTTGCCGTCATCGTGCTGGTCTGCGACCTCATCCCAAAGCTGCTCGCGGCCTCGGCTCCCTATCGTTTATCCGCTGTCGGCGTCTTCACCTTGCGCGCGGTCATGCCGTTGCTCGACCGCGTGGGCCGCGGGCTCGAGCGGGCCAGCGAAGCGCTCGTCCGGCGGGTGACGCCTGGCCAGACCGGCATCCGCCCGCGGATGAGCGACGAGGAATTGGAGACGCTCGTGGAGATGGGCGAAGAAGCCGGGACGCTGCACGAGGCCGAGGGCGAGATGATCCAGGAGATCATCAAATTAGGCGACAAGACGGTGAAGGATTGCCTCACGCCGCGGGTCGACACCTTCGCGTTACCCGACGATCTCTCCAACGAGGAGGCGCTCGCGCTTTTGAAGACGAAACGCTTCCGCCGCGTGCCGGTCTACGCGGACACGCCCGACCAAATCGTCGGCATCCTCGACGTGAAGCGTTTCCTGCTCGACCCGGCCTCGCCCTACACCGAGCTGCTCGATGCCCCTTCGTTCGTGCACGAAACCATGTCCGCGATGGAGCTGCTCCGGAGCTTCCTCCATCGGCCGCAGGGCCTGGCGATCGTGGTCGACGAATTCGGCGGCACCGAGGGGATCATCACCACCGCCGATATCGTCGAGGAAATCATCAGCGACGCCGCGCCGCTCGGGCAGGCCGAGCTTTACATCGAGCCGCTGGCCGATGGCCGCCTGCTGGTGAGCGGAAACGCGCGCCTTGACGATCTCGCAGAGCATCTCGGTTTCGAGCTGGAAGCGGACGGCATCGACACCATTGGCGGCCTGGTCTTTAACCGCCTCGGCTACCTGCCGCCGAACGGCACCGCGGTGGAATGGCCGCGCCTTTCCGTAACCGTGCGCCGCACCGGGCGGAAGCGAATCGAGGAATTGCTCCTGGAGAAAACGGCGTCCCTCATCCCTGGAGACGGCGTGGAGCATGGGCCGGCGGAAACGGAGGCCGCGCCATGACCTGGCTGGCGATCCTCGGCCTGGGCGCGCTCTCCTTTCTCTTCGCGGGCATCGAGGCCGGCTTGCTCTCGTTAGACCCAGTCCGCCTGCGGCATCATGCGAAAGGCGGCGCGCCCGGCGCGCGCCGGCTCGCGCGGCTGCACGAGCGGCCCGCGCGCTTGCTCGTGACCGTGCTCCTGCTCACGAACGTAGTCGACATCGCCGCCCTCCTGCTGGCCACGCGCGCACTCGTGGAGAGCTTTGGTCTTGCTGGCTATTTTCTCGCCGCCGGCGCGGCCATCCCGATCTATCTCTTCTTCCTCGCGGTCCTGCCAAAGACGCTTTTCCGCCGGCTCCCGCTCCGCGCGCTCGCCGCACTCGGTGGTCTGCTCGAGAGCGCCACGCTCCTGCTCCTCCCGGTGATCGTGGTGGGCGAATGGCTCGGCCGCCAGGTCCTCCCGCGGCGCGCTCGCTCGGAAGGCATGCGCCTTTTCGCCGCGCGCGAGGAATTGAAACAGGTCGCGGTGCAAAGCGAGCGCGAAGGCGGCCTGACTGCGGCCGAGCGCGCGATGATCCACAACGTGGTCGACTTCCGGAACGTCCGCGTGCGCGACGTGATGGAACCGCTCGCGCAAAGCGTCACCATCCGCCCGCAGACTTCGCCGCAGCAGCTCTTCGAACTCAGCCGCACCTCCGGGCGCGATCGTTTCGCCGTGCTCGACGACCGCGGCGCGGCCGTAGGCCTGGTCAACGTCTTCGACTTGCTCCTGGACAGCGCGCCCGCCTCCCTCCCGCGCCATCTCCGCCGCATCCTTACCGTCGAGGAAGACGAGCCCGCCTATCGTCTCATTCGCCGGCTGCGCGCCGCGCGCGCCGGGCTCGCGGCGGTCGTCGATCGCGAGCGCCGGGTCATCGGCATCGCGACCACGGAGGAATTGATCCGGCGCCTGGTCCAGAGCGCGTAGGCTATTCCACGCTCGCCTCGGCCAGGTGGGCGATCCCCTCGCCCGTCAGGCGGTAGACGGTCCACTCGTCCATCGGTTTCGCGCCGAGCTTTTGGTAGAAGCCAATCGCCGGCTCGTTCCAATCGAGCACCGACCACTCCATCCGCCCGCAGCCGCGCGCGCGCGCAATCTGCGCCAGCCTAACGAGTAATCGCCGCCCGTAGCCGTGGCCCCGCTTTTCCGGCCGCACGAAAAGGTCCTCCAGGTAAAGCCCCGGGCGCCCCAGCCAGGTGGAGAAGTTGAAAAAATAGACGGCAAAACCAGCCGCCACTTCCTCCTCGAGCGCGAGCAAGACCTCCGCCGCCGGGCGCGCGCCGAAGAGCACCGCGCGCAGTTGTTCCTCGTCCGCGACCACGTCCTGCGGGGCGCGTTCGTACTCCGCGAGGTCGCGGATGAGCTGCAAAATCGTCGGCACATCGGCCACCGTGGCCGGGCGAATGGTGAAGCGTGGCGGCATGCGCCGACGCTACCATCGTCTTGACAAACCCGCAGCCTCCAGCCAATCGAGAAGCAGCGCTTTGCAGCCCGCGCTTCCGGAATTATGAAGACCCCTTCTCTCGCGCGTTTGCTCCTTTGCGCCAGCCTCCTCCTCGCCGGCCGCGCGCCCGCGCAACCACCACCGCCGGGGGAAGAGGCCACGCCCGCGCCGGAGCGCCGCACGACCGCGAAGGTGGCCGATTACCAGAAGCTGCTGCCAGTTTTGCCGGAGCCCCCGGAGGGCTGGAAGGCGGATGACGCCGAGGGCTCGACCGAGGATTTGGGCGAATCGCAAATCTCCAGTGCGCATCGCGATTACACCAAGGGCGAGATCGGCGACGCGCCGACCACCTCGATCAGCATCCTCGATTCCGTGACCAGCCCGGAGTATGTCGAGGCCACCACCGCCGGTTGGAAGCTGAACGAAACCACCGCCGAGGGTTTCACCAAGTCGCTCAGCATCGACGGCTATCCCGGCTTCGAGACCTTCGAAAATGACGAGAAACACGGCACCCTTTGGCTGCTCGTGGCGAAACGCTATTTCCTCCAGATCGAGACCATGGGCCAGGACGCGGCCGCGCTCGAGGAATGGCTCAAGCGCGTCGACTTGAAGAAGCTCGCGGAGATCAAGTAACGGCCGCTAAGCTGCGTTCGTGCTGCGCGCGTTTTCCTGCGGCCTCTTCCTCGCCGCCAGCCTCGAGGCGCACGCCGGGCTCGCGCCGGACGCGCGCTACGTCGGCGCAGTCGGCTGCAAATCCTCCAGTTGCCACGGCGGCGTGGGCGAGAAGAACGGACAATATCTCACTTGGGTGCGAGAGGATTTCCACGCGCGCGCCTTCGCTCCGCTGACGAACGCTCGCTCCGCGCGAATCGCGGAAACGCTCGGCCTCGCGAACCCGGCGGAAAGCCCACGCTGCACCATCTGCCACTCGCCGCTGGCGGCGGCGGCGCCCGCTCGCCTGCGCAAAAGCGCGGACCCGCGCGAAGGCGTCTCCTGCGAGAGCTGCCACGGCGCCGCCGGCCACTGGTGGCGCGGGCACACGCGCACCGACTGGACCTACGCCACGCGCGTGGGCGCCGGGATGCGCGACCTCCGCAGCGTCTACGTGCGCGCAAATACCTGCGTCGCCTGCCACCAGAATTTAGACAGCGAGATCGCCGCCGCCGGCCATCCGGAGTTGTGCTTCGAACTCGACCGCCAATCGACCGAGGAACCGAAGCACTGGCGCGACCCCGAAGGGAGCGGCCCGCGCCTTTGGCTCACCGGCCAGGCGGTCGCGCTCCGCGAGCTGAGCTGGCGCCTAACGAGTGCTGCCGACGGCCCTACTGAAGCACAAGCCGCTGCCTTGCGCTGGCTCCTCGCGGAAGTGACCGCGGCCGATCCCGCGCTCCCGCGGATCGACCCGGCCGCGCCGCCCGCGCAAGCCCAGCAGCAGGCCGACTCCCTCGCGCGCGCCGCCGCCGCCGCGCGCCTGCCCAATGTGGCGGCAATTAGACAGCGCCTTCTCCGCCTCGCGCCGGCCGATTTCCGCCAAGCCGAGCGCCTGGTCCTCGCGCTCGAAGCCCTCGGCGGCGCCTCGCCGGAGTTGCGCGCGGCGCTCCGCGCGCGCGAAGCCTTCGAGCCTGCGGCCTTCGCGGAACACCTGCGGAAACTCGCGCCCTAGCGCAATTGCGGCTTTCGCATCCGCGGCCCGCCACGTTAGCTTTTTCCCCTCGATGCCCGACGCCGCTTCCTCGCCTTCGCCTTACACCCGCGCCAACCCCTTCCCCGGAAAGATGCGCGTCAATCGCCGCCTCAACCCCGATTCCTCCAAGGACACCCGGCATTTTGAGATCGATCTCACCGGCTGGGGGCTCGGCTACGAGGTCGGCGATTCCATGGCCATCTATCCCTCGAACGATCCCGCGCTGGTCGAGGAATTTCTCCACGCGCTCCACGCCACCGGCGACGAAGTTGTCCCCGGCACCCGCACCGCAGAGCTGCCGTTGCGCGAGGCGTTGCTCCGCGAATACAGCATCACCGCGGTCACGCCGAAATTGCTCAAGGGCATCGCCGAGCGCGCCACCGCTGCGCCTTTGCTCAAAGAATTGCTCGAGCCGGAACGCAAAGCTGACCTGCAGACTTACCTCTTCGGCATGGAGGTGATCGATTTCCTCCTGCAACATCCCTCGATCCACTTCACGCCCGCGGAGTTGGTCGCGCTCCTCTCGAAATTGCAGCCGCGACTTTACTCGATTTCCTCCAGCTTGAAGGCCTTCCCGGAGCAAGTGCACCTGACCGTGGACGTGGTCCGCTACGAGAGCCACGGCCGCCAGCGGAAGGGCGTGTGCTCCTCGTTCCTGGCCGAGCGCGCGGACGATGCGCCTGTGCCCGTTTTCCCAAATGCCTCGAAGTTTCGCCTCCCGGAGAATCCCGACACGCCGATCATCATGGTCGGCCCGGGCACCGGGATCGCGCCCTTCCGCGCCTTCCTCCAGGAGCGCAAGGCCACCGGCGCGCGCGGGAAATCGTGGCTTTTCTTCGGCTCGCAAAAAGAGCGGTGCGACTACTTCTACAAGGACGAATTCGATCAACTCCGCGCAGAAGGTTTCCTCCACCGGATCGACTGCGCCTTCTCGCGCGACCAGGAGCACAAGGTCTACGTGCAACACCGCATGCTCGAGAACGCCGCCGCGCTTTGGCAGTGGCTCGATGCCGAGGGCGCGCACTTTTACGTCTGCGGCGACGCCAAGCGCATGGCCAAGGACGTGGACGCGGCCCTCCAGCAGATCATCCAAAAGGAAGGCCGGAAAGATGCCGAAGAAGCCGCCGCCTATGTCGAGCAACTCAAGAAAGAGAAACGCTACAAGCGCGACGTCTACTGATTGCGAGACTCGCGAGGCCAAGCAGCAGCGTCAGGCCGGCGATCGCACCGCCGAGGGTCACGGCGCGCGGGCGGTAGGTTAATTCCAGGCGGCCGCGAGAATTAGCCGGCAACTCGACCACCGGCGCGAGCCCGTGCCAGGCGTTCACCGCCAGCGGCACGCCGTCGAAAGTTGCGCGGTAGCCGGGGAAATACGGCCGGGAAAAGATCACCCGCACCTGCTTGCCCGGTTCGGCGGCGATGATCTCGGCCACGACATGTTGCCGGCTATTTTCCAGGAGGCGGATTTCGGCGTTGGCGAAACTTTGGCCCGGCAGCGCCCGCACCGGTGCGAGCGCGCGGCGGCGATGAAAAACTTCTCCTTCGTCGCTCGCGAAGACGCGCTCCCATTCCTCCGAAGGCCCGATCGGAATCGCGAAGCCGCGTCCCGCGATCACGCCATCGATCCCGATCTCCGCGAGCAAGCCCTCCGGCCCGCCCTCCTCGAAAACGACTTCGCGCACGCGCGCGGGGTTAATCTGGCCGTGCGTGCCAAAGTCGAGCAGCCGCGCGATCCCGGCGGGGCCCACGGGGCTGTAGCCGTTGATCAGATGAACGCCGGCAAACAGCGCCGTACTCCCCGGCCGCACGACCGAGCCGAAGGGCATGCCCGTAGTGCCGGCCTGATACCAGGCTTGCGGCGCGGGGTAGAGACTGAGGTACAGGCGGTCGCGAGCGAGCGGCACGGGGGCGCGCAAAGTGTCGGCAAACCAGTAGCGCGCCACGGACGCATGCACGTCGAGTTGCAGGTAGGTCGCGAGCAGGGCCAAGAAAACAACCAGCGGCGTGATCCAGGCCGCAAGTTGCTGCCTAACGAGTGCTGACCCGGCCCACCAAAAGAGGCTCAAGCAGAGAAAAATAGCCGGCAGGATGGGCGCGGCGTGCGGCTGCAGCACCCAGGCGAGCGCGACGAAAAAGGTGCTCCACGCCCCGGGTTTCCCGCGGAGTTGCCCGCGCTGCCAGACCTCCGCCGCGAGGAGCAGCGAGCACGAGGTGGAAGAGCGGCAGCCAGCGAAAGCTGAAACGAAAAATGCCTGCGCTCGGGAGCATCGCGAGCGCGAGCACGGCGAGGAGCAAACCGAGTTCCCAGCGCCGGCGAAGTCGTCCGCTGAGAAGCGCTGCCAGCACGACCACCGCCGGCACCAATCCGCAGGCTAATTCCACCGCGGCGTGCGACGCGAGCGCGCCTTCGAATTGCCGCCAGAGGCACGGTCCACGAAGGCAGCACTAATCCAGGCAGGCCGGCGAGCGGCACAAGCCATTGGCGCGGCGGGAAAATTTCCACGGAACGCCGCGAACCTTCGGCATACGTCAGGAGCGAAAGCCAGGCGGGCGCAGAAAGGCCAAGCCCGAAAATCCAACCCACGCCCAGCCGCCAACTTCTCCGCCAGTCCTGCAGCGCAAGCCACGCGGTCACGAGCCCGAGCATGATGATGGTGTAGGGAAAACCGGCGGCGATCAGCAGGTAAATAAAGGGCGCCGGCAGGAGAAAATGCGGCCAGCGCGCACCCGGCGGAAGCGCTTTCTCCATGGCCCACCAGGCCCATGGAAGCCAGGCGAACGCGGCGATCGCGGCAAACCAATCGGTCGCGCCCCAGGCGATGTTCCAACCGTTGAGCGCCGCGACCAGGCCAACCATGAGCGCAAGTGGCTGGCTAATTTTTCGCCCCCTCGCGAGCAGGTAGCCGCCGGCTGCGAGGACCATCAAATGAACGATCGAGAGCGCGGCCGCCTGTTGTGAGAAAGAGAGAGTAAACTTCCAGATCGCGACGACCGCGACGTTCACGAAAATCGAGAAGGTCCCGTATTGGAACTCACCCGCGAGATTCCCGCAGACCCACGAATACGGACTGAGGAGCGGCCAATGGCCTTCGCCCCAACTGCGCGCGATGTCGGCAAAAACCGGCAGGATCGAAATCTGATAATCGTCGACCCAGAAAAAGTGCGGCTCGTGCCAGAGGAGCGCGCAGGAGAAGAGCAGCGTGAGCAGCGCCGCGGCACCCGCGCCTAACAAGTCGTCGCGCGCGCTTTTCACGCCGGCGCTACAGCACGACTGGCATGCCTTCGGTCATGACCAGCACCTGCTGGTCGATCCCGTGTTCGCGCGCGCAAGCCATCAGGCGCGCGGGCGGCTCGTCGAGCGGCTCGTAGCCGAGGCGGAAGCTGCCGTAGTGCATCGGCACGAGTTTCTTCGCGCCCAGTTCGGTGAAAGCCTTGACCGCTTCCTCGGGATTCATGTGCACCTCGCGGCCACTCGGCGGGTCGTAGGCGCCGATCGGCAGGAGTGCGATCTCGATGTCAAAACGCTTTCCGATTTCCTTGAAGCCTTCGAAGTAGGCGCTGTCGCCGCAATGAAAAATCGAGCGCCCTTCGGCCTCGATGTGGAAGCCGCCGAAGCCGCGATGCGAATCGTGCAGGAGGCGCGCGCCCCAATGGTGGCAAGGCGTGAGAGTGACGCAGAGCGGGCCGAGCTCGATCCGCTGCCAGTGATCGAGCTCGTGCACGATGTTGAAGCCGAGATCGTGCACCAGATTGCCCACGCCGTAAGGCACGACGATCGGCTGATCGGCCGCGACTTTGCGCAGGGTGCGCCGGTCGAGGTGATCGAAATGCGCGTGGGTCACGAGGACGAAATCGATCTCCGGCAGGTGATAGATTTCAAAGCCGGGCCGCTTGAGGCGCTTGATCACCTTGAGCCACATCGACCAGATCGGATCCACCAGGACATTGACCTTCGAAGTCTGGATGAGGAACGAGGCATGCCCGATCCAGGTGATGCAGATTTCGCCTTCCTTGACCTTCGGGAACAAGGGCAGGCCGCCCTTCCCTTCCCGCTTGGTGAAGAGCGACGGGATCAGGACGCTGGTGAGGAAGTTTCGCTTGTGCCAGTCGGTCCCCGGCTTGAGCCCGACCTTGCGCGAGTAGACCGCCTCGCCGTTACCCGCGGCCTGAATGCGCTGGCTCTTTTTGGAAAACGGTATCGGCACGGTCGGGCAACGTAGAAGGTCAGTCGTGGGACGCAACCCTACTGCCCGAGGACCCAGGCAAAGATCAAGGGGGCGCAAATGGTCGCATCGCTCTCGACCACGAACTTGGGCGTGGAAGCCGCCAGCTTGCCCCAAGTGATCTTTTCGTTCGGGACCGCGCCGGAGTAACTCCCGAAGCTGGTCGTCGAATCGCTGATTTGGCAGAAGTAACCCCACAGCGGCACGCCGGTGCGCTCGAGATCCTGGTGCAACATCGGGACCACGCAGATCGGGAAATCGCCCGCAATCCCGCCGCCGATCTGGAAGAAGCCGATCGAGCCCTCGCGATTGCGCAGGCGCTTGGCGTTCTTGGTATAAAACTCCGCCAGCCAGGTCATGTATTCGATCCCGGTGCGGACGGTGTGCACATTCTTCACGTCGCCACGAATGACCGCCGCGGCATACATATTCCCGAGGGTCGCGTCCTCCCAGCCGGGGACGACAATCGGCAGGTTCTTTTCGCAAGCCGCGATCATCCAGGAGTTCTTCGGATCGATCTGGTAGCTTTGCTTAAGCTTCCCGCTCCGCAGAATTTTATACATGAACTCATGCGGGAAATAATGTTCGCCCGCGCGATCCGCGGCCATCCACTCCGCCAGCACCGCTTTCTCAATCCGCCGCATCGCCTCCATCTCGGGGATGCAGGTATCGGTCACGCGGTTCATATGCCGGGAAAGAAGCTCCTGCTCGTCGGCCGGCGTGAGTTCGCGGTAGTGCGGCACCCGCTCGTAATGATCGTGCGCGACCAGGTTGAAGATGTCCTCCTCGAGATTGGCGCCGGTGCAGACGATCAGGTGCACCTTGTCCTGCCGAATCATTTCCGCGAGGGAGATGCCAAGCTCGGCAGTCGACATCGCGCCCGCGAGCGTCACCAGCATTTTGCCGCCGGCCGCGAGGTGGGTCTCGTAGCCCTTGGCCGCATCGAGCAAGGCGGCGGCATTAAAGTGCCGGTAGTTCCGCGCGATGAACTGCGAGACCGGACCTTTCTTGGCCGCGAGGTTGGCGTTGATTTCTTCCGGGCTGGCGGAGCGTCGTTTGGCTTTCATGGCGTCGGCAAATTCGCGGCGGCAGGGTAAAGCCAGCGCATGTACTCGGCTACCCCGGCCTCGAGCGAATAGCTGGGCTCGTACTGCAGGGCGTCGCGCACCGCGGTCAGGTCGGCCTGGGTGAAATTCTGGTAATGCGCGTGCGGGTTCTCGATATACTCCGGCTCGAAGTTCGTCCCTAACGAGTGGTTCAGGATCTGCACGAGCTCGTTAAAAGAACGCGCCCGGCCGGAACCGAGATTGTAAATTCCGCTCTTGAGCGCATCGAAGCCGCGCAGGCAGCCTTGCACGATGTCCTGCACGTAAACGAAATCCCGCTGCTGTTCGCCGTGCCGGAAGATGCGCGGCCGCTGCCCCGCGGTCATTTGCCGCGAGAGATGGTAAATCATGCTCGCAGGCACCCCTTTGTGCGCCTCGCGCGGCCCGTAGACATTGAAGAAGCGCAGCCCGACGATGACCCACTCCGGATTCTCCGCCGCGGCATGGCGGGCGATGTTATCCATGATCGCCTTCGAGAAGGCGTAGACGTTCGCGGGCGCGGCGCCGCTCTCTTCGTTGCTCGCCGTGGTCGCGTTACCGTAGGTCGCGGCGGAGGAAGCGTAGACCACGCGCGTCTGGTGCGGGCGCGCGAAACGCAACAACCGCCGAAAGCTTTCGACGTTGTCGTGCGTTTGCACAAACTGGTCGTGCACCGTGGTGTCGGTGATCGAGGCCAGGTGGAAAATGCCGTCAAATTTCTCGTCGCCGAATTGCTCCTCCCAGTCCAACTGCGCGAGGTCGGCAGCGATGAAGTCGCCCCGGTAGCCGGCGAGATTCTTGAAGTCGCCCGAGCGGAAATCGTCGATCACCGTCAGCCGGCCCTTGGGATAATGCTCCTGCAGAGCGAGGACGAGATTCGAGCCGATAAAGCCGGCGCCGCCCGTGACGAGCAAGTGGAGAGGAGAAGCGGAAACTTTCACGAGGTTGGCGATAAATAAAGGTTGAGCCGCGAAGCGCAAGCCGCTACTTCTGCGCCGGTTCTTTGCGAGTTTCGATCAGTGGATCGGTGCGAGAAATCCCGTTTGAACCGGGAGCAGTCGCGCTGCTGTAACTGGATACGACTTCCCACAGCCAATCGCCGGATTTTCCTCCGGCGGTGAAGGCGGGAAGAAGGTGCGCCTCGACTACTCGTTAGCCGAGGCCGGAAGCCAGGAGCCAGAACATTTGCCCGAGCCCACCTCATTCGCCGGCGTGAGTGCGCCGCGCGAGAAAACTTCTTCGCAAAAAAGAAGATTGAGAGCAGTGGTTTGTCGCAGGGAAAATCTGCCGGCGTCCTCCGCTTCTCAGCAACTGGAGGCTACATCATGTCGGCTAAATATTGGAATGCGTGCGTCTGCGCGCTGGGTTTGGTATTGGTGCGCGCGCTCGTCGCGCAGGAGGCAGTCACGGAAACGGCAGCATCGTGGTCAGCGCCACGCGGCTGCGCTTTCCGGAAACGGAAAGTCCCGCCAGCATCACCGTGCTCACAGACGAGGAACTGGAGCAACAGCAGGTCCGGCGCGTGGCCGACGCCCTGCGCGAAGTGCCCGGCCTCACGATCGTGCAAACCGGCGCGCCCGGGCAGTTGACCTCGCTCTTTACCCGCGGCCTGCGCAGCGAGCACACGCAGGTTTTGATCGACGGCATTCCGGTAAACCAGGGATTGCAGGGCGCGTTTAACTTTGCCGATCTCACGCTCGACAACATCGAGCGCATCGAGGTGGTGCGCGGTCCGCAAAGCACGCTTTACGGTCCGCGCGCCCTCGCGGGCGCGGTCCAGCTTTTCACCCGCCAAGGGCGCGGCGCCCCGAGCGGCGCGCTCACTGCGGAGGCCGGCAGTTTCGGGAGCTTCCGCGAGAGCTTCGCCCTCCAGGGCGCATTCCAAAATGTCGACTATTCCGCGAGCGTGAGCCGCTTTGACACCGAGAACGAGCGCCCGAACAACCAGTATCGCCTGAGCAGCGGCGTGGCCAGCGTCGGCTGGTCGCCTAACGACCAGTTCCGCCTCGGGAGCCTGTTCCTCTACTCGTTAGCCGATACCGGCAACCCGGACTCGATTTTCCACCCGAAGCCGTTCGACAACTTCCTGACCGAGCGCTGGCTCCTCGGGCCGCACCTCGATTTCCGCCCGGTCGAATGGTGGGAGCACAAGCTAATCGTGGCCTACGATCACGAGCGGCAGGTGAACGACCCGAACGAGGACGGCTTCGTCGGTCCGACGCGCGCGCTCTTCACCCGCTTCACGGTCGATTACCAAAACAACGCGCGGATCACTTCGTGGCTCACGCTGACCACGGGCGCGTTTTACAGCCGGGTGGAGGCCGGCCAGGAGCGGCCCTTCATTTCGCAGTTCTTCGGGCCGAATCCCACCTTCATCAGCGACCAGACCGAGCAGGCCTCCGGCTTCGCGCAGGTCACGCTCACGCCGCTCGCCGGCCTCACGCTCGTGGGCGGCGGCCGCTACGATCACTTCAACCAATTCGGCGACATCTGGACCTACCGGGTGGCCGGGAGTTATCTCGTTAGGCAAACAGACAGCACCCTGCACGCGAGCCTCGCCACCGGCTTCAGCCCGCCAAGCAGCCAGGACAAGATCTTCGGGAATAATTTCGGCGCTCGAACCGGAGCGGAACCGCGGCTGGGATGCGGGCCTGGAGCAGCGTTTCTGGAAGGGCCGGGTGCAACTCGGCGCGACCTTTTTCCACAATCGGCTCTCGAACGTGATCGGCTTCAACGGCCTCTTCGAGACACTCAATCTCGGCGCCGCGCGCACGCAGGGCGTGGAGGCGGAGCTGAAGCTACGCCCGCTGCCGGAGCTCGTCTTCACCGCGAGCTACACCTATCTCGAAGCGGAGAAAACTTCCGCCGCCGATATTAGCCAGCCCGTTGGCGCCCGCCTCCCGCGACGTCCGCGCCACGAAGGCTACGCTTCCGTGAATTACCTTTGGGGCGGCAAACTCCGCACGATCGCCGAGGCGCGCTTCGTGAATGCGCGCGAGGAACTGAGCTTCGGCGGGCCGAATTTCGATCTCGAAGACTACGCCGTGGTCAATCTCGCCGCGGAGTATGCGCTCAATCCCCACCTCACGCTCTTCGGCCGGATCAACAACCTGGCCGATGAAAAATACGCCGAGGTCTACGGTTTCCCCGCGCTCGGCCGCGCGGCCTACGGCGGCGCGCGGATTTCATTTTAGCCGGCAACCTGGGGGCAAAAGTCGGCCGCTCGCCAGCCAGCGAAAGCCTGTGGTATTCTTCCACTGCGTCCTCGCATTTGCCCATGCTTTTGAATCCTACTCTCCTCCTCGCCCTCGTCGGGCTGGCCGCGTTTGCGGCCGGCGTCGCCATCACCTGGATCCTGATGCGCCAGCAGCGCGCGCTCGCCGTGGGCGAGTGCGAGTCCGTGCTCACCCGCCAAATCGCCGAGCTTTCGCAGTCGCTGGCCGCGGCGCAGGAGAAGAATAGCCGGATTCCGGAGTTGGAACTCTCCGCGGCCGCGGCCACGCGCGAGCTGCAAGTCTTGCGCGACCAGCAATCGCGCTCGGCCACGCGGATGGCTTCGATGGAAACGCAGCTCACGCAGGAACGAAAGGCGACCGCGGAGAAGCTCGCGGTGCTGGACGAGGCGCAGGCGCGTTTTTCCGATGCCTTCAAGGCGCTCTCGGCCGAGGCCCTGCGGCACAACAACACTTCCTTCCTCGAGCTGGCCAAGAGCACGCTCGAAAAAACCCAGGAAGGCGCGCGCCATGATCTCGAAAAACGCCAGACCGCGATCGACTCGCTGGTCACGCCCATGCGCGAGTCGCTCGACAAAGTAGACGCCAAGATCACCGAGCTGGAGAAAGCGCGCGCCAGCGCCTACGAAGGCCTGACCACGCAGGTGCGTTCGCTCGCGGAGACGCAGAATTATCTCCGCTCGGAGACGAGCAACCTGGTGCGCGCGCTCCGTTCCCCGATCGTGCGCGGGCGCTGGGGCGAAATTCAACTGCGCCGCGTGGTGGAATTAGCCGGCATGACCGAGCATTGCGACTTCATCGAGCAAACCACGGTGCACACCGAGGAGGGTCGGCTGCGCCCCGACCTCGTGGTTCGCCTGCCCGCGGGGAAGACCATCGTGGTCGACGCGAAGGCCTCGCTGAACGCTTACATGGAAGCGCTCGAGGCGGCGGATGACGAAGCGCGCATCGCCCGGCTGCAGCACCACGCGGTGCAAGTGCGCGGCCACATCGAGAAGCTCTCGCGCAAGGCTTACTGGGAGCAGTTTGAAAACGCGCCCGATTTTGTCGTTCTCTTCCTGCCCGGCGAAGTCTTCTTCTCCGCTGCGCTCGAGCGCGACCCGATGCTGATCGAGTTCGGCGCCGACCGGAAAATCATCCTGGCCACGCCCACGACTTTGATTGCGCTCCTGCGCGCGGTTTGCTTCGGCTGGCGCCAGGAAAAGATCGCGCAGAACGCGCGCGAGATCAGCCAACTAGGCAGCGAGCTCTACAAGCGTTTCGCCGATCTTTCCGGTCACGTGACCAAGCTCGGCAAAAGCCTGAGCCACTCGGTCGAGGCGTATAACAAAACCGTCGGCAATCTCGAAAGCCGCGTGCTCGTTTCTGCGCGCAAATTCAAGGAACTGGGCGCCGCGCCCATGGGGATGGAAATCGAGATCCTCCCGCAGGTGGAACAAATCGCGCGCGAGATGCAGGCGCCCGAACTGCTCCCGTTGCCGGAAAACGGCGAGAACGGCGCGCACACCTAGACCATTTTTTTGCGTTGTCTGGCGGCGGTGCGGGCCTAGCGTGATCTTATGAGCGCAACCGCCGAACCCAAGGCCGCCGCGGGCTTGAACCAGCTCGAGCAACTCAAGAAATTCACCAAGGTCGTCGCCGACACGGGCGACTTCGAAACCATCCGCGAGTTCCGCCCGCAGGACGCGACGACCAATCCCAGCCTCATTTTTGCGGCCACGCAAAAGGAGGAATACGGCCACCTGCTGGAGAAAGTGCTGGCTGATCGCAAGCGCAGCGGCTTGAGCGGCGCGGCCCAGGTCGAGGACATCATCGACAACCTCCTGGTCAGCTTCGGCCAGCAGATCCTCGAGATCGTGCCCGGCCGCGTTTCCACCGAGACCGATGCGCGCCTCTCCTTCGATACCGAAGGCACGGTGCAAAAAGCCAAACAGCTCATCGCCCTTTACCAGGCGAAAGGCATCGGGCGCGAGAGAGTGCTGATTAAAATCGCCTCCACCTGGGAAGGCATTGCCGCCGCGGAGCGGCTTGAGAAAGAAGGCATCCACTGCAATCTCACGCTCCTCTTTTCGCTCGTGCAGGCGGTCCGTTGCGCCGAGGCGCGGGTGCAATTGATCTCGCCGTTTGTTGGTCGCATCTATGATTGGTTCAAGGCCGCAAACAAGCGCGACTACACCGGCGCGGAAGATCCCGGTGTGCAGTCGGTCCAGGAGATTTACACCTACTACAAGAAGTTCGGCTACGAGACCGAGGTGATGGGCGCGAGCTTCCGGAACGTCAGCCAAATCATCGAGCTGGCCGGCTGCGACCTGCTCACGATCAGCCCCGAGCTGCTCGCGAAACTGGCGGAGTCGCACGAGAAAGTGGAGCGGAAGCTCGACCCGGAAAAGGCGAAGAGTGCGCCGATCGAGCGCCGCGAAGCGGACGAGAAAAAGTTTCGCTACCTCCTGAACGACGACGCCATGGCGACCGAGAAAACGGCCGAGGGCATCCGCAAATTTGCCGCCGACATCGTGAAGCTGGAGAAATTCGTCGCCGCGAAGTTGTAGGCTAATTTTTTCGGCGCGCGGCTCGTGTTCAATATCGTCCTGGTCGAGCCGGAGATCCCGCCGAACACGGGCAACATCGGCCGCCTTTGCCTGGCCACGCGCTCGGCTTTGCACCTGGTGCAGCCGCTCGGGTTTGCGATCGACGATCGCCAACTGCAGCGCGCGGGACTCGACTACTGGAAGGAGGTGGACGTGCGCCTTTGGCCTTCCCTGGCCGCGCTCCAGGCCGCGCAAGCTGCCGCGGCGCGCTATTTTTTCCTGACCACGAAGACGACGCGGGCCTACACCGCGGTGACTTTTCGCGCGGGCGATTTCCTGGTTTTCGGTCGCGAAACCAAAGGCTTGCCGGAGCCGCTGCTCGCGGCCCACCGCGAGCAACTTCTCACCATCCCGATGCACGGAACGCGCAGTCTCAACCTCGCCACTGCGGTCGCGATCGTGCTCTTCGAGGCCATGCGGCAGGTGAACTTGCCGGCTAATGAAAGAGGCATCGCAACCGGCGGGGCAGACGAAGGTTGAATAAGTGGGGCGTCCCCACGGTCCAACTTAAACCATGAAACGTTTTTCACTCCTACTCGTGCTCGCCGGCCTGGCCTTCACGCACACCGGCTTCGCCGAAGACGAAGCCAAGGCGCAGAAGCAAACCGGGAAGCATTTCCAGAACGCACTCGCGCGTGCTTCGCGCAACGCCGTGCGCCAGAATCAGCCGCGCGCCCAGCCAAACGTCCAGCGGCAGCAGAATGTTGCTCGCCAGAACGCGGCGCAACGGCAACTTAACAACGCCAACGTCCAGCGCGGGAGCAATCGCGTGGCCGTGCCGAATCGGGCCCGCGGCACGCGCGCCGACGGCGGCAATCGCGTTTACTCCGGCGGGCGGGTGAACTCCGGGAGCAATCTCGAATACGGCACGCGCAACCGTGGCAACAACGACAACGCGCGCGTCTGGCGCGACCGGAACAACGAGAACCGCGCCGATCGCGTGGCGCGTTCCGGCAATTGGAATCGCGGCGATGGCCGCCGCTACAATCGCAGCTGGGATCGTCGCCGCCACGACCGCAGCTACTGGAGAAACAACTACACCCGCTTCACGATCTACGGTGGCGGCTATTACTACTGGGATAGCGGCTACTGGTATCCCGCTTACGGCTACAGCCCGGCCTACAGCACCTACGCCTACGACGCGCCCATCTACGGCTACAACAACCTCGATCCGCAGCAGGTGATGGCAAACGTGCAGAGCTCGCTGCAACAGCGCGGCTATAACGCCGGCGGCGTGGATGGGGTCTACGGTCCCCGCACCCGTCGCGCGATCCTCGCTTTCCAGCGCGACAATGGCCTCGACCCGACCGGTGTGGTCGATGCGGATACGCTCGGCGCTCTCGGCCTCGGCTAACGACGCGGAGAAATTAGACAGCGCGCTGGCGTGCTCATTGCGCGCCAGCGCGTTTTCGCGTTCACTGTGCGCCACATGACCGGGGCTCAACTCGTAGCGCACGACCTGCGCCGCTCATTTAAGATCGGCGCGCGGCGGATCGATGTCCTGCGCGGCATCTCGCTCGAGGTGCAGGAAGGCGAAGCGATCTTCCTCGTGGGCGCATCGGGCGCGGGCAAAACCACGCTGCTTTACACGCTCGCCGGCCTGGAGCGGCCGGAATCCGGCTGGGTGGAATTCGAAGGCCAGCGCCTTTACGAAGGCAGCGCCGCGACTCAGGCGCAACTGCGGAACACGAAGATGGGTTTCGTTTTTCAAGGCTACTTTCTCCTGCCGGAATTGACCGCGCTCGAGAATGTGACCCTGCCCGGGTTGATCGGCGGGAAGCCGAACCTCCCGGCGGCGGAGGCGAGTTTGCGCGACGTTGGCCTGGGCGAGCGGCTGCATCATTTGCCCGCGGAGCTCTCCGGCGGGGAGCAGCAGCGCGTGGCCATCGCCCGCGCCCTCACGAACGATCCCGACATCATTTTTGCCGATGAACCCACCGGCAATCTCGACAGCAAAACAGGCGACACGATCATGGAATTGCTTCTCGGCCTGGCGCGCGATCGCCAAAAGACGCTCCTCGTGGTGACGCACGATTCCCGCCTCGCCGGCCTGGGCGATCGCGAGCTGCACATCGTCGACGGCCTCCTCGCCTAGAGCTTGCCGCAGCGCGGCGCTTCGCCCTACCCTCGCGGGCGGATGAACCGCAAGCCGCAGGAACGCCGGGAACTGGCCAGCTCGTTAGGCCAACTCGACGCGACCATGATCGTCATCGGGTCGATGATCGGGTCGGGTATTTTCATCACCTCGGCGGAGTCCGCCCGGTTGGTCGGCGCGCCCGGCTGGCTCCTGCTCGCGTGGGCTCTCGCGGGCTTGCTCACGATCACCGGCGCGCTCTGCTGCGCGGAGCTCGCGGCGATGATGCCGCAGGCCGGCGGGCAATACGTCTTCCTGCGCGAGGCCTACAGCCCGCTCTTTGGTTTTCTTTTCGGCTGGGCGGTGTTGCTGGTCATCCAGACAGGCACGATTGCCGCGGTCGCGGTTGCCTTCGCCAAGTTTACCGGCGTGCTCTTCCCCGCGATCGCGGGCGATCACTACCTGGTCGCGCCGATCTCGCTCGGGCATTACGCCTTCAGCCTTTCGACCGAGCAGCTCGTGGCCGTGCTCATGATCTTGCTGCTGACCTGGAGCAACACCCGTGGGCTCGAACTCGGGAAACTGGTCCAGAACAGCTTCACCTTTGCGAAAACGGCGGCGCTCCTCGGGTTGATCGTCATTGGCCTCTCGTTAGGCTGGAATCCCGCGAGCGCGGCGCGCAGTGCGGCCTGGTGGAATTCGTCGGCTAATGGCTGGATCCCGCAAGTGGCCCAGCCCGGCCTCGCGGCCACCGGCGCCTTCGCGCTCGTGCTCTTGTTAGGCAAAGCGATGGTCGGCCCGCTCTTCGCGCAATCCGCCTGGAACAATGTCACCTTCACCGGCAGCGAGGTGCGCGATCCCGGCCGCACCCTGCCCCGCGCGCTCCTCATCGGCTGCGGCGTAGTCGTCGCCCTCTACCTGCTGGCCAACGTGGCCTACGTCGCCACGCTCCCGCTCGACGGCATCCAGCACGCGCCGCAGAACCGGGTCGCCGTCGCCGCCATGCATGCCGTTCTCGGCCCGGCCGGCACGATCTCGATGGCGCTGGCGATCATGATCTCCACCTTCGGATGCAACAACGGCCTCATCCTCGCCGGCGCGCGCGTCTCCTACGCGATGGCGCGCGACGGGCTCTTTTTCCGGAAAGTGGCGCAGCTCAATAGACAGCATGTTCCCGCCGCCGCACTGCTCATCCAAGGCGTCTGGGCAGCGCTCCTGACCCTGCCGCGCACGGTCACCACGGACGCGACTACCGGCGTCGTCGCCTATGGCAATGTCTACACGCAACTCCTGGAATACATCGTTTCCGCCGACCTCTTCTTCTACGTCCTCATGGTCGGCGCGGTCATCGTGCTCCGCTGGAAGATGCCAGCCGCGCCTCGGCCCTATCGCACCTGGGGTTATCCGCTGGTCCCGCTGATTTACCTGGTGATCGCGCTCGCGCTCATCGTCGACCTGGTCTTCCTCGCCCCGACCACGTCCGGAATCGGCTTCCTGCTCGTGCTCACCGGAGTGCCGGTTTACTTCGCGTGGCGAAAAAATTCCCAAGCATGAATCCGAAGACTTTTCCCTGCCTGGGCCTGCTCTTCCTTTTCGCCGCTTTCCCGCAGCCGGTGGGCGCAACGGAAGGCGCGTTTTATGATCAACGCGGCCAGCCCGGAAGCAACGCCGATGGTCGCTGGGAGAGCCTATGGAACCGCGCCTTCGCGGAGGTGGACGAGCAGCGTTACGACCAGGCCATTCGCTCGTTAGACCTCGCCCTCGAATCGGGTCCGCCACCAAGTGCTCTGGCTGGCATTTATCTGCTGCGCGGGAACGCGCTCTTCCGCAAAGGCGAGCGCACCCGGGCGCGCGCCGACTACGAGCGGACGGTCCGTTTCCCCGTGAAGACGGCCGATGACTACGCCGTGCGCGCGGGCGCCTGGGAGAAGCTCGGCAATTTCCAATCTTCCGCAGCCGATTACGTACGCGCCTCCGCGCTCGCGCCCGATCGCTTTGAGGCGTTGAATCGGCTGGCTTGGTTTCGCGCAACCTGCCCGGAGGCCGCCTACCGTAATGGCCGCGAAGCGCTCGAACTCGCCAATAAAGCCTGCTCCTGGACGCACTGGCATAACGCGGACGTGATCGACACGCTGGCGGCGGCAGAAGCGGAGATAGGCGACTTCGAGCGCGCGGTGCTGCACGAAGAACAGGCGATCAAGAAAACCGAACGCTCCCAGCGCCGCGCACTCGAGGAACGGCTCGCGCTTTACCGAGCGCGCAAACCTTTTCGCGACATCCCGAAGTCCCCGGCTGGCTGAGCGGTGGCACTGACGCCGCTCGGGGCGGTCAGGCGCAGGCGAAGGAAGCGGCGCGCCGCGGAATTAGCCGGCAGGATGTCGCGCACGGTCACGGTCTGAAGGCCAAAGACGGGCGCATTTTCCTGCACGCTCACGAGGTAAGTGGGATCGGCGGGATCGAGCGCGATCCATGGGCCCAGCGCCGCGTCGCCGGTCGCTTCCACGCGCGCGGTCACATCCGTGGCCCAGTTCGCGCGCACGAAACGCAGCGTGAGGTATTTCGTGCCCGCGAGGTCGAGAATTTGGGCGCGCGGCGCGCGGCTCACGTCAGCCACGGTCGGATCGGAGCCGGTGAAATATTCCGCGAGATTCGACTCGCCATCGCCGCTCGCATCGAAGGCCAAAGCGCTCCGCGGATCGTCCGGCGCGAAGTATTGCGCGCGCCAGCGCTCGACGCCGTTGCCGATCGTCACCTGCACCTCGGCCTCGCCAGTTTGCCCCTGGGTGTCGGTCACCCGCAGGCGCAGGGTGTGGGCGCCATTGGTGAACTGCGTGGAATCGAAAAGCAGGTGCGCGCCGCCAAAGTGGAAGTGGTTTTCGTTGTTCGCATCCGTCCATCGGAGCACGCCGTCGACCAGGAATTCCCCTTTTACGGTGCTCACATCATCGATCCCGTTCCCGAAAAACTCCGCTGCCATCCCGCTGACTAATTCCCCCGGCAACGGACGCGTGATCTGCGCCACCGGCGGCGCATCTGTGGTCACGTGCACCGTGAAGCTTTGGGTAGCCGCGCCGGCGGAATTCAGCGCGCGCACCGTCACCGGGTAGTCGCCGGGCGCAGACGGCATCCAATTGATCAACCCGCTGGCCGCCTCGATGCTCATCCCCGCCGGGGCACTCGTTAGGCTAAAGGCCGGCGCGGGGTTGCCGCTGGCGGTCGCACGGTAAGAATAGCCGGCCCCTTGGACGCCGCTGGTCGCGGGGCTACTGGTGAAAACCGGCGGCACCGGGTCGCGATCGAGCACCGTGACTGCAACCGTGCGCGACGTCTCGCCGGGAGCAGAGACCGTGATCGTCGCGTGATCGTCCACGCCATCGGCATCCGCCGCCGCGGCTAGAGTCACCGTCTGCGGCGTGGCGAAATTAGTCGGCGTGAAGGTGAGCATCGCGCCGGCGCTCACGGTCACATCCGGATCGCCCGCACTGCGCGCGACCGTCATCGGCACATTGCCCGCCGGCGCGTTCGCCAGGCGCACGGTAAAGCCGGCGGTCGCGCCTTCATTCATCGTCAGGCTGGCGGTGGAGACGACGATCTGCGGCTCGTCGTTGTCGATCTCGTCGACCTGCAAGTCGTAGCTCGCGATCCCCGGCGCGACGATGCGGAAGGTCGCGCGGCCGTTTTCCTGGTCGGGATCTTCCGCGGCGGTGAAGCGCACCGCCTGCGGTACGAAATAATTCGCCGGCGTGAAAGTGAGCATGGCGCCGCTGCTCACCACCAGATCCACATCACCACTCACGCGGCTGGTCGTGACCGTGACGTCCGCCGCCGGCGCGGTCGCCAGACGCACATTCACGATGGCCGCGCCGCCTTCGAGGACGTTGAAAGCGGTCGGCTGCACCAGGAGGTTTTGCGCGGTGCTCGTGCTCGCCAGACGGCGGACGAGCGGGCTGCCGATTCCCTGGTAATAAAGCGCGCCATCCGGCCCGGTGGCGTAATCGATCAAACCGCCCACGCCAGTGAGAAACGGCTCCGCGCTGAGCACGCGATTTTGCGCGTCCAGCGTCGCGCGCATTCCCTGGCCAGAAACGTAATCGCCAAAGAAAAAATTCCCGCGATAAGCCGCCGGGAACGCGGTGCCGTCGTAGAACGTGCCCCCGGCGATGGCTGCGCCACCGTTGCTCCCGAAGGTCGGCGCCGTGACCGTTCCGCTGCCCGACGAGGCATCCGGACCCGCCTGCACGAAACGAAAGCGCGTGTGATCCAGATCCTCGGAGACGAAGAAGCTGCCGTTAAAACTCGCATCGCCCGCGCCGCTGACCACGACTTTCCCGCCGCGACGAAACGGATGCGTGTTCCGATTCAAATTCGTGGTCGTGACTGTGACCACGCCGTTGCTGCGCACGAGCCCGCCGCTGCTCGCGACCGTGAGCGTCATCGACTGCGCAGTGCCGTAGGCAATCGCCGGCAGGAGATAGCCGGCCGGCTGGTTGTTTTCCCAATCGTCGTAGCCACCGTGGTCGCCGCGCTGCACCTGGAAAACTTGCTCGTAACCCGGTCCAGAATTGGGCGAAGTCTGGCCGCCGGCGGTGCTCCCGACGACGTTCAACCAGAGCGCGCCGGTGCCCGGCTGGAAAGCGAGGGTGAAGGGATTGCGGAAGCCGCGCGCCCAGATGTAATCGTTGTTCGGCCCGGCGCCGTCGAAGAACGGATTGTCGTTCGGGACGCTGCCGTCGCGCCGGGCCCGGCCGACCTTGGCCGCGAGCGAGGTGAGATCGTCGTCCACCCCGACCTTGCTCCCGTTGTCGCCGATCGACCAATAGAGCCGGCCATCCGCGCCGATGCCGAGCCCGCCGCCATCGTGGTTCTGGCCGAGGGTAGGCAAATTAGCCAGCAAGATGGTGCGCGCGGTGCCGACGTTGCCGTTCGCGGTATAACGAATGATCTGCTGCTGGCTGCTGGAGACGGTGGCAAAGAAATAGACGTAGTGGTTCGTGACGAAATCCGGATCGAACGCGATCCCCAGCAGGCCGCATTCGCTGTTCGTGTAGACCGCCTCGGTGATGAAAGGCGTGGCGACCAGCGTGCCCGTGGGCGTGCCGCTTTGAAAGCCATGCTGCACGATGTAGCAGGCGCCATTTTTTTGCGTGAGGAAGAGCCGCCCAGAGCCATCCGGCGCCCAGGCCATGCTCGTGGTGTTGGTGAGCGCGCTACTCGAAAGGAAGGTCGATTCCGAGAAAGCCGCGGGGTCCACCGGCGCGCTCCAGACGGACGCGCCCGCCAGGAACAAGAGCCCGAAGACTTGACCCAGGAGAGGCCTCACTTCTTCGGCGGCTTCATCTTGATGAAGGTGCCGCCGGTGCGGCTGGCGAGCTGGCGCAGCATCCGTTCCTCCTCGGGCTTATCCTTCCCGGTGAGGTAATAAATCGTGTGCAGTTTGGCTTTTTTAGGCAGCGTCTTCTCCCCTTCCTCGAGCACCTTGTAGATGTCTTCCGGCGAGATGTCGCGGCTCGGGTCCACAATCGAGGTCCCGGAAGCGTTCCCATCCGTGAGCATGTAGATCGTCTGCGGCTTGAGCTTGAAGGTTTCCTCGAGCGCGTAGTCGTGCCGCGTGCCGCCCGGCCGATCGCCGCGGCGCCCGGCCTTATGGATATCGAGATCCTGCTGGATGTGGGTGATCGCGGCCTGCTTGTTTTCCTCCGTGGCCGCAACTAATTCCGGCTTCCACGAAAGCGCGCTGCCAGACCAGCGCACGATCCCGAAGCGCGTCGCCGGAGTCAGGCTTTGCACGAGCTTAATCGCCTCGTCGCGCACCGCCTGGAAGCTTTGCTCCTTGCCCACGCGAAGCAATTTTCGCGAGCTGTAATCGTAATCGCCGGTGCGGCCAAACATGGAGTCGGAGATGTCGATCATGATCACGACCGCATTGCTCACGTCGCGGATGCCGAAGAAATTGATCGCCGCGCCCGACCCGGTGCCGCCGAGCGCGCCGCCGCCGCCACTGGCGCCTCCTGGAGCGGCCGCGCCCATCGCGCCGCCCGCGGTCATGAGCTGCTTCGGTGCATCCTTCGGCGCTGCGATCTCGGGCAAGGGCGGGAGCGTGACCTTCGCCAGGCCGGTGGTGAGGACACGCTTCGGCACCGCCGCGGGCATGCTTTGCGTCTGCATTTTCTTCTCCACCTGCACGCGATGCTGCAGCGCCTGCTCGCTCGGATTGGGCGATTTCGGGCCCGCCTGGAAGGTCAGCTTGCGCGCGGTGGAATAACGCGAGACCACGTAGATGGCCGCGCCGCCGGCGAAGAGCAGATGCAGCACAATGCTGCCGATAAGCACCGGCGAGAGGACCCAGCGGCGGCGCTTCGCCGGCGCCGGCGCCATCGCAATTTCCTCATCGTCCACCAGCGCCATCTTGCTGCCTAACGAGTGATGGAAGTCCGGGAACGCGCGGCCAGGAGGACATCGCGCCCGACGAGATAAAGGACCACGCAAAGCACCGCGAAGGGCAGGAGCGCGAGCAGGTCGGCGTTCGCACCCTGGAAGAAGGGATTGTGCTCCGTCATCCATTCCTCGATCCCGGTGCTGTAAAGCGACAACGCGGGCACGCCCTGCATGATCGCGATCACGATCCCGGCAAGCGCGCCGCCGGCGATGTAGCCGGAAGCGAGGAGCACGCCGCCGCTCTTGTCGCCTTCCGCGACCAGTTCCTCTTCCTGCAGGTCGTGGCCCTTGAATTTCGTGCGCCGCAAATAGCGGTCGACCGCCCAGCGAATCAGCCCGCCGATAAAGATCGGGCTGGACGAGGAAAGCGGCAGGTAAACCCCCACGGCAAAGGCGAGCGAAGGAATGCCGCTCATCTCCAGCACAATGGCAATCATGACACCGAGGAGCACGAGGGCCCACGGCAATTTGCGGCTCAGGATGCCCTTGATGATGTAGGACATCAGGGTCGCTTTTGGTGCGTCGAATTTCGAGACCGCGCTGCCATCGGGCCGGGTTTTGCGGGTGCCGTTGATGCCTGGATCGACCAGATAGGTGGCAACGCCTTGATCGTTTACCAGGAAACGCTGCGCTGGGCCGCCGGCGGGGTCGGCGCGTTGCCAGCTCCGGTAGGTGGCCTTGTCGCCGAGGCCCTGGGTGCCGCTGAGGGTCTCGGTGGCGCCGAGCTCGGAAGTCTTCTCGACGCGCAGGTTTGCCGGAAAATTGCGCTCGAGTTTGTAGGTCACCCGCCCTTCGCCGTTGACGAGATACTCGGCCGGCTCAAGGCCGGGAGCCGCGGCCGACGACTCGTTAGCCGACACATTGAGCAGGCGGAAATCCTCCGGCGCGGGCTTGATCCCCTCGCTGTAAGGCGGGAGGGAGGCGGCGGTGGCAATCACTGGACCTTGCGTGACCGGAGCAAAAGTAGTCGCGGGCACGTAGACCGTGGAGGCGTTGTTGAGCACGAGCAGGATGGGGCCGAGCGCGAGCGCGGAAGCGAGCGCGCCGAAGAGGATCGCGATCTGTTGATACTTCGGCGTCGCGCCGACGAGGAAGCCGGTCTTCAAATCCTGCGAGGTGGTGCCGCCATTTGAGGCCGCGATGCAAACGATCCCGCCAATCGAGAGCGCGGTCACAAAGTAATGCGGCCCGGTCCAGCCGATCGCGAGAAAGGCGAGGCAGGTGAGCAGCAGCGTGGCCACGGTCATGCCGGAAATTGGATTCGAGGAAGAACCGATCTCGCCGGTTAAACGGGAGGAGACGGTCACGAAAAGGAAGCCAAAGGCCACGATCAGGAGCGCGCCGATCAGGTTCCACTGCAGGTGAAGCTGGGGGACGATCATGATCACCGCGAGCAAGCCGATGCAGCCGCCGATGACGAGTTTCATCGAGAGATCCTGGTCGGTCCGCGGTGCTCGCGAGCTGGCCGCATGGCCGCCGCGCAAGTCGGAGAGGCCGGCTTTCAATCCATGCCAGATGGTCGGGAGCGAACGGAAAAGGCTGATGATCCCGCCCGCGGCGACCGCGCCCGCGCCGATGTAGAGCACGTAAGCGCCGCGGATTTGATTCGGCGACATGTCGCCGATCGGGATCGTGCCCGGAGGGATGATCGCGGCCGTGTGTTCGCCGAAGAACTTGATCGCCGGAATGAGCACGAGGTAGGCAAGCACGCCACCGGCGCACATGATCGAGGCAATGCGCGGGCCGATGATGTAACCGACGCCCAACAGCGCAGGCGAGATCTCGGCAGCGATCGAGCCAGCCTTGAACGGCGCGGCAAAGACTTTCTCCGGCGTATCCTTCCAAAGCTTAAACGCGCCCATTGCGGCTTGGTAAAGGAAGCCGATACCGAACCCGGTGAAGATGGTTTTGCCGCCGCTGGCGGTCTCTTCGTTATCGGCAGAAGTTGCTGTCTGTTTTCCCTCGGGATCCTTGGCCGCGGCCGCTTTCAGGACCTCGGCGCAGGCGGTGCCCTCCGGATATTTCAGAATACCGTGCTGATCGACGATGAGCGCGCGCCGCAGCGGGATCATCATCAGGATGCCGAGCAAACCGCCGAGGACCGCGACCAGCATCACGCGGGTAAGCTCGAGGTCGAAGCCCAGGATCATGATCGCCGGCATGGTCACGCCCAGGCCGAAAGCGATCGACTCGCCGGCTGAGCCCGCGGTTTGCACGATGTTATTCTCGAGAATGGTCGCGTCGCGCAGGCCGAACTTCGACATCAGCCGAAAGATCGTGATCGAAAGCACGGCCACGGGAATGGACGCGCTTACCGTCAGGCCGACCTTGAGCACGAGATAAAGCGATGAGGCGCCGAAAACCATCCCGAGGAGCGTGCCGACGATCAACGGGAGGATCGAAAGCTCGCGCATCTGGGTGGAGGCGGAGATGTAGGGCTTGAAGTTTGCCGCCAGCGGGTTGGTCGGTTTGGACCCGACGATGTCGGGCATTTCGTTCGGCGGATTGGCGGTTGGCGGCATGGGCTTAATCGTTGCGCGTGAGCCGCACAGGGCTCGCGGGGTTGCTCGGAGAGAGTCGGCGAACAGGACCGCGGAAGGCAACCGCAAAAACCGCTGGCGGGCGCAATCTTCCGCAGCCGGAAACAGGGTTGACCGAACGCGTGCCGGCTTCTTAAAATCGCCGGCAACAACTCAACCCGGAGGTTCCCCCCATGAACAAAGTCCGTTTGGTTGGCGGCGCCTGGTTGGCCGCGGCCCTAATTTTTTGCCTAACGAGTGCAGAGGCGCAAACAACGCGCCCAGTTCCCGAAACTACCTCCGCGACCCTGCCGGCGAATCAAATTGGCGCAGACTTCGGCGCGCTCGATCCTGCCGCTCTCGGCCAGCCAGTGCCAGTGCCGGAACCGCTCACGCCCGCGCTGCTCGGCCTGGGCGGGCTCCTGGTCTTCCTGGCTTATCGGCGGCGGCGGTGATCGCGGCGCGCTACGGCTTCTTTTCCTCGCCCCAGATTCGCTGGAGGAAACTCACGCGCCCCGAGCCGACGTGATAGGCCTCGTATTCCGCCGGATTCTTCAGGTAATACTTTTGGTGATATTCCTCCGCCGCGAAGAAAGGCTGCGCGGGGAGAATCTCGGTCGCGATCGGCTTCGAAAACTTTCCGGATTGCGCCAGCTTTTCCTTGGCCGCCTCCGCGGCGCGTTTCTCCTCATCGTTCGCGTAGTAGATCGCCGCCTGATAGCTCAGGCCGATGTCGGCAAACTGCCCGTTTGCCTGCGTGGGATTGATGTTGCGGAAGTAAACCTCAAGCAACCGGTCGTAGGAAACCTGCGCCGGATCGTAGGTCACCTCGATCGCTTCGCGGTGTTGCGTCTTGTGCGCAGAGACTTCGCGATAATTCGCGTTTTCCTTCCCGCCGCCGGTGTAGCCCACAACGGTTTTGGTAACGCCTGGGACGTGATCGAACGGCTCCTGCATGCACCAGAAACAGCCGCCGGCAAAAATTGCCGTCTTGGTTTCCGCCGCCGGGGCCATGGCGAGTGTGAGCGTAAGAAATCCGAGCGCGAGAAAGAGATGCTTGATCATGAGAGTGCAGAAGGTGTTCGCCGAAAAGCGCCGGCCGGTTGCGCATTTGTCGTCCCCTTTACCCTCCGCATCTTGCCCCGGTGCGCACCAATTATCGCTCCTGTCCCGCGGCCGAGATTGTGCCGGCTAATCCTGGGGAGCTGCTGGAAATGGCGGAGATTTTCGGACGCGATGCGCCGGTCGAGATCGACCTCGGCTGCGGCGATGGCGCCTTCCTGGTTGCCCTCGCGGAGCGCGCGCCGGAACGCGATTTTCTCGGGGTCGAGCGCCTTGCCGGCCGCTTCCGCGGAACCAGCCGCAAGATCGGCGACGCCGACGTTGCCGAATGCGCGCATCCTCCGCGCCGAAATCGAAGCGCTGCTCGCGCTGCTTTTGCCAGCCGCCTCAGTCGACGTCTTCTACCTCCTGTTTCCCGATCCTTGGCCGAAGCGGCGGCATCATGTGCGCCGGACTTTCAACGCCGAGTTTCTGCGCGGAGTCTGGCGCGCGCTCCGGCCGGACGGCCTCCTGCGCGTGGCCACCGACGATGCGGACTACGCCCGCGCGATGACGCAGGTGATTGCCAACGCGGAGGGCTTCGTTGCGGAAGCCGGGTTGCCTCCGTTGCCGCCCACGAGCTTTGAAGAGCGCTTCAGCGGGAAGGAAATCTACCGCTTCGGGCTGCGGAAGATCTTGCTGTCTAAATAGCCGGCTCGCTTCCCAGTGCTCACGGTAAAAGCGCACCGTCACCGCTCCGGTTTCATCCTGCCGGAAAAGCTCGATTCCGCGTGCCTTGACCTCCTCGACCCATCCATCTGGCAGCCGTTCGTTCTCCGGGAAGTCGCGCGACGTCGCGATGATTGCCGCTGGTTGCACCGCCTCCAGAAATTCCGTCGTGCCCGACGGCGCAGCATGATGCTGTCCTTTCACCAGGAGATCGCTCCGCAGGTCCGCCCCACTCTCTAGCAAGACGCGCTCGGTCGCCTCGCCGCTGTCGGACATCAGGAGCACGCGCCACTTTTGCGCAATCGTTAGGCGGATCACCAGGGCCATGTCGTCCGCCGTTTTGCCGGCAAAACCGGCCGGCGGGAAAAGAATTTCCGCACGCACCTGCGGGCCGATCAAGAACTCGTTAGGCGCGCTGAGTGTCCTTCGACGGTGCTTCTCCGCAAGGAGCGCACGATGCAGCGGCGAGCGGTCGGGCGCGGCGTTATCCAGCCACTCGCGCGGCTGAAAAATCCGCAGCAACGTGGCCGCGCCGCCGAGGTGCGCGGCATCGCCATGCGTAAGCACGAGGCCGTCCAGGCGATTGACTCCCCGTGAGCGCAAATAGCCGCGCACGACCAGGCGGGCGTCACGTTCGCTGCCGGTGTCGACCAGCCAATCGCGCCCGCGCGTTTTCAGGTGCGTGCACGCGCCCGCGCCGAGATCGAGCACGGTCATTTCCGCGAGCGCACCGTGTGGCCAACGCGGCGCGCCCAGGTAGATGTGGCCCGCAGGCGCGCGTGCAAAGAGACCGACCGCCCCGAGAATGCCGGCGGCCAGGCACCAGTTCGCGTTGTTAAAGACCAGGGTCAACGCCGGTGCCACCGGCAAAACCAGGAGCGACATCAGGCCAACCGCGAGCACCAAGAACGCAAGCGGAACGACCACCAGATTCGCCAGGAGCGAGACCGGCGTGACGATGTAGAAATACGGCAGAATGAGCGGGAGCGACCCGATCCAGGCGGCCAGCGAAACCGTGGCGCCGCCGGCGAGCGCGCGCCACAGCCAGACGCCGCCGCGTTGCCGCAAACTGTAAAGTGAAGGCGGCAGGAAGGGATCGGGCGCGCCCCGACGTTCGAGCGCGAGGTAAAGCGGCCGCGCGAAAAGCATGATCGCGATCACGACCGCAAACGATAGTTGGAAGCCAGTGGAGAAAAGCTGGTTCGGATCCCACGCGAGCACCAGGACCGCCGCCGCGGCCACGCTGTTCCCGGAGAAGACCCGCCGCTCGATGAAGTAGCCGCCTAACAAAACCGCGGCCATGAGCGCGGCGCGAATGCTCGAGGCTCCCAGGCCGGTGATCGCTGCATAGAAAAAAAGCGCGGGAATGATCGCCGCGATCGCCCAGCGGCGCGGGAGCCGGGCCGCGCGCAAAATCATCCAGAGGAGCTGCGCGAGGATGGCGACATTTAATCCCGAGACCGCAAAAAGATGGAGCGTGCCGGTTTGCTGGAATTGCTCCTGGATTTCATCGGGCGTCTCCCCATTGGCCCCCAGGACCATCCCGCTGATGACGCCCCGCAAGTCCGGCGCATCCTCCAACCCGCGGCCGAGCGCGGCCTGCATCCACGCGCGCGAGCGCTGGGCCGCGCGGAGAATCTTCGAGCCGCGCTCGTGCGCGAGGATGCGGCCGCTCTCGGGATTGCGCGAGCCTAACGAGTGATAAATGTCGTGCCGCGCGAGGTAGGCCCGCAAATCGAACTCGCCCGGATTGCGCGGCGGCGGGACCGGCTGGATTACGCCAAAGAGCTGCAGCTCGTCGCCGTAGACCGGCGTGCCCGGCCAACGAGCGGTGATCGTGCCGCTGATCGGAATGGTGCGGTCGTCGAACGCGACCGATTCTACCTGGATTTGAAAGGAAGCCGTGCCGCGCGGGGAAATGCGCGGCTCGCTCACGACCACTCCACGCACCGCAACCGCACGTCGCTGCTCGCCGAGGAGACGCGCGAGGCGGCGCCCGGGCGAATCCGCCTGCCGTTGCGCGTGCACGCTGGCGAAGGCCGCGGCCACCGCGACCAGGGTGAGGAGCGTGCTTCCGCGCCAGAACGCTGCGGCCGCGGCCCCCAGAAAAATAGCCAGCCAGATGGCGGCGTGCCCGCCGACTTCGCCCAGCAGGATGCCGAGCACGGCGGCGAGCGCGAGGCCCACGAAGGGTTGCCGCGGCCACGCCTCCGAGCGCTTCATTGCTCGTTAGGCAAAAACCACCGCGTCGAGCAGGACATCGTGCCCTTCGCGCGGGATCGACGCCCGCATCTGGCAGGCAAACCCGAGCCCGACTTTGAACGCACCGCGCGCCCGACCGCCGAGCAAGCGATCATAAAAACCGCCGCCGCGTCCGAGGCGCTGGCCGTCGCGGGTAAAGGCCAGCCCTGGCACCAGCACCAGCTCCGGAACGAACGGCAGCTCGAGCTCCGCTTCCTCCCGCAGGGTCGCAGGCACCACGAAGGCCGTCTTGGCCTACTGCCAGGGTCGCGATTGCCGGCTCCGTGCTCATGGGCGAAAACGTCAGGACACGCTCGGCCGCCTGCCACGCGGGCAACGCCAGAACTTGCCGGCAAATTTCCGCCGAGGCGCGCGTGCGCTCGGTCGCGGAGAGGGCGCGAAGTTGCGCCAGGATCTCGGCGCGGAGGGTTTCCTTGGCTTCCCGCGCGGCAGACACGCGGCGGATGTTAGGCGGCGGGCCTTAGCCTTCCCAGAAAAATTCCGTGGGCCGCTCGATCTCCGGCGGAAGGCTCTGGTGGACCGGGCAATGGCGCGCCGCATTCTCCAGCAAGGCGCGCTGCGGCGTGCTCGGTGGCAGCGGCAGATGCACCTCCGATGGCAGCGACACGATCCGGCGAGGCGCGTCTTTCGACATCCCCTTCTGCACTTTCACGGTCATGCCGCGGACATCGAGCCCATGCTCCTCGGCGGCCATCGCGAGGATCGTGGCCATGCAAGTGCCGAGCGCAGTCGCGACGAGGTCGGTGGGCGAGAAGGATTCGCCTTTGCCTTTGTTATCGCAGGGGGCATCGGTCGCGAGTTCGTTGCCGGAGGGACCGTGAGTGGCGGCACAATGGAGCTCGCCGGAGTAGCGGATGGAGATGTCGACCATGCGCGCAATATGCCGCAGCTTCCGCGGTCGCCCAACGAAAAGGCGGATCGCACTCACATGCGATCCGCCCCAGTTACGGTTCGTTAGTCTGCGGACTTAGCTGGCGTTCTTCGCCGCATCGCGCAGCGAGCGGATGCGATCGTGGGCCTGCTTGACCTCGGCATACTGCTTCGAGACGACATCGCGCGCCGGCCCAGTGAGGGCGTCGCCTTCCATGGCTTTCTTGTATTCGGCCACGGCGGAATCTTCCCCGCGCTCGCACTCGGCCAGGATTTGGTGATCGTTCCGGCTGGTGATCGCGGACTTCAGATTGATCCAGGCGCGGTGCAGCGCACCCGCAGTGCTGCTGCTATCCTCCGGATTCGATTCGCCGAGCTGGACGACGTGGCTCTGCAATTCGCCGGCAAATTTCGAACGCTGCAGCGAATATTCGCCCAAGAGGGTCTTCAGTTGGGAATCGTTGACTGCTTCCGCTGCTTGGCGAAAGCCTTCCTGCCCGTCCTTCAAGGTCTCGATCAGACTGTTGAGGGTGGAAATGGTTTCTTTGGTTTGGCTCATAATAATAAGGATACGTTTCCCGCGGCCAAACGAGTGCTTCCGGAGCCGCATTTTCTCGCGCGAAGTTGCCTAGGCGCCGTTCCGCCCTAGCGTCTCCGATGAACAAAACTGCGAAAGATCTGACCAAGGAAGCCCCGCGTAGCCCGAAGACGCGGCTGGGCGGTTACGTGATCCTGGCCCGCACCCTGGACAAATGCCGCGCGCTCCTCTGGAGCAACATCGGCGACTATCACTTCGATTGCCCGCTCGATAACATTCTGTTCGGCTGGAAAGGTATCGTCGGCGATGACTTCAAGGCCGCGGTGGAAAAGGGCGCGAGTGACGAGGAAATGGTGCAATGGGTCAACGAGCACGGCGAGAAAAAGACGGCCGAGGAGATCAAGGCCTGGAGCGACGAGATGGAAACGGTGAACCCCTACGAGAACCCCGAGAAGCGCGAGTGGTTCGTCGAGCAGGTGAAGCCCCACAATCTCGACCCGGCGAAGACCACGCTCTTCGAGTGGCTCGACGTGGACGACCGCGCGAGCTACCAAGCCGCTGCCTAATTTTCCCGTCGGCGCTAAGCGGAAAGGTCCGCGCGCACGGCGACATTCGATTGCTCAGGGTGCTGGCTAATTAGCCGGCACCCTGAACTTTTTTATGGCCCTGTCACTCCATCCGCAGCATCTCAACCGCTACCGCCAGATCGCCTGGCTCTTCGCGAAATACGGCCGCTCCGACCTGGTCAAGAAGGCCGGCCTGGAAGGCGCGCTCGAGGCCGAGCAGGCCCCGACTCCCAAGGAAGAAGCGAAAGCGAGCGAGCTCGCGAGCGATCTCGAGCAGCTCGGCCCCACCTTCGTAAAGCTGGGCCAGCTCCTCTCCACGCGGGTGGAGTTGATGCCGCAGGCTTACCTCGAAGCGCTCGCGCGATTGCAGGACAAGGTGGAGCCGTTTGGGTTCGACGAGGTCGAGAAAATCGTCGCCTCCGAGCTGGGCGTAAGGCTCTCGAAGGCGTTCTCGGAATTCGAGTCGACCCCGATCGCCGCGGCCTCGTTAGGCCAGGTGCATCGCGCGCGCCTGCGCAGCGGCCAGCGGGTGGCGGTGAAGGTGCAGCGGCCGGGCATTCGCGAAAAAATGCTCGAGGACCTGGACGCGCTCGACGAGATCGCGGGCTTCCTCGATCGGCATACCGAGGCGGGCGAGCGTTACGAGTTTGGCCCGATGCTGGAGCAATTCCGCAAGAGCCTCCTGCGCGAGCTGGATTACCGGCAGGAGGCAAACAACCTCGTGACCCTGGGCCAGCAGCTGGCGGAATTCCCGCGCGTGCTCGTGCCGCAACCGATCGCCGACTACAGCACCTCGCGCGTGCTCACGATGGAGTATGTGCAGGGCCGGAAGATCACCGACCTGAGTCCCGCTCGGGCGGATGGAATTCGACGGCGCGGAATTAGCCGACGAGTTGTTCAAGGCCTACCTCCACCAGATTTTAGTCAACGGCTTCTTCCACGCCGATCCGCACCCGGGAAATGTTTTCCTGACAGACGACTACCGCGTGGCCCTGATCGATCTCGGCATGGTCGGACGGATCATGCCGGGCTTGCAGGAGCAGCTCCTGCAATTGCTCCTCGCGATCGCCGATGGGCGAGGCGACGAAGCGGCCGACATCGCAATCAAGATCGGCGAAAAGAAAGAGCACTTCGACGAGACGGAATTCCGCCGACGCATCGCGGACATCGTGGCCATGCAACAGGGCGCGACGGTCGAACAGATGCAGGTGGGGCGGCTAGTCCTGGAGGTCACGCAAGTCTCGGCGGAGAGCTCGATCCGCGTGCCCTCGGAGCTGACCATGCTCGGGAAAACGCTGCTTAATCTGGATCAGGTGGGGCGCGCGATTGAGCCGGAGTTCGACCCGAATGCGGCGATTCGCCGGGAAGCGGGTGAGATTCTCCAGCGCCGCCTGCTCCGGAGTTTATCGCCGGGAAATCTCTTCAGCGGGGTGCTCGAGTTAAAGGATCTGCTGCAGCGCTTGCCGGCGCGAATCAACAAGATCCTCGACGCGGTCGCGAACAACGAACTCAAGGTCTCGGTCGACGCGATCGATGAGAAGACGCTTATCGTCGGCTTCCAGAAAGTAGCCAACCGGATCACCGTGGGCCTGATCATCGCGGCCTTGATCGTGGGCGCAGCAATGATGATGCGAGTCGACACGAGCTTTCGCATCTGGGGTTATCCCGGCCTCGCGATCCTGCTCTTCCTCGGCGCCGCCGCGGCCGGGATCACGCTGATGATCAATATTTTCTTTTACGACAAATCCGACCACTAAGTCGGTCCCCAAAACGCTGCCTAACGAGGAGTAATCGGCGGAAGGGTGTCTTCGGTATCGCCGGTGTCGATGCCCTGCTGCAAGCGGCTGTGTTTCACGCCGTAGAGGAAGTAAATCACCAGGCCGATGGCCAGCCAGACAAAGAACCGAACCCAGGTCTCGATTGGCAGGCTGAGCATAAGGGCGGCGCAGAAGAAAACACCGAGGCCGGGGAAAAGCGGAACGAACGGAACCCGGAAGGGCCGCGGCCGATCCTTGTCTTTCTTCCGGAGCACGATCACGCCGATGCAGACAAGCATGAAGGCGAAGAGCGTGCCGATGTTGGTCAGTTCGGCGAGCGATCCGATGTCGGTGAACATGGCCACGCCACCAACGACCAGGCCGGTGAGAATCGTGGTGACGTAGGGCGTGCGAAAGCGCGGATGAATCGTGGAGAACCAGCGTGGGAGCAAGCCATCGCGCGACATCGCCATGAAGATGCGGGGCTGGCCGAGTTGGAAGACGAGCAAGACCGAAGTGAGGCCGGCGAGGGCGCCCGCGCTGATCAAGGCTTGCGCCCATGGTTTGGCGGCGAAGGCGGAAGCGACCGCGGCGGAGTCGCCCAGGTAAGCGGTGTATTTCTTCATCCCGGTAAGGACAAAGGACATGAGCACGTAAAGGATGGTGCAGATGATCAGGCTCGCGATCATCCCGATGGGTAAATCGCGTCGCGGATTTTTGGTTTCCTCGGCGGTGGTCGAGACCGCATCGAAGCCGATGAAGGCGAAGAAAACAATCGCCGCGCCACTCATGACGCCGCCAAATCCGCTCGGCATAAACGGGTGCCAGTTGCCGGGATTGACCAGAAAAGCGCCGTAGGAAATCACGAAGACTACGACCGCGAGTTTGATGATCACGATGGTGGTATTAGCCCGCGCGCTTTCCTTGATCCCGTAAATCAGGAGCACGGTGACGGCGGCGACGATGAAGAATGCTGGCAAATTAATCGCGAACGGATGCCCGGCGATTACCGGGAGCGTGGTCGATGAGAAATCGCCCAAGGCCGCGCCACCTTTAGCGATCATGGTTTGCGCGCTGGTGTGATCGCTCACCAGCCAGAGCGGAAATTTTATCCCGATGTTCGCCAGCAACTGCACAAAGTAACCGGACCAGCCAACCGCCACCGCCATGTTGCCGACCGCATATTCAAGGATCAAATCCCACCCGATAATCCAGGCGACGATCTCTCCCAAAGTCGCGTAGGAATAAGTGTAAGCCGAGCCGGAGACCGGAATCATTGAGGCGAGTTCGCTGTAGCAAAGAGCCGCGAAGCCGCAGGCAATCGCCGCGACGACAAACGACAGCGCCACCGCCGGTCCTGCGGCCGGCCGACCGAAGACCAGGTCAGTCCCCTGAATCCAGGAGATGAGGAAATTGAGCACCGGCGTGCGGATGATCGATTCGCCGATGCGCGCTGATTCGCCCGCGGCGGCCGTGCCGGCGAGCGCGAAGATGCCGGCGCCAATGATCGCGCCGATCCCGAGGCAGGTGAGATCGAAGGCTGTGAGCGAGCGCTTCATCAGCCGGTCGGGCGCCTCCGATTCGCGGATCAGGAGTTCAGGGCTTTTGGAGCGGAAAAATTTCGAGGCCATTGCTTATCCTTCGTTCGTTAGGCGGCGGGCGCGTGCGTCGCGCCGCCGGAAAGTTCGGCGGATCGTCTCACTGCCGCGGCCCGCAGATCAATGACGAAAATGCCGGATGCCGGTAAAGATCATCGCCAGGTCGCGCGCATCCGCGGCCGCAATCACCTCTTCGTCGCGCACCGATCCGCCCGGTTGGATGGCCGCGCGCGCGCCAGCATCGGCGGCCGCGATCAAGCCGTCGGCAAACGGAAAGAAGGCGTCGCTCGCAACCGCGCTGCCGGCGAGGGAAAGGCCGGCTTCCTCGGCCTTCCAAATGGCGATGCGCGAAGCGTCGACGCGCGACATCTGGCCGGCGCCGATCCCAAGCGTGCGATCGGCGGCGGCGTAAACGATCGCGTTCGACTTCACGTTCTTCACCACGCGCCAGCCGAAGAGCATCGCTGCCAGCTCCGCTTTCGTCGGCGGCCGTTTCGTGACGACTTTCGCTTCCAAATCGGCCAGCTTCTCCCCGAGGTCGCGATCCTGCACCAGCAGGCCGCCGCAGACGGAACGGAGATCCATCTCCTCGTCGCGTTTCGTCTCCACCGGCAACGCCCGGATGAGGCGCAGGTTTTTCTTCTTTTGCAGAAGCGCGCGCGCCTCCGCGGAGAAATCGGGCGCGATGATTACCTCGCTGAAGATCTCGCTGATGGCTTTAGCCAGCGCCTCGTCGATCGGCTGGTTGCAAACGATCACGCCGCCAAAGGGCGCCTGCTTGTCGGTCGCGAACGCCTTCTCCCAGGCCGCGCGCAGGTTTTCGTCCGTGCCAACGCCGCAGGGATTGGTGTGCTTGAGAATTGCGACCGTCGGCTCGGCGAACTCCGCGATCAGGTTCGAGGCCGCGCTGATATCGAGAATGTTGTTAAACGAAAGCTCCTTGCCGTGGAGCTTCTCGAAGCAATCGTCGAAATTCCCGTAGAGCGCCGCGGTCTGGTGCGGGTTTTCGCCGTAGCGCAGGCGCGTGACCAGAGGCAGCGAGATGGAAAACGAGGCATCCGTGGTCTGCTCGCGGTTGAGGAATTTCGCGATCGTGCGGTCGTATTCCGAGGTCTTGATGAAGGCCTTGATCGCCAACCGCTCGCGGAGTTTCAGCGAAGTCTCGCCTTCGTGATCGCGGAGCGATTCAAGCACCGTGGAATAGTCAGCGGGATCAACCACGACGGTGACCGACTGGTAATTTTTCGCCGCGCTCCGAATCATCGACGGGCCTCCGATGTCGATTTGCTCGATCGCTTCCGCCAGGGTCACGCCTTCGCGCGCGATCGTTTTCTCGAACGGATAGAGGTTCACCACCACGAGATCGATCGGCTGGAAGCCCTGCTCGCGCGCCTGCTGCTCATGCAAGGCGTTGCCGCGCTTGTAGAGCAGGCCGCCGTGCACCCGTGGATGGAGGGTCTTCACCCGGCCCTCGAGCACTTCGGGGTAATCGGTGAAGCTGGAGATGTCGCGCACTGGCACTTGTTCCTGCCGGAGGAGTTCCGCGGTGCCGCCGGTGGAGATGATGTCGACGCCCATTTTCTCGAGCGCGCGAGCGAATTCGGCGATGCCAGCCTTGTCGGAGACGGAGATGAGGGCGCGTTTGATTTTCATGCGAGAGGGAAGCGACGCGCGCGGCGCGTGCGATCGAGGAAAAAGCTCAGCGATCCAGCACGATGTGCTTCGCCATCGGGTAAAGCACCGGGCAGCAGCCGATGGTCTCGCAGAAGGCTTTGCTGAAATGGCTCAGGCTGGAGTAGCCCACCTCGGTCGCAGCCTCGGTGACATTGTAGCGCCCGCTGCGCAGGAGTTCGGCCGCGCGCTCCATCCGGAGGTTGCGGAGGAATTGCGGGATGGTGAGCCCGACTTCGCGAGAAAAAATCCGGCTGAGATGGAACGGGCTGCAGCCGACCTCCTGGCCTAACGACTCCAAAGCCGGCGGATTCGCCAGGTCGCGCGCGAGCAATTCCTTCGTCCGCTGGACGCGGTCGCGCGAGACGCGCTTTTGCCGCATGCAAAAGAGCTCCGGATCCTTCGGCGCGAAAAGAAAGTGCGCCATCAGCTCGAGTGCTTTGCTGCGATACCAGAGGCTCTGCGCGGCGCGCGCCACCGGCGGCTCGAGCAAACTGCCGACAAGCTGGCGTTGCTCGCGGTTCATCAACTGCGGGGTCGAGACCACGTGCTCGTTTTTCTTCGGGAAAACCGCGCGCCGCACGAGCGGCTCGAGTTCACCGGCGCAGTCTGCCAGTTCCGCCTGCAAGTGCGCGCGGGAAAATTCCAAAGTCACAAACTGGTGGCGATCGTGTGCCCGGCGGGTCGCCGGCAGGGGCTCATCGGCGAGCGCGTAGTAACCGGCGCTGCCGGAGATGTAATCGCTCGGGGTGCGCGTGCCGACCGCGCCGCGGCCAGTCATGTTGAGGCAAAACTCCACGCTTTGCGGACGAAAAGTGTGCCCCCAGTCAAGCGCCTGCTCGGGCCGGAAGTCGTGCCACTCGACGCTCACCCCGTCGCGGGCGAAGTCGCCATAGAGCGGACGCCAGCCGTGCGGCTGGTTGCGCCAATGGGTGCGCTCTGGCTCCTGCGTGCTCATCCCGCGCAATAAGCCTGCGGGCCACGGGAAATGCAAGACATGCGGCGGCTCAATTGCGATTGAAGAAATCTTCAAACGACCGCTGCACCCGCTCAAAGATGTGCCGCACGCCGTCGCGTCCCTGGCGAAAGACCCGCTTGATCTCAGCTTTGACGACATTCTCATCGCCCGCGTCTTCGTCGACCGTCTCCTCGTCGACGTAATCATCTCCAGGCGCAATCTCCGTGCGGCGGCGCTCGACTGGTGGCGCCGCTCCCGGCGCGGGCTCGCCGTTGATCATGTTCGCTCCGCGATAAAGCCCCTCGACGCGCGTGACCGTGCCGCGGCTGGCGTTGATCGTGATCGTGCCGAGGGACTGCTGCGCTTCATCCAAAACCGTGATCCGCCAGACCGGCACTTCGCGTTCGTTCACCCGCAGGGTGTAGGCGACGGAATGAAAATTTACGTGCGATTGATCGGCGGTGTAGCTCGCCACTTTGAAGGCGCCGTCACTGTCGAGATTGAGCTTCGAAGTCGGAAGCGTCGCGCCGTGGCGCGCGCCCTCGGCAGAGTCGCGCGGCGCACCCTGCCGCAAAATACCCTGCGTGCTCACCTGAATTTCTCGAACGCCGGAGGGGCTTTCGCGGTCTACCAGCAGGATGCTCCAACGAGTCGGCTGCGGGTCCCCCGCGACCCCAGTGACAGAAATGATGTTCTTGAGCGCGCCACGACCGAGCTGGCGGCCGACCGTTTTCATGGCCTCGTATGCGGTCAACTGCTGCTCCGCCAGGGCCGAAGAAACAGTCAGCAAGATGAGCAGGAAGACTCTCCACATACCGACGACACAAAGGCTGCGCCTGCGCGCTGTCCAACCGTTTCGTGAATGGAGACTTGAAGAAGCGGTCATGAAAGTTCAGCCTGTGGGCCGTTGATGAAGAAGAAAAAAGTCGAGTTCTCCAGCCACACGGGAAATCTCGCCTTGATGCGGCGGTTCGTGCGGCGCTTCCTCGATGGGTATCCGTTTTCCGAGAAGGAGCGCACGCTCATGGTCCTGGGGGTGGACGAGGCCTGCACGAATATTATTCGGCACGCCTACCACCTCGCGGAAGACCAGCCGATTGCGCTCTCGCTCGAAGAGAAAGCCGACTGCGTCTGCATGCGCCTGCGCGATTACGGCAAGCAAAGTTCGCCGGAGAAAATGCGCGGCCGCGCGCACGATCTGATTAAGCCCGGCGGTCTCGGGTTGCACCTCATTCGCAACGCCTTTGATCGCGTCGACTACATCCTCAAGAGCCGCGGCACCGAGCTGGTGCTGACGAAGAAGCTCGGTTGAAGTCGCGGGCGCGCGCGAAAATATCCATTCGCCCGCCGCCTTCCATGCTAAGGGGAAGAACGTGAATCCACCGGTGCCAGATCCCTCGTTCGAAGTCTCGCTGCGGCCGCCGATGTTCAGCGAGTTCACCGGGCAGGCGAAGGTCTGCGAGCGGTTGGAGCTCTTGGTCGAAGCCGCGAAGAAGCGCGGCGACGTGCTTGAGCACATTCTCTTGAGCGGTCCGCCCGGACTCGGGAAGACCACGCTGGCGAACATCATCGCCAACGCCATGGGCGTGAACGTGAAGAATACCAGCGGGCCGGTGATTGAAAAAGCGGGTGAGCTCGCGGGCTTGCTCACTTCGTTGGAAAAAGGCGACGTCCTCTTCATTGACGAAATCCATCGGCTGCAGCCGACGATCGAGGAATATCTCTACCCGGCGATGGAGGACTACCGGCTCGACATCATCATCGACCAAGGGCCACAGGCGCGCTCGCTCCGGCTGCAGTTGCCGAAGTTCACTCTCATCGGCGCGACCACGCGCGCGGGCATGGTGAGTGCGCCGTTGCGCTCGCGCTTTGGGATGACCGCGCGGCTGGACTACTACGCCGCCGATGAGATGCACAAAATCATCACGCGCAGCGCGGGCCTGCTCGGGGTGGAGATCGACGACGCCGGCGCCGCAGAAATTGCCGCGCGCACCCGCGGGACGCCGCGCACCGCGAATAATCTGCTGCGCTGGGTGCGCGACTACGCGCAGGTGAAAGCAGACGGCAAGATCACCGCGGAAATCGCCGATCGCGCCTTGAGCATGCTCGAGATCGATCGCGATGGTTTCGATCAATGGGATAAGCGCGTGATCGAAGCGCTGATCCATAAATTCAACGGCGGTCCGGTCGGCTTGAACTCGTTAGCCGTAGCGATCGGCGAGGAAGCCGGCACGCTTGAGGAAGTGAACGAGCCTTACCTGATCATGGAAGGCTACATCAAGCGCACCCCGCAAGGGCGCGTGGCCTTGCCGAACGCCTACCGCAAGCTCGGCCTGAAGCCGCCAGTCGGCCCGCAGAGCGAGCTCTTCGGCTAAAGCGGATATGCTGCCCGATTTCTTTCCGGAGACGGCGCGCGTCTTCACTGTTGGCGAGTTTACTCGCGCGGTCCGGAACACGCTCGAGGAACGGTTTGGCGCCGTTTGGGTGCAAGGCGAAGTCTCGAACTACAAGCAGCACGCTTCCGGGCACCAGTATTTCACGCTCAAGGATGCGCGCGCGGCCATCGCCTGCGTGGTCTTTCGGAACACGCTTCCGCCGGGCGTCTCGCCGCTGCGCGACGGCGCGCAGGTCCAAGTCTACGGCAACGTGACCGTCTTCGAGGCGCGCGGGCAATATCAGTTGAGCGTGCAACTGGTGCAGACGCGCGGCGCCGGTCTCCTGCAGGCGAAGTTCGAGGCGCTCAAGCGCAAGCTCGAGGCCGAGGGGTTGTTCGCGCGCAAGAGAGCGCTGCCTAAATTTCCGCGCCGCATCGGCATCGTCACCTCGCCGAATGGCGCGGCCATCCGCGACATGCTCAACGTGCTCCAGCGCCGCGCGCCCTCGGTCGAAATCCTGGTCAATCCCGTGCGCGTGCAGGGCGTCGGCGCGGCCACGGAAATAGCCGTCGCTTTGCGCGAGCTCTACACGGCGAACCAGTCCTGGGCGCCGCTCGATTTGCTGGTGGTAACACGCGGCGGCGGGAGCATCGAAGACCTCTGGGAGTTCAATGAGGAGATCGTGGCCCGCGCGATCTTCGATTCGCCGATCCCGGTGGTGAGCGCGGTGGGGCATGAGGTCGATTTCACGATTGCCGATTTCGTGGCTGACTTGCGCGCGCCCACGCCGAGCGCCGCCGCGGAATTGATCGTGCCGGATGTGCTCGAGGTCCTGCGCCGGGTCGATGAACTTGCTGTCTGTCTGGACCGCAACCTCCGCAATTTCGTGACTCAAAACCGCTTGCGCCTGCGCGCGCTCTCGGAGAAAGCGCTCGCGCGCGAGCTGACCCAGCGGCTGCGCGAGGCGAACCAGCGCCTCGACTTTGCGCGCGACGCGCTCCCGCGCGCGGCCCGCCGTGTTCTGCTCAGGAAGAACGCAGCCGCCTAACGACTCAAGCTCAGCAGGTGCAGGCGCAAAATCCCGCACGTGAAGTCGTCGCCTGTCGCGAGCGCGCGCTCGAATTGCAACGCCGTTTGGCGGTCTCGCCCGCGGCTGCTTTGGCGCAGGCCAGGCAGCGCTTCCGCCAGGGCGAAGGGATGCTGCGCGTGCTCGGGCCGGAGGCGACGCTCGGCCGCGGCTACAGCATCACCACCGCCACAGACGGCAGGATCATCCGCAGCGTTGCGGCCGTGGCCACCGGTGCGCGCGTGCGCACGCGGCTGGCCGATGGGACCTTCGAGGCGGAGGTGATCGCGTAGCCCGTAAAGGCTACGGATTTGTCAGGACCATGCTCGCGTCCTCGGAGGTGGGCGGTTCGCCGCCGGTCGCCGGGCTCGGGAGGACGCCGATCGAATTCTGGAATTTCTTGATGTCGCCGCCGGTGTTGGCGTTGGTCGCCTGATTCTTCCGGTAGATGCTGGCGTCGCCGCCCTTGCGGACAATGATGAAACCCTTGTCGCCATACGGCACCTTGGAGGCGTCGAGCGCGGTGTTGTAAGTGTAGTTCGCGCTCGCGGCGAAGATCGTGTTCGAGGCGTCCGGCTCGCGCACCTTGTAAACCTTCAGGCCGCTCTTGCCGCTCAGGGTCACCGTGGTGGTCCCGCCGGTGCCGCCGCCGCTCGAGGAATCGACCACGGCGTTCGTTCCGGGCGCAGTCAGGATTTTCTGCACGTCGCCCGGCTTGAGGTAATCATTCTGCACCAGCTTTTGCACGTAGGTCTGCAGGGTGGTGAGGGTGGCGTCATCGCCCGGCCAGGAGAGGTTCGGATCGGAGTTGGTCGAGCCATCGGTCGCCATCTGGAAGCCGGCAAGGTAAAGCTGGCGGGCGTTGTTCATCGTGCCGGTCATCTGCCCGCGACCGAGGGCGTTTGTGAGGGCGGGCACAGCGAGCGCGGCGAGCACGGCAATGATCGCGATGACCACGAGCAATTCGATGAGGGTGAAGGCGGAAGTCTTTTTCATCATGGGTTTAGCGGCTGCAAAGCTGGTGACCGCAATGGTTTTGGTCAAGCAGCGAATCGGGGACATTTCCGGCAGCGAAGGCTTTACGCTTCCGCGCGCTCGAGCTTGAAGGCGAGCGTGGCCAGAGGCGGCACTTCGATCTGCAAGGAATGCGTGCGGCCCTGCCACTCCGCGGCGCTCGCCTCGAGCCCGCCCATGTTGCCGACATTACTCCCGCCATAGGTCTCGGCGTCGGTGTTGATGATCTCGCGGTAGAAACCGCCCGCGGGCACGCCGATGCGGTAACCGTGGAGAACCTGCGGTGTGGCATTGATCACAAAAACAATCACGTCGCCCGCCTGCGATTTCCGCAAAAACGCGATCGTGCTGTTATCGGCATCGTGGAAGTCGATCCACTCGAAGCCGTCGTAGGTGTCGTCCAGGTCGAAAAGCGCGGGCTCGTTTTGGTAGGTGAAATTCAAGTGCTGCACCAGGCGGCGGAGGCCGTCGTGCTTCGGTTGCTCGAGCAGGAACCAATCGAGCTGGCGGTCGTGATTCCACTCGCGCACCTGGCCGAATTCCTGGCCCATGAAGAGCAGCTTCTTCCCCGGATGCGCATACATCCAGGCATAGAACATCCGCAGGTTGGCAAACTTCTGCCATTCGTCGCCCGGCATTTTCCCGAGGAGCGAGCCTTTGCCGTGGACCACCTCATCGTGGCTGAGCACGAGGACAAAGTGTTCACTAAAAGCATACATCAGCGAAAAGGTGATGCTGTTGTGGTGGTAGCGCCGGAAGATCGGATCCAGCGACATGTAGTTCAGGAAGTCGTGCATCCAGCCCATGTTCCACTTCATCCCGAAGCCGAGGCCGCCGAGATACGTGGGCCGCGAGACGCCGGGCCAGGCGGTCGATTCTTCCGCGATCGTGACGATCCCGGGGAATTGCTCGTAGCAAACTTCGTTGGTCCGCTTGAGGAAATAGACCGCCTCGAGGTTCTCGCGGCCGCCGAAGGCGTTCGGGATCCATTGCCCGGGCTCGCGCGAGTAATCGAGATAAAGCATCGAGGCCACCGCATCCACCCGCAGCCCGTCGATGTGATATTTATCCAGCCAGAAGAGCGCGTTCCCGGTGAGGAAATTCCGCACCTCGTTGCGGCCGAAGTTAAAGATGAGCGTGCCCCAATCCTGGTGCTCGCCCTGCCGCGGGTCCATGTGCTCGTAGAGATCGGTCCCGTCGAATTCCGCCAGCCCATGCGCGTCCTTCGGGAAGTGCGCCGGCACCCAGTCCATGATCACGGCGATCCCAGCCTGGTGGCATTTGTCGATGAAATGCCGGAGCTCGTCGGGATTTCCGAAGCGGCTCGTGGGCGCGTAGTAGTTCGTGACCTGGTAGCCCCACGAACCCTCAAACGGATGCTCCGCGATCGGGAGCAACTCGAGGTGCGTGTAGCCCATCTCGACCACGTAGGGCAACAAAGTGTCGGCTAATTCCAGGTAGCTGTAGGGCCGGTTCGCTTCCGACTCATGCCGCCGCCAGGAGCCGAGATGCACCTCGTAGATGCTCATCGGCTGCTTGTTCCAATCCTTGGTGCGCCGCGTCTCCATCCAGGCCGCGTCGCTCCATTGGTAGCGGTCGAGATTGTAGACTAACGAGGAAGTTTCCTTGCCCCATTGGCCGAAGAAAGCGAACGGGTCGCTCTTCAAAAGCAGGTGCCCGGCGGGCGTGCGGATCTCAAACTTGTAGTGCGCCCCCTCGGCCACGCCGGGGAGGAACAACTCCCACACGCCGCTGCCTAATAAGCGCCGCATCGGGTTGATCCGCCCGTCCCAGCCGTTGAATTCGCCGACTACGCTCACGCGCTGGCCGTTCGGCGCCCAGACGGCAAAGTAAGTTCCGTCGACGCCGCCAATGCGCCGGAGTTGCGCGCCGAATTTCTCGTAAATTCGGTGGTGGTTTCCCTCCGCAAACAGATGCAGGTCGACCTCGCCCATGATCGTCCCGTAGCGGTAGGGATCGACGGTTTCGTGCTCCTCGCCGTTCCAGCCGGTCAACCGCAGCCGGTAGTCAAAATCGCGCGCGCGCCCCGGCAGCACCGCCTGGAAAAAACCGTCGGCATGCAGCCGCTCCGCGAGCACTTCCTCGTCCCCCGCCGCCCCGAGCACGCGCACTTCCTTGGCGTCCGGCCGGAAGACGCGCACGACCAGGTTTTCGCCCACGCGATGGGGCCCGAGGATGCGGAAGGGATCGGGATGCGCCCCGGCGAGGAAGGCGTGCATTTCATCGACCGGCAGTCCGAGAATTTGAAATTGGCTCATGGTGGGACAGGGAATTTAACCACATCGCCGCCGATGGAAACCGTGGATGCGCTTTCGTGCTTTTCGTTTTGAATCCAAAGCCCGCGCCGCATAGTACGCGCGCACATGGATCGCAACTTCAGCAGCGCGGTGGACGACCTCCTCCGCACCTACCGCGAGAATGGCGGGATCGACTACGTGGAAGCCGCCGCCAGCCTCCCTTCGCGCCCGGCGGTCGACGCGGCCTGTGTCGATTTACTCAGCATCATGTTCCCCGGCTTTCACGGCGGCGTGATGGCGCACGCGGGCGACCTGCCGGCCGTGACCACTAGCCGGATCAAGAGCCTCCAGGCGCGCCTGAAACCGGAGGTGCTCAAGAGCCTGGCGGCCGTCCAGTCCGAGGACGCGTCGGAGGAGAACGCGGATGAAATTCTTTTCCACTTCTTCGGCCAGCTCGCCCCCCTCCGGGTGATGCTCTGGGCCGATATCGATGCCGCCTTTGAGGGCGACCCGGCCGCGATCAGCTACGAGGAAATCATCCTCGCCTATCCCGCGATCGAGGCGATCGCGATCCAGCGCATGGCGCATCTGCTTTACCAAAAAGAATTGCCGCTCATCCCGCGCATGATGACCGAGTGGGCCCACGGCCGCACCGGGATCGACATCCATCCGGGCGCGCAGATCGGCTCGCACTTCTTCATCGATCATGGCACCGGCGTCGTCATCGGCGAGACCTGCGTCATCGGCGCGCACGTGAAGCTTTACCACGGCGTCACCCTGGGCGCGCGCAGCTTCCAAAAAGACGAGCGCGGCCGCATCCGCAAAGGCGGCAAGCGCCACCCAAACGTCGAGGATCACGTCACGATTTATCCGAACTCCACTGTCCTCGGCGGCGAGACCACCGTCGGCGCGCGCAGCACCATCGGCGGCAATGTTTTCCTTACGCAAAGCGTCCCGCCCGACTCGCTGGTTTACTACGAGGCCAAGCAGATCGCGATCGTCCCAAAACGAGCGCAAAGCGATTTCGCCGGCTAATGATCTACCTCGATTACAACGCAACCACGCCGCTCTGCGCGCCCGCGCGCGCGGCGATGGCGCCGTATCTCGAGGAGCACTTCGGCAACGCTTCCAGCATCCATGCCGCCGGGCGCGTCGCGCGCGCGGCGATCGATGATGCGCGCGATCACCTCGCGCAGTTGCTCCGCGCGAAGCCGCACGAGCTCATCTTCACCGGCAGCGGCACGGAGGCGAACAACCTCGCCGTGCTCGGTCTCGCGCGCAGCCGGCGCGAGCGCGGGCGGCACCTGGTTTGCGGGAGCACGGAGCATCACGCGGTGCTCCATGCCTTCGAGCATCTGCGGGAGCGCGAAGGCTTCGAGGTTACCTTCCTGCCGGTGGACTCGTTAGGCCGGGTCGATCCCGCGGAGCTGGCGGCGGCCTTACGGCCGGAGACGACGCTGGTTTCCATCATGTCGGCTAATAACGAGACCGGCGTGCTCGCGCCGCTGCGGCGAGATCTCGGCGGTCTGCCGCGCGACGCGGCGTCCTCCTCCATAGCGACATGGTGCAATCCTTCGCCAAGGAGCCGACCGACCTCGCGCTGGTCGATGCCGCCAGCTTCGCGGCTCACAAGTTTTACGGGCCGAAAGGCGCCGGCCTGCTTTTCCTCCGCGCGGGAATCGCGCTCGAGCCGATCCAGTTCGGCGGCGCGCATGAGAACCAGCGCCGGCCCGGGACGGAGAACGTGGCCGCGATCGCCGGGATGTCGGCCGCTGCCGCCTGGGCGCTCGATGGTTTCGTGGAAGAACAAGCGCGCGAAGCAGAGCTGCGCGACCGCCTGGCGGAGAAATTAGACAGCGCCTTGGTCAACGGCGACCCGCAGCATCGCCTGGCAAATACGCTCAACCTTAGCTTCCCCGGGCTGGACTCGGAAACACTCCTGATGGCGCTCGACCTCGAGGGCGTCTGCGCCTCCAGCGGCAGCGCCTGCATGGTCGGCTCGGTCATGGCTTCGCACGTCCTCCGGGCGATGGGCGCCTCGCCGGAAGTCGCTGGCTCCGCGCTTCGGCTCTCGTTAGGCAAGCAGACCACCGCGGAGGAAATCGAGACCGCCGGCGCCGCGATCCAGCGGGTGCTCCGTCGGCTGCAAGCGCATGCGCTGGCTTAAGCAGCTCGACCTCTTCACTCACCTGCCGCCGCGCGCGCCGGTGCTCGCGCCCGCGGCGCAACCCGGGCGCGATCCGGTGCTTGAAGCCGGCGCACGCGAGCTTTTGCTCTCGTTAGGCGCGGAGGCGCTGGCCGCCCGGGTGCGCGTCGCCTGGAGCGCGCGCCTGCGCACCACCGCCGGGCGGGCCGACTTCCGCGCCAGCCTGATAACGCTTAATCCTCACCTGCGCGCGCATGGCGAGGCGGAGGTGGACCGCACCGTCCGCCACGAGCTGGCCCACCTGCTGGCGCACGAGCGTTTCCCCCGCCGCCGACTGGCGCCGCACGGTCCGGAGTGGCGCCAGGCCTGCGCCGATCTCGGGATTCCCGGCGAAGCCCGCTGCCACTCCCTCCCCTTTCCCGCGACCCGCCGCCCGCGTCCCTGGCTCTACCAATGTCCGGCCTGCCGCGCGGAGTTTCCTCGCACCCGCCGGATCCGCCGGGCGGTCGCCTGCCTGGCCTGCTGCCGCAAACACAGCCGCGGACGGTTCGACGCGCGCTTCCGGCTGCGGCTTGTGAGCGTGCAAAATGCCGCCTAATCTCCCACGTGTTCCGCGGTAAAAGGTTGCTGCTTGTTTTCTGTCTGCTCGGAATCGTCGGCACCGCTTGCAGCGTCCTCGGCTACTCGGCCGGAAGCGACAAATGGACGAGAAATCGCACGGTCGCGATGCATCTCTCGTTAGGCGGGCCGGCCGCTTTGCAGGATGGCTTCCCTTCCTTTAACGCCTCCGCCGCGGACGCGCTTCGCCAGTGGAATGCCTACCTGGCGCACATGCAATTCGGGCCGATCGAAGGCTCCTCGCTCACGCCGGAGGATGGCGACAGCGATAACTCGGTCTTCTTCACGAGCACGGTTTACGGGAAAAGTTTCGGCCGCAACGTGCTCGCGGTCACGCTCACTTCCATCCGCGGTCCGATCACAACCGAGGCGGACGTGCTTTTTAACAGCGCGATCTCCTGGAATTCCTACCACGGCCCGCTGCAGGGCAGCGTGCAGGATTTCCACCGCGTGGCGCTCCATGAGTTCGGGCACGTCGTCGGCCTGAACCACCCGGACGAGAACGGACAAAAGGTGGTCGCGATCATGAACTCGACCGTGAGCAACCTCGAGACGCTGCAGACCGACGACATCAACGGCGCGCGCTCGATCTACGACAATGGGCCGCCTTACCTCGCGACCACGGCGTCGTCTAATCTCGGCAACCTTTCGACCCGCGCGCTCGTCGGCACCGGCGACCGCGTGCTCATCGGCGGTCTGATCATCCAGGGCAGCCAGCCGACCACGGTGATCCTGCGCGCGGTCGGTCACTCGTTAGGCGCACGCGGCGTGACCAATGCGCTGACTGATCCGCAGATTGAGCTGCGCAACGCCAGCGGCACGCTCGTGGCGCAAAACGACGACTGGATCGACAGCGTGGATGCGGAAACGATCGCGAGCTATCGGCTCGATCCGCCGAACAGCACCGAGTCGGCCATCCTGCGGACGCTGAGCGCAGGCAATTACACCGCGATCGTGAAAGCCTTCGATAACGGAGACGGCAACCTCACCGGCACAGGGCTCTTCGAGATTTACGAGGTGCAGGGGATCGGCGGCCGCGCCGGCAATATCGCCTACCCGCGCGCAGGTCTTGAGCGGGAACGACGTCGCCATCGCCGGCTTCATCATCGGTGGCAGCCAGCCGAAGGAGGTGATCGTGCGCGGGCTCGGTCCGTCGCTCGCGAACCAGGGCGTGGCCGGCTCGTTAGGCGATCCGGCGCTCGAGGTGCGCGACTCCTCTGGGCAGCTGGTGGCCTTGAACGACAACTGGCAGACTGATGGCAACGCCGCGCGCGTGCAGAGCGTCAACCTCGCGCCCACCCGGCCCGAGGAAGCCGCGCTCGACCTGACGCTCAATCCCGGGACCTACACCGCGATCCTGCGCGGCGCCAACGGCACCACCGGCGTGGCCTTGATCGAAGTCTACGACCTGAGCGCGCCGCCGCCTTAGCGCTCGTTAGGCAAGGTCGTCGCCCTCGCCCTTCTTCGCGGTTTGCCCGCGGAGCTTCGCCTGGATGAAGAGATCGATCTCGCCATCCATCACCCCCTGGACATTGCTCGTTTCCGCGCCGGTGCGGTGATCCTTCACCATCTGGTAAGGCTGGAAAACGTAGGAGCGGATCTGGCTGCCCCAGGCGACGTCGCCTTTCTCGCCATATTGCCGGTCGATCTCGGCGCGCTTCTTGTCCTGCTCCATCTCGTAGAGCTTGGCCTTGAGCATTTTCATCGCGAGTTCGCGGTTCCGGCCCTGGCTGCGCTCGGCCTGGCAGGCGACAACGATGCCGGTTGGTTGATGGACGATGCGCACGGCGGTCTCGACCTTGTTCACGTTCTGCCCGCCTTTGCCGCCGGCGCGGAAAGTGTCGACTTCGATGTCCGCCGGGTTCACTTCGATGGGAACCGAGTCGGGCATTTCCGGGACCACATCGACGCTGGCGAAGGAGGTGTGGCGGCGCTTGTTCGCATCGAACGGAGAGATGCGCACCAACCGATGCACCCCGCGCTCAGCGCTGAGATAGCCGTAGGCGTAGTCGCCGCTGACCAGGAACGTCGCCGATTTGATCCCGACTTCTTCGCCAGTCTGGAGGTCGATCGTCTGCGACTTGAAGCCATTCCGCTCGACCCAGCGGCCATACATTCGCAGGAGCATATCGGCCCAATCGCACGACTCCGTCCCGCCGGCGCCGGAGTGGATCGTGACGAAGGCGTTCGACTTGTCGTTAGGCCCGGAGAGGAATTGCCGGAGCTCGAATTCCTCGAGCTGATGGAGAATACGCGCGCGCTCTTCCGCAATCTCGGCTTCGGCGGCGCTGCGCTGGGCGGGATCGGTTTCCTCCGCGGCTAATTCCAGGAGCGCCTCGAAATCCTCCGTGCGCCGTTCGAGCTCGCGGAAGGGATTGATCAACGAACGCAGTCGCGAGACTTCCTCGACGTCCGCCTGGGCGCGCTCGCGGTTATTCCAGAAGTCGGGCGCGGTCATGCGCGCCTCCAGGGTGATCAGTTCTTCGTGCAGCTTGGGGAGGTCAAAGATACCTCCGGAGCTCGCCCACGCGGGCCTTGAGATCGTCTGCCTTGAGTTCCTGCACTTCCGTCGCCATGGCGGGGAAGATAAGGAAAACTGCCGGCGCCGCCACGCAGAGTTTGCCGGCTATTTTCGCTGGCCGCCGGAACGCGGGTCGAGGCGGAAGACGGTTTCGCCCGGCTTCATCAAATCGAGCCGATCGCGCGCGATCGTCTCGAGATAGGCGGGATCGGTCTTGAGCAAGTTCACCTCGCGCGAACGCCGGGCCAGGACCAGGCGTTGCTCGGTGACCTTCGCCTGGAGGTTCTCGATTTCCGCCCGACTGGCGGTGAGCTTTTTGTGCTGCGGAATGAAAAGGCTGAGGACGATGAGGAGAAACGCGAGCACGAGCAAACCGCGCACGATGCGGTTGAGCTGTTGCCAGATCGAAGCTTCGCGGCGCGCTCGAAAATCGCCGTCGCCAGGGTGATCCACTAGCGCATCTTACCGCCGTAGACGGCGTTGTCACCAAGTTCCTCCGCGATGCGCAGGAGCTGGTTGTATTTCGCCACCCGATCGGTCCGGCAGAGCGAGCCGGTCTTGATCTGGCCGGCGTTGGTCGCGACCGCGATGTCGGCAATCGTGGTGTCCTCGGTCTCGCCGGAGCGATGGCTGATGACCGCGGTGTAGTTGTTTTCCGTGGCCAGGCGAATCGCGTCGAAAGTCTCGGTGAGGGTGCCGATTTGGTTCACCTTCACGAGGATGGAATTGGCCACGCCTTGCTCGATCCCTTTGCGCAGGAAGTCGACGTTGGTCACAAAAAGATCGTCGCCCACGAGCTGGATCTTGCTGCCTAAACGGTCGGTCATTTTCTTCCAACCGGTCCAATCGTTTTCGGCGCAGCCGTCCTCGATCGAGATGATCGGGAATTTTTTCGAGAGCGACTCGTAAAGATCGATTAACTCCTCCGCGCTGCGCGACGAGCCGTCCGATTTCTTGAAGACGTATTGGCCGCTGGCCTTGTCGTAGAACTCCGAGGAAGCCGCATCGAGCGCGATGAAGATTTGCTCGCCTAACGAGTAACCGGCGCGCTCGACCGCGGTCGCGATCGACTCGAGCGCGTCCTCCGCGCCTTTCAGCTTCGGGGCGAAACCGCCCTCGTCGCCGATCGCGGTGGAGAGGCCACGCTCCTTCAGCACGGCCTTGAGCGCGTGGAAAACTTCCGTGCCGTAGCGCAGCGCCTCGCCGAAAGTAGGCGCGCCTTTCGGCATGATCATGAACTCCTGGAAATCGATCGGCGCATCCGAGTGCGCGCCGCCGTTGAGGATGTTCATCATCGGCACCGGGAGCGTGACCGCCTTCGACCCGCCGAGGTAGCGGAAGAGCGGCAGCTCGGAAAAGGCGGCCGCGGCGTGCGCATTGGCTAACGAGACGCCGAGGAGCGCGTTCGCGCCGAGGTTTTGCTTGTTCTTTGAGCCGTCGAGCTCGATCAGCTTCCGGTCGATCGCTTCCTGGTCGAGCGCATCCGCGCCCCGCAAGCCGTCGGCTATTTTCTCGTTCACGGCCGCGACCGCTTTGCGCACGCCTTTGCCGCCGTAGCGCGCCTCGTCCCCATCGCGCAATTCCCACGCTTCGTGCTCGCCGGTGCTGGCGCCGCTCGGCACCGCGGCGCGTCCAAAGGCGCCGCCTTCCAGCCAAACGTCCACTTCCACCGTGGGATTCCCGCGCGAATCGAGAATTTCGCGCCCGATGATTTTCTTGATGCTGGTCTTAGCCATAGGAGTGCCGAAGCGCGACCACAGTGCGCAGCCGGGGCGCGTTCTTCAAATCTTCTTTGCGGACTCCGCGCGGCGGCGATAGAGCGCGCGGTCGATCACGGCCGCCATCTCCCCGGCGCGCGGCAGGCGCTCCGGGCCAAGGAATTCCTGCAAGCGTTCGACCGCCCGGTGGGGCTCGGAAACGAGCAGGTGATGATCCAGCTCAAGCGTCTCCGCATTGGCCACAGAGCGGAGCCAAAGCCGGGTCTCGTCGCGGTGCGCGGTGAGGGCTTGCTGCAGTTGCTTTTCGTCGAGCTCCGCGCCCTTCTCGCCGCGCCGCCGGAGCATGGCTGCCTGCGATTGCACCACCTCGGCGATGTCGCGCGTCAGGAAGATGATCTTGTAATGATGCTTCCGCGGCAGCTGCCGCAGGAGCATGGAGATGCATTTGATCGCGCGGCCATCGAGGCCCTCGGCGTCGAGCGCTTCCGGGTGCTGCCCGATCTGCTTGATCGGTTCCCATTCGAAGTAGCCTCGGGGGTTGTCGACATCGGCCACGCGCGCGCCATCCGTGAGCAGAGGAACGCCGCCAGCCTCGAGCATTTGCATCATCAAGGAAGTGCCGGAACGCGGCAGCCCGGAGACGATGATGAAGGTCCTCCCGGAAGGCTCGGCCTCGCCGGGGGCGAAGAGATTGGGCCGCGCCTGCTGGATCCGGGCCAGGCGCTCGGCCGGCGAAGGCAGCGGGCCGATCACCGCACGCTCCACGCGTGCGCGGCTGCGCCGGCTTTGGGAATCCTGGACGCGGTTTTGCGATTGGCGCTGCGCTTCGTGCGCGAAAGTGCTGGCTAAAATTTCATCGTCCGCCCGGGTGCGGTAGAGCGCGGCCAGCCAGCGATGCGCGGGCACGTAGTCCGGCCGCATCACGATGGTGCGCCGGAAGGCCACGATGGCTTCCTCGAGCTTCTCCTCCCGCGCCAGGGCGACCCCGAGATAGAAGTGCGCCTGCGGCAATTGATAGAGCAACTGCACCGCCTCGAGCGCGGCATCGATCGCTCCCTGGTTATCGCGCCGGTGCAGGCGCACCATTGCCAGGCCTTCCCAGCCGGTGGCGCTTTCCGCATCCAGCTCGACCGCTCGCTGGAAGCAAACCTCAGCGTGTCCCCATTGCTTCAGCTGCACCCACAGCCAGCCAGTTTCCACCCAGGTCGACGGCAACCGCAGCATCGTTTGCATGACCCGGCGGAGGCAATCGATCGCCGCATCGCGCTCTTCCAGGCCGAGCTTCGCGCGGGCGCGCAGAATCCAGGCGACGAGGGGCGTGTCCTCCTCGGTTGCCGGCGGGTAGGCCTGCGCGAGCAAGCGATCGGCAGCCAGGTAATAGCCGGCCTTGAGGTAGGCGTTTGCCAGTTGGTGGAGATAACGGCTTTCCCAAGGGCGCGCCTGAACCAGCTTCTCCATCACCTCCACGGCCTCGAGCGCGCGCCCGCTCGAAAGCAGCACCTGCGAAGCATTATATTGCGACTCCAGCTTCACTCCGGCGCCCCGATCGAGCGATGGGTCCTCGATATATCCCAAGGCGGCGAATTGCTGCAGCAGCTCCTCACTGTCTTCGGTTGTGTTTTCCCAGGTGAAACCCGGAGGATGCTCCCCGGTGTCTCCTTCCACCTGGTCCCAGGACGGAATGCGTTCCGGGACCGAGCCGCCCTCGATGGCTTCCGTGAGCACTTTGCCATCCATATCTGCTCCAGCGGGCAATCCCACGAGAGCCAGAATCGTAGGGGTGACGTCGAGCAGCGTCGCACCATAGATCCGCTCGTCGCGCCGGACGCCCGGGCCGGAGAGAACGATCATGCCGTATTCGCGATGCCAGAAGATAGGCCCGGCCGGATCTTGCGGATTGCCCAGCGGGCGAAGGTCGCCGGACTGGAAGCCATGATCGGAGCAGACGACCACGAGCGTTTCCGGCCCCGCGAGCTCGACCAGCCGGGCCAGCATTAAATCCTGCAGCCGGTAGATGCTCTCGACCACGCCTTGGTAGAGCTCGAATGGCTCCTCCGGGATGTGAGCCTGCCGCGGCGGATGAAAGGGCATGAAGCTGTGCGAAAAGTGATCGATCGCGTCGAAATAAACCGCGGTGAACTCCCACTCGGCCCGCTCCATCGCGGCGGTGGCGACCGCCTGCGTGGTGAGGCATTCACTCAGGAGGCTGACAAAAGCTTCCAGCATGCGGTCCTGGCTTTGGTCGATCTCGGCCGCGCGTGGAATGAACGGGAGGACCAACTCTTCGGTCACCTCTGCAGGCAGCATGCGCAGGGGCCCGAACTCGTCGGCTAAATTCGCCGGATGGATCGAGCCCGGCGGGACGCGCCAAGTCTCCGCGCCTACGGGCCGCGTCTGCCGGAAGTAATCCGTGACCACGGTCCCATGGAGCGGTTCCGCTGGATGGCTGGCCCACCAGGCGATGACGTTGCAACGCCAGCCGAGCGCTTGTTGCAGGATGTTCCAGAGCGCCTTGGTCCGCCGGCTGGTGGAGGCCACGGGCCGCAGCCGGCCCGAGGGATCGGCCTCGGTAAAGCCGAGGATGCCATGCTTGTCGGCCGTCTTGCCGGTGACGATCGAGGTCCAGAGCATCGGCGAGATCATCGGATGCAGCGTGGAGAGATTCCCCATCACGCCGTGCTCGATTAACTTCGCCAGCGCGGGCATTTTCCCGGCGTCGAGCAGCGGGGAAATCACTCTCCAGTCAGCGGCATCCCAGCCGACCAGCAGGATGCGCCGGGGCTTGCTCGCGGAAGCTGGGGGGGAATGCGGAGGTTCCGGAGTCATCGAGGGATTGCATTAAAGCAGAGAAGGCGCGTGGAGGAATGAATTTTGCGGGCCTAATAGATTTTTCATATTGACGAAACGCTGCCCCTTCGCAAAGGATGCAACCCGCTCAGAAACAAATCCTTCCTTACCTCACATGAAATCGACTTCCCCTGCCTCCTCCCCCCGCGACCTCCGGCTTCTGCGCTACTGCGCCACCGGCCTTGGCGCCGCCGCCGTCACTGGCGCGGTGACCCAGGCCGACGCCGCGATCGTGTTCGTGAATTACAATAATCAGGTCGTCCTCGATACCACTCCCGCCGACAGTACATTTACCCTCTTCAGTTTTGACCTGGACGGAAATGGGACGATCGATTTCCGGCTGGGCCAGCGCACGGGCGACACCAATGGCGGTGGCGCTATCGTCCTCGCGCCTACGGGCGGGACCCTCGGAGTGATCGGCATTTCTTCCTCGGGCTACAACTATGCGGGCCGTCTGGGTGGGGGCGTGAACGTCGGACCCGGGGCCGGCTTCCTGAACCTGACCGGCTCGGGATTCGGCGCCCGCGCCAGTCTTGCGAGCGGCAACGGTTTCCCCAACAGCCAGTGGGCCAGCCCCTCGCCTTCGACCGGTTATCTCGGCTTGCGCTTCACCGGTGTCGGCGGAGTGACCCAGTACGCCTGGCTGCAATTGACCGTGGACGGGAACACCAACCCAGGGGCCCGCAAGATCACGCTCATCGGGGCGGCGTTCGAGAACACCGGCGCAGCCATCCAAACTGGCGCGGTCCCGGAACCCACGACCACCTCTCTCGGGTTGCTCGCGCTCGGCGCTTTTGGCCTGATGGCGCACCGCAAACGCACCGCGGCACGCCGCGCGGCCGCCCAGGCTGCTGCCTAACGAAATCTGCTCTCGCGCGCGCCGGTCGTTGCCTCTGCAGCGGCCGGCGCTTTTTTTTGCGCGCGTCGTGCTGGCTCCGGGCGACATTCCCGCTGGCAAAATGCTCCGCTGCGCCTAATCTGCGCAGATGTTTTTTCGCACCGGCCTCGCCCTGGCGGGATTGATCGGCAGCGCCTGCGCCCTCCTTGCGGAGCCGGCGGCGTTGACCCCGGAGGAAATGGCCCGAGCGGTCCATAGCGACGCGGTCACCATTCCCAGCCCGGGCGAGCTCTTTGCCGCGCTCTCGAAGCCAGGGAAGCCGGACTGGGCCTCGCATTTCCGCAGCGCCGTGCCCACGACCTACAACAACCGCGCGCAGATCGCGCTCAACCTCGGCGGCCTGGTGGCCGATGGCTTCATCGCGGTCGAGGCGCAGGATAGCCAGCAAGTGAAGAATACCGGGGCCGACATCCTCAAGCTCGCGAAGGCGCTGGGCGTGAGCGAGAACGTCCTCGGCCGCGGCAAGAGCATCAACGAATTTGCCGAGAGCGATAACTGGAGCGCGCTCCAGGAGGAACTCGAGTCGACGCAAAACGAGGTCAAGACCTCGATGCAATCAAACCACGACACGGATTACGTGATCCTGGTGAGCCTCGGCGGGTGGATCCGCGGGACGGAAGTGGTCACATCGTTGCTCCTGAAGGATTACAACGAAGAGACCGCCAAGGTCCTGCGCCAGCCGGCGCTCGTTGGCTACCTCCAGTCGAAGGTAAAAGAAGTTTCGCCCGAGCTGCAGAACGAGCCGCTGGTGAAATCCGTCAGCGAACAGCTCTCGGAAATTCAAAAACTCGTCACCTTTCCCGGCTCCGGCACGCCAACGGCTGAAGAGGTGGCGCAGCTGCATACCGCGGTCACGAAATTAATGGAACTGATTCAAAGCAAACCGGAGGCAAAATGAAGCGTGCCTGTTTTCTCCTGCTCGCTCTCGTCGCAGCCAGCTCCTCTCTGCGCGCGGCCCCGACCGACAACGAAGTCGAGGCGCACAAGATCGCCCTGGAATTAGCCGGCGCTTTCTCGAACGACGGTTTCAAGATTCGCGATGGCCATTGGGCCGGGCAACTCTCGAAAAATACCAGGCAGCTCGTGGCGGTGAATCTCTACGCGGGGAACCAGTATTGGTTCTCTGCCGGTGCCGCGGGCGCGAAAAACTTCGCGGTGCATCTTTTCGATGAAACCGGGCAGCCGCTGGCGACGGAGAACTTCGCCGACGAGGAGAAAGCAGCGGCCGGTTTTGCGCCAACGACGAGCGGGCAATACTTCGTGCAGATCGATCCGCAGAACGTCGACGGCGCCACTTTTTGCCTCGTCTATTCTTATAAATGAAAGTGCTCCCTCTCGCTTTGCTCGCGTTCGCGCTTGCTCTGGCCGCCTGTTCGACGGCCAACAAGATCACGTCCGCGGACACGAAGAACGGGAAGCTTTTTGCCGTCGCCGCCGACCAGACAGCGTTTTATCGCTACGGCCCGCAGCAGGGCAATGGCCCCGATGAGCAGCTCCCGCGCGACACTTTGATGACGCTCATTCGCCCTTCCTTCGGTTACTGCAAAGTGCAGCTCGTCACCGGCGCGAAGGAGGGCTACGTCGCGAGCGAAGACATTCGCCCGGCGCCGCCCACGCTCTTGGCTTCGCTCAATCCCCCGCCGCCGAGCACGACCACTCCGGCGGTGGAAAATTTCGACATCCACTCCTCCGAGCCGCCGCCGCCGGAAAACCTTCCGATGCCCGATCTCCCGCCCGCGGCCGACGCCCCGGCGCCTTCGCCGACCCCGGAGATTTAGCCAGCAAGCTGGCGCCCGCGGCCGCCGCGGGGCCACCTTGCGCAGCGCGATGATTGCGAAGCAGGTTTTCTTTCAAGGCCACGTGCAAGGCGTGGGCTTCCGCTACTCCGTAAAGCAGATCGCGCACGGCTTTGCCGTCATCGGCTGGGTGCGCAATCTTGCCGATGGCCGGGTGGAAATGCAGGTCGCAGGGGAAGCGGAGGAGCTGGCCGCGTTCCTCGAGGCGATCGGGCAAAGCCACCTGCGGGCGCACATCCGCGGGCAAACCGAGCACTCGTTAGACCAGCCGCCGGTCGCGCGCGGATTCGAGATTCATCATGACTGAGTCAGCGCCACCGGCAGTGGCCGTGACGGATGTGACCAAGGTCTTTCCGAGCCCCTTTCGGCGCAGCTCGGTCGTCGCGGTGCGTGATCTTAGCCTGCAGGTTGAGCCCGGTGAAATTTACGGGCTCCTGGGCCCGAATGGTTCCGGCAAAAGCACCACCCTTAAAATAATCCTCGGCCTTGTCTCTCCCACCCGCGGGCATGCGGAGATTTTCGGCCGCGCGAGCGACCTCGTGGCCAGCCGCGCGGCCGTCGGTTTCCTTCCCGAGAGCCCTTACTTCTACAAGTTCCTCACCGCCGCGGAGACCCTGCGTTTCTTCGGGAAACTGTGCGGGCTGGGCGGCCAGGCGCTCGCGGCGCGGGTCGAGGAATTGCTCGACCTCGTGGGCCTAACGAAGGCGCGCGATCGCCGGCTGGCTGGCTTTTCCAAGGGCATGCTCCAGCGCATCGGCCTGGCGCAGGCGCTGGTAAACGATCCGCGATTGGTTGTCCTGGATGAGCCCACGGCCGGGGTCGATCCCGCCGGCTCGCGCGACATTCGCGATCTGCTCCTGCGCCTGAAAGCGCGCGGCATGACCGTCCTGCTTTCGTCGCATTTGCTCGAGCAGGTCCAGGAAGTTTGCGATCGCGTCGGCATTTTGGCCAACGGGCGTCTGGTGCGTCAGGGCCGGATCGATGAACTGCTCGCGGTGCAGAATCAGACCGAACTCGTCTTGCAGAATGCCGGCCCGGAATTACTCAGCGAGATCCGAAAATTAGCCGGCAACTTGGGCGCGGAAGTGATCGCCGAACGCGTCCCGCAGACTACCTTGGAACGCCTCTTCCTCCAGGCCACCCAGTCTGCGCCCGAGCCTAACGAGGAATAATTTCCGCCGAGGGCCGGCGGTTTTGCACCAGCGAGGTCGCGTTTTTGCGCTCGTTCTGCACGAAGGTGTTGTTGTCGCCGTACTGCGCCCACGGTCCTGGCGGCACATCCTTGAAGTCGACAAATTTCCAATCGGTCACATCCGTGTCCTGCATTCCGAGGAAGTCGCGCACCGCGGGCGAAACATCGAGCCCGGCGCCTTTGTTCAAGTTCGGCTTCGGGCGTTCGTTGCCGAAGACATACTGCCAGTGATCCGTGCGGAATGGGCCCGCGTCTTCCCATTGTGCGTAGGCCGTGCGGTTGCCTTTGCGAATCGCAATCCAGCGACCTTTGCAGGTGGAAACGCCGGGGCCTTGATACGCTTCCTTGAACCACGGCACCACCCGCGCCGCTTCCGGCCGATGACCTTCGCGCGCTTTGTCGTTATACGGCAGGGCGATGTAAAACGGGTTCTGCTTCGGCGTAAAATTGGCCGGGATCAGGTTCCGCCGCGACTCGGGATTCGGGTTGTCGTAACCGCCGTAATTTTTCGTCCAATCCTTGTCCCACGAGCTCGCGTGATTCGGCGTTGGATTATTCTCCGTCGGCTTTTCGCCGATCCAGAAGACCGTGGTCACGATGTCGTTCTTCCACGGGTATTCCTGCTTAGCCGGCGGCATGAAGAGCGTCCGATTCGTCGGCGCGAAGACCGAGGGGCCAGTGTTGGAACTGTTCGAGCCGCTGGTGCTTTCGCCCCCTTTTTTGCTCAGCTTCGTTTTCGAAACCTGCGCCGAGGGCGCGGCGGCCGCGTGGGTGAAAAGTGAAGTCACGGACGAGAGCAAGACTGCGAAAGTGTGAGTAAGAGTTCCTGGTTTCATGGGCTTGGGAGGACGCGAAGACGTCCGCAAAAAACGAACGGAAGAGAACCACAAACTGATTCGTTTGGGGGCGGGGCTCCGGGCGCATCGCGCAGTTGCTAAACTGCGGTGCAGAGGGCGAGCCGCGCCACCTCAGTTGGGGCGTTGTTTGGTGTCGCCTTCCCTGCCCCGGTTTCGCCCGGAAGTCAAGGAATGCGCCTGCGCTTCGCGCTTCGCGCCGGCGGCGATTCCGGATAGCATGACCTCCATGAACGTGCGCGGCTTTCTCGTTTCCGGCTTCTTCGCTCTCCTCCTGGCGCCTGCGCTCCCGGCGCAAAGTCCCGCACCCGCACACGCCGGAAAAGAGATCGTGACTGCCTTCTGGAACATCCGCTGGTTCCCCGGCGGCCGGCCAAATGCTTACCGCGCCGAGCAGGAAAAACAAACCCGCGCGGTCCATGCCGACATCGTGAAGCTGAACGCCGACGTCATCGGCTTCGAGGAAGTGCGCGACTGGGAAAACGCCGGCCTGGCGGTGCGCCCGCTCGAGGGCTTCAAGGTCGACGTGTGTTCCACTTTTCCGCCCCGCGAAGGCCAAACCGAGACGCAGCAAGTTGCGATCGTTAGCCGCCTGCAGCCGATCAGCGCGTGGGCCGAGGAATGGAAACCTGGCGCCGCGGTCACGCCGCCGCGCGGCTTTGCCTTCGCCGCGTATGAACTTGCCGCCAAAAAACTTTTGCTGGTCTACGCGCTGCACTTGAAGAGCAACCGCGGCGACGCGCTCGAGGACATCGCCATTCGCGAAGAATCGATGCGGCAATTAATCGACCACATGAAGGCGATGAACCTCGCCTATCGCGGCCTCGGCGAGATCACCTGGGTCGTCGGCGGCGACTTCAACACCGCGCCGGACGATCCGCGCTTCAAGGACGAGAAAACCACTACGCAGCTGACCGACATCGGCTTCCAATGGGTTTGGAAAAACATGCCGAAAGAGCAGCGCATCACCATGCCGCCGGACAAGCGTTTCCCGGCCGCGACCTTCGACCACATTTTCTTTCGTGGCGCGACCCTGCGCAAAGCCGAGGTCATTCCCACGGCGGAAGCTTCGAGCGATCACCGCGCGGTGCGCGGCGTTTTCGCGTTTTAGCCGGCGACTCGGCGGCGGCTAGTCAAGGAACTTGCCGGGGTTCAGAATCCCCTCCGGATCGAGCGCGTCCTTGATCCGCCGATGGAGCGCGCGCGCGACCTCGCTCGTGGCCTCCGGCCACCAACGTTTCTTCGCCAGGCCGATGCCGTGCTCGCCGGTAATCACCCCACCCCACGCGAGCACCTGCGCGAAAAGTTCATCCAGCGCCGTCTCCACTTTCGCCCGCACCGCGGCGTCGCGGTTGTAACGCTCGGCCATGATGTTGACGTGAATATTTCCGTCGCCCGCATGCCCGAAGGCGGCCACGGGAAAGCCGTGCTTCTTTTGCAGTGCGTCGGCAAATTCGACCAGGTCAACCAGGCGACTGCGCGGGACCACGATGTCCTGGTTAAGCTTCGTTAGGCCGGTGGCCCGGAGCGAATTGCTGAACTCGCGCCGCAGCGCCCAGAGCTTCTCGCAATCCGCCTCCACGGTCGCGATCTCCACGCGATTGGGCTTCATCGAATCGATCAGCGCGCGTAGTTTTTCCATCTCCAGCGCGACCGTTTCCGGCTGGCCATCGAGGTCGACCAGGAGGTGCGCATTTCCCGGCGCGACCACGTCCGCCCCGAGGTCGCGCCGCGCCGCTTCGAGCGTGAAGTGGTCGGCTATTTCCAGCGAGGAAGGCAGGAAGCCGTGCGCAAAAATCTTCTGCACCGCCGCGGCCGCGGTCGACATCCTCTCAAAGGCGGCCGAGAGCGTGGCGCGCGCTGGCGGCAGCGGCAGGAGCTTGAGCGTGATCTCAGTTACGATCCCGAGCATCCCTTCCGAGCCCACGAAGAGGCCGATCAAATCGAAGCCGGTTTTGTTTTTGTGCACCCGTCCGCCAGTGCGCAAAATTTCTCCGCTCGGCAGCACCACTTCCAGGCCAATGACATAATTGCGCGTGACGCCATACTTCAAACATCGCGGGCCGCCGGCATTCGTGGCCACGTTTCCGCCCAGGCTGCAATGCGCCAAGCTGGCCGGATCGGGCGGATAAAAGAGCTTCAGCTCCCGGGCGCGCGCTGCCAGATCGAGCGTAATTACGCCGGGCTCTACTACCGCCACCGCGTCGGCAAAACTCACATCCTTGATCCGATTCATCCGCGCGAGCGAAAGCGCGATTCCACCGCGCACCGGCACGCAACCGCCCACATAGCCATAACCGGCGCCACGCGGCGTGACGGCTATTTTCTTCTCCGAGGCGAAGCGCATCAGCGTGCTCACCTGCGCGGTCGTTTCCGCGAAGACGACGACTTCCGGCAACCCGCTGGCAAACCACTTATCGCCCGCATGCGCTGCGAGCGTCTCCGCATCATCGGCGATCGCCCGGGCCCCGAGCAATTCGACCAGCTGCTGCTTCAATCCCAAATGCAAAGTCGAGCTTCGATCTGTTACATCCCCATGATCTGGTACCCGCCATCGACATAGAGCACTTGTCCCGTGATCGAGGCGGCGCCTTCACTCGCGAGAAAGACGCCGGTCGCGCCGAGCTCCGCGCCACTGCACGAGCGACGCAACGGAGCCCTCTCTTCGTAATGCTTCATCATCGTCATCAAGCCACTCACGCCGCGAGCTGCGAGCGTGTTCATCGGGCCGGCAGAGATGCAGTTCACGCGAATCTTTTTTGCGCCCAGGTTGTGCGCCAAATAACGCGTGCTTGCCTCGAGCGAGGCCTTGGCCACGCCCATCACGTTATATCCCGGGACCACTTTTTCGGCGCCGTAATAAGTCATGGCCACGATGCTGCCCCCGTCGGTCATCATCGGCGCGACGGCGCGGGCGAGGGCCACCAGGGAATAGGCACTGATGTCGTGCGCCGCGGCAAAAGCCTCGCGGCTGGTGTTGAGGAATTCACCTTGGAGCGCTTCCTTGGGCGCAAAGGCGACCGAATGCAGCATCAGATCCACCCGGTCGGTGTGCCCGCGCACTTTCTCGAAGAACTGGGCGATCTCTTCGTCCTTCGAAACATCGCACGGCCACAGCGGCGTGCTCTCGCCAAACTCGCCGACTAATTCCTCGACGTTCTCCTTCAATCGATCGCCTTGATAATTGAAGATCAGCTTCGCGCCCTCCGCGGCCCACGCCTGCGCGATCGCCCAGGCGATGCTCCGTTTGTTTGCCACGCCGAAGACGACTCCCGTTTTCCCTGCCAAAAGTTGCTGCGCCATGGCCGGCAGCATACGCAGCTTCCCAAGGCGCGCCAAGATTCAGCCGGCGGCCGCGCGCCGCTGGTCCCGCCGGCGCCCAACCAGGAAGCCGTAGAGTCCCTGGACCGGTCCGAGAAGCGCGAAAACCATCGGCGCCAGCGGCACCCAGCGCCGGGGGATGGTGAGCGCGATCAAGATTACAAGCAGGCCCACCCCGGCGTTGATCAGGTGCGCGCCCGCATCCGCCTTCACCTGGAAAACCTCCTCGACGGTCATTTCCATGGCCGCCCGCTGTCGCCAGGCGTGCACATGCAGCAGCACGAACATGGCGAAGAGGCCGGCAAATCCCGCGCCGTAGATCGCCGAGGTGCGCGCCAGTTGCTCCAACGTCATCGGCGTGATCTCCCGGCCGGTTACGCCGAACCGCGCGAACCAGGAATCGAAGATGAACTTCAGCGGGTAGACGTAAAACAGGACCACGAAGAGGAGCGCGCCGTTGAGCGCCACCGCGAGCCCGTCCTCGAGTCGGTAACGTTGAAAAAAGCGTCGGTGTTCGAACCAGACCCAGACGAGGACGGCGAAGGAACACGCAAAAGGGAGGAAACCGCCGAGCAACTTCTCTAGGTCGGCATAGCTGCGCGGCACTTCGAGCGCGACCACCAGGAGCGTAAGCGCGAAAGCGAAGACCGCGTCGCTGAAAGCTTCCAGGCGCGAGTTTTCCTGCTTTCCCGCTGGCTTCATTTCTGCCGTTCTATAGAAACGTTTTCACCGCGTCACCGCGAAAGCTTTCCGGGGCGGTCCACCTCATGGGCGAGGGTCGGATGAATCCATTCGCCGCCAGTGGGCGAAAATACCTCGGCCATGGTCATGAATCTCCAACCTGCTTCCGCGAGCGAAAAATCTGTCGTCATCGTGGGCGCCGGCCCCGGCGGGTTTGGCCGCTGCCATCTTGCTCGCTGCCGCCGGCACGAAAGTGCGCATCCTCGAGCGGCTGCCGATTGTCGGCGGGCGCACTTCCACGATCGAGGCCGATGGCTTTCGCTTCGATCTCGGGCCGACTTTTTTCCTCTACCCGCGCGTGCTCGAGGAGATCCTTGCAGTGGCCGGGACCAGCCTTGCAAAAGAGGTCGAAATGGTCCGGCTCGATCCGCAATATCGCCTCCTCTTCGGCGCCGGCGGCCAGCTCGATTGCACCCCGGACGCGGCGGAGATGGAGCGCCAAATTGCTGCCTTTTCCCCGCGCGACGCCGGCGGGTTCGCGGCTTTCATGCAGGCGAACCGCGCCAAGCTCGAACGCATGCAGCCTGCGCTCGAGAGCGCCTTTCACGGTTGGCGCAACTTGATCGATCCGCGCCTGCTCAAGTTGCTGCCAATGCTTCAGCCGCATCGCTCGCTCGACAGTTACCTGCGCCGCTTTTTCACCGATGAGCGTACGCGCCTCGCCTTCTCATTTCAGTCGAAATATCTCGGCATGTCGCCGTTTCGCTGCCCGAGTCTTTTCTCGATTCTCTCCTTCCTCGAATACGAATACGGCGTCTTCCACCCGATCGGCGGTTGCGGCGCGATCACGCAGGCGCTCGCGCGCGTGGCCCAGCGGCTCGGCGTGGAGATTCAACTCGACGAGCCGGTGACCGAACTTCTGCTCGAGAACAAACGCGCCGTGGGCGTGCGCACGCGTCGCGGGGTTTATCGCGCCGATGCGGTGGTCGTGAATGCTGACTTCGCGCGCGCCATGTCGCGCTTTGTCCCGAATAGCGCGCGCCGCCGCTGGACGGAGGAGAAGGTGGCGCGCAAGAAGTTCTAGCTGCTCGACTTTCATGCTCTACCTCGGGATCGAAGGCCGCTTCGACCTCCCACATCACAACATCTATGTCGCCCGCGACTACGCGCGAAACCTCGACGAGATCGAGAATCAGCACGTTCTCTCGCGCGATCCTTCCTTCTACGTGCAGAATGCGAGCGTGACCGACCCGACGCTCGCCCCCGCCGGGATGAGCACGCTCTATGTGCTCGCGCCGGTGACGCACCAGCACGCGAACGTCGATTGGAGCGTGGAGAAGGACCGCTTCCGCACGCTTCTCTTGAAACAAATCGCGCAGGCCGGCTTCACCGGCGTGGAGGAGCGCATCCGCTTCGAGCGCATGATCACGCCGGCTGATTGGGACGAGCAATACGAGATCCACCTCGGCGCGACCTTTAATCTCTCGCACTCGTTAGACCAGCTCCTGCACCTGCGCCCGCGAAATCGCTTCGAGGACATTCCCGGGGTTTACCTTGTCGGCGGCGGAACCCATCCCGGCAGCGGGTTGCCGGTTATTTTTGAATCGGCCCGCATCACCTCGCGTTTGCTCTGCGAGGATCTCGCTCTGCCCAATCCCGCGCCTGCGACGGCGGCCGGCGATCCCTTGGAGGTGCTCGCTTGATTGCCGCGCTCGACGTTCATCGTTTGGAAACCGCGGTCTCTGACGATGTCCGCCAGGCGGTCGAACGCGCCCGCGCCGCCCAGCCAGCCTGGGCTCGCCTAACGAGCAGTGCGCGCGCGCGCCACTTCGGCCGGCTGCGCCCGTTGCTCGCGGAGAATGCCCGCGCGCTCGCGCAGGCGGCCGCGGCCATCGCCCATCGCCCGCTGGCCGAGAAGCTCACTTCGGAAGTGCTTCCGCTGGTCGAGGCGGTGCGCTTTCTCCAGCGCGAAACCACCCGCATCCTGCGCCCGCAAAAGTTCGGCCGGCGCGGTCGGCCACTTTGGCTGCACGGCAGCACCTTCGAGGTGCAACGCCGGCCGCATGGCGTGGTCCTCGTGGTGGGCCCGGGAAATTACCCGCTCTTTTTGCCCGCGGTCCATCTGCTGCAGGCGCTCGCGGCAGGGAACGCGGTCGTGGTCAAGCCGGCCGAGGGCACGTCGCGTCCGCTGGAATTACTGCACGACATCTTGCTGTCTGTTTTCCCGAAAGGCCTGGTCGAGCTCCTGCCCGAGACCAAGGCCGCCGCGCGCGCCGCAGTTCAATGCGGGATCGACAAGGCCATCTTTACCGGTTCTTCGCCGAACGGCTGCGACCTGCTCGCGCTCCTGGCGGAGACGAATGTCCCAAGCGTGATGGAACTCTCCGGCGCGGATGCGGTCTTCGTGCGCGCCGATGCGGACGTCGCGCTCGCGGCCAAGGCCATTTGCTTCGGGGTGCGGCTAAACAACGGCAACACCTGCATGGCGCCGCAGACCATCTTCGTGCATCAAGGCGTCGAGGCCGAGCTACGGAAAGCGCTGATTCTTTCTGGTCTGGAGGAGGAAAGCATCGTCGCGGTGCGCGATGACGCCGACGCGCTCGAGCTGGCAAACCTGAACGAGCACGGCCTGGGGGCCTCGATTTTCTCGAGCGACGAAAAAGCTGCGCAAGCGCTCGCCGCGCAGCTTCGCACTGGCTTCGTCACGATTAACGATCTCATCGTCCCGACGGCCGATCCGCGGTTCCCCTTCGGCGGGGTGGGCGCGAGCGGGTTCGGGATTACGCGCGGCGCGGAAGGCCTGCTCGAGATGACCTACGCGCACGTGGTCGCGACCCGGCGGACGAAATTCCTCCCGCATCTCGAGGAGCCGCAGGAGCAGGACGCGGAACTTTTTGAAACGTATCTTACCCTGGCGCACGGGCGCGGCTGGCGCGCGCGCTGGTCGGCGCTCCGCCGGCTGGTGCAACTATGTCGGGAGCGAAAATGAAACACGTAGGAATTGTCGGCGGCGGCTTGGGTGGATTGGCGGCGGCTTGCACGCTGGCGGCGCGCGGGCATGCCGTGACCGTTTTCGAGAAAAACGAGTGGCTCGGCGGCAAGGCCGCGGTCCTGGAACAGGATGGCTACCGCTTCGATATGGGGCCGACGATCCTGACCGTGCCCTCCGTTCTCCGGCGCATCTTCGCCGAGGCTGGGCGCAAGCTCGAGGACGAGCTTCCTCTCGTTAGGCTGGATCCGCAGTGGCGCTGCTTCTTTGACGATGGCAACCAGCTCGACCTGGTCGCGAGCGTGGCCCGGATGCGCGAAGTGCTGGCTGATTTCTCCGGTGCGCCGACCGCCGAGGGCTACGCGAAGTTCATCGACCACGCGGAACGCCTCCATCGCATCTCCTCGCAGTGGTTTTTCTGGCGCCCAGTCGGCGGCCTGCGCGACATGTTTAACGCGCGCAACATGACCCAGAGCGGCACGCTTTCCGACGTCTTCGCGATGCGCATGGGCCGGAGTGTGGCCAGCACGGTGCGCTCCTACGTGCCGGATGCGCGAGTCGCGCAGATGGTCGACCACTTCACCCAATATGTCGGCTCCGCGCCGGACACATCGCCCGCCGTTCTTTGCGGCATCGCGCACATGCAGACCGAGGAAGGCATCTGGTATCCACGCGGCGGCACCGCGGCCATTCCGCGCGCGCTCGAGAAATTAGCCAGCGAGTTGGGAGTGAAAATCCGCCTCGGCGTGGACGTCGCGCGGATCACACACACCAGTGGCCAGGTCACCGGCGTGGAGCTGACAGACGGCGAAAACGTGAAGCTCGACGCGGTTGTTTCCAACAGCGACGCGGTCCGCACGCACCGGGAGTTGTTAGGCGGCGTGAAAAAATTCGAGCGCCGCCGGCGTTACGAGCCGGCCTGCTCCGGGGTCGTGCTTTACCTCGGCCTGCGCAAACGCCAGCCGGCGTTCCTCCATCACAATTTCGTCTTCTCCGCCGATCCGCACGAGGAGTTCGATTACATCTATCGCCGCGGCGAACCCGCGCCCGACCCGACCTGTTACGTCTGCGCGCCTGCGATCACCGAGCCGGAGGTCGCGCCGCCCGGCGGCGAAGCGCTCTATATTCTCGTGCACACGCCCTATCTCCGACCCGGTCAGGATTGGCAGAAAATGCTGCCTGATTATCGGCGAACGATTTTGGAAAAAATCCGGCGCACCACCGGCGTGGATCTCGAGAGCGAAATCGTAACCGAGAGCGCGCTCACCCCGCAGGACATCCATGAGCGCTACCGCGTGCTCAACGGCGCGATCTACGGCCTCGCGAGTCACGGCCGCTGGCTCGGCGCTTTCAAGCCAAACAATCGCAGCGCCGACGTGCGCGGCCTTTACCTCGCCGGTGGCGCGGCGCATCCGGGACCGGGCATGCCGATGGTTTTGATGTCCGGTTGGATCGCGGCCGATGCGCTCGATCAAGACCAGCCCGCGGTCCAAAAACCCGATCTCGTGACGGCTGCATGATCGCGCGCACCTCCGCGGTCGGTCGCGGTCCGGCCGGCAGGAATCGCCGCACTGGCGCAGTCGCGCCGCGCATCTCGCCCAGACTCCTGCGGCTTTTTCAGCGCTATGCGCAAGGTTATGTGCGCCGGCATTTTCATTCCGTGCGGCTGCTGCGCGGCGGCGCGCCGGCACGATGTGTCGACTACCCACTGGTGGTCTACCTGAATCACGCCTCTTGGTGGGATCCGCTGCTATGCCTGCTGCTGGCGCAGCGTTTCTTTCCGGCGCGCCAATCCTACGGGCCAATCGAAGACGACTCGTTAGGGCGTTATCGCTTCTTTGAGAAGCTGGGCTTCTTTGGCGTGGAAGGAAACCGCTCGCCGGCGCGCGTCGATTTTCTCCGAATCGCCGACCGGATTCTCGCGACGGAGCGCAACGCGCTTTGGCTCACGCCGCAGGCACGCTTCGTCGACAGCCGGGTGCGCCCGCTACATTTCCGGCGCGGGTTGGGTCACCTGGCGGCGCGCACTGACCGGGCCGCCTTCCTGCCGCTGGCGCTGGAATATGTTTTCTGGGAAGAGCGCCAGCCGGAGGTGCTGGTGGGCTTTGGTGAACCGGTGATTTTTTCCGGTGAACAACGGCTTGGCCTCGGTGAAACGACGCGCCTTTTCGAGACGGCGCTCGCCACGGTGCAGGATCACTTGGCCGCGGCCGCGCAACGCCGGCAGCCGGCGGAATGGGACCGCCTCGTCGTCGGCCGCGCAACGATCAATCCCTTCTACGATCTCTGGCGCCGCCTGCGCGGCGAGCGCTCGCTGGCGCATTCCGACTTGTGAGCGCGTTCCTCTTTGTCGTGCTCGCGTGCGCCGCCTGGCCCGCGCTGCTTTTCCTGCGCAACCTCTCCGTTTTCCGTCCGCCTGCGTCCGGCGAGGAAATAGCCGACAACCTCTCGATCCTGATCCCGGCGCGGGACGAGGCGCGCAACATCCGCGCGGCGGTCGAGGCTGCGCTCGCCAATGCCGGCGCCGAGGTGCTGGTGCTCGACGATGGCTCGGAGGATGCGACCCCGGAAATCGTGGCCGAAATGACCCGCCGCGAGCCGCGTCTGCGTCTGCTCCGCGGTGAAACTTTGCCAGCAGGCTGGTGCGGCAAAAACTGGGCCTGCGCGCAGCTCGCGGCCGCGGCCACCCGTCCGATTTTACTCTTCGCGGATGCCGACGTGCGCCTCGCTCCCGGCGCCGGCGCGGCCCTGGGCCGCTGGCTGCGCCTAACGAGAGCTGATCTCGGCAGCGGGATTCCCCGGCAGGAGATGGAGAGCTTCGCGGAGCGCTTGCTCGTGCCGCTGATTCACTTCGTGCTCCTTGGCTTCCTGCCGTTGCGCCGGATGCGCGCCTCGCCACATCCCGCGTATGCCACCGGCTGCGGGCAGCTGATGGTCGCGGACGCGGCGGCCTACCGCGCCACCGGCGGGCACGGCGCGATCCGTTCCCGCATCCACGAAGGCCTCGCACTGCCGCGGCTCTTCCGCGAGCGAGGGCTTCCGCACGGATTTGTTTGATGCCACGCCATGGGCGCTTTGCCGGATGTACCGAAGCGACGCGGAGACCTGGCGCGGTTTTGGCAAGAATACGCACGAAGGCCTCGGCGCGCCCACGCGGATCGGTCCGTTTACCTTGATCCTCGGCCTTGGGCAGGTGGCGCCGTTTGCGCTTCTCCCCTTCACGCCATGGCTTTCGGGCTGGCAAATAGCCGGCATTTTCATCGCGATCGTCGCCGCGCTGCTGCCGCGGGTGGTCGCGGCGCGCCGGTTCGGCCAACCGTTCCGTGCGGTCTGGCTGCATCCGCTCGGCGTCGCCAGCTTGCTGGCTCTCCAATGGTGGGGCCTCGTGCGCTACCTGCGCGGCCGCCCTTCCTCCTGGAAAGGCCGCAGCTATCTAAGCGCGCCGACCGCAGCCTAACAAGCGATCGCGTGGCGCTGGCAAACGCCCGAAAGCAGGTCCCAAAGCGATTGGAGCACGCGGTCGACCGCGGCTTTGACCGCGCCGGCGTTCTCCTCGGTCACGTGCTCGCGCAGCATCTCGCGCTCGGCCGCGGCATGCTCGCGGTCGGCTTCGAGGTGCACGCTGAAATACTCGTAGCTCTTCGCGTCGGTCTGGCCGTAGTGCTTCTTCAAGCCATCGATCTTCGACTCCGAGACGCTCGGGATCTGGCTCTCGTAGGCGTAAAGCGCAGCCAGGCCCTCGGCCGTGGCCCCGTGGTGGCAGATGTCGCGGAAAGTCCCGATGAGACCGCAGGTTTCCGGCTGCTTCGCGGCGCCCTGCACCTCTTCGCGGCTCGCGCCTAACGAGTCGGCAAATTGCAGCCAAAGTTCCGGATGATTCGGGGTGCCGGCTTCCTCGTCGATCAAGTTTTGCAGGACCTGCCGGCGGGTCGGCTGGTCTTCGCAATGCGCGTGCACCGCCGAGAGATAGGTCGGGAAGGCGGCCACGTGGTGGTAGTACTGCTGCGGCGTAATCGCGCAGCGCCGCGGCGCTGAGCTCGCCGCGGGTCCAGGCGAGGTAAAAGGGATGGGTCAGGAGATGTTTCGCGGCGATCTGCTGGTCGATGGAATCGAGGATCTGGCTCATGGGAAAGATGGAAGAGTTGAGGGTTGAGCCGCGAGTCTCCCCGAAGAACTCCACCGCGAAAAGAAAATCTTTTCCCGGCCGACTGCTCGTTAGGCGGCGGCTTTTGCCTTGCCAGCCGGACGGCCCGGGAAAGAATAGCCGGCATGATCGGACGCGCGCGCCTCGCCCTGCTCCTCCTGCTCTTCTTCGTGGCGAGCTGCGATCGCGCGCGCGAACGCCTCGCGGGGAAATGGCAGGCCGCGAACGACCCGAATGCGATGGTCTGGGAATTCTCCGCCAATGGCGCGCTCAAAGCCGGCGAAACCGCGGGACGCTACACTTTGGGCGACGGCCGGCGGATCAAGATCCAGACGCCGCGCGCGACTTTTGTCTACGAACTCGAGCTGCGCGACGACGTGATGATTTGGAAAGAAGCGAGCGGCGCGCGCACGGAATTGCATCGCCTCCGGTGAGCCCGGAAGAATGATTCGCGACGGCTCCGCTTAGTGTTATAGACGCGACGTGGCCGGGCGTGGAAAAACAGTCGACAAGCCGGAGCCGCGCTGGCACGCGCTCTTCGCGCTGCTCGCCGTGACCGGGATCAACTTCGCCCTGCCCTCCTGGCTGAGCCTCGCGCCGCGCTGGGTCTTGCCGGCAGTGGTGGCGGCGCTGCTCGTTCCCTCGGTGGTGTCGCATCGCACGCGACGCTTTCACGTTAATCACCTCCTCGGTCTCGCGATTAGCGGCCTGATCACGCTCGGGCTGCTCGGCTCGGTTGCGCTGCTCGTCGCCGGGCTCGCGGCCAATCGCGAGAAAGGGATGCCGCTGCTTATCTCCGGCGCGGAGCTGTGGCTGAGCAACGTCCTCGTCTTTGCGCTCTGGTATTGGCGGCTCGATGGCGGCGGCCCAAACGAACGCGATGAGCGCAACGAATTTGGCAGCCGCAGCTTCGTCTTCCCGCAGATGCAGGTGGAAAAAAGCGATCGCAACCACTTCGGGATTCACCAGAGCTGGCGCCCGCGCTTTCTCGATTATCTCTTCATCGCGATGATGCAGAGCGCGACCTTCGGGCCGACCGATTCGCCCGTGCTCGCCCGTTGGGCCAAGTGCCTGATCATGCTGCAAACGCTCATCTCGCTGGTGATCGTCGTGCTGCTCATTTCGCACGCCGTCGGCGCGATCGGGCCCTCGTCTTAAGAGAATGTCGGCACCCCTGATCGTCCGTCGTTCCCGCATCAACGGGCAAGGCTGCTTCGCCGGGCAGCCTTTCCGCCGCTGGCAAAAAATCGGCGAACTCCGCGGCGAACGCATCCCGGCCCGCGAAGCCGCGCGCCGCGTGGCCCGCGGCGGACCGGTGCGCATTTGCGAGATCGATCACCGCTGGAGCATCGATGCGAGCGTGGGCGGCGACGCCACCGCTTACATCAACCACTCGTGCGCGCCGAATTGCTTCACGCGCGTGCTGCACGGGCACATTCTCTTTTTTGCCCTGCGCGACCTCGCCGCCGGCGAGGAGATCACGCTCGATTACACCCCCTCGCAGCATCCCGGTCTCCCCTGCCGCTGCGGCGCGGCCAATTGCCCCGGAGTGATGCGATGAAGCGGTGCCTCCCTGTCGCGCTGCTCTGGCTCCTGATCTTGCCGGCTAAAACCCCCGCGCAGGAAATCACCCTCGAGGAGATCACCGTGGAAACGACTTCGCCGCTTGAGCGGCCGCTCGGAAAAATAGTCGACACTTTGACGGCGCGCCTGCAGCTCGAGGGCGAAACCCGGCGCGCGCTCGAGCTGCGCGCGCTCCACCAAAATTCGCTCACGACTTTGCTTGAGCTGAGCGCCTACTCCCCGGTCTCGTTAGGCGCGAGCGACCGGCGGGTGGACACTTTTTTCCGGGAGAATGCGATGCGGCCGGACTTGAACCCACGCGAAGAGGCTTCCCTCTTTCCCCGCAGGCGCTAGATATCGCACATGGCTCCTGTGCTCTTTCGGATGGCGGCGGCGCTCTGTTTCCTGGCGGTGGCGCTGGGCGCCTTCGGCGCGCACGGGCTCAAAGGCCTGCTGGAGACGAATGGCACGCTCGCGATCTGGGAGAAGGCGGTGCTCTACCATTTCCTCCATGCGCTCGCGCTCCTGGTGCTGGCGTTGCATCCGCTCATCCGGCCGGGTCCATCGCTTCTGCTGCTCGCGGGGATCATCATTTTTAGCGGCAGTTTGTATCTGCTCGCGCTCACGAACGTGCGCTGGCTGGGCGCGATCACACCGCTCGGCGGGCTCTGTTTTTTAGCCGGCTGGGCGTGGCTCGCGATCGCTCCGCCGCTGCGCTGAGAATCGCGGGAAAAGTGCACGCGCACTTCGCCCGGCGCATCCGTTTCTAGTGTGGCGCACTCGCGCGCCACGCGCGGCCTCGGGGGTCACGCGGGTGAAACATTAACCGGGAAAATATTATGAAGATCGATTCGTTACGAAAACTGTTGGAAGAAGAGTTGAAGGATATCTACAGCGCCGAGAAGCAGCTCCTGAAAGCGATGCCGCGGATGGCGAAAAACGCGAGCAACGAGGACTTGAAGGCCGCGCTCGAGGAGCACATGGGAGAGACCGAAGCGCAGGTGGAACGCCTCGAGCAGGTGTTCGAGTCGCTCGGCCAGACGCCCAAGGCGAAGACCTGCAAGGCGATGCAGGGCATTATCGAGGAAGCGAAGGAAATGCTCGAAGAGGACATGGCGGATGACGTCCTCGATGCCGCGATCATCGCGGCCGCGCAAAAGGTCGAGCATTACGAGATCGCCAGCTACGGCACCGTCCGCACCTGGGCGAATTTGCTGGGTGAACACGAAGCGGCGGAGCTTCTCCAGGAGACGCTGGATGAAGAAGGCGCTGCCGACCAGAAGCTCACGGACATCGCCGAGAGCTTCGTGAACGAGGAAGCCGAGGACGGCGACGAGGAAGACGAAGAAGCGGCGCCAGCCAAGGCGAGCGGCCGCGGTGCTTCCGCGAAGAAGAGCGGCAGCAAAGCGAAATCGCGCCGGTAGCGCGCCACCTTTCGGTTTAACGAAAGCGCCATCGGCCGTCCGCGCGACGACGATGGCGCTTTTTGTTCGGCCGGGAAAATTAGCCGACAAGCTGTGGGCCTTAAAGAATACCAAAAGAAACGCGATTTCGCGGTTACCGCGGAGCCGGCCGGCGGCAACGAGCGACCCAAGGCGATCAAGGGCGCCTCGCGTTTCGTGATTCAAAAACACGACGCCTCCTCGCTGCACTACGACTTCCGGCTGCAGATGGACGGCGTGCTGAAATCGTGGGCCGTGCCGAAAGGTTTGCCGTGGAAGCAGGGCGAGAAACATCTCGCCGTGCAGGTCGAGGATCACCCGCTCGACTACGAGAGCTTCGAGGGGATCATCCCCGAAGGGCAATACGGCGGCGGCACGGTCATGCTCTGGGATCGCGGGAGCTACCGCGTTTTTGGCGGTGAGCCCTTGCCCGCCTGGAAAGCGGGCAAGCTCCATCTCCTGCTCGAAGGCGAGAAGGCCAAGGGCGAGTGGACCCTGGTGCGGACACGCATGCAGGCGGGCAAGCCGCAGTGGCTTTTGCTCAAGACTGGCAAAAGCGTGCGCGCGCTCGGCAAAAAGCGCGACAACCAATCGGTCGCGAGCGGCCGGACGATGCACGCGATCGCGCAGGCGCGGGACGCGGAATGGCAAAGCAACCGCGCCGGGAAGTGAAGCGGAAGTTCGCGCTCCCGCCGGGATTGCCCGCGGCCAAGGCGCAATTCATCGCGCCGATGAAGCCGCGCCTGCTGGAGACGCCGCCAACAGAAGGAGACTGGCTTTACGAATTGAAGTTCGACGGCATCCGCCTGGTGGCGGTGAAGCAGGGCGAGAAAGTGCTGCTTATTTCACGCAACGAAAACGATCTCTCGGGACGCTTTGCGGAGATCGCGGAAGCGGTCGCGAAGTTGCCGCCTAACGACTGCGTGCTCGATGGCGAAGTGGTCGCGCTCGATGCCGCGGGACGCTCGTCCTTCCAGCTGTTGCAGGGCCGGGAACTTCCCGGCGGAAAGGCGAGCCCGCTCCTCTTTTACGCCTTCGACTTGCTGCAGGCGGAAGGGCGTTCGCTCCTCCGGCTCCCGCTGGAGCAACGGAAGGAGTTGCTGGCTAAACTCTGCGCGCGCGCGAAGGATCCGATTCGTTTCTCCGGCGCCATCGGGACGGACGCGGAGCCGTTGCTCGAGGAAGTGAAGCGTCGCGGGCTCGAAGGCTTGATCGGCAAACGGCGCGACTCGGTCTACGAGCCGGATCGCCGCAGCGGCGCCTGGATCAAACTCAAGGTGCTGCACGAGCAGGAATTCGTCATCGGCGGTTACACTCCGCCCGCGGGCGCGCGCCAGCACTTTGGCGCGCTCCTGGTCGGCTATTACGAAGGGCAGCGGCTCCATTTTGCTGGCAAAGTCGGCACCGGATTCAACACCAAGCTGCTGGCCTCGCTCCATGCGCAGCTGCGGAAAGAAGCGCGCGACGATTGCCCTTTCACCGACCTGCCCTCGAAACAGGGCGGCGCCTGGGTGCAGGGAATCACGCCCGCGATGATGCGGCGGATCCACTGGGTGAACCCTGCGCTGGTGGCACAGGTGAAATTTGCCGAGTGGACCCGCGAGGCGAAGCTGCGGCAGCCGGTTTTCCTGGGGTTGCGCGAGGATAAAGACGCCCGCGAAGTGGTGCGCGAAGACGGGCCGCGCTTGGCAGCGAGAAAGGGGCGTGGATAGTGCGCCATGAAAGTGAACGTAATTGTCACTCCCAAGGCCGCGGTGCTCGATCCGCAGGGCGCGGCGGTGCGCGAGGCGATGCAGCATCTCGGCCTGCCGGGCGTGCGCAGCGTGCGCATTGGAAAATTTCTTGAGATCGAGGTCGAGGGCGAACCGGCGCAGGTGGAGCCGAAACTGCGCGAGCTTTGCCGCGATCTGCTGTCCAATCCCGTGATCGAAGATTTCACCATCCAACCGCCTAACAAATGAAAGCACTGCGTTACTTCTTCTGCATCGTCCTCCCGCCCGTGGCCGTCCTGATGACGGGACGCTTCGGCAGTTTCCTCCTCAGCCTGCTCCTGACCCTGCTCGGCTGGATCCCGGGAATTATTCACGCCGCCCTGGTGGTAAACGATTACCACGAGGAGCAACGCGCGCGGCGATGAAGTTCGCCGTGATCCAATTCCCGGGGTCGAATTGCGACCAGGATTGCATCGCCGCGCTCCACGGCCTCGCAGGGGCGAGCGCGGAGTTCGTCTGGCATAAGGAAACCTCGGTCGCGGGCTACGATGCGATCGTGATCCCGGGCGGGTTTTCGTATGGCGATTACCTGCGCTGCGGCGCGATCGCGCGGTTCTCGCCGATCATGCGCGCGGTCATGGAAGCGGCCCGCGCGGGCAAGCTCGTCATCGGCGTGTGCAACGGCTTCCAGATTCTCTGCGAGGCAGGCCTGCTGCCGGGCGCGCTGGTGCGGAATCGCTCGCTCCATTTTGTCTGCGAAATGGCCACCCTGCGCGTGGAGGTGGAGCGCTCGGCTTTCACTCTTGGGCTGGAAAAAGGTCGCCTGCTGCGCCTGCCGATCGCCCATGGCGAAGGCTCTTATTTTGCCGACGCCGCCACGCTCGCAGAGTTAAACGAAAACCGCCAGGTGGTCCTGCGCTACGTGGATGCGTGCGGGGAGGCCACTGCAGAGGCGAACCCGAACGGCTCGCTCGAGAACATTGCCGGCATCTCGAATCGCGCCGGCAACGTCTTCGGCCTGATGCCGCACCCCGACCGCGCTTGCGAGGAGCGCCTGGGAAGCGCGGATGGAGCGGCCATTTTCCGCTCGATGATGCGCTCCATCACCGAGACGCCGGCGCGCGCCGCCTAACGAGTCGTGGCGGGCCTTTTCCTCACCGGCACCGATACGGGCGTGGGGAAAACTTTCACCGCGGCCCAGCTCCTTCGCCTGGCCCGGGCAGCCGGGCTGAGCTGCGCGGGCTACAAGCCGATCTGCTGCGGCGACCGCGATGATGCGATCCAGCTCCTGGCCGCGAGCAGCCCTGGGCTGACGCTGGAGGAAGTGAATCCGGTGTGGCTGCAGACGCCAACGGCGCCTTTTCCCGCGGCGGAAATCGAGGGCATCGCCATCGACCGCGGGGCGCTCCTGCGACAGTGGCGGAGGCTGATGGAACGCTTCGACCTCGTGATTGTGGAAGGCGTGGGCGGTTGGCTGGTGCCAATCGCAGCCGATTATTTAGTCAGCGACTTGGCAAAAGCGATGGCTTTGCCGGTGGTGATAGTGGCGCTGAATCGCCTTGGCTGCTTGAATCATTCGCTCCTGACCTTGCGAGCCGTCGCCGCCGATGGACTCACGGTTGCGGGATTGGTCTTGCAAACGCTGGAAGGACCTTCCGATCCCGCGAGGGCGACGAACGCGCGCGTCCTCCAGGCCATGTCCGCAGTGCCGCTTTTGGCGCAATTGTCGGCGGAGATGGACGCTTTGCCGGCCGATTGGCAGAGACTCATTTCCTGACACAGGAGGGTGTCAACAGTGTCACTTCGTTGACACAAGTGTAAGCATTTTGACACTTTTTGGCTGACACTTTTCCGCCTCTCCCTCGTAAAGAGGTCGGGGCATCTGGTTTGCTAAAGGGAAGTGACCCACAAACCCACAACTATGCTCTTACAAAAAACCCTGCACATGAGCCAGTCGCTCTCTGAATGTAAATCCCGCCTCTCCAGCATTCAGGCCTATCGACGGCAATTCGTGATGGTGACGAAGGCCACGGTGACCTCGTCCAAGACGGTCGACTTCAGCTTCCGGGGCCCGCTGCGTTTCGAAGCGCGCACCGTCCTGCTGGCGGCGGAGAGCCACGACCCGAATGAAGTCGCTTTCGAGTCGACCGGCGGAAATATCGACATCATGGGGCTGGTTAATTTTGCCCAAGTGCGCTCGAACTGCACCGAGATCACCCTCGCGGTGCACTACGAGATCAAGAACAAGTTTTTCGCCTGGGTCGACCGGAAGTTCCATTTCGTCGACGCGTTTGTGAACTCGGAACTCCGGAGCATTCGCGCGCATTTCGAAGGGATCGCGGCCCCGGTAGTGGAGCGCCCGGCAATGCTGCCAATGCTGGAAACGGCGACCGCGTAGGACGCCATTGGAGCAGGTTTGGAAGGGCGTGGGGCGTGATGCTCCACGCCTTTTCGCTTTTTTGGCAGCCGGCTCGACCGCGAGAGTTCAGCCGGCAACTCGGACCGCGCGCTTCTTGTCGAGCCGGAGGATTTGCCCGGGGCGCAGGGCCAGCGTTGCCTTGGCGTCGGGTAATTTCTCGCCGTCGAGTTGCACGCTCCCCTGCTCGATCAGCCGTCGGGCTTCGGTGCGTGATTTGGGGATGGCGAAACTCTGCGCGTAGGCCGCGGCGACGATCGTGACGGCGTCCGCCGGCTCGCTTTGGAACAACGGCAGCTCCGCCTCACTCAGGCGCCTTTCGCTGAAGCGCGCGCTCCAGTCACCCGCGGCTTTCTCTCCCGCCTCCGCGGAATGATAGAGGGCGACGATCTCCGCCCCGAGCTGCTTCTTGGCTTCAAGGGGATGCAAATCAGCCGGCAACTTCCGCAGGAGAATGAGATCGTAATACCGCGCCATGAGCTCGTCCGAAATGCTCATGATTTTCCCGAACATGTCGTTAGGCGACTCGTGCAGCCCGATGTAATTGCCGAGGCTTTTGCTCATCTTCTTGAACCCATCGAGCCCTTCCAGGATCGGGAGCAGGAGGACCACTTGCGGGGGTTTCCCCTCGCCTTTCTGGAGATCGCGGCCGACGAGAATATTGAAGAGCTGATCGGTTCCGCCGAGTTCGACGTCGGCCTCGATCATAACCGAATCCCAGCCCTGCATGATCGGGTATTGGATTTCGTGCGCGTGGATCGGCTGCTCCTGGTCGAGGCGCGCGCGGAAGTCCTCGCGCTGCAGCATCTGCTGGAGGGTGACCATGCTGTTGAGGCGGATGACGTCGCCGAAGTTCATCCGCCCGAACCATTCCCCGTTGAAAACCACCCGTGTGCGCGCCGGGTCGAGGATCTTGAAGGCTTGCTCGCGGTAGGTCTCGGCGTTGGCCAGGACCTGCTCGCGCGAAAGCTGCGGACGCGTGACCGAGCGGCCGCTGGGGTCGCCGATCATCGCGGTGTAATCGCCGATGATAAGGATGCCTTCGTGCCCTAGATCCTGGAATTGCCGAAGCTTCCGCAAGGCCAGCGCGTGGCCGAGATGGAGGTCGGGGCTGGTCGGATCGGCCCCGAGCTTGACCCGCAGCGGACGGCCTAACGAGAGCTTGGCCCGGAGTTCCTCCCGGCTGATGACCTGGGCCGTGCCCTGCAGCAGTTGGTCGAGAGACTCGTCGGATTGCATGACGCGGTGCGCGAAAAACTTCCCCTCGCGCTGCGCCTACTTGTTCTTGTTCAAGAGCTCGCGCACTTCGTCGATGGTCAACGGGTGCGGCTGCTGGTCGAGCGCTTTCTGGCTTTTGCCGACGAAATGGGCCTGCTGGTTCCCGGCGTAGGGCCGGGTGGCGTTTTGCTTTCCGGCGTCAGGCGCCGCCCGGGTCACGAAGGCAGCAGTTGCGTAGGGCTCGTTTACTTTGGGGAGCCGGTTCCGCGAGGAGGTGTTTGCTTCCCGTGTAGCGAAACGCGACTGCGCCGTGCCGAATTCCTTTACGGGAAATTCCTGCACGCCGCCGTAGCGTTTCTCCCAGCTGCGGCGGGAGATAAAGAAAGGCTTGGTGCGCGCGGATTTGGTGAGGACATCGCCGGCGGCTTCAAATTTTTTACCCTGCTCGTTGCTCTGCAAGGTGGTGTTCGGCTTGAGCACGCGGTCGAGAAGTTTCTGCTCCTGTTGCTGGGCCCGCAGCGTGGTCGCCACGAGGGAAAACAAAGCGAGGAAGAGGAGCGGGCGCACGGGTGCGAACGTGCGAACCGCAAGGCGCCTTGTAAAGGAAAATGCTGCCTATTCCTCTAGGGCAAGAGTGCGCGCAGACGGCTCGCGCCCGGCGGTGGCGGCATCCGGCCGGTTAAAATAGCCGACGCTTTCACCGGCCCGCCGTAGTAGCTCCGGTTCGCGTCTTTTTGCGTGGCGATGATTGCCCCCTCGAGCGACACGCCCGCGAAAAGCCCTTTGCTCCGGCTGTAGGTATAGACCGCGGCGGTCGGGGTGACGCTGGCCTGCAAGTCGCGCCCGACTGGTCCGGCGGCCGCGCTGACATCCGCGCCCAAGGTGACGTTGCCATCGCGCGAAAAGGCGCGCACGGCTGCGGGCGTATTCAGGACAATCACGAATTGCGTGACTTGCGCGCCGGCCTGGAAGCCAAACCCAACGCCCCCGGTGCCGATGAACGACGGCCCGCTCCAGCCCTCGTTCGTGCGGGCAAGCACCACCCCCTCGCCGCCCTTCCCGCTAAAACCGAATCCGACCTTGACCACTTTCATGACCGCGAGGCCTTGAGCATTCCGCAACACTGCCGCCGGGATATCGGTCTCTGGCATGCGCTGGAAATCGCGCAGGATGCGGGCGGATTGGTTGACCACCTCTTGCTCGCTAGAAGCGACGGCCACACTCAAGGCGCAGGCAAAGAAAGCGAAGCCGAGGAGGAAGCGTTGCATGCTCAGGTATCGCGGAGGTGGTTTCGCTTGGCTGTATGCGCGCCTGCTCCGAGATTGGCCGCGATGGAAATGGATCCCGATGCCCACTGGATGCACGAAGCTTTGCGCCAGGCGCAAAAAGCCTTCAAGGCTGAGGAGGTGCCAATCGGCGCGGTGGTAGTGCAGGGAAACCGCGTGATCGCGCGCGCCTACAACCAGGTGGAGCTGTTGAAGGACGCAACCGCGCATGCCGAGATGCTCGCACTCACGCAGGCGGAAGCCGCCGTGGGCGATTGGCGGCTCAATGATTGCGACCTCTACGTGACCAAGGAGCCGTGCCCGATGTGCGCTGGCGCACTGGTGCACACGCGGATCCGGCGGGTGATCTTCGGTTGCCCGGACGAGCGCGGGGGCGCGGCCGGGGGCCTGTTGAATCTCCTCCAGATGCCGACGCTGAATCACCGCTGCGAAATCCGGACGGGCGTCCTGGCCGAGGAATGCGCGGCATTACTCAAGAGTTTTTTCGCCGCGCGGCGGAACGGCAATGGCGGGTCAGCCTAGTCGCAAGGGGGTTTCTGGAAAAGTCTTGACCGACCGGAGCCAAAAGTCCGTGATGAGCCCTCACGCATATGTAAACCACTCAGAATCAAAAGGATCTATAGTTTATGACCCCCCTCAGAATTACCATCCTCCTCACAACCGCCCTCGCCTGCCTTGGCCGGGTTCTTCTTTGCGACTGCGCCCCTTGCTGGGGCCAGAGCCCCCTCGAGATCGAATGATCCCGTATGGGAGCTGACCGCCCACACTGCCATTTCCACCTCGGGCGATTGGAAAGCGCCCGCGGACGACTATCAGGCCTTGCGGCTCAACGCGTCGGCATTGGCCCGGGTCCTGGCGAGCGCGCCGATGGAACACGCGGGCGATCTCCGGAATAGCCCCGCGATCATCAGCCTGCCGATGCCGGATGGCTCCTTCCAACGCTTCCGCATCGAAGAGTCCTCGGTGCTGGAGGCGGACATGGCCGCGATGTATCCGGAGATCAAAAGCTACCGCGGCCAGGGGATCGAGGATGGGACGGCGACGGTGCGGTTCGATTGGACACCGCTCGGCTTCCACGCGCTGATTCTCTCCGCGGACGGGCGCCCGGTAAACATCCTGCCGCCTAATCGCCATGACGTCTCCACCTACGTGAGCGCCTACCACCAGGCGGTTGCCTTCGAGTGCGGCGTGCCGGCGAGCGAGACGGCCAAGCCGGAATATGTCACTCGCCGCGGCACACCCGCGCCGCGCGTCGCCGTTGGCACCAACCTGCGCACCGAGCGCATCGCGATCGCGGCCAACTGGGAATTCTGCAACAACATCGGCGGCGACACCCTGGCCGGCTCGATCGCGGCGATTAACGCCTTCCTTAATGCCACCAACGCGATCTACGAACGCGAAATGTCCACCCACATGAACCTGGTGAACGCGCCGAACGTCATCTACGCCTCAAACAACAACGTCTGCGGGCCGGGCAACAACGTCGCCTGCACGTCGGCGAATGACCCCTACACCAACAGCGACCAGACCACGATGCTTACCGAAGTGCGGGCCGACTTGGGCAACAAAGTCGGCTCCGCCAACTTCGACCTCGGCCACGTGCTCGGCATGGGCAGCGCCGGTGTCGCCGGCCTCGGCGTGGTCTGCGACAACAGCGGCGGCGGGGCCGGACCGCAAAAAGCCGTGGGCGCTTCGCGACTCTTCACCCCGGCGGGAAACTCCAGCGCGGTCGGCCTGTGGGCCCATGAGCTCGGGCACCAGCACGGGGCGAATCACAGCTTCAACGGCACCGGGAACATTTGCGGCGCCGCCCGCAGTGGCAGCACCGCATGGGAAGTCGGCAGCGGCAGCACGATCATGTCCTACCGGGGGAATTGCGGGCCGGACAACATCGACAGCGGCGACGACCTCCGGTTCCACAATGGCAGCTACAACGAAATGCTGACCTACCTGACTGCTTCCGGCACCTGCGCGACTTTCCCGGCGACGGGAAACGCCATCCCCTCGGTCAATGCCGGGCCGGCACGCACGATTCCAAAGCAAACGCCGTTTACGCTCACGGCCACCGGGACGGATGCCGACGCGGGCGACATCCCGAATTTGCGCTTCGTCTGGGAGCAACTCGACGCTGGCGGTACGCTCTATCCGAATCCGCCTTACGGCGACCAGGCGGGCGATCCAAACACGACCACGCGGCCGCTCTTCCGCGCGTTCCCGCCCACGGCCGACAAGTCGCGCACCTTCCCGAGCCTCACTTACATTCTGAATAATGCCAACGTGCCGCCGGCCACCATCGGCGGCCTGCAAACCGCGGAGAGTTTGCCAGCAGTTTCACGCACGATGAACTTCCGCGCGACCGTGCGCGATTACCGCACCGGCGTGAATGACAGCGCGGTCGTGATTACCGTCGACGGAAACAGCGGGCCGTTTGCGGTCACTTCGCCAAACGGCGGCGGGACGCTGAGCGGGACGCAAAACGTCACCTGGAACGTGGCCAACACCAACGCCGGTCCGGTCAACACCGCGAACGTCAAGATCTCCCTCTCGACCGATGGCGGGAACACCTTCCCGACGGTGCTCGCGCCGAGCGTGCCGAACAACGGCACCGCCAGCGTGACCTACCCGAATGGGATCACCAGTTCCAACGCCCGGGTGAAAGTCGAAGCCGTGGGCAATATCTACTTCGACATTTCAGACGGCAACTTCACCGTCGTCCCGGCGGACGGTTGTCCAGCGGTGAGCAGCTACCTCCCGCAGGCGGGCAATGCCGGCACCTCCGTGTTGATTACCGGGGTGAACTTCACCGGCGTAAACGCGGTCAAATTCAACGGCACCGCCGCCGCAAGCTTCACGGTGAACAGCGCCACCAGCATCAGCGCCACCGTCCCTGCCGGCGCCACCGGAGGAAACATCACCTTGAGCAAGCCCACCTGCACCGACCTCGTGGTTGGCCCCTTCAGCATCTGCCCGAATCCGCCGGTCGCGCTCGCGGTCGATGATGGCTCGGTGGAATCGGCCAGCTCCATCGGCAATGGCGCTTATTATGTGAACCGGCTCACGCCCACGAGCTATCCCGCGACCCTGACCCGGGTCTCGATCTACTGGAACGCCTTCCAGAGTTTCCCGCCCGGCACCGCGATTAACGTCGTGGCTGGCGCCAACCCCGGCGGGACCACGAACATAGACAACACCACCCTGCAGAGCTTTGCCGCCGCCGCCGGGGCGCAGCCTGGGTTCACGACCTTCACCCTGCCGAATCCGATCACGATCAGCGCGGGCGATTTCGTGGTCGGCTTCAACGTGCCGACCGACCCCGGTTTCGCGGTTGCGGTCGATACCGGCAGCTCGATGATGCGTTCCTACCGGTCCGGCAACGGCGTCACCTGGACCGCAGTGCCCACGGGCAATTACATGATCCGGGCCGCGCAGGTCTACAGCAACTGCAGTGCGGGCGCTCCAGTGCCCTCGCTCGTGGTATCGCGGAAGATGCATGGCGCCACGCCGTTCGACATCCCGATCCCGGCGGAAACAGAACCGCGCAGCGGCGGCGCTACCGACGCCTACCAGCTCGTCTTCACCTTCCCTACCGCGGTCACCTTCACCAGTGCGGCGGTCACCGCTGGGGCTGGCACGGTAGCGACGAGTAGCGGCAGCGGCACCACCACGGTAGCGGTCGATCTCACGGGCGTGACCAGTGCCCAGAAAACAACCGTTACTCTCACCGGAGTGAATAACGGGGCCAGCACCGGCAACGTCGCGGTGCAGCTGAGCGTGCTCGTGGGCGACAGCAATAACGACAACAACGTCAACGTCGGCGACGCCATCCAGGTTCGGAGTCGGTCCGGTGGCCCGCTCGACGGCACCACCTTCCGTTCCGACCTGAATGTGGATGGCACACTGAACGCGGGCGATACCATCGTCGCCCGCAGCCGCTCCGGCGACTCCCTGCCTTAGCCGCCCGGTTCTCCCGTCAGCCGCCGGCGATTCTTTCGCCGGCGGCTGCTCGCGGAGACGCGCCTTAGAAGAAACATGGGCAGCGCTTCTTCCCTGCTGCTCTTGCGGCAGCGAAAGCAACACCATGAAAATGGGCTGCGCATGGGAAGAGCTGGCGCGAAAGAGCGCTGCCTCGCAAGGATTCGAACCTTGACAAAGAGATCCAGAATCTCTCGTGCTACCGTTACACCACGAGGCAAAAAGCAGGGCGCCATCTATCGCCTCGATTCGCGGTGGCGGCAAGTGGGCGTGCGCCCAAGGTGCTGACTAATTTTTCGCGGCCGCCGGCTTGGGCGTAAACCAAATCTCCGCGCCTTCGCGGGCCGCTTCCACTTCCATGGAGGCGCCAGCCTCGACCACCAGCAACCGCGCGCCCTCGAGCATCTCGTCGATCTTTGCGTCGTCGTGATTTGGGTCGTGATGGAAAAGGATCAACCGCCGCACTTCCGCCTCGAGCGCGAGCGAAACTACCCGGCTGAGCGAGCCGTGGCCCCAGCCGACATGCGTCTCGTATTCCTCGTCGGTGTATTGCGCGTCCATGATCAGCGCGTCGCAGCCGCGGAGGAAATCCGCCAGCTTTGTCTTCTCCGCTTTGGCAAAGGCGCGCGCCTCCTCGACGCTGGCGTTTTCGTTCTGCGCCAGTTGCACCTTGAGCAGTTCGAAAGGCTCGTTGTCGGGGAAATAGGCGATGGAGCCGCCGCTGGTGTTCAGCCGGTAGCCGGCGCAAATCCCCGGGTGGTTGGCGAACTTTGCCTGCACTTTCACCTTGCCGATCGAGAACTCCATTTCGCGCAGCTCCTCGATCTGGATGTCGCTCCGGAGCGCTTTCAAGCTCACCGGAAAAAACGGCGTTTCCATCTGGCCGGCGAGAATCGTGGCCAGGCCGGCACGCGCCCCTTCGTAGCCAAGGACGCGGATGTCATTTTTGCGGTTGTAGGCCGGGAGAAAAAACGGAAGGCCCTGGATGTGATCCCAGTGCGTGTGCGTGACGAGCAGCGTGAGATGGATCGGGCGCTCGGCGAATTCCTCCTCCAGCGCGAGGCCGAGCGCGCGAATGCCGGAGCCGGCGTCCATCACGATAATTTCCCCGTCCGTGCGCACTTCCACGCAGCTGGTGTTCCCGCCGTAGCGCACGGTTGCGGCCCCTGGCACCGGAATGGAACCGCGCACGCCCCAGAACTTCAGCCGGGTCGACGGCGTGTGGAAATCGGCCGAGCCATTGCGCACGACCGTGGGCAAGCGCGGCAGCGGGAGGATGCGCTCGATCGTCGAGGACAGCATCTCCCAGCTGACCGGCTTTACGAGATATTCATCCGCGCCGGCTTCGAGCGCGCTCGTGCGATCGACGCCGTAATCGCGCCCGGAAATGACGATAATTTTCGAGGGCTGGAGCGCCTGGCGCAGGGCCCGGCAAACTTGGAAGCCGTTCGCCTTTGGCATCAGCAAGTCGCACAGAATGACCTCCGGGCGATGCTTCAAAGCCATCGCGATTCCCGCCTCGCCATCGCCTGCCTGGAGCACGGTCCAGCGCTCACGAGGGAACAATTCGCTCGTGATCCGCCGACTTTCGTCGTCGTCTTCGATCAGTAGGACGGTGGGCATTAAAACGGGTGTAACGGCGTTCTGGCAAAACTGCTAGAGCGATCTTCGCGCCACGCAGGGCACTTCTCTCCCGAAAGCCCCCTGCCGAGAGGCAAAATCCTAAAGCAAACTGCGCCCGAAAGCTCCCGGCGCGCCGCGCTTCCAGCGCAGCTCCGGCTCGAGATTGATCTCGTCCAGCCGCACCTCAAACCCAGCCGCGCGCAGTAAATAGGCGACACCTTCACGGCTCTCCATCGTCTCCTTCAGGCTGCGCGCGAAAAGCTCGATGTATTCTTTGTACGACTCGAGCGCCAGTTTCCCGTCAGCGAAATGCTCCGCGAGCGATTCGTCGTGGTAATCGATCAACTCCGAGAGTGCGCGCCGCAGTTTCGCCCGCATCTCGGGATCGACCACCAGCTTGAAGGGCGTCGCCCCGGGGTCGGGCAGCTTCGGCATTTTCTTGGCCAACATCTGCTCCGGCGCCGCTGGGGGCGTGAGCTGGTAGTCTCCTGGAGTTTGCTCGGCCATGCGGTCGCAGTGGCGGAAAGCCCGCGCCTTCTAGCGGAAGAAAATCGGGATAATCAAAATGGCCACGATGTTGACCACTTTAATCATCGGGTTGATCGCCGGGCCGGCGGTGTCCTTGTAAGGATCGCCCACGGTGTCGCCCGTGACCGAAGCCGCGTGCGCCATCGAGCCTTTGCCGCCGAGATTGCCTTCCTCGATATATTTCTTCGCGTTGTCCCACGCGCCGCCGCTCGAGGTCATGGCGATGGCCACAAACAAGCCAGTCACGATCGTGCCCACGAGCAGGCCGCCCAGAACCGTCGGCCCGAGCTGCGGAATCGCGGCCACGATGCAGACAAACGCCACCGGTAGAAGTGCCGGGATAATCATTTCGCGCAGGGCCGCCTTGGTCACGATGTCGACGCAAACGCCGTAGTCCGGCTTGTCCGCGCCGGTCAAAATTCCCGGCTTCGCAGTCAACTGCCGCCGCACTTCACGCACGACCGCCCCGGCCGCTTTGCCGACCGCGTCCATGCTGAAAGCGGTGAAGAGGAACGGCAACAATCCGCCAATGAAAAGGCCGATGATCACCTTGGGATCGTTCAGCGAGAAATCGAAATTGCCCACGCGCCCGATGATCGCAAAGTGCGCCCGCAATTCCTCCACATAAGAGCCGAAGAGCACCAGCGCCGCGAGACCGGCGGAAGCGATCGCGTATCCCTTGGTCACGGCCTTCATCGTGTTGCCCACGGCGTCGAGGTCATCGGTGACCGCGCGCACTTCCTTGGGCAATTCGCTCATCACCGCAATGCCGCCGGCGTTGTCGGTGATCGGGCCAAAGGCATCCAGCGAGATGATAATGCCAGCCATCGAAAGCATGCTCATGACCGCGATCGCGATCCCGTAAAGGCCCGCGAAGTGATAGCTGAGTAAAATAGACAGCCCGATGAACGCCACCGGCAGCGCGGTCGCGTGCTGCCCGATTGCGAGACCGGCGATGATGTTCGTCGCGTGTCCGGTCTCGGAAGCCTTGGCGATTTTGCGCACCGGGCTGTAGGCCGTGGAGGTGTAGTAGTTCGTGATCAGCACGACCAAGAAAGTCATCGCCAGGCCGACCAAGGCAGAAGCGTAGAGCGCGTTCGCCGAATGCAGCAGGCCGCCGATGGCGACGCCGTTCGGGAAGAGCAGCCGCGTCGCCGGCCAGAAGAGCACCGCCGAAACTACCGCGCTCGCGCCGACCGCGCCCATAAGCGCCGCGCCCGGCTTCATCGTGGTCACGTTTACGAAAATGATGCCGAGAATCGCGCCGAGCACCGAGATGCCGCCGAGGATAAAGGGATAAACGATCGCCGCTGGGTAGGTCGGCAGGGTCAGCGCCGCGACCAGGATCGCGCCGATCAAGCTGACCGCGTAGGTCTCGAAAACGTCCGCTGCCATGCCGGCGCAATCGCCCACGTTGTCGCCCACGTTATCTGCGATCGTCGCCGGATTACGCGGATCGTCTTCGTCGAGGTTCTGCTCGATTTTGCCGACGAGATCGGCGCCCACGTCGGCCGCCTTGGTGTAAATGCCGCCGCCGAGACGCGCGAAAACGCTGATTAAACTCGCGCCCAGCGCCAGGCCGATGAGGCTCTTGACCGCCGGATCGTGCCCGATCATGCGGCTGGCCAGGGTGTAGAAAAGGCCCACCGAAAGGAGCGCCAAACCGACCACGAGCAGGCCGGTGACCGCGCCGCCATTGAAGGCCACGCGCATCGCCGCGGTGCGGGAAGTGGTCGCGGCAAAGGCGGTGCGCACGTTGGCCAGCACCGCGATGCGCATGCCGATGTAACCGGCGGCTAACGAGCAGAAGGCCCCAATGAGAAAGCCGACCGCGGTCGCGCCGTCGCGGAAAATAAACAGCAAGATGAAGATCACCACCGCGATCGCACTGATCGTGATCACCTGGCGATTCAGATACGCCTTGGCCCCTTCCTGGACGGCGCCGGCGATCTCGCGCATGCGTTCATTTCCGGGGGAACGGCTGATCACTGCCTTGATCAGGAAGAAGGCGAAAACGAGGCCACCGGCGGCCAAAAGCATCGAAAGGGTGACGCCGAAATCGAGGATCGAGAGAGCAAGCAAAGTCATAGGCAGGGTCGGAATTGAAGTGCGAGACGATAGGGACTTTTCCCTCACTGGCAACGGCTATCTGCCGCGTTTCCGCGCCCTCCAGAGCACTCGTTAGCGCGAGGGTTTAGAGCTCAAAAAAGTTGCGCAATCGCTTGAGGAAATTGGCGGTGTATTCGCGCTCTCGCTGGGCCCGGTCCTCCGGCACCGTGGCCTCTTTCAGCCGCCCTTCGGTTTCCATTTTTCGCTGCGCCAGCAGCCCGCTCAACTGCGCCAGGCAATCCGGCGCGCCCCGCAGGAGTTCGCCCATGATCACCTTGCTGATCTCGAGCACTTCGCAGTCGTTCTCCGCCCGCACCGTGGCGGTCCGTTTTTCGCCCGTCAGGAGCGACATTTCCCCAAAGCAATCCCCTTCCCGGAGAACGCCCACGCGGATCGGCACGCCCTCTTTCTCCACCGAGACCTGCGCCGTCCCCCGCAGGAGGACAAACATCGAGTCGCCTTCCGCCGCTTCCTCGATCACCGCCTCCCCGCGACCGAAATGGTTCGGCTCCGACTTTTGAATGATGCCGTCTAATTGCTCATCGCTCAGGCAGCCGAAGAGCGGCTCGTCGCGCAGAATGTCGCGCGCCTTCCGGCGCATTTCCTGCCCGGGCACGTGCGGCTGGCGCTGGAGATGGAGCGTGCGAATCGGGAACGGGATGGTGATTTTCCGCCGGCGAAATTCATACCAGACGTTCGTGCGGATGGCATCGCAGACGTCGTTGTAGCGTGCGTGTCCGGTCATCCAAAACTTGATCTCGTAGAGAATCGCGGACTCGCCGTAGTCCCGCAGGAAAACCTTCGGCGGCGGCTGCGGCTCCACCCCCTCGGCCTCGGTCACGGCGCGCAGGAGCGCGTCCTTCACCCGGTTAGGCGGCACGCTGTAGTCCGCGCCCACCTGGATGCGCATCGCGTGGATCTGGCTCGGGTAGCTGATGTTCACGATCGTCTGCTTGACGATGTCGTTGTTCGGAATGTGCAGGTAGATGGCGTCGTTCGTGCGCAAACGCGTGGCCCCCCAGCGAATCTCCATGACCTCGCCGTAGGTTTCGCCCACCTTGAGCCAGTCGCCGACTTTGTAGGGCCGTTGGATTTGCAGCGACATCCCCGCGACCACGCTGCTGAGGAGATTCTGCGCCGCGAAACCGAGGATGATCGCAGCCACGCCGGAGCCCGCGAGCAGCCCTTTGAGTTGCGTCTCCGCGTGATAGCCCACGCTTAAGACGAAGAGGAGCGCGATCAGGAACAGGACCATCGCCGCGGTGTCGCGGAGAAGCTTCGGCACCGGCACTTGCCGGCGGGTCTGGAAGTAATAGTCCCAGAGATAGCGATCCAGCAGCGCGACCACGATGCCGGTGCTGAGCAAGATGACCGCGGCGCCGAGATGCCCGCGCCAGGTCGTCTCCACTCCGTAGACCGCGAGCGCGGCATAGAAGGCGAGCGCGAGGCAGAAGAGCTGGTAGAGAATGCCCAGCGGCACACCCGCGCGCCGCTTGAGGACGCGTCCCAGGGTGAGGGCGACAAAGAAGACGGCGACGAATGCGAAGACCGTGGCCCCGGCCCGCTGTGCGCCCTCGAGATTAAACATTGCGCGGGAGCCTAGCAGAAGCCCGCGCGCGGCGACAACCCCGTCGCTCGGCCTAACGAATTATTCCGCGGCGCTCGCTTCCGCGGACGCGGAATTCTCGGAGCCGACCGCCTCGCCCACAGAGTAGCGGGTGAACCGGCGGATGACGATGTTCTCGCCGAGCTCGGCGATCTTGGTCGCAACCAGTTCCTTGATCGTTTGGTCGGGATTCTTGATAAAGCCCTGCTCCATCAGGCAGACCGTGCTGTAGAACTTATCCAGCTTCCCGTCCACGATTTTGCCGACAACATTGGCCGGCTTGTCCTTCACCTGGCCCTCGTAGATCGCACGCTCGGAGCTGATCGTTTTCTCCGGCACTTCCTCGCGGTTCACGTAAAGCGGATGCGCCGCCGCGATGTGCAAGGTGATATCCTTCACGAAATCGCGAAAGATCTCGTTCTTGGCCACGAAGTCGGTCTCGCAATTCACTTCCACGAGCACGCCCACCTTGCCCTGCAGGTGAATGTAGGAGGCAACGATTCCTTCCTTGGTCGCACGCGAAGCCTTCTTGCTCGCGCCGGCGATCCCCTTGGTCCGGAGCGCAGCTTCCGCTTTCTCCAAGTCGCCGCCTGCTTCCGCGAGCGCACGCTTGCAGTCCATCATGCCCGCGTTCGTCCGTTCGCGGAGTTGCTTGACCAGTTGGGGATTGATTTCGGCTTTGGCTTCCATGGGATGGGGAAAAGGTTGTGGCGATGGAGCTGACGGCATTGACCCATCAGCACACAGCATCGGCCGGATTTTGAAAACTGCGGGTTAGGCGGAAACGCCGGCCATCTCGACCTGCTCGCGAATCCGGGCTTCGCCGCTGGAGGAGACAATCGAGTCGACCAATTTCTGCAGGACTACGCGAATCGCGCGGATGGCGTCGTCGTTCCCCGCGATCGGGTAATCGATCAACTCCGGATCGGCGTTCGTATCCACGATCGCGACCGTCGGAATCCCGAGGCGGCGCGCTTCGTTGACGGCATTCTGCTCGCGAGTGGTGTCGATCACCACCATGGCGTCGGGTAATTTCTGCATCTCAAGGATGCCTTCGAGGTTGCGGCGAAGCTTCGCGCCTTCACGGCCGAGCGCGGCCAGCTCCTGCTTGCCCATCTTTTTGAAGTCGGGCGAGGACTCGATCTCTTCGATATATTTCAAGCGGCCGATGCTCTTGCGGATGGTCGCGAGATTGGTCAGCGTGCCGCCGAGCCAGCGCTGGTTGACGAAAAATTGTCCGCACGCCTGGGCCGCTTCCTTGACCGCTTCCTGCGCCTGCTTCTTGCAGCCGACGAACAGAATCTTGCCGCCGCGCCGGGTCACTTCCTGGAGGAAATCGGTCGCTGTCTGCAGCTGCTTGACCGTCTCGTCGAGGTTGATGATGTAAATCTGGTTGCGCTGCTCGAAAATGAACGGCTTCATCTTCGGGTTCCAGCGCTTGGTCTGGTGGCCGAAGTGGACGCCCGCTTCGAGCAATTCCGGAACTAATTCTGTTGCTGTCGCCATAGGGTAAAACGTGCGCGCTCCGCGCAATGCGGAGCGGACGTGGAAGATGCAACGGCGCGCGACAAAGGCAAACAGAATGTTCGCCCAGCGTCACCCAGCTATTTCGCGGCCGAAATCGGCGCGTGGTGGTAGTCGTGGCAGGTGGTGCAATTGCTCGCGACTTTCCCCGCCGGGCTGTGGCAGGCGACGCAGGAAGCCTTCGCCGGCAGGAGGACATCTGCCGTCTCGCGGCTGGCGGTCGCGTGATGGCAATCATTGCAACCCACGCTCTGGTGCTTCGCGTGGTTGAACTGGCCATGCAGCAGCCAGCGATCGACCAGGATCGGCTTTGTGACGAGCGGCGCGCCATGCGCCGCCGGTTTCACCTCGTGGCAAAAGGCGCAGCCATGGAAGACGCTGCCGATCGGCGGCGCGCTCCCTTCCACCTGGCGATAGGGATCGCTCGTGAAAAAAATCTGCCGCTCGAAGTCCTCGCCGGAGCGCACCCGCTCGCGCAATTGTGTGAGCTGCGCGGCCACGAAACGCTCCCGCTGCGCTGGACTCGTTAGGCCCTTGCTCACCGCCAGCGCTTCGTATTGCCCCGGCAGCGTGCGCAGAAAACCGCGGACCGCCGCGGGATCGCCATGCGGCAAAGTGAGCTCGGGATTGCGCGGGTCGAACTGAAGCGCATGGCAGCTTCGGCAGTTCGCTTCGAAGCTGATCCGCCGCAGGTAGCGCCCGTCCGGCTCCGGCTGGTGGCAGCTGGCGCACTCGAGGCGCCGGCCATGAGACAGCGGGATGTCCGCCGCGAAGTGGCGTTGGTGATTGAAGCGCAGCGTGTCCGGATCGCGCGCCTGGTTTTGCTCCCAACGGAAGTCGGGATGCGCGCCATCGAAGCGCGCGAAGACCTGCGTCTGCCCATCCGGCGGCCGCGGAAGCTGCAGGGCCGCGCGCTGCGCGAGGTTGCGCGGCGGCGGGAAGGCGCTCGCAGGGAGCTGCCGGCCGAGCGCGGCCGAGGCCTGCATGACCTTGCGGTCGTTATGGCAGGCCGCGCAATCGCGATCGCTCGCGAGCGAGATCGCCTCCGGTCCGCGGTGTTCCTGGTGGCACGCGGAGCAGGAGCGATTCGCGACCACCGTGGGCGCATGAAAATCCCGATCCGCGTGACAGTTGGCGCACTTGCCGTCGATCAGCGCCACCGTCGTGCGCAGGTTAAATTGCTGCCCGAGGGCAAAGCCGAGCTTGTAAGGATCGAGCAACTCGCGCGGCGCCAGCTTTGGCTGGTGGCACTTCGCGCAATCCTGCGCGATGAGCGCATGACCGCTCGAGATCGCGCCCGGATTGAAGAACTCCGGGTTGGCGTGTCGATGGTAATACAGCACCGCGAGCAGGCCGCCGACGAGCGCGACGAAGCTGACCGCGATGCGCGCTGCGCGCCAGGGATGCAGCCGTTTGTAATAAGCCAGATTGCCCTTGTAGCGCTCGGCGATCTGCTTCTGCGTGCGCGTCGGCTCGGCCATCGGTCAGAAGCGGAAGAGCGCCACGTAGGCGTGCCAGATGGTGACGAGGATGAGCACAAAGGAAAACGGCACGTGCACGAAAAGCCAGCCGTGCAGCCAATGGTGCATCCGCGTTTGCGCGTCGAGCAGCCGGCGCTCGTCGCACCAGGCCTCGATCTCATCCGCGCGCGGGCGGTAACCGAGCGCGATCCGCAACTTCAGGAAGCGAAAAAGCTCGTCGCTGTAGCGGCGTTCGCCCAGGCGCAGGCGGCGGCCGTTGCGCGCACGCAGATACGGCAGGATTTGCCGTTCGATGAAATCAGCCAGCACTTTCTCCGATTCCGGATCGCCCGGGGCCGGCGCGGGTTTTGGCGGCGGCGCGGTCACGGTCGCGGCCGTCAAGGCGGAGTCGGAGGCGCTCTTCGCGCGGGCCGTGGGCGTGGTCACGGTCGGCGTCGCCGCGGCCATCGGCGCGGGCGCGGTTTTCTTTTCCGTCGCGGGCGCCGGCCGGAAGGAATCGCGCATCTTTTCCGCGGCCGCGCAGAGCTGCGCGCGGATGTGCGGGATTTGTTCGTAGACGGTTTCCGCGGGCAGGCGTTCCTTCATCAGGCGCGGGAGATGATGCTGCAGGATCAGGCCATAGATGCCGCTGGCCATCACGAAAGCGTAGAGCAGGAGCAACAGCGTGGTCATGGCGCCGCCGAGCCGGAAGCCGCTGTGCAGCGCCACTAGCGGAATCGTCAGGAGCGTGAGCCAAATGTGCGCGCGCAGCCAAAGTTGCACCCGGCCGACGCGCCAGAGCGGAATCTTTTTCCGCAGCCCGAGGAGCGCGGCGAACAGAAAAATAGCCAGCGAGATGGCGCCGTAGAGCACGCCCAGCGGCGTACCGCCGACGTGCCCGCGCGACGGCGGGGTGGCGCCGAAAATAGCCGGCAACTCGAACGCGAAAGGGAGACTCTGCGGATGGAAATTTGCCAGGTAGAGCACCACCGCCGCGGCCGTGGCGGCGAGGGTAAACACGAGCCAGGGAAGATGGGTGCGATTAACAATGCGCATGCGACCGGGACCCGAAAAACCTCAATGCGTGCGATGGGTTTCCACGTGCTCCGAGGTCGCCCATTCGTGCTGGAGAATTTCATCCTGCGCGCGCAGGGCGTCGCCGAAGAAACGCTGCGGGTCGACGCGCTTGGCGGCATCGTGCGGGCAGGCGTAAACGCAGCTCGGGGTGGAAAGCTGCGTGCAGAGGTCGCAGGTGTTCGCCTTAAAAGCGGTCGTCTTTTTCTTCTCCACCTTCACCTTCGGCGGTTCGCCTTCGACCTTCGATTTAATCTCCGTGCGCACCTCCTTGGTCACTTCCAGCGGGTGCATGTTGATGTTGCCGTAAGGGCAAAGCTCGGCGCACTTCCCGCAGCCGATGCACCAGTCCTCGATGATGATCTCGAGGTTCTCCTTTCGCCGGATCGAGCCGACCGGGCACTGCGTCATGCAGAGCGGATCGCGGCACGAGCGACAGGCCGTGGCCACGAGGTAGTGATCGTAGCGCAGGCCGTCGCGCAGGAGTCGCGAAACCCCATCGTGCGCCTTTGCGCAAGCCTGCACGCAGGCATCGCAGCGGGTGCAATTATCGAGATCGATAAGCAACAAATTCTGCGCCTCGAAAAGGCCTTGGTTCAGGAAATCGTCGAGCTGCAGGCCGGTAGGCAGGGTGCGCGGCGCGCTCGCGGCCACGCGCGCCGCGGCCACGGCTTCGAGTTGCGCTCTCACCTCGGGAAATTGCGCCAGCATCGCCTCGAATTGCGCCGCTGGGATCTTCACCACGTCGACCGCATCGAGCGCGGCGCAGGTCGCATTGCGCGTGGTCGCACGCAGCAGGCCGATCTCGCCGAAGTAATCGCCCCGGCCCAGATAAGTGCGCACCATTTCGCCGCCTGGCATGGCCTGCGAGACCCGCACCATGCCCGAACGGATGAGGTAGAATGCATCTGCCTCTTCGCCTTCGCGGCAGATGACCTCGTTTTGATTGTAAGAGATCAACTCTACCTGCGCTTTCAGGTCCTCGAGGAACTCGTCGCTCAAGGTCGCGAAGAGCGGAACCGCGCGCAGGTGCGTGCTCAGGGAACGCTCCCGGTATTTCTGCTCCACCTCTTTCTTGAACGAGGTGCCTTTGAACGTCGGCGCCTTCACCTTCGAGGTCGCCTTGCTCGCATCCGAGACCTGGCGCGTGCCCACGAGCATGTCCAAAATCACGCGCAGCATCTCCACCATCACGCACGGCTCGCGCGCCTGCACCGTGGCCGAGCGCGGCTGGAAGGTGCGGCAAGTCATTTCCCCGAAGAGCTCGCCCGGCCCGAGTTGCGCCAGCGGTCGCTGCAACGGCAGGTCGACGTTCGCGTCGATGCTGATGAACTTCCGCTCGTGCGCCTCCGGCCGGCGGTCATCCGCGTCGTCCACCAGGAAGCTCTTCATCCGCGCGACGCTCCGCCAGAAAAGCCGCTTCGCCGGCGCCGTCCGCAGGTGCGCCAGCGGATTCTGGATGAAAATGTCGACTGATCCCGAGACGATGTAGTAGGCCGTGGAGCCGAACGCCCCTTCCTCGCAGACGATTTCGCCCGGGGCGTAGCGATGGAGCGCGGCTGCTCCCTTGGCCCAGTTCTCCAGCTGGGCACGCGGCAACTCCTGCAGCGCCGGGAGATACTCCAGCAACTGCTCGATCGTGAGCGGCGTCCCTCCGCTGAGCTTCTCGGTCACCTCTGCCATGGTTTCGTTAGGCCATTTGCCTCGGGCCCGGGATGGTAGAGAGGTGGGCGCGCGCTGAAAAGCAAACTTCCGCGCCCGGTGCTTGCCGACCCCGGCGAAAGCGCGGAATCTCTTTCCCTCATCGCCATGGACGCCAACGAAGAAAGCATCGCCGAAGACGTAGCCGCCGCCGGGGTTCCCGCGGCCACTGAAGGCAAGCCAATGAGCGAGCTCGAGCGCATCCGCCATTCCTGCGCTCACGTCCTCGCGACCGCGATCCTCAAGCTCTGGCCGGAGGCGCAATTCGCCGCCGGGCCGCCGGTGGAAAACGGTTTCTACTACGATGTCGATCTGCCGCACCGGATCACCCCGGAAGACTTCGCGAAGATCGAGGCCGAGATGAAAAAGGAGACAAAGGCGAACCACCCCTTCGAGCGCGTGGTTGTTTCGCGCGACGAGGCCCTCGCGCTGGCCCGCGAAGGCAAACTGGCCGCGCTCGGCGCGCGCAATGCGCCGTCTAAATTCAAGCTCGATATCGTGGAGCACATCCCCGAGGGCGAAGAAATCTCGCTCTATCGCAACGGCGAATTCACCGACCTCTGCGCCGGCCCGCACGTCATGCGCACCGGGAACATCGGCGCCTTCCGCCTCACCCACGTGGCCAGCGCCTACTACAAAGGCGACGAGAAAAATCCGCAACTCCAGCGCATCTACGGCACCGCTTTTAAGAACAAGACGCAGCTCGAAGAATACTTCGCCATGCTCGAGGAGGCGAAGAAGCGCGACCACCGCAAGCTCGGGAAAGAGCTCGAGCTTTTCACCTTCGACGACGACGTCGGCCCCGGCCTTCCGCTCTGGCTCCCGCGCGGCGCCGCCATCATCGAGGAACTCGAAAAGCTCGCCAAGGAAACGGAATTCGCCGCTGGCTACCAGCGAGTGCGCACGCCGCACATTGCCCGGGAGAATCTGTACCTAACGAGCGGTCACCTGCCCTACTACGCCGACTCGATGTTCCCGCCGATGGAGCTGCACGATCATGGCGCGGAAGAGGGAGCCGTCGGCGACAAATATTACCTCAAGGCGATGAACTGCCCGCATCACCACAAGCTCTTCGCTGCGGTGCCGCACAGTTATCGCGACCTGCCGCTGCGCTTCGCCGAATACGGCACAACTATCGCTACGAACAGAGCGGCGAGCTCTTCGGGCTCATGCGCGTGCGCTCGCTCCAGATGAATGACGCGCACATCTACTGCACGGAGGAGCAATTCGAAGACGAGTTCCGCGCGGTTAACGAGATGTATTTGAAGTATTTCAAAATCTTCGGGATCGAGAAATACGTCATGCGCTTCTCGACGCATGATCCGGCCAAGCTCGGCCAGAAATTCGTGGATAACCCCGAGCTCTGGAAGAAAACCGAGGACATGGTCCGCGGCGTCCTCCAGCGCAGCGGAATCAACTACGTCGAAGTGCCAAACGAGGCCGCCTTCTACGGCCCGAAGATCGACGTCCAGGTCTGGAGCGCGATCGGGCGCGAGTTCACCATCGCGACCAACCAGGTCGACTTCGCTGTCCCGGCTAAGTTCGGCCTGGTCTACAAGACCCGCGAAAACACCGAGGCCACGCCGCTTTGCATTCACCGCGCACCACTCGGGACGCACGAGCGTTTCATCGGCTTCCTGATCGAACATTATGCCGGCAATTTCCCGCTCTGGCTCGCGCCCGAGCAGGTGCGCGTGCTCCCGATCGGCGACGAGCCGGCGCTGGTCGAGTATGCCCGCAAAATAGCCGACGAATTGCGCGCGCACGAAGTCCGTTGCGAGCTCGACGCGACTAACGATCACATCAAGGCGAAGATCTCCAGCGCCGAGCAAATGAAGGTGCACACCATGCTCGTGATCGGCGGCCGCGACCTGGAAGCGAACGCGGTCAGCCTGCGCGAGCACGGCAAAGGCAACCTCGGCGCGCGACCGCGGGACGAGGCCATCGCCCGCATCCTGGCGGCCATCCGCCAGCGCGCTGCCTAACGACCCAGCGTGACGATGTCGCGCACCAGGCGCAGGGTATCGACCAGGCCGCGCAGGAGCTTGCGATTCTTCTCTTTTTGCAAAGTGCGCCCCTGCGGAGTGAAGAGCTCGTTCTGCGCCTGCTCGAGCTTGTTGATCTCCGCGATCGCCTGCTCCGCCGGCTGGTAGCTCGGGTTCACCTCGAGCACCGCGCCATACTGCAGGCGCGCCTGCGCCAGCTCGCCGCGCAGGAAATGGGCAAAGCCGATCGCGTTGTGCACCCGCCAGATCTCGGGATTCACCGGGACCTGCAACCGCGCCGCGCGCGCGCGCTCGATCGCTTCCACCTGCTCGAGGTATTGCACCGCCAGCCGGAGGTCTTCGTCTTTCCGGTCGCCCTCGCGCTTCAAGTAGGTCAGCAACCGGCCGGCGTGCAGGTAGGAAGTCCCGCAGCGAAACGGGATCTCCGGCGCGCGCTCCGTCTCCGGTTGGCCCGCGCGCTCGAGCTCGGTGATCGAAGCCGCCGCCAGCCGCCCGGCCCACTCGTAGGCATCGATCGCCGGCTCACGTTTCCCGCGGCGCTCGAGCTTTGAAGCGCGCTCGCTTTCCACCAGCGCCTGCTCGTAGAGCTTCTTCGCCGGGTCGAGTCCGCTCTCTTCCTGCGCCCGGAGCCCGGGCGGCAGCAAGAGGAGAAAGAGCAGGCTAAAATGGAAGCGAGACCGCACCGCGCAGCTTCCCTTTGCGTCCCAGCCTCGGCAACTGTTTGCATCGCCCGGCAAAATTCCCCACAACAGAGAGAACGTGTCCCCCGCTCCCTGGCCTAACGAGTGTCCATCATGAGAACTGCGCTCCTGCTCGTTGTTTCGGTGGCCCTCCTCGCGCTCGGCCTTTGGACCCAGCGGCCGGAGCCGATTTCCTTCGCGCCATCGCAATCGGCAGCCCCTGCCCGCGCCGCGCGGTTTACGGGCCAGAATGTCTACTCCACCCGTACCTGGGCCAATCCGGGGACGCTCCCGGATCACTTCGCGCGGCACGGCGCGGATTTCGGCGCGCGGGACGCGGAAGATTACGCCCGCCAGGCCTACGACTTTTTCCAGCGCGCCCAAGTTGCCGGCTACCCGGCGAAGGTCGACCAGAGCGGGACCTATCGCGTCTACGATCCCGGGAGCGGCGCCTTCGGCGTCTACACCGCCGACGGCAGGACCAAGACCTACTTCAAGCCCGGAGGGCGCGGTTATTTCCAGCGGCAGATCGGGCGCCCAGTCGATCTACGGAAGCGCCGATGAAGCATCTTTGCCCGGTCTGCGGCTATCCCCACCTCGAGGAAGCGCCCCGCACTGCAGAGGGAGGCGGCTCGTTCGAGATCTGCCCGAGCTGCGGCTTTCAATTCGGCGTGAGCGATGAAGATGCCGGCTATTCCTTCGCGGAATGGCGAGAGGCCTGGCGCGCCGCCGGGATGCCGTGGTCGAGCGTGCGGAAGCCGCCGCGCGGCTGGAATCCGGCGCGGCAACTGGCCGCGCTCCTCAGTCGTTAGGCAGCGAGTCCGTCCCGCCGCGCAAAAGAGCCAGCGCTTTCACAAACGCGGCCTCGCTTTGCGGGACCACCACGGACGTTTCGAAGTGACCCGCGTCCGGGAGAGGCAGCAAGACCGCGCGGTCGCCAGCCTTCTCCGCCGCAGCGACGTAGCTCCTCACGCTTGCGGGATCGACGATCGGGTCGCGTTCGCCCTGGAGGAAAATCTGCGGAACGCCGAGCGGCAGGCGCTCGCTCGGCGAGGTCTCGGCATAGCGGGCCGCGACCTTATCCGGCGCGCCGCCCAGGAGCGGCTCGACCGCGGAGTGACAACTGTCGGGCGGACCGATGCGGTAGTGCGCGAGATCGGTGATCGCCGCCAGCCCGAGCACGCCGCGGAGCGGCACCGGATCTTTCGCGTAGAGCTCGCTGTCTTTGGACAGGCGCGCGCGGCTCGCGAGCCAGAGCGCGAGCTGCCCGCCGGCCGAATGACCCGCGGCGTAGACCTGCTCGAGGTCGAGCGGCGCAGCCTTGGCGAGTTCGCGCAGATGATCCGTGGCTTGGGCCACATCGAGGAACGTCGTGGGCCAGCCGCCGCCATTTCCCAGCCGGCGATATTCGATCGTCCAGGTGGCAAACCCATGCGCGGTCAGCCAGGCCGAAAGCCGGGTGATGTATTGGTAATCAAACGCCGACTGCCAGCAGCCGCCATGGATCACGACCATCACTGGGAACGGTCCCTTCCCGGGCGGCAGCCGCAGTTCGCCGAGCTGCTCAGGCGCGCTCCCATACGCCCGGCGCTCCCCGGCGGGCGGCCGCGGCATTTTCCCGAGCTCGGACCAGCTGAGAGTTTTCGCCGGTGACGGCGAAGACGACGGCTCCGCCAAAGCCAGACTCGTTAGGCAAAGAGAAAGCGCGAGCGAGAGTTTGATCACTGGCGGAAACGGTGGCCCGCTTCGCGCGCGGTTCAACCGCCACCGCGCCGGAGGAGTTCGGCGACGAAGATCCCGGCGTAGGTGCCGAGGGCGTTGCCTAACGAGCCGACGAGGATGCCGGGCAGGCGGAGGTCATTGCGCCCGAGCGCGGTCGCGAGCACCCCGGCGCTGGTGGCGCCGCCGATATTGGCATTCGAGGCCACCGCGATCATGGCCCAATCCTGCCGGAGCAACCCGGCCAGGCCGAAGAGCAGCGCGCCGTGCACGAAAACAATCAGCGTGACCCAAAGCAAAAGGACGCCAGCGACGGAGCCATTCGCGATCAGCGCGCCGATGTCGCAATAAGCGCCGATGACCGCGAGGAAGAGCAGGACCGCGAAGTAACCGAGGGTGCGCGCGCCGCGGAGTTTTTGCACCTGCGGGACCTGCGCGAGGACGAGCGCGAGCGTGGTCAGCACGAGGACCATCGGGAGGAACGGGAGCAGTTGGCTCACGACTTGGGAAACAAAAAGCGCGGCCAGGCCGAGGGCGAGCAGGAGCGAAAGATCGATCACGCTGATGGCTTCGCCGGCGGCCAACGCCTCCACGGTTGCGACCGGGGCCGCCGCGGCGCCGGGCACGCGACGCGGGAACCAGCGCTGCAGCAGGCGCGGGAGAAGGAGCGTGGCCACGATCCAGATGGTGGTGATGATGTTGTCGGCCGCGTTGATCGCGGCAAAAAGCGTCCCGTCCTTGGTCACGCCGTACTGCAGCGCGACGGCGTTAAGGTTCACGCTCCCGCCGATGTAGGTGCCGGTGAACATGCCGGCCACGGCGTGAGCCTGGCGGACGCCATGAAGGTCCGGCCTAACGAGTTGATAGCCCACGTAGGTGCCGACCAACGTGGTCAGCGCGCCCGCGGCGAAGAGCAGGAGCATGGGCACGCCCGCGAGGCGGAGGTCGCGCAGGCGGACATCGAGCAGGAGGAAGAAAATCGCCAGCGGTGCGAGGTAGACAAAGATGCCGTCATAGAGCGGCGGGGCGTTTCGCGAGGAGGGCAGCACGCCAAGGTTGGCCAGGACCGCGGCCGCGAGGATAACCACGAGCGCGGAGCCGGCGGCGCGGAAGAACGGGCGGCGACAAATCCACTCCGAGAAAGCGACCAGCAGGAGGAGGACGGTGCCGACGTAAAGCGGATCGGAGAGGACGGAAAGCACGGCGCGAGACTACGCAGGAAGGCGGGGCCGACGCCAGCCCTTGGGCAACCGGAAAATGTCGGCTAAGTTTCCGCCATGGGGTCGAGCAGCCTAACGAGTGAAGAGCGGGCGCGCTACGCGCGGCACTTGATCATGCCGGAAGTGACCCTGGCGGGGCAGGAGCGTTTAAAAGCTGCGCGCGTGCTCTGCATCGGCGCGGGCGGGTTGGGCTCGCCGGCGGCGCTTTACCTCGCGGCTGCGGGCGTGGGCACGCTCGGACTGGTGGATGCCGACGAGGTGGAGCTCTCGAATCTCCAGCGACAATTGCTCCACGGCACGAGCGACGTGGGCCGCGCAAAAATAGACAGCGCGCTCGGCCGCTTGCGGGAGATCAACCCACACGTGCAGACCGTCCCGCATCGCTGCCGTTTCACCGCGGAGAACGCAGAGGAAATCCTCGCGGGCTACGACCTGGTGGTCGATGGCTCGGATAATTTTCCCACACGCTACCTCTCAAACGACGTCTCTGTTTTTGCGCGCAAGCCGAACGTCTACGGCTCGGTTTTTCGCTTCGACGGACAGACGACAGTCTTCGCGCCGCACCTCGGCGGGCCGTGTTACCGGTGCCTGTTCCCGGAACCGCCGCCGGCGGGGACGGTGCCAAATTGCGCGGAAGCCGGCGTGCTCGGCGTGCTCCCGGGAATCATCGGAACGCTCCAGGCGATCGAGGCGATCAAGCTCATCCTCGGCTTGGGCGAATCGCTCGTCGGCCGGCTGCTGCACTTCGATGCGCTAAAGATGAAGTTCCGCACTTTCAATCTTCGACGCGATCCGCAATGTCCCGTCTGCGGCGAGCAACCCACGATTACCGCGCCGATCGATTACGAAGCTTTTTGCGATATGACCACACCGACCAACGACGTGCCCGAGATCACCGTGCAGGAGCTACAGGAAATGCGGGAAGCGCAGAAGGATTTTGTGCTCCTGGATGTGCGCGAGCCGCACGAATACGAGCTCGCGCGGATCGAGGGGGCGCAACTCATTCCGCTGGGAGAATTGCCCGCGCGGCTGGAAGAGGTCGAGCGCGGGAAGGAACTGGTGGTCCACTGCCACGGCGGCGTGCGCAGCGCTCATGCGGTCCAGCTCCTGCAGCAGGCCGGCTTCAACCGCGCGCGGAATTTAGCCGGCGGGATCGACGCCTGGTCGGTCGAGATCGACCCGGAAGTTCCGCGCTACTGAAGCGACTGCGCCGCGGCGGCGATCGCTTTGCCTAACGAGTCCTCGCTCGGGACGGAAAACCAGCGCTGCACCACCCGGCCGCGACCGTCGAAGACGAAAACCGCGAGCCCGCTGTCCTCCGGCGCCAGCCCGAGCTTGGCCACCTCGCTGCCATCGAAATCAGCCACCGCGATCACATCCTCGCGCGGGCTGTGCGCAATCTTCCGCGCTTGATACTCGGCCGCCAGCTTCCTGGCCTCGGCGTTGAGCCGTTGGCGAATGATCGCGCGGGTGAGGCCACGGAAGGGACCCGCGAGCTTCCGCTGAAAGTTGACCAGCGTGAGGTAGCGGTAGTTCGAGTCCCCGGTGTATTTATCAGGCACGTGATCGGCCACCGCCTCGGCCTCGTCCTCGTGCTCGCGCGTGACTACGGCAATGATCGTAACCTTGCCGGCCGCGGTAGCGTGCTCAATGCCGTCCACGTCGAGGAACTTCACCGAGGCCACGCTACCGGGCGCCAACGCCTCGCCGCGGACTGCGCCGCCCGCGAGCGCGAGGGCGAAAATCAATTGAAGGCCCCGGGCAATCATGTTTAAGCACCGTTGCCACGATGCTCGCGCCTGACAAGTCACCCCGTTTCCGCTGCACCCTGGCGATGCTTTGCCTGCTGGCGCTCGGCGGCTGCAATCGCATGGCCACGCCGCCGGCGAAGCAGACCTTGAAAGATGCCGAGGCGCGCGCGGCCAGCGGCGATTTCCTGGAAGCCCTAAGCCTCTACGAGAAGGCGCTCGATGGAAGTACGGACTCGGCGGAGATCCATTACAAGATGGCCCTGCTCTACGACGACAAGATGAAGGAACCGCTAAACGCGCTCCATCATTTCAAGCGTTACCTCACGCTCGCGCCGAGCGGACGGCACGCGGCGGAAGTGAAGGGCTTCATGAAACGCGATGAGCTCACTTTGGTGACGACGCTTTCCGGCGACGCGGTCATGTCGCGCGCGGAGGCGGCGCGGCTACGGAACGAAAACCTGGCGCTGCGCCGCCAGCTCGACGAAAAAGCCGCGCAAGCCAAGGCGGCGGCGGCAACCGAAAAGGCGAGCGCGCGCACGAGTCGCGCGGAGAAATCTGCCAGCCCGGCGAAACGCAAGAAAGCCGGCAACCGGCAACATGTGGTCGAGGCCGGTGAGACGCTCTACTCGCTTTCGCGCAAATATTACGACACCCCGAGCCGCTGGAAGGAAATCCGCGAGGCCAACAGCGGGAAGCTGGGGAGCGGCGGAAAATTACGCGCCGGACAAACGCTCACCATTCCGTAGGCTATTTTTCCCAACTGGAGGAATCCCATGAAAGTCATCACCCGCATCGCCCCGGACGTCGGCTGGATGCCGATCAGTTTCGTGAACGTCTACTTCATCGGCCGGCCCGGCGGGAACTGGGTCTTGATCGATGCCGGCCTGCCGGGACGCGCACCGGAAATCCTCGCCGCAGCCGAAGGTCGCTTCGGCGCGGGTGCGCGGCCGCAGGCAATCATTTTGACGCACGGGCATTTCGATCATGCGGGCTCGGCCCGATCGCTGGCGGACATCTGGGATGTGCCGATCTATGCGCACGAACGGGAATTGCCCTACCTCGACGGGCGTTCGGCCTATCCCCCGCCCGACCCGACAATTGGCGGAGCAATTGCTTTCCTTTCGCGCTTCATGCCCTCGCGGCCGGCACCGCTCGGGCCGAGATTACGCGCGCTGGTTCCCGGCGAGCTGCCCGGATTAAGCGATTGGGAATGGATCGCTACTCCAGGACATTCGCCCGGACACATCTCGCTCTATCGCGCCGCCGATGGAGTGCTGCTGGCGGGCGACGCGCTCGCGACGATGGACATGGATTCGTGGATAGGCCTGGTGAGCGGGCGCAAGACGCTGGCGCGCGCGGGCGCGCCGTTTAATTGCAACTGGGACGCGACCCGTGCCTCGGTCGCACAGCTGGCGCAACTGCGGCCGAACGTCATCGGCGCGGGCCACGGAATGCCGCGTTCCGATAGTGATCTCGCTGGCAAACTCGAAGCCTTCGCCCGGCGTTTCCGCCGCCCGCGGCACGGGCGTTACGTGCGCCACGCGGCGCAGACGGACTCGAACGGCGTGGTCGCGCTGCCGCGCGCGCCGTTCGACCCGGTGCCGTTCGCGACCGCGGCGTCGCTGATCGTGGCCGGCGCCGCGCTCGGCGCCGGCCTGCTCGATCGGGAGCGTCGTTAGGCCGCCAGCCTTAACTCGTTAGCCGTGCGGCGACCCGAGCGGCGGCGGGGAAGGCGCGGGGGAGTCGAACAAGGGAGCTTTATCCAGCGTCTGCGGCATCTTCGCGCCTTGCCCGCCAAACCGGCCATTGTTTGGGTTGATGCCACCCGGGCCGGAGTAGTTTGGGTTATTCGTATAGACATCGGCCGGCTGCGGGCCATTGATGGTCACGACCACGCTCGGCTGGATGGTGATCTTGCTGGCCGCGAGTTGGATCGCATTCCCGCTGGCCAGGGTGGTATTGGCGATGAAGTTGAGCTCGCCATTAGCGCCGGTGGCATAAAGCCGGATGAGCGTGTCGGCGGAGAGGGTGGACCGGCCGACATTGAGCTGACCATTGTCGCCGAAGGCACCGGCCTTGATCACATCGGCCGAAAGAATGCTCGTATTCGGCACGCCGGCGGTGCCGACGAGATTGATGTTCCCGGCGGTTCCCCGATGCCGGATATCAACGGTGCCGCCGGTCGCCTGGATTTTGCCAGCGACATTGATGTCGCTGTTCGCGCCGGTGGCGAGAATGGTGACCTTCCCGCCGGGACGCGGCGTGGGGGCAGCTGCGAGGAGGGAGAGGAGCTGGCCGCTATCGGCGATGTTGATCGCAACCGCGCGGCTGTTCGCCGGGGAAGTCCCGGTTTTCCCGCTGGTGAGGTTGATCTTTCCTCCGCGGGCGCTGCGGCGGACCGGCGGCGGCGTGGGGCTGCCAAACGGGGTGGGATCGTTTGATGAGACCTCGATCTTCCCAGAGACGCTCACGGTGCCGGTGCTCGACTCCAAGGTAACCGTGCCACCATTGCCCGCGGCCGGAAATGCCACCGGCTGCAGACCGGTCGTGGCATAAATCGCGCCGGTAACCGAAAGGTCCCCCGTCGTTTTCGCGCTAAAGGTACCGCCGCTGCCTGCGGGAACCGGCGTTCCCGCCGGGCTCACGCCCCCGGCCTCGCCGCCACTCAAAGTCACCGGACCCTGGATGTCCCCATCCGGACCGAAGTTGAGCGCATTGGCGTTCAAGCTCAGAAGCCCACCATCGCCTCCCGGGATCCCTGCTTCGGCGCTCCCGGCGTTGCCGTCGAAGAGAATGCCGCCTAACGACACGATGAGTGGCGCGGTCAGGGTATGCTGCAAGGTCGGGAAACGCTGGCTGCCGATGGCGAATGGCTGCAGGCCGCCCTCCCCGACGTGAATCGCCGAGGTCGCCACGACCGTGGTGCTGCTGAGAGTCCCGGCATCAACAATGCCCGTGGATTCGACCAAGCCGAAGACATTCAAGCGATTCGTGATCCCGATGGCTCCACTGCTGATGTGTGCCAGCCCGGAGAAACCGCTTGGGGGGATTGCCCCAGCGCTGTCATCGACAAACGCGTCCAGCGAATCGGCGGTGATGCTGGCCGCATCCAGGCTGATCAAGTAGGGGGCAACGGCTCCCTGCGGGCCAAAGGAAAGAAACGACGGGGCGTCGCGGAAGATGTTGAAGAGCGCGCTGCCGTGGACCAGGAAGCCACCCGAGATTTGAAAATCAATCCGGCCGCCCGAATTGATGTTCCCGTCACGATTATCGATCACGGAGCGAAGGGTGCCGGTCTCGAGCTGGCCGCCGACCTTGATCAAGATCGAGCCGCCGTCGGTGATCAATCCTCCGAGATTTGCGATCCGGAAATCCATCGTGCCATCAACCACGCTGCGGAAATCATTTGTCGTGGTGACGCTGATGTTTCCACCGTGGTCAATGCTTCGCGGCGAAGTGTTGTCCACGCTGAAGTCGTAGATCCCGCCGCCAGTGAAGGAGCCTGCGTCGACCAGAATATTTCCGCCGCTGGAGATGTGCCCCTGGTTTTGCACTCGGAGGTTGAAGGGGGCCGCCGAGGGGCTGTTGATCGCGCCGAGCGAAGACAGAATAATTTCCGCGCCGTCGTTCACGGTCGCGCTGGAGCCGACCAGGACCTGCAGATCGGTAGCTCCGAGAGTGATTCCAGCGTCACCATAGAATGACATCCGCGCGCCAAAGCCGAGGTCGTTATTGACATAGGAGTAGGCTTGGAGCGAACCGATGGTCAATTGCTGCCCGGCGTAGACGGAGATATGACCGCCGAACGCCATGCCCGAGGCGTCCGTCAGCAAGGCCATCTCATTTCTCACCGAGAGATTGCCGTCGCTGCGCAGGGACAAATTCACGCCGTCGCTTTGGCCGCCATTAGCCCGGGCGAGACGGACCCGGTTGAAGCTGGCATTGCCGCCCACCTCGATGGTCACGTTGCCACGAGAGTTCCGGGCCACGACCGGCGTGAGCTCTCCGATGGCGGAGATAAGGTCTCCCGCGTTGAGGTCATGCTGCACGGAGAATTCCAACGAAACAACCTGCAAATCGAAGGCGACGTCGAGCGCGTAGTCGAAATCGCCCATCGCTGCCACCGTGAGAGTCTCGGCCCTCATGGAGCCGCCTTCGATGGAGATCAAAGGACCCACCGTGGCGCCGAAGACCGCTTGGCCCGGATTGTTTGGCAAATTAGACAGCGAGATCACGCCGCGGTCGGCCACCAATTCCCCCGCCGTCCGGATATCGCTCCCGTCCGTGGCGAGAAGAATCCTGCCGCCGGCGCCGGGCGCATTGTCATCCAGCAGCGCCAGGAGGTGCGCTTGATCGGTCAGCGTCAGCGTTGAACGGCTGTGGAGCTGAATCATTCCGCCCGACTCGCTTCGGCGCAAAGGCTCAGGCGACTGGGTCGGTGAAACGTCGTTCGAGGAAACCTGGATCGTGTTGCTTACCGTCAGCGACGAACCTGCATCCAGGCTCACGGTCCCGCCATCGCCACCGAAGGACGCAGGGCCGCGGTTCAAGCCGGTGGTCGCGGTAATGGGCGCGTAAACTGAGATCTGTCCGCTGGCGCGGACGGTGAAGGTTCCGCCGCTGCCGCCACGCCCGTCCGCCGGACTATTGGTAAATTCATTGCCGTCGGCGCCATTGAAGTTTGCCCCGCCCAGTTCGACCTCGGGGTCAAAGCGCACGGAAGCCAAGTCCATGGTCAAGTGTCCGCCGCTGAAGAGACCGTCGATGCCGCCAAACTGATTGCCCGAGAAATCGATTCCCGCGGGCGCAAAGACCCGATCGGCTTCGATCGTATGCTCGCGGCTGGCACCACCGGGAGAAGCGACAAAGGGCCGGATCCCACCGCCCATGGCCCGGAGATCTCCGTAGGCGAGGACCTCAGGAATGGCGATCGTATCGGCCGTGATGTCGCCGTCTGCTTCCGCGCGACCAAAGCCTTCCAGGCGCCCGGCCACGTCGATGCCGTTGCCGGCAATGATGTCGACCCCGAACCAGTTGCCGCCAACATTGATCGTGGTACCCGCGCGCAGCGTCGCGACCTCGACATCGCCAACCGAGCTGAAAGCCTGCGCCGCGTCGATCAAACCGACAATTGTCGTCACTCCCATGGAGTCCGGGATGATCGAGGTGCCGCCAATATTGATGTCGGCCCCCGAAAGCAGTTGAAGATTTACATTCCGGAAATAAATCGCCGGCGCGTAGAGGCCGCCGGTGCGCGCGGCAAAGACGGCCGGCTCCGAGCCGTTCGTCTCGATCGTCGCCGTCGCCTCGGTCGCGGGGGAAATGTTGATGCTCTCCGCGCCGGCGAAAACCGCCGCGGCGTGGGAAAAGACGGAGCCATCGCTGCCGACCCGGATGTTCAGCTGGTCCGCAGCCAGCGAGAGCGAGATGTCGGAGAGATCACTTACCGGATAGCGGTCCGTCTCGAAGAGTAAACTCGTCAAACTCGTGATGTAGATGCCGTTGGCGTGCACCGTGCCCGATCCCACCGAATAGCTCCCGCCGCTGTAGGCACTGAAGTTGGTGGTCCGGAGATTGCCGTTGATCGCCATGGCGTCTTCGCTCCAAAGACGGATGTCGTCGTTCGCGGTAATGTTCGAGTCTACGGAAAGCTCTCCGGTGGTCCCGCGGGCGTAGACAAAGACGCGGTCCGGGCCGTTGATGCTCACGTCGGCACCGAGATTGATCGGACCGTTTTGCGTGGCCAGGAGAAGCAGGTCGATCCCGCGGAAGGTCAGTTGCACTGGCCCGACCAAGGCCAGGCCAGTCGAAAAATCGGTCGTGCGCAGGCGATTTACTCCGATCAAACCCAACCGCGTAGGGCCACTCCCGCTCGTGTCGATCGTCGGGTCGCCCAGAAGTTGCAGGCTATCGAACTTAAAGACGGCAATGTTCCTGAAGCTGGCTGGTGGTGTCCGGTCCCTGGGAAAAGCCGCTCTCGGTGTCGAAGCTTGAGGTCGCGCCAAAAGCCCACGCGGTGAAAGGGCCGTCTAATCCTGCGTTTCGATAAATTTTCCCGAGGCCGGTTTCGCCGTTCCGCCGGATTTCCGGATCGGTCTGGATGGTGGTCGCGCTGTCGATCGTCGAGAGGTTCGTCGAAGAGATCGTCGAGGGCGTGCCAGACTTCGAAGGAGTCGGAGTCGGAGTCGGAGTCGGAGTCGGAGTCGGAGTCGGAGTCGGCGTCGGAGTCGGAGTCGGAGTCGGAGTCGGAGTCGGAGTCGGCGTCGGCGTCGGCGTCGGCGTCGGCGTCGGCGTCGGCGTTGGCGTTGGCGTTGGCGTTGGCGTTGGCGTTGGCGTTGGCGTTGGCGTTGGCGTTGGCGTTGGCGTTGGCGTTGGCGTTGGCGTTGGCGTTGGCGTTGGCGTTGGCGTTGGCGTTGGCGTTGGCGTTGGCGTTGGCGTTGGCGTTGGCGTTGGCGTTGGCGTTGGCGTTGGCGTTGGCGTTGGCGTTGGCGTTGGCGTTGGCGTTGGCGTTGGCGTTGGCGTTGGCGTTGGCGATTCTTCCGGCGTCGCGGTCGGCGTGGGCGAGGCCGCGATGCGCTGGTCGATCGTCTCCTCGCGTTTTGCCAGGGTGAAGACGACCGGAGATTCCGTCTCCTGCTTTAGGCCGGCCTGCGCGAGAATCTCGCGTGAGATCAGGTCCTCGCTCCCGAGCGGTCCGAAGCCCTCGAGCAGCTGCGAAGTCTGCACCAGTTTCTCGAGGTCGACCGTGACCGGGGCGCCCAGGGGCCGCCCGGGGACACCGGCGAGCATCTGGCCCGGACCGAGATCTACACAATCCTCCGAGCCTTCGAGCTTGCGGCCGCCTTCAGCGCGCGTGCGGCAAATCCGGGCCGAGCCCTCGAGCATGATAAACTTGAAAACCTCGCCCGCATGATACTCCGCGATCATGGTCGTACCAGTGATCGCGGCGGTGACCGCAGCGGTGCTGATTTTTGCGCCGCCAGAATCCTTCGGCACGCGCAGCAGGATCGCTCCGTTGCCCAGATTCACCGTGCGCGAGCCTTCCTGCAGGGTAAAAATCGTGTTCGCACCGAGGCGGGCGATGGTGCTGTCGGTGAAAGTGAGTTCGCTGCGGGACTCGGTGCCGGTGCGGACCGCCGTGCCAGCGCGCACGTCGTCATTGACTGCAGCGGGGCGGGCGGCCGCCTGGTTGGGCAAAAGCTGCACCTCTCGAATGATCTGCGTCACCTTCCCTTCCTTGAGATCGGCGCTCCAGGCGGAGGTGCCGACGGTGGCGAACAAAGAGAGAAGAAGGAGGCGGGAGGGAATGTTCATTTGTACCGGAAATCGGAGTCGTTTTGGGAATTGAAATTCAAGCTCCCGGGCGCCGGAAAACCAAGCACAAAACCTCGCGCGAAAATAACCAGCGCTTTCTCCCGCCGATGACGCGACGGCCCTGCCACCGCCCAGGAGCGATCGTCCGCGAAAGGCGCGCCCGGACTTTACCGGCGAGATCGCGCCGGCGAGGGCGAGGGCGAGGCGGTCGGCTTCGCGGGCGGCGGCGGTCCGAGCGTGACCAGGGTCCCGCGGCCGTGGATCACGAGATTGGTCGGGAAGAGCTGCGGGTTCTGTTTTTGCTCCGCCGCCGCGGAGAGGATCGCGGCCTCGTTAGGCAATGGGGCAAACTGGCTGCTGGTGAGGACGGAGGTGCGGTAGAGCTGGCCAATGTTGAAATCGACTGGTTCGGGGAGTTGCTTCGCGGTCGGTTTCGCGATCAGGAGATGGCCGGCTTCGAGCAGGATCGATTCGCCGACTTTCGCCGGGAGGAAAACGCGCGCGGTTCCCTCGAGAAGCATGATCTTGACGTAGGTGGGCCCGAAGCGCTCGACCATGCCGGTGGCGCCGCTGGTTTCGACCCGAAAGGTGCCGGTGGCGATCTCTGGGCCGCGGCCGCGCGGCGCCTGGAAAAGCACCGCGCCTTCCTGTAGCTCGAGCGTTTCCCCCTCGACCCGCAGAGTGCTTTTCGAACCGAGGCGCACAAGGCTGCGCTGACCAAGACTCAGCTCAGCGCGCGACTGCGCGGCCGTCCGCAAAACCGCGCCGGCACCGAGGTCTTGACCGGATTGCGCGGCCCGTCCATCGACGGAGACGTCTCGGAGCACGCGGGTGATTTTCCCCTGCGCGGAGGCGGATCCGCCGTGGGTGAAAATGCCGGCTATAATCAGCAGGCGCAGGCACCCGCAGGCCGCACTCCGGAGGCTCACGCGCTAGAAGCGGACGTTGGCCGCGAGGGCACCGCCGCCATTGCCGACATCGTAATCGAAGACGTCGCGGTCGGAATCGTTGTGCGCAAAACTGGTGATCGCGCTCACGCTCAGGTAGCTGTTGATCCGATAGGTCGCGCTGAGGGCGAAGATCTCGCTCACGTCGAGCCGGTCGACCTCAGTGTAATCGCGCACGGCCACGCGCACGACGGCGTTCATCGAGAAATTGCGCGCGAGATTGACCGCGTAGCCGACGAAGGCGCTGTAGTCATTGCGCCCGGGTGGCGCCGGGTGCGAGGCAAGGTCGACCGCGACCTCGCTGCCGACGGTCAACTGCTGGGCCCGGCCGATGCGGAAGGGCATTTCCGCGGCAAAGTCGAGCGTATGGCTGCGGAAGAATTCGTCGAAGCTGTCGTTGGTGAGGCGATTGAAAGCGTAGTCTGCGCGCAGCACCAGGCCGTGGAATTGCGCGAGGGTGTAGGCCAGCCCAGCGCGGGCCTCGAAGCTCCCGAAGTTGAAACCATCGAAGCGATCGTAATAAAACATTTGCTGCCCGACGCTGAAGGTGGCGTTGAGCGGACCGGAGATGCGGGGCGCGTAGATCAGCAGGGCGCTCGGGGTGAAGAGGACGTCGCCTTTTTCGTCGGTGCTCGAGAGGGCGACATTCGAGGTGAAGGAAAACGGCGCGGAAGCGATAAAAGTGAAAGGCTGCGGCTTTTCCGCGCGTTTCAGGATGGCCTGCTCGCCGAGGTCGGGATCGTTCGGGCTGGCGGGCGCGACGCCTTCATCAGAGCCGGGCTCGCCGGGCGCGGCCTCGCGCAGGCCAGGCGCGGAATTTCGCAGGAGCTGGGCGCGATCGACACTGCCGCTGATGGGAGCTTGCGCGAGCGCGACGCTGCTGCTGCAGAGCACCAGGCACAGCGCGAGAAAGCGCGGCGTGCGCGCGAGTTTCACGTTCATTTTAGACATTCGGCCCGGCAGTTTTGCTGTCATCCTCGCGAAGGGTCAAGCAGTTAAAAGGCCACGCACAAAAGTGAGCGTAAAAATTAGCCTACACTTCGAGCAGGTCGCGCTGCCATGGAACAAGCAAGGCCTCGCTCCGGCTTTGATCGGCGGCGATCGATTCCACCGTGGCCTTGGGCGCGATCAAGGAAGGATCGAGGCCGAGTTGCTCCGCTTTGCGGTCGCGGCGACGGCGCAATTCCTCCGCCAGGCGCTCCATCTCCTGCGTCGGGCGCTGGCCTGGACGACGGATGCGGCGCGGCAATTCCTCATCCGGCAATTGCAGCCCGCGCTCGGCGGCCTCGTAAAAACTCCGGCGTCGCCGCGGGGAAAGATGGCGGAACTCCGGCTGCTTCCCGGCTTCGAGATCTTTCGCGGCTTGCAGGAGGAGATGATTCTGCAGGATGTGGAAAGAGGGGCGATCGACCGCCTGGGCTTCCTGGTCCCGCCAGCGCCAAAGCTCGCGCAAGATCCCCGCCGCGCGCGGCGAGAGCGTGCCTGCGCCGCTGATTCGCCAGACTTCTTCCTCGTCGCGCACCCGCTCGATCCCGGTGAGCGCAAGGTTCCGCTGGCAGGATTGCTGGAACCAATCGTAGCGCCCCTTCTCCTTCAACTCGTCCTCCATCATCTCGGCTAACGAGATGAGGAAATGGGTGTCGTTCTTCGCGTAGTCCATCATCTGCTTCGAGAGCGGACGCTGGGCCCAGTTAGCTTTCTGTGAACCTTTCGTGAGGACGACGCCAAAGTATTTCTCGACCAGAGCCGCGAGGCTGAACGCGCGCAGTCCGAGCAAACGCGCCGCGACCACGGTGTCGAAGACGCGCGTGGCCTCGAAGTTCATCGCGCGCTTGAGCAGGCGCAGATCGAAGTCGGCGCCTTGCAGGATGATTTCCTTCGGCGTCAAAGCGTCGGCTAAAGGCGTCAGGCTCATCGGCGCGAGCGGATCGATCAGCAGGTCCTGCTGGTCGAAGCTCAACTGCACCAGGCAAAGCTTCTCGAAGTAGCAATGGAGGCTGTCCGCCTCAGTATCGACCGCGATGCGGTCGTGCTTTTCGAGCGCGGGGAGGATGGCGGCGAGGTCGGCGTCGGTGCTGATCATCGGAGGCCGCTCAAAAGAAGTTCGGCGTTGGTTTTCGTCGCCTGGAGGTTGCCGATTAATTGTTCCATTGCTTCCAGCGGAGGCAGGGCGGCCATCGACTTGCGCAGGAGCTGGACGCGCTCCCACTCGTCGGGGTGATAAAGCAATTCCTCGCGTCGCGTGGCCGATTGCTGCACGTGAATCGCCGGGTAAAGCCGCTTCTCGACCAGGCCGCGATCGAGGTGCAGCTCCATGTTTCCGGTGCCTTTGAACTCCTCGAAGATCACCTGGTCCATCTTGCTGCCAGTGTCGATCAAAGCGGTGGCTAAAATCGTGAGGCTGCCGCCTTCCTCGACGTTGCGCGCGGCGCCGAAGAAGCGCTTCGGCTTGAGCAACGCTTTCGCTTCCACGCCGCCGGACATCGTGCGGCCCTTGCCGGGTTGCAAGGAATTATAGCCGCGCGCCAGCCGGGTGATGCTGTCAAGCAGCACGACCACGTCCTTCTTCTGCTCGACCAGCCGCTTCGCGCGCTCCATGACCAACTCGGCCACCTGCACGTGGCGCTGCGGGCTTTCATCGAAAGTGGAATCGAAAATCTGGCAGTCGAGCTCGCGCTGGAGATCGGTCACTTCTTCGGGACGCTCATCCACGAGCAAGATGATGAGGACGATCTCGGGATGATTTACGCGAATCGCTTTCGCGATTTCCTTCAGGAGAATCGTCTTGCCGACCCGCGGCGGGGCGACAATCAGCCCGCGCTGACCGCGACCCAGCGGCGTGAGCAAGTCGACCGCGCGGGCGCTGATCGAGTTGGTGGTCGTGTTCTCCAGCAGAATGCGGCCGTCGGGAAAGAGCGGGGTGAGACTATCGAAAGGCGTGGGCTCCTGCCACTCCTGCGGCGGGACCCCCTCGATCGCGGTGAGCTGATCGAGCATGAGCATTTTCTCACGGTCGCGCGGGAGCCGCACGGTGCCGGCGAGTTGTTGGCCGGGGCGGAATTTCCACTGCTGCACGAGTGAGCGCGGCACGCCGACATCGGCGGGAACAGGCAGGAAATTAAGCGACGGGAAGCGCAGAAGCGCGAATGAGTCAGCCACTTGTTCGAAGAACCCCTCGACCAAGACCGGCACCCGCCGGCTAAGCGCGCCGCGGACAAGATCGAGCACCTGATGCTGACGCGAACGGCCGGGGTGCATCCGCAGATCGAGGCGCTGGCAAAGATCCGCCAGTTCTTGCGGCGAAACATGCAGGAGATCGTTCAAGCGCAGCGGCTCCGGACGCTCGGCTTCCTCGGAGCGCGGCGGGATCTCGTGGGCGCTTTCCACTGCGGGTGGTTCCAAAACGGTCTCGTCCATGATTATTCGCCCCACTGCGCCGCCAGCCTTCCGGCCTGGGCCGCGAGTAAGGGCCGGGGGCCATTATTCCAGACGACCTCGGTGGCCCGGCGAATCTTCTCCGGCAGCGGCATTTGGGCGGCGATCATTTGGGAAGCAGCAGATTGGGAAAGCGAGGAGCGCGTCATCAGGCGGCGCAATTGCACGGCAGCCGAGCAGGCGACCACGACCACGCGGTCGCAGTGCGTTTCGCCACCGGTTTCGTAAAGGAGAGGAATGTCTGCAAAGAAAAGCTCCGTGGAGTTGCGCCGGCCGTCGGCTGCGCGGGTCCATTGACGCCGGATGCGCGGATGCAGAATCTGCTCAAGCGCGAGTTTCTTTTCCGGGTCGGCGAATATCATCGTGCGAAGGCGGGCGCGATTCAAGTCCCCCGCTGCGGAATAAATCTCGGCGCCAAAAGCCGTCCGGATGAGCGCCTGCACCTCCGGGTCGCGATCAGTCAGCGCGCGCGCGGCCTGGTCGGCATCGAAGAAAATCGCGCCCGGCAACTCCGCGCGCAGGCATTCGCCGAAGGCGCTTTTTCCCGTGGCCACTCCGCCAGTTATTCCGATAACGGGCATCCCTGCTCCGCGCCAGAAAGCGCTGCCTATTTCTTATACATCGGCACCTGCGGCAAAGCCGGCGGCACCACGATGTCTTCGGCTTCTTCCATCTCCTCGGTCTGGTTGACCAATTGCCCGCCCGGATTGATCAGGCGCGCGGTCACGAAGATGACGAGGTTGCGCTTCAGGTGTTGCTCGGAGTTGGTCCGGAAAAGGCGGCCGACGATCGGGATGTCGCCGATGATCGGCGTGCGGTCCTCGGTCTTCTGCACGTCCTCGCGCATCAAGCCGCCGAGCACGACCGTCTGGCCATCCCACACGCTGACGCTGGTGGTCACCTTGCGCGTGCTGAAGACCGGCTGGTTGATGATGTTTGGCGTCAAGATGTTCGTCTGGGTGACGCCGAGAATGTTCGTCGAAGTGGTCTGGATCGGGCTGCCGTAGTTGATGAAGCCTTCGAATTCCACCACCTGCGGGACGAGGTTCAGGTCAATCGTGACGCCATCCGGGCCGACGACCGGTTCGACCTCAAGAGTCACCCCGGTGTTGCGCGTCTCGAAAGCGGTCGGCGTCGTCGGCGTTACCGGGAAGGAACCGGAACTGCCGCTGCCGCTGCTCACCAAGCCGGTGAGCGGATTGATCGTGCTGCTGAAGCTGTCGCCGCCCCGAAAGTTCTGCGGAATTTGCGGCGGCTCGAACTGCGTCGGGTAACGGAACTCGCGCACGATCTCGATCACCGCGCGCTGGCCGCTCTTGGTCGTGACGCGCGGCGCGGAAAGGAGGTCGACGCCTTTCTTCTGGTTGAGCGCGCGGATGACAAGCTGGAATTGCGGATCGGTGAAGACGCCGCTTAAACCGAAGATGCCCGGCGCGAGCGAACTGGCGCCGGGAATGCCGAAGAGCAGGGAGTCGATCGCATTCGCGCTAATCGCGAGACTTCCGCTGCGGTTGCCGGCGGTGACCGGAAATTGCCCCACGGGCGCGCCGCCTGGAGCGACGAAAGGAAAGTCCGCCGCGGTCGTCGCCGGCGCGGTGCCGGACGTGCCGCCGCCGCCAAAGAGACGGTTGCTGCCGATGTTGAACTGCCCAAGGAGCCAGTCGAAGCCGAGTTCCTTGAGATTATTCTGCGTGATCTCAACGAATTTCGCCTCGATCTCCACCTGCTTCGGCCCGGCTACGCTGGCCTGTTCCACGATGCGCGTCGACTAATTCCAAATTATCCGGCGTATTGCGGACCACGAGACGGCTGCTTTGTGGGAGAAAATTCGCACTCGAGCCGGGGATAGAACCGAAAGGCACGCCCTGGCTTTCGAGATATTCCCGCGCGCCTTCGCGGCGCACCAACTGGCTGCCCCCAGTGGACTCCACCGTGCCGACAGCGGTGCCGCTGCGCGCGCCACCCGTCGCTGGCGCATTGAGCGAAGAACTGCCGGAAGTGAGCGTGCTTTGGATGAAACCGGGCGGCACACGGTATTCTTTGGTCACGAGTTCCTGGCTCTGCTCGCTCAACGGAATAATCGAGACCGCATACGGCTCCACCTTGACCTTCAAACCAGCCTGACTGGCGATGTAACGGAGCGCTTCGCCCAGCGGGATTTGGTTGAGCGTAATGGTGATCCGCGCGTCCTGCGGGTTGATTGCGGGCGCGGCGGGCGCGCTGAAGGCCGGCGCCGGGGCGGGGGCGCTGCCTTCTGCGGGCAACGGCGCCAGCGGATCGACCGGCGTGCCCGCGGGCAGCGGGGCCGCCTCGAGGGCCGCGGGCCGGCTGCTGCTGCCGCCGCCGAGCGCGGCCATGCGCAGGACAATATCGACGCCTTTGCGGCCATCCGGCGTGGGATCATTCGCCGCGGCCTGCTGGCGGAGGAAATCGATCGCTTCGCGAATGCTCGCGTCGCGGAACTCGATCTTTGGAATGATGATCGAGTTGAGCTTGTTCGAGATGCGGGCCGTGCCGGTGGCTTCACGCGCGGAACTTTCGGCGCCGGGCTGCGCGGTCGTACCGTATTGGCGGACGGGACGCTCCCAGCCTTTCTGCACTTCCCAAACGGCGCGGGAACGAGCCTCGTTGTAGGCTTCCTCGCCGTATTGATACTTCTGATTGTTGATCTTCTCCTGCCCGCGGCGCGCGGCGGTGTTGTAAGGATCGAGATTGAGGATCTGCTCGTATTTCTTGAAGGCGAGATCGTAACGGCCGCTGTTGTAGTAACCGTCGGCGTCGATCAGGAGCTTGCGCACTTCCTCGACCTTGGCGATGAACTTCGGGCCCATCGTTTTGTTGATCTGTCCCGGCTCCTGCAGACGCGTGAGCAGAAGCGCGGCCGGGCGATAATTGGGATCGTATTGGCTGCTCAAAATGTCGCGGCAGATCGCCTCGGCCTCGTTGAACTTCCCTTCCTGCACGCGGATCTCGGCAATTTTGACGCCGCTTTCACAAAAGCCGCGGACCGCTTCCTGGCGCGCTTTCCCGCTCACCGACGCGTCCGGGAGGAACTGCACCGCCATGCGAAATTCTTCATGCGCGCGGGCAAAATCGCCCTGCTGCATCGCCAACTGCGCGCGCACCAACGCTTCGTTTCCGTGCGGCAGGCCGGCTTCGCGCCGGGCGATCTCGCGCTCAGCCGCGCTCTGCGCATCCTGCGCGCGTGCTTCCTGCAGCAGCCCGGCGACCAGGGCCAGGGCGAGGACGGGCAGAATACGGGAAGGAGGGAATTTAATCATCGCGAAGGCGTTTCGTTAGGGAGCGAGCGGTCCGATTTCGATCCGCTCATTCGGATTTTGCTGGTTGACGATGAACGCCTTACCGGGCTGCACGTCGACCAGCTTGTACTTGATCTGCAACTCCGGCGGCAACGAAAATTCCTGATCTTTTTTGACGGCAATCTCTCGTTTCTCGCCCCAAGAGTAGACAAAAGTCGCGATCGATTCCGGCGAGGTCGCCGGCTTCTCTTTCACCAGGGTGATTTTCTGCCCGCTGTCGGTGTTCTCGAGGGTCAACTCCGAGACGTCGACTTCGGTGCCGTATTTATCCGGCAGCGTCTTCTCCTCGAACGTTGCCACCTTCAGGCGCGTGCCCTTGATCACCTCGCCCGGCTTGACGAACTGCGTCGGCTGGTTGCGATCGATGTTCGCCCGCCCATCAGCGCCCACGGGATTGCGGGTGTCGACGAAATTGACCGCATAGGAGTCGCCCGCCCAGGACGAGAAGACCAGCGGGAAGGGCTCGGTTGCGACCGTCTTCAGTTTCAGCTTCGAGGTGAAGGCCGGATGCGAGTTCTTCTCCGTGGGATTGGTTTTCCCCTGCCACTCCTCGAGGTTGCTGAAGCCATCGCCGTCCGCGTCCTGCGCGAGCACATCGGCGTCGGCAATCGGGAGGCCGAACTGTTCCAGCCACTCGTTAGGCACCGGCGGATGAATCTCGGTGTTTTTCAAGGTCGCCGGCTGTCCATCCGGGCCGATAAAATGTTTCTCCGGCACGAAGAGTCCGGAGCGACCGCTGAAGGTCCACTGCGGCGGATGAGCCAGCTTTTGCACCGCGGTTTCCAACTCGATCGCCTGAGCCGCGGCCGGCGCCGCTTTCGAGGGGGCGGCGGATTGCAGGGCGGCGAAGTTTTCGCCGAAACTGGCGGCGCTGCGCCAGATGGAGAACGCGCACAGGAGCAGGAAGAGCGCGCCCAGGGCGACCGCGAGACGATCGAAATGTTCCCGCACCCAGGTCATGGCGTGGTCTCCCGGGCAAACGTCAACATCTCGATGCGGGCGGCGGTTTGCAGGCGCTCATTCCCGACGATGAAATTGAAGGCGCTATTGCTCGCTGGCGGCGGCGGGGCGGTGGCGGCCGCGGTGTCTTCTTTGGCCGGACCTTTGTCCTTCTCATTCAAGACGTGCAGCGTGCGCACAACGTAAAATTGCTCCTTCGCGCTCGCGATTTGATTAAGCACCCGGCGCGCAGCCGTGGGCGTGGCCACGTAGGAAGCTTCCACCACATTGCGCTCCACTTCGGGATGCGCCGGCGCGGTCGGTTTGCGGACGGCGGCTGGGCCTGCGGGCGTGGACGCCGGCTTCGGCGCGGGCACGCGGCGGAAGGATGTGAGCGCATCGATCCGCGCCTCGAGCAGGAGATTCACCAGCATCTCCGCCTGCGCGAGTTCCTGGCCGAGGATCGGCGCGGCCGCGGTGTCCGGCAAGGCGGCCGCGTACTCGTCGAAGCCGAGGAAGAAATTATCCGGCAACTTCACTTTGTTCGCCTTGGCCTTCTCGCTCACGCTCGCGAGTGCCTGGCGCAAGCGCGCCTGGAATTCATTCGGCTCCATCGGCACGACCGCGAGCGAGCGCGTCTTCAATTCTTCCCTCAGCTTTTTCACTTCCCCGGTCAGATCTTCGCCCTGCGTTTTCAACTTCCGGAGATTGGCTTCGTTCGGGAAAGGATGGAGCCGTTGCAGGCGATTGAACTCGGCCGCGTTTTCGTCGAAGCGCGCCCGCGCTTCTTCGTAGCGGCTTTTCGCGCTCCAGAGAAAATAAAGCACCGCCAGCAGGACCACCGCGAAAACCGCCAGGAAGGTCCCGAGAAATCTGTTTTGCCGGAACCAGGTCATGGGAGCTTCACGGGCTTCTTGAGGTCGAGGCGGAGCTCATACGGAAAGGCCCACTCGGTCGCGGTCGGCGTAGTTGGGCGGATGTATTTCGCCTGGTTGTTTGGATCGATCGCGAAGAACGGCGAGTCGACCAGGTTCCGGAAATAATCGACCACCACCTCCTGCTGTTTCGGGTTCGAGAGGTAGAGTCCGCGAATGAAAATGCCGTCTAAAGCCGGCTCGGCCGGAGCCGTGGCCGCAGCGCGAGAACCCGCCGGGCCGGGACTGGGCGTGGGCGTTTCCGCGACCGTGGGGACCATTTCCGGGAGCGATCCCTTTAGCTCCCCGGCGCCTACGGGCACGCCTTTCGAGGTGCCGACGAGCTCGGTGATCCAGATGCTTTCCTTCGGCAGCCGGGAGTTCAGGTCGTCGATTAATTCCGGCCAAAAGCTGCGCGCGACGATCGCTTCCGTGATCGGACGCGCGACACTTTCCAATCCGGTGATCTGTTTCCGCGCCGCGTCCATCTGGCTGGCTATTCCGCGCATTGCATCCACCCGCTCGATCAGACGCTCGCTCGCGCGCCCGACCACGCTGGCAGCGCGCGCGTAATAAATTCCCCAGCCCAGCAGACCAAGGATGAAGCAGGCCGCCGCGAGGATGAAAAAGGGCTGCCGCCGTTTCAACTGCTGCCGCCGCGCGACGGTGGCCGGCCGCAGGTTCAGCTCCATCGGGCAGGTGGTCACGCTTCGAAGCGCCAACCCTACGAGCTCGCCTAACAAATGAGCGGAGCGCGCGGCGTCCGCGGAATCAATCCCCTCACCCACGGCGACGTTGCGCAGCGGATGGAAAAACTCGATCGGCAACTGGAGTTTCTCGTGAAAGAACTCGCGCATGTAAGGCATGCTCGCGGTGCCGCCACAAAGGAAAACCCGCGCGGGCGCGGCGCCCTGCTGCTGCGCGCGATAGTGGCTGATCGAGCGCATCAACTCCGCATGCAAGCGCGTGAGCGTGCTCCGGATAATCTTGGAAACGCGCGCCACTTCCTCGTCCGAAGGCTCCGCGTAGGCCCCGCCCAGACTAACGAAACCATCGCGCTTCTTCCGCACTTCCGCGGCCATGAGCGGCTCGCTGAATTCCTTTGCGATCGCGGCGGAGATGGAGCTGCCGCCGATCGGCACGCTGCGCGAGAAAATCTTCCCCGGCTCGACGAAGAGCAGGTTGGTCGTGCGCGCGCCGATGTCGACCAGAAGCGAGCAATCGTTCAGCTCGCTGTAGTTGTAGCGAAACGCGTTGTAGAGCGCCATCGTGGCCACGTCGACCGTCTCCGTCTCGAGCCCGGATTCCTCGACCGCGGCGTTCGTTCCCTCGAGCAAGTCGGACTTGATCGCCACCAGCACCACCTGGATTTGCTCCTCGTTGCCGGTGCCGACGAGCTGGTAATCCCAGACCACTTCCTCGATCGGGAAAGGCACGTTCTGCTGCGCCTCGAAGGCGATGATGCGCTCGATCTTCTCCTCTTCGACAGCCGGCAACTTCACGAACCGCGCGAAGACCGACTGCGCCGGGACGCAATAGTTGACCGCGCTCGCCTTGATTCCGAGCTCGCGGGTGATCTCGCTCACGGCCGCGGCGATCTGGCTGTTGCGCGCGCTCTCGTTGCCCGCTTCCGCGAGGAGCTCGCGAAAACGGTAGTTCGCCAGCACCAGGCCTGCGTTCGTCTGGGTGCGGAATTCCGCCAACCCGACAGTCTGCGAGCCGAGATTAAGGGTGACGATGCGCGTGCCGGCAGCCATCAGAAATTGCTAACGCGCGGCCGGCGGCTTGATCTGCTCGTAACGATCCCAATACAAAGGCGCAAACGGAGTCTCGTTCTTGTTCAAGACCGCGCCGTTCACCTGCGGCAAAGCGGTAAACCAATTCGCGGCGGCCCGCTCCAGGCTCGATTCACTTTTCACGGCGCCTTGCTGGACGATTTGCACGGCGACGTTCTGGATCGAATTCGGCGACATCGGCTTGCCGCCCATGATCCGCGAAAGCGTGCGCGGCGAGACATACATCACCGAACGATTGTCGCGGCCCGCGGCGACGCTCACATGCGTCACTTCGCCAGTGAGCATTTTGCCGTTCACCAGGATGTAATACTTAAAGGTGAGCTCGTCGGTAAATTCCGGCGCGGCCGCGAACTCCACTTCCACCTCGAGCCAACGCTCCCGCTGGTTTGGCGTGTATTGCTGCGCGCCGGTGTAGGTAAACTGCGGGGTCGTGATCAGATTGCGGCTGATTTTGTTGATCCGGAATTCCTCGCCCGCCCGCGGCGCCTGCGCCCGCGCCACCAGCGGCAGCACGAGCAGCGCGAGAGAAATAGCCAGCCCTTTCCCAGTCATTTTCATGAGGAAATCTCCATGCGTTCGCCGAGTTGACCACGTTCCAGGCAGCCACGGAAGTATTCAATTGTCTCCACGATGCCTTTTTCAAACGGCACCCTCGGTTCCCAGCCCAGGATCGCTTTCGCCCGCCCGATATCCGGCTGGCGCACTTTCGGATCGTCCACCGGCAACGGCTTGAAAACGATCTCCGATTCCGCCCCGATGATCCGCCGAATCTCTTCCGCAAATTGCCGGATCGTCATCTCACGCGGGTTGCCGATATTGACCGGCTCGTGGAAGTCCGATTGCGACAGCCGGTAGATCCCGTCGATTAAATCCGAGACGTAGCAAAACGAGCGCGTCTGCGACCCATCGCCAAAGACCGTGATCGGCTGTCCGGTGAGCGCTTCGCCGATGAAGGCCGGCACCACGCGCCCGTCGCGCAAGCGCATGCGCGGACCGTAGGTGTTAAAGATGCGCACGATCTTCGTGTCCATCTTGTGAAAGCGGTGGTAGGCCATCGTGATCGCTTCCGCGAAACGCTTCGCCTCATCGTAAACGCCGCGCGGCCCGATCGGGTTCACATTGCCCCAGTAGTCTTCCTTCTGCGGATGGACCAGCGGATCGCCATAGCATTCGCTGGTCGAGGCGAGCAGGAATGCGGCCCCCTTCGCCTTGGCCAGGCCGAGCGCGTTGTGCGTCCCAAGAGCGCCCACTTTCAACGTTGGGATCGGCAGCTCGAGGTAATCGATCGGGCTCGCCGGCGAAGCGAAATGGAAAACGTAATCGAGCTTCTCTTCCGGGAGAAAAATGAAGTTCGAGACGTTGTGCTTCACGAACTGGTAGTTCTCGTTCCCCGCGAGATGCTCGATGTTCGCCAGGTTGCCGGTGATCAGATTATCGATCGCGATCACCTTGTGGCCCTCGGCCAGCAGACGGTCGGTTAAATGCGAGCCGAGAAACCCCGCGCCACCGGTGACGACGGAGATGGGTTGAGCAGAGCCGGGCATGAGCGGCTCTAATTACGTGGTGCCCTGCCGGTTGGCCAGCAGAAACGCAAGCCGCTTCGCCCGGCTGGGCAAAAACCGCGCGACACGCTACAAGAAGTCGTGAGGAGCCCCCGCCTGCTTCACGAATTGCGTCAGCGGAAAGTTTTCCGCGTGGCCGCGGCCTACGGCGTCGTCGCCTGGGCGGTCATCGAAGTTTGCGCCACGGTCGTGCCCGCGCTCCATCTTCCGGACGCGATCACAACCGCGCTTGTCCTCCTGGCCCTGGCCGGTTTTCCGCTCGCGCTCGTCCTCGCCTGGGCCTTTGACGTCAAGCCCACCGGCCTCGAGCGCGCGCCGGCCGGCACAGCGGGCAACTTCTGGCTGGTGGCGCTCCTCGGCCTCCTCGTGGCCGTCGCCGGCGGCGCATTTTTCTTTTGGCCGAAAACGCCGGCGCCTGGGCCTGCGGCCGAACTCAAATCGATCGCCGTCCTGCCGTTCGCGAATCTGAGCGGTGATCCGGCCAACGAATACTTCAGCGATGGAATCACCGAGGAAATCCTCCGCGCGCTCTCGCATTTGCGCGATCTCCGGGTCGCTTCGCGCACCTCCGCCTTTGCCTTCAAAGGCAAGAACGAAGACGTGGCCCGGATCGCGCAGGCGCTCCGCGTGAGCAACGTGCTCGAAGGCAGTGTGCAGCGCGCCGGCGACCATGTGCGCATCATCGCGCAGTTGGTCGATGCCCGGAACGGCTTCCAGCTTTGGTCGGATCGATTCGATCGTGAAACCAAGGACCTCTTTGCGGTTCAGGACGAAGTTGCGGCGGCGATTGCCCGCGCCTTGAAGTTGCAATTCAGCGCGCGCGCGGTCCCTGGCGCGCGCGCCGGCACCGAGAACGCTGACAGCCACGATTTCTACCTGCGCGCACTTGATTCCTTCACCGCGCCTCAGGAAGCGCTCGAGTTCGTCGACCGTGCCCTTGCGCTCGATCCAAAGTTTGCCGCCGCCTTCGCCTTGAAGGCGCAAATCTTCAGTTCGCTCGCCTTCGCCAGCCCAGACAAAAAAAGCTGGGAGCACTACGTGGAGCAAGGCGAAGCCGCCGCTCGACGCGCCGTGGCGCTCGCTCCGGAAACCGCCGACGCCTACGCCGCGCTTGGCGAGATGGCTCGCCGCCGGAACGACTTTGCCACCGCGCGCGCCCACTTCGAGCGCGCGACGCAGCTCAAGCCGGGCGACCCAATCCTTTGGCAAGGCCTTGGCCTGACGGTCTCGCCCTACGATCCCGCTGCGGGCCTGGCTTCCTTACGCAAGGCGAAGGCGCTCGGCGGCGAGAACCCCTTTCTCGACCGGCAAATAGCCTACGCTTTGAGCTCGCTCGGGCGCACCGACGAGGCGCACGAGACGATCGCGCAGGCGCATGACGCGCGGCCCGATTTCATCCCCATTCTCATCGACCTCGGACGAGAGGAGCTGTGGGTCCATGGGCGGCCGGACCGCGCCCTGGAAAAATTTGTCGAAGCCTACCGCAAGGCGCCCAGCTTCATCGATGCGCAAGTGCCGGTCACGTTTTATCCCGCGCTGGTGTATGCTTTGAGCGGGCACTGGCCGCAGGCGGAAATCTGGCGAGCGCGCGCCGCCGCTACCGCTGCGGAAGCCGATGCCGTCCTGGTCGTGGATCTGCTCTTCGCCGGCCTGCGGCACGAGCCGGAGCGAGCGCGGGCACTTGCAGGAGAATTCCAGGAGCGCGGGGCCGACCGCATCCTGCTCGCGATCTATGCCGGCGATGCCGCGACGCTTGCGGGCGATTGGCCGTACGCGGCCGCGCTTTACCGCAAGGTCCTGGCCGATTCCAAAGACCCCGCGGATTCCCTTCGCACCCGCCGGGTGCAAACGAAGCTCGCTTACGTCCTCGGGCAGCTGCACGAGGAGACGGAAAGCGCCCGGCTCTTGCAAGTTGCTGCCAAAAATTTCCCGGCCGGGCCGCAGCGTTCGCTGATCAATTGGACCTTTGGTCCCGTGGCCGCAGTGCAATATCTCGATGCGGAACTCGCGGCCCTGCGCGGCGAAAAAGCGCGCAGCCTGGCGGCGCTCGAAGCGATGCTGGCGCTGCCCGACGATGGCTTGATTCTGCTCGGCTCGCTCCCGTTGGCGATCGACGAGTCGCCGCTTCTTGCTTCGTTGCGCGCGGAACCGCGCTTTCTTTCGTGGCAACAGGAAGTCGCCCGCCGCCGCGCCATCCTGCGCGCAAGGGTGAGCGCGGCGCGCCTCCGCCTCGACCTGGGGGAAGACTAACGAATGAGGTCGCGCCGCCTCTTCCGTCTCCTCCCGTTGCTCTGCGCGGCGCTCGCGGTTGCGCTCGGGCTCATGACCTTTGTCGGCTGGATCTCGGGGCTCTCTCTCCTGGCGAGCGTCCGCGCGAAATATATCCCGATGGCGCCGAGCACCGCGCTCTGCTTTTCGCTCATCGGTCTGGGGCTCATCGTCCAGCGGCGCGGCCTCGGCTGGCGTTGGCTGGCGCGTTTCTTCGCTGCGCTCGTCCTGCTCCTGGCGGCCGCGAAACTTGCGGAATTTTTCGGCGGCTACCGCTTCGGCATCGATGCCTGGTTCGTGCGCAATCCGGAGTTCTTCGGCGCCGTCCCCACCGGCCGGATGGCGCCGCTGACCGCGCTCACCTTCGTCTTCAGCGCTGCCGGCCTGCTGTGCCTAACGAGTAAAGCCGACGCAGCCGCCGGTCCCCTGGGCGCACTCGTCACCGTCATCAGCGCGATCATCCTCGTGGGCTATTTCTACGGCACGCCCTTGCTCTACGGCGGCACGGTTATCCCCGTGGCTCTCTCCACCGCCTGCGCATTCTTTCTTTGCGGCGTTGCGACGACCACGGCGGCCGGGCGCGAGGCCTGGCCGTTGCGCGCCTTCCTGGGCGATTCGACGCGCGCAATCCTCCTGCGGGCCTTTGTGCCTGTCATTGTCCTGGCCGTTCTCCTCCATGGCTGGATCAACGCCGCCGTCTGGCAGCGGCTCCACGCCAATCCGGCCCTGAGCGCGGCGATCGGCGCGCTCGTTTTTGCCAGCCTGATCACCTGGATCGTCTCGCAAGTTTCCGCGGTCGTCGGCGGACGGATCGATCGGGCGGAAGCGGCGCTGGTGGCGCTTAATGCCGAGCTGGAAACGCGCGTGCAGAAACGGACCGCGGAATTGCGCGAGAAGCACCGGCAGACGGAGGAAGAGCTCTTGATGGCGCGCGAGCTCCAGATCGCCCTCCTGCCGCAGAAATTTCCCGCTGTTCCAGCGCATGCCAGTCTTCAGGAGAGCGCCTTACGTTTCGTTAGTCTCTATTTCCCCACCGGTGACGTCAGCGGCGATTTCTTCAGCGTTTTCCCCGTGGGCGAGCAAGCCGTCGGCGTGCTCATCTGCGACGTCATGGGCCACGGGGTGCGCTCGGCTTTGATCACGAGCATGATTCGCGGCCTCGTCGAAGAGCACGCGCAAGCCGCGGCCGATCCGGGCGAACTCCTCACGCGGGTCAATCACGCGCTCGCGGTCATCTTGAAACAGGCGGAAACGACCATGTTTGCGACCTGCTTTTACGTGGTGGCCGATGTCGCGCGCGCCGAACTGCGTTTCGCCAATGCCGGGCACCCGAGCGCACTGCACATCCGCCGGGAGGCCGCCTGCACCGAACCGCTCCGCGGTGAAGGTGGCGCCGGGCTGGCCCTCGGGCTCCTGCCCTTCGCGACCTACCAAACCCACTCTCGACCGATGGCTGCGGGCGACCTGGTGATGCTCTTTACCGACGGCCTCTTCGAAGTGGAAGACACCGTCGGCAACTTTTTTAGCCAGCAACTTCTCCAGCAAACGGTCGAGCGGCACGCAGCTCTTCCGCCGGAGGAATTCTTTGCCAGCGTCCTCAGCGAAATTCGCGCCTTCGCCCGCCGCGACACCTTCGACGACGACGTTTGCGTCGTTGGCCTGCAAGTGCAGCATCTCACCGGATCCGCCCGCCCGTGAATTAGAAGTTGGACGTGGTGCGCTGGACGTTGAACCTTCCGCTCCTTCCCACATGCGCATTCTCTCCGGCATCCAACCCAGCGGCGTCCTGCACATCGGAAATTATTTCGGGATGATGCGGCCGGCGATCGCGCTGCAGGATGAAGGCGAGGCTTTCTACTTTGTGGCCGATTACCATGCGCTCACCAGCTTGCGCGACCCGAAGGTGCTGCGGGAAAACAGCCGACGCGTCGCGCTCGATTTTTTAGCCTGCGGGCTGAACGCCGAACGCGCGGCGCTGTTCCTGCAAAGCGACGTCCCGCAAGTCACCGAACTCGCCTGGATTTTGTCGACCGTTACCCCGATGTCGCGGCTCGAGCTGGCCCATTCCTACAAGGACAAGATCGCCCGCGGGATCGCGGCCAACGCAGGCCTCTTCACCTACCCGGTGCTGATGGCGGCCGACATTCTCATCTACGACAGCGACGTCGTGCCGGTGGGCAAGGACCAGAAGCAGCACGTCGAAATCACCCGCGACATTGCCACACGGATGAACGAAGCCTTCGGCGAAATCTTTAAGTTGCCCGAGCCGCGCATCCAGACGACCACCGAAACCGTCCCCGGCCTCGATGGCCAAAAGATGAGCAAGAGCTACGGGAACACGATCGACATTTTCGGCGAGGAAAAGGAAACGCGGAAAAGGATCATGAGCATCGTGACCGATTCGACCCCGGTCGAGGCGCCAAAGAATCCGGACGAGTCGTCCATCGTGCAGTTATTCTCCCTTTTCGCGACCCCGGAGGAGACCGCGGAGCTGCGCGCGCAATTCCAAAAAGGCGGGACCGGCTACGGCGATTTCAAGAAGCAGCTCTTCGCGAAGCTGTGGGAATTCTTCGCCCCCATGCGCGCGCGCCGCGCGGAGATTCTCGCGCAGCCGGATTACGTCGAGGACGTGCTCGCGCAGGGCGCGAAACGGGCTAACGAGGCCGCGAACCTGGTGATGGCGCGGGTCCGCCAGGCCGTCGGCTTGTAGTCGTTAGGCCGAGCCGCCGAGATACGAGGCCAGACGCAACAAATCGGCGAAAACCCCGCCCGCAGTCACTTCCGGCCCAGCGCCCGGACCTTGCACGATCAGCGCCTGGGCTTGGTAACGCCGGGTGGTGAAGGCCACGATGTTGTCGCTTCCGCTGGTGCCGGCGAAGGCGTGCGTCGCGGGGTAACGCTGCAGGCCGACGGAGCATTTCCCGCCCGCATCGACCACGCCGACGTAGCGCAGAACTTCGCCCGCAGCGCGGGCCGTCTCAAAACGCGCCCGCATCTCGTCGTCAAATTCCGCGAGGCGCGCGAGAAATTCGTCGACCGATCCCGCGCGCAACGACGCTGGCACCAGGCTCTCGATCGCGACCTCTTCCAGCTCCACTGCCAGCCCCATCTCACGCGCCAGAATCACCAGCTTCCGGCCCACATCCGTCCCGGAAAGATCGTCCCGCGGGTCGGGCTCCGTGTATCCGCGGGCGCGCGCGTCGCGCGACGATTTCGGAGAACGGCACGCTCCCGTCGAAGGTGTTGAAGATGTAGGAGAGCGTGCCCGAGAGCACGCCCTCGATTTGCTGCACGCGGTCGCCGGTTTGCACCAAATCACGCAGCGTATTCAGGATCGGCAGGCCCGCGCCGACGGTGGTTTCGTAGAGATAATGCCGGTTCGTCCCGCGCGCGGTCGCCTGCAGTTCGCGGTAGAATTCCATCGGCCCGCTGTTGGCTTTTTTATTCGGCGTGATCAGGTGAATCCCGCGCCGCAGCCACTCCGGATACTGCGCGATCAACTCCGCGCTCGAGGTGCAATCGACCAGCACGGCATGCGGCAAGTGATCGGCCTGCACGTGCTCCACGAACGCCGCGAGGTCGGCCGCCGGCGCCATCTCGCTGGCTAAATTTTCCCGCCAGCCCTCGAGCGTACGGCCTTCGCCGAGCGTCATCTGGCGCGAGTTTAAAATCCCGCGCACCCGGAGATCGATCCGGAACTCCTCCTTCAACCGCGCGGCTTGCGCCCGCAGTTGCTCGAGCAATGTCCCGCCGATCAAACCCGGCCCGATGACGCCGATCGAGATCGTCTGGTTCGAGAGATAGAAGGCCGCATGGACCGCGCGCAGCGCCCGGCGCGAATCCACCCCATCGATCACCGCGGAGATGTTCCGCTCCGAGGAGCCCTGCGCGATCGCGCGAATGTTCACCCGCGCTTTCCCAAGCGCGGTGAAAAAGCGCCCGGCCACGCCCGGATGATCGACCATGTTGTCGCCTACCGCGGCCAGGATGCTGCATTGCCCGAGCACCTCGATGCGCTCGATCTGCCGGTGATGCAGCTCGGCAAAGAAAGCGCGCTCGAGCGTTTGCCTAACGAGTGCCGTCTGCGCCTCCGGGATGGCGAAGCAGATCGAATGCTCGGAACTAGCCTGCGAGATCATGACCACCGAGACCCCCACCTCGCGCAGCGCGCCGAAGAGGCGATGGGCCACGCCGGGCACGCCAATCATCCCGGTGCCCTCGACGTTGATCAACGCCATCCCATCGACCGTGGCGAAGCCCTTGATCGGCGTGCGCGAGGAAGCTCGCGCGTGGATCTTCTGTGCCCGCAGCCGCGGGGTTGAAGGTATTCCGGATCCAGATCGGAATCTGCGCCTCGATCGCCGGCGCCATCGTACTCGGGTGCACCACCTTGGCGCCAAAGTAAGCCAGCTCGGTCGCCTCCTGATAAGACACCTCGTCGAGCACGACCGCATCCGGCACCAGCCGCGGGTCCGCGCTAAGGACGCCGTCTACATCCGTCCAGATCACGATCGCGCGCGCGCCGAGAAGCCGCCCGAAAATCGAGGCGGAAAAATCGCTCCCGTTGCGCTTCAAGGTCGTTGGGATGCCGTCCGGCGTGGAAGCGACAAAGCCGGTGATGACGACGCGCTCGGTGCGCAAGGTTTCGCGCCAGCGATCGACCTGCTCCTGCGAGCGCGCCCAATCCACCGCCACGGTCGACTCGCCGGGCTCGACCGTAAGCACGCTGCGCGCATCCAGAAAAACAGCCGGCAAGTTCTCCGCCTCCAGGTGCGCCGCGAGCAATTGCGCCGACCAGAGTTCGCCGTGGCCGGAGATCAATTCCACCATCCGTTCCGAGCAGGAGCGGCTAAGAAAAACGCCGCGCAAGAGCTCGCGCAGGTCGTTCGCGTCCGCGCGCAAACGCGCGCGCAAACTCTCCCGCGCGGGTTCCGGGAGCAACGCTTCCACCGTTTCCAAATGCCGCGCGAGGAGCGCCTCCAGGCGCGCGAGGTAGACCTCGTCGCGCCGGGTGGCCAGCTCGGTCAATTCCACCAGGGCATCGGTCACTTTGGCCATGGCCGAGACCACGATCGCCTGCCGCGGCCCGGCGTTGTCGCGCAGGATGGCGGCGACCCGGCGGAAATGCTCCGCCGACGCGAGACTGCTCCCGCCAAATTTGTGAACCACCCAGGCTTGCTCCATTGGGCGAGAAGCGTAGCGCACTTCGGCGACTTTCCGATAGTCGTTAGGCTGGAAACGCTAAACGAAGTCGCGCGGCGCGAAATCCGGCCGGCGCGCGAGGTTCACGTAGAGCCCGTCGCACATCGAGGCGCGGCCGTTCAGCCGCAGCGGCCGCGACGCGTCCACGAGCACGAAGGGATGCTCGCGCGTGAGGATTTCGTGGATTTCCCCGAGCCACGAGCCGCCTTCGTATTGCGGCATGAAGTTGAGCTCGATCAGGAGAAAATCCGTCCGCGCGAGCGTCGCGCGCGCGCCGGCGAGCGCCGCTCTCTCGTAGCCTTGCACGTCGATCTTAAGGAGGGAAATAGCCGGCCACTTCTCCAGGAGCAGATCGAGCGTAGTCAGCGGCACTTCCACCTCGCCGGTCACGGTCCAGTTGCTCCCGATGAGCTCGCACATCTCCCTGCGCGGGGTCAAAACGGAGGCGCCAGTGGTGTCGCGCGTGACCTGCAGACGCGCCACGCCTGCGCGGTCGCCGATTGCCGTCTGGCGCAACTCCACGCCCGCGCGGCCGCCCAGGGTCCGCTGCAATTCCGCGAAGGCCGCGGGCTCCGGCTCGATCACCAGGAGGCGCTCCGGCGTGATCAGGTCGAGCAGCATGCCGGACCATTGGCCGACGTTTGCGCCCACATCGACCACATTCGTTAGGCTACGCCAACTGCCGGGCGGCAGGAGATCAAGGCCGGAGGCCGCGGCCTCGTGCCGCAGCCAGGCACTGCGCCACCAATCGCGCAGCGGCATCGCGCGCCCGAACTGGCGCAGCGCGCGCACATGGCGTGCGGTCTCGACCACGCCGTGCGGCAGGAAATACTGGAGCGCGCGACGACCGGCGCGCGCACTCACGTCGCGCTGCGCCCTTCGCGGCCGTTTTTGAGCTCGGCGAAAACCAGCCGCCCGCTATTTGTTTGCAGCGCGCTCGAGATGACGATGCGCTGGACGGAGCCGAGATGGGTGCGCGCGTGATTGACCACGATCATGGTGCCATCGGGCAAATAGCCGACCGCTTGGTGCGCATCGCGGCCTTCTTTTACCAGGCTCAAATCCAGCTCGTCGCCTGTGGCCAGCGGCGGACGCAAGGCGCGCGCGAGATCGGTCAAATTCAGCGCCGGGACTTGCTGCAAGCGCGCCACCTGGCAGAGCGCGGTGTCGTTCGTGAGCAGGCGCGCGCCGAGCACCTTCGCCGTCCGGACGAGCCGGGCATCGGCCGTCGTTTCGCCGTCATCTTCCACGGTTTCGTGAATCGTCAGCTCGATCTCGCGTGCGCGCTGGAGCTGATTGAGAATCTCGAGGCCGCGGCGGCCGCGTTCGCGTTTCAAGGAATCCCGCGAGTCCGCCAGCGTCTGTAATTCCGCGAGGACAAAACGTGGCACGATCAACGAGCGGCTGAGGAAGCCGGTCGCGCAGAGGTCGGCGATCCGGCCATCGATGATCACGCTGGTGTCGACCACGATCGGCTCGTGCTGCGTGGTCTCGCGGGTGAAGCGGACATACGGAATGATGAGCGAGAACTCATCGCGATTACTCCGCATCGCCAGCATCGTGCCGAGGTAACCGAAGGTGCAATAGACGACGAGATGCGCGGCCCATTGCACCGGTTGCGGCTGATAGTGGAGGATGGCCGAAGCCACCAGGAGGCGCGCAAAAAGGAGCCCAAGGAGCAGGCCGAAAGTGGCCGAGGAAAAGGCACGCAGCGAGACGCCCTTCAACAGCCGATCGATCAAAACCACGACCAGGCCGAAGGTGAGGCCGAGAAGCACGCCAGGAAGCGGGCTACCGAGAAACTCCGTGCCCACCAAACCGCCCACGGTCGCGCAGAAAGTGACAAAGAGCGCGCGCAGAAGGTTGACGGTAAACAGCGGGGTCATCGGCGAGAGCGTGGGCGGGGCGTGGGTGAAGGTTCCTGGGCGGCGCGTTGTTGCTCCAGTTTGCGCGCGCTATCCCGGTAGAAGAGCACGCCGTGCGCCCGGAGATTGGCGACCAAGGCCTGAAGATCTTTTGCGACCTGCTCGTTGCCCAGGAGCATGGCCAGCGGGCCATCGCCCTTTTGCGCCGTGCGGACGAGTTGCGTGGCCGCTTCAAAGGTCTTGCTCGCTTCCGCCAGCGTCTTGCGCACGTCGTCCGCCGCGCCCTTGGCGGAGTCCATCGTGGCGCCTGCTTTCTCGATCACGCTGTCTATTTTCTTCGAAGACTCGGCGAGGTTGCCGGTGGTTTGGTTGAAGCGATCGATGCTCGACTTGAGCGCATCCATGTTTGCCTGCGACAGGGCCTGCTCATTCAGGCGCGTGACCGTGTTGTTGATGTTTTGCACGGTCCCGCGGAGATCTTTTACGAGCGCGCCGCCTTCGCGGGTGAGATCGTCCATCCCAGTCTCGCGAATGCCGACGACAAGGGTGTCTTTCTCGAGGAAGCCGGAGATGGTCTCGTGCGGCGGCGTCCAGATGGAAACAAAACGATCGCCCAGCAAGCCGGAGCTGCCGACGACAAATTTGCTCCCCTGCGGGATCTTCACGAAATCGTAAATCCGCAGCGGCACGAGCACGCCCTCGCCGTCGGGATTGAGCCTGGGACCGACGGAGACGCGACCGATCTTCGCGCCCGACATCAGGACATCGGAGCCTTTCAGCAGGCCGCTGGCATCGGGAAAATTAACCGTCAGATTGTAGTAGGTCTTGAAGCCCTCGCCGACGCGTCCGAACTGGACCACGAGCGCGGCCAGCACCGCGAGCCCGACGAAGACGAAGAGCCCGACTCTGAATTCCAATCCTTTGCCCCGTTCGCTCATCGCCCGCAGAACCTAACACGGCTTTCCATGGCGTCAGCGATTTCGCGAGCGCTAGAGCTTCTCCGCGCGTCCGAGGAGGAAATCCTGGATGAGCGGTTCGGGCGATTGCTCGAGCTCCGCGGGCGTGCCGTAGAAATGAATCCGGCCCTCGTGCAGGTAGGCGATGTGATCGGCGATATGAAAGGCGCTCTTCATGTCGTGCGTCACCACGATGCTGGTGACGTGATAGCGCTCCTGCAGACGGCGAATGAGCTGGTTAATGCTGTCGGAGACGACCGGATCGAGACCGGCGGTTGGTTCGTCGTAAAGCACGCACGAGGGCCGGCGGATGATGGAACGCGCCAGGCCGACGCGTTTCTTCATCCCGCCGCTTAAATTAACCGGCATCTTCTGCTCCTGCCCCTCGAGCTCGATCACCTCGAGCATTTCGCGCACGTGCTCGCGGATGACGGCCGGGTCCCGCTCGCCCGCTTCGCGCAGCGGGAAGGCGATGTTTTCCTCCACGGTCATGCTGTCGAAGAGCGCGCCGCTTTGAAAAAGAATGCCGACCTTGCGCCGAATGGGTGCGAGCGCGCGTTCGCTCAAGCCGATGATGTTTTGCCCCTCGATCCAAATCTCGCCCGCGTCCGGCGTCATCAAGCCGACGAGATGCTTCAGGAGCACGCTCTTGCCGCCGCCGCTGCGGCCGATGATCACGAGCGTCTCGCCCTTGCTGACATCGAGCTCGACGCCGCGCAGGATTTCCTGCGGGCCAATGCTCTTGGTCAGCCCGCGGACGGCGATCATGGAATCGGCCGCAACGGTCATTGGTAGCCGGCCGGAAAGAGGACGTTAAGCGCCATCGTGAGGAAGAAATTAAACACCAACACGGCCAGCGACGCGTCCACCACCGCCTCGGTGGTCGCGCGGCCAACACCGACCGCGCCCTCACGTGTCGTTAGCCCTTTGTGGCAGGCGATAATGACGATCAAGATGGCGAAGGCGAAGGCCTTCGAGAGCGACATGGTGATGTCGCGCATTTGCGTCCAGCGAACCATGTTCGCGACGTAGTAGGGGCCGTTGACTTCAAGCAACCCAATGGCCACGAAGTAGCCCGCGGCGATGCCGACGCCGACGCATTCCGCAACCAGCAGCGGCATCGAAACCATCATCGCAAGGACGCGCGGGACCACCAGGTAATCGATCGGATGCACCGCGAGCGCGCGGAGGGCGTCGATTTGCTCGGTCACCTTCATCGTCCCGATTTCGGCCGACATCGAGGCGCCTACGCGCCCGGTGACCATGAGTGCGGTTAAGACCGGCCCGAGTTCGCGAAAGATGGAAACGCTCACGACTGCGCCCACCGCTGAGCCCATCCCGAGCTTGTTGAATTGGAAGAAAGTCTGCGCCGCGAACACCGCCCCGGTGAAAGCGCCGGTTATGACCACGACCGATTGCGAGCGCAGCCCGATCTCGACGATTTGCGCGAGAAAAAGCCGCCAACGAATCTTCTGCGTGGCGATCGAGGCGATCGTTTCGCCCGCGAGGACGACGAGTTCGCCGCCGTAGGTAAAGAAGCGGATGACCGCCGCCCCGAGCGCCGTGAGCAACCGCGTCATCGCCGCCGCTAGGCCGTGAGCGGCTGGGTCGCGATCTTCGGCCGCAGCTCAGTCGGGATCGCGCCGACAAAGCGCGGGTCGAGCCCGAGCTTGCGAAAGACGCGGCGAATTTCGCGGAAAGTGATCGCCGGCGGCTCGTCGACCTCGAGGTAAACCAGGTCGTGGTTCCGGTCGACCTTGTAGCGCAGGCCGGCGAGCGTCTCGAGTTCGTGGTCGAGCTCGAGCACCTTGTTCAGGTCGCGCACTCCGGCGGCGTAGACTTCCAATTCGAGCATCGGCGGCACCTTAAAGGACGGCAGGCTCGATGCAAAGCGCTTTACCCGGCGGGAAAATAGCCGGCTACTTCAGCCGCCCGGGTGGAGAAGCGATTGCGCCCGCGAAGCGCATGCGATACATCAGCGCTGTTCCTATGATGCCACGCGCCCTTCGCTTGTTTCTCTCGTTGCCGCTGCTGGCGGCGGCTCTCTTTCTCAATGGCTGCGCGACCGAGAATCTCGGCATCCAGCAGGCAAAAATAAACACCGCCACGAGCATCGCGAGTGAGCCGCCGGGGGATTACTGGATCGGCCGGCGCTATTACAAACCGGTCTATAAGTTCTGGGGTTACGTCCGCCGGCCCGGCCAGCCCTGGAGCACCGCGCAGATGGTGATGATGAACGAGAAACAAAAGCTCGCGCCGGACCGCGCGCAGAACGCCATCGGGAGCGATAACAATTACGAATACAAGCTCTACGGCAACTTCAGCGGCGACAAGGTTTACGAGCCCGCGAGCAACGGCATCTACCCGGAGTTTGTGCTCCGAAATTACACTCTCGTCTCGACCAATCCGCCGCCTATTTTCCGCAGCCAATACAGCGGCCGCGCGCAGGCGGGCAGCACCATGACGACGATTGAGCGTCCCGAATAACCAGGAAACTCCGGCGCCGCCGAGCGATCTGCTCGCGGTGGCTTTCCTGCGTTATCTCGAGGTCGAGCGAAACGCTTCGCCCCGCACTCTGCTGGCTTACGGCCGCGCGCTCGCGGCTTTCCGCGCGGCACACCCGGAGAAGCGCTGGGAGGACTGCGATGCGGAGGACTTCCGCGATTACCTCTTCGCCGCGATGAAGCGGAAGCAGGCGCGCTCCTACATTCGCCTGCAGTTTTCCGCGCTCCGCACCTTCTTCCGCTTCCTGGTCGAGCGGAAAGCTTTCACCCGCGACCCGGTGCGCGAGCTCGAGCTGCCGAAAACGGCGAAGCGTCTGCCGCTGGTGCTCACGCGCGCGCAGATCGACGAATTGCTCTCAGCGCCGCTGCGGGTGCCGAAGGAGCGGGCGGCGCCCAAGTGGATGCCGCTGCGGGACGCCGCGATCATGGAGATCTTCTACAGCAGCGGCCTGCGCCTGGCGGAACTGGCCTCGCTCAACGTGGCCGACATCGATCCCTACACCGAATCGGTCCGTGTGCTCGGCAAAGGACGCAAGGAACGCGTCTGCCCAGTGGGCGCGCCGGCGCTGACGGCGGTCTCGCGCTACCGCGCCGCGGCCAGGGTCGAGAGCGGTCCGCTTTTTCTCGGCAAAACCCGGCAACGACTCGCGCCACGCTCAATCTGGCTCATCCTCAAGCGCTACCTGCGTTACACCTCGATTCCGATTTCGCTGAGCCCGCATAAGCTGCGGCATAGCTTCGCCACTCACCTGCTCGATGCCGGGGCCGACCTCCGCAGCGTGCAGGCCCTGCTCGGTCACGCGAGTCTCTCGACCACGCAAATCTACACGCACGTGACCGTGGAGCGGCTGAAGCGCGCCTACGACAGCGCGCATCCGCGGGCCTGACCGAAGAGCAGCGGCGGTCTGTGGAACTTACGAGGATCCGCTTCCACGCGCAGGGACGGAACAGCGCAATTAACCGCAAGGGCCATGCTGCTGTTAGGCATCGTCGCCGGCGGTCTCTTCGCCGCTCGCGCGCGACGCGCAGGTTTTCAGCCGTCCGTCTCTCTAGGCAGCTCCTGAGTTCCGACAAAAAGAGCGCACGCGATTCCGCATGCGCTCTTTGATTTTGTCGAGCAGCCGACGCTAACTCGCGCTCGCGGTTTCGCTGCCCTGCGGCTCGGCCACGTTGAAAGTCAGCTTGCCGTCTCTCGCTTCCGTGTGGACGACGTCGCCGGCTTTTACGTTGCCGCGCAAAAGCTCTTCCGCGAACGGATCCTCGAGATAACGCTCGACCGCGCGCCGCATCGGCCGTGCGCCGTACTGTGGGTCGTAGCCTTTTTCGATGAGGAATTCCTTGGCCGATTGCGCGAGCTCGATATGCACTTCCTTCGCCTTGATTCGGGCCAGGACCTTGGCCACTTCGAGATCGACGATCTGAAGCAGGTCGACCTTGGTCAGCTGATGGAAGACGATGATGTCGTCGAGGCGGTTGATGAACTCCGGCTTGAAGGCCTTTGCGTCGCTTCTTCGAGCAGACGGTCGCGCATGGTCTCGAACTCATGTTCGCCCACCGGCTTGGTCGCGCCGAAACCCATCGTGGTCTGCTTGCGCAGGATCTCTGCGCCCACGTTGGAGGTCATGATAATGATCGTGTTCCGGAAATCGATCTTCCGGCCTAACGAGTCAGTCACCTTCCCTTCCTCGAGGATTTGCAGGAGCAGATGCATCACATCCGGGTGCGCCTTTTCGATTTCGTCAAACAGCACCACCGAGTAAGGCCGACGCCGCACCGCCTCGGAAAGCTGGCCGCCTTCCTCATAGCCGACATAGCCCGGAGGCGAGCCGATCAAGCGCGAGGCGGTGAACTTTTCCATGTACTCCGACATGTCGATCTGGATGAGCGCATCGCGGTCGCCGAACATGAATTCCGCGAGCGTCTGCGCGAGGAAGGTTTTGCCGACGCCAGTCGGGCCGAGGAAAATGAACGAACCAATCGGCCGGCGCGGATCTTTCAAATCGGCACGGCTGCGGCGGAGCGCCTTGGAGATCGCCGTGACCGCCTCGTCCTGGCCGATGACCTTGCCTTTCAACTCGGATTCCATCGCGAGCAGCTTGGCGGTTTCCTTCTGCTCCATCTTCTGGAGCGGCACGCCCGTCACCTTCGAGATGATGTTCATCATGTCGTCGGCTGTCACCAGGACTTCCTTCTCTTCGCGCTCTTCGCGCCATTGCGCGAGGATCGCCTCGAGCTTGTCCTTGGTCTGCTTTTCCTTGTCGCGCAGCGAGGCCGCCTTCTCGAAATCCTGCGCCTTGATCGCGCCTTCTTTCTCGACGCGGATTTCCTCGATCTCTTTTTCGATCTCCTTCACGTCCGGCGGACGCGTCATCGCATTGATCCGCGCGCGGGCGCCGGCTTCGTCCATCACATCGATCGCCTTGTCCGGCAGGAACCGGCCGGTGATGTAGCGCTCGGAGAGCTTGACGGCTAATTCCAGCGACTCGTCGGTTAATTTCGCCTTGTGATGCGCCTCATATTTCGGGCGCAGACCTTTCAAGATCAGGATCGCCTCGTCGACCGTCGGAGCCTCAACCTTCACCGTCTGGAAGCGGCGTTCGAGCGCCGCGTCTTTCTCGATGTATTTGCGATACTCGTTCAGCGTCGTCGCGCCGACACACTGCAATTCCCCGCGGCTCAAGGCCGGCTTGATGATGTTCGACGCATCCATCGCGCCCTCGGCCGAGCCCGCGCCCACGATCGTGTGCAGCTCGTCGATGAAAAGGATGACATTCTTCGAGCGGCGAATCTCGTCCATCACTGCTTTGATCCGTTCTTCAAACTGACCGCGATATTTCGTTCCCGCGACCATGAGCGCGAGGTCGAGCGTGATCACTTTCTTGTCGCGCAAAAGCTCCGGCACGTTGCCGCTGGCAATTTCCTGCGCCAGACCTTCCGCGATCGCGGTCTTGCCCACGCCAGCTTCGCCCAGCAACACCGGGTTGTTCTTCGTCCGGCGGCAAAGCACCTGGATGACGCGCTCGATTTCGTTCACGCGGCCGATCACGGGATCCAGCTCGCCCTTTTTCGCCAGCTCCGTGAGGTCGCGGCCAAAAGCGCGCAGCGCCGGCGTCTTCACGTCCTTCTTGCCACCGGTCCCCTGTTCCGGTCCACCTTCGCCCTCGGATTCCGGCGGAGTGAAATTCGGATCGAGTTCCTTGAGAATTTCGTTGCGGGTGCGCTCGATATCGACCTCGAGACTCTTGAGCACGCGCGCGGCCACGCCTTCGCCTTCACGTAAAAGACCCAGCAAGATGTGCTCGGTGCCGACGTAGGAATGGTTGAGCGCCTTCGCTTCCTTGCCCGCAAGCGCGAGCACTTTCTTCACGCGCGGCGTGTAGGGAATGTTCCCGACCATCTTGGTCTCCGGGCCAGAACCCACCTGTTTCTCGACTTCCATGCGCACGGTCTCGAGATCCATGCCCATCTTCTGGAGGACATTCACGGCCACGCCTTGACCCAACTTGATCAACCCAAGCAGAAGATGCTCGGTGCCGACATAGTTGTGGTTGAAGCGGTCTGCTTCCTTGCGAGCGAGCGCCAGGACTTGCTGGGCTCGCGGAGTGAAATTGTTCATTAGTTTGGTGACTCGGAAGATGCCCCGTTGCCGGACTCCCGCGCCACTTTACTAATATCAGGCTTGGGGAAGACCCGCAAACGGTCGCGGATGATTTGCGCGCGCAGTTCGTCGCGCTCCTCGGCGTTTAACTTCTGCTGCGAACTCTTCTGCAGGTGGGCGGGTTGAGTGTCGATAAAAAGCTCATCAATCGGCAGCCGGCGATCTTCCGGGAAGGCTCCCAAGTCGACGCCGAGCTTGATGATAGACAGCAAGTTGAGCGCCTCCTTCGAAGTCATCGCATGTGCGAAAGTGAGCACGCCATAAGCGCGCCCGATCTGGTCCCAAAGCGTGTTCGATTTCTTCTGGATGAGCACTTGTCGCGCGTCGTGCTCCTTCTCGATGATCGTCTCGATCACCTTGCTCAAGCGGCTGATGATTTCGTCTTCCTTCTCGCCGAGCGTCGTCTGGTTCGAGATCTGGAACAGGTTGCCCATCGCCTCGGTGCCTTCGCCGTAGAGCCCGCGGACCGCGAGACCGATCTTGTTCACCGCGCCGATGACCTGGTTGATCATGTCGCTCAAGACCAGCCCAGGCAGATGCAGCATCGCCGAGGCGCGCATCCCGGTGCCGACGTTCGTCGGGCAGGCGGTCAGGTATCCGAGCTTGGCGTCGTAAGCGAAATCCAACCGGCCTTCCAAAGTGCTGTCTACTTTGTCGACCAGCTTGAAGGCGTTCTTTAATTGCAGGCCCGAGCGGATCGATTGCATCCGCAGAGTGATCCTCCTCGTTGATCATGATCGAGAGGGTTTGCTTGCGGTTCATCACCACCGCGCTCCCGACGCTCTTAGCCGCGTGCTCGCGCGAAATCAGATGCCGCTCCACCAGGACCTGCTTCTCGAGCGCGGAAAGATCCTGCAGGTGCTCGGAGAGCGAGTCCTGCATCTCTGGAAGCGCCTCCACCGAGGGCTTGATCAACTCGAGAATCTGCGTGCGCTCCGCTTTCTTCGCCCAACCGGGAAACGGCCGCTGCTTCAGATTACGCGCCAGCCGCACCCGGCTCGAGACCACGATCTGATGGTGCGGGCCTTCGCCGCGCAGCCACTCCCCGCCGTGCTGCATCACGTTGGTTATTTTCATTTCTCGGCCAACTGCGTTTCGAGCTGCTTGATCTGGTCGCGCAAACTCGCGGCGGTTTCGTAATTTTCGTCCGCCACCGCCTTCTGCAAATCACTCGTTAGGCTGCGCATCCGGTCGCTTAGCTCGATTTCGCGATGCGCCCGCTGCGGCAGCTTGCCGACATGCTCGGTGCCCTTGTGCATCGCCTTGAGCAGGCTCCCGAGGCCTTCCGAGAAAGTCCCATAGCAAGCACTGCAGCCCAGCCGCCCGGTCTTCTTGAAATCCGCCTGCGTATAGCCGCACACCGGGCACTTCTGCGCCGGCGCTCCCTTTTCGATTTCCTCCGCCGCGCCGATGCCGAGCAGCAGGTCGGCTAGTGCAAAGCCGGTCGGGTCCTGCACGCCCTTTTCCTTCGAGCAGGCATCGCAAAGATTCACCTTCTGCATCTTGCCTTCGACAATCTGCGTCAGGAAAACCGTGGCATCATTGCATTTGCAAACGTCGCACAACATCGCTGCTAATTAGACCTCAAAGCCGGACAAACATTCAACCCTGACGTTGTTCCTGCACCCGCGGCGCGCGGCGCCGTTCGCTTCCCACTCAGGAGTCAATCGGGGTGCCGCCCTCGCGCACTAACTCGCGGAAGCGCGCGATGATCCGGCCGGTTAAGGCCCCGGGCTTGCCATCCCCGATCACGCGGCCGTCCGCCTTGATCACCGGGATCACTTCCGCGGCCGTCCCCGTAAGGAAACACTCGTCGGCAATGAATACGTCGTGCCGGGTGATCTCGGTTTCAGTGATCTTCATCCCCAGCTCGTCGGCAATCTCGAAAACCACCGAGCGCGTGATCCCGCGGAGCGCGCCCGCGGAGATCGGCGGGGTGAAGATTTGCCCCTTCTTGATGATGAAAACATTGTCTGCGGTGCACTCGGCGATGTTGCCCGCTTCGTTCAACATCAGCGCTTCGTCCGCGCCCGCGAGGTTCGCCTCGATCCGCGCCATCACGTTGTTCAGGTAGTTGAGCGACTTCACCGCCGGGCTGAGCGCGGCCGCACTCACGCGACGGGTTGCGCAGGTCACGATCGTGAGGCCATTGCGATAAACTTCCTCCGGATAAAGCGCGATCGTCGCGGCGATAATGATCACGCTCGGCTTCTTACAAAGCGCAGGATTGAGCCCCAGATTGCCGACGCCGCGCGTCACTACCTGCCGGATGTAACCATCGCGCAGCCCGTTTTGCCGGATCGTTTCCAGGAGCGCTTCCGTCATCTCCTCGCGGCTCAGCGGAATTTCCAAAAGGATGCTGCGCGCGGAGTCCCACAGCCGGTCGAGATGCTCTTCCAAACGGAAGACGCGCCCATTGTAAAAGCGGATCCCTTCGAAAATGCCGTCGCCGTAAAGCAGGCCGTGATCGAAGACGGAAATCTTCGCTTCCGCCTCCGGAAGGAACGCTCCATCGAGATAAATAATCGACGACTTCTTGGCGGCCGGCGCCCCGGCGCGCGACTCGTTAGCGGGCTTCATGGAAGTCTTGGCCGGTTGCTCCAGCACGGCGGTTTCAGAAGGATTCGTAGGCACGCGAAAAGGTTCCGCCCTCCCTCTTCCAATTCAAGCAGCAACTTCACGCCGTGGGCGCGGCGATCATCACCCCGACTTGTGCCAGGCAGGTGCGCAGGCTCCGCGCAAACTCCACTGCCCCGGGCGTGTCGCCATGCAGGCAAATCGTCTCCGCCCGCACCGGCACCTCCGTCCCATCGACTGCGCGCACCTTGTCGTCGCGCAGCATCCCGAAGACGCGATCCGCGGCCGCTTCCGGATCGTGCAGGAGCGCATCCGGATGGCTCCGCGGCACGAGCGAGCCATCGGCCTGGTAATTCCGATCCGCAAAAATCTCGCACACCACCCGCACCTCGTGCGCCTCCGCCGCGCGGGACAGCGCGCTCCCTGAGGGCGCGAAGAGCAGCAGCGCCGGGTCGACTGCGCGGAGCGCGCGCACGATCGCGTCGGCTATTTCGTCGTCGCGCGCTCCCATATTATAGAGGGCGCCGTGCGGCTTCACGTGTTGCACCCGCAAGCCAAAAGCCTGCGCCATGGCCTGGAAAGCGCCCAGTTGCGCCACCACCAGCGCGAAAATCTCGTGGCCGGCCAGCGCCAGCTCGCGGCGGCCGAAGTTTTCCCGGTCGTCGAATCCCGGATGCGCCCCCACGGCCACGCCGCGCTGCTGCGCCGCGAGCAAGGCATCGCGCATCACCGTCGCGTTCCCCGCGTGCACCCCGCAGGCGATGTTCGCCGAGCTCACCAAACCCAGCAGCGCCTCGTCCTGGCCGGCGCCTTCGCCGAGGTCGGCGTTGAGATCGACGCTCCAGTTGCTCATGGTGTGCGCAACGCCAGCCCCGCCCGGAACCAGGCCAGGTCGCGCTCCCGTTCCTGCAAAAGTTTTCGCGCCGCCGCCAGCGGCACTTCCACGAAACGCACTTCGTCGCCCGCGCGCAATTGCGCCGCCTTCGGGAGATCGACCGTGATCACGTGGCCGATCTTCGGGTAGCCGCCGATCGTTTGGCAATCCCCGAGCAGGATCACCGGCTGCCCATTAGGCGGCACCTGGATCGTTCCCGGCGCGACTGGCTCGGAAACGAGATCGTCGCGATGCGAGCCGACGATCTTACGCCCCCGCAAACGCAGGCCCATGCGATCGGAATCAGCGGTCACGGCAAAAGTCTCACGGGTGAAAGCTCCCTGCGCTTCGCCGAAGAATTCGTCCCAGCCATTTCCGCGCACGAAATGCAGAATTCCCGGCACGGGCGAAGGGCGCGACCACTCGCGAGGGGCAAAACAGTTTGCTGGCTGTTTTTCGATGATCGCCGCGGGACCGAGCGGCAGTTCGTCGCCCTCGCGCAAGGCCCGGCCCTGCCAGCCGCCGAAGCCCGCGCGCAGGTCAGTCGCGCGGCTCCCGAGGACCAGCGGCACGTCGATTCCGCCGCGAATGGCGAGCCATAGCCGCGCACCTTTCGGCGGCGCCGCCAAGGTCAGCTCCGCGCCCGCGGGCACGGAGATTCGCTGGCCCGGCGGCAGGCTTTCGTTATCCAAAGTGACGGCAAAATCTCCGCCGCACCAGGCGATCGCGCGCGCCTCCTCGAAGCGCAGGACGACCGTGCCGAGAGCCGCTTCCAAACCGGCGGCGGTCTCGGGATTACCCACCAGGAGATTCGCCACCCGCAGCGCCACCGGGTCGAGCGCGCCCGCCAGCGGCACCCCGCTCGCGCGATATCCCGCCCGCCCCAGATCCTGCACGCTGCAGAGAAAACCGGCGCGCCTAACGAGCAATCGCATCGAACTCCTCCCGCGTGATCGCGCGAAAACGCACCCGGTCCCCGGCCTGGAGCAGCGCCGGCGGCGTCGCCTCCGGGTCGAACATCCTCTGCGGCGTGCGCCCAATGAGATTCCAGCCGCCGGGCGAACGCAGCGGGTAGATCCCGGTCTGCCCTCCGCCAATCCCGACCGCGCCGGCCGGCACTTCCTTGCGCGGTTCCGCCCGCCGCGGCGTCGCCAGGCTTTCCGGCAAGCCGGCCAGATAAGCAAAGCCAGGCAGGAAACCGACGCAGGCGACCGTGTAGTCCGCGCCAGAATGTCGTCGGATAATTTGCTCCGCGGAGAGTCCGGCGTGGCGCGCGACCTCCTCCAGATCGGGCGCAAACTCCGCGTGATAACAGACAGCAATCTCCACGCGCCGCGGTTTGCTTTCCCGCGCCGCGCGCGGTGCCGGCTGGGCCAAGCGCCGCGCGCACCTGCGTTTCCCGTTCCTCGAAGCTCGCCCGCGCCGCCGGCGCGAAAAAAACGCCTAACGAATGGTAAGCCGGAAGGCACTCGACCAGTCCCGGAAGCGCGGCTGCTTCCACCCGCCGCTGCATTTCCCGAACCGCGCCGAGGGTGCGCGCCGGATCCGCCTCCAGCCGCACGAGCAGTGCGCAATCTCCCAGCGGCTCAATCGTCATCTCGCCTCCTTCCCTAGCAGGTCGCCACCGGAACGGAAGCGCCGAAGAGCGGGCCCGCGCTTCAGCGGCGCCCGGCGTCGCGCGGCTCCTCGGCCTCGACCGCCACCGCCACTTCCTTCACCGAGTGCTCGATCTTTTGCACCGCGGGATGGACCTCGCGCAGGAGTTCGTGCTCCGCTTCCGAGAGTTCCTCGATGCGCTTGGTCACATCGCGCAACTCACAGAGCATCGCTTCCTGCCGCTGCGAAATGCGGTGCATCCACCAAAAGCAAATGCCCCAGCAAATCGTGCCGAAGGCTCCCAGCGAAACGCCCACGATCTCGATGGTTTTCGTCACGCGCGGAGCATGCGCGAGCAACTCCGCCTTGTCCACGCGAGCGGGAGAATAGATTTACGCGCGGAGGTCGCGCTGGCAGGATGCCGCGGTTTGCCGCCATGAAAGCCTGGAAGATCACGCTCCTCTTCGCCGCGCTCGCGCTCCTCCTTTGGTGGCTCGCGCCTTCGCGCGCGCTCTCGCGCGAGCCTGGCGTGGTCGAGATCAGCTACCTCGGCGACAGTGGGCCAAACTCCGCCGCGGTCGAGGATGCGATTCGTGTTTTTGAAAACGAAAGCCGTGCGCGCCATGCGGCCGATCCCACGCAGCCGATCTATCGCGTGATCGCCGGGCAAAACGCCTCGCGCGACATGACCGCGGACCCGACGCGCTTTCTCGTGAGCGTGGCCGGTGGGCAACCGCCGGACCTGATCCTGTTCGATCGTTATGCGGTGAGCGAATGGGCCGCGCGCGGGGCCTTCACCAAATTAGACAGCTTTCTCGCGCGCGAAGCCGCAGGCGGAAAAGCCGACCCGATCCGCGCGGAGAATTATTACCGCTCCTGCTGGGACGAGGTCGTGTTCGTCAATCCCGTTACCGGCGAGCGCGGGACCTACGGCATCCCGGAACGCGTGGACGACCGCGCGCTCTTTTATAATAAGTCGCTGCTAAAACGTGGTGGCTTCGTCGATGCCAGCGGCGAGGCGCGGCCGCCGCAGACGCTCGAGGAACTCGCCGCGATGGCGCCCGCGCTGACTGAGCGCGACGCGCGCGGCAACATCACGCGGCTCGGGTTTGCCCCGAACTACGGCAACGCCTGGCTCTACATCTACAGCTGGATGATGGGCGGCCAATTCCTGAGCGCGGATGCCAAGACCTGCACGCTCAACTCGCCCACGAACGTCGCCGCGCTCAACTGGATGGTGCAGGTTTACGATTCGGTCGGCGGCGCGGCGGCGGTCTATGCGTTCCAGAGCAGCGCGCAAACCGGGCAGCTCGATCCTTTCACCCAGGGCACGGTGGCGATGAAGATCGACGGCTACTGGAACTTCCCGGAAAACCTCGCGCAATTCGGCGCCAATTTAGACTACGGGCTCGCAGTGCCGCCGTTACCCGCGGCCGAGGTGGCGAAGGGGCGCAACGGTTTTTCGTGGGTCAGCGGCTGGTGCTTTGCGATTCCCTCCACCGCGCAGAACAAGGAAGGCGGTTGGGAATTGCTCCGTTTTCTCGCGAGTCCGCGCGCGGCCGAGATCATCGGCGAGAGCAACCGGCTGACGCTCGAGAGCCAGGGGCGCATCTATGTGCCCACACAAAGCGCGAATCGGCAGACTAACGAGTGGTTGTTCCAGCGCTACGTCGCCGGCAATCCCGCGGTCCCGGAGAAAGTGCGCGACGGCGTCAAGCTGCTGAATGATTTGCTCGAGACCTCGCCCTTCCGGCCAGTCACGCCCGTCGGCCAGCTCCTTTTCAACGAACAAAAACGCGCGACCGAGAACGCGATCTTCCACAAGCTCCCGCCGCAGGCCGCGCTCGACGAGAGCACGCGCGTAGTCCAGCAGGCGCTCGACCGCGCGCTCGCGCCCCCGCGCGGCGCGGTGATTCCGTGGCGGTATTTTATTTGGGTCTACCTCGCGCTCCTTCTCGCGACCGCGGGCTCCATCTATTGGTGGGAAACCCGGCGACGGACCGTCGAGGGAACCCAGAGCCGCTATTTCCGCACCCAATGGCGCGGGGGCTGGCTCACCGCCTCGCCCTGGATCCTCGGCTTTATCGTGCTCACCGGCGGGCCGATTCTTTTCTCGGTCATCATTAGTCTAAGCGACTACGACATTCTCAATCCCGCGCGCTTCGTCGGCCTGGCGAATTACCGGCGGATGTTCACCGCCGACCCGCTTTTTTGGAAGGCGGTCGGCAACACCACTTACATGATCCTGGGCATTCCGCTCGGGATGGCGCTCAGCCTCGGGATCGCGCTCCTGCTCAACCTCGAGATCCGCGGCGTGGCCCTCTGGCGCACCTTTTTCTATCTCCCGTCGATCGTGCCTGCGGTCGCTTCCAGCATTCTCTGGATCTGGATTTTCAATCCCAACGCCGGCCTCTTAAACAGCATTCTCTTGTCCTTCGGGATTCACGGTCCGAACTGGCTGCAGGATGAAAGCACGAGCAAACCGGCCTTGATCATCATGGGTCTCTGGAGCGCCGGCGGCGGAATGATCATCTGGCTCGCGGGCTTGAAAGGGATCAGCGAGACCTATTACGAAGCCGCGGCGCTCGACGGCGCGAATGCCTGGCAACGTTTCCGCCACGTGACCCTGCCGCTGCTCACGCCGTACATCTTCTTTAACGTCATCATGGGTCTCATCGGCACGCTGCAGATCTTTACCCAGGCCTTTATCATGACCCAGGGCGGGCCGGTCGATTCGACGCTCTTCTACGCCTATCACCTGTTCAACCACGCCTTCCGCTTCCTGCAGATGGGCTACGCCTCTGCGCTCGGGTGGTTTCTCTTTTTGGCTGTGCTCGGGTTGACCTTGCTGCAGCTCAAGCTCTCGAAACGCTGGGTGCATTATGAGGAGTAGCGGAAGCTCGATATGATCCGGCGCCTGCTCATCTATGCGGCCTTAATTGCCGGCAGCCTCGTCTTTGTCTGGCCCTTCCTCTGGATGGCCGCGACCTCGGCCAAGCTCGACCGCGAGATGTTCGCGGGAAACCGGTTGCTCCCGGAAACGCCGGTCCCGCGCCTGCAATCGCCTTACCTCGACGAGCGCATCTTTGCCGAGGTGGAAGCGGGAAAAGCGCTCCCGCTGATCGAGGCGCAGCTGGCCGCGCTCGCCTACCCGTGGCCCGCGGACGTCGATCAGACCGCCCTCGAAAAACAGGTCGCGCGCGGCCTTTCCCAACAGCTGCAAAACTCCCTCCCGCCCGAGACCTGGAAGCTGCCTAACGAGGCGTTGGCGCCCACCATCGCAGCTGCGATCACGCCGAAATTAGTCAGCGATCTGGTGGCGCAGGTGCGCCACGTTTTCGGCGTCGGCCAACTGCTGGCCCGCTCAACCGACCTCCAGGAAGACAAGCTTGTTTCCGCGGACCGCGCCGCGACCGCCTGGCAGGTCGCGGGCAGCGCCGCTGCGCAGCTCACTCCCGCCGGCAGCGCGACGGAGCCCTACGCGCAATTAGCCTACGATTTCACCCGCGGCGACACCGTGATCCTGTCGCAGACCTTCACCACCACGTTCCCAGTGGAGAAGCTCTTCCGCTTGCAGATGGCGTTGCGCTACGACAACACCTGGCACGCGCTCCGGCTCTTCGTGGAGAAAAATGGCGTGCGCTTCCGCGCAGTCCGCGCGCTCGAAGCCTCGGACTCGAACTGGGTGGTCAACACCTGGCAGGAGCCCGGACCGGACGATGAGCTCACGCGCATCCGCACCTGGACGCTGCTGAAACCGGTGGGCTCTTCGCCGGTAACCGCGCCTAACGAGATGAAGATCACGCTCGAGTTGCGCCAGGTGAATCAACTCGAAGCCTGGTGGTCCAAGCTGCGGCGGAACTACCGGCTGACGCTCGATTACATCCCGTTCTGGCGTTACGTCGGCACGAGCGTTTTTTTGGTGATCCTGAACTTAGTCGGCACGCTCTTCAGTTGCTCGCTCGTGGCCTACAGCTTTGCCCGGCTGCAATGGCCCGGCCGCAATTTCTGCTTCGCGCTCATGCTCGCGACCATGATGCTGCCCGCGCAGGTCACGATGATCCCGCAATTCCTGATCATGCAAAGACTGGGCTGGTATAACACGCTCACGCCGCTCTGGATTGCGAGCTTTGTCGCGCCGGCCTTCTACGTCTTTTTGTTGCGCCAATTCCTCAAAGGCATCCCGCGCGATCTCGAGGATGCGGCGCGGCTCGATGGCTGTGGTTATTTCCGGATCTACTGGCACATCATGTTGCCGCTGATCAAACCGACGCTGGCCGCGATCGCGATCTTCACCTTTCTCGCCACCTGGAATGAATTCATGGCGCCGTTAATTTACTTAAGCGACAAGCGCCTCTACCCCCTCTCCTTCGGGCTCTATGCTTTCCAGGTAGAGATCGCGAATCCCGGCACGGCCAAGGGCATGGGGATGATGATGGCCGGCTCGCTCCTGATGACTTTGCCGGTGATCGCGATCTTCTTTTTCGCGCAGCGCTACTTCCTCCGCGGCGTGACCCTCACGGGGATGAAGGGATAGCCGGCAAGATGCCGAGCAGGCTGCCACGCGTGGCCGGCAATTTTCCAAAGAGCGCCGCGAGCGCGCGCGCCGGGTGGCTCCTGACTGCGGCCGCATCGTGCACACCCGCGATGCGCGCGAGCTCCATCTCGAAATGCGTCACCGCACGAAGTGTCGGCTCTTTTTCGGAAAGGAAACCGAAGGCGCGTTGCAGGAGCGAGAAGAGTTCCGGCTCGTGGTGATCGGACTCCGTGCAAAGCTCGATCAACTCGACGAAATAACTCGCCGCCTGCGTCCGCGGATAGCTTAGGCGAATGCCGGAAAATGTCTCGAGGAGCGAGACTTCACGGAGCGTGTGCAGAGTCGAGCGCTTGCTCAGCGCGAGCTGGATTTCCGCCTCGAAGAAAAGGTCGAGCTTGCCGGCAAACGGGCTCTTCGCGCGGCGCGCGCCCTTGGCCACCGTCTGGATCACGCCGAGCGAATCGGTGCACCAGGAGATGATCAGGCTGGTGTCGCTGAGCTTGCGCTTGCGCAGGAGAATGGCGCGCGTGCTTTGCACTCGTTAGCCGACGTAGCGCTGCGCGATCGGCATGCGCCGGCCGAGGCCAAAGGCGCGGCTCGTGACCTTGATTCCGGGGGCGGCCTGCTCGCGCTTGTATTCATTTAAGTCGACCCGGCGCTGGACCCAGCGCACGGTCGTTTCCTCGAAGCCGGCGCTGAACAATGTCGGAAGCGCTCAGGTTTTCCTCCACGTAGAGGCGCAGGATTTCGTCGAGGATCTCGTAGGGCGGGAGCGTGTCCTGGTCTTTCTGGTCGGGCTTGAGCTCGGCGCTTGGCGGCTTCTCGATCGTCGCGGACGGGATCACTTCGCGCTCGCGATTCATCCAACGGGAAAGCTCGTAGACCATCGTCTTGGGAACGTCGCTGATGACCGCGAGACCGCCGGCCATATCGCCGTAGATCGTGCAATAACCAACCGCGAGCTCGCTCTTGTTTCCGGTGGTCAGAAGGATGTGGCCGAACTTATTAGACAGCGACATCAGGATCATGCCGCGCAGGCGCGACTGCATGTTTTCCTCCGTCGTGTCCTCCGGCAGTCCCTGAAAAACTTCGGCAAACTGCGCTTTGAAGCAGCCGAAGGCATCGCCGATCGGAATGCTCAGGCATTTGATCCCGAGATTGCGCGCGAGCGCAAAGGCGTCCTCGATGCTTCCCTGCGACGAGTAAGGGCTGGGCATGGAAACACCGACCACGTTTTCCGCTCCGAGCGCTTCCACCGCGAGCGCCGCGACCACCGCGGAATCGATCCCGCCGCTTAGCCCGAGCACGGCCGAGCGGAAGCCGCACTTCCGCAGGTAATCGCGCAGGCCGAGCACGAGCGCGTCATTCAGATCGGCCATGGCCGCGCGCGAAACAGCCGGCAAGATGGCGGCTGCCGCGGTGTCCACCACGGCTTCCGCTTCGCGGAATCCCGGAAGCTGCGCGATCAAATCACCCCGCTGATTCACCGCGATCGAGTGGCCATCGAAAACGAGCTGGTCGTTTCCACCGACTGCGTTGCAATAGCAAATCGCGCGGCCGAATTGGCGCGCGAGCCCGGCGACCAGGTCGCGGCGCACCGCCGGCTTGTCGAGGCTGAACGGGGAAGCGCTCAGGTTCACGATCAACTCCGCGCCTTGCGCGACTAACGACTCCACCGGCCGGAGGTCGTAGTAGGGGCGCCCGAGGAATTCCTCCGTCCAGATGTCTTCACAGATGGTGACGCCGATTTTTCGACCGCCGATTTCCACCGGGGCCACGGCGCGGGCGCGCTCGAAATAGCGGTCTTCATCAAAGACATCGTAGGTCGGCAGGAGCGATTTGTGCGTCATGCGCATCGGCCGGCCACGCTCGAGGACAGCCGCGGAATTGAAGAAAGGCTTCCCGACGCCGGAGTTTTTCTCCACGCAGCCGACGATTAGCGGCACCGGACCGACGAGCGCATGCAGCCGCTCGACCAGGGCGAGGTTTTCGGGGACAAAGCGCGACTTGAAGACGAGGTCCTGTGGCGGGTAACCGGGGATTGCCAATTCCGGGGTGATCACCAATTCGGCGCCTGCCGCGGCGAGACGCTCATAGGCCGCCGCGACCTTCTCGAAGTTTCCCTGGAGGTCGCCGACGGTCGGGTTGATTTGCGCAAAGCCGACTCTCATCTCGCGCCCAGAGCGTAGGCGCAGCGCCGCCGCCGCGCTAGTGCCGCTCCGCCAGGTCGTGCGGGGCGGTGTTCTTGTAGCCGGCGTTCAGGGCTTCGTCCGCGCCGGTGATGAACATTTTACCCCACTGGAAAAGGCCGGCCGCCAGGAAGCCTGCAATCAGGCAAAGGATCACCTTTTGGGAAAACGTGGCGTGCATCTCGCCGGCTAAATTAGCAGGCGCAGTGCCACTGGACGCTCGGAGTTCCTACCAAAAGCCCCACTGGCCGGTATGCATAATCCAGAGGCCAAGAAGGAGATTGGTGAGCGCATGCGCGAGGACACAGGAGCCGAGGCTTTTCGTTCGATAGGCCACGAAATTGTAGAGCGCGCCGGTGATCGCGGCGGGAATCCAATCGGCCGTTGAATGCGCCAGGGTGAAGCCGCCAGTCACGACCGCGAAGGAGAGCCAGCTGAAGCTTCCGAAAGCTACCCGGTCGAATTTCTCGTCGATGAAGTAGCGCAACAAGAATCCCCGCCAAAAGATTTCCTCGACCAGCGGCACCACCACGACCAAGCGCAGAAAGCGCAGGAGGACGGAGGACCACCAAATGCCGGAGCGCGGCGGGAAGACATCTGGATTGAACCCCTCAAGCCGCGGGGCAAACCCAAGGAATGCCTGCGGAGAAATCCACAGGAGAAAGACCAACGTCCCGACCGCACCGACAAAGAACACCTGGCGCACTCCGGCGAATTCGTAGCGCCGCCAAAACCAGAGGAGCAAGCCGCCGCAGACCAGGGTTTGCACCGGAAAGACCCAGTACTGCGGCTCGCGCAGGGCAAAGGCCGCGCTCCCGGCGAGCCGCACCAGACTAACGAGAGCAAGAAAGCCGATGAAGACGGCCATGGGCAGGGTGTAGGCTGGCAGCTTGCCATCCGTGCGGGAGGTGCTTAGAGAGAGCATGAGTGCAGCGCCCTACGTGGGCTGAATTGATGACCGACGGCAACCGCAAACCTGACCCCGATCCCGAGATTCTGATGAAGATGCTCGAGCTGGAGTTTGCCCAAAAGCGGGCTCAGCGAGCGCAACTAAAGGGGCGCCTCAATGGCGTACGCGCGCTCGCGTTTCTCTTTCTTTTCCTGGTCATCGGCGGGGCTGTCTGGGCTTACTTTGTCTTCGTCCGAGCGGATCGTCTGGGCGAACCGCACCCTGCGCAGTCCTCGCCAGAGCTGGAGCCAGCGCTCAGCGCGACGCCTCTACCTGCGGCCTCGCCGCGGTAGGATGACGATCCGCTTCGAAACCCAGGTTGCTGCGGGTTCACTCCTGGCCGCGGCGGTCCTTGCGACCATTGCCGGTTTTTCGCTGGTCGCGGTGCACGACGCCGCCATGACAGCGCACGAGGTTAGCCATACCTCCAAGGTGCTCGCAGAACTGCAAAGCACGCTCGCGGCTCTTTCCGACGCTGAGTCGGGCGTGCACGGCTTTCTCCTGACCGACGAACCAGCCTACCTCGAGCGGCAGGGAAAGGATTTCCAGCGCACGCGCGACTCTTTGCACCGGTTGGCCCGCGCCACGCGCAAGGATCCGCAAACGCGCGCTCGGGTCGCGCAACTGCGCGCGGAGGTAGGCGAGAAACTGGATTTCATGCGCGAGCTGCAAGCTGCACGCGAGAGACTCGGCCCCGCTGCGACCGCGGGGCTGGTGGTGACCGGCCGCGGGCGGGAGCTGATGGATCGCGTGACCGCCTCCGCCGCCGCTTTGGAGGAAAGTGAACGCGCGCTCTTGGTGAACCGCGAGGAAGCCGCCCGCGACAGCGCGCGCCGGAACATTCGGGCGGTCCTGCTCGCGGCCGCCGGCGATATCCTCCTCCTGGGCCTGGCCGTGTTGATGATCCGCCGCGAGATCAAGGCGCGGCGGGAACTGGCCGAGCGGCTGCAGGACGAAGCCACGCGCTTGAATGCAATCATCCAGACGCAGGAGCAGATCGCGGAACGGGAATTGGAACCCGAGAGCGCTTTCGCCATGGTCGCGGAGCGCGCCCGCCGCCTGACCGGCGCCAGCGGTTCTAGCCTGCACTTTCTCGAAGGCGAGGAACTCGTGCGCCGGGCCGCGACCGGCGTGGCCGCCAATCCCTCGCCGCAGGCCGGGACGGAATTGCACCGGCTGACCGAGGCCTGCCTCGCGCGGCAGGAGTTAATGGCGAGCAACCACCTCGAGCCGGCCGGCGGCGGCGAGTGCGAAATTTGCAGCGTGATCCTGGCTCCGCTGCCCGGCGCCAGCGGTGCGCTCGGCGTGCTCGAAGTGCATTCCGAGAAGCGGGACGCCTTCTCGCGCACCGACCAACAGGCCCTCGCGCTCATCGCCGGTTTTGCCGCCACCGCCCTCGGCAACGCCAAGGCCTTCGCCACTCGCCAGCAGTTGATTAATCAACTGACCGCGCTCAACGAAGAACTCGAGGCTTTCAGCTTCTCCGTCTCGCACGATCTGCGTGCGCCGCTGCGGCACATCGATGGCTTCGTGGATCTACTGCGCCAACACGCCGGCCCCACGGCGGACGCGAAGACGCAGCATTATCTCGAGGTGATCGCCTCGGCGGCGCAACAGATGAGCCGCTTGATTGATGACCTGCTGGCCTTTGCGCGCATCGGCCGCGCGGAGTTGCATCGCGTGCCGGTGGATCTCGAGGAGCTCGTCCGCGCGGTCGTGGCCGAAATGGCTGATGACCTCGAGGGCCGCGCCATCGATTGGCAGATCGAGCCGCTGCCAACTGTCCAGGCCGATGCCACTTTGCTCCGCCAGGTGATGACCAATCTGCTGGCTAATGCCGCCAAGTATACCCGCCCGCGCGCCCCCGCGGTGATCACAACTGGCGCGACCCGCGAAAACGGTGAAGTTGTCGTCTACGTGCGTGACAACGGGGTGGGCTTCGAGCCGCAATCAGCCAGCCGGCTCTTCGGAGTCTTCGAGCGACTGCATGCGGCCGAGGAGTTCGAAGGGGTCGGCATTGGCCTGGCAAATGTCCGTCGTGTGATCCAAAAACACGGGGGCCGCGTCTGGGCCGAGGGCGTCCCCGGCGTTGGCGCGACTTTCTATTTTACCCTGCCCGATCCAACTGCCCCGCTTTGAAGACCGAGCCTACGATCGAGATTATTCATCTGGAGGACAGCGCGCTCGACTTCGAGCTGGCGCAGGAGCAATTGCGCAGCGCCGGGCTGGAGGCGCACGTGGTGCGGGTGCAGACGGAGGCGGAACTTCGCGCGCAGTTGAAACGCCCCGAGGTCGACCTCGTCCTCGCGGACATGAAGTGTCCCGGCTGCGATGGCTTTCGCGCCCTCGCCCTGGTGCGCGAGGAACGTCCGGACGTTCCGTTCCTTTTCCTTTCGGGGACGATGGATCACCGCGACGCGGTCGAATCGCTGAGCGCCGGCGTGACCGATTTCGTCTTTAAGCAACACCTCCCGCAGGTCGTGCCCGCGGTCCGGCGCGCGATTCGTGAAGCGCGCGAACGCGCGGAGCTGCAGAAGGCGCGCGCGAACCTCAACGCCCAGGCCGAACTCCTCGACCTGGCGAACGACAGCATCATTCTCTGCGATTCCGGGGAGCGCATCACCTACTGGAATTGCGGCTCGCAACGCCTCTACGGCTGGACCCGCGCGGAAGCGGTCGGGCGGCCGGTGCACGAGCTCCTCCGAACCAGTTTTCCTCACGGCCAGGCCGAGGTTGAAAAAGCTCTCCGCCAGGAGTCGCACTGGGAAGGCGAGCTCGAACAGACCCGCCGCGATGGCACGCTCCTTTGCGTCGCGAGTCACTGGACGCTGAAGGCCGACAGCCACGAGTTCGCCCGGCTGCTGATCAACACCGACATCACCGCGCGCAAGAAGACCGAGGATGCGCTGCGATATAGCGAAGAACGCTACCGGCGTTTCGTCGACGAAGATTTAACCGGCAACATCATCATTCGCAGTGATGGCCACATCGAGACCTGCAACCCCGCGTTTCTCCGCATCTTCGGTTTCGCTTCCACCGAGGAGGCGCTCCAGACAAATTTCATGTCGCTCCTGCGCACCCGGCGCGACGCGGTCGACTTGATGGAAAAGGTGCGCGAGCAACGCACGCTCGACCGCTATGAAATGGAGATGCGCCAGCCGAGCGGCGAAGCGGTTTACGCGATCTCGCGGCTCGTCGGCAGTTTCGATGCCGCGGGCGCACTGACCCACGTGCAGGTTTACCTGTTCAACGACACCAAGCGGAAGCGCCTCGAGCAACAGCTGGTGCAGGCGCAAAAGATGGAAGGCCTGGGCACCCTCGCCGGCGGCATCGCGCACGACTTTAACAACATCCTCGCGATTATCCTCGGTTACACCACCCAGCTGGAAAAACGGGGCCCGACCCAGCCGGAGCAAATCCCGGTGGCGACCAAGGTCATCCGTGAAGCGGTCGAGCGCGGCGCCGCCCTGGTGCAGCAGCTCCTCACCTCCGCCCGCCAGACGGAATCGCGCCTGAGCGCAACCGACCTGAACGATCTGGTGCGTGAACTCGAGCGCATGCTCCGCGCCACTTTCCCGAAGACGATCGACTTTAAGCTCGATCTCCTGCCGGACTTGCCGCTGGTCACGGCCGATCGCAGCCAGATCCACCAGGTGCTCCTGAACCTTTGCGTGAACGCGCGCGACGCCATGCCGCGCGGCGGCTCGGTCTCGCTCGAGACTTGCCTAACAAGTGGCCGCGAGCTGGAGAAATTCTTCACCGGCGCCGATGCCCCCAGCTACGCTTGCGTGCGCGTGCGCGATACCGGCGCGGGCATGACCGCGGAAGTGAAGGCGCACATCTTCGAGCCCTTCTACACCACCAAGGAGCGGGCCAAGGGCACCGGCCTGGGCCTTTCCGTGGTCTACGGTGTGGTCAACAATCACCGCGGTTTCATCCAGGTGGAAAGCGAGCCGGGAGCCGGCACCACTTTCAGCATTTACCTCCCACTCGCCGGCGTGACCGGCAAAAAAGACGAAGGCGACGCGGAGCGACAACGCGGCTCCTGGGAACCGCAGACGATCCTGATCGCGGAGGACGAGGAGATGCTGCGCGAACTTTGCTCGGAGATTCTCCAGGGCGAAGGCTACCGCGTGCTCGCGGCCAAGGATGGCGTGGAAGCGGTGGAAATTTTCGCCGCCAACCGCGACGCCATCGGCCTGGTGGTGTGCGATCTCGGGCTTCCGCGCCTGAGCGGGCACGATGTTTTCCGCCAGCTCAAGGAGATGAAGCCAAGCGTGCGCGCGCTCATCGTGAGCGGTTATCTCGAGCCGGCGCAGCGCTCGGAAATTCTCAAGGCCGGGGTGATCGACACCATCCAGAAGCCGTATGATTTCCGCGAGTTGGTCGCGAAGATCCAGTCGGTCATCGGCAAGGCGCAGAGCGACGACGATCACCCCCAGCTCTTCTAGTGCATGGCGCCCGCAGGCAGGCCTGAGCATCGAATCTGGGCGCCGGGGCGCGTGGTTGCGATTGCCGGCACCACGTTCATTGAGCTCACCCGGCTGCGCGTTTTTCTCTTTCTCCTGCTCTTCGCGCTCCTGCTTATCGGCAGCTCGCTTTTCTTTGCCCGGCTCTCCTTCCAGCAGGAGTTCCAGCTCCTGAAAGACATCTCGTTAGGCGCGATGAGCCTGTTCACTTCGCTGCTCGCGATCCTCGCGACCGCGCGCCTTCTGCCGCAGGATGTCGAGGAGCGCACCGTCTACACCATCCTGGCCAAGCCGGTGCCGCGCTGGGAGTATCTCGCTGGCAAACTTCTCGGCGTTCTCCTCCTGCTCGCGGTTGGCGTGCTCGTGATGGGTGCGTTTTTTGCCGTCGTCCTCTACGTGCGCGAGCACAGCGCGCTGGCTGAGATCGTCCGCGCGTCCCCGGCCGAGCAATTGGCGGCGCGTGCGGAAGTGCGCGCGGCCGCTTTCACCGCCGGTCTCCTTCCGGGCATCGCGATCATCTTTCTCAAAGGCGCGGTCCTCTCCGCGCTCACGCTTTTGCTTTCCACCTTCGCGACCTCGAACCTCTTCACCGTCGTGGCCGCGGTCTTCGTGTATTTCATCGGCCACCTGCAGGCGACCGCGCGGGAATTCTGGCTGCAGGAACAGGCAGCAGGATGGGGCGCGCGGATTTTCCTCGCCCTCGTGGCGCTGGTTTTCCCGGATCTGCAATCGTTCGACTTCGTCGACCAGGCGGTCTCCGGCGCCGCCATCTCGCTGTCTCTTTTCGCGCAAACCGCCGCGCTCGCCGGCTTCTACGTGGTCGTTTATTTTCTCTGCGCGATCGCTCTTTTCTCGGGAAAAGAATTGTGAAACGCCTCGCGCTCGTGCTCCTGGGCCTGCTCCTTTTCGGGGCCGCGCGTCTGCCGGCGGAGCACGCGCTCTACCGCACGCGCGCGCAGGGCCAGTTGCTGGCCGCGCCGCTCGACCTCGACCTTCGCGAAGAACTCGGGCAACGCGGTTTTGTCGCCGCCTTCAGCGGCTTCCGCGCGCTCATCGCAGACGTGCTTTTCATCCAGGCATACTCGGCCTGGGAGCGGACGGATTGGACCCGCCTTTACCTGCTCATGCGCCAGGCCACCGCGCTGCAGCCGCACAATCTTCTCTTCTGGGACACGGCCGCGTGGCACCTCGCCTGGAACGCGAGCGCAGCCGCGCTGCACGCGCCCGGCCCGGCGACCCCGGCCGCGCGGCGGAAGACGCAGCGGGAATACATCGACCTCGGCCGCGAGTTCCTCGAGCGCGGCCTGCAGCACAATCCGCACAGCCCCCTGCTCCTCGAGGCCCTCGCCCGGCTCTACCGCGAGAAATATGGGAATCACGAGCGTGCCGCAGAGTTCTACCAAAAGGCCGCTGCGGAGCCCGGCGCGCCCAGCTATGTGCACCGTTTCGCCGCCTATGAACTTTCCTACGTGGAAGGCCAGGAGCCCGCGGCTTACACTCGGCTCCTGGAACTTTATCGCGCCGGGCCGCAGGAGCGGCTCCCGACCTTGATCCGACGGTTGAAATTTCTCGAAGAGCGGCTCAACATTCCGCCCAGCGAACGCATTGCCGACGAGCTGCCCTAACCTACGCCATGCGCTTTGCCATTTTCAGCGACCTCCACGCCAACCTCGAAGCGACCGAGGCGATCCTGGCCGACGCGCAGGCGAACGAATGCACGCACTACGTCTGCCTGGGTGATCTCGTCGGCTATAACGCGAACCCGCACGAGTGCATCGAGCTGGTGCGCGCGCTCGATTGCCCGGTGGTCAAAGGCAACCACGATGAACAAGCCGCGCTCGGCGAATCCTCGCGCGACTTCAACGAGCTGGCCGAACGCGCGATCAACTGGACCCGGGAACACCTGACCGCAGAAGACAAGGAGTGGCTCGCGGCCCTGCGCATGAGCCGGCAGGTGCGCGACTTCACCGTCGTCCATGCCACCCTCGATACCCCTAACGAGTGGGGCTACGTCTTCAACAATCTCGACGCCGTCGCCAGCTTCACCTACCAGCACACTGATCTCTGCTTTTTCGGCCACACGCATGTGGCCGGCGCCTTTGTCCGCGACGGTGGAGTCAAACGGATCACGACCGAGCATCTGCTCATCGAGCAGGGCAAGAAATACTTCATCAACGTCGGCAGCGTCGGCCAGCCACGCGATGGCGACCCGCGCGCGGCCTACTGCATTTACCACCCGGACCGTGCGGTCGTGGAACAACGCCGGATCGTTTACGATCTGCCCGCGACCCAGCGCAAAATCATCGACGCCGGCCTGCCGCGGCTGCTCGCGGAGCGCCTGGAACTCGGGCGCTAGCACTCGCTCGTCGCGGCGCCTTTCCCGTGAAATCCCGCCGCCGTTCGATCCTGATCATCAAGCCGAGTTCGCTTGGCGACGTGGTTCACACCCTCCCGGCGGTGGCCGCGATCCGCGAGGCGAATCCCGACGCCGAGATCACCTGGGTGATCAATCCCGAGTGGGCCCCGATCCTGCGCGGCAACCCCGACGTTGATCACGTGCACCTCTTTCCGCGCGGGGAATTCCGCGGGCTCGGCGCGCCTGCCAGCCTGCGCCTCTTCCTGCAACGCACCCGCGCCCTCCGGCCGGATGTCGCGATCGATTTCCAGGGTCTTCTCCGCAGTGCCTTGATTGCAAAAGCCAGCCGCGCCGGGGAGATCTATGGCCTCAGCGATGCCCGCGAAGGCTCGCGCTTTTTCTACAATCACGTCGCCCCAGTGAACCGTCGCGAGCATGCGGTCGAGCGTTACCTCAAGCTCGCGGAGACGGCCGGCGCGCGCATTCCGGAGACGCTCCGCTGCCCCTTGCCCACGGGCGATCCGCTCCCGCGCTTCGACGAGTATCCGCCTTTCGTCCTGCTCCATCCCTACGCACGCGGGCGGCGGAAATCGATCTCGTTAGGCGCGGTCGCGCAGTTCTGCGCGGCTTTTGCGCCCGCGCGCGTAGTCGTCGTCGGCCGCTCGCGAGCGCGCTTCCGACCGCCGGATAATTGCGTTGACCTAACGAATCAAACCACCCTCCTGGAATTGATCCGCCTGGTGCGCGCGGCCGCCTTCACCATCAGCGTCGACAGCGGCCCAATGCACATCGCCGCGGCGGTGACCGACCGGTTGGTTTCGATCCACACCTGGAGCGACCCGCGCCGCGTGGGCCCGTATAATCCCGACGCCACCGTCTGGAAGAACGGACAGCTCCTGCGAGTCGCCGAGCTGGAAACAGCCGGCAAGCTCAAGAGCCGGCGCTTTCGCAGCGCCGACGTCGCGACAGTTGCAAACTTCGTCCTCGCCTCGATGAAGTAGCTGGATGTTTCTTCGCCGGCTCGCCTTCGCTCTCGTTCTTTTTTTCGTCTCCGCCTCGGTGCGCGCGGAGTTCCGCGGCGCCTGGGTGGCGACGGTGCACAACCTCGACTGGCCCTCGCGTCCCGGCCTTTCCGCAGCCGCGCAGCAGGCGGAATTGCGCGCCATTCTCGACCGCGCCCGCAGCTTGAAGTTGTCGGCTATTTTATTCCAAGTCCGGCCGATGAGCGACGCGCTTTACGCGTCCGAGACGGAGCCGTGGTCGCAATTTCTCACCGGGAAACAAGGCCAGTCGCCCGGCTACGATCCGCTCGCCTTCGCCATCCGCGAAGCGCACGCGCGCGGCCTCGAACTCCATGCCTGGATCAATCCCTTTCGCGCCGCTTCGAACGCCAGGGCCACGCTTTCGGCGCAACACGTCGCCCGGCGCCATCCGGAGTGGGTCCGGCGCTACGGCGCGCAGCTTTGGCTCGATCCCGGCGAGCCGGCGGCGCGCGCTTACGTGCTCGGAATTTTCGAGGACATCGTGCGGCGCTACGACCTCGATGGCGTTCATATCGACGACTATTTCTACCCGTATCCGCTCAAGGGCGGCGCGGCTTTTCCCGACGACGCGAGCTGGCAGCGCTTTGGCCTAACGAGCGGATTGTCGCGCGCCGATTGGCGCCGGGAAAACATCAACGACTTCGTGCGCTCGATGTATCGCCGGGTGAAAACACTCAAGCCGGGCGTGCTTGTTGGCATTAGCCCTTTCGGCATCTGGCGACCCGGCGTGCCGGCGGGAACGACCGCGCAACTCGACCCGTTCGCGCACCTGTTTGCCGACTCCCGCAAATGGCTCGCGGAGGGCTGGTGCGACTACCTCGCGCCGCAGCTCTATTGGAATATCGAGGGCGAACAAAGCTTTCCGCTCCTGCTTGATTGGTGGCGCGAGCAAAGCCCTGGCAAACCGGTCTGGCCGGGGCTGGCAGTGGATCGCATCGGGCGCACGCGCCCGTGCACAGGAGATCGCAGCCCAAATTCGGCTGAGCCGCCGAGGGACCGAGCGCCCGGGGCACATCTTCTGGAACATGAAGGCGCTTATGCAAAATCGCGGCGGGATCGCCGATCTCCTGCGCGCCGAGGTTTACGCCGACTGACGCGCCTGCAACAGAAGCTCCGCCAGGGCGAGATCGGCCGGCCAGGTGATTTTCAAATTACACTGGTCGTTAGGCACGAGGAGGACGGGATGGCCGAGGGCCTCAAGCGCGGAGACTTCGTCGGTGATCGTGAGCCCGCGAGCGCGCACCGTTTCGTAGGCGCGCAGGAGGAGCGCGCGCTCGAAGATTTGCGGCGTCTCCATCGCGAAGACGCCTTCGCGCGAGATGCTTTCGCGCACGAAATGCTCCGCGTTGACCCGCTTTAAAGTATCGCTCACCGGCGCCGCCAACGCAGCCGCGCCGTGCGCGCGTGCCGCGGCGTAGACCCGCTCGATCGCCTCCGGCCTAACGAGCGGTCGCGCGGCGTCCTGCACGGCCACGTAAGTGATCTCGCTGTCTAATTTCGTCCAGGCCACGCGCGACTGAGTCCTGCCGTTGCGCTCCGCCCGGCACGACTGCGCGCACTTTCGCAAAGCGCGTCGCCAGTTGCTCCAATTCCGCGATCGTTTCCGCGCGGCCGACGAGGATGATTTCCGCGACCGAGGCCGTCGCCTCGAAAGCGGCGATGGTGTGGGCAATGACCGGCTGTCCTGCGAGCGGGGCAAAGGTCTTGTCGAAACCCATCCGCTGGCTGCTGCCACCGGCGACGATGATCGCCGCGAGCATCAGCCCAACTGCCGCTGCACTTCCTGGCTAAGCGTCTTCCCATCCGCGCGCCCGGCGACTTTCGGCTGCAGCTCTTTCATGACCGCGCCCATCTGTGCGCGCGAGGTCGCGCCCACTTCCGCGATCGTCTCGCGCACGATTTTAGCCAGCTCCTCGGCGTCCATCGCCTGCGGCAGATAAGTCGACAAGAGGGCGAGTTCTTCCTGCTCTTTCGCGGCCAGCTCGGGCCGGCCGCCTTTCTCAAATTGCTCGATCGAATCCTGCCGCTGCTTCACCTGTTTGCGGATCACCTGGCTCGCCTCGGTGTCGTCCAGCTCCGCGGCAGCGCCGCCTTTTTCGATCGCGGCATTCTTGATCGCGGACTTGAGCATGCGCAGGACGGCGAGCTTGCCGGCATCCTTTGCGCGCATCGCATCCTTCAAATCGGCATCGATCCGCTGCGGAAGATTCATGGCCGGAGATTACACCGCGCGCTGGTGACGTCCAGCTAGCGCCCCACGCCGAAGAAGGCGTCGAGCGCGCGGGTGCCGAGCGCTTTCCAGATCTTGATCACTTCGTAGACGATCACGGTGGTGAAGCTGACCGCCATCCAGACGCACGGCTCCTCGACCGGGAGATTCGACCAGGCGCCGATGCGCAGGCCGATGATCGCTTCGTCGCGAAAACCCCACCACCCGTTAGGCAGCGCGAGCGTTACTTCCCAGAGCAGGCTAATGAGGAGCAGGAGGAAGAAGGTAAAACTGAAGGCGCGCCAGTTGATGAAACGCTGCGCGGTCCTAAAGAAACCGGCCGAGGGAATGAGCGAAGCGCAGCAGAGATAAACGAAATACCAGGGAAAGCCGCCGGGCATGCCGGAGAAATATTTCCGGTAAATCACCGCGGCCGCGATCAAGCCCGCGCCCAGCACCACGGAAGCGAAATGAAAGCGCACGATCCGCGGCAGGCCCTGCACTTCGGCCTGGTAGTCGGGCACGTTGTAGGCCGCCAGCCAGTATTCGTCGCACCAGACGTAGCTCAGCAGAGTGAGGATGAAGCCCGTGAGGTAGAAGACAAATTCCTCCAGCGGAATGACGCCGCCGAGCGCCGGGACATTGAGCCCGAGAGTGGCTTGCTCGTTAGGGAAAACGAAGAAGGCGCGCCCAAAAAGGAGATCGAGCAAAAAGCCGAGCGGCGCGAGCACCGCGATCGTGCGCCAGAAGGCTTTGCGGGGAAATTGCAGATCGGGCCGGCGGAAAAACCACCAAGCCAGCCCGGCGATCGGGACCAGGAAAAGCAGCAAGCTCCAGGTGTAACCGAAGCGCCCGCGTTGCGTGAGCGCGACTGCCGCGGGCAAGACGAGCAAAAGCGCAATCGCACCGACGACTTGCGACGCCTCCCGCGGATGCCGCTCTTCCATGTTGCTGTCTAATTAATGGAGGGCACGCAGGCGCTCCGCGGCAGCAGCCACGCTGCCCGGATCGCTCACGCTGATCACTTCCGCACCCTTGCGGATGCGTTGCACCAGGCCGGCGAGGACGCCGCCCGGTCCCAGCTCGACGAATAATTCGCAGCCGCGCGCCAGCAGCGCCTCCACGCAATCGGTCCAGCGAACGGTTCCCGTGATTTGGTCCTGCAGGGTTTGGCGGATCTCCGGGAGGGTATCGACGACCGCGCCAGTGACGTTGCTCACCACCGGGAACCGCGGGCCCTTGAGGTCCGCCGCGGCGAGAGCTTCGCCCATTTGCAGGAAGGCGCTGTTCATCAGGCGCGAGTGGTAGGCGCCGGCGACGTTCAGGAGAGTCGCGCGTCGGACGCCGTGTTCCTTGGCTAACGAGACCGCCATCTCGACCTTGGAGACTTCGCCCGAGACGACGATCTGGCCGGGGGCGTTGAGATTGGCCACGTCCACATCGGTGGCGGAAGCGAGCGCGCGGACCGCGCTTTCGTCAGCGCCGATCATGGCCGCCATCGCGCCGGCGGTGGCCTCGCAGGCGGTTTCCATGAAACGCCCACGCTGCTCCACCAGGCGCAGCCCGGTGGCAAAATCGAACGTCTCCGCGGCGGCGTGCGCGGTCCACTCGCCGAGCGAGAGCCCGGCGGCCGCTTCCACCGTGAGCGCGCCCACTTCCTGCCGGAGCGCGGCCAGGCAAGCCAAACCGTGCACATAGAGCGCCGGCTGGCAGTTCGCGGTGCGGGTGAGTTCCTCCAGAGGACCTTCAAAAGCGAGTTGGCTCAGCGGCCGGCCCAGGACTTCGTCGCCAAAGGCGAAAAGCTGCGCGGCCACCGGGTAAGCTGCCGCCAGCGCTTTTCCCATCCCGACGGCCTGGGCGCCTTGCCCGGCGAACAGCAGCGCGATCTTTTGCATCTTCTCCCCCTAGCCGGAAAAAGCCGGGCCGGCGAGTTCGAATCGAACCGCGAAAAAGTCGTGCGCGAACTTGCGGAATAAACTTGGCGTCGGATGACAGACTTGTCAGCATCGGCGCATGAGCCAACAACACACAGCAACACGAAGGTCTCGTGGACTCGCTGTCCTTGTCATGGTGGCCGCAGTCGCGCTTCTCGGCGCAGGCTCGGCCCAGGCACAATGGGCAGCCAAACCCGCGCCTCCGCTCCCGCATACGATCCTCGACCAATCGTATAACGGCTCGGTCGTGCTCGGGCTGGTCTTCGAGAGAGATGGCACCGTCAAGGACGTCCGCGTCGTCCGCAGCAGCAACATCAGCGGCCTCGATGAAGTGGCCCTGGCTGGTGCGCAACGCTGGCGCCTCGACCCGGCGGCCATCCGCGAGTCCGACCTGACCGTCGGCCGCCAGCACTTGATCAAGTTCTACCAGAATACCAAGGTCGCGCGCCGCGTGGAGCCGATTAAGGCCTTCTGGAAGGAACTGTAACCGAGATTCGATCTCGAGTTTGGCCGCGCCGCGGAGCGAAAGCCGCGGCGCGCGGAGGCGTCTTCGCACTTTTGCACTTGCGCCGGGAATCGCTGTCGCGAGCATAACCGCACCTCCGGGTTATGGCTTTCTCCACGCGCGAAATTGAATCTCCTGATCCCCTGACCCGGACAGCCCGGGCCGAGGCGGAGCTCGCCGAAAACCGCGACGATATTGGCGAGCGCATGGTCCTGAATATGGGGCCATCTCACCCGGCGACGCATGGTGTTCTTCGCCTGATTCTGGAGTTAGACGGCGAGACGATTACCAAGGCAACGCCCGACGTCGGTTACCTCCACCGCGGCGACGAAAAAATCGCGGAAAACATGCAGTACAACCAGTTTGTCCCCTACACGGACCGGCTGGATTACCTCGCGCCGCTGGCCAACAACGTGGCCTACGCCTGCGCGGTCGAAAAGCTCATGGGCTGGGAGTTGCCGCCCCGCGGTAAAGCCATCCGCGTGCTCTGTTGCGAGCTCGCGCGCATCCAGGCGCACTTGCTCGGGATCGGCGCGATGGCGCTCGATCTCGGGGCGCTCACGGTCTTCATGTACACCTTCACCGAGCGGGAGAAGATCTACAATCTTTGCGAGATGATCTCGGGGGCGCGTTTTACCACTTCCTACACGCGCGTCGGTGGCCAAATTCGCGACTTGCCGGATAATTTCATGCCTGCGTTGAAGGCGTTCGTCGATGGATTCCTCCCGCAGTTACAGGAGGTGGACGATCTGCTCACCCGCAATCGCATTTTCGTCGATCGCACGCGCGACGTGGGTGTGATCGCGAAGGATCGGGCGATTGCCTACGCTTTGTCCGGCCCGAACCTCCGCGGCAGCGGAATCGATCATGATCTGCGCCGGAAGCATCCCTATCTGGATTACGAGCAATACGACTTCGAAATCCCGATCGGCTCCGTGGGTGACGCCTACGATCGCTACATGGTTCGCCTGGAAGAAATGCGTCAGAGCGTGCGCATTCTCCTCCAAATCATCGACAAACTCCCGACCGGCCCGATCAACATCGTCGACTGGAAAAACACCCTTCCGCCGAAGGGCCGGGTGATGACCAAAATGGAGGAGTTGATCCACCATTTCATCGTCGTGACCGAAGGGCTCGACGCACCGCCGGGCGAGATTTATTTCGGCGCGGAAAATCCGAAAGGCGAGCTCGGTTTTTACATTCACAGCAAGGGCGGCGGCGTGCCCTATCGGCTAAAGATTCGCTCACCCTCGTTCGTGAACCTGAGCATCCTGCCCGAGCTCCTGCCCGGTCACAGCGTCAGCGACGTGGTTTCCATCCTCGGCAGTCTGGACTTCGTCATGGGCGAATGCGACAGGTGACCCCAACTTTATGAAAACACTGAAAAGCAGCCTCTGGTTAGCCTTGCTCTCGATGATTTTGGTCGCTTTTGCGTCCTGCGATCGCGGCTCGCTCGCGGTCTCGAAGCTCTCGCTGCCGAACTACGACAAGGTCACCATGGGGATGTCGAAGAATCAGGTGGAAACGATCCTCGGCCAGCCGACCACTGCCGAGACCAAGGACATGATCATTTTCAAGAAGACGACCTACAAATACGAGGACGGGAAAAAGTTCGTCATGGTCACCTTCAAGAACGACGAGGTCGACGGCAAAGATACCAACCTCGGGCGCGACTAACGAGTCCTGGTGGCGCGCAGGATGATTTTCCCCCGGCTCTTGGCTTTGCTTCTCGGCGCGTCGCTTCTCGGCGCTTGCCAGCCGTCGAAAAGGCTCACGAAAGCGAATGTCGATCAGGTGGCCGACGGCATGGCCCGGAAACAGGTGGAATCGATCCTCGGCCTGCCGACTTCCGTGGACACCAAGGATTACGCGGTGATCAAAAAGACGACTTACCTTTACTCTCAGCCGAACGGGACCGTCCGGATCACCTTCAAGGAAGACAAGGTGGAATCGAAGGAAACGACTCTGGTCGACTGAAGTTGCTGGCTAATTTTCTTAACGCCGTGGAGATCCCGATCAACAAAGAGGCCGTTCTGCCGGAGGAGATCGTGCCCGAGACGCCTGCCGAGTCTCCGCACGCGCCCGAGGTTCCGCCGGAATTAGTCGGCGAGATGGAGCGCGCGATTGCCCGCTACCCGGCCGATCGCATCCGCAGCGCTTCCATGCCGTTGCTGCACCTCTGGCAGGAACACTTCGGCTACATCAGCGATGAAGGCGTTGTCTGGATCGCGGCCAAGCTCGGCCTCCAGCCGATCAACATTCTCGAGTTGGTCACCTTTTACCCGATGTATCGCCAGCATCCCGCAGGCCGGAAACATCTCCGCGTTTGCCGCACGCTCAGTTGCGCCATGGCCGGAAGCTACGAGCTCCGTGAACAGCTCGCGGCGCAATGCGGGATCGACCTGAATCACCGCGACACCGGAATGCACAACCCAGTCGCGGTCAGTGCGGACGGTGAATACAGCATCGAATTTGTCGAATGCCTTGCGAGCTGCGGGACCGCCCCGGTCTGCATGGTCGACGACGCGCTGCACGAGAACGTCCGCCCGGAGGTGGCGGCGACGCTGCTCCAGCAGCCGGGCGACTTGCAGCATCAAGCCGCGCCGCATCCGCTCGAGCGCCGGCTCATTTTCCGAAACATCGGCCGCGAAGGCTACGGCACCGATCTCGATTCTTACGTGCGCCAAGGCGGCTACGAGCAGTTGAAAAAAGCCATCACGATGTCGCGCACGGAGATCGTCAACGAGGTGAAAACCTCCGGCCTGCGTGGCCGTGGCGGCGCGGGGTTTCCTTGCGGCGTGAAGTGGGGCTTCATCAAGCCGGACGAACAGAAGCCGGTCTACCTGATCTGCAACGCCGACGAGTCCGAGCCGGGCACTTTCAAGGATCGCTATATCATCCATCAGGATCCGCATCAGCTGATCGAAGGGATGCTGATCTCGGCTTTCGCGCTCAATGCGCGCACCGCTTACATCTACATTCGCGGCGAGTTTCCGGAAGGTGCGCGCATCCTGGAAAACGCGATCGAGGAAGCGCGGGCGCAGAATTTTTTAGGCAGCAATATCCTCGGCACCGGTTTTGACTGCGAGATCTACGTCCACCGCGGCGCGGGCGCTTACATCTGCGGCGAGGAGACCGGCCTGATCGAGTCGCTCGAAGGCAAGCGCGCCTACCCGCGGATCAAGCCGCCCTATTTCCCCGCAGTCCTCGGCCTCTACATGTGCCCGACGATCGTGAACAACGTAGAGACGCTCTGCCACGTGAAGCACATCATTGAGCTCGGCGGCGCGGAATACGCTCGGCTTGGTCGTCCAAATAACACCGGCACGCGCATCCTTTGCGTCAGCGGCGACGTCCAGCGTCCCGGCTACTACGAGGTCGAAGTCGGCTCCGTGACCATGGGCCAGCTGCTTTTCGACATGGCTGGCGGGCCGCGTTACGGGCGCAATTTTAAAGCGGTCATTCCCGGTGGCAGCTCCGCGAAAGTGCTGCGCGCAGACGACGTTTTCAAAATCAAGGATGCGGAGATGTCGCTCTTCGATTTGCCGATGGATTTCGACTCGTTGGCCGCGGCCGGCTCGATGGCCGGCTCCGGCGGCGTGATCGTGCTGGATGATTCCCGCGACATGGTCTGGACGTTGAACAACATCAACGAATTCTACGCGCACGAGAGCTGCGGCCAGTGCACCCCATGCCGTGAAGGTTCGCTTTGGATGAAGAAGATCACCGACCGCATGCTCCTGGGCGGCGGCGTGATTGAGGACCCGCGCACGCTCAAGACCGTAGCCGACAACATCGCCGGCCGGACGATCTGCGCCTTTGGCGAAGCCTGCGCCTGGCCAACGCAAAGCTTCACCGAAAAATTTGCCGACGAGTTCACCGCCAAGGCCACGGCCGCGCTTCCGCCCCCGCTCCCACCCGAGCTCACGCCCGGCGAATTGATCCAGGAACAAGGCGCGCAAATCGAAACCGTCGCCATGGCCCACGACCCCGGCTGGGACCGCGCCGGCGCGAAAGGGACGGTCTAGGATGAATCAGGAAAGCAGGAAACTAGGAAAAGAATTGCCGGAGCGCGATGTCACTCATCGCATCATCGGTGCGGCGATAAAGGTCCATCGCGCCTTGGGTCCTGGCTTTCTGGAGTCAGTCTACGAGGAGGCGCTCGCGGTCGAGTTTGCTTTATCCGGGATTCAGTTCATTCGGCAAAAGCCAATCGCGCTCTTCTATGCAGACCATCAGATTGGCGAACATCGCCTGGATTTCTTGGTCGAGGGGCGAATCGTGGTCGAACTCAAGGCCATTCGCGCGCTGGAAGACATCCATTTCGCCATCGGCCGCAGCTATCTGAAAGCGACCAACCTTCAGGATGGCCTGCTCTTAAACTTTGCTACCGCGCCCCTGACAATTAAGCGTTTCTGCCGCGAAGCAGCACCCGAATCGGCAGAGTTGCGCCCTTAATTTCCTGTTTTCCTGCTTTCCCGATTCACCATGCCCGATCCCGCTCCAGTGCAGATGGTCAACGTCCAGGTCGATGGCGTCTGGAAGCAGTTCCCCAAGGGCACGCGGCTGATCGAAGCGTGCGAGCAGGCCGGCAGCTACGTCCCGCGCTATTGCTATCACAAGAACCTGAGCTCGCCGGGTAATTGCCGGATGTGCCTGATCGAAATGGGCATGCCGAAGATGGGTCCCGATCGCCAACCGGTCCTGGGCGAAGATGGCCGGCCGGAGATCAATTGGATGCCGCGCCCGCAAATTTCCTGCGCGCAGGATGTGGCCGAGGGGATGGGCGTGCGCACGACCTCGCCGATGGTGGAAGAATGCCGCCGCGGGGTGATGGAATTTCTCCTGATCAATCACCCGCTCGATTGCCCGATCTGCGACCAGGCGGGCGAGTGCCGCTTGCAGGAATTCAGCGTCGAATACGGCAACGCCTCCTCGCGTTTCCTCGAGAACAAGGTCAAGAAGCCGAAGAACGTCGAGCTCGGGCCGCGGGTCACGCTCGATGACGAGCGCTGCATCCTCTGTTCGCGCTGCATCCGTTTTTGCCAGGAAGTCGCGCAGGACGACGTCCTCGGCTTCATCGATCGCGGGAGCCACAGCGTGCTCACAGCGCATCCGGGGAAGAAGCTGGAGAATAACTACTCGCTGAACACGGTCGACATCTGCCCGGTGGGCGCGCTCACCTCCTCCGATTTCCGGTTCAAGATGCGCGTCTGGTTTCTCAAGGAGACCAAGAGCTTTTGCACCAGCTGCGCGACCGGCTGCAACACCGTCATCGGCACGCGCGAGAATGTCGTCTATCGCCAGACGCCGCGGGAGAACGACGCGGTCAACAAGACCTGGATGTGCGACTACGGGCGGCTCAACTTCGACTACCTGCACTCCGGCGCGCGCCTGCTTGAACCGAAGATTTTCGACGGCACCAAGCTCATCCCGGCGAACTGGCAGACCACGATCACGCATGCGGTCGCGCAGTTGAAACACTTCGCGGCGCACGAGATCGCGATCGTCGCCTCCGCGCGCATGACCAACGAGGAAATGTGGCTGACCGCGCGCCTGGCGAAGATTCTCGGCACGCAGCTCCTCGAGGTGGTCCCGCACACCGGCCCGGGCGACGACATTCTCCTGAGCAGCGATCGCAACCCGAACACGAACGGCGCCCGCCTCCTCGGCCTGACGCGCGAGCCGGGTGCGCTCCTCCCGCAGATCGCGCAAGGCGGTCGCCACCGGCCAGGTGAAGGCGCTGGTGGTCCTGCAGGAGAATCCGCTCGAGATCGGGATCACGCCGGAACAACTCTCCAACCTGCCGGCCTTCATCCTCCTGAACTTGCTGGCTAACGAGTCAACCAACTGCGCGACCGCGCTCCTGCCTTCGGCCGGATTCGCCGAGAAGCGCGGCTCGATGATCAATCGCACCGGCCGCCTCCAGCGGCTCAATCGCGCGATTCTCCCGCCGGGCGAAGCGCGCGACGACTGGGAGATTTTGCGCGACCTGATCCAGGAGTATTCCGGGCAGAACGGCATCTACACGATCGAGGAAGTCTTCGCGCAAATCGCGCAATCGGTCCCGGAATTCCAGGGACTGAACCTTGGGAAGATCGGCGACCTCGGCACGCAATTGCTCCAGGTCGCGGAGGAACAGCGGGAGCCCTCGATCGTTTAAGCGATGCCCTGGTTCCTCATCTTCACTTCGCTGGCCAAGATCATCGGCGTGATCTTTTTGATCATCCTCCCGATGGTCTCCTACACGGTCTACGCCGAGCGGCGGGTGAGCGCGCTCATCCAGGATCGCGTGGGCCCGAACCGCGTCGGTCCCGTCCGGTCTCTTCCAGCCGATCGCCGACGCGATGAAGTTCATGCTCAAGGAGGACTTCACGCCCGGCGCACGTGAACACCTTCTACTACTGGCTCGCGCCCTGCCTGGCGATGGTGCCGGCGATCGCGACCATCGCGGTGGTCCCGTTTGGCAGCACTTTGTTCGGCGTGCCGATGGTCATCGCGGACATCAACGTCGGCGTGCTCTACGTCTTCGCGATTGCCTCGTTAGGCGTCTACGGGATCGTGATCGCCGGCTGGTCCTCGAACTCAAAGTTCCCTTTCCTCGGCGGTGTCCGCTCGACTTCGCAGATGATCTCCTACGAGCTCTCGCTCGGGCTTGCGGTCATCCCGATTTTTCTGCTCGTGGGCCAGCTCCGGCTGACCGAGATCGTGCAATACCAGATCAACCATGGCTGGATGATCGCGCCTTTCATCGGCGATTGGGGAAACCTCACGAAATGGCTCCTGGCCATCCCGATGTTTATTTCCTTCTGGGTCTTCACGATCGCGATCTTCGCGGAAACGAACCGCCTCCCGTTCGATCTCCCGGAAGCGGAGACCGAGCTCGTCGGCGGCTATCACACGGAATACGGCTCGATGAAGTTCGCCCTCTTTTTCCTGGGCGAATACGCCGCCATGATCACCGGTTCGGCGATCATCGTGACGCTTTTCCTGGGCGGCTGGCACCTCCCGATTCCCTCGTGGGACGGCGGCTTTCACTGGACCTACATCACTGGCAACGCCGAGGGCTGGCGCGGAATTTTAGGCGGCCTTTTCAACATCGCGACCTTCTTCGGCAAAGTCGCGGCCTTGCTCGTGGTCTTCATCTGGGTGCGCTGGACGCTGCCGCGTTTCCGTTATGATCAGCTCATGCGGCTGGGCTGGATTTTCTTTTTCGAGATCGCGCTCGTAAACATCTTCATCGCCGCGCTCATCATCGCTTACCTGCCGCAATAAAATGGCTCTTACCGTCCGCCGCCCAAACCTGAACTGGAAGGAGCGCCTGTATCTCCCGGCGATCGCCAGCGGCATGGCCATCACCTTGAAGCACGTCAAGAACATGGTCCTCGGCCGGACCAAGGTGACGATGCAATACCCTGAGGAGAAGTGGGACAGCCAGCTGCCCGACCACTACCGCGGCGCGCCCGCGCTGGTGCGCGACGTCGCCGGACGAATCCGCTGCGTGGCCTGCCAGCTCTGCGAGTTCATCTGCCCGCCGCGCGCGATCAAAATCATTCCGGGCGAGCTCCCGGGCGACGACAAATTCGCCAAGGTCGAGAAATACCCCAACGAGTTCGATATCGACATGATCCGCTGCATCTACTGCGGCATGTGCGAGGAAGTTTGCCCCGAGCAGGCCATCTTCCTGCGGAAGGATTACGCGATCACCGGTTTCACCCGGGCGGAGATGGTGCACGACAAGGAGAAGCTCCTCGAGATCGGCGGCGTGATGCACGGCGTGGTCTTGAAGTGGAACGAGAAGAAGTGATGCCTCCCCTGCTCTTCTGGGCCTTCGCGGCTCTCATGCTCGTCTTCGGCGCGGCGGTCGTGATCAACCGCAATCCCGTGGCCAGCGCGATGAGCCTGGTGGTTTCCTTCCTCGGTCTCTCGGCGCTCTTCATGGGGCTCGACGCCTTCTTCATCGGCGTCATCCAGGTCCTGGTCTACGCCGGCGCCGTCATGGTGCTGTTTCTTTTCATCATCATGCTGCTCGACCTGCGGGCGGAAGAACGGCGCAAGATCAACGCGGTCACGTTCGCCGGCGGGATTGCCGTTGCGCTTGCCTTCCTCGTGCAAGTTCTCCTCGTCATCAGTCATCTCCGCGGCGCCGGCCAGCCTTTCCCGGCGGTTGCCGTTGGCGGCGCGGATGACGTCCGCCAGGTCGGCTTGCTGCTCTTCAGCCAATACAACCTGCCGTTTCAGATCATCGGCGTGCTCGTCCTCGTGGCGACCATCGGCGTGATCGTCCTGAGCAAGCGCGAGCTCCGCTAACCCATGGTCACGCTCGGACAATATCTCGCGGTCAGCGGCCTGCTCTTCACGATCGGTTTTGCCGGCGTCCTTCTGCGCCGGAACATCATCATCATCTTCATGTCGCTCGAGTTGATGCTGAACGCGGCCAACCTCTCGCTCGTGGCTTTCTCCCGCTTCCGGGTCACGCCCGAGGGCATCCCGAATTACCACGCGCAGGTCTTCGTCTTCTTCATCATCACCGTCGCCGCCGCGGAAGTGGCGGTCGGCCTGGCGATCATCGTGGCGCTTTATCGCGCCCGGCAAACGACGCACGTCGAGGACATCAACAGCCTGAAATTTTAGCCGACAAGATGTCTAGCGTCCTTCCCTGGTATGTCCTCCTCCTGCCGCTGGTTTCCGCGGCGGTCATCGTCCTGCTGACGCGCCGCTCGGCCGGGATCAGCGCCTTTGTTTCCGTGGGCGCGGCCGTGATTGGCTTTGCCTGCAGCATTTTCATCTTCCTCAGCCCGCAGATCTCCACGGTGGAGTTTGATTGGATCCAGCTCCCGCCTCACCTGCACATCCCCCTCGGCCTCGTCCTCGACGGCCTGAGCAAGACCATGCTCGTGCTCGTGACCGGCGTGGGCGCGCTCATCCACATCTACTCGTTAGGCTACATGCAGGGCGAGCCCGGGAAGGCGCGCTTCTTCGCTTCGCTCTCGCTCTTCATGTTCGCCATGCTCGGGATCGTCCTGGCGAACAATTTCGTGATGATGTTCATCTTCTGGGAGCTGGTCGGCGTCAGCTCCTACCTGCTCATCGGCCACTGGTTCGATCGCGCGAGCGCGGCCGCCGCGGCCAACAAAGCTTTCCTGACCAATCGCATCGGCGACTTCGGCTTCATGCTCGGCATTCTCATGCTTTGGAGCGCCACCGGCACGGTCGTCTTCGGGGAATTAGCCAGCAAGATGGGCAGCCTAACGACTCATCCCGGCTTTGTCACCGCGGCCGCGCTCCTGATCTTTTGCGGCGCCGCCGGCAAGTCCGCGCAGTTCCCGCTGCACGTTTGGTTGCCCGACGCGATGGAAGGCCCGACGCCGATCTCCGCCTTGATCCACGCGGCCACGATGGTCGCGGCCGGCGTCTACATGCTCGTGCGGGTGAGCTTCCTCATCGAGGCCTCGGCGCAGGCGCTGCAGGTGATCGCCTGGATCGGGACGATCACCGCGGTCATGGCCGCGCTCATCGCCACCCAGCAGAACGACATCAAGCGCATCCTGGCTTACTCCACCCTTTCGCAGCTGGGCTACATGGTCATGGCCGTGGGCCTGGCTTCCGGCGAGGCCGCGATGTTCCACCTTTTCACCCACGCCTTCTTCAAGGCGCTCCTCTTCCTCGGCGCCGGCTCGATCATCATCATGCTCCATCATGAGCAGGACATTTGGAAAATGGGCGGCCTGGCCGGGAAGTTGAAGGTCACTTTTGGCACCTTCCTCATCGGCACGCTCGCGCTTATCGGCTGCCCGCCCTTCAGCGGCTTCTTCAGTAAGGACGCGATCCTCGCGCTGGCCTACGAGAAGAACTCCGCGATCTTCGCGCTCGCGCTTTTCACCGCCTTCCTGACTGCCTTCTACATGCTCCGGCTGGTCTTGGTGGTCTTCTTCGGGAAGCCGCGGAGCGATGCGGCGCATCACGGCAAGGAATCGCCGCTGGTCATGTCCGGCGTGCTCATCTTGCTGGCTATTCCCGCGGCGCTCGCCGGCTTCGGCTTCTTCGCCCAGCAATTCCTCCCCACGCCGCAGCACGCGGAAGGAGGCAGCGAGATCGTCCCGATGCTCGCGATCGGCGCGATGCTCCTCGGCGTGGTCCTCGCCTTCGTGCTCTACCGCAATCGCGAGCGCGACCCAATCAACATCCCGGCGTTCCGCGATCGCCTCTATTTTGATGAGCTCTACGCGATCCTAATCAAATCCACCCAAGGTCTGCTCGCGACGGTCTTCGCGTTCTTCGATCGCTGGATCCTCGACGGCGGCGCGGTCCGCGGCGCCAGCTCGGCCACTTTCGGGTTCGGCTCCCTCCTGCGCCTGCTGCAGGTGGGAAACCTCCAGGCCTACGCCTTTTTCTTCGGGCTCGGGATTATCGGGCTGATCTACTTCGCTGTTTTCCGATGATCGTTCTTTTCCTGGTCTTCTGCCCGCTGATTGCGGCCGCGCTCATTCTTCTGGGAACGCCCGCCCGCGCGACGGCGCTCTACGCCGCGGGCTTGTCGCTCCTGGCTGCGCTCATGGCTTACGCGGGGTTCGAGCGCAGTGGCGGATTCCAATACGTCACCAGCTTTCCTTTAAGCGCAGAATGGAAGCTCAACTTCGCGCTCGGGCTCGATGGCTTGAGCCTGGTGATGGTTCTCCTGACCGCGCTGGTCACGCTCGCGGCGGTCTGGTTCACCAACAAAGTTTCGCAGCACGAGCCGGCCTTCTACGCCTGTGTCTTGTTGATCTCCGCGGGCTGCGTCGGCGCCTTCGCGTCGCTCGACCTCTTTTTCTTCTACGCCTTCCACGAGCTCGCGCTCATCCCGACCTTTTTGCTGATCGGCATCTGGGGGAGCGGCAATCGCTCCGCGGCTGCGTGGAAGATCACGATCTATCTCGCAACCGGGAGTTTCATTTTGCTGGTTGGTTTGATCATGCTCTACCGCAGCCTGCCGGAAGGGTTGCGCACTTTTGACCTGCGCCTGCTGCAGAGCCCGGCCTACGCCGCGCAGATTCCCGCGGCCGCGCAGGGTCACATCTACCTCGTTCTCCTGCTCGGGTTTGGAATCTTGATCTCGCTCTTTCCGTTCCACACCTGGGCGCCGGAAGCTTACGCCTCCGCGCCTGCCCCGGCGGCGATGCTGCACGCGGGCGTCTTGAAAAAATTCGGCCTTTACGGCTTGCTCCGGATCGCGCTCCCGATGCTCCCGGAAGGGGCCAAACAGTGGGCCTGGCTGCTGATCTTCCTCTTGTTAGGCAACATCATCTACGTGGGCCTGGTCACGATCGCGCAGAAGCGGCTCGATTGGATGCTGGGCTACTCGAGCGTGATGCACATGGGCTACATCTTCCTCGGGATCGCGAGCGGCAATCTCCTCGGCACGAGCGGCGCCGCGCTCCTGATGTTTGCCCACGGGCTTTCGATCGCGCTCCTCTTCGCGGTCGCGGGGCAATTGCGCGAGCGCACCGGCAGCCTCTTCATGGATGAACTCGGCGGCCTCGCCAAGGTGATGCCGTTTAGCGCCTTCGTCTTTGGCTTGGGCGCGTTTGCTTCCATCGGGCTGCCCGGCTTTGCCAATTTCAGCGGCGAAGTGATGATCTTTTTCGGCGCCTTCGCGCGCGGGGCGGATCTCGGCGGCTTCCACCTTTACCAAGTCGCGACGGTGCTCGCACTTTGGGGCGTGGTCATCTCCGCGGTTTACATGCTGCGCGCTTACCGTGCGGTTTTCATGGGGCCGCTGCCAGAACGCTGGCTCGCGCTGACCGACATGCGCCAGGTCTTGCGCCTGCCGCTGGCCCTGCTGGTGGCGGCGCTGCTCTGGCTCGGGTTCTTCCCGCAGACTTTCGTCCGCGTGCTCACCCCGACGTTTAAACCTCTCTTTTCCCAGCCTGCCCGATGATCGACGCGCCTTATCTCGAAATCGCCGTCGTGCTCCTCGGCTTCGTCGTCCTGATGGTCGAGGCCTTTGCCGAGAAGCTCGACAAGCGCACCCTCGCACTCGCTTCGATCGTGGGCCTGGCGGCGGTATTAGCCGGCACTTTCTTCCTCGCGCCCCCGGCCGCGCCGACCGCGCACGGCTTCGGGAGTTTCTACACCGCCGACGCGCTGGCGGTCTTCTTCAAGCGCTTCGCGCTCGTGGCCACCATTCTCGTGCTGGTGATGATGATCGACTACGCGCCAAACGTGCGGCAGGCGATCCATGGCGCGACCGTGCAGGCCGGGTTGGGCGAATTCTTCGCGCTCCCGCTTTTCACCTGCGCCGGGCTCATGTGGATGGCTTCGGCGATCGACTTCGTGATGATCTTCGTCGCGCTCGAGGTGGTGACGATGTCGTTCTACGTGCTGGTCGCGTTTACCCGGCGCAATGTCGCCTCGCTCGAGGCGGGCGTGAAATATCTCATCCTGAGCGCGCTCTCCACCGGCTTCCTGGTTTACGGCATCACCTGGATCTTTGGCGTGACCGGCGAAACCAATCTCGCGCGCATCACCGCCGTCCTGCAGACCGGCGGCTTCGATCGCATCCCGGCGCTCTTCGGCATGGCGCTGGTCCTGGTCGCGCTCGGCTTCAAAATCGCCGCGGTCCCGTTCCAAATTTGGGTGCCGGACGTTTACCAGGGCGCGCCCACGCCGGTGACCGCCTACCTCTCGGTCGCCTCCAAGGCCGCCGGCTTCGTGGTTCTGCTGCGCGTGCTCGAGCCGTTCTTTATCCTCCCGCAAATGCAGAGCCTGCTTGTGGCGGTGGCGGCCCTCACCTTGATCTACGGGAACCTCGCCGCGCTGCCGCAAAATAATCTCAAGCGCCTCCTGGCTTATTCGAGCATCGCGCACGCGGGCTACCTGCTCGTCGGCGTGGTCTCGCTCGCGGGCGCCGCCGTGAGCTACTATCTCGTCGGCTATTTGCTCATGACCATGCTGAGCTTCGCGGTCTTGATCGTGGTCGCGAATCACGCGGGCGAGCGGATTGAGGACTTCAATGGCCTGGCGAAACGTTCGCGCTTCCTCGCCTTCGCCATGCTCCTGTCGATGGCCTCGCTCGCTGGGGTGCCTTTCACCGCCGGGTTTCTCGGCAAGTTCTTCATCTTTGATGCCGCCATCCGGCAGCACCAGACGATGCTGATCGTCATCGGCGTGCTTACCGTTGCCTGCGGCTTTTACTATTACCTCAAAGTGGTGCGCGCGATGTATTGGGAAGCGCCCGCGCGGCTCGACCCGATCCCGGTGAGCGGGCTGTCGCGCGTGAGCATGATCGCGTTGATGGCGCTGATCGTGATCCTCGGGGTTTACCCGCAGCCGATCCTCAATGCGCTCCGTCCGCGGGCGCCCGTCCTCTCGACGACTCGTTAGTCGCTGAGCTCGACGTTCCAGTAAGCCAGGTCGACGAAGTGCCGCCAGCTCTCGTGCTGTTGCGCGGAGAAGGTGACCTGGACAAACGGCCGCCATTTCGGACGCTTCGGCTTCCGGATGAGGTGCATGTTCACCTGGTGCGGGAGGCGATTGGCTTTCCGGGTGTTACAGGGGATGCAGGAACAGACGACATTCTCCCAGGTGGTCAGGCCGCCTTTGTCGCGCGGAAGGACGTGGTCGAGGTTCAGCTCGCTTCGGTCAAAAATCTTCCCGCAATACTGGCAGGTGTTCCGATCGCGCTCGAAGACATTGTGCCGGGTAAATTTCACTTCCTTCTTCGGCAACCGATCGAAGAGGAGCAGGACGATGACCCGCGGCACCCGGATTTTCCACGAGATGGTCGTGACCATCTCCTGCTCCGGCGCGAGCTGCGAAAGATCCAGCCAGCTGCTGAAATCGTGCGTGAGAAAGTTGTTCTCCGGATCGGAGGAAACGATCTGGGCGTGGCCCTGGTAAACCAGGGTAAAGGCGCGGCGCGCCGAGCAAATGTTCACCGCCTGCCAGAGGCGATTGAGCACCAAAACCTGAGTGTTCAGGAGTGTCGTGTTCAGAAAGATGGGCGTTGGATAACATTCCCCCGTGGGAGTGTCAATGTCGCCCGTCCCCGCTACCGGCGGGTGGGTGCGACCTTTGGCTTTACGAAATTCCCCGGGACATGCTTCGCGTCGTCCGGGGCAGCGCCGGCGGAATTAGCGAAGGCCTGCTCCTCGTCAGGGAGGAATTTCTTGAAGAGGTTTTTGTCGATCGCCTTCATGAAAGCCTCATGCGGCGAAACCACGCCGCGCTGCAGCAGCGACCAAATGGCATCGTCCATGAACTGCATCCCCTGCCCTTTGCCGGCAATGATCACGTCCTGCAATTTCTGCGTCGCGCCTTCGCGGATGATCGCGGAGACGGCCGCGTTTGCGACCAGGATTTCGTTGACTGCAACGCGGCCGCCGCCGGCTTCGGGCGTCTTCTTCAGGAGCAACTGCGCAAGCACGCCGCGCAGCGAATTCGCGAGCATGGTGCGCGCTTGCGCCTGCTTGTTCGCCGGGAAGACGTCCACCATGCGATCGACGGTTTTGCGCGCGTTGTTCGTGTGCAGCGTGCCGAAAACGAGCAGTCCGGTCTCGGCCGCGGTTAGCGCGAGCGAGATCGTCTCCAGGTCGCGCATTTCCCCCACGAGCACGATGTCTGCGTCCTCGCGCAGCGCCGCCTTCAGACCCGACGGAAACGTGCTCGCATTCACCGGCACCTCGCGCTGGGTGATGATGCTTTTCTTGTTCTCGTGCACGAACTCGATCGGCTCCTCGATCGTGACAATGTGCCGGGAGAAGTTGGTGTTGATGTAATCAATCAAGGCCGCCAGCGTGGTCGACTTGCCGCTGCCGGTCGGGCCGGTGACGAGGACGAGCCCGCCGCGCAGGTGGCCGAATTCCTTCACCACCGGCGGAATCCCAAGCTGCTCCAGCGTGGCAATCTTCGTGGGGATCAGACCGAAAGACCGCGCCGTAGCCGTTGGCTTGCTTGAGGAAATTGCACCGGAAGCGCGAGTGCGCGTCCATCTCGTAGGCAAAATCGAGGTCGCCCCGTTCCTCGAAGAGCGCCCAATTATCGACGCCGGCGATCTCGCTCAACATGTAGGCCGCTTCATCGCGCGTGACCGCTTCCTCGCGGATCGGCATGACGTCGCCATGCTTGCGGATCTTCGGCGGCTGACCTTCGCCGATATGCAAATCGGAAGCGCCTTCGCTTACCAGCACCTCGAAAAAAGCGTCGATGTAAGCCACGGCTACTTCTCCATCCCGAGATGCTGCCGCATCATCTGTTTTTGTTCGGAGCGCGCATAGGCTTCCTCGGCGGAAATCACTCCGGTGTCGTAAAGATTGGCCAGCGCGTCATCCATTAATTGCATCCCGAGCTTCTTCCCGGTCTGGATGATGCCGGGAAGCATGTAGGTCTTGGCCTCGCGAATGACGTTGGCCACCGCCGGCGTGTTCGTGAGTGTCTCGAGCGCGAGCGCACGGCCGCTACCGTCCGCTTTCGGGACAAGTTGCTGGCTAATGATTCCACGCAGCGATTCGCTCACCATGATGCGGATTTGCTCCTGCTGGTCGACCGGGAAGACGTCGAGCAAGCGGTCGAGCGTGCGCGAGGCGTTGCCGGTGTGGAGCGTGCCGAGCACGAGGTGACCGGTTTCCGAGGCGGTAATAGCCAGCGAGATCGTCTCCAGGTCGCGCATTTCGCCGATCATGATCACGTCCGGATCTTCGCGGAGCGCGCCGCGCAGGGCCGCGCTGAACGAGGCCGTGTGCGTATGCACTTCGCGCTGGGTGATGTGGCAGCCTTTCGGCTGGAAGATGTATTCGATCGGGTCTTCCAGCGAGATGATGTGCTCATGGCGCTCGCGGTTCACCTGTTCCACGAGCGCAGCCAGCGTGGTCGACTTGCCACTGCCGACCGAGCCGGTGACGAGGATGAGGCCGTTGTGAAAGCGAGTCAGCAGCTTCAGGTGCTCGGGCAATCCGAGCTCATCCATCGTCTTGACCTCGGTGTTGATGATCCGGAAGACGAGGTCGACTCCAAGTCGCTGCCTAACGACACTGGTGCGGAAGCGCCCGAACTCGGTCGCGTAGGCAAAATCGGCGTCGCCTTGCATCCCGAGGTGGGCCTTGTGGACGTCCGGCAGGAAACCATCGGCGAGGGCGGCGGTCTCCTGCGCCGTCAGCCTGGGTGCGTCCGGCCAGATGGGACGGAGAATGCCTTGCATGCGCCAGATCGGCGGCGCATTGACCCCGAGATGGATATCGGAAGCCCCGGCCTCCTGGCCAATCGCGAGATACTCGTCGACGTGCCGCAGGACATGGTGCGGAGTCTCAGCGGTGACTTCAACGGAAGCGGGTTCCATGCAGCAGGTGCGAAGTTCTTTCCCGCAGCCGCGAATGACAAGCCGGGAATGCGCGCGCGCCGCATTTCCCTGCCGGCCGCGCGCGGCTACTCGCACTCGCAGACGATGCGGAAGCCAACGTCGTTGCAGGAATAGCCGGGAAGATTTGAACCGCGCGCGGTCGTGCGCAGGCTGTTGAAGCGCGACTTCCAGCTGCCGCCACGGTAGACGCGCTTGGCCCCGGAGGTGGCGCCGCGCGGATTCACCCGCGGTGTCCCGCGATAGGTCTCGAAGAAATCGAGGCACCATTCCCAGACGTTGCCCGCCATGTCGTGCACCCCGAAAGGGCTGGCGCCGTTCGGAAACGCGCCCACGGGCGAGCTTTCGGCAAAGCCATCGTCGATCTCGCGATCGCTCCAGGCGAAGACGGTGTTCTTGTCGGCAAAATTCGCCAGGTCGCCCCGGCCGTCGTGCTGGCCCCACGGATAGCGGCGGCTGTCAGTCCCGCGCGCGGCAAATTCCCACTCGGCCTCCGTTGGCAGGCGGTATTTTTTGCGATCGCGCGCGCTCAGCCAGGAGCAGAATTTAATGGCCTCCAGGCTGCTGACATAGACGACCGGATGGCGATCGCCGGCGCCCGGGGCGCGCTTGCGGGCATGCGTCGGGTCGAAGACTTCATACTCCGCGTTGGTCACCGGAAACTTCGAGATGAAGAAGCGGCTCAACGTGACCTTCGAGAGCGGCCGCTCGTTCGGGCCAGCGTCGCGCCCTTCGCTACCCATGTGATACTCGCCGGAGGGGATGAAGAGCATGGGTCCGCCTAACGAGTTTACAAAAGGCGGAAACTCGGCGGCCGGGGCCGCTGCCGGGGCCGGCGCTACTTCCACCCGGTGCTCGACTGTCCGCGCCGCGGCGGCAGGAGCTGGCGGGGTGGGCGCGGGCGCGGAGGGTTTGTCGTCGTCATCCGACTGCCCGAGGTAGAGATCGACCAGGTCTTCGGCTTCCCCCGGGTCAATCCCGAGGTTTTCCGCCATGTTGATGAAGGCATCGCGCGTTTCATCGGTCATGCCGTCCTTGTCCAGATTGGTCAGCTGGAGCATGCGCATGAACTCCGCCTTCGGATCGCCACCGCGCGCCGGCCGGGAAGAGCGTGGGCGCGGAGGCGGCGTCGGAGCGACGGGGGCCGGCGCGGCTTCGGCGACCTTGCGGCGCGCGCCGCTTTCCTGCAGCTCGGCCTCGATGTAGCGCTCCATCTCCTCTGCGTTCAAGCCATGTTCGCGCCCGAAGCGATGGAGATTGCGCTCCTCCTCCGGAGTCAGCACCCCGTCGGCCGTGGCAAAGGTCAGATACTTGTGAAACTCGGCCACGGCTTCGTCGTGCGCCTGGGCGGCCAGTTCCTGGTCGAGCTGCTGGCGGCGCGCGGGATCGAGCAGGCCGAGGCGTGCCTGCGGCGAGGTAGCGCGACGATTCGTCCAGCCCGGGCCGCAACATTTGCGCGATCGGATTGCTCGGCTGGTTCTTCAGCGGAAGCTTTTTCTGCCACCAGCGCAGGAGCTCGCGGCAATGCCCTTCGATGACCTCGTTGGTGGGATTTTGCCGCGGGTCGAGACAAAGGCGCTCATACAAGTTGGGCGACTTGTATTTGCTCCAGCCGTCCCATTTGTTGGGATCGTCCGGCAGCGGAATCGGAAAGAGAGACTTCACCGGAAGCATCGCTTAGGAGACGCTCAGGGAAGCGAGTTCCGCCGCGGCTTCGGCCACCTCGTGCGGGAGGAGACCGGTGTTCCGTTCGATGGACATCTTGGTTTCTTCGCCGCAAATGAGGACCGCGATCTCGAGCACCTGGTTCTCGTTGTACTCGTAGTGCAGCTCCACCGGCGTGCCTTTGGGCAACAACGGCGGGAGATTGACCGCGCAGATGCCCAGCGGCGTGCACTCTGTCGGGAGGCTGCTCTCGCCCTCGACGATGCGCACGACCGCGCGCGACATGTTCGCATCGGCGGTGCCGAAGAAGTTGCGCGCGTTCGCCGGGATCGGGCTCATTTTCCGGATCATCGGAAAGACATACTCGGTCAGGAGGGTGTCGTCCCAGAGAACCACACCGAGAGTGTGCGAGGTGATGTTGTTCACCTGCATAAGCAAGCCGTCGCGGGAGGAAAATTGCTCGCGGGTGTCAGCCGGCAACATCTGTTCGCCCGAAGTTTCCTCCTCGCGCAGAAGCAGGAGGATGCCCTGGATGGCCGCGCCCACGGCGACCGCCTCATCGGGATTCACTTCATCGACCAAAGCCTGCGCCGAGAGGTCCTGCACGAGCGCGCGGACCATCGGCATGCGCGTCATGCCGCCGACCAGCAGCACTTTGTCGATTCCGGACCACTCGAGCCCGGCTTCGTTCAGGACAAGATCGCAGATCCCGCGGCAGCGCTCCACGAGATGCAAGGTCAAGCGTTCGAAGTCCTCTCGGGTGAGCTCGACCTTCAAGCTCTTGCCATTGTAGCTGTGGACGATGGTCGTGCGGGCGCGGCTCGAAAGCTGGACCTTGGCTGCGAGCGCGCGGCTCTGCAGTTCCTGGTAGCTCTGCAGATCGAGCAAGGGATTCTCGCCATGCTCGCGATCGAACTCCTCGGCTACGTAATTGACGATCGCGTCGTCCCAATCTTTTCCGCCGAGGCGATGGTCGCCGTTGGTCGCGAGCATCTGGATGTTGTGCCCCTCGATCCGCATGAGGGTGACGTCAAAAGTGCCGCCGCCCAGGTCAAAGACGAACACCGTCTGGTCCTGGTCGAGCTTGTCGAGTCCGTAGGCCACCGCCGCCGCGGTCGGCTCGTTGATCACCTGGAGGACGTGGAAGCCGGCGAGCTGCCCGGCGGTGATCGTGGCCGTGCGCTCGGCGTCGTTGAAGTAAGCCGGGACGGTGATGACCACGTCGGTCACGTCTTCCTTCAGGTAGCGCTCGGCATCCGCTTTCAGCTTCTTCAGGATCAAGGCGGAAAGCTCTTCGGCGGAGTAGCGCTTGCGATCGAACTCGCGATGGAAATGCTCGCGCGACTTGCCCATCTCGCGCTTCACAAAATCGACGATCCGCTCCGGCTCGGCGACGGCGTTGTTCTTCGCCATTGTGCCGACGACTGCGGTCTCGCCCTCGAACAAAATCACGCTCGGAGTGATCCGCTCGCTTTCGCTATTCGGGATGATCTGCGGTTTGCCGTAGGCGTCGATGTGCGCCATGGCCGAGAAGGTCGTGCCAAGGTCGATGCCGATTACTTTTCTGTGGGACATGGAGACAGGTTAGGAGATGGACCCGCCCTTCGTTTTTCTCGGAGCGTCGCCACCTAAAGTGCAGCTTTCGTGCCCACGGCGGAGAGGACTTTGCGCGACCGCGAGTTGCGCGGAAAAAAACTAGCCAGCCAGATGGCGGCTACGGGAAACGCTTCGCGATCACTTCCTCGGCGCGGAAAAGCTTCCCGTGCCAGAGAAACCCACGCTTCAAGCGCTGCACGATGCGGCCGTCTTCTTCGGCAAAATCCGCCAGCTCATAAGAAATGACTTTGTGCCAGCGACGGTCCACGCACTCCTGCGGCTCCAGCTCGCTCACCTCCACCCGATGCAGAATCTCCAGGAGCGCATCGACGGCGTGGCGGTGATTCTCAGCCCATTGGGCGGTTTGCGCGTTCGCATTTTCCACCCGCAAGAGCTGCGCGGAAAGCGCACTCATGTCGTCGTAAAGCGTGATCAGGTCGCGCAAAATCGGCTTTTGCAAGGTCTCGCGCATGAAGTCGTCGCGATAGCACTTCAACTCTTCGTGCAGCGAATTGAAGAGGCGCTGATTTACGCTCTCGCCTTTCCGGGCCACTTCCAGCTGCGCCTCGATCCGGTCCAGCCGGTCGGCTAATTGGTCGCTTCCTGCCGCCGGCGTCGGCGCGGCTACCTTCGCGAAGCCGTGCGCCATGGTCCGCGCGATCGCCGCCAGGGTTTGCTGCATTGCCTCGAGCCGATCTTCCTCCGGCGAAGCTTCTGCCAATGGTTGCGCGATTTTCGCCGGCGGCGCGCTCTTCGACGCTTCCGCCACGAGCTGCTGCATGGTGCTGGAAAACTCGTCCGAAAGTTCGATCTCGAGGGTCTCGATGTCGCTCATGGTGCCGGCTATTTTTTCGGGGCGCGATAATGCCGGCTGATCGCCTCGACCAGTCCCGGGATGTCGTGTTTCCGTGCTTCCACCGCCACTTCCAGGCCGAGCTCGCGCGCCGTTTTCGAAGTTACTGGGCCGATGCTGGCGACTTGCATTCGCTCCGGCCAGGGAAGCTCCAGGGCCATGAAATTCTCCACCGTGGAAGAGCTGGTAAAAGTAATCAGGTCCGCGCCTTCCTCCACGAAACGACGGCGCGCGCCGTTATCATCGCGGGTCTCCGCAACGGTCCGGTAAGCGAACGCTTCATCAACGATGGCACCCATGGCTGTCAGTTCCTTGGGAAGCACGTCCCGCGCCTTCTCCGCCCGCGCCAGTAAAATGCGCAAGTTCTCCACCCCGCCTTGCTTCGCGAATTCCTTCACCACCGCCTCGGCCACGTATTCCTCCGGCTGAAGATCGACATGGAGGCGGAAGTCCTTGATCCGCTGCGCGGTCGCCGGGCCGATCGCGGCGATCTTGGCGCCGCCGATTTCGCGCGCGTCGCTGTAGAGCTTGTAGAAGAGCTCGAAGAACGCGTTCACCCCGTTCGGGCTCGTGAAGATGATCCAGTCGTAGGCGTGCGCGTCCTGCACCAGCTCGGCAAAGGCGCGCAGGTCGCTTGGCGGTTCGATGCGAATGGTCGGAAGCTCGAGAACATCGGCCCCCAAGGCTTCGAGCTGTGCGCTCAGCACCCCGGCCTGGGTGCGCGTCCGCGTGACCACAATCCGCTTCCCGGAAAGCGGACGGCCTTCGAACCAATTTAGCTTTTCGCGCAGCGCCACCACCTCGCCAAAGACCGCGACCGCCGGCGCTTCGAAACCTTCTGCCACCACCTTCCCGGCGATGTTTTCGACCGTGCCGGTGAGCGTTTGCTGCCGGCCAGTGGTAGCCCAGCGCACCAGCGCCACCGGCAGGTCCGGGCGCACGCCGTTCTCCAGGAACTCGCGCGTGATCGCGCCGATCCGCTCCACCCCCATCAGCATCACCTGCGTGCCGCCGAGTTTAGCCAGCGCGCTGAAGTCGATCGAGCTCTCGGTTTTTTCCGGGTTCTCGTGCCCGGTGAAGAAGGTCACGTGCGAGTTGTTCCCGCGATGCGTGATCGGAATGCCCGCGTAAGCCGGACCGGCGATCGCTGAGGTCACGCCCGGGACGATCTCGAACTCGAGCCCGGCTTCGGCCAGCGCGAGCGCTTCCTCCCCGCCGCGCCCGAAGACGAACGGATCGCCGCCCTTTAGCCTAACGACTCGTTTCCCGGCGCGCGTTTGCTCGACCAGCAGTTGGTTAATCCCCTCCTGCGAGAGCGTGTGCGCGCCGGCTTTTTTGCCCACGTAGATGCGCTCCGCATTTTCCGGAGCCCATTGCAGCATCGCCGGATTGCAGAGGTAATCGTAAACGATCACCTCGGCTTGCGTGATCAGTTGCTTCGCCCGGAGCGTGACCAGGCCGAGATCGCCCGGGCCCGCGCCCACGAGCGCACATTTGGTTGTTTTATCCGCCATGATTCATTTGCTCCCAAAGTTTCGCCGCGAGCGCTTCCGGGTCGGGCGCGCCCGTGACCGCGCCCTGTCGCGGCGCGGTCTCGCCTTCATCAAAAATCTGCGCGCGCAGGGTCATGATCTCGCTGTCTAATTTTGCCAGCACGCCCACCGGCGTGCCGCAATCGCCCTGCAACCGCCGCAGGAACTCACGCTCCGCGTGGAGGCAAAGCAGGCTGGGCGCATGATTCAGCGGCGCCAAGGACGCGCGCGTCTTTTCGTCCTCCGCGCGAATCTGGAGCGCGACAATCCCCTGCCCGCCCGCAGGCAAAAAGTCGTCCGCCGAAAGAATCGTCGTCCGGAAGCGCGCGCCCTCGAACTCGATCTCGCCGGCTGCGACCGGAAAGCCGAGCCGCTCGAGCCCGGCGCGCGCGAGCAGGATCGCGTCCCACGAGTTGCTGGCTAATTTCCGCAGCCGCGTGGGCACATTGCCACGCAAGCCGACGACCTCGAGCCCGGGACGCAGCCAGCGCAATTGATGCGCGCGCCGCACGCTCCCAGTCGCGATCACGCCGCGTGCCGGGAGTTCCGTCACGGATCTTCGCCACGAGCACATCCTCGAAGTTCGCCCGCGGAAGAGCCGCGGAAATCATCAGGCCGTCGCTTCGCTCGCTCGGCAGATCCTTCGCGCTATGCACCGCGACATCGATCCCGCCCGCACGCAGCACCCGCTCGATCTCGGCGGTAAACATGCCCTTCAAGCCGGCGTGCCGGTCGACCGGTTCTGGGCTGCGGCCACCGCGTTCGTCGCCGCTGGTGGTGATGATTTTGATTTCCACCTCCACGCCGTGCGCGCGCAATCCCGCCTCGACCATCGCCGCTTGCGCGCGCGCAAGATCGCTCCCGCGCGTGCCGAGAACAACGCGGCTCACGATTCGGACGCCCGCAACGGCGCGTCGGGTAAAATGCGGTGCGGTTCCTCGCGCTGGCGGCGCACTTCCGTGCCATCCCGCCGCAGCCAGTCGCCGAAATCGGTCACGTGCTCGGCGATGATCGTCTCGCCCGCGGCGACCTGTTGCCGGCGCAGCGCCAGCGCCTGCTCCGCAACCGAGCGGAGCGAATCGATGTCGTAAAGGTAAACGCCCTCCATCTCATTCACGTCGGGTGCAACGTCGCGCGGGACCGCGATGTCGATGATGAAAAGCGGCCGGTCCCAGCGCGGGCGGAGGATCGGGGCCAGCTTCGCCCGCGTGAGCAATGGCTCCTCGGAAGCAGTCGACGAGATCAGGATGTCGACCTCGCCGCATTCCTTTTCCCAGCCGGCAAACGGGACCGATCTTCCACCCACGGCCGCGGCCAGGAGCTCAGCGCGTTCGCCTGAGCGATTGGTCACGCGCAGGTCGGAAACTCCGCGGGAAGCGAGCGCACGCGCGGTCCGCTCGCTGGTTTCGCCCGCACCGACCACCAGCACTTTGCGCGTGCGCAAGTCGCCGAAAATTTTGACAGCAAGATCGACTGCCACCGAGCCGACCGAGACCGCGCCGCGGGTGATCTCGGTGTGCGTGCGCACCTGCTTGGCCACGCGAAAGGCGCGCTGGAAAAGCCGATGCAAGACCGGCCCCGCGCCGCCGGAAGTGCGGGCCGCTTCATACGCTTGCTTGGCCTGCCCGAGCACTTCGGTCTCGCCCACGACCATGGAGTCGAGCCCGGCGGCCACGCGGAAAAGATGCTGCACACAGGCCTCGGCCTCGTAGCGATAAAACGCGCTCCCGTCCTCGAATTCCTCCTCCGGCGCGGCCGCGCGCAGGCAGCGCGCGATCGTCTCGTTCGAGATCGTTTGCGGCGCGACCGCGTAGACTTCCACGCGGTTGCAGGTGGAAAGCAGGAGCGCTTCGGCACAGCCGCTGCCTTCGCGCAGGGCGCGGTCGGCCTCGAGATTGCGCACGTAGCGCTCGCGCGTTTCCACCGGGGCGGTGTGATGGCTCAGGCCGACGCAGAAAAGATTCATTCGTTAGGCCGGCTGGCGCTGCGAGACAAAAGTGATCGCCCAGAGCACCGAGACCGCGGCGCTGAAGGCGAAGACGCAAAGCGCGGCCACGTGCTTGGGCGTGAGCCGGAGAAGATGGCGCCCGTGCAGGATCGCCGCGTAGAGGATCCAGATCCCGAGGGCGTAGGCCATCTTCACTCGCGGGAGCGGTTCGCCGGTAAAGAAGCCGCTGACTAAACCAACGGTATAAAGCAAAAATCCCAGCCAGAGCAGGCGGGTGATCGCCGCGTAGAGATCGGTCAGCGGCGGGAGGTGATGGAAAATGGAATGGAGTTGCCGGTGCTTCAATTGCCGCTCCTGCACGAGATACATCGAGCCGGCGACGCAGGCGAGGGCGAAGGCGCCGTAGGCCACGATCGAGAGCGAGGCGTGCATCTCCAGCCACGGATTCACCGCCACCCGCGAGGCATGCGGCAGGTCGATCGGGGCGAGGAGCGCAAATCCTTGCATGAGCAGAACCAGCGGCGCGGTGAACGCGCCCATGAGCGAGAGTCGGTAGGCTGGACCGACAAGCAGATAAATCAGCGACACCGACCAAGCCAGGAAAACGAAGACCTCGAAGAGGTTCGTCAGCGGACAGCGGCCGAGCGCTTTCCCGCGGACGTAGAGAAAGCCGGTCTGCAGCGCGAAGCCGGCCGCGATGGCGAAAAACCCGGCACGTCCTGGCTTGAAAACGCCGCCCTGCAGGAGCCAAAGCGACCGCACGACGGCAAAGAGAAAGCAGCCCGTCGAGGCGATAAGAAGAAGCCGGTCCATTTTGCGGACCCGAATTTACGGAGCGCAGCCTTCCGACGCAACCAACGCGAGGTCGCGCTAGTTAATCGTGACCATCGTTCCCACCGGAATCTCGGAGAAGAGTTTCTGCGCCACATCCGCCGGCAGCCGAATGCAGCCGTGCGACGCGGGATAGTTGGGGACGACGCCGGCATGCAGGCCGAAATCGAGGCAATTCAGCCGCATGAAAAAGGGCATCGGCACCTTGTAGATGCTCGAGCGGTGATCGCGATTCTTGTCCGTGACGACAAACTGTCCCGAAGGCGTGGCAAAACCTTTGCGCCCGGTGCTGATGGCGGTTTGCAGGATGGGCACGCCGTTTTTGATCACCGACGCGCGCTGGGTCGCGAGCGAGATTTCCACGCGCAACTGATCCGGGCTGGGCCCGCGGCCGAGGAGCATTTGCACGCATTGCGGCTTCTGCGTGCGCGCCGCGAAATAGAGCGCGAGCATTTTGTAGCGCGCGGTCTGGCGGTTCCGCTCCGCGCCCGCATCGAGGAGCGCACGCAGATACTCGCTCTTCCCGAGCGCGGCCGCGAGCATGAGCACGGTCACGCCCTGGTCTTCGCGGGCGTAGCCGCGAAAATTGTCGGACTTCACTTGCGTGAGGAAGTTCTTCTCCGGCGGCGTCGGCAAGGTGGTGTTCGGGTCGGCCCCGACCGCGAGGAGTTGGCGGAAAAGTTCGGTGTCGTCCGTTGCGATGGACCACGCGAGCAACGGCGTGCTGCTGCCGACGGCGGTCGGCGGACCGGCGTGCTTCGCCAGGAGCAGCCGGCTCAGATCCGGCTGGTTATTTTGCAGCGAAAGGAGGAGGGCATGGCGGGTGGCATCGGTCCAGGGAAGGTTCGCCGGGGCGCGCTCGAGCACCGGCTGGAGGAGTTCAGCCTTCCCACTGGAAGCGGCCATCGTGAGCAGGTCGGGACCGTCCGCCGTGGGCGTGGCCAAGGACGGCTCTGTCTCCAGGAGGAAGGCGAGCGCGGCGGCTTCGCGCGCAAGCACTGCGTGGTGGGCCGCGGTCCGGCCGGCGGCATCGACCGCTGCCAGCCGCGCGCCGTTTTGCGCGAGCAAGCGCAGCAGAACCACGTCGCCATGGACCGCCGCGAACATCAACGGCGTGACCCCTTCGCTGTCGGCCAATTCAAGGTCCGCCTTGGCCGCGAGGAGATGCTCGACCTGGGCGCGATCGCGCTGTTGCACCGCCAGCGCGAGCCGGCTGCGGCCCTCGGCATCGCGCACGTTCGGGTCGAAAGGAGTCGGCGCCGGGCTGGCGGCCGCGGCCTGCGCCGCCGGAGATTTAGGCAGCAAGATGGACGGCGCCCGCTGGCTTTGGTGGAAGGTCGCACGATAGAGCATGCCCCCGACTACGAGGCCAACGAGGACAATAAGGGTGCGGAGGGCGGACATGCGTTGGCGAGGATTTTGCGGCGGGGCAGGCATCGGAGTCAAGTGACCGCTCTGCGAAAGCAAGTCTGTGGCCGCCGGGCCGTTGACCTTTCCGGCGCAGCCGCTAGCGTCCGCCCAAATGGCTCCAGACACGCTCGAAAGATTGCGCAGCGCGATTCGCGATGTGGCCGATTTCCCCAAGGCCGGGATCGTTTTCAAGGACATCACCCCGGTGCTGCAGGACGGCGCGCTCTTTCGCTCGGCGATCGACCTGTTTCTCGATCGCTGCGACGGCCTCGAGCTCGACAAAATCGTCTGCATCGACGCGCGCGGCTTCCTCTTTGGCTCCGCCGTGGCTTACGAATTAGGCATCGGGCTGGTGCCGATCCGGAAGCGCGGGAAGCTCCCCTACAAGACCGAGCGTGCGGCCTACACCCTGGAGTATGGCGAAGCCGAAATGGAGATGCACATCGACAGCATCGAGCCGGGCGAACGCATCGTCTTGATCGACGATCTGCTCGCGACCGGCGGCACTTCCGCCTCGGCGGTTACGCTGGTGCAAAAAGTCGGCGGCGTGCTCGTGGAAGCGCAGTTCTTGATCGAGCTAGAGTTTCTCCACGGCCGGGAAAAGCTCGAACCGGCCACGCCCACGGTCTCGTTCCTGCGGTTTTAAGCGCCGGCTGCGCTAGTGGCAGCCGCAGCCGTCGCCGCAGCTTCCGCCGCTCTCGCGCACGACCACTTCCAACCCGATCTCCTGGAGCGCGAGCTGGTCGTGGATCGCCTCGAGCAAAGCAAGTGCGCGCTCATCGGGCATCTCGTCGCAATGGAGTTCGATGCGCGATTTTTTGTCGGCCAATTCCGGATGCTCGCCGATCAACTCGCCATCCAGGAGAAAGGAGGCGTAGGCGTTGAACTTCTCCTGCAGCTGGTGCAGGCGCTCATCGCTTCCATCCCAGGCGCGGTCTTCTTTCATGATCAAGAGGAGCTGGTCGGTCTTTTGGTCGAGGCCAAAGAGATCGATTACCGCGGGATTGGCCACGCCGGTGGCCGACTCTTGGGCCGGCGCATGTGTGTGTTCGTCGTGGTCGTGTCGCATTCACAGCTCATAGCGCGCGCAAGGTTCAACGACTCGCGGGCCACGTCCAGCGAGCTTTGCGATTTGCTGTGCGCAGCGGGAGGCCGCAGGGTTTCCGGTGCGCTTCCTCTTCCTTCTTATCGCGACCACTGCCCTGGCCCGGGCCGGCTTCACCCCCGAGCTGATCCAGAACAACAGCTACTGGGGCGACGGCAAAGCCGAGTTTAACATCTACGGCGGCGAGATCGCGCGCTACGGCACCCCGCGCCCGGTGGATAACATTCTCCACATCTTCGTGCGCGAACCTTACGATCCGGCGCAGGCGGTGAAGCCGGATGACTGGAACAAGCCGGGCACGGTCCAGGTCTTGAAGCTCAACCAGATCATCCAGGTCCAGACTGGGCTCTACGTTTACCAGCAAATGCACTCGAACTTCTGGCGGGTGGAAGACAGTGCGCTGGCTAAGTTTTCCCTAACGAGCAATGACAGCTGCGGGAATACCTATAAGGAAGGCCGCCGCCCCGATGGCGCGCAGCCTTGGGATTACGAGTGGCATACCTATTGGGATGGAATGGCGCGCGGCGAGGAAAAAGTCACGCCGCCGGCCGACGGGTACTTTTACGACGAGCTTCCGTGGCTCGTGCGCACGATCGATTTTTCCAAGCCGGAGCCGTTCGAGATCCAATTAGCCGGCACCATGATCAAGTCGAAGAAGGACACCTTCGAATGGAAGCCCGCGAAGATTTCCTTTACCCAAACCGACAAGCTCATCGACGTGGCGGTGGAGCACGCCGGTGGCACGGATCACTTCTTTCTCGACCGCGGCGGCCCGCATCTCCTGCGCGAGTGGAAGGCGGCCGATGGCAGCCACCTGAAACTGAAGCGCAACCTCAAGGTCGCTTACTGGAACTACAACAAGCCAGGCGATCGCGAGCGGGCCTTCAACGATCCGATGCTGCGACTGCCGGACTAACGGATCCTCCGCCACGGAGCGACACGGATTTTCACGGAGGAAGAGTCTGAAATCCGTGTTTCATCCGGGTTCATCCATGGCTAAATAGAGCCCTATGGCGAAAGCAAAAACTTCCAAGCTCACGCTCCTCGGCCGCAGCGAAACGCGCCTGCCGAAATCGCCTAACGAGGCGCGCCTGGAGACCTTCCCCACGCCCTCGCAGCGGCCATACACGATTCGTTTCGAGACGGCTGATTTCACCTCGCTGTGTCCCGTCACTGGGCAGATGGATTTCGCGCAAATCGTGATCGAGTACGTGCCCGACCAGCTCTGCGTGGAGAGCAAATCGCTCAAGTTTTACCTCGCCTCCTTCCGCAACGAGCGCGCTTTCAACGAAGCGGTGACCAATCGCATTCTCGATGATTTCGTGGCCGCGGTGCAGCCGCGCCAGGCGGTCGTGACCGCGGAGTTTTCCGCGCGCGGCGGCATCGCGTTGACCGTGCGCGCGGAGCATTACGGCGAGCAATAGGCGGCATTTTCACCGCGCCTCATGGAAGCCGCGCCTCCGACTTTCGCCGAGGCTTTCCGCTTTTGGCTCAAGCTCGGCTTCATCAGCTTCGGCGGCCCCGCGGGGCAAATCGCGATCATGCAGACGGAGCTGGTGGAGCGGCGCCGCTGGATCAGCCAGGAGCGCTTCCTTCATGCGCTCAATTTTTGCATGTTGCTGCCTGGCCCGGAGGCGCAGCAGCTCGCGATCTACATCGGCTGGCTGCTCCATCGGACGGCCGGCGGGATCGTGGCCGGCGGGCTCTTCGTCTTGCCGTCCAGTTTTCATCCTCTGGGGACTGAGCGCGATCTATGCGGCCTACGGTAATCTCCCGTGGATCGCGGCCCTCTTTTACGGGCTCAAGCCAGCGGTGCTCGCGATCGTGGCCGCCGCTGTCCTGCGGATCGGGCGCAAGGCGCTCAAGACACCGCTGCGCTGGAGCCTCGCGGCGGCGGCCTTCATCGCGATCTTCTTCCTGCGGGTGCCGTTTCCCCTGATCGTTTTCTCCGCGCTCGCGCTCGGATTTTTTCTGCCCGCGGAAATTAGACAGCAAGATGACCGCTCGTTAGGCGCCGAGCCAGCGCCGGGCTTGCGGCGCAGCCTGCTCATCGTCGCGACCTGCCTGGCGCTCTGGTGGACGCCGGTCGCGCTCATGGGACTTTGGCAAGGCTGGCATTCCGCGCTTTTCCAGGAGGGCGTGTTCTTCAGCAAGACCGCGATCGTGACTTTCGGCGGCGCTTACGCGGTGCTGCCGTATGTGGCGCAGCACGCGCACGAGACCTATGGCTGGCTGCAAAGCGGGCAAATGGTCGATGGCCTCGGGCTGGCGGAGACCACCCCGGGACCGCTGATCATGGTCCTGCAATTTGTCGGGTTCATGGGCGGTTGGAATCATCCGGGCGCGCTCCCGCCGTTGCTCGCGGCCACGCTCGGCGCGGTTCTCACCACCTGGGTCACCTTCGTGCCGTGCTTCCTTTGGATTTTCCTGGGCGCGCCCTATGTCGAAAAGCTGCGCGACCATGCCCGCCTGCGCGGCGCGCTCGGGACCGTCACCGCCGCGGTCGTGGGCGTGATCTTGAACCTCGCGGTTTGGTTCGGCTGGCAGGTGCTTTTCCCAGGAGGGCGCGGGTTCGATTGGTTTGCCGGCGTGCTCGCCGCGATCGCCCTGGCGGGAATGGTGCGCTGGCGCTGGGGGGTGATTCCGGTGGTGCTCGGCTGCGGCGTGGCCGGCGTGCTCCACCGCTTCGTCGCCTAGGCTGATTGACTTGAAACCTTTTGATTTTAGCTTCCCGGACCCGCGCGCAACGCTGCGCTCTCCCGTGTGAAAAACGTCCTCTTTGTCTGTACCGGAAACATCTGCCGCAGCCCGATGGCGGAAGGTCTTTTCCGCCGGATGCTCGGGAAACGCGGCGACATCGCGGTGGCGTCTGCCGGGGTCCACGCGGTGCGCGGGCAGCCACCGAGCACCTTTGCGGTCCAGGCCTTGCGCGACGAGGGCGTGGACATCAACGGCCTGCGCAGCCAGCCGCTCACGGCCACGCTGGTCGAGCGCGCGACCCACATTTTCGCGATGACCGGCGCGCATCTGGAATCGATTCAGATGCTCTTCCCGCAGGCCGCGGAGAAGACTTATCTCCTGCGCGAATTTGAAGAAGCCGGCACCACGGTTTGGCGCGATGTGCCCGACCCGATCGGCTGCAGTCGCGACGTCTACCTGGTCTGCGCGGCCACGATCAAAAACGCTTTACCGAGTGTGCTCGCGTTCGTAGAACAAAGCCCGGCGGCAGTGCCGGCGAGCGCGCGCCCGGGCGGTTCTCTTTCCTACTCTATGGCTGAATTGTCTTCACACACGGCGGGCGGGCCCGGCGCTTCGGCGACCGGCGGGCAGAGTAGCGGCGGCTTGCGCAAAGCCGATCCGGAAATCTTCGACGTCATCCAGGCGGAGGAAAAACGGCAGCGCGAAGGGATCGAGCTGATCGCCTCGGAAAACTTCACCAGCCGCGCGGTCATGGAAGCGCAGGGCAGTTGCCTAACGAATAAATACGCCGAGGGCTATCCGGGAAAACGCTGGTACGGCGGCTGCGAAAACGTCGACGTGGCCGAGCAGCTCGCGATCGACCGTGCGAAGCGCCTCTTCGATTGCGAACACGTCAACGTCCAGCCGCACAGCGGCGCGCAGGCGAACATGGCGGTCTACTTCTCCGTCCTGAAACCGGGCGACAAGATCCTCGCGATGAACCTGGCCCATGGCGGCCACTTGACCCACGGGCACCCGGCGAATTTCTCCGGCAAGTTCTATGAAGTTGCTGCCTATGGCGTGAGCGAGCAGGACGAGCGGATCGATTACGACGCGCTCGCGAAACAAGCCGAGGAAGTGCGACCGGCGATGATCACCGCGGGCGCTTCCGCCTATCCGCGCACGATCGATTTTCCGCGCCTGCGCCAGATCGCCGATTCGGTGGACGCGCTCCTTTTCATCGACATGGCGCACATCGCCGGGCTCGTCGCCGGCGGTCAGCATCCGAGCCCGATTCCGCACGCGCATTTCGTGACCACGACGACGCACAAAAGCTTGCGCGGCCCGCGCGGCGGCATCGTGATGTGCCAGGAAAAGTTTGCCAAGGGGATCGACGGCACGGTTTTCCCCGGCATCCAGGGCGGCCCGCTGATGCACGTGATCGCGGCCAAGGCCGTCTGCTTCCACGAGGCGTTGCAGCCGCAGTTCCGCGAATACCAGCGGCAAGTGGTGGTGAATGCGAAGGCGCTCGCCGCTGGCCTGGCGAAGCATGGTTTCCGCATCGTCTCCGGCGGGACCGACAATCACCTCATGCTGGTCGACCTGCGGCCGAAAGATTTAAACGGCAAGATCGCGCAGGAAGTCCTCGATCGTGCCGGAATCACGGTAAACAAAAACGGCATCCCCTTCGATACGCTGCCGATCTTTAAGCCCGGCGGCATCCGCGTGGGCACACCTGCGGTCACCACTCGCGGGATGCGCGAGGAAGAGATGCTCGACATCGCCGATCTGATCAACGAAGCGCTCGAGAAACGCGACGACGCCCCGGCCTTGACCGCGATCCACGGAAAAGTGCGCGAGATCATGCGGCGCTTTCCGCTCCCGTCGTAGCGACGGCACGCGCCAATGCAAGACACGGGAAGCAATCCGCTGCGCGAAGGCATCGCCAGCCGGAGCGTGCCCGAGGCTTGCACGGTGGTGATCTTCGGCGCCACCGGCGACCTGACGCACCGGAAGCTTATGCCGGCGCTCTACAATCTCGCGGCCGATGGCGAGCTGCCGCCAGACCTCGCGGTCATTGGCGTCGCCCGCCGTCCGAAAACAGACGACGAGTTCCGCGGCGATCTCGAGGCAGCGGCGAAGAAATTTAGCCGGCAAACTGTGCGCGCGGACCTGTGGAATGCGTTCGCCGGCTCCGTCTTTTATCACCAGAGCGAGTTCCACGACGCCGCCGGCTACCAGCGTCTCGCGGAGCGCCTGCAAAAGATGGACCAGGAACGCGAGACCGGCGGCAATCGCCTTTTCTATCTCGCGGTCGCGCCCGACCAGTTCGAGCCGATCTTGAAGAATCTCGCCGCCGCCGGCTTGAACAAGCCGCAAGGCGACGCATGGGCCCGCGTGATCGTGGAGAAACCCTTCGGTGCCGATCTGGAATCAGCGCGCAAGCTGAACGCGCTCGTGAGCGCCGCTTTCCCGGAGCAGGACACTTTTCGCATCGATCACTTTCTCGGGAAGGAGACCGCGCAAAACATTCTCGTGCTGCGTTTCGCGAACGCGATTTTCGAGCCGCTCTGGAACACGCGCTACATCGACCACGTGCAGATCACCGCCGCCGAGACGCTCGGGGTCGAAGGACGCGCCGGCTATTACGAAGGCGCCGGCGCCCTGCGCGACATGGTGCAGAATCATCTCCTGCAATTGCTCTGCCTCGTTGGGATGGAGCCGCCGACTGATCTGCGGGCCGACAGCGTCCGCGACGAGAAGGTCAAGATCGTCCGCTCGCTCCGCCGCCTAACGAATGAAGCAGTCGCGACCGATGTGGTGCGCGCGCAATACGCTGCCGGCGCAATTGCGGGCCAGGAGGTGCCAGCCTACCGCGCCGAGGAAAAGGTGAGCAAAGATTCAAAGACCGAGACCTTCGTCGCCCTCCGCTTGCACATCGACAATTGGCGCTGGGCCGATGTCCCGATCTACATGCGCGTGGGCAAGCGGCTGCCAAAATCCGGCACCGAAATCTCAGTCCATTTCAAGGATGCGCCCTCGGTTCTCTTCAACAAGGAGGGGGAAGCGCTCGGCCACAATGTGCTGGTTATTCGCATCCAGCCGGACGAGGGCATCTCCCTCCGAATGCAGGCGAAAGTGCCCGGCAGCAGCTTCCGCATCGAGCCGGTGAAGATGGATTTTCACTACGGAACTTCCTTTGGCAAAGCCAGCCCGGAAGCCTACGAGCGTCTCCTGCTCGATGCCATGAGCGGCGACGCCACCCTCTTCGCGCGCCGCGACGAAGTCGAGCAAGCCTGGTCTTTCATCGACGGCATTGAGGAAGCCTGGCGCGAGCCCGAGGGCCCAAAGCTGCATGAGTATCCCGCCGGTTCCTGGGGCCCGGACGCGGCCGACGAACTCCTCGCCCGCGACGGCCGCGCCTGGCGGCGGATGTAGCCATGCCTGCCGTGGCCGAGAATTTTTCCACCGGTGTGCCGGTCGAGATCGGCAAGATCGAGCGCGAGCTGAAGAAGCTCTGGGAACAAGGGGGCGAGCAGATGACGCGCGCTTCGCTGGTCAATCTCGCGGTCTATTCCGAGGCGCCGGACTCGTTAGGCCGCAACACCCAGATCGTGGCGCAGTTGACCGAGGACCACGCCTGTCGCGCGATCGTGGTCGCGGCCGATCCGGCGGCGAAAGAGAATCGCGTGGAGGCCTGGATCGCGGCGCATTGTCACGTCAGCCGCGCCGGGAGCAAGCAGGTCTGCTCGGAGCAAATCTCGTTTCGGCTCAGCGGCACGCAGGCCAGGTTGCTGCCTAATGTTCTCTTCGCGCATCTCGACTCCGACCTGCCGTTCTATCTCTGGTGGCAGGGCGAATTCCACCAGCCGATGGACCCGCAACTCTGGGCCTGGGTCGACCGCGTGATCTATGACAGCCAGGCCTGGCAGGATTTCGAAGTCCAGATGCAGCTGGTCGAGACGGCGCAAAAGGAAGCGAACGAGCGCATCGTCCTGTGCGATTTGAACTGGAACCGGCTGGTCCATGTGCGCCTGGCGCTGGCGCACTTTTTCGACGGCCCCGCGGCGCAGAATCATCTCGTGAACGTGAGCCGCGTCCAGATCGTCCATGGTGCCGGCTATCGCTCGACCGGCGTGCTTCTCGCCGGCTGGCTGGCCGCGCAACTGGGCTGGACCCTGATCGAAGCGGCGGACGAAACCACCCTCGGTTTCTCCAATTGTGTCGGTGAAAGCATTCGCGTCACGCTCGAGGAAAAAGCAGGCGACCCGATCGGCCGCTGCAGCATCTTCTCCGGCGTGGCGGAATTTCGCGTGGTCGATCCCGACGACAGCGACCTGCTCGAGGCGACCATGCTGGTGGACGGTCGCGAGCGTATGCGCCAGCTCATGCCCGCGGGGCAAGACGAGCCGGTCGCGCTCATGCGCGAGGAACTGATGCGAGGCGGGCCGCACCGCGTCTACCTGCGCGCGATCGAGACGGTGCGCGAACTACTTTAGCCAGCAGGTTCCGCGGCGGCGGGCGCGTAGACCTGCGGCTCCCGAGCCAGCTCAGGATCCTGCAAACGCGCATCGTACACTTCCGACCAGGTTTGCTGATTCATCGCGCACATCGGGACCGCTTCCCACTGGCCGTTGCGCTTGACCGCGCCTTTGAAGACGCACGAGTCGAGGCGCGCCTGGATCACCGGATCGGAGTCGGCCCGCGCCACCTGGCTGGCGTCCATGAAGTTGTGCATCCCCACACCCAGGGTGTGGACTTTCCCCCTAACGAGTGCTGGCAAAATCTCGCGCGGAGCGTTCCGCGCGGTGAAATAGCGCACCATCTGCGCGAGCACGCGCGCCGCGAGCAGCGGATGCTGAAAGAGAATGCCGGCTAAACGGAAGGGCGGCGTGCCGGCATCGTCGTTCACCAGCGAAAGCCCGCCGATTTTCTCCAGCACCTCGCCTAACAAGCGGTCAAATTTCACGTCATCCGGGAGCAGCGGGAAGAACTTGCCCGAGGGCCGCGCGATCAGGAGCGAGGCCCAGCTATTGCAATCGGGATGGCCAAAGATGGAAACGTCGCGCCGTAGCGGCAGGCCAGTGCCTTCGCAGATTTTCTCCCAGACATCCGCGGAGGTGATCGGCCGCTGGGAGAAAATCGTGCGCCCGGTATCCGCCTCCGGCTGGAAACTAAGCATGCGCCAGATGTAGCTGCGCTTCGGGTCGGCCAGATACCAGCGGATCACTTCCGGGACGTCGTCGATATTCCGCCGCGTGACCGTGAAGCTGAGCGCGTATTCGAGAATGCAGCCTGTTTTTTCGCGAATGCTCCAGGCGAGATCGGTGAACGCCTGGCGCACCGGATGGAGATCGGCCTCGCATTTGATCCGGCCAATGGGATAGCCATGCCGGCCCGCCTGCGTCATGTCGACATGCACCGAGATTTGCCGCAGACCGCCTTCGAGCACGAGGCGCTCGAGAAACTCCGGATGCTCGATCAACGTCTGCCCGTGCGTCATCAACATCGGGATCGAGCCGACGGAATACGCGTAACGCACAATCTCGATCAGCTCCTCGCCGCGGCCCGATTTGTAGTAGGCATCGGCCACGTCGCCGCCGGTGATCTGCAACCCGCCGCCCGGTCCTTGCAGCCGGCGATTGGCATCGATCTGCTCCTTCACCTGCGCGAGCGACGGGATCGGGATCTCGTTCGCGTTCTTCGGCAGGTAGCAATGCGTGCAATGAAACGAGCAGTAGCTCGCGCCGAGGGTGAAGCCGCAATGCGTCAGGTGGCGTCCGGAAATCTGGTTCGGCGTGCGCAATTCCAGCGGGAGCGAGTTCCAGCGCTCGCGCAAAACCCGCGCTTTCTCCTCGTGGATCGGGTGGCGGAAGGCGTGCCAGCGCTCGGCCCAGCGGGAGCGACGCGATTCGTTAGGCGGCAAGTTCTCGGCGAGGGAAACCATGTTGTTACTTCACTTCGTTGAGCGACCAATCGTACTCCTGATAGCCGATTTTCGCGTCCGCCGGGATCGGCGAGGTGCGGCGCTGGTTGATGAAACCAAGGACGCCTCCCTGTTTCGCAAAGTCGTCTTTGTACCAATCGAAAATCTTCGAGAGCTGCACGCTTTTCCCATCGGCCGCGAGGCGCACGCCCCGCTCGGAGTTCACGAAACCGCGCGCGAGCTTCTCGAATTGCGCGTCGAGTTTGTCGCCGCGGAAAGGCTCCGGCTGGAGTGGCGGGCAGGAGCGGCTGGCGCAGTTGAGCGCGAAGTGCACGTTCGGATCCTGGAACTTCGAGCGGATCGTTTCCTTTTCGAGCGCGTTGAAGCTGGTCTGCTCGCCCGCGACTTTGATGCGCTTGCTGGTGAAGAAGGTGAAGAGCAGATCCTTCACGCTCTTCGTCGGATATTTTTCCAGAGCCTCGTGCAGGATCCAGGCGTTGTAGGCGTTCACGTAAAAGGCCAGCTGCTCCTTTGGGTTCATGCCCTTGATCTTCTCCTGCGCGATCCCGTCGACTACGCGCTGCAGCGCCTGCAAGTCGCCCGGGTTGCTCTTCCACTGCGCGTAGCGCACGCCGCCCGGCGTGGCGTATTTCTCCAGGAGACGTCCGTAGTCCGACACCCACGATGCCTCCGCCGCGTTGGTCGTGGTCGGCTTGGCGCCCGCGGTCGCCGGCGCCGTGGCCGGGGCAGTCGCGCAGGAGGCGAGCACGACAAAACAGGCCAGCTGAGTGAGCGTCTTCATCGCAGGCGATTTCGCACCGGAGCGTTCGCGGGGGCAAGAGCAATCTACTGCAGGCATCTGCCGTTGTCCGCACCACGACCGCGCTTGGATTCAACCGCGCGCGAGGATTTCGGCCAAGGCGGCGACGTTGCGTTCCAGGGAAAACTTCTCCGCGGCCCGTTCCCGGCCAGCCGCCCCGAGCGCGCGGGCCCGCTCGGGATTAGCCAACAAGCTGGCCAGCGCGTCGGCCAGCGCGGGGGGATTGCGGTCTGGCACCAGCAGGCCGGTCGCGTCTGGCAGGACCATCTCGGGCACGCCCGCGAGCGGCGTCGAGACTACCGGCAAGCCCGCGGCCATCGCTTCCATGATCACCGTGGGCAGGTTGTCCATCCCGCCGTCTGTTTCCGTGGTGCACGGGAGCGCGAAGAGATGCGCCGCGGCCAGGCGCTCGGTGATTTCCGCCTGCGAACGCGCGCCGAGGAACTCCACGCCCTCGACGGCCTGCGCCACGAGCGTCTCGCGCAACGGACCTTCGCCGATGATCTCGCAGCGAAATTCCACCCCGCGCTCCCGCAGGAGCGCACAGGCCGCGAGCAGGTCGGCAAAACCTTTTTTCTCGATCAACCGGCCCACCGAGAGGATGCGCGGGATCGTCCCGGAAAAGTCCGCCGACACGAAAGCGTTCCAGCTCCACGCCGTTATAGACTCGGTGAACTTTGCCGGCACTTTCCGGGAAGCGTTCCCGCAACTGCCGCGCGGAAAAGTCGCTCACGGTGACGATCGCGCGCGCTGCGGCAAAGATGCGCGCCAGGCTAACGACAAAGTCTCGCGGCGCGAAAATGTCGTTCGCGTGCGCTGTCAGGCTAAACTCGATCCCGAAAAACTCGTGCAGCCAAAACGCGGTGCGCGCGGCCATGCCGGCAAAGTGCGCATGGACCCGCGCGAGGCCCGCGCTTTGCATTCGCAAGCCCACGTACGCCGCCTGGTAAAGGCGGAGGAAATCCGGCTGCCGGCCCCAGCTCTTCAGCGCCTGCCGGACGGCGCGCGGCAGCTCGGCCCGCTGCACTTCCTTTACCAGGACCGCCTCCTCCGGGAGGTACTGCACCCGGGCCAGCACCGCCGGGTCCCAGGCTTCCGGCGGTTCATCCTTAGGCTGCCGGATCGAGAACACGGAGACCTCGACGCCTTGCCGGAGGAGCTCCGCGACTTCGCGATACGTGAAATTTTGCCCGAACGACGGGAAGCGTTCGAAAAGGTAAGCCACGCGCAGCACGGCCAGACCTTAGCGGAAGATCGCCGCGGGTGAAGCACGCCTCTTGCTCAAGAGGATACGATGCCGGGCCAGGATTTTTTTGCCTACTGCACGTCGCTCCAGCCGCTGGAACGCCGGCAGCTTGGCCTGCTCTCGAGCGTGCGGCATTTTGCCGGCACCGAGCCGATCTATCGCGCGGGCGAAAAAAGCGACACCCTCTACATCATCAACCGCGGGATGGTCGAGGTGCTGACAGATGAAGCCGGCTCGGCCCGGGGCGCGACCTACCTTTCGCGCGGCGATATTTTTGGCGATCTCGAGTTGCTCACGGAGCTCCCGCGGCAGCACGAGGTGCGCGCCTGCGAAGGCGTGAGCCTGCAGGTCTTCCAACGTCGCGATTTCCCCGAGCTGGAACGCCGCTTGCCCTCGTTCTTTCGCTATCTTTCGCAACAACTCGCGGGCCGGCTCCTGCAGGCGCGCGACCTCGCGCTCGCGCGGAGCCATTGTCGGGAATTAAGCGGCAGCTTGAGCAATTTCGACCTGGTCACGATCTTCCAGACGATCGCGAATTCCTCGCAAACCGGCGCGCTCTCGATCCGCGACGAAGCCGGGCGCCTGGCCGCCGCGTTTGCCTTCGAGAAGGGCCAGCCGCTCGGCGGCACCTTCGAGCATCTCCGGGGGCGGGAAGCCTTCGTCCAGCTGTTCCTCGCCACCGGCCAGCGCGGTTCATTTTCCTTCACCACCGAGGACGAGCTCGCGCAGCGCCCAGCCGTGGGCGAAGAACTCGGCCTGCCGCTCAACCAGCTCTTGATCGAGGCGCTGCGGGCGCGCGACGAATTTGAGGAGCTGCGTCCAACCCTGGTCGCCCCGGAGGCGCCGTTGCGGCGCGCCGTGCCGGACCTCGCGCTCACAGACGAACTCGGCCCACTCCGCCCCGTGGCCAAGCGCATCTGGGCGCAGACCGCCAAAGCGCGGCCGAACTTGCGCGCGCTTTACCACGAAGGCGCTGTCTGCGAATTAAAGATCTTCCGGGCGGTGCAATGGCTCCTGCGCACCGGCCACTTGCAAACCGAAGCCGCCACGCCCGAACCTGTCTCTGCCCGATGAAAACTTTTACCCGCCTTCTCCTCCTCGCCGCGCTCCTGCCCTTGAGCAGTTGTTCGCATTTCTCGCAATCGAACCGCCAGCAGCGGGCCTACGCGAAGTATGTCCGCAACTCGAGCGTGACCCGGGCGCGCCAGCAGGTGAAATATCGCAAGTCCAAGGCGGTGGTGCCGCCGGCGGGGCAGCCGAGCGAACGCTCGATCAGCGCCGAGAGCGGACCGCAGGCGATGGGCTCCGACGGGCAGTAGCGATTACTCGTTAGGCCGCTCGACCGGCGTGGGTCGCCCGTCCTCGCCCAGGGCCACGTAGGTGAAGACCGCGTGCGTGACCAGGATTTGGTCGCCGCTCATGTAGCGCTCGACCCACACTTCCACCGGGATGCGCATGGAAGTGCGGCCGATTTTTTCCACCCAGGCGTAGCAGGCCACGCGGTCGCCCACCCGCACCGGCTCGAGGAAAGACATCCCGTCCATCGCCACCGTGACCACGCGGCTGCGCGCGGTCTTGAGCGCGAGGATGCTGCTGCCCAGATCCATTTGCGACATGATCCAGCCGCCAAAAATATCGCCGCTCGGATTCGTGTCCGCGGGCATCGCGATCGTGCGGATCACGAGCTCGCCCTTTGGCTTCCGGGTTTCCATCTAGAGAATGAGCATGCAATCGCCGTAGCTGTAAAAGCGATAGCCCGCGGCGATCGCCTGCGCGTAGGCCTCGAGGATGAAATCGCGCCCGGCAAACGCGCTCACCAGCATGAGCAAGGTCGACTTCGGCAGGTGGAAATTAGTCAGCAAGCTGTCGGCCCGCTGCACCTGCATGGGCGGGTAGATAAAGATGTCGGTGCTGCCGTCCTGCGGGATGATTTTCCCGTGCACGCGCTTTGCCGCCTCGAGCACGCGCACGCTCGTCGTCCCGATCGCCACGATGCGCTCCGCGGCGTTGATCTTCGCCGCTGCCGCTTGGCCGATGGAGAAGCGCTCCGAGTGCATCGCGTGCTCCTCGATTCGCTCGACTTTCACCGGCTGAAAAGTCCCCTGCCCCACATGCAGGGTGATGAAGGTGTGCGGTAATTTCGCCAGCATTTCCTCCGTGAAATGCAGCCCCGCGGTCGGCGCCGCGACTGCGCCCGGCACATCCGCGAAGACCGTTTGGTAACGCTCGCGATCTTCCGCATCGGCCGCGCGATGCATGTACGGCGGGAGCGGAATCAGCCCGCCCTGGTCGAGCGCGACGTCGCTCGCGAAGTGCACCAGGCGGCTGCCATCCGGCAGGATCTCGCGCACGCGCGCCTCGGTTGCGTTCACCAGGCAGGTCGCGCCTACGCGCATCTTCCGGCCGGGCTTGACCAGGCAGCGCCATTCGCCGGGCGCGAGCTTTTCCAGGAAGAGAAACTCGACCGCGCCGTCATCCGAGAAACGCCGGGCCGCGATCACGCGCGCGTTATTCAAGACCAGCAAATCGCCCGGCTGGAGGAAGCTCGCGAGCTCGCGGAACTGGCGGTGCTCGATCGTCTGCGTCGCGCGGTGCAGCACCATCATGCGCGAGTCCTCCCGGCGCGGGAGCGGGCGCTGCGCGATCAAATGCTCGGGCAGGTGGTAATCGTAATCGCTCAGGAGCTGGCTCATGACATTCTTCGCATTGCGGCGCGCAGGAAAAGCTCACAACATCCGGCATGGATCAATTCCAATCTGCCCTCGGCCTGGTGCTCGATCGCCTCGAGCAGGTGCGCGCCGGCGGTGGACGCTGGCCGCGCGCCTCGCGCAAGGTGCTGGCTAATTTTCTCGAAAGCGCGCCGCCGGCCCCCGCGGGCAAAAGCGAGCGGCTCGAAGAAGTGCGCGCGCGCGTGGCCGCCTGCGATCTCTGCGCCCATCTCGCCAGCAGCCGCACGCAGACGGTTTTCGGCGCGGGCAATCCCGACGCCGAGCTCATGTTCATCGGCGAAGCGCCGGGTGCGGACGAGGACCGGCAAGGCGAGCCGTTCGTCGGTCGCGCCGGGGAAATGCTCACAAAAATCATCCAGGCGATGGGCTTCCAACGCGAGGAGGTTTACATCGCGAACGTGCTCAAGTCGCGCCCCGACATGCCCGAAGGCGCGCCGGGAAATCGGCCGCCCACGCCGGAGGAGATGCAGCATTGCCTGCCCTTCCTCATCGAACAGATCCGCATCGTGCAGCCAAAGGTGTTGGTCGCGCTCGGTGCGACCGCGGTCGAAGGTCTGCTCGGCCAGCGTCACCCGATGCACAGCGTCCGCGGGAAGTGGCAGGCGTTCGAGGAAACGCCGCTCATGATCACTTTCCACCCGGCCTACCTCCTGCGCAGCCAGTCGTTAGGCGAAAAGCGCAAGCTCTGGGAAGACATGCTCCTCGTCCTGGAAAAACTCGGCCGCCCAATCACGGAAAAGCAGCGGCGCTTTTTCCTGGAACGTTAAGCATTCCGCAAGTCGCGGAAGCTGCGGCGGATGGCGCGCGGATGCGCCAAAGTAACCAGCATTTTGCACAGGACCGCGCGCACTTCGCTCCGCGGCATTTTGATCTTTCGCTGGCGGATTTCCGGTCCGGCTGCGCGCAATAAGGCCAGCGTCCGCGCGCCGATCAAGGCCGGCAAAACGGTGGCCAGGCGCAGCCGAAACGAGCGCAGCGCGCAGGAATATTCCACGCCGGCGGCGAGACCCTCTTCGGCCCGCGCGAGCCACGGCGCAGGAGCGCCATCCGGGAGGTAGGAACGCCCGGCAGCAAGATCCGCCGGGAGGTCGCGCAGGATGTTGATCAATTGCAGCCCTTTCCCGTAGGCGATCCCCAGCCGCACCATTTCGGCGGGTGGTTTGGTTGCGAAATTCGGCAAATGAAGCGCGCAGATCTTGCTCCAAAATTCGCCGACCGCTCCGGCCACGAGATAAGTGTAGCGCTCGAGCTCCGCTGCGGTCTGCACCTCCCCGCGTTGCAGGTCGAGCATCTGGCCTTCGGTGATGTGCCGGAGCACGTCCCGGATTTCGCGTTGCTCGACTGCGGACAGACGATGCAGCCAGGCGAGCACTTCCGGGACGGCCTCGAGCAGCGCGCGCTCCGAGGGATTGCTCTGCCGCTGCGCGAACCTGGTAAACGACATCTCGCTGCCTAACGACTCGTCTTGGATCAGGCGCGCCAGTCGCTGCAGTTCTGCCTCTCGCAGTTCCACCTCGATCGCCACCGTGTCGGCCAGCGTATCGGTCGCCCGCGCCAACAGATACGCCACCGCGATCGGGTCGCGCAGTTTCGCCGGAAGCAGCCGAATCGAGAGATAGAAGGAGCGCGAGACCGCGCGCAGGATCGGCCCGCGTAGTTTCGCGCGCTTCATCGTCCGACCTCCCGCACCGGGATGCGCGCCGGATCGGCTTCGCCCAACCCGAGTGCGCCGGCCGCGGCCACGTGCCCCGCCTGTTCTTCGAGCGCTGGAAGGTGCGCCCCGCGGCGCAATTGCTCCAGGCGCGCGAGCGCGAGCGTGTCGATCGCCACCGGGTCGCGGCTGGCGAAGAGCGTGGCCTCGTGCACCGCGTAGTTTGGCTGCGACTCGGGACCGTCGGCGTAAGCCGCGACCAGGCCGTCCATCAAGTGCAGCACGACTTTCTTGGCGATCGCCGGCTCGGCATAAACTCCGGCGAGCGCGCTCGCGCTCACCCGGCCGTATTGGGTGTAGCGCCGGCTGTTATCGATGTTCGGCAAAGTCATGTTGTAGAGGCAGCCGGCCACTCCGGTGGTTTCGCTCGCGCTCAGCACCGGAAGGTTGATCACCTTCGTCACCTGCTGCGTGAGGATCTTTGCCAGGTGGCTTTCGTTGCTCGTGTTCTCGGTTTCGCTGGAGATCGGATTGGCGCCGAAATGCGGCACGTAACGCAGGTCGCCCCAGATTAATTTTCCGAGCAAGGGCGATGTGATCGCGGCCGTGCCGTCGTAGCCAGTCCGCGGCTCGATCCCCACGAGTCGGTAACCATTGGCTCGATAGCCAGCAGCCTTGGCCCCTTCGATTTGTCGGTCCCAGACGATGATGTTTTCCGCGGGAACGCCGGCCGCGCGCAGGCCGGCCACGACCGCCTCCACCACCGCCGCATGCGTAGTGAAGAGCTCGCCACCCGCGGCGCAAACCTTGAGGCCTACTTTGTCTTTTGGATCCACCAGCGTGCGCCAGGCGGCACCGATCTCGCGCGCGCCCGTGAGCGCGAGCAGCAGGCGATCGACCATCCCGCGGACCACCGCGCGATCGACCTGGTATTGCCGGATCGCCGCCGGATCGCGCGCTACGAAGACCGGCGCCGGCACCGCTTCCGCGGGAAGAATGCCGGCAAAAAAAGCGAGGGCGCAGGCCGCGATCGGCAAGATAGTGGAGCGATGCAAAGCGCGGCCAACTTCCAACGCTCCCCCTCGCCCGTCCAACGGGGAGAACGCGGACCGGTGCGCCATCTCTATGTGCATATTCCCTTCTGCGCGCGCATCTGCCCGTATTGCGCCTTTTACAAGGAGCGCGCCGATCCCGCGCAAACGCAGCGTTTCTGCGAGGCGCTGCTTTTGGAACTCGAAGGCCTCAGGGCCGCGCATCCGCTCGCGCCGGAGACGATCTTTTTCGGCGGCGGCACGCCGACCGCGCTCAGCACCGCGCAGCTGGAGTTTCTCCTTGGCGGATTTAGCCAGCAACTTGACCTCACGCGCCTGGCCGAGTGGACCATGGAAGCGAATCCCGGGAGCATCTCGCCGCGCAAAGCGGAGGCGTTGCGCGCGGCCGGGATCACGCGCCTGAGCCTGGGCGTGCAATCGTGGGACGACGGCCTCCTGCAGCTGCTCGGCCGGGAGCACAACGCCGCGCAGGCCGAGCTTTCGTTTCACCTCTTGCGCGCGGCCGGCCACCGGAATTTAAACATCGATTTGATGTTCGGGTTGCCCGGGCAAACGCTCGCGCAATGGGAAGCGACGCTCCTGAAAACCGTCTCGTTAGGCCCGGAACATGTCTCCGCCTATTGCCTGACCTACGAGGAGGACACGGAGTTTTTCCGGCGCCAGGCGCGCGGCGAATACCGGCAGGACGAGTCGAGCGATGCGCGCTTTTTCGAAACGACCATGCGCACCCTGGAGGCGGCCGGGTATCGGCAATACGAGATCTCGAATTACGCGCGGCCGGGCTACGAATCGGTGCACAACCGCGGCTATTGGAGCGGCGCGGATTATCTCGGCGTGGGGCCGAGCGCCTTCTCCACGATCGGGCTCGAGCGCCGGCAAAACGTGGCCGATTACCGGATCTACAGCGACCGGGTGCATGCGGGCGAAAGCCCGGTCGCTTCGGTCGAGCCGCTCACGCCGGAAATGAAGCGCGGGGAACAGATCGCCCTGCTCCTGCGCACCCGCGAGGGCGTGCCGCAGGAGTGGCTCGACGCGTGGCCTAACGAGTGCACGGAGTTTCGCGAGCTGGGGTTGCTCGCGGAATTAGACAGCCATTTCATCCTCACGGAAAAAGGCAAGCTGCTGGCCGACACCGTGGCCGCGGCCTTCGTGTGAGCCCTCGTTAGACCCCGCCGTAGCGGCGCTGGCGCCGGCCGTATTCCTCCACCGCGGCGCGGAGGTCGGCGCGGTTGAAATCGGGCCAGAGCTTCGGGGTGATGAACATCTCGGTGTAGGAAAGCTGCCAGAGCAGGAAGTTTGAAATCCGCATCTCGCCGGAGGTGCGAATGAGTAAATCCGGGTCGGGATAATAGCGCGTGTAGAGATGTTTCCCGAAGGTCTCGGGATCGATCATGGCGCTGTCTAAATGTCCCGCCTCGACCTCGCGCAGGAGGCTCTTGACCGCATCCACGATCTCCAACCGGCCGCCGTAGCTGAGCGCGAGCACGAGCGTGAGACCGTTGTTGCCCGCGGTTTTCTCGATCGATCGATGCAGCTGCCGCTGACAGCTCGCTGGCAAATCAGTCAGCCGGCCGATCGCCTGCAGGCGGACGTTTTTCTCCAGCAATTCAGGCGTCTTCTCCTTCAGGAACTTTTCCAGCAGATGCATCAAGGCCGAGACTTCCATCTTCGGCCGCTGCCAGTTCTCCGCGGAGAAAGCGTAGAGCGTGAGGAACTCGATCTTCAGCTCGCCGCAGCCCTCGACGCACTCGCGCACGGCTTCCGCGCCTTGTTCGTGACCCTTGATCCGCGGCAGCCCACGCTCCTTCGCCCAGCGGCCGTTGCCGTCCATGATAATGGCGACGTGGCGCGGGATCGTCGACGGAATCTCGGCCATGCGCGCTAGAGAAAAATCGTCTGCCCGCGCGCCGGACCCACGCTCACGATCGTGAGCTTGGCGCCGGTTAATTCCGCGATGCGCCCGACGTAGTTGCGCGCCGCCTTCGGCAATTCGCTGAACTTTTTCGCGCTCTCGGTGGAGGATTTCCAGCCGGGCATCTCCTCGTAAACCGGCTGGCAATTCTCCAGCTGCGCCGCGTCCGACGGCGGCACATCGAGGCGTTTGCCGTTGAGCTTGTAGGCGGTGCAAATGCGGATCGGATCGACGCTGTCGAGCCCGTCGAGATTGGTGATCGCGAGCTCGTCGATCCCGTTGATCATGGTGGCGTAACGCGCCGCGACCGCATCGAACCAGCCGCAGCGCCGGGCGCGTCCGGTGGTGGCGCCGAACTCGCGCCCCATCTCGTGCAGCATGTCGGCGACCGCCGGGTCCTCCGTCGGGAGCGAGCCTTCGCCCACGCGCGTGGTGTAGGCCTTGACCACGCCGAGGACCACATCCATCCGGTGCGGCGGCACGCCCGAACCGGTGCAGGCGCCGCCGGCGGTGGTGTTTGAGGAAGTGACATACGGATAAGTTCCGTGGTCGATGTCGAGGAAGGTGCCCTGCGCGCCCTCGAAGAGGATTTCCTTGCCGCGCTGAAGCGCCCGGTGCAGCCAGACGACGGTGTTGGCCACATACGGCTCGAGCTTTTTTCCGGCGGCGAGATAACGCCGGTTAACCTCGGCGTAGTTGATCGGCTTCGCGCCAAACGCTTTCAAGATGGCGTTGTTTTCGCGGATTTTGGCCTGGAGCTTTTTCGAGAAAAGCTCGGGCTGCATCAGGTCGGAAATGCGCAGGCCGGTGCGCGCGGCCTTGTCGCCGTAGGCCGGGCCGATGCCGCGCTTGGTCGTGCCGATTTTCGCGCGGCCTTTGCGCAGCTCGCGCTGTTCGTCGAGCACGCGGTGGTAAGGCAGGACGAGGTGGGCGCAGTCGCTGATCAGGAGATTTTTGCCGACGGCGATGCCAAGCTTTTGCAGGCCTTCGATCTCGCCCACGAGCGCGATTGGGTCGATGACCACGCCGTTGCCGATGACGCAAGTCTTGCCGCGGCGGAGGATGCCAGAGGGGATGAGATGCAGGATGTACTTCGTGCCCGCGTGGATCACGGTATGGCCGGCATTGTTCCCGCCCTGGCTGCGCACCACGATGTCGGCATCGGCCGTGAGCACGTCGATGATCTTGCCTTTGCCCTCATCGCCCCACTGTGCGCCGACCAAAATTGTGTTCGCCATGGATACAGAAAATTGTCCCGACGCGGCCACAGCGGGCGCGTTCGGGACTGCGCGGTGAGGATAAAAACAAGCGCTCCGCTGGCAAGGGATTTCGCGGAGCGCGCCGCGGTCGCGCCTTACATCCAGCCGCGCGTCACCGCAGCCAGCAAGACCGCGCCGGCGATGATGCGATAGATCGCGAACGGCGCGAAACCGCGCGCCCGCACCCAGTGCATGAACCAGGCGACGACCGCGAGCGCGACCACGAAGGAAACCGCGAAACCGATCCCGAGCACGAGCCAGTTGTGCGTCGTCATGTGCAGCGGCGCGAGTTCATCTGGGCCGCCATGCTTCGGTGAGATCGTCTTCAGGAGATCATAGCCGGTCGCGACCACCATCGTCGGCATCGAGAGGAAGAAGGAGAACTCGAGCGCCGCGGTGCGCGACATCCCGGCCACCTGGCCAGCCGCAATCGTGCACATGGAACGCGAGGTCCCGGGAAAAATAGCCGACAAGATCTGGACCGCGCCGATCCAGAGGGCGCGCGGGAGATTCATCTCCTCCAGCCGCTGGATGTGCGGCCGACGGCAAAGCGCATCCACCACCCACATGATCACGCCACCGATGAGGAGCGCCCAGCCCATGACCGCGAGGTTCTCGAGATTCTTCCCAATCTGCTTTTTGAGCAGGAAGGCCGGGCCGGCCGTGACTACGAAAGCGAGCAGCGTGAGGCTAAGCGGGTGCGTGAGGAAATTGCGGTCGCCGCGCTCGCCCTTTGGGAACGTGGCGATGAAATCGAGGATGCGTCTCCGGAAGTAGACCGGAAGGGCCAGGATCGCGCCCAGCTGGATGACGATAGAATACATCTTCCAGAAGCTGTCGGCTAACGAGACGTGGAGCAGCGCCTCTACGATCCGCAGGTGGGCCGTGGAACTGACCGGCAAGAACTCAGTCACACCTTCCACGATTCCGAGGAGCACCGAGAGAAGAAAGTCGTTCATGCTATTGGGCGAGACCGGGCCAAGCTAGAAGGCGGCCCGGAAAGCGCAAGCCGCTCGCCGTTGGCCTGAAACGCGCTATCCTTGGCGCTCGCAAAGACGCGCTCGACGCCTCGTGGCGTGGGCCCTCTTGCCTCTAGATTTTGAAAGTGACTTACGATTATCTCATCGTCGGCGCCGGTTACGCGGGCAGCGTGCTGGCCGAGCGCCTCGCGAGCGACGCCGGCAAGAAAGTCCTCGTGGTCGATCGCCGGCCGCACATCGCGGGCAATGCCTACGACCACACCGATGCCGCCGGCTTGCTGGTGCATAAATACGGCCCGCACATCTTCCACACGAACTCGAAAGAGGTCTTCGATTACCTCTCGCGCTTCACCGCGTGGCGGAAATTTGAGCATCGCGTGCTCGCTTTGGTCGAGGGCAAGTTGCTGCCTATTCCGATCAATCTCGACACCGTGAATCAGCTTTACGGGAAGAACCTCGACTCCGCCGGGCTGGAGAAATTCTTCGAGAGCGTGCGCGAACCGGTGGCCAATATCCGGACGTCGGAAGACGTGGTCGTGAGCACGGTCGGGCGCGATCTCTACGAGAAATTTTTCCGCGGTTACACCCGCAAACAATGGGGCCTCGATCCCTCCGAGCTCGGCGCGCAGGTGACCGCGCGCATCCCCACGCGCACGAACCGGGACGATCGTTATTTTGGCGACACCTACCAGTCGATGCCGCTGCATGGCTTCACCCGCATGTTCGAAAACATGCTCGACCACGAGAACATCACCGTGCAGCTGAACACCGATTACCGCGACGTGAAGGATGCTGTCTCTTACCGTTCGATGATCTACAGCGGACCGATCGATGAGTTCTTCGATTTCCGTTTTGGCAAGCTGCCGTATCGCTCGCTCGAGTTTCGCCATGAGACGCACGACCGCGAATTTTTCCAGTCACGTCCGGTGGTGAATTACCCGAACGACTTCGACTACACGCGCATCACCGAGTTCAAATACCTCACCGGCCAGGAGCACCCGAAGACGAGCATTGTCTACGAGTATCCGCGCTCCGAAGGCGACCCGTATTACCCGATCCCGCGGCCGCAAAACGCCGAGCTCAATGCGAAATACCAGGCGCTGGTGAATGAGACGCCCGGGCTGCACTTCGTCGGCCGGCTCGCTTCGTATCGCTATTACAACATGGACCAGGTGGTCGCGCAGGCGCTCACGCTTTACTCGAAAATCCGCGGCGAAAAGCGCGGCGCCCGCACGTCGGCCGCGGACGCCGTCGCCACGCGCTAACGACTCCCCACGCGCATGGCCATCCGCATTCTCGTCACCGGCGGCACCTTCGATAAGGAATACGACGAGCTCAGCGGCCGGCTCTATTTCAAGGACAGCCACATGGCCGAGATGCTGCGGCTCGGGCGCTCGCGGGTGGAAGTGACCATCCGCACCGTGATGATGATCGACAGCCTGGAGATGACCGACGGCCGACCGTGCGCTCATCGTGCAGAACTGCGTTAGCGCCGAGGAAAACCAGATCGTGATCACGCACGGAACCGACACCATGACCGAAACCGCCGCCGCGATTGCGCGCGAAGTCGATCGGCAAAACCATCGTCCTGACCGGCGCGATGATTCCCTACGCCTTCGGCAGCTCCGATGGGCTCTTCAATTTAGGCAGCGCTTTGTCCTTCGTGCAGGTGCTCCCGCCCGGCGTCTACGTGGCCATGAACGGCCAGGCCTTCCCGTGGGACCGCGTGCGCAAGAATCGCGAACGCGGCGAGTTCGAGGAAATCCCCGCCGCTTAAGAGCGGGACGCGCACGACCGTTGTGCGCGAATTCTTTTCCAGCTACACTCCGCGGCTCGCATGACCTCACACGCCCCAGAGTTGATCATCGAAGCCGGGCATACCGAGCGGAATTACTGGCGCGATCTCTTTCGCTACCGCGAGCTCTTTTACTTCCTCGCCTGGCGCGACGTGCTCGTGCGCTACAAGCAAACCGTCATCGGCATTCTCTGGGCGGTCCTGCGGCCGCTGCTCACGATGATGGTTTTCACCTTCGTCTTCAGCCGCATCGCCAAGCTCCCGGCCGACGGCGTCCCCTACCCGGTGATGGTCTTCGCCGCGATGCTTCCGTGGCAGCTCTTCGCCACCTCGCTCAGCGAAGGCAGCGGCAGCCTGATCAACAACGCCAACCTGATCTCAAAAGTCTACTTCCCGCGCCTGATCGTCCCCGCGAGCGCCGTCATCGTTTCTTTCGTCGACTTCGCCATCTCCATGGTCCTGCTCGCCATCTTGATGGCTATTTACCAAGTCTGGCCCGGCTGGCCGGTGCTCATGCTGCCGGTTTTCACTCTGCTCGCCCTGCTCGCCTCCGCCGGCGCCGGCATCTGGCTCGCGGCCCTGAACGTGAAATACCGCGACTTCCGCTACGTGGTCCCGTTCATCGTCCAGTTCGGCCTCTACATTTCGCCGGTTGGTTTTAGCAGCAACATCGTCCCGGAAAAGCTCCGTCTGCTTTACGCCCTCAACCCCATGGTCGGCGTGATCGACGGCTTCCGCTGGTCCGTCTCCCAAGGCCGCACCCCCTTTCCCACCGACAGCCTCGCGCTCTCTCTCATCACCGTCGCGTTCCTCCTCGTCACCGGCATCTGGTACTTCCGCAAAACCGAGCGCACCTTCGCGGATGTGATCTGAAGGGGCATTTCTGGCCTGGTCCCATGCCCAGAATTGGCGACGGTTTACGCAAGCCTCTGGATGACGCGAACCCTTGCCTTTGTCCCGGTGGTCTTTACCTTCAGCACCTTTTGCCGTGAGCGCTTCTCCTGAAAATCTGGCACGCACCTTCGAGGCGTTCGACACCGTGGACCGCTGTCCCGGATGTGGCAGCAAGGCCATTCAAACGAAGTTTTCTCCGGATATAGCGGAGTGTGAGAGCTGTGAGCTTTTATTTCGGAATCCGCGACCAACTCAGAACGAGATCGCGCGTTCATACAATACGGGCGCGACTTTCTCTGCCTGGCAGAATGAAGAGAAGATCCGCACCGAGATGTGGGCGCGACGTGCTGAGATCGTGGGCCGGTTTGCTCGATCGGGTCGACTGCTCGACATCGGGACCGGCGACGGCAAGTTCCTCCAGATCTGTCGCGAGCGCGGTTACGAGGTCACGGGGACTGAGGTTTCGGAAACGGGCGCCGCTTACGCCCTCGGGCAAGGGTTTGACGTGCGGATGGGACAGTTCATTGATTTGGATCTGCCCGGTGGCTACTTCGACATCGTTACCATCTGGCACGTGCTCGAGCATGTGCCCGACCCGGGCGCGGTGCTCAGGAAGGCCCGGGAAGTTTTAAAACCGGATGGGCTCCTGATCGTGGCGGTGCCGAACGAGGAAAACTTCTTTGTGCGCCGAAGGCTCGGCCTTCCGATCCACCTAAACCCGTTCGGGCCTCTCCCGTTTGGAGGCGAAATTCACCTCAATTACTTCCGTCCGACGACGCTGCAGCGGACCCTCGCGGGCGCCGGCTTCGGCTTGCTCGAGTTTGGCGTGGACGACATCTACAGCCAGCGAGATGTCACCATGCGAGCGAAGCGTGGTTTGCAAAGACTCCTGGCCAGAAGCTTTCGCTGGCACTTCGCGGTCGCGATGTATGCCGCCTGCCGTAACCAGGGAATGCAGGCAGCCACGACAGCGCTATGACCTATCTCACCTTGGCGCTGCTGCGCGTGCGCGCTCTCCCCGCTCGCCTCGTGCAGTCGGCGGTGATCTGGATTTGGGCGGTCACCGCGATCCGGCTGGCTAATTTCGTCCTCATCCTGCCGATCGCCCTGCGAGCACTCTCCAGCGAAGCCATTGGCCTCTGGTATCTGATGCTCAACATCGTCGGCCTGGTCACGCTGGTGGAGTTTGGCCTCTCGGCTGCCATCTCGCGTCAGGGGACTTTCTTCTGGGCTGGGACAGGCGACGACGAGAATACGTCCGGCGCCCGGGGTCCTAATTGGCGCGGCCTGCGCGGGCTGATCGAACTTGCCGGGAAGGTCTATGCTCTCCTGGGGTGGGTCAGTTTGCTCGCTTGCATCGCTGGCGCCGTCACTTTAGCGCTGACTCATTCGGCAGCGATGCTCCAGCCCTCTTCGCTGGCGGCCTATGGAATGTTGAGTTTTGCTGCCGTCCTGCGCATGCGTGGGCTGTTTTGGAACCCGCTGCTCTTCGGAATGCAGCGGGTACGCGAGTCGCAGCAGATTCAGTTCACCGCCATCCTCTTGTCTTACGCGGTTTCGCTTGGGGGCCTTTTGCTTGGCGGAAAGCTTTTAGCGCTCGCTTCCGGCCAAGTGTTGCTCCTTTTGTATCCGTTGTATCGCTCCCGCTACATCGTACGGAAGGAGATGCCGGAAATCTTCCGTCACGTCGCGGCGTCGGTGGACTGGCGGCCCATCTGGTCGGCTACTTGGCGCGCCGGGGCAACCGTCCTCGGTTCCTGGCTGGGAACGCAGGGACTCGTATTTGCCTGCGGCCAGACTGCGGGCTTGAGCATCTCCGCCAGCTTCGCCATCAGCACGCTCGTGGCCTACACCGTGCACTACGCGGCGCAAAGCTGGCTCCTGGCGAAATACCCAACGATCAGTTCTATGTGGGCCACTTCCGACCGAGTCGGCATTGTGCGTTTGGCCAGTCGTCGAATTGCATTTTCGGTCGCGACTTACGTGGTGGCCGCAGCAGCGGCATGGTTTGCTTTGCCTAAGCTCTTGATCTTGGTCGGCTCCCGCACTTCTGCGCTGCCACCTGGTTATCTCGCAGCCCTCTTCGCTGCGGCCGGCCTTGATCTGTTTGTCGCGCTGCACTCTTCTGTGCTCACGAGTTGCAACCTTTTCCCTCACCTCAAGGTAATGGTTGCGGGCGGCATTTTGACCATCATAACTGCGTTCATCCTCGGACACTGGTTTGGCGTTGCCGGCGTCCTCGCAGCCCCTCTCATTTGTCAGGGTTGCACCACGCTCTGGGCAGTACCGTTAATCTGTTGGCGGACGATCGTGGGCGCCCTACGTCCCTTCCGTGCGCAGACCTTCACCACTGTCACAACCTAAGAGTGCCGGGCCTTTGAACTTCAACGAATACAATTTCAATCCTTTTCAGTTCACTCCCTCGGAGGAACTACTTCTCGACGTTCACCGCCGGCACGTGCCCTTTTTTGCAGGATGCCGGATGGTCCTCGATCTGGGCTCAGGCCGGGGCTTGTTTTTGCGCGAACTCGCCAAGGCTTCGATCAAGGGCATCGGGATCGAAAATCACCGCGAATCCATCGCCGAGGGACAGGCCCACGGCGTGCAATACTTCGAATCGGATATCTTTGAGTTTTTCTCCAGCGAAGCGGGACAAAAAGTGGCCCGGCAATGCGACGGCGTTTATTGCTGCTTTGTGCTCGAGCACCTGGATCCGGAGGAGGTGTTCCGATTGTTGCGCGCCATCAAGAGCGCCTGCGCGTCAGACGTTCGCTGCCGTTTTATTACCCACAATCCCGAAGACATTGATGCCTTGGGGACATGTCTTTACAGCGATCTTACTCACAAAAGACTTTATCCTCCGGCGATTCTTGCGGCGATGGCTCGGAGCCAGGGTTTCTGCCGCACTGAGTTTGCCACTTTCCTCGGAATCCGGTTAGGCATGCGCGATCAGATTCGGCGTGCCTGGGACCGCCTCTTCTGGGGGAAGCACAAATGGCGACCGAATTACCATCTCGATTGCTTTGCCTCGAACGGCCGCTAAGCATGGACGCCAGCCATTTTTATTACCTCAAGCGGTTTTTGCGGCTCTGCGACTCCCGCTTTTGCCGCCGCCAGGAAAGCGTCCACTTCGGCGGAGAAGATTTTCGATTTTTCGAGACCTACTGGTGGCCAAATGCCTCTCAGCCAATCTTCGAACAGGAGATTGGTCCTTACTTCGAGGTTCTGGACTCCATCTTGCTCAATCCTTCTCTGGTTCTGGACGTCGGCGCCGCTTCCGGTCACTTTGCCATTCCAATCGCCCGCCGCTTTCCGGAGGCACGGGTGATCTGCTTTGAGCCCGCCTTACGTCAACGCTTACTACTGAAGCGCAACGCAGCGTTAAATAAGATTACCAACTTTCAGGTGGAATCGGTGGGACTGTGGAACAAGCAAGACCTCCTGGCCTTTCGCACTAATGGCGCCGAAAGCTCATTCGCTTCCGTCAGTCGCTTTGCCGGAAGTCTTCCCTTCCCCGAACAAGTCCCGGTCATCACCTTGGACCAGTGGGCCAGCGAGCATCGGATTTCGTCGTTGGACTTGCTCAAGGCTGACGTTGAAGGCGCCGAACTGGCCATGCTCGAAGGCGGCCGGGAGACACTCCAAAAGTTTCATCCGCAGCTTCTGATCCAGGCTTATCATACAGTCGATGGTAGCCGGACCTTCGAGCGCTGCGCCGCTTTCGTCGAAAAGCTCGGCTATCGCGTTGCGGAACCCCATCCGGGTTTGCTTTATGCGAGCTGAAGGCAATGGCGGAGAACCATCAGTCGTCTACTTTGTCAGCGGCGATATTTACCAAATATCGACCGGCGGAACACTGTGCGATCGCATGGTGGTCGACGAACTTCGCCGGAATTACAGGGTCCGTATAGTCATTCCCCAGAGCCGGTTTTTCGCGAGCTTTCAGCGTCCGCTGTTAGTCGGATTACTTAATAACGCTCGGAACCTTACCCTGCGATTCCCCAAGGGATCGCTTGTCTTCGTCGACCACGGGATCTACCGCGATCTTTTCCTGGTCGCGCAATTGTGGAGGTTCCTTTACCGCTGTCGCGTCGTCGCCTTGGTCTACCACCTCGATTACACGGTCGCAGAGGTGAAAGGAGGGCGACGGCTGCGGCGACTGGTGGAGAAGATGATGGTGCGTGTTTACGATTTTGTCCTAACGATCAGCAAGAGCACCACCGAACAACTCCTGGCGTTGAACTACCCGCCGGAGCAGATCTCTAGGATCCCGGTTAGCCGACGCTTTCAGCCTGGGACCCTTGACCGCCCACGGAGGAACCAGGCGGGGCCAACACGCATGCTCTTTGTGGGCACGGTCCAGCCCCGGAAGGGGGTCCACGACGCGATCGCTGCTGCGGGCTCACTGTTCGGAGGAATATCCAATCGTCCTCCAGATAGTCGGCGATTTTGATCCGCAGTCCGCTTACTACCAAAACCTGCTGCAAGCCGCAGCGGAGTTCCCAAAGTTGCAGGTAGAGCTTCCCGGAAGAGTAAGCCAAGACGAACTTTCCGCCTATTTCCGAGCCGCGGATGTCTTTATCTTCCCAAGCCAGTGGGAAGGCTATGGCATCGCCATTGAAGAGGCCATGTGTTTTGGACTTCCTGTCGTGGCTTACAACGCCGGCTCGGTGGCGGAATTGGTGGAAGATGGCACCACCGGCTGGCTAGTAGCGCCAGACGACCTCGCCGCTTTAACCGAAGCGGTTCGCGAGTGTGTCCAGGATATCGCCGAACGCGAGCGTCGCGGGAAGGCCGGCCTTGAGAAAGCGCGCCTGCTTACGGAGGGGCAAGACCTTGGCAAGATTCTAGAGGAAGCAATCGCTGCTGCTTCATGTGCAAATTGATGTCGCCGTCTGCAAAGCTGGTTATCGACGGTCTCCCGCTGTTTAATCCTGCAGTTGGCCTTGGCGCCTACACTCTACGACTTATTGAGGGACTGCTGAGACATGCCCCGAGTCTGCCGTTCCAAGTGGTCGTTCCTTCCTGGATCGCCGTGCCTTCGACCTTACCTAATGAGGCAGTCATTCGACTTTCGGGAGCGCCCCAGTTTAACAACCCTCTGCTCACAGCAATCTTCTGGGGCTTCCGAGTCACTCAATTCGCGGCCAACCTGCCGCCTGAATGTGTCTTCCACGCGCCGGCTCCGATCACAGGTCTACGGCATGCCCGGATTACCGTAGTCACCATCCACGACGTTCTCTATCGAACACTTCCCGGTTACTTTGGCCGTTTTGGCATCCGCAAAAGCTACCTGCTTGCGACTGAGCGCTACGCCGCGAACTCATCAATGGTCTTTACGCAAAGCGCCTACAGCCGTCACGACATCGTTGCCAAAACAAGAATTCCCGAAACTAAGGTGCAGATACTTTCTCCATGGCCGTCACGCGCATTTTTTGAATTAGAATCCGTGGATGAGCGAACCGAATCGGTCCGCCGCCGGCTCGGATTGCCCCTGCGATACTGGCTTTACCTTGGCGGATACGATCGCCGGAAAAATGTGGAATTCTTAGTCAAGGCTTACGCGCAAGCGCGTCGGCAAATTCGTTCACTTCCGCCGCTCGTCCTGGCAGGAGACATTCCCTCCCAACGCCATGGCATGATTTGCGATGTCGCCGGGACCATCAGGAGCACTAAGCTCTCCGCGGAAACTATCTTTTTAGCCGGGGCAATCGAGAACGCTGATCTTCCCTATGTTTATCGCGGAGCGTCACTGCTAGTTTATCCATCGTTAGCGGAAGGCTTCGGGCTGCCGCCGGTCGAGGCGATGGCCGTGGGGACACCGGTGCTCGTGGCCGATAACTCCAGCCTCCCCGAAGTCACCCGGAATTCCCATTGCTTATTTAGCGCAAGCGATGAGGAATCTTTAGTCGACAAACTGGTGGCCGCCGCGACCGACGAAAGCCAGTTCCGGGTGTCGCTACCCCAGGAATACACCGAGGAACACGGAATCCACCGTTACCAGGTCCTGCTGGCAGAAGCGGCCCGGAAGGCGAAATGACTGCGCGGCTCAAAGTCGGCATTGACCTGGCCGCGATCGCTTTCCGGCACCGGGCTCCCGGCACGGCCGTGCACATTGCCAACCAGGCGATGGCATTGTTAAAGACGAAGGTGGATTGGGACTGGGTGCTTGTCGCAACACCCCGCGTGCTGGAAGACTCACCGGAGTTTGCGGCTTGGAACCCGATCATTGTGCCCGACATTCCCTTAAGCCTCCATGCGACCTTCCGGGTGGGATATCTTTGGGCGCGCGCCGGATGCGCCCTTGGGCTCGCGACAGTTTTTTTTGCGCCCGTATATGGTCCTCCGGTGGTGGTGAACTATTTCGACGCGAGTGCGCATTTCACCCATGAATCGCCGCAATACACGATCAAGTTTCGCATCCTGCAGTTGCTCGCCACGTTTTCGCGTTGGCGTTCGCGCGCCTTGTTTATCCTCTCTGATTATGGACGACGCCGCATGCTCGAAGTGGCGCCCGCGACCGCTGGTAAATGGGTCGTGACCTACTGCGGCTGTCCCGCCATACCTCCAGCGCCCGCGCTGAGCCCTCCATGGGCTGCTTCTCTCCGTGACCGGCGATTCATTCTCTACAGTGGGGAGATGAACGAGAACAAAAATCAGCGGCGTTTGATCGCTGCCTGGGATCTGGCTCGGCGGCGCCATCCGGATTTTCCCGCCTTGGTCTTGATTGGCCCGAGTGTCGCTGCTTACCGCCAAGATATCATCGAAGCGGCGCGGATGAAGACCGCGTTCCCGGATGAAGTCATCATCCCCGGCTACGTCCCACGATCCGAACTCGCATGGGCTTTCCGCAAGGCCCATGCCTATGTCCAGCCGTCATTCGCGGAGGGTTTTGGTTTGCCGATCATCGAAGCGATGAGCTGCGGCGTTCCGGTCGCCTGCTCAAATACGACAAGTCTCCCGGAAGTGGCCGGTGGAGCAGCGCTCCTCTTTGATCCCGCTAACGTGGAGGACATCGCCACCGTCCTGTCTGACTTGGTGAACGACGAGGAGCGGCGGCAGCAACTGCGGGCCGCCGGGACAATCCGTGCGCAAGACTTCACGTGGGAAGCACACGCCGCGATCGTGGCGGAGCGCATCCGCATCGAGTTGCAACGTCTTCGTTGAAGCGGAAAACGTCCTCGCCGGCGCTGGACGGACGTGGCAGGGTTCGCCTAATCCGGCCAGGTTGCCGGGTCCTGCGATGACTGAAAAACTGCCGCAACTCATTCTATTCCTGGCGACCGCCATCGGCTTGCTCTTTGCCGTCATCCTGGGCAACGCGATCGGTTCAGCTGAGAGCTTCTTCCTTCTGATGATCGCCGCCGGGGCAGCTGGACTCGCCTGGCTCGTTCTGGCCGGGAAATACTGGTGGCTCCCGATGGCTTTCGGTTTGGGCATTGGCGGTTTCTTCACTCTCCCCTTTAAGCTCTATCCACATGAGATCGCGCTGGCTGCCTGCGTGGCCGCACTGGTGCCGCAGATGGTTTTGCGGCGGACAGGACTTTCTGACTCCCGGCCGCAGTTGCCGTACGTCTTCTATATTCTGGCGCTTTATCTCGCGGTTCACTTCTGCATGTCGATGGTCGTCAATGATGGAGACGGATGGGGTAACGTTTCCCGGGCCTACATGAACATGCTCTGGCCCTTCGTCTTCGGTTACTACTTCTGGCGCCACGGATCGACCAAGGTTTTGCAGGCGGCCCTCAAGGTAATTTACGGCGCGGCTCTGGCCCGGATGGCGTTCGGCTTGGTCAATTACTACGCCGGCTACACCTACACGATTCCACTTATCAACTACTCGATTGACCCACAGGATCTTCGAGCCTCTGGAAGTATCGTCTTGGTGCTGGCGTTCATCTTCACCGCCATGCGCGGCAATATGGTCCTGCGTGCCTTGAATGGAGCGATCACGCTTTTCGCCGTGTGGGTCATCCTCTTGGGAGGATCCCGCACCGGGGCGGCGACTCTGCTGATGCTCCCTCTGTTTGCTTTTGCCATCCGTCGGAAATGGCTGGGGCTGGTTGCCACGGTGGCGTGTTCCGGAATTCTCATCCTGGCATTAAACGAATACCCCAAGGTCATCGAAGCGCTGCCGAAACGTGCCACCCGTGCCATGAGCGTTTTTCTGTTGAAGGAGCGTCTCGATATCCAAGAGGAAACTAGAGACAGCAATATGTGGCATCGCGTAGCGCTTCCTGAGGAAGCGCAGAAGCGGTGGTCGGAGTCGATTAGGACCAGGGCGTTTGGCACGGGAATCAAGCCCTATCGAGGTTTGACTCCTGGCATATGGTTTGGTCCTGAAACCCTTTTTCTTTGGGCAAAAGTTTCCGGAGACATGGGTGCGTATGAAAGCGCTTTCTGGACGGTCCTTGCTGTCCTCGGGGTCACCGGATTGGCGCTTTACGCCTGGCTGCTGGGCTGGCTCTTGCGGCGTCTAGGAATTGCACTCTTAGCTCGCAGGGAAAAGGACATCACTTGGGGCGTCTTGTTCTGGGCCTGCTTATCCATTGTCCAATGGGCTGTTTTTGCCATCCCCGGTGGCAGCTACCCTTCGTGGGAAGTTTTCCTGGGTCTTATCGCCCTTGCCAGGATCACTGACGACGGGTGGACGCTCCCGGCGGCGCGTCCTCGGCAGTTGGCGGTCAGGCGGCACCATGAATCGGAGATGCCTGAGCCCGCGCTTACGTTAGCCGGCCGCCAATTTCCGGTAGCTGGCAACCGTCGCCTCGGCACAGGCGCTCCATGAGTAACGCTGTGCCAGCCGTTCAGCCTGCTGCGTAATTGTTCCGGCATCGAGGCCCAACACCTCGGAGAGCGCCGCGTGGAAGCTCTCCAAGCTTTCCAACTGAAAGCTCCCCGGAGTCTGTGGCCCCAAGATCTCGGCTACTGCAGTCTCCGCGACAAAAACGACGGGAGTGCCCAAGGCATAGGCCTCCACCGCCGGCAGGCCGAAGCCTTCGATTTCGGAAGGAAGAACCACAGCGCGCGCCCGGGCGATCGCTGTCTCTAACTCAGGCCGCGGGAGTCGCCCGCACAACTCGAATCTCGGATTCGCTTGGGCTGTGCGCGCATCCGCTGGCCGGAGATTCCCCACCAGCTTCAGCTTGGGCAGGTTTACCTCATGGCTGCTAAGCTTGCGCCAAAAATCGAGGAGAGTCCCGGTGCGTTTGTGCGGCTCCCGTGAAGCCAGGTGGAGGACGTAATCTTCTTTCTCGGCCGCGGTTCCTGGCGGCCGCGTAACGTGGAAGCCCTCATAGGTGACTTCCATCGGCGGACAGCGGAGACGATGACGCTCGCAGAATTTGCGAATCGCTTGAGCTGAGAACTGTGAGATCGTCAGGATGGAGTCGAATCGCGCGATCGATCGCTTTAGGACGCCGAGCCAATAGGTGTAAGCCAGCGCCGGCCGCTCTCCCGGATAATGATCCGCGTAATGCTGCAGGATGACATCGTGCACCGTGCCGATACAAGGCGCTGCAAAACGTCGCACGACTGGCAAGTGACCTTTGGGATAATGCCAGACGTCTGCCTGAAGGTGGCTGACCGCTGGGTGAAAATTATCCGACAAGATACGCCCGATTGCGCCAGCGGTGGAGAAAGGGAGGGTCTGTCTCTGCGCAAGACTGGTAGGCGCGAAAGAGCCTTTCGAAACCAGTCCCGCTAGTTCGATTTCCCGATGCCTTTGCAAAGCTCGAAGCAGGCCATCAGTGTAGCCGGTCACGCCTAGCGTCCGGTCGCGCTGCGGATTTTGGTCCGCTAGGTAAAAGCCAACCCTCATTCTGAGACTTTGCGATAGGCCGCCAGGGTCTCACGCGCACATCGGTCCCAGCTGAATTCCAATTCCCGTTGCAGCCCCGCGGCCCGGAGCACCTTCAGCCGGTCACTGTCTTGCACAATGCGATCGAGTTGGTCGCGCATATGGAAGATGTCCGTCGGATCGAAAAACGCCGCGGCTTCGCCGGCAACTTCGCGGAAGATCCCGGTATCCGAGCAGATGACCGGGCAACCTGCCCCCATCGCCTCCACAACTGTCAGCCCGAAACCTTCATAGAGTGAAGGGGCCACAAAGGCCGTGGCCTGCTGGTAATATCCAAGAAGTGATTCATCGCCCCCTGAGCGGCGATGCACTTGCTCCCGCACCCCCAGGCGCTGGATGGCTTCGTCTTCCTCCGTATCCCAAGGCCCGCCTCCAAAACAAATTAACTGGACACCATCTGCCGCCAGTTGCGACTCAGCGTAAGCGCTCAGGAAAGGCAGGAAGTTCTTGTGCCAACGTCTATTTCCCACGTAGAGCAAAAACTTACGCTTAGAATCCGCGCCGATCTCCGACGGCGAGACGCCTTTCAGAGCGTTTCCCAACGAAGTAACAGAAATCTTATCGGGATTGATGGAAAGGAGTCGAACCAAGTCTTCCTTTGTTTGATGCGAAATCGCGCAAATATGCTGCGCGCGTTGGCAGCATTCGGCCTTGTTTACGTGCGTCGCGCGGACCGTGCCGCTTGTCGCCAAAAGCTCGGGAAAGAGCTCGTGGATCATATCGTAGACCGAAATTACCAATGGCTTGCGCCTGGAATAGCGATGACCGGAGTAGTAAGTCTGATGAACAATCGCCGCTTCCGAGCAAGCGATGTAGGATTGTGCTGCAATCGTATTAACCGCCGCCCTCGCGAGGCGTGGAAACCGCGGCGTATACCTCCCGACCACCGAACGATCGCGAATATACTCATTGATGTATAATCCTGCAAAAATGACCGTCTCACATCCGAGTGTCGGTAAGCGGGATGCGAGTTCGGAGAAAACTCGGCTGATCCCACCAGCCGGTTGGTTGAAGGCTTCTGGCGTAAAGACTACCTTCATGCCGAGCTCTCCTTGCAGTCGGCTGCGAGCGCCTTGACGGCTTTATCATAGTCGGGCCAAAGCAAGGATTCCCTGCGATAGAGAACGTCGATTAACCGCTTGGACACTCGGTGCAGGGCTACATTCCATCTAAGTGCCGAAGCCTTCTTTTTCGTTAATAGATGCAGGTAACTCCCATAGGATAAGACGTGAAGTCCAAAGCGCTGGGCGATTCGCTCGAGCGAGTTACGACTGTAAAAAGCCACATGTTGCCCATGGTCCAGCCCATAATAGAACCACTCGTCGATCGACGGCGGCGGTTCAGGAACAAGCTCCGTCGAAAAAAGGATGGAATCTGACAGAGTCAGCATCTCACTGATTGTTCCGATTGGGTCAACGAGATGTTCGAAAACCTCGAAAGCAGTGAGCAGTTCGAATCGGTCATTGGAGGTAGGATCGACCCGGTGTTCCGCGGCAAATAGGTTCTCGCAGTAGAGGTCATGCCACCAAAAGTCATAACCGGCGTCTCGCATGAGACGAACAAACATGCCGTAGCCCGCGCCGAAATCGATAAAGCGACCGTCGCTCTCGAAGAGCATCGTGATTACTCCTTTGACCATTTTGGAATAAACGACATTCCTATTCACATAGCCGACGTCTGTCCGATTGATCGCAGAGGAGTAGGATTCACTCAGCCAGTAAGGGTCCTCTGTCTGCATAAAGCCGCAGGAAGGACACCGAAGAAACGTGACATCGTATCTCTTCAAGATTCGCCCTCGCACATGCGACAAACTTTCCACTCCGCAGATTTTGCAGTTCATCAATTGCTTTCGAGACGCTCGGCGATCAGTTGGTCCACCTTTTGCACAAAGTGCTTAATCTGATGATTTCGTTCCACGGACTCAGAGTTTCTCGAGATCAAAGCTTCATGCGGCGAAGGATTAGCTGTAGCCTTTCTTAACTGCCCGACTGGATCAGCCCAGTCGACCTCGACCACCGGGTTGTAGCCAAACATCGCCTGCCCGTCCGCAGGACAACTTCCGAGGACGAGGCAGCCGGCGGCCATGGATTCCAGATACCGCAAGGTAATGGTGGAGATGCTCCCGGCATCGTCGGGATGTGTCAGTGCCCTTGGAAAGCAGATTGAAACACGGGCGTTCCCCAAGGCTTCTTTAAACTCTGCTGTGGTAGCAAAGCGCGCGTGGACATAACGTATACCCAGGTGTTCGCAGCCGGACGCCACAGCCTCGTGATACCGGGCATAGGTTCGACCAAATGCGAGCACATCGATCGTGCGCTCGGCCCAGGGTCGCTGTGGGAAATCAGTGGTCTCGATTGCTTCCGGCACCCAGTGAACCGCGCATCGAGCAGGCATTTGAGCCTGCAACTGTTCTGCTCCCTGCTGGCTAGAGACCAACAGCAAATCGATTCGCGCCTCCCTCACGATGCGCAACAAGCTGTCAACATGTCCCGGCCAGACGTCGTAGGTCCAGAGGACGCGCAAGGTGGAATCGAAGCCGAAGAACGGGAAAGTTTTCCCGAAAAAGTAGTGCCGATAAGGAAGTCCGAGACTTAGGAAGACACAATCAACCCGGCGGCGGCGCAGGAGTGGCCGGAGGGCCGTCTGTAGGATGGTATAAATTCTTGTCGATATCTTCGTGGGAGGAAAAAGCAGCGGTCCCTCGCGGCCTTTCCAGTTGCTCGAACGGAGGCAAGCTTGTTCCAGTGATTGAAGGAGGAGAATGTCCGGCCGATCATCGCGGAAACGCGAGGTCACAAGGATTCGGACTGGGCTAGGCATGCGGCGTCATTCTAATTGCCTCTCGAGAGAAAAAGATCAAATTCTGCCGGAGCCGTTCTCCAGGCATGGCCCCCCGCCATGGCCCAGGTTTGCCGTGGGCGATGGACGGTGGAGCCAAACATGTCGCGCGTCCTGAACCTTCTGCTTACGCACCAAGCACCCTCCGCGGTCGAGCGGATGGTCCGGCATTGGGAGAAGTATGTGGCGCCGGAGAGCATCCTGCTCGCCTACGGCGGAACAGCCGACAACTTCACCAAGCTCGCGCATCGGCGGAAGTTCTACGTCGAGGATCCGCGTTTGCGAACACGGGATCATCAACGGGAGTTTCAGAGCTACAGCGGGATCTTCCACCAGGCGGCGACGGCTTTGCTGGATGAGCGGCACGCATTCGATTTCGTCCATTTCGCTGAGTACGATCACCTGCCCTTGGTGGCCGATTTGAACGCGCGACAGATTCGTTTCCTGGAGGAGGAGCGCGCCGATCTGCTGGGCTATCACGTGCAGCGGATCGATGGGACGAGCCATCCCCACTATCTCTACCATCTGGCCAACCCTGATTTCCTGCCGCATTGGGCAGCGAATACTCGCCGGGAGGAGCCGGAGGTGATTCTATCGATGTTCGGCAGCGGGAGCTTTTGGACGCGCGATGCTTTCTGCGAAATTGCCCACTGCCAAGAGCCGTTCCCGATCTACATGGAAGTTTATCTCCCCACCGTGGCGCATCATCTCGGCTTCCGAGTGCGCGACTTCGGCGCGCAAAACAAATTTGTCACCGCCCTCGGCGAACGGAGCGCACAGCAGGAAGAGGCACGCGCTGCCGGCGCCTGGACCCTGCATCCGGTAAAAAAGCTTTGGACAGCGTGATGCGAAAACATTTCCGAGCTGTCATTCTGGCGATTGCGCGTGCGGTGGGCACGCCGATCTCGGATTGCCGCACCGGGAAATTTCTCGGTCGCGCGTTGCTCCTGCCGTGGCGCGGGATGGTGCACGTGATCGGGCTTGAGACGGCGGTCCGGCCGGTTTTTCAACCACAGGAGAGGCTGACCTACTGGAAGCAGAAGCTCGCCTTTACCGTGCACGAGGCGCCGGATTTCCCAAACGTTCGCCGCAGCGAGCCTGCGAGCGATCAGTGATGCATCTGCGTCGCGGACGGCGTTGGGGTGTTCTTGCGTTTGCCTGGATGATCGCGGGCCCCGCGAGCGCGACGGAGATTTGGATCACCGCTCAGCGATGGGGCAACCAGGGAAAAGTTCGACCAGGCCATGGCCCGCGCGCCCGCGGGCGCAGTGATTCACCTGGGCGCCGGCACTTTCGAGACGCGCGGCGTGAAGCTCAAGGAAGGCTGGCGGCTACTCGGCGCGGGGAAAGACCGCACCAAGATCCGGCTGGAAAAAGATGCCCTCACTGTCGCGGGAACCTCGGCCGCGGTCGTGGCTAATTTCGATGCCGCCGGCTTCTTCGACCACGTCGAAGTCGCGGACCTGACGATCGACTGCAACCGCGAGGAGCAGCCGGTTTTCGTCCGCGGAGAAAAGGGCGATCTGACCGCTTTGACCACGGCCTGCCGAAATGCCCGCATCCGCCGGGTTCGCGTCCTTGGGACTTGGTCGAATCCGGGTGAAGGCTTTCCCTTAAGCGTCATCTCGGCCGGCTCGAGCGACGGCTCGAACCGGGTGGAGATCGACGAGTGCGAGAGCATCTCCCCGCGCGGTTCACAGACGGCAATCTCTGCGTTCGACCAGAGTGGAAGCGGCCGGCTGAGCGGCTTCATCCGCAATTGTCGGGTGGTCGACGGCCCGGAAGCGGTTGGCTTCGGCGCCGGCGGCTGGAAGAATTTTCGCGTGAGCGGCAACACCACTATCGGCTTGGCCGCCGGCATCGTGATTGACACGCACGACTACGAGAACGTGCTGATCGAAAACAACCGCTTCTACGAAACCCGGCGCTGGGGCTTGATGTGCAACGGTTCCGGCATCTACCGCGGCCTGGTCATCCGCGGAAACCGCTTTGAGATGCTGCCGACCGCGGAGTGGTGCCTGGCCACGAGCAAAGCAAAGGCGGAAGTCCAGATCGAAGGAAACACGTTCATCCAGGGCAGCACCTATCGGCCGGTCTTTTGGATCGGCCGGCACACCCGGGGAGTGATCCGCGGCAACGTCATCGACGGCCTGCGGCTAAATGAGTCGACGCTGCCGGTCGCGCTCCGCTTCGTGGACAATGTCGACCTGCGCCAGCGACCCGTGCGGGCGCGGCGGAAGAAATAGCCGGCGAGATCGCAGCCGCTAAAGCAGCGCCGCGCCGTTCGGCCGCTGGAGATCGGGGACGAGCTGGCGGATGAAGTCCTCCAGGATCGCGGCCGTCTCTTCCTCGCTCCGCTGCGGGGTGGTCCAGCCATTGGTCACGATCGCGGCGATGGTCACGTAGGCCCAGCGCTGGTTGTAGCCGTAGAGAATGCGGTCGCGCAGGTCGATGCGGGTGCGGGTCAGGTGCGAGGGGGTCATGTCGTCATAGCCGACGAACCAGTAGTAGCTCAAGTTTTCGAGCGTGCCCCGGGTGCCATCCTGCCGTTCCATCGAACGGCCGCTGCGAAGCTTGGTCGCAGTGATCGTCTTGTTTCCGGCCAGGGATATTTTGCGAACCTCGCTCGCCTGCAGGCCCCAGCCCTGCGCCGGGAGGCAGCGCTCGGGGCGGTGGATGCTGTTGGTCATGTCGTCGCCCGACAGGACGATGGAGACGTAGACGCTGTCGCCGGCGAGGTTGGTGTAAATTTTGCGCGCGAATTGCGTGTCCTTTGCCAGCACTTCCTTCTCGCGCTCGGTCACCTCGGTGTCGCGGCCGATCCAGTCGCCCACATAATTAGGCAGCGACATGGCAATGCCGGCCGGGCTGCTTCTGCCCGATTTCGGCAGGAGGAAAACCGACCCGAAGCCAACCAGCAGGATGACCACAACGGTCGTGAGGCGCCTAGTAATCATATTGCACCTTCTCCTTTTCGGTGGCGCGCGCGACCGAAGCGCGGACCGCGCGCGGCTGGAGATTGATTAATTTCCCGAAGAGGAGCATCGCGCCGATCGCGAAGGGGAAGGAAAGATAGCCGGAGACGTTGTGATATGGGCCGCCGGCGATGTCCTGCCCGAAGAGTTTCGCGACTACGAAAATGGAAACCAGGCGCCCGGCATTGCCGATGATCGCGAAGAAGAGCGCGGCGCAGAAAAGAGCCAGCTTCTTCCAGATCCGATCCTGCGTGAGGTGGCCATAAATAGCCGACAACATCGCGATGGCCATGAGCGAGCGGATGCCGCTGCAGCCTTCATCGACCTCGAACTGGAAGTTCGAGGCGTGGACCGCGGTGCCGACGGTGTAGAGATTCATCCCGAAAAAATTGCAGACCGCGGCCGCGGTGTTGGTCTCGAGGAATTGCAGCCGCGCCGTCGCCTGCGTGAGGAAATTCAGCGGGACCATGAAAAGCAGGAAGGCGATCGGGAAAAGGAGGACCCGCGCAACGTGCCGGCCCCAGACGTAAAGGACGATGCCGTAGAGCAGGAACGGGATGGAGGTGAGCGCGAGCCGCGCCTGCAGAGTGCGCGCTCCGCCGACGAAGAGAAGCAGGCCGAACCCGATGAAGAGCCAGCCCCAGCGCGACGAACCGACCGGGGCCGCCTTGAGTTTGTCGCGCGCGTTCCAGACCAGGAAAGCGACGATCAACGGGATGAGCTTGGCGTGCTCGTAATTCGTTTCCGGGTTCCAGGCCTGCCAGGCCCAAACCCAGGTCGAGAGGTGGCCGTTGGTGAAGAGCGGCACGAAGCCGAAGAAGTAGACCAGGAGCGCCACGATCGCGGCCACCAGGGTAGCGGCGGCGGGGTTGCGCTGCATCCATTCGAGCAGCGAAGGCCCTCCGCTCGTCTTTGCTTGAGTCGTCATGCGGACGGCAAGAGTAAAGCGATGGGCCAGCCAGTGCAATTGCGCAAAGCTCCGCGCCCTGCCACCTTCCGGCTTCGCCCCCCCCGATGAGAAAGCTTGAGCTCCTAGGCACCCCGCTGGCGGCCACCAGCTATGCCGAATTTACCGCACACGCGCAGGAGCTCGCGAGGCAGGAGGGCCGCAGTTTTGCCGTCGACCTGACGAACACGCATATCGTCACCCTGCGCCGAGAGGATCCGCAATTCCGCGAACTCACCAGCCAGGTGGATTACTTCGTGCCTGACAGCATGCCGCTGATCTGGTGTCTCAATGCGAAGGGCGCCGGGCTGCGCGACCGCGTCTACGGGCCGGCCTTCATGGATTATTGCATCACCCACTCGCCCGCGCCCTGGACGCATTACCTGCTCGGCGGCTCGGCGGAATGCGTCGCGCGCTTGCAGGAGCGCTACGGAGCGAACGCGCAGATCGTGGGCGCGCACGACGGTTACTTCTCCGGCCGCGGAGGAGCCGGCGATCGTGGCGGAGATCAATCGCCTTGCGCCCGACTTCATCTGGATCGGGTTGGGCACGCCGAAGCAGCAGGCTTGGATTCATCGGCACAAAGGCTCGATCGCGCGCGGGGTGCTTTTCGCGGTCGGCTTTGCCTTTGACGTAAATGCCGGGATGAAACGCGATGCGCCGGCGGTGCTCCAGCGGCTCGGGCTGACCTGGGTCTTCCGCATTTGCTCAGAGCCGCGCCGGCTGCTCGGGCGCTATCTGCGTTACAACAGTCTCTTTCTCTTCTATCTCGCCAAGGATGCGCTTTTCTCCCGGAAGTAATTTAGCCAGCGCTTTCCTGCTCGGCCTGGCGCTCGCCGGCCCGCTCGCGGCCGAGCCGTTCTTCAAAGGCGTGACCGTCTCCGCGCAGACCTGGGGCACGGAATGGCAGACGCCGCAGATGGCCGCGACGCTCGACGAGTTGAAGTCGTTAGGGGTGAACAGCATCGCGATTCATCCGTATGCACGGATCGAAAACGACGGGCACGTGACCTACCGGGTGCGCGACGAGAATCGCCACATCACCGTCCCGCTCGACTGGGCGCGCGAGCGCGGGATGTCGGTCATGCTCATCCCGCACATTGCTTATTGGGGCTCGAATTTTCTCTGGCGCGGCGAGATCGACTTCAAGACGACCGAGGAATGGGACCGCTTTTTCGGCGACTACGAGTTTTGGATCGTGGAGATGGCGAAGACTCGCGGAAGCGCACGGCGCGGCCGTCTTTTGCATCGGGCTGGAGTTCACCCACGCGCAGGAATTCGACCAACGTTGGCGCAAGATCATCCGCGAGATCCGCAAGGTGTATCACGGGAAGCTGACCTACGGCGGCAACTGGGACAGCTACCAGACGGTCAAGTTCTGGGATGCGCTCGATTACCTCGGCGTGCTCGCTTATTTCCCGATCTCGCAGGCGGCCAACCCAAGCATGGACGATCTCGCCGACGGCTGGAAAAGAATGGGGCGTGAACTTGCTGCCTATTCCCGAAAGAATGGCGGCAAGCAGGTCCTCTTCGTCGAGGTGGGCTACAACGAAAGCGCGAAAGCGGCGAAGCAGCCGTGGAGTTTCGAGACTGGCGGCGAAGGCGCGTTTGAGATTCAGCAGCGCTGTGTCGCCGCGGCCCTCTCGTTAGGCGCGAACCCGCCGCCGTGGCTCGCGGGGATGTATTTCTGGAAGTGGTTCCCGGAAATTCCCGGCCGCGAGGAAAAGGAAAATTTCCGCCTGCAGACGCCGGAGGTGAAAGCGCTGATTAAAAAATACTGGGCCGCCGCAGAGCGCTGAATCTTTTTCTCTGGGGAGCGCAGGCTGCCAGCCTGCAGTTTCCGGCAGCTTGCCGGAAACACCGCGCGACGCTCCCTCACCTCCCGAGCGACCGATGTCTCTCAGTGGTCGCGGCAAGGCTGCCGCGCCCGACAGGCTGGCAGCCTGTGCTCCCCAGAAAAGAGAGCCGCCTAGACCTTGCGCCCAAACTTCCGCTCCAGTTCGCCGTGTGAGATCTGGATCATCGTCGGCCGCCCGTGCGGGCAGCAATAGGGCAACTCGCAGGCGAGCAGGTCGCGAATGAGCTTCTCCACTTCCGGGTAACGCAGCGGATCGTTCGCCTTGACCGCGTGCCGGCAAACGGTCTTCGCGATCATGTCCTCGCCCAGGCGCAGCGCGGAGCTTTGGCTGCTCACGCTCCGCAGGCCATCGATCACTTCGCGCATGAAACGCACCGGATCGCTCGCGGTCAGGAAGGTCGGCAGGCTGTCGATCTTGAAGGTCTGCGGGCCAAACGGCTCGATCCCGATCCCCATTTTTTGCAAGGTCCGGAGGTTGCGCTCGACCCACTCGGCATCGCGCGGCGCGAGGTCGAAGGTCTGCGCCAGCAGGAGCCGCTGCGAAGGCACGCCCTCGGCCTCCATCCGGCGGCGGAGTTCCTCGAAGAGGATCCGCTCATGCGCCGCGTGCTGGTCCACCAGCACCAGGCCGTTGGCGTTTTCCATCAGGACGTAAAGTCGGTTGAGCACGCCGATGATCTGAAATTGCTGGTCGCGCGGCGGCGGATCGTTCGGCGGCACCGGCAGGAGCGGCGCGGTCTGGTCGGTCTGGGCAAAAGCGAAGCGCGCGAAAGCGTCGACTGGTTCCGGTTGGGCCGCGTTTTCCTGCGGCTCGGCGTGCATCACCGGCAGGCTCTCGGCGGTCGGCAGCGGCGCCTGGAATTGTCCCTGCCATTCGGCCCGCCCGCTCTCGAGCGTCCGGCGAATCGCGGCCACGACCGCTTCCTTGACCGCGCCCGGATCACGGAAGCGGACTTCGCGTTTCGCCGGGTGCACGTTCACGTCGACCGCGCCGGGGTCCATCCCTAACGAGAGGAAGGTCACCGGGTATTGGCCCTTCATCAGCGCGGTGTGATAACCCTCGCGCAAGGCGGCGTTCAAGACCGCGCCCTCGATCGCGCGGCCGTTCACGAAGATGAGCTGCTGCGCCCGGGTCGAGCGGCTCACGCCCGCCTGCCCGATCAAGCCGGAGACGCGAATCTTGCTGTCTGTTTCCGGGACCTCGAGCAGGCGCTCGACCAACTCGCTGCCATACAAATCGCGCAGCCGCTCGCGCAACGATGAAGCCGCCGGGAGCTGGAAGACCACCCGCTCGTCCCGCACGAAAGTGAAGGCGACCGACGGATGCCCCGCGGCCTGCAGGTGAAGCTGATGCTCGATGTTCCGGCTCTCGGTATTCTCCGAGCGCAGAAATTTCCGGCGCGCCGGAAGATTGAAGAAAAGCGAGCGCGCCTCGATCTGCGTGCCGGGCGCTTCGCCGCCGTCGCGCACGGTCTCGATCTTCCCGCCGGAAACGAGAATCTCCGTGCCCGCGACCGCATCCGGTTCACGAGTCGTTAGGCGAAAACGCGAGACGCTGGCAATGCTTGGGAGCGCTTCGCCGCGGAAGCCGAGGGTGCCAATGGCCGCGAGATCGTCGGCTGTGCGAATCTTGCTCGTGGCATGCCGCTCCAGCGCGAGGAGCGCGTCGTCCCGGTCCATCCCGCAGCCGTCGTCGAGCACGCGAATGAGCGACATCCCGCCGCGCTTGATCACCACCTCGATCTTGCGCGCGCCGGCATCGAGGCTGTTCTCGACCAGCTCCTTGACCACCGAGGCGGGCCGCTCGACCACCTCCCCCGCAGCCACCTGGCTGGCGAGGATGTCGGGTAAAAGACGGATGCGGCTCATGGGACCGGGGAATCTAGATTTCCCGGTTTCGATTGCGAGGGAAACCGCAGCCGCTGCGCGTCCCGGCGGTTTGACCATGCCGACGCGAGGCGATACCCTCTCCCCAGCCCCATGATCACCGTGACCGACAACGCTGTGCAGCAATTGCGCGCGCTCCTGGCCGAACAGCCGGACGCGGCCGGCAAGGGCTTGCGCGTGCAGATTGCCAAGGGCGGCTGCTCCGGGATGCAATACGAGATGTCACTCGACTCGCACCGCGCGGGCGATGCGATTGTGGCGCGCGACGGGGTGGAGTTTTTTGTGGATCATGAGAGCGCCCAGCTGCTGCGTGGAGCGGTGCTCGATTATCACGACGGCCTGACCGGCGCTGGCTTTCATTTCGAGAACCCGAACGCCGCCCGCACCTGTGGTTGCGGCACCTCGTTCGAACCCGCACGCCCGGCCTAACGAACGCCTGAGCCCGCGCTCGCTCCCCACGCGTTTCGATGGATCACACGCTTTTTCGTTACGACGAGCCCTACGGCCGAGGCCGGCGCAAAGGCAATCCGTTCGCCTGGACGATTGCGATCCTTCTGCTCATCGGCCTGGCCTTCGCCACCTGGCTGAGCAGTCTCTACATCTTCAGCCAGCCGGAACGGCCGGACAGCTACCGCATCCTGCAGAAACTGCACAAGCTCGAGCAGCCAAAACGCTTCCAGCTGACCGCCGCGCCTGCCGGCGAATTCCTGAGCCCAAAGCAATTGCACGAGCGCTACGGCAAGCTCGGCCCGGCGGAGCTCGCGCGCACCAACGCGGAGCTCATCCGCAATTACATCCGCAACTACTCGGCGGTGCGGGGCGCGGTCCCGTATGTGGTCGGCCGCTTCACGATCATGGAAGCGCGCGAGCTCGGGCCTAACGACCTCTTCACCACCGGCATGGTCGCGCTCGGCGGCGCGGTCGATTACGGCGAGGTCTTGCTCGAGCACGTCTACCCCGCGGATGCGCAGTCAGTCCCGCTGATGCAGGAAACGCTGGCAACCGGCCTGGAGATGAAGCTTGAGCGCGCGCACGACCTTTCCGCGATTATCCATGCGGAACATCTTTCGGATGGCCGGCTTCTGCTGACGGCGGTGCCGCTGCTCTACGGCAGTTACACGGTCACACAGGGCCGCGGAATGTTCAGCCTCGAGCCGCCCTACGACCTGAACATGGCCGCCGGCTGGCCGATCTTCAAAAGCGAAGGACGCCGCGCGGCGGAGGCAAAATTCGCCAGCTACCGCGAACGCTACGCGCCCGCCGTGCCGGGAATCAGCATTCCGGGCGTGGGCCCTAGTGCTACTCCCGTGGCCACGAACGAACTCGTGCGCGTGGAAACCGCCGTCCCGGTGCAGACGCCGACCGCGGCACCGCTCCTTGCGAAGAGCGACAAGGCCGTGAAAGCCACGCCCACGCCAGCACCGGCCGCGAAGACGGCGAAGCCCGAAGAGGCATTGCCCGCGCTCCCGGTGAAGCCGGACACCGCGCTCGCTTCCACGGCCGGCGGCGGCACGTGGAAAACCTATCCTGCCGGCAAAATGCCCGCCGGCCGCCTCATCACCACGAGCGATCTCGGCGACGTGGCCGAGCGCGGTCTCGCGGGCGAACGCGTTTACCTGCGCGGCCAATTCGTCGTCAATTTCGCCGAGGGCAACCGCGCCGTCCTCCGTCCGAAGAGCAACATGGCGGAATCGGTGCTGCACCTCGGCGCCCCCTCCTCCACCCGCATCGTGGTCGAGTTTCCCGCCGGCCATACGCCGCCGGCTCCCGGTTCCACGGTCACGCGGGATCAGGCGCAGCCCTACGAGATTACCGAAGTGCGCAAGCAGAGCGACGGGCAGTTGAACGTTTTCGTGCGCGAGATCATGCAGTAGCGCGGTCCGGCCAAGACCGGCGACAACTCGTTAGCCGCGCGTCTCGCCGATGACCCGCTCGCCTTCGATCCGGAAGACGGCCACATCGTTGTCGTCCAGCCATTGGCCGATCATCGAGCGGATCGTCGACCAGCCAAAAAGCCGCCGATCGAGAAATTCCGCCGGGACCGATTGGTCGCCGATCTTGAGGTCGAAAATCTCTGCGCGGGTGGGATCGCCATCCGCAGCCGAGCGCACCGAAGCCTCGCCGTTGAGATAACGGCCGCCCATGAAAATGATGTTTTTGAGCGGAATGCTCACCTGCACGTGGCCGACGCCGTTGGCCACCGTGACAAAGGCTTTCCCGCGCGTGTTTCGGCTGCCCGCGAGCAGGGCGTTGATCTCGTTAGCCGACAACTCGATCCGCGCTTTCTCATGGCGACGCGCCGCTTTCTCAAATGCTTTCCAGCGTCGCTCGACCGGCTCGACCGGCACCGGGAGCGCCGGCAAGGGCGCGGCGTTTCCGTTGGGCAGCGCCGGCGTGGGCGATGGCGCAGGCAGCGCCACGCTGTTCTCGGAGAACTCCGGCAACACCAGCGGCTCGGTGGAGGAATAGTTCTGCCGCACATGATGCAGCGCCCAGAAGGCGCCGCCGACAAACGCGACCGCGAGGAAAAGGAAAAAGCCGATGAAGGCAAGGCAACCAATGCCGAGACAACCGGTGCCGGCGCGAGGTGGAGGGGGAACGGTCTGGGTATTCATGAGGGATTCGGGAGGCTGGCCTGCGCCGCGAGGAGTTTGGCATACAAGCTCTCCAAGCCTTCCGAGAGCAGGCGCGTGCCGCTGAGCACCGGCATAAAATTGGTGTCGCCATTCCAGCGCGGGACGATGTGCAGATGGAGGTGATCGGGCACGCCCGCGCCGGCGCAGCTCCCGAGGTTCAGCCCGATGTTAAAGCCTTGCGCCTGCATCGTCGCGCGCAAGAGCCGCTGCCCGTGCATCGCCAGGCTCCAGAGCTCGAGCACTTCGTTTTCGCCTAACGAGTCCGCGTCCGCGGTCTTCCGATACGGCACCGCCATCAGGTGGCCGACCGCATACGGGTAGCGGTTCATCATCAGGAAAGCGTTCTTCCGCCGCGTGAGCACAAGGTGCGCGGCATCGTCGCTCGCGCGCGCCGCCGTGCTTAGGAAGTCCGGGTCGGCCTTTTCCTTTTCGAAATACTCCACCCGCCACGGGCACCAGAGCGTTTCAATCTCGGCCTTGGGAAAATTTTGCGCGTCGCTCAAAGCAGGGAAACGATTCCCGCGCCCGCAGGCAAAGTCTAATGGTTCCGCTGCAGGAGCCGGTAACGCCGCGGCCGACCGTTGACCGTGATCTCGCCGGCTAATTCCGAGGCGCGCGCTTCCGGCAAGGCCGCGAGCAGGCCTGCGATTTCCTCCTCCGGCGCGACCAGCGCGTCGATCTCGCCGCGGCGCCAGCGCGTGAGCGCGTCGTCTGTTTTCATGAATTGCGTTCGCCGCAGATAAAGCAGCAGGCCTTCCTCTTTCCCGCCGATGACTTCGTAGCGCTCCGTCCGCGCGCGCACATTTTCGGAGAAACGCACCAGGGCGCCGTCGTCGTGCCGGTAGCTCACGATGATTTTTTGCGCGGCGTATCCGCCGGTGAAAATGCCGGCTAAAACCAGCGCCCAGATGCTCCAGCGGCGTGCGCGCGCATCGGTCCAGGCCGCGAGCAGCAGGCAAAGCGGCGGCAGCACCGGGAAAATCCGATCGACCCGCTTCGACGGAATCAGCGACATCACCAGCAAACCGCCAAGGCTCCAGCAGACCAGCCAGCAAACTTCCGGCGAAAACTTTTCCCGCCGACGCCACCACGCCAGCGCGAGCAGGAGCACGCTCCAGGGCGCGAACTTGTGCAGGAGATGCGGCAGGTAAAAATAGAACGGCTGCGGGCGGTGGACGGTCTCGCCGAAACGGCCGGCAAATTCCCGCAGCACCACCTGCTCGTAGAAGCCCGGCATCCACGCGATCCCGCCGGCAGCCCAGAGCAGGAAGACGGCGAGCGAAGCGAGCCACGGCCACCAACCGCACCATGCGCTCGTCTGCGGCGCGCGTTTCCGCGCCCAGAGTTGATAGGCGACAATCCCCGGCAGGAGAAAGGCGTAGACGATCGGGCCCTTGATCAACATCGAGGCCGTAAGCAGGGCAAAAATCAGCCAGCGATCTCCGCGCGACCAGGGCTCCGCGGCCGCGATTTTGCGCCAGATCACCAGCCCGAGCGCAAAGATCACCAGCGCCAGCGGCATGTCCGTGCGCACCAGCGTGGCCAGCCGCGGCGCGAGCAAGTTTAAGCCAAAAGCCGCGAGCGCGAGCAGCGCCGCGAGCGCGCCGTAACGCTCCCGCGCCGCGCGCCAAAGCAAAATAGCCAGCAAGATGGCGGCGGTGAACGAAGGCAACCGCCAGGCCAGCGTCCACGAGCGCGTGACCGCATGGAGCCCGGCCGAGATCCAGCCGACCAGCGGCGGCTTGGTCGCGATCTTGCCGTTGGGCGTGTGCTGGTAAAACCAGTGGCCCGCTTCGGTCATCTCAAAGGAGGTAAAGGCCTGCTTCGCCTGGTCGTAATCGTCCAGCGTCCAGGGCAGATTCGTTAGGCTAAAAAGAAGCGCGAGCAACAGCGCCACCGCCACCAGCGGCCCGCGGCGCTCGAGCAAGTCGCCGTCTATTCCTGCCATAGAATCGCGCGCACCGGCGAGCCGTCGCCGCCCGCGATCTTCAGCGGCAGCGCCGAGAGGCGATAGCGCCCGGCCGCGACCGCGCGCAGGTCTAGCGACTCCAGAATTGCGATCCCCGCAGCACCGAGCGCGTGATGATTAGGCAGCGACTTGGAGGTGATCTCATCGACCGAAGGGACGTCAAACCCGAGCAATTGCACGCCCCGCGCCTGCAGCCATGCCGGCACTTCCGGCGCGATCGTCGGGATCGCCTCCGGAAAAACTTCCGAGTCGGTCCAGACGTTCGTCTTCAGGAGCAAACGCGGGATCGTCCGCAGCTCCTCGCTCCAGGCCGCGAGATCGTCGACCGTGATTTGCGGAAGCTCGCCGCCGGAATATTTAGCCGACAAATCGGCCACGATCACCGGCCCGAGATAAACCTCCAATCGCGCCTGCTCGATCGTCCAGCCATCGTCCTCGAAATGGAAACGCGCGTCCGCGTGGGTCCCGTTGTGCAGGCTCTGGGTGATCATCCCGACGTTCACGCTCGAGCCGGTGGCGATGGTGCCGTTGAGCTTGAACTCGAAGCCGACGTCGCCTGGCCAGGGCGCGAGCTTCTGCGTGAGCGTGCGGGAAACGTCGAAGATTTTCATGCGGCGTGAGCTTCCAGCTTGCGCAGCAAAAGAAGCAGGCGCAATCCTCCACCTGAGCATGGACGACCGGATCGCACGACTGCACGCCGGCGGCGTGATCGATCTGCACTTCGATCTGCCGCTCGGGCTTTTCCTCGAGCAACCGCGCCGCGGCCTCATCGCATCCGATTTTCTCCCGCAGTTCGAAGCGGGCGGTCTGCATTTGCTCGGCCTCGCGCTCTACATCGAGGACAAGCATCTCGGCGAAGCGCTGCGCGTGGCGCTCGACCAGGTGGCGCTCCTGCTCGAGGAAATCGCGCAGACTCCGCAGCTCCAGCTTTGCCGGTCCTTTGCCGACATCTCGCCGGCTAAAATCAACCTCCTCCTGACCATGGAAGGCGCCGAGCCGCTCGGTGCACGACCTGCATCTCTTGCGCGTTTTTCACGAGCTGGGATTGCGCGCGCTTTCGCTCACGCACGTGCGCGCGAATGCGGCCGCGGCCGGCGGAGTCTTCGCCGCCAGCGGCTCGCCGGCAACCGGCCTAACGAGTTTCGGGCGCGAGCTGGTGCAGGAATGCGAGCGGCTCGGGATCATCCTCGACCTGGCGCACATCAACCCCGCCGGCTTCGAGGAAATCTGCGCGCTGACCCGCAAGCCGCTGATCGTCTCGCACAGCAACGCGCGCCGCTTTTACGACATCGAGCGCAACCTGAGCGACGAGCAAATCCGGATGATCGGCGCGCGCGGCGGCGTCATCGGGGTCAACGCCATCCTCACCAGCGGCACGAAAGCGGAGGCCACGCTCGACCGTTACGTCGATCACCTCGAGCACATCATTGACCTGATCGGGATTGATCGGCGTCGGGATCGGTTTCGATTTCTGCGAGTTCCTCTGGAAGCTGCTGCCCGCGGAGGAACTCGCGGCGATGGAGGCAAAACTCACGCGCCCGCATTTCCTGCCCGACCTGACGCACCACGCGCAGGCCGCAAACTTGACGCGGCGAAGCTGATCGAGCGCGGCTTCACCGAAGCGAGCAGATCGAAAAAATTTTGCGCGGGAATTGGCTGCGCGTTCTGCGGGAATTGTTATGACCACGATCGACGAATTTCATCGGCGGAGAGTTCGTCGCGGCCGATCGGCGGGAAATATCTCGACAACATCGAGCCTGCGACCGGCACAGCCCTATTCGCAGGTGCCGGACAGCGAGGCGCGCGACGTCGAGGCGGCGGTGGCCGCGGCGGAGAAAGCGTTCGCCAGCTGGTCGAAAACGCCCGCCGCGGAGCGCTCGCAAATCATCCTGCGCATCGTCGATTTGATCGAGCGCGACCTGGAGAAACTCGCCCGCGCCGAGTCGATCGACACCGGCAAGCCGCTCACCCTCGCGCGCACTCTCGACATCCCGCGCGCGGCCTCGAATTTTCGCTTCTTCGCGACCGCGATCCTGCACACGGAAAACGAAGCGCACGTAACCGACGGCCTCGCCTTCAACTACACCCTGCGCCAGCCACGCGGGATTTGCGGGCTGATCTCGCCCTGGAATTTGCCGCTCTATTTGTTGAGCTGGAAGATCGCGCCCGCGATCGCCTGCGGGAATACCGCGGTCGCGAAACCGAGCGAACTCACGCCGATGACCGCCTTTCTCCTCTGCGAGATCTGCCGCGAGGCTGGCCTGCCCGCCGGCGTGCTCAACATCGTCCACGGCACCGGCCCGAAGGTCGGGCAGGCGATCACGGCGCATCCGAAGATCGGCACCATCTCTTTCACCGGCGGGACGCTTACCGGACGCAGAGTCGCGGAGACCTGCGCGCCGATGTTCAAGAAAGTGTCGCTGGAACTTGGCGGCAAAAATCCCAACATCATCTTCGCCGACGCCGACCTCGAGGCGGCGCTCAACGGCAGCCTGCGCTCCTCTTTTGCGAACCAAGGGCAGGTTTGCCTCTGCGGTTCGCGCGTGTTTGTGGAGCGACCGATCTACCAGGATTTCGTCCAGCGCTTCGTGGAAAAAGCCGGCCGCTTGAAATTAGGCGACCCTTTGGAAACGACGACCGACCAGGGCGCGATCGTTTCGCAGACCCAGCTCGAGAAGGTGAAGTTTTACGTCGAGCTGGCGCAGCAGGAAGGCGGGACGATCGCGCTCGGTGGCCACGCCCCGGCTCCGCCTAACGAACGCTGCGCCGACGGTTATTTCTTCCCGCCCACGATCATCACCGATCTCCCGGTCGGCTGCCGGACGAACCGCGAGGAGATCTTCGGCCCGGTGATTTCGGTTACGCCATTCGACCGCGAGGACGAAGTCGTCGGCTATGCAAACGACAACGAATACGGCCTGGCCGCGAGCGTCTGGACGCAAAACCTCAACCGCGCTCACCGCGTGGCCGAGCAAATCCAGACCGGCACCGTCTGGGTGAACTGCTGGCTCCTGCGCGACCTGCGCGTCCCCTTCGGCGGGATGAAACAAAGCGGCGTCGGCCGCGAAGGCGGCAACGAAGCGCTTCACTTTTTCACCGAGCCGAAGAATATTTGCATCGCCCGTTAGGGAAAATTCCCATGTGTCGAAACATCAAAACGCTGCATAACTTTGAGCCCCCGGCGACGGAAGACGAGATTCGCGCCTCGGCGCTGCAATTCGTGCGGAAGCTGAGCGGTTTCACCCACCCTTCGAAGGCCAATGAGGCGGCCTTCGCGCACGCGGTCGAGCGGGTAAGCGAAGTCGCGCACGAGCTTTTGCACTCGTTAGTCTCGAATGCCCCGCCGCGCGACCGCGTGCTCGAGGCGGCCAAGGCGCGTGCCCGGAATGCGAAACGTCTCGCCCCCGTGGAGGCGGCCTGAGGCGATGAGTGGCGTTCGCGTTTTGGTAGGCACGCGCAAGGGGGCGTTCATCCTCACGGCGGATGGCGCGCGGAAGAACTGGAAGGTCGACGGGCCGCATTTCGCCGGCTGGGAGATTTATCACATGAAAGGCTCGGCGGTAGATCCGGGCCGCATCTTTGCCTCGCAATCGAGCGGCTGGTTCGGCCAGGTCATTCAGCGCTCGAACGATGGCGGGAAAACGTGGGAGACGCCGGGCGGCGGCCCGGGCAAGGATGCCATCGGCATGCCGACCGGCGAGAGCAACAAGTTCGTCTACGAAGGCAAGGCGGGCACGCACATGTGGTATGACGGCACCCAGCACCCGTGGGAGTTCAAGCGCGTCTGGCATCTCGAGCCCTCGTTAGGCGATCCGGATCATGTTTACGCCGGGGTGGAGGACGCAGCTCTGTTTGAATCGAAAGACGGCGGCACGAGCTGGCAGGAGTTGGCCGGGCTGCGCACGCACCACAGTGGCCCGCAATGGCAGCCGGGCGCGGGGGGAATGTGCCTGCACACCATCCTGATTGATCCGACGAATCCGCGCCGCCTTTACGTCGCCATCTCGGCCGCGGGCGCCTTTCGGAGCGACGACGCGGGCGCGACCTGGAAGCCGATCAACAAAGGGCTGCAGTCGCAGTTCATGCCCGACCCGGACGCTGAAGTGGGCCATTGCGTTCATCGCATCGCTTTTCATCCCTCGCGGCCGGAGACGCTCTTCATGCAGAAGCATTGGGACGTGATGCGGAGCGACAACGCCGGCGATCTTTGGTCGGAAGTAAGCGACAATCTCCCGAGCGATTTTGGTTTCCCGATCGATGTGCACGCGCACGAGCCGGAGACAATCTACGTCGTCCCGATCAAGAGCGACTCGGAGCATTTCCCGCCGGACGGAAAGCTGCGCGTCTACCGCAGCCGGAGCGGCGGCGGCGACTGGGAAGCGCTGACCAAAGGGCTCCCGCAGGAGAACTGCTACGTGAACGTCCTCCGCGACGCCATGGCGGTGGATTCGCTGGACGAATGCGGCGTCTATTTCGGCACGAGCGGCGGTCAGGTTTACGGGTCGCGCGATGGCGGCGATACCTGGGAAGCAATCGTGCGCGACCTGCCGCCGGTGCTCTCGGTCGAAGTGCAGACACTCCCGTGATCCGCGTCGTCCTGCCGCATCATCTCCGCACGCTCGCGCGTGTCGGCGACGAGGTGCGTTTGGAATTAGACAGCGAGATCACAACCGCGCGCATCCTGGACGCGCTCGAGGAAAAGTATCCCGCGCTCCGCGGCAACGATCCGCGAACACGGGACGCTCAAGCGCCGGCCGATGGTCCGCTTTTTCGCCTGCGAAGAAGACATCTCGCTCGAGCCGACAAACGCTCCCCTGCCTGCTGCCATCGCCGAAGGGCGCGAGCCATTTATCATTTTGGGCGCGATTGCCGGCGGTTAAGCTGGCGGCATGAACCAGGATTTTTCCAGCACTCGCGCCGCGGAACCGGTCGGCGCGTTTCCGCACGCCAAGCGCGTTGGCGATCTGCTCTTCCTTTCCGGGATCGGCCCGCGCGTCCGGGGGAGCAAGGAAATCCCGGGCGTCATGCTCGATGCGGAACGCAACATTTTAGCCTACGACATCGAGAAGCAGTGCCACGCGGTCTTTGAGAATGTCCGCCTCGTCTTAGAAGACGCGGGCGCTAGCTGGAATGACATCGTCGACGTGACCGTTTTCCTGACCGACATGAAGCAGGACTTCCCCGTCTTCAATCGCATCTACCCGGAATACTTCGCCGGCGAAGACAAACCGAACCCCACGCGCACCACCGTGGAAGTGGGCGCGCTGCCCACGCCGATCGCGATCGAGCTGAAAGTCATCGCAGTGGCGCGCTAGGCACTCGCGCTCCAATTGCGGGTCCTCGCGATCAGCCCGCGTGCTGGCGCGGCGGCGGGCGCGTGCATCTTTCCGGAAGGTGATTCGCGGGCACGCCGGAAAAATCACACGCCATCTGCGCGGGCCAGACCAGCCAAACCGGCGCGGCGGTCTTGCATTGCCGCCCCGGCAGGCGGATTCGTTTTGCCTCATGGCAGCCCCTTTCTCCACTGGCGAGACTTTCGCCCGGCAGAGTGACCGCGACGATGCGCTCGCGAAATTTAGACAGCAATTTCACCTGCCAACGGACGCGCAGGGCGAGCCGCTGATTTATTTTGTCGGCAACTCGTTAGGCCTCCAGCCCAAGGCCGCGCGCGGTTTGCTCGAGCAGGAGCTGGAGGATTGGGCGCGGCTCGCGGTCGATGGCCATCTGCAGGCGCGCACGCCCTGGTATTCCTACCACGAGACGGTGCGCGAGCCGCTCGCGCGGATCGTCCGCGCGCAGCCCGAGGAAGTGGTCTGCATGAACAGCCTGACGGTGAACCTGCACTTCCTGATGGCGACCTTTTACCGGCCGACGAAAGAGCGCTGCAAGATCGTGATGGAAGAGCCGGCTTTTCCTTCCGACACCTACGCGATTCGCTCGCAAATCGAGCATCACGGCTTCGACCCCGAGACCGCGCTTGTGCTCGCGCGGCCGCGCGACGGCGAGACCACTCTCCGCACCGAAGACATCGAGGCGCTTCTCGAACGCGAAGGCGACTCGGTCGCGCTCGTTCTTTTCGCGGGCGTGAACTTTTTCACCGGGACAGTTTTTCGATGTCGCCCGCATCACTGCGGCGGCGCAGAAGCGCGGTTGCACCGTGGGGATCGATCTCGCGCACGCGGTCGGCAACGTCCCGCTCGCCCTGCATGATTGGAACGTCGATTTCGCCGTCTGGTGTTCCTACAAATATCTCAACGCCGGGCCAGGCGCAGTCGCGGGCGCGTTCGTGCACGAGCGCCACGCCAGGAACACTGCGCTGCCGCGCCTCGCCGGCTGGTGGGGCAACGATCCCGCGACCCGTTTCCGGATGCAGCTCGAGCCGGAGTTCATCCCGGTGCCGCGGGCCGATGCCTGGGCAGTGAGCAATCCGCCGATCCTTTCGATGACGCCGCTGCGCGCCTCGCTCGCGCTTTTTGACGAGGCCGGCGGAATGGAACCGCTGCGCGCGAAATCGGAGAAGCTCACCGGCTACCTCGAGTTCCTCCTCGGGCAAATCGGCTCGAGCCGCTTCTCGATCATCACGCCGCGTGAGCCGGGCGCGCGCGGCTGCCAGCTATCGATCGTGGTCCACGAGCATCCGAAGGAGCTCTTCGCCAAGCTCGAGGCCGCAGGGGTGCGCTGCGATTTCCGCGAGCCGAACGTCATCCGGGCCGCGCCGACGCCGCTTTACAACAGCTTCCACGACGTCTGGCGTTTCGCGCAGATCCTCGCGGCGCATCACTGAGAGCGCGCTGCCTAACGACTGCTACCCGAGCAGTTCCTTGACGCACTTGATCAAGCCTTCGACCGCGAAGGGCTTGACCAGGTATTTCACTTCTTCGTCGATCAGGAAGCGGTGGATCTCCGCCTCCGCGGCAAAGCCGGTGATGAAGATGAAGTGGTCGGCTAATTCCGGCTGGGTGCGCTTGATCTCGAGAAAGAATTCGTCGCCGCGCAGGCGGGGCATTTTCAAATCGCAGACGATCGCGTCGTATTGATGCACGCGCGTTTTCAGGCGCGCCTCCTCGCCGTCGTAGGCCACGTCGACCAGAAAATTTTCGTCCGCCAGGATCCACTGCAAGGCGGAAGCCAGCTGCTTGTCATCATCCACGAGGAGGATGGCCTTGAGCCCCAATTCGTGCGTTGGGGGCGGCTGATCTTCCGAATTCATCTTCATTGGTTAGGCTCTCCCCTTAGCACGGTCAATGCCACCCAGCCGCTGGCCCTTGAGGCGGCCCATAGCTTTTCCCTCTTTCTTCGCGGAGCGATTCGCCGATTCTTCTCCCGTGTCCAGGTATCTCCTCATCGGCAGCGGTCTGGCCGGCGGCATGATGGCCGCGTTTCTCGGGCGGCGCGGCCACGAGGTGGAACTCTTCGAGCGCCGGGCCGATCCGCATGCCGGCAACCTTGTCGGCGGCCGCTCGATCAATCTCGCGCTCTCCACCCGCGGGATCCACGCGCTCGAGCGCCTCGGGATTGCTGACGAAGTCTTGCAGCACGCCATCCCGATGCGCGGCCGGATGATCCACGACAAGTCGGGCGCGCTTGCACTTCAGCGCTTACGATCGCGATCCGTCGAAATGCATCAACTCGATCGGCCGCGGCGCGCTCAATAACGCCACCCTCGAGGCGGCGCAGCGTTACGCGAATGTGCGGGTGCATTTCCTCCATCGCTGCACCGGGGTGGACCTGGAGACGCCCTCGGCGGACCTGGTCAAGGCGGAGACCGGTGAAGAAATTCGCGTCACGGGCGATGCGCTTATCGGCGTGGACGGCGCGTTCTCCGCGGTGCGGGCGGCGATGCAGCGGACGGATCGCTTTGAATACAGCCAAAGTTATCTCGCGCACGGCTACAAGGAGCTGACAATTCCGCCCGCGGCCGACGGGAGTTGGCGGATGGAAAAAAACGCGCTCCACATCTGGCCGCGCCGGAGCTTCATGATGATCGCGCTGCCTAATCCCGACGGCTCCTTCACGTGCACGCTCTTTTGGGAATTCGAGGGGCCGCGGAGCTTTGCGAGCATGCGCGACGGCGAGGATTTCCGCCGCTTCTTCGAGGAGGAATTCCCCGATGCCGTGCCGCTCATGCCGACGCTGCTGGAGGACTATCGCGAGAACCCCACCGGCTCGTTAGTCACCGTGCGCTGCGCTCCGTGGAACTTCCGCGACAAGGTCGCGCTCCTCGGCGATGCCGCGCATGCGGTGGTCCCGTTCTACGGCCAGGGAATGAACGCCGCCTTCGAGGATTGCGAGGTGCTCGACCAGTGTCTCGAGGAATTTGCGGATGATCGCGGCCGCGCTTTTGCGGCGTATTCCGCGCGGCGGAAGAAAAATGCCGACGCGCTCGCGGAACTCGCGGTGCAGAATTTTATCGAGATGCGCGACAAGACTGCCTCCCCAGTGTTCCGCGCGAAGAAGAAGCTCGATCATCTGCTCGAGGGCTGGTTTCCCGGCCGCTACCTGCCGCTTTACAGCATGATCAGCTTCACCCGCATCCCGTATGCGGAAGCGCAACGCCGCGCCCGCTTGCAGGACGCGCTCGTCTACGGCGCGGTCGGGTTGCTCGTCGCGCTCGTGCTCTTGCTCGTCTTCTGATAACAGCGCATCCATGAAACGCGTTCGTCCCGCCGTGGCGGTCTGGTTGAGCCTGCTGCTGGTGCTTCTCGTCACCGCTTGCCAGAAAAAAACCGGCGAGCTCTCGCCGGCACTGCAGGCGCGTTTTGACCAAGAGGGCGTGCAACATCGCGCCGAGGATCTTACTTTTCGCCGGACCAAATTAGCCGGCGACAAGAGCTGGGACGAAAAGCGCGCATCGCTCGTCGTCACCCGAGAGAGTGTCTTTCTGCACGTCAACGGCCAGCCGCTGGTCGAGATCACCCCGCGCTCCACCGGTCAATACGAAGTCAGCCGCGACCACGACCGGATCAGCTTGCGCGCGGGCAGCGGCAAGTCGGCCGCCAGTTGGTCTTTCCGCCCGCCGGACCCCGCCGAGGCCGATGCCTGGACGACCGACATTCGCGCCGTGATCAAGCACTCGAAGGCGCGTTAGCGCGGGCCGCGGGCGGATGCCCGGCACGCATCTGCCGATCGTGCCAGCGGCCAAAGAAAATCGCCGCGCACAAAGCGCCGGCTAAAGCGCAAGTCATGTCTTTTTGCGTGTCCCAGATATCCCCCTGCCCACCAAGAAACGCGTCCGCATTTTGCCCGTAAATCTCGGCGCTGATCCATTCGATCAACTCGTAGACAGCGCTAATTGTCATCGCCACGCAGACGATGAAAAACCCGATCCAGCCGCGCGCCGGGATAATTTCGCGCCGGACGATGATCTCGCGCGCGATCAACGCCGGCACCAGTCCTTGCGCGAAATGCCCCAGCCGATCGTAATGATTGCGCCCCAGCCCAAGCCATTGCTGCACCCAATGACCCGCCGGCACCTCCGCGTAGGTGTAATGCCCGCCGACCAGAAGGATAATCATGTGCAGCGCGATCAAAACCTGGAGGAGCAGGGTAAAACGAAACCGCTTCCGCACCGCCGCGAGCACGATCAAGCCCAGGAGCGCGGGCGTGACTTCCAGCCACCAGGTCAGCCGATCATGCGGCCCGATCCCGGACCAAACCAGGACCGCGAGCACCGCCGCGAGCAGCAGGAGCGTCCATCGATTGTAGGCGGGCATCGCTCGCTGCACTGAAGTTGCCGCCTAAAGCTGGCGGCCTAACGAACGCTAGTATTCCTCGCCTTCGTCGACCACGCCGGGGACCACGCGATCCTTGATCGCGTAGACGTGGAACATGACGCCGAACCAGAAGAGCGGAAGGAGCGCCAACCCGAAGCCGGCCGTGGCCGTCGCCGCCAGGAGGGAGATCGCCACTGCCATCGGCGTGGCCACAAAAATGAGCAGGAGCCCCATCACCCGGTGCCCCTTGTAGATGTGCCCGAGGCCCGGGAAAACACTCAGCAATACCGCGACGGCGTCGCTCGCCGCGCCCTCGGCCGTTTCCGGTTTGCCTTCGCGCTCCCAGTTGCAGTGGGTGCAATGGTCCGCCTCTTTCGGCAGCGTGGTCCCGCATTGCGGGCACTCCATTGTTCCGGGCACTTCCGTGCTCAGGGTTTCCTCGGTGACTGGCGCGTCGGTGTATTCCACGGGTGAACTCCTCTTTTGAAAATATCGGCTGCGCCAAAGTCCTAACCGCCGCCGCCGCCGTCAAGCACCGTCTGCGAGCTTGCGCTCCCGAGCGCGCGCCCGCTTTATTCCCCCGTGGCCGCACTCGCCGAGATCGTTCGTTATGCCGACAGCTTTCTGCGGATCGGCGCCTCGGGCGACTGGGCGAACGCGCTTAACGGCCTTCAGGTCGAGAACGCCGGCGAGGTCCGGAAAATCGGCGCGGCGGTCGATGCTTCCACGCGCACCTTCGAGGCCGCGAGCAATGCCGGGGTCGACCTGCTCGTGGTCCATCACGGCTTGTTCTGGGCCGGGCTGCGGCCGATCACCGGGCCGCTCCGCCGCCAGCTCGCGCTCGCCTTTGCGAGAGATCTCGCGCTCTACAGCGCGCATCTGCCGCTCGACGTCCATCCGGTCGTGGGCAACAACGCTCTCCTCGCGACCGCGCTCGGATTGGAAAACCCAACGCCCTTTCTCGAAACCAAGGGGCAGCTCGTCGGCCTGCGCTTCGAGGCTGAGTTCGCGCTTCCCAAGCTGGCCACAAAGCTTGAGCAGTCGTTAGGCAGCGAGATCAAGGTTTTCGCCAGCGGGCCCACGATCACGAAACAGATCGGTGTCATCACCGGCGGCGCCGGCTCGGAAATTTACCAGGTGGCCGCGGAAGGCATCGACACCTTCATCACCGGCGAAGCGCCCCACTGGGCGGCGGTCGCGGCCGAGGAAATAGGCGTCAACCTCTTGTTAGGCGGACATTACGCGACCGAGACCTTCGGCGTGAAAGCGCTCGCGGCGCACCTCGCGGAACGCTTCGCCCTTCCGTGGGAATTTTTCGACGCGCCCACCGGTTTGTGATGCATCTCGTCTTTGTCTTCCTCGGCTTCTTTGCGCTCGGCGCGGTCTTGCTCGTCTGCGTCCTCTTCCTCGCGCAACAAGGGCAGCGCTTGCGCCGCTTGGAGCGCGCGGTGCAAGAACTCCAGGGCCCGCGGGTCCCGGTGCCGGAAGTTCGGTCCTCGCTGCCGCCCGTGCCGCCCGCGGTGCCCCGGCGCGCGATCGATTGGGAAGCGTTCCTGGGCGTAAAACTTTTCGCCTGGATTGGCGGCTTCGTCCTCTTCCTCGGGGTCGTCTTCCTGGTGAAGTATTCCTTCGAGAACAACCTGATCACGCCCGCGCTCCGCGTGTTTCTTGGGCTGCTCATCGGCCTCGCGCTCGTCACTGCCGGCTGGCTGACCGCCCGCCGCCGCTATCGCATCCCCGGGCAAAGTCTCTGCGCCACCGGCTTGCTCGTGCTCTACGCCGCCATCTTCGGCGCGCACACTTTCTACGGCTTGATCTCGTTAGGCAGCGCTTTCCTGGGGATGTCGCTCGTAACCGTGGGCGCGTTTCTTCTCGCGGTAAAACTGGACGCTGCGGTCGTGGTCACGCTCGGCTTGCTCGGCGGGTTCCTCACCCCGCCGTTGCTCAGCAACACGCGCCAGTCCTGGGCCATCTTCGGTTACATCGCGCTGCTTGATTCCGGGATTGCCGCGGTCGTTTTGCGGAAGCGCTGGGATTATCTCCTCGCGCTGGCCGCGCTCGGCACGGTCGCGCTCGAACTCGCCTGGCTGCCGACTGACGATGCCTCCCGCCTTGCCCTCGGCTTCCCGATTTTCCTCGGGCTGCAGGCGCTTTTTCTCGCGGTCGTCCTGCTGCGCCAACGCCTCGAGCCGGTCGAGCATTGGTCGGTGCCCTCGGCGGCGGCGGTCGGCTGCGGCTCGCTCGTGCTCGTCCTCGCCGCGCTCGAGTTGCCGACATTGGCGGCCAACTTCGCGCTCATTTTTGGCAGCACTTTGATCGCCGATACCGGACTGCTCGCGCTCGCTTTTTGGAGACCAAAAACTGCGCAGCCCGCCTTCACCGCGCGCCACCTCGCAGCCGCGCTCGCCCTGGGCCTGACCTGCGCGATCGAGTGGCAATGGCACCAGCTCGCGCTCCCCAATGTCCCGCCCGCACTCGAGCTCGGCTGGTATCTGGCCTTCTTCCTTCTCTTTTACGGCTTCCCGTTTTTCCTCAACGGCCGAAGCACCTGGCCGTGGGTCACGAGCGCCTGGGCCGGCGTGCTCCACTTCTCGTTAGTCTACGAGGTCGTGCGGGTGCATTTTCCCGCGTGGCGGAATGGCTTCCTCCCCGCCGCTTTCATCCTGCCGTATGCCTTCGCCGTCTGGTGGCTCGCGCGACGGCGCGCACCGGGCGGAAGTGACGCGCGCCTGGTCTGGCAGGGCGCGGCCGCGATCTACTTCCTCTCGCTCGTTTTCCCGATTCAATTCGAGCGCGAATGGATCACGCTCGGCTGGGGCGTGGAGGGTTTTGCGCTCCTCTTGCTCGGGATGAAAAAGCGGATCCGCCCGCTCCGTTATGCCGGGGTCATCTTGCTCGCGCTCACCCTGCTGAAGCTCTTCCTCTACGACCTTGCGAATCTCAGCCAGCTCTACCGCATCGGCGCTTTCATCGGGGTGGCCGTGATCCTCCTGGTGGCGTCGTTCGTTTATCAGCGCTTTCTCGCGCCCGATAAAAACACGGAGAGCGTTTGACTCTGCGCCCGCCCGCAGAACCATTCCCCACGTTCATGGCCAAAAAACTCGACCGAAAAGTTGCGCTTCTCACCGGCATTGCGCCAGGCCGGCATGCCGTCGCTCAAGCCGCGCATCCTCGAGGTGCCGACGCTGACGGTGGCGGAATCGCTCGCGTAGTTCTTTCGGTCCGCCGATGGCTGCCCCGAACAGCGAGAGAGTGAGCGCCCGGGCCACCGGCGTGGTCGGCGTGGCCATTCTCTGCAGCCGCGTGCTCGGATTAGTGCGCGAGATGGTGATCGCATCGCTCTTCGGCGCGAGCCGGAATCTCGATGCTTTCCTGACCGCCTTCCGCGCGCCGAACATGCTGCGCGATCTCTTTGCCGAAGGCGCGCTTTCGACCGCTTTCGTGACCACCTTCTCGAAGCGGATCGCGACTGAAGGCGACCAATCCGCCTGGGGCCTGGCGAACAAAGTGGCCACGCTCACCGCCGTTTTCATGAGCGCCACCGTGCTCGTGGGCGTGCTCACGGCGCACTGGCTCGTGGCCATTCTCGCGCCGGGGTTCGATCCCGAAAAGGCCGCGCTCACGGTCACGCTCACGCAGGTGATGTATCCCTTCATCCTGCTCGTTTCGCTGGCCGCGCTGGCCATGGGAATGCTGAACGCGAAGCACGTCTTCGGCATGCCGGCGATGGCCTCGAGCTTCTTCAATCTCGGCTCGATCATCGGCGGCGTGGCCATCGGCTATTGGATCGATCCGCGCTTCGGCACGCGCGCGCTCGATCGGCCTCGCGATCGGCACGCTTATCGGCGGCTTGCTTCAGTTCCTCGTGCAGATTCCTTCGTTAGTCCGGGTCGGCTTTCAGTTTCGACCGGACTTCCAATGGCGCGACGAGGGGGTGAAGAAAGTCCTGCAGCTCATGGGCCCGGCGGTGATCGCGGCGAGCGCGGTCCAGGTGAATGTGCTGATCAACAGCGTCTTCGCCTCCTACTTGCAGGACGGCGCCGTTAGCTGGCTGAACATCGCTTTTCGCCTGATGCAATTGCCGCTCGGCATCTTCGGTGTGGCTGTGGCCACCGTCGCGCTCCCGCTGGTTTCGCGGAGCGCCGCACGCGGCGACATGGTCGCGTTTCGCAGCGGGCTCGCGCATGCGTTGCGGCTGGTGATGTTGCTGACTATTCCTTCCGCCATCGGGCTGGTTATTTTGGCGAAGCCGATCATCGCCCTGATCTACGAGCACGGGCGCTTCAGCGCGTTTGCCACCGAGCAGACCTCCGGCGCGCTCCAGTTCTACGCCATTGGTCTCGTCGGCTACGCCTCGGTCAAAGTGCTCGCGCCCGCTTTCTACGCGCTCGACCGCCGGAACCTGCCGATGCTCGTAAGCATCCTTTCGATCGGCCTGAACCTGTTCTTCAACTGGCTGCTAACCTTCCGTCTCGGCTTCGGGCATCGCGGCCTCGCGCTTTCCACCAGCATCATCGCGCTGATTAATTTCTCCCTGCTTTACCTGATGATGCGGCGCTATGCGGGCGCGCTCGAGTCTGGCGCGATGCTGCGCACCTTCGCGAAGCTGCTCGTCGCCGGCGCCTGCCTGGCCGCGGTCTGCTTCCTCGGGACACACCTTTTCTTCTCCGGCACGGCCAAGCTCACGCTCGGCCGGGAGTTGCTCAGCGTGGGCGTAACCGTGATCACCGCCGGCGTGGTTTTCTTCGTCACCGCCTACGCGCTCCGCGTCGCGGAATTGCAGGACCTGGTGCAATTGATCGCACGGAAACTGAAGCGCTAAGGAGCGGTCTCAGCCCAACGCCTGCGCCAGGTCTTCGATCAAATCATCGGGATGCTCCAGACCGATCGAGACCCGGAGCAAGCCCTGCGGCGTGAGCGGACTCTCGCCGGCGATCGAGGCGCGATGCTCGACCAGGCTCTCGACCCCGCCGAGGCTGGTCGCGCGCACGAAGAGCCGCAGCTTCCCCGCCGCCGCCATCGCTGCCTCCGCTCCACCGCGGACGACGAAGGAAAGCATCCCGCCGCCCGCGCTCATCTGCCGCGTCGCGATTTCGTGCCCGCGATGACTCGTTAGGCTGGGATAATTGACCCGCTCCACCTGCGGATGCGTCGCGAGAAATTCCGCCACCTGCCGGGCATTCTCGCAATGCCCGCGCATCCGCCACGGGAGCGTGCGCAGGCCGCGCAAGAGCAGCCAGCAATCGAACGGCGCCGGCACCCCACCGACAAGCGCCTGATTCTGCCGCACCCGTTCGAAGAATTCCCCGCTTTCTCGCGCGACCACCATCCCGCCCATGACGTCGCTATGGCCGCCGAGATATTTCGTGGTCGAATGCACCACCAGATCGCAACCGAGCGCCAGTGGCCGTTGCACGATCGGCGCCCAGGTATTGTCGCAGGCGCAGAGCGCGCCGGCCTCGTGCGCAAGCGCGGCGACCGCGGCCAGGTCGGTGATTTTCAGCTGCGGATTGGACGGCGATTCGGTCCAGACAAGGCGCGTCTTGCTGGTTAATTTCGCGCGCACCGCCGCGAGGTCGCTCAGGTCCACAAAGTCGACTGCGAGGCCCCACGGAATAAGCACCTCGCGCAGGAGCTTGGTCGCGCCGTGATACATCTCGTCCGGCGCGATCACATGGTCGCCCGGGCGCAGTGCCTGGAAGACTGCCGCCGTCGCCGCCAGGCCCGAAGCGAAAGCCGCCGCGACCGCGCCGCCCTCGATCTGCGCCATCGCTTCCTCGAGCGCGCGGCGGTTGGGATTATCGCTCCGTGCGTAGACGTAGCCACTGGGATAACTCCCATCGACCGCGCGCTCGAAGGTGGTGGAAAGCTGGATCGGCGCGGCCACGGCGCCGGTCGCGGCATCCACTTCGTGTCCGGCGTGCACCGCCAAAGTCTCAATGCGCATGGTGGCGTGGATGTTTGGCCGCAAAGGCCGCAAGCTCAATCGAAAAACCGCCCGCCCTTCGCTTCCTCCGCAAAAACCGAAATCAATTTGACGGTTCGGGAAGCTCAGGCGCTAATACCACACTGGTTAGCCGGCAGGATTCTCCCCGCGCCGCCACGCTTTCTCCTATGACAATCTACCACGACGAAGTGTTTCAGATGGCCTGCGATCAATTTCAGGTGATCGCCGATTACCTCAACATCGACCGGAACGATCGCGACCGGCTGATGTATCCGAAGCGCTCGGTCGCGGTCACCCTCCCGGTGCACATGGACGACGGGAGCACGCAGACCTTCCAGGGCTACCGCGTGCAGCATCACCTCACGCTCGGCCCGACCAAGGGCGGCACGCGTTTCGCGCCCAATCTCTCGATGGGCGAAACCGCTGCGCTCGCCATGTGGATGAGCTGGAAGTGCGCCCTCGCGAATCTCCCTTACGGCGGCGCTAAAGGCGGCATCGCTTGCGACCCGACGAAACTTTCCCGCACCGAACTCGAAGCCGTCTCCCGCCGTTACATGCAGGAGATGATCCCGTTTGTCGGGCCGCACACCGACATCATGGGCCCGGACATGGGCACGAACGAGCAGGTCATGTCCTGGTTCATGGACACCTACTCGGTCTACCAGGGCTACGCCGTGAGCGAGATCGTCACCGGCAAGCCGGTCTCGATCGGCGGCACCGAAGGCCGGCGCGAAGCCACCGGGCGTGGCGTCGTCTATTTAATCAATCGCGCGATGGACCTGCTGAAGATGGAGCCGGAAAATTCCACCGCGATCATCCAGGGCTTCGGCAATGTCGGCAGCGTGGCCGCGCTCGAGCTGGCGATGAAAACAGGCGTCAAGATCATCGGCATCAGCGACGCCACCGTCGCGCTCTACAACCCCAAGGGCATCGATGTGCGCGCCGCCGAGCAGCACGTGATGAAGAAGGGCAACCTCCGCGCCTTCAACGAAGGCGACCGGATCGACCCAGCCGAGATGCTCATCCAGAAATGCGACATCCTCGTCCCTTCCGCGGTCGACCGCGTGATCCACGAGAAGAACGCCGGCCAGCTCCAGTGCCGCATTCTCGCCGAGGGCGCGAATGGTCCCACCACCCCGGAAGCCGATCTCATCCTGAACGAGAAATGGGACGAAGTTTTCGTCATCCCGGACATTCTCTGCAACGCCGGCGGCGTGATCGTGTCCTACTTCGAATGGGTCCAGGGCCTGCAGTCGTTCCTTTGGACCGAGAGCGAAGTAACCGACAAGCTCTTCCGCATTCTCGAGCATTCCTTCACCCAGGTGATCCGGCGCGCGAAACAGGACAAGGTCTCGCATCGCACCGCGGCCATGGCCATCGGCGTCGAGCGGGTGATGAAGGCGAAGCACGCGCGCGGCCTCTTCCCTTAAGCCGCGATGAGCTTTTCGCATCGCGAGGAAAAGCGCGGCGATCGGCTCCTCGATGTTTTAACCGACGAGATCGCCGGCCTGCGGATCACGGTTTCGCGCCTCGGCGCGGAACTGGTCAGCCTCGCGCGGCGCGACGCGGCGGGCGCATGGATTGGCTTCCTCCATCGCGACGATGACCTCGGCGCGCCGGCCCAGGGCTGGGCGAATCACGCCACCGTCATGGGCTACTTCCTCCATCGGTTGAAGGATGGCCGCAGCGTCTACCGCGGCGAGCCGATCGAAGGCGGCACGCACAGCTTCCTCCGCACCAAGGTCTGGCACCTCGCCGAACAAAATGCTGGCAAATTAACCTACCGGATCACGCCGGCGGATTACACCGCCACGGAGTATCCGCGAAAAGTCTCGCTGGACCTGACCTACGCGCTCGAGGACGGCGCCGTCCGCACCAGCTTCCATTTCACCAATCACGAACCCGATCGCCCGGCGCACGTCGGGTTCGGACTGCATCCGGGCTTCGCGATCACGGAAGGCGGCAACTTCACCTTCCGGATGCCGCCCGGTCTTTACCGTCGGCATTTCTCGCCCACGAATTACCTTTCCGGCGAAACCGAAGACGTGCAGCACGCCGGCGGCGACATGCCCTTCGAGAAAACCAAGCTGGTCGGCTCTTACATCCTCGAGTTGGTGGATGTCCCGCAGCGCGACTTCGCCTTCGCCGATGGCGCCAGTGGCCGGCGGGTGGATTTCGACCTTCGCGAAGTGCCCTACCTGACCCTCTGGGCGGATAGCGCGGCCTTTCTTTGTGTCGAACCCTGCTGGGGCCTGACCGATCACGACGCCCAGCGCACCTTCGAGCAGAAGGAAGGCATTCAGCTCATCCCCGCAGGCGGCAGCCTAACGAGAAGTTTCCGCATGACCCCGCAGCTCGCCTTCGCATGAAAAGGCCGGCTCTTTCCCTGCGCGCGCTCCTCGAGGGGGCGGTTGATTACGCCGGGCTCTTCCCGCCGGCCAGCCTCACGCTCGAGCCCGCGCTGCGGAATCACGCGGAGTATGTCCGCTCACCCGAGGCCTGGATGCTCGGCGCGTTCATCCTCCCAGTGGGCAAATTCGAGGAAGCTTCCGCGTTGCTCGGGCCCTTCGATGTCGAGCATCGCCTGCGCGTTTCCGCGCTTGGGCCGGCGACCGAGAATGCCAACGCCTTCATCGAAACTCTCGGCGCGCTGAATCAAACGATCGAAGGGTTCAACACCCGGCACGGCGCCACCGCCGCGGTCGTGCAGCTCGAGATGCCGCTTCCGGCGACCGACGGCGCCTCGCTCGCGGAGACGAACCGCGCGCTTTCCGGCCTGGAATTGCCGACCTACTGGGAACGCGCCGCCGACGAGGCCGAGCGCACCGTCGGCTTCATCGCGGAACGTCACACCACGGGCGCCGCGCGTTACGGCTTCAAGCTCCGCACCGGCGGCGTGGTTGCTTCCGCTTTCCCCTCCTCCATGCAGATCGCGCGTGCCCTCACCGCCGCGGCTCACCTGCGCGTGCCGATCAAGTTCACCGCCGGGCTGCATCATCCGGTGCGAAAATTTCACGAGAGCGTGCAGACAAAAATGCACGGCTTTCTCAACGTCTTCGGCGCCGGCGTGCTCGCGACGGAGCACCAATGGGACATCGTCCAGACCGCCGCGATGCTCGACGAGGAAGACCCGGCCTGCTTCCGCTTCACCGACGACACCTTCACCTGGCGCGACTGGACAATCAGCACTGAGCGCATCCAGCGCGCGCGCCGCTTTATCACCTCCTTCGGCAGTTGCTCCTTTGACGAACCGCGCGAAGACCTCCGGGCCCTCGATCTCCTCTAAAACACCATGCCGCTCCGTTCCTTCATTGATGTCGCACCTGATTCGCATTTCCCGCTGGAGAACCTGCCCTACGGCGTTTTTCGCCCGCAAGCCGGCGGCGAGCCGCGTGTGGGCGTGGCCTTGGGCGACCAGGTGGTCGACCTCGCGGCCCTGGAAGAGGCTGGCTATTTAGACAGCAAGATCTTCGCGCAGCCTTCGCTCAACGCCTTCCTCTCGTTAGGCCGCGCGGCCTGGCGGAAGACCCGCGCGACCCTGCAGCACTTGCTGGCGGCGGACACCGCCGAGCTGCGGGACCACGCGGAGCTGCGCCGCCGCGCCTTCCATCGCCAAAGCGAGGTGACCATGCTCCTGCCGGCGCGGATCGGCGATTACACCGACTTCTATTCCTCCTATCACCACGCGCACAACGTCGGCACGATGCTCCGCGGCGCGGACAACGCACTCATGCCAAACTGGAAATCGCTCCCCGTGGCCTACCACGGTCGCGCCAGCTCGGTCGTGCTCAGCGGCACCGACCTGCGCCGCCCGCGCGGCCAGATCAAGCCGCCGGACGCCGAGGCGCCGATCTTTTCCGCGAGCCGCGCGATGGATTTCGAGCTCGAGACCGCTTTCCTCATCGGGCCCGGCAATTCGTTAGGCGAGCCGATCCCAGTGGCCCAGGCCGAGGAGCACATCTTCGGGCTGGTGCTGATGAACGACTGGAGCGCGCGCGACATCCAGACGTGGGAATACCAGCCGCTCGGGCCGTTCCTTGCGAAAAACTTCGGCACCAGCATCTCTCCCTGGGTGGTCACGCTCGAGGCGCTGGCGCCATTCCGCCGCCCCTTGCCGAAACAGGAACCGGCACCGCTCGATTACCTGCGCGCGCCGCAGGACGGGACTTTTGACATCGAGTTGCTGGCGCAATTGCAGACGCCGGGAATGTCCGCGCCGCACACGATCACGCGGACCAATTTCAACAACCTTTATTGGAGCCTGGCGCAGCAACTGGCGCATCACACGGTCAACGGCTGCAACCTCCAGCCGGGCGACTTGTTGGCCAGCGGAACGATCAGCGGCCCAACGGAAGATTCCCGCGGGTGCATGCTCGAGCTGACCTGGCGCGGGGCAAATCCGCTCCAGCTTCCCGGCGGCGAAACCCGGAAATGGCTCGAGGATGGCGACCGGCTGACGATCACCGGCTGGGCGCAGGGGGCAGGCTACCGGGTCGGCTTCGGCGAGGTCACGGGCAAGGTCCTGCCGGCGGTCTAACGAGACCTCGCGATGCATCTGGTCCAGCTGCTCCTGCCGATCCACGACAACCAGCGCCAGCCCTTCCCCGGCGAGGTCTACCTGCAGGTGCGGCAGGAATTAACCGACCAATTCGGCGGCCTGACGATCTACACCCGCGCGCCCGCCGAGGGCCTCTGGCGTGGCAACGGCAACGGCACGAGCAAGGACGACATCGTCATCTTCGAGGTCATGACCGAGACGCTCGATCGCCCTTGGTGGAGCGCTTACCGGCGCGATCTCGAGAGTCGGTTCCGGCAGGACGTGATCGTGATCCGCGCGCAGGCCACGCAGTTGCTCTGACTCGCGTCTTACGGCGCCTTCGCTTCGCGCAGCGGCCGAGAGAGGTCGCCCTTCACGCGATCGAGGATGCCATTCACAAAGCGTCCGCTGTCCGGGCCACCATACATCTTGGCCAGCTCGATCGCCTCGTTGATCGAGACCACCGGCGGGATGTCGTCGCGATGGAGCATCTCGTAGATCGCGAGCCGGAGGACGTTCCGATCGACCGGGGAGATCCGGCGGAAATCGTAGTTTTCGCAGTAGCGCGTGATCCGCTCGTCGATCTCCGGCAGGTGCGCCACCATCCCGTCGATCAACGGTTGCGCGAACTCGCGCACGCCGCTCTTCGCCGGGCAAAATTCCCAGAACTCCTCCATCTTCTCCGGCGCCTCGCCCCCCTGGAGATCGCGCCAGAAATGGAACTGGACCGCGGCCTGCCGCGCATTGCGTCGCTTGCCCATGCTACTTTTTCGCGCGCAACTCCGAGAGCACGCCGACGATTTGCACCGCCGCGCGGGCCGCTTCCGTGCCGCGATTGATTTTCTCCTCCAGGCAGCGTTCCCGCGCCTGCGACTCGTCGTCTAAACTCAGGACCGCGTGGATCACCGGCACGCCAAAGTCGATCGCGATCTGCTGCAAAGCCTGCGTCACCGACGTGGCCAAATGGTCCGCGTGCGAAGTGCTCCCCTTCAAGATCACGCCCATCGCGAGGACCGCATCGGCGCGTTCGCTCTTGGCCAGCTCGCGCACGACCACCGGGATCTCAAACGCTCCGGGGACCTGGTGCAGCGCGATCGACGCATGCGGCGCGATCTCGCGCAATTCCTCGGCGGCGTGATTGACCAAACCCTGGACATAGCGCGCATTAAATTGGCTCGCGACAATCGCAAAGCTAAAGCTCCGCTTCGACGGGACGAGACGGGGGCGCGGTTGAAGAGCGAGCGACATGGGCGAACCGCAGCCTACAGCAAATGCCCCATCTTCGCTTTCTTCGTCGCGAGATATTTGGCGTTGTGCGGATTGGCCTCGCTGCGAATCGGGAGCTGCTCGACCATCTCCAGGCCGTAGCCCTCGAGGCCGACGACTTTCTTGGGATTGTTCGTCAGGAAACGAAACTTGCGCACGCCGAGGTCGCAGAGAATTTGCGCGCCCAGGCCGTAATCGCGCAGGTCGGTGCCGAAGCCGAGACGCTCGTTTGCTTCCACCGTGTCGAGCCCTTCCTCCTGCAGCTTGTAGGCGTGAATCTTCGCCGCCAGGCCGATGCCGCGGCCTTCCTGCTTGCGCATGTAAACCAGCACGCCATTGCCGGCCTCAGAGATTTGCTTGAGCGCGGCGTGCAGTTGATTCCCGCAATCGCAGCGGCGCGAACCGAAGACGTCGCCTGTGAGACATTCGCTATGCACTCGGACGAGCACCGGCTCGTCGCTCGAGATTTTCCCCTTCACCAGCGCAAGGTGATGCGCGCCGTCGAGCTTCGAATGGTAAAGGTGCAGCTCAAAGTCGCCGTAATCGGTCGGCATGTTCACCACCTGCTCGCACTCGATCAATTTCTCGCTCCGCCGGCGGTAGGCGATCAGGCTCTGGATTGTGCAGATGCGCAGGCCGTGCTTCTTGCGGAACTCCATCAGCTCCGGGAGCCGCGCCATCGTCCCGTCATCGTGCAGGATCTCGCAGATCACGCCGGCTGGTTGCAAACCAGCGAGCCGCGCGAGGTCGACCGCCGCTTCCGTGTGACCCGCGCGCTGAAGCACCCCGCCCTCGCGCGCGCGCAGCGGGAAAATGTGGCCGGGTTGCACCAGGTCCTGCGGCTTCGAAAGCGGGTCGGCGATCGTCGCGATCGTGGCCGCGCGATCGTGCGCGCTGATGCCCGTGGTCACGCCGCGCGCTGCATCCACCGAGACCGTGAAATCCGTCCGATACATCTCGCGGTTCTGCGCCACCATTCGCTGCAGGCCGAGCTGCTCCGCGCGCTCATTCGAAACCGGCGCGCAGATCAAGCCCCGCCCGTGCTTGGCCATGAAATTGATTGCCTCCGGCGTGGTCTTCTCCGCCGCCATCACCAGGTCGCCTTCGTTCTCGCGGTCGGCATCGTCGGTCACGATCACGATTTTGCCCTCGGCAAGGTCGCGCAGGACGTCCTCGATCGCGTCGAATTGCAAGGCAGGTGGTGCTTCGGCGAGCATGGGAATCAATACGTCCCCCGGACGTCCCCGGCAACCATCGGCCGTCAGCGCGCGCTCGAGCCGACAATTGCCTCCGGCCGGTAAAGGTCGCGATTGCTCCCCTGGAACTCCGCCTTCAAGCGCACCCGGAAGTGTGACAGGTCGACCAGGTCCCAGCGGGTGAAATCCCAATGCCCGGCGGTGCGCGCAGTGTGCTCGATGCCCACCAGCAGGTGCACCGCGTCGTCGCGCACCTTGTTTGTCGCCACCTTGGGCTCAAAATAAAACGTCCGGAAACTGCTCGCCCGGCTGCCCGCGGCGTAGAGTTTCGGGTCGAGATAATACACGCGCCCACTCGCTTGCTCGACGATCCGCAAGTCGGGATAACCGGAGCGCTGCACCTTTTCCTCTGCGGTCTTCGGGAAGCCGCAGCGCAGGCCGGGCGCAGCATTCAAAAGCTCGCAGATCGTGTTTTCAAAGACGCTGCTGACTTCGTTGATCCGCGAAAAGCTTTGCACGGGCGCATTCGGGGCGCTCAGGCGGCGGAGCGTCTCGTCCAAGGCGCTGCCTATTTCCTCCAGGACTTTGCGGTCGACTTCGTTTTGTGGATCGATCGCGATGATCCGCTTCCCGGTGGCGGCCGCGATCACCTCGCTGAAAGGTAATTCCTTCAGCTCCTCCTTCTCCTGCAGGAGCCACGGAATAAGCGAAGCCGCAGGCGACTCCGCGCGCATCTCGGCTCCGCCCAGGAGCAGCAGGATCAAGAGCGCGGGCCGCATCGTTTTAGTCGGCAATCTTCACCGCCTGGCGCAAGAGCGGCTCCACCGCCGCCAGGCTGTTTTCATCGCGCGCATGCATCAGCAAAAGCGGCTCGTCCTGCTCCACGCGCTCGCCCGTTTTCCGAATCTGCGAGAATCCAACCGCGAAGTCGATCGCGTCGTCGGCCTGGGCGCGCCCCCCGCCGAGGAGGACCGAGGCGCGGCCGATCAACTCCGCGTCCATGCTCACGACCCGGCCCGCGTGCGCCGCCAGCAGCGGCTCGATGATCGGCGCCCGGTGCACCGTGGTCATCTTCTCCAGCGCGGTCGCATCACCATCTTGCGCATAGACGATCGCGACGAATTTCTTCCAGGCGGTCCCGTCCTGCAGCCGGCTGGCTAAAACTTCGCGCGGCGTGGTCGAGACTTTCTCCGCCAGGTCGAGCGTCAGGTCGATCACGTCCTGCGGCCCGCCTCCCTGCAGGACTTCCACGCATTCGGCCACCTCGAGCGCGTTGCCCACCGCGCGGCCGAGCGGTTCGTCCATCGCGTTCAGCAGATGCGAAACCTCCACGCCCATCAAGCGTCCCACCTCGGTCATCGACGCCGCGAGCTGCTCCGCTTCCGCGCGCGTTTTCATGAACGCGCCCCGGCCGAACTTCACGTCCAGCACCAGGCGATTGAGATTCTCCGCCAGCTTTTTGCTCATGATGCTGGCCACGATCAACGCCTGCGACGGCACCGTCCCGGTGACGTCGCGCAGCGCGTAGAGCTTTTTGTCCGCCGGGCAAATGTCCGCCGTCTGCCCGATCATGAAGACGCCGAGCTGCGCCAGCTGCTTGAGCGCGCGGCGTTCGTCCAGGTGGACGTTGAAGCCAGGGATGCTCTCGAGCTTGTCGAGCGTCCCGCCGGTAATCCCGAGGCCACGGCCGGAAATCATCGGCACCCAGACGTCGTCGCAGGCCAGCAACGGAGCCAGGACTAACGAGACCTTGTCCCCCACCCCGCCGGTGGAATGCTTGTCCACCTTCGGCGGCGAACCCGCCGGGTAATGCAGCGTCCGCCCGCTCCCCATCATCGCGCGCGTCAGGTGCTGCGTCTCGACCGGCGTCATTCCGCGGAAGAAAACCGCCATCGCCCAGGCGCTCATCTGGTAATCCGGCACCTCGCCACGGGTAAAGCCTTCAATCAGCGCGCCGATTTCTTCCGCGCTCAGCTCTGCGCCTTCGCGCTTCCGTTCGATCAAACTTGGGACGTGCATTGCGCGAGGAAAGAGCTGCCTGCGGGCCAACCGCCCGGGCATCTGAAGAAATCCGCGAGTGTCGCGGCCACGTCGGCAAAAGTCGTGCGCGTGCCGAGATCGCCTACCGCGCCGCGATGGAGCACTACGAGCGGCACCTCCTCGCGCGTGTGATCGGTTCCGCGAAAGGTCGGGTCGTTTCCGTGATCGGCGGTAATGATCACCAGGTCGTCGGGTTGAACTTGCCGGCTAAATTCCCCCAGCCAGCGATCGAATTCCTCCAGCGCCCCGGCGTAGCCAGCCACATCGCGCCGGTGCCCGAAGAGCATGTCGAAGTCGACCAGGTTCGCAAAAACGAGCGCGTTCTCCGCCTTCGCCCAAAGCTCCGCAATCCGCTCCATGCCTTCCGCGTTCGAGGCGGTCGGATGCGATTCCGCGATCCCTGCGCCGGCGAAAATGTCGGCTATTTTTCCCACGCCGATTACCTCCGCGCCGTTCTCCCCGATCGCTTCGAGCACGCTCCGCGGCGGCTCGCATCGAGTAATCGTGCCGGCGCGCGGTGCGGCGAAAATTCCCGGGCTCGCCCGCAAATGGCCGCGCAATCACCCGCCCGATCCGGTGCGCATCCGCATGCCGGCGCGCGATCTCGCAAACCTCGTAGAGCCGCGCGAGCGGCATCACCTGCTCGTGCGCCGCGATCTGGAGAACGCTGTCGGCCGAGGTGTAGAGGATCGGTTTGCCGGTGCGGAAATGTTCCGCGCCCAGTTCCTCGAGAATCGTCGTGCCGCTGCGCGCGTAGTTCCCGATGAATTCCACGCCGGCCTCGCGCTCGATCGCGCGCACGAATTCGTCCGGGAAGCGGTCGAACACCGCGAACGGCTCTTCCAGGATAATGCCGGCTATTTCCCAGTGTCCGGTCGTGGTGTCCTTGCCCGCGGAGCGCGGCTGCATCCGCCCGCACGCGGCCGTTTCCTGCAGCGCATCCCAAACCGGCAGCCGCAGCTCCGGCAGCCGCTCCCGGATATGCCCGAGCGTGTCCGCGCCTTCATCGCCGTAGCGTGCCGCATCCGGCGCGGCGCCCACGCCCACACTGTCGAGGACGATCAAAAGCGCGCGCACGGCGCTACAGGCCGATCGGATGCCAGGCGGTCTTCTGCTCCACGCTGTCGAGAATCCAATATGGATTCTCCGCCGCCTCGCTCTTCCACTGCGCCGGGGAGAGGTCGCGGCGCGTGTAGCGTTTCACATTGAAGCCGCCGCCGCGCTGGAGTTCGCGCCCGATCTTCTCGTCGCCGGAAGCGTCGATGATCGCGTTCACGTCCATGTGGCTGGCAAAATGCGAGGCCAGCTCCGCGCGATCGCCGGCGAGCATGTTGACCACGCCGCCCGGCAGGTCGCTTGTCGCGATGATTTCCGAGAAGGTCAAGGCCGGCAGCGGCCGCGTGGTCGAAGGCAGGACGATCGCCGTGTTGCCCGCGAGAATCACCGGCGCGACCAGCGAAACCATCGCCACCAGCGACGGCTCATCCGGGCAAACCACCACGACCACGCCGGTCGGCTCCGGCGAGGTGAAATTGAAGTGCGAACTCGCGACCGGATTTACCGAGCTGAAGAGCTGGCTGTATTTGTCCGTCCAGCCGGCGTAGTGCACCAGCCGGTCGATCGCGAGCGTGGTCTCGGCCTCGCTGGTGTCGCGCCAGGCGCCGTTGGAGCGCTTCAACTCCGCCGCCAATTCGCCGCGCCGCATCTCCAGCATTTCGGCCGCGCGGTAAAGGATTTGTCCGCGCAGATACGCGCTCTGCTTGGCCCAACCGCCAAAGGCCTTCCGCGCTGCCGTGACCGCATCGCGGAAATCCTTGCGCGAGGCGCGCGAGAAATTAGCCAGCAACTCGTCGCCCCCGCGGGCCGGCGCGATCCGCCCGCTCTCGCTCCGGACGAACTTGCCGCCGATGTAAAGTTTGTAGGTCTTTTGGACTGCCAGTCTGGATTCTCGGGTCGCCACGAAGTGAGGATTGCGTATGCCTGCGAAAAAGAAAATGGTAAAACCCTTCCTGCCCCACGCATGAATCCATCCGACAAAATTTTCGTCGCCGGCCATCGCGGCCTTGCCGGCAGCGCCATCGCCCGGCGGCTCGAAGCCGAGGGTTTCACCCACCAGCTCAAGCGCACCCGCGCCGAGCTCGACCTGCGCGATCGCGGCGCGGTCTTCGCATTCTTCCAGGCCGAGCAGCCCGACGTGGTCGTGCTCGCCGCGGCCAAGGTCGGCGGGATCAAGGCGAACATGGATTTCCCGGTGGAGTTCCTGCTCGATAACCTCGCGGTGCAGAACAATGTCATCAGCGCCGCGCACGAGCACGGCGTGCGCAAGCTCCTCTTCCTCGGCAGCTCCTGCATCTACCCGAAGCACGCGCCGCAACCGATCACCGAGGACTCCTTTCTTTCCGGCAAACTCGAGCCCACGAACGACGCCTACGCGATCGCCAAGATCGCCGGGATCAAGCTTTGCCAGGCCTACGACTCGCAATACGGCGCCAATTTCATCAGCGCGATGCCGACCAATCTCTACGGCCCGGGCGACAACTTCGACCTGACCTCCTCGCACGTCCTCCCCGCCCTTCTGCGCAAGACGCACGAGGCGAAAATGAGCGGCGCCAAAGAGCTGGTCGTCTGGGGCTCCGGCCGGCCGCGGCGCGAGTTCCTCCACGTGGACGACATGGCCGCAGCCTGCGTTTTCCTCCTGCGAAACTACGATGCGCCCGAGATCGTGAACGTCGGCTGCGGCGAGGACATTACCATCCGCTCGTTAGCCGAAATGATCTGCGAGGTCGTCGGTTTTGACGGCGAGCTCACTTTTGATGCGAGCAAGCCCGACGGCACCCCGCGGAAGTTGCTCGACCTCTCAAAGCTGACTGCGATGGGCTGGCGCCCGGAGATTCCGCTGCGCGAAGGGATCGCCCGCACTTACGAGTGGTTCCTCCAGCACCACACCGCGCCCGCGATTGCGGCCGGCTAGGACTTCAGCGTCAAAAGCCGCATCAACTCGCGCCCCTCGCGTCCCGGGTGGGTTCGCATGGGAATCCATTCGCGCTCGAGCGCAAATTTCTCGCCGAAGAATTGCTCGAGTTCGTCGCGGCTCACCGGAAAGGGCGGGCCGTCCTCGTCGTGGTCCGGATTGAGAAAGAAAATAGCCAGCAACTTCCCGCCTGGTCGGAGCACGCGTGTGATTGTGCGCACGTAGTCCGCGCGCTGCGCCGGATCGATCGCGCAGAAACAGGTGTGCTCGAAAACCCAATCGAAAGCGCTGTCTAATTCCGCGGGCAAGGCGAAGAGATCCGCCTGCACGTACTCTTCCCGACCGCTGCGCGGCTGCGCGGTCGCGCGCGTGATCGCCTGCGTGGAGAAGTCGAGTCCGACGACGTGATTCGCCGCGTTGCTCAAGGCGCGCACGTCATGGCCCGAGCCGCAACCGGGCACAAAAATCTCGCCCGCCAGCGGACCGTGCTCCGCGAGAAAATCGACCAGCGCCGGATGCGCCCCGCCCTTTTCCCATGGCGTCTCCCCCTCGGCATAGGCCGCGTCCCAATCGGTTTGCGTTTGTTTCATGGCTACGGTTCACTGGCAGCCTCCGGCATGTTTTCGCAACTTCCTAATCGGGCGCGTCGATGAAAAAACTGCGCGTGGGCGTCGTTGGCGTCGGTCACATCGGGAAAAATCACGCCCGCCTCTACGCGCAACTTCCGGGCGCGGAGTTCACCTCGATCTTCGATACCGACCACGAGAAAGCTGTCGCGCTGGCGCAGGAATACGGCGCGCACGCTGCGTCTTCGCTCGAGGAATTTGCCAGCGAGATCGACGCCGCTTCCATCGCCACGCCCACCAGCAGTCACTTTGCGGTCGGCCACGCGCTCCTCGAGCAGGGCAAGCATTTGCTGATCGAGAAACCGATCGCCGAAACGCCGGAGGAAGCGACCGCGCTCGCCGAGCTGGCCGCGCAAAAGCAACTCGTCCTCCAGGTCGGCCACGTGGAGCGCTTCAATCCCGTGCTCGGCGCGCTCGAGGAACGCCTGACGCATCCGCGCTTCATCGAGGCCCACCGACTCTCGCCCTATCCCAACCGCAGCACCGACATCGGCGTCGTCCTCGACCTGATGATTCACGATCTCGAGATCATTCTCCACCTGGTGCGCTCGCCGGTGCAGACGATCGACGCCGTGGGCGTGCCGGTCCTCAGCAAGGGCGAGGATATCGCCAATGCGCGCCTGCGTTTCGAGGATGGCTGCGTGGCCAACATCACCTCCAGCCGGATCAGCCCGGAGCGCATGCGCAAGATTCGCGTCTTCCAGGAGGACGCCTATCTCTCGCTCGATTACGGCAGCCAGACGGGCGAGATCTACCGCCGGACGGCGACCGGGATTTCGCGCGAAGAGGTCGAGATCGAAAAGGAAGAGCCGCTCCTGCGTCAACTCGCCTCCTTCGTGGAGTGCGCCGCCACCGGGCGCGCCCCGAAAGTGTCCGGCTTCCAGGCGACTGCCGCGCTGGAATTAGCCGTCGAGATCACTAAACGGATCCATCCGTGACCCTCTACTTCGTCGCCGGCGAAGCGAGCGGCGATGCCCACGGCGCCGCGCTCCTGCAGGCCCTGCACTCGTTAGACGGCGAGCTGCATTTCGCCGGCCGCGGCGGCCCGAAGATGCGCGCACTCGCCGGCGCGAGCTTCCAGGATTGGAGTGAGCACTCTGCGGTTCTCGGTCTCTGGGAAGTGCTGAAGCAATACCCGTATTTCCGCCGGGAGTTCCATGCCACCCTCGCGGAGATCCGCACGCAGCGACCGGAGGCAGTGGTCCTGATCGATTACCCCGGTTTCAACCTCCGCCTGGCCCGCGCCCTCCGCGCGGAGAAATCGCCGGCTAAAATTATTTACTACATCAGCCCGCAGGTCTGGGCCTGGAACCGCGGCCGCATCCGCACGATGGCGCGCGACCTCGACCTGATGCTTTGCATCTTCCCGTTCGAAGCCGAGCTCTACAACCAATCCGGCCTGCGCACGATCTTTGTGGGCCACCCGATGCTCGAGCGCGAAACAGCCGGCAAGATCACCCGCGAGCCCGACCTCGTGGGCCTGTTTCCCGGCAGCCGCCTGCGCGAGGTGCGGAAGATTTTGCCGGTGATGTTGTCGGCTGCCGAACGAATCGTCGCCGCGAAACCGGGGACGCGCTTCGAGATCGCAGCCGCGAACGAAAAGCTCGCGCAGGAGATTCGCTCGGTCGCCGATCCCGCGCGCTTCCACATCTCCGTCCACGATTCGCCGAATGCGATGCAACGCGCCGGCGCTGCGATGGTCGCTTCGGGCACGGCCACGCTCGAGGCCGCGCGCTTTCGCCTGCCGTTCGTCCTGGTTTATCGCGTCGCCTGGCTGACCTACTTCGCCGCGCGGCTGGTGGTGAAGGTGAAACATCTGGGGATGCCAAACGTGCTCGCCGGCCGCGAGATCGTGCCGGAATTTATCCAGCAAGATGCCGAGCCGCGCGCGATCGCCGACGCCGTTCTGCGCTTGCTGAACGAACCCGAGGCACGCCAGCAGATGCTGTCAGAATTCGACCGCATCATGCATCAACTGGGCGACCAACCGGCCAGCCGCACCGCGGCCGAGGCGATCCTCGCGGAACTCCGCGCTCGTTAGGTTACGAGAGTGGCGTGCGCGGCAAATTGCTCGTAGCTCCGCGTCTCGGCGATCTCTTTCAACGCCGCGATCGCTTCCCAGCATTCCGCGAAGGTGTTGTAGAGCGGCGAGGGCGCGAAGCGGACGATGTCCGGCTTTCGGAAATCGGGAATGATCCCGCGCGCGCGCAGCGCCAGCGAGATCGGCTGCGCCTTCTCGTGCTGCAGCGAGACGTGTCCGCCACGGCGCCGCGCTTCCCGCGGCGTGCCCACGCGGAAACCAAGCTCCGCCAGCTCCGCATCCGCCGCCGCAATCAGGAATTCCGTCATCGCGACCGACTTCTCGCGAATGCGCTCGAGCCCGGCGTCCTCGATCGGCTGCAGCGCTCCCTCGATCGGCGCCATGCTCAAGACCGCCGGCGTTCCGATCTGCAAGGCCGCCGCCCCCATGCCCGGGAAGAACTCGTCCGACATCTCGAACATGCTTTCCTTGTGCACGCTCCACCAGCCGGCCAGGCCCGCATCGACGCGGCCATCGTGCGCGAAATGCCGCTGGTTAATGTAGAGCCCGGCGACCGAACCCGGCCCGGCATTGAGCCACTTGTAATGACCCCAGCCGGCGAAGTCCGCGCCCCACTGGTCGAGCGCGTGCGGCATGACCCCGACGGTGTGCGAAAGGTCGAGGCCAATGACGACATCGTTCGCCCGCGCCGCCCGGCAGATCCGCTCCAGGTCGAGCAATTGCCCGGTGGTGTAGACCACCGAGGGAAAGAGCGCCATCTGCAGCTCAGGATTAGCCAGCGCTTTCTCGATCGCGGCCTCGTCGAGAAAGCGCCCTTCACCCGCCGGCACGACGACGATGTGTTCCTCCGGATCAAGCCCGCGCAGGCGCAAATGGCTGCGGAGCGCGTAGCGGTCGGTCGGGAAACTGTGCGCATCGATCAGCACTTTCGTGCGCGTGTCATGCGGCCGGTAAAGCGTCGCGAGGAGCTGGTGCAAATTCACCGTCATCGAATTGGCGATCGCCACTTCGTCCGGCTCTGCCCCGACCATTTTCGCGACCCGCGCCGCGAGCGTTTCCGCCATCGTGAACCAGGGCGTGTCGCCATCGAGCCAGCCGCCGATCCCGCCGGTCTTCCACTCCTCGAGGACCCGCGCCAGGCTCTCCTCGGCTTCGCGCGAAAGCAGGCCTAACGAGTTACCATCCAGGTAAATTTTGTCCTCCGGCACATAGAAGCGCGCGCGGAAAGCCGCCAGCGGATCGCGGGCGTCGAGTTGCTGGGCCGTCGAGCGGGAAGGCGCGGTCGTCATGGCGTCAAGGACGCTACGAGCGCCGGATGCATTCCTCAACGGCGCGCGCTCAGGGGACGATCAGGCTCGTCAGCTCCATCTTGACCGCGTCGACCAGGCCCTGGTCGGTCAGCTTGAGCGCGGGAATCGGCGAAAGACTGAGGAACGAGAGCGACATAAACGGCGCCGGCAGGTTGCTGCCTAATTTTGTGGCGGCCGCTTTAAGCGCCTCGATTTTCTCGACCACTTCCGCGAGCGGCCGATCGGAAACCAACCCGGCGATCGGCAAGGGCAGCGCGGCGATTTCTTTTCCATCCTCGATCGCAACCTGTCCGCCGCCCATCTTTTGCAGCGCCGCGACGGTCGCGAGGATGTCGCTGTCCGACACGCCCACGACCACGATGTTGTGCGCGTCGTGCGCCACGGTGGAACCAAGCGCGCCGCGCTGGAGCCCAAAGCCGCGGACAAAGCCGACGCCGACATTGCCGGTGGCGTGGTGCCGCTCGAGCACGACCAGCTTGAGGATGTCGCGCGCCGGATCGGAGACGATCTGCTCGTGCACAATCTTCGCTTCCTCGATCGCTTCGTTGGTCACGATTTGTTCCGGCACAATCTCGATCACGCGGATTTTAGCCGGCACTTTCGCCGCGACGGCAATGTCCTCCGCGCCGCGGAAGCGAACGTTCATCGTGTTCCGCGCGAGCTGCGCGGCCGCGCCTTTCGCGCCGAGATACTCGCCATTCTCCGCGACCAGTTTTCCCTTCTTGTAGACGCGGCGGACGACGAATTTCTCCAGGTCGTCGAGCACCAGGAAGTCGGCCCAATAGCGCGGGGCAATCGCGCCATGATTCCGCAGCCGGTAATGCCGCGCGGTGTTGATCGTGCCCATCTGGATGGCGGTGATCGGCGCCAGCCCGCAGGCGATCGCCTTGCGGATGGAGTGGTCGATGTGGCCTTCGCCTAACAAGTCGCCGGGTAATTTATCGTCCGTGGCGAAGGAGCAATTCGCGGAATTTTGCGGCGTCACCAACGGGATCACGTGCTCGAGATTCCGCTCAGTGCTCCCCTCGCGCACGAGCAGGTGCATCCCGAGCCGCAGCTTCTCGCGCGCCTCTTCCAGCTCCGTGCTCTCGTGGTCGGACCGCACGCCGGCGAGCGCGTAGGCGTTCAGGTTCCGCCCGCGCAAGCCCGGCGCGTGGCCATCGATCAACTTCCCTTTGCCCGCGCGGATCTTTGCCAGCTCGCTTTCCATCCCGAGAAACACGCCGGGGTAATTCATCAGCTCCGCCACGCCCGCGATGCGTTCGTGATTGATCATCTCGGCCAAATCCGCCGCGCTCATCCGCGCCCCGCTGGTCTCGAGATGCGTCGCGGGAATGCACGACGGCAGCATGATGAAAAAATCGATCGGCAACCCGCGGCTCGACTCGAGCACGTATTCGATCCCGTCCCGGCCGAGAACGTTGGTGAACTCGTGCGGGTCGATCACCATCGCGCTGGTTCCGTGCGGCACGACCGCGCGGGCGAACTCCGGCACCGTCACCATCGTGCTCTCGACGTGGAAATGTCCGTCGATCAATCCCGGCGCAAGAAAGGCGCCTTCGAGGTCGATGGTTTCGCGCGCGTCGTATTCCCCCAGCCCGACGATCCGCCCATCGTCCACCGCCACGTGCGCCGGATAGATCTCGCCGCTGAAGACGTTCACGAGCTGCGCGTTCCGGAAAAGGATTTCTGCCGGCGTTTCGCCGCGGGCGACCGCGAGTTTGTGCTCCAGCGCTCTCATCGCAGCACCCCTTCCGCCACCGGATGCTCGGGCGTGGCCTCAGCGGGCTCGGCTGCACTCGTTAGGCTGCGGATGCTTAGGAAGATCGCCTCCGGAGTCGCGGGCGATGGGAGCGAGCACCTGCGTGCCGGCTCGGCCAAAGGCGGCGACCGCGTCGCGAATCGCTTCGCGCACCGAGAGCGCGAGCATCAGCGGCGGCTCGCCCACGGCTTTGCTGCCATGGATCACGTTCGGCTGCGTCGCGTCGCTCAAGAGGGTGACGTTGAAGATGTCCGGCGTGTCGCCGACCGCGGGGATTTTGTAGGTGTCGGGCGAATGCGTCCGCAGACGGCCTTCGGAATCCCAGACCAATTCCTCGACTGTGAGCCAGCCGGCGCCTTGCACGAAGCCGCCCTCGATCTGGCCGCGGGTCACCCCGAGATTCACCGGGTCGCCGGCGTCATGCAAGATATCGACCCGCCGCAGGTGATGCATCCCGGTGTAGCCATCGATCTCCACCTCGCTCACGGCCGCGCCGACCGCGAAGTAGTGGAACGGTTTTCCCCGCCCCGCCTCGCGGTCGTAGTGAATCTCCGGCGTGCGATAAAATCCGGTCGCGCTCAAGCTCGTGCGCGCGAAGTAGGCCCGCTGCAAGAGCTCGGCAAACGAGATGCGGGTCGCGACTTCCTCCGTCTCGAAAACCGCGTTCTCCGCGAAAACCAGATTGTCGGCTAAAACTTCGCGTCCCAATTTTTCCGCGAGCATTTCGAGCGCGAACGGCACCAGCCGCGCCCGCAATTTCTCGCACGCATCCTGGACCGCGGCGCCATTCAGGTCGGTCCCGCAAGAGGCAGCGGTCGCGGAAGTATTCGGCACTTTGTCGGTCCGCGTAGCCATCACCCGGACGCGCTCGGGCGTGATCCCAAGCTCGCGCGCGGCGATCAGCGCCATGTTCGTGTAAACGCCCTGGCCCATCTCGATCCCGCCGTGGTTCACCTGCGCCGTGCCGTCCTGGTAGAGGAGCACGAGCGCGCCGGCCTGGTTGAGATGCGTCGTCGTGAAAGAAATACCAAACTTCACCGGCGTGATCGCGAGCCCGCGTTTGCGCCGCGGATGAGCGGCGTTCCACTCCGCCAGTTCCGCGCGTCGGCTCACGAACGCACTCGACTCCAGCAGCTCCGTCCAGATGCGCTGGAGGCGATTGTCCTCGATCTCCTGGCCGTAGTGCGTCGTATTCGTCGCGCCGGTGCCGCGGTAGAGATTGCGCTGCCGGACCATCTCCGGCGCCAGCCCGGTGGCGCGCGCGATTCGGTCCATGATCTCCTCGATCACGAGCATTCCTTGCGGTCCGCCGAAGCCGCGGAAAGCGGTGTTCGAGGCGAGGTTGGTCTTCGCAACCGCGCCGCTGATCTCCGCGTGCGGCAGGTAGTAGGCGTTATCCGCGTGGAAGACCGCCCGATCCGTGACCGCGCGCGAAAGGTCTAACGACCAGCCGCCATTCGAGAAAAGCTCGATCCGCGCGGCTTGCACCAGTCCCTCGTCATCGAAGCCAACCTCGAATTTCCCGAGAAATGGATGCCGCTTTCCGGTAATCATCATGTCCTGATCGCGATTGAAACGGATCCGCACTTTGCGTCCCGTCTTCGTGGCCGCGAGCGCAGCGAGCGCAGCCAGGCCGGCAGCTTGCGTTTCCTTCCCGCCGAAACCGCCGCCCATGCGCGGACATTCCACGACCACGCGATGCATCGGCTGTGCGAGCACGTGCGCCACGATGTGCTGCACTTCACTCGGGTGTTGCGTCGAGGAGCTGATGAAAACGCTTCCGTCCTCGCCCGGTTCCGCCCAGCAGGCATTGGTCTCCAGGTAAAAGTGATCCTGCCCGCCGAAAGAGAATTCACCCGACAACTTGCGAGGCGCAGAGGCCAAGGCCGTATGGACATCGCCCCGCCGGATGAAGTTCGGCTCGGTGTGGAAGCTCTCCGCGGCGATTGCTTCCTCGATCGAGAAAATAGCCGGCAGGCTCTCGTATTCGACCACGACCTTCTCCGCCGCTGCGCGGCAAAGCTCCTGAGACTCGCCGACGACCAGCGCGATGATTTGCCCGTGATAAAACGCCTCGTTGTCCGCCAGCAGAATCTCGTCGTGCCGCACCGCGCCCACGTCGTTTAGGCCGGGCACGTCCTCTGCGAGCAACACCGCGTGCACACCAGGAAAGGCCCGCGCCGCGCTCGCGTCGCGCCGGAGAATTTTCGCGTGCGCGTGTGGCGAGCAGACCGGCCAGACTTCGAGCATCGCCTCGGATTGCGCGCAGTCGTCCACGTAGATCGCCTCGCCGGTGACATGTTTATGCGCGCTCTCGTGCGGCAGCGATGCCGGACGCTCCGCGAGCGCGCGCGCGATCTTCCCCGGAGACGGAACCGGCGCTTCCTCTTCGAGGAATCGAGCCAGCAAACTGGTGATCAATTCCCGCCGGTAAAGCTCGCTCCCGCGCACGTCCGAGATCGGCGAAAACTCCGCCGCCAGCACCGGCGCGACCTCTGCGAAAATCTCCGGCCGCCAGTGCTTGCCCAAGAGCGCTTGCTCAGTCGCATGCGCCCGCACCGGCATCGCGGCCACGCCGCCGAAAGCGACGCGCGCTTTTGTGATCGTGCCGCCCTCCGTGCGCTCGACCGCGAACGCGCCGGCCACGGTGCTGATGTCCATTTCGCGGCGCTTGGAGACTTTGAACCAGCGGCGATGCGACCCGGCCGGAGGAACAGGCAGCAAGATGGCCCGAAGGATTTCGCCCGGCTCCAGCGCGGTCTGGCGGTAACTCACGAAAAATTTCTCCAGCGGCAACACGCGTTCGCCTTTCGCGGAAGCGAGCACGACCTGCGCATCGAGCGCGAGCAGGACCGGCGCGGAATCGCCGATGGGCGACGCGGTCACAAGATTTCCGCCCATGGTCGCGCGGTTCCGAATCTGCCGCGAGCCGAAGACGAGGAGCATCTCGCGCAACTCCGGGAAGTCGCTCCCTAACGAGTCATCGATCTTCGTGAGCGTGGCCGCGGCGCCGATCCGCCAGCCCTCGCCGGTGCGCTCGACCGCATTCAGCTCCGCGATCGCTTCCAGCGAGATCAGCACCGGGAAGCGGCGATATTTTTTCGTGATCTCGAGCCCGAGCTCGGTCGCGCCGGCGATCAGCCGTGCCTCCGGATTGGCGGCCATCATTTCGAAAAGGCGCGGGAGCGAAGTCGGCCGGAGAAACTTCTCCTCGCCATAGGTGTAGCGGACCGCGCCCGGCTTCGCTTTGGCTGTGCGCAGCTGTTCGTCGAACGAGTCCGCGCCGTGGCGCTGCGCGAAGGCGTCGGCCGCGGCGTCGCGGATCGGCCGGTAGCCGGTGCAACGGCAGAGGTTGCCGGCTAGTTGCTCATCGAGTTGCGCCGCGGTCTTCAGGTCCTTGCGGTAGTAGCCTTCGAACATCGACATGATGAAGCCGGGCGTGCAGTAACCGCATTGCGACCCGAAGTTTTCCACCATCGCCTGCTGCACCGGGTGCAGCTTTTTCGCACAGCCGACCCCTTCCACCGTGAGGAGTTCGCGCCCGGCCATGAGCGGCAGCGGGACAAGGCAGCTGTTGATCGCGCGGAAGCAGCGCTTTCCTTTCGCATCGCGATCGACCAGCGCGACCGAGCAGGCGCCGCAATCGCCTTCGGCGCAGCCTTCCTTCGAACCGGTCAGGCCATTGACCCGCAGCCATTCGAGCAGCGTGGTATTCGGTGAGACCGAGTCGACGCGGACCGCTTTCCCGTTCAGCCGAAACTCGAAGGCGTTGCTCATGCGCCGCGCCGCCCTTGCAAAATCTTCAGGAACGAGCGCGAGCGAATTTCCTCGAGCGTGAGCCCGGTCTCGAGCGCTTCGCTCTCGGTGATCGCGCCGCAGGCAATTCCGCGGAGGAAGAAATTGAGCAAGCCCTGGCCGGTGGCGGCATCGTCGAAGACATCGCCGTGGAGCGAGGCGAGCGCGGCTTTTTCCACGAAGGCTTTCAGGCGATTCGAAGCGCTCGCAAGGCCGCCGAGGAAGAAATGGTAAACCGCGGCGTAGCGGGTCACGAGCTGCGCCGGGTGGAGATCCCAGCCTTGGTAAAAGCCATTGCGAAGCGAGTGCAGGTTGTCGTCAAACCCAAGACGCCAGGCCTTGTGCACCGACTCGCGGTTTTCGCGTTCCTGCTCCGGCGTGAGCGTTTGACCTTCGGCGGCGCGATGCGGCGCGGCCGGCAAGATATTGGTCGCGCCATCGGAAAGATGCACGCCGGTGCCGGCAGTGGAGACGAGCATCACCTGGCGCGCGAAGTCGCAGGTCGGATGGCCCATCGCCTGGTAGGCCGCGGTGATCCCGCAGGAGGCGGTGTAATCGTAAACGCCGAAATGGATGCTGCGGCAGCGCCCTTCCGCAGCCTCGATCAACGCGCCGATGCCCATCCGTCCCTGCTGGCTGATGATCGCCTGTGGCGTCTCGATCATCGGCTCGAGCTGGAGCGCACCGTTCGTTAGGCCGAGGCGTTCCTCGAGCAATTTGCAGTAGGCCACGGCGGCGTGCATTTGCTCGGGGAGCTGCACCTTCGGCACGGTGATGACGAAATTAGCCGGCAACTTCCCGCCGCTCTCGCGCAGGAGCGCGGAGAGGAAAAGATCGAGCGTGCGCACGCTCCGGGCGCGCAAGTCTTCATTGAGCGGCTTCAGGCGGATGCCGATGAAAGGCGGGAGCGTGCCCTGCGCCAGGCCACGTGCGACCTCGGCGGCGCTGGAGGCGGCGTGGCCATCTTCCTCCTCGTCGGCGCGATTGCCGTAGCCATCCTCGAAGTCGAGCCGGAAATCTTCCACCGGTTCGCGCTCCAGTTTCTCCTGCACGCGCGCGATAGACTTTCTCCGCATGTTCGCCTTCGAGCCCGAGAATCTTCCCAAGCGTCGCCGCGTCGGGCGCGTATTCCTCGAGCGAGCGCCGCGCGACCACGCCGAGGCGCTGCGCGGAATCGGCCCGGAAGAGGTGCGCGCCGCCGTAGACCACGTGGACCGCCTGGCGGCGATCGGATTCCCCGGGGTAATGGCGCAGGAAGCCGAGATTGGCCTCGCGCAAAGCGCTGTCTATTTTCTTCGTGTCGTCGGGCTGGAGAGTGGTTTTCGCGTTCAAAATGGTTCCGGCCTAACGAATTGGGCGTTGGGGCGGCGGGGGAAATTACCATCCTCGAAGACGGTTTGTCCGCGCAAAAATGTGCGGCGCACGCGCGCTGGCGGCGTTCGGCCGATGTAAGGCGACTGCCGGTGCCGGTAATGGAGCGACTCCGCGGTGATGGTTTCGCCCGCGCCAAACTCGAGCAGGGAGAAGTCGGCATCCTTTCCCACTTCGAGCCCGCCCTTGTCCGCGAGGCGGAAACGCCGGGCGACGTTGGCGCTCGTGAGTTGACTCGATCCCCGGCAGGTCGGCCAGGAGCGGCAGAAGATGCTGGCAACCGGAGATGCCGCCCCAGACTTCCGCGAAATTCTCCCGCTGCTTCATCTCCGGCGGCGAGGGCGAATGATCCGAGCCGATGGTCTCGACGTCCCCGAGGTGCGCCTGCAGGTCGCGCTGCTCTGCGGCCGAGCGCAGCGGCGGGGCGCACTTCGCCACCGCGCCTAACGAGACCATATCCTCGTCGGTCAGGAGCAGGTAATGCGGACAGGTTTCGCAGGAAACGTCGAGCCCGGCCGCGCGCGCTTGCGCCACCAGTGCCACGCCGCGTCCGCTGCTCACGTGCACCAGGTGCAGCCGGCATTTTGTTTCCTCCGCCAGCTCGAGCGCCTGCCGGATGGCTTCCAGCTCCGCTTCCACGGGGCGCGAATCGAGGAAGTCGCGCACCGTCCCGCCGCCTGCCGGACGCAAGGCCGCGGGCGCCTCCGCATGCAAGCCGACGAGCAGCCCGAGCTCCGCGGCGCGTGCCATCCCCGCGCGCAGCGTGGCCCAATCGGCGAACGGAAAATCGTCGATCCCGCTCGGGCACATGAAGGCCTTTAACCCCACAACCCCGCGGTCGCGCAGCGTTTCCAAGTGCTCGAGGTTGCCCGGGACCAGGCCGCCCCAAAGCCCGAAGTCGGCTAACGAGTGCTCCTCCGCGGCCGCGCGCTTCGCGTCGAAGCTCGGGCCGTCGAGCGTCGGCGGGTGCGCGTTCAGCGGCATGTCGAAGAAGGTGGTGGTGCCGCCGGCGAGGGCCGCGCGCGAGCCGCTGGCAAAACCTTCCCAGTCCGTCCGGCCGGGCTCGTTGAAATGCACGTGCGCGTCGATCACCCCGGGGAAAATCGCCAGCGCGGTGGCATCAATCTCTGCCCGCGCCGCGCCCGGGAGGTTCGGTCCGATGGCGGTGAACTTGCCGTCTAAAATCCCGAGGTCGCGCTCGCGCCCGCGCACCAGGAGGTCGAACTCGCTCATTCGTTAGGCAGCCGCGGCACGCCCCAGAGCCGCAGCCGGCTGACGCCGCCGTCCGGGAAAATATTCAGCCGCACATGGGTGCAGTTCTCCAGCGGAGCGAGTTCCTGCTCGAAGAAGTGGCGCGTGTGCGCCTCGAGCTTGGTCTGCGGGAGGATCGGCTGCCACGCGGCGCTGGCTAATTCCTCCGCGGTGGCGCCAGGCGCTTGCACGCCCTCGAGCGAGCAGGTGTCGGGGTAGTTGCCCTTGAAGTGATTCGTGTCGACCTCGATTTTCCGGATCGCGCCGGGACGGCCGAGCTGCAGGATCAGCCAATCGTGCCCGGGACCGCGGCGGCGTTTGGTCTCCCAGCCGTCGCCCATATTTTCGGAACGGCCGGGCATGATCAGGTTGTTCATCGAGGAGAAAAACATGTCGCTGCAGGCGAGCGGCACGCCGCCATTCTCCACCGCCGCGAGGTCGACCGTTTCGCCGGGTCGCACCTTGCTCCAATCGGGCACGACCACGCCATAGACCCGCAGGCGGGCAACGCCGCCGTCCGGGAAAATGTTCAGTCGGAGATGCGTCCAGGCTTCTTCGTTCGCGATCGCGAAGAGATTTTGCGAGCCGGGATCGAGCGGTGACTTCTCCAGGATCGTCGTCCAGCGAAGCTGCTCGAGGTCGCTGATCTCGCCGTCGGCGCGCGCGGCGTCGAGCGAAGCGAACGGCGGGTGGTTCCCGAGGAAGTGATTGGTGTCGATGTCCACCTGCCTAACGACTCCACGCAGGCCAAGCCGGAGGATGCACCAGTCGTGGCCCGGCGTGCGGCGCCGGCGGCTTTCCCAGCCATCCATCCACTTGCCGCGCTCGGTGTATTTATCGGGAATGAAGACGCCGCGCCCAGGCTTGAGGAGGTTTTCTTTCTCGGCAAAGAATTCGTCGTTCGCCTGGAGCGCAACGCCACCGACGCGCGCCGCCGCGAGGTCAACCAGGCCAGGAGGAGTGGAATCTTTTTCGCTCATGTGTGATTTCAGCTTCCGCGATAGGTGCTGTAGCTCCAGGGCGAGACCAGCAGCGGGACGTGATACTTCGCCATCTTGTCGGCTATTTTGAAACGGACGGGCACGCGATCGAGAAAAGCGTTCTCACCGAAGTAATCGCCGACGTGGAAAATGAGTTCGTAGTCGCCCGCGCGCATTTCGTCGCCGCTGAGCAGCGGGCCATCGGTGCGGCCGTCGGCGTTGGTAATCGCGGTCTTGAGGAGCTGGCCGGCAGCCCAGAGTTCAATCTTTAAGCCGGCGGCGGGACGGCCGCGGGCGGTATCGAGGACATGGGTGGAAAGCGTGCTCATGGGGCCACGAGGTCGCGCAGCCGCAGCTCCGCAATTTGGTAGATCTCGCCGAGTGCGGTTTGGATTTCCTGCTCCCGGGAATTTTCCAGGCGCCGGGGGAAGGCGCGCAGGATGGCTTCCTTCTTGTTCAGGCGCGCGCAGATGACGAACGGAAAGCCGAAGCGCTCCGCATAAGCGCGATTGGAGCGGTCGAAAAACGCGACCTCCTCCGCGGAGAGTTCGCCCAGGCCGGCGCTCTGTTGCTCGCTTTGCGACTCGCTCGTGAGCACGGCGCGGCCGACAAGATCAGGATGCGCGCGGATCAAGGAAAGCTGTTCGTCCGCGGTGGCGGCCTCCACGGTTGCGCGGAGCGCGGCGAGCAGAGCCTCCAGGCTCACGAAGGGCCGCCGGGCGGCGGTGCGTTCCGCGATCCAGGGCGAATGCTCGAAGACCGGCCCGACGATGCGCGTGAACTCCGCGGGCGGGAGCGCATTCAACTCCTCCAGCTTTACCATCGCGCTCCGGCCTGCCTTGAATTATGAATGGTGCGCAAGCTGCCCATGAAACTCCTGAGCAATCGATACGGCAAGGCGCGAGTGCGCGTCCTGAAAATTTTACGCGCCGGGGCGCGGCACACGGTGCAGGAAATCGAGGTCACGGCCCTGCTCCAGGGCGACTTTGGCGAAAGCTACACCGCGGGCGACAACACCGGCGTGGTCCCGACGGACACGATCAAGAACACGATCAACGTGCTCGCGAAGGATCACCTGGGCGAGGAGATCGAGCGCTTCGCCCTCTCGTTAGGCAATCACTTCCTCGAGCGCTACAAGCAGGTCGCGAGCGCCAACATCGAGATCAGCGCCAAGCGCTGGGAGCGGATGGAGATAGAGGGCGAGCCGCACCCGCACGCCTTCGCAGCCGGGAGCGAGGCCCGGGGCTGGACCCGCGCGGTAAGCACGCGCGAGTCGCAGTTGGTCGAGTCCGGCGTGCGCGACCTGGTGATCATGAAATCGACCGGCTCCGGCTGGGCGGGTTTTCCGCGCTGCGAATACACCACCCTCCCGGAGACGACGGATCGCATCCTCGCGACCTCCTTTGACGCCACCTGGACCTGGTCCAACCTGCCGGCTGATTTTCGCCGGGCGAACGACGCGATCCTGGCCGCGATGTTGAAAGCTTTTGCGAACAACTACAGCCCCTCGGCGCAGGCGAGCGTCTACCAGATGGGCGAGGCCGCGCTCAGTGTCTGCCCGGAGATCGCGCGCGTGGCCATGAAGATGCCGAACAAGCATTACCTCCTGGTGAACCTGAAGCCGTTCGGAATGGAAAATCAGAACGAGATCTTCGTCCCGACGGACGATCCGTTTGGCTTGATCGAAGGCACCGTCGTCCGCGATGCCTGAGGATTTGCTGGAGGAACTGCTCCGCGCGCGGCAGGCGCGCACCGCCTGTGTGCTCGCGACCGTCGCGGCCACCACCGGCTCCGTGCCGCGCGCCGCCGGCTCGAAGATGCTGGTCTACGCCGACGGCAAAACCAGCGGGACGATCGGCGGCGGAAAGTTCGAGGCGCTCGTGGTGGAGGAAGCACGCGCCGCTTTGCGCGCAAAGGCTCCGATCTTGAAACGCTACCCGCTGCACGAGGAGGACGCGGCGTCGTTTGGCGCCATCTGCGGAGGCGAAGCGACGGTCTTGCTCGAGCCGCAGGCGCTGGCGGAAGCGATCTACCTCGTCGGCGGCGGGCATTGCGCGCGCGCCATCGCGCACCTCGCCAGCACGGCGGGTTTCGTGACTGGCGTGCTCGAGGATCGTGCGGAATTGCTGGAGGATTTTCCCGCGGCAACCGCGCGCCTGGCGGCGGACTTTATCGCCACCCATCCCTGGAGCCGCGATGAGGCGCTCGTGCTCGTAAGCCGGAATCACGAGGTCGACCGCGAGGCGCTGGCCGCGGCGATGGCGCACGCGGAGAATGCCGGCTATCTCGGGATGATCGGTAGCCGGCGAAAGGTGCGGATGGTTTTCGAGCACTTGCGCGCTCGCGGCGTGACCGACGAGCAACTGGCGCGGGTGCACGCGCCCCTCGGCCTCGACATCGGCGCGGATTCGCCGGCAGAAATCGCGATCAGCGCGCTCGCAGAAATCATCGCCGTGCTCCGCGGCCGCGACGCCACCTCGCTGCGCGCGGGAGTTTGACGCTTCGCGCGCCGGTCCCTACGCTGGGCGCATGAGCAAGCTCGCTGAAGCCCTCGCCTCGGGCACCGAAGTGCAGGCGCCGATCGATCTGATGGGCTGGATCGAAGCGAACCGCGAGAAATTCAAGCCGCCGGTGAGCAATCGCTACCTCTACGATGGGCGCGACTTCTTTGTCATGATCATCAAGGGGCCGAATGCGCGGAACGATTTCCACCAGGTCGACAGCGAGGAGTTTTTCCTGCAACTCAAAGGCGACATCAAGGTGCGCATCCGCGAGGGCGACCGAATCGTCGATCACCTGGTGAAAGAAGGAGAGACGTTCTTCATTCCGCCGAATGTCCCGCACGCACCGGTGCGTCCACCGGACACGCTCGGCCTGGTGGTTGAACGCCGCCGTCCGCCGGGCGAGCGCGAGCACGTGATCTTCTATTGCCCGAATTGCGAGGCGCTGGTGGAAGACATCGACTTCGATTGCGCCGATATCGTGCAGGCTTTCAGCAAAGCGATGACCGACTTCTGGGCGGACGACGCGCGCCGCACCTGCCCGGAGTGCGGCACCAAGGTCCCGCAGCCGGAGCCGGTGAAGCCGTTCTAAGCGCGGGCGAAATTTTAGGCAACTAATTGGTTGCCAGTCCGGCCAGGCAGCTGCAATATGCAACCATGAAGTTGCAAATGCAGGAAGACCAAATCCAGAAGCAAATCGAGATCGACGCCCCGGTCGCACGCGTTTGGCGCGCGCTGACCGATCACACGGAGTTCGGCCAATGGTTCGGCGTCGCGATCGACGGGCCATTTGTCGCCGGGGAAAAATCGCGCGGGCGGATGACCATCCCCGGTCATGAACAGGTGAAGTGGGACGTGGACGTGCAAGAGCTCGATCCGCAGCGCCATCTCTTTGCCTACACCTGGCATCCCTACGCGATCGATCCGGATCACGATTACTCGCAGGAACCGACGACACGAGTGGAGTTCCAACTGGAGGCGAAAGGCGACGGCACGTTGTTGACCGTGACCGAGACCGGCTTCAGCAAGTTGCCGGCTAACCGGATGCCCGAGGCCTTGCGGATGAACACGCGCGGCTGGGAGATCCAGGCGCAGGACATCAAGGAGCATGTCGAGCAGAACGCCTAAGACGCTGGCGGCGCCGCGGCTCCTGCAGCGGCACGCGCCGGTCTTCGCCGCGCTCAGCGATGCCACCCGCCTGACCCTGGTGGCCCGACTGAGCGACGGCGCGCCGCGCTCGATCGCCCGGCTCGGCGAAGGGCTGGAAATGAGCCGCCAGGCGATCACGAAACACCTGCGCGTCCTCGAGGGCGCGGGGCTGGTGCGGGCGGAGAGCGCAGGGCGCGAATGTCGCTTTGAGCTCGATGCCCGCCCGCTGGAAGAGGCGCGGGATTACCTCAACGAAGTCTCGAGCCATTGGGACGCGGCGCTCGAGCGCTTGAAGAAATTCGTCGAGTGACCGGCGCGCGAGGCCGCGCTTGCCTGGCGCGACTGCCGCCCTTAGACCTTCCAGGGCGCGCATGAAGATCGATCTGCACACGCACATTCTCCCGCGCGAGTGGCCGGACCTCGACCGGAAATACGGCTACCCCGGCTTCATCCGCCTGGAGCATCACCGGCCCTGCTGCGCGCGGATGATGAAAGGCGAGCATTGCTTCCGCGAGGTGCGCGACAACGTCTGGGAACCGACCCGCCGGATCGAGGAAATGGACGCGTCGGGCGTGACCTTGCAGGTGCTCTCGACCGTGCCGGTGATGTTTTCCTATTGGGCGAAACCGGCGGACGCACTCGATCTTGCGCGCCGCTTAAACGATCACATCGCCGAGGTCGTGCGGGCGCATCCGACGCGCTTCGCCGGCCTGGCGACGATCCCGTTGCAGGACCCGGAGCTGGCCGCGGGCGAACTCGAGCGTTGCGTGCGCGAGCTCGGCCTGCGCGGCGCGCAGATCGGGACGCACGTGGATGCGAATGAATTTTGTCACGGGCCGCTTTGCCGAAATCTCGATGACCGCGCGCTCGACACCGTCTGGCAAACGGCCGAGTCGCTCGACGCTGGCCTGTTTGTGCATCCGTGGGACATGCTCGGGAAGGCGCGGATGCCGAAGTTTTGGCTGCCGTGGCTCGTCGGCATGCCGGCGGAAACGGCGCTGGCAATGTGCTGTCTAATATTCGGCGGCGTCTTCGAGCGCTTCCCAAAATTGCGCGTCGCCTTCGCCCATGGCGGCGGCGCTTTCCCGTTCACCATCGGGCGGATCGAGCACGCGTTTCACGTGCGGCCCGACTTGGTCGCGCTCGAGAACCAGCGCAACCCGCGCAGTTATCTCGCAAGCGAAGGCAAGCCGGCGCACTTCTACGTCGACTCGTTAGTCCACGATCCCGCCGCGCTGCGCATGCTCCTCGGGCTTTTCGGCGCGGAGCGGATCGCGCTCGGCTCGGATTACCCCTTCCCGCTCGGCGAAGAACGCGCCGGCAGCTTGATCGAGTCGCTCCCGGACCTAACGAGCGGTCAAAAAGCGCAGTTGCTCGGCGGCACGGCCGTGGAATTCCTGAAGCTGCGATGAAACTTCGTCTGGCGCTGTTGCTGGCTCTGTTCACCTCGACCGCTGCGCTGTTCGCGGATGAAGAGGTGGTCGTGCGCGGCCGCGAGGAGGGCGAAGAATTTGAGGAACCGGGCGGCTACGGCCAGCCGCAGTGGGCCGAGCGCAGCCGCGCCTCGGCCACGACCAAGCTCTACGTGCTCTCGCCTTGGGAGGTCTTCGCCGGCGTGATCTCGTCGACTAAATTCGGTCGCGGCCGCGGTGAGCTCACGCAGGAAATCGAGCTCGGCCTTCCCGGCCGCCTCGAGCTGGACCTGGAAAATCGCGTCGGCTACTTCGCCGAGCGGGACTGCAGCCTTGGGGCGCGTTATGCGCTGGCGAACTGGGGCAAGCTGCCGTTGAACCCGGCGCTCGCGGCGAGTTATCGCTTCGGCGAGCCCCGCGCGCTCGAGCTGCGGTTGCTCCTGGGGCAGGAATTTTTCCCGCGCGTGCAATGGGCTGCGAATCTTTTCGCCGACGTCGGCCGCGGCGGGCGTGGAGCGCGTGGCTTCACCCAGAGCCTCGCCTATCTCGCGCTGGCCGACCGGCTCGAGCTCGGCACCGAGTTGCGCCTGGCCCAGACCGGCCACCGGAACGAGTTTGGGCTCGGGCCGAGCGTGAACTGGAAGCCGAACCTCCACACCGTCTTGAGCGCCGCGCCGCTCTTCGGCCTGACCCACCGGTCGCCGCGGCTGGAGCTGCTGCTCGCGGCTTCGCTGGAATTTGGCGGCGGCGAGTCCAAGACTGCTCGTTAGGCGATTAGCCGGCATTTTCAGCCATGGCGGAACTCTTCACCCGGGACGACGCCACTTTTGACGGGATTTACCCGCCGGCGATCCGCGCGCTCTCGGAACTGTTTTGGACGCCGGTGGCGGTCGCGGCGGAGGCGGCCCGCTGGCTGGCCGAGGAGGCCGGCACGCGCGTGCTCGATCTTGGCTGCGGCGCGGGAAAGTTCTGCCTGGTGGGCGCGGCGACCACCGCAGGTCACTTCACCGGCGTGGAGCAGCGTGCGGAACTGGTGGCCGCGGCGCGACAGGCAGCGGCCGGCCTTGGGCTCGAGCGCCTGGAGTTCGTCCACGCGAACATCACCGACACGCGCCTGGCCGACTTCGACGCCTTTTACCTCTTCAATCCTTTCGAGGAAAACCGGCACGGCTACCGGATCGACTCGGCGATTCCGCTCGCGCCGGAGCTTTACCAAAAATACACCCGCCACGTGGCGGCGGAGCTGGCGCAACAGCCGCTCGGCACGCGCGTGGCCAGCTACATGGGCTACGCGGAGGACATCCCGGATTGCTACACCTGCGACAACGCGCTCTTCGATGACGACCTGAAGTTCTGGGTCAAGACGCGCGCGCACGACGCGGAACTGGAGCGCCTCCGGTTGCGCAGTCCGCGCAGCTACCGCGGGGCGCGCGGCTGGGCGCCGCCGCGGCATTAGCCGACAACTTGTTAGGCGACGGCTTCCGTCCCCACGACCGCGGCATGGATTTCCTCCATGATCTCGCGCAGGCCGTAACGGAATTTCCAAGCCGGGTAATGCTCCTGGAATTTCCGCACGTCGCTAATCCACCAAATGTGATCGCCGATGCGGTTGTCCTCGACGTATTCCCAGGTGAGCTGGCGGCCGCTGATTTCCTCGCAGAGCTGGATGGCCTCGCGCATGGAGCAATTGCTGTGGCGACTGCCGCCGAGATTGTAGACTTCGCCCGAGCGCGGCGCGGCGATGAACGCAGCGAAGGCTTCCACCAGGTCGAAGCTGTGGATGTTATCCCGCACCTGCTTGCCATTGTAACCGAAGACGCGGTAGGGCCGGCCGGTGACGGTGCATTTCATCAGGTAACTAAGGAAGCCGTGGAGCTCCGTGCCCGCGTGCGCCGGGCCGGTCAGGCAACCGCCGCGGAAGCAGGCCGTGGGCATGCCGAAGTAGCGACCGTATTCCTGCACGAGCACGTCGGCCGCGACCTTGGAGGCGCCGAAGAGCGAGTGCTTCGTGTGGTCGATGCTCATGGTCTCGGAAATGCCAGGCTCATACTCGTGGCCCTCGGCGATTTCCCAGCGGAACTCGAGCTCGCGCAGCGGCAGGCGGTTCGGCGTGTCGCCGTAGACTTTATTGGTCGAGGTGAAAACAAACGGCGCCTCGGGCGCGACTTGCCGCGTGGCCTCGAGGAGGTTGAGCGTGCCGTTGGCGTTGACCGTGAAATCCATCTGCGGATCGCGTGCCGCCCAGTCGTGCGAGGGCTGCGCCGCGGTGTGCACCACCGCCGCGATGCGACCGGCGTGCTCCTGGAAAACCGCGAGCACCGCGGCGGCGTCGCGGATGTCGATGTCGTGGTGCTCGTAGCCCTCGACCGTCTCGACGAGCGCGTCACGCGTCCCGCGGGTGGAAGCTTCCGCGCCGAAGAAGCGGCTGCGCATGTCATTGTCGATCCCGACCACGCGCTGCCCTTCGCGGGCGAAATGCTTGACCGTCTCCGAGCCGATGAGGCCGGCGGAACCGGTGACGATGATGGTGTTTGCTTTCATGGGAGAAAAATTAGCCGACGCTCTGTGGCCCTCAGGATTGCCCGATGATCCACGTGATCTCCCCAGAGCAACTCACGCGCCCCGCCGGGTAGTCTCCCTCGCCCGCGAGCACCTGCTCGATCAGCTCGGGGTGCTTCGTCCCATCGACGATGAAGCAGACCTGCCGCGCGGCCGCGATCAGCGGATAGGTGAAGGTGATCCGCCAGGTGTCGAGCTTCGGGACGTGATTCGCGACGACCCGCTCAGTCACTTCATTGAGCGCTGCCGTCCCGGGAAAAAGCGAGGCCGTGTGCCCATCCGGCCCCAGGCCGAGCAGGATGAGATCGTGCCGGAAGATACCCTCGCCGCTCTGGGCCGCGCGCACGTCCAGCGCGTCCTGGTATTCCTGCGCCGCGACGTGCGGCTCGAGCTCGCCGCGCATCCGCGCCACCGAGGCCGCCGGCACATGCGCCGGGTCGAGTAAGCGTCTCGCGCGCCATCCGGTAAGTTGCTCTCGGCATCGTCCGGTGGGACACAACGCTCGTCGCCGAAAGTGAGAAAGATCCGCTCCCACGGCAGCTCCGCGCCGCGCCGCGCCAGCTCCGCGTAGATCGGCCGCGGCGTGTTCCCGCCCGAGAGCGAGAGGCGAAACTCACCGCGCTCGCCCAGCGCCAGTCGCGCCTGTTGCAGAATGAAATCGACCGCTTTCTCCACGAAGGCGGTCGTGCGCAGGACGGTCGCTTCCATCTTGCTGGCTAAATCGAGCAATGCGTGAGACCGCGCTTCTCGAGGTAGCGCTGGTGATAATCTTCCGCGGGATAGAACTTCGGCGCAGGTGCGATCTCGGTCACGATCGGCTTTGGGAAACGTCCGCTCTGGTCCAGCGCCGCCTTCGATTTTTCCGCGGCCGCCTTCTGTTCGGGCGAGTAAAAGAAGATTGCGGAACGGTATTGCGTGCCGACGTCCGGGCCCTGGCGATTGAGCGTCGTCGGATTGTGGTTCGACCAGAAAGTGTCGAGTAATTTCTCGTAGCTCACCTCCGCCGGGTCGAACTCCACCTCGACCACCTCGGCGTGTCCGGTGGCATCCGTGCAGACTTCCTCATAGGTCGGGTTCTCGGTTTTGCCGCCGGCGTAACCAGAGATCGCCTCGCGCACGCCGGCACCGCGCGAAAGGTCGCCTCCACGCCCCAGAAACAACCCGCGCCAAACATTGCTTTTTCCGTCATGGGAAACAATCGGCGGAAGGGCGGTCGCACGCAAGATGCGCCCGGCTCACATCACCATCCCGCCATCCACCGCCAGCACCTGCCCTGTGATGTAGCGCGCTTCCGCCGAAGCGAGAAAAGCCACCATCGCCGCGATGTCCTCCGGCTGGCCTAACGAGCCCAGCGGGATCTTGCTCAGGATATTTTTTCGCACTTCCTCCGGCAGCACCGAGGTCATGTCGGTTTCGATCAAGCCCGGTGCGACCGCGTTCACCGTGATCCCGCGGCTGGCCACCTCACGCGCGAGCGACTTGGTGAATCCGATCAAGCCGGCCTTGCTTGCGGCGTAGTTCGTCTGCCCCGCGTTGCCGATCAAGCCGATGACCGAAGTGATGTTGATGATCCGGCCGCTGCGCTGCTTGATCATCGAGCGCTGGACCGACTGCACGAAATTGAAGGCGCCCTTGAGATTCGTGTTCAGCACGACATCCCAATCCTCCGGCGACATCCGCATGCTCAGGCCATCGCGGGTCACGCCGGCGTTGTTCACCAGGATGTCCACGCGGCCGAACTCCTCGAGAATGCGCGCGCCGGTCGCCTGCACCGCCGCGTGGTCGGAGACATCGACCGCGTAAGCCCGGGCCGCATCCGCGCGCCCGGCGTTGATCTCGTCGGCTGTTTTCTGGGCGTTCGCTTCCGTGCGGCTAACCGATGCGACGCGCGCGCCCTCCTGCGCCAGGCGCAGGGCAATCGCATGCCCGATCCCCCGCCCCGCCCCCGTGACAATCGCGACCTGATTTTCGAATTTCATGACAAGACATTCGTCGGCGCGAGCACGGACGAAGGCAATCCCTAACGAGCAATTTTCACCATCCGCCGCGCGCGCGCGCTCTCGGTGATCGCATCGAGCACGACTTGATTGCGCCAGCCATCCTCGAAGGTGGGCTGGACGCTTTGGCCAGCGACGACCGCGCGGACGAAGTCGGCCATGGTGTGCACGAAGGTGTGCTCGTAGCCGATCAAGTGTCCCGGCGGCCACCAATTCTCGATGAACGGATGCGCCGCTTCCGTGACCAGGAGGTCGCGAAACCCGCGGCGCTCCGCGGGATCGGCGGCATGGTAAAAGCGGAGGCGATTCATTTCTTCGAAGTCGAAGACGAGCGAGCCGGCGCTGCCGTTGATCTCGAGCGTGATGCTGTTCTTCCGTCCGTGGGCGAAGCGGGTGGCCTCGAAATTAGCCAGCGCATTGTTGCGGAAACGGCCGATCACGGAGACGGCGTCATCGACGGTCACGCGGCCGCGTTGGCCAGCGCCGCTCTCCAGCGGGCGCTCTTTTACGAACGTCTCCATGACCGCGCTGACCTCGCGAAATTCCCCCACGAGATAGCGCGCGAGATCGACCAGGTGAGCGTTGAGGTCGCCGTGTGCGCCGGAGCCGGCGACCTTCCTTTGCAGGCGCCAGACGAGCGGAAACTCGGGATCGGCGATCCAATCCTGCGCGTAGCGCGCGCGAAAATGGTAGAGACGGTCGCCCAGTTCCCCGCGCGCGATCATCTCCCGCGCGAGCGCGAGCGCCGGGATGCGCCGGTAGTTGTGGCAAACCATGTGGACCACGCGCGCCTTCCGCACCGCGGCGAGCATCTCGGCGCATTCCGCGGCGTCGAGCCCGAGCGGTTTCTCACACAGGATCGCCTTGCCCGCAGCCGCGGCGGCGAGCGCGATCTCGCGGTGGGAGTCGTTAGGCGTCGAGATGTCGACCACGTCGATCTCGGGATCGTCGAGCACTTGCCGCCAATCAGTCACGCTCTGCTCCCAGCCGAGCTGCTGCGCGGCGGCCCGCACCGCCGTGCGATCGCGGCCGCAAATCGTCTTCATCCGCACGTCTGCCGGCAGGTCAAAGAAGCGCGGCGCCTGGCGCCAGGCATTGGAATGCGCCCGGCCCATGAAGTTGTAGCCGATGAGGCCGACTGCGAGCGTTCGTCTGGTCCTCATGTGCGCAGGTGCAAAGCGTGGGCGGACGTTTTATATGGGGGAATGCGCCGGCGACTCAAGGCCAGAACCTCGCGATGAAGTGCCCCTCCTGTGGCGCGCTCTTCGCGTCGCCTGTGCCCCGCTGCCCGGAGTGCAAATTTTCCCTGCAGAAAGCGGATGCGCGTTTCGGCCTGGTGCCGGCGCATTCGCGCTTCCTGACCGATCGCACCGGGCGTTTGACGCCCGCGGAGGTGCAGACCCTGCGCGACGCGCTCAAACTCTTCCAGAAGCGCTTTCCGCAAACGCTTTTCTCGGTGCTTCTGGTGGAACTCCCGGCCGGCAGCAGCGTGGCCGAGTTTGCCTTCTGGATTGCGAACCGCGCGCGCTTCACTTCCGCCGATCGCCTGCGCGCGGAGAACCGAAATATCCTTCTCGCGGTCGACCTGGCCGGCGGCAGCGCGGCGCTCACGACCGGCTACGGCCTGGAAAAATTCGTCCCGGAAGCGACGTTGCAACGCGCGCTCGATCAGCTGGCCGGTGCACTGGCGACCAACGGCGTGGCCGCGGGCGTGCAGGCGGCGATCGGTTCGCTCACGGAACAATTTCGCGTGCTCGCAGCGGATCATCCCACTGCCGATGCGCGCTCGAACGAGAGAGGAGTGGACTCATGGTAAGGCCGCTTCGCTTGCTCCTCTGCGCGCTCTGCCTGCTCGGCGGGCCCGCGCTTTTGCCGGCGCAATCCACGCCCCGATCGTCACCGACCCCGCCGATTTTCGATCCCCGTCCCGTGGGCGTCATCCCACCGCCCACGCCTACGCCGCGCTACAGCGGACGCACCGAGGCCGAGGAAGAAAAGCCAATCGAGCGCGTCTGGCTTTTCGTCGGTGGCGGTGTGGTGCTGCTTCTGGGCGCCGGCGTTCTCTGGTTCGCCCTGGGCGCCTGGCGCTCGTCGAATCTTTTCGATCGGCAATATCTTTTCCCTGAAAGCGAAGCGGCCGACTTGCGCCTGGGCGGCTTGAAATGCGGCGGCCATCTGGCGCAGGTGCAGTTCGGGAAAGACGCACCGCGGGTGCCGTCAAAAGCGAAAGACGCTTAGAAAGGCCACCTCCACCGCGAGCGCTTCCTGGATGTTGCGCCCGAGCTGGTCGCGCAATTCCTCCAGCCGCCGCAGCCGCCGGAGGCAATCCGTGGTCGTGAGCTTGCCGGCTATTTCCTGTGTCTTCCCGGCCGCGGCCGGCAACTCCGAGCCGGCCAGACCCTCGCACGCGCGGAGCACATCCGACCACCAGCGGAAAAGCACCTCCACCAGATCGGCGCGCCGTTGCACGTAAAGGCTTTCGTTCATCGCCTTGTAGAAATCCTCGCGCTCGTCCAGCCAGGCGCCGTCGGTGGTTTTCTTGTAGCGCTCCTCCTCCGCTTTCAAGGCCGCGGCATTCTCTGTCTGGATGCCTTCGCGCAAGCGACCTAGAAGCCGCTGGAAACCTTGCGCCAGCCGATAGGCTCCCTGCACTCCACTGCTCGCCGGCCCGCCAATCTCGCTGAGTAAAGCCACCAGCTCCGTCTCTTCCGCGGAAGGCGCAATCCCCGCCGGGGTCGCAAGCGGGATCGGCACGCAGCGCGAGCGGATCGTATCCATGAGCGCTTCCGGGAGCGCGCTCAAGAGCAGGAGCAACGAGTCGTTAGGCGGCTCTTCCAGCGTTTTCAGGAAAGCGTTCGCGGCTTGCGGCTGGAGGCGGTCGGCATCGGAAACAATCGCGACTTTGCGTCGTCCGCCGGTGGCGCGCATCTGCAGCGCGTGCTCCAGCGTGCGCACCTGCTCGATCACAATGCGGCGCGATTTCGAGCTTGGCTCCGCCAGAAAAACATCGCTCGCGTTCCCGGAGAAGACATCCTCGGCCTCGGTGCCGTTGACCAAGTTAGCCAGCCGGCTGGCGAGCGCGCGTTTGCCGCTCCCAGCCGCGCCGGAGATGAGATAAGCGTGGGCCAGGCGCTCCTGCTCGTGCGCGCGGCGCAGGTATTGGAAAGCAGCTTCGGGCGAGAAAGACATCAGGGCGTGAGGCGCGGCGCGAGCGCCTGCCAGATGGTGGCTTCGATTTCCTCCGGCGACCCGGAAGCGTCGATTAAATGCACGCGCTCCGGCTCGCGGGCCGCGAGCGCGCGATAGGCCGCGCAGACGCGCTCGTAGAATTCCTCCGGCTGCGATTCCATCCGGTCGGGCGCGCCCACCGGCCGCACCCGGCGAAGCATCCGCTGGCGCGCGGTCGCGAGCTCCACATCGAGCAAAAACGTCAGGTCCGGCTGCCAGGAGCCGACCGCAAACCGGTTGAGTTGCGCCACCATCTCGCTGTCTAATTTTCGCGCCGCGCCCTGGTAGACCGTGGTCGAATCGTAAAAGCGATCGCTGATCACATGCGTGCCACGCGCCAGCGCGGGCGCGATCACCTCGCGCACCAACTGGCTGCGGCTGGCCTCGAAAAGCAGCACCTCCGTCTCCGGGTGCATCGCGTAGCCTTCGGGCGCGAACTGCAGGAGGTCGCGGATTTTTTCGCCGATGGCGGTGCCGCCGGGCTCGCGCGTGAGCAGGAATTCGTGGCCGGCCTTTTCCAGGCGCGCAGCCAGCCGCTTCACCTGGGTCGATTTCCCGCAGCCCTCCGATCCTTCGAATGTGATGAAGAGGCCGCGGGACACGTCGCGATTGTGAAACAGGCGGCGGCGGTTGTCGAATGGCTGGCGGCGCGCTAGAAGCTCGTGGATGAAGAAACACTGGCTCGTGAAATCGGAGCCGTCGGCTTACTCGTGGGCGGATCTCGTGCGCGACGGCAAGACCAGCTGGACCGGCGTGCGCAATTTCACCGCGCGGAATAACCTGCGCGCGATGCAGCCAGGCGACGCGGTTTTGTTTTACCACAGCGTCACCGGGAAAGAAATCGTCGGCCTGGCCGAGGTGCAGCGCGCCGCTTATCCCGACGCGACCGCCACGGAAGGCGACTGGAGTGCGGTCGACCTCGTGCCGCAGAAAGCGCTCAAAAATCCGGTCACGCTCGAGGCAGTGAAGAAAAATCCCGCGCTCCAGCGAGATGGCGCTCCTCCGGCTTTCGCGGCTCTCGGTGCAGTCGCTCACGCGTGAGGAATTCGACGAAGTGCTGCGCATGAGCCGCTAGCGCCGGCCTTTGCGCTTGTCGGGCAGGGCCGCGAAGCTGAGAACATCGACGTGACCGCCACTGCCGCGACTGCCTTCCCCATCCTCGCGGCCGCGGAGCGCGAAGCGCTTCCGCTGGTGGTTTCGCTGCACGACGTGGCCCCGGCGACGCAGCCCGCGTGCGAGAAAATGCTGGCTGACCTCGCACGCTGCGGCGTGCGCGTGACCTCGCTCCTGGTCGTGCCCGATTACCATCATCGCGGAAAGGCGACCGCCGATCGCGATTTCCTCCAATGGCTGCGCGACCTCGAGGCCGCCGGGCACGAGATCGTGATTCACGGCTATTTCCATCAGCGCCCACGCGCGGCCCACGAGTCGTTAGGCGACAAGTTCATCACCCGCGCCTACACCAGCGACGAGGGCGAGTTTTACGATCTCGACTACGAGGAAGCCTTCGCCCGGATCACGCGGGCGCGGGAGGAATTCACAGCAGGCCGGGCTGCAGCCGCGCGGCTTCATCGCCCCGGCCTGGCTCTTGAGCGCGGCGGGCGAGCGCGCGGCGCGCGATGCGGAAATGGAATACACCACCCGCCTAACGAACGTGCGCGATCTTCGCCGCGGGGCGACCTACCCGTCGCGCTCGCTGGTCTACAGCGTGCGCAGCGCCTGGCGGCGCGCGGCCAGCCTGCTCTGGAACGGCGCGCTCGCCCGTGCCTTGCAGGCTGCCCCGCTCCTCCGCCTGGGCCTGCATCCGCCGGACTATGAGCACCCCGAGATCTGGGCGCAGGTGCTGCGACTGGCGGGACGCTTCGCGGAAGCACGCAGGCCCACGACCTACTGCGATTGGATTGCGGAGCAACGCCGGATGGCGCCCCGATGAGCCGCTGCGACCTGCACCTTCACTCCCGCTCGAGCGATCGCTCGGAGGAATGGCTCTTTCGCCGCTTCGATTTTCCCGACAGCTACTCGAATCCGCGCGAGCTCTACACCGCGCTCCGGCATGCCGGGATGGATTTCGTCACCCTGACGGATCACGACACGATCGAGGGCGCGCTCCAGATCGCCGATCTTCCCGGCACGTTCCTGAGCGAGCAGGTGACGACTTATTTCCCGCAGGACCCCTGCAAGATTCACTTGTTAGTCTGGGGAATCACGGAAGCGCAGCATGCGGAGATCGCGCGGCTGCGGGAGAACATCTTCGAGCTGCAGGCTTACCTGCAGGCGGAAAACCTGGCGCACGCCGTGGCTCATCCGCTTTACAGCATCAACGGCAAGCTTCAGGCCTCGCACCTGGAACGCTTGATCTTGCTGTTTAAAACTTTCGAGGGGATCAACGGCCTGCGCGACGCGCTCTTGAGCGAGCTCACCCTGGAGATCTTCCGCGGCCTAACGAAAGCAAAGATCGAGGAGCTGGCCGAGCGCCATCAGCTGGCGCCGACGCACGCCGAGCCGTGGAAGAAAGTGCTCGTGGGCGGCTCGGACGACCACGGCGGAATGTTTCTTGCGCATGCCTACACCGAGACGCCGCCCGCAGCCGCGCCGGCGGAGTTCCTCGAACATCTGCGCGCGGGCCGATGCGAGGCGCGCGGCGAAGGCGGTACGCCGCTGGCGCTTTCGCACGGCTTTTACAACACGCTCTATTGCTTCATCCAGGATCACTTCGAGGAGCGCCTGGGCGCGGGCGCGCCGCTCGTGCAGGGAATGTTTTCGCGCTTCATGGAAGGGCGCGACCCGACCGAATTTTCCCTGCGCGAGAAGGCCAACTTCGTCGCCCAGGGCGTGCTCTCCGGGAAAATCTTCGACCTCGCCAAGCCGGGGAACGTTTCCCTGTGGAAAGAACTTTCCGGCTATTTCGCGAAGCCGGAAATGAAGGCGCTCCTGGCGGAGGAAATGGAAGGCGAAACCTCGCCCGAGCGCCGGACTTTCCTGATGGCGAACATGGTCAGCGAGCAGCTCGCGTTTCGCTTCTTCGAGCAGTTCGTGCGCAAGCTGAACGCGGGCGACGTCATCGGGAGCATGCAGGCGGTCAGCGGGATCGTGCCCATCCTGATATTGCTTTCGCCCTACATCTACGGCTTCCACAGCCAGGCGCCCTCGCGCACCTGGCTGCGCGAAGTTTGCCAGCAACTTGCCGGCCGCGTCCCGGCGCAGTTGCAGAACCAAAAGCGCGCCTGGTTTACCGACACTTTGGAAGACGTGAACGGCGTCTCCACCACCATCCGCCGGATGACCGCCGCGGCTGCGGAAGCCGGCGAGCAGCTCGTGGTCGTGACCTCGCGCGGCGAGCTCACGGTCGACGAGATCCCGATCGCCAATTTCAAGCCGATTGGCGAGTTTGAGCTTCCGGAGTACGAGCTGCAAAAGCTCAGCTTCCCGCCCGTCCTGCAGGTGCTCGATTACATCCAGCGCGAGCGTTTCACCGAGATCATCATCAGCACGCCCGGCCCGATGGGGCTGACCGGATTGCTCGCGGCGAAGATGCTCAACCTCCGCACCAGCGGCATCTACCACACCGATTTTCCGGAATACATCCGCATCCTGACCGAGGACAGCTTCCTGGAAAATCTCGGATGGACTTACATGCGCTGGTTCTACGGCCAGCAGGACACGGTTTACGTGAACTCCGAGCAGTACCGCCGGAGCTGGCTCGAGAAAGGCATCCCCCCGGAGAAGCTGCAGATTCTCCCACGCGGCCTCGACCTCGCGCTCTTCGATCCGAAACGACGCGACGCGAAATTTTGGCAGCGCTTTGAGCGCACCGCCTTGCCTAACGAGACCGTGCGCCTGCTCTACGTCGGCCGAATTTCGCGCGAGAAAGATCTCGACGTCCTGGTCGCGGCCTTCCGTCTTTTGGGCGAAACGGCCGCGCCGGTGAGCCTTTGCTTTGTCGGCAATGGTCCCTACGAAAAGGCGCTGGCCGAGCTGCTTCCGGAAGCGATTTTTACCGGCCGGCTCGCGGGCGAAGAACTCGCGACCGCCTATGCTTCCGCGGATATCTTCGTCTTCCCGAGCACCACCGACACCTTCGGGAATGTGATCATCGAAGCGCAGGCCTCCGGGTTGCCGGCGATCGTCTCCGATGTCGGCGGGCCGTGCGAACTGGTGACGCATGAGCAGGATGGGCTGGTGACGAAAGCGCGCGACGCGGAAGCTTTCGCCGCCGCAATTCGTCGCCTAACGAACAATCCAGGGGAACGCGCCGAGCTGGGCGCGCGTGCGCGGGCCAAGGTGCTCGACCGGAGCTGGCCGCACGCCTTCGAAAAATTTTGGGCGGCGACCGCAGTCTAGGCGGCGCGCGAAGTTATTGTGCCGGACGTGCTTGCGAACCGTGTCGGCGATAAAAAATATGCGCGTAGGGGTTGCCTGTTTTCTCTGCTGCCTGGCCGTCCTCCCGGTCCGAGCGGATGAAGCCGTGCGCCAGGTGCAGGAGGAATTGCGCCGGCGGAACCTCTACTTTGGCGACATCGATGGGCAGGATTCGCCGAATGTGGCCAACGCGCTCAAGCGTTACCAGGCGCGAAAAGGCTTCGCGGCCACCGGCGCGCTCGATGCCGAGACCGCACGCTCGCTCGATCTCGAGGTGGAACGCGTCCTCCCGGTGGCCGCAGCCGTCCTGCCGGACGTGCCGGTGCTGAAAAGCGACAACGCGCGCGCCTTGCCGGAACCCGAGCAGCAACTCCTGGCCGCGCAGGCCGAGGCCGCGCTCGATGCCTCGCCCAGCCCGGCGCCGCCGGCGGAGGAACCACCGCCGTTGGAAAATGTGAGCGCCGAGCAAATGCAGAGTTATGTGCGCCAGTATCTGCGCGACAGCGAAAGCGATGACCTCGCGGCGCAGGTGAAATACTTTGCCTACCCGGTGGAATACTTCGACCACGGCGCGGTCGCGGCGGAATTCGTCGAGCGGGATGTGCGCCGCTACCTGCAGCGCTGGCCGCGACGGAAATACGAGTTGCTGACGCCGCCGACGCTGACCATGGCCGGCCGGACAGGCGAAACCGCGGTGCGGTTTACCCTGCGCTTCGAAGTGGAAGGCAACGGCCGCCGGGCGGCGGGGCGCACGGAAAACTTCTGGATCGTGCGCCCGGAAGGAAACGGGCTGCGGATCGTAGCCATACGGGAACGGCGCCTGCGCGAATAATCCGCGCGCGCCGCCGTCTATCCTGCCTCGCACGGGAGCGAGTGGTCTGGGCGAAAGGGAGGGCAAGCAATGAAAGTTCAGACCAAAATCAGCCTGCTCTTGGTCGCAGTCGTGGCGACTTTCCTCAGCGGGCTGTTTGCGCTCCGCGCTTACGAGGGCTTCAAGTTCCGCCACATCGCCGAGGAACGCTTCCGCGAGCGCAACGTCTCCTTCGACGAATTCCTGCAATACCACGGGCAGCCGCTCGAGACGCTCGCGCGCGACTTCACCACTTGGGACCAAATGGTCGCGGCGATCGCCAGCGGCGACGCGCCCTGGTTTCGCGATAATCTCAGCAGCGCAGTCCTCGAAAGCTTCCACGCAAACGCCGCCTGGGTCCTCGGGCCCGAGGGCGCGCCGGTCTTCGCGCTCAACAACCTCAACGCCGGCGAGACGCTCGAAGCTCTCGGCCTGCCGCGCGCGGCGCTCGGGCAAATCTTCGCCTCGGCAAAGCTGGTGCACTTTTTTCTGGAGACGCCGCAGGGTTTGCTCGAGCTGCGCGGCGGCTCGATTCACCCCTCGCGCGACGCCGCGCGGGAAACGCCGGCGCGCGGCTATTTTTTTGCCGGCCGCCTCTGGAGCCAGCCCGCGCTGCGGGAGATGTCGCTCTTCACCGGGAACGAGGTCACGCTCGTCCGGCCGGCGCCGCGCGTGGGCGCAAATTCCAATAACGAGCGCAATGGCTTGATCGCCTTTTCGCGCGTGCTCCGCGGATGGGACGGGCAGCCGCTGGCCGAGCTCGTGGTCCGGAACGAATCGCCCATTGTCCGCGCGCTCAATCGCTCGAGCGAACGCCTGCTCGCGGCGCTCGTCGGCTTCTCCGTGGCCTTGCTCTTCCTGCTCGCGCTCGCGCTCGTCCTTTGGGTCAGCCGGCCGCTCCGGCGCACCATGGAAAGCCTGCAGCGGAACGATCCCCGGCCGATCGCGCGCCTGGCGGGGCAACGCTCGGAATTCGGCGCGCTCGCGCGCACGATCCAGAAATTCTTCGAGCAGCGCGATAATCTCGTGCGCGAAATGGAGGAGCGCCGCGCGGCTGAAGAGGCGCTGCGCCAAAGCGAAGAGGAGCGGCGCCATGCGCAAAAGATGGAAGCGATCGGGCGCCTGGCCGGGGGAGTGGCGCACGATTTCAACAACTTGCTGACCGCGATCATCGGCTACGCCGAGCTGGTGCGCGGCCGCTCCGGGCACGATCCAGTCGTTAGGCAGCACGCTGATCTGATCCTGAAGGCGGGCGAGCAGGCCGCGGGCGTGACCCGGCAATTGCTCGCCTTTAGCCGCAAGCAAATCCTCCAGCCGCGCGTGATCGACCTGAACCAGCTCGTGCGCGAAATGGAGAAGCTCCTCCGGCGGGTGATCGGCGAACGCTTCGAACTGCGCACCGAGACGGCGGCTTGCGAAGGCCGGGTGTTGGCCGACCCGACGCAGCTCGGGCAAGTCCTGATGAACCTGGGGGTGAACGCGCGCGACGCCATGGGCGACGCCGGTTGCATCACCATTCGCACGGCCAATGTGCGGCTGGATGCGGCCGCCGCGCGCGCCATTTCCAAGTCTCTCGCCGCGGGCGACTACGTGGAATTTTCCGTAGCCGATAGCGGTGCGGGAATGGACGCGGAAACGCGCGCGCACCTCTTCGAGCCGTTCTTTACCACCAAGGGCCCGGGCAAAGGAACCGGCCTGGGCCTGGCCACGGTCTACGGCATCGTGCGGCAAAGCGGCGGCGGAATCACGGTCGAGAGTGCGCCGGGCGCAGGCAGCACTTTCCGCGTTTTCCTCCCGCAAGAGAGCGCCCCGGTCGAGGAAACGCGCGCCCTCACACCCTCCTCCCAGCGCGGGCAGCACTTCGAAACCATCCTCGTGGCCGAGGACGAAGAGATCGTGCGCGAGCTCGTCTGCGCGGTCTTGGAAGAGGAAGGCTACACCGTGCTGTGCGCGCCCGATGCGGCCGGGGCGCTGCGCGCCGCGCGCGCCTATGAAGGCAAGATCAGCCTGCTCGTCACCGATGTCATCATGCCGCAGACGAACGGCCCGGAGCTGGCCGCGCTCCTCGCCGCGGAACGCCCGGAAATGAAAGTGCTGTTTGTTAGCGGTTACTCCGATACCGAGTTCGCGCACGACCAGACACTCGAGGAGCGCACGGAACTGTTACAAAAGCCTTTCACGCCCGAAACCCTGGCGCGCAAAGTGCGCGAAGTGATCGAAGAGCACCAGCATGTCGCTGTCTAAATTCTCCGGCCTCACGCTGGCCGCGCTCCTTCTGGCCGGCTGCTCCCGGCGTCCCGAAGCCGCGGCGCCGAGCGCGCCCGTGCGCCGGGTGCTCGTCTCCTGGTATGAGGTGCCGGAGGACTCCCTGGCGCACCACCGGGCCGAGCCACACGAATTCACCGCGGCCCACAATCGCCTGCCGCTGGGGACGCGCGTGCGCCTGCGAAATCCAGAGAACGACAAGAGCGTGACCGTGCGCATCACCGACCGGGGCATCCACAACCGGCGGGTCGAGCTCGACCTTTGCAAGGAAGCCGCGACTGAGCTGGACGTGGTGCACGCAGGCCTGGCGCACGTGGAAATGCAGGAGCTGCCGGCGGAAAAATAGCTAGCGCACGAAGAGCGCGTAGAGCGGCCCGGCGGGATTAAGCAGCTCGTGCTTGCCCCCGGCGAGGGCGAGCGCGACCTGGAAAATCCAGAGCGCAACCAGCCCGGCGAGGCCGCCGGCGAGCTGGCGCGGCGTCAGGCGGAAGTTGCCGCCTAACGAGAGCTGGCGGCGCAGGGCGAGCTCGAGCGCGAGCTTGAAGCCGAGGAGCAACCCCGCGAGCGCGACTGGAAAAGCCAGCCAGTTGAAGTAGAGCGCGCGGCTGAAGTCGCCGGCTAAAAGATGGTGCAGCGCGCGCGTGGTGCCGCAAAAAATGCAGGGCAAACCAGTAACCGCGCCGCAGGTGGGCCGCAGCCAACCGAAGCTCGCCGGCGGCAGCGCGCGCAGGAGAAGCGCGCCCACGGCGAGCGTAAACAGCGCGCCCGCCCGCAAGGCGAGAGAGGTGCGTCCGAGGTTTTCCGGGAGCAGGCGCATTTAGGTTTGCACCGGCGGCGGCTCAAGCGGCGGCGCGGGCTCGGCGACCACGAAACTGGCCCAGGGATCGAAGTCGGCCCCGAACTGGCGCACAAAGAGCAGCGTGTAGCCGGTGCCGAAAACAAAAATAGGCAGCAAGATGACCGTGCCGAGATACGGGATGGCCGTCAGGCAGCAGGTCGCGCAAGTCGCCAGGCAAGCGACGAGCATCATCGCCAGGCTCAAGACCCAGGAGAACAGCAGGTAAAGCAGGACCGGCCCAGGTTCCGCGGCGATTGCGCCTAACGAGGCGCGGAAGGCTGCGCTCGCGCCGCAACGCCGCCGATACATGATGGGCTGCATGAAAGCGGCCAGGAGGCTGAGCGCGATCAGGAGCGCGAAGAGCACCCCGAAAAGCAGGAGCGCGCCCACGACCAGCTCCACGCCTTCCGGCGGCCGCCCATGCAGCGCGGCCGGGAGCCACAAGGGCGAGCCGGCCACCCCCACGATCACGAGCACGCTCGTAATCACAATCACGAGAAAGCCGAAGTAGCTGTTCCCCTCGCGCCGGAATTCGTGCCACGGCTCCACGATCGCGGCGCGATTGCGCACGATGCAGTCGATAAAAATGAATTTCCCGCGCGACCCGATCCAGAGACAGAGGAGAGCGATCACGAGCACGAGCAGGCCACCGACCGCGATCAACGGAAAGACCCACGCCGGCAGCGCGTCGCCCGCGGTTCCGGCAACCCCGCTTGCGGCCGAGTGATAGCTCGTCTTCCAATCGCCGCCGCCGGGAATGCGGAAATTAAAGCCGCTGCCACCGCCGCCCGCGAGATGAGAGAGAAAGGCGGCAAAGCCGATCACGAACCATTTCCGGAGGTCGAAAGGTTCGAGGAGGATGCGCTTGGTCAGCTCAAGCGCGGCATTGAAAGGCGCGAAGATTTCGATCCGGCGCTCGGGGCTTCCATTCATGCGCGGCATTTCAGCGGCGCTCCGCGTGCGGCGCAAGCTTTTCGCGGGTGGCCGCCGCGGGATTGATTTTTTCCGCGCCGTCCCGTAAAAATCGCGCCCAGCTGTGGCGCGCTTTTCTCGATCTCGTTGGCTCCTCCTCGCGGGCGCATTGCTTGTTCTGCTCTCCGCGGCTGCGCAGGCCTACGTCCTCCTGCCGTATCGCTGGGCCGACGGGACGCAGATTCAAATGCACCTCGCGCTCACGCGTTCCTCGGGTCCGCTGCAGGATGGGAGCGTCTCCTGGAATGCCTCCGCCGCGGATGCGCTCGCCCTTTGGAATCAAAACCTCGGCCAGGTGCGCCTGGTCGATGCCGGGCCGGCCAGCGCCGCGGCCAATGACGGGGCCAACACGGTCGCCTTCGCGAGCACGGTCTACGGCCAAAGCTGGGGCGGAAACACCCTCGCAGTGACCTTGAATTACTCTCCCAGTGGCGCCTTTTTCACCGAGACCGATGTGCTCTTCAATAGCGCGCGCAACTGGGATTCCTACCGCGGCGACCTGCAGGGTTCCGGCCCCGGCGGGACCTACGATCTCCACCGCGTAGCCTTGCATGAATTTGGCCACGTCCTCGGCCTGGATCATCCGGATGAACATGGCCAGCCCGGCCGGGTGGCGATGATGAACTCGATCATCAGCAATCTCGATCACCTGGCCGATGACGACCTCGCCGGCGCGCGCGCGCTTTATGCCGCGGTCATCACCAGCACCCTCAGCTCGCAAACGGTGCGCAGCGGCGACGCATTTGCCTACCAGATCCGGGCGAACAACTCGCCCACAAGCTTCCGCGCGGAGGGTCTGCCCCCGGGGATGCAGGTCGACCCGGCCAGCGGCTTGATCAGCGGCCGCTGCCCGACAAGCGGCCTTTTCACCGTCGACCTCACGGCCGAGAATGCCAGCGGCGGGACGGCTACCGGGCGTTTCCTGCTGCAAGTCCTCCCCTACCCCCTAACGAGTGCCAGCCGGCCCGCGCCCACGCTCCTCGGCAGCGCGTTTGCCTACCAGATCACCGCGCCGAATAACCCCACCAGCTTCAGCAGCAGCGCGCTTCCCGAGGGCCTCGCGCTCGACCCGGCCACGGGCCGGATCAGTGGCACCGCGACGATGGCGGGCACGTTCACCGTCCAGGTAATCGCGCGCAGCGCGACCTCGGAAGCGAGCGGCTCGATTGTGATCGAGATCTCGCCGCCACGCATCACCAGCCCGGCCACGATTCCAGCGATCGAGATCAACCAAACCTTCAGCTACCAGGTGATGGCGACGCATTCACCGACCGCATTCAGCGCCACCGGATTGCCGCCCGGCTTCCAGATCGATCCCGCCACGGGCTGGATCACCGGCACCGCCACGAACCCGGGAAACTACAGCGTGACTCTGCGCGCGGAGACGGCCTACGGCCCGGCGACCTTGCAGCTTTCGCTCGTGATTCTGGTCGGGCGGATCAACAGCGAACTTAACCCGGCGGGGCAGCCGATCGGCAGCGCTTTCACTTACCAGATCACGGCGACCAATCGCCCGACCGCCTTCCGCGCGCAGCCGCTCCCCTCCGGGTTGCAGCTCGATCCTGCGACCGGAAAAATCTCCGGCGTGCTCACCTTGAGCGGGACTTTTTCGGTCACGCTCACGGCGCAGGGAAGCGCAGGCGACGTCAACGCGCTCTTGCGGATCACCGTTTTCCCGGCGGCTTCGGTGATCCCGTCGACCGTGCCGGAGTTTGAGCTCCCGCAGGTGTTCACGCTCATGGCTGATCCCGTGCGCCCGCGACTTTACCTCGCCTGTGCGAGCGGGATCGCGGTGGTCGATTCCTTTACCTACGGGCAAATCAAGTTGCTGCCTATGTCCGAAAGGCCGCCGGCGCTCGACCTCTCGCCGGACGGGACGCGGCTCTACGCGACCGCGGGTTCGCAAGGCGTGATCAAAGTGGTGGACTTGCAGACGCTCGAGTTTCTCCCGGATGTCCCCGTTCCCGGCCGGAATCTGTGGCAACTGCGCGCGGGCGCGGATGGGATGCTCTACGTGATCGACTACGGCGACACCAGCGCGGTCCTCCAGATCGACCCGGCGAACGGCGCCATCGTCGGCGCCCTCCGGCCCAACCCTCCGGGCGCACCGACACCGATCGACACGCTCGTGCTCAGCCCTGATCGGCGGAACCTTTTCGTGGCCGAGCTCTACCGCAGCACCGGAACTCTCGCGCGCTACGCGCTCAATCCCGGCGTCGCCCCGGAGTTGGGGCAAAAAATAGCCAGCAACATCAATATCCAAAAGCTCTCGGTCACGGCCGATGGACGCGCGCTGGCCCTGGTCTTCGATGGCGGCAGCTCCCTGCGTTCGGTCGACAACCTCACCTCGGAGATTGGCCGGTTTCCGGCGCCGCTCAGTCCGCTCGAAATCGCCTTCAGCGCGGACGGGCGGTATGCCGTCCAGAGCTATCGCTCGGATCCGCGGGTGGATCTGTTCGATGCGCGCTCGGGTGCGCTTGTGCGCAGCGTGGCGCTGCCCGAGGCGCTCTATCCCCCGCCCACGGAAATTTTGCCCGATCTCGCTTTTGACGGGGCAAGCAGCCGCTTCTTTGTCGTGGCGCCAGGGATTGGAAGCGGCAGCCGCATTTTCGTTTACCAACTCTCCGCCGGGCCGGCTCCGCCCCGTCAACTCCTTAACGTCTCGACCCGCCTGCGCACCCAGACCGGGGAAAACGTGCTTATCGGCGGCTTCATCGTCACCGGGCGGGCGCCCAAGCGCGTCGTCCTGCGCGCGATCGGGCCGTCGTTCGCGCTCGCAGGAAAATTAGCCGACCCGACGCTGGAACTGCACGGGCCCGACGGCTTGCTCGCGACCAACGATAACTGGAACGAACATCGCCAGGAAATCCTGCTCACGACCGTCCCGCCGACAAATGAGCGCGAGGCGGCGATCGTGGCCACGCTCGACCCGGGCGCTTACACCGCAATCGTACGCGGCTTGGGTGAGACCTCAGGCGTGGCCTCGGTGGAACTCTATGATCTCAACCCCGCGAGCGACTCGCGCATTGCCAACATCTCCACCCGCGGCCGCGTGGAGACCGGAGACAATGTCATGATCGGCGGCTTCATCCTCAGCGGCCCGGACTCGACCAAGGTGATCGTGCGCGCGCTTGGTCCCTCGTTAGGCGACCGGGGCGTCGCTGGCGCACTCGCCGACACCACGCTCGAGCTTTACAACGGCAACGGCGCGCAGCTCGCCGCGAACGATGACTGGCAGACGGACCAGGCGCAGGAAATCATCGACTCGACCGTGCCGCCGGAGGATCCGCGGGAATCCGCCATCGTCCGCACGCTCACGCCGGGGGCTTACACCGCGATCGTGCGCGGGAAAGCGGCCAGCAGCGGCGTGGCCCTGGTGGAAGTCTACAATCTCGAGCCGGCTCCTTAACTCCCGCCGCTGGCTACCGGCGGCGCGACTTCGTTCGCCTCGAAGACCACGCGGGTAGAGGAGGCGAAGTGGAAGCAGGTGCGCCCGTTGCGGATTTCCTTGACCGTGAAAGTGACCGTGCGGGAGGCGCCGATCGCGTGGCGCAGGCACAGGCCGACTTTGCCGAAGCGGGTATTGATGTCCTTGAGCCACTCGCGGAAGCGCTCCGGGTTAAAGGTGGCCATGTCGCGCGTGAGCACGGTGTGGAGGAGCTGGCGCACCGCTTCGCGCTGCTCCTTCGGTCGGGAATGCATTCCTTGCATGCCGCCCTTTCCAAGCAGGCGCAATGCCGCGGCCGACCGCGCCTAACAAGTCCCGAAGTAGCGGTCGCCCGCGTCCCCCAGACCCGGGAGAATGTAGCCGCGCTCGTTCAGCCCGGTGTCGATCGCCGCGGTGATGATCGGAATCGACGGATGCGTCGCCTGCATCTGTGCGATCCCCTCCGGGCAGGCCACGAGCACGACCAGCTGGATGCGTTCCGCCCCGGCGGACTTCAGCAATTCCACCGCGGCACACGCGCTATGGCCGGTGGCCAGCATCGGGTCGAGCAGGAGCACTTCCGCCTGCGCGATTTGTTTAGGCAGCCGGCTGTAATAAGTCACCGGGCGAAGGGTTTTTTCGTCACGATACAAACCGAGATGCCCCACCTGCGCCTCGGGCAAAAGTTGCAGCATCCCATCCATCATCCCAAGGCCGGCGCGCAGGATCGGCACCAGCGCGACCGGCCGCGCGAGCGCGGCGCCGGCGCAAGTTTGCAGGGGCGTGGTCACTTCGATCTCGCGCGTGTCCCAGGAGCGCGCAGCTTCGGTCAAGAGGAGCATCGAGACTTCCTGGAGCGCGCGCCGGAAAACGCCGGTGCTGGTGGTGTGCGCACGCAGCAGGGCCAGCTTGGCCGCGACCAGCGGATGCGCGACGACGTGTCACGCCGGGCGGAGGGGAGAAGGTGTCGGCTGTTTTAATGGCGCGGATACGAAACCGTGCCGCGCCGACAAAGCAAGGCACCCGCGAGCTAAGGCCGCGGCGGCTCGCGGCTAATCGTGGTCCACTTGCCGTTTTTGTGCACCGCCACCCAGGCGGCGCCCAGTTGCCGGTAATCCGCGTAGCGCGAGTCGTCGAGATCGGCGAAACAGACCGCCATGTGGCCGTCGGCGATTTGGTAGATCAAGAGGTGGACCGTGAGCGTATCCAGCGCCATGTGACTATCGATGCTGTTCGTGCCACTGACGGTGTAGCTGTTGGCCAGCTCCAGCGCCATCTGGTCAAAGGCGCCGCCGGCATCCGACTGGACGATCCGGGCCGCTTTCGTGTTCGACCCGCTGACAGGCGCGCGGGCCACGATCCAGGCGGTGATCGGCGAGACGCCTAACGAGCGAAAGAGCGGGCGGTTAACGCCGCGCCGGAGCGCTTCCTTGGGGAAACGAGGCAGCGTATTGATCGTGCGGGCATTCGCCGGCAGCGGAGACTTTCGGTGGACCGGCCTGGGCGGAAACTGCGCAGGCCGCGAGCGCGAGGAGCAGGGCAAAGCGACGCATAAAACGGCGCCGAAGCTGGAAGAAATCCGCGCAAAAGGCAAGCCTGCGCCGCGGTCGTTAGGCACTTTCCCGCATCCGCACGGGCGAGGCGGCGATTTTATCCAGCACGATCTCTCCTTGCCCATCGAAACGCCCAAAGGCCAGCACCCCCGTGGGGCATTCCTGCACGCAGGCGGAGCAGCGAACGCACTGCGGGTCTTCCATCGGTCGGCCTTTGTTCGCGAAGCTCATCACGTCGATCCCCTGGTGGCAGACCGAGGTGCAGACGTTGCAGGAGATGCACTTCGATTTGTCCGGAAAAATCCGGTAGCGCGAGAAGCGCGTGTAGATGTGCATCAGCGCCGCCAGCGGACAGCCAAAGCGGCACCAGACCCGCCCGCTGAACCAAAAATAAAGGCCCACGCCGAGGATCCCGCCCATGAAGATATCGACGCTCCAGGCGTAGCTGAGGAACGGGATGCCCTCGAAAAGTTTGTGATACCAGGCCGTGGCCCACGAGCCCTCGCCAAGCGCCCAGCCGGCGATGCGGAGCGCGAGGATGAGGAAGGCGAAAAGCAACGCCGCCTGGCCCGACCATGTTGACCCGATTCCAGACCGGGCCGTGCGGCATCTTTTCGCGGTGGGCGTCGCCCATGGTCTCGGCGAGCGCGCCGCAGGAGCAGATCCAGCCGCAGTAGGCGCCTTTGCCCCAGCGAAAAATAATCAGCGGGATGAGCACGAAAGTCTGGAGGAAGGAAATCCCCAGCCAAAGCCACATCGGATGATCGGTGAAGACGTTGTAGACGTTCAACGGGAAGGCGAGGATGAAGCCATAGGCCCGCCAGTAGGCGCGCTCGTGGCCTAACGAGCCGTCGTAGCTTTCGAAGAGCTGGTTCGCCAGCCAATGTAAGCGGCTGCCCCGGTTCAAACCAGCCGTTGCGCCCCATCCACGGGAGAAGCAGTTCCGGCAAAATAAACAGCGGGATGCATTGCGACGCGATCAAGACGCCGGTCTGCCACTTCACGTAAGGCGTGCGCCGCCGCTGAATCCGCCGGACGCCAAAGACAACCACGCAGGTGCAATAGGCCAGGGTGTAATAGAACGCCGGGTTCCCGAGGCCGCGCTTGATCGTATAAAGCAGGTTGCCCTCGCGGCTCGACCATTCCGCGAGCTTCCCGCCGGCCGCGCCGAAAAGAGCCGGCACATTGTAAGGAAACGCCTGCGCCTGGCTGGCCCAGCGTTGCACCGGGAATTCCTGCGGGTGGTTGCTCTTCCAGTGATAAAGAACCACGCAGAAGAGCACAAAGGCCAGGCAGCTGATCCATGTGCGCGCGTTCCAATCGCCGCGCACTTTCAACCCGCTCCGGCGAAAAAACTCAAGCGGCGCTTCCCTCCCCAACATCGTAAAGACAACGTCGTTAGGCAGCGTTTTCTCGCTCCCATCTTGCAGGTAAACCTGGTCGGCCTCGATCCGCGTGACCTCGGTCCCGAGCGCCAGTTTGAGCGACCCGCAATCCTCGCAGCCAAGGCCATCGGTCATGGCCGCATTCACCCGGTCGGAGCTCGGCCGTTCCACCTCCACGTCCGCATGGCGATCGCGCGCCAGCGCCTCGATCTTGGTGATGTTCTCCGGCTTCGGGCGCGCGAATTCCTTTCTCCGATAACTCAGCGTTACCTCCGCGCCCGCGCGGGCCAACGCGATCGCGGTCTCCAAAGCCGAGTCGCCGCCGCCGACCACGAGCGCTTTCTGGCCGCTGAATTCATGCGGATCAAAAAGGCGATTCGAAACCTTCTCGAGCTCCTCGCCAGGGACGTTGAGCTTGCGGAAATTTCCGCTGCGCCCGATGGCCACAAGCACGCGCCGCGCGCGCAGCGGCTCGCCCTCGGCCAGGTGGAGCACGAGCTCGCCGCCAGTGCGCTCGACCCGCTCGACCCGCGCCGGGGTCACTTCCACGCCCGCGGCTTTTTGCTGCGCCTGCATCTCGCGCAGGAGGTCTTCCTTCACCTCGGCTTCGAAATGCAGGCCGCCCTCGAGCTTCATTTCCGTGGGGTAGGTGTAGATCGGTTTGCGCTTCGGAAAGTTGATGACGGTCGAGAAGGTCTCGGTCGCTTCCAGGATCGCGAAGCGGAGCCCGGCCTTCTTCGCCTCGATCGCCGCGGAGATCCCGGCCACGCCGGCGCCGATGATCGCCAGGTCGAGCGTCTCGCCCTGGCCTTTCGAAAAATTGCCCTCGCGCAAGATCGCCCGGACCGCGCTCGCCCCGGTGTGCGATGAGAATTTAAGCAGCGGGATGCCGGTGAGATCTCCGACGATGCGGACGCCCGGAAGATTGGTCGCACCTTCCGCGCCGCTGACCGGGAGCTGCTCGACGGTGCCAGCCGGCCACTGCGTATGCAGCCAATGAGTGTATCGTCCCAGCAGTCCAGCCATGCCTGTATCTACTCCCGAAGCTCCTGAGGCGGAATCCTCTTCTTCCCGGCAACCCGGAGAGTCGCTCGCGCCTTCATCGGCGGCGGCCTCCGCACCTTTCGCCCGGCGTTATCCCATCGGCGCCGAGGTCACCGGCGACGGCCGCACGCATTTCCGCGTCTGGGCACCGAAGGCCCGGCGGCTGGCGGTGGTCCTGGAGGAATCGGCGGAGGTCGCGGCGGCGCGCAGTTTTCATGAACTCGAGCGGGAAGATGCGGGATACTTCGCTGGCTTTGCCCCGGCGGATGCAGGCGCGCTTTACCGCTTCCGGCTGGATGAGAACGATCACTTCCATCCCGACCCGGCGGCGCGCGCGCAGCCGGAAGGGCCGCACCGCTCCTCCCTGGTGGTCAACCCGGCGACCTTTTCCTGGACCGACCAGGCCTGGCCGGGCGTGGAGATCGCCGGGCAGGTGATCTACGAAATGCACGTGGGGACCTTCACCCCGGAGGGCACGTGGGCCGCGGCCGCGCGCGAGCTCGCAGAGCTGGCGGCGCTCGGCGTAACCGTGATCGAGATGATGCCGGTAGCGGATTTTGCCGGCGACTTCGGCTGGGGCTACGACGGGGTGAATCTTTTCGCGCCCACGCGGCTCTACGGCTCGCCGGACGACCTGCGGGCGTTCATTGACACCGCGCACGCCCACGGCCTTGGGGTGATCCTCGATGTGGTCTACAACCATCTCGGGCCGGAAGGAAATTACCTGCGCGTCTTCGCGGAGGATTACTTCACCGACCGCTACGAGAACGACTGGGGCGACGCGCTCAATTTCGACGGGCCGAACTCCGCCGCGGTGCGGGAGTTCTTCCTTACGAACGCACGCTATTGGATCGAGGAATTTCATTTCGACGGCTTCCGCTTCGACGCCACGCAGAACATCTGCGACGAATCGCCGGAATACATCGTCGCCGAAATCGGCCGGGTGGCGCGGGCCGCGGCCGGCCGGCGGCAGATCATCCTCGTAGCCGAGAACGAGCCGCAGAAAGCAGAGCTGGTGCGGCCGCTGGCCGAGGGCGGACACGGGCTCGATGCGGTCTGGAACGACGACCTGCATCACAGTGCGCTGGTTGCGCTGACCGGGCGAAACGAGGCCTATTACTCCGACTACCGCGGCCGTCCGCAGGAGTTCATCTCGGCGGCTAAATATGGCTACCTCTTCCAAGGGCAACCGTACACCTGGCAGGATGCGCCGCGCGGCGAGCCGACTTTCGGGGTGAACTCGCCGGCGTTCATCGGCTTCCTGGAGAACCACGACCAGGTGGCGAACTCGGCCTTCGGCGAACGCGTGCGCTTGCAAACCTCGCCGGGACGTTATCGCGCGCTGACCGCGTTGATTTTGCTCGGGCCCTGGACGCCGATGCTGTTCCAAGGGCAGGAGTTCGGCGCGACCACGCCGTTTCTTTATTTCTGCGATGTCCCGGACGTGCGCGAGGCGGTGCGCGAAGGGCGTTTCAAATTCCTCGCGCAGTTCCCTTCGATCGCCAGCCAGGAGGCGCAGGCGCAACTTGCGCACCCGGGGGAACGCGACACCTTCACGCGCTCGAAGCTCGATTTTTCCGAACGCGAAACCATGCAACCGATCTATCACCTGCACCGCGACCTCCTGCGGTTGCGCCGGGAAGATGCGCGTTTTAGCCAGCAACCTCAGCACGGCGTCGACGGCGCGGTCTTGAACGACGGGAGCTTCGTCCTGCGTTACCGGAGCGACGACCGGCAGGATCGTCTCCTGGTGGTGAACCTCGGTCCGCGGCGCGATCTCGGGCCGATTCCCGAGCCACTGCTCGCCCCGCCGGTGGGCCATCGCTGGGCGACGCTCTGGACGAGCGACTCGGTGCGCTACGGCGGCCATGGGCCCACGGAAGTCGCCAACGAGCAACGCTGGCTCCTGCCGGCGGAAGCCACCGTGGCCTTGCACCCGGTGCCGGAAACGCAGCCGCGCCGCCGGGCCCAAAAGCGCTAAGGCGCCGGCTCTCTTTCTTTCTCCATGGAAGCCATCTCCCTAAACAAACCGGACCTGGTGCGGCGCATGCCGCGGCATCCGGCCGACAACGCCGGCGAAATCGCCCTCGAACGCGAATGGCTCGTGACCAACGGCCTCGGCGGTTACTCCTCCGGGACGGTCTCGGGGGCGATCACGCGGAAGTATCACGGCATCCTCATCGCCGCCCTGCCCGCGCCGCTCGGGCGCATGGTCATGTGGAGTCATGTCTCGGAATTTCTCCGCTTCGCCGATGGGGAATCGGTCTCGTTAGGCGGCGAGGAACGGGCCCACGGGCAGCTCGACCTGCGCGGGGCCGATTACCTCCAGGAGTTCCGGCTCGAAGATGGACTGCCGAGCTGGACTTTTCGCGTGCGCGACGTGGTCCTCGAGAAGCGCATTGTCATGCCGCACCTGCAAAACACGGTGCACGTGATCTACCGCTTAAAAGGGCCGGCCGCTTTGCCCCGGCTGGAGCTGCGCCCGGCCTTCCAATTCCGCCACCATGAAGCGGCGGTCGATGAATCCCTTTCGGCGCCTTACCAAGTGACGGTGGCCGATGGCCGCTACGAGGTCGCGAGCACGCATGCGGATCTCCCGCCCTGCCGCCTCCAGTTGCATGGCTGCAAGTCGACTTTTCGGGTCGAGCCCGGCTGGATCCAGCAGGTGATCTACCGCACGGAACAAGAACGCGGCTACGCCTTTGAAGGCGACCTTTGGACACCCGGGACTTTCGAGGTGGAAGTGCAACCGGAGTGCGCCGCGACCATGATCGGATCGACCGAGGACTGGGAAATTCCCGACGTCCTCCCGCCAAAGGCCGTCGAACGCGCGGAGGCGGAGCGCCGCGCCCGGCTCCTTGCGCAAGCCGCGCCCGAAGCGCGCGATGGTTTCCCGGCAGAGCTGGTCTACGCGGCCGATCAATTTGTCATCAAACCGGCTGGCCGGACGCGCGATGAAGCGCGGGCGCACGCAGCCGGGGACGAGGTGCGGACGGTGATCGCGGGTTACCATTGGTTCACTGACTGGGGCCGCGACACCATGATCAGCCTGGAGGGTTTGACCCTAACGACTGGTCGCTGGGTGGAGGCGGGCTACATCCTGCGGACCTTCGCGCATTACGTGCGCGACGGCTTGATTCCAAACATGTTTCCCGACGGGAAAAACGAAGGCCTCTACCACACGGCGGACGCGACCCTTTGGTTCTTCCACGCGCTCGGGCGTTACCTCCAGGCGACAGACGACGAGATCACGCTGCGGCTCCTCTTGCCCACGCTGGTGGAAATCGCGGAAGCGCATCTGCGCGGGACGAAATTCAACATCCACGTCGATCCGGCGGACGGCCTGCTCGCGCAGGGCGCGGAAGGCTACCAGCTCACCTGGATGGACGCGAAGATGGGCGACTGGGTGGTCACGCCGCGGCGCGGGAAAGCCGTGGAGCTGAACGCGCTTTGGTTTAACGCGCTCGCGCTTCTCTCGGGTTGGCTGGAACGGGTCCGGAACGCGCCCGACGCAGCGCGCTTCCGCGAGCATGCGCAGCGCGCGCGCGCGTCGTTCAACGCCCGCTTTTGGAATGAAAGTGCCGGCTATTTGTTCGACGTAGTCGACACTCCGGAAGGAACCGACGACGCCGCCTGCCGGCCGAATCAGATCTTCGCGCTCTCGCTCGAGCATCCGGTGCTGGACGAACAGCATTGGGCCGCGGTGCTCGCAGTGGTGCAGGAACGCCTGCTCACGCCGGTGGGCCTGCGCTCGCTTTCCCCGGAGAATCCGGACTACAAACCGACCTATCACGGCGATCTCCGGACGCGCGACGCGGCCTACCATCAAGGCACGGTCTGGGGCTGGCTCATCGGACCATTCATCGATGCCTGGCAGAAAGTGCATCCGGACGACAAAGCCGGTGCGCGCCGCTTTCTCGAGCGCTTCCCGGCGCACCTGAGCGAGGCCGGCCTCGGCTCGATCAGCGAGGTCTTCGACGCGGAGGAACCGCACCGGCCGCGCGGCTGCATCGCGCAGGCGTGGAGTGTGGCGGAAGTGCTGCGCGCCTGGGTGGCGACGGCGAAGTAAGCGGCTGCTACTGCGCCGCGGGTTCGCGTTTTGGCTGCCGCTTCAGGAGCGTGATCTGCTTGATCCGCGCAGAGTCGTTCGGGCTCCAGGTGGCGACATCGGGATCGTCCTTGAACGCATTGTGCACGATGCGGCGCTCGTAGGAATTCATCGGCTCGAGCTGCATTGACCGCCCGCTCGCGCGCACCCGCTCGGCCAGTTCGCGCACCCGCTGGACGATCTTGTCCTCGCGCATCGAGCGGTAATGCTCGCAATCGACGATCACCTTTTCCGCCTCGCGATCCTTCGTCTGGATGAGGCGATTGAGCAGGAACTGGATGGCCTCGAGCGTCTCGCCGTCGCGCCCGATCAGTCGGGCCTGTTCCTCGGTGTAAATTTGCAGGGTCAGGTTGCCGCCTTCGCCGCGTTGCTCGTCGATCTCGGTCACGAAACCGAGGTATCCGAGGATGGTATCGAGGAGTTCCTTGGGGGTCATGAGCGTCCTTTCCGCGACCGTTTCCCGGGGAGCGCGACCTTCTCAATCGCCGGCGCCGGCTGCCGATTATTCTGCCACAGCTGCAGAATCGTGAACAGGTTCTGGGTCGTGTAATACAATGCCAGTGCCGCCGCGAAATTGTAGCAAAAAATCAAGAAGATCAGCGGCATGAACATCATCACGCGGCGCTGCATGGCGTCGCCCGTGTTCGGGGTCATGCGCATGAGCCAGACGTTGGTCGCGCCCATGATCAACGGGAGAATATTGATCGGCCAGCCGAGCCCGGGGAGGTGCGCGATCGTGTCCGGTTGCGCGAGATCGTGCACCCACAGGAAGGAGGCATTCCGCAATTCCGCGGCCTGCCCGAGCATGGAGAAGAGGCCGAAGAAGATCGGGATCTGGATCAGCATCGGGAGGCAGCCGCCGACCGGATTGACCCCGTTCTCCTTGTAGAGCTTCATCACCTCCTGGTTCATCCGGGTGGGATCGTCCTTGTACTTTTCCTTAAGCGCCTGCATCTTCGGCGCGAGCGCGGACATGCGGCGCATCGATTTGTTCGCCTTGTTCTGCAGCGGCCAGAGCACGCCCTTCACGCAGGCGGTGAGGAGGATGATCGCGAGCCCGTAGTTCTTGACCCAGCCGTGGAGGAGATTAAGGAAATTCAGCAGCGCCTGGCTGACCAATTTGAAAAAGCCGAAGTTCATGATCTCGGCCTGGTCGTGCTCGAGTTTAGCCAGCCGATTGTAGAGTTTCGGCCCGGAGTAGATCTCCACCTGCAGACTGCTCGTTTGGCCCGGTTGCAGGGTAAACCCCGGCAGCCCGAGGGCGCCTTCCATGCCGTAGAGCGGCGCAGCGTTCTCCCGCGGAATCTCGAAGCGCGTGCCCCAGACAGCGCCGCCCTTGGTGTTCAGCGGCGTGAGGATGGTGGTGAAGAATTGATTGCTCATCGCGCCCCACTCGGCGCCGGTCACCTTCTCCTCGAAGAACGGCTGCGCGGCGCGCTTCTCGATCCCGACCAGCGGATAGCTTTGCGCGGCAAACCAGTTCACGTCCGTGCTCTTGGCCTTGCCGTCGAGGCACCAAACGAGGCGGGTGTAGGCGGCCATGTCGCGCGGATGCAAGGGCGTGGTCGCACCGAGCGTGAGGAAGTAATCAGGGCGCGTGTAGGGCTGCGTGCCGTCGTTGCGGAACTCCACCTCGAGCTGGGTGAGGTAGTTGTCGCGCGGCGCGGGGTTCGAGGGGAAGGAGTAGCGTTTCCGCACCTGGACGTTGCCCGGGAGTGTGCGCTGAAATTGCACGCTGCCATCCGGCTGTTTCGCGAGCTGGAATTCGCCCAGGTCTGGCGCGGCCGGCTTGTCGACCAGCGCGGCGATCGGCAGGTGATTCGAGGAATTGAGGACCACGTAGCCCGGTGGGAGATCGGCCTTGTGATTGAGCAGGTGGACTTCGCTGATCGCGCCGCCGCGATTCGTCAGGCGCAGCTCGACGTCGCCGTTGGAAAGGTTCTCGGTCTGCTCGACGAAGGACTGCGTCGCGGGCGCAGACTCGGCACCGGGCGCGGGAGCCGCAGCGGGCGCGGCCGGGGCGGCTGAAGTGGTCGGCTCAGCCGCCGCAGAAGCAGCGGGCGACGGCGAAGCGAGCACGGTCTTCGGCACCACCGGCGCCGGATGCTGGACCATGTAAACCTGCCAGCCGATCAGGCCGAGGACGCATAGCGTGACGGCAATCCATGCTTGTCGATCCATACGCGTCTGATGGCCGCCTATTCACAAACCAGGCAGGCGTCCTTACTGGAGGAAAGTTGTGGGCGCTGCCCGGCGGCGGAGGCTTTCGGCACCGGGTCGTAACCTTGCCCGCCCCACGGCTGGCAACGCCCGAGGCGACGCAAACCGAGCCAGCTCCCGCGAAGCAGGCCATGCTCCTCAACCGCCCCGAGGAAGTAATGCGAACAGGTCGGCTGGAAGCGGCAACCCGAGCCCGGACCGCCCAAAAACGAGAGCACAGGCGAGATCGTCCACTGGTAAACGCGGACGAACATGCGGACGAAAAGGAGCATCAGGGCGCTAGGATAGAAGCGCGCTTTGCGAGGCGCAACCACTCATCTTCCAGCGCGCGCGAGCTCGCGCGCGCGGCCGCTGGACGGGCGATCAAGACCAGCCAAAACCCGGTGCGCACCCCGTGCTGGTGCCGCCGCACGATCTCGCGCAGGCGCCGCCGGACCCGGTTCCGCACGACCGCTCCGCCGACGCGTTTACTGGTGACAAAACCGGCGCGGAACGGTGCCAAGGTGTCGGCTAATTCCAGCGTGCCGAGCACCAGAAAGGCGCCGCGCTGCACCCGCCCTTCCGTGCGCACGCGTGCAAAGTCGGCCGTGCGCTGGAGGCGGCGCTGGCGGGAGAAACGAAGCGGAGCGGCGGCGGTCACGGCGAAGGTCGGTGGGCCCGACAGTACAGCAAAAGTCTTCCCGCAGACGAGCTGCGGGAAGACTTCGCAAGAGTTCGGTTTAGCCGACGAACTTACTGCTGGCCCGGGGTCGCCGTGGCCGTGGTCGTGGTGCTCTCCGTGGTCGTGCTCATCGCCGGAGTCATCGTCGCCGCCGGAGTCATGGCTGCCGCCGGGGTGCTGGGAGTGACCACGTGGGTGGTGTCCGTATGCGTGTTGCTGTGCGTGCTCGTCGCCGGGGAAGGATTCACGATCGTCGTGTTATGCTCCGTCTTCGGCTCTGCCGGGGAGGCAGGGGCCACGGTTTCGGTCTTTTGTTCGCAGGCCGCAAAAAGCGCGGCGCTGGCCAGGATGCAGATATATTTCTTCATGTTGTAATTAGGTTTCCCGTTGATGGGTAATATTTCAATCGAAGCGTCAAGGCTATTCGGCCTTCCGCGAGCAGTAATTCGACAGCGGCGAAGCTAACGAGCGCTTAAAAAGCGGCCTCGAAGGGCAGCCCGTGCGCTTCGCCCACCGCCTGCAGAGTCAACCGCCCATCGCGCGTGTTGATCCCGCCGAGTAACGTCGGCTGGCGCTTGACCGCGCCTTCCAATCCCAGATCGGCGAGCAACTCCACGTAGCGCGCGGTGCTGTTGCTCAAGGCCTGGGTCGAGGTGCGCGCGTAGGCGCCGGGCATGTTCGCCACGCAATAATGCGTCACGCCTTCCTCCACGTAGACCGGATCGGTGTGCGTGGTCGCGCGCGAGGTCTCGGCGCAACCGCCCTGGTCGATCGCAATATCCACGAAGACGCTGCCGGGCCGCATCATCCGCAGCATCTCACGCGTGACCAGCTTCGGCGCCTTCGCCCCGGGCACGAGGACGGCGCCGATGAGAAGGTCCGTGGTCGGCAGCATGTCGGCTAAATTGGCTTCGTTCGAGTAAAGCGTGTTCACGTTCGGCATCGTTAAATCAAGGAAACGCATCCGCTCGCCGTCCACTTCGAGGATGGTCACATGCGCCTTTAAACCGAGCGCCATGCGCGCGGCATTCACCCCGGAGGTGCCGCCGCCGATCACGACCACTTTACCAGGCAAGACTCCGGGCACACCGCCGAGAAGCACGCCGCTGCCGCCATTGTGCTTCGCCAAATAATATGCCCCCATGACCACCGACATGCGGCCGGCGATTTCGCTCATCGGTTCGAGCAGCGGCAATTTGTTGCCCACCTGGATGGTCTCGTAGGCCACGCCCGTGACGCCGGATTTCAAGAGCGCGTCGGTTAAAGACTTGCTCGCCGCGAGGTGGAGGTAGGTGAAGAGAATCTGCCCGCGGCGCAGCAGCGAATACTCTGCCGGCAGCGGTTCCTTGACCTTCACGATCATCTCCGCCTGGCGAAACACCTCCTCGGCGGTCTCGATGATTTTCGCGCCCACCGCGGTGTAATCCTCGTCCGGAAAACCCGAACCGACGCCCGCGCTCTTCTGCACGAGCACGGTGTGACCGCGGCGCGTGAGCGTCGAGGCGGTGGCCGGTACGAGACCGACGCGATGTTCCTGCTCCTTAATTTCCTTCGGGACGCCGATGATCATGCCGTTCCCTTTCGCCTAAGAATTCGCGCGAAGCTAGTTCAAAGAGGGATCGTCCGGCGCGGCGGCGAGCATCTTGTACCAAGGCCCGAGGCCGCGCATGATCTCGAACCAGAGCTTCGGCAAGTGCGCCGGGTTGAGCGCCGCGCGCGTCGGCTTTTGCAGGATCCACGCGTTCTGTTTCATCTCCGCCTCGAGCTGGCCCGCGGTCCAGCCGGCATACCCGACAAAGGCACGCACCGCCGTCGGATCGGTCTCGGCAAAACCGTGCGCCTCGGCCGCGTCGACGTTGTGTTTCAGGCGCAGCCGCCCCGCATCCTCCCACTCGAAAGCGGCAAACATGAGCTGGTTCTTGCCTACCGGTCCGCCCAGGAACACCGGCACTTCCGCGAGCCCTTCGGGCGCCTCTTCGCTCACCAGATCGCAAACTTGTTTGTCGAGCGGGCGATTCAAAATGACCCCCATGGCGCCGTCCTGCGGGTCGTGAGCCGAGATGAAAAGGACCGCGCGGCGGAAATTTGGGTCGAGCATGCTCGGGTGCGCCACGAGCAACGAACCTGTGAAGTTCTGCGGTCCTTCCTCCCTCGGATTGCGCACGGAAAAACTAGAATCCCCCGCCGCCTTTTCTGCAAGGAGGAACCTCAGCGCCGCCGCACCTGCGCCTCGGCCACGTCAAAGACCGCACCGTCAATCGCGTTCTCCTGCCAGTCGAGGCTCGTGGCCGTGACCAGCTTCTGCGAGGCCGCCGGGAGCGCCGCAAGCAGGCGGTTCCGCCGGCCGGCATCGAGCTCGCCGAAAATGTCGTCTATTAAAAGCAATGGCGGCGCCCCTTCCTCCGCCGCGAAAACCTGCGCCTGCGCCAGCTTCAGCGCGAGGGCCAGCGTCCGTTGCTGCCCCTCGGAAGCGAATTTCTCTGCCGCCAGACCGTTCACCTCCAGCCGGAGATCGTCGCGGTGCGGCCCCACCACTGTCTGCCGCAGCCGCGCTTCCTGCCCCTGCGTGCGCGCCAGGTCGGCCGCAAAATCCTCCGCGTTCCCCGGCGCAAAAGTCAGCTGCAACGTCTCCTGCTCCGCGCTGATCCCGGCATGTGCCACCGCGGCGCCCGGCGCCAGACTGCTCGTTAGGCGCGCGCGCATCCGCGAGAGTTTGTCCCCCTGCTCGAGCAGCGGCAAATCGTAAGCCGCGAGCTCGCGCGGGCGCGGCGTGGCCGATTTAAGCAGCGCATTGCGCGCCCGCAACGCTCGCTCGTAAGCGCGCAAAGTCGTTCGGTAGCCGGGCTCAATCTGTGTCCCGAGGAAATCGAGAAAACGCCGCCGGCCCTCGGCGCCGCCGCGGATCAACTCGATATCGGTATTAGCCAGCGAGACGACCCGCGCGAGCCGCAAGTATTCCCCCGTGCTCGCCTGCTCCGCTTCGTCGAAGCGCAGCTTCCGGCGCAGCGTGCGGTAGGCAAACTCGAGCGCGTGCCCCTGCCACCGGCCGGCCACCGCGAAGCCCTTGTGCCCCAGCCTCACCAGTGGCGCGAGCGTTGCGCTCCGCTGCGATTGCAACCGCAAAAGGACGCAAGCCGCTTCCAGGATCGACGTTTTCCCCTGCCCGTTCCGCCCGATGAAGAAGTTAAAACCGGCCTCGCAGTCGACCCGCAGCGCTTCAAAGCAGCGGAAGTGGCGGAGCTTCAGTTCGGTCAGCATACAGGCAGTCGTTAGGGCAGTTTATCGCACGGGCGGAAAGATTTATCTTTCTTTCTCATTCTGCGTGCACTCGGCAAAAGTTTGATGCAAAATCATGAAATAGGTTGCGAGCGCGCAGAACTTCGCGTACTTCGTCCGCAGTTTTGGAAGATTGTTCTGGGGGGAACAGCCGCCCTTCATGTCCTTTGGACGTGGGGGGCGGTACTTTTTTGCCATGAAACAGCCATCGCCGCCGCGCCGTCGCTTCTCCTGGGCACTCGCGTTCACGCTCGTCTTTCTCTTCGTGGCGGTGCTCCTCGCCTGGCTCTTTTGGCGCGTGGAAACCTGGCCGATGCGCTTCTTCGGCCAAACGAGTGTTGAACTCGAGCGAGTTGCGAATCACGTCGCCACCACTTTCGCCGGGCTGGCGCAATTGCAGCCGCGAGTCACGATCAACAACCGCGTTTACCTCGAGCAAACCAGCGCCGTGGCCGAGCTCGCGCTGGTTGCGCGCAAAGTCGAGGTCGAGCGCGAGTTTGAGCACACTTGGGCCGGGAGCACCAAGCGGGTGAAATTACACGGCACTTTCAACGTCAAGGCGGGCTTCGACTTGCGCGAGCCGGTCTCGGTCGATGTGCGCGAGAAGGCGATCGCCGTCCAGATGCCGCCGGCTAAACTTCTCGGGCTCGAGCAGGAGAACGTGGAGGTCCGCACGATGGAGAACGGCCTCTGGAATCGCGTCTCCGCCGCCGATCTCGAGGGCGAACTCAAACAGCTCCCGCGGCTGGCGCGCGAGAAAGCCGAGGCCGCCGGCCTAACGAGCGAAGCGGAGGCCAGCCTCCGCCGGCAATTGCAGGAACGTCTCGGCAGCGAGCGCCCGCTTGAGCTGACCTTTCAGGCGGCCACGCGGAAAGATTAGCCAGCAACTTCAAGCCGCGAGCCACCGCGCCAGGCGCTGGCGCAATTCCATCGTCGCCTGCACCCGCAACTCCGCGCCCGCTTGCAGCCTAACGACTGCTCCATCGGCCCGCTCGAAGAGCAGCTGGACCGCGGTCGACCCGGGCGAGCCGGCCAGGATATCGCGCACGCTTTGCAGATCCGCCGGCGTGGCCGCGGGCGTGAAGCGCAGGATCAACGGGGCCGGGCGCGACCCGGATTTGCTCGGGCGCGGGAGGTTGCTCGCTGTCCGGTTTCAGCGGCCGCGCTTTTTGCGCAGTCGCGCGCATGCTTTCGTCGCGCTTGTCGAGCGTCCCCTGGATCGCGATCACTTTTCCTGGGACCAGCTGCTCCGCGACCTTCACGTAGACTTCGTTCCAGATCACCACTTCCAGGTTGCCGGTTAAATCCTCCAGCCAGACGACCGCGAACGGTTTCCCCTCGCGCTTGGTGAATTTTTTGTCGACCTGCGCGAGCGCGCCAGCGACGCGAAAGGTCGCGCGGTCCTCCATTTCCCCTAACGAGGAGATGGTGTGATAGCCACCTGCGGCAATCGTCCGCGCGTAGGCATCGAGCGGATGGCCGGTGACGTAAAAGCCGAGCAGCTCCTTCTCGAACGACATCATCTCGTGCTGCGACCAGGGCGGAATCGGGACCGAGGTCGCCTTCGAGACCGGCGTCGGCAAATCATCAAACAGCGAGACCTGCCCGCTGGCCCGGTCCTTATGCGAGGAGGACGCCGCCGCGAGCGACTCCTCGATGCAGGCGAAAAGCTCCGCGCGCTCGCGCCCGACGAAGTCAAAGGCGCCGGCCTTGACCAGGCTCTCGAGCATTTTGCGATTCGCCACGCGCGCATCGAGTCGCCGGCAAAAATCCTCCAGCGAAGAAAACGCGCCTCCGCGATTCCGTTCGCCGATGGCCGATTCCATCGCCCCTTCGCCGACGTTCTTGATCGCGGCCAGTCCGAAACGGATCGCCATCTGGTCGGCTGATTTCTCCGGGATGAACTTGAGCGCGGAGCGGTTCACATCCGGCGGCAAAATCGGGATGCCCATGCGTTTGCACTCGCCCACGAAGATCGAAATTTTCTCGGTGTTGTTGATCTCGTTCGAGAGCAGCCCGGCCATGAACTCGACCGGGTAGTTCGCCTTCAGGTAGGCCGTCTGATAGCTGATCAACCCGTAAGCCGCGCTGTGGCTTTTGTTGAAGCCGTAGCCGGCAAACTTCTCCAGCAAATCGAAGATCGCGTTGGCTTTTTTCTCCGGGATTTTGTTCGTGGTCGCGCAGCCTTCGATGAAGTTGACCCGCTCCTGGGCCATCTTCTCGCGGTCCTTTTTGCCCATCGCCCGCCGGAGCAAATCGGCGCCGCCTAACGAGTAGCCAGCGAGCTTGCTGGCCGCGGCCATGACCTGTTCCTGGTAGATCATCACGCCGTAGGTCTCGGCGCAGACTTCCTCGAGCAGCGGGTGCTCATACTTGATCTTGGTCAGCCCTTTCTTGCGCTTGATGTAATCCGGGATGAGCTCCATCGGGCCCGGCCGGTAGAGCGCGATCAAGGCGATGATGTCCTCGATCTTCTGGACATCGAAATTCTTGCAGAGGCTGGTCATGCCGCCGGATTCCAACTGGAAGACGCCGACGGTCTCGCCGCGGTTTAGGAGCGCGAAGGTCGCCTGGTCGTCGAAAGGGATTTTCGCGATCGCGAATTCCGGCTCGCGCTGGCGGATCAAGGTCATCGCGTCCTCGATCACGGTCAGCGTCTTCAGCCCCAGGAAGTCCATCTTGAGCAAGCCGAGCTCGCCCAGCGGGCCCATGTTGTACTGGCTCACGACTTCGTTGTCCTTGCTCCGGGTGAGCGGGATGTAGTCCGAGAGGTTGCGGTCGCTGATGACCACGCCGGCCGCGTGCACCCCGGCGCCGCGCGAAAGGCCCTCGAGCACGGTCGCGTAATCCCAGAGCTGGCGGACCGAGGGCTCGCTCTCGATCGCTCGCTTCAGATCGGGCGTTTTCTCCGCGGCACTAGCCAGCGAGATGTTGAGCTCGTTCGGGATCATCTTCGCGATCCGGTCGGCCTCGCCATAGCTCAAGCCGATCACGCGCCCGACATCGCGGACCACGCTCTTCGCGCCCAGCGTTCCGAAAGTCACGATCTGCGCGACCGCGCGCTCGCCGTATTTCCGGCGCACGTATTCGATCACCTCGCCGCGGCGCGTCTGGCAAAAATCGACGTCGATATCGGGCGGCGAAACGCGCTCCGGATTGAGGAAGCGCTCGAACAGGAGATTGAACTGCAACGGGTCGACATCGGTGATCCCGAGCACGTAGGCGACCATCGAGCCGGCGGCCGAACCACGCCCTGGACCCACCGGGATGCCGCGCTGTTTCGCGTAGTGGATGAAATCCCAGACGATCAGGAAGTAGCTCACGAACCCGGTCCGCTCGAGCACATCGAGCTCGTAATCGAGCCGCGTGATCAGCTCGGTGCCGACGCGTTCGCCGTAGCGTTGATGCAGGCCTTGGTAGCAAAGCTCGCGCAAGTAGGCCTCGCGCGATTTCCCCTCCGGCACCGGGTATTCGGGATACTTCGACTTGCCGAACTCGAGCTCGAGATTGCAGCGTTCCGCGATCTCGAGCGTGTTCGTGATCGCCTCCGGGTGCTCGGGAAAGAGCGCCCGCATCTCGTCGGCTGATTTGAAATAAAGTTCCGGGGTGTAACGCATCCGGCGCTCGTCGTGCACCATTTTCCCGGTGCCGATGCAGATCATGACATCGTGCGCGTCGTGATGGCTCCGTTCGAGGAAATGCACGTCGTTCGCCGCGACCAACCCGAAGCCAAATTCCTTTGCCAGCGTCGGGAGCACGCGGTTGCACTTTGCCTGCGCCTCGATCCCGTGATCGTGCAGCTCAAGGAAGAAATTCTCCCGGCCGAGAATGTCGCGAAACTCCGCCGCGCTCTGCCGGGCCTTGGCCAGATTATCCGACTGGATGGCCATGTTGATCTCGCCCTTCAGGCAGGCGCTCATCCCGATCAGCCCCTCGGAGTATTGCGCGAGCAGTTCCTTGTCGATCCGCGGGCGGTAATGCATCCCGTCGAGGTGCGCGTGCGAGATCAGCTTGACCAGGTTCCGATATCCCTGCGCGTCCTTCGCCAGGAGGGTGAAATGATAGGCCGCGTCGCGCATGTTGCTCGGGCGATCCTTGATCGAGCCCGGCGCCATGTAGGCCTCGCAGCCGATGATCGGCTTGATCCCCGCCTTGGTCGCTTCCTGGTAGAATTCGATCGCGCCGTAGAGATTCCCGTGGTCCGTGATTGCGACCGCCGGCATCCCGAATTCCTTCGCCTTTTTCATCAGCTCCTTCATCCGAATGGCGCCGTCCAGGAGCGAGTATTCGGTGTGCAGGTGGAGGTGAACGAAGGAGTCGCTGGGCATCGGGCGTCAGTATAAACCGCGAGCTTTTGGCGGCAACATGCGCGCGCGGCGAAATGGGGGTTGCGCCACCGCCTAGCCGTTGATAAGACAGCGCGTGCCGCGGTCGCTTTTCCGATAAATTTTCCCAACGCCCGCGGCGCCTCATTCCATGAAAAAACTCGAAGCCATCATCAAGCCGTTCAAACTCGAGGAAGTGAAGGAAGCCCTGGCCGAACTCGGCATCGAGGGCATGACCGTGACCGAGGTCAAGGGCTTCGGCCGCCAGAAAGGGCACACCGAGATCTATCGCGGGAGCGAATACACCGTCGACTTCCTCCCGAAGGTGAAAATCGAAATCGTGCTCGCCGACGAGATGGTCGACAAGGCGGTCAACATCGTCGTGAGCGCGGCCAAGACCGGCAAGATCGGCGACGGCAAGGTTTTCGTCCTCCCGGTCGAGCACGCGGTTCGTATCCGCACGGAAGAGATCGGCGAAAAAGCTGTTTAATTAGACAACCACTTCAGTCGTAGAAGCGTTGAATCGAGGGACCCTCGTTTCAGCGCTTCGCTGTTTCCAACCCACGCACTTCTATGGCCCACGAAATTAAATCCCCCTCCGATGTTTCGAAGTTGATCAAGGACCGCGAGGTCAAGTTGATCGACTTCAAGTTCACCGACCTGCCGGGGAGCTGGCAGCATTTCACGACCACGCTCACGGAATACAACGAGGAGATCTTCAGCGAAGGCCTCGGCTTTGATGGCTCCTCGATCCGCGGCTGGCGCGCGATCAATGCCAGCGACATGCTCGTGATCCCCGATCCGTCGACGGCCTGGATCGATCCCTTCAACGCCGAGCCGACGCTCTCGCTCATCTGCACGATCGTCGACCCGATCACGCGCGAGCCCTACGACCGCGACCCGCGCGGTGTGGCCGAAAAGGCCGAGGCGTATTTGCAATCCACCGGCATCGCCGATGTCGCCTCCTTCGGGCCGGAGGCGGAGTTTTTCATCTTCGACGAAGTGCGATTCAACTACACGAACAACTCCTCGTTCCACCTGGTCGACAGCGTCGAAGGTCACTGGAATAGCGGGAAAGAAGAGTTCCCGAATTTAGGCTACAAGATCCGCGCGAAGGAGGGTTATTTCCCGGTCTCGCCCGCGGATACCCAGCAGGACATTCGCAACGAGATGTGCCTCGAGCTCGAGAAAGCCGGCATCCCGATCGAGCGCCAGCACCACGAAGTCGCCACCGCCGGCCAGGCTGAGATCGACATCCGTTTCGCCCCGATGAAGCAGATGGGCGACTGGATGCAGGTACTACAAATACATCATCCGAAACGTGGCCAAGCGGCACGGCAAAACCGTCACCTTCATGCCCAAGCCACTCTTCGGCGACAACGGCTCGGGGATGCACACGCACATGTCGCTCTGGAAAGAGGGCCAGCCGCTTTTTGCCGGCAACGGCTACGCCGGACTCTCGGAGATGGCGCTCTTTTTCATCGGCGGCATCCTGCGTCACGCGCCCGCGCTTACCTGCATTACCAATCCCACGACGAACAGCTACAAACGCCTCGTCCCCGGTTACGAGGCACCGGTAAATCTGGCCTACTCCGCGCGTAATCGCTCCGCCGCGATCCGCATTCCGACTTACTCCTCGAACCCGAAGTCGAAGCGAGTCGAGTTCCGCACCCCCGATCCGGCGGCCAATCCCTACGTCGCCTTCGCCGCGCTCCTGCTCGCCGGCCTCGATGGCATCCAGAACCGCATCGACCCGGGCGATCCGCTGGACAAGAACCTCTACGAGCTGCCGCCGGAAGAACTGGCACAGGTTCCGAGCGTGCCGGACTCGTTAGGCGGAGCCGTGCAGGCGCTGCGCGACGATCACCAGTTCCTGCTCAAGGGCGACGTTTTTAACAGCGATTTCATCAGCAACTGGTGCGAGATGAAGCAAAAGGAATACGACACGCTTCGTTTGCGCCCGCATCCCTACGAGTTTGCGATGTATTTCGACGTCTAGGCCGTCCGAGGGCACGCTTCCCAAGCGCCCGGCTTTAGCCTACAACCTCAAGACATGCCTTCGCCTCGCGCACTCGCTTTCCTCCTCCTGCTCGCCCTGGCCACGCCCGCTTTTGCCGGCGAGTTCCACTTCTTCCGGCCGCGCGATCCGCTCATGCCGCGCGACTCCTGGGGCGAGTTGCATCGCAGCCCAAACCTGAACGAGACCGACTTCGCACCGAAGGAAAGCTGGCGCCTCTTCTACTACAGCAAGTCGCGCAAGGTGCTGGCGAACGACGTCTACTACACCGCCCGCCTGCAGGAGGCGCTCCAGCGCAATGGCTACTTCTGCGGCGCGATCGATGGCATCTACAGCACCGATGTGAGCGAGGCGATCGCGCGCCTGCAAAAAAATTACAATATGAAAGTCACCGGCACCCTGACCGTGCCCGTGCGCCGCGCACTCTTCCTGCCCTGAGCTGCGGCCGGTTAAAAGCCTTGCATCTTGCCCTCGCAGCCTGACTCTTGACCCATGAGCACGCTCGCTTTCATGAACCTCGGCGGCCAGGAGTTGATTCTCATCCTTCTGATCGTGCTGGTTCTTTTTGGCTCCAAGAAATTGCCCGAGCTGGCGCGCGGCATGGGCCAGGCAATCAAGGAATTTTCCAAGGCCAAGGACGAGTTTAGCGACGAGTTGCACAAGGCCGGGAAAGATGACGTGGCCAAGGGGCCGGAAGTCCGGCCGGCACCCGCGGCGCTGCCGCGAATCGGCGATGCCAACGCGACCGCGATCGATCCCACGCGCGATCCCGCGCAGGCGCCGGTGACCGATCGTCCCGGGCAATCCTAGCAGCCCGCGCCGCCGGTTGACGCACGCCGCCGCTTACGACACCTTGCGCGCTTCCGCGCCCGCTATTCCCATCATGCCTGAGCCCGATCTCCGCCGCCAAATCAAGGACATGCTTGTGAAGAATCTCATGCTCCAGGTGACCGCGGAGGAAATAACCGACGAGATGCCGCTCTTCGGCCCCGGCGGCCTCGGGCTGGATTCGATCGACGCCCTCGAGCTCGTCGTGAGCATGGAGAAAACTTTCGGCGTCGGCGTGCCCAATTCCGAAGTCGCCGGCAAAGCGCTCCAGAATGTGAACACGATCCACGATTACATCGTGGAGAAACAGCAGACGCCGGCGCAGGCCTGAGCGTTTCCGCTCGTTAGTCCGCGCGCTCCGCGAGGTTGATCGCATCGATCAACTGCCGGAAACGCGCGAAGCTCCGCCGGTGTGGGGCCACGATCAGGCGCGGCAAATCCCAGATCGCCGGCTCATTTTTCTCCTGCCGCAACGCCGTGCCCTGGGCGATCTCGCCCGTGCGGATGATGTCGGCAAAATCGCGATTTAACTGCGCCACCGCCGCCGGTGTGAGCTGGTGCAACATCCGCAAAACCATCTGGTCGCCCACCCAGCGGGCCGATTGATAGTTGGTGTAGAATTCCACGATCTCCGCGACCGCTTCCTCCGCGCTGTGCACGATCTTGAAGAAGTGGAAATCCTCCTCGCTGATCAGTCCCAGCTTCAACAAGTGGTCGGTTAAAAATTTCATCCACGTTTCCCAGTAGTGGCCGTTCGGCTCGTCGATCATGACCACGGGGATGATCCGCGCCTTGCCCGTCTGCATGAGCGTGAGCACCTCGAAGCCCTCGTCCATCGTCCCGAAGCCGCCGGGGAAAAGCGCGAGCGCGTGCGTTTCCTTCACGAAGTTGAGCTTGCGGGTGAAGAAGTAATTGAAGTTCACCAGCTTCGAGTCGCCGTGAATGGTCTCGTTCGCGCGCTGCTCGAAGGGCAGGCGGATGTTCAACCCGAAGCTGTGCTCGCGCCCCGCGCCGCGCTGCGCCGCGCCCATGATTCCGTCGCCCCCGCCGGTGATGACCATGTAATTCTGCGCCACAATCTGTCGGGCGAATTCCTCCGCCACCTGGTAGTCCGGCGCCGAGGGGAGCGTGCGCGCGGAACCGAAGACGCAGACCTTCCGGAACTCGCGATAGCCCGCAAACATCTTCGCCGCGTAGCGCATTTCCTTGAGCGAGCGGTTCATCAATTTCAGGTCCGCCGTGCCCATCTTGTCGCGCGCCATCTTCAGTGCGGTGATGATCATTTCCTCGACCAGCTCCGGGGATTTTGGCGCCCCCCAGTCGGCCACCAGTTGATGAATGCGTTCGTCCCATTCCGCGCCTAACGAGGACTGCCGGCGGGTGGGTTGGTCGTGCGTGATGCCTGTAGCGAAGTCGTCCACGGCGCGGATTTTCCGTGAGAAGCGCGTCCGCGCACAGCAAAATCTAGCGGGCGGCGTCGAGCAGATCGCTCAGGATTTCGCTCATGTGTCGGATCGGGAGCGAATAATGCCCCGCTTCCGGCACGATCCGCAGCCGGCACTTTGGGAAGCGCGCGGCCACTTCCTCCGCGAGGCGAAAGGAGAACGCGCGATCGTGCGTCCCGTGCCACAGGCGCACCGGCACGCGGATTTCCTCCAGCGGGAAACCCCACGGCTGCGCGTAGATTTCCGCATCCGCGAGCACGCCCGCGACCGAGGCGCGCCAGGCGCGGCGCGAACTCTCGAAGCAGGCATTGAAGGCCTCGCGATCGCGCAGGACTTCCGCCTCCAGCGGTTGCAGCGTTCGCAGCATCATCGGCTGCGGCCAGCGAATCGCCGCCAACGGCCCGGCAACGTGAAAAAAGGCGCGCAGCAAACGTGGCGAACGCGCCTGCAGCGCGAGCAACCAGCGATACAAGCGCAAGAGGCCGGCGCGATCCTTCAACTCCGCGATCGGCGGCGCGCCGCTCACCAGTGCGATCGCCTCGACCGCCTCCGGCATCGCCCAGGCGGTCGCGCAGGCGTAGGGCGCCCCGCCGGAAATAGCCAGCACGCTCAGCCGTTCAATCCCGAGATGATCCATCAGCGCGCGCACCAGCGGCGGCCAGCCGAGGAGCGTGCGCCCCGGCTCGAAAGACGACTCGCTGATCCCCGGCCGGTCCGGCGAGAGGATGCGCACTCCGAGCGCCTCGGCCGCTGCACTCGTTAGGCGGGCCATCCCCCGCGAGCTCGGCCAGCCGTGGCAAAAGAGCACCGGCCGTCCCGCGGGATCGCCAAACTCCTCCCACGCGAGCTCTCGGCCGTGCGCGAGTTGCAGCTTCACCGGCACAGACTAAGGCCGCGTCAGAAAAGTTGCGCCCGCCGAATGCGGGTCGAAGTTTTCCGGACAAGGAGGCGAACAGGCTGCATCCCTGTTTCGTAATAGTTGATATGAACGAGCAATCGCATTCGGATCTCGGGAGAATTTCGGTCCACGGCAATGGCATGGGCGCACCCACGCCGGAGATGGTCGAAAAGCGCGCGCGTGAGATCGCTTTGATCAACGAGCGCAAACCCGACGAATACACCGACGGCGATTGGGACCAGGCCCGCCTCGAGCTTCTCGGGCGCGCGCCCGCGGAGGACGCCGACGAATTAGCCGACCACTTGAGCGAGCGCGACGAGCAGCTCGGCGAGCACGGCCATCGCGCTCCGCGCAACGGCGGTTACGAGGACGAGGAATCCATCGGCGAACAGCTCGTGAGCGATGGCGTCGAAGAAGCCGAGCACGACCAGATGGTCGAAGCCGCGCGCGAAGACCAGGAACAGGAAGGCTGATTCCGCTTGAGTGTTTCCCCCATGGCGATGGCGCCCGCATCGGGCAAAAGCGAGCGCACGCTTGCTGCTCGCCGTGGAGACTTGATCGCGCGCTTCCGCGGCGTTCGCGATTTTTCCACGCGGCTCACACGCGGGCTGCAGCCGGAGGATTGCGTGGTGCAATCGATGCCCGACGCCAGCCCCACGAAGTGGCACCTGGCGCACACCAGCTGGTTCTTCGAGACCTTCGTTCTCAAGACTTGGGCGCCCGACTACCGCTCGCTCGTCCCGGAGTATGCCTTCCTTTTTAATTCCTACTACAATGCCGCCGGCTCGATGCATCGGCGCGATCTGCGCGGGTTGATCTCGCGCCCGACCCTCGGCGAAACGCGCGAGTTTCGCGCCTCGATCGACGCCGCGGTAGTGCAGCTCTTGGAACAGGCGGACGAGGCTTTGCTCGCGGAAATCGAGCCCGTGCTTGTGCTGGGCTTTCACCACGAGCAGCAGCACCAGGAACTTCTCCTGACCGACATCAAGCACGCCTTCGCGCAAAATCCGCTGCATCCGGTCTTCGAGGAAAGTGCGCAGGGACCGAAAGCGACGCCGGTGCCGCCGCTCCAGTTCGTCACCTTCGAGGAAGCGACCGTGCTCATCGGCCATCACGGCTCAGACTTTTCCTACGATAACGAAGGCCCGCGGCATCGTGCTTTAGTCGGCGCCTTCTCGCTCGCGACCCGCCCGATCACGAATGGCGAATGGATCGAATTCATCGAGGCGGGCGGCTACGAACGGCCGGAACTTTGGCTCTCGTTAGGCTGGACCACCGTGGGCGAGCAGCGCTGGGAGGCGCCGCTCTATTGGGAAAAACGCGACGGCGCGTGGTGGAATTTCACCCTCTCCGGCTTCCGCCCGGTCGCGCCGAACGAACCCGTGACCCACATCAGTTATTTCGAAGCGGACGCCTTTGCGAACTGGCAAGGCGCGCGGCTCCCGACCGAATTTGAATGGGAACGCGCCGCGGCTGAGTTGGAAATAGCCGGCAACTTCGTCAACGGGCATCGCTTCCACCCCGCCCCGGTTTCGCCGGACGAAAACGGGGAGTTGCGGCAGATGTTTGGCGACGTTTGGGAGTGGACGCGCAGCGCCTACCTCCCCTACCCCGGCTACCGCGCCGCGCCCGGCGCGCTCGGCGAATACAACGGCAAATTCATGATGAACCAGATGGTCTTGCGCGGCGGTTCCTGCGCCACCTCGCGGGATCACCTCCGCGCGACCTATCGCAATTTCTTCCAACCGGAAAAACGCTGGCAATTCACCGGCCTGCGCCTCGCGCGCGACTTGCAATGAAGGCCGCCCATGGCCCCGCCGTGCTCGATCTGGAGCCGGCTTCCTCGGACTTTCTCGCCCAGGCGTTGGCTGGCCTTTCGGCCTCGCCGCGCACCCTGCCCTCGAAATTTTTCTACGATGAGCGCGGCTCGGATCTCTTCCTGGAAATTTGCGAACTGCCTGAGTATTACGTCACCCGCACGGAGTTCGAAATCTTGCGCGCGCATGGCGCCGAGATGGCCGCATCCATCGGTGCAAATGCGGAGCTCGTCGGCTTCGGCACTGGCGCGGGCGCGAAGACCCGGCTGCTGCTCGACTACCTGGAAAACCCGATCGCCTACCTGCCGGTCGATATCTCCAAGCAGCGCCTGACCGATTCTGCCGAGGAACTCAGCCGGGCGATGCCCGAGCTGGAGATTTTGCCCGTCTGCGCAGATTACCTGCAGCCGATTCAATTGCCGACGCCTTCGCGCGAGCCGGAGCATATCGCCGTCTATTTTCCCGGCTCGACCATTGGCAACCTCGAGCCGGAAGTCGCACGGGATTTTCTGCGGCGCGTTTGCCGGCTTTGCGGCCACAGCGGCGGCTTGATCATCGGGGTGGACTTGCAGAAGCCGCTCGAGATTCTCCTGCCGGCCTACAACGATGCCGCGGGCGTGACTGCGGCCTTCAATCTCAATCTGCTCGTTAGGGCAAATCGCGAACTCGGAGCCGATTTCGAGTTATCGCAATGGGAACATCGCGCGGTCTATCAGGCCGAGCTGGGCCGCATCGAAATGCATCTGGTCAGCCGTGTTGCGCAGTCGGTTCACCTCGGCGGACGCAGCTTCGAATTTCGCTGCAGGGCGAATTCATCATCACCGAGTATTCGCACAAATACACCGTCGAAGGCTTTGCAGCCGCTCGCTGCCACCGCCGGCTTCCGCCTCTCGCGCACCTGGACCGATCCGCAGAAGCTCTTCGCGGTTTTCCACTTTGTGACTTGCGATTGAGCGCGCTGGTTCAGCTCCGCGGCGTCAGCAAAACTTACGGCCCGCACACCGCGCTGCACCCCACCGACCTCAGCTTCGAGCGCGGCCTCACGACCGTGCTCCTCGGGCCAAGCGGCTGTGGCAAGTCGACCCTCCTGCGCCTGGTCATTCGTCTGCTCGTGCCGGACGGCGGCACCATACAATTTGACGGCGAAACAGTCACCGCCGAGAGCGTGCGCGCGTTCCGCCATCGCACCGGCTACGTCATCCAGGATGGCGGGCTTTTCCCGCACCTGACCGCGCGCGATAATATTCTCCTGCTCGCGCGCCACTTGAAAAAATCGCCGGCGCTCGAAGAACTCTGCGCGCTTACGCGCTTCCCGGCAGACGCCCTCGGGCGCTACCCCGCGGAGCTCTCCGGTGGCCAACGGCAGCGCGTGGGCCTGATGCGAGCGCTCGTGCTCTCGCCCGAATTGCTCCTGCTCGACGAGCCGCTGGGCGCGCTCGATCCACTCGTTAGGGCGTCGCTCCAAGCAGGACCTGCGGGAGATTTTCCAGCGGCTCCGGCAGACCACCATCTTGGTCACGCACGATCTCGCCGAGGCCGCTTATCTGGGCGACCAGATTGTGCTGATGAATGAAGGCCGCGTGGTCCAGCAAGGCACCTTCGCTGAACTGCGGGACCAGCCGGCGAGTTCCTTTGTGACCGACTTCATCAACGCACAGCGCCGCGTGTTGCTCGCATGAAGGCGCTGCTTGTTTTCCTCCTCGCGGCCACGCCATCGGCGCAAACCATCACCGTTGGTTCGAAAAAATTTACCGAGTCCTATGTGCTGGCCGAGATCGCGCAGCGCTCGTTAGGCGATGCGGGACTGGCCACGGAACACCGGCAAGGAATGGGCGGAACAATCATCCTCTGGCAGGCGCTGCGCAGTGGGCAAATCGATGTCTATCCGGAATACACCGGGACGATTGCGGAGGAAATTCTCCGGCGCGGCGGGCCGGTTTCGACGGAGGACCTGCGTGCCGCCCTGGCGCCGGAAGGCGTGGCGATGTCGCCCGAGCTCGGTTTCAACAACACCTATGCGCTGGTCATGCGCCGGGAAACCGCGGCCGCCAAAGGCATCCACACCCTCAGCGACCTGCGCGCCCATCCGGAACTGGTCTTCGGTCTCACGCATGAATTCATCGAGCGCCGCGACGGCTGGCGGCCCCTGGCGGAGCGTTACGGTTTCGCCGCGCGCGAGCTGCGCGGGATCGACCATGGGCTCGGCTACGCTGCGCTGCGGAACGGCTCGATTGACGTGAAGGACGCCTATTCCACGGATGCGAAAATTGCCGAAAACGATCTCGTGGCACTGGAGGACGACCTCCACTTTTTTCCGCAATACCAGGCGGTGTTCCTTTATCGGGCTGCGCTGCCGGCTGCGGCGCGCGCAGCCCTGGAAAAATTAGCCGGCACTTTGGACGAGCCGCGCATGATCCGGCTGAACGCCGAGGCCGAGCGCACGAAAAATTACGCGCGCGCCGCCGCGCTTTACTTTGGCAGCAACGACAAATTCGTTGCCGCCGGGCTCGCGGCCCAAGATCGCCCGCTGGACCGTGCGTCATCTCGAGCTGGCTGGCACGGCGCTGCTGCTCTCCATCGCCCTCGGCTTGCCGCTGGGCATCTGGGCCAGCCGCGGCGGTGCGGCCGGGCACGTGATTCTGTCCGTGACCAGCGCGGTGCAAACCATCCCGTCGCTCGCGCTCCTGGCGCTCCTCGTGCCGGTGCCGTTCTTCGGGATCAGCGCGCGCACCGCGATCGCCGCGCTCTTCCTTTACGGGCTGCTCCCGATCGTGCGCAACACCGCCAGCGGGCTGCAGGACATCGCGCCCGGCCTCCGCGAATCCGCCCGCGCCCTTGGCCTAACGAGCGGCGCGCGCCTCCGGCAAGTCTACCTGCCGCTGGCTTCGCGGACGATTTTAGCCGGCATCAAGACCAGTGCCGTGATCAACATCGGCACGGCCACACTCGCGGCCCTGATCGGCGCCGGCGGCCTGGGCGAGCCGATCATCAGCGGGCTGAACTTGAACGATCACGCCACCATCCTGCAGGGTGCGATCCCGGCTGCGGTGCTCGCGCTTCTGGTGCAGTGGTCGTTCGACTTGCTCGACCGCTTTTTGATTCCGCGGGGCCTGCGCTTATAGGAAATCATGGCAATCGCCTCGATCAACCCGGCGACCGGGGAAACGCTGCGCAAGTTTGACTCGTTAGACGAGGACGCGATCGAGGAAAAGTTGGCCCGGGCAGCGGCCGCGTTTGCGGAACATCGACGGACCACCTTTGCCGCGCGCACCAAGGCAATGCACGCGGCTGCGGAGCTGATGGAAACGGAAAGCGATTCCTACGCGCGCACGATCACGCTCGAAATGGGCAAGCCGATCGCGGCCGCGCGCGCCGAGGTCGAGAAATGCGCCAGCGCCTGCCGCTACTACGCGACTCACGCGGAGGACTTCCTGCGGCCGAAAGAGCAGCTCGCGGTCACCGGCCGGAATTACGTGCGCTGCGATCCACTCGGCCCGGTGCTCGCGATCATGCCGTGGAATTTTCCCTTCTGGCAGGTGGTGCGATTTGCCGCGCCGGCGCTCATGGCCGGCAACGTCGGCCTCTTGAAACACGCCGCGAATGTTCCGCAATGCGCGCTCGCCCTGGAGGAGATCTTCCGGCGCGCCGGCTTCCACCGGGACGCTTTCCAAGCGCTCCTGATCGAGTCCGACCAGACGGCCGCGGTGATCGACGATCCGCGGGTCAAGGCGGTCACGCTCACCGGCAGCGAGCGCGCCGGCGCGGCGGTGGCGAGTCGCGCGGCGCGCCAGCTCAAGAAGAGCGTGCTCGAGCTCGGCGGGAGCGATCCCTTCGTGGTTATGCCGAGCGCCGACCTGGAAAAGGCCGCCGCGATCGGGGTGAAATCGCGCACGGTCAACAGCGGGCAATCGTGCATCGCGGCCAAGCGTTTCATCGTCGCGGAAGCAATCTACGGGCGCTACGTCGAGCAGTTCGTGGCGCAAATGCGGGCGCTAAAAACCGGCGACCCGATGGAGGAAACGACCGAGCTCGGGCCGCTGGCCACGGAGGAAATCCGCGAGGGCGTGCACGAGCAGGTGCAAAAAACGATCGAGGCCGGGGCGAAGCTCTTGTTAGGCGGCCGGAAGCTGGAAGGTGCTGGCTATTTTTATGCGCCCACCGTCCTGGTCGATGTGCCGCCCGATTCGCCCGCGGCGCGCGATGAAATCTTCGGCCCGGTGGCGGCTTTCTTTCGCGTGGCGAACCTGGAGGAAGCGATCGCGCGCGCGAACGACACGCCCTTCGGGCTCGGGGCGAACGCCTGGACAAATGACCCCGCGGAGCAGGAGCGTTTCGCGGTCGAACTGGAGGCCGGCCTGGTTTTCATCAATGGGATGGTCGCATCGCAACCGCACCTGCCGTTTGGCGGGGTGAAGCGTTCCGGCTTTGGGCGGGAGCTCGGGAGCGAAGGGATTCGCGAGTTTGTGAATGTGAAGACGGTCGTCGTAGCCTAACGACCTCTTAGCCGGTGCGGAACTGGTCGTCCTTTTCCTTGAAGAGCACGTTGAAGGTGGTGAGCGAGCCGTAGCAGCGGGTGATGTATTGCTGCAGGTCGAACTTGTCGGCGTCGCTCAGTTTCTCGTTCGCGTTTACCTTCTGCTCGAGCACCCGGAGGTTGTTCCGGATCATGACGATCTTGTGGAAGAAGGTCTCCAGCGGGACTTCTTTCGGCTGCAAAGAGGAGTCGGCCGCTTGGAGGACGAGCGTGCCGCGCTGCCAGCGATTAGCCAGCCCCTCGACGCTCTCGCTTTTCTCCAGGCCGAGCGCGGCCACGATGCTTTCCGCGGTCTGGCGAATGAGCGACTCCAGCGGCACCTGCAGCTCGCTCAAGGTCGCGGTCGGTTCCGCGGAAACCAGGTCGCTCGATTCCGGGGCGATGGTGCGCGGCGCGTCGTCGAAGGCGATTTCCGCGGTGTGCTCGGTGAGCGCGCGGACCTTGCCGACGCCGTAGCGCGGGTGCTGCACTTTCATTCCGATGCGGAGAGCGTCGATCGACAACATACCGACATGCTCCGGGCGCGTGCGCCTTCTTGGCAAGATACAATTCGCTGGCTATTTCCCTGGCCGGGGCGCGCCCTTTTGCAGGCGGTCGAGCACCGGGAAGAGTTGCTCCAAACTCTCGACGTGGATGGCGTCGATCTCTTTCAGCAGGTCGGCGTAGCCATTGGCTGACCGGCCCCCGATGAGCAACGGGATGTCTGCCGGCAGAAGCGCACGCAGCTTCCGCAGATCGCTCCGCAGAACTTTGTCATCCGGCGGAAAGACCAGGCTCAAGCCGAGCGCGGTCGGCTTCAATTCGCGCAGCGCCCCGACGATCTCCTGCACCGGCAAAGCCACGCCCAGGTAAGTCGTGCGCCAGCCGTGGCTGCGCGCCGCGGCCGCGGCGAGAATCGCACCGAGCTCGTGGAATTGCCCCGGAGGCGTGGCCAGCAGGAGATGCCCCGCGGTGTTTTCGGGCGAAAAGGGACGCGCAAAAGTGGCGAGAAATTCCGCGATGCAACTCGTGGCGAAATGCTCGTGCGCGATGGTCAGCTCCGCCGAGCGCCAGAGCTCGCCGATTCGCTCGGTCAACGGGGCGATGAATTTTTGCAGGACCGCCGGCGAACCGAGCTCGACGGCGGCGCGTTCGAGCAACCGGGGAAAATTGTGCGCGTCGAAGGTGCGCACCATCTCAATCGATTGCTCGATCAAAGGCCCGATCGCGCCGGCCGGGGAATGTCTCCGCCGCCCGATCGCGGGTCGGCCAGCTTCGCGCGCGAGCCGCTGAAGCTCCTCCAGTGGCTCGCGCGCAATCCGACTGATGCCGTGGCCGGCCTCGGTCAGCTGGCGCAGGAGCGAGAGCCGCTCGACGTCTTCCTCGGTGTAAAGGCGCCGGTTATTCTCCGCGCGCACCGGCTGGATCGCGCCATAGCGCTTCTCCCAAACGCGGATGGTGTGGATGGAGAGACCGGTATGCCTCGACACAAAAGTGATGGTGCGGACCGGTTTCATCTCGGGAACGAAACGCCGAGAAAACGCGAACGGATGCAAAAGCGGAAGGAGATAGTGCCCTCTGGGCGATGAAATTATGCGCGCCGGACGGTTTTTGATGTTGTCTCGTTTGCCGCCCTCCACGCATGCTCGCCGCGCCATGGCAGCAGACGTTGTTCGACATTATCCGCCCGGCTTCCGCCCGCGCCGGGGACTGAACTGGGTCATCCTCGGGCTCATGTATGCCTCCTATTACATGTGCCGTTACAACTTCCGCTTTGCCACGCCCGGCATGGTCGAGGAGTTCGGCTTCAATAACTTCCAGATCACCGGCATCCTCGCCTGGTGGTCGGTGGCCTACGGCACCGGGCAACTGGTTAACGGCCTCCTGTGCGATCGCATTGGCGGCAAAGCTTCGATGCTTATCGGCGCGGCGGGCACGATCGCGGTCAACCTCGCTTTCGGCTTCGCTTCTTTTGCCGGCACCTTCAGCACCTTCGCGCTGATTTGGCTAATGAACGGTTACTTCCAGTCCTTCGGGGCGCCCGGGATGGTGAAGATCAATGCCGCCTGGTTTAATCGCGACGAGCGCGGGACTTTTGCCGGCATCTTCGGGCTCATGATTCAGCTCGGGCAGGTCGCGATCAATCGCCTCGCGCCGATCATTCTCGCCGGCTTCACCATCGGCACGCTCGTGGTCGCGAAAGGCGACTGGCATTACCTCTTCCGCATTCCGCCGCTGGTCACCGCGGTCATGGCCGTGCTGGTGGCCTTCGTGCCCAAGGAGACGCCAGAGGAGGCAGGCTATCCGGGGTTGATCGAAGGCAGCAGCGAAGACACCGGCACGCGCGTGAGTTTGCGCGAATCTTTTGTGACCATCTTCACGCATCCGCTGGTCTGGTTTTACGCCGCGGCCTATGCCTGCACCGGCGCGGTGCGGCATAGCTCGGATCAACTCTCGGTCCTCTTCTTCACGAAATATCTCCTGCTCGACCTCTCGACCAAACCCGTCTCGGTCGAGCGCACGTTCCTGATCGTGCCGCTCATCGCGGTCCTCGGGTCGTTCCTTTCCGGCGTGATTTCCGACAAGCTCTTTAAGGGTCACCGCTCGCCCGTGGCGATGCAGCTCTACTTCCTGCTCGCGCTCATCTGCGCCGCGGCTGCGACCATGATGTGGATCGGCTGGCTCGCGCCCGGCGGGATGGGCGTGTTCCTCAGCTGCCTCTTCCTCATCCTGGTGTCGTTCACCGTGAACGCGACCCACTCGCTCGTGGGCACGGCCGCGCCGATGGACATCGGCGGCCGGAAAATGGCCGGCTTTGCCTCCGGCGTGATCGATTCCTTCCAATACTACGGCGCCGCCGTGACCCTGCCGCTGACCGGCTACCTGATCGATAAATACGGCTGGAACATGTGGTATCCGGTGATGGTCGTCTTCGGCCTGCTCGGCGGCACCGCGATGCTGCTGGTCATGCGGAAGCAGCGGCTAATGCACGCCGTCGGCGATCCTCGAGCAATCTCGCAGTAACGCTAGAGCAGGGCTAATTGCTCGTTAGGCCGGCGAAAGCCGGCGGTCGAGAGCGGCACGCGTTCGCCGATCCCGGCGCGGCGTTTCGCCACTTCGAACATGCTGGCTATTTGCTGCGCAAAGACGCCTTCGCCGGTCTGCCGCACGCCCCAGCGCGCGTCGTAGACCTTCCCGTCGCCGCCGCGCAAGTCGCGGATGCGGCCGAGGACTTTCTCCTTCCGCCCGGGGAAGTGTTCCTCCAGCCAGCGCTCAAAAAGCGGCGCCACCGCCCAGGGCAACCGGAGCACGACATAGCCGGCAAACTTCGCCCCGGCCTCGCCGGACGCTTTCAAAATTGCCGGCACTTCGTGGTCGGTAATGCCCGGGATGATCGGCGCGACCATCACGCCGGCAGGCACGCCCGCGGCGTTCAATTGCGCGACCGCCTCCAGCCGCGCTTCCGGCGAGGAGGTGCGCGGCTCGAGGATGCGCTGGAGCTTCCGGTCTAACGAGGTGATGGAAAGGTTGACCGCGATCGCCTGATGTTCCGCCAGCCGGCGAAAGAGATCGAGGTCGCGCGTGACCAGCCGATTCTTGGTCACGATGCCGACCGGGTTGCGGAATTTAGCCAGCACTTCGAGGCAGCGCCGGGTCAGCTCGAGCTTCCGCTCGATCGGCTGGTAGGGATCGGTCACGCCGCTCAGGACCACCGTCTGCGGCTTCCATTTTGGCGAGGAAAGCTCCGCCTCGAGCAGCTCGGGCGCGCGCTCCTTGACCATGATCTTGCTTTCAAAATCGAGCCCGGCGGAGAAGCCGAGATACTCGTGCGTCGGCCGCGCGAAACAGTAAGCGCAGCCATGCTCGCAGCCGCGGTATGGATTCACGCTCGTCTCGAAGCCAACGTCCGGACTCTGGTTGCGCGAGATGATTGTCTTCGTGCCGTCGCGAAAAAATTGCGAACGCAACGGCGGCCGCTCCTCCTCGGCGCCCGGCTCCACTGGGTCGAGCTCGACCTGCAACGCCTCGAAACGATTGGCGATATTCGCCGAGGCGCCGCGGCCTTTCGCGGCCTGGGGCGCACTGGTGAACTCTGCGCGAACCGGACGAAACATCCCGTATGTTCAACTGAACGCACCACCCTGTCCAGCCGGCGGGGCAATGTTTTCCGCGCCCCGGAGTTGCCCGAAGCCCAAGTTCAACGGAGGGAAAAGAGTCATGGCTAAAACCACCCCCGCCCGGAGCAAGGGATCCCTGAGCGTGCTCGCCCGGCGTTCGCCATTCACCCGCCAGGTGGTCTTGCCGGCGGAGAACTTCATCCACAGCGAATCGATCAGCGCGCTCTTCCTGCTCGCGGCCGCGATCATCGCCCTGGCTTGGGCGAACTCGCCCTGGGCGCACTCCTACTTCGGCCTGCTCGAGACCGTGATCACGGTGAAGGTCGGGCCGCTCGACATCACCGAGACGGTCCACCATTGGATCAACGATGGCCTGATGACGCTCTTCTTTTTCGTCGTCGCCCTGGAAATCAAGCGCGAGCTCGTGCGCGGCGAGCTTTCCTCAGTCAAAAAAGCCGCCCTGCCGCTGGCCGGCGCCTTCGGCGGCATGCTCGTGCCGGTGATCATTTTTCTTGGCTTTAACTACGGGAAGGCGGGCGCGCATGGCTGGGGCATTCCCATGGCGACCGACATCGCCTTCGCCCTCGGGGTGCTCGCGCTTCTCGGGAACCGCATTCCGTTTGCGCTGCGCGTGTTCCTCCTGGCTTACGCGATTGCCGACGACATCGGCGCGATCCTGGTGATCGCGGTTTTCTACACCAACCACATCTCATACGTCGCGCTCGCCTGGGGTGCGGCGATCATTTTCGCGATCCAATGCGCCCGCGTCGCCGGCGTGCGCGACATCCCGGTCTACATCATCCTCGGCGCGCTCCTCTGGGTGGCCGTGCTCGAGTCGGGCATCCACGCGACCATCGCCGGCGTGCTCCTTGGCTTCATGACTCCGGCGAGCGCCTGGTTCGGCGCGCGGGAATCCACCCAGCAGATTCACGATGCGCTCCCGGGTCTGGAGGATTCGGTGCAACAAAAGGACTACCCGCGCACGCAGGCGATTCTCGGCGAACTGGAAGTGCTCACCCACCACACGGAAGCGCCGCTGGAGCGAATCGAGCGAATCATGCATCCGTGGACCAGCTTCCTGGTGTTGCCGATTTTCGCGCTCGCCAATGCCGGGGTCGCATTCTCCCCGGAGATGGCGCGCTCGGCTCTCTCCAGCCCGGTCACGCTCGGGATTGCCGCCGGCTTGCTCGTGGGAAAACTGTTTGGCCTAACGACCTTTTCCTGGCTGGCAGTGAAGCTGGGCGCGGCCTCGCTCCCGAATGGCGTCGGCTGGCGCCACATCTGGGGCACGGCTTTCCTCGGCGCGGTCGGCTTTACCGTCGCCATCTTCATCAGCGGGCTGGCCTACGACGACGCCCGCATGGTCGACCAGGCCAAGATCGGCATCCTCGCGAGCTCACTCGTGGCCGCGGTCGTCGGCTGGCTTTTCCTGCGCTTCGCCGTGCCGCCCGCGCGGGAATAGCCGGCAACTTCTACTCGAAACGGAGCGCCTTCACCGGGTCGAGCCGCGCCGCGAAATAGGCCGGGATCAACGCGGCTAACGAGCAGATGAGGAACGCGCCGATGCAGATTACGGCGACGTCGTGCGGCACCACCTCCGCGGGAATCTGCGAAAATTGGTAGACCTGCCGCGGGAAGACTTCGATTCCAAACGTGCCGGAAAGCCATTGGCTGAATTCGTTCCGGAAACGGATCAGCGTCATCCCCAAACCCAGCCCGCTCAGCGTGCCGAACACGCCCACGACCATGCCCTGCGCCAGGAAAACCCAGACGATTTGCCAGATGTTTGCGCCGATCGCCTTCATGATCCCGATCTCGCGCGTCTTCTGCACGGTCACGGTGATGAGCGTGTTCATGATCCCGAACGCCGCCACGATGATGATGAAAAAAAGCAGGAAGAACATCACCGTGCGTTCGAGCCGCACGGCTTCGAAATACTGCGAGTTCATGTCGATCCAGGTCTGCGCGTATTCCGGCGGCTTGAGGAATTTCGTGATCGATTGCTTCACGCTTTCGGCCGCATACGGGTCGACCGTCTTGACCGTGATCCCGTGGAGCGCGTCCTCCAGCCCGTAGAGTTCCTGCCCCACGTGCACTGGCACGAGCAGGAACTCCGAGTCATGCAGGTAATGCCCGGTCTCGAAGATGCCGGTAATCGTCAGCTCCTTCGGCAGAACGACGTCGCGCAGTTGGTCGAGCGCGGCCTTGTCCGCCGCCGCGTCTTTCGACTCCAGCTTCTTCAAGCCGTCCATGATCTGGCTGAGATTTCCCGGCGAATAGACCGTCAGCTTGTCGCCTACATCAATCTGGAGTTTGCGCGCCAGTTCCACTCCCAGAATCGCGTTGTCCCCCTCGAGGTCGAGCTTTCCGCGAATGATAAATTTAGCCAGCGGGATGACCTTCTCTTCCTCCTCCGGATCAATCCCACGGATCAACGGCGCCAGCCGGCGGCTCTCGAATTCCACGATCACCGGACCTTGCACGTAGGGCGCGGTCGCGACCACGCCCGGCGTGTTCCGGATTTTCACCGTCAGGTCGCGCCAATCGCTCAGCACATCCTGCGTGCTCACGAGGATGTGCGCGTCGAAGTCGATCACCTTCTGCCGCAGCTCCCGGTCAAAGCCGGTCATGACCGCGATCACGAGGATGAGCACGGTCACGCCCAGCGTCACCCCAAGCACGGAGATGAGCGTGATGATGGAAACGAAAGTCCGCTTCGGCCGCAGGTAGCGCAGCGCGAGGAAGAGGCTGAATGGCAGTTTCAAGTCGCGCATACCGTCCGCAGAAACGCGGGCGAAGCCAGCGCGGAAATCGGACGAACTAGACAGGATTTACAGGATTAAGAAGATGAACAGGATCAAATGACTCAAAAGAAACCACGCGCCATCAGCCCACAGCAATCCTGTTCATCCTGAAAATCCTGTGAATCCTGTCTCGTTCGCCCGACCCGTTCAGACCGAGTGCGCCTGCATCTCCTCCAGGCTGACAAACTCGAGCGCGCTCGAATGCGTCGCTTCGAGATCGATCTTCCCGCCGCGGCCGCGCTCCATCGCCGCTTTCCAGCGGGTCACGCAGACGCACCATTTGTCGCCCGGCTTCAAGCCGGGAAAGCCGTACTCCGGTCGCGGCGTCATCAGGTCGTTCCCGTCGAGCACCGAGAAATCGAGGAAGTCGCGGTCCACCTCCACGCAGACGGTGTGCAGGCCCACGTCCTCCGGCCCGGTGCGACAATAGCCATCGCGGTAAAAGCCGGTGAGCGGATCGCGGCAGCAGCACTTCAATTCCGTTCCCAGCACATTCGTCGGCATGGTCGAAAAACGATTACAAACCGTGGCCGCGCAAGAGATGATCGCATTCTGGCTGCTTCCGGCGCCGGCGGAGCGCGCGGTTTTCGCGGCGCTCATCCGCGACTTCGCGCAACGCTGCGACGGCCCGGTCTTTGAGCCGCATCTCACCCTCGGCGGCGGGGAGCTCGAGGTTAAATTAGCCAGCGAGATGTTCGCAAAACTGCTGCCAGCGGCGCCGTTGGCACTGGAGATTGAGCAGATCGGCTGGAGCGCGGAATACACGAAAACGCTGTTCGTCGGGTTCCGCCGCACGGCCGCCGTGGATGCGCTCAGCCGCGCAAGCGGCGGCGGCGGCGAGGAGTTCCAGCCGCACCTCAGCCTGCTCTACGCGCATCTGCCGGCCGCCCGGAAAGCGGAATTAGCCAGCGAGATCTCCCTTCCCTTTCACCCGCGTCCACTTCAACGCCGCGCAGATGATTCGCACGGAATTTCCCCTAACGAGCGGTGCGCAAGTCGAAGCCTGGCAAACGCTCGCGACCGGTCCGCTTTCCGGATGATGCGAGCATGACCGGCACCGACATCCTCCACCCAGACAAAGACTGACGGCCGCGCCGCTCCGGTCTAACTTCCCGGGAATTTATGGACGACATTGTGGGCATCGATCTCGGCACGACCAATTCGCTTATTGGTGTGATGGAAGCGGGCTTCCCGCTCCTGCTGGCGGATCGCGACGGGCGGCGGCTGACGCCTTCCGTGGTCCACTTTCCGAAGAGCGGCGCGCCGGTCGTGGGCCGCGCGGCGGAACGGATGCGCGTGCTCGACCCGGGGAACACGATCTACTCGATCAAGCGCTTCATGGGCCTGCGCCCGGAGGAAATTTCCGCGACCGCGGCCGGCGTCGAATACTCGTTAGGCGAGCGCACGCCGGAAGAAATCTCCGCGCTCCTGCTCGCGAAATTGAAGGCGGACGCCGAGGCGGCGCTCGGGCGCAGCGTCAGCCGCGCGGTCATCACGGTGCCGGCGTATTTCAACGACGCCCAGCGCCAGGCGACGAAAACAGCCGGCGAATTGGCCGGCTTCACGGTCGAGCGAATCGTGAACGAACCAACCGCGGCCGCGCTGGCTTACGGTCTCGATAAACTCAAAAGCCGCGCAAAAATCGCGGTCTACGATTTTGGCGGCGGCACCTTCGACGTCTCGATCCTGGAGTTGAACCAAGGCCTCTTCGAGGTCCTCTCGACCAACGGCAACACCCGTCTGGGCGGCGATGATATCGACCAGGCGCTCCTGGAGAAATTAGGCGACCAATCGAGCGCGCTGCGCGAAGCCGCGATCGCCGCGAAGCATCGTCTCTCGGAGGAGGAGACGGTCGCGATCGAGCTGCCGTTCCACCGCGGAACGGAGAGTTTTTCGCGCACGCTGACCCGCGCCGAACTGGAGGAAATCGCGCGCCCGATCGTGGACCGCACCCGCGCGCATTGCCGCCGGGCGTTGGCCGACGCGAAGATTTCCGCCGGCGAACTCGACGAAGTCATCCTCGTCGGCGGAACCACGCGGATGCCGCTGGTGCAGCGGACGGTCGCAGGAAATTTTCGGCCGCGCGCCGAACCTTTCGCAGAATCCGGACGAAGCCGTCGCCCTCGGCGCGACCATTCAGGCCGGGATTCTCTCGGGCGCAATCAGCGACCTCGTGTTGCTCGACGTCACTCCGCTCTCGTTAGGCATCGAGACCTTCGGAGGATTAACCAGCGTGATCATCCCGCGGAATTCCACCATCCCGGTGAAAGCCGGCGAGATGTTTACCACCGCGGTGGCGAATCAGACGGCGATGCGGATCAAGGTCCTGCAAGGCGAGCGCGAGATGGCGCGGGACAACTGGCCGCTGGGCGAGATTCGAGCTCGAGTTCGCCCCGGCCCCGAAAGGCGTGGCCCGCGTGGGCGTGCAATTCGAGATCGACGCCAACGGCATCCTCCATGTGCTCGCGCGCGACACCCTCACTGGCCACGAGAAAACCGTGGAGATCAACAGTGCGGTCGATGTCTCCGACGAAGCGGTCGAGGCGATGCTGGCCGACTCCCTGGAACACGCTTTCGAGGACATGTCCGAGCGCGTCTGGACGGAGGCGAAACTGAAAGCCGACGAGTTGATCGCGGCGGTCGAGAGCGTTTTCGGAATTTTAGCCAGCGAGATCGACCCGGCGGAGAAGCAGCGGCTGGAGGAGTTGTTAGGCGAGGTGCGCACCGCCCTCGCCGCGGGGGAAGCGCAGCGCTTGAAGCGCGCCACGGCGACGCTCGACCAGGCAACCGAACCGCTGGCCGCGCGCCTGGTCGAGCGCGCGCTGGCCGCGGCTACGACTCGTTAGGCGAAGCGGCCGGCGATGGGCTGGCCACGGGGGCGGCCACTTTAGCCAGCGCCTCGTCGAGGAGCTTCTTTTCCTCGAGGAAAAGCGGGCCCTTCTGCGCCGCCTCGAGATATTCCGCCGCCGCCGGCGGGTCGTTATTATCGAGATAAAGCAGGGCCACGTAGACCGCGGCATGCGGGTCGCGCAATTCCTCCTTGGGCAATTTGCCGACCACTTCCAGCGCCTCCGCAGTGCGGCCGGAGCTGTAGAGCGCAAAGGCATAGATGACTGCGGCGTGCGCATCCTCCGGCGCGGCCTGGTAGGTCTCGCGCGCGACGCGCTGGGCTTCCTCGGTATTAGGAGCAAGCAGGAGCGCGAGGCGCGCGTAATTCCAAGCCAGCGGAAGCTCGCGCGGGGAACTTTCGTGCAGTTGCCGCGCGATCAGGAGGAGCTCCGGGAGATCGTTGGCGGCGCGGGCGTTGCGGTAGAGATTGTCGAGCGCTTCGCGACGCAGCGGCGGATTCCGGGCCACCCGCGTCCAGAGATTCTTCGCCTCCGCATTCAAATTCCAGCGACTGGCGAGCCGCGCGAGCGTGGCCTCGCGCTCGGGGGCGTCGGCAGCGGCCTTCTCGGCGGCGTGCCAAAGCGAATCGGCTTCCGCGCCCGCGCTCGCCTGCTGCGCCTGGCGGGCAGCGTAGGATTGGTAGGCCAGCCGGAGAAATTCCGCATCGCCCCACTGGCCGCTGCGCGTCCAACGTTTTAAGCGGGACCAGTTTTTCAAGGCGGCGAAACTCTCCGCGATCGCGACGGCCGCGGGCGGCTTCGCGGCCAGTTCGGGCGGCAATTTATCCGTCCACTTGAGCGCTTCCGCGGCGAGGCTGTTGCGGTTGAGCCACTCGACCAGGGCGCCGACATCGGCCGGCGTGCGCGCCGCGACCGGCTTCACTTTTTCCAGGAGCGCGCTGAATTTTTTCTCGTCCAGCTTCCGGTAAAACTCGAGGCAGAGCAGGAGGTCGTTGAAGGTGACCTGCTGGGTCATCTGCAGGTCCTGCGCGAGACGGTCGGCGCGCTCGAGATCGTTTCGCTGGATGGCGTCGTTCAGAAGCGCGCGGATCGCGCCGGTGCGATAGCCAGCGACTTTGCTCAAACGCTCCAGCGTCTCGCGGGCGCGGGTGTTTTTCTCGGGATCAGGCGAACGCACCTGGAGGACGGCGAGGTTGAACTGGTAGAGATCGTTGGCTGGTTCCTGCTGGACCGCGGCGGCGAAATGCTTCTCCAGTTCGCCATCGTTTCCCTGCGCGCGCGCCAGCCAGCCGGCGACAACATGGTAGGCCGCGCGGTCGCGCTCTTCCGGGCGCACGCGGTCGAGCGCGCGCGCGGCCACGTCGAGCTGACCAAAGCGCAGCGCGGCGGAGGCGAGGTTGAGCTGCGCCTCGGCATTGCCCGGCAGGATGCGCGCGATTTGCGCCCGCCAGGCGACCGTCTCGGCGCGGTTTTGCTTCTCCGTGGCGTCGGCTAAAATCTGGTAAGCCGGGAGCGACTCCGGCGAAACCCGGAGCATCTGGTGCGCGGCCCGGCTGGCGCCTTCGAGGTCGCCTTTTTCCTGCAGGGCAACGGCGCGTTGCAGCAGACGGCTTTGACGCCAGCCGGTGTAGGCGCGCGGCGCATAGGTGGTGAAAAGCAGGCCCAACCCCAAACCGGCGACGATCGCGAGCGCGTAAAGCAGGTAACGCGTGCGCGCGGCGAGAGCGTGTCGACTGCGCTTGCGTTTACGCCGAACGCGTCTGACCTCCTTTGCCATTGCCGCCGTCTCTATGCGTGAGCCGCTGGGGCTTTGCAACTCTAGGCGAGCGCTTCGCTTTTGGCCGGCTCCAGTTCCGGCGCCTCCTCCAGGATCTCCTCCACCTGCTCGCGCAAACGCGGGCCCCAAACATAGCGCGCCAGCAGCACCTTGATGGTGGCGGTTAAAGGCACCGCCAGGATCGGCCCGAGCAACCCGCCGATGAGCAAACCCCAGACGAAGATGGAGACGATCACGGTCATCGGATGGAGGCCGACGGAATTGCCGACAATCCGCGGGGCCACAAAGATGGCCTCGAGATTTTGCACCCCGAAGAAGACCACGGTGATGAGCAGCGGATGCGTCCAATCGCCCCATTGCGCCGCGGCGATGAGGACCGCCGGCACCCAGCAAATCACGATGCCGATGTAAGGGATCATGGTGAGCAGGACCACAAGCAAACCGATGAGCGGGGCGAAGTTTAGCCCAAGGAGCATGAGCGTGATGCCGATGAGGGTGCCGTCGACCAGGCAAACCAGGAGCTGCCCGCGAAAATAAGCGACGATGTAGCGATTGATTTGCCGAAGGACGGTCGCGACCTCGCTCTTAAACGGAGACGCGCGCAGCGGCAGGTATTCGGTCCAGTGCTCCTCGATCGCAGGCCGCTCCTTGAGCAGGAAAAAGAGATAGATCGGGACCATGATGAAGCTGAAAAGAAAGCCGGTGACGCCGAGAAAGCCGCCAATGCTGGTGCGCACGAGCGCCCAAACCTTCGCGGTCACGAGCGGAAGTTGATCCTGCAGATTCGGCAGCTGCTGCTCCACCCAGACCTGGATGCGCTCGCGCTCGGCGTTGCTGATGCGCGGCTGCGGCGGGCCGATGAAGTCGCTGGCAGCCGCCGAATCCTGAGCAGCGGGCTTGGCCTTTGGCCGGGGCGATGGCGAGGCCGCCGGCAGGAGCCAATCGACCAGGCTGGTGGCGACGGCATTGCGCGAGCTGCCGGCAAACGTGGTGTGGAAGAATTGATTGTAACGAAAGATCAGGTCGACCGTGGAATCGCGCGCCTTGACCGTGTAAACGGGAAGCTCGCGCACGAAGGCGCCCGCCTGGAGCGAGACCGTGGGCACGAGCCAGCCCAAGAGCGCGACGAGCGCAAGGCCGGCGACGGCGAAGAGCAGCCAGATCGCCTTCGCCCGGCTCATCCGGCGACGGCTCAGGTGGGTGATCACCGGGTCGAGCAGATAGGCCAGGATCACGGCGATGGCTACCGGGATGAGGATTGGCTGGAGGAAACCAAGCAATCGCCCGAGCAACCAGACGCCGGAAGCGACGATGCCGACGAGCAGCACACCGAAGAGCGCCGAGAGCGCGGTCCACATGATCTTCCGCTGGGAGGCGGTGGGATACTGCGGCGACGATTCGTTAGGCGGCATGATCGCAGCGAGCGCTAGGGCACCGGAGCCGGCTTCTCGCTCTTGCTCATGGTCGTGCGGGTGCTGTGGATCTTCTCGGCCAGCGCCTTGTTTCCCGGGTCGAGCGCGCTCGCTTTTTGCCAATATTCCAGCGCCTGCGGGATGCGATTCATTTTCGCATAAGTGTCGCCGATGTGCTCGAAGACCACCGGATCGTCGTGCGAGATCGTCTGGGCCGCGCGCTGGAGATCGCGCAGCGCGTCCTCGTATTTCCCCTGGCGATACGAGAGCCAACCGCGGCTATCCAGATAGGCACCGTTATCGGGATCGAGCTCGAGCGCTTTCCCGATCATTTCCGCGGCCTCGTCGAGACGCATGTTTTTATCCGCCCACATGAAGCCGAGATAGTTGTAAGCCTCGGCCGCTTTCGCCGGATCGAGCGCGATCGATTGGTGGAAAAGCTCCGCCGCTTTGTCGTAAAGCCCGGCCTGCTCCGCCGCCGCGCCGTAGTCGAAGTAGAAGCGCGCGTTCAGCATCTCGCCGGTGGCGGGCCCGGCCTCCTGGAGCGCTTCCTCGAAGGTGACCACGGCCTGCGCGGCGTGTTTCGCTTCGCGTTGCGCGATCGCGAGGAAGTAGCTGAACTCCGGCGATTGCGCGAAGCGTGCCCGCGCCTCGGTGAGGATGCGCTCGGCGCGCGCGGGATCGCGCAGCGGACTGATGAGCAACTCGGCCAGGCGCAGGTAGGTCTGGCCGCGGTTCGGATTGATCAGGAGACATTGCTCATAATTAGCCGCCGCTTTGGCGAATTCCGCCCGCGCTTCCTCGGTCTTCTTGGCGCGGAGGAGCGCGCGGCCTTCCTCGTCCTGAAGCTGCGCGAGCAATTCATAAGGCTGATATTTCTCCGGCGTTTCGGCGATGATTTGGCCGAGAAGCTCGATCGCTTTCGCGCGCTGGTTTGTGGCCGCGAAGCTGCTGGCTAATTTCTCCCGCACCTGCTGGTCGTCCGGCTGGAGCTCAAGCACGCGCAGGTAAAGCGGGATCGCCAAGGGAATTTGCTGCGAGGCGGCGTAGAAATCGGCCACCTCTTTGAGGATCGCCGGATCGTCGCCCGCGTGCTCGCTCGCGCGCTTGAAGATGGCGTCGACCCGCGAGAGGGCGGCGGGCGACTCCCCGGCTTCCGGCACGAGCAAGGTGGAGGCGAAGAGTTTGCCGAGCCGCGTCCAGAAGGTGGGGTTCGTGCTCGAAACCCGCGCAGCCCGCTCGAGCGTCTCCATCGCTTTCTCCGGATGGCCGCGGCCAAGCTCGATCTCGTAGATGCGCTGGTAGGCGTCGATATTTTCGGGGTCGAGCGCGAGCGCCTGGTTGGCGTACTTCAGCGCCGGCTCCGGCTTTCCAAGATAGCGGGCGTAGATGAAGGCAAGCTGGAGGAAAGGCGTGGTCTCGCGGCCGTTGGCCTTGATCGCATCGCGCAGGATATCGATCGCCAGCGGGAACTCCTCCTGCCGCACAAGGAGCGAAGCGACCCGCGAAGCGAGCTCGATCTCGCCCGGATCGACCGTGAGCACTTTCTGGTATTTCTCGAGCGCGTCCTCGACTTCCCCCGCTTCCTCGAGGCGCGCGCCCTCGACAAAATTAGCCAGCGCGTCGGCCTTGCGAATCGCGGCGGGCGCCAGCGCAAGGTCGGCCGCCGGCGGGAGCCGCAGGGAATCGTCGAGCTTTCCGCGCGCTCCCGGCAGCGACCGCACGGGCGCGGCGACCTGCTCCTTCGCCGGGCGCGACGGCCGGGCCTCGGCCATTCCGCCGAGCCCGAAAACGAGGGCCGCCGGAAGGAGAAACTGGACCGCGCGCGCGAGCCGATGCATTACCGCGAGTGTAACGGAGCGGTTCTCGGGGCGCAATGACCGTGGGCGCCAGCGAAGGGGAAACGTCCCTACGACTTGTAGCGGAGACGCTTCTTGTGGCGATTCTCCTTCATGCGCTTGCGGCGCTTGTGCTTGGAGATTTTCGCTTTACGACGTTTCTTCAGGGAGCCCATGGGTAGTGATCAGCCGGTCGGTTAACCGGGCCGCAATGCAAGCATCGGTTGGGAGGCTCCGCAACTGACTTCTTCAAGCTTGCTGGCTAAAGCGCGAGCGCTTTTCGGAGCAGGTCGACATGCTCTTCCGGCTTCACTTTGCGGAAGACCTCGGCGATCCGGCCCGCGTCATCGATCACGAAGGTGCTCCGCTCCGCGCCCATGTATTTCTTGCCATACATGCTTTTCTCCACCCAAACGCCGTAAGCCTCCACGAGCGCGTGTTCCGGATCGGCCAGCAGCGGGAACGGAAGCGCGTGCTTGCCGATGAACTTCTCGTGGCTTGCGACCGAATCCGGGCTGACGCCGAAAAGCTCGGCCGCACCGTCGAGCTCGCCCCAGTGATCGCGCAGGCTGCAGGCCTGCACGGTGCAGCCGGGCGTGTCGTCCTTCGGATAAAAATAGAGCACCACCCGGCGCCCGCGGAAGTCGCCTAACGAGACTTCTTTGCCGGCGCCGTATTTCCCGCCGACGGCGGTCGCGCGGAACGGGGGCGCGGCATCCCCGGCTTTCAGTTCAGTGGCCATGTCCCCCGACGATCAGGTCTCCAGGAAGATAATCAAGACGCCCACCGTGCAGAGGAGCGCGCCGATGAGGCCGCTCTCGTATTTTTCGAGCACGCGAAGCTTGATCCGCTTGACGCCGTTGAGCGTGAGCCAGGTAAACAGCACCATCCCCGCGACCGTGCCGACGGAAAGGATCACCGTGAGGAGCGCGAAACCAAGCCAGCCATATTGCACCCCCGAGGCATAGATCGGGAGAAACGCCTCGCACGGCGAAAAGGTCAAAAGAGCCAGCAGGCTGGTGATGGCCACCCGGTCCGAAGCCGCCGCCGGCGCGTGTGTGTGCTCTGCTGGATGTTCGTGCTCGTGCTCGTGCGTGCTCGCCATGGGAATGCGCATGCCCGCAAAACAGATGGTGGTGCGCATGTCCCCGGCCTGTGAGCTGCCGGTAAAGGTAAAACCCGCCCAAGACCAGAAGCGCGCCCCCGGCAATCCACGGGAACCACGCGCCCACGCGATGCGTCAGGGCGATTCCGAAAAACGCGATCAGGAACCCAAGCAGCGCGGTAAAGATGACATGCCCGGAACCGGCGAGCGCGGTGACCGCGAGCGTCTTCGAGTGGCTCCAATTCTGCGCCCGTGCCGCGAGCACAAAGGGCAGCCAATGCGTCGGGATGGCCGCATGAAAGAAGGCCACCCCAAACCCAGTCAGCGCAATGGTCGTGAGGACGGCGTGGTTCATCGGCCCGTGCCCTTAATCGCAAACGCGCCCGGAATCGAGCGGGCACCGCGAAAAAAGAATCTCATCGGGCTGGCGGGATTCGAACCCGCGGCCTCTTCGTCCCGAACGAAGCGCTCTACCAAGCTGAGCCACAGCCCGTGATGATTCGCCGGAAGGCTCCGGCGAGCCATTACTTCGCATAAAGGGTGGCGCTGGCAAGCCGTTAAAAGCGCCTGCTCGGTGCGCCGCTGCCGCCTTGGTGGGCTAACAAACCGGTTGACAGTCCCCAGCCGCGCCCGCAAGGTCACCGTTCGTTTTTTCCACCCAATAAATGCTCGCCTCAAAGTCAGTCCCAGTGGGTGTTTCCGGCGATTCACCCACGATCGTCCAGTTCCCGATGGAAGGCGCGCGCGCGCCCCGTTCCCTACGCAATATGACCGCACAACTCCTCCAGGAAGCCGCTACCGTGATCCCGAATCAGCAGTTGCTGATCAACGTCGTTTCCAAACGTGTGCGTCAACTCGGGCTGGGACATCGCCCGTTGGTCGAGGCGACCCCGCGCGCCTCGCTCACCGACATCGCGCTCAAGGAAATCATTGCCGGCAAGCTCACCTTTGAATTGATCGCGGACGACGTCGAGCCGGCCGCGGCCTGATTCCTCCCGAGCGCGCAGCCTCCCGGTCCCGCGGCTGGCGCTCCCCCGGGCCATGGCGGCGGAAACCATTCTCAATCGCAAAGCGCTGCGCGATTTTCACATCCTCGACCGCTTCGAGGCGGGCGTGGAATTGAAGGGCAGCGAGGTGAAGTCGATCCGCGCCGGGAAGGCGAACATCGGCGACGCCTTCGCCAAGATCGAGAAGGGCCAGGCCTTTCTCTACAACGCCGACATCCAGCCCTACGCGCAGGCCAGCATCGAGGTGCCGCCGTCGAAACGCGTGCGCCGCCTCCTCCTCCATCGCCAGGAGATCGACAAGCTCTACGGCGAAACCGCCGTCGCCGGCCGCACCCTGGTGGTCCTGAAGCTTTACTGGAAAGGCGGCCGGATCAAAGCCGAGATCGGCGTTGCCACCGGCAAAGTGGCGCATGACAAACGCGCCGACCTGAAGAAGCGCGCGACCGATCGCGAGACGGAGCGCGAAGTCTCGCGTTTCAATCGTCGGCACGGCTGAGGTTTTTCGCCCGTTCCGCGCGACGCCGCGCGTGCTAGCTTCCCCGCGAAATGCCGCGCGCCCGTTCCCCGCTCCTGGTTCTCTTCCTCACCGTCTTCATCGATATGGTGGGCTTCGGCATCATCATCCCGGTGCTGCCGCTTTACGCGCTGCACTTCCATGCCTCGCCCATGACCATTGGGTGGCTCACCGGCATTTACTCCGGGATGCAGATCATCTTCACGCCCATTCTCGGGCAATTATCCGACCGCTTCGGCCGGCGACCCGTGCTCATGATCAGCCTTTTCGGGACCGCGATCGGCTTCGTCCTCATGGGGCTGGCGCACACCGTTTTCCTGCTTTTCGTGGCGCGGATCATCGCCGGCATCACCGGCGGCAATATCTCCATCCCGCAGGCTTACATCGCCGATGTCACTACGCCGGAGACTCGCTCGAAACACATGGGCATGCTCGGCGCCGCCTTCGGCCTCGGCTTCACTTTCGGTCCGATGATTGGTGGAACTCTCAGCCGCGTTTCTTATTCGGCGCCGTTCTACTTCGCCGCCGGCCTGGCCTTCTTCAACGTCGTCCTGCTTTACTTCATCCTCCCGGAGAGCCTCGCGAAGGAGCACCGCGCGCAGCCGCATGCGCGCGCCTCGATCCTGGAAGTCTTCCGCCATGGCAAGGGCGCCGCTCTTCGGCATGGTCGTCGCGACCTACTTCTTCCTCGTGGTCGGCTTTGCGATCATGACCACGCTTTTCGCGCTCTTCACCGAGCGCCGTTTCGGCTACGACGCGCGGGCCAACGGCTACCTCTTCGGCTTCATCGGCATCGCCACCGTCATCGTCCAGGGCGGGCTCATCGGGCGATTGGTCAAGCGCTACGGCGAGCGGAATCTGGCGCGCGCGGGCCTCCTCTTCACCGCCGGCTCGCTCGCGCTGCTCCCTTTCTGCCACACCCTTCCGCTCCTGCTCGTCGCCTGCCTCGGCCTCTCGTTAGGCACCGGCCTGGCCAGTCCGCCGCTCAACGGTCTCGCCTCGCAAATGATCGACCAGAGCTGGCAGGGCCGCGCCCTCGGCGTGATGCAATCTGCCGGGAGCGTCGCCCGCCTGCTCGGCCCGCTCCTCGGCGGCAGCCTGCTCATGCTCGACCTCCATCGGCCGATCGCCGATTACGGCCGCACGCCCATTCCTGGTCGCTTCCGTCCTGTGCCTCATCGGTGCCGCGCTCGCTTTCTCGATCAAGAAACCGCGCGCCGACGCCATGCCCGAGACCATTCCCGTCGGCTCGACCGTGTAAAACGATGCGGCTTTTCGCGGCGCTCGACCTGCCCGGGGAAATTAGCCGGCAACTTGGCGCCCTCGATCCTCACCTCCCGGGCGTTCGCTGGACCCGCCCGGAGCAGTTCCACCTCACCCTCGGCTTCTTCGGCAACGTCTCGTTAGCGCAACAGACTGCGCTTCAGGAACGCCTCGCAGCGCTCCGTTTCACCGCGTTCTTCCTCCCGCTTCAGGGCGTCGGCACTTTCCCGGCGAAAGGCGCACCGCGGATCGTCTGGCTCGGCGTTGGCTCCGGGCACCCGCAACTTTTCCACCTCCACCGGAAAGTGCAGGACGCCGCCCTCGGCGCCGGGCTCGAGGCTGACCTCCGGCCCTGGCATCCACATCTAACGCTCGCTCGCTGCGGCGACGTTTCGGCGCGAGCACTCCAGCCGTTCCTGAAGAAACACGCCGCGCTCGATGCCGGGCTCATCCGCGTGGAATCGTTCTGCCTCTATTCCAGCATCCCAGGGCCGCTCGGGTCGGCTTACACCCGCGAGCTCGCCGTCCCGGCCACTCGTTAGGCCGCGATCGCCGTCGGCACCAGAATCGCGTCGCGCATTCCGTGCAGCAGCTTTTTATCGGCCGGCACGATTGTGGCCAGCGCCCCGCGCAGCTTCGCTTTCCCTGCTTCCACGAAGTAATACGGGCAAAGCCGCACGCGGCCGCGCATCGTCTGGAGCTCGTCGGAATCGTGCGGCCAATACGGCTGCTCGACCAGCCGCGCCTTGTGAAAGCGCTGCATAATTTTCGGCCCTTGCGTGAAAGTTGCGAGCGCTTCCGCGATTCGTTCCTGCCATTCTGATTGCGGCAAATCCTGCCCCACCCAGACCCCGCGGCTGCCCCAACCGAGCGGCGAAAATCCGCTCACCTTCAGAAGCAGCTCGCGCTCTTTCTGGCTCAGTTTGCCGGCCTCGCGCCAATCGTGAATCTCCAGTCGAGGAATCACCGCATGCTGCGGCAGCGGCGTCGGGTCCATCAGCCAGGTGTAGGGGATGACTGCCTGCAGCTGGGTGAAATATTTGTCGCCCAGTTCACGCCGCCAAAACTCGCGTAGCGGCTGCAGCCAAAAGAGCGCAAACCACATCTTCTCCTCGAGGTAAGGCTTCATCGGCGGCGTGACCTGGACCGCGCCCTCCGCCGCCGCCTGCATCAGCTCGGCCACGCGCGGCAGGTTCGGCAGGTCGAACATTTCGAAAAAGCGGTAAACCTTGCGTCCTGCGACTGGCTGGTAAGTCTCGGCGGCTTCCACCCGCCACTCGTTAGGCGCGTGGCGCTGGTTGAGCTGCGCCGCCACCCAACTCATCTCGGGACGGTAAGTGCCAGCCTCCTCCGAAACGAGAATGTCGCCTCCTTCCGGAAGCAGCGAGCGAAAGCCATCGAGCATTTCCTCGCGGCCTCCGATGACGTCCGCCCCTAACGAGGCGTAAGTCTGGTTTAACCAAGCAGTCAGGCCGATCCCGCCCGGCACCGAGTCGATCTCCGCAAGGGTGATTCCCTCTTCGGTCAGGATGACATCCGGCCGGATGACGTGCGGCAGTTCGTCGCGAAAAATTTTGGCGCGCGCAAACTCGACCAGCTCCGGCGGCTTGCCCGCGTCGAGGTATTGCGCCACCCAGGCCGGCTGCTTGCCTTTGACGCTCTGCTGGTAAAGCAAATTACCCGCGCGCTGGAAAACGTAGAGCTGATGACCCAGGCGCTCCAGAGTGCTGGCAAATTTCGCGTCGATCGCAAAAGGCTCCGGCGAAAGGAGCCAGTCCTTTTCCGCAAACAGACCGGCCGTGGGAAAAGCGGCGCGCAGAGCGGCGAGGCGAGTCGGTCGCGGCGGACATCAGGATGGGAACGTCGAATGTCCGACGCCTTCCGTCCAACGCTTCAACCACACGCTCACCGGCCCGCGGCGATCCGCTTCAACGCCTGCTTGACCAACTCCTCCGCGGTGGTGATCTCCGGCTGCCGTTCCTGCAAATCGCGCACGGTCTTGTGCGCATCGACCTGCTTGTAGCCCAGCGCAATCAAGGCAAGCACCGCTTCGTTCGCCTGCGATTCCTCCGCGCTGGGCGCGTGCGCCGCGCTGGCCGCTTCCCAAACGGCGGAGACGCCAAGTTTATCCTTCAACTCGAGCACGATTCGCTCCGCCGTTTTCTTGCCCAGGCCACTGATCTTCGAAAGCGAAGCGACGTCGTTATTCACCACCGCGCTCTTGAAACTGCCGACGCTCATCCCGCTGAGGACGGCGAGCGCGAGCTTCGGACCCACGCCGCTGACGTGATTCACCAGCAGGCGAAAAAGATCGCGCTCAGCCGGGCTCATGAAGCCGAAGAGCACGTGCGCATCCTCGCGCACGTGCAGGTGAGTAAGGATCTGGAGCGGCTGGCCGACCGCCGGAAGCCGGTCGTAACTCGAGAGCGGAATCAACAACTCGTAACCGACGCCGTGGACCTCGACGATGGCCTGCGTGGGCAACGCAGCGTGCAAGGTTCCGGCGAGGAAAGTGATCATGCGGCTACAACCTGCTCAGGAAGATTTCAGGAGCAATGTGAGATCAATCGGACGGCCCCGGACGATCGCCAGCCCCTGGGTGCGGAAGCTCTTCCAGCCGGCCGGCAGTGTGGGGTAAAGCGTCTCCGCCAGAGGCGTGGGCACGACCATGAAACGCGCCCCCGGCCGGGCCATGAAGTCCCCGGCGTTGGTCTCATCGAGATCCTCCATGAAGCCGTCGACTTTCCCGCGAAAATACCAGACCAGGCTGGGCTCGCGGAAGCGGACCGCGCCAAACTCCATCTCGCGGCGGAGATCGCCGCGCGCGGCCTGGAAAAGATGCCAGGAAGGAAAATAGGGCGCGAGGAAGAGCGAGGCCGTCGCCGCCACCACGACCAGCCCCGCCATGCCGATGGCGGTGCGGCGCGCGCTGCGCAACGCCGCAGGCTGGTGCTCCAGCGCCCGCGCCAGCAGGAGCGCGAGCAGCGGAAAAGCTGGCAGGGTGTAATGCGGCAGCTTCGTCTTCACGAGGGTGAACACGACAAAAATGACGCCGGCGCCGGCGAGCAGGTAGGTGTCGACTGGCGCTCGTTCTTTCCAGAGCCGGCGGAGCAGCCAGGGAAGCGCGAAGGCCCACGGGAAGAAGGCCCAGAAGACGGTCACAAAGTAAAACGGCAGGCTCGCGAGATAGCCCCAGATCGAGCCGCTCCCGTGGCCTTCCATGGCCACGAGCGAACGCCCGACGACATGCTTGCCGAGGCCCACGCGGAGGAACTCGCCATCCGTCCGCAGAAGCGCGGGCACACCCCAAAGGGCGACGACGGCGACAGTCAAAGCCAGGCCGGCGAGGAAGTGAAAGCGCTGTCTAAACTCGAGGTCGCGCTCGGCAAAACTTTAGCGCCACAAGGGTGAGCAACGGCGCCCAACCGATCGGGCCCTTGGCCAGGAAGGCGCCGGCTAACGAGAGGTAAAAGACCCACCACCAAACGCGCGCCGGCGGTGTTTTCTCCCTCGTTAGGCGATCCCGCAGGAGCTCGTAGCCGGCCCAGTGCGCCGCGGTTACAAAAAGAACCAGCCACATGTCAGCCACGGCCGCGCGCGCATGCACGATCGCTTGCAGGCAGGTGGTAAAGATGATCGCCGCCCACCAGGCGACACGCTCACTCCCGAGCCGCCGGCCCCACGCGAAAAGCAACAGCGCGGTGGCCGCGGCCGCGAGCGCCGAGGGCAGGCGGGCGGCAAAGTCGTTCACCCCGAGGAGGCGATAGCTCGCGACTTGAAACCAGTAAGTCAGCGGCGGCTTGTCGAAGCGGTAGCTGTTATTGAAATATGGCACCACGTAGTCGCCGCGCTGGAGCATTTCGCGGGAGGCCTCGGCGAAGCGCGGCTCGTCCCGGTCGATCAACGGCAGCGTCCACGAGCCGCCGAGCTGGAAGAGCAGCGCGAGCACGAAAACCAGGGCGAATTTGCGGTTTGCAGGTTGCAAGGGCGGAAAAGAAACTAGATGAGCGTGAAAGAGAAACTGGAATCTGCCTCGTGAAAGAGTCGCATCGTCTGCTTCGCTGGCTGTTTTGGCTAGTGCCAGCTGCGCTTCTGCTCGCGGGTGCTTTTTCGCTCGATGCGGCCGCACAGGCCTGGATGGCCCGCCACACCACGCCAGCAGGATTGCATTTCATGGCGCAGGTGAGCCGGTGGGGCGATTGGCCGGGGCTGATTGCGCTGGGATTAGCCGGCGCGCTCATCGCTTACGCGCTGGGCAATCGCCGCTGGCTGATGATCTGCGCCGCCATGATCATCGCCTGCGCCTTGGCTGGGTTGGTCAATCGCGTGATCAAGGTGAGCACCGGACGCGCGCGCCCGAGCGTGACCGTGGACGCGGGGTGGAATGGCCCGCGCTGGAATTCGAAATATCACGCCTTCCCCTCCGGACACACCGCCTCGGCGGTGGCGTTTTTCGTCACTCTCCTGCTGGCGCGTCGGCGGGTGGGATTGATCGTTTTGCCGGTGGCGTTCCTGATTGCCGCCTCGCGGATTTACCTGCGGGCGCATTTCCTGTCCGATGTCACCGCCGGAGCGCTGGTGGGCGCATTGTGCGCCGTCGTCACCTGGCGGGTGATCTCCGCGAACATGCTCGATACCCGGCCGCATCGACGCGCGCTGGTCGAGTGAAACTGCGCGGTCCCGCAGCGGAGCCACCGCGGAGAGGTTTGGCGGAGGGGGTGGGATTCGAACCCACGAGGGCTTGCGCCCTGCCGGTTTTCAAGACCGGAGCCATCAACCACTCGACCACCCCTCCAGCGCGGCTAGAGTCTGGCATCCGCGATTCAATCAGCAAGTCCTTGCCGCTCCCATGAAGTTCGCCGTGGCCCAGATCTCCTGTGTGGTCGGCGAGGTGGCCGCGAACGTGGCCAAGTTTGCCGCGCTCGCGGCGCAAGCCAAAGCCGCCGGCGCGGAGTGGCTCCTTCTCCCGGAAATGGCCGACACGGGTTACGTCATGCGGGTTATCCGGGAACGCGCCCAACCCTGGACCAGCGGCGCGGTCCCGGAGCTGCAACGGCTCGCGCGCGAGCACTCGTTAGGCATCGTCGCCGGCGTTTCCGAGCGGACCGCGGAGGCAATCTATAACACCCAGGTGGCGATCGATCCGCAGGGCGAAATCCGGGGCCGCTACCGGAAGACCCATCTCTTCGCGCCACCGCCGATCGAGGAGCAGCGCTGCTTTGCCCCGGGCGGGGAACTGGTCGCGCTCGACGCCGGGCCGTTTCGCTTCGGCCTCGGGATTTGCTACGACCTGCGCTTCCCGGAATTCCATCGCACCCTCGCCTGCGTGCACGGGGCCAATGTGCTGCTTGTTTCCTCGGCCTGGCCGTTCCCGCGGGTGGAACATCTGCGCACGCTCGCGACCGCGCGCGCGATCGAAAATCAATCCTACGTCTTGCTGTCTAATCGCGTGGGCACAGACGACGGCGTGACCTTTTGCGGCAGCTCCGCGATCATCGATCCCGCGGGCACACTCGTGGCCGCGGCTTCGCCCGAGCGCGAGGAGCTGCTCGTGGCCACGCTTTCCGCGGAACGAAGTGCGCAGGTGCGCGCGGCCATGCCCGTCTTCGAGCATCGCCGGCCAGAGCTCTACCGCTAGCGGCCTGGGCTAGTAGCGCGTGCCGCGGGTGTGCCCGGTCGGGTCGTAGCCCGAATGCTGGGCCGCCATTTGCGACTCGGTGTAATGACCGCCATCGGCGCATCCGCCCAAGCCCAGCGCCAGCCCGACCAACAGAAGCAACGCGAAGAATTTCATCCCGCCACTTTCTCGCGCCGCCTCCGTTTGTCCAACGGCGGAAAGGCCCGCGCTATTCGAAGAGGTCGCCCGGCAAATGATATTTCTCCTGCCAGACCTGAATCTCGGTGTCGGTCCCACCGAAGCGCCAGTGCACTACTTCCCACTCGCCTCCGCGCCGGCGCAGGAGCGCCTCGCCGCCGGCGTCGAACATTCCTTCGCGCTGCGCCTCGGCATACCGGGTTTTGCTGTAATCGATCTTGCTGCCATCGGGACGTTGCGGTTCCACCCGGGCAAAGGCCCACGAGCCGGAGACGCGCAGCTGTCCGACGACAAAAGCGACCGGCTGGCCTAGATCTTTTTCCGCGGGGATGCGGAGCGCATCCATGATCTCCTTCCGTTCGGCGCTGCCGGGTGGCGGCGTGCGCGTCTCGCCGGCAAAAACTCCCATCGTGCCCGCGCCGAGTAGCGCCAACAGCAGACCAAACTTTTTCGTTATGCTCATTCTTCCTTTAAGTAAGCGATCGGCATGATGCCGTCTTTCCGGGCTTCGTCGAGATCGATGATCTGAAACTCCGGGCTGTCCTCCTCCTCGAACTTGGCGGCGTTAGCCTGCAAATTGGCCGTGCCCGCGACGACCGCGGCGGCAAAGGTTTTCCAGGAATCGCTCGCGGCGATTTTCGGGCCGAGCTTCTTCTCGAGGTTGCGCAAGCCTTCGGGTAATTGCGCGGCGCTCTTCTCCGGCTTCGAGCCGAGGAGCGTGGTCTCGAGCGCGATTCGATCCTCCCCTTCCCCGTCGAGGTAAAAGCCCATGAACATGTGGCCTGGGACGATCACGAGAAAGGGCCGCATCCCGAGCTTCCGCAGAAGCGAGGCAAAAAGCACGCTGCCATCCACGCAATTCGCCTGCTCGTTGGCGACCGATTCGTCGACAAAACGCACATGCTGGCTCAGGACCGTCTCGGACGTCCCCGCGGTGGTGGTGATGTTGCTGTATTTGATCCCGCGTTTTTGCAGCGCCGTCCAAAGCGCCAGCACTTCGCGCACGACATCCTCCTGCCCGCCTTGATAGCCGGCGAAATGATCGACCACTCCGGTGCGCAGCCCTTCCTTAAGCACCTGCTCGACGATTGGGCCGTTCTCGTTCACGTAGGCGGCGAACATCCAGCCCATGTCGGTATAGCCGGCATCTTCTCCGCTCGGCGGCTCCTCCGAGGCTTTCCCCAGGCTCCCAGCGGCCGGCTCGTCGCGGATCGACTGCTCCTTGTCGGCCACGCCGAAGGGACAATCATTGATCGTCCGCAAAGTCACCGTCTGCGTCTGTTCGCCCACGATTTTGCCAGCTACTTCCAAGCGAAAAGTCACGTTCAATGGGACCTGCTGGCGCACCCGGCGGAGGGCGTCGAACTTGTAGTTAATCGTCGGCGCGACCCAGTATTCCACCTCCGCCTGGTCGAGCACACCGGACCAGCTGCTCTGGTTCATCACGCTGTTTTCCAGCAGCGTCACCTTCACCGCCGTTTTCGGCGCGGGCGAGGTGATGGAAATGCCGACCGCGCCGTAGGCGTCGCCGAGAACTTCGGGATCGTTCTCCTCATCCGCCCCGGGCCGCACGGTCGCGGTTGCCAGCAGGAGCGAAGGAAAAAGCTGCGAATCCATGTTCGCATCGGGGTGCCACGAAAGCTCCGCGGCCGGCAGGGAAAGCGCGCTTGCGACCCAAGCGCAGGCAAGCAGGAAGGAGAGGTTTGGCTTCATCGGAAAGTCGGGAAGCATTCAGCAATCCGCGCACCGGCGCGACCCGGAAATTTTCGATGCTCTCGTCCAGCGAGGACAAGGAATTCGCTTTCGGAAAAAGGTCACGTCCACGCGCGCGGCGAAAACGAATTGCTGCGGAAACATCATCGTTCCCCTCCCGTGAATCCAGCCGAATCCACCATTTCGCCGCCTTCGCTCGAGGAGAGTTTGCAGGAGAGCGAGGAACGCCTGCGCGCGGCATTTAGTCAATCCGTCACCGGGATGGTGATCACCGATCTGCATGGCGTGATCCAGCGGGCAAATGACGCCTTTTGCCGCATCGTTGACCGCCCGCGGGAAGAGTTGCTCGGGCGCACCTCGGATCACATGACCCCGCCGGACGACCAGAAAAATAACGTCACCGCCATCCGGGAATTGCGCGACGGACTGGTCAAGAGCGCCATCTTCCACAAGCGCTACCTCCGTCCCTCCGGCGAGGAAGTCTGCACGCGGATCAATCTCTCGCTCGTCCGCAACGCCGCCGGCACGCCGGTCAATCTCATGGCCACGGTCGAGGATGTGACCGCGCAGCGCCGCGTCCAGGCTGCCCTGGAAGAACGCGAGGAACGCCTGCGCCTCATCTTCGACAGCATCACCGACTACGCCATCATCACGATCGATCCCGCCGGGGCGGTGATCGATTGGAATCCTGGAGCGCAGGAAATTTTCGGCTATCGCGCCGAGGAAATCATCGGGCAGCCATGGGAGGTGCTGTGGACATCGGAAGATCGCGCTGCGAAAGAGCCGGCCAAAGTCCAGACCGCGGCCTTGGCCTCGGGCCGCGCGCATAACGAGCGCTGGCACCTGCGGAAAGATGGCGGGCGCTTTTTTGCCAGCGGGATGCTGCGCCCGATTCGCACGAGCAATGGAGAGCTCCGCGGCTTTACCAAGATCTGTCGCGACGTGACGGCGCAACGCCAGGCCGAGAGCGAACTCGCGCAGGCGCGTCTGCAGGCCGAGCGCGCGCTCGAGGAGGAGCGCGCGCGCCTCGCGGAAGTTTTCCAGCATTCGCCCTCCTTCCTCGCGATTTCACGCGGGCCGGAGCACGTCTTCGAATTTGCGAACGAGCGGTATCTCGAGATCAGCGGACATCGCGACATCCTCCAGAAAACTGCGCGCGAAGCCTTCCCGGAGATCCAAGGCCAGGGCTTTTTCGAAATCCTCGATCGGGTCTACCAGACGGGCGAACCCTTCGAAGGCAAGGAGATGAGCGTCTACCTGCAACGGCAACCAGGGCAGCCGCCGGAGGAATGCTTCATCGACCTGGTTTACATGCCGATGCGCGATGCCACCGGCGCGGTCACCGGCATTTTCACTCACGGGATCGACATCACCGCGCGCAAGCTGGCCGAGGAGTCGCTCGAGCAACAGGCGCGCACCTTCGATGTCCTCCTGTCGTCCATCCAGGATTACGTCTTCCTTTTCGATCGCGAGGGCCGCTTCACCTACGCGAATAAAATGCTGCTCGATCTGTGGGGCGTCCCGGCCTCGCGCCTGCCCTTGTCGATGCTCGAGGATCTGCACTACGACCCCGAGCTCGAGCAATTTCTCATGAGCGATCTGCGCGCGGTCTTCCAGACGGCGCGACCGGTCATGCGGGAAGTCCCTTACGTGAGCCCCACCGGCATCTCCGGGCACTACGAGTATATCCTCGCACCGGTGCTCAGCCCGGCCGGCGAAGTGCTGAGCGTCGCCGGCACCAGCCGCAACATCTCCGAGCGCAAGCGCGTGGAGCTGGAGCGCGAGCAGCTCCTCGCGAGCGAACGCGCCGCCCGCACTGAGGCCGAGCGCGCGAGCCAGATGAAGGACGATTTCCTCGCCACCCTCAGCCATGAGCTTCGCACGCCGCTCAACGCCATCCTGGGCTGGGCCAATCTCCTCGGGGCCGATGCCAACCCGGCCGATGTGCGCGAAGGCGTGCAGGTGATCGAGCGGAACGCCCGCGCCCAGGCGCGCATCATTGACGACCTCCTCGACATGAGCCGGATCATGTCGGGTAAGATCCGCCTCGACGTGCAGCGCACCGATCTCGCGGCGGTCATTGAGTCCGCCCTCGAGACCGTGCGACCGGCGGCGCTCGCGAAAAAAATTCGCCTCCAGAGCATCCTCGATCCGCTGGCCCAGCCGGTCACTGGCGACCCGAGCCGGCTGCAGCAGGTCTTTTGGAATTTACTCAGCAACGCGGTCAAATTCACCCCCGCCGGTGGGCGCGTGCAGGTGCTGCTCGAGCGGGTGAACTCCCACCTCGAAGTCAGCGTGGTCGACACCGGGGAAGGAATCTCCGCGCAATTCCTCCCGCATGTGTTCGATCGCTTCCGCCAGGCCGATGGCTCGACCACCCGCGCACACGGCGGCCTTGGCCTGGGCCTCGCGATTGTGAAGCAGCTCGTGGAACTCCATGGCGGCAGCGTTTCCGTGCGCAGCGGCGGGCGCGACTGCGGCTCCACCTTTACCGTTTCGCTCCCGCTCGGCGCGGTGCGGCCGGAAGACCACGGCCCGCCCGAGCGCCGGCACCCACGCTCACCCGATGTCGTCCCGGTCGAGGCCGTGGCCGGGATCGATTTAGCCGGCATCATCGTCCTGATCGTGGACGATGAAGCGGACGCCCGCTCCGTGGTCGCCCGCAGCCTGGAGAACGCCGGTGCCACCGTCCACGCGGCCCCGTCCGCGGCCGAGGCGCTGGCTCTTTTGGAGCGGGAACGGCCGCATGTCTTGATCAGCGACATCGGGATGCCGGGCGAAGATGGCTATGCCCTTATCCGAAGCGTCCGCTCGTTAGGCGCGGAACAGGGCGGCCACGTCCCCGCGATCGCGCTCACCGCTTATGCCCGCACCGAGGATCGGATGAAAGCCATCCTGGCCGGCTTCCAGATGCACGTGGCCAAGCCGGTCGAGATCGCGGAACTCCTCGCGATGGTCGCGAGCCTCGCGGGTCGCACCGGCCCCACGAGCTAGCGCGCGCTTCCACCTTTCTCCGCCCAAGCGCCCATTCCCGGCGTATAGTGAGAGATGAACTCTGCGCCTCCTGCCTATTCCCCGCCTGTGGTTACCGAAGCGGTCGCCTATCGGCGCGCCCACGCCGGCAAGCTCATGGTCATCCAGCGCGCCGAGGGGCGGGACCTGGTCGCAGCCGACTTTTTCCAGTTCGACTCCGTCGGCACTCACCCGACTGGCCTCTTCGTGACCGGCCTCTTCGGCGATGCGAAACTCCGGCACATGCTCTCCTCCACCGTGCGGCCCGCCTCCAACGACGAGATCGCCTGGCATAGCCAACAGGCTGGCTAAATTTTAGCCAGCGACTTCAGCCGCAAGCTGCCCGCGGCGTTTGGTCGTGGGAAGCTGGGGTCCGCTCCGCATGCCCTGTCCCGACCCTGCCATCTGCCCGCTCTGCGGCGCGCCTAACGAGTGCCGGCTCGCCGCCGACCCGGGCGCAGCGATTGCCACCTGCTGGTGCGCCCGCGAAGATTTTCCCCCGTCGCTCCTGGAGCGCGCGGGGCAAAAAGAGTCGGCCGGCTGCATTTGTCGCCGCTGTCTCGTCCAAGCGCGTTTCGCGGAAGCGCGCACGCGCCCCGCGCCGCCGCTGCAGGCGGGCGATGCCTACCTCGAGGGCGGCTTGCTTGTCTTCACGGCACAAGGTCACCGGCGTCGCGGCTATTGCTGCGGGAGCGGCTGCCGGCATTGCCCCTTCGATGCGCTGGAGCGCTCGGTCGCGGGCGCTCCGCCGCGACGCCCGGCTTCTCGCTAAAGCGGATACGGCAAGGTCGCTCCGAGCACGGTCACCAGCACGAGAACCACCGGCACGAGCACGAGGAAAACGATGAAGGTGTAGCCCATGACATCGCGCGCCCGCAATCCAAAGAGCCCCAGGATTGGCAGCATCCAGAAGGGCTGGATTAAATTAGCCAGCGCCTCGCCCAGATCATAAGCCGCCACCACCCAGCCGAGGTGGACTTTTAATTCATGCGCCGCCGCCATCACATACGGCGCTTCCACGACCCACTTCGAGCCGCCGGAAGGCACAAAGACTCCCAGCACCGCCGAGTAGGTGGCCACGATCGCCGGGAACGTTTTCGCATTCGAGACGCCGACAAAAGCGTGCGCAATCTGCTGGCTAAGATGCGTGGAGGTGATCACGCCTGCGATCCCGGCGTAGAACGGAAACTGCAGGATCACACCCCAGACCGCCGGCGTAGCCGCTTGCACCGCATGCATCAGCCGCGCCGGCGTGCGGTGCAGGAGGAAGCCTAACAAGAGGAAGGTGAGGTTCACGATGTTAAGCGTGATCGCGCTCAAAGGTTCGCCCGCCTGGAGGAAATAGCGCACGAGATAAGTCGCTCCCAGGAGCACGATCAGCCAGTTCAGAATCGGCGAATGCTCCAGCCACTGGCCCGGCGTCGGTCGCGCCACCGGCGCCGGCGGTTCCAGCTCCGACTTCCGGAGATCGATCCCAAGATCGCGCGCAGTTTTGCCGCTTCCGGCAGGCGGAGTAACCAGCCACATGACCGCGGTCACAAGCGCGATTTCCACCACTACTGAGGCCAGGCTTTGCCAGAGAAAAATCGTGTGCTGGAAGGAAATGATCCCGCCGGGAACGATCCCGCCCTGGGCCACGATCTCGCGGATCTGCGGTTGCAGCGCACCCGGCGTGGCCATCTGCAGCGCGGCCGAGCCGCTCAAGCCTTGCGCCCAGATGCTCCCCAGCCCGAGGAAGCTGGCCGCGGCCAGCGCGCGGTAGTCGACCCCTTCCACCCGTCGCGCGATCTCCCGCGCCAGCACCGCGCTGAAGATTAAACTAAAGCCCCAGTTGAACCACGAGCTTGCCATGGCGAAAAACGCCACCAGCGCGACCGCCCCGCGCGGCGTCGCCGGCCAGGAAGCAAGCGCGCGGATCACCCGACCGACTGGCGCCGAGGTCGCGAGCACGTGGCCGGTGATAATAACCAGCGACATCTGGAGCGTGAAGGGAATCAATTCCCACAAGCCTTTCCCCCAGGCGTCCACCACCTCGGGGAAAGTCGAAGGCGTCAACGCAACTCCCGCCACCACCACGATGACCGTCGCCAGGAGCGCAAAGATGAATGCATCTGGCACCCAGCGCTCGGTCCACGCGGTCATCGCCAGGGCCAGGCGCGCGAGGAGGCCCAGCGGGTTCGCGGGGCTTTTCTCTGCGCCGGCCACGGAGCTCATGCTGCGGTCGAAAACGAAGCGCTACTGAAAAAGAGCCGGCAACTTGAGCACGGTATTATAGACGCCCCACGCGAGTGGGATTCCCACCACCGTCCAGGAAAGCAGGAGCATGAGGCCGTTGCCGGATGAAGTCCCTGTCTCGTTCATGAATGCTTCGCTCCCTGGAAATGGTGACGCTCATCCACTGGCCGCACCAGCAAATTGCAGATCAAGCCGATGACCAGCAACCCCGCCATGAGATACATCGTCGGCGCGTAGAGGCCCACGCCGCTGGCGCCGCGGGCCTTCAGGTATTCGCGAATGTAATTCACCAGCACCGGACCGAGCACCCCTGCGGCCGACCAGGCAGTGAGTAAACGTCCATGGATCGCGCCCACCTGCATGACACCGAACAAGTCTTTCAAGTAGGCCGGCACGGTGGCAAAGCCGCCGCCATACATGCTGATAATGACCGCGCAGACGGCGACAAAGAAAACCACATGCCCGCTCCGGCCAGCCAGCGGGATCAGGCAGTAAAGGATCGCGCCTAACAAGAGGTAGATCACGTAGACCGTCTTCCGCCCGAGGTAATCGCTTAGGGAAGACCAGATGAAACGCCCGGCCATGTTGAAAAGGCTCAGGAGCGCGACAAACCCACCCGCCGCCGCCGCCATTACCTTGCCCGGAAACATCTCCTGAATCATCGGTGAAGCCTGCTCGAGAATGCCGATGCCGGCGGTGACGTTGAAGCAAAGCACCACCCAAAGCAGCCAGAACTGCGGCGTGCGCACCGCCTGGCTCACGAGGACATTCGCGGTTGTGATCATCCGCCGCGGCTGCGTCGGCGCGACATAGCCTTCCGGCTTCCAGCCTTCCGCCGGCACGCGGATAATGAAGGAACCAAAGAGCATGTAGCAGAAGTAGATCACGCCGAGCGCGAGGAAGCTCTCGGCCACGCCGGTGCTGGTCGCGGACTTAAAGGTATTCATCAGGAGCAGGCTAAGGTTCGACCCGATAAAAGCGCCCCCGCCGAAGCCCATGATCGCCATGCCCGTGGCCATCCCCGGCCGGTCCGGGAACCATTTCACCAGGGTCGAGACCGGCGAAATATATCCCAGTCCCAGCCCGCAACCGCCGAGCACTCCGTAGCCGAGATAGATCACCCAGAGCTGGTGCCACCAAACGCCGAAAGCGGAAATGACGAAGCCGCCGCCAAAACAACACGCCGCCGCCAGCATGGTTTTCCGCGGGCCCACGCGTTCAACCCACGTCCCAAAAACCGCCGCGGACGCACCCAGGAAAAGAATCGCGATGCTAAAGATCCAGGCGAGCTGCGGCTGCGTCCAATCGCCCGCGGCCGGCGCAGTGATCCCGAGGATGCGCGTCAGCGGGAGCTTGAAAACACTGAAGGCGTAGACCTGCCCGATGGAGAGATGGACCGCGAGCGCTGCCGGCGGGACCAGCCAGCGAGTGAACCCCGGCCTGGCTACGGTGTGTTCCCGGTCGAAAAAGCTCATCAGTTTCCCTTTGCCTCCAGCTTCCACTTCTTCGGCAGCTTTTGTTTCAGCGTTAGCACCGGTTCGAAGAGGTCACCCACCTCCTCTACGCGCGCGAGCACCTGCTCGGGGGTGAAACTCAGCAGCGCCGGCTTCCTTTTCTTTCGGCACTGCTCGACCTCCTCCCAGCTTACCGGCGTGGAAACTGTCGGCTGCTCCTTCGCCCGGAGCGAGTAAACGCTCACCGTCGTCTTGTGCTCGTCGTTTTGACTCCAGTCGACCAGCACTTTTCCCTCGCGCAATTTCTTCAGCATCTTATGCACGACCAGCTTCGGGTGCGCCTGCTCCAGGTGCTCGGCGAGGGCTCGGGCCAGCGCCTTGGTCTGATCAAAAATAGCCGGCGAGTTCAGCGGCACGTAGACCTGGAGACCCTTCGAGCCGCTCGTCTTGGCAAAGCTCTCGAGCTTCATTTCGCCTAACAAGTCGCGCAGCAAAAGGCCCACCTCGCAGCATTGCACCATGTCCGCCGGCGCGCCCGGGTCGAGGTCGAAAACCATCATCGTGGGCTTGGCGACGTTCCGCTTCTTGGCCAGCGATGTGTGCAGCTCGATGTCCGCCAGGTTGGCCGCCCAGACGAGCGTCGGCAGATCCTGCGCCAGGCAGTAATACATGTCGCGCTGGTTCCCTTCGCTCCAGACCTTGGCTGTCTTCACCCAGCCTGGCCGATGCGACGGGCAGTTCTTCTCGTAGAAAAACTCCTCCTCCACGCCATTTGGGTAACGCTTTAAGGTCAGCGGCCGGTCCTGCAGATGCGGGAGGAGCACCGGCCCGATGCGGACGTAGTAATCGATCATCTCTCCCTTGGTGAATCCGGTCTTGGGCCAGAGCACCTTCTCCAGGTTCGAGACCGGCAGCTTCCGTCCCGCCACGATCAATTCCGCTTTCGTACCCATGCTTCAGCGAAAGAATCGCAGCCCACCGCGCCCCCGCGTGTCACCCTCGTCGAGACTAACCCGCCGGCTCGGGCCGATCGTGCAAAACATGGCGGACCGCGCGCTTAAGCATCCGCCCTTGAACGTTGCGGGCATTATGCCTAACGAGGCTTGCTCTGTCGGAATGTCCGGCAGCAGAAAACCGGCAAGGTGCGTGGCTCGCCTTCGAAGATCGTGGTGTTTGTCCGAATCTGCGTCGCTCCCATGCGCGCATAGAAGCCGGCGGCGTGCGGGTCCGACTCAATCTCAAAACTCTCATAGCCCCATCCGTAGGCGGATCGCTGCGAGTGGAGAAAAAGCGCGCGCCCAATTCCGCGACCCATTTCCGCAGGTCTCACCCAAAGATGCTCGAGACGGAGCGCGCCGTCTTCCTGGATGAAGGCGGCAAACCCAAGGGTGCGCCCTCCCGTCCGCGCCACGAAAGTCTCGTGCGTCGCAATAAACTCCGGCGTCACTGTCAGGAGCGTGTGCCATTGCCGCAGCCACGCTTCCGGGTATCCCCAGTGGCGCTTGGCCGCGAAGGCGATCTCCGTGAGGATTTCAGCCTCGGCCGGAAGCGCAGGCGTGATTTTCACAAAAGGGTTGGACTACCTAACGAGACCCCAAGGCTCGAAGGGATCATGCGCCGCGCGCCGTCGAAGGAGCGCCCAATAAGAGGAGAGGCACGAGAAGAAACCCGCATCCAGGGCCAGAAGTCGTCCGCCAGGGTATCAGCCTTCTGCATCGTGATCACGACCCGGAGTAATCCGATCACCGGGAGGCACACGCCCACCATCCCGGCGGACACCGTAAAGATGTGGATGCAGAGGTCGTCTTCGAGAGGAATTCGTGATCCCGTGGGACGCATGGTTAAAGGTGGAGCGCTTCGTCACGGGGTCAAAACAGACCACGTGCAGAACTGCGGAAGCAGGCAATGGAACAAGGCGCGGTTGTTCTTCGCTCGCTGCCCAATCCTGGCATTTTCGTTCCGGTAGTTCGCGCCATCCGGTCCAGGCATCAGACACGACCGCCATCAGATGGGCTCACTCGGCCCGCGGTCGTCGCCCAATGCCATCACCAGTTCCACAATCCCATCCCCCTCGCCGGTCTCCTCGCGCACCGGACGGAAGCCGCACTTCTCGAGCACGCGAATTGAGGCGCGATTGTGCTTTGCCACGTGAGCGTAAAGCGGCCGCAGCTCGATCCCGGCGACGAACTGCGCCACCGCCGCCGTCGCGATCCCTTGGCCCCAATACTCCCGGCCGAGCCAGTAACCGATGTTCGGCGCACCGGCCGCGTCCCAACTGGCAATGTTTCCCGCCACCGCCCCGTCCACTAGGATGGTGCGCAGCAGGCCGGTCGTGTTCCCCATGATCTTCTCCCAGTGCGCCATGAAAGCTTCCCGGTCGCGGCTCGGAAACGCGGCCATCCGCGTGGCCTCCGGATCGAGTTGATGCTCAAAAAAAAGCGGCAGATCTGCCGGGCTGACTTTGCGGAGCGTGACCGTCATCTGCCAGTAGTCATGAACATCGGATTCGGCGACGGCAAGCTCTCGCCGCTAGGGAAAAGAATTCGATCGGCGGCCGAGGGTGGACGATCCCCTTCCCCCTTGCGCGTCCAACACTGCCTTGAAACCTTTGGAGCTTACACCTACGACCGTTTGAGTTCGGCGCGTGCTTTCTTCATCTCGGCTTTTTTCTCGGCGTCGAGTTCGGGCAGGTGGAGGTGCAGCGCCTGCAGCTGATCCACGATCACGGAGCTAACGACCAGCCGGGCAAACCATTTGTTATCCGCCGGGATGACATGCCAGGGAGCGGCGGGCGTGGCCGTGGCCCGCACCATTTCTTCGAAGGCCTTTTGATAGCGTGGCCAAAGCTTGCGCTCCTCCACGTCGCTCTTCTCGAACTTCCAGTTTTTGGTGTCGTCGTTCAGGCGCTCGAGAATCCGCCGCTTTTGTTCTTCTGGCGAAATCTGCAGGAGGAACTTGAGCACAACGGTGCCATTGCGGGTGAGATGACTTTCGAAGTCGTTGATGCTCCGGTAGCGCTCATCCCAGATTTTTTTGGTGCGCCGCTCCTTTGGCAGATTTTGGTTGTCGAGATAATCGGGGTGCACCCGCACGACGATCACCTCCTCGTAATAACTGCGGTTAAAGATGCCGATGCGGCCGCGCTCTGGAAGCGCGAGCGAAGCGCGCCAAAGAAAGTCGTGCTTTCGCTCCTTCTCGCTCGGGGCGCGAAAGCTGGTGACCTCGCAACCCTGCGGGTTCACCCCGGAAAGGACGTGCTTGATCGTGCCATCCTTCCCGCCGGCGTCCATTGCCTGAAAGACGAGCAGGAGCGACCACTCGGCCTGCGCGTAAAGTTTCTCCTGCAGCTTGCAAAGCTGATCGCAGCCTTTCCTCAGCTCACCCTCGGCTTCCTTCTCCGACTTGAACTTGCCGGTGTCGCCGGGATCGATCTGCTTGAGCCGAAAATCTTTTCCGTGAGTGACTTGATACTGCCGGGCGAGTTTGTTTTTGGCCACGAGCCGGACTATCGCCAGTTTTGCAACCGGCGCACGTAGTTAGCCTGCGACACTCCCCGTTAGGCAAAGAAGCGCGCCGGTGAGAGCATCGGCTGGGGCTGGCAAATGCGAGCCACGCAATGCTCCCAGCTCTCGTGGCCGCTCAAGATCTCGATCTCGACGCGCAGGAAGTAGATCGGCACCTCCGGGTTCATCAGGCGCGGGAAACGGACGGCGTCTTTCTCGGTGGTGACGATCATTTCGAGGTCGCGACGCAGGCAGCGGTTGATGAAGCTTTGCAGCTCGGCCTCGGTGTAGCGGTGGTGATCGGTGTAATGCTTCGAGATCTCGATCTTGGCGCCAAGCTTTTGCAGGCCGCCTTCGAAGCTCTCGGGCGCGGCGATGCCGCAAAGCGCGCCAATGTAAGTCTCGCGCAGCCGCTCGAGCGGGAGTTGCTCGCCGGTGAAGACGTTTTGCAGGTGGAGCGGCTTGTGGGCGCACTCGATGATCTCGGCAGTGCGATTGTACTCGCGGATGCGCTGGATCAACTGGTCGTTAGGTTCGCCGGTGCTTTTGGTAATGAAGATGTAGCTCGCGCGGCGGAGATTTCGCGGTGGCTCACGCAAGGTGCCGCGCGGGAGCAAGTGTTCATTGCCGAACGGGGCCTGGCGATCGATCAGGACGATGTCGAGCCGATGCTTCAGGTGGAGGTATTGCAGGCCGTCATCGAGCAACAAAGTGTCGGCTTTTAATTCGCGGATCGCGAAGAGGCCGCTCTTCACGCGGTCTTTGTCCACCAGGACGATTACGTCCTTCAAGTTGTTCGCGAGCATGTAAGGCTCGTCGCCGGCGGTTTGGGAATCGAGCAGAAGTGACTTGCCATCGGAGACCACCCGCGGCGGCGCCGGCGACTTTCCGGCGGAAAAAGCCCTGCCGCGCCGCGGGCACCGGCACGCTTTTGTATCCGCGGCTCAGGATGGCCACGCGGCGCCCGCCGTTGTGCAGGGCGCGTGCGAATTTTTCCACGACCGGCGTTTTCCCGGTGCCGCCCACGGTTAAGTTGCCGATGCTGATCACGAGGCAGCCGAGCTGGCGCTCGCGGAAAATACGGTGCCGGTAAAGGAAGAGCCGGAGCTGGACGATGCGCTCGTAGACGACCGAGAGGACATGGAGCAGCCCGCGGAGGAGCGAGGCGCGCACGCCATGGCGCCGATCGAGGATCACATCGATCGCGAACTGCTCGAGACTTTCAGCGCGCTGGCCCATCTAGGGATTTCGAATTTGGCGGGCGCCTCCGTTGTCGGCGGTGGTGATGATCGTGCGCGCCCCCTCCCCGGCGGCGGCGGACATGGCGTCGGCTATTTTCTGCGCCTGGCCTAACGAGACCGCGGCGATGGTGGAGCCGGAGCCGCTGAGGAAGGCGCCGAGCGCACCAGCGTTTTCGGCGGCGGCGACGACCTGGTCGAAGAACGGGACGAGCGGTTTCCGGAAGGGTTGATGGAGCCCATCGCGGAAGGCGCCGCGGAGGTTCGCATATTTCCCGGAGGCGAAGGCGGCAGTGATGGCGGCCGCGTGGCCGCAGCTCTCGACCGCATCTTGCCGGCTAATTTTCGCCGGAAGGAGCGCGCGCGCCTTGGCCGTGGAGACTTCGAAGTCGGGGATAAGGAGGATGAACTTCAGCGCCGCGGCGACGGGGAAGCGCTGCGGGTCCGCGCCGCTGACGACGTTGAACCCGCCAAAGGTCGCGGGCGCGGCGTTGTCGGGATGGCCCTCGAGCTCGGCACAAAGCGCGAAGATCTCCGCGCGCGCAAGCGGACCGCCAGCGAGTTGATTGAGCCCATGGATCGTCCCAAGGCGGACGGTCACGCTGCTGCCGAGACCGCGCGCCATCGGCACCTCGCCAGTGATGCGCACGCGAAAGGCGAAGGGGGCGACCGCGGCGCGGGCGAAGAATTTCTCGGCTGCCGCGGCCACCATCGGCGGCACAGTTTTCCCGCGGCCGCGGGTGACGGTGATGTCGTTGTAGAGCCGCAAGGCCACGCCCAGGCAATCGTAGCCGGGCCCGAGATTCGAGGTGCTGGCAGGAACGCGAATGGTAACGGCAGGCATGGCGTAGCTCCTCCGTGCGTGCCTTGCATCCGCACGCGGGGCAAGCGGATTATGCAATCGCGGACGCGCAGGGCCGCGGCGCGGGGCGAATCTTCTGCGGTGCGCAGATGAAGATGTCGGAATGGATCGGGCCGGAAGCGGTGGCCGCGTTTGCCGCGGAGGAGACGGACGCCTACCGCCTCTGCACCTTTCCCGATGGCTGGGTCGAGCGCTTCGGCGCGGACATGCTCATCTCCTACAAAACGGAGAGCGCGCGCGAGCGTCTGACGACCGAACTTTTTCTCTGGGGCGCCTCGGTGCAGTTCAAGTTTCGCCGCGTCTTCGCGCGCTTTTTGCCGAAGCAGAATGCCGAGCGCGAGGCGCCGCGGATCGTTTTTGGCGACGAGCTGGCGGACATCGCCGCGACGGCACGGGAACGCGGGGTGCGCTACGGGATCGACTTCGAAGCTGGTTACTCCTGCGGGCTCTTCCTCGACCAGCGCGAGAACCGCTCGTTTGTCCGGCGGGCGCATCCGAAGAATTTGCTGAATTGTTTCGCCTACACCTGCTCGTTCTCGGTGGTGGCCGCGCTCGCCGGGGCGAAGACCGTGAGCGTGGACCTGTCGAAGAAGTCGCTCGCGCGGGGGAAGGAAAACTTCGCGCTCAACGGACGGGAGACGACGCCGGACCACCGCTTCATCGCGGACGATGTGATGGAATATCTCCCGCGGCTGGCGCGCAAAGGGGAGCACTTCGACGTGGTCATCCTCGATCCGCCGACCTTCTCGCGCTCGCACCGGGGCAAGGCGTGGCAGGTGGAGCGGGATTTCGAGACGCTCCTCCTGGCCGCGCTCGAGCTGGTGGAGCGCGATGCGCACATCTTGCTGTCTACCAACTGCACTTCGCTGAACGAGCGCGCGCTCGACGTGATGGCGCGCTTCTGCCTCAAGGCCACCCGCCGTGCCGGCTCGATGCAACGGACGGCGCCGCTAGTGGATTTCCCGGCCGAAGTAGGCGCGCGCACCCTCTGGCTGACGCTGCGCTAAATGGCGGGCGGCGCCATTGCGGACGCGCAAAAAGCCCGCACGGTGCGATGAGTAAGTGATGGAAGAACAAATTGCCGAAGCCGACTTTGCGGAGCGCAGCCTGCGTTACACGCGCGATCAATGGGATCAACTCCTCGAGCAGACGGAGGAATTTGTGCGCGAAAACCCGACCCGCGCGGTCGGCTACGCGGTCCTCGCGGGCGTGGTCCTCGACCGGCTCCCGGTCTTTCGGATTTTCGGCGGGCTCGCGCGCCTTTCGCTCATGGCCCTGAAGCCGGCCATCCTGATCTACGGCGCGACCAAGCTCTACCAGGTGGCGCAGACCCAGGACGAAGCGTAACCGCTCGTTAGGCGTCGAGGGTAAAGCCGACGTCCACCGTCACCTGCCAGTGGGCCACCTGGCCATTCTCGATATGGCCGCGCGTTTCCGTGACTTCGAACCAGCGCATGTTGCGCACGGTTTTGCCGGCGCGGGCGATGGCATTGGTGACCGCTTCTTCGATGCTGTTCGGCGAAGAGCCGACGAGCTCGATTTTCTTGTAAACGTGATCGCTCATCCCGGAGGTTGAACGCTCCCGGGCGTGCTGACAACCGCGATGCTTGCCCTCCCCAGCGCTTCTCTTTAAAGAGCAGGCTGTTGCCATGGAAAAAAATATCGAGTCGCACCTGGTCGAGAAACGAGTCTTCAAGCCGGGCCGCGATTTCAACCGGCGGGCGCGCATCAGCAGCCGCGAGCAATACGACCGGATGTATCGCGAATCGATCCACGCGCCGGATAAATTCTGGGCGCGCGAAGCGAAAGAGCTCACCTGGACGCGGCGCTGGAAGAAGGTGGTCGACTGGAAGCCGCCCTTCGCGAAATGGTTCGTCGGCGCCGAGCTGAACGTCTCCGAAAATTGCCTCGACCGGCATCTCGCCGGCCCGCGCCGGAACAAGGCGGCGATCATCTGGGAAGGTGAGCCGGGCGAGAAACGCACGCTCACTTACCAGCAACTTCATCGCGAGGTTTGCCGCTTCGCGAATGTGCTCAAGCGCCAGCAAGTGCACGAAGGCGACCGCGTAATTATTTACCTCCCGACGATCCCGGAAGCCGCGATCGCGATGCTGGCCTGCGCGCGCATTGGCGCGGTCCACTCGGTCATCTTCGGCGGCTTCAGCGCCGATAGCATCCGCGACCGAATCGCGGATTGCGGCGCGACCGCGGTGATCACCGCCGACGGCAGCTACCGCCGCGGCGCGGTCTTGCCGCTGAAGAAACACGTCGACGATGCGCTCCGCGGCGAGACGACCGTGCGGCGGGTGATCGTCTTCCGCCGTGCGGGCAACGACGTGCACATCGAGGAAGGCCGCGACGTCTGGTGGCATCGCGAGATGGAATATGTGAACGCGGATTGCCCGCCCACGCCGGTCGACAGCGAGCACCCGCTTTACATCCTCTACACCAGCGGCTCGACCGGGAAACCAAAGGGCATCCTGCACACCACTGGCGGGTATTTAGTCGGCACTTACGTGACCACGAAATACGTCTTCGACCTGCGCGAAGAGGACGTCTACTGGTGCACCGCGGACGTCGGCTGGGTCACCGGGCACAGCTACGTGGTCTACGGCCCGCTGGCTAATGGCGCGACCACCTTGATGTATGAAGGCGCGCCGAACTGGCCGGAGCCGGACCGCTTTTGGCGGATCATCGAGGAGTACGGAGTCAACATTCTCTACACCGCCCCCACCGCGATCCGCGCCTTCATTCGCTGGGGCGACGATTGGGTCAAGAAGCACGACCTCTCCTCGTTGCGTTTGTTAGGCAGCGTGGGCGAGCCGATCAATCCCGAGGCCTGGATGTGGTACCACGAAAAGATCGGCGGCGGCCGTTGCCCGATCGTCGACACCTGGTGGCAGACGGAAACGGGCGCGATCATGATCACGCCGTTGCCGGGCGCAATTCCCACGAAACCGGGGAGCGCGACACTCCCGTTCTTCGGGATCGACGCCGCGATCGTCGATGAGGAAGGGAAGGAAGTGGGCCCGAATCGTTGGCGGCAAATTGATCGTGCGAAAGCCGTGGCCCTCGATGCTGCGGACGATCTACGGCGACGACGCGCGCTACAAGGAACAATACTGGAAGGAATTCAAAGGCAGCTACCTCACGGGCGACGGCGCGCGCCGCGATAAGGACGGCTATTTCTGGATCGTCGGCCGGATCGACGACGTGCTCAACGTCGCCGGCCATCGCCTGGGCACCTCGGAAATCGAGAGCGCGCTCGTGAGCCACGCGGCGGTCGCCGAAGCGGCGGTGGTCGGCCGGCCCGATGAACTCAAGGGCCAGGGCGTGGTCGCGTTTGTGACTGTGAAAACGGGCGTCAACGCCACCCCGGCGCTCAAGGAAGAGCTGCGCCAGCACGTGGCCCAACACATTGGCGCCATCGCCCGGCCGGACGAAGTCCGCTTTGCCGAGGCGCTGCCAAAAACGCGCAGCGGCAAGATCATGCGCCGTTTACTCAAAGAGATCGCGAGCGGCAAAGCAGTCACGGGCGACACGACCACGCTGGAGGATCTCGGCGTGCTGGCAAAGCTGAGCGCGGACGACTGAAGCGAGCGTCGCTGCTTGTTTTCGCTTTGGCAAACGACGCGCGCGGCTAGCGTTCGCTTGTGAATTTCATTCGCACCGGATTTCGCGAGCTCGGCCTGAAAGTGCGCCGGCAGCGCACCGGCATGGCCTTGCGCCACGAAAAGCGCGTCCTCCAGCGGGCCGAGGTCGCGCTCGGCCGCGAAGGCGTGAACCAGGCGGGCAACGTCCCCGAACTGCGCACCGAGATCGTGGCGCTGAAGAAGCTCGAGCAGGAGCAACGCGAAGTCGCGGTCCGCATCTCGCAGATCGAGGCCGCGCTCAAGCAGCTCGAAACCCAGCGGCAGGAGAACGCCCGCGCGCAGCAGGAAGCCGTCTCCGCGCTCGAGCAACGCAAGCAGCCGATCCTCCAGCGCCGCGATGAGGCACGCAAAGCTTCCGACCTGTGCGACCGCGAGCTTTCCGGCGTCGACCGCCGGTTGAGCGCGAACGATGCGACCGATCGCGACTTGCTGAAGAAGCTGACGGAGTTGCAGGCGCAAGTCCCGCCGCCGGCCGACCTCGACACGCAGACTGCGACCCTGGGCGTGCGCCGTGGGCGCCTGCCCGAGGAGCGCGCGGAGATCGAACGTGCGCGCCTGGGCGCGGCCGAGGCTTGCCGCCAGGCGAAGACGAAATTAACCGCCTGCCAGGGCGAGCTCGACGTAATCGAAAAGGAAATCGCCGCGGTGCGCGGCGAGTTCGAGGCGAAGGATCGCGCGCTGAACGAGAACAGCCGCGCGCAGCAAGAGACGCTCAAGGAAGCGCGTGCGCAGCACCAGACCGTCGAGGAACGCAAGAACCCGGCCTACCTGAACATCGGGCGCCATCTCGGCTCGCAGGGCATCGCGCCGCCGAACGCGCCGCATTTGCTCGAGGAAGTGCAGCGCCATCGCGCCGCGGTCGAACGCCACACGCAGCACAAGCGCGAGCTCGCCGTCCTCTCCGCCGAAATCGACAAGCAGGAGCTGCGGAAATTTTACTTCAGCATCTTCTCCGTCCTCGTGCTCCTGCCGATCATTGTCTTCTTCGTGATGCAATCGCCGCGGCAGCGCGATTGGCTCCCGCAGGAGACGGAGGCGATCATGTCATTGAACCTGCAACAACTCCCGCAGGACGACTTCGTGAAGCGCTGGGAAAAGGAACGCGCGCCTGAATGGCAATCGATCTGGGCCGGCCTTACCTCCAACGCCGGCCGCACTCCCGCGCTCAATCTCGTGCGCGACGCCACCCGCCTCACCCGCGCGCTCACTTCAGGCCACGCTGGCGCGGTGCGTGAGTTCCTCCTTGTGCAGACGAAGGGCGACGTCGCCCCAGTCCTCCGCGCGGTCGTGCCCGAGCAGGGCTTCGAGCGGCGCGCAGTCAGCGGGCTGCCGATTTGGGTGCGCTCGGATTTTGCGCTCGCGCGCGTCGGGCCGCGCACGCTCGCGGTCGGCACTTTCGAGAGCGTCGAGGAACTCGTGCGCGTGCGTCTCGGGATTCGTCCGGATTTGAAGATCACCGGCTCGCTCTTCGATCGGCTGGAGGCGCTGGACAAGGAGACGAGCGTGCGTTTGATCGCGCGCGATCCTGCCAGTCTCGCGCAGTTTTTCCCGGCGATCTTCAAACGCGAGCTGCTCGAGGTTTCGCAAACTCTCGCCTTCGGCCTGGCTCTCGGAAATCCGGTCAAAGGCCGGCTGATCCTGCGCACGAAATCGCCGAAAATAGCCAGCGACCTGGCGGAGCAGGTGCGGACCGATCCCGAGCGCTACCTCCGCCTGGAGAACTCCGATTACCTGCTCTACGCGCAGCCGCCGGAGGTGGTGGCGCAGGGCACCGGAGTGGAGATTCGCTTCGAGATTCCGGAGAATAGTGCTCGACTTCTCCTCCAGCGATTTGCGAGGAACAACGCCCCGCCTGCGGTCGCCGCGGCCGGGAATTAGCCAGCGCTTTCTCTCCCTTGATCCGTCTGTCACTCCGCCTCAGCCTTATCCTCGGCGCGTTCGCCAGCGCCGCCGCCGCGGAGCCAGAATTGGTCGACCTGCACACGGTCGACCCGACGATCGTGATCGAGCTGCGCTACGCGAGCGCAAACAACTTCACCGGCCGCCCGCTTTATCCGCCGAACATGCCCGCGCTCGTCCGGCCAAGCGTAGCCGCCAAGCTGGTCGCCGCGCAAAGCGAACTTCTCCCGCGCGGCTATCGCCTGAAAATTTGGGACGCCTACCGGCCGAAGTCGGTCCATGACCAGCTCTGGCAGGTCTACCCGAACAAGGATTACGTCGGAAACCCAAACGACGGCATCGGCTCGCTCCACACCTGGGGCGTGGCGGTCGATGCGACCATGGTCGACAGCAAAGGCCGCGATGTCACCATGCCGACGGACTTCGACGATTTCACGCCCGCCGCCATGCTCAAATACACCGGCAAGGACCCGATCGTGAGCCTGCACCTGCACATCCTCCAGCGGGCTATGGCCCGGGCGCAATTCTTCGGGCTGCGCACCGAATGGTGGCACTTCATTTCGCGCGGCTGGACAAAATTCCAGCCGATCAAGGAAACGCCGCCCGTGATCGAGCCCGCGCGGCGCGCGGAAGCAGTCGTTAGGCCACCGCAGCGTTGAACACGTGATCGCTAGGCCGCGACGAGCGCGGCATGCCGGCAAATCCAGCCGCCGCCCAGGACCACATCGCCATCGTAAAAGACCGCCGCCTGTCCCGGCGTGACCGCCTTCTGCGGCTCGTGTAATTCGATCCGCGCGGTCCCATCTGGTAGCGGATGGAGCGTCGCGCGCGTGCCCGGATGCGCGTAACGGATCTTCACCGTGATCTCGATCGGCTCCTCGCTTTCCCCGCGGCTGACCCAATTCACCCGATCGATTTCGAACGCTTCCGTGACCAGGTCCTCGGCGCTGCCGACAATCACGCGATTGGTCTGCGGGTCGATGTCGATCACATAGCGCGGCTGCGCGGAGCCTCCGGGCAAACCTTTGCGCTGACCGATGGTGAACATCTCGATCCCGCCATGCTCGCCGAGAAAATTGCCAGCAAGATCATAGATCCCGCCTTCGTGAAATTCTGCCTCGCCGAGATGCGAACGGAGGAACGCCTTGTAGTCATTTCCCGGGACAAAACAAATCTCCTGGCTGTCGACCTTGTCGGCCACTTTTAAGCCGAGCGTGCGCGCGATCTCACGAATCGCCGGCTTCGACATCGCGCCCAGCGGCGTGAGCGCCCGCCGGAGTTGTTGCTGGCGCAGGCTAAAAAGAAAATACGACTGGTCCTTTCGCGGATCGGCCCCTTTGCGCAGGACCGCGTGGTCGGCGTGGTGCTCGATGATCGCGTAATGCCCGGTGGCAATGAAGTCGCAGCCAAGCGCGGCCGCCTTGTCCCAGAGCTTGCCGAACTTCAGCTTCTCGTTGCACATGACGCACGGATTCGGCGTGCGCCCGGCCTGGTATTCGCTCGAAAAATAATCGATCACCAGCTTCTCGAATTGGTCGGCTTCATCGACCACGTAATGGGGGATGCCTAACGAGTGAGCGACATTGCGGGCATCGGCTACCGCCTGTGGCCCGCAGCATTTATCCTCCGCACGCGAGATGCAGTCCTGCGGCCAGACTTTCATGGTCACGCCGATGACCTCGTAGCCCTGCTCGCGCAGGAGATAGCCGGCGACGCTGGAATCGACGCCGCCACTCATCCCAAGAAGGACGCGCTGTTGGTTGCCTGGCATTCGGCGACCTTACAGCTTCGGGCGGCGGCTTACAAACGGGCTCCCGGCGAGCGTGAAACGCCAGGGCAACTCGGCCGCGCGCGAGATGCCGATGCGCCCGTCGGCCACGACCTCAACTTGCTGTCTATTTTTACGCGGAGCGAAGCCATGCCGCGGGTCGGCGCAAAGGTCGCGCTCGTGATCCTGCTGGTTAATCGCGAGCGCCTGCGTGAGTTTCCCGGGGCCGGAGCAAAGCTTGCGCGGCTCCGCCGTGCCGCGGCGTGCGGCCATGAGTTCGAGGCCGGCGGTCGGCTCGATCGCACGCACAAGAATCAAGCCGGTGCGCGGTGCGCCTTTAACCAGGACATTGAGCATCCAATGGACGCCGTAATTGAAATAAATGTAGGCTGTGCCCGGGCCGTTCCGCTCGACAAAGGCGCGCGCGCTCGGCCGGAAGAAAGTGTGACAAGCCTCGTCGTTCTCGGTCAGATAGGCCTCCGTTTCCACGATCACGCCGCGGCATTCCTCCCAGAGCAGCGTGGTGCCAATCAGCGCGCGGGCGCACTCCAGCGGATCCTGCTGGAAAAACTTTGCGGGCAGAATCCGCTCCCCGGCCTGGCCCATGCGCGCGCCTATTGCTCGGGCGGCGCGGCCGGCTCGGGCACGATCTTGTAGGCTAAGGGCAGGGTGGTCTCCGAGTCTGCCGGGTCGCCGTTGCGGAAGGCGGGGATGAACTTCGCGCCCGCGAGATCCTGACGCGCCGCTTCGGCAAACCCGAGCAGCGGCGGCTCTTCACTCACCAGGTCGAGTCCGGTCAGGTTGCCCTTTGCGTCTACTTTCAACCGCAGGTCGACGACCGCGGTCATGGCGATCGGATTCTCCAACGCCGGCATCTTGAGGCCATTGAATTTCGAGTCCGCCCCGACCACGGGCTGCGGCCCGATGAAGTCGCTCGCCTGTTTGATCTCGTCGCCGTCCTGGTTCAGGAAAATGTGGACGTGCGGCGTCCCTTCGGCGGAAAACACGACCGTGCCGTAGAGCATCACCTCGACCGGTTGATGCTCGTAAAGTGCCGGGGTGAATTTCGTCTCGTCGAGCTGACGGTTCAGCTCCGCCTCGAGCGCGGTCGAGCCGGGCATCGCCCGGTAAGTCCAGGTCGATTTCGGGACGCCATCCTTCCCCACCATGGCGGCAAACATGACCGCGCCATCTTTCTGCCCAGCTTTCAAGAGCGCCTCGCTATCGATTCGATTAACCAGCGAGCTCGGGCCCACGCCGAGGACCGAAGGGCGGAATTGCGGTCGTGCGGAAGGCGCGGTGGATTTCTCCGATGATGCGCTGGCGGCGGGCGTGGCGCTGGCGCGCGGCGTCGACTTCGGGGCAGGCGAAGCTTTGGCGCCTTTTTGGGCTTCCGCGACCGCCGCCAACGAAGTGCAAAGAGTCAAAGTGAGGAGGGAGAAAACGAGACGGCGCATAGGCGAAAGAAGCAACGCATCGCCCGGCCTTCCGCAACTGCATTCTCCTGCGCGGCGGCCTAGCGGCGGAAGAAACGGTCGAAGGGCGCGAATACCTGGCGCAGCCAGCGTGCACGCAATTCTGCCGCCACGTCTCCCTCGTGCACCGGCCACGAAAGCACCGGCCCAGAGAGCGGCACCTGCCCGAGCTCCACGGGCGCAAACGGATCCTTCGCCAGCGTCCCCTGCCGCAGAGTGAAAAGGTCAAAGGCGTAGGCCTCTTCGGCGTTTGCTTCCGTCCCCGTCCAAAAAATGCAAGGAACGCGCCCGTGTCGTAATTGGACGATGCCGGGGTGCTCGCGAAAAACACCAAGATAGAGATGGCCGAGCTCGCTACTGGCAGCATCGCGCCCCGCCCGCGGCAGCCGCCATCCGCCCACACCGCGATAGACTAACGAATGCGTCCAGGCGACTGCTTCCGGCCAGGTCAACTGCCCGTCCCGCGAGCGGCCGACGGTTTGCGCGTAATTCAAGTCTTGCAGCCAGGTAAGATCGAGCTCGGTGTCGTAGATCAGGCCCAGGCCGCGATCGACCAAAGGCGGAGGCGGCGGGCGCCAGGCGTCGCCGCGACGCAAAAGCTGCGCAACTCGGGACCAAAGCGTGTCTTTCGTTCGGCATACGGTCTGCGTCCGATCAGGATTGCCTGCGCAGCCCTGCGGGAGCAATTGCAAACGCAGCTCGCCGCGCCGACCTTTTCCACTCGATGCGCCTGGCCTTGCTCGCTTTCCTCTCGCTGGCTGCCGTCACTTCGGCCGCGGCGGCGGAGAAGGCCTGGTATGGTTTTCACATCAAGCCGCAGTTCGAGGGCTTCCCGCTCAACCCGATTGTGCGGTCGGTCACGATCGACCGGGTGCGCCCAAACTCGCCCGCCACCGCCCATCGCATTCGGGTAGGCGACGAGATCCTGGAGGCGGAAGGTCGGGTGGTGCCAGGTTCTCGCGCACTCGCCTGGATTTTTCTCCGCTACAAACAGCCAGGCGATTCTCTGCGCCTACGCTTGAAACGGCGGAACGGCGAGAGCTACACCGCGGTCGTGCAGGGAATCAAGGAGCCTGACTAACGAGTGCGAGACCGAACGGGTAATTCCAACGAGACACTAATCCAGTTCATAGACTTCGACCAAGGCGTTGCCAGTCGTCTGCGCGTCTCCTCGAACAATCGCCGTGTACGCTCCCGGCAGAAGAGATAGGATGACGGCAGGTTCTCGTTCGTTCCCCGGGGCTAGTCCGGTCGCTGCAATTTCGCTTTCCTGAGTCGCTCGCCAGTCGTTATTCATCGCAATCACACCTTCGGAATCATGTAATTCCAAGGTGGGATTTGCCAACACGTTGGGAACACCGGCCTGGCTGAGACTGGGCCCTTGGGCGCGCACGAGGACCCGCTTCTCCCGGGTCCCATTGATGATGAACCCAGCGATCATCACACTGTCGCCCAAACCGACCGGGCCACGAGTCGAGATATTGACCAAGCCTGGGGTGTGATCGGTATCGACATTGTAAACTTCGAGCAAGCAGTTGCCGGTGCCGCCGTTTTTCCCTCGCACGATGGCCGTATAGCTTCCCTCGCCGAGGTTGATTAGGAGGCAGCTATCAAGGTCACGCCCGCTCCCGAAGTGCAGGGACAGCCGGTATACGCCCAGCTCGTTCTGCTCTGCGTAGGTAAGATCGCTGTAGTCGTCGTTATAGGCCACTCGCCGGCCAGCGGAGTCCACTATTTCCAAAGTCGGGTCAACCATCCAGTCCGGGACCTGACCCTCTAAAGCAGGACCAAGCGCGCGAATGACCATCCTTCTTGTCCCACCGCGCACGATGAAGCCACCAATGGGCACGCTGTCACCGCTGCCGCCGGCGAGGCGGGTGGAAATGTTCCTGAACCGCGTTGGAACTCCAGTTGGAAGACCCGAGATCGGAGTGGCAATAAAAGGTTCGCTTTCCCAATTGTGCCGCCAGCCGATGCCGACGATCTGACCGGCGTTGTTAATTCCGACGGCAGACTGCAGCGCCCAACCATCCCCGCTGGCATCGAGTAAATCGTTCAGGTCCCGCATCCGGCCATCCAAATAAAGAAAGGCACGCTGCTGCCCACCGTCCTCGAGTTGAAACTGACCAACGACTTCGCCCAAGTCATTTAGTCCGAAAGCCGCGCTCCTGGGCGAGTTCCAAGTATCAATGTCGAAGACCTGATTTTCGCTCAGGAAAAAGGCGTGTTCGGAGTAAAGGTAAACGGGTCTATATGGCATATTGGAATAGCCTGCCAATTGGCCGCTCGCGTTAATCCCAGCTACGCGACAAGCGAAATCGTCCAGCGGAACTCCTGCCAGATTCGGCAAAAAGGTCATTGCTCCCTCCGGCGACCGCCGAAAAGGCTTACCGTCGGCCACTCCTGCTATTTGCCCGGCATCATTGATTCCTCCGACCGAAATTGCCATCGTCCCGAGGGTGCCAAAGTCGGTCAGTTGCCCGGCCGTCGTGTCGAAAACATAAAGACCATGTTTCTCGGCCGTGCCCGGATAGTTCTGATATGCGCCGGCAATAATTCCGGCGGCATTGATCGATGGCGCCGTGGCAGAGATGTTCCCTAACGGGTAGAGAATTCGGCGCCCCGGAAGTTGGAGGCTCCACGTGATTCGTCTTACTCCGAAATATCCGACATTCACTTCGGCCGCGACCACTCCCGCTTGGTTAACCGCGTTTGCTACCGTCGCCGCGTAATCGGTCGTATCATAGTAGGTCGCAGTTCTATCCCGCACGGTCACCGCCATATTGCCTGCGGCCCCGGCGATCACTCCTTCGTTGTTGATCGAACGAACCTCGGTTAGAACTCCATTCGTTAGTTGCTTTAAACTGCGCACGGAATAGGTCCGGCCAGTTCTCGGGGGATCCTCCAGCGCGGTCGCGATCAGAGCTTGCCCGCCAGCTGGAGCTGAGCCCACGGTGACGAAACGCGAGATGCCGTCGAATGCCACTGCGGTGAGCATTTCGTCACTCCTCGCCAGCGAAGGTAACGGCAACCAATAACCGCCTCTTTCCGAAATCCAAGGACGGGCCTGCGCATCCACCGCGACCACGGAGTTTTTGCCGTAGACGATTGCCTGAACATAGCCAGTCCGGCGCGGATCCTTATCAGCGTAACGATAGGCCAGTCCAGGGCCGGTTTGAACAGAGAAGCCCGCGTCGATCGAGAACCGGGACGGTCCAAGACTGAGCTTGGTTACTCCATCAGTCGCCAGAATCGAAACCGGGTTTCCCCAGTGCACCGAATTCCATTCGCGCCCGTCGGTCGAGCTAGCCAGCGGCTGGCCGTAGTAGTTGCTCCCCACGTAAAATCGGCCGCGAAAGAACATGAATTGTGAGAGCTGATCGGTAAACCAAGGATGCGAGCCAACGACAGTGACTTTTGCGAAATTGATTCCGTCGTCCGAGGTGATGAACTCGGTCGCGGAGTTCCAATGACCGGTAATGAGGAAATGCCCGTCGCCGAAGGCGATCATGCCGAAAGCATGGGTCGTCTGCGGCGAACCAGCGGCATCGCGAACTGTCACGGGGCTCCAGGTAATCCCGTCGACGGAAGTAAGCGCTGGACTGTCAATGTTCGCGCGCAGAGCGACGAAGCGGCCATCTCCGAAAGCGATCGAGGTAAGATTTTCAATCGCTCCGCTCGCTCGTTGCGTCCAGGAAACGCCGTCCAATGAGGTCACAACACTGCCGCTGTCGCCCACCGCCACCCAAGTTCCGTTACCAAAGGCGACGGCACGCAGAGAGGACGCGAGCCCACTTTCTACTACCTGCCAATGCTCCTGTCCGAAGGCCGCCCGAGGAGAAAAGCACAGAAAGATGCAGGCGCACGAGATGACTCCGGCCCATCGACGCATGTGCAATCCGCCTTCGCCGAAACGCATTCCGGCAGTAAATCCTGATCGAGGGGAGGAAGCAAAGCTTATCCCGCTACGCCACTCGCCGACGTAGCCAACTCGACGACCTAAGCCGTGCGCCCGCAGCAGGCCTTGAACTTTTTCCCGCTGCCGCACGGGCAAGGATCGTTCCGGCCGACCTTCGGCATCTCGCGGCGCAACGGCGCCAGCTCGAGCTTCACTTCGTTGTCGCTCTCGCCATTCTCCGCGCGGCCGCCGTTCTCGCCGAAAGGCTCGCGCCGCCCGGGCGCGGGACCATCGGCGGTCGGCGCGGTGGGTGCGTGTTCGCGCATGAGGAATTGCGGGAGCGTCGAGAGAAAGGTCTCGAAAGCCTGCAAGTTCGAGGTGCTGCGGAAGAGATTATGCAGCACTTCGTTCTTAATGTTCGCCATCAACTCGGTGAACATGTCGAACGCCTCGGTCTTGTATTCGATCAGCGGATCCTTCTGCGCGTAGCTTCGGAGGTAAACACCCTCGCGCAGCGCATCCATCGCGTAGAGATGCTCCTGCCAGAGGCGGTCGATCGCGTTCAGGATGATGTAGCGCTCCAGGCCCTTGACCGCGGCCGGCTCTTCGTGGCTCGACTTGCGCTCGTAGCTGTCCTTTACCTTCTCGATCAGGAACTGCGCGTTCGCTTCCTCGGAGCGGCCTTCGAATTCCGCTTTCTCGCTCGTTAGGCCGAGCGGGAAGGTGGTGTTCACCCAATGCAGGAGGCCGGCGTAATTCGGCTCGTTGGTTTCGCCGGAAGCGAGCTGCTCCTTGACCTTCGCGGGAATGGCTTCGTCGATCACCTCGTAGATCAGGCGGCGCGGCTCATCCGTCTCGATCGCGTCGTTGCGCCAGGCGTAGACCACCTCGCGCTGGTTGTTCATCACGTCGTCAAAATCGAGCGTGCGTTTGCGCGCGAGATAGTTCCGCTGCTCGACCCGCTTTTGTGCGGTCTCGACCGATTTGTTGAGCCACGGATGCTCCAGCTCCTGGCCTTCCTCGAGGCCGAAACGCTCCATGATCTTGGTCATGCGATCGGCCGCGCCGAAGTTGCGCATCAGATCGTCCTCGAAGCTGACGTAAAAGCGCGAGCCGCCGGGGTCGCCCTGGCGGGCGCAACGTCCGCGCAGCTGCCGATCGATGCGGCGCGACTCGTGTCGCTCGGTGCCGATGACGAACAAGCCGCCGGCTTCCTGCACGCCCGGCCCGAGCTTAATGTCGGTGCCGCGGCCGGCCATGTTCGTCGAGATGGTGACCGTGCCCGCCTGCCCGGCGCGCTGCACGATCTCGGCCTCCTGCCGATGGTATTTCGCATTCAGCACATTGTGCGGAATCTTCTCGCGCTTGAGCATGCGCGAGAGCAATTCGCTCGCTTCCACGCTCACCGTGCCCACGAGCACCGGCTGCGACTTCGCGTGGCGCTCTTTGATTTCGTTGATGACCGCGTTGTATTTCTCGCGGCGCGTTTTGTAGATCCGGTCGTTCTCGTCCTTGCGCGCGATCGGGCGATTCGTCGGGATCGCGTTCACGTCCAGCTTGTAGATGTCGTGAAACTCCGAGGCCTCGGTCTCGGCGGTGCCGGTCATGCCGGCTAATTTTTGATAGAGCCGGAAGTAATTCTGGATCGTGATCGTCGCCAGCGTCTGCGTTTCGCGATCGATCTGCACGCCTTCCTTCGCCTCGACCGCCTGGTGCAGGCCATCGCTCCAGCGGCGGCCCGGCATTTTGCGGCCGGTGTATTCGTCCACGATCACGACCTTGTTTTCCTCGACCACGTACTGCACGTCCTTCTCGAAGAGGCAGTAGGCGCGGAGGAGCTGGGAGATGTTGTGAATCCGCTCGCCCTGCGCGTCACAAATCCGCTGGCGCTCGGCTTTCTCCTTTTCCTTCTCCTCGTCGGAGAGCGTGCGATTCAAATCGATCTCGGTGAACTCGCTGATTAAATCCGGGAGCACGAAGGCGTCCGGCTCGTCGGGATTGAGGAAGGCGCGGCCCTGCTCCGAGAGATCGGACTCGTTCGACTTCTCGTCGATCGTGAAAAAGAGCTCTTCCTTGAGCGCGAAGAGTTCTTCCTTGCGCGAGTCCTGGAAGAACTGGAGCTCGGCCTTGTCCATCGCCCGGCGTTTCTCCGGGTCTTCCATCATGCGCAGGAGCTGCTTGTTCCGCGGCTGCCCGAGCTTGACCTTGAACATCAGGAGCCCGCCATCTTCGGTTTTGCCCGCCTCGAAAGCCGCCTTCGCTTCGCTCGCAAAACGGTTCACCAGCATGTTTTGCTTCCGCACGAGCTGCTCGGTCAGCGGCTTCCACTTGTCGTATTGGTGCGTCGAGACCGTCGCCGGGCCGCTGATGATCAAAGGCGTGCGCGCTTCGTCGATCAGGATGGAATCGACCTCATCGACGATCGCAAAGTGATAGCCGCGCTGGACCTGCTGCTCGCGAGTCGTGGCCATGCCGTTGTCGCGCAGGTAATCGAAACCGAACTCCGAGTTCGTCCCGTAGGTGATGTCCATCGCATACTGCTGCCGGCGGACATCGGGCGGCTGATCGTGCTGGATAATGCCTGTCGTTAGGCCGAGGAAACCGTAGAGCTGTCCCATCCACTCGGCGTCGCGCCGGGCGAGGTAATCATTCACCGTCACCAGGTGCGCGCCGCGGCCGGTGAGAGCATTCAGATAAAGCGGCAAGCGTCGCCACCAGCGTCTTGCCTTCGCCCGTGGCCATCTCCGCGATCCGCCCGCGATGGAGCACGATCCCGCCGACTAATTGCACGTCGAAATGCACCATCGCCCAGTTCATCGGCTGGTCGCAGACGGTGAATTCCGCCTGCCGTTCGGTCAGGCGGCGCGCGCCGTTTTTCACCACCGCAAAAGCTTCCGGCAAAATCTCGTCGAGCCGTTTCCAGCGATCGTCTGGGTCCTCTATGTCCCGCAGCTCGGCCTGCCACTGCGCCGTCTTGGCGCGGAGGTCATCGTCCGAGAGCGACTTGAATTGCTCATCCAATTCGTTGATGCGACGGACCACTGGCGCGAGGCGTTTGATCTCGCGCTGATTCTTTGATCCCAGGACTTTCTTTAAGACGAAGCCAACCATGTGAACGCGGAATATCAGCGAGTTTCGCGCCTGTCGCAATGCTGGCGCGTTGCCCGCGCGCTTTTCCCGTTTAAGCTCGCGCGATGAAGAAGATCGTCTCCACCACCGAAGCGCCGGCCGCCGTCGGCCCCTACTCCCAGGCCGTCCGCATCGGCTCCATGCTTTACACCGCCGGGCAGATCCCGCTCGACCCGAAGACCGGCGTGATCGTCAGCGAAGACATCGCCGAGCAGACCCGCCGGGTGATGGACAATCTCACCGCGATTCTTCACGCCGAAGGCATGACCTTCGACAACATCATCAAGACAACCGTCTTCATGACTGACCTCGGCCAGTTCGCGACCATGAACGAGGTCTACGCGAGCTACTTCAAGAGCGAGCCGCCCGCCCGTTCCACTGTCCAGGTCACGGCCTTGCCGAAGGGCGCGCGCGTCGAGATCGAAGTAATCGCGGTCGCGAACAAGGTCGGCGACAAGACGGTCGATACTTGGGAGTAGGAGACGAACTAGACAGGATCAACCGGATGGACAGGATTTTGCAGGATTACAGAATGCTGAATCCTGTTTAATCCTGTAAATCGTGTCCAAAAAACCGCGTGAGCCAGGATCTCCTCGCCCTCTTCCGCCAAACCGGCGCGCTGCTTGACGGTCATTTCGTCCTGCGTTCCGGCTTGCATAGCCGGCAGTTTTTCCAGTGTGCCCTGCTCCTGCAGCACACCGGGATTGCCGCCGAGGTTTGCGGGCAATTAGCCGACAAGCTGCGCGACATCCCGGCTGATGCCGTCATCTCGCCGGCACTTGGCGGGATCGTCGTCGGCCAGGAAGTCGGCCGCTCGTTAGGCAAGCGTCACATTTTCGCGGAGAAAAACGATGCCGGCGGGCTGGTCCTGCGCCGCGGTTTCCAGATCGCGCCCGGCGAGCGCTTCATCGTCGCGGAGGATGTGGTCACGCGCGGCGGACGCGTGCAGGAGACGGTCGACATCGTCCGCCAACACGGCGGCGTGGTCGCGGCCGTGGGGGTGATCGTGGACCGCAGCGGCGGGCAACATCCGGACTTTGGCTGCCCTTTCGTCAGCCTGGTGGAGATGAACGTCGAGACTTTCGAGGCCGACAAGTTGCCGCCTGATTTAGCCGGCACTCCCGCGGTCAAGCCCGGGAGCAAGTAGCTCCTCGATTCGCGCCCGCATCCGTTCCCCCGCGGCTGCCGGCGCCAGGAGCACGCGCATTTCCTCCGCCGCGCGTTCACCGATCGCGCGCGCGGCCGCGCGATTCTGGAAGACCCAGCGCATCAGCCGCGCGGCGTGATCCTCACTCGGCTCCGCCCAGCGGTAGCCCTGCCGGTAAATCCCGCCGTCCTCCGCGATCGGCACCAACTCGTAATCCACCAGCAGGCTGTTCTGCGCGTTCATGAACGCGGTGTTTCCGGAGTAATTCGTCGCGATCACCGGCTTTCCGAGCAGCATCGCTTCCGCCAGCACCAGGCCGAAACCTTCCGAGCGATGGAGCGAGACCAGGCAATCAGCCAGCGAGATGTAACCGCAGGCCCGGGGGCGCGTGGTCACTTCATCGACGAGGACGATCTTCGCCGCGCCCGCTTCCTCGCGCAGCCGCGCGAGATTGGCCGCATCGTAGGACCCACGGCTGACCTTGATCACGAGCGTGGCCGCATCCTCCGGCCCGAAGACGCGCTGGAAGGCGCGCACCACCGCGAGCGGATTCTTTCGGCGAAAGTCGCTCGCCATGTCGAAGAGAAACAGGAAGACAAACTCGCCCGGATCGAGCCCGAGCTCGGCGCGCGAGATTTCTTCCACCTCCGGCAGGGCCACGGGCGGCAGGAGTTCGCGCACCGGCACGGTCAGCTGCGTGCGCAAGGCCTCGGCCACGAAAGGCGTCGGCGCCCAGACCTCGTCCAGTTCCTCTGCGAGCGGTGCCCACTCCGCTGGGATCGCATCCAGTTCCCAGGCCCAATACGCGATCTGCACCCGGGCGCGCCGCGGCAAGCCGGCGCGTTGGTAGCGCACGGCAAAATGCGGCTCCGGCGCGACGTTCGTGATCGTGACCGGGAAGTCCTCGAAGCCGAGATACGCGGTCCGCGGCGCCAATTCCGTGCGCACCCCGGTGGGCACATCTCGCCGGCTAATTTCGAAGCCCGCCGTCTCGAGGGCCGCGGCCGCCTCCACTGCCGCCTGGCGAATGCCCGAGCTGTAGCAAAAGTGGCTCAGGAAATTCACCCCCGCCCGGTTGGCCGACGACTCGTTAGGCGCGAGCGGCGGGAGCGTTTTCACCGCGCGCAGCGGCGCGTATTTCGGAAATTCCGCGTGCAGCCACGCGAGCAAGCCAGAGGCGTCCGTGCGCGCCTCGGGGAAGCGCTCCTGCCAGTCCGGCAGGATCAAATAGGTGAGCGCGATGTGCCGTGGGAGGTCCTCTGCGGTCGCGTGGAGAAACCAGAGAATCTCCTCGTCCGAGCAGCCATGTTCCGCGCGGCCTTTGCCCACGAGCCATTTTGCGAAGCGCTTCTGCCCCACTGGCAGGAGGCCCAACGGGTAACGCCACTGCACCTCCGGCGTGTGCAGGAAAAACTCGCGCAAGGCCGCGCCCGGGTCGGCGGGGAAAGCGCTGCCTAAATTCGCCGCGGTGGAAGAGGGCAGCTTCAACTCCCGCGCGCCCTCGCCTTTCAACCATTCGCGGTAGGCCGGGTCGCCCACGACCGCGCGCGGAAAGCGTTTCCGCAAATCCGGCCGAGAGCGTAACAATCCGAGGAGAAAACGCGGAGCGGTCGCGGCGCTTCCAGCATCCGAGGGCGACCAGCGGCCGAAAGCCAGTCCGCGCGTGTCGACCAGCGCAGTCATGGTGCGCTCATGATAGATGTCGAAGAGGTCGGAGGGCGCTTCCGGGACCTCGGTGCGGCGGAGAAATTTGGGTAATCGCATAATCAGCCAGCGAGATTGCGCGCCGCTTCTTGACCGCATCGGGCGCGGCTTCTACTTTCGCTCATCCGCGGCCTAACGGCTGACGAACCATAATTGTGAATCGCATTTCCGCCTTCTCCAGTTCATCGATCGGGCGGAAATACATCGTCGCAGTGACCGGCCTCGTCCTGATCCTTTTCGTGGTCGGGCATCTTCTCGGCAATCTCCAGATTTTCCTTGGGCCGGATTGGATCAATAGCTATGCGGAGCACCTGCGCGCGCTCGGCCCGCTCCTTTGGGTCGTCCGCATCGGCCTGCTCGTGACCGTGGTCCTGCACATCTACTTTACCATCCGGCTGGCGATCGATAACCGGCGCGCCCGGCCGCAGCGTTACGTGCAAAAGGATTGCGTCAAAGCCACCTTCGCCTCGCGCTCGATGGCGCTCAGCGGGCTGGTGGTTTTAGCCTTCATTCTCTTCCACCTCGCGCATTTCACCGTGCGCGTGACCGATCCGCGCTTCGCCCTCCTGAAGAACGATCCGCTGAACCGCTACGACGTCTTTTCGATGATGGTTTACGGCTTCCAGAATTACTTCGTCTCCGGCTTTTACGTCCTCGGGCTCTTCCTGCTCACGCTCCACCTGACCCACGGCACCTCGAGTTTCTTCCAGTCGTTAGGCTTGAACGACAAGAAGCTGACCCCGCGGCTGGCCTGGGCCGGGCGCGTCGTCGCCTGGGCGATCTTTGTCGGCTACACCTCCATCCCGGTCGCGGTGCTGCTCGGGTTCATCAAGCCGGCGCAGCAATTATGATCGGCACGCTCGATTCGAAAGTTCCGCCCGGCCCGCTGGCGTCGAAATGGACCGATTACAAGGACCACGCGCGTCTCGTGAGCCCGGCGAATCGCCGCAAGCTCGAGGTGATCGTCGTGGGCAGCGGCCTGGCGGGCGGCGCGGCCGCGGCCACGCTCGGCGAGCAGGGCTACAAGGTGAAGTGCTTCTGCTTCCAGGATTCGCCCCGGCGCGCCCACAGCATCGCCGCGCAGGGCGGGATCAACGCCGCGAAAAACTATCAAAACGACGGCGACAGCGTCTTCCGCCTCTTCTACGACACCATCAAAGGCGGCGATTTTCGCTCGCGCGAGGCCAACGTCCATCGCCTCGCGGAAGTGAGCAATCTGATCATCGACCAATGCGTCGAGCAGGGCGTCCCTTTTGCCCGCGAATACGGCGGCCTGCTGGCGAATCGCTCCTTCGGCGGCGCCCAGGTTTCGCGCACCTTTTACGCGCGGGGCCAGACCGGGCAGCAGCTCTTGTTAGGCGCTTACCAGTCGCTTTGCCGGCAAATTGACGCCGGCACCGTGCTGATGTTCCCGCACACCGAGATGCTCGATCTCGTGCTCGTCGATGGCCACGCCAAGGGGATCATCACGCGCAATTTGATCACCGGGAAAATCGAGCGCCACGCGGCCGATGCGGTCGTGCTCGGGACCGGCGGCTACGGCAACGTCTTTTATCTCTCGACCAACGCGCGCGGCTCGAACGTGACCGCGACGTATCGCGCCCACAAGAAAGGCGCGCTCTTCGCGAATCCTTGCTTCACCCAGATTCACCCGACCTGCATCCCGGTGAGCGGCGCTTACCAGTCGAAGCTCACCCTGATGTCGGAATCGCTCCGCAACGACGGCCGCGTCTGGGTGCCGAAGAAGCAGAGCGACGACCGCAAGCCGGCCGACATCCCCGAGGCGGAGCGCGATTATTATCTCGAGCGGAAGTATCCCAGCTTCGGCAATCTCTCGCCGCGCGACATCGCTTCGCGCGCGGCCAAGGAAGCGTGCGACGACGGCCGCGGCGTGGGCCCGGGCGGTCGCGGAGTTTACCTCGACTTTGCCGACGCGATCGCGCGCCTGGGCGAGCCGTCTGATTCGCGAGCGTTACGGCAATCTCTTCGACATCTACGAGAAGATCACCGGCGAGAACGCCTACAAGCAGCCGATGCGGATTTACCCGGCGGTGCACTACACCATGGGCGGCCTGTGGGTGGACTACAATTTGATGTCTAATCTTCCGGGCCTGCACGTCATCGGCGAAGCGAACTTCTCCGATCACGGCGCGAATCGCCTCGGCGCAAGCGCGCTCATGCAGGGATTGGCGGATGGCTATTTTGTCCTGCCCTACACGCTCCCGATCTATCTCGCCGGCCAAATCGGGAAGCGCCCGAGCGTCGACCACGAAGCTTTCGTCACCGCGGAGAACGAAACCCGCGCGCGGATCGACCGCATGCTCAAGATCAATGGCACCCGCAGCGTCGATTCCTTCCATCGCGAGCTCGGCCTGCTGATGTGGGACAAGTGCGGCATGGCCCGGAACGCCGCCGGCTTGCGGGAGGCGATCGAGCGGATTCCGAAGCTGCGCGAGGAATTCTGGAGCAACGTCCGCGTGCTCGGCGAGAACGAGGAATACAACCAGTCGCTCGAGCGCGCCGGACGTGTTGCTGACTACTTGGAATTCGCCGAGCTGATGTGCCGCGACGCGCTCGCGCGCGACGAGTCCTGCGGCGGGCATTTCCGCGAGGAACACCAGACGGCCGACGGCGAAGCGCTGCGCAACGACGAGGATTTCGCGGCCGTCTTTGCCTGGGAATACCAAGGCTCCAACGGCACCTTGCGCGAGCCGATTCTCCATCGCGAAGCATTGGATTTCGAAACCGTTGAGCTGACGCAGAGGAGCTATAAATGAACTTCAAACTCCGCGTTTGGCGCCAGAAAGTCGGCGAGCCGCAGGGCCGCCTGGCCGAATACGAGGCGCGCGATATTCCGCCGCACGCCTCTTTCCTCGAGATGCTCGACATCATCAACGAGGACCTGGTCACGAAAGGCGAAGACCCGATCGCCTTCGAGTCGGATTGCCGCGAAGGCATTTGCGGAACTTGCAGCCTAACGATCAATGGCGAGGCTCATGGCCCGGACCATCCGGGTGCGGCCTGCCAGCTTTACATGCGGCGTTTTCGCGACGGCGAGACGATCACGGTGGAGCCATTCCGCGCGCGCGCCTTCAAAACCGTGCGCGATCTGGTGGTCAATCGCAGCGCGCTCGACCGTATCGTCCAGGCCGGCGGCTACATCTCAGCGCGGGCTGGTTCCGCGCCGGAAGCGAACTCCATCCCGGTGCCGAAACACGATGCCGACCTGGCCATGGAAGCGGCTGCCTGCATCGGTTGCGGCGCTTGCGCCGCGGCCTGTCCGAACGCCTCCGCGATGCTCTTCACCTCGGCCAAGGTTTCGCATCTCTCGTTGCTTCCGCAGGGCAAGCCGGAACGCGACAAGCGGGTGATCAAGATGGTCCAACAAATGGACGCCGAAGGCTTCGGGAACTGCACCAACACTTATGAGTGCGAAGCGGTTTGCCCGGCCGAAATCAGCGCCAGCTTCATCGCCAAGCTCAACCGCGAGTATGCCCGGGCGATGCTGCGAAGCTCGGCCGGGAGACTAGCGGCTGCTGGCGAATGAAGTCTCGCACGGCGTGCGTCCAGAGTTCCGGGTCGAGCTCCGCACGGGCGCGCTCGGCTAACGAGTCGCTCTCGGCTCCGTCGCGCAACACCGCCATCATGGTCGCGCCGGAACCCGACATCATCGCCGACGCCCACTTCCGGTTGCGCCCGGAGCCAGCGCTTCATCTCCGCGAGGAAGACGTATTTCTCGAAGACCGGACGCTCGAGATCATTCACGAAGGTGATTCCGCCAAACTCCTGCGGCGCGGTAATCGATTCCCGCTCAGTTCACGCGAATCGCGCCAGCGGCTGTAAGCCCAGGGCGTGGGCACGCCGAACTCCGGCTTAAGCAGGAGCAGCCGGAAATTAGCCGGCAACTTCACCGGCTCGACCTGCTCCCCGCGCCCGCGGCACCGCGCCGCCGAGCGAAAGAGGAAGAACGGCACATCGGAGCCCAGCTCCGCGGCCATCTCCGTCAATTTCTCGTTAGGCAGACCGGCTTCGCAAAAGCTCATTCAAGCCCAGCAGCGTGCTCGCGGCGTCGCTGCTCCCGCCGCCGAGCCCGGCGCCGTGCGGGATGCGTTTCTCCAGATGGATCTTCACCCCGCCGCGTGAGCGGAAAAAGCCGCGCCGCGCGGACGACAAGATTATCCTCGCCCGTGGAAAGCGAGGGGTCGTCGCAGGTGAATTCAAGGCCGCTCGCGGTCCGCTCAAGCGTGAGCCTGTCGAAAAGCGAGACCGGCGCCATCAGCGTCTCGATTTCGTGAAAGCCATCGTCGCGCCGCCGCAAAATGCGGAAGGAAAGATTGACCTTCGCCGGCGCCCGAAGCTGCATAAGTTCGCCTTCCATAACGAATGAACTTCACCGAGACAACTGCGCGCGAACGTTTGATCATCGCGCTCGACCTGCCGAACGCCGCGGAGGCGATCGCGCTGGCGGAGGAACTGGCGGGCGCGGTCACGCATTTCAAGATCGGCCTGCAGCTCTACACCGCCGCCGGGCCGGAGATTGTGCGCGCGATCGCCGCGACCGGCGCAGAAATTTTCCTCGACCTGAAATTGCACGACATCCCGAATACGGTTGCGAAGGCGGTGAGCGCGGCTGCGGAATTGCGGGTGAAAATGCTCACGCTCCACTTGAGCGGCGGGCGGCGAATGCTCGAGGCGGCCGCAGCGGCCGCACCGGCTGATTTGCTCTTGTTAGGCGTGACCGTGCTCACGAGTTCGGACGAAGCCACCCTGCGCGAGACGGGAGTCCATTCGACCGTCGAGGAACAGGCCATCCGGCTGGCTAATTTGGGCGCAGCGGCGGGCATCGGCGGCTTGATCGCGAGCCCGCACGAAGTCGTGGCTTTGCGGAAACAGTTGGCCAAACCAATGACCATCATCACGCCCGGAGTCCGCCCGGCGTGGGCGGCGGCGGACGACCAAAAGCGGTTCACCACCCCGCGCGAGGCGTTGGAAAACGGCGCCGACTTTCTCGTCATCGGACGGCCGGTAACCGCGCAGGCCGACCCGCGCGCGGCGGTGGAAAAGATCGCGCGCGAGATTGCCGGCTAATTTCGATGGAGCTCGCCGCGCTCGACGTTTATCCGGAGGAAACGCCTGGCTCGGCCGCGCGGCACATGGCGCTCGACGAAGCGCTGCTCCGGACCACCGACGTCCCGGCGTTGCGCTTCTACCGCTGGCGCGCCCCGGCGGCTTCGTTCGGTTACTTCAGCCGTTACGCGGAGGTCGAAGCGCTCGCGGCCGGGCGCGAGTTGGTGCGCCGCTGGACCGGCGGCGGGATCGTGCTGCATGGCGAAGACCTGACTTACGCCTTCGTGCTTCCGCGCAGTGCGCTGCGCTCGCGGGTGATCTACGAAGCGGTCCACCGGGCGATCTGTGCGGCGCTCGACGGACGAGCCGCGCTGGCCGCCGCCGCGGCGCCCCGAGTTTCCGACGCCTGTTTCGCCAACCCGGTCGCGGCGGACGTGCTCCTCGACGGCCGGAAGGTCGCAGGCGCGGCGCAGCGGCGGACGCGCACCGGCCTCCTGCAACAGGGCAGCATCCAGGGGGTGAAGTTGCCGGCTAATTTCCCGGAGGCTTTCGCACGCGCGCTCTGCCCGGAATTCAAAACCCGCAGCTTTTCCGAGGAGACGCAGGCGCTGGCGGAAAGCCTGGAGGCGGAAAAATATGCGAGTCTGGCGTGGCTGCGCGCACGTTAATTTCCTGGACCCCGGACGCGCCCAAAAGCCCGTCCTGCCACCGGAGCTTTGACTTGAGAAACGCACCCTCCTATCGTGAAACCGTGGAAGTTTCCCTAGGGGCGCCCGCGGCCAAATCGTCTTCGTTAGGCCCATTGGCGCAGGTGGCGCGGGGCGTGCAAACGCAACTCGACGAGGTCGAGCGGCGGATCGCGCACCAGGCGGCTTTGTTCGACCCGGCGGTGGAAGGTTATGTGGCCTACGCGATCGGCGGGCGCGGCAAACGGCTCCGTCCTTTGCTTGCGCTTCTGAGCGGCGGGGCGACCGGCGGCGTCTCTTCGGCACATGTCGATCTCGCGGTCATCCTCGAGTTAATCCACATCGCCACCCTGGTGCACGACGACATCATGGATGAGGCGGAACGCCGCCGCGGCTTGCCGACGGTGAACGCGCGCTGGGGGAACGCGCTCAGCGTCCTGTTAGGCGACTGCCTTTTCGCGCACGCGCTAAGTTTGGCGACGCAATTCGAGAAGGCCGACGTGAGCCGCGCGATCGCGGATGCCGCGCGCGAAGTTTGCACGGGCGAAATCATCCAGACGCAACGCCGCTTCGACCTGCATCTCGCGATCGAGGAATACCGCCGGATCGTGGAGATGAAGACCGGTTCGCTCTTCATGGCTGCAGCGCAGCTCGGGGCGGTCTTGAACGACGCCGACGAAGCGACTGTGCAGGCGTTGAAAGATTTTGGGATGAAGGTGGGCACGGCCTACCAGATCTACGATGACTGCCTCGACATCGCCGGCGACGAAGCGGTGATCGGCAAGACGCTCGGGACCGACCTGCGCAAAGGGAAATTGACGCTGCCGGTGCTCATCCTCCTGCGGACCGCGCCGGTAGTGGAGCGCGAGCGTTACGCGAAAATGATCGTGGACGGGAAGGTCGACGAGGTCACCGCGGTTCTCACCGCCGGGCTCGCAGGCACGCCGATCGGCGAGTCGATCGACGCCGGGCTGGCCTTGATTCGCGAAGCGCAAGACGGGCTGGCCATCCTCCAGCCGGGCAGCCACGCGGAGGCGCTCGGGCAATTTTGCGAGACGCTGCGCGATCTCTTCGAGCAACTGCGGGGCTGATGTCGCCGCTTAAAATCCGCGAGCTGCCGGAGGACGAACGTCCCCGGGAAAAAATGCTCGCGCTGGGCCCGGCGGCGCTCAATGAAGCGGAGTTGATCGCAATTCTTCTGCGCACCGGAGTGCCGGGCGCGAATGCGGTCGAGGTCGCGCGCCAACTGCTGGCCCGCTTTACTTCGCTGGCCACGCTGAGCCGCTGCGGGGTCGAGGAACTGGCGGTAATCAAGGGCATCGGCGCGGCCAAGGCAATGCATCTGGTCGCCGCTTTCCAGCTGGGCCAGCGCCTGGCGAAGGAAACGCTCAAAAACGAGAAGCTGGAAACACCGGAGCAAATCTACCATCTCCTCGGAAACGAAATGCGCAGCCTGCACAAGGAATCGCTCCGCGTCCTCTTGCTCGATACCCGTTACCGGCTTCTACGCATGGAGGAGGTCTCGTTAGGCAGCATCAACGAAAGCATCGCGCACCCGCGCGACGTCTTCCGCCCGGCAGTCATCTTCTCGGCTTTTGCCGTCATCGTGGTGCACAATCATCCCTCCGGCGATCCTTCGCCCAGCCAGGCCGACCACAGCCTCACCCGGCGCCTGGCGGAGGCCGCACAGCTTTTGCAGATCCGGCTGCTCGATCACCTGATCATTGGCGCACCATCTGAAGGGCGGCTGCCCTATTTCAGCTTCAAGGAGGCGGGCGTGCTTTGAAAATTCATCCGACGGCGGTGGTTGATCCCGGTGCGAAATTAGACAGCGAGATCGAGATCGGCCCGTATTGCGTGCTCGGGGCCGGCGCGGTTGTCGGCGCGGGCTGCGTCCTGCAGTCGCATGTCGTCCTCGAGGGATGGTGCACCTGGGGGAGAACAACCGATTCGGACCCGGGACGGTCATTGGCGGCTGGCCGCAGGACTTGAGCTTTCAGCCATCCACGCACAGCCGGGTGGAGATCGGGCGGAACAATGTTTTCCGCGAGCATTGCACAATTCATCGCGGGACCGCGGAGGGGAGCGCGACGACCATCGGCAACGACAATTTCCTCATGGCCGGGGCGCACGTGGGCCACAATTGCCGGATCGGCGATGGCGTGATTATCGCGAACAATTGCCTGCTTGCCGGCTACGTGCAGATCGATGACCGCGCTTTCCTCGGCGGGGGTTCGACCTTCCATCAATTCATGCGCGTGGGCCGATTGGTGATGGTGCAGGGCAGCTCGGCGTTCGGGAAAGACATCCCGCCGTTCCTGCTCGCGGCGGAACGGAATTACGTCTTCGGCTTGAACGTGCTCGGGCTGCGGCGTGCGGGTTTCAAGGCGGAGGAGCGCGAGGAAATCAAGCGTGCCTTTAAGCTGCTTTACCGCAGCGGGCTGAATCTCCAGCAGGCGCTGGCGCAGGCCGCGGCGACGGAGTTCGGGCCAGTCGGCCGGGAGTTTTTTGAGTTCGTGGCGCAGGCGAAAAAGCGCGGGATTGTCCCCTACCGGCACGCGGACGAAGCGCGGCCTAACGAGTAAGCGCGAGGAGCGCGAGCATCCGGCCCGTGCGGCCTTTTTCGGCCCGGTAGGAATAATAGCCGGCAAGATCACAGGCGGTGCAGACGCCGTCGTCGTGCACTTTTCCCACGCCGCACGCGCGGAGGCTGCGGACGATCTCAGCCGCGAAATCGATCTCGTAATGCGGTGGCCGAATGCACGGGCTGAGCTGCGCCACCAGATCGGCCGGCCGCGCGCCGAAGCGGGCGCACATCAGCTCAACCGCGCGCGGCGCGATCCCAAGCTCTGTCCCTTTTTTGCCGGAATGCACCAGCCCGATGGCGTGCTGGACCGGATCGACCAGGTAAACTGCGCAGCAATCGGCCACGTAAATCCCAAGACAAACGTCTGGCTGATTCGTGACCAGCCCGTCGCAATCTTCAAAGCAGAAGTCGTCGGCTAACGACTGATCGACCACCGCAACTTCGGCCCCATGCACCTGGCGCGCGGTGATGAAAGGCCGGCCCGCCATGCCAATGGCCCCGCGGATTTCGCGATGGACCGCATCCAGCCGCCGCAGCGCCTCGTCCTTGTCCGCGCGCACGTCGATCTCCGGAACGCGCCGAGTAAAGGCGTGCGCAATTCCTGGCAGGGCGCGGAGCGCGGGGAATTGTTCCGCTGGAAGCGCGGCCAGGCTCACCGGGCCGGCTGGCGCGTGCCCGCGTGGTTCAACGGCAGCGGCGTGGGCTTCGGCTTCGGCGTGGGCGCGGCGTCGGTGCGCAGGCGTTTGCGGCTGGCGGGCTCGTCGAGCTGATTAGCGAAGAAGATTTCCGTGCCGGTCACGCGGGCGTATTCCGCAAGGGCGGCGTTGTAAGTGTAGAGCGCCTGCAGGGTGGTCGATTGCGCCCGCGTGACTTCGACGCGCGCATTCAAGACCTCGAGCTGCGTGCCCGCACCGGCGCCGAGGCGCGCGCCCGCAAGGCGGAGCGCTTCCTGCGCCTGCCCGACGTTCTGCTGCTGGCTACGGATCAATTCCTCGGCCTGGGTGAGGTTCGAATAGGCCTGCTGCACTTCCAATTCCACCTGCCGGACGGCGTCGTCGTAGGTCACCTTCGATTGCTCCAGCTGCGCGCGCGCCTGCTTGAGGCGGCCGTAATTCGAGCCCCAATCCCAGATGCTCCAGCTGCCGGTCGCGCCCACGGTGTAGCCGGTGCGCGCGTCGCGAATGTTCTCGCTGATCGCGTTGCTGCGGGCGTCGGTGCTGGCGACGGCATTGATCTGCGGCAGGAAAGCGGAGCGGGCCACGTTCACCTGCTGGTTTGTGCTCAGGACAGTCGCCTTCTCGCGTTTTAAGAGCGGGCGCCGCACCTTCGCGAGTTCGATCGCCTGCAGCACCGGGATCGGGTTGCCGGCGGGGGCGAGTTCGCCCACGGCTTCCAAGCGGTGGCTCATCGCCGCGCGCGGGATCGTAATCGAGTCCCATGGTCTTCGCGAGCTGGAGCATGGCGATGCGGTAGTTGTTCTTCGCGCTGATCAACTCCGGATACTGGTTTGAGAGCGCGACCTGCGCCTGGAGCACGTTGAAACGCGGGACCGTGCCGGCGTCGAAGCGGTTCTGCTGGTCGCCCAGCTGGCTGCGGAGAAGCGAAACCGATTCCTCCTGCACGCCGATGAGCGCGCGGTTCAAGAGCACGAGGTAAAACTGCTGGCGCACGGTCGCGATGACGGTATCGATCGTGTCGCGGAAAGCGAAATAGGCAGCATCACGCTGGAAGTCGGCCCCGCGAATCTGCGAAAGAACGCGCCCACCGGCAAAAATCACCTGCGATGCTTGCAAGCGGATCGCATAGGAGGTGTCCACAGAAGCAAAGTCGGTGCTCGCGCCGCCGCTGCCCCGACCAATCGTGCGCAGGTGCGGATCGGTGTTTGTCAGCGAAGCGGTGGCGTTGAACTGCGGGAGCGCTTCGCCACGGACCTCGAGGTAAACGCCTTTCGCACGCTCGATCTCGAGCCGTGCCCGCTGGATGTCGGGGTTGCGCTGGAGCGCGGTCAGGACGGCCTCCGGCAAGGTGTAACGCGGAGTCGCGGAGGAGCTTTGGATCAGACCATCGGAGCCGGCCAGGGAGGCCTCCGCAGAGGCGAAGAGAAGGGAAAGGACGACGAGCAGGGACGAGAAAATCTTACGCATGGAAACGAACGGGGAATGAAGTGGGAAGATTAACTGGTCACCCGGCATAGTCCAACCAGTTTCCCCGGGGACATTGCAGGCGATGTGCCGCGGAGGGCGAATAGTCCTAAGCGCCTGAGGGAGGACTCGTTAGGGAAATCCTCGGCCGCCCTTTGAGCTAGCCAGCGTCCCGTGGCCGGGATTCGGCGGTTCCAGATGTGGAACATGCGAGCGCGCAGACCAGAACCGGCTGGCTATTTCTTCGCGCAATAGGCGTGGATCTTGGTGTAGATCCGCAACCAGGCCTTCTGCTCTTCCGGGCTCAGGTGGTTCATCATCGTCATCAGGTTCTCCACCATCTCCAGCCGGATGCGCCGGACGAGCGCGCTCCCTTTTTCGGTGATGCAAACCATGACCTTGCGCCGGTCTTCGCGCGCGCTCGTGCGGACGACGTAGCCGAGATTTTCCAGGCGCGCGACCAATCCGCTGGCCGCTGCGGTGGTGTGCTCCATCTTGCGCGCGATCGCCGACATCGTCAGCACTTCGCTTTCATCGAGCGCCGTCAGGAGGAAGAACTGCGGAAAGGAGACATTCCCATCGGCGAGCTCGCGGCAGAGCCGCAGGATGAGGCAGCGTTGCAGCGCGAGAATGATATGCGCCAGGCGCTCCGCGTCGGCGCGATTACTCGCAGGCCGCTCGGTTAAAAGCGGGCGCGTTGGAAGAAGTGCCGAGTTCAACGGAGAAAGTTAGGGGCGCACTTCCGGGAGGTCAACCGAGCCGACACGCCGGCGCGCCCCATTTACCGCCAGGTGAAAACGCGGCCCGCCGCACCGGCGGCGATGCACTCGCCCGGCGCCAGCCGCAGGAGCGCCGTGGCGCGGCTCAGGCCAAAGAGCGCATGCGATTCCTGCCGCCCCACGGTCTCAAATTTCCCGTCGCGCAGCGCGCCGCGGAGATAATGCGGACGGTCGCCCGGATTAGCCAGCGCCTCGGCCACTGGCGCGGAGAGACTCGCGAGACCGAGCGCCTCCTCGGCGGCGCCCATCAGCCGACGCAACGCCGGGCGCACAAAAAGCAGAAAGGTGACGAAGGCCGAGACCGGATTCCCTGGCAATCCAAAGACGAGGCAACCGTCCAGCCGTCCGAAGAGAAACGGCTTCCCCGGCTTTACCGCCACACGCCAAAGATCAAGGCTGCGCGCCCAGCTCCGTGAGCGCGGACTTCACCAGGTCGTGCGCTCCCACGGAGACGCCGCCGCTCACGATCACCACGTCAGCGGCGACCGCCGCGCGCAGGCTTTCGCCGATCGCGCCGCGCTCGTCGCGCGCGTGCACCCGCGACGCCACTTCCGCGCCCGCCTGTTGCACCAAGGCCGCGAGCATGAGCGAATTCGACTCGTAGATTTGCCCCGGCGCCAAAGCAGCGCCCGCCGGCGCAAGCTCGTCGCCGGTCGAGAGCAGCGCGACCCGCGGCCGCCCGCCCACCGCCACCGTGTCCCAGCCCTGCGAGGCCAGCAGGCCCACAAGTGGCGCACTGATTTCCGTCCCCGGCGCGAAGAGCCTCTGCCCTTCCGCGAGATCGCCGCCCTGCCGCCGGACAAACTCGCCCGCCTCCGCGGTGGTCTGCAAAACGACCACGTCGCCTTCCGTGGTTGTCTCCTCCTGCATCACCACCGCATCCGCGCCCGCCGGCAGCGGCGCGCCGGTGAAAATCCGCGCCGCCTCGCCCGCGCACACGGTCAATTTCCGGTCCCGGCCAGCCGGTTGCTCGCCGATCACCCGCAGCCGCGCGCCCGGCGCCGTGTCCGCCGCGCGCACCGCGTAACCATCCATCGCCGAGTTGTCGAAACCCGGCAGCGCCACCTGCGCCCGCCGTTCCTCCGCCGCAAAATAGCCGACCGCTTCCAGCAACGGCACCCGGCGCGGCGGCAAGGGCCGCACCCGCGCGAGAATCTGCGCCCGCGCTTCCTCTTCGCCGATCATCGGTAAACGCGCTGCCCGCGCGCCGGCTCGCCGCTTAGGATGTCGGCGCTCACAAAAGGCCGCTTCCGTTCCGCGGTCACTTTCAGGCGCACGCTCTCGCCCGCCTCGGTGATCGCAGTCAGCGGCGTCCCCGCCTCCGGTGGCGCGCCGGTGGCGCGCAGCTCGATCAAAACAAATTTGCCGACCAGATTCACCACCGCGATCTCGCCCACGTAAGTCGGCGCGGTCACCGCCGGCGTCTTCGCCGTGACCGGAGTCTTGGGATGACAGGCCGCGAGCGCTAGCAGCAGCAGGAGCAAGCCGAGCGGCCGCAGGATTCCGCGCAGGCGTGGATTCGTTAGGCGGGGACGCATTTATCGAGGGGCTCGGTTGACGACCATCCGCTCACCGCCATAGTCTCGCAACCCAAGTTGGTGAGGTGGCTGAGTGGTCGAAAGCAACGCTTTGCTAAAGCGTCGTACTCCAAAAGGGTACCGAGGGTTCGAATCCCTCCCTCACCGGGCCTCTATCGTGTCGCATCTCCCCACTTTTGGCGCGCGTCTGGCCCTTGGCGTAGCCCTGTTTTTAGCCGGCAACTTCAGCAGCCGCGCGGCTTCGTTTCTTTTCGATGCGGCGCATGCGCAGACGGCGGGGAATGCCGACTGGGTGATCGACCAGGACGCGGGCGGGCCGCAGCGTTTTCCCACGCCGGATCAGGCGACGGTGACGGCGACCACGCCGGAGAATTACTGGAAAGGTGGCATCTCCGCGTGGGGGATCGAGCTGGTGAAGCGCGGCCACCAAGTGGAGACGCTCCCGGCGAGCGGCGTGTTGACGTATCAAAATGCCGGCAACGCCCAGGACCTTTCGCGTTACCAGGTGCTGGTGATCGACGAGCCGAACAAGGCTTTCACCGCGGCGGAGCGGACGGCGATCGTGAATTGGGTAAAGGCGGGCGGGAGTCTCTTCCTGATCGCGGATCACACCGGCTCGGACCGGAACGGTGACGGCAAGGATTCGGTCATGATCTGGAACGAGCTCTTCGCGAGCAACGGCGTGCAGGCCGCGCCGTTTGGCCTGGTGATCAATAGCGACAGCCTCTCGCCGCGGAATGAATCGGTCGACGGCACCGCGGGGAATCCGATCACGCGCGGAATAGCCGGCACGATCACGCAATTCAACTACGCCGACGGGGCCTCGCTCACGATCGACCCGACGAAGAACGCGAGCGTGAAAGGCGCGGTCTGGGCCAGCTCCACGCGCACGAACAGCAACGTGCTCGTGGCTTACGGGACCTTCGGCGCGGGCAAGTTCGTCGCCATCGGCGACAGCTCGCCGATGGACGACGGCACCGGTGCCGCCGGCGATGTGCTCTACGACGGCTGGACCGATGCCGGGGGGAACAACGGGCAACTGGTGATCAATGCCTCGCTCTGGCTGGCTACGCCGCTGGCCAACGCGCCCCCGCCTAACGACACCTTCCTGAGCGCCGCGGCGCTCGCCGGCCCCACGCCCAGCGCCACGGGGACAAACGTGAACGCGACCAAGGAAACCGGCGAGCCGAACCACGGCGGCAACGCCGGGGGAAAATCGGTTTGGTGGAAATGGACCGCGCCCTCTTCGGGCACGGTCACGCTCACGACCAGCGGGAGCAATTTCGACACGCTTCTCGGCGTCTACACCGGGGGCGCGGTCAACGCCCTCACCCTGGTCGCGGGGAATGACAACAGCGGCCCCGGCCTAACGAGCAGTGTCACTTTCAGCGCGACCGCGGGGCTGGTCTACGCGCTTGCGGTCGATGGGAACGGAGGCGCTGCGGGCAGCATTGCGCTCGCGCTCACTTTGACCGCGCCGCCCACCGGGGGCACGCCGGTGGCCTTCGCTTCCTGGAATTTTGACAGCACGCCGTATGCGAATCCGCTGCCGGCAAATAGCGGCAGCGCTACGCTCGACTTCAGCGGCTGGGGCGGCACGGTAACGAACTTCGGCGGCGTGACCGGACAGGCGCTCGCGCTCCAGGGGACCGCGGGCAATGGCACTTACATCGAGCTGGCTTTTTCCATGAGCGGCTATCGCGGCTTGAAGGTGGATTTCGCCACTCGCGGGACGGCCACCGGTTTCAGCAGCGGGATTTGGTCGTGGAGCGTGAATGGCGGCGCCTTCACCACTTTGCCGGGCGTGAATACCGGCACCACCACAACCAGTTTCGTCGACAAGACGGTCGATTTCTCCGGTCAAACTGCGCTCGACCACGCCGCGTCCGTGCGCCTGCGCTACACCCTCAGCGGGAGCAGCGGCTCCTCGCCGAATGTGCGGATCGACGATCTCGTCCTGAGCGCAACCCAGGTTCCAGTAGTCAGCGTGGTCGTGACCAACGCCGACGCCTTCGAGGCCGGGATGCAGCCGGCCACGGTGGTGGTGAGCTCGTCGCTGGCCGCGGGCAGCGGCGGCCTGCCGGTTTCCTTCCAGCTCGGCGGGAGCGCGAGCGCGAGCGATTACTCGTTAGCCGGCAATTCGAGCGCGAACACGGTTACGATCCCCGCGGGCGCGACCAGCGCGATGCTCACTTTCACTCCGATCGCCGACGGTAACCTGACGGAGTTCGACGAAAGCATAACCCTCGCGCTGGTCCAAAGTGCTGGCTATTTCCTCGGGACGCCGGCAGCCGCCAGCCTCACGATCCACGACGACACGCCCTACAATGCCACCTGGGCCGCGGCGCATCCGGGCTTCCAGGGCGCGCTCGCCGATCCGATGGCGGACCCGGACGCGGACGGAATTTCGAACCTCGAGGAGTTTGCCTACAACGGCGATCCTTTCCGCTCGGATCGCTCGATCCTGCCGGCGATCGCCGTCATGGAGTTCCCCGATCCGGCAGACGGCAATTTGAGCAAGCCGTATCCCACGATCTCGTTCCTGCGCCGGACGGACGCGCCCGACTTGGTCTACGCGGTGGAAATTTCCGACGACCTCCGCAATTGGACCAACGAGCTCGAGCAAATCTCGGCCACGCCCGACGCGGCGCCGAACATGGAACGGGTGGTCTATCGCGGGCTCACCCCGCTGCGCGGAAACGGCGCCAAGCCCCGCGTTTTCCTGCGTGTGCGGGTGTCCTTTTGAACGGGTGCAAAAACTCCCGGCGCTGGCCTGACAATTGCATTGTCACCGGCGATGCCTGCGCCCATGCTCCGCCACTTCATGACTCCCCGACTCCTCGTTAGGCTGTTCCTCGCCGCGGCTGCGACCTTGCTCTGTGTGAGCTGCGCGGAGATGAACCAGCCGGTGGCTGGCGCCCGCAGCGAGCAGATGAAAACGGCCATGGCCGCGCCTGCGCCGAAACCGGCCTACTGGGACGATGTGGCCGGCAAAGGCCGGGCGAAAATTGTCGTCAAGCTGGAGGAACAGCGCGCGTATTTCTATCGCGGGAAAGTGATCGTGGGCGAGTCGAACATCTCCACCGGGCGCAAGGGCTTCGAGACGCCGCCAGGGAAATACGCCGTGATTCAGAAGGACGAGCACCACGCCTCGAATCTCTACGGCGACTACGTCGATCCCGCGGGCAACGTGGTGAAGGCAAACGTCGACACCTCGAAAGAGAGCGCGCCGGAAGGGGCGACTTTCCGCGGCGCGCCGATGAAATATTTCCTGCGCTTCACCGGCGGCTACGGGATGCACGCCGGCTTCGTCCCGCGCTACCGCGCCTCGCACGGTTGCATCCGCATGCCGAGCGAGATGGCGCAGCACTTCTTCACCGCGGCCGACAACGGCACGCCGGTGATCGTGGAATAACGAGCGGCTGCGACTGCTCGTTAGCCGGGCGGCCAAACCAGCGGCCGCTTCCCGAGCACGTGCACATGCAGGTGCGGCACGCTTTCGCCCGCATCCGGGCCACTGTTGATCACCACCCGGTAGCCGCTCGCGAGCAAGTCGAGCTTTTCCGCGACCACGCGCGTGGCCAGGAGGAGCTTCCCGAGCAGGGCCTCGTCTTCTTCGGTGGCCGCAGAGAGCCGCGGGATCACGCGCTTTGGCACGATCAACACATGCACCGGCGCTTTCGGATCGACGTCGTGAAAGGCGAGCAGGTCGTCGGTTTCATGCACGATCTGCGCGGGGATTTCGCGCGCGATGATCTTTTCGAAAATCGTCATCTTGCCGGCTAATTCTTCGCCTAACGAAGGGAGCAGCGCAGGTGCTGCAGGGCGGGATCGGCGGAGAGTTTTTCGCGCACGAAACAGACGATCTCTTCGCGCAGGGTATCGCAAGCGCGGGTCCACATTTTCGCGCCGCGCAGGTGTTTCACGCAGGCCGCCAGGCCGACAAGTTGCAGGCTATCCGTCCCGGTGCCGACGAGAGCGTGGATGCGTTTCTCCAGCCCGTCGAAAAAGGCCAGCTCGTACCCGGTGCCCGCGGCTTCCGCGACCTCCACCAGCGAGACCGAAATCGGCGGCGGCGCCGGCTCGAAGAAGGGAATGATTTCCTTGTAGCCAATGACCTTGAGGACGTAGCGGACCGTCTGCGAAAGCTGGCTGAACGGCACCACCGGCTCGTCGTTTCGCAGCCGCAGGTAGAAAGTAATGCTCTCGGTAATGTGATCGGTGAGCCACCAACTCGGATAGCCCGCCTGGTCGGCCGCGCGGGTAATCGCGGCATGGAGCCATTGCTGATTGAACTCAAACAGCTGCCCGGAATCGCAGCGGAGATAGGGGAATTCTTCTTTAAACGCTACCATGCCTGATCGCCTCCGGGGGAAAGAGTTCGCGCTGGGCCGCACTCGTCTTTACGCGGCGACCGAGGGCCTGGATGGCATCGACAAATTCCGTCACCTCCGCGAAGTGCTGGTGCACGGAGGCGTAGCGCAGGTAGGCCACCTCATCGATGTCCTTCAACTTCTCGAGCACCTTTCCTCCGATAATTTCCGAGGAAACTTCGCGCGTCCCGGCGGTCTCGAGTTCGTGGATGATCTCATCGACCATTTGCTCCAGGGTGACGAGGCTGACGGAACGCTTCTCGAAAGCGCGCGCCAGACTGTTGACCAATTTCCGCCGCTCGAAGGTCTCGTGCGTGCGGTCCTTCTTGACCACGCGCAAGTCGGAGCGGTCGATTTGCTCGTAAGTGGTGTAGCGGTAAGAGCACTGCAGGCAAACCCGACGGCGCCGAATAGTGGTTCCGTCCCGCGACTGGCGCGAGTCGATGACTTTGTCGTCATGAAACCCGCACTTTGGACAACGCATAGTGTCGGGTGAGTAGATACCACACCGTATCTTGTGGCGTCAAAGGTTTGCGCAGGATCTGCAAAAAAAACGCGCAGCCGCCGATGCCCCGATTACTCTTAGGGACAGCACGCCAACGCTGGCAAACCGCCCTGTCGCACCACGAGGCGTCCGCCGAGGATCACCGCGCGAATCCGGCGCGTGTGGCGGATTTGCTGGAGTGGGTTCGCGTCCAGCAGGACGAGGTCGGCCCGTTTCCCGACCGCAATTGATCCGCTCTCGGCATCTGCGCCGAGGAAACGCGCGGCCTCGAGAGTGGCCGCGCGGAGCGCTTCCGCAGGCGAAAGCCCCGCCGCGACCAAAAGCTCTAGCTCGAGATGAAGCGAACTGCCAGGGTAAACCAGCGGCATGGAGGCGTCGGTGCCCGCGAGGATCCGCGCGCCGGCCCGGTGCAAGGTGTGCACGAGCGCGCGGGCACGCTGCCAGCGCAGTTCCGCGATGCGATCGGGAGTCACATCTCGCTGTCTAAGGTGACGCGTCCAACGTGCTTGCTCATCGGCGCGCAGGAGCGGCCAGCGCGGATCGCGCCGGAAGGCATTCGCATTGCCCCGCGCTTCCAAGAACGGCAGCACAAGTGTGGGCACCTGCGCCTGGCCGGCGCGCGCCAGGAGTCGCGCAACTTTCAGGGCCCGTTTCGCATCGAAGCCTTCCAGCGCCGCTTGCTCCTGCCCAGCGGCTGTGGCCACACCGCGCCGACGGGCCTCGAGGAAATTCACCTCGTTAGGCGCGGCGGCTTCGAGGAGCTGGGTAAGATGCTCGTTCGAACGCTGACCCGCGGCTGCGGCGGCGAGAATACTGACGGTTTCCGGGATGTGCCCGCAGACCGGCAGGTGCGAGGCGCGCGCTTCCGCCAAGGTTGCGTTCCAGGCCGGCTCCGGCAGCTCCGAAAAGACTTTCACGAAATCGGCGCCCGCGCGGCGGGCTGCCCGCACTTGCCGCCGCGCCTCGGCTGCAGAGGGACCGCGAATGAACACGCCAGCCGCGACAATCCGCGGAGCGAGGCGCTCTCCGCGACTTGTCTCCGCGCGCCAGCGTCGGATCGTGCGCAGGTCTTCCGGCCGGGCGGCCATCTCGCGCAGGCCAGTAACCCCGGCGGCCAGGAAAAGCGGGAACATCCAGTCGTTAGGCGGACGCCGGGTTGCGTTGTTGAAAAGATGGACGTGCAAGTCCACTAAGCCAGGAAGGAGAAAGTGCCCGCGGCCGTCCACACGCTCGGTCCCAGGCGGAAGCCGCACTGCTTCCGGCGCCACAATCGCCGCGATCCGATCGCCTCGCACGACGACCGTGCGCGGCGGGAGCACCTTCCCCGCGGCCACGTCGACGATGGCAACACCCTCGATCGCCAGCAGCGGCTCCGCCCGCGTTGTCGCGGTCAACGCGATCACAAAGGCGAACGCGATTCCCCACAAGCGCATGGGAAACGCTACCGCGGCGCGAACTCGAACTCTGCCTTGTCCTTCTTCTGCGAAAGGATGAGGTGGGCGGCGAATTTATTGCCGCGCTTGGACACGAAGTCCTCGATCAAGGGCGACTTGCCATCTTTTAACAGCGCTTTCACTTCCTCGGGTGTGATCTCGTGCTCGCAGAGTTTCTTGGTCAGCTTGAAGACCTCGCGGTTGTCCTGGTCCGGCTTACGCACGTAGTAGTTTTCGTCCAGCTCCACCAGCTCGCCGCCGTGGACCTTGCTCTCGCCGATCACTTTCGCCTTCGAGAGATCGGCCTTGGCGCGCGCCTTCCGCTCGACCGGCTTCCCGTCTTTCCCGGTCTTCGCGGCGCGCGGCGGGAATTCCCAACGAATCTTCTCGTCCGCCTTGACCAGGAAGGCGTCAAAAGGCCGGTTCTTTTTCGAAGTGAAACCTTGGAGCAAATCGGTCTTTCCCTGCTCCACCAGCTTGATCGCCTGCTCGCGCGGGATCTCCTTCTTGCACATCAACCGCGGCAGCCGGAAGGCCTGCTTCCACTCACCGTTTTCCTGCTCGCGCAGGACGTAGTTTGAGCCGACTTCGCAGAGCTCCGCGCCGGTCGCCGGATCGGTCCAGAAGGATTCCACCGAGCCGAGGTCGACCTTGTCGCCGAAATCGTATTCCGCTTTCCACTTCGCGGTCTTTTCGTCCTTCACCAGGCGAAGGGTGGCGGCAAAACTATTGCGCGTTTTCGCCGAGATGAAGCCGTCGAGCGGCCCGACGCTTCCCTTTTCCACCAGCTCGCGGATTTCGCTCTCCTCCATTTTCCGGCCGCCGATCACCTTGTAGAGCATGAACTCGCCGTCCTGCGACTTGTAGCCGCGCAGGGTTTCGCGCAGCGGTTTGCCATCGGTCGGCGAAAGGATGTCCGTCTCGCGCGCGACCGAGTCGTCTTCCTCGAAACCCTTCACCCGCGCCACGATTCCTTTCGTCTCCTCGACGATCTCGGCCATGAATTTTGCGCGTGGGAATTTCCCCTGCTCCATCAGGCGCAATTGATGTTCCCATTCGCCCGTCATCGCCGGGCTGGTGATATCGGTCGCCTTCACCGCGGTGAGGAACTCGATCAACTGCTCGGCCTTTGCCGTGGGCACGAGCTCGCGCTGCTGGCGGTCCATATACTTCTGGTAGATCAGGCCGTCGATCGTGTCGGCGCGCGTGGCCGGAGTGCCGAGGCCGCGCTCTTTCATCGCCTCCGCCAGCTCCTCGTCCTCGACCAATTTGCCGGCTGTTTCCATCGCGGAAAGCAGCGTCGCTTCGGTGTAACGCGGCGGCGGCTTGGTCGCTTCGCTGTGGAGCGTGGCTTCGAGTGTCTTTGCCTGCGCGTTGTCTTCCTTGGACAACGCAGGAAGCGCCTTGTCGTCATCGACCGTGCCTTTGCCGTAAACTTCCAGCCAGCCAGCACTCGTTAGGACTTTGCCTTCGGTCTTGAACTTGTGGCCCGCGACCACGCTCAGGCGCGTGGTCACATCGAACTCGGCCGCCGGATAGAAAACCGCGATGAAACGGCGCGCGACCATGTCGTAGATCTTCGCCTCGGATTCATCGAGGTTCTTCGCCTCGGAAGCGGTCGGGATGATCGCAAAGTGATCGCTGATCTGCGCGTTGTTGAAGATGCGCTTGTTCGGCCGGACGTAATCCTTCGCCAGCGCCTTCTGCGCGTGCGTCCCAAGATTGCCGGCTAAATTAGCCAGCGTTTCCTTGACCGTGGGGATGTAATCCTCCGGCAGCGCGCGCGAATCGGTGCGCGGGTAGGTGAGCATCTTGTGCTTCTCGTAAAGTGCCTGCGCGATCTGCAGGGTGCGCTTGGCCGAGAAACCAAAACGGCCATTGGCCTCGCGTTGCAACGTCGTCAAGTCATAGAGCCGCGGCGCGATCTGCGAACTCCCTTTCTTCTCTTCCGAGACCTGCGCCAGCGGCTGGCCGGCGCATGCCCTAACGACTGCTTCTGCTTCCGCCTGCTCCCAGACGCGATCGATCCGGTCGTGCTCGTCGTTCTCCGCGCGCTTGAAATTGGCCCGCTGGAAAACGCCTTCGTAAGTCCCCTGCGCGATCTCGAATTTTGCAGTCACGCGCCAGTAATCCCGCGGCCGGAAATTCCGGATTTCGAGCTCCCGCGCGTAGACCATCGCCAGCGTAGGCGTCTGCACGCGGCCGACGGAAGCGACGTTGCCGGCGCGCGAGCCGAACATCCGCTTGGTGATCGCGCGGGTGCCGTTGATCCCGATGAGCCAGTCGCTCTCGCTGCGGGAGCGGGCGGCATCGGCCAGGCCCTGCATCTCCGCGCCATCGCGCAGGCGGGTGAAGCCATCGCGGATCGCCTGCGGGGTCATCGATTGCAGCCAAAGCCGCTTCACCGGGTGCTTGTTCTTCGCCAGCTGCGTGAGGTAGGCGAAAATCAGTTCGCCCTCGCGGCCGGCGTCGCAGGCGTTGATCACTTCGGTCACGTCCTTGCGGGCGATGAGTTTTTTGAGCGTGTTGAATTTATCCTTCGAACTTTCGCTCGGCTTGAGCTCGAATTTCTCCGGGATGATCGGGAGCGTCTCGAGCCGCCAGAAGCCGTATTTCTTCTTGTCGATGTCCTCCGGCATGAGGAGTTCGGCCACGTGGCCAACGGCGGAGGCGACGATGTATTGCTCGTTCTCGAAGAAGTCGCCCTTCTTCGGAATCTTGCCCAAAACGCGCGCAATATCCGCGGCGACGGAAGGCTTCTCAGCAATGATCAATGACTTAGACATTCGCGTGCGCACCCCGAGAGGTGAGGCAAACAACTGACGCCGGCGGCCCTAGCCGAGTTTGACGAAATATTTTCCCGGCAGCTGTTTGACGAGCCGTTTTAGCTCAAGGCGCAGGAGGGTAGAAGAGACGCTCCCGCTTGGCAAATTGGATTTTGCCGCGATGTCGTCGATGGAAGTTTCGGTTTCGCGGATGGCTTCGAAAACGCGGCGTTCGTCTTCCGTCAGCTCAGGCAAGGGGCGCGCGGCCGCTTCCGGCGCGGGCTTGGTGTCGGGGAGGAGGAGATTCAGATCGTCGAGAATGTCGCCCGCTTCCGCGACCAGTTTGGCGCCCTGCTGGATCAAACGATTCGAACCCTGCGCGCTCGGGACATTGATGTGGCCAGGCACAGCGTAGACCGCGCGTCCCTGGTCCAGCGCCTGGGTCGCGGTGATGAGCGCGCCGCTGTTCAGCCCGGCTTCGACGACGAGGATGCCGTGGCTCCAACCGCTGATGATGCGATTCCGCATCGGGAAGGTTTGGCGGTCCGGCTCCACCGTCATGGAAAACTCCGAGACGACCGCGCCGCCGCCGCTCGCAATTTTCTCGGCGAGGCCGGCGTTCTCCGGCGGGTAAAGCTTCATTAAACCGGAACCGATCACGGCAATGGTGCGGCCTTTCGCGGCGAGCGCGCCCTGATGCGCGGCGGTGTCGATTCCGCGCGCGAGACCGCTGACAATCGTCAGTCCCGCATAGGCCAACTGGTAGGCTAATTTCTTCGCGCTCTCGCTGCCGTAATGCGTCGTGCGACGGGAGCCAATCACGCCGATGGCGTGGCGGTCGCGCTCGAGGAGTTCGCCCCAGACGTAGAGCACGATCGGCGGCGCATGGATCTCGCGCAGTTGCCGCGAATACATCGGCGATTCCGCGGTGATGACCGTCGCGCCGAAATCGCGGATGCGCTGCCAGTTCCGCCGGCAAGATCGACCGCGAGCTTTCCCAGTCGACGATCTGCGCCGCGACTTCCGCACCGATCCCTTCGACTGCGCGCAGCGCCGCGCCTTTTGCCTGGAGGACGCGCTCGGGCGTTTCGAAAACCTCGAGGAGCTTCCGCAGGCGCACCGGCCCCATCTTCGGGAGCATGTTCAGCGCGATGCAGGCCTCGGTGGAGTTCATCTGCGAGCGCCGGTCGAGGACCGCGAGAAATTAGCCGGCAAGTTCATGGGGGAACCACCGATCGAGGAAACCCGGAGGCTAGAACGGAATCTCGTCGTCGTCCGGCTCGCCTTGCGGCGGGCGGGAAGGCGGAGCGCTGCTGGAGCGGTTGCTCGAGCGTTGCGGAGCCTGGCCGCTGCCGCGGCTTTCGCCGCCGCTGCCCGGACCTTCGTCGTCTCCGCCAGCGCCGGGCCGGCCACCGAGGAGCTGCATGGCTTCGCCGATGACCTTGAGCTTGGTGCGCTTTTGGCCGGACTGCTTGTCGTCCCAGGAATCCATCTGCAGGCGGCCTTCGATCAAGACCGGGCGGCCTTTCTTCAAATATTCTCCAGCGATTTCCGCGGTGCGCCCCCAGAGGGTGACGTCCACAAAAGTGACTTCCTCGCGTTTCTCGCCGGCGTCGGTCGAGTAAACGCGGTTCACCGCGAGACCGATATCGGTGACCGCGCTGCCCTTGGGCGTGTAACGCACCTCGGGGTCGCGGGTGAGATTCCCCATGAGGATGACTCGATTAAAGCTGGCCATCCGGCAGTTCTACTGAGGTTACTTCTCGGCCGCGACTTTTTTCGACGAACCCTCGGAAGCCTTCGGCTTCAGGCGCTGGTAGTGCTGGCGATAGACTTCCGGGTCGAGCTTGAACTTCGAGCGCAGCTTGGTGATGAGCTGCGAATCGGCGTGGAAGATGAAGTTCACGTAGTAGCCGCTATCGAGTTCGCCGGCCTGGTAGGAGAACTGCCGCTTGTCCATCTTCTGGACCTGCTCGACGTCGGCGCCTTCCTTGTGAAATTCGCCCTCGAGACGGTCGACGATGTCTTTAACGGTGTCCTCTTTGCCCTGAGCGTTCAGGACCAGCAATGCTTCGTAACGATTCTTCATGATTCCGGAAATTTGTTGAAGGTGTTCATCGCGGAAAGCAGCCCATTGTCAATGACGCACTTCACCGCCTCGGCCGCGCGCGCGACCGTTTTCTCGACCAAAGGCTGCTCTTCCGGGAAGAAGCGGCCGAGGACGAAATCGACCGCGCCATGCTCCGGCGCGGCGCCGATGCCAACGCGCAGCCGCGGGATCTGGTCGCTCCCGAACGAGACAATGATCGAGTCGATTCCATTATGCCCGCCGGTGCCGCCGGCGAGGCGCAGGCGCAGGCGGCCGAGCGGCAGCGCCATGTCATCAAAAACAGCCAGCACTTCCTCCGGCTCGATCTTGTAGAATTGCGCCACCGCCGCGAGCGGAACGCCGCTGCGGTTCATGTAGCTCATCGGTTTAACCAGCAGGATGTCGCCGGTCTTGGCCCAGTGCGCGCCCCATTTCGCGGAGCGCTCCCACGGAACCCGCGCGTCCGCCGCCAGGCGGTCGAGGACCATGAAGCCGATGTTGTGACGCGTGCGCTCGTATTCGGCCCCGGGATTGCCCAGGCCCACGACCAGCCGCACTCGTTTCGGTTCGCCCGGCACTTCTCGTTAGGCGAGAAAAACGCGCGTCGCAGCCGGCCGGCTACTTCTTGGCGTCCTTGCCGGCAGCGTCGGCGTCTTCCTTCTTCTCCTTGATCACTTCCGGCGCGGCAGGCGCGGCCGCGGTAACCGCCGGCGTCTCCTCGACCGTCGGAGCCAGGACAGAGAAAGCCGTCAAATCGGCCGGCACGCGGGTGCTCACACCTTCCGGCAGCGGCAGCTCGCGCACGTGAATGGCGTCGCCGACGTTCAAGGCGGAGACGTCCACCTGGATGCGTATCCGGCAGGTCTTTCGGGAGACATTCAATCGCGAGCGTGCGCAGGTTCTGCTCGAGCAGACCGCCGAAATTCTTCACGCCATTGGAGGTGCCGACCGGCTCCAGCGGCACGTCCGCCTGGATCTTCTCGTCCATCGAAACCGCGTGGAAATCGACATGCAAGACGTCGCCGCCGATCGGGGCGTGCTGCACTTCCTGGATGAGCGCGAGGCGGTTGGCCCCATCAATCTCCAGCTCCACGAGAATGTTCTCGCCGGAGGCATGGCTCAACATCGTGGCGATCTCGCGTCGCGAGACCTGCAAGGCTTCCGGCTGGGACTTTGCCCCGTAAATGACGGCCGGGACGGAGCCTTCTGCCTTGAGTTTCCGCACCGCGGAGCGGCCGAGGGCCGTCCGGCGTTGCGCCGCGAGTTTCACTTGTTTTGCCATGATGCTGTCTAGTTCGGGGACGTTTTTTCGAGCTGGTATGTATTGCCGGGAATCGCCGTTTTGCAAAGGGAATCGGCAGCAATCTCCCGGCGACCTTTCTCGCACCGGTGCAGGGGAAACCCCAGGCCGCTCTAAGTCCGGCCAATGGCACCCGGTCTGCTTATCAAGAACGGGATTTCCGCACCGTAATGATCCTCTCGAACGCCCAACGCCGCCAGACTTCCGGTTTCTCGATCGTGGAGATCTGTATCGCCGTGCTCATCAGCACGCTCTTCGGAGCGGCCGCCTTCATGGTGAACACGCAAATCCTCAACAGCCTGCGCTCCCAGAAGGAGACCGCCGCCGCCACGCTGGTGCTGCAACAGCGGATGGAAACCTTTCGCGCCACAGCTTTCTCCAACATCGCCGACCGCGATTACGTGAAAAGGAACATCCTCGTCATCCCGACCGGGTCCGAGGATGCGCTGCAGAACCTCACGGAAACCATGACCGTGGGCGTTTACCCACCGGACGGTTCCATCAACACCGTCGTCAGCCGGGACCCCAATCACCCGAATGGGCAGAACGTGACGCAAAACAACAACCTCGCGCTGGCCAAGCTCCTGCGGGTCGACATCACGGAACAGTGGACGAGCACCAACGGGCGGTCCCGCACCCGGCAGCTAACGTCCATTTTCGGAATCGGAAACATCGCCCCATGAAGAGAAATTTTCGTCCCACTGCGGGTATGACCCTGGTGGAAATCATGATCACCGTGGGTTGCGCCTCCATCCTCATGGCGGCGGTCTTGATCTCCGGAGTGGCCCTGCAACGCAGTGCGATGGCCGCGCAGCAATACGCCATCGCCGAGGCCGACCAAATGCGAGTGGAAGACTATATCGCGATGGATTCCCGGCGTTGCGTCTCCGCGACTGTGCTCAACAACACCGTCACCTTCAGCATTCCGACATACTACGACAATACGGGCGCCCCGTTGAACCCGACCTACGATGCGTTCGGCGGCATCGGCTACGGCACCGGGACGGTTCCCATTTCTTATTACAAAAGCGGCGACACCTTCGTGCGGAACGTCAATGGCACCGAGAGCGTGGTTGCGAGTGACGTCGCCTCCTTCAACGTCACCCCGATCGATCTCACCTCGAGCCTGAGCTGCTCGATCACTTTCCTCCCGCGCTTCACCAATGTGGCGCCGCCCGCGCCCATCGCCGGGACCACGGTTTACATCAACACCTTCCTCCGCAACGCCTCGGCCCGCCAATAGCCCTATGAAACTCGCAACCCCCAAACACCCCGCCGGCAGCGTCCTCGTTACCACCATCCTCACGGTCACTTTGATGGCCTTGATCTGCTCGGCCGCCTTGGTCGTTACCAGCCAAACGGCGACTACTTCCATGCAGACAGCCAGCTGGCATCAAGCCCTTACCGGGGCGGAAGCCGCTGCCGACCAGGCGATGAATGCCCTCAATACCGACAACTGGGCTGGCTGGTACACGGTCACTGGCGCCCCCTCGAAAAGTCAACCCTCCGGCGGAGTCGCCGCTACTGCCAAGCCGACCGCCGGCAAATACAACTATTACATCCCGCCGGCACTAACCGTCCCCGGCGAAGGCGGAACCAACCTGACGATGTGGACTACGGTCGACAATGGCGGGCTGCCATTGGATCAAAACGGCAACCAGGCGTTTCGAATCCGTGCCGCCGGAACGGCCGCAATCGCCGGCCCAGCCCGGGCCTCGATGAACAAGCTGGATAACCAGCTCCGAAAAATCAGCCTGATCCGCGATAACCAGGCCGGGACCACGGTGGCCAATCCGCAGGCGACCCGGCGGATTGAAATCATTGCTCTCCCGGTGGCGCAAAGCATCTGGGTGCGGGCGATGTTGCTGCGCAATCAGATCACCATGAGCGGTGGTGGGATAATCGACAGCTTCGACTCCACCAACCCATTCAAATCCACCAATGGTCTCTATGATATAACCAAGCGCCAAAACCACGGCGACGTCGCCACGATCAATACCAACGGCGCCTCAGACCTAAAGAACACCTACGTCTACGGATCGCTGGCCTACAGCGGAGCTGCGGTCAAGAACACGACCAATGTCCAGGGCACCATCTCTACGCCTTTCACAGCGACCGTTCCCGACACGGTCAAACCGACCTGGCCCAACGGCACCTACACCTCTCTGAGCAACGGCAACCCTGGAACTCTGACCGCAGGCACGAAGCTGAGTCCTGCGAAATACAAAATCGGAACTCTCACCGTTCCCGGCGGAAATGTGCTGACGATCAATCCTTCGAACTCTGGGGTTGATAACAACTACATCGAGGTTTGGGTGACCGGAAAATTCACCACCTCCGGCTCGGGCTACATCACCCAGGACCCTAACGTGCACGTAAAGTATATCGTTGAAGGCGACATCACGGTGAGCGGAAGCTCGTTTAGTAATCAAAGCGGACTGGCGAAGAATTTGGAAATTGTGGGGATCGGCGCTGGTAAATGCACCATCTCGGGCGGCGGTAATTTTATCGGCACGATCAACGCCCCAGGCTACGACCTGACCGTGTCGGGCTCCTCCAATCTCAGCGGCGCCTTCATTGCCAACTCGATGAACATCAGCGGCGGCGCGAGCGTGCACTACGACGAATCGCTCGCGAAGAACGGCACGAGCACCACGCTGGGCAACTACGCATACGGCAGCTGGTTCGAGGACAACTCGGCTGCGAAACGCGGCCTGCTCTTCTAGCCGCCGCCTGCGGAATCGCGGCTACTCGCCTTGATTTCGAAAAGCGACGAGACGGATTCGTCGTTGTGAATCCGGACAATCCCCTGGCCCAAAAGCTCGGAGATGCAGAGCACGGTGGTGGTGAAATTCTCCACCTTGCGCACCGGGGTGCTGTTGGTGGTGATCAGTTCCTTGATCTGCGAATTTTGCAGGCGCTCGGTAGCGAGATCGACCAGGACCGCATGGGCGACACCAGCGTAGATATCGAGCGCGCCGTGCGCCTTCAAGATGGTCGCAGCCGAAGTGAGTGTGCCGGCTGTTTCGGTGATGTCGTCGACTAAAAGGACGTCGCAGCCTTCGACTTCGCCAATGACATAAAGCGCCTTGGTCTCGGTCGCGCTTTTCCGCTGCTTCGCCACGATCGCCAGATTGCAGCCCAGCGCCTGGGAGTAGGCCGAGGCCATCTTCAAGCCGCCTACGTCGGGCGAAACCACCACGGTTTTGCGGGTCAACTTCGTCCGGAGGTAATCAATCAAAACCGGCATGGAATAAAGATGGTCCACCGGGATATCGAAAAATCCCTGCACCTGCTGCGCGTGCAGATCCATCGTCAGCACGCGGCTCACGCCGGCGGCCGTGAGTAAATTTGCCACCAACTTGGCGGTGATCGGGACGCGCGGCTTATCCTTGCGATCCTGGCGCGCGTAGCCAAAAAACGGGATCACGGCCGTGATGCGGGCCGCGCTGGCCCGGCGGGCGGCATCGACCATGATCAACAGCTCCATGATGTGCTGGTTGGTCGGCGGCGATGTCGGCTGAATGATGAAAACGTCGCGCCCGCGGATGTTTTCCTCGAACTTTACGTAGGTCTCGCCATCAGGAAATGAGCTGATCGTGGCCGCGCCCAGAGGCGCGCCGATCGAGGCGCAGATGCGCTGCGCAAGTTCCTGGTTCGCGGAGCCGGTGAAGATTTTTAGTTCGGGCTGAAGGGCGTACATGCGTCGAAAAAGCGGACGAGGAGCGCTAAGGTGGCGCGCCGAAAACGCGTTGGCAATCGATGAATCCTCTTGCGGAGGACGGTCGCGGCACCGTTTAAAGTCGGACCATGTCCCAGCCGGCTACCGCTATTCAGGATCGAATTCTGCGCATCATCGTCGTCGCCGGCAGCATCTGCGTTGCGCTCGGTCTCCTCTTTTACTTCGGGCACAAGCTGCTCCTGCGCTGGCAGGGGCCGCGGCTGGCAAAGCAAGCGCAGCTCGCGGTCTATCAGGACCGTCTCAAGGAAGCCTCATTGCTCGCCCGGCGCGCGCTCCAGATCAATCCGGACGACCCGGACGCCGCGCGCGCCGCTGCGGAAATCGCAGAAAAGCAAGGCCTGCCCGAGGCGATCGAGTGGCGGCAACGCGTCTTGAAAGCGTTGCCAAATTCCGCCTCGGACCGGATCGCACTCGCATGGGCCGCATTGCGCTTCAAGAATCTGGAACTCGCTCGCACCACCCTGGCGGCCCTGCCGGAAGCCGACCGGCAAAGTGCAGCGTATCATGCAGCAGCGGCGGAATTAGCCGGCGCCTTGAATCAGCTTGAGGAAGCGGATGGGCATTACGCCGAGGCGCTCCGTCTCGAGCCAACAAACAATCAATATCGGTTTTCACGCGCCGTCCTGGGCCTTCGCCTCCTGGATCGTCGCTCGGCCGCAGAGGAAACTCTGCGCGGCCTGGCCGCCGACCCGGCGTTCGCTCCGAAAGCCCGTGGAGCGCTTCTCGCGGACGCCCTTTCGACTTTCGACTGGAGAAAGGCGCTGCCGATAGCAGAGGAAATCGCGCATCTCCCGGAGGCGACCTTCAACGATCAGATCGTTTATCTCGATTTACTGCGACGCACCGGGAGCGAGCTCCTGGGGAATTATCTACAGCAGTTGCAAGAGAAAGCCGCCGCCACGCCCGAGCACCTGGCCACATTACTCCTTTGGATGCGGGACAACGGCAAGGCGGAAGCAGCCTTGGCGTGGTCTGAAACTCTGCCCGCGGAAAGCAAGCAAGGCGGCAACGTCCAGGCGGCAATTGCCCTCTGCAATCTCACGCTGCAGAAATGGGATGCATTGGAAGCGGCCGTGCGTGCTGGGCACTGGGAGAAATGGGAATATCTGCGCCTGGCCCTCCAGGCTCGGACGCTGAAGGAGCGGGCCAACCGCGACCTGTTCGAAGAAACTTGGGAGAATGCTGTCTCCACCGCGACCGGACAGCCCAACGGGATCCCGCAACTGCTTCGCCTCGCAACGGAATGGGGCTGGACCCGGGAGCAACGCACTCTCTACTGGGCGCTCGCCGAGAATCCCGCAACGGCAAACACGGCGCTGCTTTGGCTCTACCAAAGTTACCGCGACGAAAAGAATACGCCTGGATTGCAGCGAGTAAGCGCGAAGCTTGCGCAAATTCATCCGGAGGACGACGCGGCGAAGAACAACTTGGTCATGTTTGCCCTTCTATTAGGCCGGGCAACGGACCGCGATTTCGAGACCGCTCACGCGCTTTTCGAGCGCCACCCCGGCGAGGCGACCTTCGTTTCGACCTATGCCTACTCTCTCTTGCTCCAGGGCAAAAAGCAGGAGGCGCGACAGGTCATGGAAGCGTTGCGGCCCGATCAATTGGAGGAGGAAAGCACCGCGGCCTATTATGGTCTCATCCTGGCTGCGAACGGTGCTGGCACGGCCGCCCAACGCTACCTGGCGCTGGCAAAAACCGGACCACTCCTTCCGGAAGAACAAAAATTGATCGCCGAAGCCGAGAAAAAGATGCGAGACTCCGATTCGAGGTGAGATTTGCGGCGAAATTCGCAGGGCTGACTCTCAAGAATGACCAAGCAAAAATAGTGCTTGCAGTCATTATGATTTTTATAATACGGTTTCGAATGTCGCTTGAATCTCCAATTAAGCGCTTGCAGATCGCCAACCGAAATCGCTAAACCAAACCTAGAGATCACCGAATACATCATGACAAAACGCTTCTACTCCTCCTTGAACGGTCTCACCCCCACTGCCCTTTGCGCCTTCGCATTGCTTTTCGGGAATCCGTTGTCCGCCAATGCCTCCTTCTCGAATATGCTGGCTCCGGCTGAGTATTATGCGGTTCTCGCCCTGAACGGGAATATCCAGCAATCCGGTCCTCTTCCTCCGTCGGGCGACAATCAGAACAACATCCAAGGGAATATTGGTGTGGCCTCCAGTGGCTATAAATATCAAGGCAGCGGGAGCGTGAATACGCCTGGCTCCTTCGATATCCACACGGGCTCGAACTTCCAAACCTCCTCCCATGGCATCCAAGGGCCGGTAAACCAAAATTCCGCGGCAGACGCCCGTTTGGAAGCGGCAAAAGCCGCCGCGTTCGACACCTCCGCTTTTTTTGCCAGCCAGACGCCAACCGCGACCTACGGGTCGCTCGGTGGAGACTTTACGATCTCGCAGTCCAGCGTGGGCAACTACGTCTTCAACATTAGTTCGATTAGCCTATCCGGGAACGACCGCATCACCCTGAGCGCCCCTGCAGGCAGCTGCTTCGTCCTAAACATTACCGGTAACATGTCCTTCTCGGGCTCGACCCACATCTCGTTGGCTGGCGGGCTGACCCCGGCGAACGTCCTCTACAACGTTCTCGGAACCGGCTCGGCGGTTTCTTTCAGCGGAGGCGGTAATTCGTCTGGCGTTGATGGAATTATTCTCGCTGTGAATCGGAGCATTCAAATCTCACCCGGCTTGATCAACGGTGCGGTGATTGGGCGCGATATTAATATGTCTTCCGGCGCGAGCGTTATCGGGGTGGTGCCGGAAGTGAATGCGAGCCTCGTTATTCCTGGGTTCCTCGGCCTGATCATTCTCGCTTCGTCCGGCCGCTTTCTTCGCCGGAAAAGCGATTCGACTGATCTCTCCGTATAATTTCGGTTTGGTTCTGCTCTGGTTAGCGGCCGCCCGAGTGGGCGGCCGCTTTTTTTATCCGAACTCGCGGAAGAACCCTTAAGGATTTCCGGCAACTTCAAACTTAAAGGATTCAGTCGGCAGCCTTTACATTTTTCTCGTATCTTAAAACTCATCGCCAACATTGAACCGTTTGTAAATCCCTGTTCGCCAATTGGTTAAGTCCACGTTCACATGATCAGAATAGAGTCTGGCACGCAATCGGCTAAGATTAAACACCCACCTGTTCCAAAAGCGCTGAACCCCCAAACGCCCGTGAATTATTTACCCCGCATCGCATCATTAGGAGTCGTGGCTTTCCTCACTGCCGCCTCGAGCGTTTCCGCTCTCCCAGTGAATCTGGGCTCAGCAGGTCCGCAAAACTGGGGAGTTCTGCAGGTCGGCGACGGCACGATCACGCAGCAACAAACCAGTCTCTCCAACCCGCAGGGCGGCATCATTGGGACAGTGGGTATCCAACAAAACGGCAAACTGCAGGGAAGCGGACCGCAAATCGTCGGCGATCTCTATTTAGGGGATAACGCCAGCGCGCAGTTTAGCGGCAGTTACACGAACAATCAGCCGGTCACGGGAATCACGCATCTCGGTTCTGGGGCAACCGTTGGACCGGGGAGCTATTCTTTTAATCGCGTCAGTGACAATCCTCAGGCTCTGCTCAATCAGGCCCGTCTGGATGCGATCGCTGCATCCAGCGCAGCCTCGGCGCTCACCCCCACGTCCGCTTTACAGTCAATCAACCTGAAGACTGAGCTGACCTTGACCCCGGGGATCTACAATTTGAGCACCTTTCAACTGGATCACACTACGCTCACGCTGTCGGGTAGCGGGTCCTTTGTTTTCAACATTTCCAGCACGTTCAAGCTAAACAGCGGAAAGATCCTGCTCGCTAACGGGGCGATCGAGTCCGAAGTGCTCTTTAATTATACTGGCACCAAGGATGTCGCGTTCTCCGGGGGCGGAAATGACTCCGAGCTTCACGGCATCATCCTGGCTTTGAATGCCAAGGTCAGCCTCGCGCCCGGCTTGGTCGTCGGCGAGATCATCAGCGGGAAAGATATCTCGATCGTTTCCGGCGCGATCGTAAAGCAAATGACGCCACCGATGAGCGTGCCTGATGCCTCCTCGACACTCTTCCTCCTCAGTCTGGCGACCGCGGGTTTGCTTGCGGCCAGGCATCGCGTGCTGTCTCTCCGCGGGACTCTTCGCTAGCCCATGCCGGCGCCGAGGCCTCGGCGTTCGTTTCCGGTCTTAGACCATCCGCGCGGTTGCCCTTAACCCCATCCGCGATTTCTTGGTGCGCGAAGTCTCGAGCTTCGCCATCATTCGGTTTCCGCTCCGCCATGCGCTTGCTCTCGGGATACGCTGCTCGCCTTTCTGTCTTGATGCTTCTCGCGGGCTGCCTTTGCAGCTGTTCGGGAGAAGCGCGCAAGCAGAGCCATTTGCGGCGTGGCGATCAGTTTTTCGCCGCGGAGAAGTTTCCGGAAGCACAGCTGGAATATCTCAGCGCCCTCCAGTTCACTCCTCCGGACGTCGGTGCGCTGCGCCGCCTCGGGCACATTTCGCTGGCTAATGGCGCTCTCCCACGCGCCTATGCCTACTACTCGAAAGCGTTTGCGCTCCAGCCGGCGAACCCGGAGCCGCTTGCCAAGATCGCCCGGGTCGTCCTGCTCCTGGGCGAGAAGCAAGAGGCGCAAAAGCAGGCTGCGGAAGCGCTCGTCCGCATGCCGGGTAATGGCGAAGCACTGCTCGTTTTGGCAGACGCCATCGGCAATGACGACGATGCGCACGTTGCCGAACAAGCGCTCTGGGAAACGCGGGCTCATCCGACCGCGGCTTCCCATCTCGCCTGGTCACGCATCGCCCTCTATCGCGGGGACTCGCTTTGGGCAGAAAGCGAGCTGCGCCAAGCGTTGCAAGCGGACCCGCGCTTTGCCGAAGCGCAACTCGCCCTCGCGAAACTGGAGGCCGCGCAAGGTCACCCCGACGCTTCCCGCTTGGAGTTCAGCCGCGCACTTGAGCTTGCTCCCCTCCGTTCCGAGGCCCCGATCGCGTATGCTCGCTTTTTGCTGGATGTCGACGGGTCGGGCGCTGCGCAGGCCTACCTTGAAAAAATCAACGAGCGGGCTCCCGATTTCCTTTTCGGCTGGCAACTCCAAGCCGAGCTCGCGTTTGCAGAGAAACAATGGGAGCGCGCGACCCACGCCTTGGAGAAAGTCTTCGCGTACGATGGCGATTCCATTCCCGCCCGCCTCCTGGAAAGTGAAATCTCCCTTACAGTCGGCGAGCCGACCAAAGCCGTAGGCACGCTCGAGCGACTCGTCGCTGCTTTCCCTGATGTGCCTCTTCTAAACTACCGCCTGGCACGTGCCTACCTGGCAAATAACCAAGCCGACGAGGCCGAATCCGTCTTGCAAAAGGCTCTCGCCCGCACGCCCGACTTCGGCAGTGCCATCCTCCTGCTCGCGCAAGTGAAAGTGGAGAAGGGCGACCCTGCGTTCGCCGCCCCCCTGCTCCAGCGTTTGCTCGAGAAACAGCCGGCACTTTCCACCGCTCGCCTCTTGTTGGCGCAAGCTTATCAAGCCTCTGGCCGAGGCGACGAAGCCATCGCCGTCTTGCGCGAAGAGACCGAGCGCAACCCGCAATCAGCCGACGCCTTCGTTGCGCTCGGCGAAATCCTGCATCGGAACGACCACGTTGCAGAGGCGCGCGCCGCCTTCCAGCGAGCCTCGGAACTCGATCCCGCCGCGCTCCAGCCTTGGGCGGCCTTGGTCGAACTCGACCTGGCCACCGGCGACTTCGCCGCCGCGACGGCGCGGGTCGAGAGCCGCTTGCGGGAAGCACCCCGGCTAGCACCCGCACATTTTCTCCTCGGGAAAATCGCTTACGCGCAGAAGAATTGGGCCGCTGCCGAGCAGGCGCTATCGGCCACGCTTGCGCTGGATCCACATCTTGCAGGTGCCGCGGAGTTGCTCGTCTCGACCCACCTCGCAGCCGAGAACGTCCCCTTGGCGGTCGAACGCCTTCAGCGGGAACTCCAACGCGATCCCGCCAATGAGCAGAATTTAACCACGCTCGCGCTGCTCTACCACTCCACGGGCCAGTTCGAGCCGGCGCGCGACGTCTACGAAAAACTCCTCGCGCTCAATCCCGCTTCGCGGGCCGCCTTGAACAATCTCGCCTTTCTCTATGCCGATCATTTCCGGCAATTCGACCGCGCCTACGAGCTCGCCCGCCGCGCCCGCCTGCTCCAACCCGGCGATCCTGCGGTGGCGGACACGCTCGGGTGGGTTTTGTTCCGCCAGGCGCGTTACCCGGAGGCGTTCACGCTCCTGCGCGAGGCCGCGCTGCGTCTGCCGGATAATCCCGAGGCGCAGGCACACTTTGGGACCGTGAGTTACATGATGGACAAGCTGGACCTCGCCCGCACCGCCTTCGCCAAAGCGGCCGCCGCGCCCGGCGATTCTGCCGGCAAAACGGAGGCCGCCCGCTGGCTGGCCTTCCTCGATACCAATTCCGGCGAGGCGCGCGATTTTTCCGTGCAACAACTCGAGGCCCTGGTGCAGGAGCGGCCGGAGGATGTGATCGCGCGCACCCGGCTGGGTGAGGCCTACGAGCGCGAAGGACTGGTGGTCCAGGCCGCGGCTGCTTTCGAAAAAGCGCTCAATGCCAATCCAAATTTAGTCAGCGCGATGGTCCGCCTGGCGAAGTTATACGCCGGACCAATCGCGAAACCGGCGCAGGCCTTGGCGCTGGCCAAGCGCGCCCGCGAGCTGGCTCCCACGGACCCGAAGATAACCGCCGTGCTGGGGCGGATCGCCTCCCAGCTGGGCCAGTTTGCCTGGGCCTACAATCTCCTGCAAATGAGCACCCGCGACCGCCCGGAGGATGTCGCCCTGCTCTTCGATTTTGCCTGCGCCACCTACGGCGTCGGCAAAACCCAGGAAGCCCGCGCGCTCCTGCAGCGCGTCGTCGCGGCCGCGCCACCGCCGCCGATCGCCTCCGAGGCGGACGTTTACCTCCGCCTTCTGACGCTCGCGGAACGGCCGGAGGAACTCGGCGCGCACGAGGAGGAAATCTCTCGTCTCCGGCAAGCTCATCCCGATTCCCTGCCTGCGGCGATGGTCTTCGCCGCCTGGCAAAAAGTTAAAGGCCAGCCGCAGGCCGCTGCCGCCACTTACGGCGAGCTGCTCCGGCGTTTCCCTGATTTCGCACCCGCCCAGCACTCGTTAGCCAGCATCCTGGCGGAGGACGAGAGCCAGCTCGATCGCGCCTATGAGCTGGCGACAAAGGCACGGCAGGCGATGCCGGCCGATCCCGCGGTGGCGCGGCTCCTGGGCGAACTTTGCGTGCGTAGAAAGCAATACCCCTACGGCGCGCAGCTCCTGCAGGAGAGTGCGAAGGCTGCCCCGCTCGATCCGCGCGGGCTCTACTTCCTCGCCGTCGCCTGGCTAAACACCGACCAAACCAGCGAAGCGCAAAGTGCTTTCGAGCGTGCGCTGCAGGCGGGCTTGGCGGAGCCTCTGGCCACGCTCGCGAAAAAAGCCGTGGGCAATCTTAAGCCAGATTGAAGCCAACTCCGGAGCTTTTCTCGGTTTCTCGCGAAGATTCTCTTTACATTGCGCCGTTTTTTTCTACAAAGTCCACGGTCAGAGCGGCTGCAGGCAAAGGGTGCCGCAGACCGCACCGGGAATCAAAAACATCATGACCTCACATCGCTTCTTCGCCAAAACGTCATTGCTCGCCTTGGCTTTGCTCTGCGCCGCCTCCACCTCTTGGGCGGCCTTGGTTACCTGGGTCCTTAACCCCTCAAATCTTAATGCCGATGTCGGCTCGCCCACCCGCAGCTACACCGTCTCCGGCTTCAACATTGTCGCCTCCGGTTACGATCACCTCGCGGGCGGCGATCGTCTCCACCAGCTCCACTACAAGTCGGAGCCGCCTGAGGGTGGCGCCATGGAGATCGGCCTCGGCCTTCAGAACACGAACGCAAACGAGCTCAATCTCATGCCGGATGGCACTCCGGAGCACTACATCCAGCTCGATTTGCGCTCGATCCTCGCCTTGGGCTTCGTGAACGGAAAAATCCAGGTCGCAAGCATGCAGGTGGGCGAAGGTTTCCGCCTCTTCGGTTCGAATAGCGCTGGCGTCCTCGGCTTGCAGCTTCCTGGCACCTGGACCGGCCTCGCCTTCGACAATCAATTTGTCTCCGTGCCGAACTTCGGCGCCTTCCAGTTTATCTCCGTCGCGGCCAACAGCGGACGCGTCCTGCCGGTGGCGTTTCAGGCCGAGATCAACCCGATCCCGGAGATGAGCGCGTTTTACCCGATCATCGGGCTGGTGGCCGCGGTTTCGGTGGCGCAGGTCATTCGCCGCCGGCGCGCGGCTCTGCTCTAGACTTTCTGGATTCCTGTTTGGTTAAGGACGGCCGCTCGCAAGGGCGGCCGTTTTCTTTTTCTCCGCATCTCCATCTTGCCGGCTAGTCCAGACCAGCCTGCGCCTTTCGCACGAGGGCTCGTTCTTCCGGGAGGAGCGCTGCTGCATCGCTCCGGCGCAGGAACGCGCGCGCCTTTTCCTTCTCGCCCGCCGCGGCCAGGATGAGCCCGTAATAGGTCGCCACCGCCGGTTCTTGCAGCTGCGCGTCGCTCAACCGGTTCATCGCCGCCAGAGCTGCCTTGAGATCGCCCCGCGTGAGCAGGCCAAAGGCGTAGGTCGAGACGAAGCCGCCATTGCCCGGCTCCTTCGCCACCAAGTCGGCAGCGACTTTGCGCGCCCGCTCCAGGTCCACGCCCAGCAGCATCGAGATTTGGGCCAGGTTGTTGGCCAGAGCGCGATCCTCCGGCCGGAGCTCGGCAAATTTCGTCAGCGTGCGATAAAGCCCGGGTGTGTCCTCCCGTTTCGCATAGTGCTGGTAGAGCGTCTGCAAAGCCTGGAACTGCATCTCTGGCGCGCGACTGAGTGTCCAGAGCATCTCGATCGCCTCCTCCTGCCAGCCCCAATCGGCCACCGTTTGCGCGAGCAGCGCCAGCGCCTGCGGGTTTGCCGCCGCTTTCTGCGCGGCAGCCAGTTCCTGCTCGGCCGCGAGTTCTTTCTCTGTGCCGCGGAGCGCGCGCGCGAGAAAGGCATGCCGCAAGAAGTCAAAGCCGCCCCAGCTCCCGGCACTCGTTAGGCGTTCGAGCTGGGCCCAATTTTTCTCCTGGGCGTGCGCCTCTGCCACCGCCATCGGCACCGGCCATTTCCCCAGCGTTTCGGCCGAGATGTTGCCGGCAAATTGAATCGCCTCGGCCGCCAAGCCGTTGCGCACCATCCAGAGCAGGAGGGCCGAGAGATCCGCCGGCTGCGCCCTCGCTTCATCTTTCAATCGGGTGAAATAGCCGGCAAATTCCGCCGCCTGCATCTGCCGCAAAATCTCCAGGTAAAGCAGCCGATCGCTGAAGATCGCCTCCGGCAGCGCCTGCAATTCCTCCGCGAGCACGCGCGCCTCCTCCGCCGGTTCGCCGCGGGCCACGCGGTCGATCACGAGCGTGCGCAGGGCCGCCGCGCGCTGCTTCGGGTCGGTGCGCAATTCTTCCAGCGCCCGCCGCGCCTCCGCCCGGTTCCCCGGCTCCGGGGAACTCAATCGCACCAGCGCGAGCTGGAATTTGTAACCCTGATTCTGCGGGTCGAGCGCAACCGCCTTCGCCCAATGCGCCTCGGCGTTCGCCGCATCCTGCCGCAACTCGGCGAGCTTGCCCGAGGCGGCGTGGAACGGCGCCCAATCGCCTGCGCTGCCCGCAAGTGCGTCGAGCGTCTTCGCCGCAGTTATCAGGTCGCTTGCTCGCAGCGCGCTCCGGGTCAGCGCGAGGGCATCGTCGCGCGAGCCCGGCTGCGCCAGGAGGACTTTCCGCCGCCACTCCACTGCCGAGGGATCGCCCGCCTGCTCGGTGATTTCCGCAATGGTGCGCATGGCCTCGACGTTGTCCGGATTCAACTGCAGCGCGCGCCGCGCGATCAGGCTCGCGCTTTTCAGGTCGCCGCCGCTTAGGACAGCGGCTGCCTGGCGAACGAGGTGCCCTTCCTGCCAGTGTCGGTAACTCCGAAAGCTTCCCCAGAGCAGCGCGACCAGCAGAGCGAACCCGCCCACGCCCGCGAAGAGCAGCGTGAGGAACGTGCGTTCTGTCCGATTAAACGAAAGGTCCAAGAGGCTCAGGGTAATTTGCGCCTCGGGCGAGTCAACGCGCGCGCGCCCGCCGCACCCGGCGCTTGCCGCCACCGGGCTCCGCGGGCATTTTACCAGCGCTTTCTCCGCTGCCATGAACCCCGATCCGATCCGCGTCGACCGCGTCACCACCAGCTCGAAAATTTTCGCGCACACCCGTTGGGATGCGCTCCCCGCGCTCGCGGGCCTGTTCCATCTGGCCTTCTTTTTCGCGCTCTTCTTCCTCTACCCGCGCCTGCCGCTCTGGGTCATGCTCGTGCTCGGGTTTACCTACGCGCTCATGGTCAACGCGAACATCAACGGCGTGGGCCACAACTTCATCCACAACCCTTTCTTCCGCGCGCCCCTGCTCAATCGCCTCTTCGGCATCACCCAGTCGATGGCCTGCTGCTTTTCGCAGACCTACTACGACGTGGTCCACATGCAGCATCATAAAGGGAACAGCGACCGCAAAGGCGAGGACGGCGAGACGATCGATTGGCTCTCGATCTACCGGCATGGGCACGACGACGAGCCGGAAAATCCCTGGAGCTACGTCTTCCTGAGCTTCTTCCGCGACAACCCCGCGGCGATCGCACGCGAGTTAAAAAAACGCGGCCGCAGCGAGTTGATCTGGGGCAATCTCGAGCTCGCTGCTTTCGCGACCACGCTCTTCGTGATGTTCCTTTTCAACTGGCGCTACGTGATCTTTTTCTTCCTCCCGTTCTTCTATCTCGGGCACTGCTTCAGTTACTTAAACGGCTACTTCCGCCACTACGGGGCCGATCCCGACAAGCCGATCGCCTGGGGCGTGAGCAGCTACGGTCGGCTCTACAACTGGCTCTTTTTCTACAACGGCTACCACGCCGAGCATCACTTCCGCCCAAAGGTGCACTGGACGCAGATGGAGCGTTTCCATTCCCAGATCGCCGATCTCCAGGAAGCCGAAGGCGTGCGCGTCATCCAGCACGCGCACATGCTTGGCTTCCTCGACCCCAACCTGCCGAAGCGCGGCGATCGCGACGCGAAGCCGGAGTTCCAGCCCAGCGCCTAACGAGCGGTCTGTCGCCGCGTGGGCTTAGCGCGGATCAGTTACCCGGCCCAGGAAAAGACAAACGCCGCTGGGCACGTGCTGGATCGCGTAGAGAAACGGGCGATCCACCTTCACTTCCACCGGCTCATCCTGGCCCGGCGCGGCGGTGGTTGCCATCATCACCGCCGCAGTGGCCGCGGCGGCTTCGGTCCCCTGCTCGTCGACTGCGACGAAGGTTTTGTGGAAGACATCGGAGATGTAAAGATACTCGTCCGGCTTGCGTTCCGCCATTCGGCTAAAGTCCGCGCTCCCCTGTGGCAGGTCGAACATGGCCTGCAGACCCATCGCCTGTAAGTGCCGCGAAAGCTCCAGCGTTTCCGGGCTAAACTTGAAGCGCGGCAGATGCAAATCCACCCGCACCCCCGGCAGCTTCGCGCCCGCGGCGAAGATCCCAGGCTCGAGCTTTTTCTCGAGCGCGCCGAGCCCGTTCTTCTCGTTAGGCAGCAAGATCAGGAGCTGAAATTCCTCGCCCGCATACGGCAGGGCCACGCTCGTGTAGCCGTCGCCCTGGGCATATCCCAGAGACAGCACCTTCCGCATCATCGGCACTTTCGCGGGCGTCTCGCCGTTGATCTGGAAGAGCTCCGGTTCAGTCGCGCTTTTGCTAAACTCATGCGCCCAGGGCGCCTTGAAATAGAGCGCGTTCACCAGCACCAAGCGCGTCTGCTCGTCCAGCGGCGAAGGAATCAGGTTCTCGATCCGCTCTCGCGTTTGCTCCGCGACCCATTGGTTGATCCGTCGGGTTGCAGACGCGGCGTTGGCCTTGAAATCGAGCGGCTCCGGCGGGGCGCCGAAGTTTGCCTGCACCTCGGCGAGAAATTCCGGCCGAAGCACGAAGCCCTTTTGCGGGAAGAGGCGATTGGCCACCGCGAGCACGATCGGTTCACTGGGACCGCCATACTTCTTCGCGTTTTGCGCCTCCGTCGCCCTGCGGGCCACGCTCTCGCCGAGCGCCTTTTGCAGCGCGTGGAAAGCAGCCGACGATTCGTTAGGCGGCAACTTCAGCGCGCGGAGCATTTCCGCGCGGGTCGCGGCCTTCCGCGCCCGCCAGGGTCATCGCGAGGGCCTGGCTGATCGAGTAGGGCGAAAGGCAGAGATTCCCCGGGCTGCCCGCCACTTGCTGGTAAAGCGCCACGCCGAAGGCATTGGTCGATTGCACCGCCGGGGCGAAGTCGCTGCCTAAAACCGGCCCGGCGAGCGCGCAAGCCATCAGGCTACGGACGAAAAGTCGCACGCAGCTTTTCCTTTTTCTCCTCGCAATCCTGCTGCAGCCGGCGCGTTTCGATCGCGAGTTGTTTCTCCAGCGTTTCCGCCTCCTCGTAGCTGCCGCCGCCACGGGCGGTGCGGATTTGCTCCTTCAGGAAAAGCTCTTTCTCCGCGATTTTTGCGCGATAGCTGGAGTCGATCTCCGCGAGCTGCGCTTTTTGCTCATCGCTCAATTCCACCGTGGGCGCGCTTTGCTGCAAGCGCTCCATCGCCAACTCATAGGCCGATTTCATCTTCCCTGAGACTCCGGCGCGCGCCGGGAAACGCAACTGCCGCGCTTTGGCAAGCGTTCCCTCCGCGGGTAGGTTGCGCGCGCATGGCAAAAATTCGGCTCCTGAGCACAGACTTTGACGGCACCCTGGTGGCGCACCAGTCCGACCCGGTGCTGGACGCGCGCTGCATGGCCTTGATCGCGGAGCTGCAAAAAGAAGGCGCCATCTGGGCGATCAACACCGGCCGCTCGATGGCCTTGCTCGAGTCCGGCCTGGTCGATTTCGACTTCCCGGTGCGGCCGGATTTTATCCTCACGAGCGAGCGCGATGTCTTCCGCCCGGCGCCGAAGGGGCGCGGAAACTGGGAGCCGTTTGGCGATTGGAACCAGCGCGTGGCGCGCGATCACCAGGAGCTCTACACCTCGGCCGCGCCGATCTTTGCCGAGGTGCTCGACTTCGTCCAGCGGCACACGAACGCCCGCGTGCTCCACGAGACGCATGGGCCCGAGGGATTGATCGCGGAGAGCGAGGAGGAGATGGCGCGAATCCTCGAGTTTGTGGACGAGGTGCGCACGAAGCACGCGAAGTTCCACTACCAGCACAACACGGTTTACCTGCGTTTTTGCCACGCGGATTACCATAAGGGCGCGGCCCTGGCGGAGCTGGCGCGCTTAATCGAAATCCCGCGCGAAGAAACCTTCGCCGCGGGCGATCACTTCAACGATCTCTCGATGCTCGACGGGCGTTACGCCGCGCTCCCGGCCTGCCCGGGGAATGCGATCCCGGAAGTGAAGGAAACCGTGCGGGCCGCCGACGGCTATGTGGCCGAGAGCCTCTGCGGTGCAGGCGTGTTTGAGGCGCTGCGCTACTTCGCTGCCTGAGCCTCGGCGAGCTGCAGCTCGGGCGTTTCCTCGAGGAGCTCGTTCAGCGGCGGCCATTGCACCGAGCTGTCCATGTCGCGGAAAGCGTGGAGATAAATCGCGACCGTCTCCGCCGGATATTTAGCCAGCAACTTGTCGATCGCGGCCTTGAGTTTCTCCTTCGAAGGACACGGACCAAGGTCCTCGACGGTGCCATCGGGATCGTGCGCGATCTCCAGGGCATCGAGGAAATCGCAAAGCATCTGCTTGTTCGCGCCCAAGAGCCAGGCCTGCACCAGGTGGCTTGCGAGAGTGTCGCTCAACGGCCGACTCAGCGCCTGCTTCATCCAGGGAAACCGCTCGTTAGGCGGTTTCCGCTCCACGAAAACGCCACGCAGGTTGCGCTGGTTCGCCAGGCCTTGGATCGCGGCCTTGTAGACCGGCTTCTCCTCCTTTTGCAGGAAGAGAAAAATTTCCGCGGCCACCGCGGGCGACATTTTCTGGAACAGTTCGTGGGCTCTCATGCAGGGCTCATGTTTCGCCCAAGGGATCGGCCGTCGCCAGCGCCAATGGCTGATCGGCGACGATTTTTCCCGCGAAGGTGTTGGTCATGTAAGTCAGGATCAAAACCCAGAAAGTGAGCGCGAGCGCAAAGAGCGGATACTGCAGCGGGAGCGGGAGCGCGTAGATGATCGCCATCAACGGACCCCAAACCGCCCAGGTGGCTACAAGCGTGGGGACGATCTTGTCGCGGTAGTGCGTCCAGGTAAGCGCGCGCCGCAGCGAGCGCCAGGAGAAGCCTTCGTTTTTCCACTCGTAGACCAGCACCTCCGCGGGCGCGGCCAGGAAGGGATTGTAGCCAAACTGGTCGACGCAAACTTTTGCCACCAAGACGGGGAAGGTGACCGCGGTGCCGAACCAGATCGCGTTATAGCGATACATCAGGTCGACCAGGATGCCGTCAACCGCCCAAGTGGGAATGGTGAAGGCGAGGTTGCGCAGATTTTGCCGGCTCATTTTTCCCCGTTGGAAAAAGCCGATGACGAAAAGTTCCGGCAGGAGTGCGCCGGCGATCACGGCCGAGCCGACGACGAAAACCAGCCCGTGCGCCTCGCGATAGGCAGCAAGATGTTCGAGCGCGCGATGGACCGGCGGCGCAAAATAGTAGCCCACCAAGAGCGCGAGCATGAACGCCTGGAGGATGAAGCCGGGAAGCGCGTTCGCCTTGGCCGCTTCCCAACCAAGGGCGAACGGATGCGGGCGGCGGGCGCGGGCGGACATGCGGCCAAAGCTGTCGCCGGCGCGGCGCGCGGCAAGTGCTTTCCGGCGCGCGGTTGGACGCGCGGGCTGCGCGCCCTTACTTTGCCGCGTGCAACCCGCGGCCAAACCTTCGATTTACTCCTGCTCGCTGGAGGAATTGCGCGCGCACCTGGCGGAGCACGGGCAGCCGGCCTACCGCGCGAAACAGATCACCGATTGGCTCTACAAAAAACGCGTCGCGTCCTACGACGCGATGACCGATCTGCCGCAGGCGTTGCGCACTTACCTCGCAGAGCACTTTGAGCTGCGTCCACTCGAACTGGTGCGCCTTCTCGGTTCCAAGGATACGACGCAGAAATTTCTTTTTCGGCTGCGCGACGAAAACCTGATCGAGGCGGTCCTGATTCCCGCGTCGCCCGCGCTCTACGGGCAAACCTCGGATCGCCGGACGATCTGCGTTTCCAGCCAGGTCGGCTGCGCTTACGGCTGCAAGTTTTGCGCGAGCGGACTCGATGGCTGGACGCGGAACCTCGATGCGGGCGAGATCGTGCAGCAGTTGCTCGCGGTCGAGGCCGAGAGCGGTGAGCGGATCGACAACGTCGTCTTCATGGGGATGGGCGAGCCGCTGGCTAATATGCAGAATCTTCTGCGCGCGATCGCGATCATCAATCAGCCCTGGGGCATGGAGATTGGCGCGCGCCACATCACCGTCTCGACCAGCGGGCTGGCGCCGCAGATTCGGCAATTGGCTAACGAGACCACGCAGTTCCGCCTGGCGCTTTCGCTCCATGGCGCGACCGATGAAGTCCGCAGCCAGATCATGCCGGTGAACCGGAAGTATCCGCTCGAAGTGCTGCTCGAGGCTTGCGACGAATATGTCGCGAAGAAGCGGCGGATGCTCTTCGAATACATTCTGATCAACGACATCAACGACACCGAGGAACAGGCGCACGCGCTCGCGAAAATCGCGCGGAGGTTGTCGGCTAAAATCAATCTCATCCCCTACAATACGGTCGAGGGACTGGAGTGGACCCGGCCGCCACGCGCGCGGCAGGAGCGCTTCGCCGCGATCCTGCGCGAGCAGGGCGTGGTCGCGACGCTGCGCCGCGAGAAAGGGCACGACATTGCCGCAGCCTGCGGCCAACTGCGCCTGCAAACCAAGCGCCGCGAAACGGAGACACGCGCAGCCGCAAGCTAGGGAAAACTTTTGCGCGGGTTCGCAAGGTGCTCTAGAAAGAAATCATGTCCGGCTACGATCCAGAGCCCGATCGCGCTTGGGACGAGTACGATTGGGAGCGCTTTCTCCAGAAGCAGGATGAGAAAACGGAGAAGTACATGGAGCTGCTCGAGAAGTATCTCGACCATCCGCAGCGCGACCAAATCATTGCCCGCGAGATGGGTTGGTCGAAGCTCTTGAACACGGGTGAAGAGTGGAACGATGAGGAGGCCGAGCTCCTCCCGCAGATCGACGACGAAGACGAGGAGATCGAGGAAGTGGACGCGCCCACTGCGATCGAGCAGATCATGGCCGGGAATGAGAGCTTCGAGGACCACAGTCTCTACCGCGCGGCTTTCGCCCTGACCGTCTGGATCGACCAGCTCTTCGATGAAACGCCCACGCTGCAAAGCGAGCCGGCGGCGGTGAAGCTGGCCACGCACGCGGCGCTCGCGAGCGCGAAATTAGCCGCCGCCTTGAGCGACGACGACGTGGACGAAATCGGAATGACGATCGCCTATTTGAAGCGCGCGCTGAAGGCGATCACGAACTCGATGGAAGCGGCCGGGCAATTGTTAGGCGAGCGCCTGATTTCCCCGCGGCAGCATGCGGTCGTCTTGCAGCGCCTCTTCCAGGTGCGCGACGGCATCATTACCCTGATGGGTGAGTACCGCGGCGAATGGCTCCGGCGCTTCGGCAGCCTTTGAGTCGCGACGTGCCCGCGGTTGAATGAAATAGCGGGAATTCCGTCCATCTATGCATACGGAAACGACCACGGCCCCGGCCGAAGTCTCAGATCACGATTTGGTGGCTCGCTGCCAGGAAGGTGACACGGAGGCCTTCGATCAGCTCGTGGGGCGTTACCGCACCCGAGTTTTTGGCATGATTTACAACATGGTGCATAGCGAACAGGACGCCTGGGATCTGGCCCAGGATAGTTTCCTGAAGGCGTGGAAATCCATTGGCCGCTTCCGCGGGCAATCGAGCTTCTACACCTGGATCTATCGCATCGTGATGAATGTGACCATCGACTGGCTGCGCAAAAAGCAGGTCAAGGGTACTGGCGCGGAGTTTGACGACGCGATCCAGCTTAAGGAAGTGGACCCGGCTTCGCGCACCCTGCCGAAGGCCGATGCGCTCCCGCACCAGCGGATGATGCACGGGGAAATCCGCCAGCGGATCGATGCCGCGATCGCCCAGCTCACGCCGGAACATCGCGCGGTCATTTTGATGAAGGAGATCGAGGACATGCAATACCACGAGATTGCGGAAAGCCTCGGCTGCTCCATCGGCACGGTGATGTCGCGCCTGTTTTATGCGCGCAAGAAATTGCAGAATTTGTTGAGGGATCTTTATGAAAACGTTTGAGGAAAAGTGGACTGCCTGGCTCGACGGCGAGCTCAGCGGGAAAGAGCTGGCAGAGTTTGAGGCCTCGCTCCCGGACCCGCATGCTGCTGCGCAGGAGAAGCGCGAGGCACAGCAGCTCGGCCGGTTTCTCAAGGAACAGCTCAGCCTGCAGACGATGGCGAACGCGGACTTTTTCCAGCATCAGCTGCGGGAAGAGATTGCGCGCGAGCGTGCGCTCGCGACGCCGGCCCGCCCCGCGGCGCCGGTGGCAGCGGGTTGGTGGAGCATCGGCCGGCTGCTCTGGATGGGTGCGTCTGCGATGGCGGTGTTTGCGCTCTGCACGTTCTTCATTCTCCGCGACCAGCCAAATGCTGGCCGTTCGAGTTATCTCACGCAGATCCAGAATGCGCGCATCGATCCCGTGACCAGCCCGGATGCGACCGTGTCGGTCTTCGAGACGAAGGAAGACCGCGTCACCGTGATCTGGATGAGCGGCCTGGAAATGTTGCCCTCGGAATACGCCGCGAAGTAATGCGCGCGCTCGCCCCTCTCGTCCTTTGCTTTGCGCTCCTGGTGTCTGCCAGCGGCGCGCAGGCTGGCGAGAGCGTCTGGAGCGGAATCGTGATCGCGCAAAATGTGGCCAACCCGGCGCCGATGCCGCCGGAGTTGAAACCCTTTGAGGGCACGCTCAAGGCGATCTTTGGCTACAACCAATTCCAAGTCATCGGGCAGGAGCGCCGCCGGCTGAAGACCGGCGAGGAAGAATGGCTCGCGCGGAGTAAATATTTCTCGCTGCAGGTGAAATCACAGGCCGCGGAAAAGGCCGGCTATGCGCTCAACCTCAAGCTTTACCAGGAAAGCAAAGTCCTGCTGGAGACCGAGGCGCGTTTGACCGAGAGCAGCCCGCTGGTGATTCGCGGGCCGCAGATCGGCGACGGCCAGCTGGTGGTTTTGCTCGTCCTCGAGTAACCCCGGCGCAACTCTGCGCGCGGCGCGAAATTTTTGCTCCCGCGGGAGAATTCGCATTGACGGCCCGGAACGGAAGCGGCATGAAGCCTGCTCAAGTTTAACCGTCTCTCCATCAATGCTGACTATCGGTTCCTTTGCCATCGCCCTCTCCGCCGTCCTTGGCTGCGTCTGGTGGGCTTGCGCGAAAGACCGCGGCCAGATGTGAGCGCCAGTTAAACTATGCTCTCTCAAGAGGACCTGAAATGGATTGCCGCCACGTCGACGGAGTTGAACTCGATGTTGCAACAGATCTCGCGCTACGCGGACCTGGCTCGCACCCAGCGCCCTGAGGGCAATTATCTCGAGATGATGGGCGATCGAGTCGATCGCGCCACTCGCACCACCCAGGCCCTGTTCGACCGCGTCACCTCCGCCATCCTCGAAAGTAAAGTCGCCCGCCCAGCGACGGATGGGAAAAGCTTCCCGCCGTTCTCGGTGCTCCCGGCGCCGAGCAGCTCCGCGAGCCTCCCAGTGCGCGCGCCGAGCACCCCTCCTGCGCCGGTCGCGTCCCGTCCGCCCGCGCGGCCGGTCCACACGCCGCCTACGCCGGCGCTTCCCATCCGGAATGCGACGGGCGCGCGCGAACTGCTGCTCTTGATCGATGACGATGCCGACATGGCCGAGGTGGCCACGCAGGTCCTGACCGCCGAAGGCTACAAGGTAATCGTCGCGCGCGACGGAGTGGAGGCGCTGGAAATCTACCGGCACGCTGGCGGCGACATCCGGCTGGTCATTCTCGATTTCTTCCTTCCCGTGCTCGATGGCGACGCCGTCTTCGACGAACTGCAAACGCTCAACCCGAACATCGCCGTCGTCTTGAGCAGCGGCTTTGCCGAGCAGACGAAGCTCAGCGCCATGCTCGCGCGCGGCTTGCGCGGCTTCATCCCAAAGCCCTACACGCGCGCGAAATTGCTCGAGCAGGTCCGCTCGATTCTCGACGCCAGCCGCGCGGCCTAACGAGCGCAAGAACGCGCGCGCTTCGGGTTTCCGCGGAATTGCCTAACGAGACATCTCGTCGGCTATTTTTTTTCGCCGCCGCTTGATTGCTTCCGCTCGCTGGCACCGATTTAGCTTCTGCAGGGAGCACGGCCATGGCGCGCATTGACTCCTTCTTCAAATTGATGTCCGAGCAAAAAGCCTCGGATCTTCACCTCTCGACCAACAACCCGCCGATGCTGCGGATCAACGGCGACCTCGTGCGGGTCGACTATCCGCCGCTGCAAAACGACGACCTCAAGGCGATGGTCTACGAGATCGCGCCCGAGGGGAAAATCAAAACCTTCGAGGAGCAATCCGACGTCGACTTCGGCTACGAAGTCCCCGGTGTCGCCCGTTACCGCGCAAATTTCTTCCAACAGAAATACGGCATCTCCGCGGTCTTTCGTTTGATTCCCTCGACCGTGCTCACGGTGGAGCAGCTCAACCTGCCGCCGGTGCTGAAGAAATTTCCGCTGCTCAAGAAAGGCCTCGTGCTCGTTACCGGCCCGACCGGTTCCGGCAAGTCGACCACGCTCGCGGCGATGATGGATTACGCGAACATGCAGCGCAACGACCACATCATCACGGTCGAGGACCCGATCGAGTTTGTGCACCGGAGCCAGAACTGCCTGGTGCAGCATCGCGAAGTGGGCGTGCATACGCGTTCCTTTTCCGCCGCTCTGCGCGGCGCGCTCCGCGAGGATCCGGATATTCTTCTCGTGGGCGAAATGCGCGATCTGGAGACGATCGAGCTCGCGCTGACCGCAGCCGCCACGGGTCACCTTGTGTTCGGCACGCTCCACACTTCGAGCGCGGCCAAAGCGGTCGACCGCATCATCGACGTCTTTCCCACGAGCCAGCAAAACCAGATCCGCGCGACCCTCGCGGAATCGCTCAAGGGCGTGATCGCGCAAAACCTTTTCAAGCGCATCGACAAGCCCGGCCGCGTGGCCGCGCTGGAGATTTTAGTCGTCGACATGGCGATCGCGAACCTCGTGCGCGAAGCCAAGACGCACCAAATCCCCGGCATGATCCAGGTCGGCAAGAAGAAGGGCAACCAGCCGCTGGACGACGCAATCATGGAGCACCTGCGCCACCAGCGCGTCTCCGCGGAGGAAGCCTACGAGAAGTGCATCGACCGGAAAAAATTCCGCCCTTTCCTGAAAGAGCCGCCCATGGACGGGGAGGAATAAGCGGAGCACGACCATGAGAATCCCAGAATTAAACAACATTCTCCTGGCGATGCTGCAGACCTATGACGGCATCTCCGACCTCAATTTTTCCGTGGGCCACCCGTTGCAGGTGGAAGATTTCGGCGAGCTGAAACCGGTCTACATCGACCCGCCGATCGAGGCGCTCACGCCCTACCAGACGGAGCAGATCGCGCTCACCCTGATGCAGGGAAATCGCCGGCTGATGTACGATTACCTCACCGGCGGCTCCTGCGACAGCAGCTACTCGTTAGGCGACGACGCCCGCTTCCGCGTGAATATTTTCCGCCAGCAGGGCCATTTTTCGATCGTCCTGCGGAAGCTCGAGGGCTCCGTGCCTTCGATCGAAGTCCTGGGCCTTTCCAGCATCTTTAAGGAAATCGCGCGCGAAAAAACGGGGCTGGTCCTGGTCACCGGCGCCACTGGCAGCGGGAAGACGACCACGCTGGCGGCAATTCTTAACGAGATCAACCAGACCCAGCCGGTGCACGTGATCACGCTGGAAGACCCGATCGAATACGTCCACCCGAAGCTCAAGGCGACCTTCAACCAGCGCGAACTGGGACACGATTTCAACAACTACCCAAATGGTCTCCGTGCTGCCCTGCGCCAGGCGCCCAAGGTCATCCTCGTGGGCGAAATGCGCGACCGCGCGACCGTGGAAGTGGCGCTCATGGCCGCGGAAACCGGTCACCTCGTCCTCAGCACCCTGCACACGGTCGATGCCGGGCAATCGATCAACCGTATCCTCGGCCTCTTCTCGTTAGGCGAGGAGCAACAGCTCCGCATCCGTCTTTCCGATAGCCTGCGCTACATCGTCAGCCAGCGCCTGGCGCCGAAGATCGGCGGCGGCCGGCAATTGCTCACCGAGGTCATGGGGCACAACCTCCGGACCAAGGAAGCGATCGCCCTCGGCGAAGGCGAGCACCGGAGCTTTTACGAGATCATCGAGAGCAGCTCGACCTACGGATGGATGACGTTCGACCAGTGCATCCTTCGCGCTTACGAAGAACGACTCACATCACCGAGGAGACCGCGCGCCTCTTTGCTTCCCGCAAGGGCCGCATCTCCCGCGGGATCGACTTGGTGCAGAAAGCCCGCGGGGTCGATAACGACCTCGATTCCGGCCTGCGCCTCGACGTGCCGGTCAACGCCTTCCGCTAATCCACTCCCATGGCTAACGAATCCGAATCTTTCTTCGACGCCGGCGATAACACCGCGCTCGTCTGCGTGGATCATCAGCAATACCAGAAGCTGGTCGTGCCGCAGCTGATCGACATCAACTACAAGGTCCACCTCGGACTCTTCGAGGAAGACGTCCTCGTGAAGCTGCAGACCTACCACTACAACGTGGTCGTCGTTTACGAGAACTTCAAAGGCTCCACCCTGCCGACCAATCCCATCCTGCAGCACATGGTGAAACGCTCCGGCTCGCAGCGGCGCCAGCACTTCGTGGTGCTCCTGAGCCATCGCTTCCCGACGAACGACGCCATGAGCGCCTTCGTGCAAAGCGTCGACCAGATCATCAACATCGGCGACCTTGCGCAGTTCAAGCCCGTCCTGCGCCGCGGCGTGGCTCAATACCGCGAGCTTTACCAGCCCTTCCAGGAGACGCTCAAGGCCGTGCAGACGCTCTAGGCCGGGCTTCGCCGCTTGACGCCGCCAGTCATCGCGCCGGAAATTGCCGACGCCATGTCTCTCCGTTTTCCCCTTTCCCACTGTGAGCGCTGAACCTCCCGCGCCCGAGAAAAAGGCCGCGAGACCGGCCAGCGGCCAGCCCATTCCGCTGCGGCCTGGCCGCAGCCAGAAAGGACGCTCGAAACTTAACCAACCTGCCGAGCCGCCCCCGCCGCCGCCCGCGGCGACCGAACAGCCCGCACCCGCCAAGCCCGCGCCCTTTGAGGACGAGCCACTCATCCGCCGCATGCGCCTGAAGCGCTCCGGCCAGATAACGCAGGAATTGATCACGCCGCCCGAGCCCGACGACAAAAAAGAAGAAGAATATTAGCCGGCAACTTCAGCGCTGAAGCCGGCGCCGCCGCCGTGAAAACGAAGGTGGTGGCTGAGGAGGGAATTGAACCCCCGACACGAGGATTTTCAGTCCTCTGCTCTACCAACTGAGCTACTCAGCCGTCGTGTGCCTGCCGCCGCGAGCGCGGAGCAGTCGAGCACTATGCAAGAATCCGTGCAGGCGGCAAGCGCCCAAATCGCTGGCTGTCACTCGAAAGTGCGCATCAAGGCCGCGGCCCGCGTGAGCCGGTGCATGTAATCGGTGCGCGCGATCTCGACCCCGCCGAAACGACGCAGGTGCGGCGTGAGCCACTGCGTGTCCAGGAGGACAAAACGCCGCGCGCGCAGGTGCTCCACGAGCGCACAGAGCGCGACCTTGGAGGCATCGGTCACCTCATGGAACATCGACTCGCCGAAGAAAGCGCCGCCTAACGAGACACCATAGAGACCGCCCACGAGCTTCCCCGCCTGCCACGCTTCCACCGAGTGCGCATGCCCGAGCTCGTGCAGCCGGGTGTAGCTGCGCACGATCTCGCGGTTAATCCAGGTCTCCTCGCGCTCCGCGCAGCAGCGCATGATCTGCGGGAAGGCGGTGTTGCGCCGGATCTCAAACTCCCCCTTCCGCAACACCCGGGCGAGCGCATGCGGCACGTGGAATTCCTCCAGCGGAATGATCCCGCGCGGGTCGGGCGAGAACCACTCGATCGAGCCGTCCTCCATGCCCATCGGGAACACTCCCAGGCGATAACCCTGGAGCAGAACCTCGGGCGCAATCATCGCCGCGATTCTTCGGTGCGAACTGCCCGTGTGCAACTGCGGCGCGAGGAGCGTCGGGCATTTTCTTGCAATGAAAGGGGTCGCCTTTAATCTGCCCAAGTGAAGACACTGTTGCTCGCGCTGCTGGCCGGAGCGCTCCTGGGATGTGCCAATGATGGGCCGACCTCGCAGGAATTAGGCGACCAATTGGGCCGCGGCGTCCGGGGCGAAGGCCAGCTGGGCACGATCGATCGCTCGAATGATCCCTACGTGAAGGCGCGCGAAGGCGAGGCGATGAAGCCGGAAGCGCAATGAGCGTCGCCGCGCCTTCGGCGCACTCGAAGATCCTGATCCTTGATTTCGGATCGCAGTACACCCAGGTCATCGCGCGGCGCATTCGCGAGTGCCAGGTCTACTCGGAAATCGTCCGCTACGACATTCCCGCAACCGAAGTGGCCGCCTCGCGTCCGAACGGGATCGTCCTCTCCGGCGGGCCGGCGAGCGTCTACGATGAAAAGGCGCCGCAGCTCGACCCGCAGATCTTCTCGTTAGGCATTCCGGTGCTGGGGATTTGCTACGGGATGCAGTTGATGGCGCGGCACCTTGGCGGCGAGGTGGAATACAGCCGGCAACGCGAGTACGGCGCCGGCTTGCTGCACGTCGCGCCCGGTTCGCAGCTCTTCAAGGGCGTGGGCGAACAGCTCGATATCTGGAACAGCCATGGCGACAAGGTGACGAAGCTCCCGGAAGGCTTCCGCGCCGCGGGTCACACGGATAACTCACCGCTGGCTGCGATCGAGAACGCCGACGCGCGGCTCTACGGCCTGCAGTTTCATCCCGAGGTCGGCCACACCCCGCGCGGGAAAGAGATCATCCAGAATTTTGTCTACGATATCTGCCGCTGCGCGATGGATTGGACCATGGGCTCGTTCATCGACGAAGCCTGTGCGCGCGTGCGCCAGCAGGTGGGCGATCAGAAGGTCGTGCTCGGACTGAGCGGTGGCGTCGATTCCTCGGTCGTAGCGGCCTTGCTGCACAAGGCAATTGGCGACCAGTTAACCTGCATCTTCGTGAACAACGGCCTCCTGCGCGCGCGCGAAGACGAGGTGGTGAAACGCATCTTCGGCGAGAACTTTCACCTCAAGCTCAAGTACGTCGACGCGTCCGAACGCTTCCTCTCCAAGCTCAAGGGCGTGACCGACCCCGAGCAGAAGCGGAAGATTATTGGCAACGAATTCATCGACGTTTTCCAGCACGCGACCGAGGAGTTGCTCGAGGAAGACCAGGCGAACGCGTCGGCCCACGGCGGCTATCATTTCCTCGCGCAAGGCACGCTCTACCCGGACGTGATCGAGAGCGTTTCGATCAGCGGCAATCCGGCGCACCTGATCAAGAGTCATCACAATGTCGGCGGCCTGCCGGAGAAGATGCACTTCGAGCTGGTGGAACCGGTGCGGCAACTCTTCAAGGACGAGGTGCGCCAAGCCGGCTTGCAACTCGGGCTACCGAAGGAAGTGGTCTATCGCCAGCCATTCCCCGGGCCCGGCCTGGCGGTGCGCATCCTCGGCGAGGTCACGCCCGAGCGGCTGCGCATTCTCCGCGAAGCGGATACGATCGTAACCAGCGAGATGGAAGCGGCCGACTGGTATTACCGCGTCTGGCAATCCTTCGCGGTCCTCCTGCCAGTCCGTTCCGTGGGGGTGATGGGCGACCAGCGAACCTACGAAGACACGATCGCGCTGCGGATTGTTGAAAGTCAGGACGGGATGACGGCCGATTGGGTGCGCGTGCCCTACGAGCTGCTCGCGCGCATCTCGACCCGCATCATCAACGAGGTCAAAGGCGTCAATCGCGTCTGCTACGATATCTCGAGCAAGCCACCGAGCACGATCGAGTGGGAGTGAGCGCTAGAAGCTGAAGCCTGCCCCGATGGCCCCGCCGAGTTGGTCGATCCCATAGTTCGGCTTCGAGAGGCTCGCGTTCGAGATGTGGCGATAGCTCGCCTCGGCGTTGAGCGACCAGGTGTCGTTGAGGAGAAAACGCACGCCGCCGATCGCCTGGAGATTGAAATTGAAATCGGTGCTGACCGCATTCCCCGCGGCCGGGCCGTGCTCGATATCGGTGTAAATCCAGCCGCCGCCGGCCTGGAAATATGGGACCAGGCGCGCGCCGCGCTGGATGAAGTTGTAGCGAAAGAAATAGGTGTTCCCGAAGACGAAATTGCCGGCGCCATGGAAGATCGGGCCGCCAAAAAGTTCGCCGAGAAACTCGAGGTTGCCGCGGAGAATCCCCGGGCCGGTCGGCTGGTAAATCATGATGCCGAGGCGCGTGGTGTTGAGCGCGTAGTCGATCGTCGGGCGCACATTCCCGCGGCGATCGAAAAGGAAGAAAGTGCCCACAAGATCTTCCAACTCCCAAGAGCCGCGGTCGAAGCGGCTGCTGAGATCGCGCGGGTGGCTGTCGCTCTCACGCAGGGTCAGGTCCCCCGCCCTGGTGGAAGCGATCGTGAGCAGGCAAAGCAACGCAACGACGACCGGGCGAAGATTCTTCATGGCGGGAGGATGCAAGACGAGAGCAGGCCTGCTGTCAATCACGCGCTCGCTAGCGGCTGGCGCGCGCCGGCGCCGGCAGGAACCAAAGCGCCGCGAGCGCGCCAAGGAGCGCGAGGTCGATGAGCATATGGGAGGTGAAGCTAAGGCCCTTGCTCACGCTCCCGAAGCACCCGCAATCGAGATTAATCCCCCGCGCGTGCGCGGAGATGGTCGCGCCGATGAAGACCACCATGAGTCCGGTTAAAATAGCCAGCGCTCCGTAGCGCAGGCGCCCGACGATGAGCGCGAGGCCGCAAAGGATCTCGACCCACGGAAGGTAAAAGGCCAGCCGCACCGCGAGCCCGTACGGGAGCAGGTGAAAATTGCGCACGTCGATCGCGAACTGCACCGGGTCCCAGGCCTTGAGTGCGCCGGCGTAGACGAAGAGGCCCCCTACGGCCAGCGCAAGCAGAGTCCACAGAAGCGAGCGCGCCGCCGGCGCGGCCCGGCCGGATTGCATCAAGGGCGATTGCACATGCGAAGAAGTGCTCACTTTTTTTGCGCCTCCTGCCAGGTTTCCCAGCCGCCGTGAAGCACGTAGACGTTGCCGAGGCCGGCTTCCGTCCGGAGGCGGCGCGCAACCTCATGGCTCAAGGCGCACGATTGGCTGCTGCAATAAACCACCGTCCGTTTTTCGGGCGACCAGGCGAGGAGGAAAGGAGGCAGCAGCTCGTTCCAGCGATCTTCATTCAGCGAGATCGCGCCGGGAATGTGGCTCTCGCCAAATTGCGCATCCGGCCGCGCATCGACCCAAAGGGTGGTCTCGCCCCACTCCTGCGCCTGCTGCACCGAAACCTCGTCCTTGGTGTAAGCCGCGGCGTCCCAGGCGATGCGTTCGCGCTGGTAAACGGCCTGGCCGATGGCGGGAATGAAGGCCAGCGCGAGGAGGATCAACGCCTGCCGCAGAAAAGCGCCCTTCACAGCCTAACGATTCCCCATCTCGCCCGTGGTCACGCGCGCGGTGGCGTAGAACGCCTGCGGGTAATCCGGCTGGATGGTCAGGACGGCGTTCAAAGGCTTGCTCGTGTCCTTCGGCTGCACCTTGATCTTGAACTCGCCGGCGGCCGAGCCTTTCTCCACCTCTGCCTGGAAATCGGCGCTGGACGATTTGACGTCTAATTTCGTGATCGCCACATCCTTGGCCGCCTTCACCGTGATCATTTTTGGCTTGGGCGCCTCGCCCTGCTGCCAAAAGACGAACGCCGGCTGAATCTCCACCGGCTGCGCGACCGTCGCCTTGAGCACGAGATTAATCAGCGGCGCGTTCGGATCGTCCGTCTCGACTGCGATCATCTTCTGCTGGAGCCCGGTGCGGCCGCCGATCTTAAGCGTCGCGGTGAGGTTGCCGCCTTCGCCCGGAGCGACATCCTTTTTCTCGATCGTGGCCACGGTGCAACCGCAGGAGGTGCGCACATTGGTGATCTTGATCGGCTTGTCGGTTTTGTTCGTGTAATGGAACTGCGCCACGGTCTCGGCATCGCCCGCTTTCGGATGGAGTTCGACCTCGGTTTTCTCCCAGGTGAGCTGCGCCTGCGTGCTGCCCAAAGCGCCGGCTAAAACGAGAGCAACGAGGGAAGCGCGGCGGCGAAGATGCATGGAGGAAGCAAAGAGGTTCCGCGTTTTGCTGTCAAACCCCCAAGCGGAGCTCGGCGTTTTAGACAGCAACATGAGCACGCACATAATCCGCCACGGCCTCGCGCCAGCTGCGCGGGGTGGTCTTCGTTAGGCGAGTGAACCGGTCAGTCGAAAGCACGGTGTAAATCGGCCGGCGGGCGACGAAGTTTTTCATCTCCGCGAGGGTAATGGCGTCGACTCGATGCGCGCGCAGCGCGACTCCCGCCTGCCGGCAGCAATCGAGCGCCCATTGCCCGTATTCCTGCCAGCTGCATGCGCCCGCATTGGCCAGGTGCACCACTCCGCCGGGGAGCGCGCGGTCGAAGAACGGCCGCAGCATCGCGGCGATGTCCTGCGTGTAGGTGGGCGCGGAAATTTTATCCGCGACCGCGGCGACGCGTTCCTCCTTTAGCGCCTGGCCGATGACCCAATCGATGAAGCTCGGCCGGTCCGGGCCGAAAACCCAGGAGACGCGCGCGACCAGATGGTCGGGGTCGACCGCGAGCACGCGCCGTTCGCCCTCGAGTTTGCTGGCGCCGTAAACGCTGATCGGCTCGGCGGCGTCGTCCTCGGTGTAGGGCGCGCGTTTCTCGCCATCGAAAACGTAATCGGTGCTGACGTGCAAAAGGCGCGCGCCCTTCGCGGAACAGATTTCCGCCAGCACGCGCGGCGCCTCGGCATTGAGCGCGAAGGCTTCCTCGGGCTCGGTCTCGCAACGGTCAACCAGGGTTTGCGCCGCGGTGTTGATCAGGAGATCGAACGGCAACGGCTCAAGCGTGCGGCGCAGCTGCGCGAGGTCGCCAAGATCCAGTTCCGCGCGGCGAAACGGGACGACGGTGAATTCGGAAGCGTAGGCGCGCGCGAGCGCCATCCCGAGCCGGCCGCCGGCGCCGACCAAAGCGACGGTTAATTTTTCTCCCGCGGACATGGGGGAGACTCTAGCGCGGGCGCCGACGGCGGCTACCGCACCGCGGGCGATTCCAACCGCTGGGCGCGCGCGGCTACCGGCGGCGCCACCACGACGACGCGGTAGAAAGCCATCGGAAGGCTGGCATCGCCCGGGGCGACAAATTGCGCGGAGCCGTTGCTCGCGGGGGTGAGATTGGCCACGCCGCTCACCGGCGTCCAAGTGGGGCTGTTGAAGGTGAGTTTGCGCTCAAGGCGATAGGTCGTGCCGCCCATGGCGTTGAAGGTGACCACGACGTTGCCGCCCTGCTTCGCGATGCTGGTGATGATCAACTGCGGCTCGACCGAGACCACGGTGAGAACCACGCCGGTGGCGCTGACATCCGAGCGCACGGTGAAGCCGCTGCTGTTGATGGTGGAGAAATTTCCGCTCGCGCCGCTGCTGCTGATGATCGCGAAAGTCTGGCCAACCGAGGGGTTGAAGCCATTCGCGAGGCTAAGATTGAGCGTGCCTGCGATCGAAGCCGCGCCGCTGACCGCGAGCCGATCAAAGCCGCTCCCGGGTGCGGTGCCGCCGAGTTGGATCTCAAGGTTGCCGTTGCTTGTCTGGTTATAGCTGCCGTTCACGGTCAAAGTGCCGAGCGCGCCAGAACCGGGGGAAACGGTGCCGCCGCTGTTGACGGTGACGCTACCGACCGCGCCGGTGCCGCCGAGGGTGGCCCCGGTGTTAACGACGACAGGGCTGGTGACGCTGCCGTTCACCAGCAGGATGCCGTTCGAGACCGTGGTCGTGCCGATGTAATTGTTCGTGCCGGTGAGGGTGAGCGTGCCGGCGCCGAGGAGCGGGCCACCGGCTTTGGTAAGCCCGCCGCTGCCGGTGAAGTTGCCGGCAAAAACTCCGGTGTGGCCGTTGGTTTCGAAACGGAGGCCGCCAGCCGAGATGTTGAAGTTGTTCGGCAAAGTGGTGTCGGCCTCGAGCCGGACGTAGCCGCCATTCGAGGTCAGGCTGGTGAAGCTGAGCACAGGGTCGGTCCCGAGGATGAGGCCGCCATTGCCGTAAAGCAGCGTCGCGGCCGCGGTCACCTGGCCGTTGCCGGAGACGTGCACTGCGCCGGGGCCGCCGGCGCCGGTGGTGTTGCCGCCGATGTAGAGGTTGCCGCCTAAAATCCATTTCGACCCGCCGGTCACGTAAACGTCGCCGCTTGAGCTCGGGTTCGCTGCCACGAAACCGTCGACGCTCGCATTCACGACCGCGCCGCTGGCAATTTCCAACAGCCCAATGCCGTTGCTGCCCACCGTGAGGCCGGTGTTATTCCAAGTGCTCCCCGCCCCGGTCACCATGACCGAACCGGAAGCGCTGCCATCGCGTCCGAGGACGCCGTTGCCGTTAATGACCACGCCGCCGCCGAGGATCTGCATCCGCCCCGCAGTCGTGGCACCCACAGTCATGGCCCCGGTGCCGCCGCCGGCCGCCGGAGATCGGGGCGAAGTCGGCAATGTAGAGGCCGGGCGCGGTGGTCGAGCCGTTATCGACTTCGACAAAGCTGGTGTTGAAGACCTTGAGCACCGACGACTGGGCCGCGCCGCCGGTGAGGAGACGCAGGCTGCCGTTGCCGCCGCTGACGCCACTGGTGCCGACACCGCCGATGTAGAGGCCGTAAACGCTGTACCAAAATCCGCCCGAGTTGATCGTGACGGACCCGCTGGAACCGCCCAGGCGGGCGACTGAAGCCTCGCCATTGGCAACCACGCCGTTGTTGGAAATGGTGAGCGTGGCCGCGCCGGCCCGGCCCACATCGATCGGCTGGTTCGAGAGCGACCAGTAGGAATTGGTCCCGGTGACGACCGCGGTGCCATCCGACCCGCTGGTGGCGGCGATCTGCGTGGCGCCGGTGGCCGCGAGAGCCCCGCCTTCCAGGTTCCAGAAGCCGTGGCTATTCCCGCTGCCGATCGTGAGATCGGGGATGTAGAAGAAGGTGTTCACGCCGGTGATGAGAACTGAACCAGTCGATCCTTGGTTGCCGGAGCCGACGGCGAAGAGGCCGCCGTTTTCGGTAAACGAGGAACCGTTGCGGACCTCGAGCAGGCCGTTGCCGACGACTCCGGTGGCGGTGGAGCCACCAACGACCACGTTGCTGGCGACGGTTAACCCGCCCACGCCGGCGGTGCCGAGGCGGAGCGTCCCGGTGTTCCCGGTGCCCGCAGGCACGCCGAGGAAGAGCTGCTGTGCATTAGCCATCGAGCTGTTGAGCAGCGCGGTGCCGCCATTGGAGATGACGGCGTCGATGCTGGACGAGGGAAGCTGATTCCCGGTCCAATTCCCGCTGTTAAACCAATCGCCGGTGGCGGGATTGATCCATTCCGTTTGGGCGGCGCTCAGGTTTTGGGAAAGAAACAGCGAGATGGGCGCCAGAAGGACCGCGCATAGCTGGAGGGAATGTCTACGCATATCGAGTAATGAAAAACGCGGTTTAGTCTAGAATATGTCCTGATTATGGAACGTGGGGAGGCGCCGCGGGCCATCCTTGGTAGCACTTGACCGCCTGCTTTGCACGACAATTTTCGCCGCGAAACGCGAGAAAACCTCCCGCACCGGCGTTCGCCTTCGCACCCAGAACGCAAAAGCCTGGCAAAGGTTTCCCCTTGCCAGGCTGCGTGAGGTCTAACGGTCGATCGCTGTCTTAGCGGGCGCTGACTGTTTCCACCCGGGGCGTCAAGGTGCCGCCGGCAGCAGCGCGGACGATGATCGCGTCGCCGCCGTTGATCGCGCCGTCGAGGTTGACGTCGGAGCGGAAGTTCGGCGCCGTCAACGGACCACCTGAACGGTTGCGCGTCTGGATGACGTCGCCGCTGTTCACGAAGGTGTCGCCAGTGGTATCACCGAGGAGGACGTTCAAGCCGCCGCGCACGGTGTTGCTGAGGTTGCCGGCATTATCCTGAACGCCGTTGAGCGTGATCCCGAGGTGCTGCGCATCAGTGACTCCGGTGAGTTGAACGACATACTCGCTCGGGTTGCTGCCGATGGCGCTGCTGGCCACCGTGCCGGTGCCCGTGAGGGAGACGCTGGCGACGCTGTTGAGCGGGTTTGCGAAGGTGAAGACGACGGTGTGCTCGCCGTTCGCGCCGCCGGTGCGGCATTCGATTCCAACACCGTTCAGGCCGAGGTCGAGATCCAGCGGACCGGCGCCTGCATGCGTCTTGCGCGAGACCACGCTGTTGAGCGTGACCGGCGTCGGCACCGGACCGGAGGGCAACGGCCAGGCGAAGGCGCCGCGGCCGCGGGTCCAGACCGAGAGGGTAGTCGCGCCGCGATCGATCTGCATATCCCAGATCATGACTGCGGGCATACCGTCCTTGAAGCGATACCAGACCGGCGAAGCGGCGGTGATGTCGTTCGTGTAGTAGAGGCCAAAGTCCGTGCCGGCGAAGACCTGCTGCGGGAAGTTCGGGTTGCTGATGACCGAACCGACGGGGATGTCCGGCAGGTTGCCGGTCTTGTCGAGCCAGGTGAAGGTCGCGCAGGTATCGCCGCAAGTGACCTGGAAGACGTGGCCCGGAGTAGTCGGCGAGTTGGCGTTGAAACCGCCTACGCCGGCGTAACCGACCGGGACGTTGCGCGCCGGGACCACGGGATCGAGAGCAACGCTAAGGATCGGGCGATTAGGCAGCACACTGTTGCCGCCGGTCACGTTGACCCAATTCGCCTGGCTGGCGGTGCCGGTGCCGAGGTTGAACCCGATTTGCACGTTGCCGTCGTTCGTCCCGACGATCGCGACCGAGTAATATTTCGGCGAATACTTCACCTGGTTGATGTAGGAACGATTGCCCAAGGTCCCCTTGGTCAGGTTCGGCCCCGCGGCGGCGCCGACCGGGTTGTTCGTGATATACCAGGCGGTCGTGGGGACGGTGGCGCCAGCGCCGCTGATCGTCTCGTAAACGCGGGTGGTGGCGGCCAGCAAGCGGCCGCAACCGGTCGTCGGGCCGGCCGCGTCGCAGTCGTCGCCGCCGGGGATGCCACCGTGGAAGAGATTAATCGGCAGAACGAAGGACTGCTGGTCGCCCGTCCAGGCGCCGCGGCTGCTGGTGTAGGTCGCGCCAGAGTTCGAGCAATTGCTCACGCAACGGCTGAGGCCGCCGCTGTTATTGCCCTGCCAGACACGCAGGCTGCCGGGCAGACCGCCCTGGGTGGTTCCGCCGAGGAAACCGTTGCCGTTCATCGTGGTGTTGGTGCCGTTCTCGGTGAATTCGATGAAGTTCCCTACAGGGCCAGGAATCACCGAGGTCACGATCACATTCGCACCCGTGCCGCTGGCGGTCACTTCCGTGGAATCGCGATTGATCGCGGTGCGGATGTTCGTGGCCGCGGTGTTCACCGTGGTGCTGGCCACGACGTTCCCGGGGCTGGTTCCCGACGCGACCCAAGTGAAGGTGACGCTGCCGATTTTGAAGGTCTCGCCCGCGATCGTGCCGCCAGTGGTCACAACCATGGTCCCTTGCGCCTGCGTCTGGCCGGTGCCGATCGGATCGATCTGGCCGGAGAAGCCATCGCCGCCGAGGCCCATCTGCCATTGCACCGGACCGGTCGGGGTGCCGTTAAAGGTCACCGAGCTCGGGCCGTTATCCTGCGCCCCGCCCACCGCCATGGGGTTGCTGGCGTTGGCAAAATTGCCGGAGATATCGCCGGCGTAGAATTCGATCGTGTTCAGACCGTTGTCCATATTGAACCAGGTCGGGCGCGCGGTCCCTTCCTGCACAACATCGGCATTGGTGGTCGCGAAGATGCCGCCATCGCTGCCTTCCAGGAGAATGCTGGACGAGCCTGGGATGAAGGCGAGGGCATGATGGTCCACATGGACCACGTGGTTGGCCACAGGGGTGCCGCTATAGCCGCAGGTGACGTTGTAGAAGGTCGAGCCGGTCCGGTTCGCCACCCAGGTATCAAAGGTATCCACGAAGAGGCGGTCAGGATTGTTCGGATCCACCGCCAGGCCCTGGTCGTACCAGTTCTGCGGGTAGTCGCCGCCGCCGGCCGCTCCCGAACCCACGGCCGAAGTGCCGCCCGTCGCGCAGGCGCGCAGCGAACCGCCGGCTGAGCCTTGCATGAAGCTCCAGCTATTCCCGCCATCGATGCTCGACCAGACGCCGAGTTGGCAGCCGGAGCCGCCGCCGCAGCCGCTCGCCGTGTTGCCGGCGATCGAGCCGACCTGGGCGTAGATGTAATTCGGGTTGCTCGGGGCGACCGCGATGTCCATCCGGCTCAATTGATTGCCGGTGGTCGCGTTGACGTAGGGATCGCCGCTGCCGGCATTCATCAAGGCGCCGGTAGTGTAAGGGCTGCCAGTCACCGCGGTGCCAAAGACGAAGCCGTTGTCGTTGCGCGTGAGGAGCGTGAAATCTGTCGGGCAACCGCTCGCGGGCATGGTGCCTTTGTAGAGGCCGTTCGCGCCCTGCGCGCCGAGATCGTATTGCACTGGGGTCGCAAAGCCACGCGTGCCGATGGCCGCGAGGATGCGGGTCACCCCGCCGCCCATGTCGGTCAGTTCGAGACCGGTAATGTCATGGCGCTGGGTGTTGAAGTTATTTGTGACGCAAGGTCCGGTCCAGCTCACGCCGCCGTCGTAGGAGAAGAAAAGGCCCTTCTTAGTCCCAGCGACCACGCGGCTGCTGCTGTTCGGGTCCACCCGGACTTTGCCGACGGCATCATACTGGGGGAACTGCCCCGCAGGCTGCACATAGGCCGCGCCGAAAACCGCCGAGCCGAGCACGGCCCAGGTTTTGCCGCCGTCGGTCGTCTTCAGGATGCCCTGGCTGCCCATGGAGAAGGAACCGAAATTCAAGTCGCCGGTGCCGGCGTAGAGGACGTTGTGGTTGCGCGGATCCATCGCCAGGGTGTCGACCGACGTCGTCGCGATCAAGGGATCGTCCGTGGTCACGGTCCAGCTGGTCGTGGGGGTGCAGCAGTTGGTCGTCTTCCAGACGCCGCCGTTGACCGCGCCGATGTAGGCCGTGATCGAGCCGTTCGTCGTCGTCGTTGGGTCCACCGCGATCGCGTTCACGCGTCCTTGGGTGATGCCGTAATCATAGCAACCGGAGCAGCCGGTCATGCGTTCCGGCGCCGGCCCGAGCGCGGTGAACGTGGTCGGGTCGAGTCCGGCCGTCGAACGGTCGCGGTTGTAGCTGCGGGCGTTGATCCCGAGCGGAAGTTCGCGGCTGATGAGCGAATCCTGCTCCGCGGCCTGGCGCACCCACGCGGGGTCGAAGCGTCCAGTCGGATAAGTGAGGCGGTCGTGCCACATCAACTCCATGCGCGCGAGGTCATCGGCCTCGCCCCCGGGCACGGGCATGTAACGCGGGGCTTCGTCCTTCTCGGCGACCGCGGGCACTACGGCCTGCGGGATTCCGGCGAGCGCAAAGAACGCCAGGAGGCCACCAAAGGAACAGAAAGCCAGGCCAAGCAGGAGGCGGCGCTTGGAAAAGCCGGAGGGAGTTGGGGATTTTAGTTTCATACGGGATTTTGAGGGCGGGAGAGTGGTCAGGACGCGCCGCCACTGACAAGGAAAACTTTTTTTATTTTCAATCTCTCGAGGAAGTTGCGAATACATCGGGCTTTCCCATAAAAACCAGACGCGGCTTCTGCGGCCGCGCCGGTTTTAGCCGACACTTTCACCCTCCAGCGCCCTCCCCGGCGGGAACGGTTACGGCAGCATTTGCCCGGCCCGTGACCGCGCGATGATGGCGTCGCCCGCGTTAATGAAACCGTCCGCGTTCAGGTCCGAGCGGACCGTCGTGGCGTCCGGACTGCCGGAGCGGCTGCGCACCTGCAGGCTGTCGCCGACATTGACCGTCCCGTCGCCGTTACTGTCGCCATAGAGAAACGCGATCGGCACCACGATGTCGCCCACGCCGCTGCCATCGTTCACGCCTGCAAGCGTAACACTTAACCGGGAAACATCCGGCACATTGGCGAGATTGACCGTGATCACACTCCCGCTTGAGCTCGCGCTGCTAACCGTGGCCGGGCTCGTCACCGAAGCCCCGCTAAAGGTGACCGCAGTCGGAAACGTCACGACAATCTTGTGCTGGCCTGCGACCGGCCCGACGCGGCATTCGATCCCGCTGTTGCCGACGAGTGGCAGGTTAATATCGAGATCGCCTTCCGCGGCGTGCGCTTTCCGCGAAACCGCGGCACTCACCGGCGGCGCATACGGGAAGCGGAATTTCCCGATGCGCGTGCCCCAGGCCGAGCTGCTGGTGGCGGGATAGTATTCGTTCGTGTGCCAGAAGGAAAAGTTGTCCGCCGGATCGATCCCAAGTGCGCTGTAGTCGCCCCAGCGCCCGCTCGAGCTGGTCTGGTGCCCGCCGCCGGCGATGAGCACTGCCTCGCCTTGCGCAAGAGTATTCACTGGGTCCGCCGCGAGCCGTCCGGCATAACGAATCCCGGGCTCGATCGTGCTTCCGGAAGCCGAGTAGGCGATCGCCATGTTGCCCGCAGCATCGACCGAGATGCTGGGCATGAAGCGCCAGAGCCCATCGGCGGCGTTGGTGAAGGTCTGCTGCTGCGCCGCGGTCGCGGGAATCGTCCCGCCGGTGACGTTAAATTGATACCAGCGAATGCCGGTGGGGCCGGTGCCGGCCTGGTTATTGTTCACCGTGTGCGCGGCCCAAAGCGACTCGACCCCGGCGCGATTTTGGTAGACCACCGGCGACATGATCTTGTCGCCTAAAGTATCGAGCTTCGCCGTGGTGCCATTCTGCGGCACGATCAAGGTCGTGCTGGTGTAGGCATCCACAAAACCACTCACGGTGATGTCCGCATTGGCAGTGTGGTTTGCGCCCACGCCAAAGGTGGAATTCGCCGGCGTGGTGAAATCCGGCTGGAAGCGCCAGACGTGCACCTTCGTCTGGACCACACCGGCAGCGCCCGGGCTATCGATCGCGAGCAGATATTCCGCGGTCCCGGCCGGCGGCGGGCTCCCAGCGCGGAAGGTGGCCGCGACCAGGCTGTAGGCATCGCCGATGGTGGCAGCGTCAATCGTGTAGGCGATGGCGCCGGCATTAGGCGCGCCGGTGCCGTTGACCATCGCCTGGCGCGGCAGGGCAAAGACGCGCACGCCGTTAAAGGTGGTGTTGCTGCTGAAGAGATTCACCGTCAGGTAGTAGGCGTTCGGCCACAGCGCGATCTTCCCGTAATCGCCGAAGTGTGACGGGTTCGCCGGGTCGATCTGGACCGCGTAGAGCCACCAGCCGCCCGAGACCGGGATCGCTCGTCTTCGAGACGCCGATGCACTGGTAAAACGACACGCCGGGGAAAGCCGGGAACGCAAAGTCGCTGACTACCCAGCGATCCGCGAGATGATCATAGAGCACCAGGCCGTCGCCTTGGTTTTGGTTTAAGCCGCACGGCGTGCCGCTGCTCGCGAGCCCGGAAAAAAAGCTGTTGTAGGTCGTGGGCGCGAGCAGCTGGTTGCCCGCCTTGTCGATGATCTTGATGCTGGAATTAACCGACTGGATGTAGTGGTTCGGCCCGACGTCGCCGTGCGTGTCCGGCGGCAGGCAACCGCAGCCGCTCTGCGCGGAATTAATCCCGGCAAAGGTCGCAAGCGGCGCCGGCATGGTCACCGCCTGCGCGACCCGCCGCACGGCCCGGATCGCATCCTGTGCATCCGTTCCTTGGAACGCTGGGTAACGGGTAAGCCGCTGCTCATCAGCTTCCATCGTCGCCGGCTCAAACGGCAGGTCGCGCAGGTCGGTATCCATCGAGACCGGCCCGATCAATGGGACCACATCTGGCTGGCCCGCGGCCGGAGCCTTTCCGTCCGGCTCCGCAGCGGCGACGGGAAACGTCAGGAGCGTGAGGGCGAAAATGTGGGCGAGGCCAAGTATCTTTTTCATAAAAGCGGGGAAGGACGAGAACAGAAGTCTTTTGCCCGCCAAAAGTCACGCCTAATCCAGGGTGTAAGCCTCGACCGTGGCCACACCGAGGCTCCCGTTCTTGCCGCGCACGATCGCGGTGTGCGCCGTCGGCGGAAGCGTGGCCACGATGGCCGCCTCGAGGTCGTTTGGCGGCGGCACCGTGCTGTCGATGATCTCCTGCTGCTGGCCGCCGGTGCGCCAGTTATCGTTTGTCGCCAGGAGCACGCCGTCTTTGTTGTAAAGCTCGAGCGTGGGGTCGGCTAATTTGTTCGCGACCGCGAGCGACGGCCCGAGCGAGCGCACGATCACTTTCTTGTTCGTCGTCCCGGTGATGATGAAGCCGCCGATCATGACGTCATTCCCGGTCTGGACAAAGCCGCGGCTGGAGATGTTTGCCAGGGTGGAATCGGCCGCCGGATCGAGGTCGTAGATTTCCACCGAGCCAATCCCGGTGCCGCCGCCGACGCCGCGGACGATCGCGGTGTAAGCGGTGCGATTCGCTGGCAAAGTCGCGATGAGCGCGGCCTCGAGGTCATTCGTCGGCGGGACCGTGCTGTCGATGATCGCCTGCTCCTGGCCGCCGGTGCGCCAGTTGTCATTCGTCGCGATCAAGCCGCCCGGTCCGTGCAATTCCAGGATCGGGTCGGCTAATTTGCCGGCCAGATTGTAGGACGGCCCGAGCGAGCGAATGATCACCCGCTTCGGCTGCGTGCCGGTGACGATGAAACCGCCGATGAGGACGTTGTCGCCCGTGCCCACATTCATTCGCGTGGAGATATTGCCGAAGCGCGCCGGGGCGCCGACTGCGGCCGCGAGGTAATCGACTTTCGCGTTCAACAAGCCGCTGACGGTGGTCGTGCGCTGCGTAGTCGCGACGCCGCTGCCGCTGAAGGTCGCGGTGTAGGCGCCGTTCCCCGGCACCGGCACGGAGTAGCCGCCAGACGCGCTCGTGATCGCAAAGAAGTTCGAGCCGTTCACGTCCACGCGGACGCCGCCGATCCCCTCGCCCGGGTCGTAGAAATTGTTTCCGTTGGCATCGTTGTAGACCACGCCGGTGACAAAGGGCGTGCCGCCGCTCTGCGTGCCGAAGTTTTGCACCACGTAGAAGGAATCCCACGGGCCGCCGGGCTGGCCGGGATTATTCTGGTTATCCGTGCCCACGGAAATGCCGATGCCGGCCTCGCGCCAAAAGCCGAGCATGGTCGTGTTGCGATGACCGCGGCCGGGCACGGTCAGGTCGGTGAAGAGATCGTTGTGCGCCTGGAGGATGGCGCTGATTAATTTCGCGCCGCTATACGGTCCGCTCCCCTGCGACTCGGCGATGGCGACATTCTCCGCGCCCGGAAAAAATCCGGAAGTGGTCGTGGGCCCGTTATACGTCGCTTTCACATAGCCGGTAGCCGCGATGCGCTGGTCCGGCGTGCTTCCGCCAAAGGTGTGGGGCGAGCCGCCGAGGAAAAATTGGTCGGCGTTGTTGAGATTGTTTGCATGGTTTTGCGCGGCGGTCTGGAGCTGCGGATTCCACGAGAGCGGCTGGTTCGCATTCGCAATCGTCCACACTTCGCCATTGTAATTCGGCGGGCCTTCCTGCAACCCGCTTAAGCCCAAGCGCGTCGCCTCCGCGCCGCCGTTGGCCCGCGCGCGGTTGATCAGCTCGAGCATGTATTGCTGCTCATTCGAGGGGTTGCCGATGGAATACTGCGTCTGCCCCTGCGCTCCGGCCGCGAGCGCGAGCAATCCCACCACCACACCAACCCCAGCCCCAAAACGACGAAACTCCGTAGCATGCATGGGCGCACGCTACGGAGTTCGCGAATTTCTCTCAAGCCTCGAGAGGCTGAGAATGCTGACTAATTTAAGGTGTAGGCTTCCACCGTAGCCACCCCGGTGCTGCCGTCTTTGCCGCGAACGATCACAGTGTGAGCGGTCGACGGCAGGGTGGCGACGATCGCCGCTTCGAGGTCGTTCGGCGGAGCCACGGTGCTGTCGATGATCTCCTGCTGCTGGCCGCCGGTGCGCCAGTCGTCATTCGAGGCGATGAGCACGCCGTTGGCGTTGTAGAGCTCGAGCGTCGGGTTCGCGAGTTTCCCCGCAACCGTAAGGCTCGGCCCGAGCGAACGGACGATTACTTTCTTCATGCCGCCGCCGCGGATAATGAAGCCGCCGATCATGACGTTGTCCGCTGTCTGGACAAAGCCGCGGCTGCAGATGTTCGCCAGGGCGGAATCAGCCGTCGGATTGAGGTCGTAGATTTCCACTGAGGCGATGCCGGTGCCGCCATCCTTCCCACGCACAATCGCGGTGTAACCGGTGCGGCCCGCAGGGAGCGTGGCCACGATTGCCGGCTCGAGATCGTTCGAGGGAGCGACCGTGCTGTCGATGATCTCCTGCTCCTGACCACCGGCGCGCCAGTTGTCATTCGAGGTGATCAAGCCGCCAGGACCGTAGAGCTCCAGCGTCGGGTCGGCCAATTTGCCGGCAAAAGTGTAGGACGGTCCGATCGCGCGGATGATGACTTTCTTCGGCGCCGTGCCGGTAACGATGAACCCGCCGATGAGGGCGTTGTCGCCCGTCTCCACGCGCATGCGAGTGGCGATGTTGCCGAAGATGGTCGGCGTCGCGCTCGGGGTCGGCGTGGGAGTCGAGTCGGGTCGGGGTCGGGGTCGCTGTAGGCGTTGGCGTGGCCGTTGGGGTCGGCGTCGGCGTCGGCGTTGGCGTAGCCGTCGGAGTCGGCGTCGGAGTCGGAGTCGGCGTCGGGGTCGGGGTGCCGGCGTTGATCGTCAGGTCGGCGTCCGAGATGTCGAAGAAGACGTTGCCCACCGCTTCGACCTTGATGCGGCCGGTGGTGGTGTCGACGTTCGGCAAGGTCACGCTGGCGCTGCCGTTGTTCGGAACCGAGCCCGCGAGGACGGTCGGGAAGGTTTGCCCGCCATCGGTCGAGAGGCTGATCTTCACATTCGCGGCGTTCACTGGCGCGGCGTTGGTGTTGGCCACACTCCAGGTCACAGTCACGGCGGTGTTGCCAGTGAGCGTGGTGGCAGTGTTCGGCGCGGTGATCACGAACGGGCCGCTGGCTGCATCGACCGTTACGGTGGTGCCGGCATCGACCACGCCGCCGCGACCGTCGCGTGCGACCACGCGGAAGTTCATCGTGCGGGCGACAGCCGGCAGGATCTCGCCGGTCACGCAAGTGATCCCGGTCTCGCAGACTGCACCCATCGGCGAAGTGCCGGTGAAGGTGAGAGGCGGGAGGTTCGCGTTATTCAGGATGTAAGGCAGGCTCGGGAAGGTGCGCGTAGGGCTGGCCGAGGGCGCGTAGACGCGGAAGAGCGGGCGCAAAACGCCATCGCTATCCTGATCGTAAGCGCCGGGCGGCATCCCCTCGGGACCGCTGGCCGCGGCCGCGAGATCGTATTCTTCCCAGGAGTAGCTCAAGGGATCGTTGTCGGCGTCGGTGCCGAGCGCGGTGAGCGCAAACGGCGTCTGCTTTGGAATGGTGTAGCTGGCGCCGGCACTGACCGTGGGGACGTTGTTCCCCGTGGCGGTGTTCGTGCCGCAGCTGCCGCCGCCCGTGGCGTCGGCTAATTCCGTGAAGATCTGCGTCAGGCTGCGCACCGAGAAGGTGTCGAGCGAATACTGCTGCAGGTTGCGCGCGCCGCAGATGCCGACGTAGGACATGATCGTCGAGCCGCTGGCCGGCTCGTAGGCGTCATTCGCCGAGCGCGTGCTGCAGGTGCCGGTTTCCTTGGTGTTATAGGTGTGCTGTGCGGAGAGCTGGTGTCCCATTTCGTGCGCCACGTAGTCGACCCAGAACGGGTCGCCCGTAGGGGGGACGCGCGCGGAATAGCCTTCCCCCTTTTGCGCCGAGCAAATCGAGGGGCTGCTGGCCACGCCGCCGCCGCCGGTGCCGAAGAGATGGCCGAGATCGTAATTGGCATTGCCAACGATGGTATCGAGCTGGGTCTGGTTAATCGAAAGCTGGTTGGTGTTGTCGGTGTTGTCGTAGGGGTCGGTCGCCGGGTCCGGGAAGACGATGTTTTTGCCCGAGACGAGCGTGAGCGCGACCGAGAGATCGCGCCGGTAGATGGTATTGATCCGGTTGACCGCGTTCATCACGTCGGCAAAAGCGGCATCCTGCCCGCCGCGGTTCACGGTGTATTCCCCGGTGGTGGCAATGGCCACGCGGTAGGTGCGAAGATTCGCGCCGTTGCTAAAGCGCGGAGCGATCGCGCGCTTCGCGGTCTTTTCCTGCGAGGGGCCCGGGTGCTTCGTCTCGTCGGCTAAATAGCGATCGAGTTCGCAATGGAAAGCGTTCTGCGCCGCAGCGACGTCGCTCTTGAAGTAAGTCACGCAATGCGCGCGATCGCTCGCGCTGCGCGGATCGACCAAATACGCGCCATCCTTCCCGATCACGTAGGCCGAGAATCCTTCCCGCGACCAGCTCAAGCGTGCCACCGCAGTGGTGTCGTCGAGGCCGCGCGCGGAATAGGTCTTCCAATCCGGGCGCTCCGCCGCGGCTTTGCCGGCGAGCATCGGGGACTCTTCGATCCGGAAACGCTCCACCTGCCCATCCGGGCGCGGCAGCGTGATCTCGATTGCGATCATTTCGGCCGCAGGCGTGAACTCCATCGGCGCGCTCTCCAGGATGGATTCCATCGCCGGGACGTCGAGCGCCAGGGTGCGTGCGCCCGCCGGAGCAGAGTGGTTTTGCGGCAGGGCCGCCAACTCTTTCTGGTCGACGCTGCGCCACAGAGTCGATTGCGCGGCAGCAGTGGCCGCGAGGAAGACACACGCCAAGCTGGCGGCGAATAAAGGCTGCAAACGTAGGAGCGCTCGGAAGCGCAGAGGACAATTCTTTATCATGTGGATTTTCGAGATTCTCAGACACGCGTCAGTCACCTGCACACTTTATGCAGGTTCATGCGCGGGCGGACGTTAGCGCGGAAGAGCTGGTTTTCCAGCGCTATGATAAAATTAATAGCGCCCAGCGCGTTCGAGCAGCGGCTGCCACCAATGCTGGTTTGCCAAATACCAGTCGATCGTCGCTTCAAGGCCTTCGCGGAAGTGGTGCCGCGGGCTCCACTTCAACTCCTGGAGCGCGAAGGAGGAATCGATCGCATACCGCCGGTCGTGCCCCAACCGGTCGGTCACAAATTGAATCAGCGAATGCGGCTTCCCGAGCTTGTCCAGGATCAGGCGCACGACGTCGATGTTCACCATCTCGCTGTTGCCGCCGAAGTTGTAGACCGTGCCCGGTTTCCCCTCGAAAAGCGCGGCCACGATCCCGGCGCAATGATCTTCCACGTGGATCCAGTCGCGCACGTTTTGCCCATCGCCGTAGACCGGGAGCGGCTCGTCGCGCATCGCCTTGATGATCATCAACGGGATCAGCTTCTCGGGAAATTGATACGGCCCATAGTTGTTCGAGCAGCGGGTCACCACGACCTCCTGGTCGAAGGTCTTGTGCGAGGCGAGGGCAATCAAATCCGCGCCCGCCTTGCTCGCGGAATAGGGCGAGCTCGGCTCGATCGGCGATTGCTCGGTGAAGCGGCCGGTCGCGCCTAACGAGCCGTAGACCTCGTCGGTCGAGACCTGGACGAACCGCTGCACCCCGTGGCGCCGGGCGCAGTCGAGCAGGATGCTGGTGCCGACGACGTTCGTGTGGATGAAATTTTGCGGATCGTTGATCGAGCGATCGACGTGCGATTCGGCCGCGAAGTTGACCACGGCAAAAAAAAGATGCTCGCGCATGAGCGCATCCATCTGGTCGGCGTTGGCGATGTCCGCCTGGAAGAACTCGTAGCGCTCGCCATGTTCCTCCGCCACCCCGTCGAGGTTGGCCAGGTTCCCCGCGTAAGTCAGGACATCGACATTGCTCAGCGACGCCTGCTTGTAATGTTCGAGAACGTAGCGAATAAAGTTGCTCCCGATGAAGCCGCAGCCGCCCGTAACTAAAATGCGCATGGCAGCGCGTACTAGCAGTGCCCCCCACGCCGCGCTAGCGGATTCTCCCGCGGGCTTCGATTGGACGCCTTGGGCCATCCTCGCCGTCGGCGCTTTCCTGCGCCTCTTCCTCCTGGCCTTGAAGCCGCCGCATTTCGACGAGGGGATCAACGGCTGGTTTGTCGACCAGATGACCAAGAACGGCTTCTACCGTTACGACCCGACGAACTACCACGGGCCGCTCCATTTCTACATTCTCTTCCTCGCGCAAACGCTCTTCGGCCGGAACCTCTGGGCCTTACGGATGCCGGTGGTTCTCGGCAGTCTCGCGAGCCTCTGGTTGATGTTTAAGTTCGAGCCATTCCTCGGCCGGCGAGTGGCCCGGCTGGCAGCGCTCGCGATGGCCGTCTCCCCGGCTTTCGTTTTCTACGGTCGCTACTCCATCCACGAAGTTTGGATGCTCCTTTTCTCCATGCTCTTCCTCCTGGGCTTGATCGGTCTTTGGCGGAAAGGCGAGACCGCCTACCTCTGGTGCACCGGCCTGGGAATAGCCGGCATGATCCTGACCAAGGAGACTTACATCATCCATCTTGGCTGCGCCCTTATCGCCGGTGGCGTCGCCTGGGTTTCGCACAAGATCACTCCGGCGACGGACGCGAGCCGCGCCGAACAACAGTGGGGCCACCGCGACCTCCTCCTCGTTATCGGCGTCGGCCTGCTGGCGATCGTCTTCTTTTATTCCGGCACCTTCATGAACTTGAAAGGTCTCAAGGGACTCTATGAGACTTTCGGCGCTTGGTTCGCCACCGGCACCAATGGCAACGGCCACGAGAAACCCTGGCCTTACTGGCTGGAATTAATCGGCCGCTACGAGATTCCGGTCGCGCTCGGCTTACTGGCTTGCGCGCTTTGCCAGTTCTTCAAGGAAATCAGCCTGCGTTATCTGGCGATCTACGCGGTCGGGTTGCTCGCGGCCTACAGCATCGTGCATTACAAGACGCCTTGGTGCATCATTAGCATCGTCTGGCCCTTCTTCTTCGTTTTTGCCGCCGGCATTTATTTGCTCGAGGCCCGGATTGCCCGGCTTGGCCTGGGACTGGCGGCCCTCGCCCTTCTCCTCTCGCTGGTGCTTTGCGTGCGATTGAACTTCTTTCGCGCGACCACCGACACCGAGCCTTATGTTTACGTCCAGACTTACAACGACGTCCGGCTGCTTACCAAACCGGTCTTGGCTTTGGCAAAAGCCGATCCGCGCAACTACCAAATGGTTGGCCACATAATTCGCGCGAGCGCCTATCCCCTCCCCTGGATGCTGGGCGATTTTCCCAAGGTAGGTTATTACGAGAAGGATTCCCTGCCCTCGCCGCTCGACGCGGCTTTCCTGCTCGTGCAGGAGGATAAAGTCGCCGGGGTGGAAGCGAAGCTGCACGAGAGTTACTACACCATGCCGCTGACGATTCGGCCTTACCAGGATACTTCCAAGCTCTACTTAAACGCGCGCGTCTTTAAGGATTTCTTCCAGGGCAAAGTGCCGGACTTCCCGGGAGCAAATCCTCTCCGATGAAGTGGCTTTCCGGCGGGCTCACCTTCGTTAACCTCGCCGTCTGCGCCGCGCTGCTGCTTGGCCTCGCCGCCGGCGGGTTAGGCAGCGGGATCGCACTCTGCGCTGGTCTTGTCGGCCTCGGCGGAGCGGCCCTGGCTTTCTGGCGGACCGAAAGTGGCGAGGCCTCGGCAACAAATCGTTGCCTCGGATTTTGGCTGCTGGCTGGCTGCTTCGGCTTTGTCGCCTTCCGTTCATTCTGCTGGCTTATCTTTAGCGACGGCACCGAGCTAAAGGTCCAATCGATTAATAACCTCGGCGACCTCTCGCTCCATCTCACCTACATCCGGAACTTTGCCAGCGGCGTCGCCTTGTGGCCGGAAAACCCGATCCACTTTGCCAGTCATCTCCGCTACCCGGCCGGGACGGACCTGTTTAACTCCCTCCTGCTTCTCCTCGGGCTCGACCTCTATCATGGGCTCATCTGGGCCGGCCTGCTCGGGTCGCTGGCTACTTTCTATGCGCTCCATCGCTGGGGCGGTAATTTCGCGATCGCCGGCTTTCTTTTTAACGGCGGCCTTGCCGGCTTGCAGTTCTTCCACAGTTGGAAACTGCTCGATTACCAGGGCGACAAGAGCGTTGCCTGGAAAAGCCTGCCGCTTTCCATGCTTGTGACCCAGCGCGGCCTGCTTTACGCGCTCCCCGCCGGTTTGCTGCTCCTGGCGAGCTGGCGTTCCCGTTACGCGGAGGAAAAAAAGGCGCCGCTCCCCTTTTGGCTCGAGCTCTCGCTCTATGCCTCGATGCCACTTTTCCACATCCATACTTTCATGGCCTTAAGTATCGTGGCCGCCTGCTTGTTTGTCTTTGCGGAGCGCCCCTTGCGCCTCTACTTCGCGAAGCTGGTGGGGCTGGCTTTTCTCCCCGCGACCTTCTTTGTCTGGACGATTACGGATCACTTCCAAGCCAGCTCGCTACTGACCTGGAAGCCGGGCTGGGTGCAGAACAATGGCGACTTCGCGATGCCTTTCCTTAAGTTCTGGCTGTTTAATTTCGGTCTCTGGCCGGTCTTCGTGTTTCTTCTCCTGGGTTTTTGTTTCTGGCAGGCCGGAAAAGCCAGGCGAGTAACTCCCAGCCTGGCTTTTCTCCTCCCGGCCAGCTTGCTGTTTATTTTCGCCTGGCTGGTGAAGACGGCGCCTTGGGAATGGGATAACATCAAAATCATCCTTTGGGCTTACCTGATCATGCTTCCTTTTCTTTGGCGGGAGTTGGTGGCCCGCTGGTCGATGCCGGTGCAAGTTGCTGTCTGTTTGGCGCTCTTTAGTTCCGGCGCGCTTTCCTTGCTTGGTGGTTTGGTCAGCAACCAAAGCGGTTTCGGTGTAGCTAACCGGGCCGAGCTCGACGCCGTCGGCGTAGTGGTGGCGACGCTCCCGCCGGAAGCGCGCTTCGCGGCCTTCCCGACTTACAATCACCCGCTCCTGCTCCAGGGCCGGAAGGTGGTCCTGGGTTATCCCGGTCATCTCTGGACCCAAGGCTTTGAGTATGGGCCGGCGATGGAGCAACTGAACGCGCTCATGCTGGGCGCACCCGGCTGGCGCGACACGGCCGGCAAGTTGCGCGTGCGTTATCTCTTCTGGGGACGCGAAGAAAAGGCGAACTATGCCCGCAGCACCCGGCCTTGGGAACACGAGGCGACGTTAGTCGCAGAGGGCGACTGGGGCGCGATCTACGATCTCGGCACTCGTTAGGAGCGGACGCGTCGCCGGCGCCAGTTGGTCCGGGCCCAGGACGACTTGCCGCACCTTCAGCTTTTGCGCGACAAAGTAAGGCACGCCGCCGCCCGGGACAATGTCCTCCGCAGCGAGAAACACGATCAGCTTGCCTTCCCGGCCGTCGCTGCGATACCCGCGCACGATCTGCTCCGCGGCGAACTCTTGCCGGAGGAGTTGTGCGCGATAGGCCGCCGGCAGGTCGGGCTCACGGCCGGCCATCCGCTCTGCAAAAACCTGGTAGCCCTCGCGCGGCGTCTTGTAACCCGCGGGCAGAGAAGCCGCGCTCTTCACTCGTTAGGTTCTCGCCGCGCGCGACTTTTTCCCGCAGCGGTCCCGGCAAACCGAGCGCGAGCTGCGGCACCCCGGCAAGCTCGCGCAGGACTGCGCGGCAATGCTCGCGCGCCCGCCCGGTGCCGCCGACCTCCAGACGACTGACCAACTCGCCTCGCGCGCTCCCGTTACGTCCAGTCAGGTCGTCGAGCAGCGGCTGTTGCGTCGCGGCCACGCTCCCCCAGGCGATCACCAGCGGCAGGCCGCTCTGCTGCGCCGCTTCCACCAGGAGGGCGGCAGGCTCTGCGCGGGCGCCGAAGACGGCGCGTTCCTGCGGGAAGTAGATAATGTCGGCTGCGCGCACGAGCGCGCTGTAATCGGTCGCAGCCGCAGGACCGCCGGCGTGCTCGATCGAGGAATGGCGCGGCAAAGGCGGCTGCGAGGAAAAAAGGGCGCACCCCCCGAAGGCGACGGCCAGGGTCGCAAGTAGCACTAGCCTAACGAGTCGTCTAGCCACAGCGTTCCGGAAGGCGAATGGGCGGAGCGCAAGCCTCCGCGGAAGCAGCCGCGAACCGCCGGTGAGTTCGCCAGCCAGCCGCGAGAATGCGGCAGCCGATGGCAAAAGTGCGCCGCCAGTTCACCCCCGAGACCTTCTGCTCCCCGGCGCGGCGCGGACGCTCGGCGGCGTTCGTTTCCAAAATCCCCGCGCCCAGCCGCGCTGCGGCCACCTGGGCCTCGATCGTCCAGCCAAAGGTCATCTCGCGCGGGGCGATTCGCTCGAAGAGCGTCCGCTCAATCAAGCGCAACGGCGCGAGGTCGCTGAACCAGCGCCGCCCGAGCAAAGCCGCCCAAAGGCCCAAGGAAAAATTAGCCAGCACATGCGACCAGCCCATGATTCGCCAATTCCTCCGCAAACGGGTGCGCGCGCCCAGGACAAGCGCGTAGCCCTGCTCCCACGCCCGGCTGAGCACGAGCACATCGGCCGGATCGCTGGCGCCATCACCGGCGAAAAAAACGTAAGCCCGCACGTCCGGCGCGACCGCCGCGAGCGCATCGATGGCCGCCTGGCAGCCGTGGCCATAGCCGCGCGCCGTGGTCTCGGCCACGACCACCGGATAACGCCGGGCGATTTCCGCGGTGCGATCGCAGGAAGCGTTCACACCCACGGCGACGATAAATTTCGGGGAAGCCAACGCGGTCAACAACTCCTCGAGGACGGCGCCGATGCAGGCCTCCTCGTTGCACGCCGGGATGACGATGGCGATGCGCGCTTCCTCCGCCGGGCGCGGGACGCGGCGAGCGGTCGGAAGCAGAATGGAGGAGTTCACCGGGAAAGTGTTACGGATGAGCGAAGGGGCGGGTTACCCTTCTTCTATCACCGAGCGAGCGCCAAGACCAACTGCCCTTCGGCCACCGGCACGCCCTCGACCGAGGCGCGCACGGAAAACTGCCGCAGCTCGCCCATGGTCCCGATCTGTTCCGCGCGCAGCGCGATGACTTCTGCGGGGCGCGCCGCGCGGTGGAATTTCATCCCGCGAATCGCCGAGAGCAGGAAAAGCGGCCGCGCATTCTCCGGAAAACCGGAGGCCGCGGTGATGCCGGCTATTTGCGCCAGCGCCTCGGTCAAGATCACGCCCGGGACGAGCGGGTTGCCCGGGAAATGCCCGGCAAACATCGGGTCGCCCGCGTCAAACCAGGTCGCGCCCTCGGCCCACACGCCGGCCTCGAGGGCGCGCAACTCGCGCACGAAAACGAAGGGCGGCCGATGCGGCAGGCCAAGAAATTCCGCCTCCACCTCAACCGTTCACGAAGTAAGCAAACTTCCAGCTGCCGTTGACCCGCCGGATGCCGGCGCGGTAGCCGGTGTAATCGACCGTGGGATTCGCGAATTGCGCGGGTGCGACCATGTAATCGCCCTTGGTCACGAAATTTTCCGTGATGATGCCCTCGAGCTCCGGCCAGAGGCCGTTCTCATCCCAATAGCGGAAGACGCCGTCGCCTTTGCGATCGGCCTCCGGGGTATCGCCCATGACGAAGGCAAAATCTTCCGTCATCATCGAGGCGATCGTGTGCACGTCGTGCGCCTCGATCGCCTTTCGCAAGCGCCCGAGGAAAGCATTGAAGTCCTGGTCCGCGGTCGGCTGGGCGGGTTGCTCTTTCTTGGTCTGGGCCGGCTCTTTTTTCTCCTTCTTCCCCCCGGAGCTTTTACAGCCGGCGAGGAAGACCGCGGAGAGGAGCAAGGAAAGAGCGAGGCGTTTCATGTCGCGACAACGTCTTGCAGGTTCCCCCGGTGGATTCAAGGCTGGCGTGCGCGCGCGCCTCCGTGCTGGTGACCGCCATGGCGCCGCTTTTGCAGCGGATGGCCGATGAAGATGAAATACATCGTCTTGAAGAGATCGCGGAAACTGCACGCTGGACTCGTTAGGCGACCCTCGCCCCGGCGCAGTGCGGCGAAGATATTCTCCGCGGTCAGCGCCGGCGGACGCGGGATGCTGGTGTAGTGGTGGCCAAAGGCGCTCAATTGATGCGCATCGGACGTCGCCAGAAGTGGTCGGCTAAATTCTGCGGCAATCCGTCGCGCCGGGCGGTTACGATCGAACCAGCCCTTGTGGAAATGGCAGATCTCGATCGCATCGAAGCAATCGATCTGGGCCCGCAGGCGCGCCCCGCCGATGGAGCCGCCCATGACGTAAAAGGGGTGCGGCGCGAAGGTAAAGAGCGAGTCCCCGCGCGCCGCGCGCAACCGGCGCAGATCGTCGAAGTCGTGCAGCCCCGCCGCTTCGGCCGCGGTCACGTTGAGCAGCACCACGTCCGCCCCGCGCAGCCGCATTTCCGCCGCCGGGATCAACAGGATGCCCATGGCCGCGGCATCGGCGAAGACTTCCGCCCGGTCGAAGACCGAGTCATGCAGGGTAATAGCCAGCACTTTGATCCCGAGCGCCCGCGCGCGCTCGAGCAATTGATGCGCGGTGTAGTCGAGGAAATCCTTGGTGTCGTCGAGCGTATGGATGTGCAGGTCGAGCTTGATCGACTCTGGTTCCGGCGGCGGCGACATGGACCACGATGAAAGCAGACCAGAGGCCATTCAACCCGCGGAGACCGGTTAAGAATTTTCGCGGCCGGCTGTTCCAGGCTTGACCCGGAACAACACCTTCAAGTAGGCCATCTCCTCGTCACTACCCCCGCCGCGGCTGGCGCTGCGGCTGGGCGCCCCCTCCTCCTCCTAACTCCGCCCCCCTTATGAAGCTCTTTTCCTTGCACCCGCGGTGTGTCCTGCCTGCGGCTTCGCTCCTCGTTCTGGTCTTCTTTTTGCAACCCGAGGCTCGCGCGCAGCGCGAGACGCGCTCGAGTGCCTCCGCCGCCGGCGCGCAGGTCGGCGTGCCCGAAGCCGGCGCCGTCGCGATCAGCGCCACCACGGCCGAGATCATGGCCAACCCCAAAGCCACCGCCCCGCGCGACATCCAGTGGATCAAGCGCGAGCGCGATGTCCCCGGCCGGGAGAATCGCCCGCCGCATCCCGCGGCCCAGCCAGTCTCGGGTTACCCGGAGGCCAGCGCTCCGGCCGAGCCGCTCCGCCGCGCGCTCCAGGTGGACGCTCCCCAAGCTGTCGGCACCAACTTTGCCGGCGCCACCCTGGCCGAGACCTTTTCCGTTCCGCCCGATTCCATGGGCGCGGTCGGCCCTTCGCAATTTGTCGTCTTCGTGAACGGCCGTCTCCGCACCTTCAACAAAAACACCGGCACGCCGGACGGCGTGCTCAATGCCAATCCCGACGTCTTTTTCGCCCCGGTCATGACCCCGGTGGTTTCGCCGGTTCTGCAAAACTTCACCAGCGATCCGCAGGTGCGCTACGATCGCCTCTCCCAGCGGTGGTTCCTCATCATCATCGATGTCCCCTGCACCGACGCCTCCTGCGTCAGCACCGCGCCCAACCGCGTCCTCGTGGCTGTCTCCGATGCGGCCAGCGCGGGCGTGCTCAGCAACACCACCGTCTGGTCGTATTTCTATGCGCAACAGGACACCGTCGGCGGGGCGAATACGAATGAGTTCCTCGATTATCCCTCGCTGGGCGTGGACAAGAACGCGCTCTACATCGGCGGGAACATGTTTGACGCCACCGGCGGCACCTTCAACGGCTGCTCCGTTTTCGTTGTCCGGAAAAGTTCGATCCTGGGGGCGGGTCCGATCGTCACGACGGCTTTCCGCGGGGTGGTCCCTTCTCCAAGCTCCGACGGCCCTTACTCCCCGCGCGGGGTGGACAACTACGACCCCAGCGCCACGGAGGGATACTTCATCGGCGTCAGCAATGCGTTTAGCGGCAGCCTCATTCTTCGTCGCATTACCAATCCCGCAGGCACGCCGACGATCTCGGCGAATATCCCTTTCGCCGTTTCCAGCACTGCGGCTCCCATCCCGGTGGCTCACCTCGGCAATACGGGAGGCAATAACGGCCGACTCGATGCCCTCGACGATCGCCTTTACGCGGCCCACATCCGCAATGGCCGCCTCTGGACGGCGCACAGCATCGCCGTTGCCGCCACAGGCGTAGCTTCGGGCACCAACAGCGCCCGCCGCACCGCGGTGCGCTGGTATGAGTTGAATGTCCCAGCCACCACCGGCACGCCCACCGTAGTCCAGTCCGGCACGGTCTTTGACAGCGCCAGCACCGTCGCGGCCGCACGCCAGTTTTGGATCCCTACGATTATGGTTTCGGGGCAAGGCCACGCCGCCCTCGGCTTCAGCACCGCGGGCACGCCAAACTACGCCAACGGCGCCGCCAACGGGCGCCTCAAGAACGACACTCTCGGCACGCTCGGCGCCTTTAGCCTGATCAGCGCCAGCTCCACGGCCTACAATCCAGCGAGCGATCCCGGCGGCACCTCCGGCCGGCGCTGGGGCGATTACTCCTACACCAGTCTCGATCCGAACGACGACATGACCATGTGGACCATTCAGGAGTATTGCGACAATACGAACTCCTACGCCGTCCGCGTCGCCCGCTTGCTGGCCCCGCCCCCCGCGACTCCGGCTTCCACCAATAGCAGTGTGCCGCCTAACCAGTCCTCCACCAGCGTCGTGCTCACCGGCACCTCCACCGCCGGCTCCGGCTTCTTCGATCCCGGCTCCGGTTTTGCCAGCCACATCAACGTCACCGTCAGCGGCGGCGTCGTCGTGAATTCCATCACCTACACCGACCCGACCCACCTGACGCTCAACCTCGACACCACCGGCGCCACCACTGGCGCGAAGAACGTCACCGTGACCAATCCCGACGGCCAGGCGCTCACCGGAAACGGCATTCTCACCGTGGGCAATCCGCTTGTCCTCACCAGCGCGGCCTCCCGCCTGACCCACCAGAATGGCGGCGGCGATTTCGACATCGTCTTGCCCCTCAGCGGGACCGCCGGGGTCGAGCCGCGTAATGGCAACGGCAGCTACCTCCTCGTGCTGACCTTTGACCATCCGATCAGTGCCGGCAGTGCCGCCGTCACTTCCGGGACAGGCACCGCTGGAGCCATCACTTTTAGCGGCAATGAAATGCGGATTCCGCTCACCGGCGTGACCGATCAGCAAGAAACCACCGTTACCGCCACCAACGTCAGCGGACCGGGCACCATCACCCTCGCTTCCACCGTCGTGAAGGTGGGCTTCCTCATCGGCGATGCCAATACCGACCGGATGATCAACTCGGGCGATGCCATCGTGACCCGCAACCGCTCCTCGGCCGCCCTCGATGCCAATACCTGCAAGTCAGATGTGAACCTCGACGGCCTGATCAACACCGGCGATACCATCATCGTGCGCAACCGGGCGGGTAACGCCCTGCCTTAGCGCAATTTTTTTCACCGCCCGCCGGGTCGCGCCTGGGGCGCCGCACGGCGGGCGTTTTTGTTTCGTTAGGCGCCGGGCGCGCTTTTCTTCGCCGCCTCCAGGATCATCTGGCGGAAGGCGTCGCCGGCGGCTTTCACCGTCGCCGCCGGGCCGGTCAGCTTCACGTAAACATCGCCGCCCGCATCCTCCAGGATCGCGCCGCGGAGCGCGTAGTCGGCCATCGGTTGCGTCGGACCGCCCGGCATCCCGCTGCTAAAAGTTCCCTCGGTGGTCGCGAAGGTCACCTTTACCGCGCCCACCTGAACCATCTCGGTTTTTTGTTTCGCTTCACTCCCGGCGAATTGGCCAAACCAGCGCTGGACGTTATCCGTCGCCGTCCCGCTCCCGCCGCCAAAGTGAAAGAAAGTCACGTCCGCCTTGGCCGCGTCCTGGCCCACTGCGAGCTGCGCGTTCCGCATCGGCGAACTCGGCTCCACTTTTTGCCAGCCCTCCGGCACGGCGAAGGTGAACGCCGCCACCTTGAAAGACTCGCCCGCGTGCAGCGGCGCCGCGGCGAGCAGGAAATGAAAGGCCAGCAAGGCGAGGAATCGTGAGCTCATGCAGGACCTTGCCGCAACTGCTGCGCCCCGTCCAAGGCCGCAAAAAACAAAACGCCGGCTCTCTTGCTTTCTCGTGTTGCTGACTAAATTGGAGGCCGCGCAAAACTCTGCGCCCACTCCGCTCGGGTGGTGAAATGGCAGACACGTACGTTTGAGGGGCGTATGCCGCAAGGCATGGGGGTTCAAGTCCCCCCCGAGCACTTCTTTGCGCGGCGTTCCGCGCTCAGCGCCTAACGACCACCGGCGTGCCCGGCTTGACCGCTTCGTAGAACTGCTTCGCCCGCCAGTAGGGCATGCGAATGCAGCCGTGCGACGCTGGCTGGCCCGGGAGGTAGCCCGCGTGCAACCCGTAGCCCGGCGAGAACTGCACGAAGTACGGCATCGCCGCGCCCATGTAATGCGTCCCGCGCGGCTTGCGCTCGCGCCGCACGTCGACGTTCGCTCGCACCACCCGGCCCCGCGCATCTACGTAGGAACCGTAAGGCTGAGCGATGATCGGCGTCTTTCCGCTGCACCGCGAAAGTGCCACGCGGCGTCCCGTGCCCTTCGCGTCCGCTGGAGATGCGCGAGACCGCGGCCACGCCCGCCGCGATAGAGGTAGGCCCGCTGCTCGCTCAGGTCCACGACCACGCGGGCGCGACCAGAGTGCCGCTCGGGCAAATGCGTGGCCACGAGATCGCCCACGGTGCTGCAGGCGTTCAGGCCGCAGAGACTCGGAGCGCGAGCAGGAAAAGGGAAAGTCGGCGCACGCTCCTCCTTCGCATCCCGCCAACGCGCCGCAAGCCCCTTGCGCGCGGGCGCGGCGAAGGGGAAGGGAAATTGCCGCCATGACGCACCTGCTCGTCCTTTGCGCTTTCTCGATGCTCGCCGGTTTCGTCGATGCCGCAGTCGGCGGCGGCGGCCTGATCCAACTTCCGGCTGCGCTCATCCTGCTGCCTGGCGTGCCCATCCCCACGATTCTCGGGACAAATAAATTCGCCGCGCTCTGCGGGACCAGCTTTGCCCTCCAGCGTTACGCGCGGCATGTGCGGATCGATTGGCACCTCGTCGGGCCCACGGCCTTGGTCGCCTTTCTCTGCGCCTTCGGCGGAGCGCGCGCGGTCAACTTGCTGGACCCAAAGCTCCTCCGCCCGGTCATTCTCCTGCTGCTCGTGGTCGTGGCGATTTACGTCTTGCTGGCTAAAAATCTCGGCCTGGTCCACGCGCCGAAGCACACCCCGCGGAAGGCGCTGGGCCTCGGTCTCGTGGTCGGCGCGGCGCTCGGCTTTTACGACGGCTTTTTCGGCCCGGGCATGGGCAGCTTCCTCATCTTCGCCTTCGTCGGCTTGTTTGGCTTCGACTTCCTTTCCGCTTCCGCTTCGGCCAAGGCGGTCAACTGGTCGACTAATTTCGCCTCCTTGATCTACTTCGGCCTAACGAATCAAATCCTCTTCAAGATCGGCCTGGCCATGGCCGCGAGTAATGTCGTCGGCGCTCTCCTCGGTTCGCACCTCGCGATCGCCAAGGGCAGCCGCTTCGTCCGTGGCCTTTTCCTGGTGGTCGTCGGCGCGCTCATCTTGAAGCTCACGCAGATGATGCTGTGGTAGGGTGCAGCTATGAGCTCACTCGATCATCTCTTCGCCAGCAATCGCGCCTGGGCCGAGCGCATTCGGAAACAGGATCCGAATTTTTTCGCCAACCTCTCGAAGCAGCAGGCTCCGGGTTATCTCTGGATCGGCTGCTCGGATTCGCGCGTGCCCGCGAACGAAATCGTCGACCTCGCGCCGGGCGAACTTTTCGTGCATCGCAACGTGGCCAACATCGTGGTGCATACCGACCTGAATTGTCTCTCGGTGATGCAATTCGCGGTCGATATCCTCAAGGTCCGGCACATCATCGTCACCGGGCACTACGGCTGCAGCGGCGTGGCCGCGGCGCTCCTGCGCAAGCGCATTGGCCTGGCGGATAATTGGCTGCGCCATGTGCAGGACGTGCGCGAGAAGCATCAGGCGCGGCTGGAGAATCTGGACGATACCCGGGCCGCCTCGCACCTCTGCGAATTGAACGTGATCGAACAGGTGGCCAACGTTTGCCAGACCACGATCGCGCGCGACGCCTGGGAGCGCGGCCAGGAACTCACGGTCCACGGCTGGATCTACGGACTCCACGACGGGCTGCTGCGCGACCTTGGGCTGAACGTTTCCGACTTCGCCGAGGCCGAGCCGGCTTATCACGAAGCGCTTGCCGCGCTCGCCTAAACCGCAGAGAACTGCGGCATGAATCACCTGCAAAAGCTCGGCCTCGCTTCCTTTTTCTTCTTCGGGCTCGGCGTTTTTGCCGGCGCCTTGCGCGTCGTCGCCGGTTGGAATCCGCAAACGCTCGTGGCCGTGGCCCTCGTCTGCTACGCAGTCGCGCTGGTCTTCGCGCTGGTGGCGTTCATGAAGTCGCGCCGCGGCCAAAGCCTCGACGGCACCACGAAATTCCTCGCGCGCGCCCCGCTCGCGATCGTGACCCTCGGCGTGCTCGTCTTTTTCCTGCGCGCGATGGTCGGGGTCTAACGAGGCGTCGCCGGCCACATCAGCGGGATGCAGACGCTGGCCACGCCCCAGAGGAGAAAATTAAGCAGCAAGCCGACCCGCGGGAAATCGGCGAAGCGATAACCGCCCGCGCCGTAGACGTAGGTGTTCGTCTGGTAACCGATGGGCGTGGCGAAGCAGGCGCTGGAAGCGAAGATGACCGCGACCACAAAGCCGCGGCCATCGACGTGCATCTGCTCCGCGAGCTGCAGGACGAGCGGCGTCAGCAGCGCGGCGGTGGCGTTGTTGCTCACTAGTTCCGTGATCACGACGGTGACGAAGTAAATCACCGAGACCATGACCACCGGGCCGAAGTGCCCGAAGGCATTGATCGCGCCGCTGGCGACGAGCGCCGCCGCGCCGGTTTTCTCCACTGCCACCCCGACCGTGAGCATGCCGATGATCAGAAAAATTACCTTCCACTCGATCGCCTGGTAAGCCTCGGCGGCATCGACGCAGCGGAACAAAACCACCGCGATGGCCGCGAGGATCGCGAGCAAAACTACCGGCACTTTGAAAGTCGCGAGCGCGACCACGAGGACGATCGCGGCGATCGCGATCGGCGCGCGGGAACGCCGATACGATTGCTGTTTCGGCTCGCTCAAGCTCAGGAAATCGCGCTCCTCCATCAGGCGATGGATTCCTTCCGCCGGTCCTTGCACCAACAAAGTGTCGCCAAAAGCGAGGCGCACATTCTCGAACTTCTCGCGCAGATTATGCCCTTGCCGATGGACCGCGAGAATAAGCGCGCCGTATTTTTGCCGGAAGTTCAACTGCTGAAGGGTGCGCCCGACCATGCTCGATTGCGGGCCGATGATTCCCTCCATCAGCACCGCGGAGCGCGTCTCCACGTTCGTTAGGCCGAGCGCTTCCTGCGGCTGGAAATCGATCCCCGCCGTTTCCTGGATGCCTTTGACCCCGGCGGTGATCGTCTTCAAGAGCAGCTGGTCGCCCTTCTCGAAAATGAGTTCGTTCAACGGCGTGCGCAGACGCGCGCCGTGGCGCAGGACTTCGATGATCCGGACCTCGCGCATCTTCGCCAGCGGCGTTTCCGCGAGCTTGTGACCGACCAGCGGCGAGTCCTGCGTGATCACCGCCTGGGTGAGGAATTCCTTGATCTCGCTCGGGTTGATCATCGAGGAGAGGGTCTCGCGTTGCGGGAGCAAGAGGCGGCCAATCGTGAGCAGGTAGGCGATGCCGACGACGGCGTAGATCACGCCCAGTTTCGAGAACTCAAACATCCCGAAAGGCGCCATCCCGTGCCCGCGGGCGATGCCGTCGACCACGAGATTCGTCGAGGTGCCGAGGAGGGTGCAGGTGCCGCCGAGCATCGCCGCGAAAGAGAGCGGGATGAGCATGCGCGAGGCTTTCACCCCCGTGGTGCGCGAGAGGCCGAGGACGATCGGCATGAAGACGACCACCACCGGCGTGTTGTTCACGAAAGCCGAGGCGGTCGCGACCACGAGCATGAGCGTGAGCAGGACGCGCAGCTCGGTCTTGCCCGCGACCCGCGCGAAGAGATGCCCCATGGCGTCGATCGTGCCGGTGCGCTCGAGCGCGGCGCTCAAGACAAACATGCAAGCGATCGTGATCGGCGCGTGATTGCTGAAAGCCGCGAGCACATCCGGCGTTTTGAGAATGCCGGCTAAAACCAGCAGCGCCATCGCGCTGAGCGCGATCAGGTCGGCGCTGGCCCACTCGCGCAGGAAAGCCAGAAAAACGCCCACGACGACGAAGCCGATAACGACGAGCTGGAAGGTGGGGCTCATGGCGCGTCCTACTTGCAGCGCGCGCCGCGCCGAGGTCAAGCTCGATGGCGCCGCTGCAGAATCGTGATCGCTTTTCCCGCGCAGCCACGGCAGAAACGAAAGACGATGAAACTTCGCTTCCTCCTTCCGCTGGTTTTAGCCAGCACTCTCTTGGCGCAAAGCGCGCCCGACGCCGCCGAGCTGACGAAATTGCTGAAAGATTTCCTGGCCGGCGCCTCGAAGAATGATCCCGCAATGCACGAGCGTTTCTGGGCCGATGACGTGATCTACACCGGCTCCGGCGGACGCCGCCGCGGCAAGGCAGAGATCATGCAGGACGTCCGCGCGCCCGCGAAAAAAGAAGCCGGAGCCCGAGCCGACCTACACCGCCGAGGACATCCGCATCCAGCAATATGGCGACACTGCGATCGTCGCCTTCCGGCTCGTTTCCACCGCGGAAAAGGAGGGCAAACCGGAGATCAAAAATTACCTCAACACCGGCACTTTCCTGAAACGCAACGGCGAGTGGCGCGTGATCGCGTGGCAGGCCACGGTGAAACCGGACGCGCCCGCGCCGTAGCCTAACGAGAGGCCTCGGCCGGGCTGACCTCGGTCAGGCCGTGACGCGCGCGCGCGAGGTCGAAAGCAGTCTCAACGTTGCCAGGAAAACGGCTCACCAACGGCTCGAGGATCTCGAGAGCTTGCTGGTAAAATTGCGCAGCCGGGGCCCGCTCGCCGCGCGCCTGGCTCACCTGGCCCGCGATGGTGTAGGCAAAGCTCAAGTCCTGCTGCGCCTCGGCGTTGGCGGGATCGGCCGCCGCCAGCGCTTCCTCGAGCGCGATCGCGCGCGCACACTCCTCCTGCGCTTCCGGCAATTCCCGCCCGGCGAGCGTGCGGGCGTGCGCGCGCATCACGAAAGCGTCGGCCAGGTTGCGGCGAAATTGCCCGTCTTGCGGCTGCTCCGCGGCCAGGCGGGTGTAGATTTCGACCGTCCGGCGATGGAGGCCTAACGACTCGTCGAATTGCGCGGCTTCGCCGGTCCGCGCGCCCAGCTCCGCGAGGATGCCGGCGGTGCGGGCCGTGCTCCGCGCCAGGCGATGCAGGTCCGGCGCGGCCGCGGGCTGGGAGGCGACCAAGGTTTCCGCCTGCGCGAGCGCGCGGCGGTAATGGTCTAACGAGTCCCGATAGGCGGCAAGATCACCGCGGAGATGGTTCCCGGCCTGGATGGCGTCGCCCAACCCGAGGTGCGCGCCGAGGACGAGCCTGCGCCAATCGTCCGCGCGCTTCGGGTCATCGCGCAAGCAGCTCCTGGCCCAGCGCGAGCGTGCGCAGGTTATTTTCGCGCGCGCGCTCGAGCTCGTTCGCCCGGGCCTGGACGCGGGCGAGGCTGGCGTAAGCATTCGCGGCCAAGCCCCGCGCGGTGCTCCCATTGGTTCCGCGCTCGCGGGCGGCGAGCGGCGCGACGATCTCCGCAGCCCGCGCGTAGCTTTGGCTGGCTCCCAAAGCGTCGCCTAAATTCGCGGTGTAAGGCTTGCCCTGGACATCGCCGACGCGGAGGTAAGCCTGCGCGAGCTCGAGTTGCAACGGCCGGTCCCCCGCGGCTTCGCGCGAGAGTTTGTCGAGATACTCCAGCGCCCGGCCCACGACCAACTGCCGCGCCGCGGTCGCGCCGGGGAGCTGCGCAATCGCATCGTGAAACTCGAAGAGGAAGGAATTCGCCAGGCGGCGCACATCCTGGAAATTCCGCTCCGCCCGGCGCGCTTCCAATTGCGCGCGCCGCGCATGCCAGAGGCTAACCGCGGTGCCGGCGAACATCGTCGCCACCACGAGCGCGCCGGCGATCGCGCCGACCTTGTTGCGCTGGAAAAACTTCGTCGCCCGGTAGCCGACGGTCGCGGGCCGCGCCTGCACCGGATGATTCGCGAGATAACGCCGCAAGTCCTCGGCCAGGGCGCCGATGCCGGAGTAGCGACGAGCCGGTTCCTTGCGGAGCGCGGTCAGGAGAATGTTGTCGAGATCGCCGCGCAGGCGCCGCCGGGTCGCGGGATCCGCGACCGCGAGTGAAGGCCGCACCGGCGGCGTCTCGCCGACGACGCGCCAGAGCTCCGTGGGCGAAGGGTGGCTCACGGAGAAACGATGCGGCGTCTGCCCGACGAGCAGCTCGTAAAGGATCGAGCCTAACGAGTAGATGTCGCTGACGGTGGTGATGGCCTCGCCGCGGATTTGTTCCGGCGAAGCGTAGGCTGGGGTCAGCCGCTGTTGCTCCGCGAGGGTGACCTGCGGGGCGGAGAGCCCGGGGGCGACCAGCTTGGCAATGCCGAAGTCGAGCAGCTTCGGTTCGCCCTCCGGGGTGATGAGAATGTTGGCTGGCTTGAGGTCGCGATGGACCACGAGGTTTTGGTGGGCGAACTGGACCGCCGCGCAGATCTTCAGGAAGAGGTGCACTTTTCCGTGGACCGAGAGATTTTGCGCGAAGCAGTAATCGGTCACGCGCGCGCCGGCGACGTATTCCATGACGAAATACGGGAGCCCGTCCTCGCTCGTCCCGGCGTCGAGCAGGCGGGCGATGTTCGGATGCTCCAGGCGCGCGAGAATTTCGCGTTCCGAACGGAAGCGGCGCAAGACTTCATCGGTATCGGTCCCGCGTTTCAGGAGCTTGATCGCGACTTCCTTTTCGAATTCCTCGTCGGCTCGCTGCGCCAGGTAGACCGCGCCCATGCCGCCGCGGCCGAGCTCGCGCACGATCCGGTAGGCGCCCAGCCGGCGGCCGGCGAGAGATTCCTCGAAGTCTGCGCGGCCCAGACCGAGGTCGTTGGCGCAGTCTTCGAGGGAATCCGAGGAATGCTCGAGGAGCGACTCCACCTCGAGCCGCAGCGCGGGATCGCGCGCACAGGTTGCTGTCAAAAAGACCGCACGCTCCCCGGCGTCGCTGCGCTCGAGCGCATCGCCCACCACCGCTTTGATCTTCTGCCAGCGTGCCGGGGTCACGCGGCGGCCATTTCCCGTTTGAGCCAGAGCTTGGCCACGGCCCACTCGCGTTTCACCGTGGCCGGCGAAATCTCCAGGACTTCCGCGATTTCCGAAATGCTTAAGCCGCCGAAGAAGCGCAACTCCACGATCTGCCCCTGCCGCGGATCGAGAGCCTCGAGGTCCTGCAGCGCCGCTTGCAGCGCTTCGGCCGGGATGTTTCGCCGCTCAAAGACTTCGAGCGCGAAGTCGAGGCTCAGGCGCGGGACGTTCTGCCCGCGCTTGGCGGTGCCACGGGCTTCTGCGTGGCGAATGAGAATGCGGCGCATGATGCGCGCGGAGATGGCAAGGAGGTGGGCCCGGTTTTGCCAACTGGGCGTGCGTTGATCGACCAGGCGGAGGTAGGCCTCGTGCACCAGCGCGGTGGGTTGCAACGTGTGATCGGACCGTTCCCGCTGCAGGTAGCTCGCGGCAAGCCGCCGCATCTCGTCGTAAACCTCCGGGAGCAATTGCGTTAACGAAACGCCTCCCTCGCGGAAGAATGTCCGGGTCGCTTCCGGCAGCAAGGCCAGCAACTCCTCGACCTCGGCGGACTGACCTTGAACCCCTGACACCTGATAATTCTAGGCCAAGCGGAGTTGTTTCGTCATCTACGAAAAACTTCTTTGAGCCGTTTCGTCTGCATTTCCGGCGTCTTTGGAAAAGGACCGTTCCGCTGGTGCGCGACTCATTCTCATTTTTCTGCCTGGTGCTCGCCGCGGCGAGCGTCTCCCAACTACCTGCGCAGGTGCCGAACGCCGTTCCCCGAAATGTCAGTGAAGTCACGGCCACCGTGCTCGCGTGCCAAACGTGGCCGGCCGGCGCTTTTGCCAAGGCGCGCCCAGTTTTGCCACCGGAGCAGATGCGCCATTCGGTGACTCTGAAAATTTTAGCCAGCAAACTGGCGCCCGAAGGCAGCAACAGCCACGCAACCGTGGGGCAAACGATCGAGGCCTTCACTGCCAGCGACCTCGGCGGCCTCACGCCGGGCCAGAAGATTTCCGCGACCGTCGTCCTCGTGGGCGACGAGCGCGAAGTGCGCTGGTCGCTGCGCGAATTTCAACCCCTCCCTCAATCAAAATCATCAAGCAACGCCCCACTTTGAAACCCCGCACCCATCTCCTTCTCTCCGTGCTGACCGCCCTCGCTTTTTTGCCGCTGGCCCACGGCCAAACTCAAGCGCGGGCGCAGAAAACTTTCGCGCAAACCGAGGCCGAAAGAGCCGCGGAATTCCCCGCCATGAGCAAGCGCAAGCCCTACCAGCGCGAGGCCTGGAGCTTCCAGCAGCGCGCCTTCCCTACCGGTTTAATCCCGACCGGCGCGCTGGAAACCGCCGTGAAACAGATCGAGGCCCAACAGGCTTCGCGCGCCGCCGTCGAAACCGACGCAGCCGCGATCGAAGGCGGCCGCCTGACCAACTGGGTCAATCTCGGCCCGAGCCCAATCACCAACGGCCAAACCTCGCCTTCGCAGGCGGTCACTGGTCGCATCACCTCGATCGCGATCGATCCCGCGAATGGCAACCGCTGGCTGGTCGGCGCGGCGCAGGGCGGCGTGTGGGTGACGGAGGATGCGGGCGCCAACTGGTCGGCTAAAACCGACGGTATGCCCTCGCTCGCGATCGGCGCGATTGCTTTCGCCCCGGGCAGCCCGAACACGGTCTATGCAGGCACGGGTGAATCGGTCGGCTCGGATTCCTACGGTGGCATGGGTCTGCTGAAGTCGACCGATGGCGGCAATACCTGGATGCAGGTGTCGGAGTCGCTGCCGAACCCGTTTTCGACCCCGAAACTTGAAGGCGTTTCCGTGAGCGAACTGCGGGTCGATCCAGCCAATGCCAATAACATTGTCGCCACGACTACGCAGGGTGCCTATGGGCGCAGCAACGGCGGAGCGCCAACCGTCGGCTCACGCGGCGTGCTCCGGTCGACCGATGGTGGAGAGACCTGGCAGCGCACGCTTCCGGCGACCAATTCCCAGGATGCGAGCGACATCGAAGTCGACGGGTCAAATTTCAACAATCAGTTCGCCGCGATCAGCCACAATTTCGGCACCACCTCCAACGGCGTCTATCGCTCGAGCGACGGCGGCCAGACCTGGGCACTCATCGACGGCCCGTGGACGAACACGACTAATTTTCCAGGCGGCATCGGGCGGATCGAGCTGGCCATTTCGCCGGCCGACCCAAACGTTCTTTATGTAAGCATCCAGGACCGGACCGACAAGGTCGGCAGCGATGGCAACCTGCTCGGTATCTGGCGCACGGCCGACGCCCTCGCGGCCACGCCCACCTGGTCGCAGCTTCCCTCTCCTAGCGCCAGTCTGATGGCTAATCTTTGGTACAACCAGCAACTGCTGGTCGACCCGACGGACTCGCGCCTGCTTTACTTCGGCACGAGCAATTTCCTGCGCTACGACGGCCGGCCGGGAGCCAATCCCGTCTGGAAAAATCTTCAGCGCAACCTGCACACCGACCAGCACGCGATGGCCTTTAGCGGCCAGAACCGCCTCGTGATTGGCAACGACGGGGGCGTGTATCGACGCGACGACCATGGGGCGACCACGGCCAACTGGGTCAACTGCAATACCAACCTCAGCACGGTGCAAATTTATGAAGGAGTCGCCCACCCGACCGAGCGCGATTTCCTCATTGCCGGCGCGCAAGACAACGGCACCTCGTATTATGCGGGCGCCCAGATGTGGGAGCGGGTCGGTTTTGGCGACGGAGCCGACGCGATCATTTCCTCGCAGCAGAGCTACGCGATCTCTTCGCAGGGGTTAACGATCCTACGGACGTCGAACGGCGGAGCGTCCTTCATCCAGGCGGATGTCGGCATCACCGACAATGAAGATGATGGCGACGACGCGAACCGTGCGCCCTTCATCGCGCGGATCACGCGCCATCCGGCCAATGCCAACATCGTCCTGGCGGGCACGGATAACCTCTGGCGCTCAAACAATTTCTTCTCCGGCGCCACCCCTACCTGGGCGATCAACAGCCCCGACATGACCAGCAACGGAGAGGTCGCGCGGATCAGCGCGATCGCCTTTGCCGGGAGCGACACCACGGCCAACACCTATGCCTTCGCGACCGCCTTTGGTCAGCTACGCCTGACGACGGACGGCGGCGCCACCTGGCGGAATCTCGACGCCTCCGACGTGGTCCCACAGCGCTACGTGACCAACATGGTTTTCGACCCGACGAACGCGAACATCCTCTACGTCACGCTGTCGGGTTTCGACTCGAACACGCCCGGAAAGCCCGGCCACGTTTTCCGCACCAAGAATGCCCTCGCCGCCACGCCTACCTGGGACAACCTCACGCCGGCCATCGACGTCCCGCACAACGCCATCACGATCGATCCGAACTTCCCGCAAATCATCTATGTAGGCACCGATCTCGGCCTCTGGGAGATCATCACCTCGGAGACGGAGCCGACCATTTTCACTCACATGGGACCCGAACAGGGGATGCCGAACGTGGCCGTCTTCGACCTCGACTTCCAAGGCGGTTGGAATCGCCGGATTACCGCCTTCACCCACGGACGCGGCGCCTTCATTGCCGATGTCCACCCGCGGAACGAATTCAAGGTCGACGCACGCCTCTTGCCCACGGCCAGCGGGCGGATCGCCAATACCAACATCAACGCCGGGGTGGAAACAGGGGAGCCGGACCACTTCACGGCCACGCCGGAAAAGGGCGCGCACTCGGTTTGGTTTCGTTGGATCGCGCCCTTCGACGGGCAGGCGACCTTCGACACCATCGGCAGTTTTTTCGATACCGATCTCGCTGTCTATACCGGCGGCAATAACTGGAACGGCCTCGCCCTCCCTGCACTCACGAGCGACAACAACAGCGGCGGCAACGGCACCAGCCGGGTGGTTTTCCAGGCGACCGCGGGCACGGAATATTTCATCGCCCTCAATGGCTCCAGCCGGGACGACGTGGGCCACTACGCGCTCTCCTGGTCGATCGTGGACAACGCGCCTCCGGGATTGGCCGTGACCTGGCCAACGCATGAAGGCGCAGTGCAGGCGTTGACCAACATCAGCGGGACCGCGCACGACTCCGGCGGCATCCAGGGGAACAAGGTCACCTTCACGCTTTACCATGCGGGCACGGGACAATTCTGGACGGGCAGCGATTGGACCTCGACCCTGACCGCGCTCGACGCGCCGGTGACCGCGAGCGGCACCTGGACTTACACGAACCTGCCCACCGGTTCCAAGGTGCGCTCCGGGCAATTCTTCATCAGCGCCAGCATGCGCGACACCGCGGGGAATCTCTCGCAAGCACTGCCCGGGGTAAACCAGACCTCGTTTACCCTCGATGCGAATCCGCCGAATGTGGCCATTACCTCACCGGCCAACGGCAGCAACATTTCGCAGCAGATCTTTCCCTTCACGGGAACCGCCAGCGACAGCGGCGGCATTGCGCGCGTGCTCCTCTTCATCCGTCGCAATGCGGACAACAAGTATTGGAACGGCAGCAGTTGGGTCGTGGATCCACTGCAAGCCAACCTGAGTTCCTCTTTCGACAGTTCCGCCGGCACCTGGTCCTGCAGCGCGAGCCGTCCCCTGCCGGGCTCGAACGCCTCGATCAACATGGTCAACGGAAGCTACAACTTCATCGCCATCGCCTTCGACAAGGCCGGGAACCAAACCCAGACAGACGCGCAGTTCACCCTCGAATACTATCGCTCGCTCGTCTGGAGCGGTCGTCGCAGCAGCGATTGGAACGACCCGGCAAACTGGGACTCGAGCGACATCGGCGCCGGCACCATCGTGCCCGACGAGAACGCCATCGTGCGGATCAACAACGGGCAGACGGTCGTCTCCTCTGGCAGCCGCACGGTGCGACAGTTACACCTCGGCTCGGGGCACCTGTATTTCCCCACCGCGGGCGACCAGCGACTCACGACGACGCACCAGTCCACTTGGGAGGGCGGCACCTTCACCGGCATCTGGCAAAACAATGCCGGCGCGACCATTAACGTAAGCGGTGCGGGCACGAAATATCTCAATGACGGCAGTGTGCTGGATAATTTCGGCACCGTGAACTGGGCCGGCCCCGGCACCATCCAGGGACGCGGAAACTGCGCTTGGAATAACAAGCCCGAGAGTTATTTCGTGGCGGCCGACGATGGCGACCTCTTCTCGCAATACAACGGCAACAACCGCTTCAACAACGAAGCGGGCGCACATTTCTTCAAGTTGCTCGGCGCGGCCAATTCCTCCTCCTACATCGACGAGTGGACCTTTAATAACGCCGGCAAAATCGAGTGCGGCGAGGGCACGATCCATTTCAATACCATCCTCAATCTCGCCCCTGGCACCGAGTTCGCCGGCGACGGACGTTTACTCCTGCAAGGCACGACGAACCTGGGCGCAGAAGTCGTCTCAACCGGTCACCCGGAACTTATCGGTTCCCTGATCGGCACGACATCCGAGGCCGGCTTTCGCGGCACGCAGCCATTCGTTTGGAGCAATGGCGCGATCAGTGGCTCCTTCACCCTCGCGCCAGGCAGCGTCCTCGACCTTACGACCACAGCGACCAAGACCCTGGGCGGTGGTTCCGTCTTTACAAACCATGGGCATTTCCGCTGGCGCGATGGCGGACTCCTACGGGGTTACGACACGAGCACGTTTAACAACGAGTCCGACGCCACCTTTGAAATCACGACCGATGGCGACGTCTTCGCGCAATACAACGGCAACAACAACTTCAACAACAAAGCTGGCGCACTCCTCGTCAAGAGCGGACGGACCGCCGATCCCGACGGCAGTTCCTATGTCGATGAATGGACCGTGAACAACAACGGCACCATCCGCTCCGACACCGGCACGCTGCGTTTCCACACGATCCTGAACCTCAACGCTGGTGGCGTGATCTCGCGCCTCGGAGCACTCAGCGCGCGGGTGCGTTCGACCTATTACTTCGTGCTCACCGGCACGACTACGGTCGCTAACACCACTTTCGAAGCCGGCGGCGACTGGCATGGCAATCTGACCGCGGGCACCGCCGGTAACGGCACCATCGCCACGACTGGCAATGGCGTCTTCGAGTGGACCGCGGGCACCGCGCACAACACGGTCAACCTGGCCGCGAACAGCACCTTTGTGATCGCGGGCGACGCCACGAAGCAGATCGGCGGCGGCGGGCGTAATCAATAATTTCGGCAGCACCACCCTCTCAGGCGAAGGGTCGCTGCGCGGTTACGATACCTCCACCTTCCGCAACTACGGCCTCTTCACCGCGACTTCCGATGCCGATTTCACCTACTACAACGGCAACAACCATTTCGTGAATCTCGCGGGCGCCACCTTCCAGAAAACCGGCGGCACCGAGAACAATCGCTTCGATTGGGCCTTCGATAATGCAGGCAGCGTCCTCTGCTCCAGCGGCGCGATCACCTTTAACGAAGGCGGCCTTTCCAGCGGCAGCTTCGCGCCTTCGGGCAGCGGACTGGTGCAGTTCACCAACGGCACCCACGATCTGATCACCGGCGCGACCTTCGGCGGCACCGGCAAGCTCCAGGTCTACGGTGGACTCGTTCGCGGAGTGAATCCGGTCACCTGGAATACCAGCGCCGGCCTGCTCGAACTCATCGGCGGCACAGTCACGAGCGCCCCGAGTGGCTCGGTCAACGTCCAGGGCAATATCACTTGGACTGGCGGCGCTATTGCCGGCACTTTCAACGTCCAGCCAGGCAGCAATTTCCTCATTACCGGCAGCGCCGGGCGCGACCTCGGGTCCGGCGGCGTGATCAATAATTCCGGCAACGCGATCTGGACCGGCCCAGCCGCCATCCGCGGCTACGACACCACTCGGTGGAACAACAAATCTGGCAGCATCTTCACCATGGCGGCCGATGGCGACGTCTTCAGCCAATACAACGGCAACAACATCTTCACCAACGAAGCCGGCGCGACCTTCATCAAGAGCGTGGGCGGCAGCGCCACCGATGCCTGGAGTTACATCGATGAATGGACCTTCAATAATGCGGGGACCATCAGCAGCCAGCAGGGCACCTTGCACTTCAACACCATCCTGAACCTCAATCCGGGCTCGGCCCTGGCCGGTGCCGGGCGCGTCCTGCTCAATGGCACTACCAACCTCAGCACCCAGCTCACCTCCAGCGGCCATCTGGAATTAGTCAGCACCTTGAATGGGACGAACCCGGACGCGGGCTACACCGGGACGCACCCGATGGTCTGGAGTTCTGGCGTGATCAATGGCCAATTCCGACTCGCGGCCGGGAGCGTGGTGGAACTCACGAGCACCGCCTCAAAGTGGCTTGGGACCGGTGCCGTGTTGAACAACTTCGGCCTGGTCAACTGGCGCGATAGCGGCCTCCTCCGCGGCTACGACACGTCTACCTTCAACAACGAAGCCGGAGCCATCTTCGACCTCGTCGGCGATGGCGATGTCTTCGGCACGTATAACGGCAACAACGTTTTCAATAACAAGGCCGGCGCGACCATCTTGAAATCCATCGGCGCCGCGACCAACGCTTCCGCTTATTTCGACGAGTGGACGATCAATAATTCCGGCATGGTCAATGTCCTCCAGGGCACGCTGCACCTGAACACGACCTTCAACCTCAACGCCGGCTCGCAATTCGCCGGCGCCGGCAAGCTCCTCCTCGACGGCACCACCAACCTCAACGCCGCCCTGGTTTCGACTGCCAACCAGGAATTAGTCGGCATCCTGAACGCGACCACACCCGGCTCCTCCTTCACCGGCAGCCGGCCGCTTGTCTGGAGTAACGGCTGGATCACCGGCACCTTCCGGCTCGAGAGCGGCAGCGTTTGCGACCTCGCGACTTCGGCGACCAAAAGCCTCGGCGGAGGCAGCGTCTTCACGAACAAGGGGCGCGTAAACTGGCGCGATGGCGGGCCGCTTCGCGGCTACGATACCTCCACCTTCAACAACGAGGCCGGCGGGGTCTTCAACGCCGTCACTGACGGCGACATCTTCAGCCAATACAACGGCAACAATGTCTTCCAGAACAAAGCCGGCGCGCTCTTCCTCAAGAGCGGCCGTAGCGCCGATGCCGCCGGCGTCTCCTGGGTCGACGAATGGAGATTCAACAATTACGGCACCATCCAGTCCGATGACGGCACGCTGCAATTCCACACCGCGCTCTGGCTTTACCCGGACGGCTTGATCGCGCACAGCGGCACGCTGCCGGCGCTCGTGCGGAGCAGCTATTATTTAGTGCTCACCGGCACCACGACGGTGCGCAACATCCGCCTGCTGACCGCCGACTGGCACGGCAACCTCGAAGCGGGCACCGCTGGCAATGGCACCATCGCGACTGACCAAGGGGGTGTCTTCGAGTGGAGCGGCGGCACGGCGCATAACACCGTCAATCTCGCGCCCGGCTCCAACTTCCAGCTCACCGGCGGATTCAAGCAGATCGGTGGTGGCGGACACATTCAGAATGCCGGCACCGCTACCTGGACCAGCGGGGAACTGCGCGGCTACGACACGTCCACCTTTACTAATCTCCCCACTGCGACCTTCGTCGCCGCGGCCGATGCCGCTTTCACCAACTACAACGGAAATAACACCTTTCGGAACGCTGGACGCCTGGTCCTCAGCGCGCCCGCAGGGATCACGCGGATCGATTGGAACTACCAGCAAACTGCCACGGGCCGTTTGGACTTCGATCTGGCAGGGACCGCGCCCGGGCAATTCGATCAGCTTCAGCTCGGCGGCTTCGCGGACTTAGCCGGCAACATCGGCGTCAGCCTGGTCGGAAATTACACCCCGGTGCCGAACAGCGCCTTCCCCGTGATCACCTTCCCGAGCCGAACCGGCACGCTCACGCCGATCCTTAGCCTCGGCGATTTCGTGACACACAATTACCAGTCGAACAGCCTCATCCTCGTGGCGAAGGATTACCCGCAGGAGAACGTCGCCTGGAAGCAATACCATTTCGGCGATCCTAATTCGCCGGCGGCCCAGCCCTTGGCCAACCCCAGCGGCGACGGCGTGCCGAATTTGCTCAAGTATGCGCTCGGGCAAAACCCAAATAACGGCGGCAGCTTTGGCCTTGGCCTCGGCAGCGTGGCCCAGGCCGAAGGCTATCCGTCGCTGACGGTGGAACAAGGCGGCCAGCGCTACCTTGCCTTCGCCTTCACTCGGCCGGCGGGCGCGGCCGTCCTCACCGACGTCGGCTACTCCGCGGAGCGCGCTTCCTCGGTGAGTTTGCGCGACTGGGCCGCGGCCGACACCGTGATCCACAGCATCACCCCCGGGCCCGGGCCGGATCGTGAGACCGTGATCATGCGTTCGACCCATCCGATGAGCGCAGCCAGCCGGGAATTCCTGCGGCTCCGGGTTAATCTCCTGCCGTAGCCACGAAAATAATTGAAATTTTGTGACCCAATCCGGCCAGAAATAACGCGTGATCAGACGACGGTCGGAAGAGGTCAGGGCGCCGCTTTATTAAGGCTAACCCCGTCCGCTGTTTTACGAGAAAAAGCGTCAATACTTTATACCGAAATACCTTGCTAAATCATCGGCAGTTTGTAACCTCTGCACCTCGTCCGGACTTCCGCATATCGTTATGAAAACATCGTTCCTTCCCTCTCTCGCTGTCGCTGTTGCTCTCCTTTCGGGTAGCGCCGCCTCGGGCGTTACCGTCGCTTCCGATCCAGTCGGTTTCGCCACGCTGAGCCTCCCCGCCAACTCCGATTCCTATGTCTCGGTTCCCTTCACCCGGCCCCCGGAGTTCACCGGCGGCATCCAATCTGTTGCCGGTAATGTCATCACGGTGAGCGGCACACCTGGCTGGACGGCCAACCAATTCGTTTACGCTGGCACTGGCCAGCCGAAGCATTTCTACGCGCTCATTGGGCCCGGCGGGAGCAGCAATCCCAAGGAAGGTCACACCTACCCGGTGACCGCGAATGGCTCGAACACGATCACGGTTGACACTTCAGCCGACAACCTCACCGGGATTACCGCCAACACCCAGGTGGTGCTCATTCCCTACTGGACCGTCGCCACCGTTTTCCCGGCGACCGACGCGAATATCTCCTTCGCCCCTTCGACCTCCTCGGCTTCGCTCAAGACCCTCGTCCGCGTGCCAAACGATGCCGCCAACGGCATCAACCTGCCCTATCTCGCTGACTATTATTTTAGCAGCAACATCGACGGCACCAGTTCGAACGTCGGCTGGCGCAAAGTGGGCGACGGCAACACCGTGGATCATGGCGACGACGTCCTGCTCCCGGATAGCTACTTCGTCGTCCGCAATCAAAACGGCGCCCCGACCACGGCCCTGACTGCGCTCGGGTCGGTGCTCCTGAAGAAGCTGGCTGTTCCGCTTCGCACTTCCACCACCGGCCAGCAGGACAATCCCGTTTCGCTTCTGCGCCCGATGGACGTCGCCTTGAGCATGACCGGCTTGAATCCGACCGACGGTTCCTTTACGGCCAACGATCAGCTGCTGGTCTACAACAACGCGCAGATCGGCTTCAACAAGTCGCCTTCCGCCGTTTATTACCGCGATCCGGCGAATGGTTTTAACTGGCGTCTTGTAGGCGATAACAACCTCCTCGATCACGGCAATGACGTCATCCCGCTCGGCACCGGTTTCGTGGTACGCAAAGCAGCGACCGCTTCCGGCGCGAACGTCTTCTGGACCAATACTCTCCCCGTGCAGGCCGCCAGTGCGGTTTCCCGCAAACTTCACGGCGGCACACCGTTTGACATCAATCTCCCGCTTACCACCGGCACGCCCGGCATCGAGCCTCGCAACCTCGGCTCGGGCTATCAGGTCGTCGTCAATTTCCCGGCAGCGGTCACCTTCACCGGTGCAACGGTGACTTCCGGCACGGCCACCCTCGGCACGGTTTCGGGCAGTGGCACCACGCAGGCGACGATCAACATCACCGCGGCGAACACCGCGCAGTTCGTCACCTTGAACCTGGCCAACGTAAACGACGGCGTGAACACCAACGATGTGCCGGTGACCATGGGTATCCTCGTAGGCGACGTGAATCAAAACGGGACGGTAAACGCCGGCGATACCTTGGTGACGCGGAATCGAGCCGGCGGCCCGGTCGATGCAACGACCTTCTACTCGGACATCAATGCGGACGGCTCTGTGAACGCGGGCGATACCCTGTCCGTGCGGAATCGGTCCAACGACACGCTGTTCCCGAACTAAGCGCTCGTCCGTCCGAAAAGTTTCTCGAGAACGCCGCGTGGTTTTCCACGCGGCGTTTCTTTTTTTAGGCTATAACTTCGCAGCTCATGAGTCGCGCTTCCGCCCGTAATCATTCCCTCGGACAGATGGTGCTCAGTTACATCTTGCTGGCTCTTTTTGGCGCCTTCGCGCTTTTTCCCATTCTTCAGATCGTCACCATTGCGCTGCGTCCGGGCGACCAGTTGCTCTCGACCTCGCTTAGCCTCATCCCCCAAGGCGCAACGCTGGCGAATTTCCGGATTCTTCTCACCGAGACCGCCTTTCTCCGCTGGGTGCTCAACTCCACCTTGATCGCCCTGGCCGTCACCATTACCGGGGTCGTCCTCGCTTCCACCGCGGGCTACGCGCTCTCGCGCTTCCGCTTCCTCGGTCGCAGCTCGGTCCTAAACGGCCTGCTCGTGACCCAGATGTTTCCCGCGACCATGCTCCTGCTCCCGCTGTATCTCATCCTGATCAAGCTCAGCCTGATCAACTCCTACCTCGGCGTGATTGTGATCTACGCCGCCACCGCGCTCCCCTTCTGCATCTGGCAGCTTAAGGGCTACTACGACACCATCCCCTTCTCCCTCGAGGAAGCCGCCGGCATCGATGGTTGCTCGCGCTGGCAATCCTTCTACCTCATCGTCCTGCCATTGGCCCAGCCGGCGATGGTTATCACCGCGCTCTTTTCCTTCATGACCGCCTGGAATGAATACGTCGTCGCGGCCCTCATCCTCCAGGACGCGGAGAAATTCACTCTGCCGCTGGGCTTGAAAATGTTTCAGGCCAACATGAGCAGCCAGTGGGGCCTCTACGCCTCCGGCGCCTTGCTCGTGAGCATCCCGGTGGTCCTCCTTTTCCTGCTCCTCAGCCGCTACCTGGTTTCCGGTCTTAGCTCCGGCGCGGTCAAAGGTTAGCCCCCGCGCTTTTTCCGTTCGACTCCCCCGGCGCTCCGCGCGTAAAAGCTTAGACCTCCAAGCTATGAAAAGACTCGTCTCCTTCGGTGCTCTCACTCTCCTCGTCACCTGCGGCCTTGCCTTGGCCGAACCGACCAACCTCGCCGAGGACGATGCCGCCAGTTATGGCAACTGGGAAAACGACAAGGGCAGCGGCACCGGTTTCGGCAATTGGACCCTGGTCACGGAAGCGGGCGGCGAGAATCGCCACGCCGGCTTCTTCATTGCCAGCAAGGAGAACAATCCCGACCTCGAAGGCATCGGCAAGGATGGGAAAGCTTTCGGCCTTTACGCTAATGGCGATGGCTTCGAACAGGCCGTGGCCTTTCGTCCTTTCAACAAACCGCTCGCCGTCGGCGACTCCTTTTCCTTCATGATGGAGACCGGGAAATTTGAGAAAAAATCACCGAAAGACGAAGGCGTAAATGGCTCCGTCGGCCTCGTCCTGCGCTCTGGAAACGCCAATGCTGCCACGGGCGATTACAACCATGGCGCGCTCTTCGAATTCGGCCATTACCAGGGGAAAGAGAACTACCAGATCTACGATGGCTCCGGCGCCTCGGCGAACGACTCCGGGGTCCCCTTCACCGATCAGGGCGTCATCGTGACCGTCACGGTCACGGGCGACGACACCTACGACCTGGAAATCCAGGCCTTGCCCGAGAAAAAGCTGACTAAATTGCCCGGCCGTAAGTTCAGCAGCAGCGGCAAGGCGGAAAGCTTCGCCATCTTCAATCGCAACAGCGAAAAGAACGACGCCTTCTTCAATCAATTCCAGGTCACGCACGACGAGAAGTAATCTCGCTGTCTAAACCTCTCGCCCTTTCCGGAGCTTTGCCGTGAATCAACCGCGCCTGACTTTTTGGCAGATCTGGAATATGAGCTTCGGCTTCCTGGGCATCCAGTTCGGCTTCGGCTTGCAGCTCGCGAACATGAGCGCGATCTACGCCAAGCTCGGCGCGGAGCCGGATAAGATTCCCATGCTCTGGCTGGCCGGCCCGATGACCGGCCTGCTCGTCCAGCCGATCATCGGCTCGATGAGCGATCGCACCTGGAATCGCCTCGGCCGTCGGCGCCCCTATTTCCTCACCGGCGCAATCCTTTCCAGCATCGCGCTTTTCTTTATGCCCGATGCACCGCTTCTCTGGGTCGCCGCCGGCATGCTCTGGATCCTCGACGCCTCGATCAATGTAAGCATGGAACCTTTCCGCGCGTTCGTGGCCGATAAGCTCAACCTCGAGCAGCGCACCGCCGGCTTCGTCATGCAAAGTTTCTTCATCGGCGTCGGCGCCGCGGTCGCGAATGCCCTGCCCTCGATCTTCAAATACTTCGGCGTCGCCGGTCAGGCGGCCAATGGTGTCCCGCTCACCGTGCAGTATTCCTTCAAGCTCGGCGCGGCAGTCTTCTTTCTCGCGGTCCTCTGGACCGTGCTGACCACGAAGGAAACGCCGCCGGCCGACATGGAAGCCTTCGAGCGCGAACGTCGGGAGCGAATACCTTTCCGCCTCCAGCCAGTCTTCCTTGCTGTCGGCGTCGCTGCGGGTGCCACTCTCGGCGCTTCGCGCGGCGCGCTCGTGGAGCACGAGCTCACGCTCTGGCACATCCTCGCCGGCGGCGCCATCGGCGGCGCGATTGCCGCCGTTCTCTCGAAGCCCGAGGTCGCGGTCGCCATTCGCGAAATGCCCAAGACCATGCGTCAGCTCGCGGTCGTGCAGTTCTTCACCTGGCTGGGGCTTTTCTGCATGTGGATGTTCTTTAGCCTCGCGACCGCGCAACAGATCTTCGGGGCGACTGATCCGAAGTCCGCGCGCTTTGACGAAGGCACCGAGTTTGGCGGCCAAACCTTTGCCATCTATTCCATTGTCTGTTTTGCCGTCGCTTTCATCCTGCCGAAGTTCGCCCGCCTAACGAGTCGCAAAACCGTCCACACCGTCGCCCTGACCTGCGGCGCGCTCAGCTTGCTGTCTACTTTCTTCATCCACGATCCCACGTTGTGGCGCTGCACCATGATCGGCATCGGCATCGCCTGGGCCTCCATCCTCTCGATGCCCTACGCGATCCTCTCCGGCGCGCTCCCCTCGAATCGCATGGGCGTTTACATGGGCATCTTCAATTTCTTCATCGTCATCCCCGAGATCCTGGCCTCCCTCGCCCTGCAGCCGGTAGTCAAACAGCTCTTCAATAACGACCCCGTAAAGGTCGTCATGCTCGGCGGTGGCTCGTTGCTGCTCGCAGCCATCGCCACCCAGTTCGTCTTCGAACCGGCACACCAGGCCGATGCCCAGCTCCCGGAGATCGCCCGCGATGAAGCGGTCAGCCTTTCCGCCGTCCCGCCGGAAAGTCCGCTTCCGTGAAGTCGGTCCAGCGCATGGCCGCGCTCGCCCTTCTAAGCTCGGCTATCTCCCTGCAGGGAGCAGGAGACGGGGCAATCCTGCGCTTTGCGCGCACCGAGAACGCACTCGTATTGCGTTATGGCCTAACGAAACCAAGCACCGATCGCCAGACGGTCTTCCTGGCCCTCGGCGACCGCTCCCCGGGCGGGTCGGCAATTCTCCCTTTCGGCGAGAACGCCGAGGGCTCGACCGTTTTTCTCCCCTTTCGCGCACAGCAGCTTTTCCTCCTGCGACCAGGAAAAAATAGACAGCGCCTTTGGCAAGACTGGCAGTGGGGTCCCACGGCGGACCTGCCACCGGCCATCCAGGTCGAGTTCAGCGAGAGTGAAGTCAGCGTGACCCTGCCTAACGAGTGGCTGACTGAACGCCCGCAGCTCCAGGTCGCCGCCTACGCCAAGGATTTTGGCAGCCAATCCTGGGGCTGGTTTTTCGGCGCGAGCGATCCCACGGTCGCTCCCGGCTTGGGCGACAAATACCTCCCGCGCTTCCTCGAGCTCGATCTCTCTACACCGGAGAAAGTGTCGGCAAAATCTCGCGCACGCCTCGAGGCCGGCGAACGCCTCCGCATTTACCAGCTCTTCGTGCGACTCTTCGGCAACACCAACGAGACCCGCCGGGAAAATGGCACCCTGGCCGAGAATGGCGTCGGCAAGTTTGCCGACCTCAACGACGCCGCCCTTGCTTCGCTGCGCGCTCATGGGCTGCAGCCACCTCTGGCTCACGGGCGTGCTGCAGCAGGCCACCGGCACTGATTATGCCAGCATCGGCCAGCCCGCGGACGACCCCGATCTCCTCAAAGGCGTCGCCGGCAGCCCCTACGCGATTCGCGATTACTTCGACGTCTCGCCCGATTACGCCACCGACCCCGCGAAGCGAATCGAGGAATTTCGCGCGCTCCTTGAGCGCATCCACGCTCGCGGGCTCAAGGCGTTGATCGACTTCGTCCCAAATCACGTCGCGCGCAGCTATGCCTCCGACGTCCGGCCGGAGCTGGACTTCGGCCGGCAGGATGACCGCTCAAAGTTCTTCGACCCAGGGAACAATTTCTTCTACCTCGCCCCGGGCGCCGGCGGCCCGCCGTTGCGCCTGCCAACGTTGCAGAAAGGGAAGGTCGTTAGTCCTACCTGTCAGCTTCCGGGTTTCGACTGCGATGGCCTCTTTCCCCCGGAGACCGAGCATGGTCGCGTGACCGGCAACAACCGCGTCACCTGGACGCCGGAGCTTGGGGATTGGTATGAGACCGTGAAACTTAATTACGGCTACGATTTCACCGGCAAAGCCTCCGCCCCGAAGTTGTATCCCCATGCGGGCGCCGCCGGGGAAACCGCTGCCCGATACCTGGAAGAAGATGGACCAGGTCCTGGCCTATTGGCAGTCGTTAGGCGTGGATGGTTTCCGCTGCGACATGGCGCACATGGAGCCGCCGGAGTTCTGGCATTGGGCGATCGCGCAGGCTCGCGCGCGCAATCCGGAAGTGGTCTTCGTGGCCGAAGCTTACGACAACGATCCGGCGAAAGTTCCCGGGAGCGACCCGGTGGTCGCGCAGCTGCACCACGGAAAATCGAACGTGATGTTCGACTTGCTCAATGCCGGCTTCGACGCGGTCTACGATGACCCGAGCTACAAGGCGGTGAAGAAGATCTACGAGGGCGGCGGCTGGGCCAACGACCTCGATCGCGCCCGCAGCGACGACTTTATTTTCGATAATTCCCTCCGCTATGCCGAAAACCACGACGAGGTGCGACTGGCCGCGAAATCGCAGTGGGGCGGACTGGGTCAGGATGTCGGCAAACCGGTTACCGCGCTGCTTTACAGTTTGGGACGCGGCGCGGTCATGCTCTACAACGGCCAGGAAGTCGGCGAGCCCGGCGCGGGCGTGGAAGGATTTGGCAGGGACGACGCTCGCACGTCGATCTTCGATTACTGGTCGATGCCGGAAATGGTGAAGTGGGTGCGTGGCGGAAAGTTTGACGGCGCCGCGCTCGCGCCGGAGCAGGCCGCGCTGCGCGACTTCTACGCGCGCTTGCTGCAGCTGGTAAACGAGCCGGCCTTTCGCGACGGCGGCTTCTTTCCGCTGAACGCGGCGAATCATGACAACCCAAAGTTTGGCCGGCTGGAAGGCGAAAGCGCGAGCGGCCACTGGCTCTACGCCTGCCTGCGGTTCGATCCCCTTTCCGGCCAGCGTTTCCTGGTGGTAATTAATCTCCATCCCCACGAAAGCGTGCGCGAGGTCGAGCTGCTCCTGCCCGCAGCGGCCCGGAAATTCCTCGAGCTCCCTGAGAAAACAGCCCTCCGCCTGACGGAGCGGCTCCGTGCTGGCGGCCGCTTCGAAGCCGAGACCGCCGACCACATCTCGCTGCCTGTTTTACCTGCGCTCACCCCTTACTTTTTCGAGCTCGAGGCCATCCCCTAGTCCGGGAGAAAGAACGCGCCGCCCGCCTTGCAAAGGAGGCGCAGAAAGCGAAAAGAGAAAGCGTGTACGAAGAAAGCGGCATTCTCATCGCGCTGGTTCTTTTCCTCGCACTCCTGCTCTCGATCGAGGTGGGTTATCGCGTGGGCCGGCCGGGCGCGACGGCGGTTAATGACTCCACACGCACGCACGTAAACGTGCTCCAGGGATCGCTCCTCGGGATGCTGGCGCTCCTGCTCGGGTTCTCTTTTTCCCTCGCGCTGCAACGTTACGAAAGCCGCAGCGCGGCCGCGATCGAGGAAGCGAATGCCATTGGCACGGCCTACCTTCGGGTCGATCTTCTACCGCCGGCAATGCAGGCGGAAGTGCGCGGGAAGTTCCGGACCTACCTCGACCTGCGTTTGCAATCCGGCGCCGTCACCATGGCTAACCCAGCTGAGCGGCGTGCGCTCCTCGCCCGCACGGATCTGGCCTTGCGCGACCTCTGGACTTCGGCGCGGCAAGCGGTGGAATTGGACGGGCGCCCGGTGACCGCGGGGCTTTTCGTCCCCGCGGTGAACGCGATGATCGACAGCTATGGATCGCGCAACGCCACCCTCGAGCGCCATGTCCCCGCACTGGTCATGTGGCTCCTCTTCAGCACCTTCATCTTCTCCGGCGCCGTCGTCGGTTACGCCGCCGGGCTGGCGGGCCACCGCGCTTCTTTCGCCACTTACATGATGGTCGCGCTGATCGTGCTGGTTGTTTTCATGATCATCGACCTGGACCGGCCGCGGCGCGGTTTTATCCGGGTGAATCAGGCCAGCCTGCTCGACTTGCAACAGGCGATCGCGCGCGACGTCCCGGCGCGCTAAGCACTCCGCTAGTAGGCCGCCTCGGCGGCGCGGGTCCGTTTCAAAAAGACCTGCGAGAAGGTAAAGAGGATCAAAAAGATCACGACCGACAAGGCCGCAGCCCAGCCGAAGCGATACATATTAAAGGCCGCCTTGTAGACGTAGGAGACGAGGATGTGCGTGGAATCGGCCGGCTCGCCGCCGTTCGAAACCAGCCAGACGACGTTGATGTTATTAAACGTCCAGATCACCCCGAGGGTGATCGCCGGGATCATCACCGGACGCAGCAACGGCACGGTAATATTCCAAAACTGAAACCACTTCGAGGCGCCATCGACATCGGCCGCCTCGTAAAGATCGTCCGGGATCGATTGCAACCCGCCAAGCGCAATCACCATCATGAAAGGAAAGCCGAGCCAAATGTTAGCCAGGATCACCGCGAGGAAAGCTTCCGTGGGCGAGGTGAGCCATTGCACCGCCGGCAGGTGGAGATATTTAGTCAGCAGGATGTTCACCGCGCCGTATTCATAGTTAAACATGCTGCGCCAGGTCAGAGCGGTGATGTATTGCGGCAAGGCCCAGGGCAGGATCAAGGCAATACGCCAGGCGCCTTTTCCGCGGATGAACTTCTGGTGCAGGACAACCGCAAGAAGCACGCCGATGCTCACGTGGAAGACGATATTTACTGCCGTCCAGATGACCGTCTTAAGTAGAATAGCCCAAAACAACTGCTGCTGAAAAACCGAGGCATACTGCGCGAAGCCGATCAGCCGCCAGTCGCGGATGTGATAGATGTTCGCGTTTGAAAACGAGAGAATGACGTTGAAAGCGAAGGGAAAAGCGACCACGGCCAAAACGACGAGCAGGGCCGGCGCGAGCAGAAAGCCAAGGAAAAGTCGGATCTTGGTCTTTTCGTTCACAAGCTAAAGATTGCTGTCGGCAATGTTCTTCTCCGCCTCGCGCTGCATCCGGCGCGCAGCTTCCTCTGCGGTGATCGCGCCGTTCATGACCAATTGATAGGGCCCGCGCATGCCTTCCCAGATCTGCCGCATCTGCGGCAGGATTGGCATTGGCCGGCCATGCGCGATCTGCTCCATGGAAGCGAGGAGCGCGGGATGGTTTTGCATCACCGGGGAAGCGAGCACCGCGCGATCGGTCGGCGTGGTCGAAAGCTGCTCCGCCATCTCCGTCTGCACCGCGGCGCTCGTGAGGTAGTCGACTAATTCACGAATCGCCGGCAATTTGCCAGCCGCGGCGGTAGTGCTTACCGAGTAACCCTTCGCGGAAATCATCGGCTCGCAATATAAGCCCGTGGTTTCGTTTCGCGGAAGCGGCGCGATCATAGATTCATCCGGGATGTGGTAGCCGCCCCAGGACCAGGGGCCGTTGATGATCATGGCCGTGCGCTTCTCCTTGAAGAGCATGTCGGCGATTTCGTAATCCCCTTCCTTCGGGATGATTTGATACTTGTCGCGCAGGTCGAGCACGAACTGGATCGCGCGCACCGTTTCGGGGGTGTCGAGTGTGGGATGGCCCTCAGCATCCATGACCCAGCCGCCAAAGCCGGTGAGAAAGGGAATGAAGAAGAAGGGCTCGCGATAGTTCCAGGTCAGCCCGTATTGGTCGACCTTGCCGTCGCCATCGAGATCTTTCGTTAAGCTCTGCCCGAGCGCGACCATTTCCGCGAGCGTCTCCGGTGGCTTTGGCACCAGGGTCTTGTTGTAGACCATGGTCAGGTGATTCCCAATTTGGTCCGCCACCAGCCAGCGCTTTCCCTTCCAGCCGACCACTCCCTGCGGGGCAAAGCGGGCAAAGAATTCCTCGGGGAAAACATCCTCGAGCGGCCGAATGGTATCCGTGGTCACAAGCACGCCGACATTATCGGCTGGCCCGTAAATTAATTCCGGTCCCTGCCCCGCGACCGCGGCGATGACAAACAGATTCCGCAGTTCTTCGTTTTCCTTATAGAGCGTTTCGACCACCACCTCGGGATGGGCCGCATTGAAGCGCTTGATTTGCTCGTGAAAAAGGTCGCGCTCCGCGCTGATCTTTTGGTGCCAGATGCGGAGGTGCGTCCGCTGGTCCGGCGCCTGGTCGCAAGCCCCGAGCGTGACCGCAAGCAGGAGCCCGGCAAGAAGTCCACGCAGGAGGCGCACGGCGTTAGTTGTAGCTAAAGACCACGCCGGTGAGCGGCGGCAAGGTAAGCTCCGCGCCGTCCGTCGTCTCCTTCGGCTCCATCGCCTCCGCTTCCTTGCTCGTCGCAAAAACTGCCTTCAACTTCTTCGCTGCGACATGGAGCGGGATCGTCGCGGGCTGCCCGCCGCGATTTAATGCCACCACGAGCGACTGCTTCGGCGTGCGTCGGGTGAAGACCATCGAGCGCTGGAGGTCATCGGTGGAAAGCACCGCATACTCGCCATGGTTCAGCGCGTCGCTGCTTTTGCGCAGGGCAATCGCGCGCTTGTAAAAGTCGAAGAGCTCCTGGTCGAATTCCACCTTGTCCGGCTCGTGCGCGGTCCCGCGGGGATCGATCACCTGCGGGTCGTAGGTCATGTCCGGCCAGACCATCGGCATCCGCTCGTCCGGATCATGCCCGCCCCACATGCCCGCTTCGTCGCCGTAGTAGATCATCGGTGCGCCCACATAAGTCATCTGGAAGAGGACGATCATCCGCTGGAGAGCGCGATCGGTCTCCGAAGGCTTCCGGATGCTGTAAGACTTCGAGGCACGGGCATCGTTATTATTGTTGTATTCGATTTGATCTTCGCCCGAGTAGTTCGCCAGGTCGCGGTTCACGATCATCGAGGCCAGGCGGTCGGTATCGTGCGAGTCCATCAGGTTCTGCATCACCGCGGAAACACCGGGCGGAAACTGCCGGCGGCGTTCATCGAGAATCTTTGCGAACTTCGAGGGCGCGACCTTGTCGTCGATCAGGAAACCTTTCACCGGGATGGCGAAGGCATTGTAATTCATGCAGGCGGAGAACTCTCCCTTCGTCACCAGCTCGACGGCGTTCTTCCAAATTTCCGCCGAGGTATAGGCCTGCGGGTTTAACTGCCGGACAAGGCGATTCCAATCCGCCCAGAACTTTGCCGGGCGCTCATCGGCCACGTCCAAACGCCAGCCGTCGATCCCGTCCTCCATCTTGCCGTTAGGTCGCATCCAGCGCCTGGTCGCCTCGAAGATGTAAGCCTTCGGGCCGGCAGCGACGTCCTGATTATCCTTGGTCGCGGCAAAGACCGGGAGCGAGGCATGGCCCCACCAGCCTTTATAGGAAAATTCATTTCGCTTGGTTTTCGGGTCATCGAAACTGCTGACCACATACCAATCCTTGTAGGGCGAATTTTGTTGCTGCGTGCGCAGGTTCTGGAAGGCAAAGAAGTCGCGCCCGGTGTGATTGAAGACGCCGTCTAAAATCACGCGCATCCCGCGCGCATGGCATTTCTTTACCAGCTCGAGGAAGAGCTTGTCGGCCGCGGTCCATTGCCAGGTCTTTGGATCGCTCGTCTCCTTGGCCATGAGCGCGAAGTCCCCCTTGGGGTCCGGTCCAAAGTAAGGATCGATGTGATGGTAGGAACTCCCGTCATACTTGTGCAGGGAGCGCGCGTAGAACACCGGATTAAAATAAATCGTGTTCACCCCCAGCTCGGCGAGGTAATCGAGTTTGTCGATGACCCCCTGGAGATCGCCGCCGTAACGCCGCTCGAAGACCCCGTGGCGGTAGAAGTCGTCGCCTAAATTTTTCTCCCACTCATCTCGCGCATACCAGTCAGCGGTCCACGGAGAGATCTTCCAGTCCGTCCCGGCGGCTGGCGGAGTCTCCAGGGAATCACGTGTCGGATCGTTCTTCGGATCACCGTTTCGGAAGCGTTCTGGAAAAAGCTGGTAGAAGATTGCTTCTGCCGCCCAGGCGGGCGTCGGCTCTTTCTGAGCCAGCGCTGACGACCACAGAAAGGCGCCGAGTAAAATTGCGAAAGTCGTGGGTCGAAGCATAGGATGGAGGGCCGCCACTTTGCGGATTCAGCCCCGGCGAAGCAACGCTTTTTCCGCTTAGGGCACGAGCTTTACACGGAAAAATGCCGGGCCCGCAGAGACTGTGGACGTGAGCGTGGGACCGCTCGCGGTAATGACTGGACCGATGCTGGTGAAGGTGCCCTTCAAGCTCGCCGCGCCCTCGACCTGGTATTTCCGCCCACTCACGCTACTCCAGCTAATCACCAATCCGCCGCCGCCGCGCGTGACCTCGGTGATGCGGAAGACCGAGGTGGGATCGAACGGATTTGTTCCGGCCGCGTCCTCCTCTGCATTCGTCCGGCCGTCGCCATCCTCGTCGCCCTCGGCCGAGAGCACCGTGATCGAAGAATTCGCGCTCGTGGGTCCCGCCGGCGTGCTCGCGCTCAAGTTGTCATTGGGGTTCACCGCCTGCACATAGACGCTCAGGTTTGTGCCCGGATTTATTGCAAAAGTATGGCTGGTCAAGGTGGTGTAAAAGAACGCCGCCGGTCCGTGGTTTAGGCTGTAGGTCACCTTGTAGATCGGCTGAATGCCTTCCGCATCCGGCGGCACGGCCGCCCAGCTAACGAATGCCCCATTCCCGATGGTGTAGAAGTAGACGTTGTTCGGTAGCGGCTGCCCCGGGGCCGCTGTCGGCACGGTGACGTCGTAAAGCTTGAGGTATTGCGCCTCATAGGGATTCGTTCCCCACCCCGCATCCATAGACGGCACTTTGTTTAGGCCAACAAAAAGGCCATTCGCGAGCAATTGCGTGCCGCTCCGGCGATTCAGGAAGAGATTGCGCCGCCCGGGATCGCTCCCGAGGTAAGCGGCCAGGTTCTTGAAGTCGTAAGTCCGCCCGGCTTTGATCCCGTAATCATTCTGCCCGTTGCCATCGACATCCTGGTTCAAGTCGAAGCTTCCCTGCTGGTCGTTATTCCGGTCGAGGTTCACGAAACCGAAGACCACATCCCGGCTCGCGGGGGAACCATTCAAGGTCTCATACTTCGCGATCGAGAAGATCTTCTGCTGGATGCTGCCGCCGATCTGGTTGAGATAGTAACGATTCGAACTCCGCAACGCCGGGCTGAATTGCCGCGCCTGGGTGATGGCTCCGTAGACCGGGTAAAGCTGCTGCAGGCCAAAGGTTTGGTTGCCCATGATCGGGCCCAGATCGTTGAAGACCTTAAAGTTCGGAATGTACTTCCCGAAGTTTACCTCGTACTGACTAAAGCCAAAGGTGCGCGAGACGCCGTTCTCCTGCCCGTAAAAGATCAAGGGCGCACCGTCGACCGTGTTGCTCACTCCGTAGCGAACTAAAGCTTCGAAAGGATCATCGTAGTTTTCTTCGTCGTGCGAGGTGCTGTTGAGCAACACCAGACCCTGGCCGTAGGCGTTGCGGCGCTCGTCGAAGATTCCGCGGTAGTCGCTCGTCTGCGTGGCCGCCTTGAAGGGGAAAACAATGTTCTCGTTCAAAATGTCGAAGTGGCGGTTTGAGCGATAAGTCACGGCGCCGCCGTCGAGCGATTCCGTCATGAAAACGAAATTCCACTTATGGCTGCGGGCGACGTTGATAATATACTCCCAACACTGCGGCGGCAGGCCCTGACCAAAGTCCGCGCGGAGGGCATCGATCCCTTTGCGGTCGAGCGTGCGCCGGGTGGCGGGATCGCCATCGGCCGGAGTGCTGTTCACGCCCGAATGGCCGGTCTGCGTGAGCCAATAGGGAATGTAGGCCGCGAAATAGCGCCAAACATTGCGGGTGATGTTTTGGTTTAAGCCGCTGCTGGTGAAGTCCGTACTGGTCCACTGCGGGTCGGTATAGTTAAAGACGTCGCCCTCGTTCTGGTAGTTGCCGTTGTCGGCGTTGTTCTGGCAAACCAACGCCGAGTATTGCCCATAGAAAACGTCGAAGGTGTCGCCAAATTTCCCGAAGTCGTTCCGGTCGGGCGCGGGCGCGATGTTCATGCTGCTGGAGGCGCGCAGGCAGTAGTTATTGTTTGAGAAGTTGAAGATGTCGCCGCGGGAATAGAAGCGGGCTTCAGCATTCCGGATTTGATCGGTGGGGCTGGCGCCAGGTTTGAGGAGTGTGGTCCCGAGCTGCGCCAATTCCGCGTCGTAGGAAGTGTGGTTATACGGTGCATCCAGCATGATGCCGACCTGCTCGCTGTCGGCATCGGCCACGAACCCCTGGAACTCACTCATCGCTCCAGGCCGGGTATTGTCGCGCCCCATGAGTTCCATCACCTGGAAGAAATTCTTGACCGCATACGGGCTGCCGACGGTGAAAGGCTGTCCGGTATTCGGATCGATTTGCCTTCCATCGATGCCATTGGGATGGATCGGCTGAAACCAAAGGTAGTTTGCCCCCAGGTTCTTCAGGTAGGTTAAGTTGAAGCGTTTCGCCGGATCATGCAGATCGGCAAAGGTGCTCCGCTGGCTCATCTGGTTGCCGGTGGCGTCGATCGTGAGCGTGTTTAACTCATAGAGGCTGATATCGCGCGCCTCTTTCGGCGAAACCACGATCGCGTGATCGCGCCGTCCCGCATCGGTGTAGTAATTCCAGGTGCCGCTGCCGTTCAGCCGATAGCGCGCGGTCAAGCGATAGGCGCCGGTCTTTTGCGCGGGCAAAGTGACGGCAAATTGTTCGCCGCTCCCGGCCATCGCATAAGCCTTGTAATAGTGCGCGTCGTCCGTGCCGACGACGTTGCCATTCGGCGGCTGGATGCCTTCCTCGGTCGCCAGGCCATTCGCGTCGGTGTAAGCCAGGGTGGCGAAGTCGCGCCGATTCAAGTTGGTAAATACCTGCACCGTAGCCGGGTCGACGTTCGCCACGTTCGGGTTGAAGACCACCGTCAGCGGAATGGAGTCGCCGACGATCTCGTCCACAAAAAGATGACTGGTGGTGTAGTTCGCATTCACCCCGCTTACCGTCAGGGTGGGATTCATCTGGAAGGTAAATGCGTTTGTCGCGGCGACCGACTGCGTCGCGGTGACATTGCTCGTGCTGTTGGTGCCGTAGACGAAGGTATTCGCGTGGTCGCTGTAGTTAATTTGCAGGTAATACTGGATGACGCCATTGGCAGAAGGCGGCGCCGCGAAGCTCGCGCGCCAGAACTTATCGTTCCCATTCTGGGTGGCGAAGCTTAGCGCGACCGATTGCCATGCTCCCGAAGCGGACTTGTAGAAAAGAGCGCCGCCGGTTTGGTTCCCAGGGTTGCCACTACCCTGGTATTGGTTGCCGTTGTAAATTGTCACCGTGGTCCCCGTATCCATCCCGGATAAGGGCGAGCGCATGTTGCCGCCTATATTCGGGACGGCATTCGCAGGCACATGCCAGGCATTGCCCAGGCCTTGGGCCGCCGCGAACTGCACGCCGGCCCAGCCAAAGAGGATAACGAAAAGGATCTTGGACAATCGATTCATAGACAAAGTTAAGGAGCGAGACTGACGTCGAGTTTATAGAAGCGGCGCTGCGCCACGGTGGGAGGCGAACCGGTGCCGGAACCATCATCTAGGTATTCCGTGGCGGTGCCGCTGCCAGCGATGTCGCCGCCAGCCTGCTGCCACGGACCGGTAGGACTGGCAGAGTAGAGAATGCGGTAGATGCGATCGCGCACCGTGCCGAACTGCAACCGCATCGCACTCGGCGAATTGCGGGAAATAATCAATCCGAAGCTCGCGCGGTCCGCAACCGCGGGGTTGGTGCCCAGAATGTATTCCTCGTAGTTAGTCAGGCCGTCCTGGTCGAGGTCGCCACCGGCCCCGTTCGCCCCGGCGGGATCATTGGGATTCAGGCCATATTTGGTTTCGAACCAATCCGGCAAGCCGTCGCCATCGCTATCGTAGGTCAGTGCGTTACCGGTCTCGAAACCAAGCTGGAAGTTCATGCCGCCGGTGCCTTGCAATTCCACCTGCTGAGTCTGCGCCTGGTTCCGCATGGAGACGGTATCGAGAACGTTTGGGTCCTGGTCGGAAGCGGCCGCGTTGTAGTTTGCGCCGCTCAGTCCCGCGCCGCCGTAGCGCAGGTAAGCCCGGACAGTGCGTTCATTATTCGAGTTAAAAAGATTCACTTCCTGCGCACCGTTAACGACCAGTGGGCTTAGGTGGCTCTGGCCATATTTGAGCAGGTCGAGTAAGTCTGGCGATAGGCCGAAGCGAATGAACAGATTGCTCACGCCGGTGGTGATGTAACTCGCCGAAAGCGCGCTCTTATTCGCTGGCAAAGTGATCGACTTGGCGATTTTCCCATCGCTGCTGGTAAACTTCCACCCGTTTGCAACCGGGGCGACCGTGTAAAGACTGTTCACGTAAGCTGAGGAGCCGGTGCTGCCGGTCTGCGCATACCAATCCTTAAAGCCGGAGGTGCGGAAGGCATTTACCGCCGTGCCGGCAAAATTAGTCGCGCCTTCTTCCTCGCCTTCGACTCCCGCGTAGCTCGTCATGTTGCCGACTACCTGGACGACGACGCCGGTATCGAGGTCGCGCAGCCAGGCTCCGGTCATGCGGCCGCCCAGGCGTTCGAACAAAGCCAATAACCTGTCGTTGTAGATTAGGTATTCATCCTCGCCGTCGAGGTCGACATCCGCCTGCTCGGTTACGCTCCGGCCGGCATAACTATTCTGGCCGGCCGCGGTCGCCCAGCTACTCACGCGTGCATAGATCGCCGCCATGCGGGTCTGCGCCTGCGCGGTTTTCGAGAAGCCGGCCAAGGCCTGGAAGCTGGTATCGGGACTGATGTACGCCCCGGTGCTGAACTTGTTCAAGTTCGCCGCGGGTTGGAGATGGAAGCCAGTCTCGAAGCCGGCTGCGTGCAGCACAGAACGACCCAAAGCCAGCAGCCCGCTCTGCGCCGGCGCGGCGGTGATCCCACTGACTGCCTGCCAGGCACCCGCCAGAATTCCGGTTCCGCCTAACGAGCCGTAAGCCGTCGGCAGGGCCACGCCGGCGCGCAGGTCGAACTTTTTCGCGCTCAGGCTCTCCTCGTAGGGCGAGCCGAAGTACCAGTTATCATAGTTTTCCTCGGTGGCGTAATCGACAAAGTCCTTGGCTACGAGCGGCAGGCTCGGGGAACCACGATTCACGGTGCCCCAGACGCCGGTGCTGCCGCCGTTGTAAGGCACCTGGTTCGACGCAATTTGATCCGGCGTGACCAGCTGAATCCAAGGGCGCGAAGCAAGCCAGCGGATGTTCTTGTCGTAGGCATCGGCGTTGGCCGCGACCGCGAAGTCCTCCCATTGATTCAGAAAAGTGATCACCTGATCCTGCTGGCTATCGCGCGCCTTGCGGCTGAGTAACTGCCGCAGCAGGACGGGCGCGCCATTGTCGTCATTGACAAAAAGCTGGCTGCTGACGCCATCATTGATCACGAACGCCTTGGTATTGCCGATCTGGTTAACCCGGTAGCCATCGCTCCCGAGAGCCGAGCTCCGGCCAAACCACTTAAAGACATGGCGCATCTGGTCGACGAAAGTGTAGCCAAAGCCGGCGCCGCTGACCTTTTGCAAGACATCGGAACTGGAGACGCGCTCGGGCGTCCAGAGGACACTTCCGGAAGGGGCGCGCCCGTAGATGCTGCTGAGGAAATTCCCTGCGAGGGCAATGTTGTCGACGTTATAATGCGTGGAGAAGTAAGGCAGGATGTGATCGGAGAAGGTCGAGCCTAACAAGTCGACCGTGCCCGCAGCTGCGAGACTGCCGATGCGGGCGTTTAAGGCGGGGCCGTCGCGGAAAGGCCGGGGCGAAGCTGCGGCGGTCTTAGCCCACTGGATCGCGGACGCCAGCGTCGGCGTAACGTGCAAGGCCAGCGGCGTGCTGAAAGCTTCGTGCGCATCGAGTGGCCGATAGTAACCCGCCCCGGAGCCATTGCTGATCAAGTTCTGGGTTACCGACCCCGGCTGGATCGCCTGGTTGCCATGAATAATAGACATCACTTTGACGCGCTTTCCGCGGTCGTTATCCGCCTGAAGGCCGACCCAGGAGCTAAGGACGCTATTGGCACCGGTGATGTTCGCCTGGTCTTGGTAATAATCGGACGCGATCCAATCATTCCGGATGGAATCGCGGATGTCGGAACGGCCGCCAATATCGCCGCCGCCGGCGGGGCTGTTCTGCGTGCCATCCTTGGTGGTGAAAACCTGGTAGATCAGGCGGCTGGCATCATTCCCATCCCAGCCGGCATCTTTCAAAGCCTGCCGGCTAATCGAAAACTCCACCGCGTCGAGGGTGGAATCGTAATAAGCTTTCTTGAAACCATTCGTCGCGCTCTGGTCGCGCACGGTTACGCCATTGGCGAAGAGATCCTGGCCGATGCCGGTGGTGTGGGTGGGCGAGTTCTTGTCCCAAAGGTAGACTCGGCCGTTATCCGTGCTGTAGCTCGCGATCACTGCCTGCCATTTCATCGCGCTGCCGGTATCGACCTGATCGGGCAGGTTAAATTCTCCGGTGCCCGGATTTCCGAAATTCACGACCACGTAGATGTCGAGCCGGCCTTGTTCCGCATAAGCCTGCAGGTCCTGCAGGTCGACGCGGAAGTAGAAGTTGCCGTCTCCGTTCTGGCCAGTGGAGGGATTGATCGCCGCAGGATCGCCGCCGTCGTGCGCATAAAAGGCTACGAGATCGCGCGACGAATCGAAGCCATCGTAACCATGGTAGATATCTGCCTGCTGGTTATTCGAGCCATCGCCATCGTAAGGATCGAGCGCGATCAGATCATCCGCGGTCCAGTCGGTGAACTCATGGCGATTCGTCACCGCGCCCACGGTGGTGGTGATACCCGGGCCGATGGTGATCGCACCGGGCGGCGGAGGGGCCGGCGTGCCGCTGACGCGCGGGTCGGTGCCATTGAGAAACTCCTGGCCATTGTCGATCCCATCGCCATCGGGGTCGCCGCTCGGGCCGTTGTCCGTGTTGGTGATGACCTTGCCCGTGCGCAGGTTGTAATGGCCAATGACGCCGTCGTCGAAAGGATCGAGGCCATGCAAGACTTTCCAGCCATCCGGCAAAGTGTCGCCCGAGGTGCTGTAACGTCGCGGATCGGTCTCCAGCCAGATGACGTCCAAACCATCGGCCCGGAGATTGCCGGCAGGACGGAAGACCGTATTGAGCTTGGCTTTCGAAAGCGCCGTGGAGAGGTAAGCCTTACCGTCGGTCGGCTCGGTGTAACTGAGACAAAAGTCGGTGTAGTAAAACGTCTGCTGCGCGCCCCCAGCGGAGGGCTGCACAGTTACCGGCGCGAGCGGATTATTCAGGACCGCGAGGACGACGAAGTTTCCCTGCGCATCAGTCTGGTTTCGATCGACGATTGCAAGATCGACGATGCCATTGTGGTTCGCATCTTCCTGCCCATCGCTCAGGCCGTCGCCATCGCTCTCGCCATTGTTCGGATCAGTCTCCAGCCAGACCGCACTGGGAGAAACAGCCAGCACGCGGCTGCGATCCACAGTCGAGCGGTTATAGATCGTCGGCGGATGCCGAATGACCGCGGAGCCATCCACGCCGGAGGGCAGGATGTCGACCCGTCCATTGTGCACCTTGCGATAGGTCGCATGGCCATTGGCATCGAGGATGGGATTGCCACCGGCATCCAGACGGGCGGCGAAGGTGAGGTCTTCGATGCCGTCGTCGACCCCATCGCCTTCCGTGTCGGCCTTGTTCGGGTCCGTCATGGAACCGGCCAGCAAATCGGTGCGGGAACGGTTTAAGTTATAAGGCCAGGGATTGAAGTATTCATAGAAGGCCGGCGCGTTGGCGTTATCCGTTGTGTTGAAGATCGGCGGGTCGAGGTCGGGCTGGAAGTTCGGCACGCCGTCGCCGTTGGTGTCGGTCGCGACGTTGGTATCATCGACCGCGCCGCCCCAGCCCAGCTCGAGCCCATCGGAGAGATTATCGCCGTCGGTATCGGGACTTAGCGGATTCGTCCGCCCAGAGATGGCCCAGAGGTGCACCTGCGCGTTGGTCCACGTCTCTGAGTTCGTGGTTGGCAATGGGATCGCGGTGGTCTCGATCGCCGTGCCGTTATTCCAGCCAAGCCCGTCATCATCGACGTCGTGCTTGTTCGGGTCGGCCGCGACGAGTTGGCGGAATAGAATGTGGGCGTTGCGCGTGGCACTGCCGCTCCCTGCCGGAGTAGTCGCGGTGGCGACGAAGCGATAGTCACCCGGGCTGCTGATGTTGCTCCAGGTAAAGTCCCAGAAGAGTGAAGAACCGACGATATGCGGGTTAGGCGATTCCGCGGTGCCAGGATTTAGGGTAACCGTGCCGCTACCGAGGTTGAAGCTAATCTGCACGCTGGTCGCGTTCTGGTCGGTCTCGACCCGGATGGGAAGAGCACGATCGGCCGGAGTCGGGTTAGTTACATCTGGCAGGATAATTTCGTAAGGCTTGCCGTCGGAATCGACCTCCAGCGGCGTCACGATATTGACCTTGATCGTAGTGGCCGGTTGCGCCTTCACCAAACGGCGGGTTTGCAGCGTCGGCAGGCCGGTCGCGGAATAAGTCACATCGATCGTGTGCAGGAAGTCGGGCGTGCCGTTGTAGAGATTCGGCAACTGGAAGGCGAGTTCGTGATACTCGCTGTTGATGTCGTAGTTAATCTGGTAAGCGCTGCGGCTTTGCGCGACGCCATTCGCAGGCGAACCGCTCTCGCTACTGGCGAGCTTGATCAGGAAACGGTTGATCAAGCTTTGCCGGTCGAGGCCGTCGGCTAGCGACTTGCTGAACCAGACCTTCATGACGTAATTCGAGCCCACCGTCTGGCCGTCACTGTTAGGGAAGGCCACGAAGAGACGCGTGACCGGGCCGTTCGTGTTCACATTGCGCACCAGGGTGGTGTAATGCTTTGCGGCGTCGTCGGCAGGGCTGGCGGCGGCGGCAAATTGCGTGGCCGCGGCGGAACTGGCCTCTCGCAGCCGCACCAGAATTTGCGCGTTCCCAGCCGAAGGAATGTTTACGTAGTTAAAGCGCCACTCGTTCGGGTAGGTGCTTTGGATGGAAAGCGTGGGCGTGAATTGCGCAGCCTTGACCCAGGCATTGTTTCCATTGGCCACACCCGTCGCGCCGTCGTCGTTATTCGCGTCCGCGTCGACGATCTTATACCAGACCTCCGTGACCGTCGGATCCGTGCGCACAACGACTCCATATTGCTGGCCGCCCACGCCATCGCCATCGTTCGACGGGAACTTAATTTCTCCCTTCGGCAGTTGCGCGTCGTAGTAAAACGTCTGGGTGAAAGTGTTATAGATCGAAGCGCGGCCGAAACGATTTAGGAAGGCGCGCGCGCGGAGGACATGGAAGCCTTCGGTCAAACCGGTCTGGGTTTGGCCGAAGTCGTTATGCGGATAAAAGACCGCGTTGTTCCCGTTGAAATGCGGCACTTGAAAAGTAGTCAGCATTTTGGTTTTGCGCGCGACCTCGGCGGCGCCGGTGGGAAACACGCTCGGCTGGCCGGTCTTGAAGATGCCGATCTTATACCGCAACGTCCCTGCGGGTTTCGCGATGCTGGCGGCGCCCCACCAGTTGCCGTTGTCGGCCGTATTCGGCGCCTGGTAATTCATCTCCGCGGCCTTCGTCGTGCCCAGGCCAACGCCGCCGGCGCCTTCGGGATTCGAACCGTCGCTGGTGTAGTAGAAGAACATCCGAAAACCGCCGCCGACGGAATCCGTCTTCGCGTAAACCGTAACCGTCGCGCCGTTGTCGGTGAAACTGTTTCGCGGGATGGGTGCCACTCCAGGTTCCAAAGTCTCCGTTCGGGTCGTGGTAGACGAAGACGGCGGCGGCGGCATCCTGCGGGTTGGTGCCGTTGCCATTGATCGTGGGCGCACCGGCGGTGTAGGTCTCGGCCCCGCCGAACCAAAGGTGCAGCGCGCGGTATTGATTGCGGCAAACTTCTCCGGGCCCTGGCGATCGATGTAGGCGGCCTGCTCGTAGCCGGTGAAAACATCCGTCGTCAGGCCGGGCGGCTGGTCGCGTTTGCCGACGGGATCGCTTGTCGGCCCGGTGCCGTTCAAATCGACGCCGCCATCGAGCGCGAGAAGAACATTCTCAGCCGAGCCGTCCACGCGCGCGACGAAAGAAAGGTCGCTGGCGTCCGTGATCCGCGGGACGGTGTAAGGATAGGAGTAGCTCCCGGGAACGGCGCCCGCGATCCCATAAGGATTGAAGTTGGGATCGCCGTCCGGCCCGTCGGTGCGCAGGTAGGTCAACGTGCTCGTGGGTTGGCCGTTTTGCAGGATGGTGAGCGGTGCACCACCGCCGCCGGCCCAGAGCGTGGAAGGATCGGGATTCTTCCAGGAGAAGGCAAAGTAACCACCGGGCGGGACCAGGGTGGAGCCGTTGACGATGTTGCTGGCGTATTGGTAGAAGCCGCCGCCAAAGGCCGAGTAATTGTAGAGGTAAGCGTCGCTCCCGCCGGCGGTGTGGGGAAAGCTGGTGTTGAAAGTGCGGCCGAGGCCGTTGGCGAAGTTGTCGTTTAAAAGGAAAAGCAGGGTCACGCCATCGGCGTCGCTCATGCTGGGGTTCTCGCGCTTGTCGATCCGCTCGTAGGCGACGACATCATTGTCGCTCCAGCGCCCGACCTGGGTGCCGCGAGCAAACTGGTTGTGGATGTAGAGCAGATTGGGAATTTTGTTGTCGCCGAATTGCCCCAGGAAATTGGTGTTCGCATGGCGCGGAAAAGCGCCGCCGCTTTCGCCTAGAGTTTGCGCCTGGTGATTGCCGTCGGTGTAGATCAAGCCAATGCCGGCGCGGGTAAAATAGAGCGCATGCTGAAGCTCGCGGCGGGAAGCGTAATCGTTGTCGTGACTCTGCGCGTGCGTGACCGCGAGACTGCTGGCAAAGCCATAGCTACCGTCGCTATCCAAGCCGCCAAGGGTCGCGCTCGGGTTACCGAGAATATTGTTAAGGTTATTGCGCAGGACGTTATCCACCAGCCGCATGCCGACATTGAAGTAATCGCCATAAGGTGGCGGCTCGCCGAGGTGCTCGCCGAACATCATCGCATTATGGCGCGGCTTCTCGGTGTCGAAGACCGACTCGCGCAGGTTCACGTTGGCGCCTTGGGGAGTGGAATTGAAACGCGAGTCGTTGAAGCCGCGAGTGAGATTATATTGCCGCTGCGCCTGCCCGAGGTAGCCGTAGTCGTTGTAGTCCTTGTCTGCGCCGTAGCTCGCGCCGAAGAAGTCGTAACGCACGTGCTTGACTGCATCGAGGCGCAGCCCATCGGCCTTGGTGCGATCCAGTAGCCAGCGGGCCGAGCGGTTGAGCATCTCCTCCACACGTTCGGAGTAGAAGGCGGAATTAGCCGACAAGATGGCGGCGGTAATCCCGTTGTTCGGGCCGAAGCCGACGTAGCTGCCATCCGGCTTGATAGCAGTAGTATTCGGGATTGTTCGGATGGCGGACGAATTTGATCTTCTGGAAGGTGCTGCCTTCGGTATAGCCGAAGTTTTCATTCGTCGCGCCGGGCTCCTGCGCGATGTCGATCAAGTCGGCCAGGCCCAGATGCTGCACCTGCCAGGCGCTGTTCCAATCGCGGGTGTTATCCCATTTGCGATAGAAACCCTCCTGCGTCAGGCGCAGGTGGAAATCCTCCGGGACGAAGCCGGGATAGACATCGATCGGGGTGGAGGCGTTGTAGCCCGGCACGTCGAACGCATTATGGTTCATGATGTTGTCGAGGTAGACGCGAATGCCGAAGCGGTGCGCGATCTCGATCATGCGCAGGAGCTCGGCCTCGGTGCCATAGCGGGTGCGGACGGAGCCGCGTTGATCCTTGCTTCCGAGGTCAAAGCGATCCCACAAATCGTAACCCACGGAGAGGCCGCCGGAACCTTTCGTCGGCGGCGGCACCCAGATGGAATCGTAACCGGCTTCCGCGAGCTCCGGCATCTTCTGCGCGATCTCGTTCCAGTCGGTGTTGAAATACTGGATCATGGCCTCGCCGTGGAGCGTGACCTGTCCGCAGAGCGCAAGAATCGCGCAGGCGAGGAGGACACGAAATCCGACGGGGCGAGACATCATGAAGGGAACGTGAGACGGGTGAGAGAGACCGACGACGGATAACCCCTTCTGACGTGGCACTATCCTACCGCGATTACGAAAATAATTCGCGTGATTTCTGCCAAGGGGTTTTGTACAGTTCAAGGGTGGAAAAGGGGCCGACGATCCGCGACGTCGCACGCGCCGCGGGCGTCGGGGCGTCGACCGTTTCCCTCGCGCTGCGGAACGATCCGCGCCTGCGCCCTGCGATGCGCGAGCACGTGCAAAAGATCGCCGCCGAGCTGGGGTACCGTCCGAACGCGACCTTGGCCAGCTTGATGACGCAACTGCGGGCGAGCCGGACCACAGGCTACCAGGCCACGCTGGCTTTTCTAAACGCGTCCGAGAACGAACGCATCCTGCGCGAGATCCCGACCTTTCGCGAGTGGACGCGCGGGGCGCTCCGGCGCGCGGCCGAACTCGGCTACGCCGTGGATTTTTTTTGGCTCCAGAAACCGGGGCTTACGCCGACGCGCCTCCGGGAAATCCTGCAAGCGCGCGGGATCCACGGCGTGATCTTGGCCGCCCTCCAGAGCAACGGATCTTTACCGGCGGGCTACGATGATTTTTGGCCGCACTTTTCCAGCGTGGTCTTGGGAATGCGGCCGACGTCTCCTTCGTTGCACTTCGCGGCGAATGACCAATTTTCGACCGGCCGCCTGGCCGCGGAGAACGCCTTAAAGCTTGGCTACACGCGCCCGGGCCTGGTCCTTTCCTCGAGGATCGACCAATGGCTGGAGCGGCGTTTCAGCGCCGGTTTCCGGGCAGGACTTCCGGAGGGCGACGGAAACGTATTTGCCGCCGTTTTCTTTTTCACTCAAAGCCAGCCAAGCCTTCCACCAGTGGGTCGCAACCTACGAACCGGAGGTCATCGTGACGCTGCATGCGGAAGTGAAAGCCTGGCTCGAAGCGATGGGGCGGCAGATTCCACGGGACATCGGGCTGATCCACCTCGACCGCGGCGAGGACTTGGTCGACTGGGCCGGCTTGAACCAGAACAGCGAATGCGTGGGCGCGGCTGCTACCGATGTGGTCGTGGGTCAATTGCACCGGGGCGACGTGGGTGTCCCGGAGTTTTCCAAGGCCATCCTCGTCCAGAGCACCTGGGTGCCGGGCGCGACAGTGCGCTTCCAGGAAAGCAAAAAGCCCCGCTTGCGGCGGGGCTTTTCGAAAACTGAACTCGCTGGCTAAATTAGCCGACGCGACGGCGACGGATGAAGAACCAAGCCCCGAGCACTCCCGGGCCGGCGAGAAGCGCGAGGCTGGAGGGCTCCGGCACCACGGTGAAAGTCGCGGTGTAATTCGCACCGCCGTTGTTGTTGAAGATCGTCGGCGAGGCATTCACCCCATTGGTCGAGATCAGCGAGAATAATTCCAGCGTATAGGTCCCGGGGGTGAAGCCCGCGAGACTAATGTTGATCGCGCCGTTACTGGCGTTGGCTCCCTCAACATTGGTGCCCCACTGCTGGTCACCAGGGCTATTGAGATTCCCGGGCGCACCCGCGTCGCCGCTGTTCCATTGGAAGGAGTAATTGACCACGTTAAAGGTCCCGCTCGGCGTTCCCTGCCAGATCCGCCAATCGAGCTGATGACCGGTCACGTCCGTGCCGGTGTTCTTGTAGGACTTCTGCTGGCCGCCGAGGGATAGCGAACTCGCGGTGCCGAAGCTGCCAAGGAAGGATCCTTGATAGTCGGGATTCACCGTGGCGGCACCCAAATCATAAAAAGTGCCGTTGACGATCGCGAACGGGTCGTAGATGCCGGCGTCGCCGAAGGCCACGCTGCCTGTGACCACAACTGCAAAGAGGGGAAGAAGAAGTTTTTTGAACATAGATTTAATGAAGCTCGACTTGATAGGGAGCATGGGTGATTCGCATCGCGCGGTCAAGCGTGCCGTCTCGATCAAGCCATCCTTTCGTTGCACGGTTCAATCAGCCCCGCGCGTTGCTCGAGAAGATCGTGGCCCAGCGAGATTAACCCTTCCGTCGGCGAGCCAACACGCCCAAGAGGAGGGGTGCGCTCAGGAGCACAATCGTCGAGGGCTCCGGGACGGTCACAAAGTTAGTGGCCATCGCTGCGTTGCGAGCAAAGTTGCCATTGCCGTCGCCAGCGGTGCCACTGAGGCCGTTGCCGATCGACTCGTTCGAACGATAAGCATCATTCGCATTGAGGTAACTGGTAGTGATCTTGAAAGTGTTTCCTGCCGTCAAACCGATATCACCGAGAGAAAACGAAAAAGTGTAGGTCGGCGCCGTCGTGTTGTTGTTCGGCGTCAACATCAAATCGGCGACAAAAGGCAGATTCGTTGGATCAGACAGGCTCCAAAGACCGCCAAACTGCGCAGGACCAACTGCCAGGGCAATCGCGAAGTCCGCTTGGAAACCTGCAGCAAAGCTCAGGGTCGAACGGTCCGTTCCATTGAAGCCCGAAATCATCTTGCGGTTATAATCAGCGTTCATTCCGGTATCAGTCAGCGAGCTGGTATCGGTCAATCCGCCGGCGATCGAATCAATGTAGATGACGAAACCGTCGTTGAATCCACCGCCCGTCCCACGGGTAAAAGTGCCGGTCACCGATGTGCCAGAGACATTGAAAGATAACGAGCCGCCGCCGACTGGTCCACCGAAGCCCGTCGCGCCGTTCCCGTTGAACGTCTGTCCGAGTGCGGCTCCGACGAGCGCTACTGAGATTCCAAGGAAAGTGACGAATGTTTTCTTCATATGCTGATACCCGATTGCCGCTGCTGTAATGCCGAGTTTGCGAAAGACCGTCAACGAAATTTCCGATGTTCTTTCCACCAGCACTCAAGAGGTGGCCGATAGCGCTTCCCCCGACGCACGGCCGCTGTAAACTAACCCCATGGAATCCTTCACCCTCGTGGGCGGTGCGATCATTGCGATCCTCGTCTTCGTTTTCGTCATCATCCTTTTCAACTTCTTTGGCCTCTGGCTGCGCGCCAAGATCGCCAACGCTCCGGTCAGCCTCGGCAAAATGATCGGCATGCGCCTCCGAAAAGTGCCCGTCGGCTTGATCGTCGATAACCGCATTACCGCGGTCAAAGCCGGGATCGATGTCCCGAGCGATCCGCTCGAGGCGCACTACCTCGCGGGCGGCGATGTCGGGCATGTGATCCTGGCCCTGATTGCGGCCGACAAGGCGGGCATCTCGCTCGATTTCAACCGCGCCTGCGCGATCGACCTCGCGACCAAGGGCACCGGCAAAACCGTCCTCGAGGCGGTGCGCACGAGCATCAATCCTAAGGTGATCGATTGCCCGAACCCGGCGATGGGTCGTCCGACAATCGATGGCGTGGCGCAGGATGGCATCGGCGTGAAGGTGAAAGCGCGCGTCACCGTGCGCTCGCACCTGGACCGCTTCGTCGGCGGTGCGACCGAGGAGACGATCATTGCGCGCGTCGGCGAGGGCATCGTCAGTTCGATCGGCTCGGCTCCGTCCTATAAGGAGGTGCTGGAAAATCCCGACCGCATCTCGAAGACCGTCCTCGCCAAGGGCCTCGATAGCGGGACCGCCTTTGAAATTCTCTCGATCGACATTGCCGACGTCGACGTGGGCGAAAACATCGGCGCGAAACTCCAGGCCGAGCAGGCCGATGCCGACAAGCGTGTCGCCCAGGCGAAAGCCGAAGTGCGCCGCGCCGCCGCGGTCGCGGTCGAGCAGGAAATGCGCGCCAAGACCCAGGAGCAGCGCGCCAAGGTGGTGGAAGCCGAGGCGCAGGTGCCGCTGGCGATGGCCGACGCCTTCCGCTCGGGGAACTTCGGGATCATGGACTACGTGCGGATGAAAAATGTCCAGGCCGATACGAACATGCGGGAAAACATCGCCACCGGCGAAAAAACGCGCACCGAATCGCAGAATTAGCCGGCAACTTCTCCCGCGCCTAACGAGTCCTCATGGAGCAAATCTTCTTCATCGCCCTGGTCGCGATCGTCGGCCTGGTGCGCTGGCTGGCGCAGAACGCCGAGAACAAAAGGAACGAGGCCCAGGCCACGAAGGAAAAGCCCGCCTCGGCCGCGCCCCTCGCCCGGCCCGCGGGCCAAACCGAGGAAGAGCGCGTGCGCAAATTCTTCGAGGCGCTCGGCGTTCCGCCTACCTCCGCGCCCCCGGCGCAGCCGTCGCGCCGCCGCGAGATCAAGCCGCAGGTGCAGCCGGCTGCCGAAACGCCGCTTCCAGCCGATCGATCCCTTTCCGGTCCCGCGCACCGCTGCCGTCCCGCGCCCGGTCGTCGTCGTTCCCACCCCGTTCCCGGCGCCGATCGCCGCGGATTTGCCGAAAGCCGCCCGCGCTCCCTTGGCCCCTGCCATCTTTGAGGTGCGCGAGAGCGACGAGGTCGAAGCCGAAACTCACCGTTCCACCCCCACGGTTGCGCGGCCAGTCCGCGCGGCCCAGAGCTGGACCGATCGCCTGGCGACCCCTGCCGGCCTGCGCGATGCCATCGTCCTGCGCGAGATCTTCGGCCCGCCGCGCAGCCTCCAGTCGCTCGACGGCCACTCGTTAGGCTAAATCGCTAGAGCGCGCGCACGCGGATACGCACCTCCCGGCGTTGGCCGGTCTTGGTGTCGGTCACGCTCAGCCGGTGCTCGCCCTCTTCGCCGAGGGCAAAGTCGCGGCCGTTTTCGTTCGTTAGGCGGAGCGAGGCGCTCTCCCAGCGCACGGCTTCCCCGCCGCTGGCCCCGAGCGGAATCCGCCGGCTCGAAGGCACGTCGGGATCGAGCAGGTAAACCGCGTCTGGCAACGGCGAGACGATCCGAAATTCCTCGCCCAGCACCGCGCGCGCCCCCAGGAAATTCTCCGCACTCGCAAACCAGTCCGCATAATCAGCCGGCAACTTCACCCGCCCGCCCGCGTCGTAATCTTCCGCCGCCGCCAGCCCTGGCCGTTGCCCGGCGACGAATTTTTCCCGCACCCCACCGGCCGCGTTTTCCGCGAGCACCTTGCCGGTCAAAGGATCGATCTGCCGCTCGACCAAACCCGCCGGCGGCGCATACCAGCTCGTCCCGCGCTCCGCGTGCAATTTCTCGAAGATCGCATGCAGGATCGGCCCGGCGCCGGTCACCCCGGAGACCTCGTGCATCGGCGCGCCGTCGAAATTTCCCACCCACACGCCGACGGTGAACTCCGGGGTGTAGCCGATCGCCCAGTTATCGCGAAAGTCGGTGCTCGTGCCGGTTTTGCAGGCTACCGGAAAATCGAAGCGCAGCGCCGAGTGAATCCCAAACGAGAGCGTGCGCGCGGCATTGTCGCTCAAGATGTCGGCTATTTGCCAGGCGAGCTCTGGCCGGGTGTAGCGCCGCGTAAACGTGGGCGCATCCGCCCGCAGGCGCCACGGCCGGTACTCGCCCAGGCGCGCCAGGCTGGCGTAAGCATTCGCGATTTCGAGCAGCCGGCCCTCGCAATTTCCCAGGGTCAGACCCAGTCCGTAAACCTCCGGCGCTTGCTCCAGACTCGTTAGGCCAACGGCTTGCAAGCGCGCCGCCAGCGCCGCCGGACCGCCGTTGGCTTGCAGCACTTTGACCGCCGGAATGTTCAGCGAACTGGCCAGCGCCGTCCGGTAAGTCACCGGCCCGTAACAACGGCGGTTGTAATTTTCTGGCCGATAAAAACCACCCGCTGCCGGGAAGCTGGCGCGCACGTCGGCCACGATCGTCGCCGGGGTCGCGCCCCGCTCGAGCGCGAGCAGATAAGTGAACGGCTTGAGCGTTGAGCCCGCGGAGCGCTTCGCCCAGGCGCCGTTCACCTGCCCGCTCCCGGGCGCGAAGTAGTCCGCCGAGCCGACGAGCGCGAGCACATCGCCACTGGCATTGTCGAGCACGACCGCGGCGCCGTTGCGCACGTTTTGCTCGCGCAATTGCGCCAGCCGTTCCTGCAGGAGACGCTCGATCGCTTCGTTCAGCGGCAGGTCGAGCGTGGTCCGCACTTCGCCCGCGCCGGCCTCGAGCGGCTGGTTCAACAACAGGTCGGTGAAATGCGGCGCGCGGAAGCGGCGCCGCGGCGGGCGCAGGTGCAGCGGTTCCGCGGCCGCCATCTGCCAGCGCTCCCGAGACAGCCAGCCGTTCTCGTGCATCCGGCGCAGCACAAGTTGCTGTCTCTTTTGCGCGGCCGGAAGCGCGCGCTGCGGGTTGAGCTTGCGCGGATTCCGCGGCAAGCCGGCGAGGAGCGCGGCTTCCGCTTCGCTCAGGTCGCTCACGGGTTTGCCGAAGTAATAATCCGCCGCCGCGGCCAGGCCGAGGTTGAGATTGCCGAAGTCGACCCGGTTCAGGTAGGCGGCGAGGATTTGCTCCTTCGACCAGACTTGCTCGAGCCGGAGCGCGGTCAGCGCCTCGACTACTTTAGCCAGCAACGTGCGCGGGCGGCGCTGGCTAATTTTCACTAGCTGCTGCGTGATCGTCGACGCGCCGGAGGTGATGTGGCCGTGGGTGAGACCATTCGCAAGGGCGCGCGCCGTCGCCAGCCCGTCGACCCCGTGATGCGCGAAAAAGCGCTTGTCCTCGGCCGCGATGATCGCCCGGACCACGTGCGCCGGGAGATCGGCCGCGGTGAGTTCGCGCCGGAAATGCTCCTCCGTGCGCGCCTCGCGCAGCGGCAGCCCGTTTCGATCCAGCAGCACCGTGCTCGCCCGCGGCGGCGCGACCAAAGCCGCCGGCAGCGGGAGGAAGCGCAGCGCCAGCCAGCAGGAGAGCGGCAGGACGAGCGTGCCCAGGAGAAGCCGCTTCATCGCAGCCCCTGCGCGGAGACACGCTCGGTAGCCGTCGTCCCGAAGCGTTCCGGATGATACATCTCCTCGATCTTCGCCGCGGGCGCGAGCGCTTCGCCGGCGCAGACGACGCGCGCGAGGTAGCGCAGGGTGTAGCGACCCGGCCGGAGGACATCGGCAAAAAAGACTGCGCGATCCGTCGCGCAGCTCGGAGTAATCGCTGACCCACTCCGTGCCTAACGACTCGCCGGCGAGCGTCTCCTGCGACTTGAAGGCCGGGTTGATCGGCGCGAGCACGCTCGGCAGCGGATCCTCCAGTGCGAGGAAAGTCGCGCGCCGGCGCGCCTCCACCTCCAGGGTCACGAGAATGCGGTCGCCCACCCGCAGGTTTTCCGCCGGGCTCAATTTCCCGTCGGCGCCGATCTTCGCGTAACGTCTCGTTAGGCCATAGCCCTGGTCCTGGCGCGGCTGCTCCGCCAGCTTCGAACGCGCGGTGACCGTGGTTTCCGCATAAACTTTCCCGCCGTGACGCGTGATCATCAACGGTTGCGCAGAGCGCTGGCCTTCCAGCGGAAAGGTTAGGCTCACCCTGATCCTTTCCTGGTCGAGTTCGTAGGCGGCACTGGCGCCCGGCCAGCGCACTTCGCCGCTGGCTTCGCGCGGGCCGGTCTCGACCAGCCGCAGATAATTAGCCAGCGAGATCAGCGCCCAGGCATTGCTTTGCGTGGTCCCCCAGTGGCCGTTTTCCCGGCGGGTAAAAAGCTCGAGCGCGAGCTGGTCGACCCGCGGCGACTTTGGCGCGTGCCGCGTCCAGGCGAGCAACTGGAGCGCGTGCTCGCGCGTGACCGAACCGAACCATTGCTCGACGTAGCCTGCATCGGTCGCCGGGCCGCGGAGCAATTCCTCGATCATCGACCGCGGGCCCTTCGCCTCGATCACCGCGAGCGCGACCAAGGCGCGATCTTCCGCGCTCAACTGCGCGCGCTTTTGAAAGAGCAAATCGTGATACGCCGGCTCCGCCTTGCCCGCGAGCGCGAGCGCATAGACCGCGAGGCAGCGATCCGACAAGCCGTAGCCGCTGCGCTCGCGCGCGGTCCCGCGGAGCTGCTCGCTCAGGTAGCGTTGCAACCGCGCGAACTCCGCCTCCGGCACCGCGAAGCCTTGCTGCTGCGCAAGGGTGAAGGCAATCGCTCCGTAGGCGCTGCCCCAAAGCATCGGCTCGCGGCCTCGCGGCCAATAGCTCAGGCCGCCGCTGCTGGTCTGCATCGAGAGCAGCAGACGCAGGCCGCCATTGACCGCCTCCGCGATTTCGCCCTCCGGCCGGTTCGAGCTCCCGGAACATCCTCGCCCAGGTCGCGGACCGTGAGCCACGGGAGCAAACTCGAGGTCGTCTGCTCGACGCACCCGTAGGGATAATGGAGCAGCTGCCGCACGGCCTCGCCGAGATTGAGCACGCGCGTGCTCGCAAGATTCACCGTGACCTCGCCGTGGCCTTCGAGGATTTGGCCATTGGTGATCCGAAGCAGCTCAGCCGACTCTTTTTCCACGCGCTGCGTCTCGACCTGGCGGATGAGCGGCGCAGGATCACCCACCTGCACGATCGCTTCCACCGCGTCCAGGTTGTCGGCTAATTTCACCGCCCACTTCCAGTGCGCCTCGCCCGGTGCCCACGATCTCCACCGGGAAATCCACCGCGACCGAGCCACCCGCGGGCAGGTCGAGCTCGCGCCGCGTTTCGCCGGTGGCGCGCGCGGTTTCGTCGAGAAAGAGCTGCACCTCGGCCTTCCCGCCGACAGCAGTGGTGTTGTGCGCAACCGCGCGGAGCGTGAGCCGGTCGCCTTTATTAGCGAAGGCCGGCAGCGCGCTCTCGATCATGACCGGCTTGTTGATCTCGAAGGCCGACTGCGCGCTGCCAAACGCCCCCGCGCGCGTGACCGCCACCGCGACCAGCCGATATCTCGTTAGGCTATCGGGCGCGGCGAACTCTGCCCGCACCTTGCCCTGCGCATCGGTGCGCAGGGTGGCGTTCCAAAACGGGCAGGCGACGAAGTTTTTCCGGAGGCCATTCAGCAAGGCCGGGCCGCCCTTGCCGTCGCCCACGAGGTAGCCCTTGTTCGCGAAATCTGCTTCCGCCATGTCCTCGCGCAGGAGCGTTGGCAGCGTCAAATTCGTGCTCACGCCGAGGCCGCGCGGCTGATTGAAAAACGCCAGCGGGTCGGGTGTTTCGTAGCCGGTCAGGCTGAGCACGCCTTCATCCACCGCATAGAGCGTGACCTCCGCATCGGCCGCGATTTGCCCGCGCCAATCGCGCACTTCCGCCTCCACTTGCACCGGGTCGTTAGGCCGTGCGCTCGGCGCACGCGGCTTGCACCGTGACCGTAAGTTGGTCGTCCGGCCGCGCGACCTTCAAGCTGGCGTAGCCGATGCGATACTCCGGCACTTTCATTTTGCGCGGGCTCTCCTCGGCTCCGCGCAGGAGCAGCACCGAGACGAAGACATTCGGAGCGTCGGTCGCGAGGATCGGCACCTGCACGGAAGGAGCGTTGCCCGTGAGGCGAACAACGAAAGAGCGCAGCACCTGGTCGCGTTCCACGGTCACCAGCGCATCGCCGGCGATCGGAGTTTTAACCAGCAAGTTGGCGGTTTCGCCCGGCGCGTAGGTGTCCTTGTCGGAGACTAAATCGATCACGTAGGGGTTGCGATAATTCCAGTCGGTCTCCGCTTCACCCGAGACCTCGAAGACGAGCGAGGTCAACACCGGCCGGCCGCCGGCATCCTGCGCGCTCACCTCGAGGAGATACTCGCCCGGCGGACCCGCGAGCGCGTCGGCCAGCGCCGCGGTCTTCGGCTTGCGGTCCTCGCCCCGGCCGGGCGCGGTCAGGAGCTCGTGCTCCCAAAGTTTCTCGAGCTGCGGGGTGCTTTCGAATTCGCTCGTGTCGCCGGCGGTTGCGAGCCGGTTGGTCTGCCAGCGAATGCGCGAGACGCGCACGTTCGCCTTCGCCGGCTGGTCGAGGGTCTGGCCATCCGGGCGGAGCGCGATCACCTCGAGCGGAAGCGGCGCGCCTTCCGTGAGCACGGCGTCGAAGCGCCGCACGCCGAGGTAAAACTCCGAGGCGTGCTGGGTAAATTGGCGCGCCTCCGAAACCGTCTGCTGATTCTGGTCGGTCACTTCCACGAACAGCCTGGCCGCGCGCGGCTGCGGCGCTTTCGCATTCACCGGCAGCGGCGTCTGCACGAGCGCGACGCCGTGGGCATCGATCGCCACTTCACCCTGCGCATTGAATTGCGCGAGCTTGTCGAGCGCGCGGTTGAAGCGGTAATCGGCGATCGCGTTGCCGAAGGCAAAGTCGCCCAGGCCTTCCGGCGCGAAAGTCTCGTCGCGCGCGACCAGCGACCAGCTCAGCCGGGCCTGCGAGAGCGGCTGGCCCATGTAGTACTTCGAGGTCACGGGGAGCGCGAGCGCAGTGCTGCCTAACGAGTCGGGCGGCTTCGGGATCACGACCTCGAAGGCGTTCGGCTTGTATTCCTGCACCTGGAAAGAACAGGAGCCGCCGAGCCGCGTTTCCTTTTCGCCCACGGCCGCGACCTGAAATTTCCCGAGCGTGCCCGCAGGCACGGTGAACTCGAGCTCGAAGGAGCCGAAGTCCGAGAGCGTGACCGTGCTCGAGTGAATCTGCCGGTCCTTCGCGTCGTTGATCGTGACCGTGACCGGCTTCCCCGCGGGGATGCGCTGCTGACCGCTACGGAGGTCCTGCGCGTAGCCCTTGAGGTGCAATTTGTCGCCTGGCTTGTAGACCCCGCGTTCGGTGAAAAGAAAAATCGTCTGGAGGAAGCGGCCTTCCTCGAAGTCGTTGATCCCTTGGTCGTAAACGCCCAGCCGGTAGAGCGGAATTTCGCCGGAGTAGACTGGGATCACGTGCGTGTCGTCGCCGGCGGAAACGGAAAACCAACGAGGCTTTTCCGTCGGCGGCAGGTGCGCCTGGCCCTGCGCGTCGCTCGTGCTTTGCGCCACCGGAGCGGCCTCGGCATCGAGCAAGGCGACCGTCGCCTTCGCCAGCGCCTGTCCTGTCGCGAGCGAGAAAAGATGGAGCGTGTAGCCGCCGCGATCGCGCTTCCAGGCCGCGCCGATGTCGGTCAATTGCATCAGCGTCTGCGTGCCCACGCGCTTGCCGGTGGCGGTCACCGGGTCGACCGATTCCGCGGTGAAGAGAATCGTCCCGGTGCGGCCCGCGCCGATTTCGTCCCACTTCAATTCCACCACCTGCTGGGTATCGACCGCGCCGCCGGGCGTGAACTCCTGTTGCCAGATCAGCTCTCCCGGCAAAGCCTCCGCGTCGACCCGCGAGTAATACTCGTCCGACGCGTCTTCCGGCGGCTTGTTGTAGTCGTCGAAAGCCTTAAGCGCCGCGGCGATCTGCGGACCGCGGAAGAGCCGCGCAGTCACGCGCACCCGCGGGACATTCACCGAGACCAGGCGGAGCAAACGCGAACCGCCGGCACGCTGGTGGCCATCGAACTCGGGAAAATAAAGGCGCGCCTCGTAGGGCTGGAAGCTGAACTCGCGGGTGAAAGCGCTGGCTAATTCTGCCGGCTCGGCCGCAGGCATCCCGGCAGCGACGGTTACGCGATAGGTCGCGCCGAGGGCGAAATCGCCGCTCGCAGTCACGCTGCTGTCGTCGCGCGTCAGCTTGAGCTTCGGCACCGTCGGCTCGACCTGGACCCAGCGCGCGAGATTCTCGCGCGTGACGTCGTCCGCCAGCGTCTTGGTGAAATCAATCCGCAAGCGCCGGCCGGCGACGCGGTTTCCTTCCGCGGCCACGGCGCTGATCGCGAATGGCTGCACCTCCCCCACTTCGATGCGTTTCGGCGCGGGCAATTTTGCCGGCCACTCGGCCGCGGGCAGGCCGGCGTCGATCACTAGATGCCATGCTTTCCCCGGCGGGAGCGGTTTCGCTGGGCGCACCAGGAGAAGATTGCCGCGCGGCGGCGCTGGCTTCTCGGCGTCGGGCACCAGCGGCTCGCCGTTTTCGTCGAAGTCGTTGGCCGCTTCCTCGGGCTGCAGCTCTGCGGTCCAGGAGCCTAACGAGTTATCGTCGCTCTCCGAGCGCGCGAAGAGGCGCGTGCTTTTCGCGTCTGCGGCCTGCTCGACCTGCGCCTCGACCCGCTGGTGCGCCGCGTCCTCGAAATGGAAGAAGCCCGCCGCCGCGCCCGCCTGCACCCCGGCGTTAAACAGGACGGCGAGGCGCGGACGCATCGACGCGTTCGCCGGGTCGAAGCCGCCCAAGTGGGTCACTCCCTTGACCCGGAGCGGCGGCGTCTCCGCGCTTTCGCGAAACTTCGCGCCCACCTCGCGGCCGGCGAGGTCGCGGAGATTTTTTGCCAGCGAGATCTGGAATTTCGTCCCCAGCGGAAGGACGCCGGCGGGGGCGAAGGAACCGCTGCGCGTGCTCAGCCAGGTGAAGTCGCCGGCGACCGGCGGTTCGAAAAGCGAGCGGCGACGGGGCGGCCGATTTTGCCGACCTCCTCCGGGCGCACCATCTCGCTGCCAAAACGGACCTCGAAAGTGCTGCGGGGCTCGAGCGTGCGCGAGGGCAGGAGGAGTTGCGCCGAGGGCGCCTGGGCCAGCAATCCTTCGCCTAACGAGAGGAGAAGGCCGAGCGAGAGAAGAGAGAAAGAGCGCAAGCGGGAGCGATTAGGCGACAAACCCGGAGGCGCGACAAACCTTTTCCGCCAACGCCGCCGCGCCGCTCAGCGCCCTACTTTGCGCTTGCGCGCGCGCCATCCTGCGGGACGATATCCGCCTGCCGCCGGCGTGGCGGAATTGGCAGACGCGCTAGACTCAAAATCTGGTACTCGCAAGAGTGTGTGGGTTCGAGCCCCTCCGCCGGTAATTCCCCTCCTCCGCCCACTGCCGTGGCCGGGCGAAAGCGTCGCCTAATTCCCGGGCACGCCGCCCTGCATCCCGCGATCCTGCATATTCTGCACGCCCTCGCCGCTGATGCGGTGGAGATTCTGCGCTTCGGCGCTGCCTTCCTCGACCCAACGGCCGCCGATGTTGCTCCCGGTGCCGCCGCCGGCGACCCAGATGAAACGCTTGCCGTTCACGATCTTCACTTTCGTATTGCTCGAGGCCGCGGCGACAGTCGCAACTTTCCCGGTGGAAACCTGGCCGGTGATGTTAAGGCCCTTGCCTACTTTCACTTTCATGGCCACGCCCCCGGCGGCGAATTTCGAACCGGGCACCGCTTCCGCCATCACCTTCTGTTTCCCGGCGGAAACGACCACCGCGAGGTTGCCCTTGGGGGCGCCATTGCGGGCATTGAACTGCACCACGTATTCGCCTTGCTCGAGCGTCTTGGTGGCAAAGGTGCCGTCCGCGCCGGTGCGGCCTTTGAAGGCAACTTTGCCAGCAGGATCAGAGACGGTCACATCCAGCGCAGGCATGCCCGCAGCGGACGCCATCGCCGCAAAAGCCGTGGTGGCCAGGAGAGAAAGAAGAAGCTTTTTCATGGTTCCGCAGGCTAGGCCCGGCCGCCCGCGCCAGCCAAGCCAAAACTTCCGCCTCACCGTTGCCCTACCTGGCTCCTGGCCGAACGGCTCGGCCGCTTCCGCGCCGCCACCCGCTCTGCTTTCTCGCGCTCGTTCTTCAAGATCTCCCGCAGGCCCTGGATGTTTGCGCGGAGATAAACCAGGTCCGCATGGAACATGGACACTCCCCGCCGGAGCCGCGCGGTTTCGCGCGCATACTTCGGCGATTCCAGAATGCGCTCCAACGACCGCACATGCCGCAGCAGCGGCTCCAGGCGCAGCTTCCGCCAATTCGTTTCCGTGGCCGTAGCGGCAAACTCCACCCGCAACGCCTCCAGCGCGTGCCTGTATTTCGGGATGTCCTCCTGGTAAGCCTTATCCATGATTGCCTCGCGCCTCCGCGCCCGGGCGCAGCGCTCCGCCACCGAAAGCCAGTCCGCCAGCCACACCCCCCAGATTCCATCCCGCCCTCCCCAGCGGCATCGACGCCAGCCGCCGCCACCGCAAAAGATTCTTCATGGCGAGCACCATAACCAAGCCCGCCAGCTAAAGGCCAGACGCTCCTTCCCTGGCAACCACGCCTTAACTACCGGGGAGGCCACACCGGGCCACCCCCAGCGCGAGGCCCTGGGACGGAGCTTTTCCCTCTCCCGTCCCCTTCTTCCTGCGCTTTACATTCCACCACCCGTTAGGCAAAATCCGCGCCCATGAACGACCGCCAGGAAAACAAGCTCGGGATGTTTCGCGCCACCGCTCAAGTCCTCACCGACCACGCCAGCGCCTTTGCCGGCGTGCCCGCGATGGCGACGCAACATCAGAACCTCCGCGACAGCATCACCCTCATCGATTCCCTCGCCCAGGCGCAGGCCGCCGCCACCACCGGCGTCACGGTCGATAAAAAGAATTTCCAGGAGCAGATGACCTCCTACGCCCTGCGCGTGGCCGGCGCGGTCAAGGCCTGCGCGAGCGTGGCCAACAACCAAACCCTCGCGAAGAAAACCGAGCTGCACGAGAGCGATTTCTCCCGCGCGCGCGACGACGCTCGCGACGACCTCGCCCAGGGCGTGCACGACGACGCCCAAGGCGTCCTCGCCTCGTTAGCCGACTACGGCGTCACCGCCGCCACCCTCAGCCGCCTTGCAAACCCGGATCGACGCCTACCGCCTGGCCGTCTCGCAAGCCCGCCGTCGCCCGCGCCCAGCGCAGCACCCACACCACCCTCTTAGCCGACGAGATCCACCGCGCCGACATGATCGTAAAAGAGCGCCTCGACGGCCTCATCCTCCAGTTCCGGGAAACCAACCCGCAATTCGTCGCCAACTACCAGAACGCCCGCAAAATCATCGACACCGGCGCGCAACCGAAAGGCCCGGCAACGCCCACGCCGCCTTCGCCGTGAGGTGAGGGAGTAGGTAGGTCTAGGAGACAAAGTCTCAGCAATCTGCCGAGATTCTAGGACTGACCCCTAGCTTTACCTATAAACTAGACATCGGAACGGCCAGCCGTTCGCTGCATCGCTTGGTTAGGCCTTGGCGTTGCGTCGCCAGCAAATAAGGCAACGACGGCCCCGTGTCCATCGCCCAAAGGCCAAGCCGTCTCCAAGCTGCTAATCAGGTGGACTGGCGAATCGCCGTCGACGCGAAAAGTGATGACGCGGTAGTAAAGCCAAGGGCGCCACTTGGCGATGACCGTATAGCCGACGCGATCTCCTTCGATTGTGCGATCATCATCCACCCAGCGCGGTCTCATAAGCCTAACGAGAACAAGATGAGCGACGGCGGACGAGAGCGCGCATCGCTCGCAGTGGAAGTGTGGAGGTCATCTCAAGTGTGAACGCACAGCGGTCCGCCGTTCGCTCCATCGCATGGTTAGATGGTTCGGCGCGCGACTAATCAGGACGACAGGAGAACATGTCGCTGGTGATGGCGCAGAGTTAATAGTCGTCTTCGGGGTTCGGATACGTTGCTTCGGGATCCTCGAGATGCTCGAGCCCTTCGAGGCCAGTGGCGGGCGAGGTCTGCGGCAGCTCCGGCGGTGCCTTGTCCTGTGGCAGCAACTCGATTAATTTCGCACCCCTCCGAGTGATCTTGTATGACGGCGTGGACCCCGAGTAACCTGTAATCAGCATTCCGAACGAAACCAGCGTTTCGAGATCATCCTGCAGGAAACGGCCATTATCGCTCGACGAGTAAACATAGTTGTCCACCAACAGTTGGGTCGTGTCACCTGGCGGGATGAATAACATCCCCTGCTTAGAATTGGCTACCAAGCGCAATATCCCAACCGCGTCATCTGACAAGCCCTGTTGCGGCGCGACAGCGATTGTCAATTCGCTGAAGCCTTCCACGTGGCGCAGGATTTCGACGACCATCGTGTTCACCTGGTCAAGCTTCGAAATGATTTCGGCGTGATCTTGCCGCAGCAACTCATCGACTTGCGTCTGCAGGTGATAGGTCTCCGTGACCAGTTCCTTTATCTCCTCGTGCCGATGGTATTCTAGCCACTCGATAAATTCGCGATGACTCAGATCCTTTCGCGTCCCCATTTCCTGGCGGAACATCCCGATTAGCTGCACCACTGTGGCAAAGCCAGTGGAGACTGTGAAGGGATCCGCTTTCAAACCATCTAACGAGAACAAGATGAGCGACGGCGGACGAGAGCGCGCGTCGCTTGGAGTGGAAGTGTGGAAGTCATCTCAAAGTGTGGACGCGGAGCGGTCCGCCGTTCGCTCCATCGGCTGGTTAGAGCCTTGGCGTCGTCATCGGAGCCTCCCCAACGCCATCTCGGTCGTTCCCCTTTCCAGAAGCACAGCGCGATCAAGAGCACGCTAAAAAAGATAACCGCCGCGTAAAAGCTGTGTGGATGCGCACGCTCGAACAACAGTCCAGCGGAGGAGAGGAGCGCAAATGTAGAAAACCAGATGCGAGCACTCCCTGCCAACGTCTCGGCCATCCCCAGCCGTAGCCATAGCGCTTCGTCGGGAACCAAGCCTCGTCTTTCGGGAGCGGCATACCTTTTAGGTCTAACGAGCACAAGATCAGCTGCCGCGAGCCCTCTGTGCATGCCACGCAGCATACGCTCCCGACGGCAGACACTCAAGCGTAAATCGCAGGCTTGCTCGCGGTCAGCTGCATCGCCTGGTTAGGCTGCTCGTCAACCGTATACATAAATCGCGATCATCGCGACGCCGATACAGAAGAATATCAGTTCGGGTGCGTGCCGGAATAAGAAGCGATCGATCGTGGCGTCCGGGCCGGATCGATGGTAAAGCACGTTCACGGTAGCGCCGAGCTTTAGTGCACGGAGCTCGTCGCAATTTGGGAGACGAAGCATATCGTTTGACCATCCGCGAGCTTGAAACGAGACACGTGGAGCAAAGGCAACGCCTTCGCCGTTATAATTGCGCGACGAGTTCGATGACCGTGCCGGCTGTCTTCACCCACCGGCGGTAAAGCGCCGCTTCGTGGCAAAAGGTCAACGCGGACATGCAGCCGATCGATGACGCCGATGGCAAGATAGGCAGACTGCGCTGTCATGACGGCCTAACGAGAACAAGATGAGCGACGGCGGACGAGAGCGCGCGTCGCTCGGAGTGGAAGGGTGGAAGTCATCTCAAAAGTGGCGCGCAGAGCGGTCCGCCGTTCGCTCCATCGCATGGTTAGATGGTTGGCGTGCACGGAGTAGTGGCTCTGTCACGCCGATCACGAAAGCGGCAAAGCTGATAATAAAGGCGCCGAGAGCCAGAAAAAGGAAAACTCCGCATGACCGTGAGCGCAGATCGTTTGCAACCTGCGTGTGACGGAAGTGACGAGCCCAAGACCCGCAATACTCGGCGAAGCCAGCAGCACACAGCGACCAAAACCATGCGCAGCGCTGTAAGCGCAGCAATGCGAAGGAATACGGATGCAACTCGACGGCAGGCTGCCCGGACAAGATGTGCGAGGTAAACTGCGAGAGCCACGAGCAAAAGCGGCGAAGATCGCAGCGAACAGAATCTCTTGCGCGCTTTCCATCTAACGAGAACAAGATGAGCGACGGCGGACGAGAGCGCGCGTCGCTCGGAGTGGAACGGTGGAAATCATCTTCAATGTGAACGCACAACGGTCCGCCGTTCGCTCCATCGCCTGGTTAGGCGGTTCGCGCCGCATGCGAGTGAAGCTCTGATCTAAGGCGCTGAAAAAACGTCGGAATAAGCTCTCGATCAGGAGACTTCCATTTCCGTCGTTCTGCTCCCTCAACATATCTGGTCGCGGTCATCGGCACGACATAACGTCCGGCCCACTTCAGATATTCTTGCAGCCGTATCAGCAAGTCCAGCTCAGCGTCAGATACGGTGGTTACGCGACGCACATATTGGCTGAGGCCGTGACCACCATCCTCTCGGAGAGTTTGCCAATCAATCCCCTGTGCCACTGCCAATCCCTTGATCACGCCTTCGAAGGCGAGCGCGGTCAGAAGCATGAACGAATGCATAAACGCGAGTTGCTGCTCCCGAATCCCCGGAAGACTAGGATGCTGCGCTCGAGCTTCCATGAAGCGTGGAAAGATGACTTCGGCGGACATGAAGGCGCCCTCAGCCTGCTCCGACCACGCAAGCGAATCGCTTTCAACGATGCTGTAGATGGACGCTGGATCAGCCACGACGCTTACCGCCTAACGACCCCAAGCTCAGCGACGGCGGAGGGACGGCGCGTCGGCTGCGCAAGCAGCCGGCGTGACGGCCCGGAGCAGTTCGCTGCAGCGCATGGTTCGGCAACGTTGGGTTCATTGGTGACTCACGGACCTGGGCCATAACGGTAGCCTGACATGGTGAGCACCGCACCGGCGACAACTGCGAGAAGCGCGAACAGAATGAAGCGGTAGAACGGATAGGTGTCTCTGCGAAAGAGTGCGACGCAGCCGAGAATGAATGTAATAGCTGCAAGCGGGAGCAAGACGACTCGGAAGAACATAGCTGCAATAAAGAAGACGTTCTGGCCGGATGCCGACGGTGGCAAAAGCACCGTCACGGCGATGACTCCGAATGGAATCGTGAGCATAGGCAACAACACGCAAAATGGCGCACGTCTCCGGCCGGAGCCTGAGTTAATCGTGGTTTCGGGCATACGCGTGGCTAGTCGCCGAACGAGAACAAGATCAGCTACCCTCGGAGCACGGCGCGACGGCTGCTCCGGTAGGTTCTGCGGGCTTGCAGCAGCCGGCGTGACGTGCGGAGAGGGTTAGCTGCATCGCATGGTTAGGCGCTTTCGGGCGATTCACTTCCTCTTGGTAGAAAGGCTCGCGAGACGGTCAGTCAGGCTAACAATTGCCTGAGCCATAAAGGGAGCGGCATCGCCACTCAGCATGCTGCTTATCTTGGTGGTTGCCTTTCCGGCTGCGGCGGCGTCTTGCGGAGGAGCACCGGCTGCTGTTGCGCCAGCAGCGATGATATATCCCCAAGGGTTTTTACCTTTTGCAGGTGTAACTGTAGACTGTGTCTTCCCCGCTTTTGCGGTAAATGAAACTAAGATGTGGTCGGCAGGACGCTTTTTGAATGGGCCCGCTTTATACAGGTGGGTTAGCGTAAATGTGCCAGTAATAGTTCTTCCGTTTTTATCCGGATAGGCGTTCATAACCACGTTCTCTAAGCGAAGGTCATGATTCGCCCGCTTGAAGTCAAATTTTCCATCACCGGCCTTCTTCACCGTCCCGAGAGCGGGTGTTAAAGCAGTTGCCGCAATTGGTGTATCGGCGAGGCAAATGGATGCAAAAGCCAAAATGGCCGAGCAGGTAACAAATGTAGTGTATTTATTCATGATGTTGATGTTTGGATTGGTTATTGGTGTGTTCTATTAAGAGTGGGACGAGGAAGCGCCTAACGAGAACAAGATCAGCGACCGCGGGCGAGGGCGCGCGTCGCAAACACGAGAGGGGTTGGAATCATGGAAAGTGTGAACGCAGAGCGGCCCGCGGTTCGCTGCATCGCCTGGTTAGATGCGTTGCGTGGCATCGCTGACGATCATCGGTGAGTTCGCGCCTGCAACGAGTTGATCGCCGAAGCCGACTTTGGCGAGCTGCCTCGACTCGACCGGACATGACTCGATGCCTTCGACGACGACACGCAGTAGCCTGTCGCAATGTCTGTACGAATCGAGCTGCAGACTGCGACCTGCTGCCGAAGCGATCGCCGCTCGTCGGCGAGCCGGACGATAACATCAGTAGCGAGCGCGTCGATCGCCGCGACCGCGAACGCGAATGTGCGGCAGCATCCATCGTGCGCAGCGCGATCGTGACAGACTGCGGAGACGCTCGAGCAACGCTCGAGCAGTCGCAGCGAGCCGTCGATCATGCTGTCGAGCTGCAACGCACGCGCCAAATGCGCAAGCGATGCACGTGCAGTAGCGCATGCGTGAGCGCGATGAGCGATGCGCTCATGCAGCATCTAACGAGAACAAGATGAGCGACGGCGGACGAGGGCGCGCGTCGCTCGGAGTGGAAGGGTGGAAGTCATCTCAAAAGTGGAGCGCACAGCGGTCCGCCGTTCGCTCCATCGCATGGTTAGAGCCTTGCGTCGTGAGCGATCATGCATCGCGAACTTGCTGCGATCTCCGACGCAGCGTCGGAACAGCTAGCGTGTCCGCCAGACGTGCAGCACTGCCGCCAGATCGACGCTCGGCTCGAACGAGTCGAAACTCCGCGACAATGCGCGAAGCTCGCGATGATCGAGCGAGCTCGATCTCGCGAATCGTGTGAACGCGCCGACGCACCGAGGGTTGCGCGATCGAAGCTCGACGCGGATCGCACGCGTGCGACTCGCGCGACGTGCCGCGTGATGCGCAGCGCGATGACTGAACGACGATCGTGCCGAGCAGACGCGAACGCAGCGACCGCTCGCACGACGATGCGCGCGAACGCACGGCAGTGAACCGCGCGATCGCACGTCGATGACGCGAGCGCGTTCATAGGCCTAACGAGAACAAGATGAGCGACGGCGGACGAGGGCGCGCGTCGCTCGGAGTGGAAGTGTGGAAGTCATCTCAAAAGTGGAGCGCACAGCGGTCCGCCGTTCGCTCCATCGCATGGTTAGATGCTTGCGTGTGCACGCGATGCGCATGTCGAGAAGCTCATCGATCGGCGTCTGCATGACGATCCATGCGTCGAAGCATCTGCCGAATGCGCGGCGATGACGTGACGACAGCGCGATCGCTGGCGAGTCGCTGCGCACGACAGCGTGCGAGACATGCTCGGCGACGTGCGCGAGCATGAAGCGCACGCATGCCGGCATCCGTGAGCGCGATGCGCAGAGTCGACGCCGACTGCGCACTGCCGGTGCGACCGCACGATGCGAGCACTCGCGCGGCCAGCGAGATCGACTCGATGCCGCAGCGACGCGCAGCACATACGTCGCAGCGCTGATCGGCGATGCGATACGAGTGCGCTCATACATCTAACGAGAACAAGATCAGCGACCGCGGGCGAGGGCGCGCGTCGCAAACACGAGAGGGGTTGGAATCATGGAAAGTGTGATCGCAGAGCGGCCCGCGGTTCGCTGCATCGCCTGGTTAGATGCTTAAGCGCGCCATCGAAAGAGTTCTGCGATGACGATCCACTTCTTTTCTGAGGAAACCATAGCCGTAGCAATCGTGATACGCTGTGGACCGCAGAACATCAATGCCAAAAGTGTCGGTGTCGGGGTGCGTGACGAATGTCCCACTGACTTCGCGTCCAGATCGCGGACTGCTCAATCGCGGCGACGTATCGGAGCACAGTTGTGAGAGCCGAGCGACGATAAGCGCTGCGATCGTCGCGATACTTCGTCCAGCGCAGCGATGACTGATGTCGCCGCGCGGAATATCGCGATGACGACGCATAGCAGCCGGCGAGAACTGAGCGAAGCAGTCCGAGCAGCAGGCGAGTCGCGATGCTCAGCGATCTAACGAGAACAAGATGAGCGACGGCGGACGAGGGCGCGCGTCGCTCGGAGTGGAAGTGTGGAAGTCATCTCAAAAGTGGAGCGCAGAGCGGTCCGCCGTTCGCTCCATCGCATGGTTAGATGCTTGGGCGTCGCATCAGCGCGAGCTCATCGGCAGACGCGATCGAATCGCCGCGAGCTCGCGACGTCATCGAGCAAGCGGCAGATCGCGAACGCAGACGCACGTCGCAGTCCGAAACTCGCCATGCGTGAAGCTCGCGAGATCGCCGTCGAGCGATCTGCTGCCGGCGAGATGCTCGAGCACGACGCATCGGCTGAAGCGCACGACTGTCGCGATCGATCGCATGCCGCATGCCGCAGCGACCGCTCGAGCGGCACGCTATCGATGAGCCGCACAGCGCATGCCGAGCGACGCCAGACGCAGCCGCGAATCGGCGACTGCGATGCGATAGGCTGCGAGCGCGCATCAGCATCTAACGAGAACAAGATCAGCGACCGCGGGCGAGGGCGCGCGTCGCAAACACGGGTGGGGTTGGAAGTCATGGAAAGTGTGAACGCAGAGCGGCCCGCGGTTCGCTGCATCGCCTGGTTAGATGCTTGCGTGCGATCGCATTCGAGCACGATCCGCGATGCATCGCAGTCACCGAACTGCTGTGCCAACGGCGATCCAGAATCGTGAATGCGCTCCGCGAACATGCGTCAGAGCCGCAACAGATGCTTCGCTGTCGAGACGACGCGCATCGCGACATCGACCGACTCGTCAGCGTGAGGCAGAGTGCCATCGAGACAGCCATCGTGGATCCGAGACGTGCGATCCGAGGCGTCGCACGAATCGCGAGCGTCGCGGTAGCTCAGCCGAACGAGCTGCCGCTGACGCCCGACTCGCAGATGTACCGCGATCGCGGCGCGCTCGACATGCGCTGCCACGCGCAGCGCATGCTGACGACGGACGAGCGTGATCGCAGCGATGACGCATGAGCGTGCGCACAGCATCTAACGAGACCCAAGATCAGCGACCGCCGAGGGCGCGTATGGCTGCTGGTTGAAGGTGGAAGTCACGGAAAGTAGGAACGCGGAGCGGTGGCGGTTCGCTGCATCGCATGGTTAGGTGCGAGCGTGGCCTCGCCACCAGCGTGGCACGTGACCGCCCGCAGTGAACGCATCCTGTCGGCAAAAGAGCCAGCAACCTGAAGCCGAACGTCGACTGACGCTCCCCTGCTCTGCTCCCGTGCGCGTCGCCATCGTCCTGCGCTTTCTGCAAAATGCTGTTCGCTCGGCGAGCCACTGCACCGCTCGACGTCCGCCCGGAGAAATTAGCCAGCAACTTCATCGCGACGGTCTCAGCACCTAACGAGAACAAGATCAGCGACCGCGGGCGAGGGCGCGCGTCGCAAGCACGTGGAGGGGTGGAAGTCATGGAAAGTGTGAACGCAGAGCGGCCCGCGGTTCGCTGCATCGCCTGGTTAGGCCTATTCGCGTGACTTAGCAGAAGCGCGAGTGATAATGTGACGTTGCAGCCCTCGCGACTCGCGTGCCGCACCAGCCTGAGAATAGTTGTAATCGCCCGCGTCGTAGCCTCGATTCGGATGCTCGGCATAGCTCTGTCAAGCCTGGACAAACAGCCTCTCGCTCGATCCTGGTTGACCAGATGTCACTACGCGGTGGCCATCAGTAGCGCTGTGGCGCAGCCACGTCTCATCGGCCACGCGCCTAATCTTCCGACAAAAGCGTCCACCAGAAGCGCCATCCGGTAGCGTCTGAAAGACGGTAGCGCAGAAAGATCTTCTCGGGCGCTACTGGATCGACAAGAAAGTGAGAGGCCAAGACGGGTTGAGAGAAGAAGTCGGCGATTCCGCGGAGTAGCGCGCACGTTGCAGCGGCGCACGCTGTCGGCTAGTGCGCTGCCGGGAATCGGAAGCTAGCGAGGATGACGAATCCAACGCTTGCTGCCTCGCAGCGTCTTCGACCGTGCCGCCGAGCTGCCGAGATCAGAATGACGGAAAGGAAAAATAACGCGAGCATGATGTTCGCATCCAGGCCTAACGAGACACAAGATCAGCGACCGCTGGCGAGGGCGCGCGTGGCTGCAGGTGGAATGTGGAAGTCATCGAAAGCTAGAACGCGGAGCGGCCAGCGGTTCGCTGCATCGCCTGGTTAGGCGTTGGTGTGGGATCGAAGGAGTCTCTCGTCGTCCCCGGGTAATACTTCAGCAAGAGGTCGTGAACGCGAAAGAATGAACCGAAAGCAGCGAGTAGTGATACAGCAAGTTTCCATGAGACGGTGGCGATGCAGAAACCTGCAGCAGCGCCAAGCAGAAGCCCAATATGAAAACCGTGCTCGGCGGAGCGGGACTCTGAAGCAATGTCGCCCAGGCCGCGAATCATGCGAGGGATCGCGCAGAGGATGCCGACGAGAACGAGGCCGTAGACAACACTTAGGGCGATGGCGACCTTCCGATTGGCTTTTGTCTGGCGGCAGATGCGCTCGACGAACTCATCGTCGGTGAGTGTGCGGCGGCGAAAACTGGAGCATGACGTGTCGGCAGACGCCTAACGAGAATTAGACGAAGGTTCGTCTTTAAAGGCGAACATTTTTTCGCCTATCAAACTTTTGGGGACTTCGAGTGATCACTTTGCCGGGCGCTTGAAGATGGCGGCGCCTTCGCCGAGGGAGCAGAGTTCCCAGCCGGCGCGGCCTTGTTCGTTGAGGTAGGCTTCGAGGCGCGGGGCGTAGGCGTCGTAGAGGATCTTTTGCAGGTCGGCGGCGATGGAGTAGAGGTCTTCGTGTTCCGCCGCCGGCGTGGGGGTGGGTGGCGGTTTTGGCTCGGGTGTTTTCTCGGGCGGCTCGCTCCTCCAGGCCTGGATGAGAGGGGCGAGGGAGACGACTTTGTATTCCCATTTCGTGGCCTGCGCGTGCGCCGGGCGCGGCGGCAAAAGCAGGGCGAGGGAGATGGCCAGGAGGAGGTTCGTTTTCCGGATCATCGGCGCGGAGGAAGGGGGTTTCTCGGCTTGGCTCCGGAGCTGGCGCCGTGGCGATTTCAGCCAAGGGGCGAGCGCCGGATGGACACCGTTATAGGCACTCGGTCGGTCGGCGGCAACCGGGAAGGTGGATCCCTTCCCGCAAGGTTCCAGCAAAGCCGCCACCAAGAATCGTAAGTGGCTCGGGTTCAGGCGCGATGACGCCCAATCAGCGGCCGTTTACATCCGATCAGGGGCGATTTACGGCGGCTCAGGGACGGCTGACATCCGAGCAGGGCGCGATTACTTTCGCTCGGGGGCGGGTGACGTGGAATCAGGGGCGATGCGCAGGCGCGCAGCGGCGGGGCGCGGAGAATCGGGGGCGGTTGACGCTGGCTCTGGGGCGATTTGCGGGCGAGCGGCGGCGGATGACGGGGATCAAGGCCGGGTGGCGGCGGAGCGGCGACGAAGGACGCGCGCTCGGCGGCGGGGCGCGGGCGCTCGGCGGCCGGTGACGGTGGAGCAGCGGCGGATCGCGGCGGCGGGCGGGCGGCCGGCGGTCAGTGCGCGGTTTCGGCTTTTTCTGCGCCCAGGCCGGTGTTCGCGCGGACGGTGAGCTCGGCGAATTTCGCTTCGGCCGAAGGCTCGCGGGTGAGGATGGTCCCGAGCCAGGCGCCGAGGAAACCGAGCGGGATGCTGACGATGCCGGGGTTCTTGAGCGGGAAGAGCGGGTGCGTCTGGAAATCGGGGCTGAGGAGGATGAGGACGATGCTGGAGACGAGGCCCACGGCGAGACCGGCGACGGCGCCGGTGGTGTTGAAGCGCTTCCAGAAGATCGAGAAAATGATCACCGGCAAGTTGGCGCTCGCGGCCACGGCAAAGGCGAGGCCGACGAGGAAGGCGACGTTCACTTTCGGCCCGAGGAGGATGGCGATGACGATCGGCGAGCGCGCCGACGACGAAGGCGGTGATGCGGGCGACGCGCACTTCCGCGCCGGGGCGGTGTTCCTTCCCGTGATGGAGCACGTTGGTAAAGAAGTCGTGCGCAAAGCTGGTGCTGGCGCTGATGGTGAGACCGGCCACGACCGCGAGGATGGTGGCAAAAGCGACCGCGCTGATGAAGGCGAAGAAGACTTCGCCGCCGAGCATCCGCGCGAGCTCAGGCGCGGCCATGTTCGTGCCGCCATGGAGCTTCATGTGGTCCGGCCCGAGGAGGGTGGCCGCGCCGAAGCCGAAGAAGGTGGTCATGATGTAGAACAAGCCGATCAGGACCATCGCCCAGACGACACTGGTGCGGGCGGTCTTGGCATCGGGCACGGTGTAGAAGCGGATGAGGATATGCGGCAAGCCGGCGGTGCCGAAGACGAGGGCCAGGCCTAACGAGATCTGGTCGAGCGGATTCTTGAAGAGCAGGCCGGGGGTGAGGAAATTGCGCGTCACCGGGAGGCCATCGGCGCCGGTGCAGGTGACGGCGCTCACCGCCTGGAAGAAGCTCGTTAGGCTAAAGTTGAACCGGCTCATCACGAGCACGCTCAGGAAAAGGCTGCCGCTCATGAGCAGGACCGCCTTGACGATTTGCACCCAGGTGGTCGCGAGCATCCCGCCGAAAACCACGTAGACGACCATGAGCACGCCCACGCCGATGACCGCGACCTCGTAGCTCACCCCGGGGATAAGCTGCCTAACGAGAGTGCCGGCGCCGACCATCTGCGCGATCATGTAAAAGATCGAGACCGTGAGCGTGGAGAGCGCGGCCATGGCGCGCACCGGCCGCTCTTTCAGCCGATAGGCGAGCACGTCGGCCATGGTGTATTTGCCGGCGTTGCGCAGCGGCTCGGCCACGATGATGAGCACCGTGAGGTAGGCCACGAGGAAGCCGACGGAATACATGAAGCCGTCGTAGCCGTTGAGCGCGATCATTCCGGCGATGCCGAGAAAGCTGGCCGCGCTCATGTAATCGCCCGCGATCGCGAGGCCGTTTTGCCAGCCGGTAATCCGGCGGCCGGCGGCGAAGTAAGCGCTCGTCCCCTGGCTGCGGCGGGCGCTGAAGTAAGTGATGACCAGCGTGGCCGCGACGAAGGCCAGGAACATGAGCAGGGCGACGTTCATAGAAGTGGTCGGCTAATTACCGGCGGAAGCGCGCGAGCACGTCGGCGGCCTTGCGATCCCAGCCAGTGGCGACCATCACGTAGATCGCCGCCAGCACCCAGGCCATGAGGAATTGCGAAAGCGCAAAGGCGTAGGCCAGGTTCATCTCGCCCCAGACTTTTCGCTGCATGAAAGCGGTGTGGTAGCCGACGAGATAGGGCAGCGCGAAGTAGTAAACGAGGAAGAAGACCGTCGCCGGGACGATGAAACGCGCCTTCGCTTTAATCAGCGCCTTGAACTCCGGCGAGTCCGCGATTTTTTGCCAGTCGGCCTGGGCGCGCTGGTCCTGCGCGGAGCGTTCGTCGGCAGGTTCCATGGGCATCGCGCCTGCATCTAAAGCGGGCCGCTGCGCACGGAAGCAATCTCTATTTCCCGCAGACGTGCGTGGAGCGGTAGAGCCGTGCGTCCTTCGGATCGGCCGGGTTGACGCAGACCTTGTAGGTCCACTCCGGATGATACCAGGTCACCTTCTCGAGCGTTTGCGTGAAAGTCTGGCTGCCAGCCATGTAGGCATACGTGAGCGTGTGGCCTTCCACCCGTTTGTCGTCTTCCTCCCAATGGACGGGCAAGGCCGCAAAGCCGAGCGCTTCGGTCTCCTGCGAGAGGCGCTTGCTCACGCGCGCCTCGTCCCACAGGACGAAGGCAATGATGGCCGCAGTCACTCCACCGACGATGAGGATGGTCCAAATCCAGGTCTTCTTTTCCATAAACGCGGGCCAATAAAGCGAGCCGCAGCGCACCGTGCGACTGCGAATTTTAGGCAGCAACTTCACCCGCCCCGTGTATCTAGCGGGGGATGCGCACGCGCTGGCTTACTTTCTTGTTGCTGGCGCTCATCCTGGCCGCGCCCTCGGTTTACTTCCTCGCGAAAGTGCCGCCGCTTTGGCGCGATCTCGATGGCTACCACCAGGTGACGCTCGGGCCGGGGAGAGCCGCCGGGAACGGCCATGGCCTGCTTTACAGCCTGCTCGCCCGACCACCGCTCTGGGCCGGCTATACCCTCGAACGGCTGCGAGGGATAACGCCCGCCGCGAAGGGGAATTTTTACCTCGAGCCGCAGCTGACCGACAGCGGAGTCTTCGCGCTCGTGCTAAGCCAACATCTCGGGCTCTGTGCCGGAGCGCTCGCCCTGGTGCTTAGTGCCAGTCGTGTCCCCTGGGTGCAGGGCGCGCTGGCCTTTTTCTTCGCCAGCAATCCGTCGTTCTATGCGCTGGCGCACTCGGTCGGCTCGGAAAGTCTAAGTCTTCTCGGCACGTTGGCGCTGGTGGTCGCCGGGGTGCGATTGCTGCGCGGGCCCACGCGGCGCCGCTGGATTTGGTTCGCCGGCGCGCTTTTCGTCTGCATCGCGACGCGCCACGCCAATCTCCTGCTCCTGTTGGCGCTGCCGCTGACATTTGCGCTGGTCGCGCTCGAGGGTCGCACGCGCCGGTCGTTGCTTCATGCCGGGATCGCGCTCGGCCTCGGCTTGCTGGCACTGCTCGCGGGACGCGCCGCCACGCTCGCGCTCACGCGAGCCGAGGGGGTGAAGTTTTACTCCAAGGCCGGGTTCACTTTTCTCTGGCGGCTCCCGTTTCTCCAGGAGGTGCCAGAGCCGCGCCGGAGCGCACTTCTCGCGGAGGTGAAGGCGCGTGCGCGCACGCCGGACGCGCGGGCGATTGTGGACCTCCTCGCGCAGAGGCTGGCGCGCGGAGAACCTCTGGGCCCGGACGCGGTCAACCCCGCCATTCGCCAGGCGCTCCCGGCGAAACCCGGCGAGTCGATTGTGCGCACGCGCGCGGCGCATGCGGCGCTTAACGAAACGGTGCGCGCCTTCCTCTTGCCGCCGGTGCCAGAACATTGGGCGGCGGCGCACCGCGATTTCATCCGCAGCCGAGATGTGACGCCCGCATCCCTGGTGGACGCGCTTTTTCTTTCCACGACCTACTATTTCGACCACCGCGAGATCATGCCGCAGGCCGCCGGTCTCACCACCTTCCGGCAATACACCGCGCCGGCGCTGATGGCTCTGCCGGAGCGGAATGCCTACCTCCATGCCTGGTCACGGGCCACCGTGCCGCGCGCGCTGCTTGTCTGGCTGGCGCTTGGTCTTGGATCCCTCCTCCTGGGCGCGCGCCTTCGCGGCGATTTTTTTCCGCTCTGGAGCTATAGCGCGGTGCTTGTAGGGCTGGGCTTGCTGATGATGCAGCTGACCGCAATGATCGGCGCGCTCATCCCGCGCTACACTTTTCCGCTCTGGGAGCTGCTCTGGTTTGGCAGCATTCTCTTCGCCGGCGCCATCGGCGATACGCTCAGCCATGGGGAAAAAGTCCGCCGGGCGGCGGAGCCTGGTTAAGTTGCCCGGCGGACCTCTCCCCTTTCGCTGGGAAAATTTCGGCCGCTACGTGATCACGTAGTTGAGGCTGATCCATTGCCGCCCAGGGTTCCGGCTTGGGCCGCCGCAAGGCATGATCTCATTCGCGCGCACTTGCAGGACGTCGACTGTTTCCGCGTCGTCTTCGGTGTCATCGCCGATCGAGCGCGTGGGCGGCACCGGCGGGACGGGCGCGACCGGCGGCACGGGCGCGATCGCGGGCAGGTCCTTTTGCTCGAGCTTTTCGTAACGCCCGCGCACTTCCGGCGGGAGCTTGGCGCGGTCTTCCTCGGTGTCGACCGGTCCGCTGAAGAGCAGACGGCCCTGCGGGTCTTTGGCCGTGAGCACTTTTTTGTCGCCCACCATCTCGAGGTTCAATTCTCCCTGCGCGTCGCTGTAGGCGATCTTCGCCTTGCCGAGATCGATCCGCGTGGTCTTGAGCGCGCCGTTATCGTTCGAAGTAATGATGCGCACTCCGCGGGCCGCGGCCCGGGCGTCGCGGGCGATCTGGCGGGCTTCGGTGCGGGCCCGGCGCGCTTCTTCCCGCGCCTGGCGCACGGTCTGGTCGATCATCCCGAAATTCATCTCCTTCATCTGGTCGCCTAACGACTCCAATTCCTGCTCCATCCCGGTCTCGAACTGGTAGCCGAAGTGGTTCCCGGGCCCGCGAAAGTTCGGGCCGCGCCGCGACCGCACCTCGCGTTTGCCGAGCTTCGCGCTCAATTTCGTCTCCGCGCCTTTGCGCAGGACGGTGAGCGTGACCGTGGCGCCTTCGCTTTGGCTACGGACTAACTTCGAGAGCTGGTTGGGCTCGGTCAGGACCTGGTCGTTGAACATCTTCAGGATGTCGTTTTGCTGGAGGCCGGCAGCGGCCGCGGGCCCATCCGGGACGACATACTCGACCACCAGGCCGAAACCTTTCGCGAGCCCGAGCTGATCCGCGACCACGCCGGGGACTTCCGAGGTTTCCACCCCGAGAAAAGTAACCGGCACTTTGGCGCGGCGATCGTCGCTCTCGTCGTCGTCCTTGTCTTTGTCTTTATCCTTGGTGCGCTCGTTAGGCACGGGCGCGACTTGCGGCGCGGCGCGGGCGCGGGTGGCGGCGGCGGGTTTTGGGCGGAGGCGGCCAGCGGCAGAAGGCTGGCGGCGGTGAGGAGAGCGAGGCAGGTGGCTTTCATGATCGTGGGGTTTTCGGGTTGAGATTTACTGGCCGGAAATGGGGATGAACTCGACCTCATCGGTCGGGTAGGAAACCCGGAGCGATGCGCCCGTGCTCGGGTTGCGCCAATGCAGTGTTTCCTCGGCGCGGGAATGCATCCGGCGCACCGGCCGGGTGGCATTGGCCGGGTAGACCAGGCCTTCATTGCGCTGGTTGTAGAGCACGCGGGTAAGCCCGTCGGAGACGTAGCCGGGCGCGGTCGCCGGGGCGGGTGCGGCCGCCACGCGCGCCGGCTGGCTCGCCGGCCGCGAGGCCCGCTCGTGGCGCGCGAGCAGGAGGAGCGCAGCCGCGGCAGCGAGGCTGGAACCGAGGGCGAGCCACTGGAAGCGCGGCGCCTTTGGCTGCGGCAACACGGCGGCGGTGGGACGCGACTCGGCGAGCGCGCGTGCCACCCGGCTTACGAGAGCGGCGTCCGGCGTCGCGGGGCGCAGTTGCTTCAATTCAGCTTCGAGTTCGGAGAAATCATTCATGGGAAGTGAAGTGCTTTTTCAAGGCCGCAAGCGCATAGCGATAACGCGAGGCCGCGGTGTTTTGGGAAATGCTGAGCACCTGCGCGATCTCGGCAAAAGTGAGTTCGTTCCAGATCTTCATCACCAGGACTTCGCGCTGTTCCGCCGGCAGGCGCTCGATCGCAGCCGCGAGCTCGATTTGCGCGTCATCTTGCAGGCTAAATTCTGGCACCGCGACCTGGGCCCCCTCGGCTACGACAGTGGCTTCGCGGCGCGCCCGGCGGCTGTCGCGGCGGAGCGCATCGAGCGCGATCGAGCGCACGGTGGCGAAGAGCAGCCCGCGGTTCTCCAGCGAATGCTGCTTGCGCCAGAAACGCACAAACGCTTCCTGCACGATGTCCTCGGCGTCGGCCGCAGTGCGCACGAACTGCCGCGCAAAAAGGACCAGCCCCGGCGCCTGCGCGGCAAAGCCCGCCTTCCAGTCCTCCTGCGTGCCCGAACGCTCCATCACTTCCTCATCGTCTCTGTTCTGGGAACGCCGCCAATCGCCGAATTTGTCTGCAGTGCGCGCGGCCTCGCGGCTCGCGGGGACGAAAGGGGAAAACATGATCGATGGGGAGAGGGTCACGGATTGAATGCTTTAATAAGGAGACGCCGCCCGCGGGCTTTTTTGTCTACCAGACCCGGGTCTTCGCGTCCGTCGCGGACGGACTACCGGGCGTCTCCACGGCGCGCACGAAACGGACGCGGCTGTTCTTCAGGTCGAAGGTGACCGCAAAATCCTGCAGCGCTTTGGCGCCGATATTAACCACGTCGCCGAGCGCAGGATGCGTCACTAACGGCTCGCGGAATTCGTGCCGCCCCAGCCGGAATGTCTCCTGCACGCGCAGCTGTTTGATCTCGATGTCGCCGCTCAGGCTGCGCGCGCGGCCGACCACCGCGGGCTCCGAAAGAGGCTTCAGCTGCTCCGCCATGGACGTCGGGAGAACGAACGGTCCGATGACGTTGCCGCTGTCGAGATGCGCAGGCGTCTCTGTCCCGCCCACTGCCAAGGGCACTGTGAAGATGCCACCGTCGAGCTGCGCGGCGATGATCTCTTTCCCATCGGCCGGGGGAAGCTCGCCCCGCGTGAGACGCAGTGCCTTTCCCGGAAAATCGAGCGTGACCAGGTAGCCGGCGAAAAGGTCAAGGCCCACGAGGCCATCGAGTTCGCTGAGGCGCGGCATGGCTTTCAGGTTGCGCGCCCCGGCGGTCACGTCGGCGAAACGCTGGCCGGCGATTTCCAGCGTCTCGAGCTTCACCAACTGAATCTTTTGCGGGCCGCGCCGGCCACCATCGGTCGCGAGTGCCTCACCAGCGGGAGCAATTCCGAGCTTCGCCGCGACCGACGAATCGATCCGCGCCTGCCCCTGCGCGCCGGTGTCGATCCCAAACAGGAACGGCCCTTGCCCGTTCAGTTTCACCTCCACAGCCGGTATCGAGTGAATGAACTGGAGTGGAACTTCCTGGGGGCTTTCGGCACCGGCCAGCAAGGCAGGCGTGGCGAAGAGAACGGCGGCAACAGCGCCGAGAGAGCAGGGAGCGAAGGGGGTTTTGGGAAGACGCAGCATAACTACAAAACGTCGCGGCCGGCCTTTTTTGTCCGAACCGCGCGGCGCCTGACGGATATTGCCGGCAAGTTCATCCTCCGAGGAGACCGGGCGAATCTCCGGGGCTGACAGCGCGCAGGCTGGCCTCTACGTTCCAGAAAAGCCGCCGCTAGGCGGCCAATTTTCCCAACGGATTCATGAAGACGACTGCCTGCTGCCTCTTGCTTTCCCTGGCGCTCCTTCCCGGCGGCGCGCAGGCGCAAGCACCGGAAAACGATCCCTACGCGGCCGCGCGCGCGATCGCCGAGACGGAAGCGAAGTTCTACGAGATGGGCCAGGCCGAGGGAACGCGGGCCGCCTTTCTCGCCTATCTCGCGCCGGAAGCGATCGTCTTCAGCCCGGGTCCGGTAAGCGCGCGCTCGGTCTGGGAGAAGCGGCCGGCCGCGGGTCTGTCGCTCAAATGGAAGCCGGCCTTCATCGGGGTGGCGCAAAGCGGCGATCTCGCCTTCAGCACCGGCCCGGCGGAATGGCGCAAGGCGAAGGAGGACGAGAAGCCCTTCGGCTACGGACAATTTGTGACCATCTGGAAGAAGCAGGCCGACGGTGCCTGGAAGGTGGCGCTGGATGTCGGCATCGAAGTTCCCGGAGCAACCCGGGAAGAGCCCGCAGAGACGGTCTTCTCCGTCGGCGAACCGTTTGCCCCCGGCGTTTCCACGGAGAAAAAAGCGGTCGCGCGCATGCTCCGGAACGCCGAGGCGAAGTCGGCTAACGTGGCCCGCACTGATTCCACCGCCTCGGTCATCGGCTCGGCCAACGACGACGTCATCGTCCTGCGCGAGGGGGTTTTCCCTGCCGCCGGGAAGGCCGCGGCCACGCTCATGCTCAGCGTCGGGCGCGGCGCCTTGACCCGCGAGAAATTAGGCGGCGGGATGAGCGCCGCGGGCGACCTGGTCTACAGCTACGGGAGTTACACTCTGAAGCACCCGGAGAAAACCGAGCGCGGGAATTACCTCCAGGTCTGGCGCGCGGAGAGCGACGGCACCTTCAAGCTCGCGCTCGATTACCAGTCGCCGCTCCCGGCCGAGGAAAAGAAATAGCGGCGAGCAATTTAGCGCGGCGGCGGCGGTGGCGAAGGGCGGAAGGTGATCGTGGTCGATTGCTGCTGCACATTCGGCGTCGCGCTGCCGGTGGTGGCGTCGTAGATCGAGCGGTTCAAATAGATCAGCGCGTCCCGCTGTTCGACGGATCGAAGGAGGGATCGCCCGCAGGCACCGCGATGTCGAAGGCCGTATCGCCGGTCGTGGTCAGGTCGAGATCGTGATCGATGAACTGTCCCCAGCCATAAATCCAATCGGAGAGAAAGCGCGCGTTCCCGGAGCCCGCGGTCTGATCGCAGAGCGCGTTGCTGATGAGTCGCGCGCTTGGGCGCGCGCTTCCGGCGGGCGTGGAGATGGAGTCCTCGTAGGCGGCCGGGGCGAAGCGGAGCAGACCGATCCCGGCCGCGCCCCACGTAGCGTGCCCGGGATTGTTCCCGGTTCCATCGAGCGGCGCAGGCGCGGAACGAGGGACCGGCGCATTGACCAGCGCAGGCGGCAGAAAGCCGGGCTTCGCCTGCAGGGTCGCGAGCGTGGTCGGTTGGAAGAAGAAGACGTTATCCTGCAACTTGGTGAGCGCGGTGTTCCGGCGAATGATGTCAGAGAGACGCGTTTGCTCGAGGGCTTGCAACTGCGGGCCGGAGAACAACCTGCGCATACCAGAAGCGATCGCCATCGCGGAGTGCGTTCGAATTGATCTGCAATGATGCGTTGGAATGTCGGACCGACGCTTGACCCAGGAGCATGATCTTCCGCCAGGCCAGCCGACCCAGAGGTCGAGCGCGTCGATGCGCCGTAAACCGAGAGCAATTTGCCTGCAGGCCGACATCGCTCGTGATCTGCGAGAAGTTCGGAGGCGCGACAATCCGTAGGCGACGCGTGTGGCGTTGTAATCCGAGAGGCCGTGATCGCGGCCGCGCTGAAGGTTGAGCGAAGCAAGGTCGAGACCGCCGGCCCCGGGAGGGCCGAAGAGGAAATCTCGCAGCCCGGACACGAGCTGCGTGTCGACTTCGCGAGCATTATCGCTCGCGAGATATTTTAAGAGCGGGTCGGGCCCGGTGGCCTTGAGGACGGCGGGATTGAAGAAGACTTGAGCGAGCGAGAGCGCCGGGCTGAATCTCGCTGCCGTCATTATCGAGGAACTCGACGTCGTCATTGACCAGGGTGTGGCCGATGCGATAAGCCGCGGTGGAGAATTCCGTCGCGATGCCGGGATTGACGTCGGGATTGTAGCCGGCGTAAGGCCGGAGAGCGTTCGGACCGAGGAGCGCGGGCAGAAATTCGCGATAAGTGATGACCTGCAATTCACCCACGACGAGGCGCCGCGCGGCCTGGAAGATCTGCTCATCGTTCAGCAGCGGATTGGCGGCCTTGATCGCGCGCGCAAGCAGATTGTGCTCCGCAGGAAGAGCGTCTGGATAGCCGACAACTCGACGTTTTCATTCGCGCGGACATCGCCCGCGATGAAGAGCTGATCGTCGGGGAAGATATGCGCGTCATTCGCGTTGGGCAGCCCGAGCGTGTTCAGCGGTGGCAAATTGCCCGCGCTCGTGCGGAGCAGGCCGTTTTGGAAAGAACGCAGCGCGGCCGCGCGCGACGCATCCGAGCCGTAAATCACCGAGCCGTCCAGGTAGCCGGAAATTTGGGTCGTCTGCTGCCGCGGATTCGGAGTGCGACGCGCGCAGCGCAAAGGTGTTCGCCCGGGGACGCAGCGTGACCGGCAGGGAGAAATTTCCGTCGCGATCGAGCGGCACGTTGCGTGCCATTAATGGAGAACGAAACCAACGGCAGCGCGTAGCTGTCGTTGTCACCTTGCCCGCGCAGGAGCAGACCCGGCGAGCCGACGGTCGCGCCATTCGGGAGATTGAGACTAACGAATGAAAGCGCGCCGCCCGATGGAGGTGGCGGCGGCGGGGCCGCGTCCCGCCGAGGCGCGGACCGGCTGGCTGTCCGCCGGGGCCGCGGAGTTGCCGCTCCGCGACCCAGCCTTCCGGGCCGTTATCGAAGCGCACTTTCCACCACCACAGATCGCTCGCGCGCACCGGCCCGTCGCTGATCGCGCCGGGCGCGAAGGCTGGTTGATTCGAGGCCACGCTTCCTGCCAGCGGCGGCGCGGCCCAGAGCGGCGTCGCTCCGACGTCTGCACCGATCGCCGATTTGGAAGGGCGCCGAATTCGCTCGCCGGCCGCTCGGAGCGGCCCGGACCAGTAATGATGAGACTCGCGAGGACGACAAGGAAGCGGCTGGATTGGCGCATTTGTCAGTTGGTGGTTCCGCCTCGGTCGTTATATGACAACAAAATGATCGCGGCAGAATTTCGCGGAATCCGCGCACGGTCGGTCATATAAATCCCACTTGCGCCCACTAATTGCATGAATGGGCAGGAACTGGAGACGAGGAGCGAAGCGGCGAGCGAGCCGGCTGACCTTTCGGCGCAGCTCGCCGAGCTTCACGAAATGAGCTACGGCTGGGCGTTGAGTTGCTGTTCGCCAATGCCGCCGACGCGGAGGATATTTTGCAGACGTTTACCAGAAAATTTTGCAGGGCCGGGCAGTTTCGACGGCCGCTCCACGCTCAAGACCTGGCTCTTCGCCGTGATCCGCAGAACGGCGGCCGAGAACGGCGGCGGCGCTATTTCCGGCTGCTCCGATTGGGCGGCTATGCGCGCGAACACGAAGACGATTTCGAGCCGGCAGAACGCGGCGCCGGCCTGGAGAACGCCGAGCGCCTGGGAATTTTCGCCAAGCCTTGGCGAAACTGCCGCGCCGCCAACAGGAGGTGCTCCATCTGGTTTTTTACCAGGACCTGACGATCGAGTCCGCCGCGCAGGCGATGGGCGTCTCGTTAGGCTCGGCCGCACGCACTACGAACGCGGAAAACGCCGGCTGGGCGAACGGCTGCGCACCTCGGAGCAATTTCATGAGGCTGAAGACCAGCAACTGCGCGAGCTTTTTGCCGGTCTCCGCCAGGAAGACGCGAAGCGAGCCCCGGCGTTTCACCGCGTCGTGCGCCCGGCTTCTGCGAAAGCGGCGGCCCGGTCTTCGCGTGGTGGCCGATCGCCGCGGGACTGGCGGTGGTCGTCTGGTCTTGGCGCTCGGGCATGTGCGCGAGAGCCGGCCCATCTACGCGAGCAACCCGAAAGCTGGGCCGCGCTTACCAATTGGCGCGCCTCGACGACGACCTCCTGCCGACTTCGACCGCGGCCTTATCCGGCAAATTCAGCACCCCACCGATTCCTGGATCGACGATTCGCCAACACCACCACCAGCGAGGACCAGAAACTATGAAGATCAAATACTACCTCCTCAGCATGCTTCTTATCGCAGCAGCACCGTCTGCGCGCAAGGCCCACCGCCCGGTGGTCCATGGGGGGACCGATGGGCCCGCCACCGGGGGGACCGGGCGGCGGCGGTCATCGAGAGGGCGGCGGCCCACCTCCTGGCGGCGATAAGTTAATGGAGAATTTCTTCCCGGGGGATTTGGTCATGCGCAATCAGAAGGCGATCAGCCTGACCGCCGAGCAGCAGACCGCTATCCGCACCGAGATGCAGAAAACCATGTCGCGTTTCACCGAGTTGAAGTGGCAGCAGAGCGCCGAGGAAGAAACCATGGACGCGCTGGTCAAGGCGGATCACCCGGACGAAAAGCAGGTGCTCGCACAACTGGACAAACTCCTGAGCATCGAGGACGAAATGAAGCGCCTCCATCTCGGCACGATGGTCCGGATCAAGAACATCCTGACCACTGAGCAGCAGATGTAAACTGCGCGAGTTGAAGCGGCAGAACCGTCCGGCGGAACAAGGTAAATCGCAGCAATCGATGCAGCCGCCCCGTGGCGCGCAACCACCCCCGCGGCGGGCGCATACCGGTGCTGAAACCTAAAAGCGCATCTTCACGCCACCGTAGTAATTCCGGCGCGACGCGGGGACGATGCCTTCGTCGCGCACTTCGGCCCAGAAATCTTCGTCGAAGAGATTGTTGATCCCGGCGAAGACTCCGAAGCGCTCCTCCCGGCCGAAGTTATACTCCGCGGTCAGGTCCCAGACGGTGTGCGCCGGGATCTCGCGTTGGAAGGTGTTGTTCGCGTCGGCAAAACTCTGGTCGACATACGTCCCGATGAGGCCGGCCTTGATCGTTTCGTGGAAGTGATAAACGCCGCCGACCTTAACCAGGTAATCCGGCGCGTAGCTCGGGGTGAAGCCGCTGTTTGGCCCAGAGGTAAACTCGGCATCGAGCAGGGTGATGTTGCCGTAGAAGTTGAGCTTGCCGAAAGGCGATTCGCTCCCGCCATGGAGCACCGCGAGCAGGTCGACTTCGGCTGCGGCCTCGATCCCGCGGAAGCGCGCATCGCCCACGTTCCCGGTGGAGGCGGCGCCATTAGCCAGCGAGATGTCGCCCACCTGGTCCTCGAAATTGAAGAAGAATCCGCTCACGTCGAAACTCAGGTAAGGCAAAGGCTTCCCGCGCAGGCCGAGCTCAAACTGAAGCGAGCGCCCTTCTTTCAGGTCGCCATTGACCACGCCGTTCGCGCTGGTCGGCACGAGCTCGCCATAGGTCCGCGGGCGGTAAGCCTGCGCCACTGTCCCGTAAACTTCGAGGCGCGGCGGGCCTTGCGGGGTCATCACCGGGACGATGTTTTTGCCATCGCTGCCGGCGGTGGTGGGCGCGACGCCTTCGAGGAGGACGTAGTTTGCGCCGAGGCCGAAGAGCGGGATGAAATTGAAGTCCGAGCTCGAGTTCAAGGTCGCGCGGCTGATGTTGAACTCCTCCTCCACCCCTTGGTCGAGGAACTCCAGCCGCATCCCTGGGGTGATCGAAAGCCGCCCGAACTTGAAGCGGTTCTCGGCGAAGATCGCGCCGTCCCAGGTCTCGCCCGTGTTCAGGTTGCGCAGTTGCCCGTCGCTCGCGCCTGGAGTGGCGCCGCGTTTGTCCGTCCGGTCCTGGACCGCGTGGTAGAAATACAAGCCGCCGGCAAAAGTCGAGGTGTCGCCGCCTAACGAGTAATCATGCCGCAGGCGCAGCTCCGCGCCCTCGGTCCAATCCTCGCGATCCTGGATCGAGTTCGTGGCCGCCGCGCCGCCGCTCGGCCGCGTGCCGAATCCGCCGCCGCGCTGGCGCTGGCTATAGCGCGAGAGGTAGCCGCCCCAAGCCTTCACCTCGAGACGCGTCTGCTCGCCCAGGAGCTTCTGGTATTCCAGGGTCGCGAAGTAGCGCTCCAGGCGGAAGAGATCGAAGAAGCGCGTGCTCGCGTTCCGATCGTCCTCGTAGTAGCGGGAGTTCGCCGGGTTCACCGCTTCGCGCCGACGCAAGCCGCCGGGTTCGCCGTGCTCTTCGTAGTAGGCGTCGAGCGTCAGGATAAAGCGGCTGGAATCGTCCACGTCCAGGACCAGCTTCACGCTCCCGGCATTCAAATCGTAGCCGCCGTTCGCCTCGCGAAAACCTTCGCGCTCGCGGTGATCGTAGTAGGCGTAGTAGCTCGCCGCGCCCAGCTTCCCGCTCAGCGAAGTGAAATTTTGGAAGAGCTCGTCGGAGCCGTAGAGATTCTTGGTGAAGAACTCAAACGGCACATCGCGCCGCGGCATCTTGCTGATGAAATTGATCGCGCCGCCGGGTTGCGGACCGAACTGCAGCGAGGCCCCCGCGCGCAGGAACTCGATCCGCTCGACCGCGTCCAGGATCGGCGTGTAATGCGCTTCCGGGAAGCCGAACTGCTCGTTCTTGATCGAGACGCCGTCCTTCAAAATTTGGGTGAACTCACTGCGCTGCGAGTCGAGCCCGCGGTAGCCGAAATTGATGATCGGCGACGACGGCTCCTCGCTCACGAGCAGACCGGGCGTGGTCGCGAGCACCTCGCGGTAATTGTTGTTCGCCACGCTCGGGAATTCCTCCGGCTTCACGAACGAGCTCTTCTTGCCGGAGTTAATCCGCGTCCCTTCCACTTCCGGCAGCGCGGGATATTCCACCGGCTCGACTTCGAAGCCGCGCACGACCACGTGCTCCAGGTCGACCGTGCGGCCGCTCACCTGCGCGAGCGTGATCTCGCTGTCTGTTTGCGGAAGGCGCTCACCCTGGGCGTTAAACGACGGTCGCGCTTCGGTCTCGCCAAGCACTGCGGTGATCGCACAAAAAGGCGTGGCGGCGACGAGCGTGAGGGGGAGAACCGAGGAAAACAACGAGCGCATAGCCGCGAAGAAAAGTCGAAGCTCCAGCGCCGCGCAAGAACTTTATGACAAACCTGTAATTTTCACGCCATGCCGACAATTGATCCCCTGCCTACCGGCCACGCCGGGTTTGCCCAGCGTCTCGCGCTTGGGCCGCGCCTCGATCCGACCGCTTTCGTCGTGCCCGGCGCCACCGTCGTGGGCGATGTCACGCTCGAAGCCGAGGCGAGCGTTTGGTTCGGCGCCGTCCTCCGCGGCGACATCAACCGCATCGTCGTTGGCCCGCAATCCAACGTGCAGGACAACGCCGTCCTCCATCTTTCCGACGACTTTCCCGCACTCCTCGGCGCGCGCGTGACCGTAGGCCACGGCGCGATCGTGCACGCCTGCGCGGTCGACGACGAATGCCTCATCGGCATGGGCGCGGTCGTGCTCGACGGCGCGGAAATCGGCGCGCGCTCGATCATTGGCGCAAACGCCCTCGTCACTGTCGGCGCGAAGATTCCGCCCGGCTCGCTCGTGCTCGGTTCGCCGGGGAAAGTGGTGCGCTCGCTCTCACCGGAGGAGCAGGCCGGCATCCGGCATTGGGCGCTCAAATACGTCGAGAACGCGCGTCTCTTTAGGGAGCACTACGAAGCAACTGCTCGTTAGCCAATTCCCGCGCGCGTTCGCGCAAAAACTCCGCCGGCCGCGCGAGCGCGTCGGCTATTTCCACCGGCGGCCGCGCCACTTCGTAGACCGCGTCGAACACGCTTCCGGCGGCGATGTCTTCCACGGTTCCGACAATCGCGAAGACCCGCTTCCCGGCAGCACGCGCCATGGCGGCCACGCCCGCCGGCGCCTTCCCCTCGGCGGTCTGCGCATCGAGCCGGCCTTCGCCGGTAATCACGATGTCGGCCGCGCGAATCGCCTCCCGGAGGCCGATCTGCTCCGCCACGATCTCAAATCCCGGGCGCACGGTCGCGCCGCAAAAAGTCATCAACCCGAAGCCCAAACCACCCGCCGCGCCCGCGCCCGGCGTCGCTCGAAAGTCGCGCCCGAAAGTTTCCGCCGCCACGTCAGCCAGTCGCTCCAACGCGCGCTCCAAGGTTGCTGTCTGTTCCGGCGTCACGCCCTTCTGCGGACCAAAAACGCGCGTCGCCCCACGCTCGCCGAGGAGGGGATTGCGCACGTCCGCCGCGGCTGTCATTGGCGGCAACTTCAAGCCGCGCGGCGCCTCGATTCGCTGGAGCCGCGCGAGCCCCGGGACGCGCTCGCCGATCTCCGCGCCCTTCGCATCGAGCAAGCGAAAACCGAGCGCGCGCGCCAGGCCGGACCCGCCGTCATTGGTCGCGCTCCCACCTAGGCCGATGATGATCTTCTCAACCCCGAGCCCGATCGCAGCCAGCAACATCTGCCCGGTGCCAAAAGTGGAAGCTGCCAGCGGATGGTGCTCGTTAGGCCGCAACCGCCACAGCCCGGAGGCCTGGCTCATCTCCAGGACCGCGACGCGCTCCGCCGCCACGCGATAGCGCGCCGTAACCGCACGTCCCAGCGGATCGCACACCGTGCATTCCTGTTCCTCGCCGCCAATCGCTTCCGCCGTTCCCTCCCCGCCATCCGCCACCGGCAGGCAGACAATCTCCGCCGCCGGCAAAACCTCGCGCAATCCCTCAGCGATTGCTGCCGCCACCGCCGCCGCGCCTAACGAGCCCTTGAACTTATCCGGCGCGATCAGGATGCGCATTGGAGAGCTAGCCTCCAAGCTTCCGCGCAAGGATCTCGCCGACGAGCTGCGGGTTCGCCTGCCCCTTCGAGAGCTTCATCACCTGCCCCTTGAGGAAATTGAGCGAGGCCACATTCCCCGCGCGATAATCCGCCGCCGGCTTGGGGTTCGCCGCGATCGCCTCGTCGCAGAAGGCCTCGATCGCGCCGGCATCGCTCACTTGCTCGATCCCCTTTTCGCGCACGATTTCGGCCGCGCCCTTTCCGCTGGCGAACATCTCCGCGAAAACTTCCTTCGCCTGTTTGCCGCTGATCGTCCCGGCCTCGATCAGGTTGACTAATTCGTCGAGCGACTCGGGCGTCACCGGGCAATCGGCGATCGTTTTGCCGGAATTAGCCAGCGCATTCTGGAGCTCGTTCAGGATCCAGTTGGCCACGCTCTTGGGCTTCCGCGCGCCGCGGGCCGCGCGCTCGAAGTAGTCGGCTAACGACAAGTCGCTGGCTAAAACGCCGGCGTCGTACGCGCTCACTTCATACTGCGCGATGAAGCGCGCCTGCTTCGCCGCGGGCAACTCCGGCACACGCGCGCGCATCTCCTCCAGCAGCGGTGCGGTGTGCACCGGGACGAGGTCGGGATCGGGGAAATAGCGGTAGTCATGCGCGCTTTCCTTCGTGCGCATGAGGAAGGTTTTGCCGGCGGCGTCGTCCCAACCGCGCGTCTCCTGCGCGAGTGTTTCGCCCGCGGCCAGGGCCGCCGCCTGCCGCTCGATCTCGTAGGCTAAAGCCCGGCGCACTCCGCTGATCGAGTTCATGTTCTTGATCTCGATTTTCGCGCCTAACGACTCCTGTCCCGCCGGCCGCAGCGAGACGTTGCAATCGCAGCGGAGCTGGCCCTTTTCCATATCCGCATCGCTCACCCCGCCATAGATCAGGATTTGCCGGAGGGCGGTCAGGAAAGCGAAAGCTTCCTCCGGCGTTTCGATCGTCGGCTCGGTCACGATCTCCATCAAGGGCGTGCCCGCACGGTTGAAATCGATTCCGCTCTGGCTCTCGAAGTGGAAGCTCTTGGCCACATCTTCCTCCAGATGAATTCGGACTAACGACACCTGCTTCTCGCGCGCTTTCTTTTGCGCGTCCTTCGGGAAGGCGAGCGGATGCAGCGTCACCCGGCCGCCGGTGCAAAGTGGCTCGTCGTATTGCGTGATCTGATAATTCTTCGCGACGTCGGGGTAGAAGTAATTCTTCCGGTCGAATTTGCTCACCGCCGGGATCGCACAGTCGAGCATCAAGCCAGTGAGCACGGTCAGCCGCAGCGCCTCGTGATTGATCACTGGCAAGGCGCCCGGCAAACCAAGACAGGTCGGGCAGGTCTGCGTGTTTGCCTCCGCGCCGAAGCCGGTCGCGCAGGCGCAGAACATCTTCGAGCGCGTGCGCAATTGCACGTGCACCTCGAGGCCGATGGAGGTCAGATACTTCACGGCTTCTCCTTCTCCTCTTCCGCGAAGCCAAGCGCTTTCCGGAGGTCGAAGCGCTTGACCGCGCGCGCGATTTCCGGGTCGTTGGCCACCTCGATCAAACGGGGATCTTGCAGGAGCTGCCAAAATTTTCCCTCAGCCAGCAGGCGCTGGATTTCGGGGTCGGCGCGGAGCGCGAGGATCTTCGGGTGATCAGCCACTTCGGCGACGCCGGGATAGGAGAGGAAGCGCGAGGCGCGCTCCGGCTTGCTGAAGGTTTCGCCCAGTTTAGCCAGCGTTTCGTAGACGCCCGCGGGGAGGATATCGGCCTGCCGCACGACTTCGCCCACCGGTCCGAGCTCGATCGAATTTTTCAGCCGCGCCATCGAGGCCACAAGGTCTTCGCTTGACCGCGGGGTAGCCGCGCGGGTTTGCGCTTCCGCGACGGCGCCGATCGAGCGGATCCCGATGACCAGCAGCCAGATGAAAAAGATTCCGAAGAACAAGCCAAGGACCGCGCCGGTGATCCCATAGACCATCCGCACGAGCGAAGAACCCTGCTGCGCGGTGCGCTTGAAGAGGATCGTGCCGACCGCGTTGATGATGGAGTAGACCACCGCCGCGAGGATGATCCCGCCGACCGCGGAGATGACGAAATCCGGCACCTGCAAAACTGGTCGCAGGAAAGGCAGCAGGAGTCCTCCGCCGAAAAACGCCGCTGCATAAGCCGCCAGGAGCGCGCCCAGCCTAACGAGTTGTCGGGGAAGCCCGAGGCGCCAGCCGCGCACGACCTCGAAGAGGAGCAGGACGACCGCGAAAGAAACAAAAACCGTCTGCCAAAGCGGCGAGCCGGCGATGAAGCTTTCCTTCATCTCGCTGGCAAATTCACCGCGCGCTGGCGTAGCGCATGGTCGCAGAGGACGAGCGCCGCCATCGCCTCGACCATCGGCACGGCGCGCGGCAGGACGCAAGGATCGTGGCGTCCGCGGGCCGCGAGCGTCGTCTCCTCGCCGGAAGTGGTCACGGTCTGCTGCGGGCGCGCAATCGTGGCCGTGGGCTTGAAAGCGACCCGGAAAACGATGTCCTCGCCGTTGCTGATCCCGCCCTGCACACCGCCGGAGCGGTTCGACTGCGTCCGCACCGCACCGCCGCGCATTTCGAAAGCGTCGTTATGCTCCGAGCCTTTCATCCGCGTGGCCGCAAACCCGGAGCCAAGCTCGAAGCCTTTCGTCGCTGGCAGGCTCAACATTGCTTTCGCGAGGTCGGCCTCGAGCTTGTCGAAGACCGGCTCACCCAGGCCCGCGGGCACGCCGCGCAGGACGCACTCAATGATGCCGCCTAACGAGTCGCCTTCCGCGCGTGCTTGCTGGATGGCCTCGATCATCCGCGCGGCGGCGTCGCGGTCGGGACAGCGGACGGCATTGGCTTCCACCTGTGCGCGCGTGATCGCCGCCGGATCGAGCGCAGCCGCGATCGTGTGCACGCTGGCGACGTAAGCCACGATCTCCAACTCGCTGGCTAAATGAGCCAGCACTTTGCGCGCGACCGCGCCGGCAGCGACGCGGCCAATGGTTTCGCGCGCGGAAGCGCGGCCGCCGCCCTGCCAGTTTCGAATGCCGTATTTCGCCTCGTAGGTGAAGTCGGCATGCGACGGGCGAAAAGTTTGCGCCATCTCCGCGTAGGCCTCCGGCCGCGCGTCGGTGTTGCGGACCAGGATGGCGATCGGCGTGCCGAGCGTGTGGCCCTCGAAAATGCCGGATAAAATCTCCGCGCGATCGGCTTCTTTACGCTGGGTCACGATCTCGCTCTGGCCGGGACGCCGGCGATCCAATTCGACCTGCAGGTCCGCTTCGCTTAGGGCGATCCGCGGCGGGCAGCCATCGATGACCACACCCACGCCGCCGCCGTGGGATTCGCCCCAGGTGGTGATGCGGAAAAGGTGGCCAAAGGTGTTCGGCATCGCGCGCGCAGCGTCTACATCGCGGCAAAGGCCGTGCGGAGATCGTCCTTCAAATCCTCGACGTCCTCGACGCCGACACTTAACCGGACGAGCGAATCAGTGATCCCGAGCTTGGCCCGCGTTTCCGGCGGGATCGAGCCGTGGGTCATGAGCGCCGGATGATTAATCAGGCTCTCGACGCCGCCTAACGACTCCGCGAGCGAGAAGAGGTGAGTGTTCTCGAGAAAACGCCGGGTGCCGGCGAGATCGGTGTCGAGCACGACCGTGACCATGCCGCCGAAGCCGCGCATCTGGCGCTTGGCCAACTCGTGCTGCGGATGGTCAGGCAGGCCCGGGTAGAAGAGCTTCGCGAGCTTCTTCTCGCTGGTGAGCCACTGTGCGATCTCGAGGGCGTTTTGCGAATGTCGCTCCATCCGCAGGGCCAGCGTCTTCAAGCCGCGCATCGCGAGGAAGCTGTCGAACGGCCCGGCGATCGCGCCGACCGCGTTCTGCAGGAATTGCATCTGGTCGGCTAATTCCTGGTTTTCCCCGACAACCGCGACGCCGCCAACCATGTCCGAGTGGCCGTTGAGATATTTCGTGGCCGAATGGATGACCATGTCGAAGCCAAGCTCGAGCGGCCGCTGCGCCCATGGGCTGGCGAAAGTGTTGTCCGAAACGCTGACCGCGCCGTGCTTCCGCGCGATCTGCGCGACCGCTTCCAGGTCGATCAATTTCAGCAGCGGATTGCTCGGCGTTTCCACCCAAACCATGCGCGTGTTCGGCTTGAAATGCTGCTCGATCGCGGCCGCGTCCGACATGTCGATGAAGCTGAAATCGAGATTGGCCGAGCGGCGGCGGACTTTCTCGAAGAGGCGGAACGTCCCGCCATAGAGATCGTCGCTCACGAGCACGTGCGAGCCGCTCTCGAGAGTGTCGAGCGCGGTCGACATCGCGGCCAATCCGGAGGCAAAGGCCCAGCCGCGGGTGCCGCTCTCGAGATCGGCGACGCACTTTTCGTAGGCCAGGCGCGTGGGATTGATCGAGCGCGAGTAATCGTAGCCCTTGTGCCGGCCCGGGCTTTCCTGGACGTAGGTCGAGGTCTGGTAGATCGGCGTCATGATCGCGCCCGTAGACGGATCGGGGGATTGGCCGGCGTGGATCGCGCGCGTGGCGAAGTCGTGCTGCTTCTTCATTGGCCGGAGAGATTACCCAGAATCTGTCCTTGCGCGATCTCCGCTGAGAATGCTGCCAATCGAAGTGACGCGCTGCGGGCTACGGCAGGGTCAAATCGTCGGCGGCCGGCGGCGTCTTCGACATCTGCAGCCGCAGGTAAGCGAGCAGGTCGGTGCGCGTGATCAGGCCGAGGAATTTCTCGCCGTTCATCAAGATGGCGACGCGGCCGCGATCGAAGACCGCGAGCAGGTCGGAGATCTTCGCGGTCGGCGAGAGCGTCTCCAGCCGATCGGTCATGGCGCTGCCTACTTTTTCGTTAAAGGCGGCCGCGTCCTGCGTCACTTTCACCAAGAGGTCGGACTCGTCGAGAATGCCGACGGCGCGGTTGGTCTCGTCGACCACCGGGAGCTGCGAGACGTCGGCGGCGCGCATGCGCTTAAAGGCCGTGAGCAAGCTGTCGTTAGGCCCCACGGAGATGACTTCGCCCTTCTCGTGCCGGCGCGAGATCAGGTCGCTCAGGTCGCCGTGCATCGGGCGCTTGGTGAAGCCCTGCTCGGCCATCCAGAAGTTGTTGTACATCTTCGAGAGGTATTTGTTGCCGGTGTCGCAAACGAAGGTGACCACGCGTTTCGGCTTGGTCTGCTGGCGGCAATAGCGGAGCGCGGCGGCCACGAGCGTGCCGGTGGAGGAACCGCCGAGAATGCCTTCCTGGCGCAAGAGTTCGCGCGCGACCGCGAAGCTTTCCGCGTCCGGGATTTCGAAGGCGTCGGTCACGTAGGAGAGGTCGGCGATATCGGGAATGAAATCCTCGCCAATGCCCTCAACCGCCCAACTGCCGGCTTCGGTCATCTTCTTGGTCTTGATGTACTCGTAGAGGATCGAGCCCTGCGGGTCGGCCAGGATCATCTCGATCCCGCGGCGCGGGCGGCAACGGGAGAAGAATTTCCCGAGTCCGCTCAACGTCCCGCCGGAGCCAACGCCAACTACGACCGCGTCCACTTCGTGGCGCATTTGCTCCCAGATTTCCGGGCCGGTGGAGCGCTCGTGCGCTGCCGGGTTCGCCGGGTTGCCGAACTGGTTCACGTAGAAAGCGCCGGGTATTTCCTCGGCCACCTTGGCGGCGACGTCCTGGTAATATTCCGGATGTCCGCGCGTCACATCGGAGCGGGCCATGCGCACCTCCGCGCCGAGGGCGCGCACGTGCGAAATTTTCTCCTGCGACATCTTGTCGGGAATGATCAGGACGCAGCGGTAGCCCTTGGCCGCAGCGATCAAGGCGAGGCCCAGGCCGGTATTGCCAGCGGTCGCTTCCACGATCGTGCCGCCGGGTTCCAGCAAGCCTTCGCGCTCGGCTTCCTCGATCATCGCCAAAGCGACGCGGTCCTTGATTGAGCCGGTCGGATTCTGGTTTTCGAGCTTGAGGAAAAGGCGGCAGGGACCGGTGTCCATCCGCGTGACCTCGACCAGCGGGGTGTCGCCGATCAGGCTGAGGATGGCCGGCGGTTTTCCGCGAGCGGCTTCGGCAGCGAGGATTTCGGTAGGGGCAAGGGTCATAAGAATTTAGTCAGCAGATTCTGGCTTTAGTGCGACCACTCGTCCTGGCTGTCGGCGAGGAATTGCTGGAGCACCGGGAAGCGGACTTCGCCATAATTTAGCGCGTAACGCAGGTCGCCGCCCTTGAAAACCCAGGTGGTCGGAATCCAGGTGACCGGGAGGTCGAGGAAGCGCTTGAGCTTGTCGTCGCCGCGGCGCGGGCCGGGATCGGCCACGATGGTGACGTTCGGTTGCTCGCCGATCTCGTATTTCTTCAGCAGGTCGCGTCCGTCTTCGCCACCGTTCCAGGCGGAGACGAAAATGAAGCGCGTCTCGGGGTTGTCCTTGACCATCTTGGTCCAGCCGCCGCTTTTCATTTCCGCGAGGCAATTCGAGCACCAGGGGGCCCAGAGATGGACCACGGTGACAGACGGCGCTTTGATCGCTTCGGCGACCTGGGTTTCGGCCGGCGAGATCGCAAAAACCGCCGAGGCCAGGAACCAAAAAGACGAGCGAGAGGACGACTTTCATCGGGAGAAACGTTCAACGGCCAGCGCTCAACGTCCAACGTTCAATTCGGGCGCCCGGCCCCCCGGGCAATTCGCTGGGTCCGCCCCAGTTGACCACCCGGGGGAACCTGCCTACTTTCCCCTCCCCTTTTTCCACGGTGAGCGCGGCCTAAGGAACCATCGCTCCCAGCGGAAACGCGGCCCGCAGCACCTGCGGCCACGCCGGGGAAATCAACCGTTATGGCACAAATGCAGGAACTGCTCGCGAAATCGTTTCGCGAATTCAAAGAGGGTAGCATCGTCAAGGGACGCGTCCTCGAAATCCGCCCCCGCGAAGTCATGGTCGACATCGGCTATAAATCCGAGGGCATCATCCCCGCGCACGAGTTCGACGATCTCGACTCGATGGAAGTGGGCGACGAAGTCGAAGTGCTCCTCGAGCGTCTCGAAAACGACGAAGGCATGGTCATCCTCTCGAAGGAGAAGGCCGCCTATCGCCAGAACTGGAACAAGATCGCCGCGGTCTTCGCGGGCGACGGCCTGATCAAGGGCAAGGTGAAGTCGGTCGTCAAAGGCGGCCTCATGGTCAACATCGGCGTCGAGGCATTCTTGCCCGCGTCGCAGATCGACATCATCCCGCCGAAGGATCTCCAGCAATTCGTCGGCAACACCTACGATTTCAAGATCGTCAAAATCAACGACGACCGGAAGAACGTCGTCCTCTCCCGCCGCGAGCTCATCGAGCAGGAGCGGAGCGAGAAGCGCCAGAAATTCCTCGAAGGCGTCAAGGTCGGCGACATGGTCAACGGCAGCGTCAAGAACCTGACCGACTTCGGTGCCTTCATCGATCTCGACGGCATGGACGGCTTGCTCCACATCACCGACATGACCTGGGGTCGCCTCGGCCACCCGAGCGAATTGCTCAAGGTCGGCCAGCCGCTCGAAGTCATCGTGCTCGACATCAACAAGGAGAAGGAGCGCGTCTCGTTAGGCCTGAAGCAGACCCAGAAGAATCCCTGGGATCAAATCGAAGAGCGCTTCCCCGCCGGCCAGAAGGTCAAGGGCAAGATCACCAACCTCGTGCCTTACGGCGCGTTCGTGGAACTGGAAGAAGGCGTCGAAGGCCTCATCCACGTCTCCGAGTTGTCCTGGACGAAGCGCATCATGCGTCCTTCCGATGTCCTCACGCAGGGCCAGGAAGTCGAAGCGGTCGTGCTTGGCGTGAACAAGGAAGAGCAGAAAATCTCGCTCGGCCTGCGTCAGCTCGAAGCCAATCCATGGGATGAGATCGAGAAGAAATTCACCATCGGCAGCCGCGTAAAGGGCCAGATCCGCAACATGACCGCCTACGGCGCGTTCGTGGAGCTGGAAGACGGCATCGACGGCATGATCCACGTCTCCGACTTGAGCTGGACCCGCAAGATCAATCACCCGTCGGAAGTCTTTAAGAAGAACGACGAGGTCGAAGCCGAAGTCATCGACATCGACAAGACCAACCAGCGGATCAGCCTCGGCATTAAGCAACTGAGCGACGATCCGTGGAAGGAAATCGATCAGAAGTACAAGATCGGCGATCTGGTGAAGGGCAAAGTGACCAAGCTCGCGAGCTTCGGCGCCTTTGTGCAATTAGCCGACGACATCGACGGCCTGGTCCACATCTCGCAGCTGAGCGAAGAGCACGTGACCAAGGTGAAGGACATCCTCAAGGTCGGGCAGGAAGTGGAAGCCCGCGTGATCAAGGTCGACAAAGTCGAGCGCCGCATCGGTCTCTCGATCAAGGCCGCGAACTACAGCGAGGAAGACCTCAAGCGCGAATCCGAAGCGTTCGACAATCTCCGCCCCGGCGAAGACATGGTCGGCCTGGAGAAAGCGTTCGAAGCCGCCGAGGAGGACTACCGTCCCGGGCAGAAGTAAGCCGCACCGCAGATCGCTGCGAGAAATTCAATCGGGGAGGCAACGCGTGTTGCCTCCCCGGTTTTGTTTCGGGACGAGAACGCGCGCGGGCGTCCCGCAATTAATCACCGCCACCCCGCGATCAAGGCACTCGGCAACGCGGGCTCCTTTAATCTCGATTTGCCGCCGACACGCTGCTGAAGCGCATCCGCTCGGCCGGCGGCATGAATTTCTGCTCCGACGGGAACGCCAAGGGCACCATCGATGGTGGTGACGCGTTGTTGTGCGCTGCCAAGAAAAGGCGGCCTTAGGGCGATTGGAACGTGTAGGTAAGTTGCGCTATGGTCGTCACTTCGGCACGGCTTTTGCGCATTTTTTCAATCTCATCCATGCGCTTTTGCCTCGTTGTTCTATCTCATTGTCTCCGTTAGCCTGCGGCCTGCGCGTGCCGATACCGCGATCACGTTTACCCGCGCCGAGGTCACGACCATGGCCGGTCTGTGGGAAACCGATTCGATCGCGCTCACGCCGCTCGCGAACTCGCAATACCCCGCCTATTCGAGCAACTGGCAGTTCATCTTTCCGCATACCAGCGTCTCCGGCGACGGCGATATTCACAGCGACATGGCCGTCGACAGCAGCGGCACCGGGAAAGCTGGGAACAACAGCGGCGCCTCGCCCATCGTCACCGAGGTGATCAACGCCACCTCCGCGCAACTCACGGCGCTCAATACCCGCAGCGGCCGCCAGCAAATCTTCCGCGGCATCTTTCGCTTCTATACCGAGCACGCGTCGGAGCGGCACTTCGAGCTCCATCCGGTGACGGAGTTGCTGGCCTACAACGGCTCCAGCTTCGTGCCCGACCTCGATTACCACTCGAATATCTACGCCGACCCGAACGGCACGACGCACTCCGACAGCACCTTGCTCGGCCTCTTTAATGGGGCCCAAAAAGTCACCGCCACGATCGGGAGCGATAACAACCAGGTCGCTTTCACCTTCGCCAGCCCAAGCGTCAACTACGCGCAGTTCAACGGGGTCGCTTTGAGCGCGGTGCAGAACGATGGCGTAAGCCAGTATTTCCTTTTCCAACCCTCGATCTCGCCCACGACCACGGTGCGCTGCCGGCTGGTGGCGAACACCGCCGCCGCGACGGCCGCCGCCGGCTTAAGCGCGAACCAGTCGCTCACGGTCAATGTGCTGACTCGCACCGACATGGGCGCCGTCGCTTCGCAGATTTCTCCGCTGACCGCCGGGCAAAGCAAAACCTTCCCCCGCCCGATCGAGTTGATCGTGCTCGGGGTGCTCAACGTCGGCCCCGGCGGAACCCCAACGCCTACGCCTTCGCCCACGGCGTCGCCCACGGCCACCCCTTCGCCGTCACCGACGGCCACGCCCACACCGACGCCCGGCGCGGGTCAGGTCTTCACCAGTGCGAGCTCGATCGGCTTGAGCGGAAGCAACGGCGGCCGCAGCCTCCCTTACCCCGCGGCGATCAACGTCAGTGCCGTCGTTGGGAAAATCACCAAGGTGAGCGCGCGGCTAAACAACGCCAGCCAGCCGAGCAGCAGTTGGGCGCTCGATCTTCGGATCGTCCTCGTAGGGCCGACCGGTCAAAGCGTAGCCTTGATGTCGAACGCCGGCGGCTCCTACTCGCTTGGCGGGGTGACCGTCACCTTTGACGATGCCGCCGCGAGCGCGCTCCCGAAAACCAGCGCGATCGCCACCGGCAGCTATCGACCGGCGAACTACACCAGCGGCAGTCTCAACATGCCGTCGCCTGCGCCCAGCGCCACGCCCGGGAGCACCTTGGCGCTATTCAATGGCAGCAATCCCAAACGGCACCTGGAATCTTTACATCTACGACAGCTACAGCTCCGGCAGCGGCTCGGTCGCGGGCGGCTGGAGCCTCACCTTCGAGACGCAAGCGGTCGCGCCAGACGTGCTCTCGAAAGCCGCGACCACGGTCCGCAGCAGCAGCGCGATCTTGAATGGAACGGTCAATCCCTTCGGACAGCCGACAACCTGGCGTTTCCAGTTTGGCCCGGACGCCAATTACGGGAACGATCAGCCATGGCAAAATGCCGGCAGCGGCACCGCGGCGGCCAATGTCAGCGTGCCGCTGACCGGATTGCTACCGGCGACGACCTATCACTTCCGCCTGGCGGCGACGAATGCCACCGGCACGACTAATGGCGCCGATCTCAGCTTTACCACCCCCGCCGCGGTCGACTCCGATGGCGATGGCATGCCGAACGATTACGAGACCGATAACGGCTTCGATCCCGCCAATGCGGCCGACGCCGCGCTCGATGCGGATGGCGATGGGATGACCAATCTCCAGGAATACCTTGCCGGGACAAACCCGCGCGTGGCCGCCAGCGTGCTTCGCCCCACGTCGGTCCTGCGCGATGGCGAGGATTTTGCCATCACCTTCCCCTCGGTCCTTGGGAAAATGTATCGCGTGGAAGCCGCGGAGAGCACCGCCGGGCCTTGGATGACGTTGCAGGACCATCTTCCCGGCACCGGCGATCCGCTGCTCGTGAGCGACACCGAAGCGTTCGATCTGCACCCGCGCCGCGTTTATCGCATCAGCGTGGTGCAACCCTGACGAGCACGCGCTAAAGCGGCAGCTGCAGCTTCAGCTCGCGGTTCTCGGCGAGGGCCGTTTCCAGTTCCTCGACGCGTGCGTTCAGGCTTTCCTGGAGCGCGAGAATGCGCGCACCCACGCTTAAACGAGCGCGCAATTCCTCCTTATCGAAGGGCTTGGTCAGGTAATCATCCGCGCCGGCACGCAGGCCTTCGACCAGCCGTTCTTTCCCGGCGCGCGCCGTGAGCAGGAGGATGTAAACCGACTTGCTGATCTCGCGCAGGCGCCGGCAAATCTCCGGGCCTTCCATTCCCGGCATCATCCAATCGAGGATCGCGAGCACCGGCTCGTTTTGCGCGCGCAGCGCTTCCATCGCTTCGCGCCCATCCGCCGCCACGATCACCTGGTAACCCCACTTCCCCAAAGTGCTGGCTAAAATTTCCCGGGAGACGGCGTCGTCTTCCGCGACCACGACTTTGCGCAGCGCGGCCAGGCCAGCATCGGTCTTTTCGCCGAGGCGCGTCTCAGGCAGCGGCGGCGGCAAGACCGCTGCGGGCGGCGGGGCCAGCTCCGGCCCGGCAATGTTCCAGCTCGGTGAGAATGGGATCGATTTCATATTTTAGTTCTGCGATGCGCTCGTCCAACCCGGCGAGCTGTTGAGTCCCGGCAAATTCCTCAATCTCGGCCGCGACCTGTGCCGCCTGCGTGGCGCCGATGTTGCCTAACGAGCCGCGCAGCGTGTGCGCCCGGCGTGCGATCGCCGGCGCATCGCCGGCCGCGTGTTCCTGCTCCAGCTGCGCGAGCAATCCCGGCGTGCCCTCGAGGAATAACTCCGCGACCCGTGCGAGCAATTCCTCGTCGCCGTCGAATTGCGCGAGCAGCTGCGCGGTCGAGAACGCACTCCGCGCGGCCGGCTGACCAGCCACCGGCACGCTCGTGGCCAGGCCGCACAGGCGATCGACCGCGGCGCGAACTTTCTCCAGGGAAACAGGCTTCGAGATGTAATCGTCCATCCCCGCGGCCAGGCAGCGCTCGCGATCGTCGGCGCCGGCGCGCGCGGTCATGGCAATGATCGGGGTGTGGCGGCCGAGGCGGGTTTCGTTTTGGCGAATGCGAGCCGTCGCCTGGAGGCCATCGAGTTCCGGCATTTGCACGTCCATCAGGATGGCGTCGTAACGCTGCCGCCGCGCGAGCTCGACCGCTTCGCGGCCGTTCGTTGCCTGGGCGACTTCGTGCCCGTCCTTCGCGAGAATGCCGGAAGCGACCGCGCGATTGACGGCATTATCATCCACCACCAGGACCTGGAGCGTGATCATCGGCCGCGTCACGGATACGGCGCTCGACGGGGTCTCGCGTCGCGCAGGCGCGGTCTCGGCCGTGGCCAGGCCGACGGTGAAATGGAAAGTGCTTCCGGCATTGGGCGCGCTTTCGAGCGCGAGGCTGCCTTTCATCAAGGCCACCAGCTGCATGGAAATCGACAGCCCCAGGCCGGTGCCGCCGTATTCCCGCGTGGTCGAGGAATCCGCCTGCGCGAACGCCTCAAAAATCAGCGCCTGCTTCTCGAGCGGAATGCCGATGCCGGTGTCGCGCACGGAGAAGCGCAACCCCACCTCGGCGCCGGCCACTTCCGCGGTCTGCACTCGCACTTCGATCCGGCCGGCCGGGGTAAACTTGATCGCGTTTTCGATCAAGTTCATCAGCACCTGCCGCAGGCGCATGGCGTCGCCGGTGACGTACTCCGGCACCGCCGGGTCGACGGTGCACTCGAGCGTGAGGCCCTTGGTGCGCGCGCGCGTGGCCAGCGGACGGACGGTTCGCTCGAGCACCTCGTGGAGCGAGAAAGGTCGCGCTTCCAGGAGTACGCGGCCGGCCTCGATCTTGGCGAAATCAAGCAGCTGATTGATCAACTCCAGGAGCCCGTCGGCCGAGTGCTTCACCATGTCGAGGTAATCGCGCTGCGTGCTCGAAAGCTCGGTTTCAAGCGCGAGCGCGGTCACGCCGATGATGCCATTCAGAGGCGTGCGCACTTCGTGGCTGATGTTCGCGAGGAAGTCGCTCTTGGCTTGGTTTGCGGCCTCGGCGTGTTCCTTCGCGCGAACGAGTTGCTCGCGCCGTTCGGCCAGGAGAACGCTCGCTTCCGCGCAGGCCAGGCCCAGTTTTCCAATCTCGTCGTTGCCCTTGATCGAGATCCGCAGCGGCCGCTCGTCCTTCAAGGCCTCGGCTGCTTCTGCGATCATCTCCAGCCGGCGCACGACGCTGCGAGAAAAGAGTGTGACCGCGCCGATCCCGATGCCGACGCCGGCAAACAAAATGAGCGACAGCGCCAACGCGGTGTTCCGGGCGACGGCGGCAGCGCGCTGCTGGCGCACGCCGAGCAAGCGGTCTTCCTCGGCCAGGAATTCCTGCACGGTCTCGCGCACGGTTTGCATCACCTGGTTTCCCTCCTTTAGCTTGGAGCGCAATTCCTGCGGCGAACGTCCGGCGCCAAACTCGCGCAAGACCAGGTCGATGAGATCAAGCCGACGCTGGACCATCGGGCGAATGAGGTCGCGAAGATGGTCGGTTTGCAAAGGGTTATCCGAGACCAGGTCGGCGAGATCGGCGATCGCATGCGGCAATTGCCCCGCCGCCCGGTCTTGCGGCGCGAGGAAGCTCGGGTCGCTCGTGAGCAGATAGCCGCGCATTCCGGTCTCGCTGTCGACCAGCAAAGTCAGGAGCAATTGCGCCTGCTGTTTAACCTGGAAGGTGTGGCTGACCCAGCGACCGGCCTCGGCATTCTTGTGCTGCGCGCCGAAGAAAAGGGCCGTCACCAAAAGCATCGCCACGATCGGTCCGGCGAGGACGATCAGGCTTTTGACCCGGATGGAGAGGTTACGCCAGCTGGCGTGGACGAGAGCGAACATGCACTTTTGCGGAAGCTGCTCCGTCCTAAGCAGCTTGCGTGCACAGCCTGAGAGCGCTGGCTAAAATTCCGCGCTGCCGGGGGTGCGGGCGAAGGGGATCACGTCGCGAATGTTCCCCACCCCGGTGACAAACATGAGCATGCGCTCAAACCCGAGCCCAAAGCCGGCGTGCGGCACGGTCCCGTAGCGGCGCAGGTCGAGATACCATTTGTAATCCGCCGGATCGAGCTGGTGCCGGCGCATGTTCGCTTCCAGGATCTCGAGCCGCTCCTCGCGCTGGCTGCCGCCCACGATCTCGCCGATGCCGGGCACGAGCACGTCCATCGCGGTCACCGTGGCGTCGTCGTCGTTCAAGCGCATGTAGAACGGCTTAATTTCCTTCGGATAATTGAAGACCGTCACCGGACACTTGAAGTGCTTCTCGGTGAGCCAGCGCTCGTGCTCCGACTGGAGATTGGCGCCGTAGGCGACGGGGAATTCGAACTTCTCGCCGCTGTCAGTCAGCAACTTCACCGCCTCGGTGTAGCTGATCCGCTGGAACGGCCGGTCGAGGACGAAGTCGAGCCGCGCGAGCAGTTCCTTGTCGACGAATTTGCCGAAAAGCTCGAGCTCGTCCGGGCAATGCGCGCGGATGTCGCGGATGAGGTATTTCACCAGCTCCTCGGCCACGTCCATGTTGCCGCCTAAATCGCAGAAGGCCATCTCCGGCTCGATCATCCAGAACTCGTTCGCATGGCGCGAGGTGTTCGAGTTCTCCGCGCGGAAGGTGGGGCCGAAGGTGTAGACGTTCTTCAAAGCGCAGGCAAAAGCCTCGGCCTCGAGCTGGCCGCTGACGGTGAGGTAGGTCGAGCGGGCAAAGAAATCCTGCGCGTAATCGATCTCGCCGTTTTCCTTCTTCGGCGGGTTCTTGGCGTCGATCGTGGTGATGCGGAAAAGTTCGCCGGCGCCCTCGCAATCGCTCCCGGTAATGATCGGCGTGTGGATGTAAACGAAGCCGCGCTCCTGGAAGAAAGAGTGGATCGCGTAAGCCAGCCGGCTGCGCACGCGGAAGACCGAGCCGAAGAGATTCGAGCGCGGGCGCAGATGCGAAATCTCACGTAGAAACTCGGGCGTGTGCCCTTTCTTCTGCAGCGGATACGTGTCGTCGGAGGGCCCGACGATCGTGATCTCCTCGGCGATCACCTCCCAGGCCTGGCCTTTCCCCTGCGACGCGACGAGCTGTCCACGCACAGAAATCGAGGCGCCGGTGATGAGGTGCTGGACCTCGGCGTAATTAGACAGCGAATCGCGCGCGATGATCTGCAGGTTCTTGAGCGAAGAGCCGTCGTTGAGCTCGATGAAGGAAAAGCCCTTCGAGTCGCGCCGGGTGCGCACCCAGCCCTGGATCAGGATCGCATCAGCCGGTTCCGCGCTTTGCAGCGCCGCCTTTACTCGCGTCGGAGAAATCATCGGAGCGCACTTTCGCGGCAGCGCGGCATCCGACAAGTGAAACGACAACCAGCGCTCAGCGGCCGCCCACCGGCGGAAGCTGGTTTTCGGCGAACGAGAGGTAGGTGTAATCGGTCAGGCCGCGCTCATAATCAGCCAGCAACTTCATCGCCTCGTTCGGCTTTAGGCGGTCGCTTTTGATCGCGCGATCGACCTGCAGCTTCACCAGGCGCATCAATTCCACCTTGTCCCACTGGGTCAGCGCCAGCACCTGGCCGATGGTGCTGCCCTCGATCACTTCCTCGATATACCAGCCGCTCTCCTCATCCGGATCGAGGAAGACGTGCACCTCGGTCACGCGCCCGAAGAGATTGTGCAGGTCGCCCATGATGTCCTGGTAGGCGCCGACCATGAAGACGCCGAGATAGTAGGACTCGTTCGGGACCAACCGATGGAGCGGCAGCGTCTCGCGGACATCCTGCAGGTCGATGAACTTGGAAATTTTGCCGTCGGAATCGCAGGTGATGTCGACCATCGTGCCGTTGCGATCCGGCTGCTCGTTCAGCCGATGGATCGGCATGATCGGGAACAGTTGCCCGAGCGCCCAGTGGTCCAGGAGCGACTGGAAAACGGAGAAGTTGCAGATGTATTGGTCGCCGAGCGAGGTCTCGAGCTCCTTCACTTCCTCGGGGACGTAACGCAGGCCACGATGGAGCGCGACGATGCTTTCCGCGAGCTGCCAGTAGACGCTTTCGATCTTCGCCTTGCTGACTAAATCCAGCATCCCGAGGGCAAACATCTGCTGCGCCTCTTCCTTGATCTGCTGCGCGTCGTGCAGGCTTTCGCGGCGGTTGTTCCGCTTCAGCTTCTGCTGCACGTCGAGCATGTCGCGCACGAGTTTGTGATCGCTCTCGGCGTTTTCCACCCGGGCGTTGAGCGCGTTTTTCTCGATCGAGCCGAAGGCCTCGACCACGAGCACGGAATGATGGGCCACGATCGCGCGGCCGCCTTCGCTCACGATCGCCGGATGCGCCACGCCCTCGGAATCGCAGACGTCGCCGATGTTCCAGACGACGTCATTGGCGTATTCCTGCAGCGAGTAATTCGTGGAGCTGTCGAAGCTGGTGCGCGAGCCGTCGTAATCAACCCCGAGCCCGCCGCCGACATCGAGGTAGCCGAGCTCATGTCCGAGCTTCGAGAGCTTCGCGTAATAGCGCGCCGCTTCGCGGACCGCGCGTTTAATCGTCGAGATGTCCGGCACCTGCGAGCCGACGTGGAAATGCACCAGCTTGAGGCAATGCGCCATGCCCTCGGCCTTCAGGAGGTCGCTCGCGGCCACGAGATTGGTGGTATCGAGGCCGAACTTCGCGTCTTCGCCGCCGCTGGTGGTCCACTTGCCCGAGCCTTTGCTGTGCAAACGCACGCGCACGCCGATGTGCGGCTCGACCCCGATCTCCTTCGCGATCCGGATGGTCTGCTGCAGCTCCTCGATCTTCTCGACCACGATGATGACCGACTTGCCGAGCTTTCTCCCTAAAAGAGCCGACCGGATGTAAGCGCCATCCTTGTAGCCGTTGCAGACGATCAGGCTTTCCGGGTCCTGGTGCATCGCGAGCGCCGCGATCAGCTCCGGCTTGCTCCCGGCCTCGAGGCCAAAATGGTATTGCTGCCCGGCGTCGACGATCTCCTCGATCACTTCGCGGAGCTGGTTGACCTTGATCGGGAAAACGCCGCGGTAGTGATTGCGGTAGTTGAACTCGCCGATCGCGCGGCTGAAGGCGCGGTTGACCGAATCGACCCGGTGCCGCAGCAAATCCTGGAAACGGATCACCAGCGGGAAACCGAGCCCGCGGGCGCGCGCTTCTCGCACCACTTCCATTACGTCAATGTTGCCGCCATTTTCCAGCAACGGCCGGGCCTCGGCGTTGCCGGCGGCGTTGACCGTGAAGTAGCCCGAGCCCCACCCGTCGACATTGTAGGTGTTGATCGCCGCCTCGATGTCCCAATCAGGCTTCGGTTTCTCGGTTACAGCAGGCAAGGCAACGCGCATCATTGGTCACCTACGCGCAGATGCAAGCGGCAGGCGCGATTTATTCCGCCCGGCCTCGCGCGGGCCGCTGCGCCCCTTGTCATCGCGCGGCTCTCCGGATAGGTTTCGCCCGGTGAATAAAACAGTCATCGAGGTGCAGGTGAGGGCGGTTTTGCCGACCAGCGGCGGGTGCGCAGTCTTCCTCGGGAACAACGACAAAGTCTTCATCATCTACGTCGACCAAACGGTCGGGAGCGCGATCACCATGTTCATGCGCGACATCAGCAAGGAGCGCCCGCTGACGCATGATTTGATGAGCCACCTGATGACCGCGCTCGGGGCGCATGTCGAGCGGATCATCATCAACGACCTGAAAAACGCGACCTACTACGCGCGCATGATCATTCGCGCGGAGAACGAGCTGCAGCAGAAAAAAATCGTCGAACTGGACGCGCGCCCGAGCGATTGCATCGCCATGGCAGTGCAGCAAAAATCGCCGATCTATGTCAGCCAGGAAGTCTGGGACGAAGTCGACGACATGAGCGACGTCCTCCGGAAAATGGAGGAGGAAGGGATCAAGCCGGAGACCGAGCCGGACGCGGGCGAAGAGGAAGACGAGGATTAGCCGGCGACTTCGCCAGCGGCGTTAGCCAATCAAGTCGCCGTAATGCCGCTGCGCCATCTCGCTGCAGCGCGCGAGGATTTCCGTGGGCGTCTCCAGCGCCACCAAGTCGCTGACTAATTTCTCGCACTCGATCACCGAGAGCGATTGCACCGCGCGCTTGACCCGCGGGACGAGCGAGGCGCTCACGCTCAACTCGTCCATCCCGAGGCCAAGGAGCAGCGGCGTCATCACCGGATCGCCAGCCATTTCGCCGCACACACCCACCCAGATGTGATTCGCATGCGCCGCGTCGGCGACCAACTTTAACAGCCGGATAACCGCCGGATGCGTCGGCTCGTAGAGGTGCGCGATCCGTTCGTTCGTCCGGTCGACCGCGATGGCATATTGGATCAGGTCGTTCGTGCCGATGCTGAAGAAATCCACTTCGCGTGCGAGCGCTTCGGCGCAGAGCGCGGCGCTCGGGATTTCGATCATCGCGCCCACTTCCATCTCCTCGGAAAACTCCACGCCTTTGGTCCGGAGCTCTTCTTTGCACTCTTCGAGCACGGCGTTCGCCCGGCGCATCTCCATCAACCCGGAAATCATCGGGAACATTATCTTCACGTTCCCGATCGCACTCGCCCGGAGGATGGCGCAAAGCTGGGTCTTGAAAATCTCGATGTTTTCGAGGGAATAACGAATCGCGCGCAGGCCAAGGAACGGGTTTTGTTCGTCGTCCGCCTGACCCTCGGCGACCTTGTCGCCGCCGAGATCGAAGGTGCGAATGATCAACGGCTGCGGCGCGACCCGCTCGGCCACGCTCCGGTAGATTTCGTATTGCTGCTCTTCCGTCGGGAGGGTGTTTTGGTTCAGGTAGATGAACTCCGTCCGGTAGAGCCCCACGCCTTCGGCGCCGTTTTCGATCACCGACTCCACTTCCTTTGGCAGCTCGATGTTGGCCGAGAGGACAATGTGCCGGCCGTCGCGCGTGGTCGACTTCGTCTCGCGCAGGCTGGTGAGCTGCTCCGTGACCAACTCCTTGCGGTGCTGCAGCTCGCCGTAATGCCAGAGCGTGTCCGGCGTGGGATTGAGAATCAGGAGACCGTTGTAGCCATCGAGGAGCGCTTCCTCGCCTTCCTCGAGCTTCTCGCTCACGTCGTGCAGGCCCACGATCGCCGGGATCTTGAGCGAGCGCGCCATGATCGCGGTGTGCGACGTCCTGCTGCCTAAATCGGTCGCAATCCCAAGGACGCGGTCGCGGTTCATCGTCGCGGTGTCAGACGGGGTCAAATTATGCGCCACCAGGACGTGCGGCTCATTCACGCTCAGGAAGGCTCGTTGCCCTTTTCCCTGGAGATTGCGGATGACACGGCGGGTCACATCCTGGATGTCGAGCGCCCGTTCGCGCAGATACGGGTCGTCGATTTTACTCAGCGTCTCGGCGTAATGCGTGGCCACTTCCTGGAAGGTGAACTCGACGTTGCAAAGATCGATCTCGAGCTTGCGCAGGACTTCATCGATCAAGGTGCGGTCCTCGACCACGAGAAGGTGGGCATCGAAAATCCCCGCGTCCTTGGCCCCGATGGCTTCCGCGATCTGCTGCTGCATCTCGAGAATTTGCGCGCGCGTCTGGATGAGCGCGCTCTCGAAGCGGCCGATCTCCCCGGAGACATCCTCCGGCTGGATCGGGTAGCGAGCGATCTCCTCGAAGTCGTCACGGGTGACGTAGATCTTCGCGCGGGCGATGCCGGGGGAGACGCCGACGCCTTGGAAACGCCGCTCGGTTTTCGCCCCTGTTTCGCTCATCTTAGGTGCGAAGCGTAGCGCGATTGTCCAGCCGTGGCGACGGGAGTTTTCGTTAGACCGCGGCTTGGGAAAAATCTGCGCGCCGCGGGAAGAAAGTGCCGCCTAATCCTCGTTGAACTTGTCGAGAATGAGCTGTTCCAGTTCCTCGAGCGCCTTGGGGGCATCGGGGCCCTCGCAGCGGATGACGAGCTTCGAACCGGGCCCGGCAGCCAGCATCATCAGGCCCATGATGCTTTTGCCGTTAATCTGCTCGCCATCTTTCTCCACCCAGATCTCCGCGCGGAAGCGGCTGGCAATGCGCACGAACATGGCCGCCGGCCGCGCGTGCATCCCGTGACGATTCGCGATCGTGACTTCCTTCTCGATCTTCTCGTCCTTGCCGGCGTCGTCGGTTTTGCGGTGCGAAAGAGTCATCAGCTGATTTTCTTCTGCATTAGGTTCAGCAGGCGATCATTAAATTCCACCGCGCTGTTTCGTCCCAGCGATTTCAGCTTCTGGTCCATCGCCGCCACCTCGATCAAGCGGGCGACATCGCGCCCTTGCCGCACCGGGATGCGCACATGCGGCACCTGGAGCTTCAGGATTTCATAGAATTCCTGGTCGAGCCCGATCCGATCGACGGCCTCGAGGTCGTGCCAATCCTCCAGCGTCACCACAAGGTCGAGCCGCTTTTCCAGGCGAATGCTGCCGATGCCAAAGATGGACACGACATTGATGATCCCGATGCCGCGCACCTCCATGTGGTAGCGGGTCATGTCCGGCGCGGTGCAGACGAGCTCGCGGCCCTCGAGCACTTTCACGCGCGTGACATCGTCGGAGACAAGGCTGTAGCCGCGCTCGATCAAGCCCAGCACGGCCTCGCTTTTGCCGACGCCGCTTTGCCCGCGGATGAGCACGCCGATGCCGAGAATGTCGACCATGCTGCCGAACTCCGTCCCGCCCGGCGCGAAGTCGCCTTCGAGCGCGATCGTGGCCGCGTTAATGAAGCGCATCGTGACCATCGGGGTGCGCAGGACGGCGACCCCGGCTTCCTCGGCAATCCCGAGGAGCTCGGGCGAAAGATGCGTCCCGCGCGAGATGACCACGCAAGGGATTCTTTGCGCACAGAGAAGACGAAATCGCTCAGCCTTTTGCCGCTCGGAGAGGCTGCTCAGGTAGGCCTGCTCGGCCGCGCCCAGCACCTGCACCCGCTTTTCCGCGAAGTAGCTGTAGAAGCCGGAAAGCGCCAGGCCCGGGCGATTGATCGTGGGCTCGCGGATCTTCCGGTCGAAGCCGACGCGCGGCCCCTCTAATTTAAGCTGCAACTTCTCCGCGTGGCTTTCGTAGAAGCTCTCGACCGTGACCACCGGCACGCTCTTCTTCACCGCGCTGGCCACGGTGACAGACTGCGATCCGGGCGTGGAAGAAGGCACGCTTTCCTTTATCGCGGAGCCCGGCGGTTTTCCAAGGGAGAATGCACCGGGGAGCGCGCTCAGTTCGTGCCCGGCTCGATCAAGCCAAACTCGCCACTCTTCCGCCGATAGAGCACGTTCATGCGCGTGCTCCGGGCGTTCAGGAAAACGATGAACTGGCGGGTCGACATCTCGAGCTGCAGGACGGCTTCGTCGACAAACATCGGCTTCACCGGATAGCGCTCGCTCTTGACCACCGGATGGTGCGCGCCGTCTTCCTCATCCGGCACGTCCACCGGTTCCATCTCGAGCACATGCTCCTCGAGGTGCTTCACGATGTCTTTGCGCGGGCGATGCTTTTTCATCAGGCGCGTCTTGTACTTCCGCATCTGGCGCGCGACCTTGTCGACCGCCGCGTCGATCGCGGCATACATGTCGTTGGTTTCCTCGCAGGCCTCGATCGTGATGTGGTTCGAGCAAACCAGGATGACCTCGGCGGTGTGCCGGTATTTCTCCACCTCGAGGATCACGTGCGCCTCGATGATCTTCGGATAATCGAGATGCAGACCCTCGATCTTCTTCGTCACATGATCGCTGATCGCTTCCGTGATCTGCAGGTGACGGCCGGTGACTTTGACGGGTGGATGGGCATTGGCGGTGAGCACGCGAGGTCCTTTCGGTTACATCCGGAATCGCTCGCCCAGGTAGAGCTGGCGACTGATCGGATCGTTGATGAGAAAATCTTTCGTCCCTTCGCTCTCCACCCGGCCCTCGAAAATCAGGTAAGCGCGGTCCACGATCGAAAGCGTCTCGCGCACATTGTGATCGGTGATCAGAATGGCGAGGCCGGATTTGCGTAGGTTCACCACGATCTGCTGGACGTCATACACGGCGATCGGATCGACGCCGCTGAAGGGCTCATCTAACATCAGCAGGCTCGGATTTGTCACGAGCGAACGTGCGATCGTGAGGCGTCGCTTCTCGCCGCCGCTGAGAGTGATAGCGGTATTTTTCGCCAGCTTCTCGATCCCAAATTGGTGCAGTAACTCCTCGCAGCGATGCTTCCGCTGCTGCTTCGAAAGCGGGAGCGTCTCGAGGATCGCGAGGATGTTCTGTTCCACGGTCATCTTGCGGAAGATCGATTCCTCCTGCGGCAGGTAACCCATGCCCAGGCGGGCCCGTTTGTACATCGGGTAGTTGGTTACATCCGTGCCCGAGAACAGCACCCGGCCGCTGTTCGGCCGCACCAGGCCGACGATCATGTAAAAGCTGGTGGTTTTGCCGGCGCCATTTGGGCCCAGCAGGCCCACGATCTCGCCCGCGCGCACGTTGATGTTGACCCCGTTCACGACCGAGCGGCCGTCGTAGATTTTCACCAACTCCTCGGTCTGGAGGACCTGCTCGCCGGTCACCGGCACCGGCAAAGAAATCGGCGCCAACGGCTGCTCGGCCATGGGCGGCGGCGGGTTCACATTCATGGTTTCGCTGGCGGATTAGCCGGCGTTTTCTCTTTCGGTTCCTGGCGAATCTCGGTGCGGCTCGGCCCTTTGGTCACGAGTTGTCCGGTTTGGTCGATGATCATGACCGTGTCCGGACTGGTCGCGATGTGGGTGTTCATGCCGCTCTGCACCCGCGGTGTCCCCCGTAGTTCCACCTTGCCATCATTCGCGGTGTAGATCGCCATGTCCGACCGGCCGACCGAACGCTCCGGCGGCTGGCCCGCTTCACCCGGACGATCGCGCACCACGCCCACGTTGCCTTCCGCGACCGCTTTCTCCAAGCCCTGGCCGCCGAGTCCGCCGGAGGGTGCCGGGCTGGCCGAGGCGTCGGCTGTGGGCGCATCATTCTTCGCCAGGTAGACCGTCATCTTGTCTGCCTGCACATTGAAGCGCGGATCCTTCACGATCACGTGCCCGCTGAAGATGCCGATGTGCTTGGCCGAATCGAAGAAGGCTTCGTCCGCATAGATTTCCGTGGTGATGACTTCGCCCGGCGATTTCGTGCTTCCGCCGAGCGCGGCCTTCACCGGATCGTCCGGCTTTTTCGCCGCCACGCGGGCCGGCTTGGGCGGCGAATCCGGAGCCGACGTCTGGCCTCGCGCCGCGCTGCCTGCGAGCAGAATCGCCAGGAGAAGAAGAAAGCCCGCGCCTGGCCGCATCATGGGCGTTTCGCCGGCGCGGTGCGGCTGGGTCCGGTCACGATCATCTTCACGTTTCCTACGAGTGTCCCCTGTCGCGAGACGGTGTCGAAGTTCAATTTGTCGCCAGAAAGGTTGAAGTCCGCCCGTTGCACCGTGGTCCGCTCGTGTGAAGTGATCACACGCGTAGTCAGATCCAGGGTCGAGGCCGGCATCTCGATCATCAGGTCGACCGTGTTCTGCGGGGTGAAAGTCGTCATCTTGAGCTTCTTGAACTCCACGTGCTCGTGGTCCACGCGCTTCGCATTGCCCGCTTCAAAGCGCGCCCGCAATGGCCCTCGAGGTCGAAATCCGGGAGCACCAGGCCCTTCGCTTCCTGCCCGATCGGCAGTGGAATATTAGCCAGCGAATTGCCTTTCTTCTCCGGTTCCTCGACCGGTGTGGCCTTGGGCGACGGCTCGGCTGCAAACGCGACTGAAATCGCCAGTCCGATCATTCCCAATGCCGCGATTCGCGCGCGACCGCTACGAAACGGCAGCATGGATAGCTCTTAACATGCGCAGGTGCTTCGGCAAATTCTTTAGCGGGATCTGGTTAGGCCCGTCGCTCATCGCCTTCGCCGGATTCTCATGCACCTCCATGAAAACGCCGTCGCAACCCGCGGCCACCGCCGCGCGCGCCAGCACCGGCGCGAGCGCGCCATCCCCGCCGGTCGTCTCACCCGCCCCGCCGGGCCGCTGGACCGAATGGGTCGCATCAAAAATCACGCGATACCCGAGTTCGCGCATCCAATAAAGCGAGCGCATGTCGGCGACCAGATTGTTGTAGCCGAAAGTCGTCCCGCGCTCGATGAAGCAGAACTTCGTGCAACCGAAGGCGGTGAGCTTGTCGGCTATATTCTTCACGTCCCACGGCGCGAGGAACTGGCCCTTCTTCACGTTCACCACTCGACCGGTCGCCGCCGCTGCTTCCAGGAGATCAGTTTGCCGGCAAAGAAACGCCGGGATCTGCAGGACATCGACCGCCGCGCCGGCGATCTCCGCTTCCTCCGCGGTGTGCACATCGGTCGTCACCGGCACCCCCAGTTCCGCGCCGATCTCCGCCAGGAGCGCGCAACCCTCCTCCACTCCCGGCCCGCGATACGAGCGCACCGAGGTGCGGTTCGCCTTGTCATACGACGCCTTGAAAATAAACGGCACGCCCTCGCCCTGGCAGATCTCCGCGATCTTCCGCGCCATCCGCCAGGCGAACTTCTCCGATTCAAGCACGCACGGCCCGAGGATGAACGCCGGCTCCTTCCCGCCGATGGAGACCTTGCCGACTTTGAGCGCTTTCACTTCCGCGACGATGGCTCAGCTTCGGAAATTAGCCAGCCGCGCGAGGTCGAGGCGGCCGGTGTAAATCGCCATCCCGAGGGCGGCGTGGACGTTCATCGCGAGGAGGGCGTCGATCTCTTCGTAGGTCGTGATGCCGCCGGCGGCGGTCAGTTCGAGCGTGGTTTGCGCGCGCAGGCTGCGGAACCACTCGAGGTCGGTCCCCTGCATCATCCCTTCCTTGTCCACGTAGGTGCAAAGGACCGCGCCGCAGTAGGGCTCGAGCTGGCGGATGATCTCGCCCGCCGCGATGCCTAACGACTCTTGCCAGCCCTTGATCACAATCCGGCCATCGCGCGAATCGAGCGCGAGGATGATCGCTTCGCGTCCGAGCTTGTCGGCTAATTCCGCGAGGAACTCGTGGTTCAAGCCATCGCCACGAAAGGCCGCCGTGCCGACGATGACCCGTTCCGCGCCGGCGGCGCGAAGCTGCTCCGCTTTCGCGACCGAACGCACGCCGCCGCCCACCCAGACGCGATGCTTCGCCGCGAGGCGCTCGACGATCGCTTCGTTCGAGCCGCGCCCGAGCGCGGCGTCGAGATCGATCACCTGGATGACCGGAAAGGCGGCGAACTTCTCCAGCATCACCTCCGGCGCTTCGCCTTCGAGCGCTTTCTCGCGCCCCTGGATGAGCTGGACGACCGCGCCATCCATCAAATCGATGCAGGGGATAATCATGGTGTCGTTAGGCGAACGGGGATGCCGGCAGCGGCGAGGTGTTTCTTGAGATCGTTCACCGTGTAGGTGCCGAAGTGGAAGATGGAGGCCGCGAGCGCCGCGGCCGCTTCGCCGTCCTCGAAGACGCGCACGAAGTCGTCCGGCTGGCCCGCGCCGCCGGATGCGATTACCGGGATGTTGACCGCGCGGGCGACCGCGCGAGTGAGCGCGCAATTGAAGCCGGTCTGGACGCCGTCGGTGTCCATCGAAGTGAGGAGAATTTCGCCCGCGCCGAGCTGCTCCGCGCGCCGCGCCCAATCAACCGCATCGAGCCCTTCGTCCACGCGTCCGCCTTTCGTGAAAACATTCCAGCGCCCCGTCGCCCACGCTCTTGGCATCGATCGCGAGCACGACCGCCTGCGCGCCGAACGCTTCGCTCAATTCATGCAGCAACTCCGGCCGCCGCACCGCCGCGGTGTTCACGCTCACCTTGTCCGCGCCCGCGAGCAGCACGGTGCGCGCATCTTCAACCGAGCGCACGCCGCCGCCGACAGTGAGCGGGACGAAAACCTCGCGGGCCGCGCGCGCGACCACATCGATCAAGGTGTCGCGCGCATCGCTCGAGGCGGTGATGTCGAGAAAGACGATCTCGTCGGCTGATTGCTCGTTATACCGCTGCGCCAGCTCGACCGGATCGCCCGCGTCGCGCAGCCCGACGAAGTTGACGCCTTTGACCACGCGGCCGTCGCGCAGGTCGAGGCAGGGAATGATGCGTTTCGCGAGCATGCTCAAAGGGCGGCGAAACGCTGGATGATCTCGAGCCCGAACGGCCCCGATTTTTCCGGATGAAATTGCACGCCGAAACAGTTGCCGCGCTCGACCGCGGCGCTGAACGGTCGCGAGTAGGCGCAGATCGCCGCGGCTTCATCAACCACCGGCACGTAAAAGCTGTGCGCGAAATAAACATGCCCGCCGTTGCCCGCGAAGAGGCGCGAATCGCTCGCGGGCGTGATCGTGTTCCAGCCCATGTGCGGCACGCGTTCGTCGTCCGGGAAACGCTCGACGCGCCCGCGAAAAACGCCCAAGCCCTTCCGCCTCCGGCGCTTCCGCGCTCCCCTCAAACAGCGCCTGCATGCCGAGGCAAACGCCGAGAAAAAGCGCGTCGTCCGCAATCCGTTCGCGCAGTGGCTCGCGCAGTTGCAGCTCATCGAGCGCGCGCATCATTTGCCCGAAATGCCCGACACCCGGGAGCACGATCTTGCGTGCGCCGCGCGCAGCTTCTCCGCGTCGCGCACGAGCTCAAATTTCGCGCCGACCGTTTGCGAAGGCGTTCTGCACCGACTGCAGATTGCCGGCGCCGTAATCGACGATCCCGATCACAGCAGTCCCTTGGTCGACGGCAGCTGCGTTTTCAGGCGCTCATCGGTCGAGCAGGCGTAGCGCAGCGCGCGCGCGAAGCACTTGAAGATGGCCTCGATCTTGTGATGGCTCGAGCGGCCATACATCACCTTCAGATGCACGTTCGCCTTCGCGTGCTGGGCGAAGCCTTCGAAGAAATCATGCAGCAACTCGAGCTCGAGCCCGCCGAGCTCGCGCACCTTCACTTTTGGATCGTAAGCGAGCGCGACGCGCCCGCCGAGATCGATCGCCGCGACCGCGAGCGTCTCGTCCATCGGCTGGACGAAATAGCCGGCGCGATTGATCCCGACGCGTTTCCCGAGCGCCTTCGCGAAAAGCTGGCCGAGGACAATCCCCACATCTTCGACCGTGTGATGTTGATCGACGTGCAAGTCGCCGCGCGCTTTCAGCGTGAGGTCGAAGGCGCCATGCCGCGTGAAGAGCTCAAGCATGTGATCGAGAAAACCGATCCCGGTCGCGATTTCGTATTTGCCGGTGCCGTCGATCACCAGCCGACCGCTGATCTGGGTCTCGGTGGTGTCGCGTTTAATCGTCGCCTTTCTCATAGGACTCGCTCCAGTTCGTTCACGCTCTCGACCACCGCCTCGGCGCCTTCGCGAAGCAGCAGGTCCGGCGTCGGCGCGATCCCGAGGAAGCGCACGCCGGCGGCCTTCGCGCTGCGGGCGTCGTCGGGGTTGTCGCCCACGTAGATGAGCGTGCTGCCCGGGTGCGCGGCCGCGATCAGGCGCAAGCCATCGGGCGCCGGCTTTGGATTGGGAATGTCCATGTCGCCTACGATCGTCGCCCACGAGATCTGCGGGGCGAAACGCTGGAGCGTGAGGTCGATCTCCGCGCGCGGACGACCGGAGAAAATCGCGAGCGCATACCGCGCGCTCAGCCGCTCGAGCAAACCGTCGCGCGGAATCCAGGTCTCGCGCGTGATCAGCCCGTCGCCGTTCTCGCCGAGGAAAAGCTTTTGGAAGACAGCCACGACTTCGTCGTAGGGCACATCGCGGCCGGAAGTTTTGCGGACCAATTTCTGCGCAAGCAGCCAATCGTTATTCCAGCCGCCGGCGTTTTTGTATTCCGCGATCAACTCGTTAGGCGCGGCGGCTCCGGTGAAATGCCGCACCGTCTCGGCGATCGCCGCGAGGTAAGAGCCGCCGACTTCCGCGAGCACGCCGTCCATGTCGAAAACGAGCACGTCTTTCATCGCGCGCGCTCCAGTTCGGCGATGAAACGCTCGGCCTGCGCCGGCGTCCCCACGGTGACCCGCGCGCAGCCGGCGATCTCATGGCTGCGATCGCGAATGAGCACGCCCGCGTCGCGAAGTTGCTGGCAAATCTCGCCGCACGCGCTCGCCCAATTGCAGGAGAACGAAGTTGCCCGCGCTGCGGTAGAACGGCACGCCGAGCCGCTCGAGTTCGGTGTAGATCCATTCGCGCGCCGTCAGCACTTCGCGCACGTAGTTCGCCACGTAATCGGGATCATCGACCGCGGCGCGCGCGGCCACGGCAGCAAGCGAGTTCACGCTATAGGGCGACTGCGCTTTGCGAGCGAAGGCGATGTTGCGCGCGTCGGAGAAGAGACAGCCGAAGCGCATCGCGGCCATGCCGTAGGCTTTCGAGAAGGTGCGGCTGACAAAGAGATTTGCGTAGCGCTCGATCAACGGCAGCGCGGTGATCCCGCAAAACTCGAAGTAGGCTTCGTCGATCAAGACGGCTGCGTTCGGCGCGCGCTGGAGGATCTGTTCGATCGTCGCCAGATCCGCCGCGGTGCCGGTCGGATTGTTCGGGTTCGAGATCAAAATCGCACGCGTCTCCGACGTGATCGCCCCCAGCAATTCCTCGAGCGGAAAAGCGAGTGTCCCGGCGCGGTAATCGACTGTCGTGATCCGCGCGCCGGCGAGCTCGGCGTAGAAGCGATACATCGCGTAGGAGGGCTGGAGGATGATCACTTCCGCACCCGCTTCGACGAAGGTGTTCATCAACACCTGGATCGCTTCGTCGGTGCCGTTGCTGAAAAGCATCTGCTCCTCCGCGACGCCGAAGTGCTCCGCCAGCCGGGCGCGGGCCTCGACATATTCCGGATAAATCGCGAGCCGCTCGGCGCTGATCTTTTCGCGCAAAACTTCCGCGACGCGCGGCGAGCAACCTTCGGTGTTCTCGTTGAAATCAAGCCGCAGTTTGCCTTCGCGGCCTCCTGTCGGCGGCGAATAAGCCGCCATCTTTTGCACGGCGGCGCGTGGTTGCAAGGGAGCGCTCATGAGAGGCGGGCCTCCACCGAACGCGCGTGCGCTTCCAAACCTTCCGCGCGTGCCAAGGTCGTCACCGCGGGCGCGATCTGGCGGAGCGCGTCGGGCGAAAGTTTTTGCGTCGAAATGATCTTCACGAAATCGAGCACCGACAGCCCGCCGCGCAGCCGGGCCACGCCGCTGGTCGGCAAGGTGTGGTTCGGGCCGGTCGCGTAATCGCCGGCCGCTTCCGGGCTGCAGGCGCCGAGGAAAACGCTCCCGGCATGCTGCACTTCCGCGAGCAGATTTTCGTCGTGCAGGCTGAGGTGTTCGGGCGCGAAGCGGTTGCTCCAGGCCATGGCCGCGGCGCTGGAATCGAAAAGGATGATTGCGCTGTTTCGCGCGATCGCTTCGCGCGCGACGGCAGCGGTCGTTAGGCCATCGAGCTGGCGCTCGATCTCGGCGCTCACCTTTTCCGCGAGGGCGCGGGAAGTAGTCAGCAGGATGGCGCCGGCATCGACGTCGTGTTCCGCCTGCGCGAGCAGGTCGGCGGCGATCGCGCGCGCGTCGCCTTCGTTCGCGATGATCACGATCTCGGTCGGGCCGGCGACGAAGTCGATGCCGACTTCGCCCGCGAGCAGTTTCTTCGCGGCGGCGACGTAGATGTTACCGGGGCCGACGATGCGGTCGGCGCGCGGGATGGTTTCGGTTCCGAAACGCGAAAGCCGCGATCGCTTGCGCGCCGCCAAGCAGGAAGACGCGATTGTCACCGAGCAATTCCGGCTGCGCCGAAAATGTCGGCGGAAGGTTTCGGGGTCGTTAGGCAAATGTTCCGCACGCCCGCGACCTGCGCGGGAATGACGGTCATGAGGACGGTGGAAACGAGCGGGTAACGACCGGCCGGGATGTAAGCCGCGATGGTGTCGAGCGGCCGGACGATCTGGCCGACGCGCAGCCCCGGCGAAAGTTCGTGCTCGAAGTCGCGCGGCTTTTGCAGCTCGGCAAAGGCGCGGATGTTAGCCGACGCGATCTCGATCGCTTCGCGCAAAGCCGGCGACAACTTCGCCATCGCGTCGGCTATTTCGCTCTCGCTTACGAGAGATGACTGCGCGCTCGAAGCCGTCGAACTTCCGCGCGTATTCCCGCAGCGCCTCGTCGCCGCGCGTGCGCACCGCTTCGATGATCGGCCTAACGACCGCTTCCGCTTCGTCGAAGCGGGCGGTTTTGCGCGCGAGGAGCTCCGCGCTCTCGCTCTCGGTGAAGGATGCGGATCACAGGACGATCTTGTTGAGCGGATATTCCACGATGCCGGTGGCGCCGGCTTCCTTCAGGCGCGGGATGATCGCGCGCACGGTGGCTTCATCGAGCACGGTGTTCATCGCCACCCAGCTCTCGTCGCTCAATTGCGAGATGGTCGGCTTTTGCAGCGCGGGCAGGATCGCGAGCACGTCGGCTAAATTCTCGCGCGGCGCGTTCAGCATCAGGCCGACTTTGCCGAGCGCGTTGATCGCGCCTTCGAGCAGCATCTTCACGTCGTCGAGCTTGCGGCGTTTCCAGTCGTCGCCGAGCGCGGCCTTGTTCGCGATCAACTGCGTATTCGACTCGAGCACGGTTTCGACGATGCGGAGATTGTTCGCGCGGAGCGACGAGCCGGTCTCGGTCACTTCCACGATCGCGTCGGCCAGGACCGGCGGCTTCACTTCCGTCGCGCCCCAGCTGAACTCGACCTTCGCGGTCACCTGGTTGCGCGCGAGGTAACGCTTGGTCGTTTCGACCAGCTCGGTGGCGATGATTTTGCCTTCCAGATCGGCCGCGGAATTGATCTCCGAATTCGCCGGCACGGCGAGGACCCAGCGGACTTTGCCGAAGCTTTGCTTGGCGTAGATCAGGTCGGCGATCGGTTGCACATCGGCCGCGCTTTCCGCGATCCAATCGAGCCCGGTGAGGCCGGCATCGAGGATGCCGTCTTCGACGTAGCGCGCCATTTCCTGCGCGCGGATGAGCATGCACTCGATCTCCGGGTCGTCGATCGCCGGAAAATAGGAGCGCGTGCTGACGGTGATGTTCCAGCCGGCCTTGCGGAAGAGCTCGATCGTGGCGCGTTCCAGGCTGCCTTTGGGGATGCCGAGTTTGAGTTTCATGATTGGGCGTAAACGGCCTTCGGATCGTAGGTCTGCGGCTCGCTCGTCACCCATTCTTCGTTTTGCCAGCCGCCGAAAGAAGCAACTGGCGTAGCCTTCGTGGCAGACGCCGGGCCCGAGCGCTTCCACTTTCACGAGGATCGCGTCCGCATCGCAATCGGTGCTGATTTCCCTAACGAGCAGTTTGTGCCCCGAGCTCTCGCCTTTAACCCAAAGCTTCTGGCGCGAGCGGCTGAAGAAGGTGACCTCGCCGGTCGCGACGGTGCGCCGGAACGCCTCCTCGTTCATGAAGCCGAGCATGAGGACGCGCCCGCTGGCGTGATCCTGCACGATCGCAGGCAGGAGGCCGTCGAGTTTTTGGAAGTCGAGTTGTGTGGGCATAAAAAAAGCCCGCGAAACCAATCGGTGACGCGGGCGGTGAGCTGGAAGTTTTTAGGTTCGAGCGCGCGCGGTCACACCGTGCCGTGATGGCTGTGGCGGTGATGGAAGTGCGCGCGCATTGAGGAGCCGGACTATAGCACGCTTTTGCGGCGCGCAAGGTTCGCCCCGCGCGGATGACCGCCAGCTAATCGCCCATCCAGGCGAGCTCGAAGCTTTTGCCGTTCCAAAAGACGAGCGCGGACGAACTCTCCGGCCGGACCATCATGATGGCGTCGCCTTTCGGTTTGGTCTCGCCCAGACTGCTTTTGTCATTCCTGGCGACGACATACCAGGCCGGCCCGGGATACTCTTCCTTGATGTCTTTCGAAAGGAGACGCGGCGCGCCTTTGGCGAAGAAGATCGCATCGGCTTCTTTGGCCCGGTTGCTTTTGGAGACGAGCCGCAGGGCGTAATCCATCTGCCCGTCGCCATCGAAGTCACCCGCCAGGTAGAACGGATTGACGGCGCGATAGCCGATCGCGTATCCGGCGTTGAACTCACTCGCACGGAATCTCTCCACGACCTGGTAAGGCAGCGAAGCCAGGGCAACCGTCTCGGCACTGGTCGTCCCGTCCGCGGCTGGCACGGGCGGCGCCTGCAGCCAAAGCAGCGCAGCCGTGGCCAAGGCGGCGCCGACCCAATGCGGACGCTTCCTTTCCGGAACAGCCAGCAATCTCACTGGCCGTCGTCGTTTGGATTGGGCTGCGGCCGCGGTTGCGGAGGGCGTTGCTGTGGCTGCTGCGGCTGTGGTTGCTGGTTGTTTGGCGCAGGTTCGCCGAGCGCGCGGAAGAAGTTTCCGATGGCCTCGCCGGCCTTGCGGTTTTTCTCTTCCTGGGCCTTCCGCTTGGCCGCGGCCTGGCGATTTTGTTGGTCGATCGCTTTCTTCTCCGCCAACGCCTTTTCCTTCTGCTTCTTCAAGTCGGCGATCTTTTTGTCGGCGGCGGCTTTGGCTTTCTTGTCCGCCTCTTCTTTCTTCTGCTGGGCCAATTCTTTCGCCTTCGTGCCTTTCTCCTGCTCGAGCCGGGCGACCAGGGCGACCCGCGCATCCTTGGCGGCCGCCTTGTATTTCTCAGCCAGCTGTTTGTTTTGCGCCGCTTGCGCCGCGGCCTCGTTCTTGGCCTTGGCGATGGCCTCTTCCTTCCACGGAGGTGGGGTAGGCAGCGACTTCGGAGCCGGCGGCGGCGTGGTCTTTGGCAGAGGTTTCGTGACCGCGACGGTGCAGAAATGGTCCAGGTAGGTGACCGCTACCCAGCCCGACGCATCGACATACGCCCACGTATCCGGAACTCGTGGCGCCAGCACGCCGAGACTGTTCGCCTCCTGCACCAGCAGCGCGGTTCCCGGTGCTTCCCAAGCCGCCAAGTCGATCCACACTTCCACCGGCGGTGCGAAGACTGCGCCCGCGGGCGTAAGCTGCGCGATCCCGAGCACGCCGACGCCCCACCCACTGGTCACGCTTCCTTTCACCGAGGTGATCGGCGGATGGTGGTAAAAGAAGGGCGTGCTCCCGGGACCAGACGCTGAGCCGGGAGGAATGACAATCGCACCCCGGCCCAGCCCGAGAGGATAGACGATGCCGCCCTGCTGGTTGAGGATCGCGGTCGAGAGCGCCAGCAGAAAGTCTGAGACTTTCTCGGTGATGGGCGCTTTGATCTTGGTCGCGGCGGCGGTGGCTTTGGTGCGTTCCAATTCGGCTTTCGCCCGGGCGGCCTCGGCCTTGGCTACTTCGATCGCCAACTGGTTCGCTTCCGCTTCCGCTTTCGCGACGTCTGCTTCAGTGGCCGTCGGCGCAGCGGCCGCCTTCTGGCTTTCTTCGGCATCCGCCTTGGCCTTCTCGACAATCTCTTCGGCCTTCTCCGCCTCGCCTTTGGCGCTGACGTAGCTTTGCTGCGCCGCGGCAGCGGCTTTGGCGGCTTCGTCGGCCTCCGCCTGGGCTTTCGCTACTTCGGCTTCGGCCTTCGCGACGTCGGCCGCGGTTTGCGCCTGCGCACTTGCGGCGCTTTGAGCCTCGGCTGCAGCTCGGGCCTGGGACTCCGCAGCGCTTTTCGCATCCGCCGCCGCACGCGCGGCCGCAGCCTCAGATTGAGCGACCGCATTGTCGCCCTGCGCCTTCGTCCGGGCGTCGGCCTCGGCCTTCAACCTGGCATTTTCCGCCCGTAAAGCGTCAGCATCCGCGCTGGATTGTTGAGTTTGCGGACACCCAGTCATCGCGAGGCCAAGGATGAGGAGCGCAATGCAGCTCGCGGCCTTGAGCCATGGGCCACGGATCCCGCGCCCGACTGAATTTGGAGAGAGAAAGATCATGATTTTATGAGGTTGAGTTCGATGGAGGGACTCCAGTGCGGACGACTCTAGGGGAAGACGCTCGAAAGCGTCTATTAGCCGAAAGTGCTAAATCGCCGCCGCGAAAATACCGCCGAAAATCGTCGAAACAGCGCGCTGGATGGCGGAGTCGATGGTTGAGTGGCGTGGGGAACCCCCACGACGGCGTCCTCCCTCGACGAGCTCCATATTTTATGTAGAAAAACAAAAACGGCTTCGCCAGACTGGCCCTTGCATGGAGACGAAAAGGGCGCGGCGGGCAGCGACTCAGAGCGTGGTCTCGCCACAGGCGAAAGACTTTTCCGGGCCGAACGTGAAGGCGTTGCTGAAGCTGGCCGCTGCGCGCAACGCCGGCGAATTCTGGAATTCCGCACAAGCTCTCCTGACGCAGGTCGCGCCTTCCTCGATCCGCTGGCTCTGCATTCGGCCCACGAGCATGAGCACAGCCTTGGTGCTCCTAAGGGAAACGCAGACCGGCGCGCAGAGAAGCAGCGATGAAGCCGGGAGGTCAGGGAGAGACGACGCGGCGCTGTTAAAGGAACTCTTCGCGCGGCACCCAGCGATTCTCCACTTTCAGCGACGCGTGGGAGTGCCGCTGGTTTACCTGCAGCCGGATCAATTTTCAGCGGCCGGCCAGGACGGGGTCCGCTGGCCTCATCTGAACCAGGCGCGTTTCGGGGTGGCGCTCGCTTTTTGGAACCGGAAGGAAATCCGCGGGGTGCTGCTTCTCCATCGGATGGAGGAAGAAGGCGATTTTTCCCCGGCGGAGATCAAGGCTCTGCGACGGTTGCATCCGCATCTCGAGACGGCGCTCCGCCGCATCCTCGCGGCCCGTGCGCATGAGGCGCAGAAACACGTTCTTGCCGGGATGCTCAAGCCACTCCCGGTGGCCGTAGTGGTGTGCGATTGGCGCTTGCAGATCATCTGCGAAAGCGCCGAAGGCCTCAACGCGCGCACGCACTGGGAGATCGGGAAGGAGCGCGCGCGGGCGCTCAATCGATCCGCGCGCCGTGCGCTCCCGCCGGACCTGGCGGCCTATTGCCGCGGGCGGATCGCCGCGTGGGAGGAGGCAGGCACAGCCGCCCGCGCCAAGATGGAAAAAGAGGAAAAGAAGCTCGTTCTCCCAGAGGCGCCGGAGTTGGAGGTCACCGTAAGCATGTTTCGGCAAAGTCATTTCCCGCTGGTCCCGCCATTTTTTCTCCTTCGTTTCAATAAGGTGGCGGACGGTGCGACCGCGGCGCCCCTCATGAGCGCTGCTCGCTTTTCCGGGCTGGCCCTGCTCTCCGCCTCGGAGCGGGAAGTGGCGCATCTGGTTGTGCAAGGTCAGGGCAACAACGCCATCTCCCAGCTGCTCGGAAAGAGCGTGCACACCGTCAAGGCGCAGATGCAGTCGATCTTCAAGAAGCTTGAGGTGACCAGCCGTTCGAAATTAACCGCGAAGCTGACGCACGGAAGCCTCTGCTGCTTGTTGACCTCTTACTTCGACCTGCTGGAGACCGCGTTTCTTTAAGCCGTGGGCCCACTTCTGCGGCGCCAAAGCAGATCGAAAAGCGCGAAGGGCGCATAGAGCACGGCGAAGAAAACCAGCGCGAGGCCGTGCATCTGCAACAGGTAGAGCGGCCACGAATCGGAGAGGTAACTAAGAAGCGAAAAGGCTTCCGGTTTGTGCAGCAGAAAGCCGTAGTTCACGCCGGTGAGCAGGTCGATGCTGAGCGCGCTGACAAAATAAACTTCCGACCAGAGGAAAGCGCGCACCACCGGAGATCAGGTGAGGCCGGAGGCGGCGGGTGAGCATTAAGAAAATCACGCCGACGATGATTCCCGAGTGCGAAATGAAAAAGGCAAAGAAGCGCGGGTCGGGGAAGCCGAACGCGAGATTCGGCGTAAGCACGGCCTGCAAAGTGCCGCCTATTCCCCAGAAATAGGCGACCTCAAACCAGCGCCGCCAACCGGTCCACATTGCGACCAGGATCACGACCATGGCCCAGTCGCACATTTGCATCGGGAGCATTTGCTCCCAGGTCATGAGCGTGCGGCTGCGGATGAAAACGAGATAGCCGACGTAATTACCTACAAGGACAAGCGCGAGCCCAAGCACAATGGCGCGCTCGAGCAGGCGCGAGCCCGTTTGCCGAACGAACGCGGCGAGGGCAAAGGGAAGCGCAAGCGTGAGGAGGATGACCGCGAGATGCTCCGCGCTCCAGGCGTGAAATTCCGGCGCCGCCTCCATCTCGTCGGCTAACGAATGACCCAGAGATTGCACGGAATCACGTCGGTGATCCAGGCGATCTGCGGCGGCAGTTCCGACGTCGGCGTTTTCCTTTCCGCGGGGACGACCAGGAGATCGGCCTCGACCGACTGGACAAAATCGGACGCGGCAAAACCGGTGTTGCCGCGAATGCACCGGACCTCGAGCGGAATGGCGCTTTTGCCGGCGACTTGCTCGACGAATTCCTCCAGCGCGGCCTCCTCCTCCTCGAGGCTGCGGGCGTGTTGCTGGCCTTTGGGGACCTTGGTGCGGCGCTTCGCGCGGGCCTCATCGAAAGTGGTGTAGATGCGAATCGCGTAGAGTTTTTCGCAGCCCTCCAGTTCGGCCAGATGGAGGGTGCGGCGGAGCGCATCCGCCGTGTGCGCGGAATATTCCGGGACGAAAAACACCATGCAGCGAAGCGGCTTCGGATCGCGCTCCGGCCGGGTGAAAAGCAAGACCGAGCACGGCGCCTCGCGCACCAGGGTGCGAGCGACATTCCCGAGAAAAGACCGGAGGACGACCTGCTTCTCGAGCGCGCCGGCGATGATCAATTCAACCTCGTTCGCCCGCAACGCTTCCAGGATCGCCTCCGCTGGCGCACCTTGGTGGTAGTGAATCGAGGTGTCGTTAGGCAGCCCCATGGCCCGGAGCGCGCTGGCAAAACGCTCGCTGGTCTGCGCGGTCTTGCGGCCCACGAAAACAAGGTCCAGCCGGGCGTTGAGTCGGTCGCGCACCCGCTTCGCTTCCGCCAGCACCTGCTCGAAGCGCGGAGAGAAAGCGCTGGCCACGGCGATGCGCTGGTAGGGCGGCGGGAGGGTCATGGGCGCGGGAAAGGTCCAACGTCCCGCGCATGCCGTCCACCGGCCAAATCGGCGGCTGCATTGAATGTTGGACGCGCGGCGCCGGACGTTGAACCTTCTCCGCCTGATGCGGCGCGCGATTTATCCCGGCAGCTTCGATCCCGTGACCCACGGCCACCTCGACGTGATCGAGCGCGCGCGGAAACTTTTCGACGAAGTGATCGTGGCGGTGGCGCACAACGACCAGAAGAAGCCGCTCTTTCCGCTGGAGCAGCGTCTGGAATTTCTCCGCAGCGCGATCAATGGGCGCGACCGTGTGCAGGTGGCTTCGTTCGACGGCTTGCTGGTTGATTTCGCGCTCAAGCAGGAGGCGATCGCGGTCATCCGCGGTTTGCGCGCCATCTCGGATTTCGAGTTTGAATTCCAGATGGCGCTGATGAATCGCAAACTGGAGGCGCGCGTGGAAACGATCTTCCTGATGCCGAAGGAAGAATACACTTACTTAAGCTCGCGCATCGTGAAGGAGATCGCGCGTTTAGGCGGCGACATCAGCAGCTTCGTCCCGCCGCAAGTCGTCGCCGCTTTCACGAACCGGCGGTCCCAATCATGAAAGTCCACCTGCGCCAGATCCCCGAGGATGGAATGCATCTCGAGGGGGAGGAAGATTGTCCGCTGCCGGAATTGGCCGAGCAGGATGTCGCGTGCGCCGGGCCCTTGCGTTACGCGCTCGATCTCGGGATTTCCGACAACTCGCTCTGGGCCAACGGCACGCTCGCGCAGCCGGTAAAAATGACCTGCGTCTCCTGCCTGACGCGTTTTGTGCATACGATCGAGGTGCCGGCCTTTGGGATCCTGGTCGATCTCGGCGGACCCGAAGAGGTCGATCTCGAGCCGTATGTGCGGGAAGATTTGCTCCTGAATCTGCCGGCGCACCCGCATTGCGATCAACACGGCGGGCTGGTCTGCCGGCCGCCGCAGCTACCCACGGCCTCGCCGGATGAGCCGCGCAAGCCCGATTGGAGCGCGCTCGACCAGCTGGATTTGTAAGGCGCGCGCTTCAGTGCAGGGAGTAGATTTCGATGAGGCCCACCCCGGTCGTGCCGCCGGCGCCGCGCACAATCGCGGTGTGCGGCGTGGGCGGGAGCGTGGCTACGATCGCTGACTCAAGTTCATTGGCCGGCGCGAGTGTGCTGGCAAGGATTTCCGCTTCCTGATGGCTGCGCCAGTCATCGTTGAACGCGATGCGCGTGCCGTCGCGATTAAACAATTCGACGGTCGGATCGGGGACTTTGCCGGCCAACGGCAAGGAGGGGCCGAGTGCGCGGACGAGGACTTTCTTGGGACCGGGTCCACTAATGATGAAGCCGCCGATGAGGACCTGGTCGCCGAGGCCGACCCGGCCGCGCGTGGAAAGGTTGAGCAGGTCGGGTCCGAGACGGCGATCGAGATCATATAATTCCAAGAGGCCACTGCCGGTGGCGCCATGCGCGCCGCGCAGGATGGCAGTATAGCCGACGCCATCCGCATCCGCGGGCAACCGGGCGAGGATGGCGGCTTCGTTCGCGGAGGCGGGCGCGAGACCGGTGTCGATGATTTCCTGCTGGTTGGTGTTCGCGTCCCAATTGTCGTTCGTCGCGATAAGGGCGCCGGTGCGATCGTGCAATTCGAGCACGGGATCGGCGAGCCCGTCGCTGATCCCGCTCGCGCCTAACGAGGGTCCGAGAGCACGCAAGAGGACGCGTTTCGGCGACTGGCCGCGGATAATAAATCCACTGATGGCCACGTCGTCGCCGGTGCCGACCTGGACGCGCGCAGAAACGTTCGCCAGCTGCGTCCCCCCCGGGGCCGGCGGATATTGCGCAATGAACTGGCTGCGCGTGCCCGGCCAGATGGTGTTCGCGGACGGGGCGGTATCCTGCACGCCCGTCAGCATCAGGCGATAGCTCTCGTTAGGCAGGAGCGGCGAAACCGTCAGGAGGACGGTGTCGGGTTCGGGGCCGAGGGCGGCTGCGGAGACGGTGGCACCGCGGTCGAGGGCGTAGTTCGAGGCGCTGGCCGCCGTTCCCGGATCCACGTGGCTATTGAAGCGGACGAGGAGATGGGAGGTGTCCTCGAAGAGGAAAACCGAGAGCACTTCCAGCGGGCTGGCGATCCATTGCCGCAACGCTCGCATGGCGGTTTCGTGGACGACGTTTTTCGCCAGAGGCGGCATTTTGAATTGATCGAGCGCATTGTCCCTTTGGTGCAGGGGGGAGCCGGCGAGATCGCGAAACTTCACATAAGAATTGAGCAGGTTTTGATTTTCGAGCGGGGTGTTAAAACGGCCGTCGTAGCCCGGGCCGAAACCGCCCGGTCGATGGCAGTGCGAACAGTTCGCGTCGATCCACGAGCGCATGCGGTGCTGCACGGTGGCCGTCGGGTCGCTGACCGCAACGGCACGGGGATAGGTCGCGAAATTTTCCTCCCTAAGCGCAGGGTTGAAGAGGCCGAGATGGTTCAGCGTGCGCAATTGATTGTCCGTCCGTCCGGTCGACGGGTAAGTGAAATTCCCATTCAACTGATGCGTCTTCGGCCCGAGGACGTAATTCGCCTGCTGGTTATGGCAGAAGAGACAATCGGCCCGGCTCGGATAGGAGTAACGTTGCAGGCGCGTGACTCCGGACGCGTTGGTGATCGCGATGTCCTCTTCAAAGCCGCCGGGCAGCAGGTCCGCGTCGCTTTCGTCCGGGCGCCACTTGTAGGTCACGCCGTAGACCGCGCCTTCGGCATTGCGCACGAGAAGGCGCGTCTCGAGCCGTTTCCGTGCGCCCGTCGCTTCATCCACGATCAGCTCGAAGTGCTTCACGAAGACGGTGCCGTTAGGGAAGGTCCATTCGCCCATGGGCACGAAGTTAATTTGCTCTGCCGGTGTGTAGGGCGCCCCGTCGTTCGGGACCGCCATCCAGCGGGTTTTGAGCGCACCATCCGACCAGAGCGGCGAGTTTACCGTGAAAGGAACCAGCGCATCGATCGGTGTGAGCGTTGATAAATCCCGGAAAGCGCCGGTCGCGGAGAGAACGGGCGGGAAAGCGAACGCGCCGCTCATCGGCGGCAGACGGTTATTCAAATACGGGCCGATGGGCGCGCGCCCATCGAGACCGGGAGGCGCCTGCGCGCAAGCCACGGAGGCGAGCCACACGCTCGCGCAGCCGCAAAGAAATGCTCGCCCCATGAAGGTGCGGACTAATTCAGCGAATACACTTCCACCGTGGCCACACCGGTGGTGCGGTTTTTACCGCGCACAATGGCGGTGCGCGGACCCGGAGGAAGCGTCACGACAATGGCCGCCTCCAGGTTATTGGGAGGCGGGACCGTGCTGGCGATGATCTCCGCTTCCTGGTCGCTCCGCCAGTCGTCGTTCATCGCCATGCGGGCTCCGTTGCCATCGAAAAGCTCGAGCACCGGATCACCCAGGCCGCCGGCCACCGGTAAGGACGGGCCCAGCGCCCTCACGAGCACCTTCTTCGTGCCGCTGCCGCTGATGATGAAGCCGCCGATCATGACGTTGTCATCGGTCTGGACAAAGCCACGGCTGGAGATATTCGCGAGCGCAGCGTCACCAGTCACATCCAGTTCATACACTTCCACGGATGCGACCCCCGTGGTCCGTCCAACGCCGCGCACGATCGCGGTGTAGCCCGTCCGGTTGGAGGGCAGGGTCGTGAGGATGGCCGCCTCGAGGTTGTTTGTGGGGGCGACGGTGCTGTCGATGATTTCCTGGCGATTCGGCGCGTCCATCCAGTTGTCGTTCGTGGCGATGGAACCACTCGGGCCGACCAGCTCCAAGGTGGGATCCGCCATGCTTCCGGCCACGCCGAGCGACGGACCGCGGGTGCGGACGAGCAGGCGTTTTGCCTGCGTGCCCGTGATGATGAAGCCCCCGATGAGGACGTTGTCGTCCGTCTGCACGGAGAGGCGCGTGGAAATATTCCCGAGCACGGGAGAACGCGGCGTGACCTCGGCGACGGTGATCTGGCCGGTCATGCCCATGCTCAGATGGGGCCGGCAATAATAATCGAACGTGCCGGCGTTATTAAAAGTATACGAAAAAGTGAAGGGCGAACGCACGGTGCCGGAATCAAAAAGCCCATCGGGAGTGCCGTCTTTCCCGGAGGTGACACTGTGGAAAAATCCATTTTGTGCCCAGGTCCACGTGACGGTATCGCCGCGTTGGATGGAAAGCTGCCCAGGATCGAACGATGGACTGTCGCCACCGACAGCCACATTGAAGGTGGCCGCCGGTGATCGTCCCGCTGGTCGCGATAATGAGGCCTGCGGCGAGGATAGAAAGACGAAGCCACCGGTCGAAATAACCAGCTGGTCCACTCGTCACGACCGGGTTTTTTGTTCTCATATTGCTCGCCTTTCCTGTTGGGTTTGTCCTGCCTGTTGCTATTTTAAGGTGGAGCGCACTCGGCCGCTCGCGGTTACAGGCGACTTTCTCCGCGCTGGCTGTGAAAGTCCTTAAGCCCTCGCTGAATTTCCCTGAAATTTCCTGAACTCCCGTGATGAACGCTCGGCCTGCCCCCGTTTATGAGTTCGGCGATTTCCGGTTAGACTTGGGCCGTCGCCTTTTGTGGCGAGACGGCGCGCCCGTCTCGCTCACTCCGCGAGTCTTCGAGACTCTGCTCTATCTGCTCGAGCATCAGGGCACCGTGCTCGACAAAGAGCGCCTCATGGAAGCGATCTGGCCGGACACGATCGTCGAAGAAAATAATCTTACCCAGAACATCTCGACCCTGCGTCGCATCTTTGGAGAGACGCCGGGAGCACATCGCTTCATCGTCACCGTGCCGGGCCGCGGTTACCGCTTTGTCGCCGAAGTCAGGACGGTCGATAAAGCGATAGAGCCGCCGGAGCCGCGCGCCGAACCGGCAGCGATCGGCCCGCAACCAGTGGCCAAAGCCTTGCCGACCGAGGCGAAGCCGGCGACTGGGAGGGCGGTCGGCTCGATCGCTGCGGCGGCCGTCGTCCTGCTGCTTGGCGCCTCCGCCTTCTTTTGGTGGCGCCATCCCGCGAGCCTCCCCGCCCCTTCACTTTCGCCAGGCAAAAGCATCGCCGTGCTCCCTTTCGAAAACCTCAGCCGCGATCCGGAGAATGCGTATTTCGCGGCCGGGTATGCAGGACGAAATCCTCTCAAACCTCGCGAAGATTTCCGCCTTGAAAGTGATCAGCCGCACCTCGGCCAATCTCTACAAAACCGGCAGCCCGCGAAACGCGCGCGAGATTGGCCAACAACTCGGCGTGGCCCATTTGCTCGAAGGGAGCGTGCAGCGCGCGGGTGACCGGGTGCGGGTAAACGCGCAGCTTATTGATACGCGCACCGACACGCATCTTTGGGCGCAAAGCTACGACCGCCAGCTGGCCGACGTCTTCGCCATCCAGGCGGAAATCGCGCAGACGATCGCCGCGCAGTTGCAAGCGCAAATCTCCCCGCGGGAAAAAGCTGCGATCGCACAGGCACCCACTACAGACCTCGTCGCCAACGCACTTTATGCGCAGGCGATGAGTGCCGAATCCGAACCCGACCAGCAGCAGGCGGCCCTGCGAGCCGTGCGTCTGCTCGAGGAAGCGGTCGCGCGCGATCCGCACTTCCTCCTCGCGTACTGCGCGCTGAGTCAGATGCATCTCTCGCTTTACTTTGGCGGCCACGATCATACGCCAGCCCGGCGCGAACTGGCCCATGCAGCGATTGAAAATGCCGCCCGCATCCAACTCGATGCCGGCGAAGTGCATCTGGCCCGCGCACAGTATTGGCTGCACGGCTTCCGCGAGTACGAACGTGCGCGCCGAGAACTGGACATCGCTCGCCAGAGCTTGCCGAACCATCCGAAAATCTATTTCTGGAGCGCCGTGATCGACCGCCGGCAGGGCCAATGGGAAGCCGCGATCGAAAACGGCATGCGCGCGGTCGAGCTGGATCCTCGCAACGTTGAGTTCATCAACCTGGCCGCCGGCACCTATGAACGGCTGCGACGTTATCCCGAAGCGGCCCAGCTCTACGAGCGCGCCGCGGCAGTCGCGCCCCAAGACTTTTTCGCGCGTATCTTTCGCGCGTCATTACCGCTCCACCTGCGCGCCGATTTTCATCCTCTGCGCGCCGAACTCGAGGCCGTGCTCAGGGAAAAGCCCTCGGCTGCGCCCGGCATGGCCGACATGCTCTTCTATTGCGCAGTAATCGAGCGTGACCCTGCCGCCGCCGCTCGTGCGCTGACGATGATACCCCTGGGAGGAATGGCCGCGGGCCACCAATTCATCTGGCCGCGCGAATGGTTTGAGGGCGTCGCGGCGCGCACCTTTAATGATCCAGTGGCCGCGCGCACCGCTTTCACCGCCGCGCGCGCGATCCTCGAGAAAGCGGTGCGCGAATCACCCGACTACGCGGATGGTTGGAGTCTGCTCAGCCGCATCGACGGGGCGCTGGGTCGGAAGGAAGAAGCGATCGCTGAAGGCCTTCGCGCCTGCGAATTGTTGCCCTTGTTCACCGACGCCTGGTTCGGAGCCTGGCCGGTGCGGAACCTGGCTTGGACCTACGCGTGGGTGGGAGAAAAAGACCGCGCGCTCGAACAACTGGAGATATTGCAGCGCGAGGGCGGCATCCATTACGGCGAGTTAATCTTGAATCCGGAGTGGGATTCGCTCCGCGATGAGCCTCGCTTCAAAGAAATCCTCGCAGCGCTCGCGCCGAAAGAGCACGGCGACTGAACCGTCGGCGGCCGCGAAGCGCACTTGCCAAAGGCGAAACGCGAATTTGCGGTTTCGCGATTCCCTGCTTTCCTATTCGGCTCTTATGGGAGTCCCAAAACGCAAAACATCCAAGATGCGCCTGCGCACGCGCAAGGCTTCGCATCGTTGGGAAGCCCCGCAGCTCAACAAGTGCCCACAGTGCAGCAGCACGGTGCGTTCGCACACGGCCTGCCCTTCGTGCGGCTATTACAAGGGCCGCCAGGTCCTGACGGTCGAAGCCTAGTTCTCGCCGGCACGTGCGCTTTCGCCTTCGCTTGCACCCCGGCGGTGTGAGCGTGCCGCACGCCCGCGCCGAAGCCGCTGGAGGGTTGCATTCCCTGCGCGACACTCGCAGACTCCCGCACCAGTGAAAATCGCACTCGATGCCATGGGCGGCGATTTCGGGCCGCCCAATCTCGTGGGCGGCGCGGTCATGGCCCTGCGGGAATACCCGCGCATCGACCAGCTCTTCCTCGTGGGCGATACCGCGCAGATCGAGGGCGAACTGAAAAAGCTCGGCTGCAATGATCGCCGGATCGAGATCGTCCATTCCACCCAGGTGGTCGAGATGTCGGACAAAGCGGTCGAGTCCGTCCGCCGCAAGAAAGATTCCTCGATCAGCCGCGCCGTTGATCTGGTGAAACAAAAGCAGGCCGAGGCCGTGGTCAGCGCCGGGCCACACCGGTGCCGCCGTGGCCGCGACCACGATCAAACTTCGCACCCTCCCAGGCGTGGAACGCCCGGGCATTGCCTCGATCATTCCTACGGAGAGCAACCTTTTCGTGCTCATCGACGCCGGCGCGAACGTCGATCCCCGCCCGATGCATCTCCTGCAATACGGCATCATGGGCTCGGTTTATTCGCGCCATGTCCTTGGCTACAAAACGCCGTCTATCGGGCTGATGTCGATCGGCGAAGAGGACGTGAAAGGGAGCGATTTCACCAAGGAAGTCTTCAAGATGCTCAAGCAGAGCGCGCTGAATTTTCGCGGCAACATCGAGGGGCACGATCTTTTCGCGCACCCGGTTGAGGTCGTCGTATGCGACGGCTTTGTCGGCAACGTCATCCTCAAAACCTGCGAGTCGGTGGGCGACGCGATCTTCAAATGGCTCAAGCACGAGCTGACGAAAAACAAGATCCGCATGGCCGGCGCGTACCTCGCGCAGTCGGCCTTCAAGACCATCCGCAAAAAAGTGAACTACGAGGAATACGGCGGCTCGCCGCTTGCTGGGCGTGAACGGCATTTGCATCATCGCGCACGGCGCGAGCACGCCGCTGGCGATCAAGAATGCGCTCCGCGTTGCGGCCGAGTCGATTGAACACGAAGTGAACCCGCATATCGTCGAGGAGATTCGCCGCTACCATGAAACGACAGCCCCGCTCGAGCCCGCGCTCCGCTAGACCCGGGCGCTCCGTTTCGATCGTCGGCACCGGCTCTTACGTCCCGGAGCGGATTCTTTCGAACGAAGACCTCTCGAAAATCGTCGACACGACCGACGAGTGGATCACCACCCGCACCGGGATCAAACAGCGCCGCATCGCCGCGGCCGACGAACAGACGAGCGACATGGCCACGAAGGCTGCGCTCGCCGCGATGGAGCAGGCCGGCGTGACCGCGGGCGAGATCGATCTCATCCTCGTGGCCACGGCCACGCCGGACATGATGTTTCCCGCGACCGCTTGCTTCGTGCAGGCGAAAATCGGCGCGAAGAAAGCCGCCTGCCTCGATGTCTCCGCGGCTTGCGCGGGCTTCCTTTTTGCCGTCGAGATCGGGCAGCAATTCATCACCTCGCACACCTACGACACCGTGCTCGTGATCGGCGCGGAGAAGCTCAGCTCGATCACGAATTGGACTGATCGGAACACCTGCGTGCTCTTCGGCGACGGCGCCGGTGCGGTCATTCTGCGCCACCGCGATGCCAGCAGCCACGGCGTGATCAGCACTCACATCGGGAGCGACGGAAATTTTGCCGACATTCTCTACATGCCGGGTGGCGGCAGCCGCACCCCGCTGACCGCGGAGAACGTGGGCGACAACCTGCAGACGATCCACATGTCCGGGAAGGACGTCTACAAGCAGGCGGTCATCTCCATGCTCGCGGCCGCGAACAAGGCGCTCGAGACCGCCGGTCTAACGACCGATGACATCGCCTGCGTGATTCCGCACCAGGCGAACCTGCGCATCATCGAGGCCATCGGTGAACGGCTCAAAATTCCCAAGGACCGCGTCTTCGTGAACGTGGACAAATACGGGAACACTTCCGCCGCGGCGGTGGCGATTGCGCTCGATGAGGCAAATCGCAGCGGCCGGATCAAACAGGGCGATTACGTCTTGCTGATTGTTTTTGGCGGCGGGCTCACCTGGGCCAGCAGCGTGATGGAGTGGTAGCGCCGCTCCGTTGCGCGCCGCCCTCGCGTCTAACGAAGATGCGCCGACTTCTCCGCCAGGTCTTTTTCCAGCCGCGCGCACATCAGGTCACAGAGCTCCATGATCTGCGGATCGGAGATGAAGTAGAAGGCGTTCACGCCCTGCTTTCTCCGGTCGACCATTCCCACCTCCATGAGGATGCCGAGATGCTTCGAGACGTTCCCCTGGCTCAGGCCGGTGAGGCCCACAAGCGCGGTGACGTTTTGCTCGCCCTGTTCAAGCGCAACCAGGAGTGCCAGGCGCGCCGGTTCGCTTAAAACCTGGAAGCGCCGCGCGACCATTTGCAGGCCGCGGGCCGAGAGGCGCGGTTTACTGGATTTTCGGGGCATGACAAAAGAAGACGGCCGGTTTATACTACTATATCGATATATAGTCGAGGAACGGCCGCCCGTCCTTCCATTCACCAACCCATGAAACTTGTAAATCTTTCGGCCCATTACCCGCTGATCACGGCGCTTCTCCTTGGAGCCCTCCTCGGGGCGGCGCTGGGCTACTTCGGCCAGTGCACTTCCGGCACCTGCCCACTCACTTCCACTTGGTGGCGCGGCGCGCTTTATGGCGCCTTTCTCGGCGTCCTCTTTGGGTTGAGTTCGGAGCGTCGACCGGCGGCGAAGGTCGAATCAGGCAAGGACAGAAACCCGTCACGTGGCGAGGTGGCCGACTCCTCTCGTTAGCCGCAAAAAGACCTTTTCAACTCAACAAAATAGACAGCGCGCTCAGCGGGAAACGCCAACCGCGCAAACGAAATCAACACCTCATGTCACTCATCTTTGAACGCATCCAAACCGACGGCATCGCCGAGCTTTCCTATCTCGTGGGCGACGACAGCGAGGGCGTTGCGGCCGTCTTCGATCCGACACCGGACGTCGACAAATATCTCGAGCTGGCGCGGGAGAATAATCTCTCGATCACGCACATCTTCGAGACGCATATCCACGCCGATCTCGTGAGCGGTGCGCGGGAACTTTGCGCGCGGGTCGATTCGGCCAAAATCTTCGCCAGCCACGAGGGCGAGGCGCGTTACGGCTTCGACACCGAGAAGGTGAAGGACGGCGACACCTTCACGCTCGGCAGCACGGTCATCACCGCGCGGCACACGCCCGGGCACACGCCGGAGCACATGAGCTACGAGTTGGCCGAGAAGGAGCGGAAGGAGAAACCGTGGGGCGTGCTCACGGGCGATTCGCTTTTCGTCAGCTCGGCCGGGCGGCCTGATCTGCTCGGCTCAAGCGAATCGGAGAAGCTGGCCAAGCAGCAATTTCACACCTTGCGCGATTACTTCCTCGAGCTGCCGGACAGCGTCATGATCCATCCCGCGCACGGCGCCGGCTCGCCCTGCGGCGCGGACATTGGCGACCGCCTCGTGAGCACGATCGGCTACGAGCGGACGACGAATCCCTTCCTCCAGTTCGACGACGTGAAGGAGTTCACGCACTACGCGCTCAGCACCGCGCCGCCGGTCCCGACTTATTACCCGCGGATGAAAAAGGTGAACGCGAAAGGCCCCGAGATCATCGGCAATCTCCCGCGCGTGCCGGGCCTGCCGCCGAAGGCGTTCAAGGAAGCGATCGCGGAGAAGGAGAACGTCCTGATCGACACGCGCACGATGCTCGGCTTTGGCGGCGGACACATCCCCGGCGCGCTCAACATCGGCGGCTCGCCCATGCTTTCGATCTGGGCCGGCTGGCTGCTCGACCCGGAAAAGCCGGTCCTGCTCGTGCTCGAGAAAGACAGCGCGCTCGAGGACGTGGTCCGCTATTTCATCCGCACCGGTTACACGAAGTTTGCCGGCTATTTGGTCGGCGGGATGAAGTCGTGGGACAACGCCGGCTTCGAGATCGCGCGCGTCCCGCAGATGAGCGTGCACGAGGTCAATGCGGCCGCCGAGGGCGAGCTGCAGATCTTCGACGTGCGCACGCCGGACGAATGGAAAGGCGGCCACATCCCCGGCGCGCATCATCTTTTCCTGCCGGAGATTCGCGAGAAAGTCGGCGCCGTTCGACAAGACGAAACCGACCGCGGTCTATTGCGACAGCGGCTACCGCGCGAGCATCGCCACGAGCATGCTGAAGCAGGAAGGCTTCACCGATGTGCGCAATATCCCGGGTAGCTGGCAGGCCTGGAAGAAGGCCGGCTTCGAAGTGGAAGGAAAGATCTCATGATGACCCGACTCCTCGTCCTCTTTCTCGTCACCGCGCCGTCGCTCGCTTTTGCGGCGGAGCCGAAAGTGAACGCGCTCCAGTTCTCCGGCCCGGCCTGGTCGCCCTATCTCGTCGGCGCGGGCATCGGCGTGCTCAGTTGGTTCACCTTTTACTTCGCGAACAAGCCAATCGGCGCCTCGTCCTTCTACGCGACCGTCGCGGGCGGCATCGGCCGGCTCTTCGCGCGCAAGCACACCGACTCGCTCGAGTATTACAAAGACAACCCGCCCAAGCTCGGCTGGGAAACGGTGCTCGTGCTCGCGACAATCGCGGGCGCGTTCATCTCTGCGAAAACAGGCAGCGAGTTCACCGGCGAATGGCTCCCGCCGTTTTGGGTCGCGCGTTTCGGCGAGCAATCCTTCGCGCTCCACGCCGCTCTCGGCCTCGCCGGCGGCGTCCTGATGGCGTTCGGCGCGCGTTTCGCCGGCGGCTGCACCAGCGGCCACGGCATCAGCGGCGCGCTTCAGCTCAACCTCGGCTCGTGGATCGCCGTCATCTGTTTCTTCATCGGCGGCATCGCCGTCGCCTACCCGCTTTACCTCTTATGATCGACCCCGGTTCTGCCGTGAAAAAAGGGAGCGAAAAACCCGAGGCCGCGATCGCCCCGCCGGCCAAGCTCTTCCTCGCGCTCGTCGCCGGTCTCGCCTTCGGTTTCCTTCTGCAAAAGGGCGGCGCGGCCAAGTTCAACATCCTCATCGGCCAGCTCCTCCTCCAGGATTGGACCGTCGCGAAGATCATGCTCAGCGCGATCGTCGTCGGCATGCTCGGCATCTACCCGCTGCACGCGGCGGCGAAGGTGAACCTCCACCTGAAACCGACCCGCCTCGGGCCGCAGATCATCGGCGGGCTCGTCTTCGGCGCCGGCTTCGCACTCATCGGCTACTGCCCCGGCACCGCCGCGGCCGCGCTCGGCCAGGGAAACTTCGACGCGCTCTTCGGCATGACCGGCCTCGTCATCGGCTCCTATCTTTACGCGGAATCTCCGGCTGGCTGAAGCGGATGGACTGGAAAGACCTCGGCAAAGTCACCCTGCCCGACACGATCAAGGTCGCGCGCCTCCCCTTTGCCCTCGGCTTCGCGGTTCTCCTCATCGGCGTTCTCTTCGCGCTCGAAAAGCTGACCATTCGTTAGGCAGCGAGATGGCACTCGCGCTGGCATTGGCGGTCTTGATCGGGCTCTCGCTCGCGCTTCTCGGCGGCGGCGGATCGATTATCACCGTGCCGGTGCTGGTCTATGCGGCCGGGCAAACGCCGCAGGAAGCGGTCCCGATGTCGCTCGCGATTGTCGGCGCGGTCAGTTTGCTCGGGACATTGCAGAAAGCACGTGCCGGCCTTGTGCATTGGAAAGCGGTCTGGGCCTTTGGCGGCGCCGGGGTTCTCGGCGCGGCGCTGGGCGCGCAAGGAACCGCGCTGGTTTCGTCGCGCGTCCTCATGCTCATCTTCGCCGCGCTCATGCTCGGCGTGGCCGTGAACATGTGGCGCCGCCCGCACGACCTCAAAAAGCGCGATGCCGAGTGTCATGTCGGCCGCTGTCTCGCGGCTGGGTTTGCCGTCGGCGCGCTCACCGGATTCCTTGGCGTCGGCGGCGGTTTTCTGCTCGTCCCTGCGCTCGCTTATTTCGCGCTCCTGACCACGCCGATGGCGGTCGGCACTTCGCTCGCCATCATTGCGATCAACTCGATCGGCGGCCTGCTCGGCCACTGGAGCGCCGCCGAAGGACAATGGACCCGGATCGCTTGGTTCCTCCTCGCCGCCGTCGCCGGCATGATCATTGGCCTGCCCTTGGCCGGACGGATTTCTCCGCGGCAGTTGAATCGCGCCTTCGCGGTCTTCGTCGTGCTCGTGGCCCTCTTCGTTATCGGCCAGACGCTGCTCCATCCGCAGGCCGCACAATTTTAAACCACGAACCGAAAGGACCCATGAAAGACCTGAAGAAATTAAACGACCGCATCACCATCGGCGGCCAGCCGAGCGCGAGTGAGATCGAGGAACTAAAGCGCGACGGCTTCCGCACGATCGTGAACCTGCGAACCGAAGGCGAAGACGACCAGCCGTTGAGCCCGGACGAGGAAGGGAAAGCGGTCGAGGCGGCCGGGATGAAGTATGTCCACTTCCCGGTTTCGAGCGCGACGATGACCCCGGAGATGGTCGATCAGTTCCGCGAGAAATTGCCGAAACTGGACGGCCCGGTCCTGGTGCATTGCCACGCCGGCATGCGCGCAGGCGCCTTCACCATGATGGCGACCGCGGTCGAGGAAGACTGGAGCGGCGAAGAAACCCTCGCGAAGGCGGAGGCGATGGGCTTCAAGTGCGAAGCGCCGCAGCTCCGGCAGTTCGTCAGCAGCTACGTCGATAATCATTGAGCGTGGCAACTTGTCATGCGCTGGTGCTTCGCTGCTCTCCTTTCGTTCCTTTGCTCGCGATGAGTGTGCAGGGCGAGCCGCGGCGCATCGTGCTCCTGCACACGAACGACATCCACGGGCACATCACCGCGTGGCGCGGCTGGGAAGGTGAGCTCGCCGGCAAATCAGTCGGCGGGTTCGACCGGCTCGCGGCCGCGGTAGAAAAAGAACGCGCGCAGGCCGGCGCCGACCGCGTCCTCCTGCTGGACGCGGGCGATGCGATCGGCGACACCATGCTGGCCGACCTGACGCAAGGTGCGGCAGTGCTCGAGTGCATGGCGGCGCTCGGTTACGACGCGATGACGCTCGGCAATCACGAGCCCGACTTCGGCGTGGCGACGCTGCGCCGTTACCTCGGGGAAGGGAAAGTGCCGATGCTGGCCGCGAACGTCCGCGAGAACGGCGGGAACTTCGCCACGCAATTTCAAATCAAGGAGGTCGGTGGCGTAAAGGTCGGCTTGCTCGGGCTGGCCTATCCGAACACGCCGCTCACGACCGCACCGAAGAACGTCGAAGGCCTGGCGTGGGAAGCGGATTCCGCGGCGGTCGTGCGCCGGCTCGTGCCGAAAATGCGCGCGCAAGGCGCGGAGCTCATCGTCGTCCTCTCGCATCTCGGCCTCGGCGCGGATAAGACACTCGCCGAAGCCGTCCCGGAAATAGACGTCATCGTCGGCGGTCACAGTCACAACCGCATGGAGCGCGCGCTCGCAGTTGGCTCGACCTTGATCGTGCAAGCCGGTGCGCATCTTTCCGACCTCGGCGTGCTCGAGCTCGCGGTGGAAGCCGGCCAGGTGACCGCGCACCAGCGGCGACTTATCCCGCTCACAGGCCCGGCCGATCCCGCCATGACCGCGCGGATCGCCAAAATCCGGAAGCCTTTCGCGGCCCAGCTCGATGAGTCGTTAGGCGAGGCCGCCGAGCCGATCGTCCGCGCGCAAACTCTCGCGGGGACGGACGCGCGTCAGCGCGACGAGCAATCGCCGGCTGACTCGCTCTTTGCCGACATCCTCCGCGCGAAAACAGGGAGCGAAATCGCGCTCCTGCCCGGCGTCGGCTACGGGGTAGCCATTCCGGCCGGACCGATCACCGCTGAGATGCTGCGCAACCTCGTGCCGCACGACGGCAAGGTTGTGACCATGACGCTGACCGGCGCGCAGATCCGCGAGATTCTGCAGCAGGCAGTCGAGAACAGCTACAGCAACGACCCGCAGCGGAAGGTCGGCGGGATGATCCAGGTGAGCGGCCTGCGCTTCACCCACGACGAGAAACGCGTGCTCGAGGATTCGTTAGACCCGAGCCGCACCTATCGCGTCGCGACCAACTCCATGCTCGCGCAAGGCGGCCATCGTTACCGCACGTTCCGCGACGGCGGCGACCGCGCCGAGCAGGGCGGACAATTTCAAACGATCGCTGATTGGATCAAAACCGAGAAAAGAGTGAACGCGCCCACCGATGAACGCATCTCACGAAAGACCGCCGGAGCTCCCGCCCCGCAAAAATAACCTTATGAAATCGAAAAACATCGCCCTCGTTGTCTTCGCCGTCGGGCTCGGCGTCCTCACCTGGCGCTCGAGCAACGCCTCCTCCGGCGGCGCCTGCTTCGCCCGCCTCTTCCCCACCTCTTCGCAGGTGCGCCCGATCGCGAACACCGAGGGCGCCGGAAAAGCCGCGCCCGCCTTCGAGTTGAAGGATCTCGAGGGCAAAACGGTCAAGCTCTCGGACTTCAAGGGGAAGGTCGTGCTCCTGAATTTCTGGGCCACCTGGTGCCCGCCCTGCCGCGAGGAGATCCCCGACCTCGTCGCTTTGCAGAACGAATACAAAGACAAGGGCCTGGTCGTGCTCGGGGTCTCGTTAGACCAAAACGGACCCGCGCAGGTGAAGTCGTTTGTCAGCCGGATGAAGATCAACTACCCGGTAGTCATCGGGGACGAGAAGATGGCCATGAGCTACGGCAGCATCCAGGCGATCCCGACGACCTTTTACATTGATCGTGCCGGCAAAATCGCCGGCATGCACGAAGGCGGCGCGGACAAGGAAATGTTTGAGCAGGCCGTGAAACCACTCCTCGAAAAACCAAGCGCCTAACCATGAAAAACCTACTCGCATTTGCCCTTCTCGCCTTCATGAGCTCCAGCCCACTCGCCGCCGCCGAAATCGCGAAACACCGTGTCCTCTTCGAGGTCACGATGGGCGGCGAAGAGCAGTGGACCGGCGTGCTGAACAACGTGAAGAACGTCCGAGCCGCGCTCGGCGCCGAGTCCACCGAGGTCTTCGTGGTCGCGCACAGCAACGGCCTCGGCCTGCTCCTGCAAAAGGAAAACAAATTAGCCGACCGGATCAAGGAACTCGCTGGCGAAGGCGTTATCTTTGCCGCCTGCGAGAACACGATGAAGAAGAAAAACGTGACCAAGGCCGACCTCCTGCCGGCCGCGACCACGGTCGATTCGGGCGTGGCCGAGGTGGTGCGGAAACAGGAAGCCGGCTGGAGTTACCTCAAGTCGGGGAGCTGAGCTAGCTGCCTGCATGGCGCAGAAGACAATCGCGATTCTCGGCGGTGGCTCGGCGGGACTGACGGCAGCGCGGACCGCGCGGGAATTCGGCGCGCGCGTGCTGCTTTTTCTCGGCCGTCGCGGCGCGGCGGCTTCGCTTTGCATCGAACGCGGCTGCATGCCGTCGAAAGCGATGTTCGAGCCGATCGACGCGATGCACCACGCGAAGCGGCACGGCTGGCTCGAGGTGCACCCGCGGGAGCCGGAGCAATTCCTCGCCCAGATCGTGGCTTGGAAAGATCGCGAGATCGATCGCTTCCGTTGCTTCCGCGAGGAGGAACTGGAGCGGCTGCACTGTCCCGACTTCCAAATCATCCCGCGCGACGCGCGTTTCAATGGTCCTAACGAAGTGGACGACGGCGAACAGCGGTATCGTTTCGACGCGGCCATCATCGCCACCGGCTCGGCGAATTCGATCCCAGCGGAAGTGCATGTGCCGATCGGCCCGGACGGCGTCTGGACAAACAGCGAGATCCTCGCGAACACGAAGCTTCCGCGCACGCTCGCGGTCATCGGCGGCGGACCGATCGCGCTCGAGTTTTCGCTCCGCTACGCGCGGCTCGGCTGCGCGGTCACGATTCTTTCGCGTTCGAAGTTGCTGTCTAAATTTCCCGCGAAATTCGGCGAGCGTCTTCAGCAAATTTACGAACGTGAAGGCTTGCGCATCCTGACGGGACACAATCTCCTGGCGCTGGATCGCGCGGAGAATGGCAACTTTTCCGTGCGCACGAAAAGCGCCGCGGCCGGCGAGGAAACGTTCACCGCGGAGCGCGTTCTCCTCGCCACCGGGCGGCATCCGATTCTCGAAACGCTGAACCTTGGTGCGGTCGGCATCGAGCCGGGCAAGCACGGCAAGCTCGAGGTCGACGACGATATGCGCGTGCGCGGCCAACGGCACATCTTCGCCGCAGGCGACGTGGCCGGCCTACGCATGGTGGTGCACCAGGCGCACATCGAAGCCGGCATCGCGGCCGAGAACGCAGTGAAAGAAAGCGATCGCCGATGGGAGCGGCGCTCAAACATTCAGGTGGTTTTTTCCGATCCCGAATTTGCCTTCGCCGGGATGAGCCGCGAAACCGCCGAGAAGAAAGGCCTGGCCGTCGCCACCGCGGAAGGGGAGAGCGCCGATGTCGGCAAGCTGCACCTCGCGGGCGACGATCTCGGCTTCGGCGAATTTGTCGCCGACCGGGAGAGCGGCCGCCTCCTCGGCGCGGGCCTGCTTTGCAGCGACGCGGCCAATCTCATCCACCTGCCAGCCTACGCGATCGACCACGAGCACACGGTCCACCAGCTCGTCACCGGCGAATATTATCACCCGACGAAAACTGAGATTGTCTCGGAAATAGGCGACGCTCTCTGCCGCGAGCTCGGCGGCACGCCCTTCTGCCGGGCGGGCGAGTAGACGGCGCGCAGTTGCCGCCGGCGAGCTTTGCCGCGATGGATGCCGCATGCTGATCGAAACGCACGCGCATCTCGATTATCCGGATTTCGCCCCGGACTTTGACGACGTTCTCCAGCGCGCAGCCGACGCCGGCGTGACGCGGATGATCACCATCGGCACTTCGCTCGCGAGCAGCCGGCGCGCGGTCGAGCTGGCGGAAACACACGACCACATCTACGCGGTCATCGGCGTGCATCCGACGGCGGAGGACGAGACCGCGGAGGACGTGATCACCCCTCTGCGCGAGCTGGCGCAAAGCCCGCGGGTGGTCGCGATCGGCGAGACCGGTTTGGATTACCATCGGCTCCCGAGCGTGGAGGCGGCCAAGGCGAAGAGCGTGCAGGTGGCGCACGCGTTGCAAGGCGAGACCGACGCGGACATCGAGGCCGGCTTGCATGATGGCGCTTACAAGTCGCGGCAGGCGAGTTTGTTTGAGCAACAGCTTGATCTCGCGGTCGAGCTGCGGCTGAACGTGGTCATCCACCAGCGCGATGCCTGGGAAGATACGCTGGCGATTTTGCGGCCTTACGGCCGGCAGCTCAGCGGCGTCTTCCATTGCTTCGGCGGGACGCGGGCGCAGGCCGAGGAAGTGATTGCGCTGGGCCACCTGGTTTCCTTCACTGGGATCGTGACCTTCAAGAACGGCCAGCAGGTGCGCGAGGTCGCGGCCCAGCTCTCGTTAGGCGAATTTATGGTCGAGACCGATTGCCCGTATCTCGCGCCGGTGCCTTTTCGCGGGAAGCGCTGCGAGCCGGCGCATACCCGGCTGGTCGCGGAGACGATCGCGCAAGCGCGCGGGATTTCGCTCGAGGAAGTGGCGCGCGCGACCACCGCGACCGCGGAGGAATTTTTCCGATTCAATCGATGATGCGTTTCCTCTGTCTCCTCGTCTTCATCTCGCTGCTTGTTTCCTGCACGACGCCGGACACGCGGCATCGCGTGGTCATCAGTGTGCCGGAGCAAAAAATGGCTGTGCTCGAAGATGGCGCGCCGGTGGCGACCTATCCCGTTTCGACCTCGAAATTTGCGATCAGCGATGCGCCCGGCAGCCGCGGCACTCCGCTGGGTGAGCTGGAAATAGCGCGCAAGATCGGCGATGGCGCGCCGCTCGGCGCGGTCTTCAAGGATCGCCGCCGCACCGGCGAAGTGCTCCTGCCGGATGCGCCCGGGCGCGATCCGATCGTGAGCCGCATCCTCTGGCTGCGCGGCCGCGAGGCGCGCAATCGCAACGCCTTCGACCGCTACATCTACATCCACGGAACCGCGGAGGAGCGGAACATTGGCCGGCCAGCCAGCTACGGCTGCATTCGCATGCGTTCGCGCGATGTGATCCGCCTTTACGAAATCGTGGGCGAGGGCGCGCGCGTGAGCATCTTGAATGAGCCTCTCTCCAGCGCGCTGCCGGGCCTGGCGTCGTCGCGAGAATTGCTCGCCGGGGAAGCGCCCTTCCAGGCGCCCACCGGAAATTAGGCAGCGCTTTCGGACGCGCCGGGGAACGCGCCCTGCTAAATCGGTTGCTGGATGTCCAGTCGAGATCAGAATGCGAGCGCACGGAAAACCCACCTGCATGCCGAGCGTTTTTTCGTGCGCGTCGGCGTGGGCATATTTCTCGCGGTCCTTCTGATTGCGGGGCTGTTCTGGGGCGGCCGAGCCGCGTTCTCCCGTGTGCAGCGGCATCGCTTACTCCAACAGGCGCATGCTTCGCTCGAAAAAGGCGATGCGCATTGGGCCATCACGGCGGCCCGCCGGGTTTACGAACTGGATCCGCACAATGTGGAGGCGCTGCGAATCCTGGCGCAGATCAGCGAAAAAAGCGGCTACGCCGCGGCAGTGGATTGGTGGCAGCAAGTGGTGCAGGCGGCACCGGGCTCGGTGCCGGACGGGATCGCGCTGGCCCGGAGCGCAGTTCATTTCAAACAATGGCGCATCGCGGAGGAGGCCTTGCGCCAGATGGCGAGCAAGGCCGGCGAACTACCGGACTATCATAAAGTAAAGGCGGAGTTGGCGGAGGCGCGTGGAGATAGTGCGACGGCCGAAAAGGAATTGGCCGAGGCGCTGCGGTTAGCCGGACACAACGACGACCTGGCGATCGATCTGGCCTTGGCGCGCCTAAAAGAAGAGGCGCCGGAGAAGCGGGAGCAAGCACGCCAGACGCTGCGGGAATTCATGGGCCAGGAGGCGACGCGCCTGCGGGCTGCCCGGGCTTTGCGCCGGGACGCAGCGGAACGACGCGAGCTGCATTCGTTAGTCGAGCTGGCCGCAACGACAGCGCGCTACCCTGAGGCGGATTTTGCCGACCGGCTGTTCCAGGTGGCGATGCTCCATGAATTGCAGATGGCGGATTTCCCCGAGGCGCTCGCGATTTTGCAGCAGGAAGCTGCCGGCGAGCCCGCCAAAGCCTTTGCCCTCCTGGATTGGATGAGCACTTCGCGGCTCTCTCTGCTGGCGCTGGAGTGGGCCAAGACGTTGCCCGCAGAAATGTCCACGCATCCGCCGGTGCCGCTCGCGCTGGTTCACTGCCATGCGGCCCTGCACGATTGGGATGGCCTGGCGTACTTTTGCCGGAGCGGAAACTGGGGAGCGCTGGAACCACTGCGCCACGCCGCCGCGGCGCGAGCCCTGCGCGAGCGTGGGGACAGCTTGGAAAGCCGAACGGAATGGGCGCTGGCCCTAAAGGCAGCCACAGACTCGAACAAGCTGCTCGCCCTCGAGCAGGAAGTGGCCACGTGGGGATGGAAAGAGGAAGCGATCGACCTTCTTTGGACCCTGGCGAAAGATGCGGAGAAGCAGGAGATCGCCCTCAGCAGTCTGTATCGCTACTACGCCGAAAGCCGCGAGACCGGGGAAATGTATCGCGTCGCCGTGCGGCTGCTGGCGTTGCGCCCACAGGATCCCGTGGCGCAGAATAATTTTGCGCAGCTCGCGCTCCTGCTTGAAGTCGACCGGCCGAGGGCCACGGAGGTGGCGGCGCAATTATATCAAAACGAACCCGGCCAAGCGGCCTTCGCTTCGACTTATGCCTATGCGCTGCATCTGCAGGGAAAAACGGCCGAAGCGCTCCGCATTATGCAAAGTCTGCCTCCGGAAGACCTCCGCCAACCGGCCATCGCCGCGTATCAAGGCATTTTCTTAGCCAGCAACAACCGCCCAGCGGAGGCAGCGGAATACCTGGCCTTAACCGGGAACGCGACTCTTCTGCCCGAAGAGGAAGCTGCTATCAGCAAAGCGCGAGCGCGCCTTTTGCACTGAGAAAAAGCAAACGGGCCGGCTCCGAAGAACCGGCCCGCTGCAACCGAACACCAGACGGGACTAGGAAAGCTGGCTCTCGGCGCGGCTCGCCTTCACCACTGCCCGAGCGTGCGTGCCAAGGAGGAGCGCAATCAAGGCGATGCCGCCGAGATAGGTGCTCGGCTCGGGGATCATGGGAATGCCGCCGCCGACAGACATGAGGAAGTAGGGATCGCTGTTTGGCTTCTCGCCGTGGGACGCATCGGCGTAGAGCAGGAACCCTTGAATATTGGCGTCCGACTTGCCGAGCTGCTGGAGGAGCTTGCCGAAATCGAGCTTCCAATAATCTTCCTTCGACGAAGCCCCCGGGACGGTCGTGGGCACCATCGCGGCGAAGATGTTCTCCGGCGTCGCATTAGCGAAGATGGAGTTATTCGCACCCAGGAGGATAAGGCCGGGCTCGACTTTATTTGGATTGAAAAACGCGTCGGTCGCTTTGATGTCAAAGTCTGCCAAGACGATCGAGACGGTGGAGGCGCTGACCAAACCGTTGAACTGGATGTTCAGACCAGTGGACTGCGTTTGCTTGGCCGCATCGGCGTAGAGACCGAGCCCGAATTGAGTCACGCTGCCACCACCCTTGTCGTAAGCCACGCCGAAGGTCTGATCGAACTCAAAGTCGCGGTTCACCTGCGGGCTGAAGCTGGACTTCCCGAGCGGAGAAGCAGCGTCAATTCCTTGGGCCGCGGTCATGGTGTAGTTGGCCCCGGTGGGTGTGTAGGAATGGCCGAGAAGGACGGCCGCCTGCGTCGCGGAGGACAAAGCGAGGAGACCGGCGCTCGCCAGCAAAAGACGGCAAGTCGAGGAAGCGAAGGGCACAAGTGATTTCATGATGGTGATGCGAATGGTGTGTTTGGATTTATAAACAACAGACTGATGAACCGTTGAAGATTCATAATTGTCATAATTGATTCTCATTCGGCAACAAATTTCTCATGCCGCATGGAAAAGTTTTTGTGCGCACCGGGCATTTTGCCCACTTTCCGGCTTAAAAACTCCCTTTACGGGGTCGTAAGCGGAAGGAAAGGCAGGGGAAGGGACAAAAGCCGTCAGCGTAGGCACGCCGAGGATTTCGTGCCAATCGCCGGCCTGCGGCGAAATTCGCTGCGACCCAAGAGGCTGTCGGCAGCGGGTGCCGACACGCCGAAGAGATTTACAAGAGGCGGCTCAGAGTCCGCCCATTCGGCCCGGGCTAAGGCAACTGCCCGAGTTGCTCCTGCTCCGACGGCCGCGCCAGGAGCTTGATATCGGCATCGACCATGATCTCGACGAGTTCCTTGAAGCGGGTTTTCGGTTCCCAATCGAGCACGCGCTTGGCCTTTGCCGGATCGCCGATGAGCAACTCAACCTCCGCCGGACGCTCGTAGCGCTCGTCGTGCTTCACGTATTCCTTCCAGTCCATGTCGGCACGGGCAAAGGCGACTTCGCAGAACTCGCGCACAGTGTGGGTTTCGTTCGTCGCGAGGACAAAATCGTCGCCCTCGTCGTGCTGCAAGATGCGCCACATGCCCTCGACATATTCCGGAGCGTAACCCCAATCGCGCTTGGCCTCGAGGTTGCCGAGGAAGAGTTCCTTTTGCAGACCGTGCTTAATCGCCGCGACCGCGCGGGTGATCTTGCGGGTGACGAAGGTTTCGCCGCGCCGCGGGCTTTCGTGGTTAAAGAGAATGCCGTTGCTCGCGCACAGGCCGTAGCTTTCGCGGTAGTTGATCGTCGCCCAGTAGCTGAAAACCTTCGCCACCGCGTAGGGACTGCGCGGCCAGAAGGGCGTCGTCTCGGTCTGCGGGACTTCCTGGACTTTGCCGAACATCTCGCTGCTTGAGGCCTGATAAAAACGCGAACGGATGCCGGTCTCGCGGATCGCCTCGAGGATGCGGATGGTGCCCACGCCGGTGACGTCGGCCGTGTATTCCGGGATGTCGAAGCTCACGCGCACGTGGCTTTGGGCGGCGAGATTGTAGATCTCGTCCGGCTTCAAATTATACAGCAACTTCACCAGGTTCACCGAGTCGGCGAGATCGCCGTAATGCAGGAAAAGGCGAACGCCGTTGATGTGCGGATCCGCGTAAAGATGATCGATGCGCGAGGTGTTGAACGAGCTCGCACGGCGGATGATCCCATGGACTTCGTAGCCTTTTTGCAGGAGCAAATCGGCGAGGTAGCTGCCGTCCTGACCTGTGATCCCGGTGATGAGTGCTTTTTTCATTGGTTGGTGATTCTCCCGCGGCTGCGGCGAGAAATCGGTAGCACGATCTAAACCGCTTGCACGCCCAAATGCCGCAGGGCTGCGCGCTGGGCCTCGACCAGCTCGGCGATTCCCTTGCGCCCGAGCGTGAGCATGCCGGCTAATTCCTCCGGCGAAAACGTCGCCTCCTCGCCAGAACCTTGCAGCTCCACAAATTCGCCGTCCTCGGTCGCAACGAGGTTGAAATCGACCGTGACCGCTTTGTCCTCCTCGTAGTTCAAGTCGAGCACCGCGGTCTGCGCGAGCACGCCGGCGCTGACCGCCGCGACGAACTTCCGCAAGGGCGACTGCTTGAATTTTTTCTCGTCGAGCAATCTTTGGCACGCCAGCGCCATGGCCACGCTCGCGCCGGTGATCGCTGCAGTGCGCGTGCCGCCATCGGCCTGGAGCACATCGCAATCGACCCAGATGGTGCGCTGCCCCAACTTGTCCAGGTCGACCACCGCGCGGAGCGAGCGACCGATAAGGCGCTGAATCTCGGAGCTGCGGCCATCCAGGCGGCCCTTCGCGATGTCGCGCGGCTTCCGCCACTGGGTCGAGTAGGGCAGCATGGAATACTCCGCGGTCAGCCAGCCGCCTGGCACGCCCTGTTGTTTCATCCAACCAGGGACGCCATCCTCGATCATAACCGCGCAAATTACACGGGTGCTTCCCATGGCCACCAGGACGGAACCGGTTGCCTGCGGGGCGATCCCCAATTCGAAGCTAATTGGGCGAAGTTGATCGGGTGCGCGGCCATCGGTGCGGAGCATGCGCGCAGCGTAAACCGTCACGATCAAGGCGCGAATGAAAAGAGGCCACCGCTGCGAGACGATGGGTGCCTCGAAATTACGCATCGGCGAAATTTTTTCGGGGCTGCGCTTGACGCCGAGAAAGCGCTGCCTAATCTGCCGACCGTTCGATCGGTTGCCTTCGACTCCATGCGAGGGAAAAGCGGCCGCCGCAAAAAAGATCAAACTTTTTTGTGAATCGCAGTTGACGGAAGCGTCATTCGCGATAATTTCGACACCCCGCCGCAAACGGGACTTCGGAAGCGCAAGCCTTCGGAGTTGTGTTCTGGAAATTTTGGGACTGCAAATTGGAACTCAATTTTGTCCCGCCTTGATTACGGCAACGTGTTCGAGTCGGAAGACAGAGTTGAGTTTTTTTGTCGCCTAGAATATCGCAGTCGCTGGTTCTTTGACATCTACATACAGGGTAGTAAAAACAACTTTTAAGAGCTGAGTCTGAAATATGCGGCCAGGAGGTAAGATGCCTGGCCTGCGAGAGTTTCAGTTATCATAAAGATCTCTGGTCCGGCATTCGCCGGATCGGAACAGATTGATCAAGCTACAAAGAGCACATAATGGATGCCTTGGTGCCAATAGGCGATGAAGGACGTGATAAGCTGCGATAAGGCACGGAGAGCGGCAAATACGCTTTGACCCGTGCATTTCCGAATGGGGTAACCTGATTGGGGTAATACCTGATCGAGTTCCTGTGAATACATAGCAGGAACATCGCGACACCCGGTGAAGTGAAACATCTCAGTAACCGGAGGAAAAGAAAGCGAAAGCGATTCCGTAAGTAGTGGCGAGCGAAAGCGGAAGAGACCAAACCAGCAGCTTGCTGCTGGGGTTGTAGGAGCCCGATGTGGTAGTGCAACGATTAGATGAAGCGAATGGAAAATCGCATCAGAGAGGGTGACAATCCCGTAATCGAAAATCCGCGCACGCCTAGGGAATTCCTGAGTAATGCGATGCACGTGAAACTTCGCATGAATCCACGCCGACCACGGCGTAAGTCTAAATACTAATTGGCGACCGATAGTGAACAAGTACCGCGAGGGAAAGGTGAAAAGAACCGCTGTGAGCGGAGTGAAATAGTACCTGAAATTATGTGCTTACAAGGTGTCAAAGCCCCGCAAGGGGTGATGGCGTGCCTTTTGCTTAATGAGTCTGCGAGTTAGTGTCAGTGGCAAGCCTAAGGCGTTCTGCGCCGGAGGCGAAGCGAAAGCGAGTCCGAAATGGGCGACCATAGTCGCTGGCACTAGACCCGAAGCCGAGGTGATCTACCCATGAGCAGGTTGAAGGTTGCTTAACCGCAACTGAAGGACCGAACCCGTGAAGGTTGAAAACTTCTGGGATGACTTGTGGGTAGGAGCGAAAGACTAATCAAACCCGGTGATAGCTGGTTCTCCCCGAAATAGCTTGAGGGCTAGCCTCAGGTGTTCATGTGCGGAGGTAGAGCACTGGATGAACTAGAGCCCATACCAGGGTATCGAATTCAATCAAACTCCGAATGCCGCACAATATAGCCTGGGAGTCAGTGCGCGAGGGATAAGCTTCGTGCGCGAGAGGCAAACATGCCAGACCAGCAGCTAAGGTGCCCAAATACCGTTCAGTGGAAAGGATGTGAGGTTGCTTAGACAGTGAGGATGTTGGCTTAGAGGCAGCCATCATTTAAACAGTGCGTAATAGCTGACTCATCGAGCGATCTCGCGCCGATAATGATTGGCGATAAGCGGTATACCGAAGCTCTGGAAGACGTGTGGTTTCGACCATGCGGATTGGTAGGGGAGCGTTGTAGCGACATTGAAGCAGGAGCGGAAGCAACTGTGGAGTTTCTACAAGTGAGAATGCAGACATGAGTAGCGACAAGACGGGTTAAATTCCCGTCCGCCGTAAACCCAAGGTTTCCTGGGGAAGGTTCGTCCTCCCAGGGTTAGTCGGGACCTAAGCTGAGGCCGAAGGGCGTAAGCGATGGACAGCTGGTTTAATATTCCAGCACCGGCTGTGGTTAAGTGTAGTTGTGACATATGGATGGAGAACAGTCGCCGATTGAAAGTGGCGGTCCCGCAAGGGGACGGTGAGGCCTCGGCCAAGCCGGATTGTTTGAAGACTGTATCAAGAAAACCAATTACATGTTCCCACGGTTGCCCGTACCGTAAACCGACACAGGTGGGTGGGTAGAGTATACCCAGGCGCGTGAGTGAAACCTCGTTAAGGAACTCGGCAATCTAGCCCCGTAACTTCGGAAGAAGGGGTGCCACCGTAAGGTGGTCGCAGTGAAATGGGTCAACCGACTGTTTAACAAAAACACAGCACTCTGCCAAGTCGCAAGACGACGTATAGGGTGTGACACGTGACCAATGCGGAAAGATTACGGCAAGAGGTTAGCCGCAAGGCGAAGCTTCGAACCCAAGTCCCCGTGAATGTCGGCCGTAACTATAACGGTCCTAAGGTAGCGAAATTCCTTGTCGGGTAAGTTCCGACCTGCACGAATCGTGTAACGAGTTGACCGCTGTCTCAACGAGGAGCTCAGCGAAGTTGTAGTGGCGGTGAAGATGCCGCCTACCCGCAGTAGGACGGAAAGACCCTATGCACCTTTACTACACGCTGTTACTGTTGTTTCGATTTTGATGCTTAGCGTAAGTGGAAGACTGTGATTGCGACCTTTCGGGGTTTGATGAGTCGCCAATGAAACACCACCCTTCGAAATTGGAATAACTAACCTCAGCCCATTATCTGGGTGAGGGACACTGGCAGCCGGCTAGTTTTACTGGGGCGGTATCCTCCCAAAGAGTAACGGAGGAGTACGAAGGTTGGCTCAACCTGGTTGGCAATCAGGTGACGAGTATATGGATATAAGCCAGCTTAACTGTGAGAGACACATCTCGAACAGGTACGAAAGTAGGTCCAAGTGATCCGGTGGTTGAATGTGGAATTGCCATCGCTCAACGGACAAAAGGTACGCTAGGGATAACAGGCTGATCCTGCCCAAGAGCTCATATCGACGGCAGGGTTTGGCACCTCGATGTCGGCTCATCACATCCTGGGGCTGGAGAAGGTCCCAAGGGTTCGGCTGTTCGCCGATTAAAGTGGTACGCGAGCTGGGTTCAGAACGTCGCGAGACAGTTCGGTCCTTATCCACTGTGGGCGCAGGAGAATTGAGGGGTTCATACCTTAGTACCGAGAGGACCGGGTATGACGAACCGCTGGTGTTCCAGTTGTCGTGTCAACGGCAGTGCTGGGTAGCTATGTTCGGAAAGGATAAGCGCTGAAAGCATCTAAGCGCCAAGCCTATCCCAAGATGAGTTCTCCCTGAAGAGTCGTGGTAGACCACCACGTTGATAGGTCACTGGTGTAAGTGCAGTAATGTATTCAGCTAAGTGATACTAATAACTCGTTCGGCTTGGTCATTTACTTTTCAATTAACCCGTCGCTTCGTCTGCAAGGACGGAGCGGCGGTAAATTGAGGGGAATGACTTAAAATAAAACGAAGCCTTGAAAATTGCGGACACTGTCCCTGTATGTAGATATCAGAGAATCAGCACACACTGGTTCTTTAGGAAAATGACCTGGTTAGATCACCAGAGATTCGGAGTCGAAGGCTCCTCCCCCGCCTGGGGTTGGATGCAAGAGACGGCTCGGCCCTCTGGTGATCATAGCGCAGTGGCCCCACCCGTTCCCATTCCGAACACGGAAGTGAAACGCTGCAGCCCCGATGGTAGTGCATCTATAGGTTGTGCGAGAGTAGGACGTCGCCAGAATTTATGCCCGGCTTCTTGGAAACAAGAGGCCGGGCTTTTTCTTTGCCGCCGATGACAGGCGAACAAAGTCGTTCAGTGGATTTGCAGCCAAGTTGGCAAAGACTTGAATAGATCGAGCCCTACCCCCTTCTATACAGGCATGAAAACGAACTCCCTGTTCAGTCTCGCCGCCAGCGCACTACTTGCCTTCAGCGGCACCGCTCTGGCTAGCCCCAGCAAAACCTACCAAGTCACTGGACCAATCCTGGAGATGAACGACTCCATGGTTGCGGTGCAGAAAGGGTAAGGAACGCTGGGAGGTCGCCCGCGATGCCAGCACCAAAGCCACCGGCGAAATGAAAGTCGGTGACAAGGTCACGATCACCTACACCATGACCGCAACCGAGATCGAATCCAAAGCCGCCGCACCGACGGCAGCGAAGGACGCAGGAGCCAAGCCAGCGAAAACCGCCGCCTCTCCCGCGAAGAAGTAGGTTCAGTTCGAGGGCAGCCGGCGGAAAAGCTTAACGCCGCCGGCTGCCGCTTCCGAGGACGGATCCGAGCAGGCCGCGCACGATTTGCCGGCCGATCTGCGAACTCGCGGCCCGCATCGCACTTTTCATCATGCTGGTGGCGACCGAGTCCTTGACTGCGCCCCGGGGCCCGATCGTCGGTTGGAAGACCGACTCGATTTTGCCCATGACCGAAGGGGACGTGCCTGTCGGGGAACCCGCGCCCGGCGCAGCGGCGGCCACCTTCTCGGCCGCGCGCGCCTGGAGTTTTTCATAGGCCGACTCACGGTCGACCGTTTTCTCGTAGTGCCCGAAAACGACGGACCCGTTAATGATCGCCTGCCTCTGCTGTGGCGTGACGGGGCCAATCTGGCTTCGCGGCGGAGCAATCAGGGCGCGCTGAACGATCCCGGGTTTGCCATCCTCCTCGAGCATGGAAACGAGCGCCTCCCCTACTCCTAATTCGGTCAAAACCGACTCGACGTTGAGCTTCGGATTTTGGCGGAAGGTTTGCGCTGCCGCGGAGACCGCCTTCTGGTCGCGCGGAGTGAAGGCACGGAGCGCATGTTGCACCCGGTTGCCGAGCTGCCCGAGGACCACATCCGGAATATCCAGCGGGTTCTGACTCACGAAGTAAACGCCCACCCCCTTCGAGCGAATGAGCCGCACGACCTGCTCGATCTTATCCCCGAGCGCCTTCTCGATGTCGGCAAATAGCAGATGCGCCTCGTCGAAGAAGAAAACCAGCTTCGGCTTTTCCACGTCGCCGACTTCGGGCAGGCGCTCGAAGAGCTCCGAGAGGAGCCAGAGCAGGAACGTCGCGTAAACCTTGGGCGACTGCTGCATCAATTTGTCGGCTGCGAGAATGTTGATCACCCCGCGGCCATTCTGCGTTTGCAGGAGATCCTCGAGGTCGAGCGCGGGTTCGCCGAAAAATTTGTCAGCGCCTTGTGATTCCAGCGCGAGCAAGTTGCGCTGGATCGCCCCGGCGCTCGCGGTGGAGACGTTGCCGTATTGCGTTTTAAATTCCGCCGCGTTATCGGCCACGAACTGCACCATCGAGCGCAAATCTTTCAGATCGAGCAAGAGGAGGCCGCGTTCATCCGCGATCCGGAAGACCATGTTGAGCACGCCTTCCTGGGTGTCGTTTAACTCGAGCAAGCGGCCCAAGAGGAGCGGCCCCATCTCTGAGACCGTCGCACGCACCGGATGCCCGCTTTCGCCGAAGACATCCCAGAAAACCACCGGCGAGCCCTCCGGCTTCCAGTCCGCGAGCTGCAGATCTTTGACTCGTTGATCGACTTTCGCGTTGCCGCCGCCGGGCTGGCTCACCCCTGCGAGGTCGCCTTTCACGTCGGCCATAAAGACGGGCACCCCGCGCGCGCTGAAGCTCTCCGCCAGAGTCTGCAAGGTAACCGTCTTGCCGGTACCGGTCGCGCCGGCGATGAGGCCGTGGCGGTTCGCCATTTTCGGCAAAAGAAAAATCGGGGCGTCGCCCTGTGCGACCAGGATGGGATCGTTCATGCGCCCGCAGTCTGTGCGGAAACGGACGAGCTTGTCCAGATTGTCGGCAGTTTCCCGCTAGACCCCGGCGGTTTCCACCGCCTGCGTCTCGGGCGCGAGCTCATCGACAGGCGCAGCCTCGATCGAGATGATCTCAAACGTGCCCGTGCCTTGCTCGGAATTGAGCGTCACCTGGTCTCCGACCTTGTGACCGAGAAGCGCCTGCCCGATGGCCGTCTGGTAGGAAAGAATGCCGCGATCGGGATCGCCATCCCAAGCGCCGAGAATGCTGTAGGTCTCTTCCTTGCCGGAAGCGCCTTCGCGTAGCGTGACCACCGTGCCGATGGAAACCTGCGACGTGTCCGGATTCTCAAAGTTCGTCCCGCGCGCGCTATGGAGCGCGATCTCGAGCTCGGCCTTCCGCCGCATGAGCACGGCCTGCATTTCCTTGGCCGCCTTGAACTCGAAATTCTCCCGGAGATCACCGTAGGAGCGAGCGACCCCGATCTCTTTTGAATTCTCGGGAATCTTCTTCATCACCAGCTCCTCGAGCTCGGCTTTGCGCTTCTCCAGGCTGCTCCAGGAAACAACCAGCGACTCGATCTTTTCGTCCTTCTGCTCGCCGGTGACGACGCTTTCGAGTTCCGGGTAGAGCTTGATGATGCGCGCCAGCAGCGAACGCTTCGTCAGTTCGTCGAAGACCGGCGTGAGCATGAGCCGGCGCATGCCATCGCGGGCCACGCTCATCTCCGCGTTCGCGTAGATATCCGGCAGGAGCTCGCGGTCCTCGAGCAGCAGGTCGCGCAGCTTGCTCCCGCGGCTGTTTTCGTTGTGCTGGTCGCGCTCGAGCGCGGACAAGATCGCGCTGAGTAATTCCGGCGTGATCAGATCGCGAAATTCGCCCTCCCGCTCGCGGCAAAGCCAAACCAACATCTCGCTGGTGATGGAATGCTCGCGAATGGCGCGCTGGAAATAGGTCCGCAGTTCCGCCTGCAGGCCGCTCTCGACAAAAATCCGCGGGATCTGCGAAACCGCGCGCGCGTGGTTCGACTGCAGCAGCTGGAAGGCGCGCTTGGTCCAATCCATCCCCAAGGCCGCCGGCAACACCTGGAGCACGCGCTTTTCCTTAGCCGAGGGCAGCTTCGGCAGAATCACGATAAGCTTCCCCTCCTCCTCGAAGAGCAAACGCTGCAGCGTGAGCTGCGGTTGGCTGCTGGTGAGCCCGGGAGTGCGCTCCATGAGATCGTCGCGCGCGATCACCAGCTCGACGGAGAACGCCGGGTTAAAGCGCTGATTGCGCTGCGCCGCATCCTCGATCGCGTCGACCAGCGGCTGCAGCTGCGCCACCGGGTCGTTGAACTCGCTGTGAAATTTGATGATTTGGTCGAGCGCCGCGGTCTGCTCCTTCGGCTGGCGCGCGTTATTAAAGAACGCGAGCAACTCCTCCGCGCGGGAGACTTTCTCCGCCCGCAGTTGGATCGGCTCCGTCTTCTTGGCCGGGATGTGGAAGAAGCCCTCCTTCTTCAGGGCCTTCGTGGTCGAGGTCCACCAGCGCTTCCATTCCGCCTCGTTGAAAAGATCGCCCGTCATCAGCTGGCTGATCTGCGTGACCGTGGCCGAACCGCCGAGGCTCTCGAGCACGTTGCGCATGATCCCGGCGGGATCCTTCTTCAGCTGCTCCTTGATCGCGCCGAGGTTCGTCGCCTTGCGGGCGAGGAAATGTTCCGGCGGGATCGCCTGCAGGTGATCGGCCGCGTAGGCCAGCTGCATCGCGTGGCCTTTTTTGCCGGCAAAATCGATCAGGATCTGGTTCAGCAGGAGATTCCACTCTGCCACCTTTCCGAAGCCCCAGCTCTTGTGCAGGCAATAGGTGCCCGGCTTGAGCTGCTCCATTTGATCGACCTGTTTGGGCGTTAATTTGCCAGCGACTACCAGCTTCTCGAGTTCAGCATCCATCAGGGACTATGAAGCTACGGCGTTCGGTCGCGGGCGCCAGAGAAAACTCCAGCACGCAGAGGCATTTGCGATTGCCACCTCTCTGGCCCCGTGGGACGGTGACCGTAGTGCCACTCTGGTTTTGGATCGCCTTCCACGTCGGCGTTTTTGTGGTCCTGGCGATCGACCTGATCGGCTTTCATCGCCGCGAGCGCGAGCACGTCATCACGATCAAGGAAGCCGCCACCTGGAGCGTGGTCTGGGTGGTTCTTTCCCTCAGCTTCAATCTCCTCGTCTGGCACCTGCGCGGGCCCCAGGCCGCGGTCGAGTTCTTCACCGGCTACCTGATCGAGTACCTCGCTCAGCGTCGATAACATCTTCGTTTTCGTCCTCATCTTCGGCTACTTCAAGGTGCCCCCGCGGCACCAGCACCGCGTCCTCGTGTGGGGCATCCTCGGCGCGCTGGTCATGCGCGGGTTGATGATCGGGATGGGGGTCGCGCTGGTCTCGCGCTTCCATTGGATTCTCTATCTCTTCGGCGCCTTTCTCCTGATCACCGGGGTGAAGATGCTCCTGAGCCGCGGCGAGGAGCTGCAGCTCGAGAACAATTTCATCCTGCGCTTTTGCCGCCGCTGGATGCCGGTGACCAATGAGTATCACGAGCAGCGTTTCGCGGTGAAGCTCAACGGCCGCTGGATGCTCACGCCGCTCGCGCTCGTCCTGATCACGATCGAGACGATGGACGTCGTCTTCGCGGTCGACTCCATCCCCGCGGTCTTCGCGATCACGCGCGACGAGTTCATCATCTACACCTCGAATGTCTGCGCCATCCTCGGCCTGCGCTCGCTCTACTTCGTCCTCGCGCACATCATCGATCGCTTCATTTACCTGAAGGTCGGGCTCGCGCTCATCCTCGGTTTCGTCGGCGCGAAGATGATCCTGAGCGACCTCTTCCACGTGCCGAACTGGCTCTCGCTCCTCTTCATCATCTCCATCCTCACGATCACGATCAGCCTCTCGCTCTTCGCCACCCGTGGCTGGCGCAGCGCGTTAAAAGAGACCTTGCCTCCCGAGGGTAATCTCGATTAGCTCAGCACCGCTCATGAAAGCTCCCATCGCGGCTCTCCTTTTCCTCGGCCTCGCCTCGCTCGCGCTCGCGGATATCCACGATCCGCCGTCGAACAGCTACGGCCCCACGCGCAAGCTCGGCCGCGGGATCTCCAACGTCCTTTACGGCTGGTCCGAGCTCCCGACCACGATCGCGAAAGTGAACGCCGTCGAGGGCAACTCCGCCGCCGGCGGCTACGGCGTCGTCCGCGGGCTCGGCCGCAGCGTCCTGCGCGTCCAGGCCGGCGTTTTCGAGATTCTCACCTTCCCCTTCCCGCTCGTGCGCGGCTCCTATTATCCGGTGCTCGAAAGCGACACCCATTGGATTCACGCCGGCTACAAGGAATTCCCGCCCGAGCTCGGCAACGAAGCCAAATACCCCTACGTCCGGCAGTATTAACCTGCTGATTAACGACATCGCCTTTGGCGGCAAAGGCGTCGGCCGGTTAGACGGCAAGGTCGTGTTCGTGCCCTTCGTCATCGATGGCGAAGAGGTCGAGGTCCGCATCGCGCAGGAGAAAAAGCAGTTTGCCGAGGGCGAACTGGAGCAAGTCGTCGCCAGCTCTCCGCATCGCGTTGCGCCGCCCTGCCCTTACTTTGGGCGCTGCGGCGGCTGCAGCTACCAGCACATCGCCTACGCCCACCAGCTCGAGGTCAAACGCTCCCAGGTCGCGCAGCTCCTCCGGCGCATCGGCCATTTCGCCGAGCTCACGGTCGAGCCCACCATCCCCTCGCCCGCGGAATACGGCTACCGCAACCGCATCACCGTCCACGTGGTCGATGGAGTTGTCGGCTATTTCCGGCGCGACGCCCACGAGCTCATCGATGTCGAGCAATGCCCCATCGCCGAGCCGGGAGTGAACGATGTCCTCCGCGCCCTCCGTGCCCGGAAGCCGCGCGAAGGCCACTACACCCTGCGCGCCCAGGAAGGCCCGCGCGTCTTCGCGCAGACGAACGACGCCGTCGCCGAGGCGCTGGCAAATTTAGTCAGCGAGATGTTGCCTCGCGGCCAGGCCCTCCTGGTCGACGCCTACGCCGGAGCCGGCTTTTTCACCAAACGCCTTCACCCCCACTTCGAGCGCGTCGTCGGGATCGAGTGGGACGGTCACGCCGTCACCGCCGCCCTCGGGAACGCCGCCCCGAACGAGCAATACATCAATGGCGACGTCGAGCAGGAGCTCCGCTGGCAGCTCGAGCGCGCCACCCCCGCGAGCACCAGCGTCATCGTCGACCCGCCCGCCACCGGCCTCGGCGCGGAAGCCCGCCGCGCCCTCCTCGCCCATCCGCCCCACACCCTCGTCTACGTCTCCTGCAATCCCTCCACCCTCGCCCGCGACCTCCGGGAATTAGCCAGCAAGTTCACCATCGCCCGCGTCGTCCCCCTCGACATGTTCCCCCAGACCGCCGAGATCGAAGTCGCGGTCCAATGCCGCGGCGCGTATCGAATAGATTCGCAGGCAGTGCTATCGCAGCCAGGCGCGCCGAGCGCGACGCCTTTCGCGCAAATAACCTCGACTCGCTCGGCCCATCCTCTACCCTCGCTCTACCGCACGAGATGACCATCCGCCCCCTCGTATTCAGCGTGCTCTTCATCGCCTCCGCGTTCGCGGCTGCGGAAACGCTCATCGACCCGGATTTCCGCGCGCCCATTTTCGCGCGCCCGAGCATTCCCCAGCGAGCTCTCCTCCTCTCGGATGGGAAGTATTTTCTCTTTCGCAATCCCGAGACGCTGGCAATCGGCGCGCCGCGCCTTTGACTCGCTACCTTGGGAACGGCGCGCTTGATTCGTCCTTTCAGTTCACGCGCGATTATCAGGCCGTCGGCGCGGTGGAGCCGTTGCTCGAATGGCCAGTTCGTCATCGCCGCGACGCATCTATGTTTACAGCGAGAAATTCGGCACGGAGCGAATCCTGCGCATCAACGCTGATGGCTCGATCGATCCGAGCTTCAACGCAGTCGAGGTCGGCCGGTTCGAAATCGGCTATATCTGGATGCTGACTGCGCAGCCGGACGGCAAAATTTCGGCAACGGGCTCTTTCCTGAGCTTCGCCGGCAGCTCGCGCCAAAAAATTGTGCGCCTCTGAGCGACGGCAACCTCGACGGCACTTCAATCCGCCGCAGTTCTCGACCAGCAGCGGGATCTGGGCGCGGCCCATCATTTTGTCGGATGGCAGGATCGTGGTCGCGGGGGATTTCACCACCCTGAATGGAAGCGCGAGCCGGGGCGTAGCCCGGCTTCTGCCGGACGGGGTGCTGGACTCCTCGTTCACGCCTAGCGGATTTACTCGCGCCGCCGTCATCCGCCGGATCCTGCTCCTGCCTGACGACAAGCTCCTGCTCGCAGGCCGATTCTTCCCTATCGGCGGATCCCAAAGCTCCCTTATCCGCCTAACGAGTGGCGGCGCGGCCGACCCAGCTTTTTCCATGGCGGCGACGAGCGCGGCAGCGCGCGATGTCGTCCAGCAGAGTGATGGCCGCATGGTCGTCGCGGCCGGAAATTCCCTCTATCGTTACAGCACGAACGGATCGCCGGACGGCACTTTCACTTTTCACTATTTCGTCGACGCAGCCCAGGATAACTGGAGCTTCGGCACGGCCTCGACGCTTTCGCTCCTGCAGGACGGTCGAATCTTCGTGGGAGGAAACTTCACGGACGTGGATGTGGCCGGCATAGACCACTTCGGAGTGGCATTGTTCGATGCCAACGGCAACATCGACGCCGGTCTCCGCACCAGCCATCAAACAGCCAGTGAGCTGGCCCCCACGAGTTTTCGGCGAATGTCCGACGGCTCGGTGCTCACCAGCTTTGGTTATTCGCTCGGCTTTCTCATGCCCGCGGTTCCCTATAATTTCGCCCGCCTGCAGCTGGATGGGACGCTGGTGCAGGGCGCGGTTCTCAGCACGACGGATCCCGGTAGCACCCTGAACCAGGGCTTCCGCGCGCGGGAATTCGTCGAGTTGGCGGACGGCCGCCTGTTCACATTCGGCTACGGCAGCGCCGCTTTCTTCGCTAACGGCGCAGAGGATGAAGGCTTCCGGCTGAATACCCTCATCGACCCGATAAAGGCCTTCGCGCTCCCGGACGCCGGCGTCCTTGTGGTAAGTCAGAGTCAGCCTGTCCTTACGCGCCTGACGGCCAGCGGAGGCTCAAACGACCGCTTCGCGTGCGATGCCTCTATCTGATCCGGCCACGGTCATAGTCGATCCGAACTTCGGCGTCACGGAAGCCTGGCTGGGCCGGCGCGTCCTCGCGATTCAGCCCGATGGCAAAATCCTCTTCATCTACTTTGCCTCGGATTATCTCTTCCACTTCGTTCGTCTGAACGCCGATGGCTCACTCGATCCGAGCTTCAATGGCACCACGCTGCCGGCCTTCGACCTGAGCTTCGGGAGCACAAACATCTTCGATCCTTACACCTACTCCTTTCACGTCCCTGCGAATGGCGAATACGTCGCCAACCGCCGCTCTTTGACGCCGAGATTTTGCCGGACGGCAGGATTCTACTCGCGGGGCGATTCACTTCCTACGGCGGCCTGCCCGCGCGTGGACTGGTGCGCCTGCTGCCGGATGGAACGGTCGACAACAACTTCAGCGCCGGCGGTGGCGCGCAATGGACCTCGACCATGGAAACGGCCGCCCTCGTTCCCGCCGTGGAGCAAATCGAAAAGCAGAACGACGGGACTTTCCTCCTTGGCGGCACCTTTGAAAAATTTAACGGAACGCCCGCACCAGGCCTGGTGCTGATCCACGGCGACGGCTCGGTCGATTCTTCGCTGTCGCCTGTCCCGGAGCGGAAAAAATTCCGCCGTGGCGTAACCAGCCTCGACAGGCAGGCGGACGGTTCGTTTCTATTGAGCGGGCATATGCCTTCCCGGGAGAAACAGAGCCGTCATTCATTCACCTTAAAAGCACTGGCGGCGTGCCTGTGATTGGCAGCGTGCCGCTCGCCACCGCAATCGTCGGCCGGCCGTTCAACTACCGGGTCGTCGCCAGCGGAGAACCGGCCAGCTACAGCGCGAGCGGACTGCCCGGCGGATTTACAAAGATCCGCAAAGCGGCGTGGTTTCAGGCGAGGCAACGGGCGCGAATGTAGGCGTGCATTCCATCGTCCTCACCGCCGCAAATGCGGAGGGCACCAGCGCCCCGGTACGTGCTAACGCTGACCGTCCCTCCTCTTCCACAATTGCTCGCCGCGGCCTCACGCAAAACACACGGCAGCGCGAACACCGACTTTGACATCGACCTACCTTTAACCGGAGCTCTGGGCATCGAATGCCGCGTGGACAACACAGCGGCTCGCTCTTCCTCGTCCTGACTTTCAACAACGATGTCTCGGGCGGGACCGCCTCCGTCATGCCGGCGGAGCCACGCTTGCAGCGCAATTTTCGCCGGATGGCCGCCACGCTTTTGTTTCTCTCGACAACGTCGCGAATGCGCAGGTCGTGCGTGTGCAGCTCGGCAATGTGAGGGATCGCTACCTGCAACTCATGCCCAATACAGAAATCAGCCTCGGTGTGCTGCGGGGCGATGTGAACGGCGATGGCACGGTGAACGTGAGCGATGCACTGGTGACACGTGGACGCTCAGGGAGCGGACTGGATCCGTTGACCTTCCGCGCGGACGTCAATCGCGATGGCAGCATCAACTCCGGCGATTCCATCGCTGTCCGAAGCCAGTCCGGCACCGGACTGACCCTCGCTGCAGAGCAGGGTTTCGAGAAATCCGCGCGCAGCCAATAGGCGATTCGCGCGAGTTCAAAAGCGTGCGCCTTTTGAGGTGCGCCCCTTCCCCACCGGAAGTGCCCGGGTAGAATTAGATCGTCCGGCAGGTAAAAACGCACCTGCACGGCGGGATGCGCGCATATAGGGTGGATGCGCGCATGCAGGAATATCGTCATGCGTTAGGGAAGGCCGTGCTGCGGGGCCGCTAGACGACGGCGCCCGCAGAAAAGCACTTGCCACCGCTTCCCCGCGCCGCCGACAGTCGTCGCCTGAAAGATGGCTGATCTCCCTGCGGCACCTGGCGTGCATCGCCCGCGCAACGTCGATTGGAAACGCGCTGCGGCGTTGCTCTACGGCGACTGGGGGACGAGCAAGGCTTACGTCATTGGCCTGGCCTTTGTCGCGGCGGGGTTCGCTTCGCTGCCGATCATCCTCGCGGTCTGCGTGCTCACCGCGGTGGTGGCTTACAACTACATCATCGTCTGCTCGCATTTCCCCGATGGCGGCGGGGTTTACTCGGCGGCGCGGGAGCAGAGCCGCTTCCTGGCCTCAACCGGCGCGCTCCTCCTGGTGGCGAATTTCATGGTCACGGCTGCGCTCAGTGGCTGGGCGGCGGTGAGCTACTTCGGCGTGCCGGCGCAATACGCGCCGCATGCGACCATGATCCTGGTCGCGCTCGTGGGGGTGATCAATTACTTCGGGCCGAAACACAGCGGGAGCGTTTCCCTTTGGCTCGCGCTCCCGGCGGTGGCGGTGGTCCTGGTGATCATTGCGCTGAGCGCGCCGCATTTGACCACGGTGCATCTGGAGCCGCGGCATGCCGATCTGGGGCACACCTGGATCGCGTTTGTGGGCGTGATCCTCGCGCTCAGCGGCGTGGAAGCGGTCGCCAATATCACCGGCGTGATGAAGGCCGACAAAGGCTCGTCGCCGGACCACCCGACGGTGCGCAAGACGGCCACGAAGGCGATCGTGCCGGTGGCTTTCGAGGTCGTGGTGGGGACGGCGCTGCTCGGCTGGGCCATGCTCTCGATGCCGAAGGAATTCACCGGCGCCCTCACCGCGCACAAGGAAGACATGCTGCGCTTTCTCGCGGAGCACTACAGCGGCTTGGTCGCGGGCGCGGCGGTCAGCCAGGTGCTCGGGATCGTCGTCGGCGTGGTCTTCGGGTTGCTCCTCTTCAGCGCGGTCAACACCGCGGTGGTCGCGCTCGTGGGCGTGATCTACATGATGGCGCAGGATGGCGAGATGCCGCGCCAGCTCGCGCGGCTCAACCGCCACGGCGTCCCGCTCACGCCCTTGCTCATCGCCACCGGCATTCCCATTCTCATCCTCGCGGTCACGAAGGAATTCGAAGGCCTCGCCGGGCTTTACGCGATCGGCGTCGTCGGCGCGATCGCGGTCAATCTCGGCGCCTGCACCTTCAACAAAAAGCTCGCGCTCCGCTGGTATGAGCGCGGCGTCATGGGGCTGACTTTCTTTGTCCTCGCGGCGGTCGAGATCACCATCGCCAAGACCAAGCCGGGCGCGCTTTTCTTCGCCGCCTGCGTCCTCGGCGCCGGCTACGCGCTCCGGGCCTACTCGCACAAGCTCTCCGGCCTAAAGACGGTCACGGTCTCCCGCGGCGTGGCCGCGATGGTGACGCCCGATCTGCACATGGCCATCCAGCCGCGGCTCGAGGAAGGGGCCAAGATCATGGTCGCGGCCCGCGGGATCACGCCCGTGCTCGGCTTTGCCCTCGAGGAAGCGCAGCTGCGCAAGGCCGTGCTCTGCGTTCTCTTCGTGAAAGAAATTGCCGTCTATTTCTCGGCCGCGGCCACGCTCCCGCACCGCACGAAATGGCAGGACGACCCGGAAGCGAACGCGATCATGTCGCTCATGCTCAAGCTCGGCGAGGAACGCGGCGTCTGCGTGCTCCCGGTTTACGCGGTCAGCGAAAACGCTTCCGCCACCATCCTCGACCTCTCCGCGACCATGGGAGTGGATTACCTCATGATCGGCGCCTCGCAGCGCACCGCGATGGCGCATCTGCTTCGCGGCAGCGTGGTCACGAACGTGGCCGCGCAACTGCCCGACGAGATCCGGCTGGTTATTTTTGGCTAAGCCCCGCGCGCAGGCTTCGGGTTTGACGCCCGGCGCGTGACCGCGTCTCCTTTTGCTCCCATGACCCCGCCGAAAGTCCTCATCGCTGATCCCGTTTCGCCCCGCGGTGTGGAAGAACTCTCGCGCGACGGCGCCCTGGAGGTGCTCTTCAAGACCGGCCTCACGGAGGCGGAGTTGATCGAGCTTATCCCAAGTTTCCAGGCGCTCGTGGTCCGCAGCGAAACCAAGGTGACCAAGGCCGTGCTCGAGGCCGCGCCGCAGCTGCGCGTGGTCGGTCGCGCCGGCGTCGGGGTGGACAATGTCGATGTCGACGCGGCCACCCGCCGCGGGGTCATCGTGATGAACGCACCCGGCGGTAATACCGTCTCGACCGCAGAGCACGCTTTCTCGCTCCTCCTCTGCGTCGCGCGCAAAATCCCGCAGGCCGACGCCATGGTCCGCACCGGGAAGTGGAGCCGGAAGGAATTCCAGGGCGTGGAATTAAACAACAAGTCGTTAGGCATTATCGGCATGGGCCGGATCGGGAGCGAGCTCAGCCGGCGCGCGATCGCCTTCGGGATGCGCGTGCTTGCCTTCGATCCCTACCTCTCCGCGGCCCGTGCGCGGGCCTTGCAGGTGGAGTTAATGGACGACCTCGGCGAGCTCCTGGCGCGGGCCGATTTCATCACTTTGCACACTCCGCTCACGCCCGAGACGCACCACGTGCTCAACGCCACGCGGCTGGCGCAGACGAAGCGGGGCGTGCGGATCATCAACTGCGCGCGCGGCGGCTTGATCGACGAAGCGGCTTTAGCCGACGCTTTGCGCAGCGGGCAGGTGGCCGCAGCCGCGCTCGATGTTTTCGAGACCGAGCCGCTGCCTAACGACTCCTTCCTCCGCGAAATCCCGAACCTGGTGCTGACCCCGCACCTCGGCGCTTCGACCGCAGAAGCGCAGGAAAGTGTGGGGATCGAGATCGCGGAATCGATCCGGGCCGCGCTCCTCGAAGGGACAATCCGCAACGCGGTCAACATGCCGAATCTGGATGCGAAGACGCTCGCGGTCATCGGGCCGCACCTCGCCTTCGGCGAAAAGCTCGGGCGTTTCCTCTCGCAGCTCGCGCCCCAGCATGTCGACTATTTAAACATCAACTACAGCGGGAAGGTGAACGAAGTCGATACCACTGCGATCACGCGTTCGGTCTTGAAAGGCTTCCTCCAAAAAGCCGGCGGGATCGAGGTCAACGAAGTCAACGCGCCGGCCTACGCCGAAAGCCGCGGACTCAAGATCACCGAGACGCGTCTGAGTGCGGTCGGCGATTACAGCGACCTGCTCGAGCTCTCCGTCGGGACGACCGGCTCGAGTGTTTCCGTGGCCGGTGCCTTCTTCGGCGCGACGCCGCGGATCGTGAACATCAACGCCCGCCCGGTGGAAGCCCGGCCGCACGGCGTCGTCCTCGTGCTCGAGAACAGCGATCGCCCCGGCATCGTCGGCCGCATCGGCACGCTCCTCGGCGACCACGGGGTCAACATCGCCACCATGTCGCTCAGCCGGAACGAAGCCGGTGGGACCGCACTTACCGTGCTCAACCTCGACACGGTCCCCGACGCCGATTTGCTGGCCACGATTCGCGGCAGCGAAGACATCCGCTCGGCGCAGGTCATCCAGCTCTAGCCGCTTCGCGAAATTCCGCTTCCGCTTCCGGCGACAGTTCGTTAGCCTGCGCCTCATGAGTCTCTCTGCCATCCTCATCACCTGCGTGATCGGTCTTGTCGTCGGCGCCATCGCCAAGCTTCTGATGCCGGGAAAAGATCCGGGCGGTTGCATCATTACCATGCTCCTCGGTATCGCCGGCGCCTGGCTGGGAACCTTTGTTGGACGGGCCACTTTCGGGGGCGACAGCTACGCCGCCGGCTGGATCATGTCGATCGTGGGCGCGATGATCCTGCTCCTGATCTACCGGATGATTTTCGGCCGGCGCAGCTCCTAGGCGTCCACTCGTTAGGCCAAGGCTGGCGCTTGCCAAGCGGCGGCCGCGGTGCGCTCGTGGCCGATGCAGCAGCAGCGGCCATCCCGTGCGGCGATCCTCCTGGCGTTCGCCTCGCTTTACGTCATCTGGGGTTCGACCTACCTCGGCATCTTGCTGGCTATCCGCACGATCCCGCCGCTGCTCATGGCCGGGACGCGCTTCCTTCTCGCGGGCGCGATTCTCTATGCGGCGGCGCGCTTCACCGGGGCCGCCCGGCCGCGGCTGATCGAGTGGCGCACCGCCTGGATCGTAGGCGCCTGCCTTCTGCTCGGGGGCAACGGCGGGGTCACGCTCTCCGAGCAATACATTCCCACCGGCCTGGCCGCGCTCCTGGTGGCCACGGTCCCGCTTTACATCGCGCTCTTGAGCTGGGCCTTCGGGCTGACCGCGCGGCCCGGACGCTGGACGCTTATCGGATTAGCCGGCGGCTTCCTTGGGGTCGGCGTGCTCGTGGGGCCGGCGGTGCACTTTTCCGGCAGCGCGGCGGACACGCGCGCCTGGGTCGGGATGGTGATCCTGCTTTGCTCCTCCTTCATCTGGTCGGCCGGCTCGCTCTACTCCCGGCAGGCGCCGAGCGCTTCCTCGCCTTTCCTCGCCGCCGGCCAGCAGATGCTCTGCGGCGGCGGCTCGCTCATCGCGGTCGCCTTGGTCAAGGGCGAGTGGGCGCAATTCCACCCAGGAGCGATCACCCTGGTTTCGTTAGGGGCGTTCCTCTACCTGGTCTTCATCGGAGGAATCATCGGTTACGCCTCCTACGCCTGGCTTCTGCGCTACTGCGATCCCGCAAATGTCTCCACTTACGCCTACGTCAATCCGGTGGTCGCGATCCTGCTCGGCTCGGTTTTCCTCGATGAAAAACTCAGCCTGCGCATCCTCGTGGCCGCCTTCCTGATCATCGCCTCGGTCGCGCTCATTATTACTCGCGGCAAAGTGCGCGCAAAACGCGGCCAACTAATCGCCGGCAAACCCGTGCCCGCGGCCTAACGACTCATTCCGTGCGCAGCGCGGCCATCGGGCTGATCCGCGTGGCCCGGCGCGCCGGGAGCCAGGTGGCGAGCAACGCCGCCGCTGCGAGCACCAGCGGCGCGAGGGCAAAGGCCAACGGGTCGAACGCGCCCACTTCGTAGAGAATGCCGGCTAATAATTTGCCGGTTGCGGCCGCCAGGAGCAGCCCGAGGACAATTCCGCTCGCAAGCATCACCAAACCTTCGCGCAGGATCATCCATTGCATGGTCTCGCGCCGCGCGCCCAGCGCCATGCGGATGCCGATCTCGCGCGTGCGCCGCGCGACCGAATACGCCTTCACGCCGTAGACGCCGACGACCGCAAGCCCGAGCGCGACCAAACCGAAAACGCTGAAGAGCGTCGCGCCCGCGCGCACCAGCCAAAGCTCGATGTTCGCCTCGAGGTGTTGCGCGAAAGTTTTGAGCGACAAGATCGGCAGCACGCTGTCGACCTGGCGCACGGCGCGCCGGATCACATCGGCCGTCGCGGTCACGTCGCCCGCCGCGCCGGGGGCAAAGCGCAGATGAAAAAAGACGTTTCCCTGGTAACCGCCAGCGAAAGGCAGGTAGATCGCGCCCGGCGGATTTTTCTCGAACAGGCTGTGGCGCGCATAAGGCACGATGCCGACTACCTCGAGCACGCGCGTCGTTTCCACACTCTCGGCCGCCCCAGCTTTAGCCGACACTTTCTCCTTCTCGGTAGACTGAATTTGCTGCCCGAGCGCGTCACCGTCCGGCCACAATTTCTTTGCAAGGACTTCATCGATGATCGCCACTCGCGGCGTCGCTTCGTGCATCGCCTCCGCGGCGGAAAAAGCGCGGCCGCGCCGGACGGGTAATCCGACGGTCGCGAAATAATCCGCGCCCACGCTGTTCAAGTTTGCGCTGAAGGCGAGGCCCTCCGCGGGCGTGGCCGGTTTCGCGTCCGCCGGCGGATGAACACCGCCGCGTTGGATTGATTTTCGGATCGTGACCATGCCGAACGGAACCACCCCGGCGATGCTGGCGTGTTCCACACCCGGAAGCGCCGCGAGGCGTTCCTCGAGCTGGCGGTAGAGATCCATCCCGCGTGCTTGATCGTAACCCGCGAGGCTGGCGTCGACTTCGACCAGGAAATTCTGCTCCGTCTGCAAGCCGGTCTTGACCGAGGCGGCTTTGAAGGCGCCCCGGATGAAGAGCGTGGCCGCGGTCAGGAGCGCGAGCGAAAAGGCGATTTGCACGACGACCAGCGGGTTGCGCGGAAGAAATTTCCAGCGGCGGCGGACCGCGTCTTCGCCCGGATGTTCCTTCAGATCGCCCAGGACGGCGCCGCGCGAGATTTTCATCGCCGGGCCGAGCGCAAAACCGAGCGTGCCGAGCACGCAAAAGCCGAGAGTGGCCAGCAGGATGGAAGAGTCCAGGCCACCAGCCCAGACGAGGTCGAAGGGCATCATCCGGCCTAACGAGGCCACGAGCAGATCGGACGACCAGAGGCCGAGGAACAAGCCGCCCGCGCCGCCGGCGAGCGCGAGGACGAAACCTTCCACGAGCAGTTGCCGCACAATTCGCCAGCGGCTCGCGCCGAGCGCAAGGCGGACGGCAATTTCCTTCCGCCGCGCGGTCCCGCGCGCCAGGAGCATGTTGGCTAAATTCAAACAAGCCACGAGCAGGACGACCGCCGCCATTCCGAAAAGCAGCGGCCCGAGCGCGCTCACCTCGCTGTCGCTCGAAGGCGCCGTGCTTGTCCCGAGACGCGAGAGCGGCGCGGTCATGAACGTCTGGTCTTTTTGCTCCACCGGAAACGCCTGCTCGAGATTGGCCGCGAGCGTCTGCAAGGCCGGCGCGGCGGCGGCGGCGGTGACCCCGGCTTTCAGGCGTGCGATCAGGAGCAGCTGCTGGCCCGCGCGATCGTCCAAGGTCGTGCGGGTGGAGGATTGGAAATCGCTTTCGAGTTGCTCGTAGACGCCGAGCGGCACCCAGATTTCCGGCGAGAAAAGATTCATCGTGCCGGTAAAACCGGCCGGCAAAATCCCAATGACCGTGAAGGGCCGGCCGTTGACCTGGATCTCTGAGCCGAGGAGCCCGGGCGAGAGCGCCTGTTTTTGCCAATAGCGGTAGCTGACGATCGCGACCGCGGCCTTGCTCCCGGGCTTCTCTTCCTCGTCGGTGAAGGTGCGCCCCTGGATCGGCGCGACTCCGAGAACGCTGAAGTAATTCGACGAAACGATGTCGGCGAAGGTCCGGCGCGTGTTCCCCTGCTCGCCCACGCCGACCATCGCGAGATTATGCGCGAGCACGCCAGCGAAGACGGAGTTTTGCTCGCGCAGATCGCGATAGGTCGGGTAGGAAAAACCGCGAAACTTCTTCGGGTCTTTCCGGTCCTGCGAAAAGATCTGCACGATCTCCTGCGCCTGCGGATAAGCCGGCGGCCGCAGGAGCAAGGTATCGAGCAGGCTGAAGATGGCTGCGTTCGCCCCGATACCGCAGGCGAGGACAAGAATAGCCGACAAGCTGAAGGCCGGCGCCTTCAGCAATTGCCGCACGGCAAAACGCAGGTCGTTGATCATGGTCAACGATCTGATGCGGCTCGCGGGCCCGCTGGATTCAACGAACTCGTTATTCTCGCGCCGTCGGCAGCGCCTCGCCCTCGCCCAGGAGCTGACGGAACGCGACCGTGGCGCTCGAGGACTCCGGCGCCAAGGCGAGCGGCGGCTGGCCTTTGGCTTTCAGCGCGTCGTTCAAGGCCGGGAGTTCCTTGGCGTTCAGTTGCTCAAACTCCCGGGTGACGTCGTCGAGCTCTTTCCGGAGCGCATCGATGTAAGCCAGCTGGTAATCGCCGGGCTTGCCTTCGTAGCTCAGGAGCGCGCCGTAAAGTTGGTCGGTGTGTTCACGCAGGCGTTCTTCGCCGGTAATCGCACCGCCTTCCGTTGTCGCCACGATCTGCTTCCGGACCTCGTCCAACTTGCTGTCAAAATCAGCCAGCACTTTGTGCAGCGGATCTTCCTGCGGGACTTCCGCGGAACGCTTCGCCACCGCCGCGCGCAGCGGCAAAATTTTATCCATCAAATCGCTCTCCGCGCCGAAGAGCGCATGCACCCGCATGGCCGCATCGTATTGCGCCTTGCGGTCGGCCGCGGTGAACTTTGCGCGCCGATCGAGGGCAACGTTCACCTTGGTTTCAATCACCTGGCCGTTCTTCGTTAGGCGGACGGTGTAGGTGCCCGGCAGGACGCGCGGACCGCGCAACCCGGCGCCAGCGATCTGCGCCGCCGGCGGCACCCGTGGCGGCTTTTCGCGCATGCTCCAGGTCACGCGGTTGAGCCCGGGACGCTTGCTCGCGGGCAGGGTATCGACCACGCGACCGCTCGGATCGAGAACTTCGATTTTCATTTTCCCGAAGAGATGACGGGAGCGCTGATAGTAGGTGATGACTGCCGCATCCGGCGGATTGTCGCCCGTAAAGACGGCGTCGCCATTGGCCCAGCCGCCGTTGCCCTGGATGCGCTGCTGCACCGGCTTCGCATCGACGAAGACCGCTTCCTGCGACATCACCTGCGGGGTAAGCGCGCGCAGCGGCGTGATGTCGTCAACAATCCAGATGCCGCGGCCGTGAGTCGCGAGCACGAGCTCGTTGTCGCGCGGCTGGATCGCGATGTCGCGCACGGAGACGGCCGGGAAGCGGCCGCCCTTGAATTGCGCCCAGGCTTTGCCGCCATCGATGGAAATGTAGAGGCCGAATTCCGTGCCCAGGAAAAGTAGCTCGGGCTTGACCGTGTCCTCCCGGATCACGTGCGCGTAACCCTGCACGCCGGAGAGCTCGTCTGGACTAACGAGTGGTTGCCAGGTCTGGCCGAAGTCGGCCGTCTTGTAGAGGTAGGCGGTCATGTCGCCAAAGGTGTGGCGATCGAAGGTGACGTAGGCCGTGCCCGGCGCGAAATTACTCGCCTGGACCCAGCTCACCCAGGAATTAGGCGGCAAGTTGGGGACGTTCTTGACCACGTTGTTCCAGGTCTTCCCGCCGTCTTTCGTGAGCTGAAGATTGCCGTCGTCCGTGCCGACCCAGATGACGTTCTTGTCCTTGGGCGACTCGCTGATCGAGTAGATCGTGGTGTGCGCTTCGGCCGCGGAGTTGTCGATCGTGACGCCGCCGGATTTCTCCTGCTCCTGCTTCTTCGGATCGTTCGTGGTCAGGTCGGGCGAGATGCGATCCCAGCTCTGGCCCTGGTTGCGCGAACGGAAGAGAAACTGCGCGCCGAGGTAGATCGTCCCCTTCTCGTTCGGCGAAAGCGCGATCGGCGTGTTCCAATTCCAGCGCAGCTTCTCCTTGTAGTTCGGCTTCGGCTGAATGTCGCGGCCTTGGAGCGTTTTCCGGTTTACCCGGCCGATCGCGCCGCCCTGCGCTTCGGCGTAGAGGTAATCGGGATCCGACGGATCGGAGAACATCCAAAAGCCGTCGCCGCCAAACATGTTTTCCCATTGGGCGTTGTTGATCCCGCCAGGGTATTGCGATTGGCCGACCCAGGAGCTGTTATCCTGCAAGCCGCCGTAGACGCGATAGGGATCGGCGTCGTCCACGCTCACATGGTAGAACTGCGAGATCGGGAGGTTGCCCGCCTTCCACCATTTGCTCCCGCCATTAAAGGAATACCAGAGGCCGCCGTCATCGCCCGCGTAGACCGTCTGCGGGTTCGTCGGATCGATCCAGACATCGTGCACGTCGCCGTGCGCGCCCTGGAATCCGCCCACGGTGGCGAAACTTTTGCCGGCATCATCACTCACGATGAGCGCGCCATCGGTCTTGAAAACGCGGTCGGCGTTCTTCGGATCGACGATCAAATTAGCGAAATAAAACGGCCGCCAAACCATCCAGGTGCTCTTGTCGCGCTTATCCCAAGTGCCGCCGCCGTCGTCGGAAACAAAGAGCGCGCTGTCGGTTGATTCGACGAAGCAATAAACCCGCTGCGGATTAGACGGCGCGATCGCGACCGCGAGGCGTCCATAAGGCTTCTTGCCGAAACCTTTGTTCGCTTCCGGCGTGACCTCGGCCCAGGTGGCGCCGCCATCGGTCGACTTAAACAAGCCGCTCGCGCTTGGCCGCTTCCGGGCCCTCGCCGCCCGAGCGGAAGGTCCAGCCTTTGCGGCGGAAGTCCCACATGGTGGCGAAGAGGATATTGGGGTTGGCCGGATCCATCGCGATCCCGGAACAACCGGTGGAAAGGTTGCCCCCTTTGAGAATGAGCTTCCAGTTCAGGCCGCCATCGGTCGTCTGGTAAAGCCCGCGCTCGGCGCTATCGCTCCAGAGCGGCCCGGGGACGGCGACATAAGCGGTCTCGCTGTTTGTCGGGCTGACGATGATCTTCGCGATCCGCTCGGAAGCAGGCAAGCCGATGCGGTTCCAGGTTTCGCCGCCATCGGTCGAGCGATACATCCCGTTGCCGATGGAGACGCTGTTGCGCGTCCAGGCTTCGCCGGTGCCCACCCAGACGTTCTTCGGGTTCTTCGGATCAAGCGCGATTGCGCCGATCGATTGCGCCGGCTGTTCGTCGAAGACCGGGCGGAAGATGGTGCCGTTGTCCTCCGATTTCCAAACGCCGCCGCTGGCCGCGCCGACGTAGATCGTGGTCTTGCCGTTGTCCTCGCGATGAGCTGCGAGCGCGGAGATGCGTCCGCTCATGGTGGCCGAGCCAATATTGCGCGCGCCCAGGCCGGAAATGGTCGCGGAGCTGTAAGGCGCCTGCTGGGCCGAGGCCAGGCCGGCGATGCCTAACGAGAGGATGATGGAGAGGTAACGCATGGGAAAATTACTTGGAAGGGTTGGCCGCGGGGAATTGGAACGTCTTGCTGTCTATCGGCGCGTTCGCCTCGGCTTTTTCGAGGACGATCTTTTGCTTGTCCTGCGAGCCTTTGCGGCCGGACTCGACCGAGAAAGGCAGGTAAACGCCGTTCACTTTCTCGTAGTCGCTTAAGTCCGTCTCGGTCTCGACCTGCGCGCCGTGCTCGGTCCGTTGGGTGAGCACGCGGATCTCGAGGAAATGCTCCGGCTCGAGGTAAACGTAGTTAATGTCGCCGTTCTTGCGCGTCACCTTGAGCTTGTAGGCCTGGGTGCCGTCGACGTCCTCGGTCCCGAGGTATTCCACCTGGCTGCCCTTAGCTTTCCAGTCGACCAAAGCGCCGTCTATTTCCGCTTCCTCGATCAGCGATTTCTTGTCGTCCTCGGAAAGTTTCTCGGGATCTTTGCGTCCTTGGAACGGGGAAATCTTCCAGGCGTCCTGCCCGTCGAAAGCCTGCACCATCGTCAGGCCCTGGAGGGTGTATTCCGTCCGCACCGCGCCGGGACGTTGGCGGGTTTGCGAGTAACCAAATTCCATCTGCCCGCCGTTGACCAGCATCTTGCCGGTAAGGTGGACGGACTTGAGCGCCTGGAGCGCTTCCGCGCCGCCTTTGGCTTCGACATTTTTCGCGACCAGCTGGTCGACGGTCATTTGCTTCGGTTCCTGCGCGAAGAGCGAACCGGCAGCAGCGAGGGGAAGGAGGAGAAGGATTCGTGAGATCATGGGTTGAACCGCAGCGAGGCGGGCAGGGGAAGATAAGCCTTTCCCCGCATTGGCAAGTCGCAGGCGCTGCCTAACGAGAAATTTCTTGCCAGCGGCGAGACTTTCCCGCCACTCTGCGCGCATCTGCCTTAACCCTACCATGAAAACAACCAAGCTCCCCTTCTCCCGCATGTTGCCGGCAGCTGCGCTGGCCTTGCTCCTCTCCGCCGGGTCCGCCGCGGCCCAGCTCGCCGTCAGCGCGCCCACCCCGCCGGCGGCCGATCCCAACGGCAACGCCGTTCCCGTCCAGGAAGCGACCACTGACCGTGTCTTCGTCACCGGCTCGAACATCCCCACGGCAGCGGAAGTCGGGCCGAACCCGGTGCTGAACGTGAACCGGGACTTGATCAACAAGAGCGGTGAACGCACCGCCGAGGAACTCCTGCGCAATCTCCCGGTGGCGAACGCCAACGGCGTCCCGGTTTCCAACAACGAGAACGGCTCGAATACCGCGGTCGGCGCAGCGACAATCGCGCTCCGCGGCTTCGACGCGCGCGCTACCCTCATCCTGCTCGATGGCCGCCGCGTGGCGCCTTACCCCACGAGCAATGCCGGGATCGTCTTCATCGATCTCAACTCCATCCCGCAATCGTCGATCGAGAGCATCGAGATTCTGAAGGACGGCGCCTCCACCACCTACGGCGCGGATGCGGTCGCAGGCGTGGTCAACGTCAAGCGCTGGAAAAACTTTAAAGGCGCGCAGGCCACGATCGAATATGGGAACACGACCGACAAAGACTCGGGCGAATTCAATAGCTCGCTCCTCTTCGGCGTAGGCAACGGCACGACCACGGTCTCGGGCACGGTGAACTACTATCACCGCAACTCGATCTTCAATCGCGACCGCGATTACTCCGCGGTCCCGCCGTTCCTGAGCAGCAATGCGAGCCCGTATAACCTGCAGTTGAGCAAAGCGGCCGTGGCTGCGGCCGGCGGCACCGTCCTGCCGGGCGCGAGCGCGAATCAATTTGCCACCCCGCCTGATCGGACGAATGGCCTGGCCCCGGCAAATGCCTACCTCTATGGCAACAGCCGTGTCCGTTCCGGCCCAAACGGTTTTAACTTCAACCAATTCTCCCTCTCCTTCCCGGAATCGGAGCGCTACGGCGGCTACCTCTCGATGGAGCACAAGGTCTTCGGCGACGCGCTCGTGCTCTACGGCGACTCGATGTATCAAAACGTGAAGACGCACAACGAGCTCGCGCCCCCGGCCACGGGCAACTTCCAAACGCCCGGGCAGATCACGATCGCGATTCCTCCGCGCGTCCCGAATCCCGCAGGCACGACACCCTTCGGCGGGCCGACCTATGCGGAGACCGGACTCGCGCCCGGCGCCTTCAATCCATTCAACCCCTTCAACCAAATCATTTCCGGCGGTTCGCGCGCGCGCCTCGCAGAATTTGGCAACCGGCTCTTCGACAACGAAACCGATGCCTTCCTCGCGACCCTCGGCTTCAAAGGCGACAAATTGTTTAACGGCACCTGGGGTTACGATGCCGGCTTCCGTTACAGCCAGGTGAAGAACACGACCACCGGGACGCAGCTCTCCTCCTCGCGTTTCACCCGCATCCTGAACCAGGCCGACCCGATCTTTAATCCGGCCTCGTCGCAGTACATCGGCACGACGACCGCGTTCAATCCCTTCGGCGATTACCGCAACCCGGTCGCCTCGAACCAGGCCACGGTGGAATACGCGCGCGTCCATCCAGTAGACAGCGACATCTCGAAGCTGGCCACGCTCGACGCCACGGTCTACACGACCGCGCTCTTCGACCTCCCGGCCGGCGGCGTGGGCTTCGCCTTTGGCGGTCAATTCCGCCGCGAATCGCTCAGCGAAGATCCAGACCAGCTCAACATCATCGGCGACATCGCGGGCAACTCCGCGATCGCCGCGGCGCGCGGCGGGCGGAAGTCGTTCGCCTTCTATTCGGAGACGAACGTGCCGATCTTTAGCCAGCAGAATGCGATCGGCGGTTTCCATGCGCTCGACCTGACCGCGGCGGTGCGTTACGAGGAATTCCGGAACAACAACACCAACGTGGCCGTGCCGAAATTTGGCCTCCGCTGGCAGCCGCTGGACGATTCCCTGACCCTGCGCGCGACCTGGGGCAAAGGCTTCCGCGAGCCCGCGCTCGAGGAGCTCTACACCGCGCCCATCTCCGATATCCAGCCGTCGCGCGATCCGATGAACGGCGGCGCCTTTGAGCCGGAGACGCAGACGCTGATCGTCGCGAACCCGAACCTCGCGCCGGAAGATTCCGAGACCGTGGCCTTCGGCGCGGTTTACTCGCCGAAGTATCTCGCCGGCCTCACCCTTACGCTCGACCTCTGGCAGATCGAGCGCACCGGCGTGGTTGAGACTTCGCCGCTCGACGCCGTCCTCCAGCGCGAACTTGCCGGCACTCTCCTCCCCGGCGAACGCGTGGAGCGTTTCGCCGATGGCTCGATCGCCCGCGTGGTCGTGCCCTATCGCAACGAAGGCAGCCAAAAAGCCAACGGCGTCGACATGGGGATTCAATACATTCGCGAAACTTCCTTCGGCACCTTCACCTCGCTCACGCAGGCGACTTACCTGAATTCCTTCGAACGTCAGCGCCTCGCAGGCGGACCGATCGATCAACTCGCCGGCCAATCGAGCGAGCTCGGCGCTTCGAACGAGGGCTACTATCGCTGGCGCGCGAACAGCAGCCTCGATTGGGCCTGGAAAGGTTTCGACCTCGTCAGCACTGTCCGTTTCATCGATGGCTTCCACGAAGAAGACGCGAACTTGAACCGCCACGATGTCGAGCACCGGTGGCTCTTCGACCTCCAGGCCTCTTACGATTTCGGCGCGCTCGTCTCGCACGCGCAGGCGACCGCGGGCTACGCGAAGGACAGCAAGGCCGGCCCGGCCACCGTCAGCACTGCGAGCGCGAGTGCGTGGGATCGGTTGCTCGAAGGCACGCGCCTGACCGTGGGCGTGACCAATCTCTTCGACAAGGATCCGCCGTTTGCGTCCGGCCAGGGCGGCAATGCGGTCGGCTATCCCGGCTTCACCTACGACTCGACTGGGCGCTTCGTTTATGTGCGCCTGATCAAGAAGTTTTAGGCGGCAACTTCAGCGCCCAAAGCGCTGGCTAAAATTCCCCAAACCCTCGCGCTCGTTTGATCCGGGCGCGGGGGTTTGTGCTTTCTACGGGACGAGGCTCGCGAGGAAGGCGCGGAAAGCCGCCGGATCCTTCAGCCGATAGCGCGCGCGCGACGGCGCGGAGCCGATTTTAAGCGTGAGAAAATTCGGCAGCTCGAGCTCGAACATGCTCTCGTCCGTCTGGTCGTCGCCCGCGCAAAAGACGAGGCCGTAGCGATGCTCGTGCAGCAGTCGGCGCATGGCCACGCCCTTGGAAACTTCCGCCGAGGTTACCTCCACGATCTTGCGGCCCTGGCGAATCTTCACCGGCTCGTTCGCCATCATCGTCCCGAGCTCATGCAGAAGTTGGTTCGCTTTCCAGGTGCCAAACTCCGGATCGGTCTTGCGATAATGCCAGACGAGCGAAGTCCGTTTTTCCTCCACGAAACTCCCCGGCGTCGACTGCTCGTAGAGCCGGAGGAGGCCGCGAATCTCTTCCTTCCAGCCGTAGGTCACGTCGCGATCCCAATGTTCCCAATCGCTCGCGCCTGGACGCCAGATTGCGGCGCCGTGCTCGGCCACAAGCGTGAAGTCCGTCGGATGAAAAAAGGACTGCAAGTCCTCCCGGCTCCGACCGCTAATGATGATGACGTCTATTTTCGGATGCGCCCCGAGCCGCTCGAGTAACGCGCGGATTTCCTCCGTTGGCCGCGCGCTCCGCGGATCGGTCACGATCTCCCGCAGCGTCCCGTCGTAATCCAGGAAGAGCGCCAGCCGCTCGCCTTTTTCCAGCGCGCCCTGCATGAGCGCGAGCGCTTCCGCCGGCTCGCTCGCGCCCACGTTTTCCGCGGGATCGAGCGCGCGCAGCTGCTCGATGAAAGCCCGCGCCCAATGCTGCGCGTCATATTTCATCACCCGCGCACGCATCGGCTCGTTCGCCGCGCGGCGTTCTTCTTCCGGCAGCGCGAGCGCCTCGGCCAGGCTCTGCGCGACTGCGCGCGGGTCGTACGGATTAACCAGCCACGCGTTTGAAAGTTCCTCGGCGGCGCCGGCAAATTCACTCAGGATGAGCACGCCGGGATCGTCCGTCTGGCAGGCGATATACTCCTTCGCGACCAGGTTCATCCCGTCGATTAACGGCGTCACCAGGCCCACATCCGCGATCGCATAAAGCGCGCAGAGATCGGTGAAATTCACCGAGCCATGGATGAAGCGAATCGGGCTGCTGTTGAGCGTGGCGAAGGCGCCGTTGATCCGGCCGACGCGCGCTTCCGTCTCCGCGCGCAGGTCCTTGTATTCCTCCACGCCTTCGCGCGACGGCACGCTCACAAAGATGAACTTCATCCCGTCGCGTTCTTCCCGTGGGAGGTCGGTGAGGAAATGCTCGATCGCATCCAGCCGATGCAGGATGCCCTTGGTGTAATCCATCCGCTCGACCGAAAGGACCACGCGCTTGGAGGCATTCGTCTGGCAGAAATGCTCGCGCCGTTCGGCGAACTCCGTCGAGGCGAGCTCGCGCTCAAATTTTCCGGCATTGATCCCGATGGGAAAAACGCCCATCGCGGTCACGTGGCCGTCATCGTTCCGGATGCGGGTAATCTCTGATTCCAACCCGAGCAGACGCAGGACGGTGCTGCGAAAATGCCGCATGTAACCGAAGGTGTGAAAGCCGACCAAGTTCGCGCCCAACATCCCTGCGAGCAGCTCGCGGCGTTTTGGATGGCACCGGAAAGTTTCGTAGGACGGAAATGGCGTATGGAGGAAGAAGCCGATCCGCAGCCGCGGCGAACGCGCGCGCAGCAGCGCCGGCAGCAACATGAGTTGGTAATCATGCACCCAAACGAGGTCGTCGGGCTTCGCCAGCTCGAGCACCTTCTCGGCGAAGCGCTCGTTTACCTGCGCATAGGTGTCCCACCAGGCCGGGTCGTAGCGCATGAAGTTCGGCATGTAATGAAGCAGCGGCCAGATGCTCGAGTTCGAGAAGCCCTCGTAATGCCCCGCGACCTCCCCTTCCGAGAGGAAAACCGGCAGGCAGCCGTGCTCGCGCTCCAGCACTTCGGCGACGCGCTTTTGCTCCGCCGCTTCCTCGATCGCCTGGCCCGGCCAGCCGAGCCACTTGAGCGCGTATTCCTCGGTCGAAAGACCCTCGAGCGCTGCCACCAGGCCGCCGGAGGATTTGGTGATCTGGTCGCCTACGGTCACAGGCAGGCGATTGGAAACGTTGATCAGCGTGGTCGGCATGCGTGCTTTCAGTTGAGGCCAGATTCGCGCGCGAGGCAATGCGCGGCCCGCGCAGCCGGCACCTTGACGACGGCACCCTCCTTACGCACCCTCCCAGCCTGAGAATGCGCTCCCATCAACTTGGAAACCGCCTTCCCGCCCTAACGAGTGCATTTGCGGCGTTGCTTCTCGGCCTCGCCGCGGCGCCGGCGCAGGACGCCTTGCCCACGCGTTTGGGCCAGCCTCCGTCCGCCACTTCGCAGTCCCCGCGGGAGTTGAAAAAGCTCTCGCTCGAGGAGTTGGTGGATGTGGAGATTACCTCCGCCTCGCGCCGGCCGGGGCTGCTCTCGCAAGCGGCGAGCGCGATCGATGTGGTCACGGCCGAGACCATCCGCCGCTCTGGCGTGACCAGCCTGCCGGATGCCCTCCGCCTCGCGGCCGGCGTGCAGGTGGCGCAGATCGACGGCCACAGCTGGGCGATCTCGGCCCGCGGTTTCAACCTCGGCACCGCGAACAAGCTCCAGGTCTTGATGGATGGCCGGAGCCTCTACACGCCGCTTTACTCCGGCGTTTTCTGGGACGTGCAGCAGACCTTTCTCCCGGACCTCGAGCAGATCGAAGTGATCCGCGGGCCCGGCGCGACGCTGTGGGGCGCGAATGCAGTCAACGGCGTAATCAACATCCGCTCGAAGAACGCGAAGGACACGCAAGGCTTCCTGGTCGATACCGCAGGCGGCGAGGAGCTCGGCTACGCCGGCGTCCGCTACGGTGGAAAAATAGGCAGCAACACGTTCTACCGCGCCTGGGTGATGCATACGCGGCGCGATGAGCTTTCGCTCGCGGATGGGAGCGGCGCAGGCGATGCGACCGATTTCACCAAAGGTGGCTTCCGGATCGATTCCACTGTTGGCGTGGACGACGCTCTAACCCTCCAGGGCGATGGCTACGGCGGAAGCTTTGGCCAGCACAACGCGGGCGACATCAGCGTGGATGGCGGCAACGTCCTGGCCCGTTGGACGCACGAGCTCGCGGCCGATTCCAACCTCACCGTCCAGACCTACTACGACCGGACGCATCGCCTCATCCCGGCGCTCTTCGAAGAGGAGCGGAACACCTTCGACCTCGAGCTCGAGGGACGCCGCGTCTTTAACCGGCACGACTTTGTCTACGGGGCGAACTACCGCCTCTCCGCGGACGAGATCGGCAATCTCGGGCCGCAGTTTGCCTTCCTCCCGGACGACCGCACGGTCCACCTCGTCAGCGGCTACCTGCAGGATGAGTGGCACGTAGTCCCGCGGCGCTTCTCGTTAGGCCTGGGCTCGAAGTTCGAGTGGAATAGCTTTAGCGGCTTCGAGCTGCAGCCGAGCGGGCGCTTCATCTGGACGCCGTCGAATACGCAAAGCCTCTGGGGCGCGATCTCGCGCGCGGTGCGCACGCCCACGCGGATCGACCAGGATATTTTCGCGCCCAATCCCAGCACGGGCAGCGCCTTCAGTTTCGTGGGCAACCGCGGTTTCCGTTCGGAAGTGGTCGTGGCCTACGAGCTCGGCTACCGGGTGGAACCGACGCCGCGGCTGGCCTTCGACCTCGCCACTTATTACAACGAATACGACAACCTCCGCAGCATCGAACCGCGGGGCGGACCGGGGACGCCCCTGCGTTTTGACAACAAGATCGAAGGCAGCTCCTACGGCGCGACCTTGAGCACGCACTGGCGCGTAACCGATGGCTGGCGTTTAGACGGCAACTTCAGCGCGCTCCATCTCGATCTCCACGGCGCGCCCGGCTCGCTCGATCCCGCGAAGGGCCGGGCCAACGGGAACGATCCCGACTTCTTCTTCACCGTGCGCTCGTCGCTCGACCTGCCGTGGCACCTGCAGTTCGACACCGTGGTGCGCTACGTCAGCGACCTGCCACAGCCGGCGACCCCGGCGTACACCGCGCTCGACCTCCGCCTCGCCTGGAAGCCGCGTCCGAATTTCGAGGTCGCGCTCGTGGGCCGCAATTTGCTCGATCCACAGCACCCGGAATTTGCCAGCGCCACGGCGGTCACGCGCGAGGTCGACCGGAGCGTCTTTGCCACTCTGAAATGGACCTACTAAGGCGGAGCCGGGCGGTCCTGGCGCTGCTGGCCGCGGCGCTCCTTTGCGCGCCCGCGCCGGCCCGCGCGGCCCAGCCTAACGAGTATGCGCTCAAGGCGGTCTTTCTCTACAATTTCTGCCGCTTCATCGACTGGCCGGACGCGGCTTTCAGCTCTCCGACCGATCCGTTGGTCATCGGCGTGCTCGGCGAGAATCCCTTCGGCACGCTGCTCGAGGAAGCGGTCAGCGATGAGACTTTTCGCGGCCGCAACATCCGCATCGAGAGCTACCGCAGCGCGCGCGAGATCGGCCGCTGCCAGTTACTCTTTGTCAGCGCCTCGGAAAGCGCGCGCCTGCCCGAGACCCTGGCCGCGGTCGCCGGGCGGAGCGTGGTGACCGTGGGCGAGACGGAAAACTTCGTGGAGCACGGCGGGATGATCGCGCTGGTCGCGGATCGCAATCGCGTGCGGCTCCTGATTAACCCGGGCCTGCTGAGGGCCGCCCGCCTGGAGGTGAGCTCGAAGCTCCTCCGGGTCGCGGAGATCGTTCGTTAGGCCATGGACCTGCGCCTGCGGAACAAGCCGATCCAGCAAAAGCTCACGCTGGTGATTTTGCTCACGAGCAGCTTTGCCCTGCTGCTTATGGGGACGGCTTTGATCACTTATGAGGTGGTCACTTTCCGGCGCTCGCTCACGGTGAACTTGAGCGTGCTCGCGCAGATCATCGGCTCGAACAGCACCGCGGCGCTCGCCTTTGAAGATCAAAAGAACGCGCGCGAAATCCTGAGCGCGCTGACCGCGGAACGGCAGGTGAGCGCAGCCGCGATCTACGACCAGCGGGGCCAGATCTTCGCCAGTTTCCCGGAGAACCGCGACCGGGCGGAATTCCCCGCGCGGCCAGAGAATGACGGCTATTTTTTCGCGGGCTCGCACTTGAGCATGTTCCAGCCGATCCGGCTGGAACAGCAACGCCTCGGGACGATCTATGTGCGGGCGGAGCTGCGGGAAATGTATTCGCGGCTTCTGGTCTACGCTGTTCTCCTTTTATTCGTGGCCGGGTGTTCCTTCCTCGGCGCGCTCCTGCTCTCGCGCGTGCTCCAGCGCCACATCTCCGCGCCCATCCTCGCACTCGCGAAAGTGGCGACCGCGGTCTCGGAGCGGCAGGATTATTCCGTGCGTGCCGTCAGCCACGGGACCGATGAGCTGGGGCAATTAACCACCGCTTTCAATCAAATGCTCACCCGCATCGGCGAGAGCAACGCCGCCCTCACCCGCAGCGAAGAACGCCTGCGGCTCGCGCTCGAAGGTTCGCAAACCGGCACCTGGGATTGGAACATTCTCACCGGGCGCGTGACCTGGGATGAATTCATGTATCCGCTTTACGGGCGCGGGCCGGAGGAATTTACCGGCATGGCCGGCAACGCCCTGCGCTATGCGCATCCCGACGATGGCGCGCGCATCGAGCAGGCGACGCGCGTGGCGGTGGAGCAGAAGCTCGACCTCGACATTGGCTTTCGCATCATCCTGCCGGATGGCTCCATCCGCCACATGGTCTCGCGCGGCCGGCCGTTCTACGACGACGAGGGACGCCCCGTGCGGATGGCCGGGGTGAGCCTGGACGTGACCCAAAGCAAGGAAGCGGAGGAGGAGTTGAGCCGCGCGAAAGAAGCCGCGGAAGCCGCGAGCAAGGCGAAGGATCACTTCCTCGCGATCCTGAGCCACGAGCTGCGCACGCCTTTGACGCCGGTGCTGGCCACCGTGGCCGCACTTCAGGATGACGAAAACCTGCCGGAGCCACATCGCGCGCGAATTGGAAATGATCCGGCGAAACGTGGAAGTGGAAGCGCGCCTGATCGACGACTTGTTAGACCTGACCGGCGTGGCCCGTGGCAAACTGGAGCTGCATCGCCGGCCGACTGATGTGCGCCCGCTCCTGGAGCACGCGCTGCAGAACTACTGCGCGGGCGCGGCCCGGACGAAAAACCTCCGCGTTTCGATGGAAGTGACCGCGGCGGAGACGCACGTGCTCGGCGACAGCTCGCGGCTGACCCAGGTGTTTTGGAACCTGCTGCAAAACGCCTGCAAGTTTACCCCTGCCGGCGGGACGATCGACATCCGCGTTTTTAACGAGCCGCAAATCATCGCCGGCACGAGCGAGGACGGGACCGACACCTCGGCGGAAGTGACCGACCTGGTGGTGCTGGTGAGCGACAGCGGCATCGGCATTGGCGAAGAAGACATGCCGCGCATCTTCAACGCCTTCGAGCAGGGCGAACGTTCGCGCACCCGCATCTTCGGCGGGCTGGGATTGGGCCTGGCGATCAGCCGCGCGATCGTGGAATTACACGGCGGGATCATCACCGCGCGGAGCGATGGCCCGGGCAAAGGCACCCAGATTACCATCCGGCTGGCGACCGTGCCCGAGCGGGCCGAGGCCGCGCCGAGTCCGGACCAAGGCCATGCCGCTGCCGCCCAGGACCGGGCGTTGCGCATTCTCCTGGTGGAGGATCATCCGGATACCGCGCAGCAATTGAGCCGGCTCTTGCAGCGCTCCGGTCACACCGTGACCTGCGCCGGGAGCCTGGCGGAAGCGCAAGCGGCGATGGACGCGGCCGGCAAGGAGCGCGCGGCTTGCCCCTTCGATCTTTTAATCAGCGACCTGGGCCTGCCGGATGGCAATGGCCAGGAGCTGATGCGCGACCTCGGCGCCTGTCTTGGGCTCCCGGGCATTGCCTTGAGCGGATTTGGAATGAAGGAAGACATCGCCGCCAGTCTCGCGGCCGGCTTCGCCCGGCACCTGACGAAGCCGGTCGACTGGCAGGAATTAAAGACGGTCATCCGCGAGCTCGCGGCCCGCCTTCCGGCCTAACGAGTTGACGGCAAAGTTAGAATGCGCGGATGAAGACGCGCTTTTTTGATCACATCGATCTGCGGGTGAAGGATCGCGCCCGCGCGCAGAAATTCTACGCGCAAGTGCTCCCGGCGCTTGGGTTCACCCGTGACCTGAGCGACCAGGAGTGGGGCAATTTCACCGTCCCGGGCGAAGGGAAGCACGAGTTCTTCGGCTTCACCGAAGACAGGAGTCACCAGCCCAACGGCACTCGCATTTCCTTCTGGGCGGACACGCCAGCGGAGGTCGACCAGGTGGCCGAGGTGGTGCGGCAGGCCGGCGGGCGCGCGCTGGAAGGGCCGGAACTTTGCCGGGATTACACGCCGAATTACTACGCCTTTTTCTTCGAGGATCCGGATGGCAACAAGCTCGAGGTTTGCTGCCGCACGCCGGCGGATTGAGGCCCGGCGACGATGCCAAGGGCGCGCAGCAGCTCGGTCGTCTCGGCCATCGGCAGGCCGATGACGTTGGTCCGCGAACCGGAAATTTCGGCGATGATCTCGCTGCCTGTTTCCTGCGCGGCGTAAGCCCCGGCCTTGTCCAGCGGCTCCACTTTCTCCAGGTAACGCTCGATCTCCTGCTCGCCCCATGCGTGGAAACGCACCTGCGAAACCACGCCGCGGCTGTGCCGTGGCCCATTGGTCCCGTGGCAGGCGAAGACCGCAGTGTGGACCTGGTGGGTGCGTCCGCAAAGGCGGCGGAGAATGCGCCGGGCATCGTCCAGGTCCACCGGCTTGCCGATCACCTCGCCCTCGAGCGAAACCAGGGTATCCGCTCCCAGCACGACGGCTTGCGGTTCCTGCAGGGCAATCTCGAGCGCCTTGCGGGTGGCATTGAAAAACGTCAATTCGCGCGCACTGAAGTCGCTGCTCTCGATCTCCGGCGCGGCCGGCCGGTGCACGGCGAACCGGAACCCGGCCGCGGCCAGCAAATCGCGGCGACGCGGCGAACTGGAGGCAAGGATGAGCGAGGCCATACTCTCTCTTCGGATGTCACGGAGAAAAAGAGCTTGGCAGCCTCTGGAGGGCGCGGCAGCTTTGAGCCCATTCTGCGGGTGTAGCTTAATGGTAAAGCTGTAGCCTTCCAAGCTACTGACGAGGGTTCGATTCCCTTCACCCGCTTTCCCCTTTTTCCGAAAATTGTGTTGACCGTGGCAGAGTTACAGCTTTAGAAAGCACGAGTTTCGAAACGCAGCTTCCATCCGCTTCCTATGAAAAAATCGCTCTCCGGTTCCCTTCGCCATCACTCCGCCTCCTGGCTGCGGTCCAGCGCTGCGGCCATTTTGGGTCTGGCACTGGGGACATCGCTCTGGATGGCGACCGCCCCGGCGGCCCGCGCACAGGGAAATAATCCCAGCGCGCTGATCGAAAAATCGCTCCCGCAAGGCCAGACGCTGGCGAACGCAAGCAAGGCCGATCTCCTTTCCGCGATCTGCTCGGCGGTGCAAAAAAATCCCAAGGCCGCGCCGCAGATCGTGCGCGTGGCGGTGACCGCCCGTCCTGAACTGGCGAAGGATATTCTCCGCACCGCGTTCCGTTGTGCCGGCTCGAGCGATTGCTCGCTCCTCGGCCGCATCCTCCGCGGGGCGATTGCCGGCGCGCCGGATCAATCGAGCGCGCTGACCAGCCTGGCGATTGAGCTTTCGCCGGATTGCTCCGGCTCTTTCCAACCCGGCGGCGGCGGTGGTAGTGGAGACGATGGCGGCAATTACGGCAACGCTCCCGGGAACCAGAATCCTCCTCCGGGAACGATCGGTGGCGGCGGTGGTGGCCAGGGCACCGTGGTCGCGGTTTGCTTCGCAGGCACCACCCGCTTCCTCTCGCCGCAGGCGGCCGAGGACTTCCTCCGGAATAACCCCGGCGCCAAGGTGGGGCCTTGCGTGGTTACCCCGGTGACGAACCAGTAATCGCCTTTAAAGAGTTTCACGAAGAGCCGTTGCGAGATCCTCGCAACGGCTTTTCTTTTTTCCGCACTGGCGGGCGGGCCGGCGCGCGCGTAAATCCATTGCCCGATGCCGTCCCGTCTGCGACTTCCCAGTCTGCCCGCACTTGCTGAAGGCGGCGCGCTTTTTCTCCTGGTGGCGGCGTTGCTCGCCATCCAGGTGCTCATCGGCGGCACGCGGATGATCTTTAGCCTGCCGCCTTACCTGCTGGTAAGCGTGGCTGGGTTACTGGCTCTTCTTTCGCTGCGCGCGGCCAAGCCTGCGGCCGATCGCGCCTGTCTCACAGCGTTCGTTGTTTTCGTGGTCTACGTGCTGGTGCGAGCCGCTTTTTCTCCCGCGCCTTACATTGTTCGCAGTGATGTCTACTCCGCGCTTGCGGCACTCGTGGTTTACCTCCTGGTCGCACTCGTGCTCACGGGCGCCTCCCAGCGCTTGCTGCTGGTGGGTTGCTTGCTGCTTTTTGCACTCGCGCACGTCCTCGTTGGCGCCTGGCAGTTCCGGGATGGCAACAATTTCATGCCGATCTCCTGGCTGCAACGCTACGACTACGGAACCCGGGCAAGCGGGTTTTATGTTTGCCCAAATCACCTCGCGGGCTTGCTGGAGGCGCTCGGGGCGATCGGGCTAAGCATTGTCGCCTGGAGCCGCTGGCCCATCTGGACCAAGTTGCTGGTTGGTTATGTGGTCGTCTGTTGTTATGCCGGCGTCATCATCACTGGCAGCCGGGGCGGCTACGTGAGCGCGGGGATGGGCCTGCTGGTTTTCGCGCTCCTCAGTCTGGTGGTCCTGCGCCGGGTCGGCCGGGGATTGTTCTGGAAAATCGGCGGGCTCGGCGCGCTTGCGGCGTTCCTTCTTCTCGCGATTGCGGGCTTTGCGGTCGCGAAGAACCAATACCTCAGCGGGCGGGCGCAAACCGTGGTGGACACAGAAAATATCCGATTCCAGCTCTGGCAGGCGGCTTTGGAACAATGGCATCTCCAGCCCCTCGTGGGCACGGGCACCGGGACCTATCTTTACTTTGGCCGGCTCTTCCGCGCTGCGACCATGCAGCGCGACCCGGTTTACGCCCACGGCGATTACGTGCATCTGCTCGCAGAGTATGGCGCGCTGGGTGCGGCGGCAGTGGCCGTGGCCCTTTGGCTCCACTTTCGTTCCGGCCTTCGCACCTTCGGAAAAATGGGGCCAAAACGCGTCGCCGTCTCGCAGCGTGTGCTGAGCAACGCACTTGCGCTCAACATTGGCGCTCTTGCTGCTTTATCGACCTGTCTGGTGCACTCGGCTTTAGACTTTAACCTTCACATTCCGGCGAACGCTCTGCTCATGAGCCTGTTCCTCGGCTTGCTCGCGAACGACGGCGTGGTCCGCCTGCGCGAGGAGGAGAAGCTTCCGCCGCGGGGCACCATCGCCTGGCGTCTCGTCGCTCCGGCCGCGAGCCTCCTCCTGCTGGTGCAAATTGCCCGCCTCCTCCCGGGGGAATATTTCGCAGAGCGCGCGCGTGGAGCCGTGCGCGACCAGCAACCCGCGGTGGCCTTGCATGAAGCCGCCCGCGGCCTGCGATACGATCCGCGAAATCCCGACCTCCATTCCTACCTGGGCCAGGCCCGGCTGCAGCTGGGCGATGGGATGGAACATCCGCGGGCCGCGGCTGCGTTTTACCAGGACGCGGTCGAGAATTTTGCGCGGGCCCATGCGCTGGCCCCGCAAAACGAAGTCTATGGTTTGGAATTAGCCAGCACTTTGGACTCGGTCGGACGGTATCCGGAAGCGGAAGCGATTTACCAGCAAACCCTGCAACTCGATCCGCGCTCGGAGAGTTTGCGCCAGGCCTATGAGGGTCACCTTCAGTCCTGGCAGGGCGTTCCCGCCAAGGCGATTGAAAGCGGGGACAAATCTTGAAGCGGCCGGCCACTTACGCTGAAAATGCGGGAGAAAAAGATTGCTGCCTATTTTTGACACGTCTACGCTGCGGGCCGCGGGACGCTCGCGCCTCTGTAAGGGCGAAGGTTTTGCGCTAAGATTTGACGAGAAACTATGAAACTGATCCACACTTTGAAGCTTGCTCCAGCACTCCTCGTCTGCGCATTGACCCTCGCCTCGCAGCAGGGTGTCTTCGCCGGCGGCGAAGGCTTTAGCGCCAGCGCTTACGACAGCAAGCAAACCTTCGACACCAAGTCGTCGGATGTCGGTTTGGGCAAGTTCTCGGCCAATCCTTTCCACGTCACGGTTTCCGTCCGCGGCGGTTACGACGACAACGTCAACCTCTCGACGGTGAACGCGCACGATTCCTTTTTCACCAACGCTGCCATCGGCCTGACCTACGATTTTGGCAGCCCGCGCACCCGCATCAGCCTGACCACCGGTGCCAGCGGCACGTATTACTGGGATAACGGCAACAACGGCTTCGGCACGAACTCCGATGACTTTGTCTTCAACGCCTACCTCGGGTTCAATATCACCCACCGCGCCACTCCGCGCCTGACCCTCGCGGCCGCGGTGAACGCGGCTTACCTGACACGCCCGGGCTTCGATACCTTCAACAACAACGCCTTCACCGTCGATAGCCGCAGCCAGAATTACTTCCAGCTCTCGAGCAAGCATTCCGTCGCTTACGCCTGGACGCCGCGCTTCTCCACCGTCACCAGCTACACCCTCGGCTACGTCAATTACGATGACGACGTGATCAGCTTCTTCGAGGACCGCTTCGAGCACACCTTCGGCAACGAATTCCGCTTTCTCATCATGCCGACGACGACCATCGTGGCCGAATATCGCTACGGCATTGTCAATTATGTCGACGACAACAACCGGGATTCCACGTCGCACTTTTTCCTCGCTGGCGTGGACCACAGCTTTAGCCCGCGTTTCAACGTCTCCGCCCGCGGCGGCGTGGAAGTGCGCGAGTTCAGCGACCCAGGCGTCCGCTTCGGCAATGTCGACACCTCCCGCACCGCTCCTTACGCCGAGGCGACTTTGAATTATGCGATCGCGCAAAGCACCTCGCTGACTGCCTTTGCCCGCTACTCGCTCGAGCAGCCGAATGTGCCGGATGCCCTCAGCCGCGAGACCTTCCGCACCTCGCTCGCGCTGAAGCACAACTTCACCGCGCGCATTAGCACGCAGCTGGCCGTGGCCTACCAGCACGATCAATACGACCAGACGATCAACAACGCGGCCTTCGACGAAGATGCTTTCGATATCTCGCTCTCCGCGCGTTACGCGATCACCCGGAACTGGACCTTCGACCTGGGCTACACGCACAGCGAAGTCATCTCGCCGGCGGCCCTTTTCCGCGATTACTCCCGCAATCAGTATTACGCGGGCGTGACCTTCCTCTGGTAGGGAGTGTGGCGGCTGCGCCGCTTTGCTTCTGACGGTTTTCAAGGTAGCATAGCTGCCCCCCACCTCATTTCTTATGGCCCATTCCGAAGAAGCTAAACTGCACTTTCTCGACTACTGGAGAGTCATCCGCGTCCGTTGGGTGCTCATCCTCCTGGCCTTCTTCCTGGTCCTCCTCACGGCTGCGGTGGTGACCTATTTTCAGCCGCGCGAGTATCAGTCTTCCGTCTTCATCGAGGTCCGCTCGACCGCGCAGAATCCACGCATTTTCTCGACCGGCGACCCGAACATGCCGATCCACGATCCGCAGCTTGCTCCAACCGTTTTCCAGGTCATCCAGCGGACGGGCGTGCTTTATCCGGTGATCGAAGACCTCCGCCTGCAGGACAAATGGGCCAAGGGCGGCTTCCGGCCCTCGCGCGAGCAGGCTTACCAGCGCCTCCGCAGCAAGCTCAACGTCGATGAAGTGCGCAACACCGACCTTCTCCAAATCAGCGTCCTGAGCACCGATCCGCAGGAAGCCGCGGATATAGCCAACAAGATCGTGGCCGTCTACCAGGAGACGCGCGTTCAGGAAGAGAAGGAAATCCTTAATCGCGCCCTCGCGAGCATGAATGAGGAAGTCGGGAAGCAGCAGAAAAAAGTCGACGACTCCGCTACGGAAGTCGCCCGTATCCGCGATCAGGAGGGCATCGTCGACCTGAACCCTGAAGGCACCGAGGACACGCAGACTCCGTTGAATACCATCGTGCTCAAGCAAGGGGCGGAAGTGAACGACGCCGAGACCAAGGCCGCCAATCTGGTCAACCAACTCGAGCAAATCAAGAATGTCACCGGCGACGACCTCATGCGGATGATGCCGACGTTGAATATCCAGGATCCGACGGTGCTCAAGATTCTCCCGGTCTACCAGGAAGCGGTCGCGCAGGAAGCACTGCTCTTGAACTCCGGGCTTGGGGAAAATCACCCGAAGGTCAAAGCCTTGCGCGCACAGAAAGACGTCTACACGAAGCAACTCGAAGGGCAGGTCGCGATCATCCGCAGCGCGCTCGAGAAGAACGTGCAGAGCGCGCAGTCTAATGTCGAAGAGCTTCGCAAGCGCCTGGAGGAAATCAATCAGAAGCAGCTGAGCAGCAAAAACCTCAGCGCCACCTACACCCGCGCGAAGAACAATTACATCAAGGAGAAGCTCCTTCTCGATAGCGTCCGCGCCCGCGCACAGACCCAGACGATGGAACTCGCGATGCCGCGCATGGCCGTGAGCGTGAAGCAGGTCGCCGAGCCGGCGAGCTATCCTTCGCGGCCGCGGGTTTCGCTCAACCTCGCGCTCGGCGCGCTTGTTGGCCTCGTTGTCGGCCTCGGCCTCGCCTTCTTCATCGAGTATCTCGACACCAGCGTGAAGACGATGGAAGACGTCGAGAGCCTTCTCGGCGTGCCCGTGCTCGCGATCATTCCGAAGAACATCAAGCTCCTGCACAAAGAGGCGGGCGACACCCCGGATGCCGAGGCCTATCGCATCCTGCGCACGAACATTGAATTCAACCGCAAGAACCCCGAGGCCAACGCCATCTCCATGGTCAGCGGCGGCCCGGGCGAAGGGAAATCCACCACGCTGGCTAATTTGGCTTTCACCTCCGCGCAGGGCGGCTACACCACTTTGATCGTCGACGCCGATCTTCGCCGTCCGGTGCAGCATTCCTTCTGGGATGTGAGCAACAAAGTTGGCCTAACGAACTATCTCACCACCGACATCCCGCTGGAGGACGTGATCCTGCCGACGACGGTGGAGAATCTCTCCATCCTCCCCAGCGGCATCCTGCCGGCTGATGCTGTCGGCATCCTCAATTCTCAGCGCATGTCCGACATGATCGCGGAGTTGAAGACCCGTTACGACATCGTCTTCTTCGATTCCCCACCAATGCTCGGCGTGAGTGATGCCTCCGTGCTCGCGAGCGAAGTCGACCAGACGATCATGGTGGTGCAACATCGCCGCTTCCCGCGCGCTATGCTCAGCCGGGTGAAGCAAGCCGTGCTCGGCGTCGGTGGCACCGTTCTCGGTGTCGTCTTGAACAACGTCGACCTGAAGCACGACCAGAACTACTACTACTACACCAACTACTACGGCTACTACACGCCGCGCGAGGGCGAGAAGAAGGGCGGCCGCGAATCGCGCCGCACCGCTTCGACTACGACCACTGCGAGCAATGGTTACTCCGATGGAGAGGAATACTAAAATGCGCCGCCTCGCTTCCGTCTTTTTCCTGCTGCTGGCTTTCGCCTTTACCGCGCGCGGTCAGGCGACTTTGCGCGTCGGCGATCCGATCGACTTGAAGGTGGCCGGCGTGCCCGCCGAGGAACAGGCCCAGCTAAACAACACCTACACCGTCGACAGCACCGGCTCGGTCAACTTGCCTTACATCAACAAAGTTCGCGCCGAAGGTCTCACGCCATCGCAGCTCGCCTCCGCGATCGAGCAGACCTATCGCTCGAATAAAATTTACACCAACCCCACGATCACCGCGGTCATGCAGCCAACCGCTCGTTTCGTGAATGTCGGTGGCGCTGTGCGCAATCCTTCCCGCGTTCCCTTCACCGAAGACATCACCCTTCTTGCCGCGATCAATGCCGCCGGCGGCTTCAATGATTTCGCCGATCAGCGGAAAGTCCGCGTCCTGCGCGGGAGCAAAGTGCAGGTCTTCGACGTGCGCGAATCCCGTCGCGATCCGTCCAAGGATCTCAAGCTCCAGCCGGGCGATCGCGTGGAAGTCCCGCAGAGCTTCTTCTAAACGAAGTCGCTGTCTATTCGTCGGTCGCAATGACCGCGCGGTGCCGCCAGGCGTAGCCCAGGCCCGAGTAGAGCGTCAGGATCACGGTCACCCACAGCAGCAGCGTGCCGCCGATGTTCCAGGCGCGGCGCCACCAGTCATTCCCGTGGCTGGCTAATCCCAGCTCGAGCGAGGCCAGGAGCACCAGGAAAAAAATCACCGTGATGATCTGCCAGGACGTCTTGTGTTTCCCCAGTCGCTCCGCGCCGAGCACCTGGCCCTTCGAGCTCGCGACCAAGCGCAGGCCGGTAATGAGGAACTCGCGCGAAACGATGATTGTCGCCGCCCAAGCCGGGATCGCCTTCAGCGGCACCAGCGAGATAAACGCCGCCGCGATCATGATCTTGTCGACTAACGGATCCATCAGCTTCCCGAAATTGGTCACGTAGGAATAACGCCGCGCGATCTCGCCATCGAAGTAATCCGTGATTCCGGCAATCGCGAAGAGCACCAGCGCGATCGTGTGTCCGTAGGGCCAGTCCGAGTTCAGCGCCGCCACGAAGAAAATCGTCAACCCCAGTCGGCTCAGGGTCAGTCGGTTTGCCCAATTCATGCCGCCGAAGAAATCTTCCCCTCAGCCGCGCAGGCCACCCGTGGGTGCTTCCAGATCGGCGCGCGTTTTTTTAATTCATCCACGATCCAAACGCTCCCGCGAAACGCGGCCGCGCGATGCCGGCTGCCCACCCGCACCAGGAGCGACGCTTCCTCCACCGGCACGAAGCCCAGGCGGTGCTGCACCAGCACCAGGCTCAGGTCGAACTGCCGCGCTGCTTCCTCCGCCAAGGCCCGCAGTTGATGCTCCGCCATCGCGCGATGCGCCTCGTACTCGATTCCGCTCAGCTCCTCCTCGCCCTCGGTCTTGCGAACTACGCCCCAGAAATCCACCAGCGCGCCCGTTTCCGCGGCGAGCGCATTCTCCGGCAGCGCAAGCGGCTCCTCCGTCAACAAAACGTCGCAGACTTGCGCGGGCATGCGTGGTAGATACGGGCAGGATTTCCGGTCAAAGCTTGGCCATCAGGAGAAACGCAAATTGAATACGAAGCAATGTGATATTGGCCTCATCGGCCTCGCGGTCATGGGCGAGAACCTCGTCCTGAACATGGAATCGAAAGGTTTCTCGGTCGCGGTCTTCAACCGCACCACCGAAGTGACCGAGAAGTTCATCGCCGAGAAAGCCCGCGGCAAAAACATCGTCGGCACGAGGACGCTCGAGGAATTTGTCGGCGCCCTCTCGCGGCCGCGCAAAGCCATGATCATGGTCAAGGCTGGCGCGCCAGTCGACGCCGTCATCGGGCAGCTCGCGCCGTTGCTCGAGAAAGGCGACGTCATTATCGATGGCGGCAATTCGCTCTTCACCGACACCCAGCGCCGTTGCGCGGATCTCGAAAGCCGCGGCCTCCATTTCGTCGGCTGCGGGGTTTCCGGCGGCGAAGAAGGCGCGCTCAAGGGCCCGTCGATGATGCCCGGCGGCCCGCGCGATTCCTGGGAAATCATCGCGCCGATTTTCCGCAAGATCGCGGCCCAGGTCGACGGCGAGCCGTGTTGCCGCTACATGGGCCCCGACGGCGCGGGCCACTACGTAAAGATGGTCCACAACGGGATCGAGTACGGCGACATGCAGCTCATCTGCGAGGCCTACGCCATCCTCCAGGAGGTCCTCGGCCTCGGCGCGGAGGAATTAGCCGGCATCTTCAGCGAATGGAATCGCGGCGAGCTCGACAGCTATCTGATCGACATCACCGCGCAGATCTTTCGCAAGAAAGATCCCGAGACCGGCCAGCCGTTGGTCGACGTCATCCTCGACAAGGCCGGCCAAAAAGGCACCGGCCTCTGGACGCTGCAGTCCGCGCTCAATCAATCGGTCGTCATTTCCACGATCAACGCCGCAGTTGAGGCGCGCGTGATTTCCTCGCGGAAAGAGGAGCGCGTGGCCGCCTCCAAAATCCTCCCGCAGCCCAAGCCGCAGAAATTCACCGGTGACCGCGAGGATCTGATCGCGGCCGTGCGCGACGCGCTCTACGCCTCGAAGATCGTCTCCTACGCGCAGGGCATGGAGTTGTTAGGCGCGGCCAGCAAGGCCTACGGCTGGAAGCTCAACTTCGGCGACATCGCGACCATTTGGCGGGGCGGCTGCATCATCCGCGCAAAGTTCCTTAATCGCATCGTCGAGGCTTACGAGCGCGACCGCGAACTGCCGAATCTCCTGCTCGATTCCTATTTTCGCGATATTCTCGCCAAGACGCAGGATCACTGGCGCACCGCGGTGGCGGCAGCGGTTCAGCACGGCGTGGCCGCGCCTGCGTTCAGCGCTTCGCTCGCATACTTCGACAGTTATCGCTCCGCGAGATTGCCGGCTAATTTACTCCAGGCGCAGCGCGACTTTTTCGGCGCGCACACCTACGAGCGCATCGACAAGCCAGGCGTTTTCCACACCGAGTGGATGGAACCCGCGGAAGCCTCGAGTGAAAAACCGGCCGAGCCGAAACGCGCCAGCCATACCGGGGAATAATCGCATGACCTACATCTACGAAACCACCGATCCCTCGAAGCCGATCCGCCGCTTCGAGGTCCAGCAAAGCATGAAGGACGAGCCGCTCCGCGTCGATCCGCAGACCGGCGAAGCGGTGCGCCGCGTCATTACCGGCGGCTCCGGCGTGCTCGTGCCCGGCGGCTCCGCGGGTCCCTCGGTCGGCTCCGTCGGGTCGCACGGTTGCGGCTCGGGCTGCGGCTGCGGCTAGCACTCGTTAGTGGAAGTCGTGCGACTCGCTCCCGCGGAAGCTGGCCTGCGCCAGCGGCTCGATCGTGCGCGCCTTGATCAGGATGACGTTGTCGTTGTTCTGCACCTCGCCGGTGATCCGCAGGAACGGCTCCTCCGTGATTAGCAGCCGCAGCTTCTCGAAGAGGTCGGGCGTCACGATCGCATTCGAGACGCCGGTCTCGTCTTCCAGGCTGATGAAGACAAAACCTTTCGCCGTCCCGGGCCGCTGGCGGCAAATAACGTTGCCGGCGATCTCCACCGTCGCTCCATGCCGGGCCTGGATCAGATCGCTGGCGCGCCAGGCGTTCGGCAGGTCTGCCCGGAGCAATTTCATCGGGTGCGGACCAGTCGTTAGGCTCATGGTTTCGTAATCCGCCTGCACCCGTTCCGGCATGGTCATGGGCAGGAGCGGCGATTCTTCCTTCTTTGCGCGGCCGCGCCGGCGCTGGGCGAAGAGCGGCGCCGGCGGTTGCTCCTCCACTTCCCAGAGCGCGTTCCGGCGATGGTCGCTAAAGCAGTTGAGCGCGCCGACGAGCGCGAGCGTGCGCAAGGTCTCCTGCGGCAGCGGAAGTCGCTGTCTAAAATCCTCCAGCGACTCAAAGGCCGCGGTTTCCCGTTGCCGCACGAGGGCGACCACGTGCTCCTCTCGCAGGCCGCGGACCACGCAAAAGCCCAGGCGAATCGTCTCGTGGTCGATCACCTGGCAGCCCCAGCCAGAATCGCGCACGGAAACAGGCAGCACTTTCAACCCGTGCCGGACGGCGTCTTTCACGATCGTGGCCGGCGAGTAAAAACCCATCGGCTGGTTGTTGATCAGGCTGGCGTAAAACTCCGCCGCGCGATGCACCTTCAAGTAGGCGCTGCCGTAGGCGAGGATGGCGAAGCTGATCGCGTGCGACTCCGGGAAGCCGTAAAGCGCAAAGGAGGTGATCGATTGCAGGATGCGCTCGATCGCTTCCGGCGCGACCTGGTTCCGCTCCATCGCGCGCCGCAGCTTGACGCTGACTTTGTTCATCCGCTCCTGCGAACGGTGGAAGCTGAGCGCGCGCCGCAGCTCCTCTGCTTCCTCGCCGGAGAAGTTCGCCATGATCATCGCGATCTTAAGCAACTGCTCCTGGAAGAGCGGCACGCCGAGGGTGCGGCCGAGGATCGGCTTGAGGCGGTCGTCAAAATAAGTCACCGGCTCCTTGCCCGCGCGCCGCGCGAGATACGGATGGACCATGTCGCCCTGGATCGGGCCCGGTCGAATAATCGCGACCTCGATCACGACATCGTAGAAACACTTCGGCTTCATCCGCGGGAGCGTGGCCATCTGCGCGCGGCTCTCGATCTGGAAAACGCCGATCGTGTCCGCCTGCTGCATGATCGCGAACGTCTGCGCGTCATCCTTCGGGATGTGCGCCAGGTCGAGCGGCCGCCCGCGTTCCCGGCAAAGCTCGAAGGCATCCTGCATCACCGCCATCATCCCCAGGCCTAACAAGTCCACCTTCACGATCCCGAGGTCCTCGCAGTCGTCCTTGTCCCACTGCGCGACCACGCGCCCGGGCATGGAGGCATTCTCCAGCGGGACGAACGAACTCAGCTTTCCCTGGCAGATGATCATCCCGCCGGAGTGCTGCCCGAGATGGCGCGGCAGGCCGTAGATCGATTCGTAGAGCCGGACGAACGCCGGCATCCGCGGATGCGCCTTCGGCAAACCGGCCTGCTCGATCTGCGCGGTCAGGTCGAGGGTGTGCGGGAAGTCGCCATTCGCGAAAAGGTGCGAGAAACGCTCGAGGATGCCGGGCGAAAAATTGAGCGCTTTCCCGATCTCGCGCGCTGCGCTCCGGCCGCGGTAGCTGATCACGTTCGCGGTCATGGCCGCGCCGTGTTTCCCATAGCGCCGGTAAACTTCCTGGATCACGCGCTCGCGCCGGTCGCCACTCGGCAGATCGAGATCGATGTCCGGCCAGCCTTTGCGGCTCTCGTTCAGGAAACGCTCGAAGACGAGGTGATTCGAGACCGGATCGACCGGGGTAATCCCGAGGCAATAGCAGACCGCGCTGTTGGCCGCGCTCCCGCGCCCCTGGACCATGATCCCCTGCTCGCGACAGAAATTGACGATGTCCCAGACGATCAGGAAATAGCCGGAGAACCCGAGCTTCGCGATCAGCGCGAGCTCTTCGTTGATCTTCTCCTTCACCGCGCGGCTCATCGCCTCGTAACGCTGCTGCGCGCCGAAAAGCGTGATCGTGCGCAGGAAGGAATCCATGTCGTGCCCCGCCGGCACGGGGAACTGCGGGAACTCGTAGCCGATGTTCTCGAGCGAGAATTGCAGCCGGTCGGCTAAACGCTCGGTGTTCGTGATCGCCTCCGGCAAATCGCGAAAGAGCGCACGCATTTCCCGGTCGCTCTTCAGATGGCGCTCGGCATTTTGCGTGAGCAAGGTGCCGGCCGCGTCGAGGTGCGTATGCGCGCGCATGCAGGTGAAAACATCCAGCGCCTCGCGTCCGCGCGCGGTGGCGTATTGCACGCCATTGGTGGCGAGGAGCGGGAGGCGGAACTGCCCCGCGAGATCGCGGAGCGCGCGGTTTCTCCGCTCTTCGCCGCGCACGAAATGCCGCTGCAGCTCCACGTAGACATTCTCCTGGCCTAACGAGTCGATGAGCCGCTGGGCGTAGCCTGCCGAGCGCTTGGGGAGCGCAGGCTGCCAGCCTGCTGGCCGCGGCAGCTTGCCGCGACCGCGGAGTGGTAGCCCCCACCGAGAGCGCTGGTTTATCTTCCCGTGTTTCCGGCAGGCTGCCGGAAACGGCAGGCTGGCAGCCTGCGCTCCCCGGATTCCCCAGCAAGGCCACCAATCCGTCGGCAAATTCCCGGAGCTCGCTCCAGCGCACCGCGCACTCGCCTTTCACCTCGCTCCGAAGATGCGCCTCGGTCAGGAGTGAACAGAGATTCCCGTAGCCGGCCTTGGATTTCACCAGCACCGGAAGCACGCTCCCGTCTTCCATGCTCAGCTCCGCGCCGACGATCGCGCGCGTCCCCTGCTCGCGCGCTGCGACCGCTGCGCGCTGCGAACCGTAAACGCCGTTGCGATCGAGCACGGCCAGCGCCGGCATCTCCAGCTGGGCAGCGGTCTCCGCGAGTTGCTCGGGAAAGGAAGCGCCGCGCAGGAAGCTGAAGGCGCTGCAGGCGTGGAGTTCGACGTAAGCCATGATCTCGCGCCGCTCGTTAGTCGTAGATCCCGTCGACTTGCCACTGCCCGGCTTCCTCGTGCACCCGTGCGAGCGCCCCGCTGGCCAGTTGCACATCCCACTCCGCGCGCGCCCAGGCAGCCGTGTCCCACCATTGACCGGAAGCGTGATATGGCCCCTTCCGCTCGACCACTTCGCGCAATGCCGGCGCCGCGCCGTGACGAAAACGCCGGAGCACTGGGCCGCTCCCATCTTGCTGGCTAATTTCCCGCGCCTCCGGCAACTCCCAGCGAAACGCCTCCATCCGGAAAACATCCGGCCGATGCGTATCCTCCAGCACCGGCGTGCCGACGCGTTCCGCGCCGAGCAATCCGGCGAGCCGCGCGAGCGTCTCCGAAAGCTGCGCTGGGTCGCGCAGCGCGCTTTCGAAAAGGCTGAACTGCTGCCGCACCGGCCGCGTGGGCTGCGCTTCCAGCGCGACCGCGACGATCGCCGACTCCGAGGTGAAACCCTCGAGGTGCGCCTGGAGCATGCGGAAGAGCGACTCCTCATCGTTGCTCGGCTGCGGGATTTTAAACAGCCGCTCGTAGCTCGTCCGATCGTCAAAAAGGAGCCGCAGTTTCAACTCCGCGACCACGAGATATTGCGCGCCCAGCCGCAGCGCGAATTGCTGCAGGAAACGCCGGAGCATGAAGAGCAGCGGCTCGCTCGTGGAGACCTCGTGCTCGAACTCGAAGCTCTCCGCGAAGACTTCCGGCGGCTCCACCAGGCGGAGCAAACGCGTCGCCTGGCCGCGGGCCCGTTCCCACATCCGCACCGCCTCCGCGCCCAGGCGTGCGCTCACCTCGGCCCGCGGCAGCCGGGCAAAATCGCCTAACGAATGGAGGCCCCACTGGTGCAGGAGCGCGATCACCCGGCGAATTTCCGCCGCCCGTTCCGCCTCCTGCTTCGCCGTCATTGCTTGCGCGCGGCCAGCAGGCGCGCCTTCGCTTCCGCGGAAAGCGAGGAGCTGTTGATCCAGGCCGCGGCCCGGTTGGCATCCGTGCGCATCCAGGCCGCGGCCAGCGATTCGATCTGGTTGTTGCGCGTCCCTTCATTACCGATCGTCTCGGCCCATTGCGTGGCGGTCGCGGGATCGGTCGAGACCACGCGCTGCGTGTAGGCCAGGACCGCAGCGTCGCGCGAGGCGCCGCCGGGCAGGGTCGCCAACCAGGCGCCGGCAGCGTAGGGATCGCTCTGGGCCCAGCGGCTCATCAAGCTTTCAAAGGCTTTGGTGCGCGCCTTCCCCTCGGCAAAAGTCGCCGCCCAGCGGCTGGCCGCCTGCGGATCGTCGCCGGCCCACTGCCAGGCGATGGTGCCGCTGGCCGCGGTCTGCGCCTCGGCGCTCATTTGTGGGATCAATTTCGCGGCTTCGCGCGGATCGGTTTCGGCCACGGAAGCGATCAAGCTCGGAAGCACGGCTTCGCGCGCGGCGGGATCAGTGAGCGTGGTGGCCCAGCGCAGCGCGGCCTGCGAATCGCTCCGGGCCCACTGGCGGGCGACGTTTTCGAGCAGGCCGTTGCGGCCCTCGGTTTTGCTCGTGCGGAGCGCAAAATCCGCCGCCGCCTGCGGGTCGGCATCGCTCCATTGGCTGATGATATTAGACAGCGCATTCTGTCGCGCAGTGCCTGCGGGAAGTTTCTGCGCCCAGGCGACGGCGCTTTGGATATCGCTGTTGGCCAGTTGCCCGGCGACCGCGGCGGTGGCTTCGTCCTGCGTCTTGCCCGCAGGCAGGCTGGCGACATAATCCGCCGCCGCGGCCGGCTCCGCCTGCACCCAACTGGTGAGGGCAAAACGGAGCGCATTGCGCTGGCCATCGCCCGCAGGAAGCTGCTCGGCCCAGGCGAGCGCCGCGCGCGCATCGGTCAAGGCCCATTGACGCGCGATGTTGCCCACGGAGGCGTCGCGCACGCTGCCGCCTGGGAGCTCGTTGACCAGCGCGGCCGCGCGCTGCGGATCCTTGTTCGCCCAGCTCGAGAGAATATTTTGCAGCGCATTGTTCCGGCCTTGGCCTGGCGGAAGCGTGTTCGCCCAGGCGAAAGCGGCCTCGGCATCCTGGTTGGCCCAATTCGAACCGACCACCTGGATGGCAGCGTCACGGCTGGAACCGGCCGGCAATTGCGTGGCCCGTTCGGCCGCCACCACCGGATCAAGCGAGGTCCACTTGCTGAAGATGGGCCAGTAAAGATTCTGCCGGGTGCGCCCGGCCGGGAGCGTCTGGAGGAAATTGAGCGCGCTTTGCGGATCCTTATCCGCCAGCGCGGAGACGATGGTTTGCATCGCCTGATCGCGCGCCGGGCCCGGCGGAAGTTGCTGCGCCCAAGTGGTCGCGGCCGCGGGATCGTGCTCCGACCAACCGGAGACGGCGCTTGTGATCGCCCAATTGCGCGAGGTCCCGGGCGTGAGCCCTTGCGCGTAAGCCACCGCAGCTGCGGGATCGAATTCCGCCCAGCGACCGATGACGAGCGAAACGAGCATGTTTTTATCCTGCGGTTTCTGGAGGCTTTCCACGAAGCCGAGCACTTCGCGCAAATTCTGCGGGCTGATGCTGTCGGCTAATTTGCTGAAGGTCGCGAAAGTGCGGCGGCTATTTGGCCGGCCAAGCGCGGTCTTCATGCGCGCGACGATGCTGGCCGCGGAAGGGGCGTCGCCGCTGGTTTCGGCTTCGGCCGCATCCGGGGTCTCCGGCGCGACTGTCGGCTGCGGCGGGGCCACGGGGTGCGGGGTGGAAGTTTTGCCAGCAGCCACGCTCGCCGTCTTCGGCCCGGCTGCGACCGAGGGCGAAGGCGCCGCGGTGTAACGGCCAAGGATCAAGCCGAGCACAAGCGCCGGAAGCGCAAAGAGACTCGGGAGAAGGAAACGCTTCACGTCATTCATATAGGCAGGGGGTTGGATATGTTCAAGTGATCGTATGCAAGTCCGACGATCAAAGGACGAAAGTAAGACACCCTTCCCAAGCCATCGGTTCAGCCGAGGCGCCTAGATCACCTTCACTGGACAAGCCGGGAGCGCTTTCAAGAACGCCCGGCCATACGGCTTGGTCACGATCCGGTTGTCTAAAATAACCACGATGCCCTTGTCGCTCCGCGTGCGAATGAGGCGTCCGACACCTTGCCGCAATTTTAGGATCGCCTCCGGGAGCGAGTATTCGCTAAAGGCGTCGCCGCCGCGTTCCTGGATCAACTCCAGCTTCGCTTCGATGAGCGGATGATCCGGAACCGCGAAGGGCAGGCGCGTGATGATCACATTCGAGAGCGCCTCGCCGGGCACATCCACGCCCATCCAAAAACTGTCCGTGCCGAAGAGCACGCTGCGCTCGGTGGTCTTGAAAAGCTCGAGCAATTTCCCCCGCGGCGCGCCCTGGCCCTGCACGAAAAGATTCATCTTCCGGCTGGCAAAGAAGGGCTGCATCTCGTCGGCTAATTGCTGCATCCCGCGGTAGCTGGTGAAGAGGACGAAGGCGCGGCCATCGGTTTCCTCGACGAAGCGGCCGACCCATTCCGCGAGCGCGCCGGTGTAAGCGGCGTCGCGCGGATCGGGCATCTTCTGCACGAGGAAGAGCTTCATCTGCTCCTCGAAATCGAACGGGCTTCCAAGCTGGAGCGCGGTCGCCTCCATCGCGCCCACGCGCCGGCGGAAATAGGCGAGATCTTTCTGTCCCACGGCGAGGGTCGCGCTGGTCATGATCGTGCAACACCCATCGCGGAAAAGCATCCGCTGCAGGACTGGCGCGATGTCAATCGGCGCGGCATTCAGCGAGATGAACTGCGCCGCTTTCCCGGTGCGTTCGACCCAGTAGACGTGGCCGTATTCGCTCTGCTCGAGGAAGGCGGTGATGTCGAGGCGCGCGCCGCTCACGCGCCGGCCGAGTTCCTGGAGCTCGGCCTTGAGGAACTCGTCCTCGGTTCGCTTGACCACGTCCATGATCCGGACCTGGAGCGCGGCCAGGCGCGGGCTGATCGTATCCGGGACAAACTCTGGCGCGCGCACGCGCACTTCGCGGCCTTTCCGGAACTCCGCGCGCGTCCCCACGGCCTCGAAGAATTTCTCCAAGTCGTCGGCTAATTCCGCAGCCAGGGTCACGCCGGCGGCATCGCGCGTGACCGTGAAAAGGCCTTTGCGCGTGCGCGCATTGTAGAGCCGCTGCACGGTCGAACGCAGGCCGTATTGCGACACCGAAAGCCCGATCTGGCGCGAGGCAATCTGCTCGACGGTGTGCGCTTCGTCGAAGATCAGGAAATCATTCGGGAAAAGGTAACCGCTCTCGCGCTCCTCCTGTTCCTCGAGGCTGCCGAGGAGCATGAAGAGGAGCGTGTGATTGACCACGATCACATCCGCGGTCTGGAGGCGTTTGCGCGCTTGCTGGAAGAAACAGTTCGAGTTGAGGCCGCAAGTTTTGGCGGTGCAGATGTGCGCCTCGCTGCAAACCTGCGCCCAGACTTTCGGGTCGGGCTCGATCGCGAGATCGCTCAGTGACCCATCGCTGGTGCGCGCGGCCCATTCCGCCAGGCGGACCAATTCCGTTTGCTCGCTCGTGGTGAAAAGCTCGCCGGCCTGCTGCAGCGCTCGCTCCAGCCGGCGCGGGCAAAGGTAATTTTGCCGGCCCTTCATCAGCGCGGCTTCAAACTCAATCGGCAGGATCTTCTTCAGGATTGGGATGTCCTTGTAGAGGAGCTGCTCCTGAAGATTGATCGTGTGCGTGGAGATGACGGCTTTCATCGTCTGCTCCTTCGCGTGCAGGATTGCCGGGACGAGGTAGGCCATCGATTTGCCGACACCGGTGCCGGCCTCGACCACCAGGTGCCGTTCTTCCTCGAGGGCGTGGGCGACGGCCACCGCCATGTCCTGTTGCTCGGCGCGATATTCGAAATTCTTCGCTTTCGCCAGGAGGCCATCGTGCGCAAAAATACCGCGCACGCGCTCAACGAAGTCGCTCCCGAGATGCTCCCGGAGGGCGATCATGAGATTTGCACTTTGCGGTCGACCATGGAGCCGTGATCTTAAGCCGCTTATCGCCTTCCGACATTCGCAATTTCGCCTGTGAGACTGCTCGATTTTTATGTGCTGCGGAATTTTCTCCGGGCGTACTTTTATTGCATCGCAGCCTTTCTCGCGGTCTGGCTGGTCTTCGACATCAGCGACAAGATTTCCACCTTCCTGGACGAAAGTGTCTCGGTGATCTCGGTGGCGCACTACTACCTCACGCAGGCTCCGGAAATCATTGTCATTGTCCTGCCGATTGCGCTCCTGCTGGCGCTCCTTTTTTCCCTTAGCCGAATGTCGCGCTCGAATGAGATCGTCTCGATGCTCACCGCCGGGATCAGCATCCCGCGCTTGCTGGTGCCGCTGTTCGCGGCCGGCCTGGCCACGACTGCGCTCAGTGCCGCGCTAAATTTTGCCCTCTCGCCGCACGCCGAGCAGGCGCGCAAGGCCTACTTCGAGGAGATGCGCGACGAGTCGCGCGGCGCGATGGCGATGGGCCAGATTTTTCGCAATCGCTCGGGCAATCGCACCTGGTTTATCCAGCGCTTTAACGCGACCACCAACGAGTTTGTCACCCTGCAAGTCCTGCAGCAGGACGCCAACGACAACATCGTCACAAATTACCTCGCGACCTCGGCGACCTATGAACCGGCCGCCCGCGCCTGGCAGCTGCGCGGCGTGAAAGTGGTGCACTACGACGCGGAGGGAAACATCGCCGGCGAAGAGAATCGCGCCCAACTGCTGGTGCACGACTGGGACGAAACCCCTTTCCGGCTCGCCAGCTCGAACATGCGCGCAGAATACCTGAGCGTGCCCGAGCTGCGCGATTACCTGCGCTACAATGCCGACTTCCCGCGCACCCTGCTCGCGCCCTTCGCCACCCACCTGCACTATCGGCTGGCACTTCCGCTGACCTGTTTGATTGTGGTCCTGATCGCGTCGCCGCTCGCGATCGGCTTCTCACGCAAGGGCGTCCTCTCGAGCGTGGCTGCGGCCATCGGGCTGATTTTCTTCATGAACTTCCTCACGCATTTCTTTCTCGCGCTGGGCGAAGGCGCGCGTATCGCCCCGTGGGCCGCCGCTTGGACGCCGAACCTCCTGTTTGCGATCGTTGGCGTGATTTTGCTTTATCTACGCTCGAGTAATCGCGAAGCGCGGGAGCTCTTCTCCGTGCGCGCATCTCCGCATCCGGCACGCGCATGAATCCGCTGGCAAACGACTGGCCGATCAAACACCGCGCAGAAGTTTGCGCAGCCACCGGCCGCCCGTTCGAGCCGGGCGAACTATTTTACACGCTCCTTTTCCGCGAAGGTGCGGGCTATCGCCGCGAAGACTTGAGCGAGGAAGGCTGGGCCGCGCGCAACGAAAACATCCGCCCGTTTTCGTTTTGGAAAACCCGCTACGAGCCGCCACCCGCGGTCCCGCCGGAACCGCTGGCCAAAGAGAACGCCGAGGAGCTGCTCCGTCGCCTCCTGGGCGAGAGCGCGCAGCCGAATGCCTGCTACGTGCTCGCGGCCATGCTCGAGCGGAAACGCATCCTGAAGCCGATCAAGACCGAGCCGGCGGACAACGGCCGCCGGGTGCTCATTTACGAACACGCCAAAACCGGCGAAGTCTTCCTGGTCCCGGATGTGGAGCTTAAGCTCGACGAGCTCGAAGCGGTCCAGAGCGAGGTCGCGCAACTCATGCAGGCGGTCTAACGAATCGAAATGCACTCCTTGCTGCCATGGTTCGCCGGCGGGCACTTCCCGCTTTACCTCGCCCCCATGGCCGGGATCTCGGATAAAATTTTCCGCCAGCTTTGCAAGGAATACGGCGCCGACGTTCTTGTGACCGAGTTTGTTTCTTCGGAAGGCGTCTTCCGGCGGAACGAGCGCACGCGCGAGTATCTCGACTTCGACGAGGTCGAGCGTCCGCTCGGCGTCCAGCTTTTCGGCGCCAATCCCGAGCACATGGCCGAAGCCGCGCGGCAGGTGATCGACTGGGTGCGGCCCGATTTCATCGACCTGAACTTTGGCTGCCCGGTTAACAAAGTGGTGTCTAAAAATGGCGGGAGCGCGCTGCTCAAGGATTGCCCCACGCTTGCCGCCGTGGCCAGCGCCGTCGTGCGCGCGGCGGCGCCCATGCCTGTGACCGCGAAGATCCGCATCGGCTGGGACGCGCAATCGGTCAACGCCGCAGGCGTCGCGCGCATCCTGGAGGATCTCGGGATTGCCGCGATCGCGGTCCACGGCCGCACGCGCGCGCAGGGTTACTCCGGCGAGGCGGATTGGAAAGTCATCGGCGAAGTCGCCGAAGCCGTGCGCGTGCCGGTGATCGGCAACGGCGACATCACCTGCGCCGAGGATGTCCTGCGTCGACGCGCAGAGACGAAAGTAGCCGGCGTGATGATCGGCCGCGCGGCCATGTGTGCGCCGTGGATTTTCCAGCAGATCAAACGCGAATTCGCCGCTGGCGGTCCGCTGCCCGCGCCCGAGCTGACCGAGCGCTGGGAGGTGATCGCGCGCCATTGCCGTTTGGTGGTCGAGGATTGGCAAAACGAAGACGCCGCCATGCGCTCGATGCGCGCGCGCTTGATGGCTTATTCAAAGGGCTTTCCCGCGAGCAAAGCGCTGCGCGAGAAATTCCAGCACATCACTCGTCTCGCCGAGCTCGACGCGATCGCACAGGAGCACATCGCGACGCACGCTGCGGTGGCCGTCTTGCCCTAGGGGCGTGCGCCCGTTACCTTCCCCCGTGTCTGCGACTGCGACCCCGCCCACCGGCCTTAACTACAAGATCGGCAACGAACGCCTGATCAAGGTGACGGAAAACGCTGCCCGGAAACTCCTCGGCCTCCTGCAGAAACAAGGCCGCCCGCAGGGCGCCCTGCGCGTTGCCGTCATCGGCGGCGGCTGCTCCGGATTGCAATACAAGATGGACCTGGTCGATGGCCCGCTGAATCGCGACATCATGGTCCAATCCGCCGAGGTGCGCGTGGTGGTCGATCCGAAGAGCGCGCTTTTTGTCAGCGGCTCGCTGCTCGACTTTAGCGACGACCTGCAGAAGGGCGGCTTCAAAGTCACGAATCCGAACGCGGTCGCGCATTGCTCCTGCGGCGAAAGCTTCGCGGCATGACCGATTACTTCGCGCTGCTCTCGCAGCCGCGCGGCCCGTGGCTCGATCCGGAGGAATTGAAGGAAGGCTTTCCATGCGCGTAGCCGGCAACTTCATCCCGACGTGAGTGGGAAGGCGGGCGAATTCGCGGAGGTGAACGAAGCCTACCAGGTGCTGCGCGAACCAAAGCGCCGCTTGCAGCATTTGCTTGCGCTCGAAGATGCCGAGCCGCCGCGCGCTGCCGCGGTCCCGAGGGAAATTGCCGACCTCTTCCCGCGCGTGGCCACGCTGATGCACGCCGCCGCAGCCGCGCTCGAGCAGCGCGCCCGCGCGGGCAACGCGCTTAACATCTCGCTGGCTAAAACGGCGGCGCTGCAGACCGGCGGCGAGATTGCCGCGCAACTCGAACAACTCCGCGCGCAGCAAGCCGCCGCGTTGGAGGAGTTGCGCCAGCGAAGCCATGGCTGGGAGGCACAGCTCCCGGCGTTGCAGCAGCTCTACCTTGCGCTCTCCTACCTCACACGCTGGATCGCGGAGCTGGAGGAAAAAGCGCTCCAACTCGCGAATTAGCCAGCACGTTCATTTGAACTTGCAGCACTCGTTATTCTCCGCATAATTCCGCCGTGCTCACCGAACGCCAGCAAGACGTGCTCGGCTTCATCCAGTCCGAACAACGCGAACGCGGTTTCACCCCCAGCACGCGCGAAATCCAGAAGCATTTCGGCTTCGCCAGCCAGACGTCGGTCATGCAATACCTCGACGTCCTGCAGCGGAAAGGCTTTCTCGATCGCCACGCGCGCAAGGCCCGCGCCTTGATCACGCCGGTCTCGAAGGTGCGCATCACGGACATCCCGATCTACGGCCAGATTCCCGCGGGCATGGCCACGGCCACGGAGGAGGCGATCGAGGGACACATCTCGCTCGATGCGCGCACGGCCAATACTTCGAAAAACAGCCGCACGTTCGCGCTCCGCGTGCGCGGCGATTCCATGATCGAGGCGCATATTTTAGACGGCGACTTGGTCATCCTCGAGGACCGGAAGGAAGTGCAGAATGGCGACATCGTGGCGGCCTTGATCGATGGGGAGACGACCTTGAAGCGCTACGTGGTCGATCACGGCCGCCCGTATTTGAAGGCGGAGAATCCGCTCTACCCGGACCTCGTGCCGGCGCGGGAGTTGCGCATCCAGGGCGTGATGGTCTCGCTGGTGCGCCAGCAGGCCGCGCCGCAGCGGGCCGCGCGGCGCAAAAGCGCTGGCTAATTTTCGCGGGCCGGCCGTTGGACTGCTGGCGTGCATCCGTGGCGGTTCGCCGCGCTTAATCGAAACGCTTTTATACTCTCCAGCCAGGCGATGTGTTCACTTGAACATATTCGCTCGCAATGCCACGCTGGTTCATGCCGGCGAGCAGCAGCAAAATCATCGACCTGCGGAAGCTGCTCGCGGAGCGCTATCCGCAGACGCAGATCGCGCCGGCCGCGCGTTTGCTCACTGGCATTCCTCCGCTCGATGAAGCCGGCGGCTTGCCGAAGGGCGCGATTACGGAATTAACCAGCCCGCACGAGAGCGCCGGGAGCGCGCGTCTCCTGCACACCCTGCTTCGCCGCGCGCAGCGGGAACGCGAGTTCGTGGCCTTGATCGACGGGCGCGATTCCTTCGATCCGCAGCCGCTGGGAAATGAGTGTCTGCGCCACCTTCTCTGGGTCCGCTGCACCACTGCGCTCGCGGCCGTGAAAGCCGCCGACCTGCTCCTGCGCGACGGCAATTTCCCGCTCGTGATCCTCGACCTGGTGCTGAACAGCGCCGAGGAGCTGCGCAAGATTCCGCAGACCAGCTGGTATCGGCTGCAACGCCTGGCCGAGCCGCTCTCGCTCGCTTTTCTCGTGCTCACGCGCCGGAGCGTGATCAGCAGCGCGCAGGTGAAGTTGACCCTCGAGCATCGCTGGCAATTGGCGGACATCGATGAGCCACGCGATTTCGCCCGCACAAAAATCGAGGTGCAACGCCTGCACCCGCATCGGCTGGAGGCTGTCGGCTAAAATGCTTTTCGCCACCCTTTATCTCCCGAACTTTTTCCTCCAGGCCGCGCTCCGCCATCAGCCGGAGCTGGCTGGCCACGCCGTCGCCTTGATCGATGAGCGCGACGCGAAACCCACTTTCTTGCAGGTCAACGCGGAGGCGGCCGCGGCCGAGGTGCGCTGCGGGATGACGCCCAGCCAGGGGCTCGCGCGCTACCTGCCGCTGGTGGTAAAAGGGCGCCTGCTCGAGCAGGAGAAAATGCTGGCTGATTTGCTCCTGCAGTTCGCCTTTACCCTCTCGCCTTTTGTGGAAGCGACTGCGCCCGGCATCTGCACGGTGCAGGCAAACGAGGGCGCGGCGCTGCGGGAGAAAGTCGAGCGCGTGCTCGCGCAATTGCAGGCCGCCGGGCTAACCGCGCAGGCCGGGATCGCGCCGACGCCCGACACCAGCTTTCTCGCGGCCCACCTCGCGAATCCACTCTTGCAGGTCGAGGACGTGACCGAATTCCTCGCGCCGCTTCCGATCGAGACCCTGGCCCAGGGCTGAACTTAGCCAGCGAGATTCGGATATTTCGCGCGCAACTGCTGCGTGGCGCGAGCCGCTTCAGCCTGGTTGCCGGCTTTTTGATACGCGGCCGCGGCTCGCTGCAAGGCCCTCGGCGTGATCGCCGGGTCGTCGTAAAGCAAGGACACGCTCATGAAAGTTTTCGCCGCCTCCTCGAAAGCCCCGCGTTCAAACTGCACTTCGCCCGCGAGGAGGCGAGCTTCCGCGTTCACTTTCCCCTCCGGCTGCAGGCTCATGATTTCCTCGGCAATCCGCTGCGCTTCCTCCGGTTTGTGCGCTGCGATCTTGGCCGCGCCGAGCGCGATCAAGGTCTTGGCGCGCGCCGCCGGATCGCTCGTCGTTTGCAGGTAGCGTTCGTAAGAGCCTTCGGCATCGCTCACCTTGCCGGTCTTCATCTGCGCATCGGCCAGGTAGAACCAGAAATCCGCGTTCACATTCGAGCCTTCGTTCGCGCCCAGGGCGCTGAGGTATTTCTCGGCCGCGGCGTAGTTCTTCTCGTTGTAATAATCCAGCCCGAGCCACTGCAGGATTTCGCCAGGAATCGGCGCTTCGCGGCCGCTGGCGAGGTATTTGTCGACTTCGCTCGTGAGCGCGGCGCGGTTTTTTTGGTAAAAATAAGCAGAGATGATCCGGACCGTCGCGGGGGTGTAATACTGCTCCGCGTTCAATTTCCGCGCAGCCTCGAGCGCGGCGATCGCCGGCTTGTAGTCCTTCGCCTCGAAGGCCGCCTTCCCGATGTAATACTGCGCCTGTGCCGCGGCCTCGGTCTTCGGATATTCCTTCAGCAGCTGCGCAAAAGCGGCCGACATCGCCTTGTCGTTTTCCTGCTGGCCGAGGAGGAGCGCCTTTTGTTGCAGCGCGCCTTCGCGCTCGCGCGCTTTTGGGTAGCTCTTGATCAAGGTATCGAGGTCGGCGATCGCGGCGTCGAAGTTCTTCGTCTCCTGGTAGGCCAGCGCGCGCTGGGTGAGCGCGCTCGGAGCCTGCGGGTTGTCGGCAAAAGCCTTCAGGAAATAGCTAAAGGCATCGATAATCCGCAGCGGATTCTTGAGCTGCACGTAACACCAGCCAGCTTTGTAAGCCGACTCTGCGCGCAGCTTGGCCGAAAGCTGGGAAGCGCGCAGCGTCTCATAGAGCGGCGCGGCCTCGGCGAAATTTCCCTGGCGATAAAGCGCCTCGGCTTTCAAGAGCCGCGCCTGGTCGGCCCGTTCGCCGCTCGAGTTGCTGGCTAAATACTCGTCCACCTGCGCGACCACCGCCGCGGGATCGGCGTTGTAGACATTGATCAAGCGCTGGTAACGCGCGTCCTTCGCTTCTTCGCGCGCAGGGATATTTCTCGATGATCTGGGCGTAGAGTGCCTCCGCTTCCGGGCCGTGGCCGAGCTGGCGCTGGCTGTTCGCTGCGTAGAGCATCATCTCCGCGCGGGCGTCGTCTGGCAGGTCGTCGCCCGCGCGTTTCCATTCCGTGAGCACCTGCTGGAATTGCCCGCCGGAATAGAGCACCCGGAGGAGGCCGGTGGCCGCGAGCCCGCGCCATTTCCCGGCCTCGGCTAACGAGCGGCCTTTTTGCAAGAGCGCGACTGCTTTTTCCGAGAGCGCTTTGTTGCCCTTCTCGCCTTGCGCGAGGTCGGCCGCAATCAAGCCGGCGCGCACGGTCGCCTCGGCTTTCAAAGCGGCCTTGCCGGTTTCGTTTGCCAGCGCCTCGTATTGCTTCAGCGCCTCCGCTTTGCGCCCGCGATTGAAAAGGATCGAGGCCGCGGCGGAGCGCGAGTCTTCGCGGAAAGGATTCGGGTCCTTCGCCTCGATCACCTGCAGGTAAGCGGTCGCGGCTTCATCCTTGCGATCGAGATTTTCCAGCGAACGCGCCTCGAAATAGCGCGCCGACAAGGCCAGGCCGGGCTCCTTCGTCTTCGCTGCCGAGCGATGAAATTGCGCCAGCGCGCCGGCGTAATCTTTCTGGTTAAAAAGAATCTCGCCCACGCCATAGGCCGCCGGCCCGGCAAACTCACTCTCGGAAAAATCAGCCAGCACACTCTGGAAAGCAGTCCGCGCCGGCGCGGTGCGGTTCTGCGCGCGGTAGGCTTCGGCGAGGTAAAAGAACGCGCTCGCGCGGCCGGACGCATTCGGGAATTGGCCGAGGAACTTCTCGTATTCCGGAATTGCGAGATCGTAGAGCTTGCGATTGAAGAGCGCGTTCGCGTAATCGAGCTGGCGCTGGTCGGCCGCCTCCGGTTCCGGCCCTTCGCTCGCCGCGGGCTCGCTCCGCGGCGTAGCCGGCTCCTCGGGCGCGGGCACCGGAGTGGAGCGCGGAGTGGGCGCGGGCGTAGCCACCGGCAACGGGGTGGCCGCCTTGCGCGGGGTCGACTCCTCCACCGGAAGCGCGCGGCGCACGGGCGGCTCGTTCACCGGCTGGGCCCGGCGAATTTCCGGGGCCGCCTGCGCCTGCCCCCAGGCACTCGTTAGGCAAAACGCCCACGCGAGCACGCCCAGGGCGCTCGTGCGCCAGTTCATTTTGCGGTCGCGAAAGCGACGTTGGTCACGCCCGCTTCGCTGCAAATGTTGAGCACGCCGACGACGTTTCGGTAGGCGCCGGTTTCGTCGCCGCGGATCACGACCGCCTGGTTTGGGTCGAGTTGAACGAGATTGCGCAGGAGTTCGGTCAGCTCGGGGGCGCTCAAGGTGCGCCGGTTTACGACCACATTGCCATCCGCTTTCACGTTCACGATCACGTCGCCGATGGGCGCGCTTTTTTCCTTCGCCTCGGTCGCCTTGGGCACTTTTACGTCGAGCTCGTTCTCGTTCCGCGCCGCGTTCCAGGTGAGGAGAAAGAAAATAAGCAGCAACATGAGCACGTCGACCAGCGGGGCGAGCTGGATGCCGGGATGGTGCGGGACGGCGTGCTTGCGCAGGTTCATTCGAGGCAGGAGAGGATTGGGAGAAGCAGATCAGCGCTTCTAAAAATCATCCTCGATCAACGCGGGCGCGCGCTGCGACGGCTGTGACTTATTGTATTGCAGCGAAAGCAGCGCAAGCACGTGCGTGACCGCGGATTCGAGTTCCGAGATCAAGCGTTGCGCGCGGCCGCGAAAGAAGGCGTAAAAGATCATCGCCGGGATGCCAATCGCCAGGCCGCCGGCAGTATTGATCAGCGCCTCGCTGACGCCGCGCGAAAGTTGCAGATAACGCGCGGAACCGACATCAGCCCCGAGCGCGCTGAAGGAACGAACGATGCCGATGACCGTGCCGAGCAGGCCGATAAGCGGCGCGATCATTCCGATATCCGCAAGGTAAATCACGCGATTGTTCAAGCTGGAAGCCACGCGCGTGCCTTCGGTTTCGGCGATGTCGCGCACTTGCGCGAAGTCGGCGCCCGGATTCTTGGTCGTGAACTCCAGGACCTTCTGGACCACGCGCGCGATCGCTTCGCCATGGCGATTCGAAACCGCAAGCAGGCCGAGGTAATCGCGCTTCCGCAGGAGGGCATCGGCCGTGGCCATGTAGCCGCTCGAGACCACCGCGCCGCGGCGAATGCTCAGGAAGTAAACGATCACGAGCATAACCGAGAAAACGGACAAAATAACCAGCGGGATGATGATGGGTCCCGCATGGATCATGGCGTCGAGAATGGAAGTGGTCTGCGGCAGGTCGGGGCCGGGCGGCACGGGAGTCTGCGCGAAGAGAGGAGTGGCGCCCGCGAATACGCCGAGGAGCGGAAGGAGGTGTTTCATTCCGGAATTTGCAGCCATAGTAAGATGTCGCCGGGAGCGGCGCAACATTCCCAGCAGAGACAGCGCGCCCCGTGGGAACGTTCAACCACTACGCGAAACGCCCGTCGCCTAACGAGCGCCGCACGCGGAAGACATGCGCCGGGCGCGTGTCTGGATGGAGCTCGACATAATTCCGGCTGCCCTGCCAGGTGAAGCGCTCATCGGTCAGGAGATCGTGCACCTGATACGGCTCAGTCTCGCTCAGGCCCATCTCCGCCAGCGGGACGTGAATGTAGGAATGGTGCGCCATGAAGGCGTCGAGGTTCACGACCACGAGGATGAGGTTGTCTTTCGCCGGTGTCAGCTTGCCGTAAAAGAGGATGTTCCCATCGTCCGCCTGGTAGAACCGCAGGTTGTCGTAGAGATGCAGCGCGCGATTCTCGCGGCGGATTTGGTTCAGGCGTGCGAGGTAATTCTTGATGTTGCCGGGCGCATCCCAGTCGCGCTCCTTGAGCTGATATTTCTCGCTATCGAGATACTCTTCGCGTCCAGGAAGAGGGGCATTTTCGCAGAGCTCAAAGCCGCTGTAGATGCCGTAGACGCTCGAGAGGGTGGCCGCGAGGACGGCGCGAATCATGAAGGCGGGGCGGCCGCCTTCCTGCAGGTGCACCGGCAGAATATCCGGCGTGTTCGGCCAGAGATTGCCGCGAAAATACTCGCGCATCTCCGTCTGCGTGAGCTCGGTGAAATACTCGATGAACTCCGCCTTGGTGTTCCGCCAGGTGAAGTAGGTGTAGCTCTGTTGGAAGCCAGCCTTAGCCAGCGCTTTCATCATCTTCGGCTTGGTGAAAGCCTCAGAAAGGAAGATGACGTCGGGAAATTTCGCGCGCACCTGGCCGATCAGGTATTCCCAAAACGCCACCGGCTTGGTGTGTGGATTATCCACCCGGATGATGCGCACACCCTGCTCTGCCCAGAAGAGGATGATGCTGGTCATCTCGTCCCAGAGCTCCTGCCAGTTCGAGCAACGGAAGTTCAGCGGGTAGATGTCCTCGTATTTCTTCGGCGGGTTCTCGGCGTATTTGATCGTGCCGTCGGGGCGCTTGTAGAACCACTCGGGATGCGCCTCGACATACGGGTGATCGGGCGAGCAATTGATCGCGAAATCGAGCGCCACTTCCATCCCGCGCGCGTGAATCTCGCGCTGCAGCCAGGCGAAATCCTCCAGCGTGCCTAACGAAGGCTCCACGTCCTTGTGCCCGCCGCCATTGGGCGCACCGACGAAGCGGTTCCCGATCGCGTAGGGCACGCCCGGTTCGCCCGGCTGGCTGGTCACGGAGTTGTTCGCGCCTTTGCGATTGGTCATCCCAATCGGGTGGATCGGCGGGAAATAAATCACGTCAAAGCCCAGGGCCTTTGCGTAATCGACCCGCGGGAGGCAATCGCGGAAGGTCGACCCGCGATCCGCGTGGCCCTCGGCCGAGCGCGGGAAAAATTCATACCAGGCCGCGGTGCGCGCGCGCACCCGGTCGACCGTGACCTGCGGATGCGGCGCGTATTGCGTCGAGGCCGAACGATCCGGGTAAGTTGCCATCAGGATCTCGAGCTCGCCGGAGTGAGCCAGCTCGTCGATCTGCGCGTTCTCGCTCGTGCGGATGATCTCCGAGAGCTCCCCGAGCCGCCGCCCATCGGCGGTCTCGCCGGCCCGGAGCGCGGCCGCTTCGATCAAGGCCGCGCCTTCCAGCGCCTCGCTCGTCAGGTTGGCGATGCCGGCCTTGAACTTGGCACCAAACTCGTGCTGCCAGCCCGCGAACGTGTCCGCCCAGGCTTCCACGGTGTATTCGTAGGTCGCGTTTTCGAAGAGGGAACAGACGCCGCGCCAGCGATCGTTCCCGAGATGGGTCATCGCGGTTTCGTGCCACTGCGGCTCGCCGAGCTGGCGCCATTTCAGCCGGGCCGCGACCACATCGTGGCCGTCCTTGAAGATGTCGGCCTCGACCTCGAGATCTTCGCCCACGACCCGCTTGACCGGGTAACGCCCGCCGTCGATCAACGGCTGCAGATTCTCGATAACGGCGGTGGGAAAGGCCCGGAGCATGGGCCACCAATCAAGCGAACTTGCTCCGATGCGCGAGCAAAAACTCCGCGCGCGCCGCTAGACCGCGAAATAGAAGGCGCACTCGTATTGCCCCGAGCTGCGGGTCTCCTCGCGGCGCACGGCCGTGCCGAGAATCTTCTCGAACAGGTCCTGCTCCAGCCGCGCGACCAGCGGATACTGGTCGAGCAAATTCAGGATGGGCGAGTGGCATTCCAGGATCTGCGGGCCGCCCTCCTTCTCGTCGTCCATGAATTCGGCCATGTGGCCATCCTGGTCGCGCAGTTCCGCCAGGGAACGGGCGCGCTCGGCCACGGTCTCGCCCTTCACCTTCTCCGCGAACTCCCGGGTCTTCCGCTCGTAGACGTTGAAGAGAAGCTTCTCCGCCGCGTTCGGGCCGTAGATCTCGCTGGCTGCAGCCAGCAAATCCATCGTCATCCGGTTGCTGTCGCAGGGGAAGAGATCGTGCGTCCGCTTGGTCAGGCGATAGACCATCTCCGGCCGGCCCATTTTCTGGGGGCGACGCCAGGTGTCGAGGTAGCCGCCGCGCTCGAGCGTGAGGCAGTGCTGCTTGATGCCCATGTAGCTCATCTTCATTTTGTCGACGAGCTCATTCACGGACATGCCGCGGGTGCGCTTGAGGGTATTGAGAATTTCGAGCCGCTGGGTGCGGCCGATTTCGGAGAGTAGTTGTTGGTTCACGGGCTGCGTCTAGGGGAAAGACTTAATCGAGGCGCCGACATTACCCGCAAAGCTCTTTGAAAAACAAGGGGAAACTCCGCCCGCAAGTTTCGCCGGCAAAACCAATTAGCCCTAGACAATGCGCAGGGTCGATTCCGGGTCGAAGAGGTGCGCCTTTGGGAGATTCATCTCGAACTGCATTCGGTGCCCGGCCTCGCGGTGGTCCAACGCTTTTTGGCTCCGGCAAACGATCGTGTGCGCCCCGGTTTGCAGGTAGAGATTCGTCTCCGCGCCCATCGGTTCCACCAGATCGATGATCGCCGGGAAGCTGCCGGCTGTTTCCTGGCCCCGGGCAAATTGCGCCACCTCGATGTCCTCCGGGCGGATCCCCAAAAGCATCGATTTGCCGACAAATTCACGCGCGCCCGGACGCTCGTTCGCGTCCAGCCGCACCTCGATCGTCCCACCTTCCATCTCGGAGAAAACCAGCGCGCCTTTCGTCTCCTTGAGCGTGCCGTGGATGAAATTCATCGGTGGGCTGCCCAGAAAGCCGGCCACGAAGAGATTCACCGGCTCGTGATAGAGCTTCAAAGGCGCGTCGTTTTGCTGCACCAGTCCTTTGTCCATAACCACGATCCGGTCGCCCATGGTCATCGCTTCCACTTGATCGTGGGTCACGTAGATCATCGTCGCCTGGAGGCGCTGGTGCAGCTTGGTAATCTCCGTCCGCATCTGCACCCGCATCTTGGCGTCTAAATTCGAGAGCGGCTCGTCGAAGAGAAAAACCTTCGGCTGGCGCACGATCGCCCGGCCCACGGCCACGCGTTGGCGTTGCCCGCCGGAGAGCGCCTTCGGTTTGCGCTCCAGCAAATCCTCGATGCCCAGAATCGCCGCTGCGTCCTGCACCCGCTTCTTGATCTCGGCCTTGGGAAACTTCCGCAGCTTCAAGCCGAAGGCCATGTTCTCGAAGACCGACATGTGCGGGTAGAGCGCGTAATTCTGGAAGACCATCGCGATGTCGCGATCCTTCGGCGCGACGTCGTTTACCCGGCGCTCGCCGATGAAAATGTCGCCACGCGAAATCTCCTCCAAGCCGGCGATCATCCGCAGCGTGGTCGATTTCCCGCAGCCCGATGGCCCCACGAGGACAACAAACTCGCGGTCGGCGATCTCGAGGCTGACGTCGTTCACCGCCGTGACGTCCGCGCCTTTGTCGCCGGGGTAAATCTTGTAGACGTTCTGGACGGAAACCTTGGCCATAGAGAAAAACGCGCGCACGGTGGCGCAGCCGCGAGAGAGTAAGTCGACCCGCGGGAAGCGGTCAATCGGCAACCGGCGGGAGCGGCACGATTTCCACCGTGGTCGCAGTCTCGCCGGCGCGCGCTTCCAATCGCGTCCCCGGCTCCCAGAAACCGCGCTTCACAAAACCGAGCGCACGCCGCTGTCCCGCGCTCGCGCTCGCCGCCACGCTTGTGAGCCATCCGGTTTCCCGCTCGCCGCTCCAGAGCTTCCAGCCCGCGCCTAACGAGTCCCCGGCCGCGGCCTGCAGGGCGCAGAGGCGCTTGTTCGTCTGGCCGGACATCTTGATCCGCGAGATCACTTCCTGCCCGATGTAGCAGCCCTTCGCGTAGTCGATCGTGCTCGCCTCGAGGTTCGCCTCGTTCGGGATGATCTCGTCGGTTAATTCCGCGCCCCAGCGCGGCCGCCCCCGCTCGATTCGCCATTCCTCGGCTGCAGCCTCATCCAAGAGCGGGAAAATGCTGGCTAATTTTTCCACCGCCGCCGCCCGCTCCGCGCGCGGCAGCCAAAGGTCCAAGCCCGTGGCGCCGAAACGATTTGCCTGCACTTTCAGCGCCGTCGACGGGAGCGTCTCCCCCGGATCGCCTAACAAGTGCAAAAGCGCATAAGCCTCAGTCACGTCCTCCACCTGCACGTCATCCGCGATGATGTAACGCTCCAGCCGCGCGCTCAGCGCCTCGGCCAGGCCCGGGTCGCTATCGAGCAGAAACGATTCGCCCTCGGGCACGATGAAGACCTCCGCGTTGATCTTGCCCTTCGCCGTCAGCACGCAGGCATGGAGCGCGCGCGCGGCGCTCGCTTTGCGCAGGTCGTTGCTGATCTGGCCGTTTAAATAGCGCACACGATCCACGCCGGAGAGCCGCAGCTTCGTCCGCGCAGAAAGATCGAAGAGCGCCCGCTCCACGGCCTAGTAATCCGCTCCGCGGCTGAAGATCCGGCTCAAGAACCCGCGCGGCTCGACTTCCTTTTTCTCTTCCGGTTTGGCTTCTGCAAGGGCGGGCGGCGCTTCCTCCGTGGCCGCTGCCGTCAGCATCGGCGACTCGTTAGGCAGCAACTCGATCTCCTCCACGTCCGGTTCAGCTTCGGGCTCCGGCGCCGCTTCCGGCTCGCTTTCCGGATCGGCTTCCACCGGTTCTTCCACCGGCTCGGGGTCCGCGGCTTCCTCTTCCATTAACGGCAGACTCGGCGCCGGTGCCTCGGGAAAATATTGCCGCATCACCGCGGAGTAATCGGCCTCGCCGCCGCCGTCGTTCAACTCATCGCGCAAGACATCGCGCGCCACCTCGGTCACGCCCAGGCGCAGGCCAAGATCGCGCCCCATCCGCGCCGCGAGCGTCGCGTCTTTGAGCATGTGCTTGACCGAAAAATGCGTGTCGAATTCGCGGTCAATCATCTTCGGCAACTTCATCGTGAGCGTGCCGGAGTTGGACCCGTTCGAGCGCATCGCGGCGGCAAATTTATCCAGCGGCACCTGCGCGCGATCCACCAGCGCGAGCGCCTCCGCGGCCACCTGCACCGTGGCCGCGGTGATCATATTCGTGGCCAGCTTGATCGTCGTCGCCTGCCCCACTTCCCCGATCTCGAGGATCTCCTTGCTGCTTGCTTCCAGCACCGGACGCGCGCGCCGGTAGGCCGCCTCATCGCCACCGATGTAGTAGACTAATTCCCCGCGACCGGCCGCTTCCTTGCTCCCGGTAAAGGGCGCGTCGAGCAGTTGTCCGCCGCGGCGCGCGACCAAATCGGCAGCCTCGCGCATCGTCTCCGGCGCGACTGTGCAATGCGCCATGACCACGTGGTGCGCGCTCAGCGAGGGCTTCATCGCGCCGATCATTTGCAGCAGCGCCTCGTCATTGGAAACGAAGATCTGCACGAAGTCGCAGAGCTCGGCCAGCTCCGCCGGCGAGCCGACAAAATTTGGGAAAGGCCGCGGCGTGCGGTTCCAGACGAAGACGTGAAAACCGCGCCGGCGCAGGCAATCCGCCACCCGTTGACCGATGATTCCGAGACCGATAACTCCGACGTTTTTTTGGGTGCGACGCGACATTTTTTGCTTCTTCTCGCGAAAGTGCGGCCAACGCCTGTGCGGTGCAATCGTGAACTTGGGCTACTTCCGCTCGGGCCCGCGCGCCGCCAGCTCCGCCACCGCCGCGGCCCGTTTGGCATTCGCTAGCTCCGCCGCGAGCTCCGGCCGCGCCTCCGCGAAATCCACCTCCCGCGCTGGGCGCACTTCCGCGAGCTGCACGATGTGAAAGCCGAGCGGCGAACGGAAAGGCGACGAGAATTCGCCCGGACGAAGCTTCACGATTTCCGCGAAAAACTCCGGCGGCAAACGCTCGTCACTGAGCCAGCCCAGATCCCCAGCGCGCGCTTTGCTGGCCGGGTCCTCGGAGTTTTCCGCGATCAATTTGCTCCAATCCTCGCCAGCCAAACGGCGCACCGAGAGTCCAAGGATTTTGTTCAACTGCGCCGTCACCACCTCCGGCTTCGTGCCAGTGGGGGCGGCCAGGAATAGATGCGCCACGCGATATTCCGCCGGGCGCTGGAAACGCTCCCGTTGCGTTTCGTAGGCCGCGCGCAGCTCCGTCTCGTCGACCAGGAGCCGTGGCGCGATCTTCTCCTCAATGGAAGCGCGCGCGCTCAAGTTGTCGGCTATTTCTCGTTCGAGCGCTTCCGGCGAAAGGTGCGAGGCCCGCCGCGCCGCCGCCAGGCCTTCCTCTCCGCCGAAAGCTCCGCGCAACAAATCGAGCTCGCGCTCCACCGCCGCGGGCGCAACCACTTCCGCCGGCCCGCTCCTGGCGTGTGCGCGCCAAGCTCTCACCAGCACCTCGCCGCTCCCCCAACCCAGCACCGCCGCGAGCACGAGCAGGACAAAAACTTTCCCGCCGCGCCTCACCGGAAAGCGCTCTCGACCAGGAAACGCGCCGCGACTTTGCCGACCGTGGCCAGGCTCTCCGCGCTCAACTTATCCATCGTGTCCGCGGGCGTGTGCCAGGGCGGATACTCAAAATCGATCAGGTCGATCGTCGGAATGCCGGCCTGGTTGAGCGGCGTGTGATCATCGAGAATGCCGCCGCGCGCATAGGTAAAATGCTGCCGCAAGCCGAGCGCCTCGGCCGCGTGAAAGATTCCCAGGGTGAGCTGGCTGGGGGAATCCGGTGGCAGCGTGATCCCGAGTGATGCATCGCCCACCATGTCGAAAAGGATGCCGCCGCGGAATTGTTTTGCCTGCCCCGTCTTCACCAAGTCGCTGGCAAAATACCGGCTGCCGTAGAGCCCATCGGTCTCGGTGAAACTAACGAACGCTTCCTCACCATCGAAGAAGACCAATTGGATCTTCCGCGCCAGCTCCGGATGCGGCGCAAGCACCCGCGCCATTTCCAAGAGCACGCCGTTGCTCGAGCCGCCGTCGTTCGCTCCCACGAAGCGCTCGTGCGCGAAGAACTTCGTGTCGTAGTGCGAGCAAAGCAGAAAGGTGGGCGCGCTCTTCCCGCCGGGGAAGGTGGCGATGAGGTTGACGAAATTCCGCGGGCCTTGCGGGGTTTCGTCGGTGAACGCCTGCCGTTGCACTTCCCAGCCGGCGGCGACTAGTTGCTCCGTCAGGTAAACGCGGGCGGCTTCCAGTTCCGCGCTCCCGACCGGGCGCGGGCCGAGGTCGACCAGCCGTTGCACGTCCTGCAGGGCGCGTTCGCCGGAGAATTGTTCCCAGATCGCCGGCCCGACGGCCTCGGCGTTTTTGCCGTGGCGGTCGCAGGCGGCCAGCGCGAGGGTGAGCGCCAGGAGAACGCGCAGAGTCATCTCGTTGAGCGCCGGTTAGCTTTCGCTCTTCGGCAAGCCAATCGCATTCAAGACGCGCTCGAGATCGTCGTTTCCGTAGTATTCAATCTCGATCCGGCCGCGCTTCTCGCCATGCTGCACGACCACGCGGGTGCCGAGGTGAAGTTGCAGTCTATTTTGCAATTCCTCGATCGTCGCCGAGGTCACGCTCGCGGCCGCATGGTCCGCTTGCGCCGCCGAGTGGTCCCGAGCTGCCGCGCGACCATGCGCTCGGCATCGCGCACCGGACTGCTCCGGCGCAGGATCGTCTCCGCGATCGCCACCTGGTCCTCCTGCGACTTCAAACCCAGCAGCACTTTGGCGTGGCCCACGGAGAGCAAACCTTGCGTGAGCCACGTCTGCACTTGCAGGTGGAGATCGAGCAGGCGCATCGAGTTTGCCACCGCCGCGCGACTGCGCCCGACCTTTTGCGCGATGTCTTCCTGGCGCATCCCGAATTCCCCCGCGAGCCGCGCGTAGGCTTGCGCTTCCTCGATCGGGTTCAGGTCGGCGCGCTGTAAATTTTCGATCAGCGCCAGCTCGAGCACTTCAAGGTCGGTCGCCTCGCGCACGATCACCGGCGCCTGCGTCAGCCCGGCCTGCTGCGCCGCGCGCCAGCGGCGCTCGCCCGCGATCAACTCGTGCAGGCCATTGACCAGGCGGACGATCAGCGGCTGGATGATGCCGCGTTGGCGGATGGAATCGACCAGCTCCTGCAGCGCTTCGGCGGCAAATTCTTTGCGCGGTTGCAGCGGACTTGGGACGATTGAAGAAAGGTCGACCTGCAGGACGCGCTCGCCCGGTTCAAGCACTTGCTGAAGTTCCAGGTCCGGCGCCTGGACTGGGGCCGGCGCGGAGGTCGCGCGCGTTCCAATGAGCGCGCCGAGACCTTTGCCGAGAGCAGATTTCGCCATCGCTCCGAGGGTAACGGAAGCCTCCGCAGACGCAAACTCGAAGCCGTCGCGTTGCGTGCCGCGCGCCGCTCGATAGCATGGCGCATGTCGCAGGATTCGCCCGTCTTTACGCTCGGCCATTCACCCGATCCGGATGACGCCTTCATGTTTTACGCGATGGCGGAAAACAAGATCGACCTGCGCGGCTACCGCTTCGAGCATCGGCTGGAAGACATCCAGACCTTGAACGAACGCGCCACTCGTGGGGAGCTCCACATCTCCGCGATCTCGATTCACGCCTACGCCTACGTGAGCGATAAATATGCGCTCCTCCCGTGCGGCGCGAGCATGGGCGACGGCTACGGCCCGATGATCGTCGCGCCTAACGAGTGCTCGATCGAGGAGCTGCGCACCCGGCGGATTGCCGTGCCCGGCAAGATGACCAGCGCCTACCTCGCGCTCCAGCTTTTCCTGGGAGCGGAGTTCGAGCACATCGTAGTGCCCTTTGACGAAATCTTCACCGCGGTAAAGCAGGGCCGGGCCGACGCTGGGCTGATCATCCACGAGGGACAACTGACCTATGCCCGCAGTGGCTTCACCAAAATCCTCGACCTCGGCGAATGGTGGAAGCGCGAGACGGGGTTGCCCTTGCCGCTGGGCGGAAACGTCCTGCGCAAGGACATCGCGCCCGAGGTGCGGCGCGATCTTTCCGTGATCCTCCGCGAGAGCATCGAATACGGGCTCGCGCATCGCGAAGCGGCGGTGCGCCATTCGATGCCCTACGCGCGCGACATGGACACTGCACTCGCCGGCGAGTTCATCGGCATGTACGTGAACGACTACACGCGGGATTACGGCGAGACCGGGCGCCGGGCGATCCGCGAGTTTCTCGGCGCGGCCGAGGCGCGGGGGTTGATCGACCGGAAAGTCGAACTCGAATTCGTCGAGTAAGCCAGCGCGCTGGCTATTTCTTATCCTTCTTCACCGGGCCCGCGAAGTCGGCCGCGTAATTCCGCGCCTTCTCCCACTCGATCATGAAGCCACGCTGGAAGTCGCTCGGGCCATGCTCGAACAGGACCACGAAGCAGAAGGCAAAAAAGACAAAGAGGCAGAACCAAAAAAGTCCGCGCAGAAGCGACATGCCACCGAGGCTATCGTAGGCGCTGGCGACGGTCAATCAGGCCGCGCCCGAGGGGAAACTTCGCGTTGAAGCGGGAATCGAAGCTGCCATGCTGAACCGCCATGCGCGTCCCGCTGCTCGACCTCAGTCACGAATACCGCACGCTGGCCGAGCCGCTTCGCGCCGCAGTTGACCAGGTCTTCGCGACGCAGCAGTTCATCCTGGGCCCGAACGTGGCTGCGCTCGAGGCTGAACTCGCTGCTTATTCCGGCTCGCCTCACGGCATCGGCGTTTCCTCCGGGACGGACGCGCTGCTGGCTATCCTGATGGCGCTAGGCATCGGGCCGGGGGACGCCGTGCTCACGACCGCCTACACGTTTTTCGCGACTGCCGGCTGCATCGCCCGCGTCGGCGCAACCCCGCTCTTTGTCGACATCGATCCGGCGACCTACAATCTATCGCCGGCGGCGTTGGCGGCGTTCCTCGAGAAAAATTGCCAGCGAGATGCAGACGGCATTTTGCGCGACCGGGAAGGCCGGCGGCTCCGCGCGATCGTCCCGGTGCATCTCTTCGGGCTCTGCTGCGAGATGGACGAAATCGCCGAGATCGCGGAGCGCTGCGGGCTTCCGGTGATCGAGGACGCCGCCCAGGCGATCGGCGCGGAGTATCTCTTCCGCGGCGAGCCAAGGCGCGCCGGCGCGATGGGCGAAGCGGGCTACTTCAGCTTTTACCCCTCGAAGAATCTCGGCGCCGCCGGCGATGCCGGCTTCATCACCTGCCGCGACCAGGCGCTCGCGCAGCGGCTGCGCATTTGCCGGCAACACGGGATGGAGCCGCGCTATTACCACCATTTCATCGGCGGGAATTTCCGGCTGGACGAGATCCAGGCCGCCGTCCTGCGGGTGAAATTGCCGCACCTCGACGAGTGGTCCGCCCAGCGGCGCGCGGTTGCCGATTTCTACCGCGAGGAATTTAGCCGGCAAGATCTGAGCGCCCGTCTCCAGCTCCCGGCGGAGCCTTTCCGCGACCATGGCCTAACGAATCATCACATCTACCACCAATACGTCATCCGCGCGCCGCAGCGGGACCAGCTCCAGGCGCACCTGACCGCGCGCGGGATCGGGACGGCGATCTACTACCCGGTGGCGCTGCACCAGCAGGAATGCTTTGCCGGTCTCGGCTACCGCGCGGGCGCGCTTCCGGAGACGGAACGCGCCTGCCGGGAGACGCTCGCGCTGCCGATCTTTCCCGCAGCTTTCGCGCGCGCAGCAAACCGAGGTGGTCGCGGCAATCGCGGAATTTTACGCCTGACCGAATCGCAACTTGCGACCGGCAGGGCGCCAGCCTATATCAACGCTCGCGCCGCACGGGTAGGTACCGAAGTGGCCAAACGGGGCGGACTGTAAATCCGCTGGCTTACGCCTTCGCTGGTTCGAATCCAGCCCTGCCCACGCGCGCGAAACTCTAGCGGCGGCCGCCCGATTTCCGGCCGGTGGCTTTTTTAGCCGGCGCTTTCCTGGCTGTGGATTTCGCCTTGCTGCCGGTTTTCTTCGCGGCGCTCTTCACAGAGCTCTTCGCGCTGCTTTTCTTCGCCCCGCCGGTGGTGGAACCTTTCTTCGCGCTGCCCGTTTTCGCCGACGCGGCTTTGCTGCTCCCGGAGGATTTCTTCAAGCCGACCGACTTCCCTGCGCTCGAGACCTTCTTGACCGCGGTCTTGGCGAATTGTTTGAGGCTTCCCTTTTGGTTCATCCGCTTGCCCGCGACCGCGCCCAGGACACCGCCAACGACGGCGCCAACCGGCCCGACGACGCTGCCGAGGACTGCGCCCGCGGCGGCTCCGGCGGCCTCTTTCGAGATCGACGGCATGGGAATGTTTTTACCCGACTGCTTGTCGGGCGAGGAAGAAGAAGAGGCGTTGGATTTTTTTCGGGTAGCCATGATTGATTGGGTTGGTTGGTTGCTTCGTTAGGTTATCGAACGCCACCCGCCAAGTGCGTTCGTCTGCGGGCAACAAAAAAGCGCCTGACTTGCATCAGGCGCTTTTCGCAAAAGTTAATGTTCGGGGTCTGGCCTAACGACCGCGGCGCTGTCCGCCACCGCCATCGCGACGTCCGCCGCCGCCACCACCGCCGCCGTAGCCGCCGCCACCACCGCCGTAGCCTCCACCGCCACCGCCGTAGCCGCCGCCACCACCTCCACGACCGCCACCGCCGCCGCCGTAGCCCCCACCGCCACCGGGCGGACGAGGTTCGCGCGGACGCGCTTCATTCACGGTCAAAGGCCGGCCTTCCACCGTCTTGCCATTGAACTGCGAGATCGCGTTCTGCGCGTCCGTCTCGCTGGTCATGGTGACGAAGGCGAAGCCGCGGGATTTACCGGTAAACTTATCCTGCATGAGCGTCACTTCCTGCACGGGGCCCGCCTGCGCGAAGAGATCCTGCAGATCAGTCTCGGTCGTGTTGAAGGAAAGATTTCCTACGTATAATTTAGTTCCCATCTGAGTCTTTTCTCGAAAACGCTGCCAGGTCACTGTTCCCGCTCATCGGATTTCGAACCGCCACTGATCACTCAACTGACAATCCACCAACGCCCCGGGCTACCGTCTTCTTCGGCGTGACAAGTAGGACTTTTCCCGGTGGAAAGCAAATGGAATCAGGGCGAGTAGCGGCGGGGTAAAATGACTCACCAAATGCAACCTCCCGCCTCCCGCGTGGCCATCGTCGCCGCCGGGGTTATCAGCCCGCTCGGCTGCGGTCTCGGCGAGACCGCGGATGCCCTCCGCGCCAGTCGCGATTGCGTCACCCCAGTGGAGCGTTTCGCGGTCGCGCAATGCCGCTGCCAGTCAGCTGCGCAGGTCGAGGAGGCGCGACTGCGTCCCTTCGCCCACGGGCGCCGCGGCGGCCGGTTGCATCGCGCGGCCTTAATGATGATCGGCGCGCTCGAGGAAGTGCTCCAGCAAGCGCCCGGCTTCTCGCCGGAGCTCATGGTCGTGGGCACGACCAGCGGCGGGATGACTTTCGGCGAGAGCTACTACCGTGCGCTTCACGCTGGCCAAAGTTCGCGCCGCACGCCGGCGTGGATCGCGAATTACCCGCCGCAAAAGCCCGCGGTCGATGCGCTGGAAGCTTTCGGCCTTTCCGCGCCCTGCCAGGTAATCGCGAACGCCTGCGCCTCCGGCACCAACGCCATCGGCCACGCCTTCGAGTGCATCCGCTCGGGGCGTTACCAGCGCATTCTCACCGGCGGCTATGACGCGATCTCCGAGCTGGTTTTCGTCGGCTTTGATTCGCTCCAGGCGGCCACGCCGGAGAAATGCCGGCCGTTCGATCGCGAGCGCAGCGGCCTCGTGCTCGGCGAAGGGGCCGCGCTGCTCGCACTGGAAAATTATGCAGCCGCCGAAGCCCGCGGCGCGGAAATCCTCGGTGAGGTCGTCGGCTACGGGATCTCGACCGACAACCATCACCTGACCCAGCCGCACCCCTCGGGCAGCGGTCCGCGGGAGGCGATGGCGCGCGCGCTCGCCAGCGCCGGCGTCGAGCCAGGCGCGGTCGATTACATCAATGCCCACGGCACCGCGACCCCGTTCAACGACGCCGCCGAGGGCGTGGCCATCGCGGAACTCTTCGGCCGCGTCCCGGTAAGCTCGAGCAAGAGCCAAATGGGCCACTCGTTAGGTGCGGCGGGCGCGATCGAGGCGGTCATCTGCCTGCTGGCGCTACGCGGGCAATTCCTCCCGCCAAACATCAACTTCCGCGCGCCCGAGCTCGACCTCGAGATCGTGGCCAACGAATCCCGCCCGGCCCGCCTCCAGAGAGTGCTGTCTAATTCCTTCGGCTTCGGCGGGACGAACGCCTCCATCCTTCTCCAGGCGGTGGCCGCGTGAGCATTGCGCTCGGCGGCATGGGCTGGGTCACTCCGCTTGGCTCCGGTCTTGTGGAAGTCGCGCGTCTCGTCGCCGAGGGAACGCAGCCGGCCACCGCGAGCGTTTCCAGTCCGTTAAACGGCCGCACCTTTCCCGCGTTCCTCGTCCCGCCGGACGTCGCGAAGCAAGCGCCGGCCCATCCGCGCCTGCGGCGTTCGAGTGCGATTTCTCGTTACGCCGCCGTCGCCGGCCTGGCCGCGCTGGAGGATGCCGGGGTGAAAATAGACAGCGGCTCGGCCGAGCGGACTGCGCTCATCTTTGCGATCGCGAACGGCGGCGTGGTTTACACCAAACGCTTCTACCATGAGGTCGTCGCCTCCGGCGCGCAGGCCGCGAGCCCTCTGCTTTTTCCGGAAACGGTTTTCAATGCCCCGGCCAGTCACCTCGCCGCGATCCTCGGCCTGACCGGCGCGACTTACACGCTCGTGGGCGATGGCGCGGTCGGGCTGCTGGCGGTGAAAATGGCCGAGGACCTTCTCGCGAGCGACGCGCTCGATCGTTGCCTGGTGGTCGGCGCGGAAGAGGCCGATTGGCTCCTGTGCGACGCCTATCGCCGGTGGCGTTTGCTCCGCCTTGCGCCGCCGGTCGAGCCCTTCGCCACGCCTGCGCGCGGGACCATCTTGAGCGAAGGCGCGGGCGCGGTCCTGCTCACTCGCGAGGGCCCCGTGCGCCTTGGGCAGGTCGAGGCGGGCGGGAATTTTAGCCGGCAAGCTGAAGCCGCCGCTTGCATGGAGAATGTCTTCGCCCGCCTGCAGGCAAACGACCGCGACCTGGTGGTCGCGAGCGCGAATGGCACCTTCATCGACGCCGCCGAGCACAGCGCAATCCAGCGGCATTGCCCGGGCGCGACCGTGCTCGCGCCCAAGCGTTCGTTAGGCGAGAGCCCGGGCTCCGGCGCGCTCTGGCAGCTCATTGCCGGGGCGCTGGCGCTGCGCCGCGGCGAGGCCCGGCGCGCGCTCATTTCCACCTGCGGAATGAACCAACAAACCGCCGGCCTGACGCTTCAGGTTGCCGACTAATTCTCGGGCCGCTCCGCTGCCTGCTTTTGCCTTTGCAACCCCCAGCCGCGGCAGTAGCTTCGGCATCCTCGATGCGCGGGCTTGTTTTTCTCTTTTTTGCTCTCGCGTCTGCCACGGCTTTTGGCCAGGCCGCGGCACCCTCGACGCTCAGCAAACAACCCATCGAAATTACCGCCACCGGCGGGACGAATTACGTCAATGGCCTCGCGACGGCGCAGGAAAACGTCGCCATCCACATCGACGAGACCGATATCTACGCCGACCGCGCGACCTACAACCCGCAGACCCACGTGGTCCACGTCGAGGGTCACGTCCGGATCTATCGCGGGGTGGAGCTCTACGTCGGCGAGAGCGGCACCTACAACACCGAGACGAAGAAGGTCGAAACCGGCCCGCTGCGCACCTCGAATTACCCGTTTCTTCCTCGGCGGCGACAGCCTGACGACCATCGCCGATGACGGCAAGCTCGTAAGCAAGGGAGCCTTTACCACGCACGATTCCGCGCAGCCGGATTTCCAGATTCGCTCGAGCTCGGTGCGGGTTTACGAAGGCGACCGCGTGGTCATGCGGAACTCCGTCTTCTACGTCGGGCGCGTGCCGATCTTCTACTGGCCCTATCTCTACCAGTCGTTAGACGACGCTTTCAGCTTTGTGATCTCGCCGGCTTACCTGAGCTCCTGGGGACCGTCGCTGCTCTCGCGGGTCACCTTTCCGATCACGGAAAACATCAAGGCCTCGGTGCGGCTGGATTACCGTTACAAGCGCGGTTTTGCCATCGGCTTCTCGCCCGACATTAAGTACGGCAAGCACAACGAAAGCCTCGCGCGCCTCCGCACTTATTTCGCCGACGACAACAACCCTACGCTTAATCGCACCTCGCTCCCGCGCGACCTGATTACTTCCGCGCGCTACCGCGTGGGCCTCGACGACCGGACGCAATTTACCAAGGACTTCACCGGTTTCGCCACCTTCACCAAGCTGAGCGACCCGTTCATTCTCCAGGATTTTTTCCCGGCAGAATTCCGCTTAAATCCGGAGCCGGATAACGTCGCCGCGCTCCATCTTTACCAGCCGTCTTACACCGTGACCGCCTTCACGCGGCTGCAGCTGAACAATTTCTACGAAGCCACCGAACGCCTGCCGGAAGTGGCGCTGGATGTGAAGCGGCAGCCGATCTTCGGCTCGCCCATTTTCTACGAGGGCGAGTCGAGCATCGCCGCGCTTCGCCGGAACTTCCCGCACCAGTCCATCTTCGAGGATTACAACAGCCTGCGGCTCGACAGCTTTCACCAGTTCCTTTACCCGAAGACTTACTTCGGCTGGCTCTCGGTCATCCCGCGGGCCGGCTTTCGCGCGACCTACTACAGCAAAACGCGCGACATCAGCGGGCTCGTCATCCCAACGAATGAGAACGCGCTCATCCCGGATTTCCTCCTGCCCGACCCGACGAAGACCGACCCGATCAAGCCCGGCGGCGACCGTTACCGCGTGCTCTTTAACACCGGCGTGGAAGCCTCCTTCAAGCTCTCGCGCACTTGGGAGCAGGTGCAAAACCGCGCCCTCGGCCTCGACGGCTTGCGCCACATCTTGCAGCCGTTTTTCAATTACTCCTACGTCAGCGGGAACAACGCCGACCCCGCGGAAATCCTGCAGTTCGATCGCTACCAGCCCTCGACTCGCCTGCGTCCGATCGACTTTCCGCAGTTCAACTCGATCGACTCGATCGCGAATTGGAACATCGCCCGCGTCGGCGTGCGCAACCGTCTGCAGACGCGCCGGGACGACAGCACGATCAACTGGCTCGAGCTCGAGAGTTACTTCGACGTGAACTTCGACAATCCCTACGACAAGCGCGACTTCTCGAACGTCTACAACAACCTGCGCTTTAATCCGCTCCCGTGGGTCTCGCTCGCGCTCAACTCGCAACTCCCGATCCTTTCCGGCGGCTTCACCGAGGTGAACACCGAACTCCGCTTCCAGCCGGCGGCCGCGCTTTCCTTCTCGTTAGGCCATCGTCTCCTCTCGGATAATCCGTTCTTCGTCGACAGCAGCCTCTACACCTACGGCGCCTACTATCGCGTGGGGGATAACTGGGCCATCGGCGCGGGCGGACGTTACGAAGCCAAGACCGGCGTGATGGAAGAGCAGCGCTACACCGTCTATCGCGATCTCACCAGCTGGATCGCCTCCGTCGGCGCGATCATCCGCGACAACGGCGGGGTGCACGAGTACGGCGTGCTCGTTTCTTTCACCCTGAAAGCGCTGCCTAAATTTAGCTTCGATCTCAATTTCGATCCCGGCTCGCAGGGTGGCGAGAACCACGGTCTCGTCCCTTGATGCGAGGCAATTTGCCGTTGCATTCGCCCGCTTTTTCCGGTTCGTTCCGCCTACTGCCGTAGTCACGGCAGCCCACGTTTTCACGCTTATGGATCTTTCAATTATCGGCTCTGGATATGTCGGCCTCGTCACCGGCGCGTGCTTCGCGGACGTGGGCCACAACGTCGTCTGCGTGGATAACGACCCGCGCAAGATCGAGGCGCTCCGCGCCGGCAAAGTCCCGATCTACGAGCCCGGCCTCGAGGAAGTGATCCATCGCAACGTCGCCGCGCAGCGCCTGCGCTTCACCGGCAGCATCCAGGACGGCGTGGAGAATTCGCAGATCGTCTTCATCGCCGTGCCCACTCCGCAGGGGAACGACGGCCACGTCGACCTCAGCTTCATCGAGAAGGTCGCGCGCGAGATCGCCCAGGTCCTGACCGACTACCGCGTGATCGTCGACAAGAGCACCGTCCCGGTGAAGACCGGCGAGAAAGTCGCGGAATCGATCAAACGCTACAACAAACACGGCGCCGCTTTCGACGTCGTGAGCAACCCGGAGTTCCTCCGCGAAGGCTGCGCCGTGGCCGACCTGATGAAGCCCGACCGCATCGTCATCGGCGCGCAAAGCGAGCGCGCGATCGACCTGATGAAGAAGGTCTACGAGCCCTTCATGGCGCCGATCCTCGTGACCGATATCAACAGCGCCGAGTTGATCAAGCACGCCGCGAATTCCTTCCTCGCGCTCAAGATTTCCTACATCAACGCCGTCTCCGCGATCTGCGACGCCAGCGGCGCCGACGTGGAGAAAGTAGCCGACGGGATCGGGATGGATCGCCGCATCGGGCGCAATTTCCTCAACGCCGGCATCGGCTACGGCGGCTCCTGTTTCCCGAAAGACATCGCCGCCTTCATCAAGATCAGCGAGCAACTTGGCGTGCCCTTCACCCTCTTGAAGGAAGTGCAGCGGATCAACGCCTCGCAGAAGGATCGCTTCCTCGATTCCATCCGCGAAGCCCTCTGGGTCCTGCGCGAAAAGAAAATCGCCGTCTGGGGCCTCACCTTTAAGCCGGACACGGATGACATCCGTTCCTCAGTCGCGATCGATCTCGTCGCCGACATGCTCAAGGAAGGCGCGCATGTTTCCGTCTACGACCCGAAAGGGATGGAGAAAGCGCGTGAGCTCAAGGAACTGGCCGGCGCGCACTTTGTCGACGCGCCGATGGACGCGGTCGAAGGCGCCGAGGCGCTCGTGATTGCGACGGAGTGGGGCGAATTTGCCAACGTCGATCTCGCGGCGGTGAAGGCGAAGATGGCCACGCCAATGGTTTTCGACGGCCGGAATCTGTTCGATCCGCAGACCATGGCGACGCTCGGGTTCGACTACCATTCGATCGGGCGTCATCGCGTGCTGCCGCTCGTTAGGCCGTGGCCCGCCGGCTCGCACTCGCGGCGCTCGAGGAATGGCGCGGCGGGAAGCGTTTTGCCGACGCGATCCTGCAAGCTTTGCTTACCCGGAGCGCGTTAAGCTCCGCCGATCGTGCTTTCGCCACCGAGCTGTTTTACGGGGTTCTGCGCAATCTCGCGTTGCTCGACTTCTGGATCGCGCAGTTGCGGCCCGACAGAATAGACGACGACTCGCGCGACCTCCTGCGTCTCGGCCTCTACCAGGTGCTCTTGATCGAGACCGCGGAGCACGCGGCCGTTTTCGAGACCGTGGAACTGGCCAAGCCGCGGGCGCGTGGCTTGGTCAACGCCATCCTTCGCCGCGCCCTGCGCGAGAAAGCCGCGCTCGATCTCGTCGGCTAACGACCAGCCGCTCGCGACCCGTTGTTCCGAGCCGCTCTTCCTGGTCGCGAAATGGCAGCGCCAATTCGGGGACGAAGCCACCACTGCGCTCTGCCGCTGGAATAACCAGCCGCCTCCGGTCTACGCGCGGATAAATCAGCTCCAGGTTTCCCTCGAAGAATTCCTCGCGCGCTATCCGGAGGCTTCGCCGGTCGAGGGCCAGGAAAATTTCGTCGCCCTGCCGCACCCGCTCGCGGCGCTCGAGCGCGGGCGACTGCTACGTGCAGGACCCGAGCACCGCGCTCGCCTGTGAGTTGCTTGCGCCGCAACCAGGCGACCGCGTGCTCGATGCCTGCGCCGCCCCCGGTGGGAAGACCGCCTACCTTGCGGAACTGATGCAGGACCAAGGCGCCATCCTCGCGGTCGACCGCGATGAGCAACGCGTGCAGCGCCTCGAGGAAAACCTCACGCGCCTCGGCATCTCGTCGGCAAAAACGCAGGTGCACGACTGGAGCGGAACGCCGCCTACCGAGCATTTCGACCGCATCCTGGTCGACGCGCCCTGCAGCAACACCGGGGTAATGCGCCGCCGGGTAGACGTGCGCTGGCGTTTGCAGCCGGCGGATTTCACGCGCATGCCGCGCGAGCAGCTCGCCATCGTGCGCGCGGTGCTGCCGTTGCTGAAACCGGGCGGCACCCTCGTCTACAGCACCTGCAGCCTGGAGCCGGAGGAAAACGGGCAACTCGTTAGGCAATTGCTCGAGGAATTTCCCGCGCTCCAGCTCGAGGAGGAGCGGGCGATCCTGCCTTGGCGCGACGGCCTGGACGGCGCCTTCGCGGCGCGCCTCGTCCACTGCGGGAATTAGCCAGCAAGCTTGCGGTCCAGCCGGAGGCAAATCATGCTCTTCCATGCACGATCCCCGCTTCGATAAATTGGCGCAGCTTCTTGTCGGCTATTCCACCCAGCTCCAGCGGGGCGAGAAGGTCTTGATCGAGTCCTTCGATATCCCGGACGCGATGACGATCGCGCTCATCCGCGCGGCGCGAAAAGCGGGCGCGATCCCATTTTCCCAAGTTCAGCGCGGCCGGATCACCCGCGAACTCGCGCTCGGCGCGAACGATGCGCAAATGGACCTGGCGGCGAAACACGAACTCGCGCGGATGAAGCAGATGGATGCTTACATCGGCCTGCGCGGCAGCGACAACATCACCGAGATGTCCGATGTGCCGGCGGAGCAGATGAAGCTGGTCATGCGCAAAATGCGCCCGGTGCAGGACCAGCGCGTGAAGAAGACCAAGTGGGTCGTGCTCCGCTGGCCGAGCCCGTCGATGGCGCAGCTCGCGGGCATGAGCACCGAGGCCTTCGAGGACTTCTATTTTGACGTCTGCACGCTCGACTATCGCAAACTCCAGCCCGGGATGAAGGCGCTGAAGGCCTTGATGGAAAAGACGGATCGCGTGGAGCTGAAGGGACCCGGGACCGACCTGCGTTTCAGCATCAAGGGCATCAATGCGATCATCTGCGGCGGCGACCGGAACATCCCCGATGGCGAAGTTTTCAGCTGCCCGATCAAGAACTCCGTCGAAGGCCACGTGACCTTCAACGCCCCGAGCATCTACCAGGGAACCGGGTTCGATAACGTGCGCTTCGAATTCCGCGAAGGGAAGATCGTCAAGGCGACGAGCAACGAGACCGCGAAGCTGAACAAGATCCTCGATTCCGATCCGGGCGCGCGCTACATCGGCGAGTTCTCGTTAGGCTTCAATCCGTATATCCTGAAGCCGATGCGCGACATTCTCTTTGACGAGAAAATTGCCGGCTCGTTCCACTTCACCCCCGGCCAGGCTTACGAAGAGGCGGATAACGGCAACCGCAGCCAGGTCCATTGGGACCTGGTCAACATTCAACGGAAGGACTACGGCGGCGGCGAAGTCTGGTTTGACGGCGAGCTCATTCGCAAGGACGGCGACTTCCTCCCGAAGAACTTGCGTTCGCTCAACCGGAGCGCGTTTGCCAAGCGGCAAGGTTAGCCGACAAATCGCTCGTTAGGCGACGGGGCTAGATAGCGGAAACAAAATGGCCCGCGCCGAAGCGCGGGCCATCAAGATGAGTTGCTACGGAACGCTTAGCCGGCTTTCGGGCCGCCGTGCTGCGGGTTCAGCTGGAGCATGCCGATCTCGCCGGCACCACCGAGCTGGACGCTCGAGACTTCCATCACCGGGGCGCTCTCGGCGGAACTGCCGGCGGCACCCGGGAGCTGCACGGTCACGTTCTTGGACGTGGAGTTCAGCACGATCGAGGCGATTTCAAATGAGGGCGAGAATTCCACCGTGGCGATCTGGAAAGCACCGGTCACGTGCACGGAAGCCTGCGCCTGATGCGAAGGGGTCAGCTGCACCGGCGCCGCGTCCGACCCAGAGACGATCGACAAGCCGGCGATGTTAAACGTCGGCGAGCTGCTCACGCCAGGACGCTGCTGCTGCGATGGAGTCAGGCGGACAGTGCCGATGGCGTTGCCATTCAACTGCACATTCGCGATCTCGAAGGTGACCTGCAGATTCATCGGCGCCGGGTTCTGCGACGGGGCCAACCGCATGGTGACGATGCGCGAAGTCGGCTTCAGCTGCAGCGCGCCCATCTTGAAGCTCGGGGTGAGCTGGAGAGAGGCAATCTCGGTCGAGAAGGTCAACTGCACCGCGGTGTGCATGCCGCCACCCGTCTGCGGGCCGGTCGATTGCTGCTGCGCGCCTCCTTGCTGTGGCGCGGCTGCACCGCTCGTGGGCGCGTTGCTGCCAGTGCGAATAACGGGAGTGGGCGTGGGTTGGGTCGGTGTGGGCATGGTTGGTTGGGTTGATTGCTGGGCCGGCGATTCGTCCGCGGCGGCCGGAATTGGTTCGACAGAATGGCGCACGGCATCCATCCCTGCAAGTCCGGTGGCGGCCACGGCGGCCAGGATCGGTTCCTCGGAGGTTTCGTTGGCGGCCGGAACGGTTTCCTCGGCGAAGACTTCGGCCGGAATTTCCGAAGCAACCGACTCAAGATGGGGAACCGGCTGGCCCTGGCCGAACGGTTCGCCCACAGGGGCGGGAGTTTCGACAAATTCGGCGGCTTCCGGCGCCTCGACTTTCGACTCGAAAACCGTCGCATGCTCTCGTCATCGCCGGGGTCACCATTTGGGGGGCGGTGAACTCCTGCACTGAGGCAGAAGCCGGGATACTTTCCGCGATCGGAGCAAACTCGCGCTCGGCCATCGCCGGCGCGGATTCCTCGGCGGCAATGCTGGCGAGAACGGGCGAGATTTCGACCGGCTGCGGTTCGCCGACGCCTTCGCTGAATTCCTGCGCCGGGACAGCTTCGATCGCCGCCGGGGCCGTCGCGGTCACGGTCGCTTCGCTCTGGCCGTATCCGTTGCCGTGGCCATTTCCATAGCCGTGGCCATTCGCGTGTCCATTTGCATGGCCGTTGCCATTGCCAAATGGTCGGCTGTTTTTGCCCAGGGGCATGGTCGCCCGGCGCAAGGCTGGCTCGGAGGCGCGCAGCTGCAGGGAAACCTGCGGCGGACCGCCCGAGAGATGCGACGGACTAACGAGTTCTTCCGCCTCGGGCTCAGCGCCGATTTCATCGAGCGAAGGACCGCCCGCCGTTGCGAGCGAACGCGGCAGGGGCGCCGTCTGCGAGCGACGGCGCAGGATCGGGATGAGAACCCACGCGAGAATCACGAGCGCGGCGAGAAGCAGGCCCGCCATGATCATGGTGTTGCCTTGGAGATTGCCGGCTTTTTCTAGCCAAGTCGGCTCGGACCACTCCCGCACTTTCGCCGGAGCGAGCACGGTCGCCGGACTGGCGGCAGCCAAGGCGGTCGACTGCTCGGGCTCGGAAGGCTTCGCGACCACTGCGCGGGCCGCGGCGGGCGAAGCGGTTGAAGCCACCGGCGTTTCGACGCTCGGGGAAGCAGCCGCAAGAACCGTCGAAGCGGCAGGCGACTGCGCGGCGTGCGAGGTGGTCGCTTCCATGCCGGAGATTGCGGAGTCCGACTGCGCTGCGAGCGTGAGCGGATCGGCCGGCTTTTCGTTTTTAGCCAGCGAGATCGCAGGCAACGGTGTCGGCTCGAAGACCGGGGCGGCTGTCTCCGCGGGGCTGGCCTCGGCGACCGCAGTCGCAGGCGCCGCGGCGAGCTCGCTGCTCTGGAGCCAGCCGAGGTCGAAGAAGGCGTCGGCAAAAAGGCCATTGAGCGCAGCGGGATAGATCTTCCGCGCAGAGGTCACCCAGTCGTTCGCCTTGGTGGCGTTATCGTGTTTGAACTCCCAGGCGGCTTGCGCGTAGTAGAGCGCCGGCGTGTCGCCGGTGAATTGGAATTGCTCCATCATCTTCTGCGCGCGGGCGTCTTTGCCCTCGAGCAGGTAGGTCAGGTAGACCTTGTATTTGATCAGCTGCGCGGCGCGATCCTTGTCGGCACCCGTGGTCGAGGAAAAGAGCGTTTCGAAACGCGTGCGCGCCTTCTCGTATTCACCCTTCTTAAACGGCACCTGCGCGAGATTGTATTGCGCGTCGCGCAGCTTTGGATCGAGCTTCGCGGCTTTGTGGAACTCGCTCTCGGCCTGCTCGAACTCCTTCTGCTCGAGCAAAATTTCCCCGCGCAGATTCGAGATCGCCGCCTGGTTGGGATCAGCCGCATCCGCGTCGTCGATCAACTTCCGGGCCGCGGTGAAATCCCGCTGCGCCAGCGCCTGTTCGGCTTCGTCATACTTCGACTTCGCATACGCCTTGGTCTTGGCCGCGCGCTCAGCCACCGAGTTCAATTCCAAAGCCGCGCGCGTCTGGCCGGCCGGCTTTTCGAGCCAGCCGACTTCGTAGAGCGACTCCGCGAAAAGCTTGTTCAGCTGCGGCGAGAAAGCTTTCTCAGCGGTGGTGAGCGCTTCCTTCGCGGCCGCTTCGTTCTTCGCGTGCAAGGCGATGGCCGCGTTCGCGTATTGCACCGCCGGAGTTTCCGGCGCGAGCTCGAACTTCGCGATCATCGACTGCACCATCTCCCCGTTCCCCTCCATCAGGTAGGTGATGAGAATCTTGTATTGGATCAGCTGCGTGGCCTCGCCCTGGAGCTCGGAGGCGTTGCCGTTCAGGAGTTCCTGGAAACGCTTCCGCGCTTCCGGCCAGTTCTTCTGCAGGAACGGGATCTCCGCGAGGTTGAAGCGCGCATTCCAGAATTTCGGGTCGGCCGCGAGCGCCTTTTGCAGCGCTTTCTCGGCGTTCGGGTAATCCTTCTGCCGCATGAGGATGACGCCACGGAGATTCTGCGACTCCGCGAGGTCCGGCTGGCGGGCATCAATCGCGTCGAGATCCTTCAGGGCGCCGTCGTAGTTATTGGCGTCGAACTCACGGAAAGCTTTGTCGTACATCGCCTCCAATTCGCTCTTGGAAGGGGCGACATTGCTCGCGGCAAACGAGCTTAGCACCAGGAGGGCAATGGTGGCGTATTTACGGATCTTCATGCGTGGATCGATGAAACTCGCGGCCCGTCAGCAAGACAAGTTCTTTTTGCCCGGGAGACGCTTCGCTGGGGCCAATTAAGCAGGAAACAAGCCCGCGCGGTCCGACATCGGTCGATCGCGTGCAGCTTTACTACGCGTTTCGGTTCCCGATGATGCGCAGTCCTTCCAGGGTCAAACCGGGATGCACCGCGGCGATTTCCGGCATTTTTCTGGCCAGGAGGCCGGCGTAGCCGCCGGTCGCGACCACGTGCACCCGGCCGCGCGGGAACGCCTTCGCGCGAATCTGCGCGAGGATCTCGCGCACCAGCCCACGATAGCCGTAGATCGCGCCCGCGAGCATCGCTTCGCGGGTGGTTTTGCCGACTGGGCTGGGCGGCTCCCGCAAGGTCAGGCGCGGGAGCAACGCAGTGCGTTGATAGAGGAAATTAGTCATCGCCTCGAGCCCAGGGGCGATCACGCCGCCGATGTAATCCTTCTCGCGCGAGACCACGTCAAAGGTCACCGCCGTCCCAAAGTCGACCACGATCGCGGGTGCGCCGTAAAGTTCGGCCACGGCCGCGGCATTAGCCAGCCGGTCGGCGCCGATCGTCTCCGGTTCCGGGTAGTCAACGCCCACGCCGAGGTCGCAGCGTGCGTTGATGAAAAGGAGAGGCGTGCGACCGGCGGCTTTGCGGATGGCTTCGTTCCGCGCTGGGACGACGGAGGAGACGATGATCGCCCGCACTGCCTGCCGGCGCAGGATCTGGCGAAGCGCGGTCTGCGTCAGCTCGCGTGTGGGGATCTGTTCCGCTCGCCCTACGCGGCCGCTCGAGGCGCTGGCAAATTTCGTGAAGGAATTGCTCACGTCGATGAGCAGGTAATCGCGCTTCCCGGCTGCGGGCATCCCTGCGGCTACGCGGCCGGCGCGGCACCGTCAAGCACGTGGTGCGCTTGCGACCCTCTGGACGCGCGCTTAGCCTCGGCCGGTGAGAAAACTGGTCCATCGTCCGCGGCGTCTGCGGCGCTCCCCGGCGGTGCGCAATCTCGTCCGCGAGACCCGCCTGAGCGCGCACGATTTCATCCTGCCGCTCTTCATCAGCGAGAAGATCGAGGGCCGCCGCGAGATCGGGAGCATGCCGGGTGTCTTCCAGCACTCGTTAGCCGACGCGGTCGAGGAAGCGCGCCGGGCGGAAGCGCTCGGGCTCCAGGCGGTGTTGCTCTTCGGCATTCCCGCGGAGAAAGACGAGCAGGCCAGCGGCGCTTACGCGGAGAACGGCGTCGTGCAGCAGGCCGTGCGCGCGATCAAAGCGCAATGCCCGGAGCTCGTTGTGATCACCGACGTTTGCCTGTGCGAATACATGAGCCACGGGCATTGCGGCGTGACCCGGCAGGATGGCGCGCACTTTCACGTTTTGAATGACGAGAGCGTCGAGTTGCTGGCTAAAACCGCGCTCTCGCACGCGCAAGCCGGAGCGGATTTCGTCGCGCCGAGCGACATGATGGATGGCCGCATCGGCGCGGTGCGCGAGATGCTCGACGCGCACGGTTTCACCGAGACCGGGATCATCAGTTACGCGGTGAAATTTGCCAGCGCCTTCTACGGCCCGTTCCGGGAAGCGGCAGAGAGTCCGCCGCAATTCGGCGACCGCCGCAGTTACCAGATGGACCCGGCCAACGGGGCGGAAGCCTTGCGCGAAGCCGCGCTCGACGTGGAGGAAGGAGCCGACATTTTGATGGTGAAGCCGGCGCTGCCTTATCTCGACATTCTCTGGCGCGTGCGCGAGCGCTTTGCCCAGCCGACCGCGGTCTATCACGTGAGCGGCGAATTCTCGATGGTGAAAGCAGGCGCGGCCGCGGGTTACTTCGACGAACGCGCCGCCGTGCTCGAGATCATGACTTCGCTCAAGCGCGCCGGCGCGGACCTGATCGTGACCTATTGGGCGAAGGAGCTCGCGGAATGGACGCGAGCCTAACGAGTCGTCGCGGCGAGACCGAGGCGCACCGGCGCTTGAAGAAGCGCGCGGTTCTCTGGGCCCAGGCGCAGGGCTTCACCGCCTGCGCCGTCGAGGTAAGCCTGCCGCAATGCCGTTACCGCGCTGATGTCGCCGGCTACCGGGCGCGCGGGAGCGAACCGGCCGCGACTGCGATCTTCGAATGCAAGCAGGTGCTCTCGGATCTCCGCCGCGACAATTGCCAAACGCAGGCGGCGCGTGCGCGGCTCGAAACGGTCCACCGCCGGCGCGAAGTGCTGGAGCGCAACCTGCGGGTGCACTACCCCACCTTGCGCGCGGGCGAGACGCTTTTCCCGGAGTTCGACGCGCACGATTTCAATGCCATCCGGCATGCGAGCTACACGCGGGTGATGCGGGAGCTGGGCGCGCTCCAGAAGAAGCTGCGCGGCGGGACGAAGTTCGAGTGCCTCACGCGCTACCGGAGCGCGAATCTTTTCTTTCTGGTCCTGCCTAACGAGTTGTATCGCGCGGCGGAAGTGCCGCCCGGCTGGGGCGTCCTCCTGGAAATAGACAGCAACCTCGCGCTCCGCCAAAAGCCGCTCTGGCACGAGAGCGGGCCGGAAATTCAGCTCCGGGTGCTGCAACGAATCGCGGTCGCAGGCACGCGGCACCTCAACCGCCAGCTCGAGCTGAGCTTCGACGAAGTCCTCGCAGAGCGCGCGCGTCGGTCCTCTTGAGCGGAGCGCAGCGGTGGCTCCACTTCGCTTCGGTCGGGATGACGTTAGGCGATTTTAGACAGCAGATTGTGCCCGGTCATTTCCGCGGGCTGCGGCAGGCCGAGGAGGAACAGCAGCGTGGGCGCGACATCGGCAAGGATGCCATCCTCAACTCGGAAACTGGCGGCGTCCTGGGCCACGTAGAGCAAGTGCACCAGGTTGGTGGTGTGCGCAGTATTCGGCGAGCCGTCGGCATTCCGCATCTGCTCGCAATTCCCATGATCGGCGGTGAGCAAGGCCTTGCCGCCTAACGAGAGCAAGCGCTCCACGATCCGGCCGACGCAGGCGTCGATCGTCTCGACCGCGCGCACACCCGCTTCGACCACGCCGGTGTGGCCGACCATGTCGGGGTTGGCAAAGTTGAGGATGATCAGATCGAATTGATCCAGGTTCGCGAGCACGGTCTCGGTGACTTCCAAGGCGCTCATTTGCGGCCGGAGATCGTAGGTCGCGACTTTAGGCGACGGGATGATCTTGCGCTCTTCGCCGGGGAACGAGCGCTCCACCCCGCCGTTAAAGAAGTAGGTTACGTGCGGGTATTTCTCGGTCTCGGCGATGCGCAACTGCGTCCGGCCTGCGGCACTAACGACTTCGCCAAGGATGTGCTCGAGGACTGCGGGGGCGAAGACGTAAGGCGCCCCGTATTTCACATCGTACTGCGTGAGGGTGACGTAATGCACCCGCGGATGGACCTCGCGGTCAAAGCCGTCGAAGTCGTCGTCGAGGAAGGCATTCGAAAGCTGGCGCGCGCGATCCGCACGGAAGTTAAAGAAGAGGACGACATCGCCATCGCGCACACGTTGTTCGTTAGGCCGCTCGAAGAGGAGCGCGGGCAGGAATTCATCGGTCTGGCCGCGCTCGTATTCCGCGCTGACTGCGGCCGAGGGCGAGAGCTCGGTGAATTCTCCGCGCCCGAGCACGATCGCATCCCAGGCGAGCTTGGTGCGTTCCCAGCGGCGGTCGCGATCCATCGCAAAGTAACGCCCGACCACCGTCGCGATGCGCGCGCCGCTGTCCTTTAACTCCGCGCTGCAACTTGCGAGAAACCCAGCCCCGCCGGTGGGCGAGGTGTCGCGGCCGTCAGTAAAAGCGTGCACCATGATGTCGGCTACGCCGGCAGCTTGCGCGACCTTGGCCAACGCCACGAGATGCGCGTAGTGGCTGTGGACGCCACCATCGGAAACGAGCCCGAGCAGATGGAGTCGCGCGCCGCGCGCCTGCGCGAAGGCCTCGCGCAGGACGGTGTTTTGCGCGAGCTCGCCGTCCGCGATCGCCTGGTTGATCCGCGTGAGGTCTTGATAAACGATTCGCCCCGCGCCGAGATTCAGGTGGCCGACTTCCGAGTTACCCATCTGTCCGGGAGGCAGGCCGACATCAAGCCCGCTGGCGCTCAAACGGCCGGCCGGATAGCGCTGGTAAAGCGCGTCGTGCACCGGGGTGCGCGCGAGCAGGGTGGCGTCGCCATTGGCTTCGCATTGCGCGCGGCCGCCGGGGTTGATCCCCCAGCCATCGCGGATGATCAACAAGACGGGTGCGGGCATGTCCTGCGACTCTGCCGACAAGCTTGCCGGGCTCAAGCGGGTTCTTTCGTTGACAGAGCCGCGCCGGCGCACCTAGATCGCGCAGATGAAGTGGCGGAACCAGTTGATCGCGCTTTTCTGCCTGCTGCTCTTCGTCGCGCTGGGCGTGGTTTACTTTAAAAACTGGGTGGTGCAGAAGCCGTTTGGGATCATTCTCTTCATCGGCGAAGGGCTTGACCCGACCCGCCTGGCGGTCGCGCGGATCTACGCTTCCGGAGCGCAGCGCCCGCTCCATCTCGATGCGCTCAATTACAGCGCGCTGCTAAAAACGTATGGGAGCGATGCCGCAACCCCGGACCAGGCCGCGGCCGCAAGCGCGCTGGCCACCGGCGCGAAGGTCCCCAACGGATCCCTGGGCGTGGACGCAACTGGCAAAGCGCTGGCTAATCTGATGGAGCTGGCTCACCAAAGTGGGCGCATGACCGGCCTGGTGACCGACGTGCGCCTGACCGAGCCAACTGCGGCCAGCTTCTACGCGCATACCACCGAGAAAGACGACCGGCAGAAGATCGCGCAGGAGCTGGCCGAGAGCGGACAGATCGACATTCTCCTGGGCGGCGGCGGCGCAGATTTTCTCCCGCCAGCCAAGGGCGGCACGCGCACGGACGAGCGCGATCTTCTCCAGGAAATGGCCGACGCCGGTTACGACATGGTGCAGAACCTCGACGATCTCGAGGACCTGCCGCGCTGGCGCCGGGCAAAAGCCGTGGGCATTTTTGCCGCAGGGGAAATGGCGTTTGCCGATGACGACGAGGCGCGACCGGTGCAACCGACGTTGCCTGACATGGTCCGGCGCGCGATCGAGCTGCTGCAGTTTAATCGCGAAGGCTATTTCCTGGTGGTCGACGCCGGGCTAATGCGACGCGCGGCGCAGCGGAATGATGCCGAGCGCACGCTCGGGCAGCTGCTCGAACTCGACCGCGCCGTGGGCGTGGCCTTGGAATACACTGGCAGCAAGTCGGCAATTTTTGTCACTGGCGACGTGGGACTCGGCGGGATGAGCTTGAATGGTTTCCCGCCGCGCGACCGCAGCGGGGCCGTTTGGCTCGGCTCTGGAGGCGACGCCTCGCTCACCTGGGCCACGGGCCCCAACGGTCCCCCACTCGTCCGCCTGGTGCCGGAAGCGATCGTCGCGCCCTCGCCGGAGGCGACGGACGAATCCTCCGCCCTTCAGCTGGGCCCGAACCCGCCGAAACTGCGCAGCCAGCCAGCAGCGATTTTCCAGGAGCTGGCGGCGCCTACCGCGACCGACGTGCTCGTTTTAGGCAACGGCTTAGGCGCGGAGGACCTCCACGGGATCATGGAAAACACCCACCTGTTCGAGATCATCCAGGACGACCTTTAGCCAGCAGCATCCGCCCGGAAAAAAAACAAATCCCGCCAGCCGGCCGGGGAGCCGATTGGCGGGATTGTGGGGAATGGAACTCTCGGAAAAACTACGGACTGCTCGGGCCAAGCACGGGCACGAAAGTAAACGGCGGGGCCTGCGGAAGATTCGGCACCGGACCCTCCGCGGGCGACTCGGGCAGGGCAGTCTCGTCCGTCGCATCCTTCGGTTCGAGCATCGTCTTCCCGTCGAGCATGGTCTTGCCATCGATCATGGTTTTGCCGTCAGTCATCTGCGATTCCTGCGCCATGGAAATCGAGCTATTCGCGGCCAGGAGCAAGCCATTGCTGCCAAAGGCGGCCACTTCCGCGAGTGCGAAAGGCGTGCTCGCATTGTCCGCCGGCGTCCAGCGAACCATGACGTAGCGTCCGGTCACTGCGGGAAAGTCGACCGCGGCGCGACCGCGAGTGCCGTCATCAGTCACCGCGCCCACTGCTTTCATTCCGGCCAGCGTGGCCTCGTCCAGGCGAATATCTTGCGGCATCCCCTGCACCTCATCGTTTGCGCCGGGAAGCGTCTGCAGGACGAAAAATTCCATCCGGCCAGCGCGAGGGGTGTAAACCGAAGAGAGCCGGCGCAGGCTCGAAACTTTCCCAAGATCGATCACGGCAGAAGGCGTGGCGTCCTCAGCTGCGAAGTCGTAAGCCGTGGCCACTTGGTCGTCGATCAAATTGTTCGCTTTGCCCGGCTCGCTGCCGGAGCTGACGTAAAGGGCGCGGGCCTTCGCGTGGAGATCATTCAAGCTATAGGAAATGAGGGCGAAGCTGTCGCTCTTGTCCTGGACGGCCGATTGGCTGGCCCGCGGCGCGGTGAAATCCGAAACCTGCGGGCTAGCGTAAACGCCGAACCCAGCGATGCGGCCGGCCTGCTTGAGGTTGAAAGTGAGTTTGACGTATTTCGCTTCCGTCGGACCGACATTGGCGTGGAGGTCGCGGGCCAGTTCCTGCTGAACGAGCGTGCGCCACTGGGGGCTATTAGCCGGCAACTTGGCGCTCGAGGAAGCGACCGTCACTTCGCCTTGCGCGCCCTCGCTCAGGAAAGAAACACTGTTGATGTTCTCGACCTTCGGCAGGGAAACCAACAGGGTCGTCTCTCCGGCCGGGAGAGCGTAGCCGACCGTGGGATCGTTGCAGAGGAGCGCGGCTTCCGCGGCATTCTTGTCGTCCCCGTTCACGCTCAACTGCAGGCTGGCAACCGGCTGACTGCGCGGAGCGGCTTCGACATTCGCGCCGAGATGGTAGCGGGCGACGTTTTGCGGGTAAGAGGGGGACTGAGCGACGGTGAGCGCCGGCACTTTGTGCAGGACAATTTCACCTGCGGAGAGGCAGGGCGCGTGCGAAAGCGAGAGCGTGACGAGCACGGCGGCGGGAGCGAGGCGAAGGGACGTCTTCATAATTTCCATAACAACGGTGGCAGAGTAATTAATTCCGGTCGAAGTGGCAATATGAATCTTCGTTTTCCTTGCGTGCGCAAGAGTTTCCCTGCGGGGCTCACGGGCCGCCGGGAGGTTTTAGACAGCACCTGTCTCCTGGTGGCGGCTCGGTCATACAGCCGGGCATGGTTTACCAGACTCGTTCCGCACTCTACCGCCAGTCTAACGGCCTCCTCGCCGAGAATGAGGCAATTCATTGTGCGGTTTTTGACCGGCTCTTCGCGGCATGGCTCTACGAGAGCGCTGGCTAGTCTAACTAGTCGGCTAATTGGTCAGCGTTTTAGCTTTGAGTCCCTGAGCGTGCCCTACTTTCGGCAGGAGGCTTGCCAGATGTCCTGGCTTCACCTCGAAGTCTGGTCCGCTTAGTCCAGGGCAGTGCGCTGAAAGACTCTGAACGCGAGGAGCGTGTTCTAGTTGTTCGCGAAGAGCGGGGCGCTGGCAGCCCGAAATTTCCGCGTTCCTGAATAAGCATAGAGTGGGACGTAGGAGCGGTCGCCGAGGCTTTCAGAGCGGGTCGCCATCCAATGAAACGTCGGGTCGAGCACGTAACGACCGGCGCTGGTTTCCCACTGCAGCCAGGCATGGGTCGAACGGCTGTTCGAGGCCCGTTTGCCGATGACCAGACGGACGTTGGTAGCTCCCTGCTCGAGCATGCGACGGTAGAGCGCAACCGCTTTGCCTTTGCAATCAGCCGGCTGCCCCGATTCGACTTCGGCCGGTGTGCGCCATTCCATGTGGTAGCCATAAGGGATTTCGCGCAGGCTGCCCATCCATTGATTCACCACGGCCATGGAAATCTCGGAACGATGCGTCGCTGCTCTCGCGGCGAGAACCGGGCGAATCCGGCTCATCTGGCGATCGTAAGGGGTCGATTCCACCGGCAGGAGGAGCGCGCCGGCGAAGGCCGAGGCGTTGGCAAAGCAGAACAGGGAGACGAGGAGCGACAGGATCTTCCGCGCGACAAAGGGCTGGATGCTTATAAGTATCATAGCGAGTATTCCCTACAGTAAGCACCGCCTGTGCCATCGACTCTCTGCTTGTCCCTGGGAACTCTTCGGTCAGGGTATTTCGGCACCGGCTGGCTTCTCTTCTCCCAATAGAAGGTTCCGTGCCGCCCGAAGTGCGGGCCGGAAAACTAGGGGTGACGACGCGATAGCTCTCAGCGCGCGCCACCACGCTCCGAAAGCGCAGTCTGAGACCGGCCGTAGCGCGGAGGAACCCGACGGTCCCCCGACTTAACGGTGCGACAGTGGCCGGTCTCGAAGGGCTGACGGCCGCGTTATCAACGCCGCGCAGCGAGAGGGACCAGCGTCGTTGCTCTTCAAGCCGTTGATGCCTGTCCCATCCAGGTCTCGCGGGATCGGAGCCAGGGGCAGTCACAGCCCGATTTTGCCGACAACCTCGCAGTGAGCCTAGAGCGGTGCGTAAGCGGTGAAAGACCGAAGGATTTCGCCTGCCGGAGGAGTCACCTCCTTCAGCCTCTTCGATACCCAATCCTGCGAAACCCGGCCGGATTTCACATTCTCGCGAGTCCGCGCAGGCCCAGTCTAGTGGCGAGATCTCAAACGCGAGGGGGCGGTCACGCCCTCAATATGCACAAAGGGCGGGCAGCTTTCGCCGCCCGCCCTTCGGAATTTGGAATACTAGGCTCTTAGAACTTCTTGTTCAGAGCGACGTAGTAGTAACGATTGCGGATGGAATACAGCGACGTGTCGTAGTTGTCGTTGAACGCACCCAGCACGGTTGGCGGGTAGCGATCGAAGACGTTGTTCACGCCCACGGTCACCTTGGTGCCCCACAGCATGCGCTGGAAGAAGGAACCGTTGTTTTCCACGCCAGCGACGGCGCTCATCGCGCTCTTCGCGTCCTTGGCATCCTTGGAGTAGCCAGCGGCCGCTTCCATCTGAGGCTTGATGAACTCGTAGCTCAGCTGCAAGTCGAGGGTCTCGTAAGAGGACACGCGATGGTGCAGGATGAAGTTCGGGTTCGCCATCGTGCCGCCACCAGCGCCCACAGGGCCGGCGAGGTCGTTGCCGAAGATGAACTGAGGATCATCCTCGTAGTCGCCGATGTAGTTAACCGTGGCCACGAAGTCGAGGCCCTTCCAATTCCACTCGCCGCGGAGGAAGCCCTTGTTGAAGGGGATGCCACCAGGGGCCAACGGGAAGGTGCCGTTGTTGTAGTCACCGAGGAAGTTGTGCAGCTCGAATCCGGGGATACCGAGACCGGCCTTCCAGGTGAAGAAGTGGTTCCAACCAGCGGAGAAGGTGAACGTGCCGAGCTTTTGGGTCGGGATTTCATACACCGCGGTAACGTCGAGACCGTTGACCAAGCGCGCACCGGCATTACCGACTGCGGAGTCGATCGTGCGGAGGGTGCCATCTGGGTTACGGGTAATACCAAGGCCAGGACCGCCGCCGGGCTCGAGGACGGGACCGTCTGGATCGAGGGTGCCCGTCGAGAGGAGGACCTGCGCGAAGTCAGCCGCACCAAGAATCAGGTTCGTGGTGTAGATCTGATAAATGTCCGCCGTGATCGTGAAACCAGGCAGCCACTTCGGCGTGTAGACGAGACCGGCCGAGTAAGCGTCGGAGAGTTCCGGCGTGGTCGCGAGATTGCCGCTCTGCGAGACGCCGTCTGGCGGCTGCAGGGTGACGCGGACAGCCGGGTCAAACAGCTGTGGGAAGTTCTGCGTCACAGGATCGAACAGGTTCGCCGGCGACGGTGAGCGGAACGACTGGTTCCAGTTAGCACGGAGCGTCAAGTCGGCGATCGGCTGGTAGCGGATCGAGATACGAGGCGTGCCACCGAAGTCTTCGTTCGGGTTCGAGTTGTCGAACGAGGCGGTGTTGTGCGTGTACTGGTCTTTGTCGTTAAACTTCTCGTAGCGATAGGCAATCGAGAGCTCCAGGGAGCGAACGAACGGGACGTTCATCGTCGAGGTGACGATCGGGAGGTTCAACTCGGCGAAAACCGAGTCAACTTCCTGGAGCGTCTTCGTGCGAGGAGCCTGGTTGAAACCGAGCTGATCGTTCCCCGCCTGCACTGGATCAGGAGTCGAGCTCTGAGCGATCTGGCGATGCTCGTAGCCAACCGCCATGTCGATGCCGCCATTCCAGAGATTCGGGAAGAGGTGGGCATTCACTTTCGCGTCATAGAGCCAGTCGCGCTCGAAGAAGAGCGAGTTGGCAATGTAGGACGCGCCGCCTTCGGTCACGAGGGCGCTGGCCGAGAGGTTGTTGTAAGGTGCCATCAATCCGGTCGGCAAACCATTCACGTAAGTCGGCGCAGTGCCAACCGGAAGAGCGTTTTGTCCGATGAATGGGTTGAAGGTATTCGAGGCGATGAGGCCACGAATGGCGCTCCTGGTGGCATCACCGCTATCGGTGCGGCGCTCGTCGAAACGTTCGTAGACCAAGCCAGTGTCGTAGCCAAAGCGGCTGATGAACCCGTTACCCTGGAAGTTGAAGTCGCCATTCAGGCCGACCACGTAGCGGTAGTAATCGTGATTGTAGAACGAGCGGCGGTTGCCGAGTTCCTGCACCAGACGATAACGGACCGAGCCGAGGCGGTTGCCGAACGGATTGAAGGTCGATGCCCGCGCTTCGTTCAGACCGTTGCCCGCGTTGGTAATCGAGAACGGAGCCGGGGCAAGACCGTTGTCTTGCTTGGTCTTCGAATACATCAGGTCGCCGTAGATCTGGAGGCCATCGCCGAAGATCTTGTAGCGGCCCGTCACGTAATACATCGCCTTCTCGATCGCAGGGATCGCGGGCGTGTAGTCACGGAAGTTAAAACGCGCCGGATCGGTGCCAGCCGGAACGTCAAACGGGCGATAGCTCGCGGGCGTAACGTTCGTGGTCGACAGATTGCTGAGAACCAACTGGCCTGTCGTTGGGAACGGCGTCGCGCCCGGACGGGGAGCACCCGTGAGGACAGACACGCGGCCAGCGAAAGTCGGGCTGTTGTTGTTCAAACCACCACGGCCGAGGCCAGGAGGGATGTTGGTGAGGTTACCGGAACCAGCCAGCTGCGCGCGGTCACGCGAGAAGAGGTTGGCGCGGGAGTAATATTCACCAGAAGCCGCGACTGAGACTTTGTCGGTCTTGACACCACCACGGATCCAAACCTGACGGACATGGGAGTCGGTCTCGGTTGTGTTTCCGTAGAGCATGTTCACTTCAGCGCCTTCGTACGGAGCTTCACCTGGGCCGTTGAGCATGATGAAGTTGACCACGCCGGCGACGGCGTCAGAGCCGTAAATAGCGGAGGCACCGTCTTTCAGCACTTCCGTGCGACGGAGGCCGCCGATTGGGATCGCGTTGACGTCGGCGAATTCGAAAGCACGACGACCGTTGATAAGGGTGAGGACGTTCTCCTGGCCGATAGCGCGCAGGTTGATGAAGGCCTGGCCGTTACCGCCGTTCGAGTCGTTTTCCGTGGACGCGTTACCCACGAAGGAGGGCAACTGGCGCAGACCTTCCACCGGGGTATTGGCGCCCTGCTTCTGCAGGACTTCCGCGGTGTACACGGTCACGGGGAGAGCGGATTCCGTCTCGGCCGTCGGGATGTAGGAACCGGTCACGATAACGCGCTCGGTGGTAGCAGCGCCGCTGGTAGCGGCCGCAGGCACGATGGCCTGGTTTTCGATCGGGGCTGGTTCCTGCGCAAAAGCGCTGGCCCCCGTGAGGATAGGAATTCCGACGCCAACCGCGAGGGCGGAGCGCAGGAAGCCTAACTTATTAGACACGTGTCTGATCATTAGTTTCTCCATTGGTTTGGTTAGGTTTGGGCGTGAGGAATACGGAAGTAAGCGAAACGTGACAAGGCTTTTTTTTACTTTTTTCAAAAATCTTTGAACGCCCGGACGGGGCGCGCTGTCTCCGAAAAGCCGCCGTCGCTCCCGATTGCCGGGTTTCCTCGGTGCGCCCCACCCCGCATGGGAACGGTCTAACGAGCCCTGCGGCCGCGGCGCGACGCTGTCCCGACGGACGATGTTGCTGGCTAATTTGCCTCCGCCCTCGGCCACTGCGCGGTGCGCCGAATTGCGGTTTCTCCGGAGCAGATATAAATGCGGGGATGTTTACCGGCCTGGTCGAGGAAGTGGGACGCGTGCTCTGGATTCGCGCGACGGACCGCGGCACGCAGCTGCAGCTGACGGCGCCCGCGATTTCCCAAACCGTGCGCAAGGGCGACAGCATCTCGGTGAACGGCTGCTGCCTCACAGTCAAGGCGCATCGCGGGGAAGAGCTCACCTTCGATTTGCTCGAGGAAACGCTGGAGCGAACGAACCTTCGCGCGCTCCGCCGCGAAAGCGGGGTTAATCTCGAGCGTGCCCTTGCGGCCGGCGCGCCTCTGGGCGGCCACTTCGTCCAGGGGCACATCGATTGCGCGGCCCGCGTCGTCGCCTTCGAGGAAATCGGCACCGACCACCGCCTCGAGGTCGAGCTGCCGGACGACTTCGCACACTACGTCGCCTTCAAGGGCTCGATTGCGATCAACGGCGTGAGCCTGACCGTGGCCGAGGTGCTCTCCCAAAGCCTGGCCGTCTGGATCATTCCGCACACCCGCCGGGCGACGAATTTTTCCTCGTTAGGCGCGGGCGACCAGGTGAACCTGGAGTTCGACTTGCTGGCAAAATACGTCGAGCGCATGCTCGCGCGGCAGACGCCGCAGATGCCCTAACGACACTACTTCGCGCCCAGCCCGAAGACGACCGTCGGGACAGTGCGCGCAAGAATCTTGAAGTCGAGCCCTAACGACCACTGGTCGATGTACTCGAGGTCGAGCTTCACCCAATCGCGAAAATCGCGCACCTCATTCCGGCCGCGCACCTGCCAGAGACAGGTCAGACCGGGCTTCACGCTCAGGCGACGGCGTTGCGCGGTGTTCTCGAATTTCTCCACCTCGTAGAGCGGGAGCGGCCGGGGCCCGACGAGGCTCATGTCGCCCAGGAGCACGTTGAGCAATTGCGGCGTTTCATCGAAGCTCGTGCGCCGCAGCCAGCGGCCAAAGGGCGTCACGCGGGGGTCGTTCTCCACTTTAAAAACCGGGCCGCTCATCTGATTAAACGGCAGGAGATCGGCCCGACGCTGCTCGGCATCGTCCGACATCGAGCGGAATTTATACATCGTAAACGGCTTCCCATGCTTGCCCGCGCGCTGTTGGCGGAAAATAGCCGACCCGCTGGAGGTGAGGCGCACGATCAAGGCCACCACCAGCATCGGCAACGCCAGCACCAGCAGCGCGGTCAATGCGCCCAGCCAATCGATCACGCGCTTGAGCAAGAGCGCCCACGAGACCTCCGGGGTCGACCGAAAGACGAGCATCGGCCGCCCGGCAAAAGCGTCGAAGTCCGGCTTCGCGATCGAGGTTTGAATGAAGTCCGCCACCAGCCAGGCGGGCACGCCTTCGACTTCGCAAGCGCCGATCGCCTGCTCCACGCGATTGAGCTGGCTGTGGCCGGCGGCAAAGATCACCCGCGTGACCGAGTGACGATGGAGCGCCTCCACCAGATCGGAGAGCGGCTGCTGCTCGATGTCGATCCGGTCGACGATGTGGAGCAACATCCGCTGCTCGTCAGTGAAGGTCCGCTCGAGCGCGGCGATGTCCTGCGGCACCCCGGCCAGGAGAATGCGCTCCCGCATTTCCCCGCGCCGCGCGCGACGGCGGACGACCGCGATGATGATCCGTTCCTTGACCATCAGGACGACCGTCGAGAGCGCGATGAAGAGCAGCGGCAGGGTGCGATTGATCAAGGGCAGGCGCAGGAAAATCACGCAGGCGCTGGCTACAATGCTCAGGTAAAGCATCGCCTGCATGATCTGCATGAACGAACGCCAGCGACTCTTCGTTAGGGGCGTTTGGTAGAAACCCTGGAGATCGAGCAGGATCGGTCCGAAGGCCATCACCACCACGATGAGCCAGTGGTAGTTTTTGAATTGGTCGATCGTCTGCTCCAGCCCGAACCATTGGGTCGCGTAAAGCCGGAGCACGTAGGAGACGTACAGCGTCAGCGCGAGCAGGAACGAATCCATGATCTGCTGGAGCTGGGTATTTATTTCCTGTCGACGGGGAAGCATGCTATCGGGCGAGGCGGAATGGTTGCCGGGAATAATAAGACACCGCGCTCGTGGAGCAAAGCCCTCACTGCGCGACCGCGCCTGGTCGCGGTCATCACCGACGCGGCGGAGCTCGCGCGGGCCGGGCGGCTTCGGCGTCTACCGGACTTTTTCGAGGTGCGGCTGGACGCGCTCCATCCCTTGAATTCAGCCACACTCGCTGCGATCGAGCGCCTGCCGGCGCCGCGCATCCTGACGGCGCGGCACCCGGAGGAAGGCGGACTTCACCAGATGAGCCCAGCGCAGCGGCGAGCGCTCTTGGAGGCATACCTTCCGCGGGCCGGGTTGATCGATGTGGAACTGCGAGCGGCCGAGAAATTAGCCGACATTTTGGAAACGGCCCGCCGCGCCGGCGTGGGACGCATTCTCTCGGTGCACGACTTCCACCGCGCGCCCACGCTGGAACGGCTCGAGGGCTGGCTTCGCGCAGCCGCGCTTTTCCGGCCGGAGGTCTTCAAGGTCGCCGTCCGCACCGACGACGCCGAGGAATTCGCCTGCCTGCTCGAGTTCTTCCAGAAACATCGCCGCCGCACTGCGCTCGCGGCCATGGGGGTGGGCGCCTGGGGTCGCCGCGCTCGCCTGGAGCTCGCCCGCCGCGGCTCTGTTTTGAACTACGCCCACCTCGGCCAGGCGCGCGTCCCCGGCCAGCTCGCGCTCGCGGAACTGCGGCGCACCGGGCACTTCGGCCCATCTCCCAAGGGCAGCGCGGCGTATATATACTAGAAGTGGCTGCCAACGAGAAAACCGAGACCATCACCCTGCCGGAAACCGTGCCCGTGATGCCTCTCCCCGGCGCCCTCCTTTTCCCGCACGCCCTCCTGCCGCTCTACATCTTCGAGCAGCGCTACCGCGAGATGCTGGAATACGCCCTCGCCGCCGACCGGATGTTTTGCGTCGCCCTCATTTCTCCGAAGCGCGCGGAATGGCGCTCCACCGGCGACTTCCATCAGATCGCAACCGTCGGTCTCATCCGCGCCTGTGTCGGCCGGCCCGACGGCACCTCAAATCTCATCCTCCAAGGCCTGCAACGCGTCCGCTTCACCGGCTTCCCACAGTCGAAACCCTTCCCCATTGCCGAGATCGAGCCGCTCCCGTCCGTCCCGGCCGATCCGCTGGTCGAGGGCCAGGCGCTGGCGGCGCAGGTGCTCGATTTTTATGAGAAATTCAAGGGCGACGGCCGGCAGTTTCCCGAGAAGGTCGATTCCTACCTCTCGGACCTGGGCGATCCCGAGATGCTGGCCGACCTCATGGCCGCCACCTTTGTGGGCGATCCCCGGCGCCGGCAGCAACTCCTCGAGGAGCTCGATGTCAAGGAACGCCTCCGCCTGGTCATCCGTTTCCTGCGCGACGAGACCGGCAGCGCTGCGGCCTAACGAGTCGTGGGCGCCGGCGCGATCCGGGCGTATTCCTCCATCAGGTAGCGATCGGTCATGCCCGCGATGTAATCGCACACCGTGCGATGAAAGCCCTCGCCCTCGATCCGTCGAATCGCGCCCTCGCCTAACGAGTCTGGCGATTCGAGGTAGGCGGCAAAAACCGCGCGTAACATCTCGCAGGCCTGCTGATTCACCTCGGCCACGCGCGGATGGTAGTAAACGTTCTTGTACAGGAAACGCCGGAGCTCGCGGTTCGCCTGGAGCAATCCCTCGCTGTAGCGAATCAGCGGCCGCTCGCGTTGCCGCACCTCATCCGCGCTCTGCACCCCGGCAGCGGCGATGCCTTCCGCGCTCGAGCCGATCACATCCCGCACCTGCACGTCGATGATGTCGCGAATGATCAGCTTGTGCAGCTCCGGCTCGCGCACCGAGGGATAACGGCTCAGGACAGGCTCCCGGCTTTGCCGCCAGACGGCCACTTCTTCGAGCTGGTCGGAAGAAAGAATCGCGAAGTCGACCGCATCGTCGAGGTCGTGACTGTAGTAGGTGATCTCGTCGGCTAAATTCGCGATCTGCGCTTCGAGCGAAGGGCAGCGGTATTTCTGCCCCGTGGGCTCAGGCGGATCGTAAAACGCGCGATGCTTCTGCAAGCCCTCGCGCACTTCGAAAGTAAGATTGAGCCCGGGAAAGTTCGGGTAAGCCGATTCCAGCAAGTCGACCACGCGCAAGCTTTGGTCGTTATGCTCGAAGCCGCCGTGCTCGCGCATGCATTCCGCGAGCATCTCCTCGCCGGAGTGACCAAAGGGCGGATGCCCCAGGTCATGCGACAAGGCGATCGCTTCCGCGAGGTCTTCATTGAGCGACAAGGCGCGCGCAATCGTGCGGCTGATCGAGGCCACCTCGATCGAGTGCGTCAAGCGCGTGCGCAGATGATCGCCGGTGCCGTTCAGGAAAACCTGCGTCTTGTATTCCAGCCGGCGAAAGGCCCGCGAGTGAATGATCCGCGCGCGGTCGCGCTGGAATTCCGTGCGGAAAGCATGCTGCGGCTCCGCGTATTTTCGCCCGCGCGAGTCGCCGGATTTTTGCGCGTAGCGCGCAAGCATGCGCTGCTCGTTTTCCTCCATCTCCTCGCGCGTCTTCCAGCTCATGGCGCCTCCTTTTCCGCCGCGGTCTCGCGCAGCGCCCGCCGGGCCGCACGCGCCGCCGCGCGCACCAGGAGGACGTCAAAAATTGCCAGCAACAAGGCGGTCAAAGTCAGCCAGGCGCAGCTCAGCCAATAGATGATGAAGAGGACCGCATGCTCCCGCGGATTGAGGAACTCGCGCAAGAAAGTGCTGCCTAAAAACAGCATCGCCATCGCCGCGACCAGGAGCGCAAACATCGTCCAGCGACGCGCGCTTTGATCGCGCAGGATTCCGCGCGCCGACTGCGCCGCGAATCCCGGAAGCTCGAGGTTCTTTTTTGGCCCTGTTTCCATGGCCCAAAGGGCTGGCTAAATCAGGAGAAGCGTCGGGTTCTCCAGCAACCGGCGCAGCTCCTTCAAATATTCCGCGCCCAGGGCGCCATCGATCACGCGGTGATCGCAGCTCATCGTGATTGAGAGGCGATGACCGACCTTCACCTGGTCGCAATCGTCCACCACGGCGTGTTTCGAAACCGCGCCGATCGCGAGGATGAAACCCTGCGGCGGATTGATGATCGCGGAGAAAGAGTCGATGCCCATGCCGCCGAGATTCGAGACCGTGAACGTGCCGCCTTGGAATTCCTCCGGCTTCATGCGCTTGTTACGCGCGCGGCCAGCGAGATCCTTGACCGCCTCGCTGATCTCGCGCAGCGATTTTTTCTGCGCTGCGCGCACGATCGGCGTCACCAGGCCGTCCTCGATCGCGACCGCAATCGCGAGATCGACGTCCTGGTATTGCACGATCGCGTCGTCGTCGAAAGCGGCGTTCACTTTCGGCACTTTCACCGCGGCATCGACCGCGGCTTTGAGGATGAAATCGTTCACCGTCACCTTGGCGGTATCGCTCCCTTCACCAGCAGCCTTCAATTCCGCGCGGGCGGACATCAGCGGGCCGGCATCGATCTCGATCGTGAGATAAAAGTGCGGGACAGGGCCTTTGCTCGCGACCAGGCGCTCGGCGATTACCTTGCGCATGCCGGAAAGGGTAATGCGCGCGCCCTCGGCGGCCTTCGGCGCGGCGGGAGCGGCAGACTTTTTCTCCGGCGCGGAAGTTTTGCCAGCAGGCTGCGACTTCATTGCGGTGCGGACGTCGGACTCGGTCACGCGACCGTCCGGACCGGTGCCTTCAATCTGCGCAATCTCGAGGCCTTCCTCAGCCGCGAGCCGGCGGGCAATAGGCGACGCTTTCACACGCGCTTCGCCTTCGCCGCGTGCAACGGGAGCGGCAGCTTCCGCCGGCTTCTTTGCCGGCGCAGGCGCCGGGGCGGCCGCGGCGGGTTTCTTTTCCTTCTCCGGCTGCGGTGGCGCGGTCTCTTTCTTTTCGTCCTTGGCCGGGGCGGGCTGCTCGGTCTCAGCCGGCGCTTCCTTCTTTTTCTCCTCGGGCGCCGGGGCGGCTTCGCCCTTCTCGCCGATGAAGGCGATCTTGACGCCTACTTCGACCTTGCCGCCCTCCTCGACGTAAATCTCGGTGAGCACACCGTCTTCCGGCGACTCCCATTCCATCGTCGCCTTGTCGGTCTCGATCTCGGCGATGACGTCGCCCGCGGAAACCTGATCGCCTTTCTTTTTCTTCCAAGCGACCAGGGTCCCCTCGGTCATGGTGTCGCTCAGCTTCGGCATCTGGATTTCAGGCATGGCTTCTTCTCGTTAGGCGTGACAGACTCGCTTGACCGCAGCCACGATCTTCTCCGCATTCGGCAGGACCGCCTGCTCGAGGCGCTCGTTATACGGCATCGGGACATCTTCCTGCGAAACGCGCAAGACCGGCGCGTCGAGTTCGTCGAAGATTTCGTGCTGGATGCGGAAGGCGAGCTCGGCGCCGATGCCGCAATAGGGACGGTCCTGCTCGGCCACGACCACGCGGTGCGTCTTCGAGACCGAGCGCAGGATCGCTTCCATGTCGAGCGGCTTGATCGAGCGCAAGTCGAGGACCTCGGCGCTGATTTCTTCTTCTTCCAGCGCCGCCGCGGCTGTCAGCGCCATCGGCACCGTCTGCGCGTAGCACAAGATGGTGACGTCGGTGCCTTCGCGCTTGATCTCAGCTTCGCCCAGCGGGATTAGAAGTTCGAAGTCCTCCGCCTCGACCATGCCCTTCGAGCTGTAAAGCAGCTCCGACTCGAGCACGAGCACGGGGTTGTTGTCGCGAATCGCCGTCTTGAGCAGGCCCTTGGCATCGCGCGGCGTCGCCGGCGTGCAAATCTTCAGGCCCGGGAAGTTCGCGTAAAGGCACTCGGTCGCATGCGAGTGGGTCGCGCCCAGCTGGTGCGCGGGACCGTTGGGGCCACGGAAAGTGATCGGGATGTTAAATTGCCCACCGGACATGGTGAGCATGTTGGGGGCATTGTTCACGATCTGGTCAAAGGCCACCAGCGAGAAGCTAAAGGTCATGAACTCGACGATCGGCCGCAGGCCAACCATGGCCGCGCCAATCCCGAGGCCGGCAAAACCATTCTCGCTGATTGGCGTGTCGATGATCCGCTTCGGGCCAAATTTATCCAGCAACCCCTGGCTGACTTTGTAGGCGCCGTTGTACTCGGCGACTTCTTCGCCCATCAGGAAGACGTTCGCGTCGCGCTGCAGTTCCTCGGCGAGGGCTTCGTTGAGGGCCTGACGGTAGGTGATTTCGCGCATGGCTCCGCTCATGGCACGTAGGTGTAGTTGCGGAGTTCCTCGAGCGGAGGTTCCGGGCTTTCCTCAGCGAACTTCACGCTCGCGAGGGCCGTTTCCTTGGCCGCCTTGTCCATTTCGTCGAACTGCTCGTTAGTCAATTTGCCTTCGCGAGTAAGCTGGGCGCGCAAGCGCGTGATCGGATCGTCCAGGCGATACTTTTCCAGCTGCTCCTTCGTGCGATAGCTCGCCGGGTCCGACATGGAATGGCCGCGGTAACGGTAGGTGCGAATCTCGACAAAGGCCGGATGCGGCTCCTTGCGGATGTCGGCCACGATTTCCCCAAGCTTGTCGCGGACGTCGCGGAAATTCATCCCGTCGATCACGGTGCCGGGAATGTCGTAGCCCTCGGCCCGGTCCACGATCGCCTTGAGCGAAGTCGAACGCTCGACCGAGGTCCCCATGGCGAAGAGGTTGTTCTCGCAGATAAAAATAACCGGCAACTTGTAAAGCCCCGCGTGATTGAGCGCCTCGTGGAAAGCGCCCTGGTTAATCGCGCCGTCGCCGAAAAAGCAAAGTGTAACGCGATCTTCCTCGCGATACTTCGAAGCGAAGGCGAGCCCAGTGGCCAGCGGCACATGCGCCGCGACGATGGCGTGACCGCCATACATGTGGTTCTCCTTGTCGAAATAATGCATCGAGCCGCCGAGACCCTTCGAGCAGCCGGTGGCTTTGCCAAACAACTCCGCCATGCAGGCATCGGCCGTGGTCCCGCGAGCGAGCGCATGCGCATGATCGCGGTAGGCGGTGATCAGGTAATCGTCATGCCGCGTGGCCGCCACTGCGCCCACCACGACCGCTTCCTGCCCAATGTAGAGGTGACAAAAGCCGCCGATCTTCTGCGCTTGATACTGCTGACTGGCGCGCTCCTCGAAGCGGCGGATCAGCAACATCAGCGAGAGCATTTCGACCTCGTCGCGTTGCTCCGGCTGGGACATGCCGGTTACGCAGTTCGAGGCTGCGCCGTGGCGGCGCGTGATGGCGATGTGCTGCGCCCCAGATGGAAACAGAGGACGAAGAGACCGGTGAAGAAGAGATCGCTCGCGAGCGAATTGCGCAGGAACATCCACGTGGGCGTGGCGCTGTAAGCCGGCAAGCCAACGGTGAGCGCCTGGAACAACCCAGCAAAGTTCTTCCCGTAACCCGGATCGCTCAGCCAGGAGACGGCATTGGTGAGCGCGTAGAAAATCAAAGTGCCGGCAACCGAAGCCGGCAGGAGCGTCTTGAGCGAGACGCGATTTTGCAGGAGCAAACCGAGCCCGCCCACGGCGAAGAGCGCGAAATAGCGCGCGAGAATCAGCGGCTCCAGCATGGAAGCGGCGTAGAACCAGTTCAGCACGAGATCGGAAATGAGGAGCGCCGCCAGCGGCACGGTGAACTTGTAGCCGCGCGGAAAATACGCCGCGCTGCAGAGCGCGATCGCGGCCAGCGGGGCAAAATTCGCCAGCCAACCGGAGGTCGGCTGCACGTAGACGCCGAGAACGATTCGGTAGGCAATCGTAGCCAGGACAAGGAGGAGAGCAGGGAGCATGGCGGGATGACCTTTCAACAAGTCGAAGCGTTATGCAACGCGCTTTCTAGAAGCGCCCTGCCGCTTCGTCTCGTTAGGCTGCGCTGCTCTTCGCGGCCGCGGTGCGGACCTTGTTCAGGCGCGCTTTGCGACGGTTGGCGGCATTGCGATGGATGACGCCATTCTTGGCCGCTTTGTCGACCGCCGCAATGAGCTCGCGCTGACTCTTTTCATCCTTTTGCTCCGCGGCGGAAGCTTTCTTGTTCAAGCCGCGCAGGCGGGTGAGCACGCTGCGATTGCGGAGCGAACGCACAGCGGTCTGCCGGGCGCGTTTCGAGGCGGATTTGGTGTTGGCCATGGTAAAGGGAAAGCTGGGCGTGGAGGGTCGTGGCGCGGGGAAGTTTTGTCAACCCGCGGACGCAGCGAAAACAGGCAGTAAGATCAGGCGTCGCGGTTCCGCTGGGCGATGCGGATGACGGCCGCGCCTTTGTCCTTCGCCGCCGGCTCGGGCGAGTTCGCGATCGGGAGATCGCGGCCCTTCTCGCTGGGGGCATCGGGCGCCTGGTATTGGAAGATCACCTTGGCCTTGGGAACCTTGGGGAGCTTATCCGGCACCACCTGCACGACGGCGCCGACCGGGAGTTGGCTGTAGAGCGCAGCCACGTCTTTCGATTTCATCCGGATGCAGCCGTAGCTCGCCGGCCGGCCGATGCTCTTCTCCTCGGCGGTGCCGTGAATGTAGATCGAGCGCGAAAACGCGTGCGCCGTGGAAGCTTCGAGACCGCGCAGCCAGATGATGCGGGTCACGATCGGGTCCCGCCCGGGCGCGTTCGGCTTGAGGATTTCGCCCGTAAAACGACGATTGTGGAAGACCGCACCGACCGGGGCGTGGTCGCCGATTTTTTGCGCCACCGCCATCGCGCCGATGGGGGTGGTCATGCGGCCGAAGCCGTCGCCGAGGCCAAACTTCGAGGTCGAAACCGGGTAGGTGACGACGCGGGCGCCATTCTGCAGGAGCATGAGCTTTTGCTCCTTCACGCTCACGATGACCTGGTTCACCACCGGGGTCCCGCCCTCGGCCCAGATAGTCGCCGCGAGCGCGAAAATCAGGCCCAGAGGGAGGAGCGCGCGGCGAAACATCGTTTCCCTAGTAACAACTTTTATGCCGATGTCACGCGGGAAGCGGCATTTCCGCACGGGTGCCGCCAAAAAGATTTCGCGGGAAAGCGTGCAGGAGCGAGCTCATGGAAACGTAGAGGAACCCGAGCTGGAACATGAGCAGGAAAGGCACGGAGAGGTATTGCCCGTGCCGAATGGCGAACCAGAGGAAGTAGGTGAAGTAGAGCGCGAAGGCCAACTCCAGCATCGGCAGGAGCGACTTCAACGGCATGTATTTCGTGGTGCTCCAGCTCTGCTTTTTGTGCTCGATGCCATACTTCGGCGTGCGCGCGAAATCCGACTCGTGATTGAAGACCGCTTCGAGCACAGCGCGCGCATTGTTCAGCGAAAGTCCCACGCCGAGCGCGAGCAAGGCCGGCAAGAGGAGCATTTCCTTCATCCAGGTGCGCGGATGGAGTTCGCGCTGCGCGCAAATATAAAACACGGCCACGGAGAGCGACGCCGTCAGGAATATCGGCACGTCGACCAGGAGCATGCGGGCCCAACCCGTCTGCGGACCGCCGACCGACGGATGCAGGAGCACGCAAAGGCAGGCCAGCAGGAGGTAGGCAAAGTTCGAGGTCAGATGCGCGGTCGCCTCGATCTTCAGCGGCAGCGCGAGATTGCTCCGCCAAATCGTCGGCAAAAGTTTCTTGCAGGTCTGGATCGAGCCTTTCGTCCAGCGATGCTGCTGCGACTTGAAGCCGTTCATGTCCACCGGCAACTCGGCCGGCGTAATCACGTCCGGCATGAAGATGAATTTCCAGCCGGCGAGCTGCGCGCGATAGCTTAGGTCGAGATCCTCGGTCAGCGTGTCGTGCTGCCAGCCGCCGGCTTCCTCGATGCAGCTCCGGCGCCAAAGGCCGGCGGTGCCGTTGAAATTGAAGAAGCGGCCGCTGCGGCTGCGCGCGGTTTGCTCCAGGAGCAAATGCCCGTCGAGGAACATCGCCTGCACCCGCGTGAGCAAGGAGTAGGTGCGGTTCAAGTGGCCCCAGCGCGTCTGGATCATGCCCACCTGCGGGTCGGTGAAGAAGTGCACCGTTTGCTGGAGCAAGTCCGGCTGGGGGACGAAATCGGCGTCGAGGATGCAGACAAAGTCGCCCTGCGCCGTGGCCATGCCCGTCTCGAGCGCGCCGGCCTTGAAGCCCACGCGATCCGTCCGGTGGATCAGCTCGACATTAAAGCCGCGCTCCTGCAAGGCGGTCACGCTCCGGCGGGTCAGTTCGCGCGTGTCGTCGGTGGAGTCGTCCAGCACCTGGATGTGCAGGCGGTCGCGCGGGTAATCCAATTCGCTGACTGATTTCAGGAGCCGCTCGGCGACGTAAAATTCGTTAAAAATCGGCAGCTGCACGGTCACCTTCGGCAGCTCTGCGAACTGGGCCAGCGGCACCGAGGCCTTCCGGCGATTCTTCAAGAAAAGGTAGATGATGAAGTAGCGATGGATCCCGTAGGCCGAGAGCACGGTGAGGACGCTCAGATAACAAAAAGTCCAGATGAGATAACCGACGCTGCCTTGCATAAAGAATGTGGAACGGAGAGTTGCCAGCGACTCGGCCCCGGCAAGGGCGACATGATGGCGGTTCCGATGCTTCCGTCAAATTAAAAATCGGCGTTTTCCCTCGGAAAACGTGCCTGAAAACGGCTCCTTTTTCGCCTTGCCAGAGGTGGCAAAAAATCACCGAAACAGCCCGCATGGGCGCATCCCGCGCGCCTCCCGGCGGGCGGGCTATTCGGCCCTTGCTGGCTCCGGCCATGCGGTTGACCTTGGCGGTCTGATGGCGCCGGGTGAATCCAAAGGAGCAAGGCACATGTCAGCGGAAGGCCGCGATCGCGGGCGTTTCGAGCGCTTTAATATCGTCCTCGCGATTCTGCTCGCGGGCTGGGTCCCCTCGATTCTCATGCTGGTGATTTCCTACACCATCCTGACGAATACCTTGGAATCGAAAATCCTGCGCGATCGCCAGACCTTCGTGAAATTGATCGCCCACCTGGTAGGCGACGATTTCACCCGCACCAGCGGGATCATCGAGTACCTACCAGACCCAGCCAGACGTGACCAACCTGCTGGCTGCGCCCAACCCTGAGGCCGCCGCGCAGCAGTGGATCAGCCAGACGTTCTACTCCCACCCGCGGATCGACGGCATGTTCATCGCCGCGCCGGATGGACGCCTGGTGGCCGCGATTCCGCCTGTGCCCGAGGACCGCGCGGCCGTCCTGCCGGTGGAAACGTGGGGCGCTGCGACCAGCGGCGAGAAATCGGTCTTCGTCACCCCGGTGCACCCGCGGCTGGCCGATAACCGCATGACCACCGATATCGTCGGGGCGCTGCGCACGCCCGATGGCCAAGTTGCCGGCTATTTTGGCGTCTCCGTGCTGGTGGAGCGCATGGGTCGCCGGCTGGCGACGGTGAATTTTTCCGACCAAGCCGTCTGCCAGGTGATCGACCAAAGCGGCGCGGCCCTCTTCACAGATGATTTCCAGCCAAACACCGCTGCGCTCTCAAAGGAAGCGAGCGAGCTGGTGAACGAAATCCGCGAAGCGAAGTCCGGTTCGTTCGAGCGCCACGAGAACCTTTATTCCTTCAGCCCGGTGGATGCGACCGGCTGGGTCACGGTGGTGGAGCAGGCGCGCTCGGTGGCTTACCAGCCGGTGCGCGATCTCCTGGCGAAGATCACTTTCCCCGCGCTCTGGCTCATCCTGCTCACAGCGGTAGGCGCGTGGTTAGCCGGCAAGTTCACCAGGCGGCAATCGGAAGCAGCGCGCCGGATCGAGCGCGAGGTCATTTTCAACGAGAAAATCCTCGCAAACATGCCCAGCGGGATCGCGCTGGTGGATCCGGACTCGCGACATTTTCTCCAGGCCAACGACGCCTTCGCGCGTATGGCTCGGAACTTCGGCGGTCTCGCGGAAGCGAAAGACATCTATGACGCTTCCTACGACGAGGTGAAAATCGCCCCGCCCGATGCCGTCGAGCGCGTGCTTTCCTTCGGCGCGCCCTTCCAGTTGGTGGAGCAACCGTTCACCGACCGCGGCGGCGCGACCCATTTCGTGAATGTAAACCTGCTTCGCCTCCAGGGCCCGGAGCGCCGCGTGCAGGGCGTGCTTTACTTGATCGAAGACCGGACGCGCGACGTCACCCTGCGGCAGGAATTGATCGGCGCGAACGCGGCCAAGGACAGCTTCCTCGCGCTGCTCTCGCATGAATTGCGCAACCCGCTTTCGCCCGTGATCGCGATGGTGGGCGAGCTCGAGGCGAGCGCTTCGCAAAGCGACGAGATGCGCGCCGCGCTCGAAGTCATCCGGCGAAATGTCGAGCTCGAGGCGCGCTTGATCGACGACTTGCTCGACGTAACTCGCATCGCCAAGGGCAAGCTGCAGCTCGCCTTCGAGACGGTGAGCGTGCACGAGATTCTCCATCGCGCGCTTGAAATTTGCCGCGAGGAGATCACGCAAAAGCCGCTCGGGATCGAGTTCCGCCTGCGCGCTGGCGAGGTGTATGTGGAAGGCGACCCCGCGCGCCTCCAGCAGGTCTTTTGGAACCTGATCAAGAACAGCGTCAAGTTCACCCCACCGCACGGCCGCATCGTCATCGAGACCTTGAACGCCACCGCCGGCGAGATCGAAGTGCGGGTGAGCGACACCGGCATCGGCATCGCGCCCGAGAAAATCGGCAAGATCTTCAACGCTTTCGAACAGGGGCAAAACTCGATCACCCGGCGTTTTGGTGGGCTCGGGCTGGGCCTGGCGATCTCGAAGGCGATGGTCGAGGCGCATGGCGGAAAGATCGCGGCGCAGAGCGACGGGACGGACCGCGGGACGCAATTTGTGGTCGCTTTACGCACGGTGGCCACGCCGGCCCGGACGGACGCAACGACCGCGCCGGCCTCCGGCGTGACCGAGCAATCCAAGGTGGCGATGGAACAACGCGCCCCGCGTTTGCTCGTGGTGGACGATCACCACGACACCTGCACCGGCATGAAAATGATGCTCGAGCGCCGCGGCTTTCGCGTGACCATTGCGCATTCCGCGGATGAAGCGATCGCCTGCTCGGAGCAGGCCGACTTCGATCTTTTAGTCAGCGACATCGGTCTGCCGGATCGCTCCGGCTACGAGCTGATGCAGGAATTGCGCGCGAGCAAAAGCCTCCGCGGAATTGCGCTGAGCGGCTTCGGGATGGAAAACGACGTCAGCCGCGCGCACGCCGCCGGCTTCTCCGAGCACCTTACGAAGCCGATTAATTTCGAGCGGCTCGAGCAGGCGATCCACGGTCTCCTCGAGGAGGAGACGGCCGAGCGCGGCTAAGCGAACCTAGGGCTCGGCGGCTAGGCTGTGGAGGAGCCGTCGCGTTCCACGGGCGCGATGGCGCTCCCGCCTTCCGGACGTTCGGCCCCGTTCGGGCCGGTCTTTTTGTCGGCGGCTTCCTTGAGTTCGCGCGAGAGTTTTTCCACCCGCTGGCGCATCACTTTGCCGGCTTTGAATTTCACCGTTGCCCGCGGCGGGATCACGAAGCTGCTCCCGGGCTCGTTCGGGTTCCGCCCGACCCGCGGCTTGGTCAGCCGGGTTTGGAAAACGCCAAAGTTCCGCAATTCCACGGCGACGTTCTTGGCCAGGCTGTCGGTGATGTGATCGAGCGTCCGCTGGACGACCTCGAAGACCTCATGCTGCACCATCCCGGTTTGATTACTAATCGCCACCACGATGTCCCGCTTAGTGAGCTTTGCCATACAGTTGAAACGTCCTCGGTGCCCGAAAACACATACTTGGATTTCCCCACGGGACAACGCTTTCCGCCGGAGCCAACCAGCTCGGACAGCGCTGGACGACTGCGGTTTAAGCGGCTTCCTCGCGTCGGAGAAAGCGCCCTACGTAGTAAGATACGGCATTCTGAGCGGCGAGTTCTTTACGTTTTGATTTTAATTGGCCCTGGAGCACCCCGAGCTTCGTAAAGACCCCGTTCCAATCTGCTTCCATCCGGCGCGCGTCTTCCCCGCTCATCTCGCGCACCCCGCGCACGGAGACGCCGCGGTTGAGCACATTCATCGCGCGGGAAGAGAGCTCATTGAGCACGCCCAACTGGGTAAAGACGTGTTCCGTTTCCTGCAAGAGATTCGCCCGGGTCTCGGTAAAGAGGCGTTCCTGCTCCACGGAGATGATCGGCTTGGCCTTGTCCAGGCCGTAGGTCACGAGGTCGTGCAATTTCTTCCAGCTATCGAGCTGGAGCGTGAGCAGGCGGAGTTTCAGTTCAAGCGGCTTACTGATCATAAAAAATTAAAAGGCGGAGGACAGCTCCATGGTCTCATCGAGCTTTTGCAGGTTATCGATCAAGAGATGGGCCCATGGACGCTGGACGCTCTGCACCTGGCTGATGATGCCTTCCTCGAAATAGAAGCGCCCCTGCCGCCAGCGGAAGACTTCCGCCACCGCCGCTTCGCCCTCGAGCGAGCCGAAGACCGCGTGGCGGATGGTGCCATGTTGCAGGTAAATTTCGCTGTTGCCGCGCCCGCTCTTGAAAGTGAATCGCCCGCTCCGCTGTCCCAGGCAGCTCATCTGCAAAATTTCCGCCGCGGCGAACTGGTTCAGGTTCCCCACGAGCGAATGGCAGGGATCGATTCCTTCGGAAGCCTCGTTCCCGCTCCGGCTGAGCGAGCCGACGAAGCGTCTTAAATTGGCCGCCAGCTGGCTGGTGCTCCGCGATCGACGAAGGGCGACGATGTTATGCTGCCGGCCGGCTTTCGCGAAGCTCGACTCTTCCGGGTTCGGCGTCAGGCAGGCGACGCAGAGGGAAGGGAAATGCTGCCGGGCGCTGATCGCCTGCTCCATCAGCAGCGACGCCTCGCCTTCGATGATGAAGCCGTCGAAATTCTCCCCTAGGAGAACGCTGATCGCCTCCGGCATCGAGCGGACAATGCGCAGGTCGACGGCCGGCAGCTCATAAAGCACGGCGACCGCGCGGTCTTCGAAGACCGGGTCCGGGTTGAGGTGTAAGATTCGAGTTTCCACGACGAAAATAGCTGCAGAGTCTTGAGCAAGAACCCTGCCCACCGCGGAGCCAAGTGGGCTGTCAGCGGCGCCACTCGGTCCGCGGCTTCGGCGCGGCAAAGGCTTCCGGCGCGATCTCGTGCGCGGTGCGGAAGTGCACCTTCGCCACCTCCCGCAAAGCCTCCGCGCCGCCCTGCTCCACAATCTTGCGCGCGGCCGCTTTCACACCCGCGGAGACGCCGCGCTCGAGTTTTACCCCCACGGCGCGGCCCTTTTTTTCCAGCCAATCGATGAAACCCTCCCGCGCCAGGATCGAGGCCGCGGCCACCGCGAGATCGGATTCTGCCTTCGTCCGCTGCTCCATCTGGATCCCGCGACCCTTCTGGAAAAGCGAACGCTCGATCACGCGCGCGTCGGCAAATTTATCCGACAACGCCCGCGGACAATCCGGCCGCCGCTCGAGCAAATTTTCGATCACCCGCGCGTGCCCCCAGCCGAGCAGGCTGTTGAGGTTGCCAAACTTCAGGTAGAGCTCGTTATACTTTTCCGGCCCGATCACGATTGCTTCCGAGATCGCGCCCTGCGTTTTTCGGATCGTGTCGGCTAATTGGTGGATGCGCGCGTCTGAGCCAATGCGCTTGCTATCCTGGATCCCAGCTTCCATGAACTTCCGCGCGATCCCGCGATCCACGTAGACCCCCGCGATCACCAGCGGCCCGAAGAAGTCGCCCTTCCCGCTCTCGTCCACCCCGAAGTGCGGCTCGAACATCTCCGGCGAGTGCACTTCTTCGTAACCCAGCTTCGCCTCCCCGAGAATCTTCGGCTCGAGCTGGAATTGCACGAACTCCTCCAGCCCCTTCCCTTGGAGCAAAACCTTCGGCCCCTTCTCATAGACCGCCACGCTCAGCTTCTCCTTTTGCGCGAAGAAAATCGTATACGGCCGGGCTGCGAAAACGAAGCCCAGCTCCTGGAGCAAAAGCCGAAGCTGCTCGGCCTGGGCGGCGGTGAGCGGGTGGGTGTAGGTGTTCACAGCAAGCCGAACGTCGAACGTCGAACGCTAGACGTCCAACGTCGCCTTTTCGTTCAGCGTTGGACGTCCAGCGTCCGGCGTTCGAAGTTTCTCCCCTCTGAACCCGCCCGCCTTCCGCCGTGCCCTCCAAACCTGGTTCCGCCAGCACGGTCGCGATCTCCCCTGGCGCCACACGCGCGATCCCTACGCCATACTCGTCTCCGAGATCATGCTGCAGCAGACGCAGGTCGCGACCGTGCTGCCTTATTACCAGCGCTGGCTGGAGCGCTTCCCCACCGCCGCCGCCCTCGCCGCGGCCCCGGAATCCGACGTCCTCCACGCCTGGCAAGGCCTCGGCTACTATTCGCGCGCGCGGAATCTCCACGCCGTCGCGAAGGCGATTGGCTCCGGCCCTTTCCCGGAAGATCTCCAGCCGCTTCCCGGCATCGGCCGTTACACCGCCAACGCCGTGGCCACCTTCGCCTTCGACCGGAGCGTCCCGCTCGTGGAGGCGAACATCGCCCGCCTCCTCGCGCGCTTGCTCGACCTGCAAATCCCGATCGACACCGCCGCCGGCCGCGCCGCGCTTTGGTCCACCGCGGAGAAGTTGCTGCCTAAAAAGTCCGCCGGTCAGCACAACTCCGCGCTCATGGACCTGGGTGCGCTTGTCTGCACGCCACGCTCGCCGCGCTGCCCCATTTGTCCCGTCGCCCGCTTTTGCGCCGCGCGCGCGCCGGAGGAATTACCGCGAAAAAAACCGCGCACCGCCCTCAAGCTTCTCACCGAGCACCACGCTTTTAGCCAGCGAGATGGCCACGTCCTCCTCGAGCAATCGGCCAGTCGCTGGCGCGGCCTCTGGATTCTCCCGCGCACTGCGCCTAACGAGTCCACGCCGCTTTACGTCGCCGACTTTCCCTTCACCCATCACCGGATCACGCTCGCGGTCCACGCGGCCGCGGTCGCGGAAGAGGCGGCGCATCGCTGGTTCCCGGTGAGCGAACTCGCGGCCGTGCCCCTGCCCTCGCCCCATCGTCGCGCGCTCGAACATTTGCTCGCGGTTGCGTGACCCCCTAATCTCCCCCTTCCATGCCGCCGCTTGAAACCATGCCCGACGCCCGCGGCCACTTCGGCCCCTACGGCGGAATGTTTGTCCCGGAGACGCTCATGGCCGCGCTCGAGGAGCTGACCGCGGAATACGAGCGCGCCCGCGGCGATGCCGACTTTCAACGCGAGCTCGATGAACTCCTGCGCAACTTCGCCGGTCGGCCGACGCCGCTCTATTTCGCCGAACGCCTCACCGAGCAACTCGGCGGGGCGAAGATTTACCTCAAGCGCGAGGACCTGCTCCACACCGGCGCGCACAAAATAAACAACGCCCTCGGCCAGATCCTTCTCGCCCGCCGCATGGGCAAGCGACGGATCATCGCCGAGACCGGCGCCGGCCAGCACGGCGTCGCCACCGCCACCGTGGCCGCGCGTTTCGGCTGCGAATGCATCATCTACATGGGCGCGGTCGACATGGAACGGCAGGCGCTCAATGTCGCGCGCATGCGTTTCCTCGGCGCGAAAGTCGTCGCGGTCACTGCCGGGCAGGCGACGCTCAAGGAAGCAATCAACGAAGCGATGCGCGATTGGGTCACGAATGTGCGCACGACCCATTACATCCTCGGGTCCGCCCTTGGCTCGCATCCCTACCCGATGATGGTGCGCGATTTCCATCGCGTGATTGGCGTGGAAGCGCGCCGGCAAATTCTCGAGCGCGAAGAGCGCTTGCCGGATGTGCTCGTGGCTTGTGTCGGGGGCGGGAGCAACGCGATCGGGCTGTTCCATCCATTTTTAGCCGACAAGATGGTGCGCATGATCGGCGTGGAAGCGGGCGGCGAAGGCATTCGCAGCGGCCGGCACGCGGCGCGTTTCCAGGGCGGGAAACTCGGCGTGCTCCAGGGCACGAAGACGTTCATCCTCACCAACGACGACGGCCAGATCGAGCTGACGCATTCCGTTTCCGCCGGGCTCGATTACGCCGCCATCGGGCCGGAGCACAGCTTCCTGCGCGACGCCGGGCGGATCGAATACGAATACGCCACCGATGACGAGGCGCTCGCGGCCTTCCGCTCGTTAGCCGAGATCGAAGGGATCATTCCCGCGCTCGAAACCGCGCATGCGATTGCGCATACGATCAAGCTCGCGCCCACGCTCCGCCGCGAGCAGCTCATCGTGGTCAATTGCTCCGGCCGCGGCGACAAGGACGTCTCGCAAGCCGCGGCGCATTTTGGAGTCTAGATGCGCTCAATGACCGGATATGGCCGTGGCGAAGTGGACCACGGCGGGACGAAGTTCAGCGTGGAGCTGAACTCGGTGAATCGAAAGCAGAGCGACATTGTGATCAATCTCCCGCGTGAACTGGCCGCGCTCGAGCCGCAGATTCGTCAGGCGATCAACGAGAAGCTTTCCCGCGGCCGCACGAACGCGAACATCTCGGTGCAGAACGGGAACAACGGCGCGCGCGCGCTCGAGTTGGATACCCAGCTCGCGCGTTCCTACCACGCCGCCATGCTCGCCTTGCAGCGCGAGCTCAACGCGCCCGGCGAAATTTCGATCGACAAAATCCTGGCCGCGCCCGGAGTGATGCGCCTGGCCGAGGAAAACACCAAGCCCGAGACCGCCTGGCCGCCGATCGAAAGTGCACTCGCTAATGCGCTGTCTGATTTGATCAAGATGCGCGAGCGCGAGGGGAAACATCTCGCGAAGGATTTGATTCATCGCCTTAAGACCATCCGCGCCGAGGTGAAGGAAGTGCGGACGCTCTTCCCCGAGGTGGTGAAAAAATACCGCGCCGCCCTGCTCGAGCGGATCCAGAAAGCCGGACTCGACCTCTCGTTAGACGACGATCGCCTCCTGAAGGAGGTCTCGATCTTCGCCGATCGCGCGGATGTCTCCGAGGAATTGACCCGGCTCGAAAGCCATCTCGCGCAGTTCGCGCATCACCTGCGCAAGAACGAACCAGTCGGGCGCACGCTCGAGTTCATCACCCAGGAAATCTTTCGCGAGTTGAATACGCTCGGCGCGAAAGCGAATGATGCCGCGATCTCGCAACACGTCGTCGCCTGCAAGGCCGAGCTGGAGAAGATTCGCGAACAAATCCAAAACCTTGAGTAAGCAATTCACCCGCAGCGGCATTCTCTTCGTGGTCTCCGCCCCTTCCGGCGCCGGCAAAACCACCTTGTGCGACGCCCTCCGCACCACGCCCGATTTTGTCTACTCCGTTTCCTGCACCACGCGGGAGCCGCGCGCGGGCGAGATCGATGGCGAGGATTACCACTTTGTGACCGAGGAAGAATTCGTTGCCCGGGTGAAAGAAGAGGAGTTCCTCGAATACGCGCGCGTGCATGATTATTACTATGGCACCTTGCGGAAGCCGATCTGCGCGCACCTGGAAGAGGGCGTCGATGTCCTGATCGACATCGACACGCAGGGCGCGGACGCGATTCGCAACTACAAGGATGAGTTTGTGCGCAAGTCGCTCTGCGACGTTTTCATCATGCCGCCTGATCTCGAGGAACTCCGCCGCCGCCTAACGAAACGTGGCACGGAGACGGATGCGCAGATTGAGCTCCGGTTGCTCAATGCCGCGCGCGAGATGGAACTCTGGCGCGACTACCGCTACACCATCATCAGCCGCTCGATGGAAGAGGACCTGCAGAAATTTCGCCACATCATGGGCGCGGAGCGTTATCTCAGCCGACGGCTGAAACAATCATGAACGCGGTCGCGAAGAAAACTGTCGTCCTCGGTGTGACCGGTTCGATCGCGGCCTACAAGTCGGCGGAATTAGCCAGCCTTCTCTTCAAGCAGGGTCACGACGTTTTCGTGGTCATGACGCGCGACGCCGCGGAGTTCATCACGCCGCTCACGCTGCAAACGCTTTCGAAAAATCCGGTCACGACCAGCTTCTACGACGAGAAGGAAAACTGGCGCCCGGGACACATCGATCTCGCGGATCGCGCGCATCTGCTCCTGATCGCGCCGGCCACCGCAAACATCATCGCGGAACTCGCGCATGGTTTTGCCGGTCACCCGCTGGCCGCGATCGCGCTCGCGACCCGCGCGCCAATTCTGCTCGCGCCGGCGATGAACGGAAAGATGTGGGAGCACGCCGCGACGCAGGAGAATGTCGGCAAACTGCGCAGCCGCGGGGTCGAGTTCATCGGACCCGAGGAGGGAATGCTCGCCTGCGGCTACGAAGGCGCCGGCCGCCTCTGGAAGGTCGACGAGATCGCTTTCCGCGCGGAGTTTCTCCTGCGGAGCCAGGATAACCTGATCGCGTGAGAGTGCTGGTTACCGCCGGCCCCACGCGCGAAGCGCTCGATCCCGTTCGTTTCCTGAGCAATCGCTCCTCTGGCAAGATGGGCTACGCCATCGCCGAGGCTGCGCTGGAGAGCGGCCACGAAGTTACTCTGATCAGCGGGCCGGTCGCCCTCTCTCCGCCGGCGGGAGCGGAAGTTATTCGCATCACCACAGCCGACGAACTTTTCGATGCCGTGCATGCGCACGTCGCTGCCTGCGACTTGCTGGTGATGTGCGCCGCGGTCTGCGATTACAAACCGCTGTCTGTATCCGCGGGCAAGCTTCCAAAACAGACAGCCACCTTCACGCTCGAGCTCACGCCCACGCGTGACGTTCTCGCCTCGCTTGCGCCTAACGAGCGGTCGTTTTACGTCGTCGGTTTCGCTGCGGAAACGCAAAACCTCGAGGGAAACGCGCTCGCCAAGCTCGCGCGCAAACATTGCGACGCGATCATCGCCAACGATGTCAGCGCGGAAGATGTCGGGATGGAAAGCGATGAGAATGCGGCGACGATTTTCTTCGCGAATGGTGAGCGCGCGGTCTTCGCACGCGCTGAAAAAAAATTACTCGCGCGCGAAATGATGAAAAAAATTTTCACGATTGCGCAAAAAAGTTTGACAAAAAAAACGTGATGTTTAGTGACTCGTGTCGTGAACTTATTCACACACTTGTTCACACCCAACCGCACCTGCGGATCGAAAGGGGGGATATCTCATGCCAGCAAAGAAGAAAGCCGCTGCTAAGAAAGCGCCTGCAAAGAAAAAAGCAGCCGCCAAAAAGCCCGCGAAGAAGGCCTCCAAGAAGAAATAGTTCTCTGGCCTGATCACAGAAGAACCTCCCAATCGTTCTTCTAAAACGAAAACTCTAACCCGGGGGAAGGATTCCGATTCTTCCTCCGGTTTTCTTTTGCCCCGAGGCGTCGCGCGGAAAAGTTTTCGCGGCGGCGCCATTCTCCCTGTAGTTCTCTCGCATGCAAAATTTCCAGGAGGCCGCGGAACGGGCGGCGCGCGCGGCTGGCCAGTCGCTCCGCGAGCAGTTCGATCAGCCGCGGCGGGTGAATGCGTCGGAAAAGCACGACATCAAGCTCGAGATCGATGTCCTTACGCAGGAGTTGATCACCAAGGTTCTGCTCACCGAATTTCCTGAGCACGCGCTCTACGGCGAGGAGGGCGTCACCGGCGACCAGACGGCGGAGTATCAATGGATCGTCGATCCGATCGACGGGACGGTGAATTACTTTTACGGCATTCCGCACTTCTGCATCTCGATCGCGCTCCGCCGCGGCGAGGAGATGATCGTGGGCGTGATTTACGATCCCATGCGCGATGAAATGTGGAGCACGCGCGCGGGCGCGCCGACGACTTTGAATGGCAAAACCGTGCGCGTGAGCGCACGAGCGACAATGGCGGAGGCGGTCCTCTCCGTCGGTCTTTCGAAAAGCAAAACCACGATCGATGCCGGCCTGCCGCTGCTCGCGGAGATGGCGCATCGCGTGCGCAAGTGCCGCCTGATGGGCAGCGCCGCGCTCGACATGGCCTACGTCGCTTGCGGACGCTTTGACGCTTATATCGAGCAAGGGATCAGCCTCTGGGATGTGGCCGCCGGCATCTTGCTGATTAAAAACGCCGGCGGCACGATCGACATGCGGCCGCGCCCGGACCAGAAGGATAAATACAGCATCGTGGCCGCAAACGGCGCGCTCGAGCTCGGCCTTCCACAACCATGAAAACGAAATGCGGCATCGGCTACGACGCGCATCGCCTGGTCGCGGGGCGCAAGCTCATCCTCGGCGGCGTGGAGATTCCTCACTCGTTAGGCCTCGAGGGCCATTCGGACGCCGACGTGCTCGCGCATGCGATCGCGGATGCGCTTCTTGGCGCGATCGCACAGGGCGACATCGGTCATCATTTTCCGAACACGGATGAAAGCATCCGTGGGATCAGCAGCCTGGCGATTCTCGGCCGCACGCAGGAGATCCTGGCGCAATACCAGGCGCGGATCGTGAACGTCGACGCGACCCTCCTGGCGGAGGCGCCGAAGATTGCGCCGCACATTCCGGCGATGCGCGCGGCGATTGCGCAGGCGCTGCGCATCGAGACCGGCTGCGTGAGCATTAAGGCGACGACCAACGAAGGCCTCGGCACGATCGGCCGCAGCGAAGGCATGGCGGCGATGGCGGTCGCGAGCGTGGAGCAGGATTAGTCGATGGCGTTGCGTTTCTTCAACACCTTCACGCGCGCGCTGGAGGAATTTCGCCCGCTCGATCCGGCGGGCGCGCGGTGAAGATGTATACCTGCGGCCCGACGGTTTATTCCTTCGCGCACATCGGAAATTTCCGCGCCTACCTCTTCGAGGATCTGCTGCAACGGCAACTCGAGCTGCGCGGTTACGCGGTCGAGCGGGTGATGAACATCACCGACGTCGACGACAAGACGATCCGCGGCTGCCAGGCGGCCGGCGTCTCGCTGGCTAATTTTACCGAGCAATTCAAGAACGCCTTCTTCGCCGATCTCGATGCGCTCCGGATCAAGCGCGCGGAGAAATATCCGGCCGCGACCGACTACGTCCCGGCGATGATCGCGATGATCGAGACCCTGATTGCGCGCGACCTGGCGTATCAGGCCGAGGACAAATCGGTTTACTACCGGATCAAGAATTTCCCGGCCTACGGACACCTGGCGCACTTCAACCTCGACGAGCTGCAATCGACCGGCCGGGTGAAGAACGACGAATACGAAAAGGAAAACATCGGCGACTTCGCGCTTTGGAAAGCGTGGGACGAAGCCGACGGCGACGTCCGCTGGGAGAGTCCATGGGGCCCCGGCCGGCCCGGCTGGCACATCGAGTGCAGCGCGATGGCGACGCAGCTGCTCGGCGAGCAACTCGACCTGCATTGCGGCGGCGTGGACAACATTTTCCCGCACCACGAAGCCGAGATCGCGCAGACCGAAGGCTGCACCGGGCGACAATTTGTCCGCTACTGGATGCATTGCGCGCACCTCTTGGTCGAAGGGACAGAAAATGTCCAAGTCGCTGGGTAATTTCTTCACCCTGCGCGACGTGCTCGAGCGAGGTTACAGCGGGAGGGAAGTGCGCTACGCACTCCTGCGGGTGCACTATCGCGCGCAGCTCAATTTTACCTGGGAAGGAATGGAGGAAGCGCGCGTGGCGCTGGCGCGGATTGATGATTGGGTCGCGCGGCTGCGCTCGTTAGGCGGCAACTTCCAGGGCGCCACGTCAAAGGACAGAGGTTTCGCGGAGGCTTTAGACGACGACCTCAACATCTCGGCCGCGCTCGGTTTTCTCTTCGAGACGATCCGCGAGACAAACAAGGCGATGGATCAGGGCGAGCTCGACGCGGCCGCGGCTGCCGAGTGGCTCGCGGCCTGGGAGAAAATAGACAGCGTGCTCGCAATTTCCGCGGGGGAAACGGCGGTGCCGACGGAAGTGGCGCAACTCGCGGAGGCGCGGGTGCAGGCGAGGCTTGCCAAGGAGTGGCGCAAAAGTGATGAATTGCGCGATCAAATCGCCGCGCTCGGCTGGGAGGCGCGCGACACCAAGGACGGACAAAAAATCACCCGCCGCGCCGGAGCCTAACGACACGCATGTTTGCCCCCGAAGAATTTCTCGACCTCGGCCACACGGCGCACCGGAAACTCTTCGAGGACCAGAAATACGTCTGGGACGCGCTCAAGCAGATCGCGAGTTACCTGAAGTTCCGGCTCAAGCCGGCGGTGCTCGGGGAATTAATCGGCAAGCCGTTCATCAGCGACGCGGTTTTCATCGGCGCGGGCACGATCGTCGAGCAGGGCGCGATGCTGAAAGGCCCGGCCTGGATCGGCGAGAATTGTTACATCCGCAGCGGCTGCTATGTGCGCGAGAACGTGATCGCCGGCGACGGCGTGGTCATGGGCAACAGCTGCGAGTTCAAGAACTGCATCCTCTTCGACGAAGCGCAGGTGCCGCATTTCAACTACGTGGGCGACTCCGTGCTCGGCTACAAGGCGCACCTTGGCGCGGGCGTGATTCTTTCGAACGTGAAGCTCGACCACCGCGAGATTCATGTGACTTCGCATGAAGGAACGATCGACACCGGCTTGCGGAAGTTTGGCGCGATCATCGGCGACCGGACCGAGATCGGCTGCAACGCGGTGGTGAATCCCGGCTCGATCCTCGGGCGCGACTGCATCGTTTATCCGGGGACGAATTTCCGCGGCGTGCTCCCCGCTTCCACGATCGTGAAAGTGCGGCAGAACATCCAGAGCCTGACGCGCCGCGACCTCGTGCCGGGGAAAACCTAGTCCGTCGTCAGGACGGGCTTCGTCTTTCGCCAGCCGAAGTCGAAGAGCGTGCGCTCATACCAGCGCAGATGTTTCTCCGGGAAAATTTCGTGGGCGCGCGCGAGCCACTTCTCGGCTTCGCTTTTGTTCCCGTGGGTGTAACTCCACGCAGCCTGCGCGTAGTAGAAGCCGGCGGTCTGCGTGGGGAAAGGAATTTGCCCGAGCGCTTCCTTCGCCTCGGCCTCGTTCTTCTCGCCCAGGGAAGTCAGGAAAATGCCGTAACGCAGGCGCTCGTTGGTCGCGAGAATGTTGGTTTCCTTGGCCGCGGCGCGATAGGCTTCGCGCGCTTCGGCCCATTTTCCCTGCCGGCGGAGCGCATCGCCCACATGGAGTTGCGCGAAGGTTGCGCGGTCCTTCGCGTGCGCCGCCTGGAAGCGCTCGATCGCTTCGCTGCTCTTCCCTTGCTCCGCCAGAATCAGTCCCTGCAGGTCGAGCGCGCGCGCGGAATCGCCCGCGCCTTGCAAAGCGCTGGCTGCGGCCGCGAGCTGTCCCTCTTGAAACTCTCGCTGCGCCACCGTGAGCGCATTCTCTTGCAGCGGTTCGGCGCAGAGCAACGCCGGGACCGCCAGAAAAATAGACAGCGAGATCAGCGCGCGCGGACGCCTGGCGGATGGGCAGGGATTCGAACCCTGGTTGCCTTGCGGCAAACACGCTTTCCAGGCGTGCGCATTAGACCACTCTGCCACCCATCCTCGAGACATCGCGCTCAAAGCTGAACGCGCCGGAACAACTCGTCGAGGGGCAGTTGCAGCGCGACATAAAATTCACCGAAATCTCCGTAGTCCGCGCTCACCGGGTCGAACCGCATCTGGTAGACGATCGATTTGATCTGGAAAGTGTCGCGCGCAAAGAGGGTCACGCCCCACTCGGCATCGTCGATCCCGGTGGAGCCGGTGATGAGCTGCTTCACTTTGCCGGCATATTGGCGGCCAACCGCGCCATGCCCGAGCATGAGCTTGCGGCGCTCTTCAAACGGAAGCGCATACCAGTTGCGCTGCTCGCCGCGGCGCTTGCTCATATTATAGAAGCAAACGACCGGCCAGTCCGGCAGCGTCGGGTAAACGCGCTCGTGGCGGTAATGCTTCATCCGCTCGTCGAACGCAGCCATCGACTTCTCGAATTCCGGCGTCCCGTGGGTCACCCCCTGCTCGCGCTCGAGGATGGCGGCGTATTCCTCGGCTGAAGTCTTGTATTCGCTCTCCTCGGTTAACGAGAGGTAGCTGTAGACGGGAATGAGCACGTCAGCCCCGAGCGATTGGCTGAGCTGCTTCTCGATCCGATTGGCCACATGGAGGTCGGGCGTGATCAACATGAAGCCGAGATCGGCTTTCGGCGTGACCACGCTCATGGTCAGGAGCTGGGTCGACTCCAGCGCGCGCGTCTCCTGCACCAGCTCGGCCAGGCGGGTCTTGGCCGCGCGCTGTTCCTCCGCGGTCAGCAGCTGCCATTGGCCAAACTCGATCCGGTAAAAGAGATGCAGGCAATGCCAGCCTTGCTCGGGAATAAGGGTGCCGCTCTCCTGGTCCATCGGAGGGCAAGTGTCGCGAGCGCGGGATGGAGGGTCAAGCGCGCCGGCGGGCGAGCCTAGCGCGCGGCCGCGGCGGCGCTTGGCAGGTGCTCGAGGCAATACTCCTCGCCATCGCGGGCCACGCGGAACTCGCGCTCGGGATCGCTCAGCTCGGTCGCGCCGCAAAGCGCGCAACGATGGAGCGGCTCGGCCTCGCTCCGGCTTTGCATTTCAAAACGTTTCCGCCGCGTGGCCGTCTCCTGCCGATTGCGCACGCGGTGCCAAAGCCCCGGGCCGAAGAAGATGAAGAAATTAGCCAGCGCTGCGAGCAGGGCCATGCGGTAGGCATTCGACTCGACCACGAAACCGGCGGCGAGGAAGGCGGCCAGGATCCAGGCGAGCCATTTGATCCGCATCGGCAGGATGAAAAAGACGTAGATGACCTCGTCCGGATAAAACCAGGCGAAGGCAAAGAAGAGCGTCGAGGCGAGCATGCTGTTGGAGAATTCCGCCCCGAAGAGAAACGCGGCCACGGTGGTCCCGAGCATGCCGACGAGAAAATAGAGCGTGAGCCGGAAGGCGCCCCAGGCGCGCTCGAGCCCTTCGCCGATGAACCAGAGAAACCAGAGCGCGATCACTACCCAGAGCGGAGAAAGCAGCGCGCCCGGCCGCGCGGGGGCATTAGGCAGGAAGATGTAGGTTACCAGCCGCCAGACTTCGCCCTTCAGAATCTTCGCCGGCTCCAGTTGCAGGACCGCGAGGAACTCCGGCGCGATGAACGTGAGCACATAGACCAGCGCGGTGAAGGCGACCACGATGCGGATGAGCCCCGGGATCGCGAGAAAGCCCATGCGTCGCTCCAATTTATCCAGCACGGTCATTGTCCTATCATCGTAAACGCCCCGGCTCGCGGTTCCACAGAGGCCGCGCAGATTGACGCCGCCAAGCCGCCGCCTAGCTTGGCGCTCGTGAGCGACGCCGCCGAAAAAACCACCCCCCTTTATGAGGAACACCGGCGCGCGGGCGCGAAGCTGATCCCCTTCGGCGGCTGGCTCATGCCGGTGCAATACACCAGCATCAGCGAGGAGCATCAGGCGGTGCGGAACGCGGTCGGCGTCTTCGATATTTCGCACATGGGCCAGCTGATCGCCGAGGGCCCCGGCGCGGGCGCCTGGCTCAACCGGATGCTGACGAACAACCTCGACAAGCTCGAGGTTGGCAGCGGGCAATACACTTTTCTCCTGAACGAAAAGGCCGGAATCATCGACGACTTGATCGTCTACCGGACGGCGCCCGAGCGCTTCCTCCTGGTGGTGAACGCCTCGCGCACTGAGGAGGATTTCGCGTGGCTCCAGCAGCATTTAGGGGACGAAGCAACGCTCACAAACCGCAGCACGGACTTCGCCGGGCTCGCGATCCAGGGGCCGAAAATTGCCGAGCTTTTTCAGCACTTGTTAGGCAGCGACTTCACCCTCCCGGCGCGGAATCAAATCACGGACACGAAGCTCGACGGCGTGCCTGTTTCGATCGCGCGCACCGGTTACACCGGGGAAGACGGGGTGGAGATTTTCTTCCCGGCCAAGGATGCTGCCGCCGTCTGGACCAAAGTGCTGGCTAAAGGCGAGCCGCTGGGCCTGCGCCCTTGTGGTCTGGGCGCACGCGATACCCTCCGCCTCGAGATGTGCTATCCGCTGAATGGCAACGACCTCACGCCGGAGCACACGCCACTCGAAGCCGGCCTCGGATTTTTCGTCGACTTGGGCAAGCCGGAGTTCATCGGCCGCGCGGTTTTGGCCAAGGCGAAGGAAGATGGGCTGAAACGCAAGCTCGTCCCCTTCCGCATGAAGACGAAGGGTCCGCCGCCGCGGCCGCATTACGCCGTCTATGCCGGGGGCGAGCGCGTGGGCGAAGTGAACAGCGGCACCCTTTCGCCGAGCATGGGCGAAGGCATCGGCATGGCCTATGTGCCGGTCGAGTTTGCGAAAATAGGCAGCGAGTTGGAGATCGAGATTCGCGGCCAGAAATTTCCTGCTGTCATCGAAAAGAAACCTCTCTACAAGAAAGCATCATGAGCAACGTCCCCGACGATCTTCGTTACACCGAGTCGCATGAATGGGTCCGCGTGGAAGGCGACCGGGCGCGCATCGGCATCACCGATCACGCGCAGGCCGAGCTGACCGACGTGGTCTACGTGGAGCTGCCGAAGATCGGCACCCAGGCGGAAGCGCGCGGACAGATCGCGGTGGTGGAATCGGTCAAGGCCGCGAGCGACATCTACGCGCCGATCAAGGGCGAGGTGGTGGAAGTGAACGAACAGCTTTCGAACAACCCGGCCCTGGTGAATACCGATCCGTTCGGCGAAGGCTGGATTTTCGTCCTGAAAATGGCGAACCCGGACGACGTCCAGCAGTTGAAAGACGCTGCGGCCTACCGCCAGGCGATCGGCTAACGAGCGGTGCCGGGCAGTTCGAGCAGCTCCGCGATGTAGCGCATCAGCTCTTCGACGGCCACCGGATTAGCCAGAAAGCTGTAGCCACTCAGCCAGCCGCCCGAGACCACCCGGTTTTCGTTGCTGACGTCGCCGCTGACGAAAACCATCGGCGTTTCGCGCAAACCCGGATCGCTCCGAAACGGTTGCGCCGCCACCACGGCCTGCGGCTGAGCAAGCTCGAAGACGATCAGATCTGGCTGGAACCAACGGGCCGCGCTCACGGCCAGCCGCCGATCGTGTTCTTCGCGGATGAGATATCTCCCCGTGCGCTCAAGGGCGCCACGCACGAGCGCGGTCGCTCGCGTCTCGTAGTCCAACAGAAGAATTTTCTTCAGGAAAGTCATCGCACGCACCTGCCGAACTAGCAGCGCGCGTGCCTCACACCGCGATCCCTAGAGCAAGGAGGACAGCGTGTTGATCGTAAGCGCGAGGATGACGGTGTTGAAGCCGAAGGAAAGCGTCCCGTGAATAAGGGCCAGGCGGCGCAAGCGCTTCGAGGAAATCTCGACGTCCGAGACCTGGAAAGTCATCCCGATGACGAAGGCAAAGTAGGCGAAATCGAGATAATCCGGCCGTGAATCACTGGGAAATTCCAAGCCGCCGGCATGCTCCTTCCGGTTTTGATCATGGTCGCCGTAATACGCGTGGGCGTAGCGGAGGGTAAAAACGGTGTGCACCAGGGACCACGACGCGATCACCGCGAGCACGCTCAAGAGAAGATGCGAGGCGAGGTGCGGCTGCTCCTGCGCATGCTTGTTCGTGTAGAATAGAAAGCCAACTGCGGAGAGGCCGGCACAGGCCGCCACGATCGCAAAAATGAAGACCACGGTGCGGCCGGCATCCTGATCCCGGGCGCGCGCGCGGATGTCCTTTTGCGGAGTGAAAAGAATCGTCAGCCAGGCAAGCCCGAGGACACAGGCGGCGAAAACATCCCAAGTGGCGATGTATTGCACCGGCAATCCAGTGCGATGGCGCAAGGCCAGCCACGCGAGCGCCGCGGCCACCAACGCGATGGCCAGCCGGTCGCGCGCATCCTGTTTCGCCAGCCAGCGGGTGAAGCGTCCCATGCGGCAAGCAACGCTTGCCGGCGCCCCGCGCGCAACTCGTTAGCCGAAGATCCCGAGGTTCGGATGCGCGAAGCGCCCGATGTTGGGCAGCACCGTGGGCAGATCCGAGGCGCTCACCCCAAACCAACTTGCGAGCGTGGCGGAAAATTCGTCCACCGAGGTCGTGGGAATCCAGCGACCCTGGCCGGTGTCGTCGGGGCCGTTCACTGCAAGAGTGGGGAAAGTGCCAAAAAGCCGGCCGCCCTGGACCGCGCCGCCGAGGACAAATTGATGGCTGCCCCAGCCGTGATCCGAGCCGGAACCGTTCGTGGGAAAGGTGCGGCCAAAATCGGAAGCGGTGAAAGTGGTCACCTGGTTGGCCACGCCGAGTTCAACCGTGGCGGAATAGAATGCATTCAGCGCCTGGCTCAATTCCGTGAGCAATCCCGCCTGCCCCGCGAGCTGGTCGCCGTGCGTATCGTAGCCGCCGACGGAGCAGAAGAAGATTTGCCGGCGCATGCTCAGGTTTGAGCGAGCGGCGATCAATTTCGCGACCATGTTGAGCTGCTTCGCGAGCGCGGTTGTGGGGAAAGCGGTCTGCAGCGGCGGCAAGCCGCCGAGCGCCGAGGTCAGGAGATCGTTCGCCGCAATCGACCGCGAAACCGTGTCGCCGTAGGCCTGCTCGAAGAGATTATTGTGCGGCTGCGCGAGTAATTCCTTGAAGGCCGCGAGGCGAACGTTGGCATTCGCGCTCCCGTCAAAGCCGCTTAAGCCGATGCTCCCATCCGGCGAGACGGTGTAGGGCAGGACGGTGTTGCCGACTTCGAAGGTATTCGTCCCCGCGATCGAAAGAGAGAGCGAGATCTTCGAGCCGCTGTTGAGCGATTGCAGCAGGTCGGCCATGCGACCGCCCCACCCGGTGCGCGAAATTTGGTCGGGCACGGAGGTCTGCCATTGGACCGATTGATCGGCGTGCGAGAAAAGCTGCTCCGGCACGGCGGCGCCGCCGGAGAGATATTGCGCGCGCGTGATCGGCGCGACCAGCGTGCCGACATTCGCGACCACGCCGAGATGACCCTGGGCGAAAAGTTGCTGCAACTCCGGAAGATTCGGATGGAAGGCGAACTGCCGGCCGTCGCCATTAGCCAGCGAGATGGGGAGGAGCGAACTCTGTGGGAGCGCGAGCGCGCCACGCGCGGCCGCGTAGGCCGAGTAGCCGCTGGAGTCGTTAGGCACGAGGACGTTGTTGGCATCGTTCCCGCCGTAGAGAAAGAGGCAGACCAGCGCCTTGTAATCGCCGGTGTCGGCGATGGTCGCGGCGCTCAGCTTTCGCAGGTCGAAGATGGTGTTGAGCAATCCCGAGGTGGTGAGCGCGGCGCAGGCCGCCTGGCGGATGAAGGTGCGGCGAGTGGGAGCGTACATGATTACTTCTCGATGGTGCCTTCGGGCGAATTCACGATCAGGTAAATTGCGGTCCGGGCGCGCTCGGTGGGATTACTCGCCGGGATCTGGCCGAGGGCGTTGATCAAGGTCGTGCGCATCGCGCTCGACATCGTCCCGGCCATGAGGACGGCGTTCAAGTGGTCGGCTAATTTTGCCGGATCGGAGGCGAGCGCGATTTCGTTGGCGAGGTTTAAGGTAATCCGGTTCGAGCTCGGCCCGAGATAAGTGTAGATCGCGTTGCGCAGGAAATTCGCCGCCGTGATCGTGGTCGTCTCGGTGTTGATCTGGAATTCCGGACTGCGCAATCCCGCGGCCGCGATCGCTCCCGGCGCCTGGTAATCCGGTTCGAAGAAATTGAAGACCGTGGGCGAGTGCATCGCTTCCTCGGCAAGCGCGGTGTAGGCGCCGCGCACAGAGAAATTGCCGTCCGGCGAGCTGGCGTTAAAAGCGCGCAGGAGACTCGTCACGCGCAGGACCGGCTCGCGCAATTTGCCGACGCCTTGGCCGCTCCGTGGATTGCCGCGCGCGTCGTAATCCAGCAGGACCGCGCGAATCACCGCCTGCAGGTCACCGCGCACGCCGTGGCCGTTGTCGTTAAAAACGGAAGCAACGCGGTAAATGTGACCGGGGCTTGGGTTGCTCGTGACCAAACGCTGGATGAGCTGGCGCGCGATGAACGGGCCGACGTTCGGATGTTGGAAAATTGCATCGAGCGTCGCCTTCAGGTCCTGCGACGCAGTTTGATTAGCCGGCAAGACGAGGCCGTTCAGAATCGTCTTGCTCGCGGTCTCATGCCGGCTGGCGATGCTGATCATCGGGTTCCGCCAATCCTGCCGGCCCGGATAGAAGACCGGCGTGCCGGTTTGCGCGTAGGTCCAGCCGGTGAAAGCCGCGGCTGTCCCGAGCACTGCTTCCTGGCCGTAGGTCGTGAGCGGAAAACCGTTCGAGGCCAGGGTAAGGCTGCCGTCGAGATTCAGCTGGTAAAGCCCGATGGAGAAAAGCTGCATGATCTCGCGCGCGTAGTTCTCGTTAGGCAAGGTGCCCTTGGCGGGGTTGGCCTTGTCGCTTTGGAGCATGTCCAGATAAGCGCCCATCGCGGGATTAAGGGTCACGTCCTCGAGAAGTTGCCGGTAGTTGCTGAAGGCATCGCGCACCAGGACGTCGTAGTACGCGGGCAAGGCATACGCGCGATTGCCGAGGCCGGCGCTGTTCAAGGAGACGACGAAGATCTGGCTAAGCGCGAAGGCGACGCGCTGCCGCAGTTGATCGGGCGCGGCGATCGCGCGGGTCCACCAGGCATCATTCGTTTGCGTGACCGTGGGCTGGTTCGGCGTCGCGCCAGGCGAAGGGCTCGGCATGGCCGCGACTGCCGCATCGACGAACGCAAGGTGCGACGAAGGCGGCGCGGCAAACTGGTCGTTGAGGAATTTGTCGAAGCCGTCGCTCTGCACTTTCGCGATCAGCGCGTTGTTGCCGCCAAAGGTCGCCTGGGAAAGGAAGCGCGCCGCATCCGTCGGCGTGGGCGTCCCAGCCGCGAGCGCTGGCGGCGGCGTGGGCACGGGCGCGGTTTGCGCGCCGCTGGAGAGGTTGAAGTAGCCCTTGATCTCGCCCGTGGGGAAGTTCGCGGTGTGCAGATTGATGTAAGCGCTGCCGCTTTTGATCATCGCCAAAATGTCGGCTACCGAGTGGGTGCCCACGTTGGTGAAGACCCAGATGTAGCTCCCGTCCGGCTGCGGCGCGACCGTGTCGAGATCGAAGAGGATCGAGCCATCCGAGGCGTGCACGTGGATGCCCGTGAGCGGCGAGGAAAGGTTGGCGTAGTTGTAGGAAATGACGGCTGATTTTTCATCGCCCGAGAGGCGGAGCGTGGCGCTGCCGGAGCCGTTTGAACCACTGGTCCCCTGCGCGCGCATCTGGGCGAGGAAAAGCGTGGAGCCATCGGCCTGCGGCGGCTGGTCGAGGTCGTACATTTCCAGCAAGGCCACGCCGGTGCTGCTGCGCGCGCCGCGGACGATCGCGGTGTAATTGCCCTGCGGCAGAGTCGCGAGGAGGGCCGGCTCGCGGTCGTCGGTCGGCGCAAGCGTGCTTGCATTCAACTCCGCCTGCTGGGTGGTGCGCCAGTTGTCGTTCTCGGCCAGGAGCGCGCCGTTGCCGTCATGCAATTCCAGCGTGGGATCGGCGAGGCTGCCGGGAATGGGGACGCCGTTGAGGAAGAGCGACGGGCCACGCACGCGCAGGACCATTTTCTTGGAAACGGAACCGCGGACGATGAAGCCGCCGATCATGACGTTGTCACCCGTGAGCACGTTGCCGCGGGCGGAGATATTCGCCAGGCGGGCGGTCGCGCTCGGGCCGTCGATGTCGTAGACCTCAATCAAACCGACGCCGGTGGCGGCGCCGACGCCGCGCACGATCGCGGTGTAGGGCCCGGGCGTGAGCGTGGCCAGGATGGCGGCATCGCGATCGTTCGGTGGCGCCAGCTCGCTGGCTATGAGCGCATCCTGCTGGCTGCTGCGCCAATTGTCGTTCGTGGCCACGAGCCGGCCGCTGGCATCGTGCAATTCCAAAACCGGATCGGCCAGGGCCCCGGCGACCGGCAACGACGGCCCGAGCGCGCGGATGACGAGCTTCTTTTCCCCCGAGCCGGTGATGATGAACCCGCCGATGAGGACGTTGTCGCCGGTCTGCACGACCATGCGGGTGGAGAGATTAACCGCGCTGGCGACGGACTGCGCGGCCGCGCTCTCGAGCCTTGCGCAAGAAACAAGGAGCGCCAGGAAGAATGCGGTTCGACCGGTGAGCTTCACGGTTCCTCTGCGAGCAGTAAACAGACCGCCAGATGCGCGATCTCGCGAGGCAGAGACAGCAGGACGCATGGCCGATAGAACCGCGACGCGCCCCGGAAGTCGCGCTTTTTTAAGCAGCGCCCTATGCTTAATTGCCTACCCTGTTTATGTCGGCCGCCGCCAAGAAATCTGAACCGGAAATCAACTTCGAAGCCGCGATGGACCGTCTTGGAGGCGATTGTGGAGCAGATGGAGTCCGGGAAAATGCACCTGGAGGATCTGATTGTGCGTTACGAGGAAGGGATGAAGCTGGTCAAGACCTGCCAGGAACGTCTGAGCAGCGCCGAGCAGCGGATCGAGATGATCACGCGCAATCATGCTGGCAAAGCAGTGGTAAAGAATTTTGACAGCAAGACGCCGGCGCCCGCCGCGCCCTTGCCGGAAACAAAGGGAGAAACAGCACATGACGACGAAGTCCGACTCTTCTGAGGCGCCCGCGAGCACGCGGCTGCTCGATGGCATCCATGGGCCTGCCGATATCAAGGCGCTGCGCGAGCAGGACCTGCCGCAGCTCGCGCAGGAAGTGCGCGACGACTTGATCCGCGTGCTTTCGCAGACCGGCGGGCATCTCGGGCCGAACCTCGGCGTGGTCGAGCTCACGATCGCGCTCCATCGCGTCTTCTCGACCCCGACGGATAAGTTTGTCTTCGACGTCAGCCACCAAGGCTACGTGCACAAAATGTTTACCGGCCGGCTGCCGCGCATCGACACCATGCGCCAGTATCAAGGGCTCAACGGCTTCCTCCTCCGCACCGAGAGCGAGCACGACAGCTACGGCGCGGGCCACGCGGGCACCGCCATCTCCGCCGCGCTCGGCATGGCCGTGGGGCGCGATTTGCGCGGGACCGACGAGCACGTGGTCGCGGTCGCGGGCGATGCCGCTTTTACCTGCGGGATCAGCTACGAGGCGATGAACAACGCCCGCTCGCAGACCAAGAAATTCATCGTCGTGCTGAACGACAACGAGTGGTCGATCGCGAAGAACGTCGGCGCGATTGCGTCCTACCTGAACAACATCGTGGCCAACCCGACCTACGCCGGCTTGCACGACAAGGCGCGGCGCTTCATCGAGGCGATCGCCGGGAAGAGCGCGGTGCAATTCGCGCACAAGGTCGAGGAAGGCGTGAAAGGCCTGCTCGTCCCGAGCGTGATTTTCGAAGAGCTCGGCTTGCGTTACTACGGCCCGATCGACGGGCACGACATTCCGCTGCTCACCCGCACTTTCGAATTCCTGAAGACGCAGGACGAGCCAGTGCTGCTCCACATTCTCACGAAGAAGGGCAAAGGCTACGACCCCGCGTTGGCCAAGCCGGACAAGTTCCACGGCCTCGGCAAATACAAGATCGAGAGCGGCGAAACCGCGGCTTCGCCTACGCCGACTTATTCGGAGTTGCTGGGGAAGACGCTGGCTAAATTTGCCGACTCCAACAAGAACATCGTCACCATCACCGCGGCCATGCCCAGTGGCACCGGCCTTGGCCTTTTCCAGGCGCAACATCCCGATCGCTATTTCGACGTCGGCATTGCCGAGGAACACGCGGCCCTCTTTGCCTGCGGTCTCGCGACCCAAGGCTTGAAGCCGTTCCTCACGATCTACTCCACCTTCATGCAGCGCGCTTATGACATGATCATTCACGACATCGCGCTGCAAAATTTGAACGTCGCGCTTTGCATGGATCGCGCCGGATTAAGCGGCGACGACGGTCCGACGCATCATGGCCTGTTCGACATCGGCTACCTGCGCCACGTCCCTGGGATCGTGCACATGCAGCCGAAGGATGAGGACGAATTCATCGACATGCTCTGGACGATGGCGAACCACACCAGCGGCCCGATCGCGATTCGATACCCGCGCGGCGCCGGCACCGGCGCGCAGCCCAAACCCGAGCCGAAGCTGCTCGAGATCGGCAAGGCCGAAGTCGTCCAACACGGCCGCGACGTCGCCATTTTCGGACTCGGAAACATGTTCGAAGTCGGCGAAGAAGCGGCGCGCAAACTCGAAGCGCAGGGCTATTCCGTCGCCTTGATCAACCCGCGCTGGATCAAGCCGCTCGATACCGGCACGCTCGAGTTCTTCGCCCGCGGCTGCCAGGTCGTGGCTACGCTCGAGGACCATGTCCTGCACAACGGTTTCGGCTGCGCAGTCATGGAACACCTCTCCGAAGCGCGCATCACCACGCCGGTCGTCCGCATCGGCTGGCCGGATCAATTCATCGAGCACGGCACCATCCCGATCCTGCGCCAGAAGCATGGCCTAACGAGCGATGCGCTGGTGGAGAAGTTGCTGCCTCTGCTGCAGAAACCCACGCGCCAGCCGCAGCATAACGTTGCCTAGCGCCCCGGCTGCTCGAGTCTTCCAGGTCTGCGCGGGGCGCTTGGTTGCTCCTTGCGGGCGGGTTCATCTTCTCTCTCTTCGCAGAGCCAAATGAGCGCGATCGAAGTCTCCGGCCTCTCCAAGGTCTATCGCACCTACCGCAAGGAAAGCGGGCTGCGCGGGGCGATCAAAGGGCTCGTCCGGCGAAAGTATGACGAGACGCGCGCGGCGGACAACGTCTCGTTTACGATCGAAGAAGGAGAATTAGTCGGCTTTCTCGGGCCAAATGGCGCGGGCAAGACGACCACACTGAAAATTCTTTCCGGCTTGCTTAATCCGACTGCGGGCGAAGCGCGCGTGCTTGGCTTCATCCCATGGGAGCGGCGCAACGAAATGAAGCGCCAGTTCTCGCTCGTGATGGGGCAAAAAAACGCGCTCTGGTGGGATTTGCCGGCGCAGGAATCGCTCGAGCTAAATCGCGCAATCTACGGGATCGAGCGCGCGCGTTTCCAGAAAGTCGTCGGCGGCTTGAGCGAACTCCTGGAAGTAGGCGACAAGATGAACGTGATGGTGCGCGAGCTCTCGTTAGGCGAGCGCATGAAGATGGAATTGATCTCGGCCTTGATCCATGAGCCGAAGGTCCTGTTCCTCGATGAACCGACTATCGGTCTCGACGTGGTCAGCCAGAAACGCGTGCGCGAGTTCCTGCGGGTTTACAACCAGGAGCACAAGATCGTGACCATGCTCACGAGCCATTACATGCAGGACATCGAGGAGCTGTGCGAGCGGGTGATCATCATCGATCACGGGAAGATTTTCTTCGATGGCCCGCTCGAGCAGATCATCGATCGCTTCTCGATCGCGAAGATCATCTCGCTGACCTTCGAGGAAAGCGCCGCGCGCGATTTCTCCGTCTTCGGCGAAGTGGTCGAGCAAACGCCGCTCTCGGTGCAGTTGAAAGTGCCGCGCGCGCAGGTCACGGAAGTGGCGCGGCAATTACTCGACAATTGCAAGGTCACCGACATCAACGTGCAGGAGCTTCCGGTCGAGGAAGTGATCCGGCAGCTTTTCGGCGAGCGCTCCAGCCTGCAGAAAACGGCCGCGGCCGCGCCGGCTTAGAAACGTCTTACGAGAGCGCGCTTCAAGTCGTGCGCATACGCCGGGTTGACCTCGAATTGGAAGGTCGCCATTTCCGCGAGCGGCACTTCTTCGGCGAACGGGATCGTGGTCACGTAGCCGGCGGAGATCAGGCTGTTCAAGGTATCGGCCACATCCTCCGCATCCATGTGCGAGCCCTCCTGGATTTCGCCGCCGAGGACGGCTTCGGCAAAGCCCATTGCCCGGACGACCGAGACCTCGCGGCCGGTGAGTTTGATCTGACGCATGCGAAGCTTTTAGCAGCTTGCATACCCGAGCCGCCGGCGGCTTCAGGCGCCGTCGCGCGCGAGGTTTGGCAGAAGGTTCTCGCGCAAGGCGCTGGCAAAAGTCGGGAAGCGCGGTTCCCAACCGAGCGCGCGCAGCCGGGCATTACGCACGCGTTTGTTGCTCGCGCCGCGTTTGCGCTCGCCGTCGACTGCTGCGGTCGGCGGCAGCTCGCGGGCTAACTCTGCGGCGAGAATCGCGTAGGCCTCGCGCTGGAGGAGCGGCGCGTCGTCGGCCACATTGTAGATCTTGCCGGCTAAACCTCGGACCGCCAAAAGAACCAGTGCGGCCGCGATGTCGTCGCGATGCGCTTGATTGAGGAAGCGCGGGCTCGGATCCAGCGTGGCTTCCCGGGCGAGAAATTTCCGCAGCAAGGCCGAGCGCCCCGGGCCGTAAATCCCGGCGAGCCGCGCGACGATCCCGCCGCGCGCGAGCACGAACTCCTCCGTCTCGCGCAGAATTTTCCCTGTCTCCCGCTTCGGCTCGGCCGGGCTTTCCTCGTCCACCCATTCGCCCTCGCGCTGCGCGTAGACGCTCGTGCTGCTGGTGAAAAGAAGCAGCGCCTTGGGGAAAGCGGCCGCGAGATGGCGCGCGCCCTCGAGATAGACCTGCCGGTAAGCGTCCGCCCCGCCGCCGCCGGAGCTGGCGCAATGGATCACCACCTGCGAAATCACCGGGCGCCGGCGGCGCGGCCGCGAAGTCGACTGCACGCACCGGATAATTTTTAGCCGACAACTTCTGCGCCGATTCCTCGGAGGCGGTCCAGCCTTCCACTTCCCAGCCGCGCTCGTGAAACCGGTCTGCCGTGGCCGCGCCCACGTAGCCGCACCCGGCGATGAGCACGCGCGCCATCGCTCGTTAGTCCGTCGCCGCCGCGAGCTCGATTTCCTCGAAGGCGATCGGCCTGGGTCGCGCGCACCTGGTGCAGCCGGATGAGCTCGAGCAGCGCCAGGAAAGTGACGACAATTTCCACGCGCGAAGCCATCGAGGCGAAAAGCTCGGAGAAGCGCAGCGGCACGCCATCGGCCACGCGCTCGAGGATCCAGGTGATCTTGTCCGAGACGGTGTAATGCTCGCCGAAAATCTCGGAGAGATTTTCCCGCGCCTCGATCCGCTTGATCACGTTCTGGAAGGCATTGATCAGCTGGAAAATCCCGACCTCGCCCAGACGCAAAGGCGCCAGGGCCAGCTCCGGCGCGACCGGTTCGCGCAGGAAAATGCGCTCCTGCTCGAGCTGCCGGACCTGCAGTTGCCCGGCAGCTTCCTTGAACTTTTTGTATTCGATCAACTGCCGGATGAGATCCCAGCGCGGATCGTCTTCCTCCACGTCTTCCTCGGGCGGCTGCTGCTCCACCGGCAAGAGGCTGCGGCTCTTGAGATAAATCAGGTTCGCCGCCATGACCACGAACTCGCCCGCGACATCGATGTTCAGCTCCTTGAACGCCTGGAGATACTCGAGGTATTGCTTCGTGATCCGCTCGAGCGAGATCTCGTAGATGTCGAGCTCGTCGCGCTTGATCAGGTAAAGCAGCAGATCGAGCGGGCCCTCGAAAATCTCGAGCTTAACTTTGTAATCGCTCTCCATGCCTCTGCTGCCCGCGCGTGGGCCGCTTAAATTGCCTGCACTTTCCGGTGCACCCAGACGCTGTTCACGATCCCGAGACCGAACATGATCATGAGCACGAAGGAGCCGCTGTAGCTGATCAACGGCAGCGGCACACCGGTGATCGGCAGCAGCGAGATGGTCATGCCAACGTTCTGGAAGATGTGGGTGAAAATGAGCGCAGTGATCCCAATCACGAGCAGCAGGCCGAATTGATCGCCCGCACAAAAAGCCACGAAGAGACAGGTGACTAGGAGGAGGGCAAAAGCGCCGAGAAGGAAGGAGCCGCCCACGAAGCCCCATTGCTCGCCGATGGCGGAGAAGATGTAGTCGTTATGCACCGCGGTCGCCGGGAGAAAGCCAAGCTCGATCTGGGTGTTCGGCGCCTTGAAACCTTTGCCCGCCCAGCCGCCGGAGCCGATGGCGATGAGCGATTGATTGATCGCCCAAGCCGAGCCCTGCCGGTCGATTTCGGGATTGATGAACGCGGTGATGCGCTCTTTTTGATACGGCTTCAGGCCGAGGTTGATCGCCAGGGGCATGGCCGCGACCACCAGGAGAACGATGCAGGCGAGATAGCGCACCGGAATGCCGGCGACGAATAGCAGCGCGAGCATGACCGGCCCCCAGATGATGACCATGCCGAGATCCGGCTGCATTAAGATGAGCAGGCAGGGCGCGCCAGCGATCGCGCCGCAGAGCGCGAGCCGGAGCATGGGATGCATCTCGCGGAATTGGCTCAGAAAAAGAGCCAGCACCATGATGCCGGCGATGACCGCAAGCTGCGCCGGCTGGAAATTGATCGGCCCGAGATGGAGCCAACTGCGCGCGCCATAGACTTTCGTGCCGATGAACTTCGTCAGGATGAGAAAGAAAAGCCCGGCGAAATACATCGGGAGCGCGCCCCAGCGAACCCAGCGGTAGTCGATCAGGCTGGTGACCATGAAGACGACGAAGCCGACCGCGACCCAGTTGGCCTGCTTCCGCCAAAACTCCTGCGCGACCGGATCCGAGCGCATATAGGTGGCGCTGTAGACCGCGATCACGCCAAAGATCGCGAGCGCGAGCATGTTCACCAGCAGGAGCCAGTTCTGGCCGATGAGTTTTCGCAGAAACGGAGACATGGGGTTCGAGCGTGCGCCGGTGGCTTCGATTCGCGAAGCCTCGGGAGCGCGCGAATATAGCCACATCGACTGCGGGCGTAAATGCCGGGCTTGGAAACTTCGTGCAAGGAGGCCGCGGCCGGCAGATTTAAGCGCCACCTTGTCGCGACGGAGTTGCCATGTTGCTGGCTAATTATCTGCACAGACAGATATTTACGCTGCAACGAAAACTATTTTACTCCGCTTCCTTGTCCTCCTTTTTCGCGGCCTTAAACTACTCCGGTCACGATAGTATCACCGGAAAGGGAGTCCCAATGGCTGCCAGAAAGACGAAACGAAAACTAGCGCACCCGAGATTGCCGATGCAGCGCCAGCTCAACCTCGAGCACGAGGGCGAGTACTTCGATCTTCGGGAAATCTTCGACCGCTTGAACGCGCGCTATTTTCGGAATCGTCTCCGCGGATACAAGGTCGTCTGGGGCCGTCGCCGGAAACGCCGGCCGAAGGAATACTTCGTCTTCGGCACGATCCAGGAAGAGGACCGCATCATCCGGATCAATCCGCGGCTCGATCAGCCGTTCGTCCCGCGCTGGTTCCTCGAATACATCCTTTATCACGAGATGCTGCACTCAGTAGTGCCGGATGAAATTTTCCCGAGCGGCCGGCGCCGGGTGCACACGGAAGAGTTCAATCGCCGCGAGGCGCTCTTCCCTGGCTATCGCCGCGCCAGGCGGTGGGAAGAAGACAATCTCGCGCGCTTCCTCCGTTAGCGTCGCTCCGCTGCGGGCGTGAGCCCGGTCCGGACCTCATACGGCGAGGGTGTCGTTGCTACGTTCTTTTTGATGAGGTACCAAAGGGTTGTCGCGAGCAGCAGGGAGATCACCTTTGCGCGCCAATTCCTCAGGAGGATTTTCTTCATAGCTTCCGTGGAGCAGGAGTTCGCTCAGCCGTTTCCGGAATGTTTCCGGGGTAAAATTCCGCTCGATCCGTCGGCGATGGCAGATGGAAATGCCGCCGGTTTCTTCCGAGACGATGATCGCGATCGCGTCCGACTCCTCGGTAATCCCGAGCCCGGCGCGGTGCCGCAGGCCGAGACTGCGGTCGAGCGTTTCGCGCTGGCTCACCGGGAAAATGCAGGCCGCCGCGGCGATCCGGCCATTGCGCATGACCACGCCGCCATCGTGCAGCGCGCTCTTTGGGTGAAACAAGGTCAGCAAAAGCTCGACGGAAAAGACGGAGTCGAGCTCGACCCCAGTTTCCTCGTAGACGCGGATCGCGGTATCACGCTCGATCGCGATCAGCGCGCCGAATTGCTTGTTCGCCAGCTGCGTGACCGCCTCGCCGAGGTCGTGCACCGTCTCGCGTTTCTCACTCGTTAGGGAAAAGATCGGATGCCCGCCCAGCTCGGCCAGGCCGCGGCGCAGTTCCGGTTGGAAAATCACCACCAGCGCGACCGCGAGGAAGACCGAAAAGCTGCGGATGATCCAGCCGATCACGGTCAGGTTCAGCAGCTGCGAAATCAGGGTGAGCGTGAGGAAGACAATCGCCAGGCCGGTGAGCACCTTCGCGCCGCGGGTCCCGCGGAAATAGAGATAGCCGTAGTAGATCCCAACGCTCAGCAGGATGATCTCGAAAAGGCCGCGCCATTTTTCGAGCCAGAGCTGGAGGAGCTGTTGAATCATACGACGGGTTCGAGAAGGGCTTCAGTCACACGAAGTGCGGCCGCGTTCGGTTGGACGTCGTGCACCCGCAGGATATTCGCGCCGCGTTCACGCAGCAGCGCCGTCAGGGCAACGGTCGGCGCGAGGCGATCTTCTGCCGCGGCCAGGTTGTCGGCTATTTTCGCGAGGAAGGATTTCCGCGACACGCCTACCACCAGCGGACGATCGGCCACGCGTAATTCCGCGAGGTGACGCAGGAGGCGCAGGTTGTGTTTCAACGTTTTCCCGAAGCCGATCCCCGGATCAAACGCAATCGCCATCGGATCGATGCCGCAGTCTAGGGCGCGGGCATATTCTTGTCGAAAAAATTCCCGCACTTCCGCGATCACGTCGTCATACTGCGGCGCGTCCTGCATCGTCCGCGGCGTTCCTTGCATGTGCATGAGGACAAACGCCGCGCCGCTTTCCGCCACGGTCGCGAGCATCTCGCTGTCTCCGCGACCGCCGGTCACGTCGTTCACGATCGTCGCGCCGGCGGCGACGGCCGCGCGCGCGACCGCGGCCTTCGAAGTGTCGATCGAAAGGAGCGCATCGGTTTCCGCGCGCAGTCGTTCGATCACCGGAAGCACGCGGCGCAATTCCTCCGCTTCCGCCACTGGTTCCGCGCCCGGGCGGGTCGACTCGCCGCCGATGTCGAGGATGCGCGCGCCTGCCTGCGCCATGCGCACGCCCTGCGCGACCGCGCGCTCGTGATCGAAGAATTGTCCGCCATCGGAGAACGAATCCGGGGTGACATTGAGCACGCCCATGAGCAGCGCGCTGGACGTAAGGTCGAGCATCGCGCCGTCTACTTTCCAAAGCACGGGCGTCATCGGCCACGAGCGTATCACAGCGCGGCGCTTATTCGAAGCCGGCAAGATTCCGCTCGTTTCTCCTCGGTCGCTCGCGGAGAGTAGCGCTCCTCCTGTTGAAATCGAAAACTGAACTGAAGTCCGAGATTCTGCGCATCCTCGGCGCCCCGAAATACCGGCCGCTCGATAAAACCGAGCTCGCGAAAGCACTCCAGCGCAAGAGCGGCGAGCGCATGCAGCTCAACGAAATCCTGCGCGAGCTCGAGCGCGATGGCGACATCGCGCGCATCCGCAAGAACCGCTACGTCCTCCCGGCGGAAGCCGACCTCGTGACCGGCTCGCTCCATGTGCACCAGTCCGGTTTTGCCTTCCTCACGAACGAAGCCAAGCCCGGCGAGAAGGACCTGTTCATTCCCGCGGAAGCTACCGGCACCGCGATGCACGGCGACCGCGTGGTCGCGCGAATCACCCGCGACGAGCAATATGCCCGGCACAAGGGCGCCTCCGCGCGCGCCGAGGGCCGCATCATTCGCATCCTCGAGCGCGCGCACGACACCATTGTCGGCACGCTCCAGCAGTCGCGAAATTTCTTCGTCGTCGTGCCGGATGACCCGCGGATCGTGCACAACGTCTACGTCCCCGCGCCGCAGAACCGGTCGGCTAAAGTTGGCGACAAAGTGGTCGTGCGCCTCGAGGCGTGGGAATCGCGCCACGTAAATCCTGAGGGCGAGATCGTGGAGAATCTCGGCTCTGCCTCCGCGCCCGGCGTGGACATGCTTTCGATCATCCGGAAGTTCCATCTGCCCACGGAATTTCCCGCCGCCGTCCTCGCCGAGGCCGAGCAGATCCCGGAGACGGTGGACGCGTCGCGTTATCCGGAGCGGGAAGATTTGCGCCGGCAGTTCATCGTCACGATCGATCCCGATGACGCGCGCGATTTTGACGACGCGATCAACGTGGAACGCCTGCCTGGCGGCGGCTGGAGCCTCGGGGTGCACATCGCGGATGTCGCTGCCTATGTCGCCCCCGGCTCCGCGCTCGATCGCGAGGCGGTCAAGCGCGGCAACAGCGTTTACCTGCCCGACCGCGTGATCCCGATGCTGCCGGAGCGCCTGAGCAACGGCGTCTGCAGCCTGCGGCCGGACGTCGACCGCCTGACGCATTCCGTCTTCATCCAGTTCGATCGCGGCGGGAAGCCGCGGCAAACGCGCTTCGCCCGCACCATCATCCGGAGCGCGCGCCGCCTGACCTACCGCCAGGCTTTCGCATTCTTGAAGTCGCCGCCTAACGACCAGTTGAGCGAGCGCCTCCATGTCGCCTGGGAGCTGGCTTCGCTCCTGCGCAAAAAACGTTTCCAGCAGGGCTCGCTCGATCTCGATTTCCCCGAGGTGAAAGTCCGCCTCGATGCCGAGGGCAAGCCGGTCGAGCTCGAGCGGATCGAGAACGACGAGTCGCACCAGCTGATCGAGGAATTCATGCTCGCGGCCAACGAAGCGGTCGCGCAGGAATTAAAGAACAAGCTCATGCCTTCGGTCTACCGCGTGCACGAGAATCCGGATCCGGATAAGCTGGCGGACTACCGCGAGCTCGTCCTGAGCTACAACTACAAGGCGGGCGATCTCACCCAGCGCACCGAACTCCAGCGTCTCCTCGCTTCCTTCCGCGGAAAGCCGGAGGAACAGGCGCTCAAGATCGGCCTGCTCAAGAGCCTGAAGCGCGCGCGTTACGCGGTCCAACCGCTCGGGCATTACGGATTGTCGAAGGTCAATTACACGCATTTTACCAGCCCCATCCGGCGCTACGCCGACCTCGTGGTCCACCGCTCCCTGGCGGAACTCGGGTCCGGCCGGAAAGCGCGCGGCGACCTCGGGCAACTCGGGTCGCTCGCGGAACACATCTCGATCACCGAGCGCAACGCGGCCGAGGCCGAGATCGAGGCGGTGAAGCTGAAGAAGCTCGAGTATTTCCAGCGCCAGCTGGAGGCGAAGGAACCGCAGGTCTTCCGCGCCTCCATTCTCGAGGTGAAGAACTTCGGCCTGGTTGTGGAGTTGCCCGATGTGCTCCTCTCCGGTTTGATCCACGTCTCGTCGCTGACGGACGATTTTTATCACTACAATCCGGCGCAGCGAAAACTCGTCGGCCGGCAATCTCACCGGCAATTTTCCGTGGGCGACGAAGTGCGTGTGCGGGTTGCCCGGGTCGATACCTTCAAGCGCCAGGTCGACTTCGCTCTGGTCGATGAACGGCCCGCAAAAGCTCCCCGGGGTCGACGTTAACCCCTCAGCGCGAACAGCTCACGCAAGTTTCTCAAATCAAGATGCTTGTGGGTTAAAACAGGGAAAAATTCGCTTTCAGGCACCTAGGGATTTTGCTTATGATGAGCCCCTTCCCCCAATGGACAACGTCATCGAAGTGAAAGAACTGCAAATCGAGCGGAAACATTTCCAGCTCGAGCTGCGGGAGAATGAGCGCGGAAAATTCCTCCGGATCACGGAGGAGGCGCATGGCCGGCGAAACACGATCATTCTCCCGAGCACCGGGCTGGAGGACTTCACCGCGGCCTTGGGCACGATCGTCAACGTTGCCAACGAGCGGATCCCCGCCGCCTCTTAAACCGGCGATCTTTCCCGAGTCAGGATCACGGCCACGTAGGCCGTTTCCGGCAGGATGTATTTCCGCAGTTCCAGGCGCACCCGGCGCAGCGGAAAAGTAGCCAGCAACTCGAGTATGATCTCGCTGGCTAAAGTTTCGAGAAGACGGTCGCGCCGCAGCCCCACGAGGCGTGTCACCGTCTCCGCGACCGCGGCGTAGTTGACGGCATTTTCTATTCGATCGTCCAACTCCGAAAAATCACGCGCCGGCCAAAGCGTAAGGGAGGCGGTCAGCCGTTGCTCATGAGCGCGTTCTTCGTCCGGAACTCCCACGTGCGCGGAAAGTTCGAGCTGCTCGAGGTGAATCGCGTCGGCGGCGGGCATGGCAGGAAGGCGCTGGGCGACGGTCGCCCGGGCATGGGCCGCAGTTAAAACAATTCCGTCGCGCGGCACAACTCCGGGGAAAGTTTTCCGTAGTTAGACGGTATGACTCTCCATCGGACGCGCGTCCGCCGGGGTGTGGCGATCGCCCTCAGCGCCGCAACGCTCGGCGGCGCCCTCGGGCTCTGGACCACGGAAGAACCGGCCCGACCGAGGCGGCCTGCCCCGCTCCCGCTGTGCCGCGCGACCGATCTGCCGCAGCCTCCGCCCGCCTTCGATTCCGGGCAGCCGGATTGGGATAGCTTCATCGGCGGCGCAGCGCTGGCCACTCGTCCGTTGGATTTCGTTCCGCTCTGGGAGGACAAAGACGGCAGCGAATTTGGCAGCGTTCTGGGCCTCGGGACCCGCGGCGCCGGCGATCTTTTCCGGTGCACGCGCGATGGCCGGATCCGGCCCGTGGCCCGGTTCGCGTCGGCCACGGGCGGCGCCTCGCCGCCACCGGAAGAGGAACTCGCCGGGATACTCGATGCCTTGGACGCACCCGCGGTCCCAAGGCCGGCGCCATCGGTCCGTGCGAGCGGCGAAAGTCCCGGACTGCGCCAATCGGATCGCAACTTCGTCCTGAACAATCCGTAGTTTCCTATATGCGGGTCGAATGGCTTTTTTTGCGGTGGCTGGTTATCATCGGGGCGATTGTCGCAGGCGTGGTTTACGCCACCTCGCATTATCGAGGCGAGGAAGGGGTGCATTACCAGGTGGTGCCGCTGGTCCAGGGAGAGAAAGCGCTGGGCTTGCCCCTGGCCGGCGTGGTGGTGAATCCGCTCAACCGGCAGGTCTACGCGATTGTCGGTGGCGCGGCCGCGCACCCGGCTAACGGCCCGGATTTCTTTATTGCTTGGTCGACGTCGGAAGGCCAGACCTTCAGTGCCAATTTCGCAGCCGACAACGGCGGTTGCTCGCTCTGTCGCCTGGGGCCGGAGGGCTCCCTCCTTTCCCATGAAGCACTGACCGCTGCGGGCTCCAAGGCCAGCAGCGCCAGCCTGGACCGCGAAAGCCTCCAGGTGATTTTGCATGCCCTGCCCCACCGGCATCCTGCGGAACCGGCCGAAGGCCGCCCATGAGCCGGGTGCGAGACGGTCGTTCATCCTACCGGGCCGCGCCGCGCGCGTGCCCGGTCTGCGGTTCCACCTATCGCACCCGCGGCATCTGCCCGCATTGCTTCCTGCGGCTGGCGCTCGAGCCGAAAGGAACGCTGGATGCGGCCGCCTTCCAGAAAGCCCTGGACGAGACCGAGGAACGGCACCCGGGGCTCTAACGTCGACTCGTTAGCCGACGCGGAAACGCAGATCGCGGATCACTTTGCCGCCAAAGCGCTGCTTCAGTTTCCGAAGGATTTCCGTTTTCGAAATGGTCTCGAATTGGTAGTGCAGCGCGGGCTGCAGGACGCGCACAAAGAGAACGCCCTCGCGCAGGCTTACCGGGGCCGAATGCGCCGCGATGAAGTCGCCGACTATTTGCTGCCAGGCCTCGAAGACTTCGGCCTCATGGAGGCGCTCTTTCAGGCCGAGCTGCTGCATTAATTTTGGCAGCAAATCGGAAGGCGCCTGCCACTTGTCGGGGCGCGGTTTCCGCTCCGGGAGCCCGCGCCATTCCGCGAGCACGGCCGCGCGCAGCGCGGGGCTCATGGCTAGTATTTCCGCCGCATATTAGACGGCAGGATGTTCAGCTCGGTGCGGTATTTCGCGACCGTGCGGCGCGCGATCGGGATGCCGCGCTCGCTCAGGATTTCCACGATCTCCTTGTCGCTCAGGGGCGAGCTGCCGTCCTCGCTTTTCACCAGGTCGAGGATCGCTTCCTTCACGCTGGTGTTGCTCATGGCTTCGCCGCTCGCGGTCTGGTAGCCGGGGGTGAAAAAGTATTTCATCTCAAACACGCCCTGCGGGGTGGACATGTATTTGCCGGAGATGGCGCGGCTCACGGTGGTCTCGTGCACGCCCACGACTTCGGCGATCTGCACCATGGTCATCGGCTTGAGATGCGCGCTCCCGTGGTCGAGGAATTCCATCTGCCGCTTCACGATCTCGTGCGCGATGTTCGAGATCGTCTGCTGCCGCTGGTGGATCGACTTGATGAGGAATTTCCCGCTGCGGATCTTGTCGCGGATGTAGTCCTTCACCTCGCTGCCGTTGCCGTCCTGCGACATGATGTCCTTGTAGGTGTTGCTGATGCGCAGGTGCGGGATTTGTTCGCCGTTGAGGATGATCTGGTATTCGCCGTCGATTTTTTCCACGGTTACGTCGGGCAGGACATAATTCTGCGGCGACTCGGCAAAAATCTGGCCCGGCCGAGGATCGAGGCGGGCAATGTTATTCGCGCACTTCTGCACCTGCTCCGCGCTCAAGCCCATCCGACGGGCGATTTCCGGAAAGCGCCGCTTGCCCAGGTCCTGCATGTGCTCGGCGATGATTTTATACTCCAGGCTGCCCTGCTTGCCCTCGCGTTTCAGTTGAATCAGGAGGCACTCCTGCAAGTCGCGCGCGCCCACTCCTGGCGGGTAGAAGCTCTGGACGAGCGTGAGCATGTTCTCGAAGTCGTCCTTCGCGATGCCGGTGTTCATCGACATGTCTTCCGGGCTTGATTGGAGAAAGCCGCTGTCGTCGATGTTACCGATGATCACCTCTGCGGTCTTTCGATCATCGGCGTCGAGCGCAGTCTGGTTGAGCTGCCCCATCAGGTGCTGCTGCAGCGTTTCCTGGGTGGCGATGGAATCGAAGAAAAACTGCCGCTTTTCCTCCTCGCTCTGCGACCGGCCGCTGTAGCTGGCGGATTGCGCCATGTAATCGCGCCATTCGTCATCGAGCTTCGCCAGCTGGTCGAACTCCTCCTTGAACTGCGCGTCCTCCGCGGCGGTCTTCTCCGGCTCGGGCGTCTCGGGGTTTTCCTCGTTCGCCAGTTCCTCGAGGACCGGGTTCGTCTCCATCTCCTGCTGGACGAGATTGCGCAGTTCGAGGAGCGGCGCCTGCAGAATCAAAAGACTCTGCTGAAGCTGCGGGGCGAGAACCTGTTGGAGCGAGAGGTTCTGTGTTTGATGCATCCCGGGGCCAGCCATGGTCAGAGGGTAAGTGTCTTGGAGCACTGCGAGCAAGCAGTTTTCGCGCCGCAGGCTTTGCGTCACAAGGTCCGGACGGCGGAACGCGTCCTGCTTAAAAGCGGGTAGCCATGAAAATGCTCCCTGTTGCCGTCGCCGCCGCCATGCTTTGGTCCACGGCGTTCAACTCCGCCCATGCCGCCGCGGAACCGCCCGACCCTCGCCTGCTTGGCGCCCTTAAGGAAGTGCAAGCTCAACAGGCCCAGATCGCCGAGAACCAGGCGAAGATCGAGGTCAAGCTGGTTTCCATTGGCGAAGCCGTCCGCGTCGCCCGCATTTACGCCAGCCGGGGAGGCCACTAGCGATGAAACGCATCCTGCTTCTCGCCCTCTTCGCGCTCAGTTTGTCGGCTATTTTCGCGGCGGCGCAGTCGCCTTCGCCCATGGTCATCGTGCCGGCGGCGAAACCCGCAACCGCCAGCGCCGCGCCGTCCGCCGCCGCGAGTGCGGACAACGACGCGGCCGTGCTGGAATTACTCCAGCAGATCAAGGCCGCGAACGCCGAAGTCCTGAAGCGTCAGGCGACGGTGCTCGAGCAGTTAGCCGAGATGGAAAAGGCCGCCGACCAGATCAAAATTTACAGCAAGCGCGGCTAACGCGTTTCCTCAGCGCGCTGGCTATTTTTTGGTCTTCGGCTCGAGCTTCCGGTAAAGCGTCGCCATGCTGATGCCCAGCATGCCGGCTGCCTTCTCACGCGCGCCTTCGACGTGCAGCAAGGTCGCGTCGATGTAGTTCTTCTCCTGCTGCTGGATGAACTCCTCCAGCGTCTGGCCGACAGGCATCGAGGCCAGCGTTTGCTGCGCCTTGTCGCCTTGCGCTGCGGCCACGATCGCCGGTGGCAGGTCGCTCGGCAGGATCATGTCTTCATCGCACAACGCACAGGCGCGCTCGATCGCGTTCTCCAGTTCGCGCACGTTGCCTGGGTAATCGTAGCGGCAAAGAATGTCGACGGCCTGCGGATCGATCTTCTTCGGTTCCCCACCGGTCGCACTGGCCTGCTTTTGCAGGAAGTGATTCACCAAAAGCGGCACGTCTTCGAGCCGCTCGCGCAACGCCGGGATCTCCACCGGGATGACCGCCAGCCGGTAGTATAAATCTTCGCGAAACGTCCCGTCCTTCATCTTCGGGCCGAGCGGTTCGTTGGTCGCGCCGACCACGCGCACGTTCACCGGCGAGCTCTTGTTGTCGCCTACCCGCCGCACTTCGCGCTCCTGGAGCACCCGCAGCAATTTCGTCTGCAGCGAAGTCGCCATCGAGTTCACTTCATCGAGGAAAATCGTCCCGAGGTTCGCTTCCTCGAAGAGCCCGCGCTTGTCGGCCACCGCGCCGGTGAAGGCGCCCTTTTTGTGCCCGAACAATTCGGACTCGAGCAAATTCTCCGGCAGAGCCGAGCAGTTGATCGCGACGAACGGATGATGTTGCCGGTTGCTATTGAAATGCAGCCCACGCGCGACCAGTTCCTTGCCCGTGCCGCTCTCGCCCTGGATCAAAACCGTGCTGTCGGTGTCGGCCACCTTGTTGATTAAATTGTAGACCTGCTGCATCGCCCGGCTGGTGCCGATGATGTTCTCGAAGCGATATTTGTTTTTGAGTTCCTTGCGGAGGTAAACGTTCTCCCGCAGCGCCGCCTGGTAGTCGAGCGCGCGCTGCACCGTCATCTGCAGCTCGTCGATCTTGAAGGGCTTGGTCACGTAGTCATACGCGCCCATCTTCATCGCTTCGACCGCGGTCTCGACCGACGCGTAGGCCGTGATCAGGATCACGGCGGTCTGCCGATGATGCTCCCGCACGTGTCGGAGCACGTCGAAGCCGGTCATCGTTTCCATCTTGATGTCGGCGATCACCACCTGCGGCGCGATCGCGTCCAGTTGCTCCACCGCTTTCGGCGCGGAGTTAAATGGGAAGACTTGGTGACCTTTTTCGCGACAGAGCGACCCGATCACTTCCACCATGGCTGGCTCGTCGTCGATGATGATGATTTTTGCCATAATCGCAGGGCGGAGAGTAGTTTCAGTTTTGAGAAAAGCAACGTCAGAAACGAGAATCTACCTAGGCAGCGCGACCTCGCCGCGCAACATCCTCCACGGCACTTCGCCGCGAAATTCCACTGCGCTCTCAAACACATCGTCTGCCGCGGTCGCTTCGGTGGGGACGACGATTAAATCCGCATAAGAACCCGGCGCGATCCGCCCGAGCACTGCTCCACTCTGCAACGCCCGCGCGGGATGCGTTGTCACCATCGCAAGAATTTCGCGCGCTGAAATTGCTGGCTGTTGCTGGCGAAACTCCCGCATTTCCGCGAAGAGACTCAGATCGTCGTTGCTCGCGAGGCTGTCGGTCGCCAGGCAAATATTGAACCCGCGCGCGCGCAAATCTCCGAAGCGAAACCGCGTGTGCCCGAAGAACGCATGCGAGCGCGGGCAATGCGCGACATGGAACCGCGGCGCTGCCTCCAGCAGTCGCAGGTCGTCGTCCGTGAGCTCGTTCACATGCGCCACGATCCAGCGCTCGTCGAGCACCCCCAACTCGAGCAGGTGGGCCAGCGGCGTGAGCGCGCGCGCGCAATCTCCCATCGGTCGCCCGAGCTCGCGCAGAAACTCAAACATCTCCCCGCGTCCTTCGCGAAACATCGCCATCTCCTCCCGCGACTCCGCCAGGTGTGTGGTTGCCAGCACACCCGCCGCCGCGGTCGCGCGATATAACTCCGCCGATGCCGTGTAGGGCGCATGCGGCGCGAGCCCACAAGGTGCCGGCAAAAGAGACAGCACTTTCTCAACGTCGATCCCTCCGCGCAGATCGATCAATTCCGCGAACCACCAGAGCCGCATCGGCAGCGTCGGCAGCTGGCTGATTAACTCCGGAAACGCTTCCAAATTCGCGATCGTCGTCGTGCCGAAACGCGCCGCCTCCGTGCAGCCCTCGGTAATCGACCGCAGATAATCCTCCTCACTCCACGACGCTTTCAGGGCGTTGATCGCGCGAATCCATTGCGGAAAAGGCAGCCCGCGCGGGAGCCGGCCGCGCATTCCTGTATAGTCGAGATGGCAGTGCGCGTTGATTAGCCCCGGCAAGAGCGCGACCTCGCCCAGATCGTGCACTTCCTCACCACCCCAGCGCGCGCGCACCTCTGGCCACCGACCCACCTCCACGATCCGGTCGCCGGAGACCACGACCGCACCGTTCTCGATCGGAGCGCCCTCCATGGTCACGACCACACGCGCGCGCAGGATCATGGGAAAGTTACTCGCCGCCCTTCACCACCTTGCGCGCCTCGGCTACGAGCAGGTTGCACGCTTCCTGGCAAAGCAACGGCAACGCCGCGGCGGCGGCCGGAGTGAATTTTCCCGGCGGCAACAAGCTCGAAGGCAACGCGTCCGTGGCATCGCGCCGCCAGAGGATCGTGCGCAGGCAACCGCCGTCCGAGCGACAGATGTGGCCGACTAATTGGTCGATCTGCGCGTCGCTGATCTTCGCGGCCACGCGATACATCCCCGTCTGCCGCCCGAGCGTGGCCCGCAGCGGAGTCGTGGAAAGCGATCCTGATGCCCAAGCGCGGAAAGCCGCCAGCCGCCCTGGATAGAAAATCTCCAGCGCCTCTCTCACCGCCATCTTGTCGGCTAATTTTAATTCCCAGCCGTGGCGCAGGTTCGGCGCAGTGCGGAGCGGGCGAAAATTTCCCGCATCGTCGAAGCGCGCGATTTCCTCCGCATCGTCAAACAAAGGCAAATCTTCGCGCCCGCGATCGTCATGATGACAAAGCACAAAGCCGCCTGCTTCCGTGCGCCGGCCAAAAAGTTGCCCGATGCGAAACGTCGGCGCCGCGAGCCATTCCTCGATCGTCACCGCGGTGGCGTGGGGCTCACTTGAACGCGTGGCCCATCATCAGCGCCACCTTTTCCAGCACTTCGCGGTCGTCCTTGGTAAACGCTCGCTCTTTCATCGTATCGGCAATGATCACGCCCACGACCTTGTCGCTCTGGCTGATCACCGGGACCACGATCTCCGCGCGGGTCGTGTGGAAGCCGGGCAGATAGCGCGGGTCTTTCCTCACATCCGGCACCACGATGGTTTCGCGCGCTTCCGCGGCCGCGCCGCACAGGCCCTGCGTCGCCGGAAAACGCGGGTAGCAAACCGGTTCATCGCCGCTCCCCGCGACGGCCACGAAATCGCCCCGGTTCAATTTGTAAACTCCGACCCAGCAATAGCCGCGCGCCTGCTGGATCATTTCGACCATCCGCTTCACATCTTTCGGGCCGTTCGCGCCCGCGAGAATGAACGCACCCAGCTCCTGCAGCATCTGGATCGTGGCCGGGTCTTTCACGCGATCGCCTCCTCCGCGGGCTGCGCTTCGAACGCTTCCACCTGTTCCAAAATCACATCGGCAAAACGCGGTTCCGTCCCGATCGAGCTCGCGTAGAAAAGCGTGCGCCCTTCGAGCAGATGCGGGTTCCGGCGAAACACGTCGCCCGCGCGTTGCCGCGCCGTGGCCGAGACGCCCGCGTCCTGCTCCATGCCCAGGAGCACGGGAATGTCTTCATAGCTGTGCAAGCCATCGGCGATGAAGAACGGCACCACGATCACGTTGGGAGTGTGGGTGAGCTTCCTCCAGTCGGCAACCAGCGGCGCCTCCTCCATGTAGACGTTCAACACCGAGGCGTAATCGCTCTGCGCGGCGATCGCTTCCGCGGCGCGTTTGGCCGCGACCGCGCTATTATCGTTCAAGCTCGTGCCATGGCCCACAATCAGCAGGCTGGTCTCCTTTTCCGGAACGCCGGGAGCGATCGCGCGCGCTCGCGCCAGCAAGAGATCGGTCGCAAGGCGATGGTTCCCCACCGGCTCGCAATATTTCCAAACCTGCCCGTCGATCCGCGTGGTCACGCGGCCGGCCAGCTCCAGCTCCCGCGGGATCACCGTCTGCGTGAAGTAACCTTCGCTGATGAAATTGGGGACCACGAAGACTTCGCGAATGCGCGGGCTTTCGAAGAACAGGAGCGCATCGCGCAAGCTCGGCTCCTCTTTCCAGAAACAGCAGGCCACCTCGGAAAAGAGAGCGCGCTGTCTAATCTCCGCCGCATGCGCCAGGCTCGGCGTGCTCGAGTCCGGGTTCACCGTCGAGCCGTGGCCCACGATCAGGAGCGCGGCATTTTCTCGGCGCGTCATGCGGAGAAGGTCAACGCCCTGCGCGCATGGTTCAACGGGCAATTGCACCGCTCGCTCGCGGCGGTAATCTCCCGTATGCGCTTTCGCACTTACAAAAACACCGATCTCAAAGTGAGCGAAGTCGGCTTCGGGCTCTGGACCATTTCCACCGGGTGGTGGGGGAATTTCACCGAAGGCGAAGCGATCGCGCTGATGCACAAGGCCTTCGATTTAGGCATCACTTTGTTCGACGCCGCCGACACCTACGGCAATGGTCTGAGCGAGGAGTTGATCGCGAAAGCGTTCCCAAAACAACGCGACGAAATCGTGATCGCGACCAAGGTCGGCTACGACTTCGTGACTCACGGCGAAAGCCGCGGCCGCGGCCAGCGCGAGATCCCGCAGGATTTTTCGCCCGAGGCCATCCGGCGCGCGACTGACGCCGCTTTGAAGCGTCTCAAAACCGACCGCATCGACCTGCTTCAGCTGCACAACATCCGCATGGAACAGATCGAGGATGACGCCCTCTGGACCACGCTCGAGGAATTGAAAGCGAGCGGCAAAATCCGCTATCACGGCATCGCCCTCGGGCCTGCCATTGGCTGGATGTATGAAGGGATCAATTGCATCCGCGAGCGCGACACCACCAGCGTGCAGCACATCTACAATACGCTCGAGCAGCACCCTGGCCGCGCGATGCACGAGGCCGCCGCCGAGGCCGGGAAGGACACCATGTTCCTCATCCGCGTGACCCATTCCTCCGGGATGCTCGAGGGAAAATACACCGCCGAGACCGTCTTCCCGCCGAACGATCACCGGAATCACCGGCCGCGCAGCTGGCTGCTCAACGGGATCAAGAAAGTTGATCGTCTGCGCTTCCTGGAAAACAGCGAGCGCTCGTTAGGCCAGGCCGCGCTCCAATGGCTCCTGGCGGATGAACGCGTCGCCTCTACCCTGCCGAACATCTACGAGGAGGCGCAGCTGATCGAGTTTGCCAAGGCGCCGGAAACCGCCCGCCTCACGAGCGAAGAGATGGCGCGCATCGAGGAGGAATACGCGGAGAACTTCGGCGTCGAGCGCGAAGAGCCGAAGTATAAAGGGACGATGGAATTGGCCGAGGCGTAGCCGATTTTGGCTCAGCCTAACGAGAAATTAGCCGGCAACTTTAGTTCGACCGGTCTTCGTCATCGCTCGGCTCGTCGGTCTGTTCGCCGTCGGTCTGCGGGCGGCGTTTCTTTCCGCCGGCCGCGACTTTGTAGACGTCCTTAAAAACCTTGCTGATGAGCGGTGCGGCCGAGCTGCCGCCGTGCACGTTCGCGCCGACGTCGCCCTCGTAAAGCGCGGCGAAGGCGAAGGCCGGCTGCTTCGCCGGCAGGAAACCGGCAAACCAGGCGGCGGTGCGCTCGCGCTTCTTCGGGCCCCACTGCGCGGTCCCGGTTTTGCCAGCGACTTCCACGCGATCGAGGCCCGCCTGGTGGGCCGTGCCGGACGATCCGCTGACCACATCGACCATCGCCTCGTGCAGTTGCTCGACCGTGCTCGGCGAGAGCCGCAGCTCGCGCTTTTCGCGCTTCTGGTAAGCGGTCACGATTTCGTTATCGAGTGTCTGCACCTGCTGCACCAGACGCGTCTGGTAGAAGCGGCCGCCGTTGGCCACGATCCCCATGGCTTGGGCCATTTGCAGCGGCGTGACTTCGCAATCCCCCTGCCCGATCGAAAGATTGGCGATGTCGCCATTGAGCAACTTCCGCCCGTGCGTCGCCTGCATGAACTTGTCGTTGGGGATCCGGCCTTCCACTTCGCCGCGCAGCGGAATGCCGCACTTCGCACCGAAGCCCAGCTTCAAGGCCCAATCGATGATCGGATCCGCGCCGGTGCGAATGCCGACCTGGTAGAACCAGGTGTCGCACGATTCCGTAAGCGCCTCGACAAAGTTGAGCGAGCCGCGATCGGTCTTCTTCCAGTTGTGGAAGGTCACGTTGCCCACGTTGATCGCCGGCGGGCAGGTGTATTCGTCGCTCGCGTTCACCGCTCCGCTCTCGAGCGCGGCGATGCCGACGGCGACCTTGAAGACCGAGCCCGGCGGATACGAAGAACGGAAGGCCCGCGGAAGCAGCGGGATGTCGGGGTCGTCCTGCAGCGCCTTGAATTTTTCCGACGAGATCGAAGGGATGAAAGCGTTTGGGTTAAACGTCGGCCACGAAGCCATCGCGAGGATGTCGCCATTGTTCGGATCAACGACCACAATGGCGCCGCGCTTGGCCTTGGCCTCGAGCGCTTTTTCCGCCAACTCCTGCAAGCGCACATCGATCGTCGTGACCACGGTGTAGCCCGGCACCGGCGGCTTGATGATGCGCTCGGAGGTTTTGCGGCCGTCCTTGTCGAAGGTCATTTTGTATTCGCCATGCTGCCCGGTGAGCATGGTGTTGAAGGTTTGCTCGAGGCCTTCGCGGCCTTCCGTCTCCGGCCAAAGCACCTCATGATTATCAATCGCGCCGTCGGGATTCCGCCCGGTCTTGCCGGTAAATCCGATCACGTGTCCGGCGAGGCGGCCGCGGGGATAAACGCGGATGTAAATCGGCCGAAGAAGCATCGCTTCCGGGAGCTTTTTCTTGAGCTGATCGGACTGCTCCTCACTCAAATTCTGCGCCACCTCCAGCGGGAGAATGCCGCGGTTGTGGTAATGCCGCAGGATCAACTCATCGGAAATGCGGAGCGAGCGACCAAGGGCCTTCTCCGCGGCGGCCACGCGTTCGCGGGCGAAGGCGACCGCTTCTTTATCGGAAAATTCCAGCGGCGTCGGGAAGCTGATCGCTAGGTTGTAGCTTAATTTATTCTGCGCCAGCGGCTCGCCGTAGCGGTCGACGATCTGCCCGCGCGGCGCCGGAATATCGAGCACGTAGGCGCGCGCGGATTTTTGCGTCTCGTACGTCGGGACGATGGTCTCCTCGACCTGGTCCGGCGCCGGGCTCGCCTCCGGCTGGGCGCGCACCAGCGCAGGCAAAGCGGCGAGCAGGAGAGCAGCGAGGAGTTTATTCACGGAGCTAGAACAGATAGCAGTCTCGCACCGTTCGTAAATCGGCCGCACGCGCCGCGTCGGGCCGCGGGAAAAACAATGCGTCTACGGAGTCGGCTGCGCGCTCGCGGCCGGCGCAGCGCTCGGCACCGGTTTCACCGCCGGCTGCGGCCCGGTCACACCCACGGCGAGATCGGCGGGCGTTGGCGGGTTGCCCTCCGTGATCGCAGGACCTTCGCCCCCGGGGGTCGGATTGGTTACCGTGTTCGGCGCGCCGACCGCAGGTCCGCTCTCCGGAGCAGCCGCCGCGACTGAAGCCCCCGGTGAAGCTGCCGGGATTGCCGTGGTCGGGCTGGTTTTCATCAATTCCTGCCGCAAACCGCTGGTGGTGCCGCTGCGGTGGGCATAGAGCACCGAGAGGAGAAAAGTGAGAAAGAAGAACGTGCCCGCGAGCCAGCCGGTTACTTTAGTCAGCACATTGGTGGTCTGGGCGCCGAAGATATTGTCCGTGACTCCGCCGCCAAAGGCTGCGCCCAAGCCCTCGCTTTTCGGACGCTGCATGAGGATGACCAGGATCATCAGGAGCGAAACCAGCACGAAGATGACGAGGACGACGTTAAGTAGGATGGCCATTTTGCGGACGGGCAATATGTCCAAAGGCTGGCGTTTGTAAAACAGCAGTCGAAGGTGGCCCGATGCAGGTCCGCGGCGAACATTTCCAGACCATCTGGCTGAAGCCGGACGACCCGCGCGTGGTCCAGATCATTGACCAGCGCTTTCTCCCCCACCGCTTCGTCATTGAAGACCTGCACACCGTCGCGGAAATGGCGGTCGCGATTCGCGAAATGCACGTCCGCGGCGCGGGCTTGATCGGCGCGGCGGCGGGCTACGGAATGTATCTGGCGGCGCTCGCGGGCGAGGATCTCGCGCGAGCCGCCGCGCTCTTGAAAGCCACCCGCCCGACCGCGGTCAACCTCGCCTGGGCGGTCGAGCGCCAGCTCGCGAGCGACGATCCCCTGCGCACCGCGCGCGAGATTGCGGCCGAGGACGCGGACTTTTGCCGACGCATTGGCGAGCACGGAATTGGCCTCCTGCGCGAGATCGCCGCGCGCAAAAACGGCGCGCCGGTCAACGTGCTCACGCATTGCAACGCCGGCTGGCTCGCCTTCGTCGATTACGGCTCCGCGACCGCGCCGATCTATGCGGCGCACGACGCCGGCCTCGCGGTCCACGTTTGGGTCGACGAAACCCGTCCGCGCAACCAGGGCGCCAAGCTGACCGCCTGGGAACTCGGCGAGCACGGCGTGCCGCACACGGTTATTGCCGACAACACCGGCGGCCACTTAATGCAGCGCGGGCTGGTCGATCTCGTGATCGTCGGGACCGATCGCACCACCTTCACCGGCGACGTCGCGAACAAGATCGGGACCTACCTGAAAGCGCTCGCGGCGCAGGATAACGGCGTGCCCTTCTATGTTGCCCTGCCCTCCTCCTCGTTTGACTGGGAGTTGCGCGAGGGCGCGGAGATTCCGATCGAGGAACGTGGCGCCGAGGAAGTGAAATTTGCCGACGGGATGGCGAATGGCGAAGTCGTCGAGGTGCGTCTGACGCCGGAGCACAGCGCCGCGGCGAACTACGGCTTCGACGTTACTCCGCGAAGATTAATCAGCGGATTGATCACCGAGCGCGGCCTCTGCCAGGCGAACGAGGAGAGCATTCTCGGCCTTTACCCAGAGCGGAGAAAAGCGTGAGCGAGACCGGTGTCATCAAGTTCCACTGCGAGCGGGAACCCGGCACCGTCCCGGCTTTCGAAGGCTTCGAGGCAATCCAGCGAACGCGGCGCAAGCTCCAGCAACTGCGCCTGCTCGGCGTGGGCGCGGACGGGATCGGCTACGGCAATCTCAGCCTGCGCGTTGGCCTAACGAATGAATTTTTCATCACCGGCTCCGGCACCGGCGGCCTCCCGCAGCTCGGCCTGGAAGACGTGGCCCGGGTGACGGCGGTCGACTTCGCGCGCAACTGGCTCCGCTGCACGGGCGGGACAGTCGCTTCCTCGGAATCGCTCACGCACGCTGCGATCTACGCCGCTGCGCCCAAGGTGCTGGCTATTCTCCACGGGCACAGCTCCGCGCTCTGGACGCGCCTGCGCGACCGCGTGCCGACTACCTCCGCTGCGGTCGAATACGGCACGCCCGCGATGGCCGCGGAAGTGCAGCGTCTCTTCGCGGAGACCGAGGTGCGCGAGCACGGACTCTTCATCATGGGCGGGCACGAGGGCGGCCTGATTGCTTTCGGCGCAAGCCTCGACGAAGCGCTGGCGCGCGTCCTCAGCGCTCCTTAAGCCGCGGTTTTGCGCGCAAGCTTCTGCGCGTTCCAGATCGCGTCGAGCTCCGCGAGCCCGAGTTCGCCAAGTTGTTTCCCTTGCGCGTGGACTTCGTCCTCCATTTCGTTGAAGCGATGGACGAATTTATCCGTCGCTTTCTGGAGCAAAGTTTCCGCGTCGAGGTGCTGCTTGCGCGCCAGGTTCACCACCGCAAAAAGCAGGTCGCCGATCTCCTCCGCGATCTCAGTTTCGCCGCCCGCCGCAACCGCTTCCTTCGTCTCCGCGAGTTCCTCGTCGATCTTCGCGACCACGTCCGCGATCGTGTCCCAATCGAAGTGCACGTGCGCCGCTTTCTTCTGCACCTTCTGCGCGCGCATCAACGCCGGCAGCGCCTCGGCCACGCCGGTGAGGTAATGCTTTTGCGTCCCGCGTTTCTCCTCGCGCTTCACGTTGTCCCACAGCTTCACCACCTCGCCGGCGTCGCGCGCCTGGTCCTCGCCGAAGACGTGCGGGTGCCGGCGGATAAGCTTCGCGGTCAGGTCGGTGATCACTTCCTCCGCGCCGAAATTTGCGCGCTCGCTCGCGATCTGCGCGTGCATCAGCACGAGCAACAAAACGTCGCCTAATTCCTCGCGCAGGTTCACGTCGTCGTTCTCCCGCACCGCGTGCGCGACCTCGTAAGCCTCCTCGAGCAGCTTCGGGATGAGCGATTCATTCGTCTGCTCGCGGTCCCACGGGCAACCGTCCGGCGCGCGCAGGTGCGCGATCACCTCGCGCAGTTGGTCAAAGGCGGTCATGGCGCAATCTATATGCGCCAGAGCGATCGGTGCGCGCCGAATTCCGAAATCTCGCCGGTAGTTTTCTTGCCGACGTAAATCGTGATCCCGATGACGAGCGCGAAAGTGCCGGCAAAAAGCACCGCCACCAGCCAGGAAGGGATATGCCCGATGCTCAGGCTGCGATAAAAGGCCCACGCGCTATCGATCGGCTCGCTCGCGTGCAGAAAGATCTTCGTGACCCACGCGACCATGATCAGGATGAAGATGAAGGTGTAGTTCCGTTTCAGGCGCCGGCCGACCGCTTCGAGTTTGCTGATCTTGAAGCGCGGCAGGATGAGATCTTCGCAGACCAGCTTCTTCCATTCGCCCTGCAGCATCTGGCGATTTTCCATCACCATCGGGACGAGGAAATGCGCCTCGAGCATGCGCACCCGGGCGCGGAAGGCATCGTAGAAGCGATAGCGCCGCGCCTCGATCCAGAGCATCCCCCAGACGATCGCGAGATTGAAAAAGAAGATGATGTGCGGGACCTCGCGGTTCGAAAAAGCGATCGTGATAATCGCGGTGCTGGAGGTGATGGCCCAGTTCGTGGTGATGTCGAGCCGCTGCCGCCAGATCATGATCCGCCCGAGTTCGCCGCGGTAGAAATGCGACATCGCATTGACGTAACCGGGGTCGTAGATGCTGCGCTGGAGCGAGACGGTGCGCTCAGTGCTGCTGCTTTCGGGCGAAGTGTTTTCGGTTGCCACGCGTTGGTCGTTAACTGGATAACTGCTTTGCCGCGCGAAGCCAACTTTTCCTCCGGCGAACTCTCCTTATGGCTGTGGTCCTTTCTGATCTGCTCGCGGAAGAACGGGTGCTGCTCGAGTTGCGCGCGCGCACCCGGGACGACGCACTCCGGGAAATCGTGGGCGTGATGCAGAGCGATGCCGCCCTGAAAGCGGCGGATAAATTCCTCGCGCAGGTCCAGGCGCGCGAAACCGCCAGCTCCACCTATGTCGGAAATGGCGTTGCTTTCCCGCATGCGCGCAGCGAGTTCGCTGCGGAGATGGTGCTGGGGATCGGACGCAGCTCAGCAGGCGTGCCTTTCGGCGATCAAGGGGCGCGCGCTCATCTCATCTTCCTGGTCGCGGTGCCGCAACGGATGGTGACGGATTACCTCGTCTGCATGGGCGCGCTCGCGCGCCTAACGAAAGCAGAGGCCACGCGCACCGCATTGCTTGAGGCGGCGACCGCGTCGGAGTTGGTTGAGCTCTTGCGCGCGGGCTCGCTCCTGCTGCACTAATGGGAGCTGGACGCTTCCAGCGGCGGCAGGTCGGTGCGCGCGCGCTGCCGCCGGTAATACCAGCGATGCAGACGATGCGGCGAAAGGCCGAGCTTGAAGAGCAAGAGGAAGAGACCGTTCTGGATGCTCTTCCGCCAGGCGCCTTCGCGCAGATGGCGGCGCGAGGAAGTTTGCACTGGCGGATCGAGCACGACCACCGGGCCGGCGGCGCGCAGTCGGCGCGAGAATTCCACGTCCTCCATCAGGGGAATTTCCGCGAAGCCGCCGAGCTCCCGGAAGACGCTCCGCCGCACGAAGACCGATTGATCGCCGAAGAGCGTGCCGCCGTTCCGCGTGAGGAAACGCGCCACCGGCTCGAGCCACCGGAGCCGCGGATGCCGGTCGTCGAACTTCCGGTAGAAGGCGCCACCCACGATTCCCCCGGCGCTCATCTTGCTGGCTAATTCCCGCAGGTGCACCGCCGTCATCTCGGTGTCGGCGTGTTGGAACAAGAGCACCTCGCCGCGGGCGTGGCGCGCGCCGAGATTCATCTGCGCGCCGCGGCTGGGCGTGGGGCAACGGAGAAACTGCGCGCCGTGCGCCCGCGCGACCTGTTCGCAGGCCGCGTCGCCGGAGGCATCGACGACGATGATTTCGCCGGCGGAAATCGTAGGCAAAAGCTGTGCGAGATCTTCCGCGTCGCGCCAGCAGGGAATGACCACGCTGATCGTCGCCGGCGCGGGCGCCTCGGCGCTCACGAGTTTTTCTTCAGGAGCTGCGCGCGGGCGCGGTCGAGCGCGCGCCGTTCCGCCGTCGTCAGGCTGTTGATGCCGTGCTGGCTGATCTTGTCGAGCAACGGGTCGATCGACTCGTAGACATCCTCGGGCTCGACCGTGCGGCGCGCGCTCGCGCGCGGCACGACCTTGAATTTCGGCTTCGGCTGCAGCCGCTCGCGGATGTTCGTGAGCCACTCGAACTCCGAGCCGATCCCGCGCGAGCGAATGTAGAAGAAGGCCACGGCGACGGTGGTCCAAAGAACCACGAGCGAACTCCAGTCGTGCGCGGCTAGCGCGGCCAAGGTGCCGATGGCCACAAGGATGAGCGCGATCCACTTCGTCTGGATGCGCAGGAGCATCATCTCCATCGAAGGATAGATGCTGGCAAAGGCGAGGAAGATGCCGAAATGCAGCGCGCCGGAGCCGACCAACCCGAGCCGCAAGACCAGGCCGAGGGCGGTCAAGACCAGCGCCGGCACAAACAGCAGCAGCGCATAGAGCGTGATGAAACCGCGCCGCCCGATGAAGCGCTCCACCTCCCGCCCGAAGGTGAAGAGCATATACATCTCGATGGCAAACCAGAGCAGCCCCGAGGGCGCATGCACCAGCGCGTAGGTGCAGAGCCGCCAGATTTCGCCCGCGCCCAGGACGAGTGCACTGTCGAACGGCAGATAATTCAAAAACCCGGCCTGCGTGCCGGCAAAGAGCAGCGCGGTCAGGACCGCCGCGGCCACGTGGACCCCAACAAGCAGCGTGGTCACATCGACCGGGTAACGCCCGACCCAGGTCACCGGCTTATACTCGTCCGAAGTGGCGACGCCGAACATTGCTCGAAATAAACGGCGCGCCCTCCGCTTCCGCAAGCGGCGTTCCGCGCCGACCAGCGGGCCGCCGGCCGAACGACGCGCGATTACCTTTGGACAACGCTCCCCCTAGAAAATATCCTGTCAGTCCCTTCGCGCCCGAAGGAGCAAACCTATGGAAAACCTCGCGCCCGCCATTCACCCGCCCAAAGGGATCGGAGATCGAAAACCGAAACTGCAGGAGGTGTTGGACTGGGTCCACGAGGTCGAGCTGCTGACGCAACCCGAGAATATCTTCTGGTGCGACGGCTCCGAGGCGGAGAACGATTACTTGTTAGGCGAAGCCGAGCGCTTGAACGTGGTGATCAAGCTGAACGAGGAGAAGGTCCCTCGATCCTACCTTCACCGCTCGAATACGAACGACGTCGCGCGGGTCGAGCAATTCACCCTGATCTGCACGCCGACGAAGGAGGAAGCGGGCCCGACGAACCACTGGGCCGACCCGGCCGAGACCTACACGAAATTAAACAACATGCTCAAAGGAGCGATGGAGGGGCGGACGATGTTCGTCATCCCTTACATCATGGGGCCGCCGGACTCGCCGCTCACGAAAGTCGGCTTCGAGATCACGGATTCGATCTACGTCGTCCTGAGCATGCGGATCATGACCCGCATGGGTGACGTCGCCGTCCAGCGCCTGGAGCAGAGTGAGAACGGAGAATGGAATCGCGGAACGCACTCGCTCCTCGACCTCAATCCCGACCGCCGGCTCATCTGCCACTTCCCGCAAGACAACGCGATCATCTCCGTCGGCTCCGGCTACGGCGGGAACGTCTTGCTGTCTAAAAAATGCCTCGCTCTCCGCATCGGCTCCTACCTCGCGCGGAAGCAAGGCTGGTTCGCCGAGCACATGCTCATCCTCGGCGTGGAGTCGCCCGAGGGCGAAAAGCATTACGTGGCCGCGGCCTTCCCGAGCGCCTGCGGCAAAACCAACTTCGCCATGCTCATTCCGCCTAACGAATTCAAAGGCTGGAAGATCACCACCATCGGCGACGACATTGCCTGGATGCAGATCGGCCAGGACGGCCGGCTCTACGCAGTCAATCCGGAGAACGGCTACTTTGGCGTGGTCCCGGGGACGAGTTTCAAGTCGAACCCGAACGCGATGAAATCAATCGCGCATGACACGCTCTACACCAATGTCGCCCTGACCGACGACGGCGACGTCTGGTGGGAGGGCAAGGATGGCGAGCCGCCAGCGCACGCGATCGACTGGAAGGGGAACGATTGGACGCCCGCCTCAAAAGACAAGGCGGCGCATCCAAACTCGCGTTTCGCCACGCCGATGCGGAACAATCCCGTGCTCGATCCGCACGTGGAAGACGGCCAGGGCGTCCCGATTAGCGCGCTCATTTTCGGCGGCCGCCGCAGCGACACCATGCCGCTGGTTTTCCAGGCGCGCGATTGGGCGCACGGCGTCTACGTCGGCGCGACCATGGGTTCGGAAACGACAGCCGCCGCGACCGGCGCGGTCGGCCAGGTGCGGCGCGACCCGATGGCGATGCTCCCGTTCTGCGGCTACAACATGGGCGACTACTTCCAGCACTGGCTGGAGATGGGCCCGCGGATCAAGCACCAGCCGCTCATCTTTCACGTGAACTGGTTCCGCAAAAACGCCAAGGGCAAATTCCTCTGGCCGGGTTTTGGCGACAACATGCGCGTGCTCAAATGGATCCTCGACCGCGTGGAGAACCGCGCCGGCGCGAACGAAACCCCGATCGGTTTCGTCCCGCGCGCCGAAGACCTGAACCTCAACGGCCTCGATCTGCCGAAGGCGACGATCGACGAGTTGCTTTCGATCCGGCCTAACGAGTGGAAAAAAGAGCTCGAGACGCAGGGAGAATTCTTCGACACCCTGGGCGGCGATCTGCCCGAGGAATTGCGCACCCAGCGAGAGTCGCTCGCGGAAAAATTCAGACAGGATTAACAGGATTCCGCAGGATTTCCCCTAATCCTGTTCATCCTGAAAATCCTGTCAATCCTGTCTAGTTCGTCTGGGGTTAGTTGCGCCGGAAGTCCGCCGCCCGGATAGTCTCCGGTGGTTCCGAAGAAAGCAGAAAAACCCTGCGTCACCGCGCCCGCGGAACGCGGCTGCGTGGAGATTCGCGGAGCGCGGCAGAATAATCTCAAGGGGATCGATCTCGACCTGCCGCTGGGGGAATTAACCGTCATCACCGGCCCGAGCGGGAGCGGCAAATCCAGCCTCGCCTTCGACACCATCTACGCGGAAGGCCAGCGGCGTTACGTCGAGACCTTCTCGCCTTACATGCGGCAGTTCCTCGACCGGATGGACAAGCCGCGCGTCGACGAAATCCGCGGCATCCCGCCGGCGATCGCGATCGAGCAGGCGAATCCGGTGAAGTCGTCGCGCTCGACCGTCGGCACGATGACCGAGATCAACGATTACCTGAAGCTCCTCTGGCCGCGCGTGGCGCACGCATTTTGTCCGAATTGCGCGCGCGAGATCCGGCCCGAGACCGCGCAGTCGATCGCCGCGGAAATCCTCCGCGACCACGCCGGCACCAATGTGCTGCTTACTTTCTGGGTCACGGTTCCGCCGAAGACTGAGCCGCGCGATTTCTTCCAATTTATCCAGGCCCAGGGCTACCTGCGCGTCTGGCTGAACGGCGCGATCGTGCGCGCCGATACCGAGGAAAAAATCCCGCGGCTCGGCGGCCGGGTGCAGGTCATCCAGGACCGGATCAAGGTCAGCGACGAGAACCGCGCGCGCCTGACCGAGGCGCTCGAGACCGCGCTCCGCTTCGGCAAAGACCGGATCAACGTGATCCCGGAAACCGAAGGCGGGAAGGCGGAGAGCCCGGCTGTGCCCTACTCCACCGGCTGGCATTGCGCGCATTGCGATCTCGACATCCGCCCGCCCACGCCCGGGCTTTTCAGTTTCAACAGCCCGTTAGGCGCCTGCCCGGAATGCCGCGGCTTCGGACGCACGATCGCGATCGATTACCAGCGCGCGATTCCCGATCGCTCGCTCTCGATCGCGCAGGGCGCGGTCCGGGTATTCCGCGGCGAAGAGATGGGCGAATCGCAGAAAGATTTGCTCCGGGCCTGCGCGCGGGAGGAGATCGATCCGCATCTGCCCTTCGAGGAATTGCCGAAGGCCGACCAGGAGTTCGTGCTCAACGGCGAGCGCAAGAACGGCGAATACACCGAGGACGATTACGCGAGCGACCGCTGGTATGGAGTGAAGGGTTTCTTCAAGTGGCTCGAGAGCAAAACCTACAAGATGCACGTGCGCGTGCTTCTCAGTCGCTACCGCGCTTACACCACCTGCCCGAGCTGCAACGGCGGCCGCTTCCAGCCGGAGGCGCTCAACTACCGCATCCTCACCGAAGCGTCGCCGGCGACGACCAACGGCTCCCAACGCCCGGCGCGACCGACGCAATTGACCCTCCCCGACCTGGCCGCGCTCCCGGTGCACCGCGCGCGCGCTTTGCTCGCGGAGCTGAAGTTGCCGCCTAACGACTCCACCGCCGCGATGCTCGCGCGCGAAGTCTCGACGCGGCTGAATTACCTTTGCGAAGTCGGCCTGGGCTACCTCACGCTCGACCGCTCCACGCGCACGCTCAGCGGCGGCGAAGTGCAACGGGTCAACCTCACCACCTGCCTCGGCGCCTCGCTCGTGAACACGCTTTTCGTGATGGACGAGCCGAGCGTCGGCCTGCATCCGCGCGATGTCAGCCGCCTCATCCGCGTGATGCACGACCTGCGCGACAAAGGGAACACGCTCCTCGTGGTCGAGCACGAGGAAGCGGTCATCCGCACCGCCGATCACCTGGTCGACATCGGCCCGGATCGCGGCGAACGCGGCGGCGAACTGGTCTTCGAGGGCACGCTCGAGCAGATGCTCGCCGCCCGTGGTTCGCGGTCGCTCACCCGCGATTATCTCACCGGCGAAAAGCGCATCCCGGTCCCGAAGTCGCGCCGCAAATCGGCTTCCGTGCTCAAGATCACGGGCGCGCGCGAGCACAACCTCCGGAAAATAGACGTCGAGATTCCGCTCGGCGTTTTCACCTGCGTCACCGGCGTCTCCGGTTCCGGAAAGTCGACCCTGATTCACGACGTCCTTTATCGCCACCTGCTCCAGGCGAAAGGCCAGGCGACCGAACAGGAACCCGGCGCCTGCAAGTCGGTCAGCGGCGCACACCGCATCGGCGACGTCGATCATGGTCGATCAGTCGCAACTCGCGCGCACTCCGCGTTCGACGCCGATTCTTTACCTCGGCCTCTACGATCGCGTGCGCGAACTCTTCGCCGCGCTTCCCGAGGCGCAGGCCCAGGGGCTGACCGCGAGCGCCTTCTCCTTCAACTCCGGCAGCGGCCGTTGCGAGCGTTGCTCCGGGACCGGCTTCGAGAAGATCGAGATGCAATTCCTGAGCGATCTCTTCGTCCGCTGCGCCGAGTGCGAAGGGACGCGTTTCCAGCCGCACATCCTCCGGGTGAAGCTCCACGGGCAATCGATCCACGACGTCCTGCAGATGACTGTGCGCGAGGCGATCGCCTTCTTCGCCCAGATCGGCGAGTCGGAGAAATTAGGCGACAAGATGGACGTGCTCGATGAGGTCGGGCTCGGTTACATCCGGCTCGGCCAGCCGTTGAACACCCTCAGCGGCGGCGAATCACAGCGGCTCAAGCTGGTCGCGCACCTCGGCGAAACCGGAGACGCGAAGGCGGAAACCGGGAAGCTCTTCATCTTCGACGAGCCAACCGTCGGGCTGCATTTCGACGATGTCGCCCTGCTCGTCAGGGTGTTCCAGCGCCTGGTCGCCGCCGGGCATTCGATCGTCGTGATCGAGCACAATCTCGAGGTGATCAAATGCGCCGATTGGGTGATCGACATCGGCCCGGAAGCGGGCGACGACGGCGGCTTGATCGTGGCCGCGGGCACTCCAGAGAATGTCGCCAAAGTCGAAGCGAGCCACACCGGCCGTTATCTCCGCACGGTTCTGCCGGGCGCCGCTGATGGGGCGCGCGGCAAACGAAACGGCGCCGCCCAGGTTCCGGCGGCTCCGCTGCGCTACGCGCAAGATGAAGAGGAGAGCTTCCTCCGCGTGGCCGAGGAACCGACGGGCAACGGCCGGCCGAATGCGCACGCCATCCAGATTCACGGCGCCCGCGAGCATAACCTGAAGAACATCTCGTTAGGCATCCCGCGCGATCAGATGGTCATCATCACCGGGTTGAGCGGCTCGGGAAAATCGACGCTCGCCTTCGATATCCTTTTCGCCGAAGGCCAGCGCCGTTTTCTCGACAGCATGTCGCCCTACGCGCGGCAGTTCGTCGAGCAGATGGAAAAGCCGGATGTCGACCTGGTGGAAGGTCTTCCGCCGAGCGTCGCGATCGAGCAGCGGGTCACGCGCGGCGGCGGCAAATCCACCGTGGCCACGGTCACCGAGGTTTACCATTTTCTCCGGCTGCTCTTTGCCAAGACCGGCACGCAGTTTTGCCCGGATTGCGATCTCCCGGTGGAGAAGCAGAGCCTGGCCGCGATCGTGAAACAGGTGGAGGCCGCGGCCAAACGCGGCCCGCTCAAGGTGCTCGCGCCGCTGGTGAAAGCGCGCAAAGGCTTCCACACCGACGTCGCCCGCTGGGCCGAGCGCCAGGGCTTCGATACGCTCTTCGTCGACGGCCAGCTCCTGCCGATCGCGCAGTTCCGCAAGCTCGAGCGCTTCAAGGAACACACGATCGACGTGGTCGTGGGCGTGATCGACGCCAAGCGCATCCTGAAAGCGCGCAACCTGGTGCAGCGTGCGCTCGACATCGGCCGCGGCACGGCCCACCTGCTCGATGCGCAGCAGCGCGTCTCGGTCATGAGCACGGAGATGAGTTGCCCGGGTTGCGGGCGCGCTTTCGAGGAACTCGACCCGCGCCTCTTCTCGTTCAATTCGCCCCACGGCGCCTGCGCGGAATGCGGCGGTTTTGGCGAGATCTGGAAACGCCCGAGCGCGGACGACAATGGCGACTCCGTGCTGGAAAACGAACTCGCGGCCGACCGCGAGTTTGAAGGGCTCGACGAGGAGGAAGCGCACGAGTGCCCGGCCTGCCACGGCTCGCGCCTGAACCCGATCGCGCGCCACGTCCGCGTGCAGGGCCAGACGATCGACCACTTCACCGCGCTCTCCGCGATCGAGTCGCTCAACTTGCTGGGTAAACTTCGTTTCCGCGGCAACCAAAAGGTAATCGCGGCCGACCTTGTCCCGGAGATTAGACAGCGCCTTGAATTCATGGAGAACGTCGGCCTGGGCTACCTCTCGTTAGGCCGCTCGGCCAAGACGCTCAGCGGCGGCGAGTCGCAGCGCATCCGTTTGGCCGCGCAGCTCGGCTCCAACCTGCGCGGCGTTCTTTACGTGCTCGACGAGCCGACCATCGGCCTGCATCCGCGCGACAATGTCCGCCTGCTCGAGACGCTGACCGCTTTGCGCGAGAAAGGGAACTCGCTCGTGATCGTGGAGCACGATGAGGAAACGATGCGCCGGGCGGATCACATCATCGATCTCGGACCAGGCGCGGGCATGCATGGCGGGGAGATCGTGGTCCAGGGGACGCTCGCGGAGATCAAGGCGCACCAGGGTTCCGAGACCGGCCGCTGCCTGCGCGCGCCGCTCTCGCATCCGACGCGGAAAGAGCGCCGTTCGTTAGGCGAGGTCGAGCATTGGATCGAAATCCGCGGCGCGACCGCGCACAATCTGAAGAACGTCGACGCGCGCTTTCCGGTGAACCGGCTCTCGGTCATCACCGGAATTTCCGGCAGCGGCAAGTCGACCCTGATGCGCTCGGTCCTTTTGCCGGCGATTCGCGATGGCTTGAAGAAGGGCAAGAGCGGCAAGGGCGAGCTCTTCAGCACCGTCCAGGGCGCAGAATTTTTCGAAACGGTCTACGAAGTCGACCAGTCGCCCATCGGCAAAACCTCGCGCTCCACGCCCGCGACCTACATCAAGGTCTTCGACGAAATCCGGAACCTCTACGCGCAGCTCCCGGTCTCGCGCGTGCGCGGTTACACGAACACGCGCTTCTCCTTCAACACCGAGGGCGGCCGCTGCGAAACCTGCAAGGGCCAGGGCGTGATCAAGGTCGAGATGAGCTTCCTCCCGAGCAGCTACCTGCCCTGCGAAGACTGCGGCGGCCGGCGCTACAACGCGCAGACGCTCGAGGTGCTCTACAATGAGAAGTCGATTGGCGACGTCATGGAGATGACGCTCGAGCAGGCCGCGGAATTTTTTGCGACCAATGTGAAGATCGCGCGCCCGCTCCGGCTCCTGGTCGACACCGGCCTCGGCTACCTGAAACTCGGCCAGCCCAGCCCGACGCTCAGCGGCGGCGAAGCGCAACGCCTAAAGCTCGTGACCGAGCTCGCGCGCGGCACCGGTCGCGCGCAAAACGAGCGCATCCGCAAAATGCGCAAGCCGAAGTCGACGCTCTATCTCTTGGAAGAACCAACCATCGGCCTGCACATGGCCGACGTGGAGTTGCTCCTGAAAGTGCTCCATCGCCTGGTCGACGAAGGCAACACCGTGATCGTGATCGAGCACAACCTGAGCGTGATCGCGGAAGCGGACTACCTCGTCGACATCGGCCCCGAGGCTGGTGCCGATGGCGGCGAGGTGGTCGCGATTGGCACGCCCGAAGAAGTGGCGAAGAATCGCCTGAGCCGCACGGCTCCGTTCCTGCGCGAAGTCTTGCGCGGCAGTTAGGCGATTCGTCGTTGTGATACTCCCACTCGACGCTCAGGCCTCCGTGCGATAAGAGCAGCCGTGGACGCGCTCGCCTACTACCTGCATAACCTCGATCCGTTCATCTTTCGCGTCACCGAGACCTTTGGCCCGCGCTGGTATGGAATGGCCTACGTCAGCGCCTTTATCTGCGGCTTTCTCTTGCTCCGCTGGCTCGCGCAGAAAGGCTACGCCGACCTCGCGGTGTCGCAGGTGGGCGACTTCATTACCTGGGCGGCGTTCTTTGGGGTGATGGTCGGCGGCCGCCTGGGCTACGTCCTCTTTTACCGGCCGCAGATGTTGCGCGATCCGCTCTCGATCCTGCGCGTCTGGGAAGGCGGAATGGCCTCGCACGGCGGGATCATCGGGCTGGTTCTCTTCACGCTTTATTACTCGCGGAAGCACGGGCTCTCCTGGACAAATTTAGGCGACAACTTGTGCGTCGTGGCCCCGATCGGTCTCTTCTTTGGGCGCTGCGCGAATTTCATCAACGGCGAGCTCTACGGTCGCTTCGCCTCGGTGCCGTGGGCGGTGCAATTCCCGAAAGAACTGCTCGATGGCGAGAACCCGGCCCTGACCGAGCAAGCCGTCGCCCTGGCCCACCAGATCAATCCGCTGGCTAATTCTCCGGACGCCGTGGTGGCACTGGCGCACACCGATCCACGGATCCACGAGATGCTGCGCAGCATTCTCCCGCCGCGGCATCCTTCGCAAATCTACGAGGGTCTGGTCGAGGGCGTCCTGCTTTTCCTCATTCTCTGGATCGTGCGCACGCGTTTCCGCACCCCGAACGGCGTCATCACCGGGCTCTTCCTCGCGCTCTACGCTGTCGGGCGGATCATTGTGGAAAACTTCCGTGAACCGGACGCGTCGCTCATCGGGCCGTTCACTCGCGGACAATTTTTCTCCTTCTTCCTCGTGGTGCTCGGGATCGCTTTCATCGTCGTGGCCAAGTTGCGGCCGCATTATCCGCGGAAGCGCGCAGCGACCGCTGCGTAATACTTCCGGCCGCGTCCCGGGCGATCCGCGCTTTCCCCGGCGCCGGACTTCCGCTATTGATCGCTCAACTTGGCGCCCGTGATTCTTCTGCCGCTTCTCGCCGCCGGCGGTCTGCCGTTTGCCCTCGAGCACGCGACCCTTGCCGGCAAGATCATCATCGCCTTCCTCCTCGTCGGCTCGATCTTCAGCTGGTCGGTCATGCTCACGAAACTGCGCGTGGTGCGCTTCGCGCGAAAACAGACCGCACGCTTCCGCGCCGCCTTCCGCCAGGATCGCCAGCCGCTGCGCCTCTTCGAGCATCACGCGCATTTTCCCGGCTCGCCCCTCTACCAGGTCTACCGCGCCGGCTGCGAGGAGATGAGCTTCCACTTGTTAGGCAGCGCCGAAGTGGACGAGACTTTCCGCGCCCGCCTGGAAATAGCCGACAAGATCTCGCCTGCGCAGATGGGCGCGGTCAATGCCGCGATGGAACGCGCCGTCGGCGAGACCGCGCTCGGCCTGGAGTCGCAAATGATCCTGCTCGCGACCGCGGTCAGCGGCTCGCCCTTCCTCGGCCTGCTCGGGACTGTTTGGGGCGTGATGGACACCTTCACCGACGTGGCCGTGGCCGGCTCGCCCAACATCGCCACGATGGCGCCTGGCGTCTCCGGGGCGCTCATCACCACGGTCATGTCACTCTGCGTCGCCATTCCCGCGATGTTCGGCTACAACTTTCTCGTCACCAGCATCCGCAGCCTCGTGGTGGAGATGGATAACTTCGCCGCGGAGCTGGGCTCGGAGTTCGAGCACAAATACGTCGATCACAGCCCGCAGGCGGGAGCGTTTCGGCGATGAGCCCGATCGCGGCGGAAGCCTAACGACCGATGCGCCGCTACTCCCAACGCACCACCCTCTCGACTCTCTCCGAGATCAACGTCACGCCGTTGCTCGATCTCGCGTTCGTCCTCCTGATTATCTTCATCATCACCACGCCACTCCTGGAGAATAGCCTCACGCTCTCCGTGCCCACGAGCGGCGCGGCCAAGGCGGCGATCGATCCCGCGAAAGTGCAGACGGTTTCGATCGACCGCGACGAGACGCTCCACTTCAACGAGGAAACGGTCAGCACCGAGATCTTGAGCGAGCGACTCGCGACCTTGAAGCAGGAGAACCCGGACGCCGCCGTCGTCGTCCGCCCCGATCGCACCTTGCCGGTGCAGAAACTCGTCCAGGTGATGGATCTCCTCCAGCGCGCGCAGATCACCAAAGTCGGCCTGGCCACGACCGCGGAACCGCCGCCGGCGCCATGACCCCGCGGCGGAGCTTCTGGCGCAACGTCGGCGTCATCGGCGCGCTCCACCTTGTCGTCCTGTTCGCGCTCTACCGCTGGGGCGCTGAGCGGACCACGAAGCCGCTCCGCACGGACATCCTTTGGATGTCGAGCGCGACCGCTGCGAGCACCGAGAGCCTGCCGCCGGCGACCGAATCGCCGACCCTCCCGGCTGAGACTCCGCCGCCGGCGGAAACTCCCGCGCCGACGCCGCCGCCGGAACCCGAGCCAAGCGCGACCCCGGACCTTGTCGTGCCCTCGCCCACCGCCACGCCGCCGCCGTCACCCACGCCCAAAGCGACCGCCACGCCCAAGCCGAAGAAAGCCAAGCGCAACCTGCCCGAGCCGACTCCGCGCAAAAAACAGCCAGCAAAATCCAAACCGAAAGCCACGCCCGCGAAGCCGAAGAAAACCGCCCAGCCTAACGAGCGCAAGACCACCTCGGCGAAGGTCAAGATTTCCGAGACCAGGACCGGCCGCGCCGCGGCCGGGGCCGGCGAAAGTGGCAACAGCAGCGGCGGCGGCGATCCTTCCCGCTTCAACTGGTATGGCAACATGCTCCACGACCGTTTCTTTGGCGCCTGGACGCAGCCCAAGACCGCCGAGGCCACCGGCAGCCGCATGTCCGCGCTTGTCCTCCTGCGGATCGAAGCCGACGGCCGCGTTTCGAAGTTCGAGATCGTCCGCTCCTCCGGCAACGTGGTCGTGGACGAGTCGGTCAACGCGGTGGCAAAACGCGTGACCGCGGTCGATCCGCTCCCGGCCGGGATGGCACCGCGCGGATTCTACGAAGTGAAAATCAACTTCGAGCTGAACGTGGAATAGCTAAAGGAGTGCGACCGCTTTCCCTTCGCGTCCCTCCACCTGCTCGAGCGTGCATTGCCGCGGCGCCTTATCTTTCCGCCAGCGAACGATTTTCGTGCCGTGCCGGAATCGCCCCCCGGTGAAATGGTCGTAGGTCACTTCGACGACGATCTTCGGGTCCACCGGAACCCACTCCGCGCTCCGTTCCGTGCTCCAGCGGCTCGGGCCGCCCGGGGCGTCGCCGGTAAAGCCGGGCGCCTTCTTGAGTGCTTCAAACTTCTTTGTTAATGCCGGGCGCTCGCTGGCCTTGAAGGCCGAGGAAAATCCGACGTGATGCAAGAGGCCTTCGTCGTCGTAGAGGCCGAGGAGGAGCGAGCCGAGCTGGTTGCCTTTGCTCGCGTAACGGAAGCCGCCGACCACGCAATCGACCGTGCGAATTTGTTTCACTTTCACCATCGCGGTCCGCTCGCCGGAGGCATAGGCCGCGTCGAGTTGCTTTGCGATCACGCCATCGAGATCGCCGCCGACTCGGTCGAACCAGCGCTTGCGCTTTCTTCAGGTCGGTCGTCGCCGGCGAAAGCCGCAAGTTGCCGGCTAAATTTTTGCCGGCGAATTGCTCCAGCCGCTTCCGGCGCGTCCGCAGAGGCTCGCCCACGAGCGAGTCTTTCCCTTCGGCGAGCAAGTCGAAGACCACGAACATCGCCGGGTGCGCCGCGGCCAGTTTTTGCACCCGGCTGGCAGCGGGATGGAGCCGCAGCTGCAGCTCGTCGAAGGAAAGCGCGCCCTCGATTTCAATCACCAATTCCCCATCGAGGACGAACTTTTTTGCCGGCACTTTCTCGAGCGCAGCCACGACGTCGGGAAAGTAACGTGCGAGCGGCTGCCCGGCTTTCGATTGCAGATAAACCTCCTTGCCGTCACGAAAGGCGACGCAGCGGAAGCCATCCCATTTCGGCTCGTATTGCCATTCATTGCCCGTCGGGATTTCGTCGACCGAGCGAGCTTCCATCGGCGGCAGCGGTGGCTGGAGCATCAAGAATATCTTCGCGGCTCGAGCTTCGGCGGGCGTTTCCCTTTTCGCACTGCGCCGAGCACCGGGGCGTAGGTCAGCTCCGTCCGGTCGACCGCGCAGCGCAGGAGCAAGCCGCCGCGGCTCATGTCGCCGCGCCCCACGAAATCGGCCGGAAAGAGCAGGCGCTCGCCAAATTTTGCCAGCAAGACGTCGACGTATTTGCCGGTGGCGATGCTGCCTAGCAAGACGATTTCCCGGCGGGCCGGCAACGCGGCCACATCCCGCTCCAGCGGTGCGCGGTAGCGCGGGTCGTCCTCGCTAATGTCGACCTCGCCAAAGGCCCGCAGCTCCGCGAGCGAGAGCGGGTGATCGGCGCGCAGCAGCCCGCGATTGGGCGTGATCACGAGCACGTTTTCCGGCGGGGCGAAGGCGGAGGCGTAAGCCAGTTTCCCGCGAAAGTAGAGGCCGCTGAGGAAGGTGAAGACTTCGCCAAGAGTCGGTGGCTGCGGACTGCGCAGGCGCTGCGCGAGGGCGAATTGCGCGCGCGCGCTCATGAGCATTTGCGCGCGCTTGCCGCCCGCATAGGCCGGCGAGAGGAGGAAGACGCGGGATTTCCCGGTCATGGAGCAGCGGTGCGGCTGCGGTGCGCTTCCATCTCCGCAAGGTGCGCCTCGGTCCAGCGGCAGAGGGTTTGCAGCGGCCCGAGAAGCGAGCGGCCGAGCGGCGTGAGGGTGTATTCCACTTTCGGCACGGCTTGCGGGTAGACCTTTCGCCGCACCAGCCCGTCGCGCTCGAGACTGCGCAGGGTTTGCGTGAGGACTTTTTGCGAGATGTCGCCGATCTCCCGCTGGAGCGCGCCGTAACGGTAGGTCCCGCCGGCCAGCACCTGGATAATAATAGCCGTCCACTTGTCCGCGATCCGGTCGAGGACCAGGCGCGAGGGACAGCCGGCGCTCAGGACCGAGTAGCTGCTTTTCCCCATCTGCCTCTCTAGGACGGATCGCCTCCAGCGCAAGCCCGCGCCGGCCCCTGCGCGCTTGTCTTTTTCGCGGGTTGATCGGACCTTTTCCTTGCAGTGAAAATCCTGATCGTCGGCAGCGGCGGACGCGAACATGCGCTCGCCTGGAAACTGAAGCAGTCCCCCCGCGTGCGGGAGATTTTCACCGCTCCCGGGAACGCCGGGACCGCGCACGTGGGCGAGAACGTCCCGATCTCCGCGCACGAGATCGGGAAGCTGGCGGACTTTGCGCAGGCGCAAAGCATCGACCTCACGGTCATCGGCCCGGACGATCCGCTGGCCGCGGGCGTGGTCGATCTTTTCCAAGCCCGCGGACTGCGCGTCTTTGGCCCCACAAAGAGCGCGGCGCGGCTGGAATCGTCGAAGATTTTTGCGAAGGAAATGATGCGCCGCAGCGGCGTGCCCACGGCGATGGCGGGCTCGTTTAGCAAGTCGGAGGACGCGCTCAAATTCTGCGAGCGCCTCGACTTTTACCCGAAGGTGATCAAGGCCGACGGTCTCGCACTCGGCAAGGGCGTGGTCATCGCGCAGACCTGCGACGAGGCCAAGGCGGCGATCGACGAAATGATGAACCAGCAGCGCTTCGGCGAAGCGGGACAGCGCATCGTGGTGGAGGAATTTCTCCGCGGCACCGAGTGCTCGCTGCATGCGCTGGTGAGTGGCGAGCGCTATCTCCTGCTCGCGACCGCGCGCGACCACAAGCGCGCGCTCGAGGGCGACCGCGGGCCGAACACCGGCGGGATGGGCGCGCTCAGCCCGGCCGAGAATTGGGGCGCGGCCGAGGAGGAACGGTTTCATCGCGAGATCATGTGGCCGTTGCTCGAAGGTCTGCGGCAGCAGGGGATCGGTTTTCGCGGCCTGCTTTTCCCGGGGGTGATGTTGACCGCGGAAGGTCCGCGCGTGCTCGAGTTTAACTGCCGCTTCGGCGACCCGGAGACGCAGGCGATCCTCCCGCGTTTGCGCTCGGATTTGCTCGAGCTGCTCGAGGCGACGGTCGACGGCACCCTCGAAAAAGTCGCGCTCGAGTGGGATCCGCGCTGCGCGGTCACGGTGGTCATGGCTTCCGGCGGTTACCCCGGAAAATACGAGACCGGCCGCGAAATCCATGGGCTCGAGGAGTGCCGCGAGCTCGAAGACGTGGAGGTCTTCCACGCGGGCACGCGTCTCGAGAGCGGCCGCGTGGTCACGGCCGGCGGGCGCGTGCTCGCGGTGACCGCGCTGGGCGAGGACGTCGCGCAAGCGCGCGCGCGGGCCTACGCGGCGGTCGAACGGATTCGCTTCGAAGGGGCGCATTACCGGCGGGACATTGCCCTCCCGGCGGTTGCGGCTAAGGTCGCAGGCCACTGATGTCGCGCCGCCTTTTCCTTCTCTTCTCGGCGGCGCTCTTTTTCACGGATGCTCTCCAGGCGCAATCGCCCGCGCCCAGCCCATCGGCCACGGCGTCGCCCACGCCCGCACCGTCGCCCACTACAGAAGAAATAGTCGGCAAGATGGCGCCGGCCGATCTCCAGCAGGCGATCCAGTTGCTCAAGAGCAATTACATCAACCCGGAAGCGTTAAGCGAAGTGGAGTTGAATCGTGCGATGCTCCTGGGCGTGGTCGAGCGCCTCGGTCCGGGCGCCCTCGTCCTCGCGGAGCGGGCGACGCAGCCTAACGAGACCAGCGCGCCGTTCTTCGGCGAAGTGCTCGAAGGCCATGTGGCCTACCTGCGCTTCGGTGCGCTGACCCCGGCGAATCTCCAGGCGCTCGACGCCTTCTGGGGCACGCTCCAGGCCAAGAAAATCGACGCGGTGGTGGTCGACCTGCGCGCGAGCGCAACCACGAACGACTTCGCGCTCGCGGCCGAGTTTGCCAAGCGTTTCGTGGCCCGCGGGAAGCCGCTCTTCACCCTGCGAAAAAGCTCGGCCAAGCAGGAGCGGACCTTCGCAAATGAGCGCGAGCCGCTTTTCCAAGGTCTCCTCCTGGTGCTCGCGGACGAGGAAACCGCCGGGCCCGCGGAAGCGATTGCCGGCATTTCCCGTCTCTACAGCAAGGCGCTCGTGATCGGCCAGCCGACCGCCGGCCAGGCGGTGGAATATGCCGACCTGCCGATGAGCGGAGGACGCATCCTGCGCGTGGCCGTGGCCGAGGCCATCCTGCCCGATGGCCGCTCGCTCTTTCCCCGCGGGGTCGCGCCGGATCTCGCGGTGCAAATGCTCGCGGCCGACAAGCGCACCGTCTTTGAGCAAAGCCGCGAGAAAGGGATCGCGCCGTTTATTTTCGAAAACGAACGCCCGCACCTGAACGAGGCCGCGCTCCTCGCCGGGCGCAACCCGGAGATCGAGGCCATGGAAGCCGCGCAACGCCGTCGGAACGAGAAACCAAAAACGCTCGACCCGGTGCTGCAACGCGCGATCGACGTGATCACTTCTCTCGCGATTTACCAGCAAAAGTAGCCCGCCCCGTGAACCCGCTCGAGGAACGCATCGGCCACAAATTTCGCAACTCGCTCCTGCTCGCGGAAGCGCTCACGCATCCCAGCCTGGGTCACGAAACCCAGCGGCATCACTTCGATAATCAGCGCCTGGAGTTCCTCGGCGATGCCGTCCTGCAGCTTATCATCACCGAGCATCTCTACGCGCTTTTCCCGCGCGAACCCGAAGGCCGGCTGACGAAATTGCGTTCGCGCCTGGTTTCGCGCGAAGCGCTCCGCGGCCATGCCCACCGGCTGGAGCTGGGGAAATTCCTCCTCATGGGCCGCGGCGAGGAAGCCAGCGGCGGGCGCGAGCGGACCTCGACTTTAGCCGACGCTTTCGAGGCGCTCCTGGGCGCGATTTATCTCGATACCGATCTCGCAACCGCGCGGCGTTTTGTCCTCGCGCTCGCGAGCGATGACCTCGCCCTGATCGAACAGGAGCCGGTCGACATCAACCCAAAGGGCCACCTGCAGGAGACGCTGCAGGCGATCTCGCCGCGCAGTCCGGTTTACCAGCTGCTTTCAGAGAGCGGGCGCGAGCACGAGAAGACGTTCGTGGTGCGCGTCGTCTGGGAAGGGATCTCGCTCGGCGAAGGCAGCGGCAAAAGCAAAAAGCAGGCGGAAACCGCGGCCGCGATCGTCGCCATGCAGCAGCGCGCCTGGGAACGGACCTTTCCCTCGGACTAAAGCTCGTCCTGCGGCTGATGATTCAATGCCTGCAAGCCGTCTGCCCAGGTGAAGTGCTGCGCGATCGCGCGGCTCACGTAATTTTTCGCCACGCGGATGGCGTCGGCTAAATCGCGTCCCGCGGCCAGGCCCGCGGCGATCGCGGCCGAGTAGGTGCAGCCGGTTCCGTGCGTCTGCACCCCGCGCGTGAAAGGGGCGGCAAATTCCTCCACGCCGCCCGCGGTGCAGAGCAGATCGATCGCGACTCTTCCGCCGAGATGCCCGCCCTTGAGCAACACCGGCACGCCATAGCGCGCACGCAATTCCTCCCCTGCGGCGTGCATTTCCGCGAGCGCGCGTATCGGCCGGCCGAGCAGCGTGGAAGCTTCATCGAGATTCGGCGTGAGCACCGCCGCCAGCGGGAAAAGCTCGCGCTCATAAGTGCTCACGGCTTCGGCCTGCAAGAGGAGATCGCCACTCGTCGCCACCATCACCGGATCGACCACCAGGGGAATGGTGCCCCCGCGCAGGACTTCGACCACGCGCGCGACAATCTCCGGCGAATGCAACAGGCCGGTCTTGATCGCGCCCACGGGAAAATTAGCCAGCAAGATGCGAATTTGTTCCGCGACCATTTCGGGCGCGACCGGGTCGATGCGCGTGACTTTGCCGGGCGTCTCTGCGACCACACAGGTGAGCGCAGTTAAGCCGTAAACGCCGAGCGCACTGAAGGTCTTCAGGTCCGCCTGCGCGCCCGCGCCAGCGCTGCAATCCGAGCCCGCGATCGTGAGCGCTACGGGAATGCTCATGCTGCGCCGCGGTGCGGCTACTGCTCGTTAGGCGCCGTCGGCGCCGATGGCCTCGACCGGGCAGCCTTCCATCGCTTCCTTGCAGAGGGCTTCCTCGTCGGGCGATTCCGGCTGCTTGTAGACAAAGGAATGGCCGCCGTCGTCGTTCCGCTTGAAGTTCGCGGGTGCGGTTTCACGGCAGAGATCGCAGTCGATGCACTGGTCGTCCACGTAGAAAGTGCCGCCTACGTTTTCGGGATATTTGTTTGCTGCGTCAGCCATTTTTCCTAGGGAAATTAGGGCGCAAGATTAAAAAGAAACCACCGCGGCGCAATGCTTATTTGCGAAACGCGGCCTCTCCCGCGCAACCATCCGCAACGCCAGAGGCGAAGGATGAGTGTGCCCACGGTGAAGCGTCAAAAGAGCAAAGCCTCCGCTGGCAAGACGGTGCGCGCGCTCCTGCTCGAGCTGCCGATCTACGGCGCGCTCGTCGTCGGCTACTTCTTCGCGGTCCTGCATTTCCTCAGCGACTGGCTGCAGCATCTCCATCAGCACCAGACCTTCGCCTACGCGATCGTCGCGATCGTGCTCGTGATCGGCCAGGCCGTCGTCCTCGAGTGGGTCAGCACGCTCTTGCTCCGGTTTTTCCAGGGAGGCCGCTCGGAGTAATCGCAAATGCATTTCCCGATTTCCGGCGCGGAGATCAATCCGTTCTATCTCGTCTTCATCGGCTTCCTTATCGGGATGCTCGGCGGCTTTTTCGGCGTTGGCGGCAGCTTCATCGCCGGGCCGGCCTTGCGCGCCGTCGGGTTGGATTGGAATTTCGCCGTCGGCACTGATCTTGCCCATATCGTCGGCAAATCGGTCGTAGCCGCGAAGCGTCACCGCGCGCTCGGGAATGTCGACCTGCGCCTCGGCTTGATCATGGCGCTCGGGACCATCGGCGGCGCGGAAGTAGGGGCGCAGTTGATCGAGGCGCTGAAGCGCGCGGGCAACGTCAACTTTGTCGTCAGCATCGTCTCGGTCACGATCTACGTGAGCATCTCCGGCTTCATGGCCTGGGAAGGCTGGCGCACCTTGCGGACGAAGCGCGGGAAGCGCACGCGGGACCACAATTCCTTCGCCGGGCTCACCCGCGCGGTTCAACGGATCCAGCTCGCGCCGATGATCTCGCTGCCTGCTTCCGGGGTGAAGTCGATCAGCATCTGGGTGATTATTTTCGTCTCCTTCTTTGCCGGGTTGCTGGCCGGCTTTCTCGGCGGCGGCGGTGGCTACATCCGCATGCCGATGCTGGTTTACGTGCTCGGAATTCCCACGCACCTGGCCGTGGGCACAGACCTCTTCGAGATCATCATTTCGGCCAGCTACGGCACCTTCACCCACGCGATGAAAGGCAACGTCGACATCATGATCGCGCTCGTGATGCACACCGGCGCGGCCATCGGCGCGCAGATCGGCGCGATCGCCACGCAATATTTCACCGGCCCAAAAATCCGCCTCGCCTTCGTGCCGCTGCCGTTGATCGGCGCGGCCATCGTCATTTACACTTTGCTCACCGGAAACAAACTTTAGCGAACCGATGCGTCTCTTGATTTGCAGCGATGGAACCGAGACGGCCGACAAGCCGGCGCACATCGGCGGCATCGTTGCCGGCGCCTGCCGGGCGGAGGTGACGCTGCTCGGGATCGCCGAGCGCGAACCGGACGAGCCTGCGCTCCGCCGCGCGCTCGAAACCGAGGCCGCAACGTTGCGGAAGCTCGGGGTCGAGCCGGCGATCGTGCTCCGCCATGGCGAACCGATCGCGCAAATCCTCCACCAGACGGTCGAGGAAAAGTCCGATCTCGTAGTCGTAGGCGCGCGCGGTCGGCGGATCAGCGGCGAGTTCACCCATTCGCCGCGCACCTACGAGGTGATCAAGGCCATCCCGGCGCCGGTGCTTATCGCCACCGGGCGTTGCGACCAGGTCGCGAAATTTCTCGTCTGCACCGGCGGCAAAAAATACATCGACGACGCGGTCAAGCTCACCGGCGAAATCGCCGCCTGCGCCGGCGCCTCCGTTACCTTGCTCCATGTGATGGCCGAGCCGCCGGCGATCTATGCCGACCTCGCGCGGCTCGAGGAAGACGTGGAGGGACTCCTCGCCGGCGAATCCGAACTGGGTCGGAATTTGCGCACGCAAAAAGAAGGGCTGGAGAAGCTGGGCGTGCCCGTGGCCGTGCGCGTCCGCCAGGGCTTCGTGCTCGACGAAGTTTTCCGCGAGCTTGCCGAGGGCGATTACGACCTGATCGTCACCGGCTCCTCGCAAGCGCGCGGGCCGCTGCGGCATTACATCATGGGCGACATCACCCGCAGCATCGTCAATCGCGCGCGCTGTCCGGTGCTGGTCGCGCGGCCCGCGGCGCACGGCGGCGGCGGAATCTGGTCGGCGTTCAAGAACGCCCTCGGCCTTTCGTAGCCGCGCCAGATTTAGCCGTCGTCTTCACTCGGCCGCAGCGCGGCAATCCCGCCGCTCTGCGCGCGCATCAGCGCCTCGCCGATCAGGACCGCGTTCACTCCGCAGGCCCGCACGCGCGCGATATCCGCCGCGCTCCGCAGTCCACTTTCACTCACCAGGAGCATTCCATTCGGCACTTCCTCGCTCAGCGTTTCCGTCACCGCGAGATCGACCTCGAAGGTCGCGAGGTTGCGATTGTTGATCCCGATAATCTGCGCGTCGGTCTCGAGCGCCCGCTCCATCTCCGCGAGCGTGTGCACCTCCACGAGCACGTCGAGATGGTAACGCCCGGCCGCTTCCAGCAACTCGATCAATTGCTCCTGCGCCAGCGCGGCCACGATCAGCAGGATGGCGTCCGCGCCCGCGGCCGAGGCCTCGGCGATCTGCACCTCGTCGAGGATGAAATCCTTCCGCAAGAGCGGCACCTCCACCGCCGCGCGGATCTGCGCGAGGTAATCCAGGTGACCCTGGAAAAATTGCTCATCGGTCAACACCGAGATCGCCTCCGCACCGGCGCGCGCGTAGTTCCGCGCGATCGCCACCGGGTCGAACGACTCCACGATCACCCCTGCAGAAGGCGAGGCTTTCTTCACCTCCGCGATGAGCGCCAGCCGATCGGGCCCCTGGTCAAGCGCGGCGTGGAAGCTGCGAAAATCATTCCGCTGCAGCGCGCGCGCGCGCAATTCCTCGCGCCGTGGCCGCAGCCGCGCGATCTCCGCCCGTTTCACCTCGAGGATTTCGTCCAGCCGGCTCACGCGTTTCTCTAGCAGAAGCGCACGATCTTGCACCGGAATCTCTCCGCCGCGCTCCGGCGTGCGTATCTTTCCCTGGTGTCTTCCCTTCCCTCACCGCGGCGCACGCGGCGCGCTGGCGTCTCGCGCTGGCTGCGCCATCTCCTGCGCGAGAGCACCGTGGAAGCGCGCCGGCCAGTGCCTGCCGCCTTTGCCCGACCCGAGCCGCACACCTGGCCTAACGACCGGATCACCGCTGCCTGGCTCGGCCACTCCAGTGTGCTGCTTAATTTCTGCGGCCTTCACATCCTGACCGATCCCGTTCTTTTCCCGCGCATCGGCGTTCGCCTGCCTGGCTTTACCCTGGGACCGAAACGCCTCACTGCGCCTGCGCTGCGCGTCGAGGAGCTGCCGCCGATCGATCTCGTCCTGCTCTCGCACGCGCACTTCGATCACTTCGACCTGCGCACGCTCCATCAACTGCCGCGGAGCGCGGAAGTGATCACCGCCGCGCGCACCGCCGATCTCCTGCGCTGGACGCGTTTCCAGAAAAAAACCGAGCTCCGTTGGGGCGAGAGCGCACAATTAGACAGCGGCTTGAAAGTGACCGCTTTCGAGGTGCGGCATTGGGGCGCGCGCCTGCAGACCGACACCTATCGCGGCTACAACGGCTACGTCCTCGAACATCGCGGCCGGCGGATTCTTTTCGGAGGCGACACCGCGATGACGGATCATTTCGCAAGCCTCCGCGGCGCGCGGCCCTTCGATCTCGCACTCATGGCCATCGGCGCCTACGATCCGTGGATCCGCGCGCACGCCACCCCGGAGGAAGCCATCGCCATGGCCGATGCCGCAGGCGCGGAACACATCATGCCGTTGCATCACCAGACTTTTCGCCTGAGCGCGGAGCCCTTCCGCGAACCGATCGAGCGCTTCGAGGCGGCCCTGGCCGCGATCCGCATCGCGTCGCCTTGCGCGAGATCGGCGAAACTTTTCGCCTGTGATCCGGCGCGCGCTGTTCGTGGGTTGGTTTCGGCGCCAGCGTGGTGCTCCTGCTTGGCTCGCTCTTCACCCTCGCGAGCGCGCCCAACGCCGTCTTCTGGATCATCGCAATCGTCTTTGCGGAATGGGGACATTGGATTGCGCCCGGCGCGTTCCTGCTCGCGCTCCTGGCCTTTCGCGGCGGAAAAATTGGGCGCGCCACCGCCGTGCTCGCGCTCGTGGCCGGCGCGCTTTGCCTCACGCCGACGCTCCGCGCGTGGCAACTTGCGCGCACTTTGCCGGAACGCTGCACTGCCGCTTTCGGCCCGGCGGAGATTGGCCGCGAGCCGTTCAAGTTGCTCACTCTTTTTCGCGGAGTGCCGACCGATGGCGTCAGCCGCACCGAGCACATCTACGGACGACCCGAAGGAAAAAAACTCACGCTCGATTTCTATCAAACGGACGCGGGCAAGCAGGCGCGGCCGCTCATCATCACGGTGCACGGGGGCGCTTGGGATCGCGGCAGCCGCCGCGAGTTGCCGGCGATCAATCGCTACCTCGCGCATCGCGGCTATGCGGTCGCGGCGATCGATTACCGCCTCGCGCCGAAGTGGACTTTCCCCGCGCCGGTGGACGATGTCTTCCGCGCGATCGATTACTTGAAAGCGCACGCGCAAGAGCTGCGGATCGATCCTTCGCGCATCGCGATTTTCGGCCGCTCCGCCGGCGGCCAGATCGCGCTTTCCGCCGGCTACGCCGGGCGCGATCCGGGCATCCGCGCGGTGATCGATTTCTACGGCCCGGCCGACCTCTTGTTAGGCTACAACGTCCCCAGCCGGAAGTGGGTCCTCGACTCTCAGCAGTCGCTCATCCAATACGTCCCCGGCACGCCCGACTCGAATCCCGCCGGCTACCGCGCGGCTTCCGCGATCCAGTTCGTCGATGCGCACACGCCGCCGACCTTCCTGCTCCACGGCCGGCTGGACCCGATCGTTTGGCCGATGCAAAGCGAGGCGCTGGCGGCGAAATTAGCCAGCGAGATGCGGCCGCATTTGTTCCTTGAATTGCCGTGGGCCACGCATGGCTGCGATGCGAATCTCAGCGGGCCGAGCGGCCAGCTCGCGCTCTACGTGCTCGATCGCCTGCTCGCTTCCGTCTTCGCCGAGCCAGACGACTCGTTAGGCCAGTTCCACCCCGGTCAGCCGCTGGAAGGCTTCCCGGTATTTTGCCGTCGTTTTCTCGATCACATCCGCCGGGAGATGCGGGCCGGGCGGCATCTTGTCCCACGAGAGCGTCTCGAGATAGTCGCGCACGAATTGCTTGTCGAAACTCGGCGGGCTTTGGCCGACGACGTATTGATCGGCCGGCCAAAAACGCGAGGAATCCGGCGTGAGGCATTCATCGATCAGCAACAACTCGCCGTCTAAAAGCCCGAACTCGAACTTCGTGTCCGCGACGATGATCCCCCGCTCCGCGGCATGCGCGCGGCCGGCTTCGTAAACCTTGAGGCTCAGGTCGCGCACTTCGCGCGCGCGTTCCTCGCCGATCATCCGGCAACACTCCGCCCAGTCGATATTCAGGTCGTGGCCGGCCTCGCTCTTGGTCGACGGGGTGAAGATCGGCTCGGGCAACTGCGAGGCCAGCTGCAGATTAGCCGGCAACTTGTGCCCGCAAACTTCCCCTGTGGCTTGGTAATCTTTCCAACCGGAACCCGCGAGATACCCGCGCACGACGCACTCCACCGGGAGCGGCTCGGTCTTGCGCACGATCATCGAGCGCCCCTCGAGCACCTCACGAAAGTCCGCCAGCTCCGGCGGCAATTCGAACTGCGCCGCGAGCAGGTGGGTCTTCAGAAAAGTGAAGCGTCCGAACCAAAAAGCGGAGATCTGGTTCAAGACCGCGCCTTTGTCGGGAATTGGATCCGGCAGGATGACGTCGAACGCTGAAAGCCGATCCGTGGCCACGAAGAGGAGGTTGTCTCCGAGGTCGAAGACCTCGCGCACTTTGCCGCTGCGGAGCTTCGGGATGGGGAGATCGAGCGAAGAGATCGGGGCGGGCATCTCCGAAAACGTTCCACGTCCAAGGTCCAAGGTTCAACGTCCAAATGGCCGCTGCGTTCAACGTTGGACGTTGCGCGTCGGACGTTGGACGTTGCCCCTTCCATGGCCGGCCTCGTCATCAAACCCCGCGCGCGCATCCTCCATGGCCACGACTGGGTCTTCACCGGCGAAGTCCTGAAGGCGTTTGGCAACCCGGTGGACGGCGAGGTCGTCTCGCTCAAGGACGGGAAGGATCGCTTGTTAGGCAGCGCGATCTACAACAGCAAGTCGCAGATCGTCGCGCGGCGTTTCTCGCGCAAACGCCAGGAGCTCGACCTCGATTTTTTCCAGCGCCGAATCGCGCAGGCGCTGGCATACCGCGAACGCCGCGGGATCGATCCACGTCTTTGCCGCCTCGTCTGGAGCGAGAGCGACGGGCTTCCCGGCGTGATCGTCGACCGCTACGGCGATCACCTGGTGCTGCAGACGCTCACCCTCGCGATGGACCAGCGGAAGGCGCTCATCGTCGAAGCGCTGCGCACGCTCGGGCCGCGCGCGATTATTGAGCGAAACGATGCCAGCGTCCGCCGGGCCGAGGGGATGGAGCTGCAAACCGGCGTGCTCTTCGGCGAGGCGCCGGGAGAGATCGAGCTCGAGATCGGCGGGCTGCGTTTCGTGGTCGACCTCCTGCAGGCGCAAAAGACCGGCTTCTACCTCGACCAACTGCCGCACTACCGCGCGGTCGCGGAGTTCTTCCAAGGGCAAACGCGTGCTCGATTGCTTTACCAGCCAGGGCGCCTTTGCGCTCGCTTGCGCGAAGGCCGGCGCCGAAACCGTGATCGCGGTCGAGGGCAGCAGCGAGAGCCTGGCGGCGGCGCGCGCCAATGCGGAGCGGAATGGGCTCAAGGTGAATTGGGTCGAGCAGGACGTCTTCGATTTCCTGCGCGCGGCCGAGAAGGCCGAGGCGCAATACGACCTGATCATCCTCGATCCGCCTTCCTTCACCAAGACCAAGGGCGGCTTGCACAACGCCCTGCGCGGTTATCGCGAGCTGCACGTGCGCGCCTTCAAGTTGCTCTCGAAGGACGGGATGCTCGCGACTTTTTCCTGCTCGCACCACGTGGGCGAAAACGCCTTTGCCCAGATGCTGGCCGATGCGCTGGTCGATGCCCACCGCTCCGCGCGCCGCCTCCGGCGCTTCGAGCAGGCGCTCGATCACCCGGTGCTCCCGACTTTGCCGGAGACGGAATATTTCAAGGGCGTCCTCCTGGAGATGATGCCGGGTCGTTAGGCAGCAAGATGATGGACCCGGAAAATTTAGACAACGAGTTCGCCGCGCTCGCGCCCTGGATCTTCCAGTTCCGCATCGGTGCGCGCGATTTTGGCGGCGGGATCAGCGCGGTGGGCGATGAACGCCTGGCGCAGTTTTGGAGTTTCGCGCCCGCGCGCGCGCCGCATCCTCGAGCTCGGTTCGCTCGAAGGCGCGCACACCGTGCAACTCGCGGCCCGGCCGGGAGTGGAGGAAGTGGTCGCGATCGAAGGGCGCGCGGCTAACATTCGCAAAGCCGAACTGGTCACGCGCCTGCTCGAAGTGCGGAACGTGCGCTACGTCGAGGCGAACCTGGAGACGACCGACCTCCTGGCGCAGTTCGGCCGCTTCGACGCGATCTTTTGCTCCGGCCTGCTTTATCACCTGCCGGAGCCGTGGAAGCTGATCGAGCAATTCCCGCAGTGTCGCGCCTTTGCTCTTCGTCTGGACGCATTACTCCGATGACTTGATCGCCAACGAAACCCGCCACGAAATGCGCGGGCAGGTGCACGTGGAAGGCGGGCCGGACGAGCCGCTCAGCGGCATGTCTGCGACCGCGTTTTGGCCAACGCTTGGATCGCTGACCAAGCTGCTCACGCGTTCCGGTTACCGCACGATCGAGTTCATCCGTCACGACCCGACGCATCAGAATTCCCCCGCGATCACTTTCGGCGCGCGGACTGCGGATTACCTCGACGCCTAACGAATGCAGTGGTTCATCGGGATCAACGAAGGCTGCCCGGCCTGGAAGCAGTATGCCGACATGGCCAAGGTGGCGATCCACACCGCCCTCCGGCATACGCAGCTTGAGCCGCATTGCCTTTACGATGGCGGCGAGAATGACTTCACCGCCTGGCTCCGGCGGCGCGGCGTGCGGATTATCCCGTGCGAGAGTTTCCTCCGTCCGGAGCTGGCGCAACTGGCCGACCGGATGGGCAATCCCGAGCTCCTGCCGGCAACGCGCGGGGTCTTCCTCCGGGTGGAATTGCCCTCGCTGCAGGAGCGCCTGGGCCTCGACGACCGCGTGCTTTACACCGATTGCGACGTGATCTTTCGCCGCGACGTGGCCGAGATCTTGTCGGCTAACGAGTGCAAGTATTTCGCGGTCGCAGTCGAGTCGGACCGCACTTTAGCCGACGACATGAACTCGGGAGTGATGTGGATGAATCTCCCGGCGATGCGCGCGCGCGACGCGGAGTTTCGCGCGTATCTCCGGGAGAACATCGACGCGCTCCCGGCGATGAGTTGGGATCAGGGCGGCTACCGGAATTTCTACCGCTCGGCGGAAGGCCGGCCGCTCTGGGACACGCTCTCGCCGGAAATGAACTGGAAGCCGGTACTGGGGCGACGAGGCTTCGGCGCGAATCGTGCATTTCCACGGGCCGAAGCCGTTCCAGCAGCCTTACATCGACTCGCACTACCAGGAGTTGAAGTTCCTCACCGGCGGCGCCTATGCGGAGGTTTGCGCGGAGTGGGCTGAGCTCCTGCGCGAGGCCGACGCGGCCTAACGAGCGCTACTTTTCCGCAACCGCGAAAAGATGCAGGTGCACCGGGATGCCTTCCGGCATCCTTAGGGGATGCGGCGCGTAGCTGGTGACTTCCACCGTTCGAAAATGCCGCTGGAGAAGGGCGCGCAAGCTTGCGCGGGTGAAGAAGTTTTTGTGATCCGCCTCGAGCAAATGCCACGGCACCACCTGCCAGGCGCTGAAGTAGGGAATGACCTCGAGATTCGGGACCGAGAAGAGCGCCCGGCGGCGGATGGAACGCGCGATCTCGCCGAGAAAAACCTCCGGCGCAGCGATGTGCTCCAGCACTTCCACGCAGATGGCGTCGTCAAATTCCCCGTCCGCACAGGGCAGATGGGCGCCTTCGACTTTGCGAAAGGGCAACCCGCGCCGCTCGAGTCGCGCCCAGCAATCCGGCGTCACCTCAAGGCCAGTCCACGCATGGCCCGCGGCGAGCAGCGCCGGTCCATACGCGCCTGCGCCGCAGCCGACGTCGAGCACGGAACCGCCCGCGGGGAGATGTTGTTCGAGCAACGAAAGCGTTTCGCCACCCGGCGTTTCCACCGGCGGACCGGAACCGTAAATGCGGTCGCGCGGAAGCACCTCCTCTTGCTCGGGGTGAACCACGTCGCCATAGGGGCGCGTCTCCAGTTGCGCGGAAACGAGCGTCACCTCCGCAGTCGCCATCTTGCTGGCTAAATTTTCCCCAGGCCACTCGGCGGTCACGGTGAGCTCCGCGGTTTCTGCCGGTCCCGCGGCGCGCGCCAGGATGCGGAAGCCAGTCGGCGTGTCCGCGGGCAATTGCATCGCCGCGCAAACATCCGGCCTAACGAACAGTAGCCGCGTCTCCCCCACGCACGCGCCGTTGACCCAGGCGCGCACCAGGCAGGCAGCGGGATCGCGCTCCGGCGCCCAGAGCCAGCCGCTGAGCAGGAACGCTTCCGCGAAGAGCTTCTCGCCGGCGCGCGGTTCATCGAGGTAAGCCGTGGCCCCCTCGAGCATCGGCCAGGATGGGAGCGCGGCATCGGGCATGGAGCGACAGTTAAAGCCTCGTCGGCCCGCACGCGACGCGATTTTCCGGAAACTTCCTCGGGAAAACTCTGGAATTCACGCGCTTGAAGTCTTATATCCCTGCACGGGCAGCCCGGCGCCGATTCGCGCCTCGGTTCCCGTAAATCCACCCCATGGCCGAACGAATCCGACCGATCGAACAGATGCTCGAACTTAACGAAGGCGAAGCCGGTTCCACGGAGCATCTCGACTCGCAGGTCCAGAAGGCGCAGGAGCAATTGCTCGTGCTCAAGCGCCAGCAGGAGCAGATCGAGAAACAAAAGCGCGAGCTCGAGGAATTGAGCCGCCGCCAGGAAGAGCTGGAGCGCGGCCGCGCGGAAATGACCGACAAGCTCACGCGCTCGCTCGTCGTCCTGGAGCGCGAAGCCTATGACTCGCAGAAGAAGCTCGAGCAGATTCGCGCGACCCGCGAGAGCTTCGAGCAACACCTCGAACTGCTCGAGGCGATCGATCCGAAGAGCTGGAACCAGGCGGACCTGCACAAGGAATTAAGTCGCTCCCTAAGCACGGTGGACGATGCGCGCACCGAGTTTAGCCAGCAACGCAGCCGCCTCTCCGCGACCACGAGCGACGACCATGGCGAAGTGGCGCTCCCAGACGCGGCCTCCGACTCCTCGTTAGGCGGGAGCAACAATTTCGTCCAGTGGATGCAGATCGGTTTTGCCTTCACCTTGCCGCTGATCGTCCTCGGGCTGATCGCGCTCCTGCTCGTCTTCCTCCTCGTCCCGCGCGCCTAATCGATGCCCCGCCGACCTTCCAAAAGCGGAACTCCGCTGACCGCCAAGCAGGAAGAGCTGGCCCGGCGCGAGCAAAAGCTGCGCGATGAAATGCAGCAGCTCGAGCGCGAGATCGCCGAGGCCCCGAAGCGCGCCGCGGAAAAGTCCCGCCGCCAGCGCGAGCAAATACACGAGCGCGCGAGCGCCGGCGGCAGCCGGCTGGATGTCTCGATCGCGCTAAACGACAAACGCTTTCTCGATGGCGGCCGCTACAGCGGCAAGCGCGGTGCCTTGCGCAAGGAACGTCGCGAAGGCCGCTTCGTTTTCCTGGTGCTGGTGATCGCGCTGGTGGTCGCGGTGCTGTGGTTGATGAGCAACCTGCGCTTCTAGCGCGCACCATGGCCGACTTCGACGTGGCCGACGTCGCGCGTCTCGCGCGCCTGCAGCTGACCCCGGAGGAGACGGCGCTTTTCCAGGGACAACTCGCGCGCGTCCTGCGCTACGCCGACGAGCTGGCGGGGATCGACGTGACCGGCGTGGAAGCGGCGGCTCATTCCATTCCAATGTTTGATGTCACCCGCGCGGACGAAGCACGGCCGGGCTTCAGCGCGGAGGAAGCGCTGGCTAATGCGCCGCGGCAGGCGAACCACCTTTTCCTGGTGACCAAGGTGGTCGAATGACGCCATCGATCGCGGAAGCGCGCGCACTTCTGCAGGCGGGCGAAGTTTCCTCGCGCGAATTGCTCGAGACGCTGCATGCGCGGATCGAGGAACTCGATCCCCAGCTCGGTGCTTATCTTTCGCGCGACCTGCCCGCGGCGCTTCGCGAGGCGGAGCGCGCCGATCTTAGCCAGCCACTTGGCGGCGTGCCGATCGCGCTCAAGGACAACCTCAATCTCCAGGGCCAGCCCTGCACTTGCGCCTCGCGCATGCTGGCAAATTTCCAATCGCCCTACGACGCCACGGTTGTGCAAAAGCTCCGCACGGCGGGCGCGATCCCTTTCGGCAAAACCAATCTCGACGAGTTTGCGATGGGTTCCTCGACCGAGAACTCGAGCGTGCGCCCGACGTTGAATCCGTGGGATCGCACTCGCGTGGCCGGCGGCTCGAGCGGCGGTTCGGCGGTCGCAGTCGCGGCGGGGCTGGCGATTGGCTGCGCTCGGCACGGACACCGGAGGCTCGGTGCGACAGCCGGCGGCCTTTAACGGCATCGTCGGCCTGAAGCCAACCTACGGCCGCGTCTCGCGTTACGGCGTGGTCGCTTACGCTTCTTCGCTCGACCAGGTGGGACCGATGACGCGCGACGTGCGCGATGCCGCGCTCGTGCTGAACGCGATTGCCGGACACGATCCGCACGATTCTACTTCGCTGCGGGAAACAGCCGGCGACTTCACCGCGCTCCTCGGCCGCGATTTGCAGGGCGTGCGCCTGGGCGTGGCCCGCGAGCATGCGCAACCCGGGACCGATCCGCAGGTGCAGGCGGCGGTGGAGGCCGCGGCGCGGCAATTGGAGTCGTTAGGCGCGGAGCTCGTGGAAATTTCCCTGCCGCATACCGAGGTCGACGGTGGCGACCTATTACCTCCTCGCGACCGCCGAGGCGTCGGCTAATCTCGCGCGCTACGATGGCGTGCGTTACGGCCATCGCGCGGAGCAGCCGCGCGATCTCCTGGAGCATTACACGCGCACGCGCGCGGAAGGGTTCGGCGCGGAAGTGAAGCGCCGCATTCTCCTCGGCACCTATGTGCTCAGCGCCGGCTATTACGACGCCTACTACCTGCGCGCGCAAAAGGTGCGCACGCTCATCCGGCAGGATTTCGCGCGCGCCTTCGAGCAGGTGGATGCGATCCTCTCGCCGACTTCGCCGGTCCCGGCGTTCAAGCTCGGGGCGCACACGGCCGATCCGCTGCAGCTTTATTTAGCCGACATTTTCACCGTGCCGGCGAATCTCACCGGGCTGCCCGCGCTGAGCGTGCCGTGCGGTTTCGCGGAAGTGGAGGGAGCGCGCCTGCCGATCGGCCTGCAACTTATGGGGGACGCGCTCGACGAAGCGCGCCTCTTGCAAATCGCCTACGCCTACGAACAAGCGACGGATTGGCATCGCGCCCGGCCATGAGGAGCCCGCGTCATTTCCGGCTGCTCGCGGCGCTCTTCGCGCTCGTGGTCATGACCTTTTCCGCGATCGCAATTGCGAATGCGCTCCTGCCCGGAAAGACGATCAAGGACTACGAGCTCTGGCATGCCACCGGCCAGCAGATGCTCCACGGCGAGGCGATCTACCCGGAGAAACGCGGCGCGAAATTCGACTTCATGTATCCGCCGGCCGCAGCCGCGTTGCTCGCGCCGGTGAGCTTGCTCGGGCGCACCGGTGTGGTCGTGGCGTTGGCGGCGATCACAGCAGCCGCGTGGCTTGCGAGCATCCTGCTCTCGGTGCGCCTGGCGACAGGCAAATGGGGGCGGCAACACTTCCTGCTCTACGCGCTCCCGAGCCTGCTCGTGATCGTTTACGTCTGGAGCAATTTCCACATCGGCCAGCCGAGCCTCGTGCTCCTCGCGCTGCTGCTGGGCGCGTTTCTCGCGCTGCAAACTTGCCGGCAAATTTTAGCCGGCGCGCTCATCGCGCTCGCCGCGGGGATCAAGGCCTTCCCGTTTGTCGCGATCGTTTATCTGCTTTATCGCCGCTACTGGATCGCGGCTGCCTCGCTCCTGCTCGCGCTCGTGCTGCTGCTTTTCGCGTTGCCCGCGGCCTTCCGCGGAATCGATGGCGCGCGCGCCGATCTTGTCCGCTGGACCGAGGGGATGCTCTTGAAATACGACGAGAAAGGCGTGGCCCAGCGCCCGGGCCGGAGCAATTCCTGGAAGAACCAAAGCATCTTCGGCGTGGCCAATCGCCTCCTGCGGCACATCGATGCGGACGAGCAATACAACCGCCACGTGCCGATCTACGTGAACCTGGCCGACCTGAGTTTCACCGCGGTGAACCGCATCGTCGTTGGCACCGGTTTGCTTCTTGGACTGGTCTATCTCGCGGTCATGCCGCGACGCGATCGGCGCACCCGCGAGAGCGATGCGCTGGAGTTTGCGCTCTTCCTGCTGCTCCTGCTCATGTTCACGCCGCTGGCCTTTGGTTACCTCTTCGCGACACTGCTTTATCCGTTTACCGTAGTCGTGGCGCGCCTGCTCGCGCGGCCGCAGCGTTCGCTCTGGATCGCCGCAGGAATTGCCGTCGCGCTGCTCGCGCTCACGCTGCCCTTCCAGCGCGGGGCGCAACTTTACGGGAACACCTTCCTCGCCACGCTCACCCTTTTCCTCGGCCTGGCTTGGGAGCTTTGGCGGCTGAAGCGCACCCCGCCCGCGGCCTAACGACTCCGCCGCCGGAAGACTGCCGCGAGCCAGCGGAGCGCGAAGATCGCGGCCACCCGGAAGCTCATCTTCGAGGCCCCGCGCGCGCGGTCGCGGAAAGCGATTGGGATTTCGATTACGCGCAGCTTGGGCCGGCCATGGACGATGATCTCGAAGGCTATTTTGAAACCGGTCGCGGCGGAGGCGAGTGCGAGGAGCGACTCGCGCCGGATGGCGAAGAAGCCACACATGGAATCGTGCACGCCGGTCAGCGGGTAAGCCATACCGGCGGCCACGCGCGACATCGCCCGCCGAGGCAACGGCCAGCCTGGCGTGGTCCCGCCGCGGACATAGCGGCTGCCGATAACCATGTCCGCGCGGGCTTCGGTGATTGGTCGGATTAACTCCGGGATGCGCTCCGGCGGATGGCTCAAGTCGGCATCCATGACCACGAGCAAGTCGCCGCTCGCAGCCTTTGCCCCGGCGATGACCGCGCCAGCCAAGCCGAGCGTGGGCGCGTGGCGCTCGAGCAAGCGCACGGCGTGCGCCGCTCCCAGGGCGCGGACGCGGGCTTGCGTGCCGTCAGTTGAGCCATCGTCGACCACGATGATCTCGCGGCAGTCCGGCATCGCCTGGAGAATTTGCCTAACGAGCGGTTTGACGTTCTCCGCCTCGTTCAAGGTCGGCACGATGACCGAGAGCGTTTGCGCGGCGATAGGAGGCGGCACAGTAAGCGAGCCGAAGACGGGACTCGAACCCGTGACCTGCTGATTACGAATCAGCTGCTCTACCAACTGAGCTACTTCGGCGAATGCGGGAGCCGAAGATGGCACCCACGGCAGAGACGGGCAAGCGGAAGCTCGCCTGCCAGCTCGCTGTCTATTTCGGCAGCAACTCGCCCACGAGGCCTTGTTCTTCCTTCAACTCGGCGACGGAAGCGTCAATCTTCCCGCGGCTGAATTCGTCGAGCTTCACGCCTTGGACGATCTCCCATTTGCCATCGGCCGTGGTGCGGATCGGGAAGGAAGCGATCAGGCCCTGCTCGATTCCGTAGCTGCCATCGGAGCAAACCGCGACGCTGTGCCAATCGCCCTGCGCCGTTGGGTTGGTGAGGCTGCGGACGGTGTCGATGATCGCGTTCGCGGCGGAACCGGCGGAGGAAAGGCCGCGCGCCTTGATGATCGCCGCGCCGCGTTTCTGCACGTCGGGGATGAAGGTTTCCTTGAGCCAGCTCGCGTCCGTGATCACGTCGGTCGCCGGTTTGCCACCGATCTTGGCGTTGGTGAAATCAGGATACTGCGTGGCGGAATGATTGCCCCAGATGGTCATGTTCGTGACCTCGGTCACGTCCACGCCGGCCTTCTGCGCGAGCTGCGCCTTGGCGCGGTTTTCATCGAGCCGGGTCATGGCAAACCAGCGGTCGCCCGGGATGGAGCGGGCGTTGTTCATCGCGATCAGGCAATTGGTGTTGCAGGGATTCCCGATCACGAGGATGCGCACATCCTTGGCCGCGTTCGCCTCGATCGCCTGGCCCTGGCCGATGAAGATCTTGCCGTTGATCCCGAGCAGGTCGCCGCGTTCCATCCCCGCTTTCCGCGGGACACTGCCGACGAGCAGGGCCCAATTCACGTCCTTGAAGCCTTCGTTCAGGTCGGAGGTGGCGACGATTCCCTTAAGCAGCGGGAAGGCGCAATCGTCCAGCTCCATGACCACGCCCTTGAGCGCGTCGAGCGCCGGCGGAATCTCGATCAAGTTCAACTGCACCGGCTGGTCGGGGCCGAACATGGCGCCGGAAGCGACCCGGAAAAGGAGGGAGTAACCGATTTGCCCGGCAGCGCCGGTAATCGCGACTTTGATCGGAGATTTCATCTGACTTCTTTAGCCACGGATGGACCCGGATGAAACCCGGATTTTCGAAAGAAGAGCCCCTTCTGCCTTCCATCCGTGTTTCATCCGTGTTCGTCCGTGGCCTAAACTCTCCCGGTCTTCTCGAGGAGCGACCGCACTAGCTTCATCCGCTCCTTGAGCGCGCGGCGCGTGCGGAGGCGCTTCATGGTGAAGCGGAGGCGCTGGCTCCAGTTCGAATCGGCCGCGGTCCCGGGGACGTTGAAACGCTCGGTCCCGCCGAGCAGGTCGGTGATCATGACGATGGCCATCCAGGAATTGCTCCGGAAAAGGCCGCGCAAGCTTGCCGGGTAAAAGTCGCGCTCGTAGTCCGGCGTTCTCGCCGAGGGCTTCGATCCCCGCAAAGCGCGCGATCTTCTCGAGATCGCCGCGGGCTTGTTCGCGCGTCGGGCTTTCCGGATCGAAAGCTTCGTCCCACAGCGCGCGCATCGGCTTGTGATCGTGCGTAGCGTAGGTCGCGACCGAGAGCCGCTCGTATTCCTCGCCCGGGGACGATCCGGCCATCCGGCGTGCTCTCCCACTGCGGAATCTTGAAGCCGGCTAATGCCTAACGACTGCAAGCTTGGCCGCACGTAAGGCGGCACCGTGCCGAGGTCCTCGCCCACGAGCCGCGTGCTCCCGGCGGCTTCCAGGGCCATGCGCAAATATTCTTCGCCCTCGCGGCGATTCGCCGCGGCGCGGTCCGGCGCTTCGTCATCGCGCGGTGCGAAGCCGGGGGCGCGGCCGCCGGTTTTTTCCAGCATCTCTTCGCACGACAACGGGAGAAACTCGGGATTCCGCTGCGGCCGCCAGGGGAAGGCGTAGATCCGGTAGAAGCCGAGCACGTGATCGATCCGGAAGACGTGAAAGATCCGCCGCACCCCGCGCACGCGCTGCCGCCACCAGGCGAAGTCATGCGCCCGCATTGCCTCCCAATTATACAGCGGGATGCCCCAGTTTTGCCCCCACTTCTGGGTGAACTCGTCGTCCTTGAAGTAAGGCTCCGGGGGCGCGCCGCCCGACCAATCGAGCTTAAAACGATCGGGCCAGGAGTAGACGTCGGCGCTGTAGTAGCTCACGCCAAAAGGGATGTCGCCCATGAGTGCGACGCCACGCTCGTCGGCATAATTTTTCACTGCGATCCACTGGTCGTAGGCGAGCCATTGGACGTAGCGGAAAAATTGCGCGCGCTCCGCGAAACGCTCCTGCGCTGCGGCCGGCTCCGCTTTCAGCCAGGCATGCGCCGCTTCCACCGACTGGTGCTCTTCCCGCCAAAGATCCCAGGCTTCGCTCTCGCCGTTCTCCTCCATGAGCACGCGGAAAAAGACATAAGGCTCGAGCCAGGAGGCTTCCTTTTCGCAGAAAGCAGTGAAGCTCTCGGCGGCATCCGCGCGCCCTTGGAAACGGGCGAAAGCTTTCTCGAGCAAGGCGCGCTTGAGCTTCCGCACCTCCCGGTAGCTCACTGGTCCCGTGCGCAATTTAGCCAGCGAGATGGCGGCCAGAACCTCATCGTAATCCTCCTGCGTGAGGTCCTCTGGTGAGCCCGGGGCAAGATGTAAGGTCAGCGGCTCGATCGCAGTCGCGCTGATCGCATTGTAAGGGCTGTTGTCCCCGCCGGTTTCGTTGATCGGCAGGAGCTGCACGAGCTTGAACCCAATACTCGCGGCCCAGTCGACGAACTGCCGGAGCGCCGCGAGGTCGCCAATCCCGAGATCGTCCTCCGTGCGCAAGGCGAAGAGCGGAGTGAGCACGCCGGCTATTTTTTGGTCAGGGGAGAGGGTCATTTGGGTCCACAGATTACGCAGATTTCACGGATTGTTTTACCAACAGATTCACCTCATAGAACTGCGCTCATCGGCGGGATCTGTGGGACAACTCACCGCCGCGAGACCTGCCAGTCTTCGAGGAGCTCGGTTGGGATCTCTTTCAGGAAGCGCGAGGGGCGCTGGAACATCTCGCCGTAGCCGGCGTTCAGGCGCATGTGCGGGTAGGTCAGATAAAGCTCGTCGCGGGCGCGCGTGACCGCGACGTAAAACAGCCGGCGCTCTTCCTCGATCGCTTCGCGGGTGTCGAGCGAGCGGGTGCTGGGAAACATCCCATCGGTCAGCCAGATGACGAAGACGGTGTGATACTCCAGGCCTTTCGCCTGGTGCACGGAGGAAAGGTTCACCGCTTCCTTGTCCTCGTTAGGCTGCGGCGCGGCCTCGGCGTCGACGTTGCTGATCAAGGCGAGCTGCGCGAGGAACTCGTTCACGTCTTTGAACTGCCGCGAGAAAGCTGCGAGCTGGTTCAGGTCTTCGCGCCGGAGCTCGTAGTTGCTGAAGTTCGCCTTGGCGTAGTCGTCGTAGATCGCTTCCACGATCGAGGTGATCATTTCCGCGGGCGGGTTCGGCACTCCGCCCGGCGCGATCTCGTCCAAAGTGTAGGCTAATTGCTCCCACGATTTCTTCGAGCGCGCGCCTACCGGCAACGCGCGCAGGCGTTCGCCCCAGTTCTTCAGGTCGCCGTCCGCCTCGAGCGATTTCTCCCAGGCGCTCCAGAGCCCGTCGGCGCTTTTGTTCCCGATACCGGGGAGAAGCTTCACCATCCGCTTGAACGCCACTTCGTCGCGCGGGTTGGCCACGAAGCGGATGAAGGCGGCCACGTCCTTGATGTGCGCCTGCTCGAAGAAACGCACCCCGCTGGTGATCTGGTAAGGGATGCCGCGGCGCGAGAGTTCGAGCTGCAGTTCGACCGCGTGATAATGCGCGCGATAAAGCACCGCGATCTCGTCCAGCTCGATGCCTTCATCGCGCAACTCCAGGATGCGCTGCGCGACGAAGCGCGGCCTGCTCGCCGCCATCGTTCAAGCGCCACCACCGCGGGCTTGAGCTCATTCGTCGGCGCGCGTGGAGCTGAGCTCTTTTTTGAACTGCTCCACGTTCGGCGCGATCGCTGCGTTCGCGACCTAGAGAATCTCCGGCACGCTCCGGTAGTTCAGCTCGATCTTGAAGACCTGCGCGTCCGGGTAGCGCTCGGGAAAGGCGAGGATGTTTTTGAAGTTCGCGCCGCGCCACGAGTAGATCGATTGCGCGTCGTCGCCCACGACCATGACGTTGCGATGCTCGGCCGCGAGCGTGTCGATCAGGTCGGCCTGGATCTTGTTCGTGTCCTGATACTCGTCCACGAGGATGAACTGGAACTTTCGCTGGTAGAAATCCGCCACCTCGCGGTGCTCCTTCAGCATCCGCAGGGTCTTCTCGAGGAGATCGTCGAAATCCATCGAGTTCGTCGCCTTTTTCTTCCGCTCGTAGCGCGCTTGCACGTCCTTGATCTGCTCGATCAAGGGCAGGAAATACGGGAACTTCTCCGCGAGGATTTCCTCCATCGTGCGCTCGGTGTTGACCGTGAAGCTGAAGAGATCGGCGAGCACATCGCCTTTCGGGAAACGGATTTCCTTCGGGTTAATCCCGGCCGCGGAGACCACGGTATCGATCAGGTCCTTCTGGTCTTCGCGATCGAGAATGGTGAAGCCGCTGGAATATCCGAGCACGCTGCCGTGCCGCCGCAGCATCCGGTTGCCGATCGAGTGAAAGGTCCCGCCCCAGAGTCCGCTGGCGTCCACCGGCAGCAGGTTGGCCACGCGATCGAGCATCTGGCGCGCGGCTTTGTTGGTAAAAGTAAGCAGCAGGATGTTGCGCGGATCGACCCCGTTCTCGAGCAGGTAGGCCACGCGATAGGTCAGCGTGCGCGTCTTCCCGCGAGCCCGCGCCCGCGATCACCAGCAGCGGCCCGGGCGGCGCCGTGACCGCGGCATGCTGCTGCGGATTCAGCTCCCCCGCGTAATCGATGTGAATCCCCGTGGCCGAAGGAGCGCGTTGAAGGATGTATTCGCGAGACATGGTAAAAAAATGGATCAACGCTCCGCTGATCGGGCAGCGCTCGTGATCTTGATTACGTTCGGGGTCACCACAGGATTGAGCCACAGATTAATACGGATGAAACACGGATTCGCAGGCGCTCAGCCGCCGAAGATCACGCTGACCCACGGGCTCCATTGACCGACGCGGTTGTCGCGAACGCAGTAGCTTTGCTTGGTAGGTCCACTTTGCGGGGAAGGCTCCGGTGGTTCTCGGTGCCCAATTTTGCGAGTAGGTTTTTGCCGTGCGTCTTCACGGTTTCGACCCCGAGAGTGAGAATGTCGGCTATTTCTGCGTCGGTTTTCCCGGAAGCGGGGTTCCTCGAAAGAGGGAGATTTGATTGGCCGATGGGCCCGGGAGTTATCCGTTCTTTACATCGACGACACGGGATGGGCTTGCATCTAGAGCGCGTAAGTAGTCGGATCAATCATTGAGTTCGCGCGGTCGGCGCGGGCCTCCTTCTTGTTATGATTTCACTCGGCCTTGGTCGCGCTGTCTCGTCACGGATTGTTAGCCTTAGCTTCTGGCTTGCGGCGGCGGCTCCGCTTATGCCCGGTATTTTGTTCGGCCAGACGGACAAGGCTTACGTCGGTCCCTTCAATGGGAACTGGAATAATGCCGCAAACTGGAGCCCGGTTGGTGTCCCCGCTTCCGTCGACAATGTCATCCTCGGCACCAATTCGACCACGTTTCAAAGCGGTCCCGCGGTCGTCGATTTCGATTATTCCTATGCTGGACAGACGTTGTCCAACCTGACACTGGACGCGACTGGGGTGAACAGTTCCATCACCTTGCGCCAGTCGTCCGCTGATTCAGCGATGGTCGCGCTGCAAGTGTACGTCGGCAACACCGTCGGCGGTAATTTCTATACACAAAGTGCGGGGAGCTTTAACGCGCAGCTGTTTTTGGTCCTAGGGAATGAAGCTGGATCTTCAGGCGCTTACACGCTGACTGGCGGCACATTCGCTGCCAGCAACCTATACGTGAGTTTCAGTGGCAATGGAACTTTCACGCAGAGCGGTGGCACCATTACGATCCCAAGCTCAGTTGGTACAGGCAACCTATACGTAGGGTTCATTGGCAATGGAACTTTTACCCAGAGCGGCGGCACCAACACGATCTCAAATACTTTGTATTTGGCCGCCCAATCGGGGGCCGCAAACGGAACTTATACGCTGAGCGGCACCGGCGTTCTTCGCGCCACTTCTGAACACGTGGGCGAGCAGGGAACTGGAATCTTCACGCAATCCGGCGGCACGCACACGGTCTCGTCGATGTTTGAGGTTGGACAGGATAATGGCAGCGGAACTTTTAATCTTGATGGGGGCACTTTGGAGGTGCCGGCAATTTCTATCGGCGTCAGCGCGAGGGTCTCGCGCTTTAACTTCAACGGCGGCACCGTGCGCGCGCGAGCGAGCAACGCGAATTTCTACCCCCTCGCCCCGCCAAATGTCACGACTGCCGCTACCGTAAAAACCGGTGGCGCGATCTTCGACACAAATGGTTTTGATATCGGTGTCGCGCAGCCGTTGATCCACGACACGGATTTGGGATGCGCTGCCGATGGCGGGCTGGTGAAACGAGGTCCGGCGCTCTGACCTTGAGAGGTGCGAACACTTACACCGGTCCGACCCACGTGGTGAATGGCACGGTGGAGGCTGGCATCGCGAACAACGCCTTCGGCAGCAATTCTGCCGTGACCCTTGATAACACCGTTGGCGTCACCTTGGACCTCACGGGCTTCAATAACGCGATCGGCTCCCTCACGGGCGGCGGCGGCAATGGCGGCAAAGTAAGTCTCGGCGCTGCGACTCTGACCATCGGTGGCGATAACACCAGCCCCGCTGCTTATGCAGGCGTGATCAGTGGGACCGGCGGCGTGACTAAGACCGGCACTGGCGCCCTTACACTCACAGGGTCGAATGCTTACAGCGGCAACACCGTAGTGACCACCGGCACCCTGCTGGTGGATAACCTCCGTGGCTCAGCAACGGGAACAGGCGCGGTGTTTGTCCAGGGCCGCAATTGAAGGTGCCCGCGGCCGGCACTGACTGGCGGCGCGGGTGCGAGCAATGGCGGGAGTCTTAACCACTTCAAAACCTACGGCAGTGGTCGAGGGACCATCGCCGGGACTGAATCCCCCGTGCTGCACGGGATCATGCTCCCGGTAACAACGAAATAGGAACCCTCACGGTTGGCGGCCTCAACCTGGTCGGCACTTCGGATCTCAACTATGAGATGTCCGCGACGGCAAATGACTCCATTCTTGTCACCGGCACGAACGCTCTCACAATCACCGGGGGCAGCATCTACCTCTACCAGCCAGGCACAACGAACAGCTTCACCACGCCTGGGCTCTATCTCGTCCTGGCTTACAACGACACGCTGCAAGGTGCGGCCAGCAATCTGCGCGTGGTGAATCCCGTCGCAGGCATGACCTACACGTTCGCGACAACGGGGTTGGCTCCGTGGTGCTAACCATCGCACTCCGACTCCGACTCCGACTCCGACCCCGACTCCGACCCCGACTCCGACCCCGACGCCGACGCCGACCCCGACGCCAACGCCAACGCCAACGCCAACGCCAACGCCAACGCCAACGCCAACGCCAACGCCAACGCCAACGCCAACGCCAACGCCAACGCCAACGCCAACGCCAACGCCAACGCCAACGCCAACGCCAACGCCAACGCCAACGCCAACGCCAACCCCGACACCAACCCCGACACCAACCCCGACACCAACCCCGACACCAACCCCGACACCAACCCCGACACCAACCCCGACACCAACCCCGACACCAACCCCGACACCAACCCCGACACCAACTCCGACACCAACCCCGACACCAACCCCGACACCAACCCCGACACCAACCCCGACACCAACCCCGACACCAACCCCGACACCAACTCCCGTCCCGTCGCCGGTTCAGGTTGCTAATATGTCCACTCGCGGACGGGTCAGCTCAGGAGAGCAGGTCCTCATCGGAGGTTTCATCATCACTGGCAGCTCTCCGAAGGAAATCGTCCTGCGCGCTCTTGGGCCAAGCCTGCAGACAAAAGGCATCAGCGATCCGTTGCCTGACCCGGTCCTCGAATTACACGGAGGCGACGGCGCTCTTTTGCTGACAAATAATAACTGGGGCGACACTCAGGGAACTGAGATCAGCGCCACCGGTCTCGCCCCGGCTGATCCGCGCGAAGCCGCAATCCTGTTCGAAGCGTCGCCCGGGACTTACACCGCGGTCGTGACAAGCCACACCGGCGAGAGCGGCGTGGGACTGATCGAAGCCTACGATCTTAATCCGACCTCGAAGTCGAAGCTCGCGAACATCAGCACCCGGGGCCTGGTGCAGACTGGCACGGATGTCCTCATCGGAGGCCTGATGTTAAATGGAACTGGCGGCACGGCGTCGGTCGTGGTGCGAGGCATCGGTCCATCCCTTGCCGCTGCCGGAGTAAAGAACCCACTGGCCGACCCAACGCTCAAAGTCCACGACGGGAATGGTGCGCTGATCTTCGCGAACGACAATTGGCTGGATGACCCGGTGCAGGCTGCCCGGATCGCAGCTGCCGGCCTCTCGCCGACGAATAGGATGGAGTCAGCGATCATTGGAGATCTTCCGGCCGGGAACTACACCGTGGTCTTGAGCGGCCAGGCAGGAGCCACTGGGATCGGATTGGTTGAGATCTACACGCCGGTGGGACCGGCGGCTTCGTCTCGCGCCGACGTGACGGGAGCTAAGTAATGCTCATCGCGGTGCTATGCGACCATCGCCTGAGAAAGGCCGGTGCGAGCCATGTTAATCAGCTCTCTTCCCGCGTCCCTGGCTACTGAGTTCCTCGAGCAACTCGATCTGGATCTGCTGAATTTCGAAAAGTCGCTGGTATTGCCGGCGCAAGAGGTGATCCACCTTCTCGTGCAAGTGGCGAATCTCGAGCTCGGCCTTCAGGTTCACCTTGTAGTCGTTTTCCGCCTGGAGGCGATCGCGCGCCTGCGCCCGGTTTTGGCTCATCATGATCACCGGCGCCTGCAGCGCCGCGAGGCAGGAGAGAATTAAGTTCAGGAGAATGAACGGGTAGGGATCGAAACCTTTCTCCGCCAAAGCCACCGCATTGAGCACAATCCAACCAACGAGGATGGCGCCAAAGAGCAGGATAAATCGCCAGCTGCCGCCAAATTCCGCGATCCGGTCGGAAAGGCGCTCGCCGAAAGTGAGCTTGCGTTCGAACCGGTGCTCGATGTTCTCCGAGAGCAGCTCGTGCTGCTGCAAACTCTCGACCACTTCCTGGTCGAGCGTAGAGAGCTCGCCCAGCTCGTCCTGCAGGGTGCGCTTGACGTATTCCTTCCGGAAGCGGCCCAGGTCCTCGAGGCAAATCGGTTGCCCGCTGTCCCATCCCGGATGCTCCGCGGCGATGAACTCCGCCAGCGAAGGCCGCAAGCTTTCGCCGATCGCGACTTCGTCCGGGGCTTTGGCGCGGCCGCAGATTTGGCAGACGACACTTTCAGGGCCAGCCATGGTCGCGCCAGAATATCGTTCGCCGGCTTCCTGTCGATTCCTTGGTTGAACCAACGGGCGCGCTTTCTACCGTCACGCGCCATGGAAGAAATCGAAGTGCCCCTGGAGCATTGCCACGAGCAAACGCATCACGCTGCCGAGCATGGCGGTGCGCCATGGATTTCGTGGGTCGCATTAAGCACCGCGATTCTGGCGGTGCTCGCGGCTATCACTGGTTTGCTTTCCGGCACGCGCGCGAACGAAGCCGTCATGAGTCAAATCGAGGCGGCCAATCGTTGGTCCTACTACCAGGCCAAGGGAATCAAGGCCGCGGTCCTCGACGCCAAGATGACCCTCGGCGCTGCGCCCACAGAGCAGGATCGCGAGAAGGCGCACCGCTACCAGGAAGAGCAGGCCGAGATTCAAAAAGAAGCGCGCGAGAAAGAGACGGAAGCGAAGCATAACTTCCACCAACACGAAGTCTTCGCGCGCGGCGTGACCATGTTCCAGGTCGCGATCGCCGTTTCCGCAATCGCCGCGTTGACCAAGCGCCGGCGCTACTGGTTTCTCGGGCTCGCGCTCGGCGCCGCCGGCGGCGTCTTTCTCGTGCTCGGATTTCTCACGCACTAGCGGGCGGCCGCGCGCGCTCCTAGTTTAAGGGCGATGCGTGTCCTCGCGATCGATGCCTCCCTGCGTTGCTCCGGTGTGGCCGTGGTCGATGCCGGCGCGGGGAAGCCGCGCGCGCTTTATTTCGGCGTGATCCAAAACCATCCAAAGCTCCGGCCTTCCGCCTGCCTGGTGGCGATCCGCGAGCAGCTCTCCGATTTGATCCAGCTGCACCAGCCGGATTGCTGCGCGCTCGAGTCGGTCATCTACGTGCAGAGCCACAAAACAGCCATCGCTCTCGGCGCGGCGCGCGGTGCGGCCATCCTCGCGGCCGCAGAGCGCGGGCTGCCGATTTTCGAATACGCGCCCACGCGGATCAAGCAGGCCACAGTCGGCCGCGGCGGCGCGGATAAGGGTCAGGTCGCGTTCATGATTCGCGCGCTGCTTGGCTTAACCGAAACGCCGCAGAGCGACGCGGCCGACGCGCTCGCCATCGGCCTGACGCACCTGCGCGCTCAAGAAGCCGCCAAGCTCGGCGTGCCTACGGGAGCGCAGATTTGAAAGCGCGCTGGCTTGGCCGCATCGGCTACGGCGAAGCGCTCGCGCTCCAGGAGGAGATCGTCGCGCGGCGTAAGGTCGACCCCTCGTTAGGCGACGAGCTCTTGCTCCTCGAGCACGAGCCGGTCTACACCATCGGGCGCACGCCCGACCGCTCCAGCCTGCGCGACGCCGAGCACTTGCCGCATCCGCTTTTCCCGATCAACCGCGGCGGCCAGGCGACCTACCACGGACCCGGCCAGCTTGTCGGCTATCCGATCATCAACCTGCGGCCCTACGGCCAGGATTTGCATCGCTACCTGCGCTGGATCGAGGAAACGCTCATTGTCCTCCTGGCGGAGTATGAGATCGGCGCACAAACGCAGGCCGGTCTCACCGGTGTCTGGGTGGCGGAACGTAAGATTGCCTCCATCGGCGTCGGCGTGCGCCAGTGGATTACGATGCACGGTTTCGCGCTTAACGTCTGCGGCGACCTCTCGCCCTTCGACCAGATCGTCCCCTGCGGAATCGCAAACGTGGCCATGACTTCGATCGAAAAAGAGTCCGGCGCGGCCCCGACGGTCGAACATGTGGCAAGGAGCGCCGCGCGGCTGTTCGCCGACCGGCTGCCGCTCCTGCAACCAGCATCCATCGCTTTATGATTCCACTGGAAGACAACGCTTTCGACATCCTTGGCAAGGCTCAGCGCGGCCTCGGCCTTTCCGACAGCCAGCTGGCCGAGAAGTCCGGCCAAACAGTCGAGCAAGTGCGCCAACTCCGCGAAGGCCGCCTCAACGAGGCAACGGTGCGCGCGGTTGCGCCGATCCTTGGACTGCACACCGACTCCCTCTTGAAACTTGCGCGCGGCGAGTGGCAACCGGAAGCGGTCACGCCGCCCGAGGGCCTGGCGATGTTCAACACCACCTATGGCGACATGACGGTGAATGCTTACCTCATTTGGGATCCGCAGGCGCGCGCCGCGATTGCCTTCGATACCGGTGCGACCTGCGCGGAAATGCTCCAGCGGATCGAGCAGGAGAAGTTGTCGGTTAAATTCATCCTGCTCACGCATGCGCACGCCGACCACATCGAGGATCTCGCGAAGCTTCAGGAAAAAACCGGCGCCCCCACGTATCTCTCGAGCAAGGAATCCGCCCGCAACGCCCAGCCGATCGAGGAAGGAATGCATTTCGAGTGCGGCGCTTTGCAGGTCGAGGCCCGCCTGACCTCCGGCCATTCCGCCGGCGGCATGACTTTTTTCATTAAGGGGCTCGCCCAACCGATGGCGGTCGTGGGCGACTCGATGTTTGCCGCCTCCATGGGCGGCGGCTCCGTCTCCTACGCGGACGCCATTCGAAACAACCTCGAGAAAATTCTGACTCTGCCTAACGAGACCATCATTTGCCCGGGCCACGGCCCGCTCACGACCGTAGCCAAAGAGAGAGCGGAGAACCCATTCTTCGCCGGGAGGATTGCCCCGTGAACATTGGCTTTGTCGGCGTCGGCCGGATGGGCGCAAACATGGCGCGTCGCCTGAAGGATCGCGGCTATCACGTGACCACGCTTTACGACGCGCATCGCCCGAGCGCGACCGCGCTCGCCCAGGAAATCGGCGCAACCGCGGCGCCCACGCTGGGCGACGTGACCGCGGGCGCGGATGTGATTTTCACCGTCGTCACGGACGACGCCGCGATGCGCGGGATCTTTTCCGGCGAGGACAACTTGCTCGCGAATTCCCGCGGGAAGATTTTCATCAACTGCGCGACGGTCTCGCCGCAGGTGCATGAGGAGGTGGAAGCGCTGGCGGAGAAAGCGGCGCGCGCAGCCTCGAAGCCTGCATGGCCTCGAGCATCACCCAGGCGCGCGAGGGTTCGCTTTACCTGATGTGCGGCGGGAAGCAGGAGGTCTTCGCGCAGGTCGAGCCGCTCCTGAAAGAGTTGAGCAGCTCGCTCCGCTTCGTCGGCCGGGCCGGCGAAGCCGCGAAGGTGAAAGCGCTGGTTAACATGGTGATGAACATCAACACCGCCGGGCTCGCCGAAGGCCTGGGTCTGGGCGACGCGCTCGGGCTCGACCTGACGATGCTGCGCGAAGTTTTCTGCGCAAACCGGCGCCGATTCCCGCGTTCTCCAGACCGACGGCGAAGACATGCAAAACCGCGACCACGCTTGCTTCTTCTCCGCCGCCCATGCGGCCAAGGATAGCGGCATCGCGCTCGCGCTGGGCGAGGAAGCCGGGCTCGACCTCCCGCTGGCGCGCGCGACCAAAGCGCAGTTTGAGCGCATGATCGCGGCCGGATTCGGCGAGCTGGATAAATCGGGCATCGCCGAGCTGACCTTCCGGGGACGCGGCCAAACGAAAGGCTGACGCAGTGGAAGGAACGTGCGCGATCTGTGGTCGCGAGGAGACGCTCACGCGGCATCACCTGATCCCGCGCACGCGGCACCACAACAAACGGAACAAGCGCGAGTTCGAGCGTGCGGTCGTCCGGCAGATCGTAGGCATCTGCCGGCCGTGCCATTCACAAATTCATCAACTCCTCTCGGAAAAGGAACTTGAGCGCGAATACCACACGGTCGAGAAACTGCGCGCCCATCCCGGGATCGCGAAATTTGCCGAGTGGATCGCAACCCGGCCGCGCGGTTTTAAGGCGGCGATGCAACGCGCGCGGGCGCGGAAGTTGGCGTGAGGATTCGCTCCGCGCCGGCGTAGACGTTCATCGTTTGGCCGCGCAGGAAGCCGACGAGCGTTTGCCCGCTCTCGGTCGCGAACTCGACGGCTAAACTCGTAGGCGCGGAGATCGCGGCCACGATCGGGATGCCGGCGGCGAGCGCCTTTTGCATCATCTCGAAGGAAACGCGGCCGCTGAGCAAAAGCACGCGTCCGCGCAACGGAAGCGCGCCCTCGAGAAAAGCGCGGCCGATGATTTTATCCAGCGCATTGTGCCGGCCCACGTCTTCGCGCGCGACTTCCAGGTTGCCGTCTAAATCAAAGAGCGCACAGGCGTGGAGGCCGCCGGTGCGGGCAAAAGTTTCCTGCGCGGCGCGCAGCGCGTCGGGCAGGCGAAACAACGTCTCCGCGGACACGTGGCACCCGTCGGCAATGGCCGGAAAGCTTTGTTGCACCGCCGCGATCGTGGCCTTGCTGCAGATGCCGCAGCTTGAAGAGCTGAAGACATTCCGCGTGAGCTTTGCCGGATCGAAGGCGGCCGGATTGCGCAGGGTGACGTTGACCACCTGGTCGCCGGTCTCGCCGCATTGCGTGATCTCGAAAAGGTCGCGCGGATCGCGCAGCAGATTTTCCGTGAGGAGAAAACCGGCGGCGAGCTCGCGGTCGTGCCCGGGAGTGCGCATGAGCACGGCGACGCTTTGGCCTTCGACGCGCAATTCCAGCGGCGCTTCCGCGGCGACTTCATCCGGTTCACGGCGCGCGGCGCCGTCGGCGTGCAGGCGCAAAATCGAAATCGGCGAACTCATGGCAGATCGGCGGGCGTGTTGAGATTGGTGAACAGCGGCGCCTCCTCCTCGGTGATGGGTTGCGCCCTAACGAGTCCTTCCAGGAGGCACTCGCGGACGAAGTGTTGCAGCGAGAGTTGGCCGGTAGCCAGCAACTTCTCCGCGAGCGGCCGTGAGCTGGCCGGGTAAACCGCGCAGAGCGGCTCGAAAAAATCCCCGCGCTGCGGGACCACGCCCTCACCCCGGGCAAGCAAGGCTTGCAGGTAATCTGCCCGCATCGCTGGAAGATCGACCGCGAGCACAAGCAGCCGCTGCGTCTGCATGCGCCGCAGGCCGGCGACCAAACCGCCGAGCGGCCCACAGCCCGGCAAAGCGTCGGCTAAAATTTCGTAGTCGCTCCATTCCGCCCGCGGCGGCCCGGCGAGGAAAAGCTCGACCGGCGCGAGCGCCTGGAGCAATGCGCATTGCCGCTGCCAGAGCGGCTGGCCGTCGAACTCGAGAAAGGCCTTGTCGCGGCCCATGCGGCTCGACCTTCCGCCGGCGAGCAGGAGCGCGCTGAAGGCGGCGTTCACGCGAGGAGCGCAAGCTCGGCAACGCCGGTGGTGAGCCAGCCATCCGAGAGAATCTCGGCGCGCAGACCACCCTTCCCTTTCAAGGCCTCGAAAGCGCCGGGGGCAAAGGCGGTGTCCATCCAGAAGCACGGCTTGCAGTGTTGCGTCCCGCGAAAGCGCACGCCCTGGAGCTCGAATTCTTTCCCGATCAAAGCCTGGAGATCGGCGCCGGAGACAAGGACGTTTCGGCGGAGCGCGCCGGCTGATTTCTCCACGCCGGGAAATTGCCCCTGGAGCCACTCAAAAACCTCACGCGCGAAAAACGTGACCTGGCCCTGGTAGTCGTCCTTGTAATCAAAGAAGCGATCACCGCGCAGGCCGCGGCCGGCGACGCACTCAATCGCGCGCGACTTCCTCAAGGGGAAATTGATCCGGCTCGCGCCCGGCGTGGCCGAAGTAGTTGTGACCCGCCGAAATGAAAATCTGGTGGATGATCACGCCGGCAAAATAGCACACCCGCCTTGCACCCAAAGCCTGCGTCACGGACTTTTC
>CAVSDR010000007.1:0-141816 GCA_963726745.1 uncultured Verrucomicrobiae bacterium
TCGCGCGACTGAATCCCGCCATTCCCGAGCGACGCGCGCGAAGAAGCGTTGCGCAAGGTGCTGCGACACGATGCGCCTTCGCTCGTCGGCAACAACCGCGCCTTTCATCAGATGCTGCGCGATGGCGTGCCCGTCGAGTATCGCCGCGACGACGGAAGCATCGCAGGCGATCACGTCCGGCTGATCGACTTCGACAATCCCGAAGCGAACGATTGGCTGGCGGTGAACCAGTTCACCGTCATCGAAGGCCAGAACAATCGCCGGCCGGACATCGTCGTCTTCGTCAACGGGCTGCCGCTCGGGATCATCGAGCTGAAGATTCCGGAAGACACCGACAAATGGTTCGCCGCGGCTTACAACCAGATCCAGACCTACAAGCAGGAGATTCCTTCGTTGATGCACTACAACGAAGTGACCGTGATCTCCGACGGGCTCGAAGCGCGCATCGGCTCGCTCACGGCGAATCAGGAATGGTTCAAGGTCTGGCGCACGATCGAAGGCGAGTTCGATGCGCCGAAGACGGCGCTGGAGTTGGAGACGCTCGTGCGCGGCGTTTTCGAGAAGCGGCGCTTTCTCGATCTCATCCGCAACTTCATCGTCTTCGAAGACGATCCCGACACCGGCGCGGTGCACAAGCTGATGGCGGGTTATCATCAGTTCCACGCCGTCAAAGCCGCGGTCGATGAAACGATTCGCGCCACCGGCAAAGACCGGACCGGGGAAGCAGAGGGAACCTATTGGGCGGGCAAGATGCAGGGCGGCGCGGAAGGCGATCGGCGCGTCGGCGTCATCTGGCACACGCAAGGTTCCGGCAAGAGCTTGTCGATGCTCTTCTACGCCGGCTGCATCATCGAAGAGCCGGCGATGGAGAATCCGACGCTGGTTTTCCTGACCGATCGGAACGACCTGGACGATCAACTCTTCGGCCAGTTCCAGCGTTGCCACGAAATCCTGCGGCAGACTCCGGTGCAGGCGGACTCGGTCGAGCATCTGCGCAAGCTGCTCAATGTCGCGAGCGGCGGCGTGGTTTTCACCACCATCCAGAAATTCATGCCGGAGGAGAAAGGCGGAGGAATGCGAAGGCTCCGGAGTTATCCAAGCGCCGCAACATCATCGTGATCGCCGATGAAGCGCACCGCAGCCAATACGACTTGATCGACGGGCTCGCGCGCAATCTGCGCGACTCGCTCCCGAACGCGTCGTTCATCGGCTTCACCGGCACGCCGATCGAGAAGACCGACGCCAATACGCGCGCGGTCTTCGGCGATTACATCAGCATCTACGACATCCAGCGCGCCGTGGCCGACAAGGCGACGGTGCCGATCTATTACGAGAGCCGCGTGGCCAAGCTGGGGTTGAACCAAAGCGAGCTGCCGAAGATCGACGAGGAATTCGAAGCGATCACCGAAGGCGAAGAGCTGACGCGCAAGGAGAAGCTCAAGACGAAGTGGGCCGCGCTCGAAGCGCTGGTCGGGAATCCGAAGCGGATCGATCTCGTCGCCGCCGATCTGGTGCAGCACTACGAGCGCCGGCTCGAAGCGATGGAAGGCAAGGCGATGATCGTCTGCATGAGCCGCCGCATCTGCGTGGAGATGTATAACGCGATCATCAAGCTGCGCCCCGAATGGGCGAGCGGGCCGAACGACGAAGACAACGGGCAAGTCATGCGTCGCCAAGATCGTCATGACCGGCAGCGCCGAAGACGGCCCCGATTGGCAGCAGCACATCCGCAACAAAGACAAGCGCCGCGCGCTCGCTGGCCGCTTCAAAGATCCGAAGGACCCGTTCAAGATCGTCATCGTGCGCGACATGTGGCTGACCGGCTTCGACGCGCCGTCGCTGAGCACGATGTATGTCGACAAGCCGATGCGCGGCCACGGACTCATGCAGGCGATCGCGCGCGTGAACCGCGTCTTCCGCGACAAGCCGGGCGGCTTGGTCGTCGATTATCTCGGCCTCGCCGATCAACTGAAACAGGCGCTGGCGATCTACACGCAAAGCGGCGGCAGAGGCAGCCCGAGCATCGACACCGCGGCAGCCATCGCCGTCATGCTGGAGAAGCACGAGATCGCCTGCGGCATGATGCACGGCTTCGATTGGTCGAACTGGTGCGACGGAACACCCGCGCAGAAGATGGCGCTGCTTCCACCGGCGCAGGAGCACATCCTCCAGCAGGAGAAGGGCAAGGAGCGCTTCGTCCAGATCGTCACCGAGCTATCGCAAGCCTTCGCCCTGTGCGCCGGCAGCGAAGAAGCGCTCGCGATCCGCGACGACATCGGATTCTTCCAAGCAGTCAAAGCAGCGCTCGCCAAACCGCGCGGCGAACGGAAGTCATCCGAGAGTCCTCGATCACGCCGTCCGACAGCTCGTCGCAAAAGCGATCGTCCCCGAAGGCGAGATCATCGACGTCTTCAGCGCGGCCGGACTCAAGCAACCCGACATCAGCATCCTCTCCGACAGCTTCCTCGCCGAAGTCCGCGGGCTGAAATACAAGAACGTCGCCGCCGAACTGCTCGCGAAATTGTTGGGCGACGAGATCAAAGTGCGATCGAAGCGAAACCTCGTCCAAAGCCGCGAGTTCTCCGAGATGCTCAAGAAGACGCTCAACGCCTATCACAACCGCGCGATCGCCACGCAGGAAGTCATCGAAGAGCTAATCAAGCTCGCCAAAGAGATGAGCGCCGCGACCCAGCGCGGCGTCGATCTCGGCCTGACGGACGACGAGATCGCATTCTACGACGCCCTCGCCGCGAACAAGTCGCCGTCGAAGCGATGGGCAACGACGAACTCAAAGTCATCGCCGCCGAACTCGTCACCCAAGTCCGCAAAAGCGTCACCATCGACTGGACCCTACGGGAAAGCGCCCGAGCCAAAATCAAAGTGATGGTCAAACGCATCCTCCGAAAACACGGCTACCCGCCGGATCTCCAGGACGAAGCCGTCAAAACCGTCCTCGCCCAAGCGGAGCTGCTCTGCGCGGAGTGGGCCGCATAGTCCTGTCTCGACCGTGGCGCGGTCTCCCGCTTACCAATCCGTGTTACATCTGTGGCCTAGAAAGCTGGGCAAGAGCTAGAAGCCTTCACGGTATAGCACAGGATCAGACGCGGAGACAGGGTCGTGTTTCGTGGGGATACGACCACACTTCCCGGGGACGTGACCATGATATGGGAAACCGCCACTGCAGGACGCCGGTGTTTGGTTGGGGGACGTCGAGAGGTGGGCGCGCTTCGTCGTGATGTGATCTGGACGCTGGAGAGTTGAGTGCGCTACAGGGAGGCCCGCCCAGGGTTGGACGGGTTGTGCTCCAAGAGTCGGCCACTTGGGACTTGTCTTAGGCTGGCCGGACCGCGGTCGCACGCACTCGGATCGGTTTGCGTAGTGCCGTGGCCGGGTTCGGCCAAAAACTCCCCAGGTTCTGGCGGGTTTTGCTCTCATTTCTGCGAATCCTGATCGCGACGGGTGGCGGGGTGGTTGCGTTTTGCGGTCGTGAACGGCTTTCGAAAAATATAATTTCGAGAAAATGCCGGCTCTTTTCCGGGAGCTCTGCGCGGGGTGTCAACAGGTGCCTAACGACGAGTCAGCTCGCGCGGGCCGGGCGGGCCAAAAATCGTTCAGGGCGATGAATTTGCCGAAACGCGGCAGGGCCCGGGAGGGCGGTGTCAGGTGGGTGTTTAATTATTTTACACTGACCTAACGAGACCAGTGCAGGTCGGGAGGCCCGGCAACGGTTGACTCGTTAGGTAGTGGCACGGGCAAAGCTTTCCCGGAAAAGCACGGAAAGATGGCGGTAATAATTTCGAGCCAACACGGCAAGAGTGCCGCCACCCCCTCCCACGCGACTGGAAAGCGCGTTAGCAGAAAATAATGAACACGATCAACCATGGATACTACCCGCGCGTGGCGCGGCGCTACGCCACCCTCCCGGTGAGCGTCCTGATCACCTTCCTCCGGAACGTGATCGCGATGATGACGGGGAACGCCTCGTTCTCCGACCCGACTCCGACCCTCGCGGTGATGATCGCGGCGGTGAATGACCTGGAGCTAAAGGCGCAGGATGCGCTCAATGGCGGCAAGTTGGAATTGGTCGCGCGGCGCGCGGCGGAGACGACCACGCTGTCGCTCGCGCGGCAGCTGGGCAACTACGTGGAGTCGATCAGCAACGGCGACCTGGAAGTGCTCCTTAGCTCCGGCTTTGAGCCGGTGCGGGCGCCCTCGCCATCGGTGGTTCCCGGGACCCCAACTGATCCCGTGCTGAGCCATACCGGGGTGAGCGGCGAGCTCTTCTTCCGCTTCGGCGGCGAGGCGAACGTGCGCAACTTCTCGATCCAATACGCGGAAGCGCCCACCGGTCCCTGGACCGATCACGGGCTCTCCTCGAGCTCGCGCGTGCTCCTGGAGCATCTCACTCCCGGGAAGACCTACTGGGCCCGGGCCTGCGCGAACGGCGCCGCCGGGACGAGCGACTGGTGCACCCCGGCCAGCCTGATGGCGATCTAAAGGGTCTCCCAGCCCAGCCCCGTAATCGGGGCAAAAAGAAAACGGCGACTGCCTTGGCGCAGCCGCCGTTTTTGTTGTGCGCCCGCCCGCGAGCAGGTGCGGGAAATTGCCGGCGCCTTACAGCTTACCCATCACCAGGAGGATAATGAGAATGACGAGGAGCAGGCCGCCGGGGCCGTAGTAGTAGCCGCCGCCAGCGAAGCCGCCGCCGCCGATGGCCAGGATGAGGAGGATGATGAGGATGATGCCGAGCGTGCTGAGCGCGAGCGTGCGTGGTGCGAGTTTCATGGGGCCTTGGTCTCAGGTTCGTTAGGCCTTGTCAATCCCTCTGGCTGAGGGGCGCGGGAATTTAGCCAGCAGCCGGTAGCAGCGGCGCCGTCGTCGATCGCCGCACGGGGTGCGCTCTGGTGCGGGCCAGCCGCCGGACGCCTCGAGGCAGCGAGGCGCCTACCGGGCGGCCATCGAAATTCGAAAATCAAAATTCCAAAACTCCCCCGCCCCTTTCCGTTTTCCAAGCGCCCTGCTTTGCGTAGCGTTCCGCGCCATGTTCTTCACCCCGCGTTACGTCAAGCACAGCCGCCTCCTCTTGCGGCACGCGCAGAAGTATCTGCGTTACAAGCAGGATATCCTGAGCGAGCCGGAGCGGGCCAGCATCCAGGAGCGGATCGCCGCGCTCGACGCCGCGCTGCGCGCGAAAAATGGCGACCGGATCAAGGCCGAGGCGGAGGTGCTGGACAAGCGCCTGCACGATCATACCCCGGTCACCTGGGAATCGCACTGGCGGGAGAACTGCGAGGTGATCCTGGTGGCCATCCTCGTGGCCGTGGGCATTCGCTCTTACTTCCTCCAGCCGTTCAAGATTCCCACGGGCTCGATGCAGCCGACGCTTAACGGCATCATCGGCCGGCCGATGACCGAGCTGCCGCCAAACCTCTTCGTGCAGGTGGCGGATTTCGTCCTCCGCGGACGCAATTACATCAATGTGGTCGCGGAAAACGATGGCCGCGTGCTCCAGATCACGCCGCGAAAGTTTGGCTTCTTCTTCACCTTCTCGACCATCTCGATGGATCGCGAGACGCACACCGGTCTACGCCGCGCCGGATACTTTGCGGCAGGATTTCAAGGTCACGCCCGGCCGCTATTTCCGCCGCGGGGAAGTGATCGCACGCGGCGCGGTCGACACCGGCGACCAGGTCTTCGTGGACAAGTTTTCCTACAACTTCGTGAAGCCGCATCGCGGCGATGTCTTCGTCTTCCGGACGGATCACATCTCGATGATCGCGGCCGACCCGGAGACCGGCGCGCCTTTCTACATCAAGCGCCTGGCGGGCTTGCCTAACGACCAGTTGCGCGTCGACCCGCCGCTGCTGTATGCGAACGGGAAAGTCGCCGAGGGCCTGGGCTTTGCGCGCGTGATGAGCGCGAAGGATGGCTACCGTGGCTATGCCGCCGGGCGCGATCACCTGGGCGATCCCAGCCGCGGCTACACCGTCCCGGGCGATTCCTACTTCGCGATGGGCGACAACAGCTACAACAGTTTCGATAGCCGCTACTGGGGGCCGGTGCCGCAGGAGAACCTGGTCGGCCGCGGGCTCCTGGTTTACTGGCCTTTCATCCCGCACTGGGGTTTGATTCGTTAGGCAGCGAGATGTTCGACGCCGCGCCGCGCCTGTATCCGCTGCTGGCTTTCGGCGCCGGCTATTTGCTGGTGCTCTTTTTCAATCCGGTGCGCCTGGCGCTGCGCGATGGCTTCCGCTGCATCGTCCGCTTCAAACGCATCTGGCTGGCCTTTGTCCTCCTGGGGTTGGCCTACTCCGCGCTTCGTTTCCTGACCTTTGCCCCATTCCAGAGCGCGGCGCTCGACCTCCGGCAACTGAGCGCGCCGGCCGGCTGGACCTGGCCGCGGCTGGCGGATGTCTGGCGGGAGACGCCACTTCCGGCGGTGGAAGGCGTCGCCGGCATTTTCGACAACGCGACCACGACTTATCCGCTCTCGGTCCTGGCGGCGGTGCTGCTGCTCTTTAACTGGCGCGGTTTACACAGCACTTTGTTGCAGGCGCTGCGGCGGCGCTTCCAGCTTTGGAGTTACCTGATCTACCTCCTGCTGGTCCTGAGCGCGATCGCTTCGCTCTTCAAGCCGATCGTCTTCTGGCGGCTGCCGGTTTGGCGCACCGTCCTGCCGGAGCAGATGCTTTTCCAAACCGCGGCCTCGGTCGATGCGGTCTCCTTCGTCTTTGAGTATCTCGTGGGCGTTTACCTGCAGGTTTACCTGATCACGGTTTGCCTGGCCTGGATCAAAGGCTTGAGCTTTACCGAAGTGGGCTTGCTCCAGTTTGCGGTGCGCCGTTTTACCTATGTGCTCAAGTGGGCCGGCCTGGTGATTTTAGCCAGCACTTTGATCGTGCGCGCTCCCCTGCTCCTGGCCTACTTCGTGGATCTGCCCGGCGTGCTCGATTACCAGGAGTTCGAGCGCTATCTCATGAGCGCGCTCCTGCTCGGGTTCTGCTCGGTGCAGATCTCGCTCGTGCTGCACAATGAAAGCCTGCGCGACGCCTTTCGCGCGCACGGGCAATTCCTCCGGCGCAACCTCGTGCGCTTCGGCTGGTTCGTGCTCGTGGCGGGCTTGCACTTCCTCCTGCTGGCGGCCTGCGACGCGCTCGTGCGCGGAGCGATTGCCGACCGCACGCTCGCGCTCGTCCTTTGGAAGGTGCTGTATATTTGCGCGCGCGGCTTTGTCACCGGCTGGCTCCTGGCCTCGTGGGTTTGCCTTTTCCGGCAATGCGAAACCGGGCGGATCAACCAGGAAACGTGGATCCAATACTAGCCGGTGGACGCGCAAAAGATCACCCAGCGAAGCAAGTCGAACCTGGCCCTGGCCTTTGTCTCGTTAGGCAAGGAGCAGCGGGCGGACATCACCACCTTCTACGCTTTTTGCCGGGTGGTCGACGACCTGGCGGACAGCGAGGAGCTGCCGCTGGAGGAAAAGCGCGCCGGCCTGGCCGCCTGGCGCCGCTGGCTGCGCGCGCCGGCAGCGGGCGAGGATTCGTTAGCCAGCGAGATGCGCGCGCTCCAGGCGAAGTATCCGATCACGCCGGAGATGCTGGAGGAGATCATCGCGGGCGTGGAGATGGATCTCGCGATCACGCGCTACGCGACCTGGGATGAGCTGCGACTTTATTGCTATCGCGTGGCCAGCGCCGTGGGGCTGGTGAGCATCGAGATCTTCGGCTACCGCGATCCCCGCTGCCGCGAGTATGCGGTCGCGCTCGGGCTGGCCTTGCAAACCACGAACATCATCCGCGATGTCGGCAAGGACATGCGGCTGGGGCGGATCTACCTGCCGCAGGAAGAGCTGGCGCGCTTCGGTTACGCCGAGGCGGAGCTGCTCGCGGCGAAGCGGACGCCGGCGTTCCTGGAGCTGATGCAATTCCAAGCCGAGCGCTCGCGCGCGTTTTACCGTGAAGCGGCCGCGCTCCTCCCGCCGGAGGATCGGCGCGCCATGGTCGCGGCGGAGATCATGGCCTCGGTCTACGGGACGCTCCTGCGGCGGATCGAGGCGGATGGCTTCCATGTCTTCGAGAAGGAATACCGACTCAATCGGCTGACTAAATCCGCGCTCGTCCTGCGGCGGCTACTCTTTCGGTGAGCGCCGCAGGTGAATAGCGGCCGCGGTTTTTCGTCGGAAAAAGGGGACAACACCGAGGCCTCATCCGATTGGACATGAGAGGCAAAGTTGTCCTCCAACATTATACATATGAAAAAAATGACCTCCATCGCCGTCATGGCGACCGCTCTCGGGGCGCTCGCCTTGACCTCTTGTGAAACTCCCACCGGCCAGGGCGCCGGCTTCGGCGCCGCCACCGGCGCGATCATCGGTGGCGCGGCCACCGGCAACGTCCGGGGCGCCGCCATCGGCGCCGGTATCGGCGCGGGCACGGGCGCTCTCATCGGCGCCGCAGTCGAAGCCGACCAGCGCGGTTACTACGAAGGCCAGCCAGTGAGCGATTATCCGTATGGCCGCCGCACCGGCCAACCCGGGTTCCTCCGCAGTCCCTACCCGCCGCACGCGGTCGTGAACACCCGTGGTATCCCGCGCGGCGCGCTCGTGCGTGATCCGGCGACCGGCCGCGTCTTCCGCAAGCCGTAAGCACTCGCCTTTAACAAGAGAAATTAGCCAGCGGGCTGATTCGGCACCGGCCGGGTCAGCCCGCTTTTTCTTTGCCGGGCGTCGATCAGAAGCGGGAGCTGATCATGGCTCCGCGCCTCGACGCAGCGAGGCGGCTACAGGAAGGTCGCGCGCGTCTAGTTCGCCCGCTTTTGCAAGGCATCGACCAGCCGCTGGGCTTCTTCCGTCATCTTTACCAACTCGGGCCATTCGCGGTGGTAGTTTTCCCCGGGCAACTTCCGGGTGGCGTCGAAGCCCATGTGCGACCCGATATTCTGCGTGCTCGGGGCGTGGTCTAACGAGTCCGCGGGGTTGCGAATGATCGTGCTATCGCGCGCCGGATCGGTATTCGCGCAAAGCCGGAAGAGCACCTCGCTGGTGTTATGCACGTCGCAGTCTTCGTCGACCACGATGATGTATTTGCTGAACATCATCTGCCCCATGCCCCAGAGGCCGTGCATCACCTTGTAGGCCTGGTAGGGATATTGCTTCCGGATGCTGACGAAGACGAGGTTATGGAAAACGCCTTCCGCCGGCAGGGTCATGTCGACCAGCTCCGGGAAGTTCATCCGGAAGACCGGCAGGAAGACGCGCACGCTGGCGTCGCCCATGTAGAAGTCTTCCATCGGCGGGATGCCGACGATGGTCGCGGGATAGACGGCATCCTTTCGATGCGTGATCGCGGTCAGGTGAAAGACCGGGTAATCCTCGACCGCGGTGTAAAAGCCGGTGTGATCGCCGAACGGCCCCTCAGCACGCGACTCGTTAGGCTGCACGTAACCTTCGAGGACGAAGTCGACATCCGCCGGGACCTCGAGGTCGATCGTCTTGCACTTCACCAGCTCGACCGATTTCTTGCGGATGAAGCCGGCGAAGAGGATCTCATCGAGCCCGTCGGGCAACGGCGCGGTCGCGGCGAATGTATAAGCCGGATCGCCCCCGAGCGTGACCGCCACCGGCATCCGCTCGCCGCGATCGTAATAGCTCTTCCCGTGGCGCGCTCCAACCTTGTGCACCTGCCAATGCATCCCGGTGGTCTGCCCGTCGTAGACCTGCATGCGATACATCCCGAGGTTTCGCTCGCCCGTCTCCGGGTCGCGCGTGTGCACATTCGGCAGGGTGACGAAGCGGCCGCCATCCTTTGGCCAGCACTTCAGGATCGGGAGATCGGCTAACGAGAAGTCGCTGTCTGTTTCCCGGAGATGCACCACTTCCTGGCAGGCGCCTTCACGCACATGCTTTGGCCGGGCATGGAGCAAGTTCAGGCCTTGCTTGAGCAGGCTCCAGCCTTCGCGCAGATCGGTCGGCGGCTTGGCCTTGAGGATGAGCTGAATCTCCTGCTGGAGATCGGCCACGCTCTCGAGCTTCAACGCCATCGCCATCCGGCGGGTCGAGCCCATGGTGTTGATCGCGAGCGGAAACTTCGACGGGCGGCCATCGATCAGCGGCTGCTCGAACAGGAGCGCCTTGCCGCCGCCGGGTGACTTCATCTCGCGATTCGCCCACTCCGCGATCAGCAGATCGGTCTCAACCGGGAAAGGAACGCGCCGCAGTTCCCCCGCCCGCTCCAACGCCTGCACGAACTGGCCGAAAGAAGAGTAAGCCACAGCCGTGCGCGCGCGCCTTTAGTAAAACCGAGGCGCGGGCAGGAACTGGAACGCAATCACGCGCCCGTTATCGAAAGAGACCGTGCGCTCGGGGTAGCGCACGAGATTAGCGTGATTGTAGAACCACGGATCGTAGAACGGGTCGTAGTAGAAGTGGTGCCGCCCGAGCCGGCCGCGTCCGTAGCGGCCGCCGTAGAAGCCAAAGCCGACGCCGTAACCGTAGGGCTGGCCGTAGAGAAAGGGCCCATTGTAGTCGCCCGCCGAGGTCGCATCGTAGACCCAGGTCTCGACCAGGCGGCCACGATTGCGCCCCGGGACGCGATGGCTCGGCGGGCCCCAGGCGATGTAGACCGCATCGCGCGAAAAGCCTTCACGAATCTTGCCTTCCTGCACGAGGGCCTGGTCGCGTTCCGAGAGGCTGCGAAAAGCCTGCGGCTTTTCCTGGATGCGGGTCTCGATCGTGGTGCAACCAGCGAGGAGCAAGCTGCAGAAAACCGCGCCGACGAGCAGCGCCTGGCGGAAGATGCGACGCTTCATAGGGGAAGCTACGAGGCACGCCAGAGAGCGTCAACTTTCGCCACCTTGCTTCGCGGGGCGCGACTCCGTAAGTTGGCCGCGCATGGAAGATCGCTACGGGCATCGCATCTCCTACCTGCGCGTCTCGATCACCGACCGCTGCAACGAGCGCTGCACTTACTGCATGCCGCAGGAGCTGCAGGAATGGCTCCCGCGCGAGGGCATCCTGAGCTACGAGGAAATGCTCCGGCTCATTCGGATCGCCGCGCGCCTCGGGGTAAAAAAGGTCCGCGTGACCGGCGGCGAACCGCTGACCCGGCGCGACGTGCTCAGTTTTTGCCAGCAACTTGGCGCGATCGAGGGGATCGATGACATCGGTCTTTCGACCAACGGCACTCTCCTGGCGAAAGAGGTGGAGCCGGGCCGGACCATGGCCGCGGCCTTGCGCGCCGCCGGCGTGCGCACGGTCAACATCTCGCTGGATACGCTCGACCGCGAAGCTTACCGCCTAACGACTGGTCGCGATTTCTTCCCGCAGGTGCTCGCAGGCATCGAGGCCGCGCGGGCCGCCGGCTTTCCGCAGATCAAGATCAACTGCGTGCTGATGCGCGGGAACGAAGCGCAGCTCGCGCCGATGGTGGACTTCGCGGCCGCGCACGATCTCCTGCTCCGCTTCATCGAGCTCATGCCGGTGAGCACGAACGACGTCCTGAGCGAGGAGAATTTCCTGCCGGTCGCAAGCGCACGCCGCCAGCTCGAAGAAGTGCATGGCGCGCTCGTGCCGGAGCCGGGTTTCCGCACCAACGGACCCGCGAGCTACTACCAGGTGCCGGGACGCAGTCAGCGCATTGGTTTCATCGGCGCGATGACCAACCTCCATTTCTGCGAGAGCTGCAACAAGCTCCGCCTGACCTGCGACGGGAAACTTCGGCCGTGCCTCGGGAGTTACCTCGAGTTCGATATCCTGGAACCGCTGCGCGCCGGCGCAAGCGACGCCGATCTGGAGCGCTTCATTCTCGACGTGGTCGAGCGCAAGCCGCAGCAGCACGATTTCCGCGACAGCTACCAACCCAACCGGCGCATGGTCGCCATCGGCGGCTAACGAATGGCTCGAGCTCTCGCACGTGGGCGCCGATGGCAGCGCGCGTATGGTTGATGTCTCGGCCAAGCCGGTGGTCCTGCGCGAAGCCGTGGCCGCCGGCCAGATCGCGCTCCAGGCGGAGACGATCGCGCTCATTTCAGACAACAAGATCGCCAAGGGCAACGTCTTCGCGACCGCACGGCTCGCGGGCATCCAGGCCGCCAAGCAAACCTCGCATCTGATCCCGCTCTGCCATGGCTTGAACCTGAGCCATGTCGACGTCGATCTCTCGTTAGGCGACGGGATGGTGGAAGCGAAGTGCACCGCGCGCACCTCCGCGCAGACCGGCGTGGAAATGGAGGCGCTCACCGGGGTGGCCCTGGCCCTCTTGACGATTTACGACATGTGCAAAGCGGTGGACAAAACCATGGAAATCTCCGACATCCGTTTGCTCTCGAAGAAGAAGAGCTAAACGCATGGCCATCACTGTCGGCATCATCACCATCTCCGATCGCGCTTCCGCCGGGCAATACGACGACCTGGGCGGTCCCGCGGTCCGCGCTGCGGCTGAGCAATACGGCTGGGTCGTGCAGGGCGAAGCGGTCATTCCCGATGAGCTGGGGAAAATCAAGACCACCATCCGCGCCTTCAGCGCGCAGGGCTGCGGCTTGATCCTGACCACCGGCGGCACCGGGATCGCCGCGCGCGATTTCACCCCGGAGGCGATCCGCGAAATCATGCGCGTGGAGCTGCCCGGGTTTGGCGAAGCGATGCGGATGCGCTCGCTCGAGCTCACGCCGAACGCGATCCTTTCCCGCAGCCTGGCCGCCGTGGTCGACCAGTCGTTAGTCATCGCTCTGCCCGGGCAAGCCGAGCGGCGCGGTCGAGTGCCTCGGCTTTGTCGCCGGCGCGATCCCGCACGCGGTCAAGCTCGCCCAGCGCGTCCCGACCTCCTGCTAGATGGTCACGACCGTGAGCTCGGGCCGGCAGTTGATGCGAAAGGGATAACGATAGGTGCCGATGCCGGCATTGACGTAAAGCGGCCCGCCTCCCGACTGGAAAAATCCGAGGTCATACGGCCCCACACCCCACGGCAAAAAGAGCGCGCCATAGAATGGCAGCCGCACCTGTCCACCGTGCGAGTGCCCGGAGAGGATCAGGTCGAAGCGCTGGCCGCGAAGTTCATCGGCCATCGCCGGGTAATGATTTAGCAGCACGCGCGTCCCGGCTTGCGGCGCGCGCAGCGCGTGGATGCCGATCAAGGCCATGCCTACGAGTTCGAGGTCGTATTTCGGCAGGACGAGGCTGCGATCGACCAGCCAGGCGCCGCCGGTTTCGCTAAAGGCGCGCTCGTAGTCCTCGAAGGATGCGCCGCACCAGTAATCGTGATTTCCCGGCGCGCCGTAGACCGGCACTTTGATCTGGCGGATAAAATCGAGCGCCGCAGAGGCGTAGCTTTTATCCTCGATCAAGTCGCCGGTAAAGATCGCGAACTCCACCTCCAGGCGGTTGATCGCGCTGACTAATTCTCTCGCATAAGCCTCGTCACCCTTGAAGTGAAAGTCGGTAAAGTGCACGAAGCGCCGCGTCCCTTGCGCATTCAGCGGCAGCCGTGTGACCCGTAGCGAAGTCGTTTCCCAGAAAGCATCCGCCGCGACCGCAGCCGGCAAGCTCAGCCCGGCGAGCGCGAGGAATTTCCGCCGCGTCATCACTCCGGCCAAACCAGCAGGCGCATGAGCCGCTCGCCGCTTTCGCTCAGGCGAGCATTGCCCGAGGTGCCCGCGAGGACTCCGCGCGAAAGATTGCCGAGATCGCCACGCGCGGACTTCACGTAGGCCAACATCGGCGCGCTCACCGCGGTGGCCTCCGGCTCGACCTTGAGCGGATTGCCGGCGCGATTGAACGAGACCAGCCAGGCCGCGGGCGCCGGGCTCGCGGCGGCGCCGCGCAGGAGCCAAGGGTAACGCTCCGGCAGATCGAAGCTGCGGGTCGCAGGCAGCCGCACCTTGTAGAACGTCTCTGCGCGCGCGAGGAAATCAGGAATCGTTAGGCCGGGTTGCTTGCGCAGTGCGAGAAAGAACTCCGCAACGTCGATGCCCGAATAGGTTGATCCCATTGTAAATGCCATGCCGGTTCGGGTCGTTCTTGTTGAAGGCGTCATACCACGACTCGAAGTGCCGGCTGAGCAGGAGATTGAGTTCGAGGTGAAGGTGAGCGCGAGCGCGATCGAGTCCGTCGCCGGTGTGACCCATGATCCCGAGCGTTTGGCCACGCGCGAGCTGCTGGCCCACGCTCACCGCGACCGAGGCGAGATGGCCGTAGAGGCTGTAATAGTTGCTGCCATCCCAGCGATGTTCCACGACCACGTAGCGTCCGTAATTCGACGCGCCCGCGGCCAGGTTCACATGGACCACTTTCCCCTCGGCGATCGCATGCACCGCATCCGTCGGCTCACCGGCCGCGTCGCGACCGACCGGGCGAATGTCGATCCCTTCGTGAAAGCGCGTGTAAACCAGGCCGCCGGAGGTCGGCACGGGATTGCGGACAAAGCCGTATTGCCCGCCCTGCCACGGGGTCGACTTCACGCCCTGGAAATCGCGCGTGATGTATTGGTAGAAAGCCGCGCCGCCGCCGTGAAAAAGCGCGTCGTTTTCCGTCGGGAGGACAAGGTCAAGCCGCGCGGCGTCCTGCGCCCGCGAGAGCGCCGGCAAAACAGACAGCAGGATGCAAAAAACGGTCGTCGCCCGGCGCATGCCCTACGGTAGCGCGCCTCCCGCGTCCGCAACCGCGATGATCACCTTCCCGCGCGCGTGACCCTGCTCCAGGTAGCGGATCGCCGCCGCAGTTTCGGCGAGCGGATAGGTTCGGTCGATCACCGGGGTGAGCTTCCCGGCTTGCGCGAAATCAGCCAGCGTCTTCAAGTCGGCCGCATTCATGTCGGCCATGAACATGCCGAGGTCTTGCTTTACGAAGGGCGAAACTACCAGCGCCTTGAGCGCACCCAGGAGCGGGCCAATCCAATGCCCCGCGTCCGGCCCGCCCGCGCCGATGATGAGCAGCTGACCTTTTGGCGTAAGCAGACGCCGGCTTTCGAGCACGCCGAGGTTGCCGACTAAATCGAGGATCAGATCGTAATGCTGCCCGCTCGCCCGGACGTCGCCCTTGGTGTAGTCGACCACCTGGTCGGCCCCGAGCTTCAGCACCATCTCCACGTTGCGCGTGCTGCAGACGCCCGTGACGACGCCGCCGAAATCTTTTGCGAGCTGGACCGCGAGCGTCCCGACGCCGCCGGATGCGCCATTGATCAAGACCCGCTGCCCGGCCTGCAATTTCCCATGGCCGCGCAGCGCCTGCAGCGCGGTCACGCCCGCGATCGGGAGCCCGGCGGCCTGCGCGAAACTCAACGCCGGCGGCTTCAGCGCGAGTCCGCCCTCCGCGCGCACGACCTGGTATTCCGCGAAGGCACCGGTGCGATTGCCGAAGACCTCGTCGCCCGGTTTAAAGCGGGTCACGTTGCGCCCGACCGCCTCGATCACGCCGGCAAAATCTCCGCCGATCCGGGTGACCTTTGGTACGCGCAGGCCGGCGTCCAAGCGCAGGATGTAAGGACTGCCGCGCATGAAATGCCAGTCGTAAGGATTAACCGAAGCGGCGTGCACTTTCACCAGGACCTGGTCGTCGTTAGGCACCGGTTTGGCGATACGTTCCAGCCGCAGGACAGAGGCATCGCCATACTGGCAGTAGACGATGGCGTTCATCGTCGGGCCGGAGACGGCGACGTTTTTCCCGCAGTCGTTCGTCGACCGCCAGTAACCGATGCCGATGGCTGCGGCCGCAAGGAGGATGAGCAATAGGAGGCCGATGGCGGCCCATTTCACGAGGCGTTGCAGGATTTTCATGTGTGCTCTTGAGGGGAGCCCACTCCTATCAGGCCGAAGGCGGCGTGCGGAGCGAAATCCTCGAGGCAGTTATTTCTTCCGCTCGCCCAGGACCGGCCAGCTCTTCCGCATCAGCGCGATGTCGGCTAACGAGAGGCCAGAAGCGAGGTAAAGGCGCCCATCGGAAACGCGGCGATCGATCTGCAATTCCGCGGTCGGCTTTCCGTTCACGAAGACGTAGAGGAAAGTGCCGCGCTTCTCCACGCTCAAGGTATCGAGCGCGAGCTTGCCGTGATCGTTCAAGACCAGAAGCACGCCGTAAGTGTCGTCCGGCGCCTGGTAGACACGGAAGCCGGCGACGTCGTTCTCGGAGATGGTGGGGATTTTCTCGATCACGACTCTCTTGCCGGTAACCCCGGAGGTGAACTGACTGGAGAAGACGTCGCTGTCGTGCGCATTCGCCTGCACGTGGGCCCGCACGGTGGCCTTCGGTTTGCCCGCGGGCGCCGGGGTCGGCAGGAGCAGGGCGAGAAAAAGAACGCAGGCCACGCGCCGCATGTGCGATTGATAAAGGGTTTGACTCCTTTTGCAAGAATCGCTGATTACCGCCTCATGACGCGCGCGCTCCTGCCGTTGCTGCTGCTCTCCGCGCTGGGCACCAGCACCCTGGCCGAGGAACCGGAGCGCGCCCAGCGCCGCGGCTGGCTGGGCCGGTTGCTGCATCCCTTCACCGCGCCGCCTGCGCCGGAATACCAGGACCCGCGGCTGCGCGGCCTGGTGCTCACGGTCTCGATCTCGCCGCAGCCGGTGAAGCTCTCCGAGGTGCGGCAGATGGAGGTGAAGATTCGCCTAACGAACAAAGCGAAACGCCCGATCACGCTCGAGTTCCCCGATACCCAACGCTTCGAGATTTTCCTGCGCGACCCGAACGAAAAAATCCTCACGAGCTACACCGAGAATCACGCCTTCACCGAGGACCCGGGCCGGGTGATGATCAACCCCGACGAGCACATTCAATACGACGAAACCATCGCCACGCGTGAGCTGACCCCGAACAAGGTTTTCCTCGTCGAAGTCTCCTTTCCGCAATACCCCGACCTGCGCCTGCGGCATAAATTTCGCACCGCGCCGTGAGCCGGCTTTTCTCCGATTACCACTCGCATCCGCAGGGGCACCGGGTGCAGCCTTATACGCAGGAATTGCTCCAACCGTGGGTTGACTCCGCGCGCGCCCGAGGGCTGACCGACATCGCTTTTACCGATCACGATCGCTACCACGCAGGCATCCGCCTGGATGAAATCGACCGCCTGCGCGAGGCCAACCCGGACATCAAAATCCGCGCCGGGATTGAGCTCGATAACGACCCGACCCATTCGGCCGCGGGCCGAAAATGGATCGAGCAAAACTGGGAGCGGCTCGATTTCGTCCTCGGCTCGGTCCATTACCTCGAAGAGCCTAACGAGATGTTCGACACCGTGCCCACGGGCGCGGGACAATTTGCCGGCAAAATAGTCGACGAGATCTACGCCGATTACTTTCGCCGGGTGCGCGAGATGGCGGCGAGCGGGCTGGTCGATTGCCTGGCGCATTTCGACCTGGTGAAGATCCACGGCCACCGGCCGGAGGGCGACGTGGGCGCCCTCGCGGCGGAGACACTCGACTTCATCGCCGCGCGCGGGCTTTGCCTCGAGCTCTCGACCGCCGGCTGGCGCAAGCCGGTCAACGAACTCTACCCCTCGGATGCACTCATCGAGCTGGCGCTGGCCCGGGGCATCGGCCTAACGACTGCTTCCGACGCGCATTCGCATGTGCAACTGGCGGAGAACTACGAGCGTTTAGCCAGCAAGATGACGGCGCTCGGGATCGGCGAAGTTTGCGTTTTCGAGCGGCACCAAAAGTCGCTGCAGCCGCTGGCGTAACGCATCGCCGTGGCTCAGGCGACGGCGCGGAGCTTTACAGGCCCAGCCCGGAAACGCCGAGGCCGCCGGTAATTTTCGCCATCTCGGAGGAGCCGAGCTCCTTGGCTTGCTCGATCGCCTGCTTCACTCCGCTGAGGACCGCTTCTTCGAGAAACTCCACGTCTTCCGGGTCGACGATGGCCTTGTCGATCTTGATCGAGACGACGTCGCCGGCACCGTTCGCGACCACCGTGACTTTGCCGCCCGCGGCCGAGACCTCGACGGTTTTGTCTTCCAGCTCAGCCTGCGTTTTCTGCATCTGCTCCTGCATCTTCTGCGCCTGCTTCATCAACTTGTTTAGATTCATGGGTCGTTAGTCGGTTACGGGTTTGATTTCGCCTTTGAAAATTTCCAGCGCTTCGCGAATGAGCGGATCGTCTTTGAAGGTGGCCGAATTCTCGGCCGGGCTCTTCGGTTTCTCCACCGGCGGCGGTTCCGGCGCGGCGGGCGGCGCCGCCACCACGAGGCCTTCCTTAAGGGAAAATTTCAAGCTCCAATCGCGGCCGCTGATCTCCTTGACCAGCGCCTCGAGGAAATCGCGCATCTTCGGCGTCGCCAGCGAATCCATCGCGCTCTTCTCCTCCGGCGGAAAGCCGATCAAGAGGGCGCGGCCCTCCTGCGCGAGGAGCTTCGAGGAAGCCACCCAGGATTGAATCAAGGGCCGGCGCAGCCGCACCTGCGCGACTACTTTTTCCCAAAGTTCCGCGGGCTCGAGCGCCGCCGGTGCCTCCTCTGCCGCCGGCTTTTCCTCGACGCGCGGAGCCTTCGGCGCAGCAGCTGGCGGGGCGGCGGAAATAGCCGGCAATTTGGACGCGGCCGGCTTGGCGGCGGCCACCGGTTTCGCCGCCGGCTTTTTCGCGGGTGGAGGATTGCCGGCCGGCTGGCCCTCGCGCAAGGCCGAGAGATCGGCGATGACATCGTTCAAGGTCACCTGCGCGAGCGTCTGGATGGCCTTGATCACCGCGACCTCGAAATGCAGGCGCTTGTTCGGCGCCCATTTCATCCGGCCCTCGGCGCCGGCGAATTGATCGATCAATTCCAGCAGCCGATCGGTCTCGATCGCGGCCGATTGTTCCTCGAGCGCGCTCCGCAGTTCGGGATTCAGATCTTCCGCAACCGCCTCCGGCTTCACTTGGAAAACGAGCAGGTCGCGCAGGTAGGCGATCAGGTCGGACATGAGCTTCATCATGTCTTTCCCGTTTTCCGCTTCGGCCTGGAGCAAGCCCGAGCGCCTCCGCCGTTTCGCCGCCGAGAATCTTCGCGGTGAAGTCCGCCACCGTCTGCTCGCTGGTGAAACCGAAAACGCTGAGCACATCCTGCTCGGCGATTTTCTCGCCGCAGAACGCGACCAGCTGGTCGAGCATCGACTCGGCATCGCGCAGGCCGCCATCGGCGCCCTTGGCAATCGCGTGGGCCGCAGCCGGCTCGAGCGTCACCTTTTCGTTCGTCGCGATGTATTGCAGGTGATCGGCGATCAGGTTCGCGGGAATGCGATGGAGATCGAAGCGCTGGCAGCGGCTGAGAATGGTCGGCAGAACTTTCTGCGGCTCGGTCGTGGCGAAGATGAACTTCACGTGCGGCGGCGGCTCCTCGAGCGTTTTTAGCAGCGCATTGAACGCCGCCGAGGTGAGCATGTGCACCTCGTCGATGATGTAGATCTTGAAGTGCCCCTTGCTCGGCGCGTAGCGCACGTTGTCCCGCAGCTCGCGCACCTGCTCGACGCCGTTGTTGCTCGCGCCATCGATTTCGAGCACGTCGAGGCTGTTGCCCTGGGTGATTTCCTTGCAGGAATCGCAGACGCCGCACGGGCGTGATCGTCGGGCCGTGGACGCAGTTGAGCGCTTTCGCGAGGATGCGCGCGGTCGAGGTTTTCCCGATGCCGCGCGGGCCGACGAAAAGGTAAGCGTGCGCGAGGCGGTTTTGCTCGACCGCGTTCTTCAAGGTGCGGGTGACATGGCCCTGCCCCACGAGGTCGTCGAAAGTCTGCGGACGATATTTTCGCGCGAAAACCTGGTAGCTCACGTCGGAACTTTAATCGGCGAAATGCGCAGGGAAAGCTCAGCCTTGAAAAGTTGGACGGCCCGCGCGGATCGTCCGACGTTCCCACTCTGCATGAAGCCTCTCCGTTGCATCTCGCTGCTTATTTTCGGCTCTGCACCGTCTCCGCGCTCGCGCGCGAACCGCAGACCGCGCCGCCACCGCAGGCCCACGTCCGCGCGCGCGCGCTCGGGATCCCTTTTGACGGCACGCCCGGTCCGCTCAATGCGCTCACCGATGTCGCCGGTGTGACCGTGGGCTTTACCACTTTGATCGAGGGCGAAGGCAAACTCGTGGTCGGGGAAGGCCCGGTGCGCACCGGCGTGACCGCGATTTTGCCGCGCGGCGAAAAATCCTTCGACGACCCGGTCTATGCGGCCGCCTTTAGCCTGAACGGCAATGGCGAAATGACCGGCACCGCCTGGTTGGAGGAAGGCGGATTTCTCGAAGGGCCGGTCGTCATCACGAACACGCACAGCGTGGGCGTGGCGCGCGACGCCACGATCAAATGGCGCATCTCCAAGGGCGGTCCCGACCCGACCGGATTCCTCTGGAGCCTGCCGGTCGTGGCCGAGACTTGGGACGGCTACTTGAATGACATCAACGGCTTCCACGTGAAACCCGAGCACGTCTTCCACGCGCTCGATTCCGCGAAGGGCGGCCCGATTGCCGAAGGCAGCGTCGGCGGCGGGACCGGGATGATTGCCTACGAGTTCAAAGGCGGCACCGGCACGGCCTCGCGCGTGATCGCGACCAAGGAACGCGCCTTCACCATCGGCGTGCTCGTGCAGGCCAATTGCGGACGCCGCCCGCAGCTCACCATCGCCGGCGTGCCCGTGGGCCGTGAGCTCACCGCGAACCAGGTCTTCAGCCGCGAAAACGGCTCGATCATCATCGTGGTGGCCACGGACGCGCCGCTGCTGCCGCATCAATTGAAACGCCTCGCGCGCCGCGCCTCGTTAGGCCTGGCCCGCACCGGGAGCGTCTCGGGGAATGGCTCTGGCGATCTATTCCTCGCCTTCTCCACCGCGAACCGCGGGGCCGCCGATCCCGCGCAGCCGACGCATTCCGTGGAAACGATTCCCAACGACCGGCTCGACCCGTTCTTCACCGGCACGGTCGAAGCGGTGGAGGAAGCGATCGTGAACGCGCTCGTGGCCAATCAAGCCATGACCGGCCGCGACGATCACCACGTCGACGCCCTCCCGCACGAACGCCTGCGCGAGGTTTTGCAAAAGTATCACCGCCTGAACTCGTCGCCTAACGAGTAAACTCGACAGGCGCCGCGGCGCTCTAAGCGTCGTCGCCTAACAAGTCTGGACGATTTTCCTGCGTGCGGCGGCGCGCTTCGCCCGCACGCCACCGGGCGATTTCGCCATGGTTTCCGCCTAACAAGACCTCCGGCACCTTCCAGCCGCGGAACTCGGCCGGCCGGGTGTATTGCGGGGCCTCGAGCAGGCCGTGCGAGAAGCTTTCCTCCGCGGCCGAGAGCTCGTGCCCGAGCACACCCGGGAGCAACCGCACGACCGCATCCACGATCACGACCGCGGCGATCGCGCCGTTCGTGAGCACGTAATCGCCGAGGGAAATTTCCGCGTCGACCAGATGCTCGGTCACGCGATGGTCGATGCCCTCGTAGTGCCCGCAGATGAGGATGAGGTGGGTTTCGCGCGAAAAATCCTGCGCAAGTTGCTGGCTAAATCTTTGCCCCTGCGGCGTGGTCAGGAGGACCTTGCTCGTCTCGGTGCGGAGCGATTCGACCGCGGCGAAAATCGGCTCCGGTTTCAGCACCATCCCCTGCCCGCCGCCGAAGGGCGCGTCGTCGACAATGCGATGCTTGTCCGTGGTCCAATCGCGCAGGTTGTGAATTTCGAGCTCGAGCTGGCCGGCGGCCTGCGCGCGTTTCATCATGCTTTCGCCCAAGGGCGCGCGACAGATTTCCGGGAAGAGCGTGAGGATGTCGATCCGCATGGTGCGCCGGCATTCTAGCGCGGCGAGGGCCGGAGGCGAACCGCGAGAACAGTGCTTGAAGGCGAGGCCGGGCATTGGCTAGAAGAAATCGTGCGCCGCGCCGCTTTCCAGACCTTCGAGGAAGTGCGCGTCCGTTTCGCCGCCGGCGAGATCCTGCGCGCCTCGCCCCGTGAGCTCGAGCAGGCGCTGGCGACGCTCGCGAGCGAGAGCTTCGAGGATGCGGCGCGCCGCGCGCAGGCTCGAGAGATGAGCGCCACGCTGCGCGCGCTTCTGCAGAACCGCCACCAGCGCCAGTCGTCCAATCTGGCCCTGCTCGCGGTCTGCCTGGCCCTCGCGGCTCTGCTCCTTTCGGGAGCGCAGGCGTATCGCTCGTGGGTCGCCTATGCAAATGCGCACGAGCCAGACCGCGAGCTGGGCGATTTCGTGAAAGCGATGCGAAACTCCGGCGCGGGTATTTTCGCCGACACGCGCACGGAGACGACCGTGGCCGAGCTGGCCGCACGCGCGCCAAGCCTGCGCCATGGCACGGTGCAGGCGTGGTGGGCTGGCGAGCAGGCGCGCCAAGTGCAGGAGCTCGAGCGGGAGGCGAAACGGCAAACGCTCGCGGGCGATCGCGACGGTGCGGCGCTCAGTGCCAGCCGCGCAGACCAAATCCGCAACGGGATTTCCTCGTTGACCGCATTTGAGCGGGTGCCGCCGCGCTGAAAATAGCCGGCAACCTTACTCGACGATTTCGAGGGTCGCCTTGTGATCGTGGCGTGAAGCGGCGCTCGAGAGCAGGGCCCGGATCGCCTGGATCGTCTGGCCATTGCGGCCAATGATGCGGCCGACATCGGTCTGGCGCATGACCAGGCGAAAGACGGTCGCGTTGCCCGTAGTCGCTTCGGAGAGGATGACCTCATCCGGGAATTCCACGAGCTGCCGGATGACGAACTCCAGAAATTCTTTCATGGCGAAAGAGTAACGGCGGATGCGTCCTTGTCGACCAATTGCCAGTCGAGCGCCTTGGAGGACGCTCGTTAGGCACGGGGACCCCTCGACTTGGCGGCGCTCGAGATCCCCGGACGGTTTACGCTTCCGCGGCGACCGGAGCAGGAGCGCTGGCGGCGACTTTCTTGTTCTTCTTGATCAAGCTGCGGACGGTGTCGGAAGGCTGCGCGCCCTGGGAGATCCAATGCTCGATGCGATCGAGCTTAAGCGTGCTGTTGTGCTCTTTTTTCTTCGGATCGTAGGTCCCGATGATCTCGATGAATTTGCCGTCGCGCGGGGCACGACTGTCGGCCACCACCACCTTGTAATAAGGGCGATTGGTCGTGCCTTCTCTGCGTAGTCTGATTGAAACTGCCATATCCTTAATTTTTCATCCGCGCCATCTGCGCCATCATCTTCTTCATTTTGCCCGCGTTCTTCATCATCTTGCGCATCTGATTGAACCGCTGCAGCAGGTCATTCACTTCTGTGACCGTGCTTCCGCTTCCGCGGGCGATGCGCTGACGACGCCGGGCATTCAAAATGTCGGGCCGCGCGCGCTCTTCGCTGGTCATCGAAAGCACTATCGCTTCCGTGCGCTTTATCTGCTTCTCGTCTACCGAGAGGCCTTGGACGTTACTCAGTCCGGGGATCATGCCAAGTAGGTTTTCCAGCGGGCCCATTTTCCGCATCATTTTGAATTGGGCCAGGAAATCGTTGAAGTCGAAGGAAGCGGTCCGGAGCTTCTTCTCCATCCGCGCAGCTTCCTCCTCGTCGAAGGCTTCGGCCGCTTTCTCGACCAGGCCGACGATGTCGCCCATTCCAAGGATCCGGCCCGCGAGCCGGTCCGGGACGAAGACCTCGAACTGATCGAGCTTTTCTCCGACACCGGCGAACTTGATCGGCCGCTGCGTGACCTCGCGCATCGAGAGGGCCGCGCCGCCGCGCGCGTCGCCGTCGAGTTTCGTCAGGATGATGCCGGTGATGCCGAGCGCTTCGTTGAAATGCGTGGCCACGCTCACGGCCTGTTGGCCGGTGGCGGCATCGGCCACGAGGAGGATTTCCTGCGGCTGGAGGAACGCCTTGAGCTGCTTGATCTCTTCGATGAGCGCGCTGTCTATTTCCTGTCGGCCGGCAGTGTCGAAGATCTGCACGTTGCCGTTTTGCGTTTCCGCCCAGGCGAGCGCGGCTTTCGCGGAACGGACGACATCCTTTTCATCGAGCGACGGAGTGTAAACCGGGACATCGACCTGTCCGGCGAGCGTCGCGAGCTGCTGAATGGCCGCCGGGCGGTGCAAATCCGAGGCGATGAGCAAGGGCGCGCGGCCCTGCTTTTTCAAGAGCTTCGCTAATTTAGCCGACGAGGTGGTTTTGCCGGCGCCATTGAGGCCGACCATGAGGATGCGCGCCGGCTTGTCGAGCTTGAGCGGTGCGGCATCGCCGCCGAGGAGCGCGGTCAGCTCGTCGTGAAAAATCTTCACCATCTGCTGCCCGGGCGTGACGCTGCGCAGGACCTCTTCGCCCAACGCTTTCACCTTCACCTTGCCGATGAACGTCTTTGCCACCTGGAAATCGACATCCGCTTCCAGCAACGCCAGCCGCACCTGGCGGAGGGCGTCGTTGATGTTCGTCTCCGTGATCGCGCCATGGCCGCGCAGATCCTTGAAGACGTCCTGAAGCTTGTCGCCTAATTGCGAAAACATCGTTTACTTCGCGCCTTCGACAGTGAAGCTCCAGCGCGCTTCCACCTTTTTCCCGCCGGAAGTGGCGGAGACAATCACACTCGTGGCCCCATGGAGCTTCTGCGTGGGCTGATACGAGACCATCTTGCTCGCGGCGTCGAAGCTCGCTGGCACCAGGCCGAGGCCGCTGACGCGCATCTGCACGCTGCCCTGGTCGATCGCGCCGAGGCTGCCGAGGTTCGCCTTGATCAGCGGCATCTCGCTCGTCGCCGTCGATCCATCAGCCGGCTGCGCCTGGAGCGCCGTGGTGGAAACTTCCGTCACCGGCGCGGTATTCCCGCCACTGGTGGAGCCTCCGAAATTGACCGCATCACTGAAGACCTTCGGCTTGTTCCCCTCAATCAGGTAGCGGCCTAACGAATCATTGGGCGAGCCGTAGGCCAGGCGCTGGCCGTAGACCGTGAAGACGGCCTCGTAGCCGGCCTTTTTCAGGAACTCGCGCACCTCGTCGTTGATGTAGCCGAACGGGACGGCAAAGCTGTTCACCTTAATCCCGAGTTTCTGCTCAAGCAGCTCGCGCGAGGCGATGATTTCGCGCTTCAGGAATTCCTGGTAGCCGGCGGGATCGAGCTTTTTCTTCTCGACCTTGTCGTAGGCCTTCCGCAGATCCTGGTGGGTCGCGGAGTGCGCCTGGATGTCGACCCCGGCATCACGCATTTCCCCCAGCATTTCCCAGCTCATGGCCGCGCCGCCGCCGTATTTCATTCCCTTCACGCCCTCGGTGTAGATGAAGAGCGTGAGCGGGTAGCCGTATTTCTTCATGATCGGCCAGCCGACTTCGTATTGCGATTTCCAACCGTCGTCGAAGGTGATGATCGCGGCTTTTGGCGGGATGCTTTTTTCGCCGCGTTTCCAGGCAAGGAAATCCTGCATGCCGATGACCGGAATGTTCTTATCCTTCAACTCCTTCATCTGTGCCTCGAACATCTCCGGGGTGATCTCGGTGTCGGGCCGGCGCACAGTTTTCTCGAAACGGTGATAGCCGAAGATGATCACCTCGGCGTTCTGGTCGATCACCGGTTTCGCGGGCGTCGCTACGGGAGTGGCGGAGGCCGCAGCCGTCACTGGTGCGTTCTTCGCGCCCGGCGATGAGTTCGTCACCGGCGAGGCCGCCGGATTGGCCACGGCCTTTCCGGACTTCTTGCAGGCGGTGAAAGTGAGGGGCAGGAGCAGGGCAAAAATGGCAAGACGTTGCAGCATAAATTCGGTATTCCCGCTTTAGTTGTGCGACGTCAAAACACAAGTGGTTTATGTCCCGCGAGCGCGGGAAAACGGTGGCAACACGAGGGCGAGCGCGTATCAGTCAAGATGCTGCGCTCGCCTTTCGTTTTCCTGTTTTCGCTCCTCATTCTCTGCGCGCTGGCTGGCTGCGAAACCACTGGCGTAGCCCAGCGCAAGGACACCAGCCGCACCTTCACCACTGTGGTGGTCGATGCCGGACATGGCGGGAAAGACAGCGGCGCGGTCCGGCGTTCCGGGCCGCCGGAAAAAGCGGTCACGCTCGACGTGGCCCAGCGGCTGAACCGCAAGCTGCGCGAATCGCAGCTTCGCACCGTCATGACCCGCTCCTCGGATGTCTTCATCCCGCTCGACCAGCGCGTCGCCATCGGCAACCGGCAGGACAACGCCATCTTCGTGAGCATTCATTTCAACGACTCCGGCCGCCGCGGCATCCGCGGCTACGAGACCTACTACAACTCCAGCTACGCCACCGGCCTGGCGCAACGCATCCAGCGCAAGCTGCTCAAGCTTCCGGGAGCGTCCAACCGTGGCGTGCGCCCGGCGAACTTCCGCGTGCTGCGCAATTCGGTTTACCCCTCGGTATTGGTCGAATGCGGCTTCCTGAGCAATCGTAGCGAAGGAGCGCGGGCGCGCCGCGCGGATTACCGCGAGACCCTGGCCGACGCGATCTCGGAAGCGATCGTGGAGGAGCGTTTCGGCGCGGGGGTGTACAATGCGCCGCCGCGGCTCGGCCCGCCCGCGAGCAGCGTCCCCGCGGAAGTGCGCGGCGGGACGCGCTGAAGTTGACTGCCTAAAGACACATCTACGCATCATGATGCGTAGATTTGTTGCTTGCCCGCGTTGGTCGTCTGCGGTTTACTGACAGCGGCATGTCCGGCGAAATTCTGCATCCGTTCGAGGCTCTCCTGCGCGAGCGCATCGTCGTGCTCGACGGCGCCATGGGCACGATGGTGCAGCGCTACAAGTTGAGCGAAGCCGACTTTCGCGGGGAGCGCTTCCGCGACTGGACTGGCAAGGATTTGAAGGGGAGCAACGAGGCTTTGCTCCTGACGCGTCCGGCGGTGATCGAGGAGATTCACGAGCAATATCTGCAGGCCGGCGCGGACGTGCTCGAGACGAACACCTTTAGCGCGACCACCCTCGGGCTGCATGATTTCCTCTTCCGCGAAGAACCGCGCCAGGGCCGGAAGGATCCGGAGTTTTTCCAGCGAGTGGTCGACGACAAGGACCTGCGCGCGCTCGTCCACGAGATGAACGTGGTCTCGGCGCAGATCGCGCGGCGGGCGGCGGATCGCGTCGGCAATGCGACCGGACAGCGCCGCTTCGTCGCGGGGTCGTTAGGCCCGATGCCGGTGACCGGCTCGCTCTCGCCGGACGTAAACGATCCCAGCTTCCGCGCGGTGACGTTCGAGCAACTGCGACAGTCCTACCTCGACCAGGTGCTCGGCTTGCTCGAAGGCGGGGTTGATCTCCTCCTGGTGGAGACGGTCTTCGACACGCTCAACGCCAAGGCCGCGCTGATGGCGATCGCCGAGGCTTCGGACCGGCAGCATCGCTCGGTGCCGCTGATGGTTTCCGGCACGGTGACGGATCTTTCCGGCCGCATGCTCAGTGGGCAAACCGTGGAAGCGTTCCTTACCTCGATCGCGAACGCGCACCCGCTGGTGGTCGGCTTGAACTGCGCGCTGGGACCGAAGGAGATGCGGCCCTATATCGAGGAACTGGCGCACAACGCTCCGCGCTACACCAGCGCCTATCCAAACGCCGGCCTGCCCGATCCGCTCTCTGAAACAGGCTTCCCGGAAACGCCGGAAAGCCTGGCGCCGCAGCTCCGCGAATGGGCCGAGAACGGCTGGCTGAACGTGGTCGGCGGCTGCTGCGGAACGACGCCGGCGCACATCCGCCGGATTGCGGAGCTGGTGCGCGAATTGCCGCCGCGCACCTTCACGCTCAAAACGGAAACCGCCCTCAAGCTCTCCGGTCTGGAGCCGCTCAACATCACTGCAGACAGCGGCTTCATCATCGTGGGCGAGCGAACCAACATCACCGGCTCACCGAAGTTTTCGAAGCTCATCCTCGGCGGCGATTTCGACGGCGCGGTCGCAGTCGCGCGGCAGCAGGTGAAGGGCGGCGCGAACATCCTCGATGTAAACATGGACGAGGGCATGATCGATTCGGAAGCGTCGATGACGCGCTTCCTGAACTTGATCGGGAGCGAGCCGGAGATCTCGCGGATCCCGTTTATGATCGATAGCTCGAAATGGAGCGTGATCGAGGCCGGCCTGCGCTGCGTGCAAGGCAAAGCGGTGGTCAATTCGATCAGCCTGAAGAACGGCGAAGAGGAATTCCTGCGCCAGGCACAACTCGTTAGGCGCTACGGCGCGGCGGTGATCGTGATGGCCTTCGACGAGCAAGGCCAGGCGGATAATCTTCGAGCGCCGGATCGAGGTCTGTGCGCGCGCTTACAAGTTGCTGACTAATTCCGCCGGGATTCAGCCGACCGACATCATCTTCGATCCCAACGTCCTCACGGTCGCGACCGGTCTGGAAGAGCATCGCAACTATGCTGTCGACTTCATCGAGGCGGTGCGCTGGATCAAGGCGAACCTCCCGGGCGCGCGCACCAGCGGCGGCGTGAGCAACGTCTCCTTCTCCTTCCGCGGGAATAATCCCGTGCGCGAGGCGATGCACTCGGCCTTTCTCTATCACTCAATCCGCGCCGGCCTCGACATGGGGATCGTGAACGCGGGCCAGCTCGCGGTCTACGAGGAGATCGAACCGGAACTGCTCACGCGGGTGGAGGACGTGCTCCTCAATCGGCGCGACGATGCGACCGAGCGGCTGGTTGATTTTGCCGAAAGCGTAAAGGCAAAAGACAAGGCGCCGATCGAGAAGGAGGCCTGGCGCAGCGGCCCAGTCGAGGAGCGGCTCTCGCATGCGCTGGTCAAAGGCATCGTCGATTTCATCGATGCCGACACCGAGGAAGCGCGGCAAAAAAGCACTCGCCCGCTGGACGTGATCGAAGGGCCGTTGATGGCCGGAATGAGCATTGTCGGCGACTTGTTCGGCGCGGGGAAAATGTTCCTGCCGCAGGTGGTCAAGAGCGCGCGCGTGATGAAAAAAGCGGTCGCCTATTTGATGCCCTACATGGAGGCGGAAAAAGCCGGCGGCGCGAAGCCGCAGGGCCGCATCGTCATGGCCACGGTCAAGGGCGACGTGCACGATATCGGCAAGAACATCGTGGGCGTGGTCTTGCAGTGTAATAACTACGAGGTCATCGACCTGGGCGTGATGGTGCCGGCGCCGAAAATTCTCGAGACCGCGCGCGAGTTGCAGGCAGACGTGATTGGATTAAGCGGCCTGATCACGCCGTCACTCGACGAGATGGTGCACGTCGCGCAGGAGATGCAGCGCGAGGGGTTTTCCGTGCCGCTGCTCATCGGCGGGGCCACCACCAGCCGGGCGCACACTGCGGTCAAAATCGCGCCGCACTATCTCTCGAGCACCGTGCACGTCCTCGACGCCTCGCGCGCCGTCGGCGTGGTCAACAGCCTGATGCAGCGCGATGCGAACTTCGAGACGCAGCGGCTCTCCGAGTATGCGGCGCTGCGCGAAGCCCATGCCGCGAAGTCGAAGGACCGGAAGACGCTCTCGCTGGAAGCGGCGCGCGCCAATCGAGTCGCCCTCGACTGGGCCGGCTACGAGCCGCCGCGGCCGTCGTTCCTAGGCTGCCGGACCTATGGCACCGATGCGGCCTTCGCGCCGGATGAAGCGATCACCCTGGAGACTTTGATTCCGTTTATCGACTGGTCGCCGTTCTTTCACACTTGGGAATTGCGCGGGCGTTACCCGGCCATTTTTGAAGATCCGGTGGTCGGGGCCCAGGCGCGCGAGCTCTTCCAGGACGCGCAGGAGTTGCTGGAAAAAATCGCGCGCGAGCGCCGGCTCCAGGCGCGTGGGGTCGGTTGCTTTTGGCCGGCGAATTCCGCGGGCGACGACGTGGTGCTCTTCGCCGATGAAGCGCGCACGCACGAGCTCGCTCGCTTCCATTTTTTGCGCCAGCAAATGCAGAAGCCGGATGGCCAGAGAAACCGCTGCCTGGCGGATCTGGTCGCACCGGGGGCGAGTAAGCGCGCGGATTACCTCGGCGGATTCGCGGTCACCGCGGGGATCGGGGCGGACGAGTTTGCCCGCGAGTTTTCCGATTCCCACGACGATTACAACGCGATCATGGTCAAAGCGCTGGCTGACCGGTTGGCGGAAGCATTTGCCGAATATCTGCACCAACAGGCGCGCATCGCCTGGGGCTTTGGGGCGGAGGAAAAGCTCTCGCACGAAGAATTGATCCGCGAGCGCTACCGGGGCATTCGCCCGGCGGCGGGCTACCCGGCATCGCCCGACCACACAGAAAAAGGCCCGCTCTTCGCCCTCTTGCAGGCCGAGGAAAAGGCGGGCGTGCGTCTAACGGAATCGTTTGCGATGCATCCAGGCGCGAGCGTCAGCGGGCTCTACTTCTCACATCCGGAAGCCCGCTACTTCGCAGTCGGCAGGATCGAGCGCGACCAGGTGCGCGATTACGCCACGCGAAAAGGCGTCGCGGTGGGCGAGATCGAGAAGTGGCTCGCGCCTAACCTGGCCTACTAGGGCCCGACCGAACACCTGGCGCCACAGCGGCGCCAGGGAACCGCGTCACATGGCGCCGCGTTCGCTCCGAGCGCAGGCACCCTGCGTCCTCCCCCGGAACGGTCGGGAAGAATCCCGCTTTGGGCACGCGCACTGCTATTCAGGCCATAGCAACTATAATTACTAGACATGCGCATGCCATCCCGCTTCTTCCTGGTCTTCTCCTTGGCTTTTTTCGCGGCCCTCACTGCGGCTGACGCGGCAAGTAGCGTGACGGTCAGTTGGGATGCGAACACGGAGCCCAACTTGGCGGGCTACCACCTTTATTACGGCACCAGCTCCCGCCAATACACGCAAACGGTTGAACCCGGGCAAACCACGAGCGCGAACGTCGGCGGCCTTGCCGAAGGCGCGGTGTATTTCTTCGCTGTGACGGCTTTCGACGATACAGGGACTGAAAGCGATTTCTCGAATGAGGTCGTCTACACTGTCCCGAGCGCCCCGCCTCTCGCCACGCCGGCGATCTCGGTGGACGCAACCAGAGTGAACGTGGGCGGGAGTGTGAATGTGACTTTCAGCGGTGCCAGCGGCAATCCCGCAGACGTGGTGGCCGTTTTCCCTACAGGCAGCAGCCTGGCAGTCGATTATTACTACCTGAACGGCTCGAAGACATCTCCGGCAGCGGGCATCACCGCCGGCACGATCACCGCCTCGATGGCGACCCCGGGCGATTTCGAATTTCACTTAATCAGCGGCTACCTGGACGTCGCCCGGACCGCTTCCGTGACCGTCGCAGTGGCCACGCCATTGCCTACGCCCACGCCTGCCCCCGCCCCCTCGCCTGCGGCCACGCCGGTCCCAACACCGTCGCCCATCTCGACGCCTAATCCGACTCCGACGCCCGCCGCGACACCGACGCCGACCCCGGTCGTGGCTTTGCCGAGCGGGACGATGTTAAACGTTTCGACGCGGGCCTTTGTGCAGCCTGGCGACAACGTGATGATCGGCGGCCTGATCATCTCCGGGACGGACCCCAAGCGCGTTCTTCTCCGTGCCGTTGGCGCATCACTAACCCATGCAGGGATTGCCGGTGTGCTCGCCGATCCGAAGCTCGACCTCTACGATTCCAGCGGGAAGCTGATCGCCTCGAACGACTCCTGGCAGAGCAATGCGACCGACGCAGCCGCGGTGGTGGCGACAGGGCTCACCCCGAACGACGACCGGGAGGCGGCGATGATTGTCGATCTCCATCCGGGTTCCTACACGGCGATCCTTTCCGGCAGCACGGGGGGCCAGGGCGTGGCGCTCTTTGAACTTTACGACCTGAATCAAAACAGCAGCCGGATTGCGAACATCGCCACGCGCGGCAAGGTCGACAGCGGCGACAAGGTTATGATCGCCGGTTTCATCGTCGGCGGGACCCAGCCGAACAACCTAATCATTCGCGCCCTCGGGCCCTCGCTGGCCGCGGCGGGCTTGAACGGCGCGCTCACGAATCCGGTGCTCGATCTTTACAACGGCAACGGGTCGCTCATCGTAACGAACGACAACTGGCGCGACTCGCAGCAAAACCAAATCGTGGCTTCCTCGCTTGCGCCCCAGGATGACCGCGAAGCCGCGATCGCTGCCACGCTCTCGCCGGGAAATTACACTGCGATCGTGCGCGGTGCCGGCGGCAGCAAAGGGGTGGCGCTGGTCGAAGTCTACAACGTTACCCGTTGATTCCCGCGAACAACAAAGCGCTGTCTATTCCGCGCGTTCGCCAGTGACGTGTGCGTCGAGCGACGGGTCTTTGATCTGCGCGCCGAACAGAAGCATCGCACCAGCTTGGTCGGCCGAGATGGGATCCACTTCCTCCTTGGTCACTTCCGGCTTCGGCCAATGGACGTTCCAAGCGAGGTGAAGCTTCTCGAGCATCCAGATGGTGTAACGGGTGAGATCCAATTCCCACCAGCGGAGGCCGTGCGCCGCGCAGCGGGGCTTCGCGTGGTGATTATTGTGGTACCCCTCGCCGAGCGCCCCAAGACCCACCCAGAAGTTGTTCTTGCTGTGGTCGGTGGTTTCAAAAGTCCGGTAGCCGAACGCCGGCATATGGCAGATGGAATTCACCGCCCATGTGAAGTTGTAACAGATGAGCATCGGCACGTAGAGGCACCAAAGCAGACCGGCCCAGCCAAGGGTGAAATAAAGCGTCGCCGCTACAAGAAGATGAGGGACAACGTAGAAGTAGGGCTTCTCCCACAGACGGCAGTACCAAATCTTGCGCACATCTGCGGCGTAGCGCAGGGAGCGATCGCGGAAGCCCTCGGGCTTGCGCACCAGCCAGAGCATGTGGGCGTACGGGAAACCATGGATCGGGCTGTGGATGTCTTCATCCGTGTCGGATTTCAAATGGTGGTAACGATGGTCTCCCACCCACGTGACCGGATCGCCCGAAAGGGCAATGGCCGAGCCCGAGGCCCAGAAAAACTTCAACCAGCCCGGCATTTCGAAGCCGCGATGGGTCAGGTAACGGTGCAAGTAGAGCGTCGTCCCAAGCCCGAACCAAAGGTAAATCCCGAGCATGATCGGGAGAAAGTGCCATTCGAACTGGGTCCAGATAGCGGCCAGCCCGAGCACTTGCAGCCCGATCAGGATGACGAGCAGGGAAAGATTGAGTTTGTCGTTTTTAAACATGGAGCGAGCGGAGTGAACGCGAGACGCCGAAATGGCGGAGCGAAGAGCGGGAACGTCCGCCGGAATGGCCTCCGCGGCAAGATGTATTTCCCCGCATGGACTCGCGGGCCTGATCTCGCTGCCTAAATCTTTTCGCGCGCGCGGAGTGATTCCGCATGCAGAGGCCCTCCCCGCGTGTTACAGACACCTCCGCTGCGCGGGGTGTAGCTTAGCTTGGTAGAGCGCCTGGTTTGGGACCAGGAGGTCGCAGGTTCGAATCCTGTCACCCCGACCATTTATCGAGCGCACGTTCATGAAATTGCTCCTTTCCGTCTGCGTGTCGTCGCTTTTAATCAGCGCGCTACACGCGCAGGAATCCGTCCTGCCGCAGGGCGCAGCCACGCCCGCCACGGCTCCCGCAAATACCCCAGCTCCCACAGCGCCGCCCTTGCTTGCGCCGGACATCTTGCCGCTTCCGGCCACCAAAGCCACTCCGCCGGCCGACCTGCCGAGCATTCCGCAGCTGGACCAGGCCTTTCAGCAAAACCCGCTCAACTCCACCACGGAGCAATACCGCCAGCGAATCGAGTATCGGAAACTTCGCAATGCGGTAGCGAATGATCCTGCTTTGAAAACCGCGCTCCGCCGAGCCCAGGCCGCTCGGGCGGATCTCGAGAAGCGCCAACTTTTGCGCGACTACTACGAACTTTATTTCAACCGCGTTTCCGGCCTCGCCGCGACACCGGAGATGAAAGCGTATGTGGCCGCCCGCAAGGCCGAGCAGCTCGCCGGTTTGGCGCAACCGCACGTGCGCCCGGAGCTTTCGATGACGCCGCGTCCGGTCAAGACGGTGGCAATCGCACCACCGCCTGAGCCCGCCCTGCCAGCTGCCGAAGAGCACCCCTCCCCGAAGCGCTGAGACAAAGGGGGACTTGCCGACTTCAGCGGGCCCGCTACACTCCGCAGCGACGAAGGCGCGTTCGTCTAATGGTTAGGACGGAGCCCTCTCAAGGCTCAAATACGGGTTCGATCCCCGTACGCGCTGCCATCGCCTTCGCGCCGGCTCCCTAGAAGCTGTAATTCAACCCGCCGTAGTAGCGCGCGCGGCCGTAGTCTCGACCGTTGAAGTCCGAGGAAACCTGCGTGTAGTGGCTTCCCGCGCTGGCCGACCACCGGGGCGAAATCGCATAGGTCAAGTCGCCGCCAATATCGAAGGACTGCTCGGTAAAGGAAGGGAACTGAAAAAAGGAAATCTTCCGCCCCTCGTTCTGATCGTTGTTGTAGTAGGCCGCGAGAGTCCCGCTGATGCGCGGGGTCAGACCGAAGCGCATCTGCAGTCCCGTGCTGAAGCTGGTGCGGCTGGAGGCGAAGATGCTGTTGGAATCGGCTTTCGAGTAACGCGCATTCCAACTCACGGAGGTTCTCTCGCCGATGGCATAGCTCAAGGAGGCTTCGCCGTAGGGCGTGAAGGTATCTTCGCTTTGGTCGCTGGAGCGAAGCTCCGCCCCCCCACGAATCGAGCCCTGCAAGTGCGGCCCGATCGTGTGGTCGATGCCGATGAGGAAAAACTGGGCAAACGAATCCTGGCCGTCGCCTTGATACTGCGAAACGCTCAACCGGTAATCGCCGACGATCGTCGTCACTGGAAGCAGGAGGAAGCGAAATTGCTGGGCAAAGCCGTGATCCCAACGGTTCAGAAATTGCCCGACAGCGTCGTCGTCGTAGCGAACGACATTGAGCGTGTAGGTCGTCACCGTGGAGAAGCGCTCATACCAGGCATAAGAGGCGGAAAGCGAATCGGCCGTGGTGAAATAGTTTCCGCTGCGCCGGTTCTCGCCCAGACCAAGCGCAAAATCCGGTTCGATCCCGTAACGGAGGTAGACCGCCGAGTTGAGCGTCAACCGCGGACTGATGTCGTGCGCGAGGCTAAACTGCAGGCCCAGGTTCGGGTCGTATTGAAAGCCGCCATCCTCTCCATTGTCGTAGTAGGTCACGGAGGCGCTCGTGGAGATATTGCCGCGCGTGCGCTCAGTCCCGAAGGGATAGCTCAGGCTTAGCGAGGCCGAACTGTAGAAGGAATTCTGCTGCGCGATGTCGCTCGTGCCGACATTGGTATCGTAACCGGCGTTGACCGAAACAGTGACTTTCACCGGTAGCCGTTCCAGCGCGACCACCTGTGTCTCTCCGGAACCAGAAGCGGTGAAAACCTGCACGGCGGGACCGTCGGTTTGCGCTTCAAGCACACTGCCGCCGAAACCGATTGTCCCGATGGCCAAAACAGAGCAAAAAAAGCGAAATATTTTAAGCATTGGCCGCGCCCATAGAGCCACGCGCAGGCTAAAATCACAAGAAGATTTGGGGCGCATGACGGGGTAGAAAATGCTGGCTCGAACGGCACTGGGAAAAGATCGGCTGCTTCGCTCCGCGAGGCTTCCAGCAGAGCATATGCCAGCGCTGCCCAGACTTAGAGACCGCGGCGCAGATCGGTGGCTAAAACCACCGGCGTTGGCAACTCCGTCTCGACGGAGCGACCCAGGAACTCGAGTAGCACCCGCACCCGTTCTTTGGCCGGCAAGACGCGCGTGACCAAAGCCTGCAAGCCTTGGAAAGGACCGCCGGTGATTTGAACTTCATCGCCGACTCGTATTTCCGGATCGATCGTGATGATCTCCTGCTGCCCCGCAGTCTCCTTGAGGGCTGCCACCAGTGCCGGATCCAGCGTCGCGATTTGTTCCCCGAAGCGGAGGATCTTGTGAATCCCATGGGAATGCTCGGCCGCGCGGTGCTGGGTAGCGAAAACGAAGCGTCCGAAAAGATAACCGGGGAACATCGCTTCCACATACCAAATCTGCCCGCGCTGGGTGAGCTTGCGGAAGCGAAGACGGGGTGAAAAAGCCTCAATTTGCAGCTGTCGGCGGAGCGCTTCCGCCGCTAAATGTTCACGTTTCGGCGCTGCCTTGAGGCAGAACCAGAGCGGCTCCTCGATCTGGTTCAGCTGGGACAAGGAAAAAGTCATGTTCGAGGGAATTGGCTGAAAGACCGCGGGACAAAACCCGGCTGAGGGTTGTCTGAAGCGAGCCGCCCCTGCAAACCTTTTTCTCCAGGAGCAGGAGGCATCAAATAAATCCGGGCCTCAAGGCACAAAAAAACCGGGCGGGATAATCCCGCCCGGTCTTTGACGAAAGATTCGCGGCTTACCGCTTGCGGAACTTGCGGCGAAGTGTTTCCACTCCCGCCAGACCGAGTCCGAGGAGGCAAACCGTAGCGCCACCGTCAGGAATCGCCTGGGTGCCGGCAGAGAAGGTGAACGCGGGATTCGGACCGCCCGAAGAAGGATCGTTCGCGGTGAACGTCCAAGTGCCAGACGTTGGCGTAAAACCGTTCCCGGTGATCACACCCATGCCGCTCACTGCAACGAAACCCGGACCTTGAGCAACGATCGATGAAAAGCTCAGATTAAACACGAAACCACCGACCGACCAAAAACCGGTAACCGCGCCCGAGTTAAAATTCCAAGGCGAAGCAAAACTGGCGATCGTCGAGGCGGGAATCCCGCTAAAGCTGCCGGAACTCGTCGTCACGAAAGGCGCGCCAGCTCCATTGAAGCCTGACCAGGAGGTCACCTGAGTCGCCGTGGCCGGGGTGCCGTTCAGTCGCACCGTGCCCCCAAACGTGATGCTGCCAGTAACCGGGACAGCACTCGCAATGCTGCTAAAGCCGCAGAGCAAGAGACCTGCAACGCCGACGCTAAGCAATTTCCCGACGATTCTGTTTTTGTTCATTTGTTTTCCCGTAAGCACCGATTCGCAAACACTATTAGCACTCTGGATGCCACCGCTGGGAGAGCATACGCAAGTGGCAACTATGGAGCAGTTTAAAGTTTTCTCTCATTTTAGATTTACGGCAGAGACCGTGTTTTCGTGCTGCAATGTGTTAAGAATTCCGACAACTACTCCGCCGCCGCTTCCGCGATAGCTTGCCGCGCTTCCTCCGCCTGCGGCTCCTGCAAACCATCGGCCAAGGCCTTCTTCAAGGTGGCTAACCCCTGGTCCTGCTGCTTCGCCCCGATCTGCGCCATCCCCAAGTAGTATAGGCCTAGCGGATCGAGCGGCTGTTTGCGAGCACTCTGTTGGAGTTGCTGCACCGCCGGCGCAAACTCTTTCCGCTGGAAACTGATCTCCCCCAGGATTCTGCTGAGCGCGGCATCGTCCGAAAGCGTTTTACGGGCTTTTGTGGCCAGCTCCTGCGCCTTCGTCAGCATGGCCGGATCTTCGACGTAAATCCCAGCCAAATCCCGCTGCGCGGGGGCGAAGTCCGGAAAGCGCGCGAGAATGCGACCGTAGATTTCCGCCGCTGCTTTTGCATCGGCTTTCCTTTCACTTGCAGCACGCACCATAAGCGCAGGGACGTCTTCGGGGTCCGACTCAAGTCGCTGTCTAACCGCCGGATCGTCAAGGGAGTGCGCCGAGGGCTGCTCCACGAGTTCGCCGAAAGTTTTCGCATCGGCTGCGAGCGGCGAATCCGGCTCCAGGCTGGCGACCTTCTCCATCGCGTCGGCGGCCTCGCGGATCTTCCCAAGGCTGTAGGCTGCCCAGGCGTATTGATGCTGGAGCGTGGCATCATCCGGAGACTGGCGCACGCTCTCTTGCAGGAGACTGTGCGCCCAAGTGAAATTTCCGTTCTGGTAAGCGACCCGCCCGAGCACGCTCGCGACTTGCGGATCCCTCGGCGCCAGCTCCCGCGCTTTCTTGGCCCACTCCAAAGCTTTCTCTTGGTTGTGCAATGGCCCGCTGTGCAACTCGACCAGCTTTACCGCCGCAGCGACGAGTTTGGGATTGATCTTCAAGACCGCCTCGTAGGCCGCCACGGCTTTCGCCGGCTCGCCTTTGCGCTCGTAGGTTTCAGCCAATCGGGTGGCTGTTACGAGATCGTTTGGTTGCTTGCGCAGCGCCTCTTCGAGGTCCTCGGGCGTGACCGATTCCGGCAAGGCTCCGCCCTGCTCGATATTGGCCAGGCGCTGCCGCGCGTCCTCTTTGCCCTCGAACTCCGCGGGCGCCGCGACCGCCTGCCCGAGGGCTTTGCGAGCCAGGTCCTTGTCGCCCATCATGTAAGCGGTCATCCCGAGGTGGAATTGCACCTCGGGCACATCCGGCAGTTTCCCCGCGGCTTCCTGCAGCAACCCGATCGCCTGCTGATAATCGCCCGCACGATAGAGCGCCCAGCCGAGCGTGTCGGCCACTGAACCATCGGTCGGTTGCAAAGTTCGCGCTTTGCGCGCCGTTTCCACCGCCTGCTGCGGGAGGTTCAACCGCTCCGAGTAAAGGTAGGCCAGATTGTTTAACGCCGGGGCCGCATCCGGCTTGATCGCGAGCAATTTCTCGTAGGCTTCGCGAGCTTTCTCGTAATTCTTCATCTTCTCCTGCGTCATCCCGAGCATCAGCAGCATCGGAGTGTTATTCGGCGACTTCGCGACCACTTTCTCGAGTTCCGCGACCGCCTCCGGCAACCGCTCGGTCGCCATGTAGGCGGCGGTCAGGAGCTCGTAAGCCGTGGTCAAGTTGCCGTCTAATTCCAGCGCCTTACGCAGCGCTGCTTCGGCCTCGGGGATTTGCTCCTGCGCCAGATGGATTTTTCCCTTCGCGAGGTACATCGCGGCGGAATTGGGATATTTCTCGATCTGCTGCTGCGCGGTTTGCAAAGCGCCGGCAAAATCCTTTCGCGCGGTCTGCACCGCGATCAACTGCTCGGCGGCCATCGTGCTCGACGGCATCAACTCAAGCGCTTTCTCCAGCGCTGCCTGCGCTTCTTCGAGCTTGTTCTGTTGCGCCAGAATGATCCCGAGCCCGAGATGCGCCGAGGCCGATTGACGCGGATCGGCGATCTGCTGGCGGAAAATTTCCACCGCCTGGTCGAGCTTGCCGAGCCCGCGGTAGCCATCCACCAGGAGGAGCTGCGCGCGGGGCAATTGCGGGGCCTTCTTGACCAGGTCTTCCATCGCGTTCACCACCGCCTGGAAGTCGCCATTGCGCAGGTTAATCTCCGCCAGGAGCAGCACCGCATCGTGCAAATTCGGGTTCTCCGAAATTAACTGATTCAAGACCGCGCTCGCGCCGGGCAGATCGTTATTCAACATCTGCGCGCGGGCCAGCTCCAGCTGGATCGCCGGGACCTTGGGGTAGATTTTGTCCAGGCGTTGCAGGTTTTGCACTGCCTTGGCGGCGTCGCCCATGGCGATCAAAACCTGCGCCTCAAGCAGCCGCACTTCCGGGTTATCCGGGTCGAGCGCGAGCGCCTGCTGGATCGATTTCATGGCCTCGTCGTTCCGGCGCTGTGCGAAATCCATTTGCGCCAGCGCCCGCCAGGCGGGGATTAAATCCGGCGCCTGCGCCAGCACTCCGCGAAGGTATTCCATCGCCCCTGCCGGATCGCCCGCGTTCGCTTGGAATTCGGCAAACTTCAGCCGCTCGGGCGAACGCGCGGACGCGAGTTCCGCGGCCTGCTGGAACTCCGGGCCGGCCTTCGCAAAATCGCGCCGCAGCATCTGCAAGCCCGCCATCGCGGAATGCGCCAGGGGCAGTTTTGGATCGAGCGCCTGCGCCTCCCGCAACGCCGCCTCGGCCGCGGGCGCGTCTCCTTTGCGCAGGGCCAGCGAAGCGATCGCCACCTGGTAGCGCGCGTTCTCCTTGTTTGGGAATTTCTGCAATGCCTCCTCGAGCAAACCCAAATCTTCCGGCCGCCAGATGGTGTCCGCTAAAAGGACCAGCGCCTCGGCGTTATCCGGCTGCAGTTGCAAGGCCGCGAGAACGTCCTGTTGCGCGCTGGCAATGTCGCCGACGGCCGCGAAAACCCGCGCCATTTTCATCCGCACTTCCGGGTCTTTCGGCGCCAACTCTTTCGCGCGTGCGAAGAACGGCCCAGCCCGCAGCGGCGCCCCCTGCTCCATCCACATCGAACCGATTGCCTTGAAGGCGGCAAGATTCTGCGGGTCCGACCGCAAAACGTTGAGATATTCAATCTTCGCCTTCTCGAAATTTCCTTCCTTGAGGAAACTTTCCGCGCGGCGCTGGTGGCGCGCCCTCCGCATCTCCGCGGTGCAACCCACTGCGCAGACGCTCACTAGCAAGAGCGCGACCAATGGAATGCCGTGTTTTCGCACCTTCGTCATACTTCGAGATACGGAAATCGGCCCCGTTAGGCCAGACCAACTTTAGCCAGCGACTTCCGAAGACTTCTTCGGGATGCCGAGTTTTTCCATCAACTCGTAGAGCGTCGGGCGGCTGATGCCGAGCTCCGCCGCGGCCGAGCTGATGCGCCCGAGATGACGCTGCAACGTTTGCTGCACCAGTTCCTTTTCCACGTTCTCGCGCGCTTCGCGCAAGGTCAGGCTGGGCGAGCCGCCGCGGGTGTCGTTTAACTCCAGATCCGTCTCGGTGATCCGCCGGCTATCGGCCATGATCACCGCGCGTTTGATCCGGTTTTGCAGCTCGCGCACGTTTCCCGGCCAGGGGTGGCAATTGATCGCGCGCAAAGCTTCCGGCGCGAAGGTCAGGTTTGTCTTCCCGTTCTGCACCGCGTAACGCTGGAGGAATTCCCGCGCGAGCACGCCGGTGTCTTCACCCCGTTCGCGCAACGGCGGAAGCTTGATCACGACCACCGCCAGCCGGAAATACAGGTCCTCGCGAAATTTCCCGTCCGTGATCGCTTGCTGCAGGTCGACGTTCGTCGCCGCGATCACGCGCGCGTCGCTCACCATCTCCTGCCGCCCGCCCACGCGCGAGAAGCGCTGCTCCTGGAGAAAGCGGAGCAATTTAACCTGCACATTCGACGGCAGCTCCCCGATCTCGTCGAGGAATAACGAGCCGCCCGCCGCGGTTTCAATCAACCCTTTCCGCTGCATGTGCGCGCCGGTGAAGGCGCCTTTCTCGTGGCCAAAAAGTTCGCTCTCGAGCAGATTTTCCGGGATCGCGTTGCAATTGATCGCGATGAACGGCCCATCCTTCCGCGGGCTGCGCCGATGGATCGCAAGCGCCGCCATCTCCTTCCCGGTCCCGCTTTCGCCGAGCAATAAAACCGGCGCGCTCGCGGCCGCGACCTTGCGGATAAAGGAAAACACGCCCTGCATCTGCGAGCTCGCCCCGATCATCTCCTCGAAGGTGTCGCCGCGGGAATTTGCCTGCAGCTTGCGATACTCCGCTTCCAGCTCGGCCACGTAAATGCAGCGACGCAGGAGGAGCTTCAGCTCGTCCATTTCCACCGGCTTGCAGAGGAAGTCGTAGGCGCCGGCGCCCACCGCCTCGAGCGCGTTTTTCTTGTCACCCTGCCCGCTGATCACGATCACCTTGGCCGCGCTGTCGAGCGTGAGAATGTCGCCTAAAGTGGCGAGCCCTTCCTCGATCTCGTTTGGCTTCGGCGGCAAGCCCAAGTCGAGCAACACCGCCACCGGTTTGTGTTCGCGGAAGCCTTGCACGGCCGAGATCCGATCCTCGGCGAAGACCACCTCGTAGTCGGCCGCGAGGGCCCACTTCATCTGCGTGCGGATTTCCTCGTCGTCGTCGACGATCAAGAGCGTGGCTTTCATACGGTCGCGGAATTCAAAGGTAGTGAAATTTTAAAGGTCGTCCCCCGGCCCACGTCACTCGTGACGGAGATTTTTCCCCCGTGGGCTTCCACGATCATCTTCGATTGGAACATCCCAATCCCAAGCCCCTTCTTCTTCGTGGTGCAAAATGGCCGAAAGAGTGAATTGCGCAAAAAGGCCGCGCTCATCCCGCACCCGTCGTCGCTCACCACCAGCGTCGCCCAGGCATCGCGCTGGGTTGTCTGCACGGTCACGGTCCCCTTCCCCGCGACCGCGTCGCGCGCATTAAGCAGCAGATTGGTCACGACACTTTGCATTTGCTGGCGATCCGCGAGCACGCGTGGGAGCGGCCCGAGCTCGCGCACCACTTGCACGGCGGCGCCGTTGAGCGCCTCGAGCGCTTCCTCGATCACATGGTTCAAGTCGAACTCGACTGGGTTGACCGCCAGCTTTTGCCGCACCACTCCCAGGCTGGCGATGAGCTGGTTGATCCGGTCCGCCGTGCGGCCAATCCCGCGCAGTGCGTCCTCGCGAAAAGCCGGGTCGTTGAAATGCACCGGCAAGTTCTGGCACATGAGCGTGAGCGTGGACGCGGCGTTCTTCAAGTCGTGCACGAAGAAGGTCGACATCGTCTGGAAGGCTTCGAGTTCCTTTCCCAGCATCACCTCCTCCGTCAGCCGCAGGTTCAACAAATTCGCCGCTACCTGGTCGCCGATGCACTTCAGCAAATCGAACTCCTCCATGCTGTAGGGCAAACCGTTCACCCGGTCCGCCAGGACCATGAATCCCAGCGGCTGCTCGCCGGCAATCAACGGCACGCAAATGCGATCGCCTCCTTTCTGGAATTGCGGGCGCGTGGCCGCGCGCAACGCCTCCGCCCAAGTCCCGCGCGCGGTTTCCAGGTCAAACGGCTGACTCGTTAGGCCAGGATCGGGCAGCGCCAGCTCCATGCTCGCGCTTTCGCCCTCGGCCGCGGGCGTATATTCCTGCGCGGAGCGCGCGGTCGAAGCCGCGAGGATCGCTTTCTCGCCCCGCGCTTCCCACAGCCACACGCTCACCGAGAGCGCATCGAAAGTCTCCGAGGTCAGCTTCGCGGCCGCGGCACAAAGCGCCGGCTGGTCCAGGAGGTTGCCCGTGCTGCTGGTGAAGCGGCTCCAGATTTTGCGGAAGTCGTGCTGCGGCCGCTGAAAGTGCCGGCTAATAAATCGCCCGATGACCTGCCGCAGCCGGTCGGATAAGAGTAGCGCCGCGAGCAGCGCGATCCCGAAGAGGATCAGCACCGCCTGTAGTTGAAAGTTCTTCGCCTCGCGAGTGCGCGCGACGATCTGCGCGAGCACGCCGACGACGAAAAGATACGCGCCCACGAAGACGACCGTGAACGAGGTGTGCAGCGCCGCGCGCGAGGGATAGATATCGATCTCGCCAAAGCCGCCACGCAGGTAACCGACGACGATGAAGCTGCACCCGATGAGCAGCGCCGCGGCTTCGATTCCCGAGCCGGTGATCGTGTCCGAGCCGTAGATCAACGCCTGGCTGCGGGTGAAAATGCGCGCGCCGAAGAGGACGGCTAAACCCAGGACGACGAACTTGACCCGCCACTGAATTGTCCCCACGGCCGCGCGGAAGGTGCGCTCGAGATTCATCAGGATCATGACCCACGAGACCAGGAGGAAACCCGAGAGCACCTTCGCCGGGGTGGCGTAGCCGATCAGCCAGACATTGATCGAATCCGACGGTCGCAGGTCGACCAGCGCGCCGTGATAAACCACCCCGAAGGCCACCGGCACGAGCAACACCACCGCCAGCAGCCCGTAGGAGCGATGGAGGAATTCCCGGTAATTCCCGCGCGAATACGTCAGGCTAAAGCAAAGCCAAAAGGCCGGCAGTGCCGACTTCACCAGGAGGAGCGTCGCCTGCCAGAATTCCACCCGGTCCGAGAGCACCTGCCGAAAGGCGATAATGCTGACGACGTTCTCCGCCGCCAGCAGCAGCATGCCGAAGAAGAACGACCAGGCCGCGACCGAAACGCGCCGCCGCAAGGGTACAGCCAGGGCCAGGCAGACGGCAAAGATCGCCGCCGCCGAGGAGAGATAAAAGTGCACTCTCACGTCGTTGGAGTTTTAGCCAGCGCGCTCTGGGAAGCCCGCGCGCCCGATTTTGCCGGAAGACGCCCGGCAAACTCGCACCGCCTCAAAACGCGCTCTGCGGCACCTGGATGATGTCGCCATTCTTCACGTAGAACGCTTCCGTCGTCCGGCCCGCGAGGATGGGGCGCAGGTCAAGCATTTGCGTCCGTTGGACCCCATCGGAAATGCGGATGAGATGCACGCGCCGGAGATTCCCAAACTGATTCACGCCGCCAGCTTCCATGATCGCCTGCAGCACGGTCGTAGGCCGGTCAAAAGTGAGCTTGCCGGGCGTGCGCACCGAGCCGGAGACGTAGACCTGGATGGCTGCGCTCTCGAGCGTCACGACGACGTCGGGATTGTTAATCTGCCCGCGGTAGAGCGCTTTGATCTCGGCCTGGAATTGCCGCAGCGTTTTACCCGACGCTTTCACTTCGCCCACCTGCGGAAGATTCAAGCGACCATCGGCACGGATCTTCTGGGAAAGATTCATTTCCGGCGCGGTCGTGAAGGAAATTTTGATCACGTCGCCGGGCCCGAGCACCGTCGGCGTGGAGGCGGTCACCGGCTCGACCATGCCGGTGCGGCGGCCGCTGCTGCAGCCCGCGAGCGTCCAGAGAGAGAGCGCAAGCAAGGCAAGGAAAAGGGGAAGGCGCAGGGATCGAGGATTCATTTTAGGTGAGATTTTCAGAAGAGAGAGCAGCCATCCAAGTAAGACCATAAACCCGCGGAAACGTAAACAGGGAAGGCGGCGGGCTAAGCTGGCGGCTTCGATGCAGCCTTCGCGGCCCCGCGTTGTTCCATCCAGCGCAGCCACCACAGAAAGAGAAATAGCGGCACCAGCGAGAGGACAAAGAAGACCGGCCCGCCGCGACGGTGAATCACGCTGTCGATCATCTGCGGCCCGTACTCCGCGCAAAGCCAGCCAATCACCCCGATGCGGAAGCCATTCCGGATGATTCCCAAGGGAATAACAAACACCACCAGCAACGTGCGCCGCCAGTTCGAGCGCAGGAAAAGATGCGCCGCCAGCAGGCTGGTGATGAACAAGACCCAGCTCGACCTGATCCCGCTGCACTCCTGCGCCACCTCGATCAAAATACCCGGCAACTTGAAGAACAACCCTTCGCGCAGAAACGGCACGCCGCCGAAGTTAAAGAACATCTCCGCCGCCCCTGCCGATGCTACCTTGGAGGCCGTTTCCAACGCCGCGGCCATCCCGTCCGGCATCGGCACGAGGAAAATGAGGAAGAACACCGGGAAGGCCGCCGCTTTCATCCAGCGCCAGCCGAGGAGGAGAAAACTCCCGGCCCAAAGCAGGCAAAGGAATACACCCGCCATCAACGCAAGGTAGTCGTTTAAGGAGAGCGACGCGGCCAGGCGCTGCGCTTCGAATAGCAGCCCGCCACCCGCCAGCACGAGTAAGCCAGCCGGAACAAATGCCGGGCGCCCGGCCTCCGGCAATTCCCGCCACCCGATCGCCAGGAGGTAACCGGAAATGAAAGGAATCAGGACAATGTGCGAATGGAGATCATTTCCCAGGGCATGCGTCACCAGCGTGCTCAGCGGGCGAAAGAATGCCGCCGCTAAAAGCAGGACATAACCGGCAGCCAACCAAAGCCGGAGATTAGCCGGCGCTTTCGCCAAACTCGTCGGCGGAAGATCTCCCGGGCCCGGTGCCACTGGCTTGCTCGCAATTTCTGATTGGCTCATTACTTAAACGTCGGACGGGCGATCATGGCATAAAGATAAGCCAGCCACTCACTGAAAACTTCCTTCACTCCTTCACTGTATCGCCACCACTCCTCCCGTGGGAAGTCCGGGTTGTCGACCGCGATCACTCCCACCACTGCTTCCGCGCCGAAAGCTTTCTGGAAAAGCAGACGCGTCCGCCGCGCATGCGGTCCTCCTGTGACCACATTGACCGCCAGCACTTTCCCCTCTGCCTGCCGCAACCGCTCGCGCAAAGCCACCGCTGCGCCATAGGTCCGATTACGCGCCCAGACCCGGGCGGGGGCGATCTTTACTTCCGCGGGCGCCAACCCCGCCGCCTTCAATCGGTCACCGGCCACACTGGCGTAAGTGTTATAGTCATTCGTGTAACCGCCGCTGCCATTCACTGGCCCGCCAGTGGCATAAATCTGCCGATACCCTCCGCGCCGGAATTCCCGCACCGCGGCCCGAACCACAAAGTCATCGTTCCAGCCTTCCACCACCAAAGTGTCGGCTGCGACCGGGGAATGGAGCGCGAGAAAGGAATAAGCTACCTGGCTAAACAGCAAGGCCGCGCCCGCAAGCAGAAGCAAGAGAACGAGCCAGCCCCTCCCAGATAACCGCCACGCTTCCCGGCGTGTCAGCAAGCCATGGAACTTCTGCGCGGCCATTAGCCTTCCACCAGCTTCGTGAAGCGGGCCACGAAAGCTTCCCGGCTAAACCTTTGCGCGCGCGCCCGCGCGGCCACGCTCATCTGCGCGCGCAAGCTTTCGTCCTCGAGCAAGCGGCGCGAGTAGCTGACTAGTTCTTCCGGCGTTTCCCACAGGAATCCGCTCACGCCGTGCTCGACAATTTCCTTTTGCCCGCCGCGTTGGATCACCACCGGCACGCAACCCGCCGCCATCGCTTCCACGGTGCTAATGCCAAAGTGCTCGGCCAATTCCGGACGCTGCTCCTCATCAATCCCCATCCCGGTGGCATGCCAGAAAATCGCTGCGCGCTGATACATCTCAGTCAGTGCCTGGCGTGCCACGTTTACCGCCAGATGCGCGCCCTGCCTTGCCGCGATTGGCTCGAGCGCCTTCAAGAAATCCACGTCTGTTCCCGTGGAAGGACAAGCGCCGGCCATGACGAAACTCCAGTCCATCTTGCCGGCTGTTTTCAACTCACCAAACGCGTCCAGCATTTCCCGTTGCTTCTTTCCATGTCCTTCGGCGGCAAATCGCCCGACACTTAAGATAAGCTTCTCTTTCTTTCCCACGTTCTCGTCCGCGCGCACGGCCACCGGAGGATAAACGACCTCCGAGTCCACGCCCCATCGCTTCGCGGTCCACTTCTTCGAGAATTCGGAGATCGCCAACTTGCAGTCGTAGGTTTGCAAGCGAGCGCGAACTTTCCAGCGATGCCAGGGACGCTTCGGCCAGGCGAATTCTTCCAGCGCGTGAAACGGAAACAAGATCCACAGGATTCCCTTTGGCGCGCCGCAAAAAGGCGGCGGCTCATGCACGAAAGCAATCAGCAGATCGCACGCGCCCGCGATCGCAGCTTCCTGCGCCCGCTCCGCCCGCAGTCGCTCTCTGACCTTCCAAAAGACTCCCCGGTAAGCCACCTGCGGCGGCCCGAGTCTTAGCTTCACCCGGCTAAGGTCGACCGCGGCAAAATCAGCCAGCGACTCCCGCGCCATCGTCGGCCGATAATGCACGATCTCGACCTCATGTTTCACAGCGAGACCCGCCGCCAGCACCGCCGCCGAAACTTCCGACCCACCGAGAGACCCGCGGGAAGGTTCGTTGTAGATCGTGATCTTCAATATCTCCCCATCAACTGAGCGCTGCCTTGTAGCCCGCAATTGTCTCCTCCGCGCACCGGGCCCAGCTAAACTCCCGCGCACGCGCGATGGCTGCCCGGGACAATTCGGACGCTCGTGTGTCGCTGTTCGCGATTTCGAGAATAGCGCCGCATAGAGCATCAAGATCTCGCGGCGCGACCAGCAATCCCGCCGCGCCCACCACCTCCGGAAGCGAAGTCGTGTTGGCCGAGATCACCGGGGTCCCGCATTGCATCGCCTCCAGCACCGGCAGGCCGAATCCCTCATACAGCGATGCGAAAACGAAGGCTGCCGCGCCACTGTAGAGCGCTGAGAGATCTTCTTCCTCCACGCGCCCAGTTAGCCTAACCCGTCCGGCCAGCGTGGGATCCGCTGTCGCCGCAGCGATAATCGCGTTGTCTTTCCATCCGCGCGGTCCGGCGATGACAAGGTTTAAGTCAAATGAAGGAGACGCGGCCGCCAGCTCACGAAAGGCTTTGATCGCGTGCTCCATGCCTTTGCGCGGTTGCAGCGATCCCAGCGTCAGCAAATATCTACCTTCGGGAATACCGTATTTCCGGCGCACTGCTTTCAAGGCGTCGGGTTCGCGGACTGGTCGAAACACTTTGTCTGCGGCCAGGTGGGTGACGAAAACCCGCTGCGGATTCAGCCACGGCAATTCGTTGCAAAGGTCATCCCGAGTCGCGTGCGAGATACAGAACATGTAATCATCGGACCTCAGGCTGGCGAGCGTTGCGCGTTGCATCTCTGGCGCACCGGTGTCGCAAAGTTCCGGATGCCGGAGCGGGATCAAATCGTAACAGGTAAGGAACACACGGAGCTTTGGGTGTTTTCGTAGCTCCGAAGGGATGGCGAGAAATAGGGAGTGGTAGATTTCGTGGCCGTGCGCCCCGCATTCATGCAGTGGCCCCCGCCGCGCTGCCGCCCACCGACTGCCACACCGAGCCAGCAAGCCCGCCGCCCGCAGGGCCAAGCCGCGTTTCCCACGGTCGTAAACCGAAGTCATGACGGCATGCGCCGGTTTTTGATAAGTCCAATCCCAGCGTGGGTAACTAAACGGGAGACCGCTTAGTGCGCGATGATGGGAAAGGTATTTCAGCGCACCACCCACGGCCCCGAAAGAATCGCCGGCGCATAGTGTCAGCTGGCATTCCGGGGATGCCGCGAGATAAACCGCCAGTGTTTCCATCACGCGGTCGAGCCCCGTAGCGCCAGCAGGTCGGCTCTCCGAGTAGCCAAGCCAGGAGATGTCGTAAAGGACGCGCAATTTTCCGAGGTGGTGGTGGTGCGTTAGCTTCGGCCCTGCGAAGCCACGGCAAAACGATACGCCGCCATGGTTTGCGCGACGCACCGTTCCCAGCTGAAACGGGCCGCTTGCTGCAGGGAGCGGCGGGATAATTCTTCACGTTGCGCGGGTTGATTCGCCAGGCTTATCATCGCGGCGCAAAGCGCGTCTGCGTCTGATGGCGAAACCAGGATCCCTGCGTCGCCTACGACTTCTGGCAAGGCGCTGGTATTGGAAGCAATCACGGGGATTCCGCACTGCATTGCCTCCAGTGGTGGCAGACCAAAGCCTTCATAGAGCGATGGGAAGACAAAGGCAACTGCACCCGAATAGAGCGCAGCCAGATCCTCATCATCGACAAATCCAGTGAGGATAACGCGGCCCCGCGCTGCCGTGTTTCGCTCGATCTCCTCAAGGAGCGCTTCGTATTTCCACCCCTTGTTACCCACAAGCACCAGGTTGAAGTCGCGCATAGCCGGCTCTTGTGTGAGAGCCGCAAAACATCGCACCAAGTGCTCCATATTCTTCCGCGGCTCGAGCGTGCTGAGACTCAGGAAATACGGATTCTGCGGGATCTGGTATTTAGCCCGCGTCGCGGCGCAGAATGCCGCGTCACCGCAGGGATGGAAACTCTCTGAGGCCGCCAGCGACGTTACGAACACGTGGTTGGCAGGCAGCGCGGGAAGACGATTGCAGAGGTCGTTCCGCGTCGCCTCCGAAATGCAAATCGCCCAATTCCGCGGCAGCAGGCTCTCGAGAGCGGACTCCATGAACTCCGTCGAGCCTTCTCTGCACCACTGGGGAAACAGAAGCGGAATCAAGTCGTAGATCGTTAGGCAACATTGCGCGCGACGCGTCTTCCTGGCAGCAGCCGGCAGGTAGAAGGCCGGCACATGAAAGATGTCATGATCCCCTATGACGTCATCATGCCTTTGGCCGAAAAGCCGCCACACGCGCTCCCATCGGCCCCTGCGGTCAGATGCAGCGTTTCTCGCCAAAGGCACGTCTTCAAGACCTGCCGCGCCCTTTAAATACTGTTCCGCAAAGCCAGCAACGTGCGGATCGATTGTGCAGCAGAACTCCAGGTCGCATTCAGGATCATGGGCCAAGCCACGCGCGACAGAATCCACCACCCGGCAAACGCCGGCTCGCTGCCATCGCTCGCGCTGCGCGTTACCGAGAGCGGTGACATCGTAAAGTACTCTCAAAGGACCGCCGCCGTTTCGGACTTTCTCGCGGCTTCGATTGGGGACCGTTGTTCTGTGGTCAGCCACCGCTTTACTACCTCCACCGGCGGCAATTCCCAGCCCCTTAGCCCACGAAGACGGCGCAGTAGATACTCGGCACCCAGCACAGGTTCTATAACACATTGGGAGAGAACGAATGCCAGCCGCCGCCACGGATTCCTTCGGGAGCTCCGCCCCTGATCAAAGTTCCACCGCTTCGAAAAATATTGTCGGTATTTCCGAAGTAGCCTGAGCGTGCGCTCCGACGAAGCCGCGGAGGCCGCCGCAATCGCCGCATCGATCATCTCCTCAAGCTTTTCGCGTTGCGGCGTTGCGCCTGGCGCCGGAATCCGAGTTGCCTGCGCCGGATGGACGCGCCAGCCCGCCCAAGTCCCAGGCGCGTGCACCGAAGAGAGGAGGAGCCCCGCTCGCATGCCCCAGTGGAAGTCGCTCATGCTGCCCCAATCGTCACGAAAAAGACCGACTGCGTCGAAGGCATCCCTTCGGATCAAAAGTTGCGTAAGCGAATTGAAAACGGTCTCGCCTCCAAGATGAAGAACGCCATTATAAGGCGCATGCCGGATGTGCGGCTCCGAAAGGAGACCATGACTGCTGCGAGCAAAAACGGAAACGCGCTCCCACGCGAAATCGAGTGTCTGGCCATCTGCACTTAGAACAATGAGCGGACAATGCGCCATCGCGCAGGCAGGGTTATCCTCCAGCGCGACGACGAGCGTCTCCAGGCAGTTTTCCGCCATCGTGTCGTCGCTCGTGGCGATGTAAACAAACTTTCCGGTTGCCCGCTCAATGCACCGGTTGATCGCCGCATAAATTCCTTCCCTTGGCGCCTGTTCAATGCGCACACGCGGATCCTCAGCCGCTGCCTCCTGCAAAAACTCCCAGCTCCCATCGTCGGAAAAGCCATCGAGGGCGAGTACTTCCCAGTCGGTGAGGGTTTGCTGGAAGATCGATCTCAACCGTTCCGGCAGGAAAGGGCGGCAGTTCAGATTTGGCAGGCAAATCGTCACCGTCGGTGCAACTACGGCTGGCGCTCTCAGGGTGGCATCCGCTCTGGCAACCCGGCCTCCACGGTCGCGCCATCCGTTAGCAGAAAGGGCTGCCAAAACTCACGATCAATCTTGTCCCAGGCATGGCAGCCAAAAGGAAGACGTTCGTTGGTCAACGCAAAGCAATGCCGCGGCGCGTGCTCAAAGGCAAAACCAAGGGCCTCTTCAGGGCGCGGGATCCTGAAGCTCGGCTCGATCAGCCGCGCATAGGTGGACCAGAATAGATCCTCATGCGCTGCAAAATGCCGGATAAAATAACCAATGTTGTTCTTGTAGCCGATCGAGTGAGCAAATGTCTTCGCCCTGAGGTAAGCCCTCCGAAGCATTGGATACCCAAGGATTCGCCCACTCTGCGCGGCACAATCTGCCGGCGTCATCCACAGACCCTTCGCCTCCAAAACCTTCAGGAAAGTGGCAACCTTGCGGAGTGAGAAACCGCCATTCCCGACCGCCCAAAGTCCTTGAGTTGTATCCCCGCGGTGTCCCCGAAACCATGGCGCGCCCACATAATCAAGACCTCTCCGGCACCAGCTTTCCAGCTCGTCTGAGAAGACGAGACTATCGAGCTGGCATATTAGGATATAACTGTATTCGCGAAACGCGCGATAAAAGCTTCGCGAAAGCATTAGCCGATTATAGCCAGCCAGGCCTTCAAAGTAGCTGTCTGCCCAGCGAAGCACCTTCGCCTCGCGCAGAAGAAAGGAAGGATCCTCTAAGGATTCGGGCACGACGAAATAGGTGTCGTATCGCCAGAGGTGACATTGCAGTTGTCGTAGAGATTGCTCTTCCTCGGCCGTCAGCGGCAGCCGATAAATCGGAATCACAACGGCCGCGACATTTTCTCTTCTGGAGACGGACATTACATCGGCTGCGCAGTGCGGCGTCGAGCGAGGCCCACCTGTCTCCGCAACGGCTTACTTTTCGCTTTGAAGGCGACGAGCGCCGCTTCAGCTAGCCAGCGAGGACCAGGGCGCAAGGCCTCGCCGGCGCGAAGCTGACTGAGGCAAGCCTCCAACTCATCAATCGAAAGAAAATGCCGCGCGAACTCCAAAACGATTTCGGAATAGCGGCGCCGTGCGAGAAAGGCCAATCGCCGGCCGAGATCGCGGTCCATTATGAACGCAAAGTTATTTATTACACGCGCAAGATCTCGGATGTTTTCGCCGGTTCTAATCTGCGCGGATGTTGTCGCCGACTTATGTTCTCGCCAGCAAGCCAGCAGGTGGGGATGATAATAAATTGGATAGTGTGCGGCCAGCCGAATCCACATGTCCCAATCTAGTGCATGCGTCAGGGCGGGATTGTAGCCGCCCACTTGTTCGTAGGCAGTTTTCCGGACGACGATCGACGCGCACACAATCTTGTTCTCTACAGCAACACGCTCCAGTGCGTGCGGCAGCAGGCCTGCCTGCTCCTCTTCGCGAGCCGCTTCGCGGGTCACTTGGCCATCTTGGTCGCAGTAGCCGTTTCGTGTGAAGGCAGCCCCGGCATAAGGGTGTTGCTCCAAAGCTGTCCTTAATGTGTCGTAGAAGCCCGGAAGCACGAAGTCGTCCTGGTGTAGGATGTGTATCCACTGCCCTTGCGCCAGCTTGATGCAGCGGTTCCAAATGTGGGCCAATCCGACGTTCGCGGGTTCGCGGTGGATCTGGACGCGCTCTCCCGCAAGCTTCTGAACAAGCTTGGCAGGCGGACCAGATCTCGAACCATCGTCCACAAGGACGATCTGCATCAAGCTCGGCCCGGGATCCTGCTGCAATACGCTGCATAACGCTTCCTCAAGAAACTGTTCTGAGGGATTAAACGTCGGAATCATGACCGACCAATATGGCTGCAGATTAGTCATGACTACTGCTTGTGACGGGTTTTCGTGACTGCGCTTGCATACTATCCTAAACCCCCGTTTTAAGAGTCGAGAGCTCGATGCTTACCAGGAATCACCATCCAGAGTTAGATGCAATCGACACGCCTGAGGCTCACCTCCCGACGTTCGCGCTGAGATAAACTGGGGCAGCGAATACGGAACGCCTTCTCATCTTGAGCCCGCTCAGAGCTATGGATACCAAAAATCTATCAGCCGCAACGGCCAGCGCGATAGCATGCCGTGTCAGGGCACATCATAGAGTCGCCTGCGAATATAAGCGATCCGCTGTTTCATTACCTTTGCGAGGACGACAGGAGAATAGTGTGTCTCAATCGTCTGTCGCCCCGCTTTTCCCATCCTTTGTGAAAGAGAAGAGTCATTCGCAACGCGCCGCATAAGGTCTGCCGCCTCTTCGATCTTCGGCTCCGCCCAAAATTGCTCGCCGGAATAAGGGCCGCAGTCCTGTCCGATTCGTTCGAGGTCGTATCCGACACCCATAGAGTTCTCTGGCGTCATGTAGTCGGTGTTCCCCGACCAATTTGTCGCAATCACTGGCTTACCCCTTGCCATCGCTTCGGCCGGCCCCAGGCCGAACCCCTCGGAACGATGAAGAGAAACAAAACAATCCGCGGTGTTCCCCAGCGAATCCAATTCGGCCCGATTCATGATTCGATCTATCAAATAAATGTTCGGATAATCGGAGATGGCTTCGCGCAGAGCGTTCATCTCTACGGCTGCGCTCGCGGAATTATTGACCTTGAGCACAAGCCCGACCTGACGGTCGCTAGGCGAAAACGCACCTTTGAAGGCGGCTATTGCACCCTCGGGATTCTTGCGACGAAGGAAGCTGTGGGCATCGCAAGAGTTAAAGAAGAGAAAAGCCTTCTCAGGCAACCCGAAATCGCATCTCCCACTTGACCCGCCATCATTCACATACACCGGAACCGGCATCCGGAAGACTGGCACGGGAGAAACGAGAGCCAGCGCGTCGTGAATGAACCGACTGCCCGCCCATACCTCGTCCACTAAAGCGAAGCTTTCTCTCCAACTATCCGGAATTTCGGGAAGTTCCCAAAACCAGTAAGCGATAGTATAGCGCCTTTTGAAACACTCCCGTTGCCACCGTTCCGCGACATGGGCGAAATTATCTGGATTTACGACTACAACAGAGATGTCATACCGCCCCTCGGATGATTCCTTGTAGGACCATGTTAAATCCAGATGACGTGAGGGGTTGCGTTCCTCCACATTGTGAATCCCGAATTCAATCGAGCTTGCTTCGAGAGTTGCGGCTAAGCCCCGGGCCGCTTGACCAAGTCCCATTTCGGCGCGCAGGTAGCCCACCAGGTTGATTCCTTCGGGAAATTCTCGCCGCCGCCTTATCGGCGAGCGCCACCTTCTCGCGAGCGCTCTGTTTCTGTAGGCGCGCACCCGAATCTCGATGAAACTCCCGCAACGACCTCTCAAGAAGCGCGCAACGCGCCTAAGTTTCTCATTGATTAAAAAAGTAAACCGACACCCGGATCCTGAGCGATCGTTGGAAGCCGCTGCCTTCGCACGCACTCCGACAAGCCGGTTGAGGTCGGTCAAAGCGCAAAACCTCTTATGTAGTCCAGCCTCCGCTCCATCCGACGCCCGATGGCCGAAGGAGATAGTAGTTCCCGAACTGTTGTCTGACCTTCTCGACCCATCTTGGCGGCTATGGAGGGCTCTTCTACAAGTCGCCTCATCCAATAGGCAGCGTGTTCCAAATCAGGTTCTGCCCAGAACTGCTCAGCCTGATAAGGTCCAAAGTCTGTGCCCAGCTTTGTCAGGGAGTAGTTAACTCCCGCGGCGTTGCCGCTGTGCATATAATCTGTATTTCCAGACCAGTTTGTGACGATCACCGGTTTGCCAAGGCTCATCGCTTCCGCGGGCCCAAGACCAAATCCTTCCGACCGGTGGAGCGAAACGAAACTGTCACAACAGCTTAAAAGGCCATTCATTCTCTCCCGGCTCATGACTTCTTCAATCAGGTAAACTCCGGGATGCTCCCCGGCTTCCGCAAGCATCTGCTCAAGATATTCTCCGCGGTATTCCGGATTATTGATCTTCAAGACTAAGCCCACGTCCTTTCTCGAAGGAGGAAACGCTTTCTTGAATGCCCGAAGTGTGCCGATCGGATTCTTTCGCTCAAGGTAGCTCCGGGTGTCACAGGCGGTCAGGAAGAGGAATCGATCGGAAGGAAGACGAAAGTCTTGGCGCCTCGTTCCCATTCCCGTCACCAGCTGAACCGCGATTGGGACACGATAGACCGGCACAGGAGCCTTGGCGCAAAAGGCGTCCTGAACAAAACGGCTCGCAACCCAAATCTCGTCGATGCAATCCATCGCTTCCAACCACCGGTCTGGTATCTCCGAGAGCTCCCAGAACCAGTAGGCGATGGTGTAGCGGTTCCGATACATCCGTGGTGGAAGGAGTCGAAGAATCTCTGAGAGATTGTCAGGATCCAACGTGACCACTGTGATATCATACGGTTTGCCGCTGCCCTCTTTATGCGCCCAGGAAAAGTCTGTGTGCTCGCTCGGATTGCCGGCCTCTACATTAAAAACCTGAAAGGGAAAATCGATGGCACTGAAAGCACGCGCTAACGCACGGGCGGCTTCACCAAGTCCCATTTGCGCACGGATGTAGCCAACCACGTTGACGCCATGCTTTCCGGAGGCAAAGCGGCGGCCCTGGTGCCGGGATCGGAGACATTTCATTCGGGCCGCTCGCTGTCGCTCTCTTAGCTTACGCCAAAATGATCGAAGGCGGCCAATGATCTGAAATCGCTGCATGCGAGCGGCAATGAGAAGACCGGCGGACAGGCAGGAAATTTAGCTTAGCCGCGCAGGTGCCCGGGCAAAGAGTCTTCTCAGGCGTGTCCGAAGCGCCAGTTTGGAACGCAGTTGCTCGATGGGCTTTTGCCAATCAAAATTCCGCAACAATAACTGACAGGCATAACGAGGACTGCCGAAGCGGAAGCCCAATTGCCACGCTGCACGCCATGTCCCAAGCGCACCTTCTCGATTCAGAAAAGGCCGCCAAAGCACCCGCCAATTATTGATCATCACACGGCGTAATGCGCGATAATCGTCCGGTGGTATAACGCGTAGCCGGCGCACTGCCTGGTCCAATCGTTTCACAATCGAAGCCCAATCAGCGCTCAACGTCCCGATGCTACCCTGCTCAGGATGGAGACAGTAGACCGCCCCTGGCCTCAGGACGCGCCAGACTGGAAAACGGCAGAAAGCTTGCGCCTCAAAATCGACGTCATTGGCAAGACCAATGGTCAGCTCGGGCGGACCAATTTCCTGCAAAACCTGTTGGTTCCAGAGAATTGAACTCCACTGGTAGTGTCCGTATCGCATCCACTCCGCGAGATGAGCGCGAGATTCGATACGACCGGCAAGTCGCTCATTTGCCGGATTCACTGCCAGGACCTCTCCGCTGGCCGACATATGTTGAGTCTGAAACACTACCGCGCCTAGATCGGAATTCTGCCTGAGAATTGCATGAGCCTCATGCACGAAGTTGGGCAGGAGAAAGTCATCGTCTGCCAGCGGCAGGAAGTACGGCGTCTTGATCGCCCGGAAAGCTGCGTCGAAATTCGCCAATGCACCAATGTTTCTCTGATGACGTGTATAACGAACATTCGTCCGCTCCGTCATTAATCCGCGCATGTAGGCCTCGGTGGCGTCGGTCGAAGCATTGTCGAATACGTGGACGAGCACCGGAATGCGTGTCTCTCCTAAGACACTATCCACAGCCTTCGCGAGCCGAGCTTGCCGGTTATAGGTCGGGATGACTACCGTGATTTCCCACATAAATGGACGCCGAGATTTTAACTCCCCAAAAATCCCGAAGCAAAGAGAAGCGACTCTAGCGGGCCTTTAAGGCCAGGGTGTGCGTGTTGCCGGTATCGGCATCGCTCGCGGCGGTGGCGGTGCGGGTGCCGGTAGCGCCGGCGGTCGGCAACAATTGGTAGTTGCCTTGGATCGCGATCCCGCCGGAGCCCGGCAAATTGCTGGCCACGTCGAAGGCCTCGGTCATGCCCGCCGGTGGGGTAAGGCGGCGCTGCTGGCAAAGGCGTGTGCGGTCACAAGCATGTCATTGGCATAACGAGTGGTGACGCTCGGCGCGGGCTGGCTCAAGTTGCTCGCGGTTGACTGGCCACTCTCGACGTCGATGGGGTTAGCCGGATCCACGCCGCTGAAGGAGGAGATGCCGCCAGCGGAGCCGGTGGAAGAGGCAAGGCTCCAGGTATAGCTCGACGGTTCCGAAGCGCCCGCGACTTTGTAGTAGACGGCGAGCGAGTTGGAATTACCCGACGAATTGTTGATTCGGCGGACCAGGGTCCAGCCGGAGATATTGATCGTGGCCGTGCTCGGACGGATGGAGATCGCCGCTACCATGACGTCGCCTTGCGCGGTGCCGGCGGGCTTGTTGATCACGAGCGATTGCACCCCAGAGGTGGCGCCTTTCGCTGCGCTCGACCGGAAGGTCGGCGCCGAGGTGGTGGTGGCGCTGGCTTCGTTGGAATAGCCGGAATCGCCGGCGCCGTTCGTCGCGCGGACCCGGTAGAAATACAAGGTGCCGGGAGCAAGCCCGGTGTCGGCGTAAGTCACGACGCTCGCGGCCACGGTGCCAATCTGGCTGTAGGTGCCGCCGCTGCCAGTTTTGCGCTCGATTTTGAAGCCGGTTTCATTTGCGACGTCGGACCAGGCAAGGTTCACCTGGCTGGAAGAAGCGGCCGCTGCGGTGAGGCCGGCCGGGACGGCGGGCACAGTGCCCGAGGTGCCAGTGACGCCCTTAGCTTCATTCGAGTAGGCGGAGTCGCCTGCGCTATTCGTGCTGCGCACGCGGTAGTAGTAGGTGGTGGAAGGAGTGAGGCCAGTGTTGGAGTAGCCGGTGGTGCCGGCAGGCACGGTGGCGATCTGCGCGTAGGTGCCGCCAATGCTGGTCTTGCGCTCGATCTTGAAGCCGTTCTCATTCGAGGAGGTATCGGTCCAGGAAAGATCGACCTGCGTGCTGGAGACGCCGTTGGCCGTGAGGCCGGTGGGCGCGGAGGGCTCGGTGATTAGGGAGACGTCGGTAAAGGTGGCCTGGCAAAGAGCAGTGGTGGTCCGGGAAGTGACGGCCAGCCCGACCGTGACCGAGGCATTCATCGGGATGGAAGCGCTGCCGACCTGCGTCCAGGAGATGCCATCGCTGGCTGCAAAAGCGGTGAAGGTATTCCCCGACCGCACGAGGCGAAGCCAATACGGGGCGCCCACGGAGGGGCCGCTCGAGCTGGTGATCTTTGCGCCGGTGGCGGTCCGGGCAAGGAAGCTCACGCCCTTGCTCGGGGTGAGGACGATAGCCGCGGTTTCGGCATTCGTGGCCGTAGTCTCGCGCATCATCAAGCCAGCCTTCGCCGCCGGATCGGTGTTCTGAATGCTGGTCACGCGGGTGACGATCTCGGCGTTTCCGGTGATGGTTTGGTAGACATATTGGAAGGCGTCGACCTGCGAGGTGATATCGGCGCCGGCGCCATTGACCGTGAAGGTGCCGCTGCTGGCGGCGTAGGAGGCACTGCCCGCTCTCCCCGTGGTTCCGATATCCTGGCTCACCCAAGGCGCGGGCAACGCGCCCGGCGCCGGAGTGGTGGCATTAGCCAGCGCGCTGTAGGCCGAGTCGCCCACGCTGTTGGTCGCCCGCACGCGATAGCTATAGGTCGTGGAAGCAACCACCGTGGTGTCACTGTAAGAGGTCACGTTCGCCGCGGCGGTGGCGATCTGAATGAAGCTGCCGGTGGTGCCGATGCGCCGCTCGATCTTAAAGCCTGTTTCGTTCGTCGACTGGTCCGTCCACGCGAGGTCAATCCGGGAAACGTCCGTGACGGTCGCAGACAGATTACTCGGCGCTGCCGGAGGCGTCGTCGAAGTCGTATCGATCACGTAGGTTACCGTCGCGACCGCGCTATCCGTCCAGCCCGCGACCGTGGCGAAGGTCTTGACCGTGGTCGTGGCGGAGATGGCGATTGGAGTAGTATAAAGAGTCGAGCCCAGCGTCGGCGTGGTCCCATCAAGGGTATAATAGATCTGCGCTCCCGGACTGACATCGGCTAACGAGACGACTTGGGCGGTCGTGTAGGTGCCACCTGGGATACTGAAGGTCGGTGTGCCCGCCTGGAAGAAATAGCTTCCGGCGGTGTTCGTGCTCGCTTTGCCCGCGGCGATCGCGATGGCATTGAGCGTGGTGGCATTCGAGAGCGCGAGCGGGCCGCTATAAGGAGTGGAAGCGGCGCTCGCCGGAGTTCCGTCGAGCGTGTAGTAAATCTGCGCGCCCGAGGTGGAGTCGGTGATGGAGACGGAAATCGGCAGGTTATAGGTGCCCGGCAAGGGCGAAAACTGCGGCGGCGCCGTCACGGTCGAGGGATTGAAGACGACATCGACCCAGTAGTTGGAGGAGACGGCGGTATCGGTGGGAAAAGCGCTCGAGCCGTAATGGTAAACGCCGTTGGCGCCGGCGACGCCATCAGCCGGAGCATACAACGGCGAAGCGTTCACTCCCTTGCCCGCGAAATAGTTAGAATCGTCCGCGTAGTGGCCCGTGTTGGTGTGATACGAAGCGATGTAATAAGTCCCCGCGGTGATGGGGACCGGCGTGGAGAATTGCGCCTGTTGCCAGCCGGAAGTGCTCTCGCCCGTGAAAGTGACTGTGGCCAGGAGCGTTCCATCTGTGCCCCAGAGGTTGCCGAGATGCGTGCCGGTATTCGCGCTGCTCTTATAGTAGCGAATCGCGGTGATCACGCCGTCGCGATCCGCCTTGAATCGGACTCCGAGTTCCACCGCAGAGGTGTCGGCCATGTCGACGAGCGTGGGGATGGCCGTGGGCGACCATAGGGTGTAGCCGCCTACGCTGGCGGCGCCGGTGGTGAACGACCATACCACATCCAGCGGCATCTTATTGCCCGCGAGATCGCGGACTCCGGTGGTTCCGCCCTTTACCGTAGCTGTGTAGATTGTTTTAGTCTTCAGGGCGGCGGCAGGCTGCAAGATGGCTGTGCGGCTGCCCGGATCGTAGGTTAACGAAACCGAAACCAAGCTTCCCGTGGCCGCTTCCTTGAGGAAGAAAGTCGCCGCCGAAAAGCTGCCGGCATTCATCGGCTCGTTGAACTGCGCCGAGACAGAGGTTAACACGCCGGCGTTGCCAAAGCCCATCTGGGGGGTGACTCCATTGATCAACGGCGGAGTAATATCGGGCGACAAATCCGCTGCGAAGGCCACGTCGACCCAGTAATTTGACCCTTGCGAAGTGTCAGTGGGAAAGCCGCTGGCTCCATAACGGTAGAGTCCATTTCCGCCGGCGGCGCCATCCGCCGGTGCGAAGAGCGGGCCGCTCGTTAGGCTGCGTCCGGAAAAATAGCCGACATCATGGGAGTAGTGGCCGTTGTCGGTGTGATAGGACGCCACGTAATAAGTTCCGGCCGTGACTGGCACTGGCGTCGCGAGCTGGGCTTCCTGCCAGCCACTGGCCGTCTCGCTGGTGAAGGTTACGGAGCCGAGGAGGGTTCCATCGTTGCGCCAGAGATTGCCGACATGCGTGCCGAGATTGTCCGGACCCTTGTGAAAGCGCAGCGCGGTGATCCAGCCATTGCGATCGGGCTTGAAGCGGACGCCTAATTCCACCGCAAGCGGATCGGAATTTTGCAGGATCGTAGGGACCGCCGTGGGGGACCAAAGGGAGGCACGGGCGGAATTCAGCGTAACCGTAATTGGCACCGCGGGCAGAGGCGTTTCTACCCGGCAACTATCGTCCACCGCACGGCTACGAAACGTCATCACCCCTGGAGAAGTGGGCAGCCAGGAAGCGCTCCAATTCGCTGCCCCGTAGGCCGGATGCCAGGTACTGCCGTTATCCAAGGAAACATCGACCCCTGCAGGGCGACCACCGCCCAAGTCAGTCGCCGTTCCAAAAATGGTCAACGGCGTCCAGGCGGGCACGCTCAGCGAGGCCGGCGCCTTGATCTGGGAAGCAGGAGGAAGCGTGTCGCCCGAGCTGCTAGATTTTTGCAAGCCCGCGCGGATCGTCGCCGGCTGGATGCCCATATCGGTGAAAAGGTTCACCGTTGCCTGCTGCACACGGACGTCTGCTGGAGTCCCCGGATAATCGTGCGTGGCGTCGAGCCCCCAGGACCATTGGGCTGTGCCCGCGCCAAAAACCAATGCGCCACTGGCATGCCGATAAAGCGAAAGTGAATGCGTAGCCGTTCCCGGGCCGTAGCGGGTCCCGTAATCCTGCAGGTAATAGCCATCTACATTCAGGGTGGTGGAGGACATGGTCACCAAGCCAAGTGGGCGGTAGCCATTGTCGAGAGCCTCGTCCCATTCGTAACCCAGAAGTCCCTGAGGAAGCACCACTTTCTCCCCATCGATGAGTTGATCCAGCCCAGTATTCCGCCAAAATCTAAGCTTCCCATCCGCGCTCGAAACCGACATCGCATCCGAGCGATCCCCGTTGACTGTAAAAATCTGTCCAGAGAGCGCGTTCTCAGGCCGGCCCCCATCCGAGGGAGGACTGAAACGCGGGTCGCGCCAGGTGCCCGTCCAAGTGGAGGTGGGATCAATCTTGGCGTTGGCGTGCGTCTCCTTGTAGCAGACCAGCGTGCGATAAGAAGTGCTCGTGCCTGCAGTGCTGTTTTCCCAGCGCGTTTTCCAGAAAATTTCGTTTCCACTGAAGAAAGCCAGGTGCACGCCAGCCGCGCGCGCCGCCTCCACGTTGGCGCGCTGCGCGCCCGACCAATATTCATCGTGTCCCACCGACAGGAACACCTTGTGCGTCTTCAAAGCCGCGGAACCGCGGCGATCGGTGTCCATCCCGGAAGCGTAGCTAACGTTGTAGCCGTTGGCTTCCAGCCAGCGGATCATCGGGTATTCGGCGGTGAAAAAGTAGCCCAGAGGCGTGCTGTCTCCGGTGCCAGGGGCACGATTATCGAACGGGCGATTATAACTGACCTTGTAAGCGCGCCCGTCGCTGGCCGGTCCGGTCCCGCCGTACAGCGTGGTCCCGCCGTAGCGGTTGTAGGCTTGCCAGGTCGTATCGGAAGTCTGGTAGAGGAGATCGGAATTTCCGAAATCATCTCGCACGATAAAGATGATGTGGCTGGCGCCGCCGGTATCGGTCCGGACCAACTTGGCCAGGTAAACTCCTGAGACCGCGCTCGAGGGAACGTTCCAGGACGCGGAGACCGCCCAGTTGCCGCAATCGTAAAGACCAGTCGAGGTCGAGCGCACGCACGCTGGCTGCGTCTGCGGCAGAGAAACAGACGGCGTGATCGTGGTTACCTTGCGCGCGCCGCGGCCATTGTAGTAACCCACCCGGTAGATATCCAACCGGTAAGCTTTCGCCGTCGTCTTGACCTTGAAACTAATCGTCTGCCCGCGATTTACACTCATGTCGGTGGCAAACCCTTGGATCGAGGTGTCGCCGGCGCCGGGCACATCCCATTCCGAGGCTAGGTTTCCGGTTACCGCGTTCTCACACGCGATCACGTTTCCGCAGGGAGTCTGCGCCTCCGTCCATCCGATCAGGCAGCAAAAGAGGAAAGCGAAAACGCTCCACCAGCACGAAGATTTTCCGCGCGCGGCGCGAGATAAGAGACGGTCGGGAGACGCCACTACACTCAGCAGGCAAGTCGTGTGCCGCGAGTGATTCTCTGCTAACTGTCGGCGCCCGATTCATCGTGCAAACAGCTCGCGGATAGCACGTTAGGATATGGCAATTTCACGATTTAGAAATGACGCGAATAGTCGAACTACTAGAAAAATGTAAGCTTTTCCGTCTTCTCGAAAGAGGCCCGCTCGGCCGCAGGTCATTTTGTTATCGGTCATACCGCCTTTTCCAACCGACCCTGCGCTGCAGCACTTCGAACCGATCCAACCGCTCATCGGACCCAACCGAAGCAGGAGAAAGTAGCCAATGGCTTGGCAAAGATTCCGCACAAGATCGGCTGAAAAGGTCGGGATGAAGGCGATCACTTTTGGGTCAAGATGCAGCTAATCTAGACGCCCATTTCGGTGCTCCCAACCTTTGATCCCTCGACTTGGAACAAAGCGCGGCGCACGATCTGACACACCTCCTCCGCTTCTTCCTTCGTCAGCCGGAGAGATGAGGGCAAATTGATTCCGCGAGCTCCGATCCTGTAGGCCGTCGGGTTGCGCTCGGCCCACGGGGTCCCCGCGAAGGATTCATAAGCCTGAAGAGAACTTAGCGGACTGAAGAACGGCCGGGTATCCAATCCCGCTGCACTGAGAATCTTGGCAGCCTGCTGCTTGTCGAAAGGATAGCGTTCGTCCCAGACGATCGTGTTCAACCAGTAGACCGAATCCACTTTCGGTCCCGGGCTATTGATCTGTACGCCCGGTAGTCCGGAAAGCCCTTCCTCATACCAGCGAAACGCCTGCCGTTTCATTCCCAGGATTTCATTAATCCTTTGGATTTGCGCATAGCCCAACGCCGCCTGCATGGAACTAGCCTTATACTTGTAAGCGACCTCTGTGTTTTGGAAGCTATTGTCGCCGCGGTGCCGTCCGTGACTGCTCAAGAAAGCAGCCCGCTTGAAATGCTCTTCGTCGTCGGTCACGAACATTCCGCCTTCGCCAGTGCTGAGCGTCTTGGAACCGTGAAAACTGAAAGCACCCGTGACCCCCAAACTGCCGGCAAACTTTCCCTTATAGGTCGCGCCGACCGCTTCCGCCGCATCTTCCACAATCGGCAGGCTGTGCTTCCGGGCCACCCGGCCGAGCTCGTCGTAATCCGGCATGTTCCCGTAGAGATCCACCGCAAGGATCGCGCGCGTTTTCGGAGTGATGGCCGCCTCCACCGAAGCCGCTGCCAGGCACCACGTCTCCGGGTCGATGTCTGCAAATACCGGAGTAGCCCCGAGGTATGTAATCGGCGCGGCGGAGGCGATCCAGGTAGCCTCCGGGACGATCACCTCGTCACCCGGCCCCACACCGAGAGCCGCTAGAGAGAGATGCAGCGCCGAGGTGCCCGAAGGCAGAAACAGGGCGTGCTTCGCGCCGATGTAAGCCGCAAAGGCCGCTTCGAAAAGGTCGTGGTACTTGCTTGCCTGGTCATACCAGCAATTCGCGACCGCATCGGTCACGTACTGGATTTCCAAGTCTGTGATGGAAGGACCTGCAATAGGGACGCGCATGTTCTTTGAAAGCTATTTTGGCCTGGCCGGCGACGTCGAAGTTCTGCGCACAGTCGCGGGATTGCCGTAGACCACCGCGTTGTCCGCTACATCTTTGGTTACAACTGCCCCTGCGCCGATGATGGCGTTGCGACCGATTCGCAGACGTGAGAGCACAACCGCCCCCGCCCCGACGAAAGTATAGTCAGCAATTTCCACGCAACCAAGAACGCGCGCTCCCGGGGCGATGTGGACGCCACATCCTAAAACCGACTCATGGTCGACGCTCGCGCTGGTGTTGATTAGGCACTGGTCCCCCAGCCTTGCGTCCGCCGCTATTGCAGCCTGCGCCAGTACATGGCAACCGGTTCCCAGATGCGCGGTCCTGGCGACGTAGGCCATCGGGTGAATTGCTCGGATAACTTCCACTCCACCCTCTTGCAGCACCGCCTGCAATTCCATCCTAGCTTGGCCAGGCGATCCGATTGCCACCGAACCCGCGAGATCAGCCAAAGTCTTAGTGGCCCTCCAGTCCAGAAACTCTCCTCGGCCTCGGAGGCAAATAACTCCCGGAAAAGGAGATTTTGCTCCAGGCGAATTATCCGCTACGGCCACCAAATCAAAGCCGGCAGGTCCGAGGAACTCATACAGAACCTTTGCATGGCCACTCGCGCCCCAAAGAATCAGCGGTCGCAGGGGATTCAACCTTTAAGAATGGGCCGCAACCTTGCGGGATCTAAACCTCATCCGCCGGAGGATTATTTACTATTTGGAGAATTTCCTCATTGGTCAGGCGTGCGGTCGTCCCGGCTGAGAGACATTCCCTAGGTGGCTTCGCGGAAAGCTGATTAAAGGAGATCACGTAATGTTTAATGCCGTTAAACTCGACTTCCCGTGTAAAGGGCAGCTCCAGCTCGCCGATCAAGGTCTCCTCGTGCCGCTCACCGGGACGTCCTGGAATTTGCCGCCAACTTGCCCCTTCCTGGTCGCACCAAAGTTGCAGGATATCCTTGATCTGCGCTGCCTTCATGTAACGCGAGAGCAAGGTTCCATGCAGCTCGCCAACGTGCTGGATCGCGGTGACCACGAGATTGACCGCTTCGTCCACGGTGAAGAAGAAACGCAGCATCTCCGGGCCCGTGGTCTCGATCACACCCATCGTCGCGAGGTGCTTCTTCCAGAGAACCAGGACCGACGCCGTGGACCAGGCGACATTCCCGTAACGCACGCACATGAAGCGCGTGCCACCGCGCCCGTCCATCGAGCAAAACATTCGCTCCATGATCGCCTTTGAGAGCCCATAGGTGTTGCGGACCGGAGGCGCGGCCTTGTCCGTCGAGATGCCGATAACGGTCTTGACCCCGCGATCGATCGCCGCTCGCGCGACGTTCTGCGAGCCGACCACATTGACGTCGATCGTCTCCATCGGCTGCACCTCGGAAACGTCAACAAACTTGGTCGCAGCCGCGTGGACCACTACGTCCGGCTTCTCCTGGGCGAAGATGTCGCGCACCGATTCGATGTGAGCCACATCCATCGCAATGGAGCGGCAGCCGCTGTAGGACGAGGAAAGGAAATTCTGTTTGTTATTCCGGGCGGCCAAGACCACGTCGTGCCCCAGTTCCCGCAGGCGCTTCCCCAGTCGGCGTCCGAGGAAACCGGAACCGCCCGTAATCAGTATTTTGTCCATGGTAAAAGTAACGAAAGCTAGATGATCCGAACCGTAGGGAGCGGGACGATAAACTTGCCGCCGCGCGCAGCGAACTCCTGCTCGTCAGCCACGATCTCCGCTTCATAGTTCCAAGCCGTCAACAAGGCATAGTCCGGGTAAGAGTCCCGAAACACGCTCCGCTCACGGATGGGGACGCCCACGCCCGGGACCACCCGGCCATACCTAAGCGGAGAAAGGTCGCTTACATGATCCACCAAGTCAGGACCTATGCCGCAGAAGTTGAGCAAAATAGTGGCGCGTCCGCTGGCGCCATATGCCACCACCTTGCGACCGGCGCGCGCCAGGTCGGCGAGAAGGTCATGCAAGACCAGTCGGTGCCGTTCGGCAAAGGTGCGAAAAGCTGAAAGATCCAGCCGTTCCTCTTCCGCCAGGAGCTCGTCTACTGCCGATGTCCGCACCGCCTCGGCGTCGATGCGCGCAGCCGTCACCCGGATCGAGCCGCCGTGAATTGGAATCCGTTGGACGTCGATTACCTCCAGCTCGTGTGCGGCCAGGAGCTGCTGCAGGGAGCGCAGGGAGTAGTAGCAAGTGTGCTCGTGATAGACCGTGTCGTATTGCTGCGTCCCTACCAAGTCCCCTTGGTAATGTACCTCAAAGACGAAACGTCCCGAAGGAGCCAGAAGGGCGCGAACCCCGGCCACGAGCACATTGGGATCGTCCATGTGCGCGCAGACGTTATTCGCCACAATGATCTCCGCACTACCAAACTTAGCCAGGACCTGCTCGGCCGAGCGGCGGTCGAAATAACTTTGCACCAGTGGCCAGCCATTCTCCTCGCTGGCCCGGCGCGCCACGTCGGAGGGGTCCACCCCCACTACGCGGGCCCCGGATTTAGCCAGCGGATTGAGGAGGATGCCGTCATTGCACCCGATCTCCACAAAGAGCGGGTCTGCCATATCTCCGGTCATCCCACGCAGCTTTCCAGCGAGCGCTGTGTTGTGCTCCACCAGCGTGCGGTTAAACGACGAGCTGTAGGAGTAGTTCGCGAAAATCAGCTCCGGGTTCACCGTTTCGCTGACCTGGAGGAGCGTGCAATCAGTGCAGCGATGCAGGTGTAGCGGAAAGGTGCGCTTCGAGCGGGCGTCATCCGCCGGAAAGAACCCACCGGCAAGAGGCACCTGACCGTAATCCAACACCAGCTCCAAGTTGCGCGAAGCACAGACACGACAGTCCGTCCGAGTTACGAACGCTGTGTCTGCCATCGCTGCTACTCCCAGATCTTCCAAGGTGCTTCCCCGGACTCCCATTGGCTTTCAAGTAACATCCGGTCGCGAATGTTATCCATGCACTGCCAGTAACCCGGATGACGATAAGCTGTCAGGCGCCCATCCAGAGCTACTTGCCGGAGCACCTCAAGACCGGTCGCATCGCTTTCGAGGTATTCGTAAAAATCCGGTTCCACCACCATGAACCCGCCATTGATCCAACCGCCGCCATGCTCCGGCTTCTCGTCAAACAAGCGCACGTATTCACTGTCCAAGGTAACTTCGCCGAAGCGCGCTGGCGATCTAACCGCTGTAAGCGTGACCGTCTTGCCGCTAGCTTGATGGAATGCGACCAGAGCGTTCAAATCGACATCGGAGACCGAATCGCCGTAAGCCAGGAGAAATGGCTCCTCCTCGAAATGTTCCCGCAAACGCCGAATCCTGCCGCCAGTATTCGTCTTCAAACCGGTATCGATAAGATGCACCCGCCAATCTTCGCGCGCAGTTGAGCGGGCGGTGACTTCGCCGGTGGCCAGGTCAATCGTGACATCCTTTTCCAGGGCGTAGTATTGGTGGAAGTAGCTTTTGATTGATTCGCCCTTATAACCCAAGGCACAGACAAACTCCTTGAAGCCGTAGAAAGCGTAATGCTTCATGATGTGCCAAAGGATAGGACGGCCCCCGATCGGCACCATCGGCTTTGGACGATACTCGGTTTCTTCCCGCAACCGTGTCCCCATCCCGCCGCAGAGGATTACGACCTTCATGCGATTCGTTCGATCCTCCAGTCCAGGCGCGGCCGGATAGGCCCCGGCATGGGGCCGGCATAGCCCGCGCGCGAAAGCATCAACGTCTCGTCGATGCGATCAACAACACTCAGCGCCAAGCCCTGCCGGTCGTAGAAGCTCACGTGGATTCCACTATAGAGAAACGTGAGGCCGAGCCCGATATTATATAGTCCGTTATTCAACAAATTACCCGGTACGGTGCAGCGCGCGGAATAAGTTCCGGCAGCGATCGGGTCGGCCACAAGCTCCGAAGCCGCCGCGACAAAGGCATAATCTCCGCGGCTGTCGAAGAAGTGAAAGTTAGGGTGTGGTCCTTGCGGGGCGTCGCGCAAAATTTCAAAGTCCATTCGCACATGAAACGGATCGCGAATATCGACCTCGTGCACGGTCTCGCCGCTGCTGTTCTCGACTGCAGCGTAAAGCAGTCTTGCAAGGGAATCGCCCGGTGCATCACCGGAGTCCCGGTAGTCGATTACGTGCGGTGCCGCCCCGGAGGAGCCGAAGTATTTCGCAATTACCGCGCTCGGGTTTCCTTCCGCAGTCAGCTTCCCTTTCTCCAGCAGGAGCGCGCGCGTGCAGAGCGAGGTAATCATGCCGATTTGATGGCTCACGAAGAGGACCGTCCGGCCCTGGCGCTGCGAGACGTCCTGCATCTTGCCGACACACTTCTTTTGGAAGTCTGCGTCGCCCACGGCCAAGACTTCGTCCACTACCAGAATCTCCGGATCGAGATGGGCCGCCACGGCAAAAGCCAGGCGCACATACATCCCGCTGGAATAGCGTTTCACTGGCGAGTCGAGGAACTCCTCGATCCCGGAGAAATCGACAATCTCATCAAATTTCCGCTTAATTTCCGGACGCGTCATTCCGAGGATGGCGCCGTTCAGGAAGATATTCTCCCGGCCGGTCAGGTCGGGGTGGAATCCGGTGCCTACCTCCAGGAGACTCGCGATCCGGCCCTTGATCTTCACCTCGCCGCGGCTCGGCGTGGTCACCTGTGAAAGAATCTTTAGGAGCGTGCTCTTCCCGGCGCCGTTGCGTCCGATGATTCCCAGAACCTCCCCCTCTCCCACCGCGAAGCTAACATCGTTCAGGGCCAGGAATCGCTTCCCGCCTACATGGGCCCCATTTTCACTCCCGATGACTGAACTCGGATCCGGAAGACCACGCCGGCGCGCCCACCACCGGGCAACGTCTTCTTTCAGCGTCGCGCCTCCGAGTGTCCCTAGGCGATACTCTTTGCTGACGTGTTCGACTGAGATAACCATCGCGCGCGCCTAGACGGTATCCATGAAGCTGCGCTCCACGTGCGTGAAGAGCATCAGCCCCACCAAGCAGGACTACGACCATGACTCCGAAGCTGATCGCCAGATGAGTGACATCCACCAGCCCGGAGCCCAGGAAGGCCAAGCGAAAACCTTCCACCACCGGGGTGAGCGGATTCAATTCCACCACCCAGCGGAATCCCGCCGGAACCACGGAGACCGGATAGATTACGGGAGTGGCATACATCATTAACTGCACGCCAAAGTTAACCAAATTGGCCAGATCGCGATACCGGGTCGTGAGTGCAGAAACGATGATGCCACAGCCGAGGCTGTAACCCGCCAGCATAAAGATGAAAAGCGGCGTCGCTGCGATCCACGGCGTCACATGCATCTCGCCAGTTCGAATCCAATACCAACCAAGAATGACCAGGAAGATTCCGAATTGAATCGCGAAGGTGATGAAGCTGGAAACCGTAATCGAGATCGGCAACACAAGGCGGTGAAAATAGACCTTCCCCAGCAAGTGGGTATTCCCCACGAAAGTGCTGGCTGTTTTCATGAGGTTTCCAGAAAAGAACCCCCATGCGACGAGTCCGGAGAGGTAGAAAAGAAAAGGCGGAATCCCGCCGGTCGACAGCCGCGCGACCTTGCTGAAGATGAGTGTAAACATCAACGTCGTCAGCAGCGGCTGGATAATGTGCCAGGCCGGCCCCAGCACGGTTTGCTTGTAGGCCGAAACAAAGTCGCGCCAGACGAACATCCCAATCAGGTCGCGATAGCGCCAGAGCTGCTGCAAGCGCCAGTCCAGCCAGCCGCGATGTCGAGTAATGGTAGTGGTCCACTCGATAGGCGCATCGCCCGGATGGCTCGTCTGCTGCGGTCCGGACATCTGCGCGACTCCTCCACCAGCGCCTTCCGCGTTATCTTGAAGGCTCACTTCATTGGCTTCTCTTTGCATTCAGACGACGAAGGTTATCAGCTCCTGCTCGGAGGAACGCAAACTTTGCGGGCATAGGCTTCAGCCCGGAGGTGGGCGAAGGCCATCTTCCGCGAAAGGCCCCGATTGAAGAGTAAATGTTTCAAGTAACGCATCGTCGACCAACGGGCCGGGCGAGGGGCAACTGCCCGCCATTTATATTGCAGGAGCATGGAGGAGGCGTTCAAGCCTTCGGCCAAACGGACGAGATAGTCCTCACTCACCCGCTCGCTTGAAATAAGATGGGTAACGCGCAAGGAAGGGAACACACCCATCCCCCACCCTTTCGCGCAAGCGACATAAGCTATTTCAGTATCTCCGCCGCTCAGGAGCGCTCCGGACTCTCGATCGCCGAGGCGCACCTCCGATTGCTCGTAGAATTTGCGATATTCCAAGGCGACGGCGCGTCGGAGACAAAGGCCGGCGCCCCAAGGTTCCGCCTCCTGGCACGATGCCACGTTGCTCCACTGTGCAGTCTTAACCTCCCGCACCGCGAGGTAAGGAAGGAAGTCGCGCATTTCCGGCGAAGGTTCGGCTTCGAATTCGCCAATGATCGACCCTCCCCAGACCCCGAGGTTTGGCCATTCCTGCGCGATCGCCAGGGCTGCCTCGAGGTAATCAGGTGCCACCACATTGTCGTCATCGACGAACACCATCACTTCACCCTGAGCTTCCGCGAGACCTCGGAGCCGGGCGTTGCTAAGGCCTCCGATTTCCTCGCGAATGATCGCGCCGTGCGGGTGCCAGCCGAGATCCCAAGCACCGGCAAGAGACTCCGTCGACTTGCTGTCGATCACAATTAATTCCCACTGCTCTTGCGGGAGCGACTGCTCCTTTAACCCATCTAGAACCCGACAGAAGCGCTCGCGCTGCGGGTTATGCGTGCAAATGAGGACTGACAGGAGGATGCCCACGAGTTGCTAGGAGCGGATTACGACGGGCACTGGGGCATCTTGCCGTCGGCCTGAAGCAATAAAAGAACGAGTTCGTCGTGAGCGCGTGAAATTCAATCACGCAGTCGCTCACTTGGGAGTGACCTGGAGATTACCTGGGGGAACCGGCCCGGAAGGAAGAACGCCCTCGAATTTCATCTGCGCGGGGATCGAATTCGTCATGGGCGTGACATCCGGGCCTATTGGTGGAAAGGGTGCTCCCTTAGCCCACCATTTGGGCTTGGCCGACAGATACAGTGATGCCGGCAGGGTATGATCGGAGATCGTGTCGTCCCAGTGCGTTTGCTTGGTGACGTAGTCGTAGTTGCCGTGCCGCAGCAAGGTCGCGGCAACCTGGGGATCAGCAGGCGATGTTCCGCCGCCCTCACCTGCGTAGCCCAGCATCCAAACCTTGTAAAAATTTCCATACGGCGCGGCGTCGGGCGCCAGCTTCTCGTAGACGCCCACACCTTTGGGATTCGACAAAGCTGCCAGGTCGGAGGCTATTTCGGGATAACCAAGGATATTTCCAACGGCGGTGAAGTTGCGCTGGTAAGCATCCAATTCAATCGAACAAAGAGCGGAGTCTTTGCCGGCCGCTTTTCCTTTCCACCAATTCCGGTAGATCGTGTTGTCGCCGCTATTTCCATGGAAGGTATCGGCCACGATTCCCCGGATGCCGACGTTTCCTTCAATCAAATTCATCATCGGATAAGACGAATGGAAGGCGATGTCCATCTTCTGGATGTTCGCCGTTTCGCTGGCGGCGTTGGTGAAGAAATTGTAGCCGATTACGCAACCCGCGGCACCGTAACCCACGGTTACGTGCCCCCGGTTTCCCTCGAAGATATTGTTCTCTATCAAGAGTGCGGTGGTCTTCGAATTCGGCTGGTCGCCACCGGGAGTTCCTAACTGGATGCCGTATCCGCGCGAAGAAGTGATCGGCGGTAACACACCCCGAAACGTGCTGTCGCGGATTTCACAGCGAAACGTATCGAAGGTCCAAATGTGGCAAAGCCCGGCATCAAGGCTGGTCACGCCCTTGACCCAGGAATAGGCGGTAAATTGCATCGAGATATTGGCGTTGCCGTAAGGATGATTGTTCTTGATCGTGAGATTTTCCACCCCGGCGTACTCGGTAAAGTTTCTAGCTGGATTCGCCCCGTTGACCGGAAAACGAAGGCGCGGTTTGAGGCTGGCATCGTAGGTTTGATAAAGCGCCGGCGTGAAAGTGACCGTGTTTCCTGAGATTCCCGTGACCTCGAGCCACTGACCCCGTGCCCAGGGGCCACCACTCCCTTCACTTCCGCCGAAGATGAGCTGCGGGTCGTTCTCTGCTTGCAACTGCACTTTCACTCCCACTGCCAGCTCCTTGGTGGTCGCAACCTCGACGCTGGTTGACCCTTTGGCCGCGCCCGAGACCACCGCAATCGGGGTCGCGTAATACCAATAGGGCCCGTAGAATTTGATCACATCGGCGGAAGGGAGATTCGACAGCAGCACCGTCCCCGGCCCGGATCCCCGAAGGACCACATGTCCGGGAATGGTCAGCGTCCGTCCGATCTTAAACGTCCCTGGTGGCAGCGCCACCACTTGCTCAGGCCCGCAAGCATTCAGTGCTGCCTGGATCGTTTCGGCCACATCCGAGTCGCCGGTCTTATCGATCGAATCGAGCATCTTAAAGATACTCGTGCGTGCCGGAATTCCACCCGGTAGTCCGCTCTGTGACCAATCGACTCTGCGCTCGGGAGGAATGATCTCTCCGTGGGCGACCGAAGCGAGGAGGCGCAACCCGCAGAGCGCAACAAAGGCACGGCGCCTCCAGGTCGCCGCAGTACGCAGGGAAGTTGGTCGCAATGAAACATCCATAACCATCTTGGCAAGCAGAGCGGGTGCCATGGCCCGCTAAGAAACCGCCCCACGAAAGACCACCGCGACCGTGGTGACGTCGTCCGGGCGATGGTCTTCGACCACGGCAAAATTCTCCTGAATCAATTCCAGAATGCGCGCGTAGCGCTGCCGATCGCACATCCGGACGACAAAAACGCCGCCCGGTTTTAGGAAGCCTTGATAGCGGTGAAGCATGCGCACGATTTTCGAGAGCGGGACGTAGAAGATCGACTCTCGAAAAAGAATCAGGTCATAGTGGGCGCTAGGCGCGTAGCTGAAGACATCGCTCTGGGCATAGCTGTTCTTGGCCGCGCGCCCCCCCGCGGCACTACGGATGCGCGCTTTCTCCACCGCAACCCCGGAGATATCGACGCCGTGATAGGCGTCGTAGCTCTCCCACGGCAGCTCATTGCCTGTGTTTCCGGATCCGCATCCGAGATCGAGGATGCTGCCGCCTCGCGCGTGCCTGCTAAGGATTGGGTAGATCAAATCGTCGGCGGTGTTCTCGATATAATCCCAGCGCCCATTGGCAAATTCATGGTCCCAGAGCCATTTCTTGGCTCCTCCGGTGCCCCAGGACTGCAAGAGAGAGCGGAACTTGTTTGCTGCGCTTTGAATCACCATTCGGCTGGTTTCCTCGAAAGATTCTGCAGCAGTCCATCCCAGCGCCGTTCAACCCCGGAGCGAACTTTCGGAAGTTCAAACATGGCCCGTTTCGCCAGCCGCCAGCCGAAGCAGCGGCGGAGCATCTCGTATTTCACGGGCAATGGAGGAACGCGTAATTTGCCACCGAGTTGCTCGGCTAGTTCCATCGCCTGACGACAAATTGCTCCGTGCTCGGGGTAAAAGTGGATCAGCCAGCGTTGGAGAAAGGCGATGCAAGCGCTACGCGTCCTTTCGTCGTTCCGCAAGGCCTGGAGAGAGGCGATATGCGTACAAATCGAAGTGAACTGCGACTCAGCCTTCCGTCGGGAGAAGTTGACGCTACTAAGGCTATTGCCACTGGAGGTGCGGTAATGGGAAAGCCCTCCGGGCACGAACTTCACGGCTTTCGCGGCTTGAATCACGCGGCAAAAATAGTCGCCATCGTCATCCGCGTTTAGCGCCTCGTTCCAACGGCCCGCAGCCTCTGCAAGCGCTCGACTGACCAGCCATGACTCAACGATCATGTAAAGGTTTTGCTCCAACTTCAGCGTCAGCCATTCCGCTGGATCGAGATCCGTCCACAACGCACTCGCGGCGATCAGCCCTCTCTCTGGGCGATGATAAAAGCGACTCCAACCGGAAGAAAAGAGGACCCGATCGTCGGCGATGCGTTCGGCCGCGCGCACTTGCGATTCGACCTTGTTCTTCCCGAGAAGGTCATCTGCGTCCAGCCATTGCAGAAAATCGCCTTGGGCCAAACTCAAGGCATGGTTACGGGCAGCGGCCGCACCGGCGTTCCGCTGCGACACCACTTTAACCTTCGCCGTGGCGAAGCGAGAGGCCTGAGCCAGCGTGTTGTCCTTCGATCCATCATCAACGACGATGATTTCCGTCCTTTCCCAAGTCTGATCCAACGCGCTCTGGATGGCCGCGCCAATCCAAGGCCCGGCGTTGTAAGCTGGAATCAAAATTGAGACGAGCGCCGCCAATTTGGTTTCCTCCCCGATTAGACCGATACCGCTTGCGGGCGGTCTGCCATCCGCCTCGTGAAATCGCTTCGCCCAACCGCTTCCGCGGCCGCGGCCCGTCCAACCCGCCGCATCGGGGCGCTGATCGTGCTTACGAGCATCGCGATCCAAAGCGGCGAAAGCCGATCAAAGGTTGCTTCGGTGAAGTTATAAACGATCACCGCCGCCCAGACAGCAAATTGGATCTGCGCAAACTCCTTGCCCTGCAACAAGCGCTTCCGTAGCCCGGTGTAGCTGGCGCATAGCCAGATAATCAACAAAAAGAACCCGATCAAGCCACCGTTCAGATAGGTTTCCAGGTATCCATTGTGCGCCTGGTTCACCCCCTCATAAACCTTCCAAATCGCCTCCAAACGGTTGCCCATCCAAAAAGTGTAGAACCCGGTTCCGAAAAGGGGATTAAAGTCCTGCTGTAAAACCAAGGACCATAGGCCGGTGCGCGTAGTGAGGGTCGTATCCCGTCCCACACTCGCGACCAACACCTCCCGCAGGCCAAAGACGGAATCTAGGACAACAAAGAATACCGAGACCGCCAAAACGTAACCGGCAAAGGCGGCCGCATTGCGGCGGAAAAGCGGCAGCCTAAATCCGATTAGGATGACGAGACCTAGCGCCGTGCAGACCAGAGAAGTTGCGCTTCCGGCCTTATGCAGCAGCCAGGCAGACATCGCGAGCAAAAGCCACCGTGCCGCCCGCTCTTTCCAATCGAGTCGCGGGCCTTTCGCCCGGCTGCTGAAAAAAAACTCCCAAGCCATGAAGAGACCGCAGACCAGAACGATGGCCCCAAGGCTGTTCTTGTGCTGGGCCACACCTACATACATGTATTGCCAGGTCCAGCGATTGTAGACCCGGCCGACATCGGGCAAATACTTGATAAAGATCACCGAGAGCGGAATAAGAATATAGCCGCACCGAACAAAGAGGGCCCTGGCCGCTTGCACCGGGTCGATTTCGGTCAGGACAACCAGAGCCATGACAATGTTGCCGCACTCTTTGATCCAACGTTTCCCGGCGACAACAGTGTAGTCCGACCAAAGAATGCTCGCTCCCCAATAAAGGATAAAAATAAAGAGCCACTTATTCGCCGCTGCGAGTTGAGATAAACGCACGCCGCGCTGAGCGAGAACACGGAGGCCCATTAAGATAAGCGCCAGATAGAATAACCGGTCCAGCGGCGTTCCTTCTTCATAGGCATCGCCACTTCCACCTCCAAAGCCCAGCCACAAGCAGACCGGCTTCGAACTGATCACAAAAAGCCAGAGGAGTGGGATCCAGAGCGCTCCAGAAATACCTTCGCGCTTCCGCATATCCCGTCGGAAAAGCCACACGATAAACGCGAAGCCAACTAACAGGGCTATTTTTGCAGGCATGGGACTAAAGTATCCGCCGGCAGCCACCGCAGGCCGCGGCAATTGCGCAAAAATGCAATCCATCATTCGAGAGACACGCAGAATCTCGCTGTGCGCGATCGGCAGCGGAGCGTTCTCTGTGATCGAGTGATAGAATGACTCGATCAGGAACTTCATTCCCGATTTGAAGTGAAAGTCACCAGCCAGAAAAATGCGCATGTTGGTGCCAAAATTTGCGAGGTATTGCCCCGTAAACATTACCGGAGGAACGAATCTTTCGGCGTAACTTTTCATCCGCTCTCCGCGGAGCCGAATCAGCAATTGCTGGTCTTCATCCAGGAAAAGCCCGTTTCGGTTTCCATAGACGCGCAATTGATGGAGTGCAGGACGCATTTGGGAGGAAAAAGTGAAGTAAGCCGTGGTCCCTTCTCTTCCCGAGATGATCACGCGCAGCTCATCAACAATGCTTTTTTCCCCCATGGCCCGCAGGGGGCCGCTGGTGAACCCATGCACCAGGACTTCCGGTGCGTCGTCACGCACGAATTCCGCGATCCGCGCAATCCCATGGCTGATGACGTTTTGCAGCAACCCTCCCGGCAGGCGGCGCACCCAGTGATCCTTGTCCCCCAGGAGAGCGCGCGCGTAGTTGCCGCCTAACTCATAGCAATAGGTGCTCTCCAGGTGCCGCGGACCCTCGCCGAGATAGCCCGTGGCCACGAGACGGCGCATTCGGCGGGCTACGTGGCTGAATTGATCATCGTGCCCGACGGTGATTTTTAGACCCCTCGCGTTCGCCCTCGCGATTAAATCCTCCGCTTCGTCGCTATCTACCGTGAATGGCTTTTCGACATAAACATGGCAGCCATGCTCCAGACATTGGCGGGCTATGGGGTAATGGCTTTGCGGCGGGGTCGTGATGTGGACCACGTCCGGCGTGCTCGCGACGAGCATCTCCGCCACTTCGCTAAAGGCGCGTCGGATGGGAAAGCGCTCCTGGAGTTGGCGCGCCATCAATTCCTCGCGATCACAGACAGCTACGATCTCGCACTGCGGAATCCGCCCGACCTGCGCGGCATGCGAATCGGCAATCTTCCCGCAGCCCACGATCGCAACCTTAAGCATGACGCAATTTCTCCCGGCAACTCGCGAAATAGCGTCTCAACCCTTCTGCCGTGGAGACCGTCGGTCGCCATGAGAGCTTCTCTTTCAGGCGCGCGTTTGAAAAATCTCCGCGTTTCCAGTAGGCCGACCAAAGTCGCCGATTGTAGGCCGGCGGTAGCTGGCCTTGCGACCAGCTTGAGTAGTCCTCCCAGGCAGCACATAGGGCATAGCTAAGGCCCTTCGGTAAAGACAAAGAGAAAAATCGACGGACGTTCTGTTTATACAGGCGCAAGAAGTCGCGACTGGTCGGCAGGTCGTCATCCAGCACGTTAATGATCTCCTGGTCGATCCCCGGGGTTATCCCCGCGAGCACGATCGCTTCCGCACAATTATCGACGTAACTTAGCGGCACTCGATTCGATCCGCCAAGGTGGAGGAAGATGCCAAAGGTGCCAATGCCTACCCGGCTGGAGATTCCCTCGTTCCCCGGGCCGTAGACATGACCAGGGCGCAGGATGACATAAGGGAGCTTATGCTTGCTGCCATACTCCTGCACGATCTCCTCCTGTCGGCATTTTGCGAAGCAATAGGCTTCTCCTCGCAGGGCCGGTTTCGGTTCTACCGGAGCCGATTCGTCAAGGACTTCGCCACGCTCGGTATAGACCGTAAACGAGCTAACATTGACGAATCTCCGCAGACAGCCGTCCTGCACCAAGGCGTCGAGGAGATTCCGCGTCGTCACCACGCTGTTCAGGAACGCGTCCGAAAAAGATTTTTCACCCCGAGCAGCGGCCAAATGGTAGACGACGCTGACACCCTTGGCGACGCGCTCGCAGTCTTCGCGAGAAAGCAGGTTGCCTTGGACCAACTCAAATTCGCCAGGCCCGTCTCCCGAGCCATCACCAAAAGCGTTGGATGCGCGCGTTAGACAACGAATTCGGCTGAAGCCGCGCTCGCGCAAACGGGCCACCACTCGCCGGCCAATGAAGCCAGTGGCTCCCGTGACGAGAACAACGTCGCCCGGTCCCGCTACCGCGTCGCTACTCGGTGACATATTGCCGTGGCAGCGCGGCGAAGCGGACGAATGCGAGGATGCGGCCGAGATGATCGCACGACCGGATAAGGAGGCTGGTAAAAACATGCTCGCCGAAAAGGATCGCGAACGGCAAAGCCAGGGCGTAGACCGGGACCGCAACGAGCGAAGTGAGCAGCGGGCGCAATTTCGATATCGGGTGCTGGAGCGAAACTCTTCCTCGAAGCAGCGCACGTCGAAGCATGAATCTTCGGTTCCACCGAATCGCGGGTATCTCTTCGTAGGCGACCGCTTCGTCACACCAGGCAAACCGGAACCCTTTGCCAATCGCGCGTCGAAAGAAGTCTTGGTCCTCAGCGGTCAAGAATTCCGCTCGGAAGAATGGCGGCTCGAGAGCATCGAGCACCTGCCGCTTAAAGAGGAGGTTACCGGTTCGGCCCTGAGGCCACGAAAGCATCGTCCCAGTCCGATAGGTTGCTCGTTCGCAAAACCGTCCTTTGATCACCCAAGCGGGAGGTTCCACTTCGAAATGGGGTTTTACAGAACCGACGACGCCGTCGACCTCGCACTTTTCGTGCGTTTGAAAGAGAAGAAGCAGCCAGTTGGGAATCGGTAACTCGTCGTCATCGATGAAGGCGATGAAATCGCCGACCGCGTGTGCCAGCGCTTCGTTCCGCGTGAGCGCAATGTTTTGGATCGGCTGCAGACAATAAATAACCGGCAACCTTGCCTGGCTCATGAAAGCTTCCACGACAGGCTGGGCCGTGCCTTTTACATCGTTGTCCGCCACCACCACGGAAAAGGTAAAGCGTCCATCTGTCTCCTGCGTAGCTAGAGCCTCCAAAAGGCGTCGCAGATAGTCAGCGCGCCGATAGGTGCAGATACAGACGGCGATGTGCGGCACCGCCATTTTACTCCTTTGCCAACAGATGACGCTCAATCAACTCTAGCGTCAGGATTTGACTGATCTCCGAGGTGTAATTACGCGTCCCCGACACGTGGCTTTGAACCATCTTTTCCATATGCGCCCCTTGGAGGAACCAGCGCCCACGGGTGCGATCATCCAGGAGGATCTCTTTCACATAAGGCGCGAGTGCATCCCGATACCAGGTTCGGAAATGGTAGAATTTGTGGCGACCGAGAAAGAGTTTTTCTGGCCGGAAGGGTTTGATCGCGTGATCGAACTTTGCCAACCACTGGGGCATTCCGTAGTCGTAGGCGTATTCTGCCTTGAAGCGAAACTGTTCGAAGGCGCCCTGCATCCAGCTAAGTGGACTGGGTTGGAACGTTATTCCACGGTCGGTTGGAATCCTCGCCAAGGCGGCGTTCCCTTCGCGAATTAGCCGGAGCGATGGGTCGGCACTGGCCAGAGCCAATTCCGGGGCGCGAAAACTCAGACCTACCAAGGCATTGTCCAAAAAGGGAGTCGCGATAGAAACCTGCGATTCCTCCACGGCAAGCCGTGCCTGGTGATGCCAGGGAATCTGCTTAAAGGCGATGAACGATTGCCGTGGCACGTTGGCTTCGTCCGCGAAAGTGCCGGCTGCTTTGGCACCAAGCGCAACCAATTCCCGGCTGAAGAGGCCCTCGTTGAGAGGGTGCGCCTTGAAGGCGACATTTCCTCGCAGGATCTCCGAGCCGTAGCTGCCTGTCACCCTCACCGGCGCAATCTTTCGGGCTTGCCGGTTTGCGTAGATTTCTACGGCGCCCGTTACGTCGAGGCCGCCGTCTGAAACCCGAATGGCTTCCTCGGCCAAGACGGGAAACTCCTTGAGGAAATCGGACCCGATTTCGATCGTTGTGTGCGGCTGCTCACACGCCTCCGCCACTCTCCGTGCGATCTTGACGTCGGTGGATTCGCGCAGGCTGCTGCCAAAGGTATAGCATGGCAATTCTCCCGCTGCTGGCTTCGCCCAAGCCATGATCATCCTGCCGTCAAGACCGCCCGTCAGCGACATGCCGGCGTCCTGCTCTGTCCGGAGGTAATGCGGCAGCACCTCACGGAACGTTGTCTTTAGCGCTTGGAAGTACTGCTCTCCATTGAGCGGCGTCTGGTTCTCCCAAACCGATCGATCGAAGTAGGTCTCCTTCCGCAGAAACGTCTCCGGGGAAAAAATCCACTTGGCACCCGCGGGCAAAATGGAAATCCCGCGGAAGAGACTTCGATTTTGCAGGACGCAGCCACAAGAACAATACTCCGCGAGCGAGCGAGGGTCGAAGTCTCGCGTCTCCGGAAATGCCCGCAGCAAAGCTTTCGCAGCGGAAGAGAAATAGAAACCGTCTTCATTCTCCAAATAGTAGATGCGCCCAAGCCCATAACGGTCGTTGAACAAGGTAATCCGTCCCCGGCGCCGATCAGCCACCACTCCGCAGAAGCGTCCGTTTAGGCGTCCGTAGAAAGACTCGCCCTCCTCCTTATAGGACCGCAACAAGGCGCCGCGAGCTGGTTTTGGATAAACCTCACCTCGAAAAGCTACCAAAGTTTCGTTGCGCTCGTCCCAGCAAGCATCCCCGCCAGCGATGTAGGCCGCTCCCAGGTGCCACTGCTCCACCGGTGCTCCCGGAACTTCCAGAGACAGCATTCTCTCGAACTTTTCCCTTCCGAAGCCAGCTCGTCGTTGGATGAAACCTATCAAGTTTTCCGCGGGAAAGCGGGAGCCGGCGGGAGGAATTGAACACTCCATCTGCTGATTACGATTCAGCCGCTCTGGACGTTGAGCTACACCGGCATGCATTGAGAGAACAATAGGAACTAATTGGCCCAGGCACTGGCTGCGCGCGACCGCCAGCGGAGAAGTGCGGTCTCGACCGGTTCAGGTAGAAACTCCCTCCAGCCGCGATGAGCCTGACAGCGGAGCGCGAAATCGCCTTTTGCGGTCAGGGGGAGGTAATACCGCGGGACGAGCATTTGCTCGAAACCATTTCGGCGTTTGAACTCCACTAGAGGTGCCGCGGCATTTCTCCCGTAAAAATACTGGCCGTAAACGAAATATGAGGCACCCCGGTCGACACACAGTTCAATCGCCTTCGCGAGGAGCGCGTTGGTCGGGCGCTTATCTTGGTGCGCCGCTTTAGAAAGGATCTGCATGATGCTGCCGACGCCACCGGTATAGACAGTTTTCAAGAAGCCTATGAGTTCGTCACCTAGATAGGCACAGATAAAGTCACAGCGATCCGCGTAGGTCGCGTTTTCACGGGTCACCTGTTCGATGGTTTTGCCGTAATGCCAAAAGCGCCGGCCCTGCCGTACCGGGCTTTCATCGTAGATCGCTTTGATTCCTGCGCTCATAGCGCTGTCTAAGGGTTGCGTGCGTATGACCACCCCGCGCTTGGCCGCCCGCCGGACGTTTTTGCGGGTCTCCTGCGGAATCCGATTCTCCCACCAATCCTCGAAGGTCGTGATCGGAACGACCGCCAGGTTATCCCACTCCAGTGGATACAGAAATCGAGGCTTCGAATCTCCCAGCTTCTGCGCAAATGTGAAAAGGTCGGCGCGCGTGGCGGTCCGCAGCCGGGCCGCGATTCTCTCCGGGTCTTCCACCGGTTTCGGCTGCCACTCTTCATCCCGAATGGTCGCCGTTCGCAGCCATCGACCCGCTACCACCAAGGTATGCCCATCCACCTCCAGCGAAGGGACCCGTCTCTGGCTGCCCTTGATACTGACTGTAGTTTCCACGGTTAGGCGGCTATCTGGGAGGCGCCTGCCAGCACGGGCTTCGTCAGCGTCGCGAAGGCATCGCTCATCAGGAAGCGGAATTCCTCTTCCATTATCGGGTGCGTCATCAGTTCCACTTCGTGGTCAACGCTGAGCGCGACGATTTTCGCGAGCCGCTCCATGCTTAAGTTCTGGGACAGGGCAAAAAAGTAGTCGGTCAGGCGATAACGCTGGCTAAGCCAACGATCAGAAATCCGGCGAAAGGTCCGGTTGAGCAGGTTCTTCTCGCCAGGACCGAAGGAGAAGTTTCTCCGGACGGCGCTTTGTTCCGGGATCGCTCGGGAGAACAGAAGATTAGCGCAGAGATGCATGTGCAGATGCCCATCGATCCGCGCCGGCGGGCGGCCGTAATGTCGGCTGAATTCTTCCCACTGTGCTTGGAGAGTGTAGTTGAGGGATTCACTGATCAACGGGTTGTAGACTAACTGCGCAAGTTTGCTCGACTTCAGAAACCTGGCGACGCGTCCTTGGTGCTTTTCCAGGGTGTTTCCGACATGCCCCGAGAACGGCTCTGTGAGGTTAAGGTGGAGACCGGCCGGGATTTCATCTCCAAGAGCAATTTCCGCCGCCCGTTCTGAGTCGGCCATGAACATCATCGCGCTAACCTGGGTGACCGTCCCGCTCTTCCAGCAGCGGTGTGCAGCGTCCGTCTCCTCGACTGAGCGCCCCCAATCGTCTGCATTGACGAGCAGCAAAATTTGCCAGCGTTTTCCTAAACCGCGCGGACGCGGCCAAACGCTGCCTTTCTCAGGAAAGTTTGGAGACGCTGCATCTGTTCGCGCCGTTGGAAATTCACCAAGTCCTGCGTGATCGGACGATCCGCCCGCCGAAGCATGGCCCAGAAGAAACCCAGGGTATCGGCACACGCGCCGAGAACATATGGCCGGCGGGTCATCTGGTAGAAAGTGCGAAAGAACTGCCAAAGAGGATGGTAACCCAGCCGATAGGACTTTTGGCCAAAACGAAAACTGGCGACCAGCTTTTGGCGGTGATTGGCCGAACCCATCGGCCGGTGATGCAAGCTAACCTTTTCCGTGAATGTCCGCGTCTTCCATCCCTGCGCCCGAGCGCTCAGGACAGCGACCACGTCGATCCCCCCACCGGGTATCGGCCGGTAGCCGCCGATCTCCTCGTAACACCGCCGACGAAAGAACTGACACGCGCCGGAGACGTGTTCGATATTACTGAAGCGATAGTCATAGGTTTCGCCCGCTTCGCTGAAAGGCGTTCCCACAATTCCCAGTTCCGGGTCGGCTTCGAGCTTTTGCAGGAGATACTCAAAGTAAGTCTCATCAAAGGAGAGGTCCGCATCGAGGCTGGCCAGGTAACTGTGATCGAGCTCGCTGACCGCTGCGTAACCCGCCGCAATGCAGCCGGCCTTTCCCGCAAAGTTCCGCGCCTGGCGTTCTGGCGACCGGAGTAACTGAATCCAAGAATGCTGCGCCGCATACTCGCCTACAATCTCGTCCGTCCCATCCGTTGAACCGTCACTTACAATCACCCAGCGCAAGGGCAACACAGTTTGCCGAACGACCGAATCGAGCGTGAGGCGAATGAACTGGGCTTCATTGCGCGCAGGCGTGATGAGCAGGTAGGCCGGCGCCGTCATTCTCTTTGCCTTAAACGGCTACTTCGACGCCCGCAGGCTTTGCGACGCGTTCACAAAGTGCTGCCAAACCTTTGAACATGGTCGCCTGCCCCCAGTGAAGCATGGGCGTCTTTGCGGTCACGAAAGGATATTGCCGGTAGTAGAAGAATCCCTCTTGATCCTGCATGTGCTCGATCGTCCAGGTGGCGACTCGCTCCGCTAAAGTCAGCGACTCCGGGTCGTCCTCGGAAAGCACGGCCAGCGTATCGATCGCCTGCGCCGCGCATTGGATGTCCACCGGAAAAGTCCGATTGTCGTAATACTTCGGGCGTCCAGTAGGCTCGAAAAAGTTTCGCTTAAAATACTCGAGTCCTTTGCGAAGGTTCTCTCCGAAAGCGGCCTCGCCCGTCGCCTGGATGAAGCGATGGAGGCTTTCCAGGTTATAGCCGGTGTGAAAGCTGTCGAACCAGCGATACTTCTCCTCCTCGCCATACCACCAGCCGCCATCGCCATGTTGCCGGCTGCAACTATAGAGCATCGCTTCCTGCGCCACGCGAAGGTAGCTCTCGTTACCATTCTGGGCGGCTGTCCGCGCCAGCATGGCGGCGCCGAGCATATTTGAGTTGTGGATCGAACTTTGCACCTCGGCGAGATAGCTGATGCAACTCCCGCTGGAGGTTTTTTCCCGGGGCAGGTCCATGATCCAATCACATACGCTCTCCGCGATTCGGAGAAACCAGCGGTCTTGCGTCAGTTCGTAGGCCAGCACGTAGGCCTGGCCAATGAGTGCCGTCCACACAATGATCGGATCGTTGCTGGTGTAGCGGCCGCCACGCGAAGCGAAGTCGAAATGGTTACTCCAGCTGTGGTGCTGGAAGCGCGCCACTTTGTGTTGGTCGAGCCAGCGCAAGCAATCCGCTGCCTTCTCCAGGAAACTGACCTCGCCCGTTGTCCGATAGCGTTTCAGGTAACCCCACGCCATGTAACCGCGGCCCTTGGTCGAATCCTTCGGCTGCACGCCAAGGAGCGGACGGAGGTTGATGGGAGACTGCCGGATTGCCTGGAGGAGAAGGCGCTCGCCAAAAATACTGCCAAATAATAAGGGCCGCGCCCACGAGGAAAGGCCGTCAAAAGGTTCGTAGCCTTTGTAGCTCTGCCCTTCGACCCAGCGCTGCACGCGATCGAGGCTGTCGATAAACTTAGCTGCCTTTGATTGGATCTCCTCCATATCAGGCAGCGCTGCGCGCGACTTCGGCCGAACCGCGAGCAGCGTCCGGCTGTTGGAAAAACTCGCGGATGGCGCTGCAAACGTATTCACACGCTGCGTCACTCATCTCCGGATAGATTGGGAGCGAAAGAATGCGGGACTGGTTTGCGTGCGCGTTGGGGTAGTCCGCCGGCGTCGACTTTAAGCGGGCGTAAGCCGGAAGAAACGGGAGCGCTTTCGGGTAGTTCAAGACCGTGTCGATGCCAGCATCCTTCAGGTGCGCGCGGAGTTCATCGCGGCGGTCGGTGCGGATGACGTAGAGGTGGTAAACGTGCTCGCGACCGGGCGCGACTTTCGGGAGGGTCAGACCGGGAAGGTCGCGCAGGAGTTCATCGTAACGCGCGGCCACGCGCTGGCGAGCGGCGGTCCATTCGCGCAGGTGAGGTAATTTAGCCGACAAGATGGCGGCCTGCAGGCCGTCGAGCCGGCTATTGATGCCTTCCATGACATGATCCCCTTTTCCGCCGTGACGTGCGTAGGTTGCGGTCCATTCGGCTAGCTTGGCGTCGTTGGTCACGAGGCATCCGGCATCGCCATAGGCGCCGAGGTTCTTGCCGGGATAAAAGGAGAAGGTCGCCGCGTTGCCGAAGGTGCCAACGGTCTGGCCTTGAAACTTCGCCAGATGCGCTTGCGCGCAATCTTCCAGGACCCAGAGCCCGCGTTCGTTAGCCAGCGACATGATCGCGCCCATGTCGGCTGGTTGCCCGTAAAGGTGCACCGGAATGATCCCTACGGTTCGCGGTCCGATTTTTTCCGCGAGCTTTACCGGATCGATCGTGAAGGTCTCTCTATCGGTGTCGCAAAAGACCACCTGGCCGCCGGCCTGTGTGATCGCCTCCGAGCTGGAGATCCAGGAGTGCGCGGTGGTGATGACCTCGTCGCCCGGTTGAAGTCCAAGACCGCGGAGCGCGATGTAGATCGCGTCGGTCCCGTTCGCGCAGGAGACGCAATGCTTCGTGCCCACGGCGGCCGCCCATTCCTTCTCGAAAGCATCGACGTATGGGCCGCGAATGTAGGAGGACTTCGCGATGACGTCGGCAATGACCGCATCGATCTCGGACTTGATCGTAAGATACTGCGCGTGCAGGTCGACGAAGGGAATTTTCATGAGGCAGAAGGATTGATCGGGCGCAGGAGCCGGGCGGGATTACCGGCGTAGATGCCAGGCTCCGAAATGTCCTTGGTTACGACCGAGCCGGCGCCAATGACCACGTGGTCGCAGATGCTCACCGGGAGGACGGTCACGTTCGTCCCGATGCTGACGTGATGGCCGATGACGGTATTTCGCCAGAGGTCGCGGCGGCCTTTGGCTGGACCGCCGATGGCAAAGAGATCGTTCACAAACATCGCGCCGTGCGAGATGAAACAATCGTCGCCGATCGTGACCAATTCGCAGATAAAAGCGTGTGACTGCACCCGGCAACGCTGCCCGATGACGACGCCGCTTTGGATTTCCACGAACGGTCCGATGAAGCTTCCGTCGCCGATGGTGCAGCCATAGAGATTGGCCGGCTCGACCACGGTGACATCCCGGCCGAAGGAGACGTTTACCAAGCCGCTGCGCAGGATGCGGGGAGAGTCGCTCACGCCGTTGCCCCCTTAGCCAAATGACCGTTCCAAGGCCGCGCGCGCTCGAGAATGGAGACCACGCCACGCGCGTGTGACAGGCCGGTCTGAGGTTCGCGGCCTTCGCGCACGCAATCGCGGAAGTGTTCCGCTTCCACCCGCAGAGGCTCGGTGAACTTTACCTGCGGAATGACAATATCGCCGCTGCGATAGTTAAACTGCGCGATCTGCGGGTGATCGAAGTCCATGTTTTCACCAAGGATCGCGCGCCGGTCGATCCCCTTGTCGTAAATCGTGATCTTGTTCTCCGCGATGTCGTCGTAGACGACCATCTTGCGCGAGCCGACGATAATCATCTTGCGGACCTTCTGCGGGTCGAGCCAGCTCACGTGGATATTGGCGATGACTTTGCCAGGATACTCAAGGCTCAGGAAGACCACGTCGTCGATCCCCTCCTGCATGTAAGCCATGCCTTGCCGGCAAATGGAAATCGGCTCGGGATTTCCCAGCCAATACTGGATGATGCTGATGTCGTGCGGCGCAAAGTTCCAGAGCGCATCAATGTCGGAACGGATGCGGCCGAGGTTCAAACGCTGACTGTAGATGTAGCGCACTTCGCCGAGATCCCCGGCGTCGATCAGCCCCTTCACGTAACGCACGGCGGCGTTGTAGACGAAGGTGTGGCCGGTCATGACCACGAGCCCGCGCTCGCGGGCGCAACGCGCGAGCTCATCGACTTCCGAGGCTTTGGTAGCCAGCGGTTTCTCGACAAAGACGTGCTTGCCGGCTTCGAGCATTTGCTGCGCGAGCTGGAAATGGCTCGCGGCTGGCGTGGCGATCACGACTGCTTTCACCTCCGGATCCCGCACAACCTCATCGACCGATCCCAGCGCGCGGCTCTTCGGGAAATTTGCTTCGACAAAGGCCCGGCGTTCCTCGCTGGCGTCGACCACATACTTAACGTGGCAATCGCGCAGCGCGGAGAAATTGCGCAGGAGATTCGGTCCCCAATACCCGCAGCCGAGCTGCGCGAGGACGAAAGGTTCAGGAGCGGTGGAGGTCAAAGTAAGACTTAAGCAGCGACCAGAAATTCCTCGCCCGGGAGCAAGGGCCGGTCGGTAAATGCGGGGCCGCCGCCGGCGCTGCGCGGATGATGCACCCGGATTTGCAAAGGGGGCAACGCATCGGCTTCCGTCCCGAGCGCGCGCAAGCCGAGGCCTTCGCCGCTGGCGAAGGAAGCGGCGCGGCGTTTGCGGAACCAGGCGACCGCTTCGCCCGCTGTCGCCGACCACACTTTTTGTGCGCGCAATTGCTCGAGCAATTCCCGGTAAGGCTGCTCCCACAAGCGTTCCGGCGCGAGGCTGCGGTCGTGCCAGTTCACCGTCAGCACTCCGCCAAAGCGCTGACTATTTTTAATGAAGGTGGCGATGACTTCCCCGGCTTCGGCCTCGCGCAGGTGAAGGTAGGAGGGATAGAAAAGCGCCGTGTCCATCAGGTGGAGCGGGAGTTCGAGGAGGCGCTGGGCCTTGGCTGGCTGGAAAACTTGAGTGGTTCCGTTCCGATAACCGACGCTTTCATTGTAACCCAAACTCGAATCGTAGGAGTAGCCGGCAGCTTCCAAGACCGCGGGCGAATTGGATCCAAAGAAAAGCCAATGCATGCGCACGCCGATTTCGTCCGTTCCAAGGTAAGCCTGCAACGCGGCCTGTTCCTGGCGACCGAGCTCGGCATCGCGCCAGGCATCGATTCCGTGAACCGCGATTTCATTCCCGGCCGAGTGCAAACGCTCCAAGTCTTCCCGGACATCGGCCAATTCGTAAGCGGCGGCGCGTTTCGTCTGTTCCCGACCGGAGGCATCGAGGCCGGGCCGGCCTTTCATCGGGATGAAGAAGAAAGTGGAGACAAAGTCGCGTTCCAGTTCGAGGTAATGCGCAACCTCATCCCAGAGATCGCGCGCCTGGCCGGAGTAAATAGCCGGCAAGCTCACGGCCGCTTTCCAGTTTCGCACTAATTGCGCAAGGCTCTTCCTGCCGGTGAGCGCGTCGACGATGGAACGACCGAAAGCTCGCGCGAGAAAGCCGAACGCGGTGTGATCCCAGCGGTGGCACTTGATCCGCGGATGGTCAACGTCGTGCGTCAGGCAGACGGTAAAATCATAACCCGCCGGGACGGGCGGGATCTCAACGACGGAAACTCCGTGCTCGATCAGCAATTCCCGCAAGATCGCGATGTGAAGATCAAGCGTCGGGGACCCGGCGAACTCCGCTGGTTGTCCCTGCTCCAGGAGATGCCGAACCTCCGCGAAAAGATCGTAACCAATGCGCAGGATGACCTGTCCCGCGCGCGCCTCCTTGCGAAAGAGAGAGCGACTGTCGCCCATTCGCAGCAAGCTTTCAGCGGAACGCGGGAAGCTCATGCAGGTCCCATAAAGCGGCAGTAATTCGTCGTGGTAGCGCGTGGGCACCCCCTGCACCGGAGCACCCAAGTCGTCGTCTAGTTCCCCGCAAGCTTGTGAGCCGTAAAACAGGACCAGGCGTGCGGAGCTTGGCGGAAGCTGGCCGGTGGTGCAGAGGAGCACGTCTTCTTCGTCCCCTGGCTCGGCAAAATGCCAGGGAGTCTTAAAGAGCTCAAAGAACTCTCGCGCGATTGCGCGTTCCTCGTCTTTAACCGCCACGGCAATCATACCTAGTTCTAGAACAAGCCGCTGATGGCATTCAGCAGGGCGGCCTTTTCCCGCGTCCAGGTGTGCGCCAGGTAGACTTGCTGGCCGCGGCCGACGGTTCCCAATACTTCCTCGCGATGCCGCGCCGCGAACCGAATCTTATCCGCAAGATCGTCGGCATTCCCGAGCTCGAAGTAGAGCAAGTCGTCCGAGCCAAAGTAATCGCGAATGCCTTCCGCCTCGGGCGCGATCACCGGCTTGCCGAGGGCGAGGTATTCAAAGATGCGCGTGGGCGTGTTGATCTCGGTAAAGATGTTGCGGTGATTCGGAATGATGCCGAGATCGCACTGTTGGATCGCCTCGACGATGCCGTGGACGTTCTTCGGGCCGAGGTAATCGATATGCTCCGCGAGGCCGCGCTCGCGCGCGGAAGCGACCACGGTATCGAAGAATCCGGTGCGTCCTCCACAGACGACAAGACGCGCTTGCGGGAGCGTTTCGCGCACGCGCTCCAGCGCATCCACCGCGAGGTCGAAGCCATTTCGCGGGACGAGCGAGCCGTGGTAAAGGATGGTGAAAGGACGCTCGGACGCGTGATGTCCGTTCGTTCCATGGCCATTGAGCGAGCCGTTCGCGGTCGTAGTCGGCTGGAATTGAAAGATGGCGTCGTCGGGGGAATTCAGGACCACGGTGATCTTGTCGGCGGCGCAACTGCGGCTGGAGTAGATCTTCTTGCAGGCCAGGTTCACCGTCAGGATGACGTCGGCAAAACCGATGCTCCAGCGCTCGAGCTTCTTCAACAGGCGCACGCTCAGGCTCTTTTCCGGAAGCCGGAAAATGGTCTGCATCAATTCCGGCATCGGATCGTGCAGATCGAGGATAACTTTGGCGCCAAAGAGCTTGGGAACAGCGGCGCTGAAGGCAAGGACGTCGGGCATGTTGTGCACATGCACGAAGTCATAGCGCCGGCGGAGAGAACGCATGGCCAGCTGCGCGAAACAGATCGCGAGGAAGGCGGAGTATTGCCCGATGTAACTTAATTTGCCGGCGCGATGGCGTTTCAGGGGCACCCGGTAAACGTGAATGTTGCCGAAGCTTTCGTGACTGGGCTGCTCGTGGTCGTCACGATCGTCGCGCAGGCAGATGACGTCGATCGATACTCCTTCCGCGGCCAGCGCTTCAGCCGCGCGGCGCGGCCGAGGATCTGCGGGGTAGTGTGAGAAGAGCACCACAGCGGCGCGCTTGCCGCGCAGGCGGCGGAGCTTAGGCGAACGCGGGATGGCATTCGGGGCCGCGGTCGTGAGTTGATGCTCGCGCTCGCGCTTAACTTCGGCGGCAACTTCCCGAGGCAAAGGATGCCAATACTCCCCGGCGTAACGCTCGCGCAGGTAGCTAAGAAACTCGCGGTAAAGTTCCACCGGATACTCCGTCGATTTCCGCCGGCCGGTCCCGAAGGACATGTAATCCGGGTGGGTATCGAGCAGGACCATGCCGCCGTGTTGCGCGATCCAATCGAGCTTGCGCATCCAAATTTCCGGGGTGGTCTCGCGCAAGAGCAGGAAGAGGGTGGAATCCTGGGGCAGCGTGTAAGGGAGTTCCACGTAGCCTTGGCTGGAGGCGCCGGCGCCATTGCCGGCGGCCCCATTCTCGGCCGCTTCATTTCCCACCCAGAAGGGGAAAATCGTGTGCCGACCTTCGGGCTGCGGCTCGAAAGGATCGGTGTCGAAAGTGGAAGCGTCGTATTGGATGCCGAGCTCGTGCATCCACTCGAGTTTGTGCAGCATGAAACCGGAACGAAAACCGGCGGCACCCCACTCGCGGAGGTAATGATTAATGCGCTGCGCCTTCTGCTTAAACTCGCGGCGCGATTGGTAAAGGCGCCCATCGTGTTGCAGATCGTGCACCCCGACTTCGAAGCCTTGGGCAGTCAGGTCATCGCGCAATTCGCGCGGCACCGTGTAACCACCTTCGGGAATGAAGTTGAAGGAAGAGCGGAAGCCGAGTTCCTGCTCCACCTGCATGAGCTCGCGGCATTTCTTTAGTCCGACCTGCGCCTCGACGTCGTGGGTCAGGACGAGCGCGAACTTCTTGCCTTCGGGCCAGCCGCGCCAGCCATCGGGCGGCGCTTCCGAGCCGGGCATGATCGGCCAGGTGTCGCGCACATGGTCGCGCAGGCGCATGGCGAAATTTCGCCGAATGGCCGTGCGCAGAGCCTGTGGCACGAACGGCTTTACACGATAGTAGATTTTATTGCGTAACACAGGTGTGAACGCTCAGGTGGCATCCAGCGGCGGATGCCTTTTCGGGATGTGGTCGCCGGCTGCGGGTGACAGTCGGACGACGGTCGCGACTAGGAGTCGCTGTGAAGCCACTCCGGGGTATAGGAGTGCGCTTTGTTGAAGACCATCGAGACGTTATCGCGACCTGCGATCAAGGCCTCGTAGCCGCGTTTGACGGTCTCGCGGGCGTTCTTCTCGCCTTCCACGACGAGCAGCATCTTATCCATGAACCCGGCCATGCCGAGCGTAGGACTGGTCTGGTTTAGCGGCGGCATGTCGAAGATAATGTAGTCAAAGTCGCTCGCCTTGAGGTTCGGCATCAGGTCGAAGAATTTCTTCAAGCCGAGCTGCGCCGGACCGGTGTTTTGGCTCGCGACCGTGGCCAGGTAAAGGTTATCGGCAGCGGGCGGAACGCCGTTGTCGAGCTGGAGCGCCGCGCCGAGGGATAGCGCCGGGCGGCCATCGAAAAACGGATGCACCTCGCCTTGGCCGACATTCAGGTCGACCAGGAGCACTTTGCCTTCACCAAGCTCGGAAAAGGAAGCGGCCAGGCCCGCGGCCAAGGTCGAAGCGCCCGCGCCTTTCTTGAAGCCGGTTACGCCGACGAGCTTCGGCTTATGGGTCATGCGGTTGAGCTCGAAGTAAAGTCCCAGGCGATCGCGAATGGCCTCGGTGTAAGGCCGGATAAAGTGCCCGGCCTCCCAAGGCATCGGGCCGCCACCGCCTTTGACTAAGGCTGAGCCGTTGCCGCTGTGGCGCCCGTTCTTTTTCCAAGGTAAGCGCAGTCGGCTGGCTCCATTCTGCCGGCAATCTGGAATGGCCACGAGGAGACGTGTGCCCAGGCGCTTTTCGAGTTCGATCGGGCGCTTAATTGTTTGGTTAAGGAGCAACTCGAACAAAAGAGTCAGCGCGATGGCGGCACCGATCCCGCCCCCGGCCAGGCCCATGACGATCTTGTCGCGCTTGCCAAACACACGCGCGGGCACGCTGGGACGCTGGACCGCGCTGATGTTCGGCATCTTCGAAGGATCTAACGCTTCGTCCACGCGCGCCTTTTCCAGGGTGCCCTTGAAGTACTTGTAGTTGGCGACTTCCAATTCCTGGTTGCGTTCGAGGTCGGCGATCTGCGAGCCGACTTCGGAAAGCTTGCGGATGCCGTCGCGGATGTTCGTCAGGCGCTGCTTCAGCCGCTCGGATTTAGTCAGCAATCCGACCAGCTTGGCTTGTTCGCCCCCGAGCGTGAGTGCCGGACTGCCGTTCGCGGCGCCGCCGGCGATTTCGGGAAATTTCTCCTCCATCTCCGCGCGCTCCTTCTCCAGGTCGGCGATCTGCTTTTGGTGGAACTTCACGATCACGTTGTCCTCGGTGTACTTCGAGAGCACCTCCAACTCGGCGGCGCGCAGCCGTTCCAGGCGCTGGACCACTGCCTGGTAATGCTGCACATCCTTGCTCTGCACCCCGCGGGCGGTCTTTTTGCTGTCGACCGGGGCGATCGGGATCTGCTCCATCATCTTCACGCGCGCGGCCTGGTCGGCGATCTCCTCCTCGGTCGTCTGGAGTTGTTCCTGCACCTTGTTCAAGCTCGCACTCAGGGAAGCGGTACTGTCGGCTAACGAGACGATGCCTGCCTTGGACTTCAAGGCGCGCAACGCATCTTCGGTTTCGTTCAGGCGCGCATGCACCTGGTCGGTCTGCTGGGTCACGAAGTCGAACGCGCCTGCGGAACGGTGGACTTCGAGGTGTTTGTTGAAATAGCGATTCACCAATTCATCGAGCACCAGGCGCGCGAGATCGGGGTCGGCGTTCCGGTAGGCGACGAAGATGATGTTGCTCGAGCCGCTCGGCACCACCGTGAGCCCACCCGCGACCACGCCGGCCGCTTCAGTCATCGAAGGTTGCCCGGTCGCTCCCGGGATGAGGCGCTGCGGCCCGAGCGCTTCCGCCACCTGCACCGCGAGGTCCCAACTGGTGATGATCTCCACCTCGGAGCCGATGATGTTCGCGGCCATCTTCCCGGAATTCGCATCGGGATCGATCGGCGTCCGCTCCATCACGTAACGCACCAGCAGCTTCGCGTGCGATTCATACATCGGGGTGTAGAGGATCTGCACGGTCACAGCGGCGATCACCCCAACGATTCCGCATAGGAGGATCTTCCACTTATGCTTGAAGATGGCGAAGAGGATGTCGCCTAAACTCATCCCCGAGTAATGATTGTCTGTGAGCTCGTCTGCCATGAGAGGGATTGCGGTGCCTTAGTCGAGATGTGGGTAGACTAATTTCCCCAGGAGCTTGTTCACTGAAATTGGTAAATGGCGGAAGATTCCGGCGGCCCGACCCGCGAGGTCAGCGCCGCCGGCGATCCAGTCGCCGCTGGCGTCGCCGCGGTAATATTCCATCGTTTCCTCGAGCGCGCCCCAGCCGAGCTTAAAGCGCCGGAGCCCGTCGTTGCCCTGGGCGGTGCGGCCGAAGTGAAGTTGCCGGCTGCCGTTCGCTGCGAGATAGCGCATGGCTTCCCACATCGCCAGATTGCTCGCGCGAAATTCCTGCCCGCGCTCGTCGGAGGCGCCAAATTTATACAGCGCATTCTTGCCAAAGGTGAAGAAGACCGCGCCAGCCAGCGGGCGTCCGCCACGGCGGGCGAGGACGACAAAGCCAAGGCCTTGCTTGATCAGATGCTCGTGGATGTTCGAGAAAAACTTCCGCGATTGCGGGGGCGCGCCATGCCGGCGGCGGGTGCGGCAATGCAGCCGGTAATATTCGGCTATGGCTTCGCGGGAGCGCGAGACCCGGGCGGTCACGCCGCTGCGTTCCGCCTTCGCGAGATTTCGCCGGACGCTGCCGGCGAGATTCGCGCGCAGCGCTGTCGGACCGACGCCAAGGTCGAGCTTGTGACCGTAAAAGGTCTCTGCGGCCGGTGCCATTCCATCGAGGGAAGGCGCGCCGCGCAGCTCGAAGTGCTTCCACCCGCGCTCGGTCGCGAGGGCGGAAAGATGATCCAGGAGAGCCTGCTGTCTAAAACCTGGAAAGAAGAGCGGCGGAGAGAAATCGCTGAAAGGCAGAGCCACCGCGCGGCGACCGGTGAAAGCGCTCCGCACTTCCATTAACGGAAGCAGCGCGGCGGTTTTTCCCTCCTGCGAAAAGTGGAGGTAAAACGGACGATGCCCGTAGGTGGTGGTAAGCACCCGGGCCCACGCGGCGGTGTGGAAAGCAGTCGCCGCATCGTGCAGCGCGACCATTCGATCCCAATCGCCGAAAGCGAAGGGGTCCACCGTCGTAACCCGGCAAACCTGAGGCGCACTCTCCGTTTCCAAATTGCTCCCGCCAAAACGGGCACGACTGCTGATAGCAGGCTGCCGCGACAGCGGGAAGCTCTCTCGTTCGCCAAAGGAAGCCATGATGCGGCTGGGTCTCAAGAAAGCGCGCCGACCGCCAGGCAATCCTTCACCGCGTGGGCAACGGTTTCGATCTGCTCGGGGGTTAACTCCGGAAACATTGGCAGCGAGATGAATTCATCGGAAGTCAGCTCCGAGATCGGGAAGGAGCCGCGCCGATGGCCGAGACCAGCATACGCCTCCTGCAAATGCACCGGCACCGGATAGTGCACCCCGCAGCCGATGCCGCGCTCCTCGAGCGCGCGCAGCAGCTCGTCCCGCATCGGCACCCGCAGGGCATAGATGTGGTAGACGTGTTTTGCGTAGGGCATTTCCACGGGCGGGCGCACATCCTCCACTCCCGCAAAGGCGCGCGTGTAGGCCGCGGCGTGGCTGCGGCGCAGTTCGTTCCCGCGCGCCAGATGTTGCAGTTTAATCCGCAGGACCGCGGCCTGGATGCCGTCCATGCGGCCGTTCCACCCAATCATCGTGTGATGGTATTTCCGCGACTGCCCATGGTCGCGCAGGGTGCGAATTTTCTCCGCGAGATCGGCCCGATCGGTCACGACCGCGCCGGCTTCGCCGAAGGCTCCAAGGTTCTTCCCCGGGTAAAAGCTGAAGCAAGCCGCGTCCGCCAGCCCCCCGACGCGGCGGCTGCGATACTCAGCGCCATGCGCCTGCGAAGCGTCCTCGATCACCGCGAGGCCATGCTCACGCGCGAAGGCCAGCGATCGGGTCCATGTCCGCCGACTGCCCGAAAAGGTGCACCGGCATGAGCGCCTTGGTGCGCGGCGTAAGCGCGGCGCGAAGCTGCGCCGGGTCCATCGTGTAGCTCTGCTCGTCGATGTCGACAAAAACAGGCGTCGCCCCGGTGTAGCTGATCGCCTCCGCCGTCGCCATGAAAGTGCTGGCTACGGTGATGACTTCGTCGCCCGGGCCGATGCCGAGCGCGAGGAGCGCAAACCAGAGCGCGTCGGTGCCATTGCCGACGCCGCAGGCGTGGGCCACGCCGCAGAACTTCGCAAAATCTTGCTCGAATGCGGCCACGAACGGGCCGCCGGCAAAGGCACCGCTGTCCACCACTTCCTCGATCGCACGGGAGAACTCCGTGCGATACGGAGCGTGATGTTTCTGGAGGTCGAGAAACGGAACTTTCATGCGAAAAGCTTGGCAGTCGTTAGGCAAAAAATGGGCGCGGCGGCATCCGCGCGGTGGCGGAACTGGGCACGCCTCAGGCCACGGCGGCCACGGAGACGCGTCGCTTGCCGTTGGCTCCATCGACCGCGGGCGGAATCACGCTGTGGGTGCGCGAGAAACTCACCGGCGCGCCGTTGGCCTTGAGCGAGGCTGAGGAGGCCTCGAGGATGCGGACGAGGTCCAACCCGTCCTGGCCCCCGGTGTTGCACTCGATCCCCTGCTGGATGCAATCGACAAAGTGTTGGCACTCGATCTTCAGCGGCTCTTCCTGTTGGATGTGCGGGATGTAACTGTCGCCGTAGTGGTAGGAGTAATGAAATTCCGCAAACGTGTCGTAGTGCGGTGGACGCTCTACGCGCACGTCATAAACGCGGATCTTGCCGTGCGTTTTCAGGTCATCGTAAACGATCATGCGGCGCGTGCCGACGATAGTCATCTCGCGCACCTTGCGGGGCTCGAGCCAGCTGCTCTGGATGGTGGCAAAGCGCTTGTGCCGGAAAGTAAGCGACATATTGGTCACGTCCTCGATGTGCGGCGTAACGTGGCCATTTCCCTGGCAATTTACCGTCGTGGGAAACTCGCCGAGGATGTGCAGGATGATCGAGATGTCGTGCGGCGCGAGGTCCCAGGCGACATTGATGTCGTTCTGGAAGAGACCCAGGTTCAACCGGCGGGAATTGATATAGCGGATGTCGCCAAGGTCGCCGGCTTGCACAATTTCGCAGATTTTCCGGACGGGCGAGGAGTAGAGAAAAGTGTGCCCGACCATGAGCACCAGGCCATTGCGCTCAGCGATCTCGATCAGCTCCTGGCATTCCTCCGAGGAGGAGGCCATCGGTTTCTCGATCAAGGTGTGCTTGCCCGCGAGCAGCGAAGCTTTGGCGAGCGGGAAGTGATGCTTCACCGGCGTGGCGATGACGACCGCGTCGAGCTCCAGGCCGTTAAGAAAATGCTGGTAATCGGTCAGGCCCTCGACGTCGGGGTAAAGCGCCCGCATGTGCTTGAGGCGCGACTCGTTCACGTCGCACATGGCTTTGACCCGACAATTAGCCAGCGATTTGAAATTACGCACCAGGTTGGGACCCCAATAGCCGCAACCGATGACGCCGAGAGAAACAGGCTTATCCATGATGTTATTGGTTGGCCAACGAGCGGGTCTGTCGTTCGCGCTTCCACGAGGCCCGCCACGCTGTCGCGGCCCGGCTTTCCAGCAACTGCGAAACGATCGCCGGGACGGTCTTTGCGAGGATGGCCAGGTCGAGCGCCGGAGACATGTTCTTCCCGTAGAAAATATCCATCGCGATCATCTCGCTGAAGGTGGTTTTATTTTTGCCGTTCACCTGCCAGTAGCCAGTTAGACCGGGCGGGGCGTTCACCCGCTCGCGCTGCCAGGGCTGGTAACGTCCGAATTCATGCACCGTGCAGGGCCGCGGCCCGACCAGGCTCATCTCGCCGAAGAGGACGTTGAAGAGTTGGGGCAACTCGTCGAGGCCGGCCGCACGGAGAAAGCGCCCGCAGCCGATCAGGCGGGGATCGCCCTGTGCATCCAGCTTGGTCATCGGGACGTCGGCCTCCATCAAGCGCTCGAGGTGGGATTCGTGCAACTGCGTCTCCACATTCACGCGCATCGTCCGGAATTTTGTGATTAAGAAGCGCCGGCCATGATAGCCGATGCGTTCCTGGCGATAGAAAACCGGGCCCGGCGAGGAAAGTTTAATCCCGAGCATGATCGCCAGCATGACCGGCAACCAGAGAGGCCAGGTGGCAAGGATAAGGAAACAATCCAGGCATCGTTTCCAAAGAGGAATCTGCGCCGACTGCGGTTCTGCGGTAGTGGGCAGATCGGGCGCTTCCAGCGCAGTGGATGGGGGGGGCATGAAGTCGAGCGCAGACGCGGCCTGGTTCGTCGAAGTGGGCGCTGGTCCGGGCTGCAGGTCGCCATCAGGAGCGAGCGCCTTGTCATGGGCGATCCGTTCCAAGACAGCGGAAGTGATAATCTGGGAAAGAGAGTTTGGGCGAGGGGGCAGCGCCGCCGCAGCCGGATTGAAGGCCTGCGGGCGAGTGCCAGGGCGCGCCGAACGGCTGCTGCCATTCCGCTTTTCCGCCAAGTGTTCCCCGTTTCGCATCGTCATTACTACGGAAAGGACGGAGTGATGGTCGGAAAGATGGAAGAAATTTGAGCGCAGGGCGGGCTGCCGCCCTTGGTCGTTCCGTCGATTGGTCGGAAAAACTCTGAGCAACTCATTAGAAAATTATGGTTAGCGACGATAAGGGTCGTATAATCGCTAGAGTGACTGAGATAACCACAAAGGTTCTCTCATCGTCAACTCTTCTCCGCGTCCATGCCGGTAAACGCGGTCGTTCTTGGGGGTGAAAATCAGCGAATGATTTTAGGCATAATTTGTCAATGTCCTACAGCCCGCACGATCCCTGGTCTGGAAACACCTCTTCATGCCCGAAGGGGTTCAGTTGTGCGAAATTTTAAGCAGCAACGCAAGCCCTTCTTCGGCCACCAAGGCTGGAACCGGAGCGGTTCGGTGGCGACGGGCGGTCAGTGTAGAGCCGGCGCCGCGGGGTGCACTGCCGTCGCGGGCGAGGCGAGGAGTCCCCTGGCTGTGGCGAAGGTCGGCCGGGCTCCTGAACGATGGCGAGGCCGCTGGACGGAATGAAAACCGCCCGCATCTTCCCAGCCTTCAGGTGCGCGGCGCGCGGCCAACGCGAGCAGGCCGACGGTGCAGATACCAGAGAGCGAGAGGATCATGGCGGTGAGCATGGCTTCGTTTTGAGCAGGTGATGTGCCGACCTCTGAGAGTCTTTGCCGCTTCCACCTGAGGCAAGGAGTCCCTCGTTTGGAGTGGAAGCTGCTTAGATTTCCGCAGCCCCGTGTGAGAAAGCTGGTTTTGAGCGAACTTTTCTCGGAACTTTGACGACCGCATTGCGGAGAAGCAGGGAGACGGACTGCCGTAGACGGAGTTTCCATCGCTGCTTGCTAAAACACGAACCGCAGATAAAAACGACATCCCTCTTCCTTCGCCCCGCGATGCGACACCTCCCCAGATTTTTCAGATTGCTTCAGGTTGCCGGCGGCATTGCGGCGACCTTGTCGGCTATTTCTTCGGCCGAGGCCCAGGTTGCGGTGGAAAAATTCCGCTCTTCGCCCTCCGAGGCGGGCGCCGCGTCGAGCCTGCCGGCTTCCCCGACGGACGAGGGCTCTCTTTCTTCCTCGGGAGTCGCGGTCGAGCTCGACGCTCCGAACGATCTCCCCACCCTGGAGGTAAATCCAGGGAGCGCGGTTTCGGCTGTGCCGAAGCGTTTCCAATACGCCGTCCGCCTGGCCGTTCGGGGTGTTTTTGACGACAACATCTACCTGCGCCACACCCAGCCGATTGAAGATTTTTACTTCGCGATCGAGCCTGGCATTTCCCTCGGCTTTGGCGACATCGTGGGCGCGGAGATGAACTCCATCCGGCTCGATTACGCCCCCAGCATCTTCCTCTACGGCGAAAACTCGGCCGCGAATGCGGTGCAGCACCTGGTCCGGCTGGAAGCGCGTTACCGCTTTGCGCATCTCTCGCTCGGCCTCACCCAGGAAATCCAACTGCTTGAAGGAGCGAATCCCGTGAGCGGCACCGCCGGTTTCAACCTCACCCCCACGATCAATCTCGACACGGGCGGGAACACCTCGGTGAACATCTACAACACCCGCGCGACCTTCAGCTACGACCTGACCGGGAAGACTTTCGCCAGCGGCGGGGTGAATTTCAGCGCCTCTGAGTACGACGTGCAGCTCATCAGCTCGCAACAGATCCAGGGAAATCTCTTCCTTAACTACATCTACAGTCCCAAGCTCACTTTTGGCCTCGGCGGCACTCTCGGATACAACGCAGTCGAGGGCCCGAGCCCGGATCAAACTTTCGAGCAAATCAACCTGCGCCTCACCTACCAACTCAGCGGGAAAGTCAGCCTCGACGGCTCCGCCGGTCTCGAGTGGCGACAATTTGACGGCACTCTCAGCAGCGAGACCAACCTTTCCCCGGTCTACGAGCTGGGGCTCAGCTATCAGCCTTTTGACGGCACCACGGTTTCTTTGCAGGGCTCGCGCCGGACCCAAAATTCCGCCGTCTTCGCTGGCCAGGATTACTCCACCTCGAGCATCAACCTGAGCGTCCGGCAGCGCTTCCTCCGCCGCCTTTACCTTGGGGTCGCCGGCGGTTACGAGCGTTCCGATTATTTCAATACCGTCGCGCTCGTCTCGGCCACCCGCAGCGACGATTATCTCTTCGTCCAGCCCTCGATCGATCTGACGTTGACCCGCTACTGGACCGCGGGGATTTATTACCTCCACCGGCGCGACGACAGCTCGTTCGAGACCTATTCCTTCCATGACAATCAATTCGGCCTTCGCACTTCGCTCAGCTTCTAGCGTTCTTCTCGCGCTCCTCTTTCTCGCGTTCCCTTGCCGCGGGCAAAACGTGCCGCCAGCCGCCGCCGCGCCCGCCTCGAGCAGCAATACCGGGGTGGCTGCCAGCGGCGTGAGCGCGCCAGCAGGATACCAACTCAGCGCAAACGACCAGGTCGCGGTGGAAGTTTTCGGCGAAGAGGACCTGCGCACCAACGCGCGTCTCAATGGCGAAGGGAATCTCAGCCTGCCGCTCCTTGGCTCCGTCCATGTCGCCGGACTCACCCTCACCCAGGCCGCCGCGCGGCTGACTGAGCTTTACGGGAAAGATTACCTGGTTAACCCCAAGGTAAACGTCACCCTCGTCGGCTACGCCAAGCGCCGCTTTACCGTCCTCGGCCAGGTGAATCGCCCGGGCAGCTACGAAATGCCCGATGGCAGCCCCGGCGGGATCGATTTGCTCGAAGCTGTGGCCATGGCTGGCGGCTACACCCGCATCGCTGCGCCCGAGCGGATCAGCGTCAGGCGCGAAGGAGGCAACGGCGATCAAGTCCTGCGCGTGAACGGAAAACGTGCGGCCAAGGGCGAAGGGTCTTTCGTGGTCAAGCCGGGCGATACCATCACCGTCGGCGAAAGCATTTTCTAGCTCCGCATCCCTATACCTGAAGCTTCCATTGCCTGCCTGCCGGAATTGCGGTAGGCCTTGAAGGAAGTTTTTCCCCATCTCCCGTAAACACCCGATGCCTCCGCAATCCGCCGTCTCCCCCGCTCCCGCGCCGCACCTTCCCGGCCCCGTCTTCTCGCCTACGACCGGCACCTCGATCGACCCGCATGGGGAGCGCCGCGGCTTCGATTTCCGGCAGTTCTGGCATGCGCTCATGGAGAAGCTCTGGATCCTCGCCCTCTGTGTTTTTGGCGGCTTCTTCCTCTCGTTAGGCTATCTCGCGAAAACGCCCAAGCTCTATCAGGGCCACATCGTGCTGGAGGTCGACGTCCAGGACCCGACGCCGATCCGCTCCGAGGACCCGACGATGCGCCTGCGCGCGATGTTTCTCGCCAGCCAGGAAGCGCTGCGCACGATCGAGCAAAACCTCACCAATCGCAGCTTGCTCGCACGCGTGATTCGCTCCGAGGGCCTGGCCGAGGATGGTGGCCGCGCCTTGCTCGGGAAATCCGTAGTCAACGATCTCGGGAAGGAAAAGGATGCCGCCAAGGACAAGGCGCCCACACCCGCCCCGTTCACCGACGCCGGTTCCGGCGGGCCCACGATCGCACAGGCTACTTTTACGCCGCTTGAGGAAGCGCTCGGCGGCGCTCTCGCGCGCATGGTCAAGCCGGTGATTCGCCGCGGCACGCGCTTGATCGATGTCTACGTGACCAACAGCGACCCGCAGCTCGCGCAGCGTCTGGCCGATTCTGTGGGGCGCGAATACATCCGCTATTCGATCGAGCGGCGCGCTTTCAGCAGCCAGGACATGCTCCGCTATCTCATGGAAGAAGAGGAGCGCCTGAAGAAAAATCTCCAAAAGAGCGAAGCCGCGGTCGCGGAATACAAAGCCACCACGCCGGATGCGCTCCAACTCGGCGGCGGCGCAGCCACCACGGGCAGCCAGCAAGGCGCGGGCAGCAGCGGCAGCCGGGGCGGCATCGTCGAGGATCGGCTGCAGGAATTAAGCAGCAAGTTGGGCCAGGCGAAGGCGGAGCGGATGCGCCTCGAGCACGAGCTGCAGCAGATCGGGGAACTCGGCGACAACGTCAGCGGCCTTCTTGCCGTGCCCAGCATCGCCGCCGCGCCGGCAGTGGTCGACCGTCGCCGCGATGTCGCCCAGCTCGAGGCCGCGGTGGCCCAGCTTTCGCAGCGCTACAAGGACAAGCATCCGAAAATGATGGCAGCGCGCGCCGCGCTCGATGAAGCCAAGGATGCCCTGCGCCGCACCGCGCTCGCGCAGCCGGATGTCTTGCGGAACCTCCTCGACCAAGCCAAAGCGGCCGAGAGCAACCTGGCCAGCACCACCGGCGAGCAGGAACAGGCGGCGAAGAATCTCAACCGCGCCGCCATTGGCTATCAGGAACTCGCGCGCCAGGCCGAGACCGATCGGGCGCTCTACGAGAGCGTCCTTCGCCAGATCAAGGAAACCAATCTGACCAAAGATGTGAAGACGAATGCGGTGAGCATGATCGAGCGCTCGCCGCTTCCGGGCGCGCCTGTAAGTCCGCAGCCGAAAAAGGCCATCCTGCTTGGCCTCCTCGGCGGTCTCGCCGCCGGCCTTGGTTTGGTCTACGGCCTCGACATTCTCGATCGCTCGATCAAAACCGTCGACCAGGCAGAGGCGATCCTTGGTTTGCCGGTGCTCGCAGCCATGCCGGAGATCAGCAAGGAAGACGCTGCCGAGGGGACGACAATCAAAGCCGCGCCGCCCGCAGCCAGTTACCGTCTGGTCGCGGAAGCGCCGGAAGGGCCGGCCGCAGAAGCGTTCCGGAATCTGCGCGCCTCGCTTTCGCTCCTGGGCCCGGAAGCCGAGCGCCGCGTCTTCCTCTTCACCAGCGCGGTCCCGAGCGAAGGGAAAAGTTTCTCCAGCGCGAACTACTCGTTAGCCCTCGCGCAGCAAGGTCATCGCGTGCTTTTGATTGATGGCGATCTCCGCCGTCCGAGCCTGCACAAGATTTTCCTGCCTACGCAGTCGACGCAGCAGCCCGAGGAAATTCCCGGCATCGTCGACTATCTCGTGGGCGCAACTGATCTCGCCTCCGCGGTCCATTCCGTGACTGCCGACCGCCTCGATCCTTCCCTGCAAAAAGGCAACCAATCGAACATCATCGCCGCCACTGCCGGCCAGCTATTCATCCTCACCGGCGGCCGGCGCGCGCCGAACCCGGCCGAACTCTTGAGCGGCCCATCGTTCGCCCGATTGGTCGCGGAAGCTTCGCAAATGTTCGACCGCGTGGTCATCGACACCGCGCCCATTCTCGCGGTTAGCGACACGCTTTTGATGACGCCGATGGTGCAGACCGTGTGCGTGGTCGTGCGGGCAAACAAGACGCCGCGCAATGCCGTCCAGCGCGCGCTCGGGATGCTCGCGGGCGCCGGCGGCCGGCCGGCCGGGGTGATCTTGAACCGGCTCCCGCGAAATCGTGGTGCTGGCTACTATTACTACTACGCTTCCCCCGGCTACGGCAAAGGCGAGGGCGCCTACGGGAGCACCAGTGAGCGCTCACGGCGCTCGGGCAAAACCCGCGCGAGCTAAGCCAGCTCCGCCAGTTCCGCCTGCACCATCTCGCTGACTAATTCCTCGAAGGTCGTCCGCGGGGCCCATCCGAGCTCGCGCTGAATCTTCTCGGGCGAGCCGACAAGCTGGGTGGGCTCGGCCGGCCGGGTCAGGGCTTCGCTCCGGCGCAGGTATTTCTCGGGAGCCAACTTCACTTCCGCGAAGGCCGCCTCCACAAAGTCCTGCACCGAGTGCGTCTGCCCCGTGGCCACGATGTAATCGTCAGCCGTCGGGTGCTGCAGCATGCGCCACATCGCCTCGACGTATTCGCGCGCGTGTCCCCAGTCGCGTCGCGCGGAAGTGTCGCCGAGCACGAGTTCGTCTTCCATCCCGCGCGCGATCCGCGCGACCGCGCGCGCGATCTTCCGCGTAACGAAGTTTTCCCCGCGCCGCGGCGACTCGTGGTTATAGAGAATGCCGTTGCAAGCGAAGAGCCCGTAAGATTGCCGGTAAACCCGCACCATCTGGCTGGCAAAAACCTTGGCCACGCCATACGGGCTGGTCGGGGCAAAGCGGGTTTCCTCGGTTTGCGGCGACTCGCTCGCCCGGCCGAAAACCTCCGAGGTCGAGGCATGGTAAAACTTTACCGGCTGCGGCTGGTCGCGCACGATCTCCAGCAATCGCAAAGTAGCCATCGCGATCTCTTCGCAGGTCGATTCCGGAATCTCGAAACTCAAACCAACGTGGCTTTGTCCTGCGAGATGGTAGACCTCACTCGGCCGCACGTTTGCGAAAATTCGCCGGAGCGTCGTCCCGTCCGAGAGATCGCCGTAGTGCAGCGACAGGCATTCACCGGTGCCGGCTTCTTCGCGCCGCAGATGCTCGATGCGCGAGCGCGCAATATTGCTCGTGCGCCGCACGATCCCGTGGACCGCGTAGCCTTTGCCGAGGAGCAGCTCGGTGAGATACGATCCGTCCTGTCCCGTAATCCCGGTGATGAGCGCAATCTTCTCGGCCATGTGGCTGTTTGCTTACCGCCCCGGGGGAGCGTGCGCAACTCGTTAGGCCGCCGCTTCCAGCTCCGCGCGGCTGATTCCGCGGAGCTCGTAGAGCCGGATGAGCGTCTCTTCGATCAAATTGTTCGGGCACGATGCACCCGCGGTAATGCCGGCAAGAATGCGGCCTTCCGGCAGCCAGCCGCGCGTCACGACTTCCGCTTTCTGGTGCAGGTCGTAATGCGTGATTTCCTCGCGCGAGTTCAACCGCGAAGCGTTGCGCACGAAATAGGTCGGCAATTTCTCCTCGCCCATTTCCGCCAGGTGCGAAGTGTTTGAGGAGTTGTAGCCGCCGACCACGAGCAGGAAATCCATCGGCGCCGTGAGCAACTCGCGGAGCGCATCCTGGCGTTCCTGCGTCGCCCCGCAAATGGTGTCGAAGAAGCGGAAATTCTGCGCCCCCAGCTCGGCTCCGTCGCGGTCCGCGATCGCCTGGCGGATGCGGCGCTGCACTTCCTCCGTTTCGCCACGCAGCATCGTCGTCTGGTTGGCTACGCCGACCGTCCGGAGATGCAGGTCGGGATCGAAACCGGGAGAGTAGGCGTCGCGAAACTTTTCCAGAAACTGCTGCTTGTCTCCGCCGTGGCGGATGTATTCGCAGACGTAATCCGTCTCCGCGAGCGTCAGGACCACGAGGTAATGCCCCTTGCCGTCGCCGAGCGCGCGCGAGCTGGTCGCCTTCGTTTCCTCATGCTCGGCTTTCCCGTGAATGATCGAGGTGGCCGATTCGCTGGCGTATTTCCGCACCCGTTTCCAGACACTCATGACGTCGCCGCAAGTCGTGTCCACGATCTGGCAGCCGCGCTCCTTGATTTTCTGCATCGTCGCCATCTCGGTGCCAAAAGCCGGGACGATGACCACATCCTCGGGCTGGAGATCATCGATCTCGGCCTCCTTGCCCGGGCCCATCAGGTTCTTGATCCCTAACGAGCGGATCTGCTCGTTCACCTCCGGGTTATGAATGATCTCGCCGAGAATGAAGAGCCGCCGATCCTGGAAAACTTTCCGTGCGGCATAGGCCAGGTCGATCGCCCGCTCGACGCCGTAGCAAAAGCCGAATTGCTTCGCCAGCCGCACGGTGATGTCGCCCACGCTGATGATCCCACCATTGCGCCGCACCTTGTCGACGATGTCGCTGCGATAATGCGTCTCCACCTGCTCCTGCACCGCCGTCATCACTTCGGGCGTGCGCAGGTTCACCTTCTTTTGCAAGGCAGGGGCGCCGGGGACCAGGTTTGTAGTCACAGCGAGCACTATCGGGCAAAGCCCGGCGCGGCGCTAGTCCTCCAGCAACGGACCGGCGGGCCGCGAAAAGGCCTCATCGGAAATGGAAACGCGCAACGGCGGATCAGGCGTCTTCGAGTCGTCGATCCGCTGGATCTTTGGCCCGATGGTCGCGTCCTCCGGCTGGGTCTCGGCGATGCTCACGGGCGTGCCGATCTTCACCAGCGCGTAGAACTTCGCCGCCGCTTCACCCTTCAAGCGCAGGCAGCCGTGGCTGCGCGGGCGCACATGGACGAAGCCCTGATGAAAACCGTAGGCGGGCGAGAATTCACACCAGTAGCCCATCGGATAGCCGACATATTTGCCGGGAATATTCTTCCCCGCTTCCGCCGGGATGATGCGGTCGCCTTGCACCCGAAAGCCGTAGGAGCCGGAGCGTTTCTTCTCGATCTTGTTATAGATTTTGAAGTTCCCTTTCGGCGTGGCTTTGCCGGGGATGCCGACGGTCGTGGCCACCGCCATGAGCACGCGGTCGCCTTCCATCACGTAGACGTTTTGCTTCGCGAGCGAAACTTTCACCCGCACGTTGCTTGGGTTGTTCGGACGCTTCGCGACCACATGGTAGCTACCGCCGCCGGTGCCGCCAGTTTCGCAACTGGTCAGCAAGGCCGCACCCGCAAGCGCGGCAAGGAACGAGAAACGGGAAAGGAGTCGCATAGGTGTGCTATTTGGCCGTGGCTCGTTCGCCTTGTCAACCGGTGACCGGTGGCGCGGCGATCACGCGCCCCGCCTCTTCTTTCTCCATCCGCCGGAGGAGTTTTTCGAAATGCGGCGAGCGATTCGCGTAGGCCGGATACGTCTGCGTGGCGCCATCCGGCCGGTAGCGCCAGTGCTTGTACATCCACAGCCAGGGTGCCGGGTTCGCGCGGATCACCGGCTCGAATTCATTCCAGCAAGCTTGCGCGATTTCCTGGTGCGTCGCCTCCGGCGGGAAGGAAAGCGCAGGCCGCAGGACCAGCCGATAGCGTCCATCCGGGAGCGGCTCGCAATACGTTGGGATGATCGGCGCGCCCGTCCGCTGGTGCAGAAAAGCATGCGCGAAAGTCACACAGGTCTTCAGTCCAAAGCATTCGATCGGCACACTCGGCAGCTTCGCCGGCACCGTCAGGTCGACAGCCAGCGTCACGCTCCGCCCGGCCTGCAGCGCTTTATACAAACGCAGGATCGCGCCTTCGCGCCGGATCGTCTGGTGGCCGGAGAGTTCGCGCAGTTGATTAAAGGTCCGGTTCAGCAGGGGGTTCTTGAATTTCTGCGTCACCACCGTGCAGGGGAAACCGCGCAAACCGAGCGCGAGCGCGATCCACTCGAATCCTCCGTAATGCAGGCAGGCAAAGATCAACCCGCGATCCCCACGTTCCGCGCGCAATTGCTCCAGCGCAGAGAGATCAAGATACTGCTCCACATTTTCTCTCGTTAGGCGGCCGCTCCAGAAGAGGTCGCCCATGGCGCGCTCGAAGTATTGGTAGGATTGCCGCACCAGCGTCGCCCGCTCGCTCGCGCTCTTTTCCGGGAAAACCGTCGCCAGGTTAGCCAGCGCGATCGCCCGGCCCGGCCGGTGAATCTGCGGCGCGGCAAATCCGGTCACGTCCGCGATCCGCTGCCAAAAACCGCGCGGCAACGCCGGCACCAGATGCGCCAGGCCGCGCAGCCCGAGCCATTCCAACCAATGTCGCCAGCGTTTCCAGTGCACCATCTTGCTGCCTAACGAGCGGCTGGCTGCGGCAGGAGCGTCCGGTCGAGCTTGGCGTACGCCGGCCGGGCCGCGATTTGTTCGAAGGCGTGCGACTCGCTCGCGTAAAACGGGTAGGGCCGCGCGGCCTGCATCGGCCGGTAGCGCCAGTGCTTATACATCCACATCCAGGGCGCAGGTTGTCGCCTAACGACCGGTTCAAAAGCATCCCAGCAAGCCTGTGCGATCTCCTGGTGCGTCGCTTTAGCCGGCAACTTCACCGCCGGGAGCAGAACCACCCGGTAGCGCCCGTCGGCCAGCGGCTCGCTGTAGATCGGGATCAAGGGCGCGCCCGTCCGTTCCGCCAGCCAGGCATGCGCCACGGTGATGATCGTCTTCATTCCGAAGCACTCGATCACCACCGTCGGGTGGTGCGGCGGCAGGGTGGTATCAACTAAGAGCGCCGCGCGTCCGCCTTTCCGCAGGATCTTGAAGAGCTTCACCAGCGCCCCCTGGCGCGGCACGTTTTGATGCCCCGGACTTTCGCGCAGAGCGGTAAAGAAACGATCGAGCAGCGGGTTCTTAAACTCCTGCGTGGTCACCGCGCAGGGCAATCCGAGATACGCCGTCGCCGGGCTCATCCACTCGAAGTTGCTGTAGTGAAAGCCGCACAAAATGCAGCTCTGCTCCGGGCCGAGTTCCGCCCGCAGGCGCTCGACGTTCTCGAACTCGATGTAGTCGGCTAAATTTTCCGGCGTCAGCCGCGGCCCCCAAAAAAGGTCAAGCATCGCGCGCGCAAAGTGCCGGTAAGATTCGCGCGCGATCGCCGCAACCTCTTCCCCGCCGCGCTCCGGAAAGGCCGCCTGCAAATTCGCCCGCGCCACCGCCATTCCGCGTCGATCGAACCGCGCCGCCAGCCCGCCCAGGAATCCCCCCAGTCGGTAACAAGCCGCACGCGAAAGCCGCGGCACGATGAGTTGCACCGCCATCAAGGCGAGCCACTCCAGCCGATGCCGCACCCGTTTCCAAAAACGCCTCACCCGCGCAGCCTACGCAATCTTCTCGACGCCCGCGAGCGCCCGCGGCAAGAAGAGCGCATGGCCCATGCGGTGGTTCTCGTGAGCGGCGGTTTGGATTCGGCGGTCACGCTCGCCTGCGCGCGTGCACTCGGCTTCCACACGCACGCGCTTTCCTTTCGCTACGGCCAGCGGCATGCGGTGGAATTAGACGCTGCGCGCCGCGTGGCTGACTCGTTAGGCGCGATCGAGCAACGCGTGGCTGAGATCGACCTGCGGCTCTTCGGCGGCTCGGCTTTAACCGACGAGATCGCGGTCCCGCGCGCCCGTTCCGCCGAAGAAATGGCGGGCGGGATCCCGATCACCTATGTGCCCGCGCGGAACACGATCTTTCTTTCCTACGCGCTCGCTTGGGCGGAGGTGCTCGGGGCCCGTGACATTTTCATCGGGGTGAATGCGGTCGATTACAGCGGCTACCCGGATTGCCGGCCGGAGTTTCTCAAAGCCTTCGAGCACCTCGCCGCGCTCGCGACCAAGGCTGGGGTGGAAGGCGAGCGCTTCCGCGTGCACGCGCCGCTGCTCCGCCTAACGAAAGCTGAGATCGTGGAGAAAGGGACAGAATTAGGCGTCGACTTCGCGCTCACGCACAGTTGCTACGATCCCACACCGGCAGGCGTGGCCTGTGGCTTGTGCGATTCCTGCCAGCTCCGGCTGAAGGGATTCCGCGAAGCCGGGCTCTCCGATCCAGTGCGCTACGTCGCGCGATGAAACGCCTGCGCCAGGTCTTCCCGCTGACCGTGCCGGAGCAGCGGCTGGTGCTCGCGCTGCTCCTCGCGTGGGTGCTTTATCTGTTCTTCGTCAGCGGACGAAACGAGCCACGGCCGACGCTTCAACCTTCGCCCAGCCCGGGGATGCGCCCGTAACCGACGAAATCGGGAATGCGGCCGTTGGTTGCCGCCCGGCCCGGACGCGAGACGCGGAAATCGAAGACGCTGACGCCGTAGCGCGACTCGTCGTGATAAGTGCGGCCGTCGCTCGAGCCGATCATCACCCGGCGGCCGCTCCCCTTCTCTTTCCCCAGGTAAATCATCGTGTGCGTCACCGGCGGATCACGCTCGACATCGTAAGTGCCGCTCCAGAAAAGCAGGTCGCCCGGCTTAAGTTTTTCCAGCTCGAAAGTGTCGTCTTTCCGGCTTACCACCGCTTCAAAATGGCCGGCCTTTCGCACCCAGCTGTATTGCCCACTGGCGTCGCGCGGCACTTCCTTGAGTCCGTTCTCGCGCAGCACGTAGGCGATAAAGCCCGAGCAATCCATTCCGCCATTCGCCGGATCGTCCGAGCCATATTTATAGCTCAGGTCGCGCGCGGCCAGGGCCAGCGCGGACTCGATCAGCCGCTGCACCGGCGCCGGGTAGTCCTCGAAGCCGGCGAGGTCGCTCGAGGCAATGGCGACGCCGGCAGGCTTCGCTTTCTTCTCGTTAGGCGACGCGCTGGGCGACGGACTGGGCGAGGGGCTTTCCGCCGGGGTCGGCGAGGGACTGGGCGAAGGCGACGGGCTGGGACTGGGCTTTGGACTCGGTGAAGGTGACGGCTGTTTTTTCTTCTTGGTCGAGGAGGAAGAGGAGCTGCTGCTCTTCTTCTTTTTCTTCGGCGGCGGCGTCGGCTGGAAGATCTGCTTGATCTTGCTGCCTAACGACGGCTCCGGCTGGTTCGCCGCGGAGGCCCCAAGAGCAAGCGCGCCCACGAGGAGCGCCGCCAGAATTAGCCGGCCACTTCTCAACGCGAAAGTTCCAGGAGGACGGCTTTGTTCAGGCGGATGCCGACGTCGAGATGCTCCAGCGGAAAGTTCTCGTTCGGCGAATGCGCCCGGCAATCGGCCAGCGCGAGCCCGAGCAGGAGCGTCTCCACGCCCATGATCGTGCGGAACTGCGAGGTGATCGGGATGCTCCCGCCTTCGCGGATGAGCGCCGGTTCCTTGCCATCAAAGGCGTCGCGCAAGGCGCGCTGCGCCGCCTTGCCGACCTCCGAGTGCGGGTCGGTGAGATACCACGGGCCGCTGTGGCCATCGACGATCTCCATGGTCACGCCCGGCGGGCAATGTTTCCGCAGGTGCGCCTTGGCCAGCTCGAGAATCTTCGGGCCCTCCTGGTTCGGGACCAGGCGGAAGGTGAGCTTCGCGAAGGCGTGACTGGCGATCACTGTCTTCGTCCCCGGCCCTTGGTAGCCGCCGCCGATGCCGTTGATCTCCGCGGTCGGCCGAGCCCACAAACGCTCGAGCGTGCTGTAGCCTTCTTCTCCGTAGAGCGCGGGCGAACCGGTTTCGTCGAGAATGTCCTTGTCGCCATCGATCGGCAATTTCCGCCAGGCTTCGCGTTCCCAATCTTCCAGCGGCTTGACCGCATCGTAGAAACCTTCGATCGCGATGTGGCCATTCTTGTCGTGAATCGTGGCGAGCAATTGCGCGAGCGCAGTGATCGGGTTCGCGACCGCCCCGCCGAACATCCCCGAGTGCAAATCCATCTTCGAGCCGGTCATCTTGATCTCGAGCGCGGTCACGCCGCGCAGGCCGTAGCTTAAAGTCGGCACGCCTTTGGCGATCATCCCGGTATCGGAGACGACGACCACGTCCGAGCGCAGTTCCTCGAGATTCTGCGAGAGAAAATTGCCCAGGTTATCGCTCCCGATTTCTTCCTCGCCCTCGATGATCAAGTGAAGGTTCACCGGCAAGTCGCCGTCTTTCTCGATCGTCTCCTGGATGCCGAGGATGTGCGCCAGGATCTGGCCCTTGTTATCGGTCGCGCCGCGCGCGTAGACGTAGCCGTCCTTGAGCACGGGATCGAACGGCGGCGAATCCCAAAGCTCGAGCGGATCGGGCGGTTGCACGTCGTAATGCCCGTAGATCATCACCGTCTTGCGGCCAGCTTGATGTTTATTTTTCGCCCAGACGACAGGATGGCCGGGCGTCGGGACGAGCTTCGCCTCCAGGCCGATCGCGGTCAGCTTCTCCACCAGCCAATGCGCGCACTCCGCCACTTTTTCGGAGTAAGCTTCATCGGTCGAAACGCTCGGGAACCGCAGGAAGGTGTAGTAATCTTCGAGATGACTGGCGCGCATAGTGGCGCAGCCTAGCGCAATTCCCCGTCGGTTTGCGCAAGGGAGTTCGTCGGCCGGCGCGCGCGCGCAATCGCGCTTGTCGCTCCCCGATCTCGCCGCCAATCTTCCGCGATGTCTTCCCCAACGGAATCACGCGAGGGCCTGGTGCGCGCGCTCGGCGTGCCCGGCCTAACGACCAACATCATCAACACCACCGTGGGCGCCGGCATCTTCGCGCTTCCCGCAACCGTCGCGCTCGGGCTGGGCGCGGCCGCGCCGCTCGCCTTCGTCATTTGCGCGCTCGCGATGGCGCTGGTGGTGAGTTGCTTCGCGCTCGCCGGGAGCCGGGTGGCGTTAACCGGCGGGCTCTACGCTTACGTGGAAGTGGCTTTCGGGCGCTACGTCGGCTTCATCACTGCGGTCCTGCTCTATTTAAGCGCGGTCTTGAGCGTGGCCGGCGTGGTCGCGCTTTGCATCGGCAGTTTCACCGAGCTCTTCCCGGCGCTGAACGGCTGGTGGAGCCGCGCCTTGCTCATGTTCCTGGTCTACCTCGCGCTCGCGGCGATCAATGTCCGTGGCGTCCGCGCCGGCGGGCGCACCGTCGCGGTCGTCACCGTGGCGAAATTGATCCCGCTGCTTATTTTCGTCGCGGTCGGCTTCTTTTTCATTAACCCCGCGGCGCTCGCCTGGCCGGGCCTGCCGGCGATGGGTGACCTGGGGAAAACCGTCCTGCTGCTCATGTTTGCCTTCGTCGGCATCGAGGTCGCGCTCGTCCCCAGCGGCGAAGTGAAGAATCCCGCGCGCACGGTCCCGCGCTCGATCTACCTCGCGCTCCTCACCACCACCGCGCTCTACATTGCCATTCAACTCGTCGGCCAGGGGATTCTCGGAAGCGATCTCGGCAAGTTCTCGCCTGCGCCCTTGGCCGAGGCCGCGGGGCGAATCGTCGGGCCGCTCGGCCGCACCGTCCTGCTCGCGGGCGCGACCATCTCCGCCTTCGGTTTTGTGGCCAGCGACATGCTGAGCTCGCCGCGCCTGCTCTTCGCGCTCGGCCGCGATCGCATCCTCCCCGCGTGGTTCGCACATCTCCATCCGCGCTTCCGTTCGCCCGATGTCGCCATCGTGGCTTACGCTGCGATTGCCTTCGCCTTCTCGCTCACCTCCACCTTCGAGTCGCTCGCGGTGATGGCGAACTCCGCCGTGCTTGTGGCTTATCTACTGTGTTGCGGGGCGACTTTGCAGCTGCTCCGGCGCGACGTCCGCGGCGACGGTGCGCCGCTCCGTTTTCCGGGTCAAAAGATCGTGCCGTTTCTCGCGATCGCGGTCGTGCTTTGGATCCTCCTGCAGGCGGAGCTGAACGTCTTCGTTTTCATCGCCGTGGTGCTGGTGATTGCCTCGATCCTCTACGGGCTTCGGCGCCTGCAAACGCCGAAAGCGGGCTAGACACCCCACCCCCATATCTTGTGCGCGGCGTAGCTTCGACCCCCACTTTATTGTGGAAAAAGGCTTGTCACTCCGCTTCCCCGACGCTACCAACGGAAGACCGGCCGCCCCGGTTGTTCCACCATGCATCTCAAATCTCTCGAAGTTATCGGTTTCAAATCTTTTGCCGACAAAACCGCGTTCGAATTCCACCAGGGCGTGACCGCGATCGTCGGCCCCAACGGCTGCGGTAAGTCCAACGTCCTCGACGCCGTCCGCTGGGTCCTCGGAGAGCAATCGGCCAAGGCTCTCCGCGGCGGCGAAATGGCGGACGTCATCTTCAACGGGACCGACTCGCGCAAGCCGCTCGGCTTCGCCGAGGTCTCGCTCACTTTCACCGATTGCGCGCAGCAGATGGGCGTCGATTGGCACGAGGTCCGCGTGACCCGCCGGGTCTACAAGGACGGCGCTTCCGAGTATCTGCTCAACAAGACAGCTTGCCGTCTAAAAGACATCCAGAACCTCTTCGCCGACACCGGCGTGGGCCGCAGCGCCTACTCGATCATGGAGCAGGGCAAGATCGATTTGATCCTGAGCTCGCGCCCGGAAGATCGCCGCGCGGTCTTTGAAGAAGCCGCCGGCATCACCAAATACCGCGGCCAAAAACGCGAAGCGCTCCGCAAACTGGAGGCGACCGACGCGAACCTTCTGCGCATTGGCGACATCATCAAGGAAGTGAAGCGGCAGATCGGATCGCTCCAGCGCCAGGCCGGAAAAGCGCGCCGCTACCAGACCTTGATGACCGACCTCCAGGTCCTCGACACCCACCATTCCCGCGGAAAACTCGCGCAGCTCGAGAGCGAGCTGGCGCAGTGCCAGGAGGCAATCGCGCAGGGCGAAGAAGCCGAGCGCGCAACCCTCGAGCGGATCGAAACCGGCGAGAACTCGTTAGGCGAGAAACGCGGCGAACTCGATGCGATCGACGCGCGAGTAAGCGACGCCCGCGCCGAGGTGCAGCGATTAAACAGCGAGATGTCGACCAACCGCAGCCGGATCGAGTTCAACCGCCAGCGCGCCCAGGAAATTAGCGAACTGATCGAGCGTTACCGCCACGACATCGCCACCGCCGAGACCAAGCGCACCGAGCAGGCCACGCAGATCGAGGAAGCCGACGCGCTCATCTCGCGCACGAGCGAACTTCTCCAGGCGAAACAAGGCGAGCTCACGGGCTTGAGTGAACGCGTGAGCACCCTGCGTCGCGAGCGTCAGGAGCGCGAAACGCAACTCGTGACCCTGCAGACGTCGCTCCAAAAAGCCGAGAATCGCCTCGCCACTTTAGCCGACGAGATCGCGGGCACCCGAAGACCGGCGGGACAGCACGCTCGCCCGCGTGAGCGAACTCGCTTCCGAAATTGCCAGCGCCACGAGCGCGCGCGACGAAGCGGCCGACGCGCTCGAGAACGCCCGCCGCGAGCACGAGCTGGAGCAGGCCGCGGTCGAGGCGCTCTTCGCAGCCGTGCGCACGGCCGAGGGAGAATTGCAGGCGCACCGCCGCTCGTTAGGCGAGATCGAGACCGAGACCATCCGCCTGGAGCGCACGATCGCGGAGAAGCAATCGCGGCTCGAAATCCTGCGGCAATTAAACGAGGAAGGCGAAGGCCTGGCGAAAGGTTCGCAAGCGGTGCTCAAGGGTTTGCACGATCCCGAGCGGATCCGGCCTGCACTCGCCGGCGCGCTCGCGTCCAATCTCCAGGTCGAGCGCGAATATATCGCCGCGCTCGAGGCCGCGTTCGGTCGCAATATGCATGCGGTGGTCTTGCAGAATCCGGATTTAGCCAGCGAGATCATCCAGCAGGTGACCAGCGGCAAGCTCGGCCAGGCCGCGCTCGCGCTCCCGCAAATCACGCCGGCGGCGAGCGACGACCACCTGGTCGACCTCCCGTTAGGCGGCCTCTGCTGGGCGATCGAAAAAGTCGATGCGCCCGCGGCCTTGCAAGCGCTCGTGCGGCGTCTGCTTCGTGGCGTGGTCATCGTGCCCGACCTCGCGACCGCGCTCCAGCTCAAGGGCTTTCACCCTGTCCTCCAGTTCGCCACGCTCGCGGGCGAATTCATTTCCACCGCGGGCGTGCTCTTTGGCGGAAGCGCCAGCAACCAGGCGACCTCGCTCCTCGGCCGCAATCTCTTGATCAACGAAACCGCCGGTGAGCTGCAGACGCTGCAGACCGAGCACGGCACGTCTCGTGGCCGAGCGCGAGCGCCGCACCGCGACTGTGCAGGCCGCGACCAGCGGCTTGGAACAAGCTCGCGCAACGCACCAGACCGCGCATCTCCAGCAATCGAATTCCGCCGCGCAGCTTCTCGTGCTCGAGCACCAGGTGCGCGTCGCGAGCGATCGCCTGCGGCAAGTGCAGAACGAACGCGGCACGCTCGAGCAGCAGACCGGCAGCGCCGACGCGCGGATTGCCCAGCTGGAAAGCGAATTGGCCACGCTCCAGCAAACGGCTAACGAACAGACCTCGCAGCGCGCGACCGCGGCCGACGCGAGCACGCAGGCGCGTTTGCACGAGGAGGAAATTAGCGAGCAACTTCAGGCTCTCCGGCTCGAGGTCGCGACCGAAAAACAGCGGCAGGAAAACCTGCTCGCACAGCGTCAGCCAATGGCGGCACGCGCCGCGGAGCTGGCGGAATTGATCGACACCCGCCGCGCCGATATTGCGAATTACGAGCGCCGCCTCGAGAGCCAGAGCGTCGAGAGCGAGCAGGCCGAAGCCGCGCTCGCCGCGCAAGCCACCGAGCTGGCCGCGGCCGAGGAACGCGTGGCCGCGATTGCGCAGGAACGGGCCGCCCGCCTCGCGGAGGTGAACCAATTAGACAGCGAATTGCGCACCGTCCGCACTTCGCTGAACGCGGTGCGCGATGCCCGCGGCCACGAGCAGGTGCGGCAGACGCAGTTGCAGTTGCGCGTGGAAAATCTCCTCGAGCACGCCACCCGGCGCTACCAGATCGACCTGCGCGAGTTCACCCCGGACCCGTATGCCTACGGCAAAACGCTCCGCGTGCAGCTCAAGCGCCGCGGGAAATCCGCCGAGGAAGCGGTCGAGGTCACAGTCACGCCAGATGACGAACCGGCGGCCGAAGTGGACGCGGCACAGCTCGAGGCGATGATCGGCGAGCTCACCCGCCAGCTCGATAACATGGGCCCGGTGAACCTCGAGGCGGTGCATGAATACGACGAGCTCGAGGAGCGTTTCCGTTTCCTCGAAGCGCAGAACAACGACCTGACCGCCTCCAAGCGCGAGTTGCTCGACGTGATCGAGAAGATCAACCGCACCACGCAGAAGCTTTTTGCCGACACTTTCGCGCAGGTGAAGATCAACTTCCGCGAGATGTTCGGCGAGCTCTTCGGCGGCGGGCGGGCCGACCTCTCGTTAGTCGACGAGAACGATCCGCTGAACTCCGGGATCGACATTATCGCCAAGCCCCCGGGCAAGCAGCCGCAGGTGATCTCGCTCCTCTCCGGCGGCGAGCGCACGATGACCGCGGTCGCGCTCCTCTTTGCGATCTACATGGTCCGGCCGAGCCCGTTCTGCATCCTCGACGAAATGGATGCGCCGCTCGACGAATCGAACATCAATCGCTTCATCAAGATGCTCGACCGCTTCATTGGGCAGAGCCAGTTCATCATCATCACGCACAACAAGCGCACGATCGCGAAGGCCGACGTGCTCTACGGCGTGACCATGGAGGAACGCGGCGTGAGCAAGCTCGTGGGGATGCGTCTCGCGAGCGAAAAAGGCGCCGATGGCGAACTGATCGCGAGTCCGCGCCAGAAAGCCATCGAGCCGCAGTTTCCCGCCGAGGGCGCGGAGCACACCGGCGAGCTGGCACTGAGCCGGTAGGCGCGCTCACCTCACCGGGCGAAGAATCAAGCCGGGCGAGGCGCGACCCCGAGCGCTCGCTGGCCCTGGAATTCCTCGTTCTGGGCGATCTTGCGCAAGAGGCGGCCGAGCAAATCCGAGCCGGTAATGATGACGCGCTCCTGCTTTGTCCAGAGGAGGATCAAATCCTTATCGATGACATCGTCGCCGGGCCTCTCCGGTTGCACCGCGAGCTGGCTTAAGACCTGGCCGAGCGGCTGCCGAGCATCGCGCACGATGAGCGGGTGATGACAGAGAAGGCTCGGATTGACCGGTGCCGGGTCAAAGAGCGCGGCGCGCACAAACGCCGGGGCACTCGCCACCAGGTGTGGTTCGTCGGCCTCGTCGGCAAACACGACCCACTTTTTCCCCGAGGCCATTAACTGGCGCAGGAATGGATCCTCGGCGGTGGGTGCAATCGGCGGGAAGACGAGCTGGCCTGCGCGCTGCGGCAACCGGATGACACTGCGCGGATCCAGCGGTTCGCCTTCCTCCCCCACCGGCAGGTCGTCCAGAGCGAGAAAGTTGACCGCGCCGGTCGCTTCAACGTGACCGATTTCCGTGCTCTGGTTGTGCGCGTGATGCTGCAGCATGCGTTGCAACTCGTGCTCGCGATACCAGACTGCGCCTTCTGGTCCAATCCACGCATCGAGCAGCCGGCCCGAAATCCATGCCACTGGCCAGAGCAGCACTTGGTAGAAGCGCAACAGCGGCGCGAAGAAGGCGGCGACGCGCAGTGCATTCCGCGAGAAATACGCCTGCGGCATGATCTCGCCTGCGATCGTGATTCCCACCGTGGAAACGAGGAAGGCGCTCATCCCGGCCAGGACGGAATCCGCCAGGAGCGTCAAGAGCACGTTGACCGCGACGTTGCCCCAAAGAATGACCGCGAGAGTGAAATTCGAATTGCGTCGCAAAGCCAGCACGCGGCGCACCCGGGGATCGCTCTCGCCGGCCGCTTCGAGACGCAGCCGGCTCAAGCTGAAGACCGCCAGGTTCATCCCCGAAAACATGGCCGACTGCGACAGACACACTGCAATCCCCAGCCAGGTCAGGAGGTCATTCATAGGGTGGTCGATTCAAATTATCCCAGCGCGAGGCAGGCGTCAGCAAGGCCGCGCCTTTCAAAATCCGCATTTGCTGCCTCTTGACCTTGCTGCCAAAATCTCCGGATGCTGCAAACTGCGGAGCCCGGCGCTAAAGAGAACCAACAGGCGCCCCCGCACGAGCGTTTCCTCGAGGCTTTCCGGTGGATGCTGCTCGCGCGCACTTTTGAAGAGAAATTGGCCAGCCTTTACCGGGGCGGGCAGATCACGGGCGGCGTCTACGTGGGCAAGGGCCAGGAGGCGGTCAGTGTGGCTTGCGGTCTCTTCTTGCGGAAAGGCGACGTCTTCGGCCCGCTGATTCGCGACCAGGCGGGACGCTCGGCGTTTGGCGAGCCTTTGCTCGATGTCACGCGGACTTATCTCGGCTCTCGCCAGGGACCGATGCGCGGGCGCGACGGGAACATTCACCGTGGCCGGCCACGCGCGGGGCAGCTGGCGATGATCAGCCACCTCGGCTCCTTGATTCCGGTGGTCGTGGGCACACTCATGGCCAAGAAGATGAAGGGCGAAAAGGATTTTGTCGGCCTAACGACCATCGGCGAAGGCGGCATGCAGACCGGTGCCACGCACGAAGGGATGAATGTGGCCGCGGTCGAGAAAGTGCCGTTTGTCCTCGTGGCCACGAACAATCATTACGCCTACTCCACGCCGAACGACCGGCAGTTTGCCTGCGCGGACTTGGTCGATCGCGCAGCCGGCTACGGCTACGAAGGCCAGACGCTCGACGGGACTGATCTTGCTGCCTGTTTGGAGGTGATCGGAGGTGCAGTCGAGCGCGCCCGCGCTGGTGGTCCGCCGCAGCTCGTAGTCGCCTCGATTCTCCGCCTCGCCGGCCACGGCGAACACGATGACGCCAGCTATGTCGTCCCGGAAATCCGGAAAGAAAAATTCGCGCAGGACTCGCTGCAACGCGCCGAGGATCGGATCAAATCCGAGGGCTTGCTTACGGAAGAAGCGCTGAAGGAAATGCGCGCCGAGGCGCTCGCGGAAGTGAACGAAGCGGTGAATGCCGCGCAGCAGGAAGATGCTCCGGTTGGCGAAGAGGAAGATTGGTGCGCGCTCTCCCGTCGCGACCTTGTGGAGCAGATTTAATGAGCGTCACCTACCTCGAAGCGATCCGCGAAGCGCAGGCGCACCTCCTGCGCACCGATGACCGCGTTTACCTCTATGGCCAGGATATCGCTGGCAAATTTGGCGGCGCTTTCAAGGCGACCAAGGGTCTGGCGGAACAATTTCCCGGCCGCGTCCTGAACTCGCCGATCAGCGAAGATGCCATGGTCGGCACGGCCATCGGCGCCGCGCTCGAAGGGATGCGCCCGGTGGTGGAGATGCAGTTTGCCGATTTCTCCAGCGTCGCGCTCAACCAGATCCTGAACAACGCCGGCACGCAGTATTGGCGCACCGAGATCCCCTGCCCGATCACTGTCCGCCTGCCGAGCGGCGGCACGAAAGGCAGCGGGCCGTTCCATAGCCAAAGCATGGAAGCGCTCTACGCGCACTACCCGGGCTTAATCGTGATGACGCCGGCCACAGTCGAAGACGCTTACACGATGTTGATCGAGGCGGTCGCGATCGATGACCCAGTAGTCTACTGCGAGCACAAGTATCTCTATTACCATCTCAAAGCCGACAAGCTGCCGACCGAAGGCCTGCCTGCGGGCAAGGCTCGGGTCGTTAGGCCGGGCCGCGACCTGAGCATCGTGACCTACAGCGTGATGGTGCACGAAGCGCTTACCGTAGCCGACGAGTTGAAACAGGAAGGCATCGAGGTGGAAGTGGTCGACCTGCGCACGATCAAGCCGCTCGATACCGAGACCGTGCTCGCCTCGGTCGCGCGCACCGGACGTTTGCTTTGCGTGGGGGAAGCGTTCCCGTGGGGCGGTGCGACCGCGGAAGTGATCGCGCGCGTGGCCACCGAAGGCTTCCACCTGCTCGACGCCGCGCCTGGTCGCGTGAACGCCAAGGACACGCCGATCCCTTATCACCCAAATCTCTGGGCGGAACATCGCCCGAATGCGAAGTCGATTGCCGCCAAAGCGCGCCAGATCCTGAGCGAATAATTTTATGCCGCAAGTTCCTATCACCATGCCGCAGCTCGGCGAATCCATGGCCGAGGCCACGATCGTCGCGATCAACGTCAAACCGGGCGACAAAGTCGCGGCCGACCAGGAGATCATCGAAGTCGAGACCGACAAAGCGGTCATGGGCGTGACCACTCCCTGCCCCGGCGAGATCGTGAAGATCGAGGCCGAAGTGAAAGGCGTCTACGCGGTCGGCGCTGTGCTTGGCTACATCGAAGCGAGCGAAGCCGATGCCGCACGCCTGGTGAAGAAAGCTCCGGCCGCGCCGCAAGGCGACGTGGCCAAGGAAGTCCCCGGCCGTGAGGAAGAGAAATCGTCCAACGGTTCCGGCTCGCATTTCCAGATCGACGAAAGCGAAGTGCGCACCTTGCGCGTGGAATCCGAAGGCCAGACCGGCGGCGGTTTGCCCGTGCCCGCGAGCGCCAAGGGTGCTGGCTATTTTTCGCCGCGCGTCCGTGCGCGCATGGCCGAGCTGCAACTCACGCAGGCCGACCTCGCGGGCATCGCCGGGAGCGGCAATGCCGGCCGCATTACGGTCAAAGACCTGGAGAATTTCCTCGGCGGTCTCGAGGGCCAGACTGCGGAGAAGCCGAGCGCCATCCGCACCGGCGTGGCCGACGCGATGCGCCGCAGTTGGACTCGGCCGCTCGCGACCGTGGGCTTGTCCGTTTGCCTCGACCCGGTGCTGCAGGATCGCAAAAAGCGCGATCCAAAACCCGGCCCAGCGCTCTACGTCCTGCGCGCTTTAGCCATCGCTTTGTCCGAGCAGCCCAACGCGGCCTCACGCTTGATCGGCGGCCGTGCGATCACCTCGAAGTCGATCGACTTGGGCGTGGCCGTGGAAGCCGGCGAAGGGATCATGGTCCCGGTGATTCGGAAGGCGAACGAGACTTCGCTCGCCGATATGACCACTCGTTATACCGAACTGGTCGAGCTCGCGCGCAAGCGCCGCGTGACCGCGGAGATGACCGCCGGCGGAATCGCTTCCGTCTCCAACTTTGGCACCTTCGGCCTCGATTGGGGCACGCCAATTCCCCTGCCCGACCAGACGCTTCTGCTCGGTCTTGGCGCCGGTAAAAAAGCGCCTACCTGGAGCGAGGAGAAGCAGCAATTTGTTCCGACGACGCAGGCGGAGCTCACGCTCAGCTTCGATCACCGCAGCCTCGATGGCGGCGGCGCGGGACGCGTGCTGCAGCGGGTCGCAGAGCTCCTCGGCACGCCCGAAAAGCTCTAGAGTTTCCCGCGATTCGCGAGCGCAAAGCGCACCAGCGCGAGGCTCCCGTGGAGGTCCAGTTTGCTGCTGACGTTCTGCCGGTGCGTCTCCACGGTTCGTGGACTAACGAATAATTGCGCGGCAATTTCCTTGCTGCTTAAGTCGGCTGCGATCAGCCGGAGGACGCGTCGCTCCATCGGCGTGAGGCTGGCCAGGCCGGGATGCGCGCGCTCGAACTCGCCCGCGGCGTGCTGACGTTTCAGCAGGTGCGAGGAGAGCGCAGGGCTGAGGTAGGCCTCGCCCGCGGCCACCGCCTTGATCGCGGCCGCGATGTCGGTCACGGCACTTTCCTTGAGCACGTAACCTTTCGTCCCGAGATCGAGCGCCGCCTGGAAGACCTCCTCCTCGCTATGCATGGTCAGGAACACGATCTCGGGACGCACCGTCTCCTGCTGGAGCGCGCGCGCGACCGCAAAGCCGTCCATCACCGGCATGTCGATGTCGAGCACGGCAACCGCGGGAGCATGCTCACGAATGGCCGCGAGCGCGCTTTTGCCTTCGCCGGCCTCGGCCACGATCAGCAGGTCCTCGTCGGCCTCGATCATCTGGCGCAAGCCCTGGCGGACAATCGGATGATCATCGGCCAGGACGATGCGAATCGGTCGCGAAATTTCAGGAGTGGTTGTGCGCATAGGGCAGGTGAATCACGATGCGGGTGCCTTTGCCGGGTGTGGTCTCAACCGAGTGCGAGCCGTCGAGCAGGCGCACCCGTTCTGCGATTCCCAGCAGGCCGAAGCCGCGCTGTTCACTCTCGGAAACAGCAGCGAGATCGAACCCACGGCCGTTATCCTCGATCGTGAGATGCACCGCGTCCTCCTGCACCACCAGGCGGACGGTCGCGTCGGTCGCGCCAGCGTGTTTGATGATGTTGTTCAAGCTCTCCTGCACGATCCGGTAGACGCTGATTTCCGCTTCCGGCGGGAAGAGGCCGGCGAGTTCATCGATATCCGCCTCGATTGAGAGTCCGCCGCCCGGCGCAGCCTTGTTCAGCATCGAGCGCAAAGCTTTCGTTAGGCCGAGTCGGTCGAGCAGGTACGGCCGGAGGTTGTGCGCGATTTCGCGCACCTCGCCGATGGCCTGCGCAGAGTGTTCCGTGATTTGCTCGATCTGGCGTTGCGCGCTTGGGAGATCGGTCGCGTTTTGCGCGGCCGCGAGGGCGCGGTTGTTGATCATCGCGAGGGTTTGCCCGAGGCCATCGTGCAGCTCCGCGGCGACGCGGCGACGTTCAGTCTCGTGGGCCGCAATCAGCCGCCGCGAGAAATCGCGCTGCATTGCAAAGCGCTGGCGTAATTGGCGCCCGCGCCACCAGAAGCCGAGCACCATCATCGCCCCCAGAAGCCCTGCGCCTAACGAGAGAAACCACCAGGTCTGCCAGAACGGCGGCAGCATCACGATCGGCAGACTGGTGACCGCGCTCCAGACGCCATCGCCATTATCGGCGCGCACCCGAAAGCTGTAGGAGCCGGGCGGGAGGTGCGAAAAATACGCCGTGCGCCGGGTCTCCGCGTTCGTCCATTCGCGGGTCAGGCCAGCCATTTGATACTCGAAGCGGACCTCCTGCGGACGCTGCCAGCTCAGGCCGGCGTAATGGATCTCCAGCTCTTCCTCGCCCGGGCGAAGGGTGAGCTTGCTGCCTAACGAGTGCAGCTGGTGATCGATCAGCGCGCTTTCCAGGACTACCCGCGGCGGCGCCTCGTTTTGCTTCGCCGGATCGACCACGGCCACGCCTTTGATCGTGGGAAACCAGAGTGTCCCGTCACGCATCTTCCAGCCCGCCGGCGTGGCGCCATTGCACTCGCGGCTGATCATCCCATCGGCGGAGCCGTAGCCGTAGGAATGCACCCGCGTGGCCTGGCCATCTGCGACCGCATTTAACTCCGCAAGACGGGCGCGATAAATGCCTTTGTTCCCGCTCATCCAAAGATTGCCGGCGTCATCCTCCAGGATGGAGAACGCGAGGTCGTCGTAGAGCCCTTGGTGGCTGGTAATGACGGCAAACTTTTCGTCTTTTCGCCGAACCAAACCACCGCCATGCGTGCCGATCCAGAGCGCGCCGGAGCGATCCTCGTAGAAACCCAGGATGTGATTATCCGGGAGACCATTGGCCGTCGTCCACGAGGTGAAGTTGCCGTCTGCGACACGCGTGAGCCCGTCATGAATCGTGCCGATCCAAACATTGCCGGCACGATCTTCGAAGAGGCTTTCGACATGGGCCTCGCGCAGGAGTGGCGTCGCCAGCGCAAGCTGGCCCGAGCCATCGGCGGCGCCGACAAAGAGACCGCGGACGGTGCCAACCCAAAGGCGGCCGGCTCGATCGCACAGCAACGCAATCACTGCGGGGATTTTTTGCCCGGGCCATAACGGCGTCTGCTGGCCTCCCTCCAGCCGAGCCAGCTCATGCCCTGGCATGCCGGGAGCGACAAAGAGTGTTCCGGTCGCGCTCCTGGCCAGAGTATTCGCGCGCGCGTTTGCCGCCATCTGGAAAACGCCGCCTGCGAAGCGAAACAGTGCCTTGGAACTTCCAACCCAAATCGTCCCCGTTTCGTCCTGGATAACCGGGCGGATGGAATCGCCCAGCAAGCCATCGCGGCTGGTGTAAACGCCGATGCGACCATGCCGGAGGCGGATCAAGCCATCGGCGTAGGTGCCGACCCAGAGGTCGCCTTCAGCGTCCGGATAAAGCACGCGAACGGGGGATTGCCCTAACGAGTCTTGCGTGGCGCACTCGCGAAAATCGCCGGCGGCATCTTGCTGGTAAATTTTCCCCTCGCTCGTGCCGATCCATAACCGGGCGTCCGGGCCGAAGGCGAGCGCGCTCACGCCCGCATTGAGCGGAGGCGGTTGGTCGCCACGCGAGACGAACTCTCCGCCCTCAAACCGGAGTAGGCCCTGCCCGGTCCCCGCCCATAGTCCCGTGCGATCCGCGGCCAGCGCGATCACTGCTTCCGCGCGCGCCTCTGGCAGCGGAAAGGCCGTAAAGGCCTCACCGCGAATTCGGCCTAACGAACCATCGAGGCCAAGCCAAAGATCGCCCGCGGGGTCGACCGCGAGCGCTTGCACATGGCTGGCGGACAACCCGGCGGCGGTGTCGAAATTCGTCCAGTGTCCCTCTTTCCACCGGCTGACGCCGTGGCCGAGCGTACCCACCCAGACGGCCCCAGTCGGATCCTCCGCGAGCGCGGTCACGTAGTCATCGCCCAGCCCGTCCTGTGCAGTCACAAGGCGAAAGCGGCCGTTCTCATAACGGGTGAGCCCGCCGCCCGCGGTCCCGATCCAGAGGGTGCCGGCGTGATCTTCCAGGAGCGAAGTGACATGGCTATTCGCCAGCTCCGGCGTGTTCGTCCGGTCGAAGATCGCGAAGCGCACCCCATCGAACCGCGCGAGGCCCTCGATCGTGCCCAGCCAGAGGTAGCCGTCGCGGGTGTGGGTCACGGCGAGCACGCTGTTCTGCGGCAGACCATCTTCGTCCTGCCAAAAGCGCACCTGGTAGCGCGGCGGAAAAGTTGCCGGCAACTTCTCGTCCGCGAACAGGGGATGCGCCGCGGCACAAAAGAGAAGCCCAAGGACGACCAGACATTTCATCGTGCGCAGTCCCACTAAAGATGGCCCGCGCGCTTCTGGCGATCTCCTTCACCGTTGGAAATGCCGGCGGATTGGCCGCCACGCCAGGAGGGCCGCGCCAATGAAAAGCATCCCCCAGGTCGCCGGTTCAGGGACAGGCGCCGCGCCGAGGTAAGTAAGGGTAATGTCGTTAGGCAAAGCGCCCCCGTCGGCATTGGCGGCGTAATTGACCGAAAAGATGCCCGCGGGACTGGCGTAGACTCCGCCCGGCGCGTTGGCAAAATTGCCGATGACCGGAGAGCTGCCGCCGTCGATCACGATCGCGAAGACCTGGTTCTGTCCCGGCGTAAAACCATTGACCAGGCTCACCATCAAATTCCCGGCGAGGGTCAACTGGCCGGACATCAAAACTTGATCATAACCGGTGCCGCCGTTCGTCCCTCCGAGTTCGATGCTCAGGGTCGAGCCCAGGCCTAACGAGAGATCGTTCGCAATGGTCAACTGTCCGGGGCTATTTCCCGGAGCGAGCGTGCCGCCTGCTTGCACGCTGACGGGACCAGCAATGCGCCCGCCTCCGCCGAGGGTAGCGCCGTTTTGCACCGCGACTGCGCCGGAACCGGTGCCGGAAAGGGCAGGATTGTTCACCAGCAAAGTCCCGCCCTGCACTACGGTCCCGCCGGAGTAGAGGTTGCTGCCGCTAAGATTGAGCGTGCCGCCGCCGGTTTTGTTGAGCTGCGTGGCCAGGCCGTTGTCGCCATTCGCGATGCTCCCTGGAACGCTAAGGGTGCCGCCATTGGCTACCGAGATCGTGCCGGCGCCATTCGCGGTGGGCGCTTCCAGATGCAGCGATCCGCTGTAGGTGGAAGTCGCGGAATTGTCGGCGGTCACGCTGCCGCGAACGTTGACATAGCCAGTGCCAGTGGTGACCGCGCCACCATTGATCGCGAGGTTGGTGATGGACTCCGCGAAGGAGTTCAAATCGAGCAGGCCGCCGGCGTTCACCGTGATGCTCTTGTCGTCGCGGACCTGACTGGACGCTCCGTAGCGGACGATGGTGCCGCCATTCACCGTGAGATTGCCGCCCATCGCGCTGCCGAAAGCATTCTCAGGTCCTTGTCCGCGCTTGCTCAGCACCAAAGTGCCGCCGTTCACCACTGTGTCCCCGGTGTAGGTGTTCGGTGTATTGCCGGAGAAGATCAGGCTGCCGCCGCCCTGCTTGTTGAGTTGCGCCGGCAGGCCGTTGTCACCGTTGGCGATCACGCCGGAAATGTCGAAGAGTCCTCCGGCTGCCACCGAGATATTGCGCGCGGCATTCGCCGTGGGCGCTTCGAAATGCAGGTTGCCGGCGTAGCTCGAGAAGGTCGAGTTGTTGGCGGCGATCGTTCCGCGCACATTCAGGTAACCGGCGCCGGTGATAACACTGCCGCCGTTAACCGTGAGATCCACGATGGACTCGGCAAAGCCGTTCAAGTCGAGCGTGCCCGCGTTGATGATGCTCTTATCGTCGCGCACCTGGCTGTCGGCGCCGTAGCGAACGGTCGCGCCGCTGCTGACAAAAAGATTGCCGCCCATCGCGCTGCCGAAATTAGCCGGCGCGCCGACGTTGGTCTTCGCCAGCACGAGCGTGCCGTTGTTTACGAAGGTGTCACCGGCGTAGGTGTTGGGCGACGCGCCGCTGAATGTGAGCGTGCCAGCGCCGCTCTTGACCAGGCCGCCACTGCCGCTGATCACGCCGGCAAAGGTCTGCGCGTTCGGGTTGGCAAAGGCGAGGGTGGCGTTGTTGATGATGTTGCCGAGAACGCTGCTGTTCGCGGAGGTGCTGTTGCCGAGCTGCAAGGTCCCGCCGCTGATGGTGGTGCCGCCGGTGTAGGTGTTCGCCCCCGCGAGCGTGAGCGTGCCAGCGCCGGACTTGGTCAGACCTCCATCGCTCGCAGCATCGCCAGCGATGGTGGAATGAATCAGCGGGGCAGCGAGGCTGACGTTGAAGCCGTTCGTATCGATCTTCGCGCCGCCGTTTCGCACCTGATTTGTCCCGACGCTCACAGCGAAGTTCGCAGTCGCCTGGAGCGTGCCGCCATTGAAATTGAAGAGGCCGTTTCCAGCGCTGATCGCGTTTAATCCGGAGGTGCGGAGCAGACCGCCGTCGAGGTTATAGCTGCCTCCGGCGCCGAAGAGGATCTGGGTGGCCGTGACGGTGCCGCCGCTTTGCTGCACCAGGCCGGAAGTTGGTTACGCCTAGCCTGAAAGGTTACCGACCGCGAGGGAGGTGCTCGCGCCACTGACCGGTAAGGTCGGGTGCCACGGAAACACCTCTAGCTCGATCGAAATGGGTCAAGCCATCAACTTTGTAGGAGCCCGATGTTCACGCCATTATTCGCGAGGCTGTCGAGATCGAGCTTGTGCGCCGGCGACGAAGGGATATCGTCCCCCCGATCGTTGTTGAAGCCGCTCTTCGCGCCCACGGCACCGGTGGAGACTGGTTCCCCGAGAAGCTGAGGGTCCGATATCGTTGTCTACTTGTGTGATCCTTCAAGATCCCGCCGGAAACGCTGAGATCGGCAGTCACCGTGCCGCCCAGGGCTGAGGAAAGAAGTGCCGGTAAGGCTGCCGTTCTGGATCGTGCCGCCGCTAGGAGCTGCGGTTCTGGCCTCCAGAGATGGATATGCCGCCCAGGTTGATCGCTCCCACGGTCTGGCTGGTGCCGCCGAGGTCGAGATCAGAGCAGAGCTGTAAATGTTCAAGGTATTGCCGGTGATTTCCCAGTGTGCCGGCGCCGGTGAGTCGCCAGGATTGTGAAGTTGAAGTTCGTGAGGTGATGGGCCCGGAAAACGCATTAGGGGCGCTTAAGGTCAGAGGCCCCGACCAAAGATAAGCCCGCCCGTGTTGGAGCTACTGAGGGGAGAGCCAAAGGTTGATGCTTTGAGTGCGAGGCTTGTGCTGAAGATAAAGATTGTCCAGCACTATTGGCGATGCGGCCCGAGGGGTCGCTCGAAGTGGCGTCGAGCTGCAGAACACCACCGTTGAATTGGATCGGACCTGAGCTGCCCAAAGCTCCCGCGCTGGCGGCGAAAAGCGTGCCATCATTCAGGAACGTGCCGCCGGTGTAGGTGTTGTTGCCACTCAGCGTCAGCGTCTTGGTGCGCGCTCCATTCAGATAGGCCGCGCCGGTGCCCGCCAGATTGGCGCTGACGTTGGCATCACCACTGTTGCCGTCTCGGCCGGGAATGAACGTGCCGATAAGTTGAAGAGTTGGCCGATCAAGGTGCCATTCCGAATGACGCCGCCGAGCCCGATATCGCTTGAGCCGGCTAAGTTCACAGTCCCGGCGCTCTGGTTTGTGCCGCCTAAATCAAGGAAGCCTCCGCCGACCGTGAGCGTGCTCGCGGTATTCCCGAGCGTGCCCGCGCCGCTGATCGCCAGCGTGCCGCGCGTAACCATGGTGCCGCCGGAGTAGCTGTTGTGCCCGGTCAGCGTCGCGACGGAATTGTCTCCCAGTTTGGTCAGCCTGCCGTTCCCCGCCAGCACAGCGCTCACAGTGGAGTTTGCGAGGAAAGAATAGCCGGTGGCGGTGAGCGTGCCGTTCAGGATGTCGCCGCCGTTATTCGTCACCAACCCGACCGCTGGTTGATCCCGCCGAGATTCAGCGAACCGCCATTGAACGTGAGCGCGCCGGTGCCGCTGCCGAGCCGCCCCGCGCCGCTCAGCGCGATGGTCCCGCCATTGATCGTCGTCCCGCCAGTGTAGTTGTTTGCCGCGGTCAGCGTGAGGGCGCCGCTGCCGAGCTTGAGCAAGCCGAGCACATTCGCGCCGCCATTCGGATTGGCGATCAGGCCGGAGTAGGTCAGCCCGCCGATTGCGTCCGTGGTGTCGATGCCGATGGCAGCGCCCGAAGCGAAGCCCACAGGCACACCATTGCGACCAACGCCGCTGAGCAGACCGCCGATCGAGTTTGCGCCGGAAGTCGCGTTCGTAAATTCGCCCGGGCCGCCGGCCGCGACGGCGAGCGTTCCGCCACTGAGCACCGCGATCGCGCCCGTCGCTGGGCATCGAATCAAGCGACGAAAACAGCAGGATGCCGGCATTGATCCTGGTCCCGCCAGTGTAGGTGTTCCCTGGCGCAAGCGTGAGCATCCCCGCGCCCAGCTTCGTCAGGCCGCCGTCCACACCGGCATCGCCCGGGATAATCGAGTGCACGAGGGGTTCAGAGAGGGCGACGTTCTTGTTATTCGTATCGATCTTCGCTCCGCCGTCGCGCACGTTCGCGACGCTGAGGTTGCCCAGGAAGCTGGCGTTATCCCGCACGGCCTGAAGGGTGCCGCCGTTGAAGTTGAACGTGCTCGTGCCCTGCCCTCCCGCCACTTGGCCAACGCTGACGAGCCGCCGAACAAATTGTAAACGCCCTGACCACCCGCCATCTCGGCGAGCAGGATGGAATCGACCGTATGCGTGCCGCCGGTCTGATTGATGACGCCGCGTACCCTGACGGCCGATCGTCTCTCTGTTGGCCAGAATGACGCCGTTCCCGAGATTCACGGTTCCCGAACTGCCGGAATTGACGCCCAGAATCGCAAGGCCGAAACGGTCGTTCCAATCCGACGTGCCGCCGGTCTGGTTGAGAATGCCGATACCGCGATCGCCGATGTTGACTTGGGTGGCGCTGTAGAATGTGCCGCCGCTCAGGTTGACCGTGCCGGTGACGTTTGCGGAGGCACCGAGGGAGAGGAGACCCGCGGCGTTGAGCGTGCCACTGCTCTGGTTGAGCGTGCCGCTACTGGTATCTCCCACCACGATGGCACTGTAGGTGGTATCGCCGCCGGGATAGGTGTAGGTGCCGTTGATGACCAGGTCCGACGTGGGACTGCCGGGTGCCGCAAGGGTGCGGAGCTCCCAGCCGAGACGGCCAGAGCGCCGAGCCCAGAACGCGAGAATCGGCCGTCCGCCAAGTAGCCAGCGCTGACGAGTCGCGTCCGAAGAGCGGAGATCATCCGCCCGCAGCGCGGCACGGAAGGGGAAAGCAGCAGACAAGCAGAGAGAGCGCGAGCAAAGGATGCATCTCTTCATGCGCCGCAGCGTGCCGGGCCGGCTCTGCCCGCGCCATCCGTAGCCCTACTGAATTTTTCTACGTGGGACTACGTAGAGACGTTTGCGCCGCGTGCGCCCGCGGCGACTTTTCGCGGTGCGCTCATCTCGCTGGCTCTTTTTGCTCTCGTTAGGCTTGAGCCTTGGTTTGCCGGGCTGCCAGCGGCCGATTCCGCCTGCCGCCGACCACGACGCCATCGTGGCGGTGGTGGAGGGATTCCACGCCGCGCTGGAACAAGGCGACAGCAGCGCCGCGCTCGATTTCCTCGCGCCCGATGCCCAGGTCCTCGAGTCGGGCGGGCGCGAGACGCGCGAACAATATGCCGGCAATCATCTCGGCGAGGACATCCGCTTTGCGCGCACGGTGCCGAGCCAGCGCGCGGGCTTGATCGTGCGGCAGGAAGGCGATGTCGCCTGGACCACGCAAACTTCGCGCACCGCCGGCAGCTATCTCGGCCGCGCGCTCGAGAGCGAAGGCGCCGAGCTCATGGTCCTGGCGAAAACGCAGGCCGGCTGGAAGATTCGCGCGATTCATTGGTCGAGCCATTCGCACGCGACCCAGGTGCCGGCGCATTGAGTCGCAGGGCGCCCGACGCCGTCGCCTTCCGCCCTTGTTCCAGCACTGGGCTGTTTTAAGCTCCTGCCTTATGTCGCTCCTTCGCTGTTGTTCGCTCAGCCTGCTTGCCGCGTCGCTCTTGGCCCCCGCCGCTTTTGCCGATGAAGGCATGTGGCTCTTCAACCAGCCGCCGCTGGAGCAATTGAAAGCCAGGTATCAGTTCGACCCCCACGCCGGAGTGGCTGGAGCATTTGCAGAAATCGAGCGTGCGCTTCAACTCCGGCGGGAGCGGTTCCTTCGTCGGTCCCAACGGGCTCGTGATCACGAATCATCACGTCGGTCTCGACACCCTGCAGAAATTCTCCACCGAGAAAAACAACTACGTGCGCGACGGCTTCTTCGCGAAGACTGCGAAGGACGAAATCAAGGCGACCGACCTCGAGCTCAACGTCCTCCTGTCGATCGAAGACGTGACCGCGCGAGTGAACGGCGCGGTCAAGGAAGGCCTGCCACCCGACGAGGCAAACGCGGCGCGCCGGAGCGTGATCGCCGGGATCGAGAAGGAATCGAAAGAAAAGACCGGCCTGCGCTCCGATGTGGTCACGCTTTACCAGGGCGGCGCCTACCATCTTTACCGTTACAAGCGCTACGACGACGTCCGCCTGGTCTTCGCGCCGGAGCAACAGGCAGCCTTCTATGGCGGCGACCCGGATAACTTCGAGTATCCGCGCTTCGATCTCGATGTCTGTTTCTTCCGCGCCTACGAAAACGGCCAGCCGGCCAAGCCCGAGCATTACCTGAAGTGGAACGCGCAAGGCCCGGCCGACGGCGAACTCATCTTCGTCAGCGGCCACCCCGGCAAAACCGACCGCCAACTCGCAGTCAGCGAGCTCGCCGACATGCGCGATCACGAAGCGCCTTACATCCTCGACATGCTCAAGCGTCGCGAAGTGCTCCTGACTGCATTTTCCTCGCGGAGTTTTGAGAATGCGCGCCGCGCCAAGGAGGACCTCTTCGGCCTGCAGAATTCGCGCAAGGTTTTCGACGGGATCGAGGCCGCGCTGCTCGACCCGGAGATCTGGGGCTCGATCAAGGCGCGCGAGGAGAAGCTCCGCGCCTCCATGAAAGACGCGGGCGCGGCCTTCCGGCAAATCGAGGAAGCCCAGGCCGAGACCGCGAAAATCCTGCCGACTTATCGCTACTTCGAGCAAGCCCGCGGCAAGGCCAGCGCCGGTTACCGCGGCGCCGCGCGCGATTCAACAGTGTGCTGTTTAAATACGCCCGCCGCCTCCTGCGGCATGCGGAGGAAATGCCGAAGCCCAATGGCGAACGCTTTCCCGAGTTTCGCGACAGCAACAAGGAGTCGCTCGAGCTGGATCTCTTCTCGACTGCGCCGATCCATGAAGACCTCGAGCTGGTGAACCTGACCGACTCGTTAACCGACATGGCCAACGCCTTCGGCGCGGAGGATGCGCTTGTGCAGAAAGTGCTCGCCGGCAAATCGCCGCGCGAGCGTGCGGCCGAACTGGTCAATGGCTCGAAGCTCAAAGAAGTGGCGACGCGTCAGGAACTTTACCGGGGCGATGCCGCCGCGCTCGCGGCCTCGAAGGACCCGATGATCGAACTCGCGCGCCTGATCGATGGTCCCGCGCGCGCCGCGCGGAAAACTTTCGAACGCGAAGACGAACGGAAAGAGCAGGCTTACGCCGAGATCGCGAAAGCCCGCTTCGCGCTCGAAGGGCACGAGCACTTATCCGGACGCGACCTTCACCCTGCGCCTCTCCTTTGGCGAAGTGAAAGGCTACGAGGAGAACGGAAAGCAGGTCCCCGCGCACACGACTTTCGCCGGCCTCTACGAACGCGCGGCGGAGCACAACAACCAGCCGCCCTTCGACCTCCCGAAGCGCTGGATCGACCGCAAAGCGAAGCTCAACTTAAGCACCCCATTCGATTTCGTGGCCACGCCCGACATCATCGGCGGAAACAGCGGCAGTCCCGTGGTCAACAAGGCGAACGAATTCGTCGGCATCATTTTCGACGGCAACATCCAGTCGCTCTCCGGCGACGTGGCTTACACCGAGAAACAGGCGCGCGCGGTCAGCGTCGATAGCGCCGCCATCACCGAGGCGCTCCGAAAAGTCTACGACGCCGGCTCGTTGGCCGACGAGTTGGAAGGCGCGGAAGAAGTACGCGGTCGCGGCCGCGCGTAGGCGGTGGACGCCCCTCGCCAGAGCTGCTTGAGCAATCTCCGCCAGCGCACCCAGGCGTCGTCGCGCGCTTTCTTGTTCTCCGGCGAGGCATCAGGCGCTTCGCCGGCGCGCATGAAGCCGTGGCCCGCGCCCTGGTAGATCACCGGCTCGTATTTCTTCCCGGCCGCTTTCATTAGCTCCTCGGCCTTCGCGATGGTCGCGTTCACCCGCTCATCGTTCTCGCCGTAGAAGCCGTAGACCGGCCCGGAGATTTTCGCCGCCTCCGCGGCTTCATCGATCGCCGTCCCGTAAAACGAAAACGCTGCCTGCATCTGCGGATTGGCCGCGGCGTATTGGAAAGCCCAGCCGCCACCCCAGCAGAACCCGGCCACCGCCAGCTTGTCATTCGCGGCCGGAAGTTTCCGCGCATATTCCGCCGTCGCGTTGAGGTCGGCCAGCACCTGCTCCTTCGGCAGCGCGGAGATCGCTTTCCGCGCGCCGTCCACATCGTCGAAGGTCTGGCCGCTCAGGAGATCGGGCGCGATCGCGATCACGCCCGCTTCCGCGAGTTGATCGCACACGCCGCGCACCCAGTCGGTCAGGCCAAAGATTTCGTGGATCACGAGCACCACCGGCGCCTTCTCTTTCCGCTCCGGATAAACCACGAAAGCCTTCAGCGTGCGTTCGCCCGATTGGTATTGGACCCATTCCCCATGGCGCGGCGAATCATTCAGCCGCCCCTTGGCCCACTCCTGGGCCTGCGCCATTCCTGCGAGACCGACGAGCAAGGCCAGCGCGCCGGATGATGATCCAGTTGGTCTTCATGAATCTAGTTACGCGCGCCACCGCCGTTGAGTGTCGCGTTCTTCCGAAAGATGATGCTGTCGAGGCTAAGCGGTCCGGCCCCGCGGAAAAACATGTAGAGGAAGACAAAGCAATAAAGCACCGCCATCTCGCCTTTGTTGATCACCGGGAGGAAACCCTGCGGCGCGTGCGCCATGAAATACGCCACCGCCATCAAGCCGCTCGCGAGGAACGCCGCCGGCCGGGTGAGCAGGCCGAAGGCAATCAACAACCCGCCCACGAGCTCGATCGCTCCCGCGACCAGCATCATCCCGGTTGCATGGCCTTTGCCGCCAAACATGCCGAGAAGTTTTTGCGCGCCGTGGCAGGCGAACATGAGGCCTGAGACCAGGCGCAGGAGCGCGTAGGCGTAAGGGGAGAAGCGGTCGAGTGAATTCATCGCCAGAGGCTGCGGAGCGGCCCGCGCGCTGTCAAGATTCCGCTGCGAATCCCCGCAGCGTCGCGGCCACACCCGCGCTAAACTCCCGCGTGGAGAGCGAACGCATCGTCATCGTGGGCGGAGGCGCGGCCGGCTTTTTCGCCGCGATCGCCTGCGCGGAGGCGCGCCCGGCGAAACAGCGTGCGCCTGCTCGAGCGCGGCTCGCATTTTCTCACCAAGGTGCGCATCTCCGGCGGCGGCCGCTGCAATGTCACCCACTCTCCCGCGCTCGAGCGCCGGATCTTTGCCGCCCGTTACCCGCGAGGCGAACGCGCGCTGCTCTCCGCGCTCCACCGCTTTTCGCCGGAGGATTGCGTGGCCTGGTTCGAGCGCCGGGGCGTGCGGCTGAAGACGGAAGCGGACGGCCGGATGTTTCCGGTGACCGACTCTTCCGGGACGGTGATCGATTGCTTCCTGCACGAGGCCGAGGCCGCGGGGGTGAAACTCTGGCCGCGCATCGGCGTGGAGCGGGCGACGAAAACAGACAGCGCTTTCACCCTCGAGCTTTCCGATGGCGGCGCGCTCGAATGCGATCGCCTGCTGCTCGCCACCGGCGGCGCGCGCGACCCGCGCGGCGCGGAGCTGGCGCAGTCGTTAGGCCACACGATCGAGCCCGCGGTGCCTTCGCTTTTTTCGCTGCACATTGACTGCGAATGGCTGCGCAATCTTCCCGGCGTGGCCGCGCCCGAGGTGGAACTGACGGTGCCTGGCCTGCGCCTGCGCGAGCGCGGCCCGCTCCTGATCACGCACCACGGCATCAGCGGGCCGGCCGTCCTGCGCCTTTCCGCCTGGGGCGCCCGCCTCCTCGCGGAGACCGATTATGCCTTCACGCTGCGCTGCAACTGGCTGCCCGCTCTGACCGCCGATGAAATCAGCGCCGAGTTCCAGCGCCGCCGCGAAAGCGATGGCAAAAAACGCGTCGGCGGTTTCCCGATCGCGCCGCTGCCTGGCCGGCTCTGGGAAGCGCTCACCCGCGCCGCGCGCATCCCGGAGGAAACGATCTGGACCGCGCTTTCGCGTGCGCAATCCCTCGCGCTGGTGGCGTTGCTCACGCGCGCTGAATTCCCGGTCGTGGGGAAGACCTTGAACAAGGATGAGTTTGTCACCTGCGGTGGCGTGCGCCTGAGCGAGGTGGACTTCCGCACGATGGAAAGCCGGATCACGCCGCGGCTTTATTTCGCCGGCGAATTGCTCGACATCGATGGGATCACCGGCGGCTTCAATTTTCAATCGGCCTGGAGCACCGGCTGGATCGCCGGCCATGCCATGGCCGGGACGGCGCCTGCGAAATGAAAGCGCCACTGCCTAACGAGCGCGCGCTCGCCGAAGTGCGCGCAGTCTATGCCGACCTCGAACGCCGCCCGGTGGAGCGAAACTGCACGCGGCTGCAAGAGTGTTGCCATTTCAAGCTCACCGGCCGCACGCCTTACCTGACCAAAGGCGAGGCGCTCCTGGCCGCGAAAGCTTTCCGCGCCACCGGCCGGAAGAGCTTGCCGGCTAATTCCGCCGGCGTCTGCCCGATGCTCGACCGCGCCACCGGGAATTGCCTCATCTACTCCGCGCGGCCGTTCGGTTGCCGCACGCATTTTTGCCCCGCAGCCGGCGGCCCTTACGCCCGCCGCGATGTGCTCGACCTCATCCGCCGCCTCGAAGCGGTCGATGCCCAACTCGGCGGCAAGGCCCGCGCATGCTGCCCGGCGCGGTCGCGGAGCGCATTGAACGAGCTCTAGCGGTCGCAGCGCACTCCGGGGAGCGCAGGCTGCCAGCCTGCCGGTCGCGGCAGCTTGCCGCGACCACCCGGGGGAAGCTGTGATCAACCGAGCCACGCCACTCGTGTTTCCGGCAGGTTGCCGGAAACGGCAGGCTGGCAGCCTGCGCTCCCCGGACAAGACGTTACGCCGCCTTCTTGTGCGCGGTCTTCTTCGCGCTTTTCCCTTTGCTCTTGGCGCTCTTCTTCGCTTCGCCTTGCGATTGCTTCAGGCTCTGTTGCAGGACCGCCACCAGGTCGATCACCTTCGTCGGCGCCGGGCCTTTCTTTGGCTTCGACTCGATCTCTTTCCCGCCCGATTCCACCTTCTCCTCGATCACGTCCATCAAGGCCTCGCGGTAATCGTCCTTATATTTCTCCGGGTCCCATTTCCCGGTCATGCTTCCGACGAGCGACTTCGCCATCTCGAGCTCCTTCTTTCCCGGGTTAAGTTTCTTCGGGACGTTCAGCTTCGACGAATCGGAAAGCTCGTCGGCAAAGTGCATCAGCTCCAGCACGAGCACGTCCTTCATCGCTTTCACCCCGGCGAGATATTGCCGGGTTTTGATCACCACCTTGGCGATGCCGACCTTGTTCTCGCTCGCGAGCGCCTCGCGCAGGAGCACATAAGCCTTGTCGCCGCCCTTCTGCGGCTCGAGGAAATACGGCTTGTAAAAATACATCGGGTCGATCTCCTCCACGTCCACGAAATCCTGGATGTCGACCGTCTTGGTGGCCTCCAGGTCGACGCGCTGGAAATCCTTTTCGTTCAGGACGACGAACTTCCCCTTCTCGTATTCGTAGCCCTTCACGATGTCGTCCCACTCGACTTCCTTGCCGTCCTTTTCCGCGACCCGCTTGTAGTTCACCGGGCTGTGATCGCTCCCCCGCAGAAGGCGAAATTTCAGATCCTCCCGCCGCGTCGCCGAGTAGAGCGCGATCGGGATATTGACCAGGCCAAACGAGATACTTCCCTTCCAAATTGCACGCATAACAAAAAGGAATACGCGCCTCGTCCCGAGCGCGGCGGTCTGTTCCGCAGCGAATCGTGCGCGACCTTAGCCAGCAGGATGAGGGCACAAAAAAACGGCGATCAAATGATCGCCGCTACAGCTTCGCCACCGGGCGCTCCTAAACTCCTAGCCTCCTATCTCCCTTTCCACTTTCTCCTTCCACCTTTCCACTTTCCTACTGCCCTTTGCCAAACAACACCGTGTAGATCGTTTTCAAGACAATCATCAGGTCCAGCTTCAGCGAGTAGTTCCGAATGTAGTAAAGGTCGTATTTCAGCTTCTCGATCGCGTCCTGATCGCTTTCGCCATAAGGATAATTCACCTGCGCCCAGCCGGTGATCCCCGGTTTCACCAGGTGCCGGAAATGGTAGAACGGGATCGTCTTCTCGTAACGCTCGGCGCACTTGATCCACTCCGCGCGCGGACCGATCAAGCTCATCTCGCCTTTGAAGACATTGACCAGCTGCGGCAACTCATCGAGGCGCATCTTCCGCAGCCGGGAACCGATGCGCGTGATCCGTGGATCGTTCCGGCGCGTGTAGATATCGTCCTCGCCGCATGCCTCGTCGGTGCGCGCAAACATGGTGCGAAATTTATAGACCGTGAACGGCTCGTTATCCCGGCCCACGCGCGTTTGCTCGAAGATCGCCGGCCGCCCGTTCTCCCACCAGATCGCGATGCGAGCACCGATGACGAAGACCGGCGAAAGCAGCGCGATCAGGAGCATGGAAAAGACGAGATCGAAGAGGCGCTTCAGGTAATGGAAAGGCGAGTTGCGCGCGAGTTGGAAACCGCGTCTGGAGCGGCCAGAAGGGATCGAGCGATTGCACCGGGAGATACCGCCAGTGCGCCTCGTGAAACGACTCCAGGGTGTAGACCCGCGCGCGATAAAACTGCGTGCGCACGAGCGTGTCGAGCAACTCGGGCCGCAACTGATCCACCCGCTCCGCCAGGACCACGCCGCTGTAGCTTTGGTCGAGCCGCTGCAGCTTCGTCTCGAAGTCGCCCTCGACATCGGCGAACCCGGACCCGCGATATGCTGGCCCACGCGCGCGCGGTCCACGTCCACAAACTCGAGCCGCTGGCGATTAACCGACAACTTGTAGGAGCGGTAAAACTCCACCGCCAACTCTCCACTCCCGACCACCAGGAAAGCCTTGTTCGCCGTGGCCGCAGAAACAAACACCCGCACCACCCGGCGGTAGATTAACGAGACGACCAGGAAGCCGCAAAGCTGATCAGGAAAGCGCGCCGCGGCTCGGCCTCATCGACTGGTCGAAGGTCGCGGCCGCGTAGACCAGGACCGCGCTCCCCGCCGCCGCCGCCACCAGCGCCAGGATATGCTCCGTGGCATAAGGCAGCCCACGGAATTCCGTTTGCCGGTCGTAACCCCCGATGACAAAAAGCGCGACGATGATCGAAGCCACCTGGAGCAACGCCACCAGGAAAAACTGCAGCGGCGTCACATAAAAAGCGTCCACCCGCAGCGTCGTCGCCAGCGCGTAGATCCCCATCCAGACGGCGAGATCGAGCGCAACCAAGCCGGCAGAAATGATCCACTCATGCCGGAGAAGCTTCCGCAGTTGGCGAAAATGCATGCGCTCTGGCGCCGTGGAACGCGGCGCTGAAATCTCCCGCTCCCGAAGAGGGATCTCCCCGTGGCGGGAGTCATTTTCCAGGGTAGGAGCAGGCGCACTCATAGCTAACGGGGGACAGGGGGAACCAAGATTAATTTATTCAGTGCGCAGCGTCACCAACAACCGGTTGGAGGCAAAAAGCTGAAATTCTGAAAAGCTGAGACGCTGAAATCTTTCGCCACGTCGCCTTCCCCTCCCCCCCACTTTCGCCTTCCGCCTTCCGCCTTCCGCCTTCGCCTTTCGCCTTCCGCCTTTCGCCTTTCGCCTTTCGCCTTTCAGCCTTTCAGCCTTTCAGCCTTTCAGCCTTTCAGCCTTTCAGCCTTTCAGCCTTTCAGCCTTTCAGCCTTTCAGCTTTTCAGCTTTTCAGCTTTTCAAGAAATCCCATGGCGCTCGATGAAACTCTCGAGCGCAAACAGGCACCACGTCCGATACCAGTTGCGCAGCGGCACCGGGCTCGACTTCTCGATCCGCGCGAAGACTTCCTGCCATTCGCCCGCCACCCAGTCGCGGAACGGGAAAGGTAAAGCCCTGCTTGGGCCGTTCGCGCACCCATTGCGGGATCTCCGGGATCGCGTCGAGCAGAAGTTGCTTGCCCTGCGCCAGCCGCAGCTGCGCCGGGATCCGTTGGATCGCCTCGACGAAGTGGCTGTCGACAAACGGCACCCGCAATTCCAGGCTCCAGGCCATGCTCATGACATCACTGTCGCGCAGGAGTTGGTTCCGCATGTAGCGCGTCAGCTCGAGGTAACTCACCTCGTCTTCCAGCGTCGGCTGCGGCGGCACGTGCAGGGCAATGCCGGAGCGCGCTTGTCCGCCGGCAAGCCCGTAACGCGGGAGCAAACGCTCCACTTCGCGCGGGGTAAAAATTCCGCGCATCGCCCAGTAGGCCGCGGCGGTGATCGGCGCATCGGTCAGGAAACGCCCGAGGCGATTCATCCGCGGCGAAAGCAGCCCGCTTTGCATCTGACCGCCGACCAGCCGACGCATCGGCGCCACCGGGGTGAGCCAGCGGCTGGCCTCCACCATCCGCGGCACTTTCTGGAACGATTGATACCCGCCGAACAGCTCGTCCCCGCCCAGGCCCGAAAGCACCACCTTCAACCCGTGATCGTGTGCCAACCGCGCAACGCAAAAAGTGTTGAAACCATCGATGCTCGGCTGGTCGGCGCTTTCGAGAAATTGGTGGAGCAGCTGCTTTGCCGTCTCTGAATCCAACCGCCAGTCGGTGTGCTTCGCCCCGAAATGCGCCGCCGTCCGCGCTGCCACTTCGCCCTCGTTGAAGTTCGGATCCTCGAAGGAAATGCAAAACGTCCGCAGCTCGCTCCGCTTCTCCTGCGCTGCCAGCGCCACCACCGCGGTGGAATCGATCCCGCCGCTTAGGAACACGCCCACCGGCACATCGCTCACCAGGTGCCGCTGCACCGATTCCTGCAGCGCCTGCCGCACCGTCGCGGCCGCTTCTTCCCGGCTCGACCCATCCTTCCCGAACTGGATGTCCCAATATTTTGTCAGCCGCATCTCTCCTTTGCGCCAGGTAAGATAATGCCCCGGCGGCAGGAGCTTGATCCCGTCAATCAGTGTCGCCGGCTCCGGGACCGCGCCGAAAAGCAGGTAACCCGACACCGCGGCCGCGGAGAGCTTGCGCGGAACGAGACCCGTTTGGAGCAGCGTCCGGATCTCAGACGCAAATAACAGCCGCTCCCCGCCGGCGTGGTAATAGACCGGCTTCACCCCCAGCGGCCCGCGCGCCAGGAAGAGCGACTCCTCCTGCTCGTCCCAGATCGCGATCCCGAACATGCCGGCAAACTCGCGCACGCAATCCGGCCCGAAACGGGCAAACATCTTCAGGATCACCTCCGTGTCACTGTGCGACGCGAAGGTTTCGCCCTCCGCGATCAGCTCCGTCCGCAGCGCGTCGAAGTTATAGATCTCGCCGTTAAAAACGATCGTGTAACGCCCATCCGCCGTCTGCATCGGCTGATGCCCCGCCGGGCTCAGGTCCAGGATCGCCAGCCGCGTATTCACCAGTCCCGCCGTCCCCCGCCGCGAAACAAAAAACCCATGGTCATCCGGCCCGCGATGCCGCAAATCGCGCTCAAACCCACGGAGCACCTGCTCCAGCGCCTCCGCGCTCAAGCCCGTATTAATCGCTCCCGCTATGCCGCACATTTTTTGAAAAGGAGAAAGGCTAAAGGAGGAAGGAGAAAGTTATTCCCTTCAAACGCTTCGCGCGGTGCAGAATGGTGACGAAGATTGCGCAGCAAGCTACCGCAATCGGTCTTCCTGCAGAAGCGCTGATCGCAATCGAGGTTCTGTGCGTTAGCCGCTAACTTCCTTGAGAAGCTCCAGCCAATACTGCGTTTCGGCGGCTTCCTTCTGCACAGATCCCGATCTTGTTCGCTGAAGTCCGCGCCTCGAAACCCCTCGGTTCGCTTCGCGATAGTTGTGCGCCGACCGAGGTCGCCGAACGCAGAAGTTGCCGGGCCGAGAATTTCGCACTCCCGCGTCCGTGGCAGCGCCGAAGTAAAGCCGAATCACCGCCAAGGAGAAAGCTTTGGTCCGCTGCTCGAGATCCTTCTCCACCTTCTACTTTAGCCTTTCCACTTTTTCCTTCGGTTTGTGCAGCGGCTCGAGGACTTCCTCGAGCCGCTGAACAAACCGCCCATATCCATACGCCTCGATCACCGCCGCCCGCAGCTTCTCCGGATGAAAGATGATTTCCGGAATGACGACGCCGGAAGCTCAATTTCAGAATTTCAGTGTTCCACTTTTCAGCATTTGCCCTTTCAGGAAGGAGGTCAGGGTTCGCTGTATCAGATCTTCAGATTTTCAGTTTTCAGCCTTTCAGTTTTTTGCCGCTCCAAGAATCGCGATCAGCGTGCTCGCGATTTGAGCGACATCATCCGGGTCCACCAACACCCCCAGCTTGCCGCCTAAAACCGCATCGACACTGCCATCCTTGTTTCCGGCGATCACCGGCTTGCCGCAGGCCATCGCCTCCAGGAAAACAATCCCAAACCCTTCGCCTTTGCTCGGCATCGCAAAGACATCGCAGAGGTTGTAGTGCTCCCGCAGCTCATGCTCCGGCACGTAACCCGCCAGGATCACGTTCTCGGCCACGCCCAGTTGCTCGATCAATCCCTCAATCCGCGCCCGGTCCGGCCCGCGCCCGCCCAGGATATAACGCACGTCCGGAAACTCCCGCACGATCGCCGGCAACGCCCGCAACACCTGGTCATAACCCTTATACCGCTCCTCGCTCGCCAGCCGCGCGATCGTCAGGATCACCGGTTGCTCCGGCCGCAGACCGTAACGTTTCAGAAGAAACCGCGGCTTGGCCCCGGGCCGGAAACGCTCCGGATCGAAAGTGTTCGGCAGGACCGCCACCGTCTCCGGGCTGACCCCGAGAGCCGCGGCCATGCGCACGCGCGTGAACTCGCTCACAGCCAAGAGACCCGCGGTTGCGCGCAGGGCGTGGCGCACACTCCGCTTGGGGATATCCCAGACCTCCACCCCGTGGCCAATGGCGATGAAAGGGATGCCAAAAGTCCGGCGGAGCGATTCGGCCACCGGCGTGAAGTTCACATGGGTGATCACAATCAGATCCGGCCGATCCCGCGCGCCATGTCTAAACAAAGCGGCCGAAAAAGCCGCCGTGCGCAGCTTTTCCGGCCACCAGCCCAGAGGGACAAAACGGTCCCATTCCTCCGCGCTTTCGGGAAAGGAAGTGTCGTTCTTCGCCAGCAACGTCAACTGCGCGCGCGGAAGACATTCTCGCAGGCCCCGGGTCAGGAACCGCGAAAAAGTT